>CAWDAT010000005.1:0-553544 GCA_963800375.1 uncultured Gammaproteobacteria bacterium | reverse complement strand
CGCCGTGCCATTGACGGTGGTGTAGGACACCGCGGCCGAGCCGACGGATCCACCGGTGCGGTTGACCGTGATCGTGACGGCCCCGGCGTTCTGCGCGACGCTATAGGTCGCCGACGACAACGCGAGCGTGCCCGCGGTGGCGGCTTGGGCGATCGTTGCCGCGCCGGGGATCAAGCTTGCGCCGACCGACGCCAGCGCAGCAATCATGGAGAATACGAATCGTTGTGAATTCATCGTTCACCTTGAAAAATATTTTTTGGCGAGCAGCGAGCTCGCGATTGAAACAAGCGGCGGGAAGAAACTACTACCGGTCGCGGGTGGCTATTCTTTAACCAGCGCAATATGTAAACCAAAAATGGAATCAATTCCAATGTCTCTAATCTGGGACAGGGGGAACTCTGAATACGGTTCACGCAAATTTATCATGTCTCCTCGGCGCAGCTGACTAATTTGTACTCAGGTGATTATTTGGTCTGCAGCCCACCAGCGTTCCCCGTGGGACACGGGGATTCACTCAAGTCGATTAAGGAAACGATTATTGTGGCGGTTACGCGCAGATGATCAATTCATGATCGCGCGTCGATTTGCGCGACGTCGATTGCGGGGGCTGAGGCTGAGCGGCGGACAGTGTCCGCCGCCCAGTTTGAATAATTTTCAATTAGTGGTGCACGGCCCCGAGGTCCCAAGTCGGCAACCAGGACACGCCGAGGGCGTCGGTCCAAACCGGGACGGCCATGCCGCCGGAGTAGTTGGCGGTGGGCTGGAAGTCGGAGATGACGCTGAAGGCGCCGCTGGCGTTGATGAATGCCCGGATTGCTGGTCGAGTTGGCGGTGTTGTTGCGAGATGGTGTTGCCCGTGCCGGTGTTGTGCACGATGGAGGCCGCTGGTGCCGCGTTGTAGAACATGTTGTTCCTGGCGCAGCTGTTGATGCCGGGGGCGCGCGTAGTTCGGTGCCGTCGAAGTCGCGCAGCCGGAGCGCCGCCGGAGGGCCGTAGCAGGTGTTGTTGTAGACCTCGACGCCTACTGGGGGCTGGCTCGATGCCGCGTTGCGGCGATCTGGGCGCCGTAGATCGCGTAGCGTGATGGTGCCGCTCGAGGCATGTAGAAGACATTGTCCCGCATCGGTCTCGTTGACCGCGGAGACCAGGATCTGCGGCCGCCCTGGGCACCGGTGGTGCCGGCGAAGATATTGCGCTCGAGGACGATGTTGCGCAAGCGCTCATCGTACTGCCGCTGTTCTGCGGCGCAGTCTCGACGTAGCTGCGCGCCGGTGGTGCCGCCGAACCAGTTGTCCGAGATCTCCACCAGTTCGGTGTACACGCCCGGTCCAGGTGGCCCGGCTGTTGTTGGTGTTGCCGTTGTGGAACTTGAAGCACCGCGCCGATGTTGTTGGCATTTTCAATGGTGTTGTTCTCAATGACACACAATCGGCAGGCGGACATGCGCAACGTTTCGATGCCGGCGCCGTTGTTGACGCCGCCCGCGCCGTTGAAGCGTTGCCCAGCAGCGGCGGTGATAGTCGATGTTGTTGAACAGGGTGTTGCCGTGTCCCAATTGAGCGCGGATTGTTCTCGTTCGCATAGTTCACGAACACTGCCGATGCTGCCCGGTCATGCCGGTCAGGACGCTTTCGATGAAGCCCGCATCTGGGCTGCCACTGGAGCAGGTAGTAGCCGCTCGTGCAGTTGCCATTGGATAGAGGTTGTAGAGGGTGATTTGATAGGAATCGTTGAAGCCGGCGTTGGTGGTGACGGCCGCCAGCCCCGTGCCGCCGCCCTCGAAGTCGATGTCCGCAATGCGGCCATCCCCTGGGGTCGACCGTGGATTGGAGTGAGTTCACCGCGAGCCCGCGTCGCGCGAAGATCGGCCGGCCGCTGGCGTGTTCTCACAGCCACCATAGGCGCCGATGCTCCAGGTACTGGCGCCCGCGTCGCGGTATCGCCGCCGCTGAAGGTATCGCCGCACTTGAACAGCACGCGCTTGCCGCTGCCGAAGTACGCCGAGAGCCCAAGGCCGTATTGGAGCTCGAGGCTGCAAGCACCGCCGCCCCCGCCGGGCAGCCGCCGCTGCCGGCCACCGGGGTCCCGGAGGCCGACACGCAGGTGGTCTTGGTGCCGGCAAAGCCGTTCGAGCCGGCCGGATCATACGCCGTCACCCCGAGCTGGCAGCTCGCCGTGTTGGTGCCGCTATGTTCGCCGTCACGGTCACCATATAGGCTGTATCCGCGCCCGGCCGTGACATACAGATGCGCCGCCACCCCGCCGGTGGCGGTGTTCTTGCTGTTCTGCCCGCCGATTCGAGCCATACTTCCAGGTGCTCGGTGCCCGGAGGCGCTGGCGTCGCCGAAGTTCCAGGTGTAGGTCGACGTCCTGGAAAGTCGTGGTATTGCCGGTGATCGCACTATCGGTCGTGCCCGTCGCATCGAAGAACATCAACAACGGGGAAATCACCGGGCCGCGAACCACCTTCGCTTTCAAGGTGAGCGGGCCGCTCGTTCCCGTGCAGGACGACCCGGTCGGCGGCGGGCTGCTCGAGGTGACGGTGACCGTGGCGGACTGACTGGCGCTGCCGCCCGTGCCGGTGCAGCTCAAAGTATAAGTTGAGGTCGAGGACAGCGCGCCGGTGCTGAAGCTGCCGCTCACCGCCTGCGTCCCGCTCCAGGCCCCGGAGGCCGTGCAGGAGGTCGCATTGCTCGAGGTCCAGGTCAGGGTCGAGCCCGCGCCGCTCGTCACGCTCGTCGGGTTCGCGCTGATCGAGACACTCGGCGGCGTCGCCGAGACCGTCACGGTCGCCGACTGCGAGGCCGTGCCCCCGGCGCCGGTGCAAGTCAACGTGTAGGTGCTGCTCGAGGCGAGCGCGCCGGTGCTGTAGGTGCCGCTCAGCGCTTGCGTTCCGCTCCACGCGCCGGATGCCGAACACGACGTCGCATTGCTCGAGACCCAAGTCAACGTCGAGCTGCCTCCGCTCGCCACGCTCGCTGGACTCGCGCTGATCGAGAGGCTGGGCGGCGTCGCCGATACCGTCACGGTCGCTGACTGGCTGGCGCTGCCGCCGGTGCCGGTGCAAGTCAACGTGTAGGTGCTGCTCGAGGAGAGCGAGCCGGTGCTATAGATGCCGCTGAGCGCCTGGGTTCCGCTCCATGCGCCGGATGCCGAACACGACGTCGCATTGGTCGAGGACCAGCTCAAAGCCGAGCCACTGCCGCTCGGCACGTTCGCCGGGCTCGCACTGATGGTTACGGTGGGCGGGTTGGCGGGGGGCGTGCTGCTGCCGTCGCCGTTGATGGTGACGATGGCGGTCGTGACTGAACCTAAGGTGGCGCCCGAAGCGCCGGCGATGGCGACTGCGAAAGTCTTGCTGCCTTGGAACGGCGCGGCGTTGCTGATGGGGATGACGAAGGACTTCGGCGAGTCATCGTGATTTGCCCAGCTGAGCGAGCCGTGCGTGGAGGTGTAATCCGTGCCGGCGACGGCGGTGACGTTGGCGGTGGCGTAGCTCACCGAGGCGTAGCCGCCGCCGCTGCGATTCACGGTGATGGTCACGGACCCTGCATTCTGCGCTGCGCTGTAGCCGGATGCGGAGAGCGACAACGCACCGTGCCATCTCCAGCTCGCCGCCGCATCATTCTGCGCGCCGGCGCCCAAAAAAATGAACAGCGCAGCAAGCAGGGAAAGTACAGATCGCCGTGAATACATCCGTCCACCTCAAAAAAGTTCTCGCGAAACCATTTCGCATCGTGAAAAAAAGCGACGGGAAGAATCTCGCCGGCCGCGGGTAGCTATTGGAGCCGGGTGCGATTTGAACGGTTACGGAACGGCGATACCAAATGTCTCTGATCCCGCACAGGCGATGAACGGAGATGTCTGCGATCCCGGACTCGGGGATTCGCTCAAGGCGGTGAACGGAAGTGCGGGATCAGCTGATGAACGAGTGATCAATTACCAGCGAAAGGACCTGCGTGGTTCCCGGGAAAAAGCACGCGGTGTCGGCGATCTGCGCCAACGTCTCTATTTACTTAAGCGGTGTTCCCCGCATCCACCGTGATGACGGTGCCGGTGATGTTGCGCCCGCCGTCGCCGAGCAGGAACTCGATGCTGCGCGCTACGTCGATCGGATCGGCCATGCGCTTCAGCGCGCTGCGCCGGGCGATCTTCTCGCGTTCTCCCTCGCCGAGCTCGTGAGTCATTTCGGTGGCGATGAATCCTGGCGCGATGGCGTTCACGGTGATGCCGAGCTGACCGACCTCCCGCGCCAGCGAGCGCGTGAAGCCGACCAAGGAGGCTTTGGTGGCGCTGTACACCGACAGTCCGCTGTAGCCGGTGGAGGCGACGATCGAGGCGATGTTGACGATGCGTCCCTCGCGCTGCGCCATCATGGACCGCACCACGTACTTCGACAGCAGAATGGGCGCCACGGTATTCAGTTGGATCAGCCGGCCGATCTCTTGGTCGCGCATGTTGCTGAGCACGCCGCCGGTGCCGAGGCCCGCATTGTTGATCAGGCCATAGAGGGGGCCGAACTCGGCGCGCAGCGCCTTGACCAGCGCGCCGATCTGGCCCACCTCGGACAGGTCGCAGGCCCGGAATTCGATGGCTCCATGGCCGCTCTCGGTGGCGTCGCGGCCTGCCGCGACCACTTCATCGGTGCTTTTGCGGGCCAGGGCGATGACGCGGTAGCCCGCGGCGGCGAGGGTGCGGGCCATGGCGAGCCCGAGCCCGCGGCTGCCGCCGGTGACGATGACATTTTGCATTCGCCATTATCATCCATGCGGCAAATGAGCGGCAAGGGCAGGGCGCTCCTGTCAGACTTCACCGCCATGAATCCCGCTCGATTGTCGGCCCCCTTGGGGCAGCTGTTCCCCGCGGGCGCGGTGGCGGCCGAATTGCGCACGCCCGGCGATCCTGATCTCTTGCTCCCCACCGAGGCTGCCCATTTGGGGCGCGCCGTGCCCGCACGACTGCAGCAGTTCGCGGCCGGCCGCCTGTGCGCGCGGCGCGCGTTGGCGCAGTTCGGCATCGAGGATTTTCCTCTGCGGAGCGCCGATGACCGGCAGCCGATCTGGCCGCCTGCCGTGGTCGGCAGCATCACCCACACCGCGGGATTTTGCGCCGCCGCGGTTGCCGAGCGCACGTGCATCCGCGCCCTCGGTCTCGACAGCGAGGTGGTCGGGGATATCAACGTGGAGATCTGGCCCAGCATTTGCACCCCGGCAGAGATCGCCTGGGTGGGATCGCGGCCCAATGTCCAGCGCGCCGCCGCGGTGACCCTGGTCTTTTCGGCCAAGGAGGCCTTCTACAAGTGCCAGTATCCGCTGGCGCGCGAGGCGTTGAATTTCCACGACGTGAGCATCGAGGCGGTGGACTGGGGTGGCCCTGCGGGGGTGTTCCGCGTGCAGGCGCTGCGGCCTCTGGCGCTTGCCCGCCATGCACCGCCGCCCTGGGCCGGGCGCTATCTCTTCCACGAAGGGTTCGTCACGGCCGGCATCGGCCTGGCGGCCGGGAAGTCTGCCTAGTAAGCCTTGTCGTCGCGGAACACTTTGACCGCGGTCAGCAGAATGATCTTGATGTCCAGCATCGGCGTCCAACGCCTCAGGTAATCGAGGTCGTAGTTCACGCGAGCCTCCATCTCCTCGAGCTGCGAGGTCTCGCCGCGGCAGCCGTTCACCTGCGCAAGACCCGTGATGCCGGGCAGCACCTTGTGACGCATCATGTAGCCCTTGATGAGCTTGCGGTATTCCTCATTGTGCGCGACCGCGTGCGGCCGCGGGCCGACCAGGCTCATGCGGCCTTGCAGGACATTGATGAGCTGCGGCAGTTCGTCCATCGAGGTGCGCCTCAAGATCCGGCCGATGCGCGTGATGCGGCTGTCGCTCCTCGACGCCTGGCGGATCTGCCCGCCATCCTCGGTCACCGTCATGGTGCGAAATTTATAGACCGCGATCTCGCGTCCGTCCAAGCCGTAGCGGCGTTGCTTGAATATCACCGGTCCGGGCGAGGAGACCTTGACCAGCAAAGCGACCACCAGCAGCAGGGGCAGGAACAGCAGCAGAATCACGACGGACAACGCGATGTCGGTGAGCCGCTTGGTGACCCCGCGGTAGCCGTAGAACGGGGTTTCGCACATGGCGACCACGGGGATGCCGTGGATCTCGCCCGAGCGCGCCTGGATCAGGTCGAACACGAAAATATCGGGTACGTAGTAGATCGAGGCCGTGGTGTCCCGCAGATCGTCGAGCAGGTTCATCACGCGCTTCACGTGCCGGATCGGCAGCGCGATGAAGATGACGTCGGTGCCGTGCTCCTTCACGTAAGCCGACAGGTCGCTCAAGGAGCCGATGAGCTTGGCATCGGGCTCCATGCCGAGACGATCGGGGCTGCGGTCATCGAAGAAACCTCCCACTTCCAGGCGCATGACGGGGTTGTTGGTGAGGCGGCGCGCGAGTTCCAGGCTGCTGTTGTTGTAGCCGGCAAAAATCGCCTTGCGATTCTCGAAGGCGTTCATCAAGAAGCGATGCAGGATCTCTTGCATCAGCAGCGTGCTCAAGGCGAGCGCGAGCGGGGTGATCACCGCCCAGGTGAGGAATATGCGGCGCGGGTAGGTGGCGAAGGATTTGGTGACATAGCCGATGGCCAGCAGCACCACCAGCAACAACGTCCAGCGGAACAGCACATCACCGACGGCCGCCAGGCGTGCGGTGGTCAATTGGGTCGTCACTTCGCGCGGCGGCTGGATCAGCGCCAGGCACAGCACGGCCAGGATCACGATGCCCTGGGAGGAGCCGTTGAAGACATGGCCGAAAAACGTGATGGTGGCGTACAGCGTGCCGATGGCGACAATGGCCGGCACCACGGCCTGGACCACGGCCAACATGGCGATGAGAAAACTCTGTTTGTACAAGACCGGCTGGGTCATCGGTTATCCATTGAACCACAGGCGTCGCGCAGGCGCAGGCGTTGCGGGAGTGAGACAAAATAGCGCTGCATTATTAGGCAAATCCCTCGTTTCAGACGTGATCCAGATCCACAATAGTCAATCTGCCCTGTGGGCGCAGGGCCACAGGGTCGAGCAATGCTATTCTACGCGCCATGACAACCGTGCCATTGCTCGATCTGAAGGCCCAGTACGCCCAAATTCGGGCCGAAGTCATGCCGGTCATCGAACAAGTCTGCGCCAGCCAGCACTTCATCCTGGGCGAGCATGTACGGGCTCTGGAGGAGGAAATCGCGCGCTATTGCCAGGCTTCTGCCGGCATCGGCGTCTCCTCGGGCACCGATGCCCTGCTGCTTGCGCTCATGGCGCTGGAAATCGGCGCGGGCGATGAAGTCATCACCTCCCCGTTCACCTTTTTCGCCACGGCGGGGACCATTGCGCGGGCCGGCGCCCGCCCGGTGTTCTGCGACATCGATCCGGTGACCTTCAACCTCTCGCCGGCCGCCGTGCAGGCGTTCATCCGCGACCAATGCGTGGTGCGGACCGGGCAGCTGATCAACCGTTCAACCGGCGGGCGGATCAAGGCCTTGATGCCGGTGCATCTCTATGGTCAGGCGGCCGACATGGATCCCTTGATGGCCATTGCGCGGCAGCACCATCTCAAGGTGATCGAGGATGCCGCGCAGGCCATTGGCACAACCTACAAGAACGGCGTACATGCCGGCACGATCGGCGACGTTGGCTGCTTTTCGTTCTTTCCGACCAAGAATTTGGGCGCGTTCGGGGACGCCGGTCTGTGCACCACCAATGATGCGGATCTGGCCGAGCGCATGCGGGTGCTGCGGGTGCACGGGGGCAAGCCCAAATACTTCCACGCGCTGATCGGCGGTAACTTTCGCCTCGATGAACTCCAGGCCGCGGTGCTGCGCGTGAAATTGAAATACCTGGATGGCTGGACCCAAGGGCGGCAACGCAATGCCGCCTATTATGATGCTGCCTTCGCCAAGGCGGCCTTGGGATCAAGACTGCGCACACCGGTGGCCCTCGCCGGTTACCGGCACATCTTCAATCAATACGTGGTGCGCGCCGAGCAGCGCGACGCGCTGCGGGCCCGGCTCACCGAGCGCGGTATCGGCAGCGAGATCTACTACCCGGTGCCCTTGCACCTGCAGCAGTGCTTCGCCTACCTCGGCCACCGAGTGGGTGACTTTCCGCATTCCGAGCGGGCGGCCGCGGAAAGCCTGGCGTTGCCCATCTACCCGGAACTCTCCGAGGCGCAGCTCGCGCAGGTGGTCGGCGCCATTGCAGAGTTCTACGCCTGAGAGGCAGCCTGTGCCGTGGCGGTGGGCCGCGCGCCGCGATCAGCTCTTCTTGAAATCGTCGGGCAGCAGCTGATGACGCGACAATAGCTTGTAGAAATCGGTGCGATTGCGCTTCGCCAGGCGCGCGGCCTGGCTGACGTTGCCGCCGGTGATCTGCAGAATCTGCGACAGGTAGTTGCGCGTGAACTCATCGCGGGCTTCGTCGAAGGACGGCAGGCGCGTGGGATTGCCGCCCAGGGACTGCTGCACCAGTTCGGCGGTGATGATGGCGCCGTGCGACAGCGCCACGTTTTGGCGCACCACGTTGTAGAGCTGGCGCACATTGCCCGGCCATTCCGCGGTTGCCAGCAATTCCACGGCCTCGGGCGCGTAAATCTTGCGCTGGCCGCTTTCCTTGGCGATCTGCTCGAGGAAGTGCGCCACCAGCAGCGGAATATCCTCGCGGCGGCGCCCGAGGGAGGGCATCTCGATGTGCACCACATTCAGCCGGTAGTACAAATCCTCGCGGAATTGGCCGCCGACCATCAATTCGTGCAGATCGCGATGCGTGGCGGAAATGATGCGCACATTGGTGGGCACGGCATCGGCGCCGCCCACGGGGCGAATCTGATTCTCCTGCAGCACGCGCAGCAGCTTCACCTGCAGCCGCATCGGCATGTCGCCGACCTCATCGAGCAGCAGGGTGCCGCCGTCGGCGGTCTCGAACAGGCCCTTCTGCGAGCGGGTGGCGCCCGCGAAGGCGCCCTTCTCGTGCCCGAAGAGCTCGGACTCCAGCAGGTTCTCGGCCATGGCGCTGCAGTTGACGGTGACGAAGGGTTTGTTGCGGCGGGGGCTGGCCTCATGAATGGCCCGTGCCAGCAGTTCCTTGCCCGTGCCGCTCTCGCCGGTCAAAAGGACCCGCGCATCGGTGCCGGCGACCATATTGGCCTGCGCCAGCTTGTCCTCCATCAATTGGTTGCGGGTGATGATGTTGGAGCGCCAATCCTCATCCACATGCGCGAAGCCTGAGACTTTGAGGGCCTTTTGCACGTGGTCGAGCAAATCCTGCTTGTCCACCGGCTTGGTGAGGAAGCCGAAGGCGCCGCTCTGGGTCGCATGCACGGCGTCGGGGATGGTGCCGTGGGCGGTCAAGATGATGACCCGCAAGCCCGGCCAGCGGCTTTGCAGCTCCTTGAGCAGGCCGATGCCGTCCATCTGATCCATGCGCAAGTCCGTGATCACGAGGTCAGGCCGAAAGCGTACACAGGCGGCGAGCGCGGCCGCCGCGCTCTCGACCGCTTCGACTTCGTAGTTCTCGGCGCGCAGGCGGATGGTCAGCAGGCGCAGCAGACCCGGGTCGTCATCGACCACCAAGATGCGGGCTTTGCGTTTCTGCGGCGCCTGCGTATCGCGGGTGCTGGGACTCAAGCCGGCGGACAGCGGGGTGGTGGCGGCAATCGAATAGGCGTTCAAGCAGTTCTCCTACGGCTACGGCGTGTGCGATCCGCTGGTTCCGCGATCGTTGATCGATCGCTCGATATGCGTAATCGCATCGAGTTTGGCACGCGCCTCATCCAAGGCCTTGCGCAATCTCACATTTTCATCTGATTCTGCGGCCAATCGGCGGTTGATTGCCGCCAGTTTGTTCTGCGAATCATCACGCGACGCATCATCGCGCATGCGCTTGTTTTCCGCCTGCAGAATCAGCCTTTGTTCGACCTCTTTGAGCTCGACCAGGGCCAGCAGGCGTTCAACCGGCAGCAGAGTTTCAGGCCTGGCCAGCAGTTCCGACAACTGTCGCTGCGCCGCGACGGCATCGGTGCCGCCATAACCCGGCGTGGCAAGCGCCAGCGCGTAGCGCAGGCGGTTGCTGGTGGTGGGGGAGAGGTCGGCCCCATCCTTGGCCGATTGGAACATCTCCGCCTGGCGTGCCGGATCCACCTTTGGCAGGTTGCTCATCATCTCGAGCAGCGGCGCAATCGGGCTTAGGTCCTGGCCCGAGCGGTCCGGCAGAGGCTGGGCGGCCGCCTTCGGACGGGAAAAGGTGTCGCCCAGCCCGCAGCCGCTGACCGAGCAGAGGAGGAGGGCAGATGCGGCAAGGCGTGACCATTTATGCCGCATGAGCTTTTTCGCGGGAAGTCGGCGCCGCCTGCCGCATGGGCAGGCGTACGCGAAAGTGCGCGCCGCCCACCTTGGCCTCGAGAATCTCGATGCTGCCGCCGTGAGCGTTGACGAATTCAGTCACCACCGACAGCCCGATTCCCGTTCCCTTGACGTGTCCTCCCTGCGGCGTCTTTCCCTGATAAAAGGCTTCGAATATGCGATTGCGCTCCTCGGCCGGAATGCCCGGCCCTGAGTCCATCACATCGAGCACCAGCTGCTCGCGCTCGGCGCGCGCATGAATCGAGATGGTGCCGCCGCGCGGGGTGAATTTGATCGCATTCGACAGCAGATTGTCGAGGATCAGGCGAATCTTGCCGCGGTCGGCCACCGCGGTCAGATCTTCGACGTGCACATCGAGCCGCACGCGCTGCGCCACCAGGGTGAGCTGCTGATTCTCCAATACGCTCTTGATCAAGGGCCGCAATTTGAACTCGGAAATCTCCAGGCCGACGCTCTTGGCCTGCCAGGCACTGAAAGACAGTAAATTTTCGATGAGCCGCTGCAGCTTCATGCCGTTTTCCCGCAGAATCGCCGTCACTTCGCGCTGACTGCTCTGCAGCTCACCGACCGCGCCGTCCATCAAGAGTTCGGTTCCCTCGCGGATATTGGCCAACGGGGTCTTGAGCTCATGTGACATATGCCGCAAAAACCGGTTCTTCTCCTGCGCCAGATCGAGCAGGCGGCCGCGCAGCCATTCCAGCTGCGCCGCCAGGCGCTCGAGGTCCGCAGGACCGTTGATGGCAATGGGCCGTGAGAACGTGCCGCGTCCCAGCTCGCTGATGGCCCGGTCAATGGCGCGAATGGGTCGGCCGAACAGGTAGGTGAACACGCCCACCACGGCCAGCGTCAACGGGATGAGCAGCAGGGACTCCCAAAACAGGTTGCGCTGCGCGAGCTGGGTCGCTTCCTGCAGGGCGCTCAGTTCCTGGTCGATCTGGCCGCTCACGCGGTTGGATATCTTGGAGGCCGTGGCCGAGAGCTGCGGATAGGCGTTGATGATCTCGGACATGTGCGGGGAATTGGGCGCGCTGTGGCGCATGTCCTCCTGCAGCCGCGCGGTTTCGGCCTGCAATTCGAGCGTTTGCTGGTGCGATTCGGCATCCAGCTGCATGGTCAACAGCTCGCTGAGCGTGCCGGCCAAGCGCTCTTGATTGCGCGCGTACACATCGAGCAGATCCGCGCTGCCGATGATCTGATACAGGCGCGCGGTGCGCTCCAGCGCGCCGAGCTCCTCGAACATGCGTTGATTGTTGCGCGTGCCGCGCACCCCGTGCACCACCAGCTGCTCGCTGCGGGCCGAGAGCCGGTTCATCTGCAGCGCCGCGTTCACGATGGCGAACAGGAGCGGTGCTGCCACGATCGTGAAGCCGATCAGCATGAGTCCGCTCAATGACTTAGGCCGGGGTAATCGCATGGGCGGCATTCTAGCAGCGTGATTCGAGTAAAGGAGTGCCTGCATCGTACCTGTAGAATTCCCTTCGATGAACAGCGAGACCCCCTATTCCGAGCTATCTCCGCAGACCGTCTTGGATGCGATCGAGGCCTTGGGGCATCGTAGCGACGGGCGGCTGCTGGCGCTCAACAGTTATGAGAACCGCGTCTATCAGATCGGGATCGAGGACGGCGCCCCCCTCATCGCCAAGTTCTATCGGCCGGCCCGCTGGACCGATGCCGCCATTCGCGAAGAGCACGCGTTTGCCTGCGAATTGGCGGCACAGGAGATCCCGGTGGTGGCACCCCTGCTGCGCGAGGGCGAATCGCTGCACGTCCATCGCGGTTTTCGCTATGCCGTCTTCCCACGCCGCGGCGGCCGTTGGCCGGAGCTGGGCACGACCGAGGAGCGCGAGTGGGTGGGCCGGTTTCTGGGCAGAATCCATGCCGTAGGCCGCGCCGCGCGTTTCCACGAACGCACGCGTTTGTCCGTGGAGGAACTGGGCCGCAAGGCACGGGATTTCGTGCTGGATGGGGACTGGATGCCCGATTACCTGGCAACCAAGTACGCCGACGTCACCGATGAACTGCTGGACGAGGTCGAGGCGCGCGCGCAGGGGTGGCGGGGCGCGGCCGTGGGACGCATCTTGGGGGATTGTCACCGCGGCAACATCCTCTGGACCGACTCTGGGCCGCACTTCGTCGACCTCGATGACTGTCTGACCGGACCCGCCGTTCAAGATCTGTGGATGTTGGTCGCGGGCGGTCGGGAGGAGATGCGCACCGAACTCACCGATCTGATCAAGGGGTACGAGCAGTTCCTGCCCTTCGACCGCGGCGAAATCGCGCTCATCGAGCCGCTGCGCGCGCTGCGCATGATCCACTACTCAGCGTGGCTGGCGCGCCGCTGGCATGATCCGGCTTTTCCGCTGGCTTTTCCCTGGTTTGCCGAACCGCGCTATTGGGAACAGCACTACCGGGCTCTCGATGAACAGCTGGCCGCGGTGACGGCTGCGCCGCTCGAGTTGTGATCGTCGGCGTATTTGGTGATCATAGGATGATGAAGATCGCGAGATTCATCATGCTGGGCGTCCTCGCAGCTGCAAGCGCCTGCCATCGGGACACGGAGCCGGCGGCCCCGCAACCGGTGTCCAAACCGCCTGTCGTCATCCCCGTGCCGGTCAAAAAAGGTCCCAGCGCGGCGGACTTGACGGTGGGCATGGTGGAGGCGGCGATCCTCAGCAAATCCCAAACGGCCGTGCTGCTGAAGTTTGATTTGCCGCAACGGCCCCTGCTCGGTCAGCCCATGGACGTCAATATTGCCGTCATGCCGCAAGTCGACGCGGGCGCCATGGAGATGCAGGTGGCGGCAGGCGAGGGCCTGACATTGGCGGCGGGCATGAATCAGTTCAACTGGCCAAACGTCGAGGCCGGCCAGGTTTACCGCCAGATCGTCACCGTGAATCCAGCGGCGGCGGGCGTGCTGCTGCTGAATTTGACCGTATCGCTCAAACACGATGAAATGAGCGAGTCACGGGTGTTTTCCATCCCTCTCATCGTCGAACGCTGAAATTAAGGCAGGGGCCTGTCCAAGGCTCTATAATGGGCGGTTTCCCTGAAGGGCCTTAACCCGTGACTCAGAAACTTCGCAATATCGCCATCATCGCGCACGTCGATCACGGCAAGACCACGCTCGTCGATCAACTGCTGCGGCAATCCGGAACGCTCGATGCGCGCAAGGATCTGCAGGAGCGGGTCATGGACTCCAACGATCTGGAGCGCGAACGCGGCATCACCATCCTCGCCAAGAACACGGCGATCACCTGGGGCGACTACCGCATCAACATCGTCGACACGCCCGGCCACGCCGATTTCGGCGGTGAAGTCGAGCGCGTGCTTGCCATGGTCGACTGCGTGCTGCTGCTGGTCGATGCGGTGGACGGCCCGATGCCGCAGACCCGCTTCGTGACCCAAAAGGCGTTCAAGCACGGTCTGCGCCCCATCGTGGTCATCAACAAGATCGACCGCGACGAGGCGCGTCCGGGCTGGGTGCTGGATCAAACCTTCGATTTGTTCGACCGGCTGGGGGCGACCGACGAGCAGCTGGATTTTCCGGTGGTGTACGCCTCGGCCTTGCGCGGCTTCTCCGGCCTCGAATCCACGGTGCGCGACGGCGACATGCAGCCCTTGTTCAAGACCATCGTCGAGCACTGCCCGCCGCCGGACGTCGATGCGGACGGTCCCCTGCAGCTGCAGGTGACCTTGCTGGATTATTCGAGCTATGTCGGTGCCATCGGCATCGGGCGCATCAAGCGCGGCACGCTGAAGCGCGGCATGGCGGTCACGGTCGTGAACCGCGAGGGCAAACAGCGCACCGAGAGGATCACGCAGATCCTGGGTTTCCACGGCTTGACCCGCGTCGAGGTGGAATCGGCGAGCGCCGGCGACATCGTGGCCTTTGCGGGCATCGCCGAGCCCAAGGTCTCGGACACTCTGTGCGACCCGGCGACGGTCGAGCCGCTGCCCAGCCTCACCGTCGATGAACCGACCATCAGCATGACCTTCGAGGTCAACACCTCACCCTTCTTAGGAAGGGAGGGCAAGTTCGTCACCAGCCGGCAAATCCGCGAGCGCCTGGAGCGCGAGGCCATTCACAACGTGGCCTTGCGGGTGGAGCCGACCGGGGATCCCGACAAGTTCGTGGTGTTCGGCCGCGGCGAATTGCACTTGGGCGTACTGCTCGAGAACATGCGGCGCGAAGGCTATGAAATGGCGGTGTCGCGCCCGCGCGTGGTCATCAAGCAGATCGACGGCGCCGCGCACGAGCCCTACGAACAGGTGACGGTCGACGCCGACTCCGACGCGCAGGGCGACATCATGTCGGCGCTGGGCAGCCGCGGCGCGGAACTGAAGGACATGCAGGCCGACGGCCGCGGCAGAGTGCGCCTCGACTACATGGTGCCCTCGCGCGGCTTGATCGGATTTCAGACCGAGTTTCGCACCATGACCCGCGGCACCGGCCTGCTGCACCATGTGTTCGATCACTACGGCCCCGTGGTGCAGCGCGAGCTGGGCCAGCGGCCGAACGGCGTGCTGATCGCAAACGGGCAGGGCACCGCGCTCGCCTACTCGCTGTTCAGCCTGCAGGAGCGCGGCCGGCTGTGCATCGGTCCCGGGGAGGAGGTGTACGAGGGCATGATCATCGGCCTCAACAACCGCGACAACGACCTGGTGGTCAACCCCTTGAAGGGCAAGAAGCTCACCAACATGCGCGCCGCGGGCAAGGACGAAAACGTGGTCCTGACCCCGCCGATCCGCTTCTCCCTCGAGCAGGCCATGGAGTTCATCGACGATGACGAGCTCATCGAGGTGACCCCCACGTCGGTCCGCTTGCGCAAGCGCAATTTGAAGGAAACCGAGCGCAAACGTTCGGAGCGCGAGACGGCCGATCAGGGAATCTGATATTTAACCGATTATTGGCCGAACCGAGACGCGCGTCACGCCGCCATTGCGGGATCGCCCTAACATCTAACGTCCTACGGGCGCATCACGCGCTTGTGGATTAGTGTGGGAGATCAGGGACTTGTCACGCGACATCGCGGCCGCAATTCGTAGCGAGCCCACGCAGCCTGCGGAGAGCTTGAACCACCTGCTCGAGCGCCAGCTCGCCGACGCCCGAACCCGCGGCGGCGAACTGGACTTAGGGTTGTTGTTCAAGGCCGTGAGCGCGCACTACGATCGGATCGACGGCGAGCGGCGCGGCATCGTGCGCTCCATGCAGCTCATGTCCGATGAGGCACAGGCGCTCACCCGCGAGATCCGCGAAGAGACCGCCTCGCACCTGCAGGCCATTCTCGACAACATCAAGGACGCCATCGTCACGGTGGACGATGCCGGCCACATCGAAACCTTCAATCCCACCGGCGAGCGCATCTTCGGCTACGCGCCGGCGGAGATCCTCGGCCGCTCGCTCGATTTCCTGCTGCCCGACATCGGCCGCGACACCATCGACTTTCTCGAACAATTCGCCGTCAAGATCGACGACACGCACGTCGACCTCGCGGCGCACCTGACCTGGGGGCGGGCCAAGGGCGGCAATCGCGTGGCGGTCGAGATTGCGGTGAGCAAGGCCAAGCTCAATTGGCGCGACGGCTACATCGTCAGCATTCGCGACATCACCGAAAGGCACCTCGCCGAGCAATCCATGCGCGAAAGCGAGGCGCGCTACCGCACGTTGGTGGAGCACGCACCCGAGGTGATCGTGGTGTTCGACGTCGACAAGGGCACCTTCGTCGACGTCAACGACAATGCCTGCCGCTTCTTCAAGATGCCGCGCGAGACGCTGCTGACCTGCGGTCCGGACAAGATCAGTCCTCCGCATCAACCCGACGGCACGCCGTCCTTCGGCCGCCCGCGCGGCTTCATCGAAGGCGCGCTCGCGGGCGAGGCGCCGGTGTTCGAGTGGGCGCACTGCGATGCCACCGGACAGAGCATGCCCTGCGAGGTGCGCTTCGTGCGCCTGCCGAGCTCCAATCGGCGGCTGATCCGCGCCAGCATCACCGACATCACCGAGCGCAAGCGCGCCGATGCGATTGCCGCCGGCGAGCGCCGGGTGTTCGAGAAAATCGCCGGCAACGCGCCGCTGTCCTCGGCGCTGGAGTCGATTTGCGAGGTGATCGAGCGCGTGATGGCGGAGAGCTATTGCGCAATCAACCTCCTGGACCATGAGCGACAGGCGCTGAATTTCGGGGTCGCGCCGACACTGCCGCGCGAGTTCGTGGCGGCGATGGACGGCGCGCCCATCGGCATTCGCTACGGTTCTTGCGCCGCCGCCGTGTACCTGGCGCGCCACATCACCGTCGCCGACATCGAGAGCGATGCGCTGTGGGAATTCAGGCGCGAGGCGGCGGTGCACGCGGCCTTGCGGGCGGCGTGGTCCACGCCCATCCTCGCCTCCGACGGCCGGGTGGTCGGCACCTTCGCGGTGTACCGGCGCCAGCCGGGCATTCCCGGTTCGCGGGATCATGAGCTGATGTCGCGCATGGCGCAGATCGCGGGCATCGCCATCGAACGGCGCGGCGCCGAAGATGCTCTGCGCAACAGCGAAGTGAAATTCCGCGGCCTGTTCGAAAGCATGATGGAGGGGGTGTACCAGACATCGCGCAGCGGCCGCATCCTGGTCGCGAATCCCGCCTTCGTGAACCTGATGGGCTACGCCTCGGCCGAAGAGCTGTACGAAGTCTCTGCGACCGCACTGTACTGGTACCCGAACGACCGCGAAACCTTCGTGCGGCGGGTGGAGAGCGAAGGCGAGCTGCGCAACGAGGAGTACGTGCTGCGCCGCAAGGACGGTTCCATGCTGGTGGTCCTGGAGTCGAGCCGCGTGGTGCGCGACAAGCAGGGCCGGGTCACGGGATACGAGGGCACCATCACCGACATCACCGAACGCAAGAAGGCGGAGACCGCCGTGTTCCAGGCCAAGGAGCGCGCCCAGGTCACGCTGCAGTCGATCGGCGATGCGGTCATCACCACCGACTCGGAAGGGCGCATCGACTACATGAATCCGGTGGCCGAGAGTCTCACCGGGTGGGAGAACCGCGAAGCGGAGGGGCGGCTGATCGGGGAGGTGCTGACCGTCGTCGATGAATCGTCGCGTGAGTCGGCGGAGAGCCCGGTGATGCGCTGCCTGCGTGAAGGCCAGGTGCTGGGACTCTCCGAACATACCGTGGTGGTGAATCGCCGCGGGCAGGAACTCGCCATCCAGGACTCGGCGGCGCCCATCCGCGACCGCGCCGGCAATCTCATCGGCGCGGTCATGGTGTTCCACGATGTGAGCAAGGAGCGCCGCCTGCACCGCGCGCTGCACTACCAGGCGAGCCATGACGCGCTCACCGGCCTCATCAACCGCCGCGAGTTCGAGAATCGTCTCACGGCGGCGGTGGAGAACGCGCAGGGCGCCGGCAGCCGCCACGCCCTGCTGTATCTGGACTTGGATCAATTCAAATTGGTGAACGATACCTGCGGGCATCCGGCGGGGGACCAGCTGCTGCGGCAGATCACCGGCGTGCTGCAGTCGCGGGTGCGCAGTGGCGACACGCTGGCGCGCTTGGGGGGAGATGAATTCGGCATCCTGCTGCAAAGCTGCCAGTTGGATCAGGCCATGCGCATCGCGGAGAGCCTGCGCCAGGCCATTCGCGATTTTCGCTTCATCTGGCAGGACGGCGTGCTCGAGGTCGGGGTCAGCATCGGCATCGTCGAGATCACCCGCGAAACGCCGACGGTCGCGAGCGTGATGAGCGCGGCGGACGTCGCCTGCTATTCGGCGAAGGATCTGGGCCGCAACCGCGTCCAGCTCTACAAGCCCGACGATGTGCCCGCGCGCCACCGCGAGATGCACTGGGTGTCCAAACTGTCGCGCGCCTGCGATGAAAGCCGCTTCGAGCTCTTCTATCAGCCCATCGTGCCCATCGGCCCCGCGTTGCGCGAGGAGCGCGAGCACTTCGAGCTGATGCTGCGCCTGCGCGATGAGTCGGGCGCCCTGGTGACCCCGGCGGAATTCATTCCCGCGGCCGAGCGCTACAACGTCATGCCGTCGATCGACCGCTGGGTGGTGCGCCAGGCGCTCGACCGGCTGGTGCACCGGACCGAGTCGGGGGTCAAGCCCTTCACCATCGCCGTCAACTTGTCGGGAACCTCGCTCAACGATGAGCGCTTTCTCGAATATCTGATCGCGGAGTTGAGCAGCCACGAACTTGGTCGCGGGTGCGATGTGCTTCGAAATCACCGAGACCGCGGCCATCGCCAACCTGGGGAGCGTCGTGTACTTCATGCGCGAGCTCAAGGCGCGCGGCTGCCACTTTGCGCTGGACGATTTCGGCAGCGGCCTGTCCTCGTTCATGTACTTGAAGACGCTCCCGGTCGATTACCTCAAGATCGACGGCCAGTTCGTCGAGAACGTCACCCGCGACCGGGTCGATCGCAGCATGGTGGAGGCGATCAGCCAGGTCGGCAAAACCATGGGTATTCAAACCATCGCCGAGCGGGTGGAATCCCCCGAGGTGCTGGCCGAACTCGGACGGCTGGGGATCGGCTATGCGCAGGGGTTCCACATCGCCAAGCCGCGCTCCACGAAGGAATTCCCGTACCTGCGCGAGCCGCCACGCAAGTCCTAGCCGCCGAGCAAGTCCGGGCGCTTCCCGTTGGCATCTTCTGCGAGTAGGCTCTGCTTGACGCCGGGCCAACAATAACAAGGGGATGCGCATGATTCTCGGGATGTCCACTGCGGCCTTCACGCAGTTTCACGTGATCTTGAGCCTGATCGGCATCGCGTCGGGCTTGGTCGTGGTGTTCGGCATGCTCGGCGCACAGCCCATGCCCGCCATGACCGCGATATTCCTGACGACGACGGTGGCCACCAGCCTCACCGGCTTCCTGTTTCATTTTGCGAGTTTCGGGCCCCCGGAAATCGTCGGTGTGATCTCGCTGGTGGTGTTGGCGCTGGCGATCCTGGCGCTGTTCTGGTACAAGCTCGCCGGCCGGTGGCGCGTGATATACGTGGCCGGCGCCGTGCTCGCGCTGTACTTCAATGTCTTCGTCGCGGTGGTGCAGGCCTTTCAAAAAGTGCCGTCCTTTCACGCCCTGGCGCCGACCCAGAGCGAGCCGCCGTTCAAGATCGCACAGGGGATCGTGCTGCTCGTATTCATCGCCCTCGGCGTGGCGGCGGCGAAGAGGTTTCATCCCAAGGCGGGGGCCTGATTCCCCGAGCACGGACTGCCCGACCGGGTGAGCCTCGCGACGCGGATGGCCGGCCTTCGCAATAATTCTTGATCCCGTTTCCGGCCGGCTGCCGCGTTAGACGCTGAATACATTCATTCAGCTCTATGAAGGACGCATGCGCGCGACGCTCTTTCGGCAAGATGCCATGGATTTTAGCCGGCAAAAAGTGCTCGGCAGTGCGCTGCTCGCCGCACCACTCTCGCTGCGCATCATCACGGCGGCGGCCAGCGCCTTGGCTGCCGGCCTCATCGCCTTTGCCACCTGGGGGCAGTACACACCCAAGGTGCGGGTGAGCGGCTATCTCGCGCCGAGCGGCGGGCTTATCCGGATCTTTGCGACCCAGACCGGTACCCTGGTGGAACAGCATGTGACCGAAGGGCAGCAGGTTCGGCAGGGCGACACACTCTTTGTGTTGTCGACCGAAGAAGGCTCGCTCCAGGCCCCCCTTGCCCAGACCGCGGCGATCGCGACCATTGAGGAGCGGCTCGCGAGTCTGCGCCGAGAAATGGCGACCGAGGGGCGCATCAGCGACACCCAATCTCAAGGGATTCGCGAACAGCTGAGAGATACCCGGGATGAAGCGGCCACGGTCCAATCCGAGATCGGCACACAGGAGCAGCGGGTGGCCATGGCGGAACGCACGGTGCAACGCTTTCAAAGCCTGCTGCCCCAAGGCGTGGTCGCCGAGGTCCAGGTGCAGCAGAAGCGCGATGAGTCGCTGCAACAGCAGATGCATCTGCAGGAACTGAAGCGCACCGCGGCCTCCCTGCAGCGCGAAATCGACAAGCTGTCCCGCGATCTCGGGGAGGGCGGCCTGCAAAGCAGCAATCAGCGCGAGGCCGCGCAGCGCGAGGCGGCCGCCTTGCAGCAACAACTCACCGAATACCAGGCCAGGCGCACGATTCTGATCACCGCGCCCTCCGGCGGCACGGCGACCGCGATTCTCGGCGCGCAGGGCCAGAGGACCAGCCCGCAGATGCTGCTTCTGACGATCTTGCCGGCAGGCGCGCACCTCGAGGCACACCTGCTCGTGCCGAGCCGCGCCATTGGCTTCGTGGCCGCCGGAGAACGCGTTGCCTTGCATCTGCAGCCCTTTCCCTACCAACAGTTCGGCAGCCCCAAGGGGCACGTGATCGCGGTCAGCAGAACGTTGGTCGCGGCCACCGACGCGTGGAGTCCGCTGCCGGCGTCCGAAGCCGTGTACCGCGTGGTCGTGGCCCTGGACTCGGAGTTCCTGCACACGCACAGCCGCGACTTTGCTCTTCAGCCCGGAATGCTGCTGGACGCGGATATTTGGCTGCAGCGACGCCGCATCATCGAATGGCTGTCTGACCCGCTCGCCACGGCCATGGGGGCGAGCCGCACTTGAGTACCCCGCTCCATGTCTCCGGTCGCCGCAGGACCCCCGTCATCATTCAATCCGAGGCGGCGGAGTGCGGCCTTGCCTGCATTGCGATGGTTGCCTCGCACCACGGTTTCCAAACCGATCTTCCGGCGCTGCGGCGCGAACATTCCATGTCACTGAAAGGGGCCACCCTTGCCGACCTCATGAGCGTCGCAACCAGCCTGCGCTTCGTTTCGCGGCCGGTAAAAGTCGAGTTGGACGAGCTGGACATGCTGACGCTGCCGGCGATTCTGCATTGGGACTTCAATCATTTCGTGGTGCTCACCCGCGTTCGCGCCGGAGTCGCGGTCATCCACGATCCCGGCCACGGCGAGCGCCGCCTCAAGTTCGCCAGCCTGTCGAAGCATTTCACCGGGGTCGCGCTCGAGCTTAGCCCGATGCCGACATTTCAGCCGCGCAGGGAGCTGAACCGAATCTCGCTCCGGGCGCTGCTCGGGAATACCAGCGGAGCCGGATGCCTGATGGCCCAAATTTTGCTGCTGGCGCTCGCGCTCGAGGTCTTTTCCGTCGCCAGTCCTTTTTTCATGCAGCTCGTCGTCGACGATGCGATCGCCTCGGAAGACCGCTCGTTGCTCGCGGTGCTGGCGGTGGGATTCCTCCTGCTCGCCAGTGTGCAGGCCGGCCTGTCCGCGATGCGCTCATGGATAGTGACGGTGATCGGAATACGTTTGAATGTGCAACTGGTGAACAATCTGTTTTGCCATCTGCTGCGGCTCCCGGTGCGATTCTTCGAGCAGCGTCATCTTGGCGATCTGGTGTCGCGCTTCGAATCGCTCGACGTCATCCGTGCCACCCTCACCACCAGTTTCATGGAGGCCATCATCGACGGCGTCATGGCCGCGGCGACCCTCGCGGCAATGGTCTTTTACAGCGCGAAGCTCGCCGCCATCGTCTGCGGCGCCGCGGCGCTCTACGCACTCGTGCGCTGGGTCTTGTTTCGGCCCCTGCAACAGGCGCAGGTCGAGGAGATCTCGCACGCCGCACGACAGCGGTCGAGCTTCATCGAGACCGTACGCGGCATTCAGAGCGTGAAGCTGTTCAATCGGGAATCGCAGCGCCAAACCGTGCATCAAGACCTGCTCACCTCAAGGTACAACGCCGCGCTGCGTGTTGAGAGATTCAAGGTTCTCTATCAAGGACTCAGCACGACCCTGGCCGCGGCCGAGAACGTCGTGGTGGTCTGGTGTGGCGCGCTGTTGGTGCTGAACGCGCGGTTCTCCGTCGGCATGTTGTTTGCGTTCATCGCCTACAAGCAGCTGTTTGCCGCGCGGATCAAGGCGCTGATCGACAAGAGCGCCGAATTCAGGATGATGGACCTGCATACCCAGCGGGTGGGCGACATCGCCTTGAGCGAAGCCGAGAGTGCTCCGCAGGCCGCGGATCGCTGGCGCAGCTTGCGGCCGCAGATCGAGCTGCGCGACGTGACCTTCCGCTATTCGGAACATGAACCTGCGGTGCTGCAGGGCTTGTCGCTCACCATCGAGGCGGGAGAATTCGTTGCCATCGTCGGGCCGTCCGGCTGCGGCAAGACGACGCTGCTCAAGATCATCCTGGGACTGCTGCCGCCCGGCGGCGGCGACGTGAGGGTCGGCGGAGTGCCTGCGGCACACCTGGGCGCAAGCTACCGCAATCTCATCGGGACCGTCATGCAGGAAGATCAACTGTTTGCGGGCTCCATGGCGGACAACATCTGCTTCTTCGATCCCGCCCCCGATCAGGAACAGATCGAAGCCGCCGCACGGCTTGCGTGCATCGATGACGACATTACCTCGATGCCCATGGGCTACAACACGCTGGTCGGCGACATGGGCACCGCGCTGTCGGGCGGGCAGAAGCAGCGGATGCTCCTGGCGCGCGCGCTGTACAAGCGGCCCCGCATTTTGCTGCTTGACGAGGCCACCAGTCATTTGGACGTTGCGCGCGAGCGCAGCGTCAACGAAGCGATCCGCAATCTGAATCTGACACGCATCATCGTCGCGCATCGGCCGGAGACGATTCAAATGGCCGAGCGGGTGATCGTACTCAAGGATGTCGGGCGGCGCGCCGAACTGCACAGCGTCGCAAGCCTCGCTGCGGCGTCTCAGGCAAACGATCGACTTCGGGTCCGAAGTGCCGGATCCGATTCGAAGAGTGAGGTGTTCCACCAAATGGAGAAATTGCAATGAACCCATTGAAGACGAAGACATTGAAGCTGAATAGGGAGACGTTGAAAGTCTTGAGTCCGTCCGAGCTACGCCGCGTGCAAGGAGCGCTGCCCAGTGAGTGGAGTGAGTTGAGGGGGTGTTCCACCGGTGGAGGCCCGTGCACGTCGACGTGTCATACCACCTGGACGACGTGCTGAGGGCGGCTGCGGGGCGGCGGCAGCCGCCCCGCACTCCCCGGAGAGTCGATATGACCGCAAGTGTGCACGCAGCGCCAACCATTCCCAGGACCCCCGCGCTTGGATTGTGGTCGCCGATCTTGAACGGCGAATCGCGCCTGGTTGCCGAATGCGTCATACGCGATGTCGCGCGCTCGCTGCCGGCGCCCGGGGCGAAGAATGCGAACCCGACCTGGGCCGGCGGTGAGGTCGGATATGCGCTGTTCAATGCCTACCTGGCGCGGTCCGGGCTGCTCACCCAGCAACCGGGCGAGTGCCACCGAGACTTGATGATGGGCCATCTTCAGTCGGCGCTCGACAATCTTGCGACGATGGCGGGCCGGCCGGATCTGGCCACCGGACTGACGGGCGTGGCTTGGGCGGTCAATCATCTGACCGACGTCGGCGCCTTGGAGGGCCCTGACGAACTATGCGATCCCCTGGATGAGGCCCTGGTGGAATGCGTGCGACATCGCTCGGACGCCATGTTGTGCGAATTACTGGCCGGATTGAGCGGCATCGGCCTCTATGCCCTGCAGCGCCGCCACCGCGCCGCGGGCCGTGAGCTGCTCAGGCTGACCGTCGATGCGCTGCAGATCAGTGCGGTCGAGCACCATGGCTTGCGGACCTGGTTCAACCACCCCGGCAAGCTTTCCCGCTATTCGCTGCAGGCGACACCGCAGGGTTGCTACAACTTGGGACTGTCCCATGGGGTTCCCGGCGCCATCGCGTTTTTGGCCCAGGCCGCCGCTGCAGGAGTGCCTTTTGCGCGAGAATTGGCAACCGGCGCCGCCACCTGGCTGTTCGCTCAACAACGTCCCTATCCCAATGGGTCGCGGCTCACCTCAAGCTTCCTCGCCGATCCCCTGGAGGATGCGGCGGGATCCCGATTGGCGTGGTGCTACGGTGACCTCGGCGCCGCTGCGGCAATGCTGCTGTCCGCCCGCTGCATTCGCATTCCTGACTGGGAATCAACGGCCTTGGATCTCGCGCGCAATGCAGCGCGGCGGCCCGTGGCGGACAGTGCCGTGATCGACGCGGGGCTTTGCCATGGTGCTTTCGGCAACGCGCACATATTTCGCCGGCTTCATGCCGCGACGGGCGAGTCGTGCTTCCTGGCCGCCGCACTGCGCTGGGTGCAAGCCGGCCTTGCCATGCGACAGGGCGGGCAGGGCCTGGCTGGATTTCGGGCCTGGGTGCCGGCGAGAGCAGGGGAGAGCGCCAGAGATCCCTGGCAAGCAGACTCCGGATTGCTGAACGGCACCTGCGGCATCGGCCTCGTGCTGTTGGGATTGATTTCGCCGGTCGAGCCTAAGTGGGACGAGTCGCTGATGCTCAACATTCCAACACGGACGGACTGACGCATGACCACGACCCATGTGCCGCGACCCCCCTATCGTGTCGGTGACTTTTTTGCCGTCAGAACGCCGCTATTGCCGTTTGCCGACTATGAGCGCTGGACCGCGGGGCTCAAGGCGCCGGGTGCGCTGTCGGCGGTCGATGACCTGGAATCGGCCTTGAGCGAAGACCGGCGGCGCCTCGGTGCCTCGCTTCAAGAACTGGTGCGCCGCCCGGCGGTCCGCGAGGCGCTGTTCCTGGCCTCGCCCACCCTCGATCAAAGTGTGGAGCACTGGCTGCAGAATCCCGACAGTGAGCGCGGTCGCGGCGCCGTACCCGTCATCGTCCGCTACCTGCAAAGGATGTCGCATCGTTGCACACCGTTTGGCTTGTTCGCCGGAATATCGACGGGGCGATTCGACGCTCGCACGCGGCTCGCGCTCGAGCCCATGGGCGCCAATCGCCGTCGTACTCGTTTCGATCAGGGCTACCTCTGCCGGCTCGTCAACGGTCTTGCTCGCTCGGCCGCATTGCGGCGATGTGTGATGTTGCGCCCCAACAGCAGCCTGTATCGCGCCGGCGGCCGAATTCGTTACATGGAGTATTCCGTCGATGACCGGGGTATTCGAGACTACAAGCTGGTTGCCGTGGAGGAGAGCCCGCATCTGCTCGCGACCTTGGAATGGGCGCGCCACGGAACGAGCATGGAGAAGCTGGCGCGCGCGCTCGCCGCAGACGGCGAGGCTTCCCTGAGTGAAGCCGAGGAATTCGTCCTTGAGCTCATCGACGTTCAGATTCTGATACTCGATCTTGAACCCAGAATTACCGGTCCCGATCCGGCCGCAGAGTTGATCGGGCTGCTGGACAGCTGCGCCGCAACGTCCGGCCTTGCGCAAGTTGTTCGCACCGTTTGCGACGACATCCGGGAACTCGATCGAACCGGCATCGGCCGTGAGCCGAGCGCCTATCGGGCCATGGCTGCCCGCCTCGAGTCATTGCCCGCGACAATCGATCCGTCTCGCTTGTGGCACGTGGATCTGTTCAAGCCCTCCGCACGGTTCGCACTGGGTCAGGAGGTGGCGCGGGCGATCGAGGACTGCACGGCGCTCGCGCGGCAGATCACGCCCGCTCCCCCGGCGGATCTACTGACCGATTTTCGCGACGCTTTTCGCCGCCGCCACGGCGAGAAGTGGATGCCGCTGATGCAGGTCCTGGACCCTGAGAGCGGCATCGGATTTCCCGTGGGCGCGTCGGCGGCCTCCGATGCCTCATTGCTCGCCGGCTTTGCCGTCGGTCAAGCGCTCGAGAAGGATGAGTCCGGCTGGACCGCCAGAGAGATATTCCTATTCAGGCGCCTGCAAGCCCTGCTGTCCAGCGGACAACGCGAGTGGGAGTTGAGCGAGGAGGATCTGCGCGGGCTGGACGAGGGCGGTGCTTCACGGCCCATTCCGGATTCAGTTGCCATGGTGTTCGCGCTGGCGGCAACCTCGGAGGATGCCGTTGAGCGCGGCGAGTATCGCCTGCGATTCGACGGTTGCTTTGGACACTCCGGAGTGCGGTTGCTGGGACGATTTTGCTACGGCGACGATGAGATGAATGAACGATCGATGGCTCATCTGCGACGAGAGGAGGCCTACCGGCCCGACGCGCTGTTCGCCGAGCTGGTGCATCGCCCTCAGGGTCGCAGCGGCAACATGCTCGCACGACCCGTGTTGCGCGGCCATGAAATCCCCTTTCTCGGCCGATCCGGCGCGGATCCGGCTCACCAAATCGCACTGTCGGACCTGATGGTTTCGGTCCTGGACGATCGGGTGGTGCTGTACTCGCGCGCGCACGGCAAGGAGGTGATTCCTCGGGTGACCAGCGCTCTCAGTACGGTGGGTACTTTGGGGGTCTTTCAGTTTCTGTGCGCGCTCGAGCGGCAGCATAGCCAGCATTGGCTGGGTTGGAGTTGGGGAAAGATTGACCAGGAGCCCTTCCTGCCGCGAGTGTCACGCGGTCGTTTCGTGCTGGCCCGAGCCTCGTGGAGGGTGGAGGCGGCGGAGTTCAACGCCATTCTGGAAGCCGCGGGCGCCGAACGGTTCCGCCGCACACAGGCGCTGGCGGCTGGCCCGCGGATTGCCGCGCTATTGTCAATTGATCGACGGCGAGAATGAATTTCTCGTGGATCTCGATAACATTCTCAGCGTCGACACCTTTATCGACGCGGTGAGGAAGCTGCCGGGGTTCAGGCTCAAGGAGTGCTATCCGTCAACCGGCGATCTTCCGGTGCAAGGTGCCGAGGGCAGATATGCGCATGAATTCATCGTACCGCTGCTCAGGAACCGCGAGCCGCAAGACGTGGATCCTCCTCCGGTGGCATTCAGGCATTTCGAGGAGGCGGGTGTGGCCAAGGACCTGGCACCGGGCTCGGATTGGTTGTTCTTGAAGCTCTACGGCGGCGAGGCTGCGGCCGATTCGATCCTCACTGAGACAATCGGCCCGGCGATTGCGGAGTTGCAGGCTCGCGGCAGCGTCGATGGTTGGTTCTTCATTCGTTACGGCGATCCTGATCCGCATCTTCGCGTCCGCCTGCATGGCAGCGGCGCGAGACTCTGCGCAGACGGCCTGAGGACTCTGCACGAGCGATTGAACTCCCTGCTGGGCGGGCGGCTGTGGCGCATCGAGCTTGGGACCTATGAACGCGAGCTCGATCGTTATGGAGGTGCGGTCAATATCCTCCAGGCGGAACGGCTGTTCGGATTCGACAGTGAAGCCGTGCTGCACATACTGCGCGCCTGTCCCGGCGATCAGGGCGCGAGGTTCCGCTGGCAATTGGCCTTGAGTGGAACCGATGGGTGGCTGCGGGACTTCGGCTTTGGCCTGGCGGCGCGCCATGCGTTCGCATGCGATGCGCGCGATCGCTACCTGCGGGAAATGAAGACGGACAGGGCGACTCAAGGCTGGTTCGCCGACCGGTTTCGCCAGGAGCGCAAGGCCATCGAGGCCTTGATTCAGCCGAATCACCGCTCCTCGGTCCCTGAATTGGCCGCGGGGCTCGAGGCGCTCGAGCGGCGCTCTTTAGCCTCTCTGACGACCATCCAAGAAATGCGCCGTGCCGCTGCGCACGGCGAGCTGACACGCTCCCTTGAGTCCATTGCCCACAGCATCATTCACATGTACTGCAATCGCGTGCTGCGCTCGGCGCAACGGATCCAGGAGCTCGTCATCTACGAATTCTTGACGCGGCTCTACGATTCGCAGCTGGCGCGACGGCGCATCCGCGCACCGCTTGATCAGCACACCGGCGGTGCCGTCTTGCAGTGCCTCAGCTGATGGCGAACTTCCACGCTATTGATGGGCGCCGAAGGCATAGCTCAGCCCCACGCTGACCGTGAAGCGGGGAAAGAGCTGATAGCCGTCGAGATTGCTGTACACCGGCAGTTGCGCGAACACGAACCCCTGCAGTTGCGGCAGGAGGCGCGCGGTCAATCCCGGACTCAAATACAGCACCGTCCCGACGGTGTCGGGCAGGTCGGCGAGCGCGCCCTGATCGGCGCTCTTGTGCAGCAAGTTCAATTGTAATTGCGGCACCCAGTTCGGATGGGCTTCGTAGCGCACCCCGGCGCTCAAGGTGGTCGAGTTGCCCGGACGATAGTCGTTGCCCGGCTGATCCTGCCGGTGTTTTACGGCGCTTTGGAATTGACCGTCGACGATGACGTCGACGTTCTCGCTGATGGGCCGGTAGTAGTACGCGCCCACGATGAGGTCGGTGCTGCCGGTGCCGGGCTGCAGGCTGGCATCGAGCGGCGCACCCGCCAAGGGACCGCTCTTGAAATCCACCGCCGTGCCGTACCGGCCGGTGGGCAGCTTCACGCCGAATTGCACCCCCAAGTTGTGCAGGGGCAGAAATCCTTGATAGCTGCCGATGAGTTTGACGTCACCCAAGCTTGAACTGCGCGAATAGCTCAAGCCGGGCAGCGGTCGATCGGGATCGAACTCACCATAGGTCGAGTGCGTGCGCACCACATAGGGAACCTTGAGATCGATGTTCCAATCCGCACTGGGCTGGTAGTTCAGGTCGACGGTGAAGTATCGGTTCAGCGTGTCGTGCTCGAGCTCGGTGCCGGGCGGCACGCCGGACACGGCCTGCGTGCCGTCGCGCAACTGGTCCTGGTGCAGATAGTCATATTCGAGATTCAGGCGCCAGCCCGGCTCGGTCGAATAACCCATGGCAGCATCGGCGCTCAAGGTGCAGCCGCAGGTGGCACAGGCCCAGGCCGCCGGCGCGGCCATCGACAAGGACAGGCCGGCGGCGATGGCACCCGCGCCCGCGCGATACAGGGAAGCACTCATCCAATCTCCAACGGTTCGCCGCAGCGAACGCATCCAACGTCGGCAATCGGCCATCGCCCGCCGTCAGGCGGGACGAGTCGCCGTGTGGCTCAACTGAAGGAGCGGGAGGGAGGTCCGCGGGGCGGATGGGCACGTTCGACCCGTGCATACGGCCGCGTGACGGAAAGTTCGGCGATGGCTTGCGAGGCAACCGCCCAGACGGGCAGCAACGCGGCGAGGTGAGGAATCGGCGCCGCGCCGGGCAATGCGCCAAACGGGCAGAATTCAACATGCGAATGTCCGCCGGAATGCCGGTTGTTATCATGCGGGTCGGACGGCGCGAGCAAACCCGAATGGCAGATTTGCAGCGCAAATGAACCATTGGCGGCCGGCATGAAGCCGGGTGGGATCATCGCTTGATAGAGCAGCGCGACCAGCAAGGCAACGGCCAGACTTAAGCGCCTGCCGCGATTGAGGATGGGCCGGGACATAGAGCGAATCGAAGGTACCCGAATGGCATTTGAGTTACAACCAAGCATCGAAAACCGCCGGGTCAAGCTCGAGCCGCTGACCCCCGGGGACTTCGAGGCCCTGTATTCGGTGGCGGCGGACCCGAAGATCTGGGAGCAGCATCCGAACAAGAACCGCTATCAGCGCGAGGTCTTCGCCGTTTATTTTCAGGGGGCCATCGAATCGGGGGGCGCGCTGCGCGTGATCGACAACTCAAGCGGCGCGCTGATCGGCAGCTCGCGCTATTACGACTTGAACGAGACGGAGCGCAGCATCGCCATCGGCTACACCTTCATCGCCCGCAGCCACTGGGGCGGGAGCACCAACCGCGCCTTGAAGACCTTGATGCTCGACCACGCGTTTGGTGCGGTCGAGCGCGTCCTATTCCACGTGGGCGCGGTCAATGTGCGCTCGCGCAAGGCCATGGAGAAACTCGGCGGAATTCTCATCGGGGAAATCGCCATGAGCTACTACGGCGAGCCGAGCCTGCCGAATGTCGTCTATAAGATCGACGCGGCCGATTGGGCAGCGCGGCCGACACCGGACACTCCCTAAGGCCGTCTCCTTTGCGCGGCCGCCGTTATCTTCTAGTGCCGCTGTTGGCGTTGCTGTGTTCGCCCGCCACGACAGCGCCGACATCGCAACCAACACGCCGCGCCACGGCAGCGGTGGTTCGCGCACGCGAATGTCGCCGGGTGTCCTACAGTGCGCGCGGCGGTGCGTCGAGCAGGCCGAGGGGGAGATTGCGCGTCTCCGGCGCCCATCGAACGCAAATCAGCGCGCCCAGGCCAAGCACGGCGACGCAGGCGCCCAGGGCCGTGCGCGCGCCGAAGTCGTGGACGACGATGGGCAGCAGAAAGGTGCTGACCGCCGAGCCGGTGCGGCTCGCCGCGATGGCGACCCCGATGCCCGAAGCGCGCAGGTCCGTCGGAAACAGCTCCGGCAGGTACACATAGACCAAATTGGATGCCGCCGACAGCACCCCGGCGAACACGGCGAACAGCAGGATCATCAGGTACGCCGGCATGCCGTTCCACACCGACAGGAGCAGCATGGTGGCGGCCGCGACCCCGAAGCTGCCGATCAGAAAGGTCCGCCGCGGCAGCTTGTCCACCACCGCGACGCCGGCAATTGCGCCGGCCAGCAGCGAGGCGTTATAGATGACCCCGCCGGCATAGCCGTTCTGCAGCTTCATCGCGGACATCACCTGGGAGACGAAAGTGCCCACGGCAAAATAGGGAATGACCTGGCAGGTGAAAAAGGCGCAGGCCACCAGAGTGCGCAGTCGCCATGCGGGCGCGAGTAATTGCCGCCAGCGGCCCTGCGCCGAAGGGGCGGCGGGCGCCGCCGCGGGCGGCGCCACGTGGCTGCCCAGCTTGTCGCGCACCACCCGTGCCGCTTGGGTCAAGAAGCCGTGATTGCACAACCACAAGGGAGATTCCGGCATCGTGAGCCGCAGCGGCAGCACAGCCAAGCAGGGCAGCGCGCTGCTGACCAGCATCCAGCGCCATGCCTCCGGTCCGCTCGAGCTCAAGGACACTCCGACGAAGTAGGCGCAGGCGTAGCCGCCCGCCCAGGCGATCGACAGCAGGCCGAGCGTTCGCCCGCGGGTTCGCCGCGGCGTGAATTCCGTCAACAAGGCCTTGCTCACGACATAGTCCGTGCCGAGGAGAAAGCCGATGGCAAGACGCAGGGCGAGCAGCTGCGGCGCGGAGGCTGCGAAGACCTGCAGCAGCGACAGCGCTCCCAGAATCGCCATGTTGTAGGCGAAGATCGGCCGCCGGCCGAAACGATCCGCCGCGGGGCCGGTGAGCAGCGCGCCGGCAAATAGACCGAACAAGGAGGCGCCGCCCAGCAGCCCCATCCAGACCGGGGTCAGGCCGAGATGCGCCGGGGCGCGGCTCAAGGAGATGCCGATGATGCCGAGACCGTAGCCGTCGCTGAACACGCCGCCGCAGCTTGCAATGGCGACGCGCAGGTGAAACGGACGCAGCGGCGCCTCGTCGTAGCTCACCCTGGCGGCCGTTTCTCCCCGATCGTTCATCGGGCGATGTTACCAGCGGAAGCGCACTCCCACCCACGCGGCGCGCGGCTGTGCCGGAGAAACGGCATTTTCCTGGGTCCACTCTGCGGGATCGGCGCGGAACGAGCCATCGGGATTGAAGGAACTCGTGGTCAAGAAGCCGGCGGTGGCGTATTGCCTGTTGAAGACGTTGACGAGGCGCACGAACACATCCGCGGCCTTGCCGACATGGTAGGTGCTGTTCAAGTTGAGCACGGCATAGCCGCTGATCCATCCGGAACCGGAAATAAAGGCTCCTTGGCCGTTGGTCGCCCCCGCTTGATTGGCGTTGTTTTCATTGCCGTGCAGAAACACTCCGGAAGAGGCGATTAGATTGGCGCCCGCCGTCCAGTGATCGTCGAGCGCATAGTCGAGCACCAGCCGTCCGGTGTGGCGCGGGATCAAGGGAATGCGGTCGCCCGGCCGGACCTGGATGTTGCCGTCCTGGTTGGCGCTGCTGTTCGACCCGCCGTTGACCTCGAAATTCGACTGAAAGGTGGCGTCGACGTAGCTGTACACGAGGCGCCAGGACAGCTTTGACAGCCTGCCGCCGACGCCAAGGTCCGCTCCTTGCCGGCGAGTGCTGCCGACATTGTCGAAGTAGCCCTGATTGGTGCTGGTGGCGACGAACTGGATGTCGTCGCGATTGCCGGTATGGAACACATCCACGCTCCAATTGAAAGCGTTGGCCGCCGTATTGCCGCGCGCACCCACTTCGACCGTGCGGGCAACCACCTGCTTGAGGCCGGGGTCGCTGGCAAAATCATTCGGCAATCCGCAAGGCGCCGCCGGATTGGCGCACCCCAGTTCGATCACCGTCGGCGCGCGGCTGGCCTGGTTGTAGTCGGCGTACAAGGTCAATGCATCGGTCGGCGTCACCGTGAGTCCGAATGCCGGATTGATCCGGCTGAAGGTATGATTGCCGCTGAGCGGGCTGCCGGCGTCGAATCCGGCACCGACATCGCCCACATCGGAATCCACGCTGTAGCCGTCGAGCGTCTCGGTGTTGCGGTTGTAGCGTACCGACGCCGTGACATGCAGCAATCGGCCCGGCGAGAGGGTGTCGGTCAAGTACACGCCGGTGATCTTGTTGCTGCCGCCGAGCGAAATCACCGTTTCACCATTGAGCGGGTTGACGTCGTAGATCAACGTGCGATTCGACGCGAACGTCCCGTATTGTAAGGCCTGCGCGAAGGAGTCGCGCGAATCGTCGTAGTCGGCGCCGAGAATGGCTTGATTCCTCCAGCCGAATACATCCTGCGAATCGGTCAGCTGCAGCCCGAATCCGGCGGTGCGCTGAATCAGCCGGGAGATGGCGTTCTGGGCGGCGTCGCAATAGGCAAGGTCCGCCCGGCTGGTGAGCGGCGCCGTACAGTCGATCGGCGGCCCGCTGTAATTGCTCGACAGATAGTTGTCGCCGACGTTGCCGTTGCTGCTGTCGGTGGCCAGACGACGATAGTAGACATTGGCGGATAACAGCAGATGCTTGGTGATGAACTGAGTACCGGTGAGGTTGACGAAATTCAAGAGGTTCAAGGTGAAGTCCGGCGTGTAGCTGGTTGCGCGCCGGTAATCCAGCAGGCTCTGTGGTACCGCGCCGTTGCCGGACATGCGCGTATCTGCGTAGGTATAGCTCAAGTCGATGTCGGTAGCATCATTCTGCCAGCCTGCCTTGCCGAAGGCCTGCAATGCCTTGGTCGGCGACCGATCGCGCCAGCCGCTCTCGTCGAAATAATTGCCGGTCAGAAAATAATCGAAATTCCCCGCCTCGCCGCCGGTTTCGGCCTGAAAAACCCGCCGCCCGAAGGAGCCGCCGTAGGCCTCGAATTCCGTGCCCGGGTTGTCGTGCCCGCTCTTGGTCTGAACCGACAGCGCGCCGCCCAAGGTGTTGAGCCCGAATACCGGATTGGATCCGGACATGAGCGTCACCGTCGAGATCGCCGATTCGGGGATCAAATCCCAGTTGACGGTATCGCCGAAGGATTCATTGACGCGCACACCGTCGACGTAGACCGAGAGTCCCTCCGGCGTGCCGAGCAGCGGGGACGCAGTGAACCCGTGGTAGTTGACGTCCAACTGAAACGGATTGCCGGCGCTTTCGCTGATATTGACGCCGCTGAAGTTGCCGTTGAGGAAGTCCGCCAGATCCAAGGCTTGCTGACGCTGCAGGTCCTTGGAGTCGGCGGTCTGCACATTCGCCGGCACCTGATTCAGCGGCAATCCGAGTCCCGACAGGGGAGCATTGCCGATCACGGTGATCTGCGGCAATTCGTGCGCGGTGGCGGGATTGCTCGGCACCTGCGTGTCGGTGACATCGGCGCCGTCCGCGGCGGCGGGGGACGGCAGTGCCGAGGCCGTGATGCCGATCACGCACAACGTCAGACCCAGCGTCGAGTTCGACATCCAAAACTCCGGTTATAATCTCCCCGCCCGCAGGAGTGTCCACGACAGCATACCCCACGGACCAGAGAGCAATTCCCGCCGCCGCCCGGGAATTATTCCCGGTGCCGGCGACATCGATCGGATCGAGCACGAGGACGAACCCAATGAGCGTATCCCCGGAGGAATCGCCGCCCACATCTCCGCCGCCGGAATCGCCGTGGCGCGATGCGGCGGCCGTGACCGCCGCTACCGTAATGACCTTCGTGCTGTCGGCGCATTTCCAGCTCGATGAGTCGCTGTACGCACTGACCCGCCATTGGGAATACTTTCAAGTCGACGAATTGCCTGCCGGAATGCTGGTACTGTCGGTGTGTCTCATCTGGCTGTCCTGGAAACGCTATCGCCACGCCAGCCGCGAACTTCGCGCGCGGCGCACCGCCGAGGCGCGGCTCGCCGGCGCGCTCGCGCAGATCCGCAGGCTGGCCCGGGAGAATCTGCGCATTCAGGAAATCGAGCGCAAGCATCTGGCCCGGGAACTGCACGATGAGCTGGGGCAATACTTGAACGCCATCAAGCTCGACGCCGTATCGATCTGCGACAGCGGCGGCGGCGACCCACGTTTCTCGACCGAGGCCTCGCTGGCCATCATCCGTGCGGTTGATCATGTGCACGGCGTGGTCAGCGACATGATCGGCCGCTTGCGCCCGGTCGGGCTCGATGAACTGGGGCTGGTGGCCGCGATCGAGCACTGCGTCGACCAATGGCGTCAGCGCCTTCCGGAGACGCGATTTGTGCTGTCGGCTCGCGGTGATTTCGAGACCTTGAGCGAGCCGCTGACGCTCACGGCGTACCGCCTGATACAAGAAGCACTCACGAATATCTACAAACATGCCCACGCGACGCAGGCTGAAATCACCCTGGAGCGGTTGCCGTCGGCGCACGGCGGCGGCGATGAGCTTCGCTTGACGGTGGCGGACGACGGCTGCGGAATGGACCCCGAAGCGCGCCGCGCGCGCTTCGGCTTGAGCGGCATGCGCGAACGCGTGGAGTTGTCCGGCGGGATCTTCGCGCTCAGCAGCGCTCCGGGCCGCGGACTGCAGTTGACGGCCAGCCTGCCGGCAAGCGGGGAGAGATGACCGCCGGCGTGCCCCACGGCCAGGTGACCGTGCTGCTGGTGGATGATCACGCGGTGGTGCGCGAAGGCTACCGGCGGCTGCTCGAGCGCCAGGGCGACATCATCGTGATCGGCGAAGCTGCCGACGCCGCCACGGCGCACTCGATGTTCTGCCATCTCGAACCGCAAATCGTCGTCATGGACATCACGCTGCCGGGGAGCAGCGGCATCGAGGCGATGCAGCGCATGCTCTCGTACAAGGCGCAGACGCGCGTGCTGATCTTCAGCATGCATGAGGATGCCATCTTTGCCAGGCGGGCGCTGCAATCCGGGGCCTTCGGCTATGTCACCAAGGCGAGCGCGCCGACTGTTCTGGTGGAAGCCGTGCATTCGGTTGCCGCCGGGACCAGGTATCTCAGCGCCGATATCGCGAGAAAATTGGCGCTGCGCGATTTCACCGGCGGCCCGTCCACGGCCGATGGTTTGTCGGCGCGGGAATTCGAAGTGCTGCGCCAGCTCGCCCAAGGCCGTTCCGTCAAGGACATTGCGCAGTCCATGGGCTTGAGTCCCAAGACGGTCTCCAACCACCAATCTGCCATCAAACAGAAGCTCGGCGCGGACACGGCGATTCAGCTGCTCAAGAAGGCCGCGCAAATGGGGCTGGAGCCGCCGGGCTGAGGCGCCGGCGGGCGCGAATGCCATAACCGATCGGCATGTGCTTATACAGTGTTGGGCGGCATCCAACACTGGATTTACGACGCGCCGAGGGACGCGTAAAGTTTCGCCATGGCGCGACAATTTATCGGTCACCAAGCCTTCAAGGGGCGCGGCGCGATCTCGAATCCGGCCGTGCGCTTCGATGCCACGCGCTGCGAGGCAACACATGATGGCTGGTATGAGGACGAGATCGTCGAACACGTGAGCGAGACCGTGCTGCCGGACAGCGCGCGCAGCGTGATCACCCGCAACAATTCGCCCGACGTCGGTTTCGATCAGTCCGTCAATCCGTATCGCGGCTGCAGCCACGGCTGCGTATATTGTTTTGCGCGCCCCACCCATGCCTATTTGGGGCTGTCGCCGGGCCTGGATTTCGAAACCAAACTGTTCTACAAGGCCGACGCGGTGAAAATCCTCGAGGCCGAGCTGTCCAAGCCGCGGTACGTGTGCAAGCCCATTGCGCTCGGGATCAATACCGACGGCTATCAACCGCTGGAGAAGCGGCTGCAAATCACCCGCGGCATTCTCGAGGTGCTGGCGCGCTGCCGGCATCCTGTCAGCATCGTTACCAAGAGCGCGCTCATCGTCCGCGACATCGATCTACTCGCCGACCTGGCCCGAGACGGCTTAGTGTCGGTAATGCTCAGCATTACTTCGCTCAGCAACGACATCAAGCGGACTCTCGAACCGCGGGCCGCCTCGCCCCAGGCGCGATTGCGGGTCATCCAGCAATTGACGCAGGCGGGAATACCCGTGGGGGTGCTGGTCGCCCCCGTGATCCCGGCCGTCACCGATCATGAACTGGAAGACATTCTCGCGGCGGCCAAGGAGGCGGGCGCAGGCAGCGCCGGCTATGTTCTGCTGCGGCTGCCCCACGAAGTGAAAATCCTGTTCCGTGAGTGGCTGGCCGAACATTATCCGGAGCGCGCCAAGCATGTCATGTCGCTGATCAATCAAACTCAGGGCGGCAAGGACTACGATTCGACCTTCGGTGTGCGCATGCGCGGCGCGGGCGCGTATGCCGAGCTGCTGCGGTCGCGATTCGAACTGGCGCGGCGCAAGTGCGGATACGACGAGGGGCACGATGAGCGGGACGGCGGCTCCAGCGATGGCCGCGACCCGCACAACCACGACCGGCATGATCTGGCGACGCACTTGTTCCGGCCGCCGGCGCCCGATCACCCGCAGCTGACCCTGGGCTTCTAGCATGGCTGCGATCGAACCGGAACGCGTTCTGACCGTCCATCATTGGAACGAGACGGTGTTCAGCTTCACCACCACGCGCGATCAAAGCCTGCGCTTCGAGAACGGGCATTTCATCATGCTCGGACTGCGCGTCGACGACAAACCGCTCATGCGCGCCTACAGCATCGCCAGCGCGAATCATGAGGAGCATCTGGAATTTCTGAGCATCAAGGTTGCCGATGGGCCGCTGACGTCGCGGCTGCAGAACATCAAGCCCGGCGATGAGGTGCTGGTGAGCCGCAAGCCCACGGGCACCCTGCTGCTGCACGATCTGAAACCGGGCAAGCGGCTGTATCTCTTGAGCTCGGGCACCGGGCTTGCGCCCTTCATGAGCTTGATCAAGGATCCGGCGGTGTACGAGCGCTTCGAGAAAATCATCCTGGTGCACGGCGTGCGCTACCGCAGCGAGCTCGCCTACCGCGACTACATCGAATGGGAACTCACGCACCATGAATACCTTGGCGAGCAGGTCAGAAGCCAGCTCATCTACTACCCCACCGTCACGCGGGAACGCTTCCTCTACCAGGGACGGGTGACATCGCTGATCGAGAGCGGCAAACTGTTTCAGGACACGGGAATGCCGCCGCTCGATCCCGCCCATGACCGGGTCATGATTTGCGGCAGTCCGGCCATGCTCGCGGATCTGTCCGCTCTGCTCGACGCCCGCGGTTTCAAGATTTCTCCGCATGTGGGGGAACCCGGCGACTATGTGATCGAGCGCGCGTTCGTCGCGCGCTAGACCCTAAGCCACGCGCCGGCACGGATGCGCCGGCGCATGGCAACCTCAATGGCGGTTGGCGCCGCCGGTGGCGAACATCTCCTGGGGACCGACCATGCCTTGGTGCGTGGTGCTCGTGTCCATCATGTCGAAGATCTTGGACTGGTACGCGATGTATTCATCATGCGAGACCCTGCCATCGCCGTCCGCATCAATCTTGTGCATCATGGCCCGAGTGCGCAGTCCGCGCGCGTAGCCGCCGGTGGCGAAGCTCGCAAGCTCGCCGCCGCTTGCGCTGATGAAGGTCTTGGCGTCGAGCGTGCCGGTCTTGTTCTTGTCCAGCATCGCGAACACCTTTTCTTGATAAGCGAGCCATTCATCCTTGGAAATCATGCCGTCGCCGTTGGCATCGATCTTGTGCATCATCTCCTTGGTGCGCAAGCCGCTGGCATAGCCGCCGGTGGCGAATGTCACCACGTCATCGGCGAATGACGCGACGGAGAAGGTCAAGGCAAAGGCGCAGGCCATCCCGAGGACGGCGGGGCGGCGCATTGAACGAAAGGTAAGCATGGTGATCCCCTGGCAAAGCGAATGAGTTGGTTGACACAGAGGAGACCGGCAATGGCGGACGGTTATTGCAACCCGGGCGTGAAGTGTGGGTGTTGTGTCACACCCGCAGGGCCGAGGCGTGTCCGGTGACGCCGCCGCGGGTGAATTCGAATTTCAACAGCCACTTGCGCGAATCCTGATGGTCCGCGGGAACGAACTGCCATTTTGCGGCGGCCGCGGTTGCCAAGCGTGCGAAATAGTAGCTGCCGCCGGAATTCTCCAGCGCCGCATGCGTGACATGGCCCGAGGCATCGACGGTCACGCGAACTGCGATCTGAATACGGCCGTGAATGGTGGCGAGCGCACTGCGCGGCACCTCGGGTATTTCTTGGTGGAGCACGGCGGAGGATTCGTTTGATGGCGGCGGCGCCGATTGATCGGCGGGAAGGGAGCTTGCCGCCGGCGGTGCCGCGCTGCTGGCCGCTTCGGAGCCGCTTGCTGCCGCCGGATTCTGCGGGGCGTGGTGAGCGTGCCGGCCGGCCCACACGGCAAGAATCACCACGAGCGCAATGGCGAACGCCGCGACCGCCCAGCGCAGCAGCGATGACTCCTTCGGCAGTTCAAGGGTGCCTGCCACCGGGCGGCTCGGTGCCCCGGGAGGCGGAGGGGCCGCAGGCGCACGAGGCGGGGTCGGTGATCGTTTGACCGGCGGTGCGGCCGGCACGGGCACGGGCACGGGCACTGGCACAGGCTCGGGCATTGGCACGGGTTCGAGCTGAGTCTTGAGCGCGGCGGCCGTGGGGCGCGCGGCGGGATTGGGATTCAAGCATTGTTGCACCAGCTGCGCGAATTCGGTTGGAAAGACCGCGGGTAGGGCAGCCGCAGGATGTTGCGTGAGCGCCTCGACCAGCGTGACGCCGAGACTCCAAATATCGCCCGCGGCGGAGAAGCTGCCGTCGTTTGCCTCCGGGGGGTCGTACACCGCGGGCCGGGCGATATAGGCGGTGGATTCGCCGGCGGAGCGGATGGTATCGCTCGCCAGTTTCAATTGATCGCCGACCGCGAGTATGTTCGCCGGCATCAGCCGGCCCTGCACCAGCTGCCGGCCGTGCAGGAAATCCAAGGCGTCGAGCATGGGAGGCAGCATTTCCCGCACTTCTTCGGCGGTGAGGGCACGTTGGGTCAAAATTTTTGACAGCGACTGCTCGGCGTAGTCCATGACCACGAAAAGGAAATCCAGATCGCCGAGCCGGCAACGGCCGGTCTCGAGCAGACGGATGAGGTGGGGATGCGAGAGCGTGGCGGCAGCCTTCCATTGGGAAAGTTGTGCCGCCGACAGGGTCGGAATGGCCGGCACCAGTTTGAGCACGGCGTTGGGCAGGTTTTGCGCCCTGAATTCGGTCAGGAATACGCCGCTGTAATCCGTCGCCGCCAAGAGACGCCGCAGCGGAAATTTTCCGTCCACCACCTGGCCTTCCCACCTGGCCCAGACCTCGCTCATCTGTAGTCTCCATGCTCACGAAGATGGCCCGATAGTCCCGAAGATATCATTGGAAGGGCGTCCCGCGGTATCGGACAGGGAAATGCGGCATCCACTCAATATCTCCGTATCATGGAGCCATGAACCCGTCGGACGAAGCCAACGCCGCATTGCTCAAGGACCTGGCGCGGCAGGCGATGCTGGATCGCGGCCTGCTGCCCGAGTTCTCGGACGCTGCGGTGAAACAGGCCAGCGCCATCACGGCGCCCGCGGCTGCGGCGGGAGGCGACATCCGCGATCTGCGCGCTCTGCCGTGGGCATCCATCGACAACGATGACTCGCGCGATCTCGATCAGCTGTCGGCGGCCGAAGCGCTCGGCGGCGGGGCCGTGAGGATATGGGTGGCCATCGCCGACGTCGATGCGGTCGTCGCTGCCCGCACCCCGATCGACGATCATGCCCGCATCAATACCACCTCCGTCTACACCGTGCCGCTGGTCTTTCCCATGCTGCCGGAGAAGTTGTCGACCAATCTTTCCTCGCTCGCCGAGGGCGAGGAGCGGTTGGCCGTCATCGTCGAGATGACCGTGAATTCGCAGGGGAGCCTGGACGCGTCCGACGTCTATCGCGCGCGCGTTCTCAACCAGGCGAAGCTTGCCTACAATGGAGTGGGAGCCTGGCTCGAGGGCAGCGGACCTGTGCCGCCTCGGGTTGGCGCGGTTCCCGGGTTGGATGAGCAATTGCGCCTTCAAGATCGGGTCGCGCAGGCGCTCCGCGCCGTGCGCCAGGCTCATGGCGCACTGGCCCTGGAGACGATGGAGGCTCGGCCGGTATTCGACGGCGAAGTGCTGAGCGATCTTAAGCCCGAGACGACGAACAGAGCCCATGAGCTCATCGAGGATTTCATGGTGGCGGCGAACGGCGTGACTGCACGCTACCTCGCGAGCAAGGGCGCGCCGTCGCTGCGCCGGGTGCTGCGGACACCGAAGAAATGGAGCCGCATCGTCGCGCTGGCGGCGCAGCTCGGTGAGTCCCTGCCGCCCGAGCCGTCGCCAGTCGCACTCAGCCGCTTCCTTGCCGCGCGGCGCCAAGCCGATCCGGAACGCTTCGCCGATCTGTCGCTGTGTGTGGTCAAGCTGCTGGGCAGGGGCGAATACCTGCTCGAGCTGCCGGGGCAGCCGATCGAAGGACATTTCGGCCTTGCGGTCAGCGATTACACCCACTCCACCGCACCGAATCGCCGCTTCCCCGACCTGCTGACGCAGCGGCTGCTCAAATCCGTCCTGATGAAGCAGGCCGCTCCCTATTCGCCGGAGGCCTTGCAGGCCCTGGCGGCGCACTGCACGGCCCAGGAGGACAATGCCGCCAAGGTGGAGCGGCAGGTGGCGAAGTCGGCTGCGGCATTATTGTTGACGCCGCGCATCGGCCGACAGTTCGACGCCATCGTCACGGGAGCCGCGCCGAAGGGAACCTGGGTGAGGATCCGTGCGCCCACGTCGGAGGGCAGGGTGGTGAAGGGATTCGAAGGGTTGGACGTGGGCGATCGGTGCCGGGTCAAACTGATCCACACGGATGTGGGGCGCGGCTACATCGATTTCGAGCGCATCCGCTGATGCCCACGCAATCCAATACCCCGCCGACGAGTCCCGAACTCGCCTACCAGGATGAAGTCTTTCTGGCCGGCGAGGACGGCCGGCCGCTGCGCATTCTGGCGGAGTACCTGGAGCCGCTGCATCGCTTTCGGGCCGCGAATATTCACGACACCATCGTGTTTTTCGGCTCGGCACGGCTGTCGAGCGACGGTCCTCTCGGACGTTACTACCGGGAGGCACGCGAGCTTGCGCGTCTGCTCACCGTGTGGTCCAAAGGCCTGGCGTCGCATGCTCATCGCTATGTCGTTTGCAGCGGCGGCGGCGGCGGGATCATGGAGGCTGCCAACCGCGGCGCTGCCGATGCCGGAGGAAGAACCATCGGGCTGAACATCAGTCTGCCGCATGAACAGCGGCCGAATATCTATGTGACGCGCGAGCTGTCGTTCGAGTTTCGGTACTTTTTCATGCGCAAACTCTGGTTCGCGCATATGGCGCGCGCGCTGGTGGTGTTTCCCGGCGGCTTCGGCACCCTGGATGAACTCACCGAAATTCTCACCCTGGCGCAGACCCGCAAACTCGACCGACCCATCCCGGTGATTCTGTATGGTACGGCCTTCTGGAAGGAGATCATCAATTTCGAGGCCCTGGCGCAGCATGGCATGATTGAGCGGAAGGATCTTGCGCTATTTTGTTATGCCGATGATCCCGCGCAGGCGCTGCTGCTGTTGCAGAACGCCCTGGCCGCGGAATCCGAGCGGGCCGGCCCGGGATTTGCCCATTCGCGAACGCGCGAATCAGGCGATCCCTGACACGGGCTGCAACGCGCCCACGGGAACCTGATTCATCAGCGCGAGCAAAGCACTGCGATCCACTGTTTCATGCTCCAACAATGCAGCGGCCAGCGCATCGAGCTGCGCTCTTTTTTCCGTGAGGGTGACATGAACCCGCTGCTCCGATTCGTTGAGCAGCCGGCGCACCTCTTCATCGATCGATTGCGCGGTTCGTTCGCTGAATTCGCCGCGCGGGGCGGGCTGCGTTTCCGGCAGAAACATCCCTGCGCCGGCATTTTGCAAGGTGACGGGACCCAGCAACGGACTCATGCCGTACTGCGTGACCATATGGCGTGCCATGTCGGTAGCCCGCTGTAAGTCGTTTTGTGCGCCGGTCGATATCTCCCCATACACGAGCTGCTCCGCCACCCGCCCACCCAGCAGCACATCCAGCCGATCGAGAAGCTCGCCATATTTGAGCAAGTACCGGTCTTCGGTCGGCACCTGCTGGGTAAATCCCAGTGCGCCGATCCCGCGCGGGATGATCGAAATCTTTGAAACCCTGTCCGCCAATGGCCGCGACTCGGCCACCAGGGCATGACCTGCCTCGTGATGAGCGACGGTGTCCTTCTCTTTTGAATTCATCACACGGTTCTTTTTTTCCAGCCCCGCCACCACTCGATCGATGGCTTCATCGAAGTCGGCCATATCCACCGCCGCCTTGTTGTCGCGGGCCGCGCGCAACGCGGCTTCGTTGACGATGTTGGCCAGATCCGCGCCCACGCAGCCGGGGGTCTTCGCGGCGACGCGCGACAGGTTCACGTCGGGCCCGAGCGTCAGATTCTTCGCGTGCACCTTCAGGATCTTTTCTCGTCCGCGGATATCGGGCCGATCGATGGCGACGTGCCGATCGAAACGTCCGGGACGCAGCAGGGCAGGATCGAGAATTTCGGGCCGGTTGGTCGCCGCCATGATGATGATGCCGCTGCTGGTGTCGAAACCATCCATCTGCACGAGCAGCTGATTGAGCGTCTGTTCCCGTTCCTCATTGCCGGCGAAGCCGCCGGCGCCACGCGCCCGGCCGAGCGCATCGAGTTCGTCGATGAAGATGATGCAGGGCGCCAGCTTCTCGGCCTGCTGGAAAAGATCGCGCACGCGCGCGGCCCCCACCCCGACGAACATCTCGACAAACTCCGAGCCGCTGAGGGACAGAAACGGCACCTGCGCCTCCCCGGCGACCGCCCTGGCAAGCAGGGTCTTGCCCGTGCCCGGCGCCCCGACGATGAGCACGCCCTTGGGAATCTTGCCGCCGAGCCGGCGATAGCGCTCCGGTGTCTTGAGGAAATCGACCACTTCAATCAGCTCTTCCTTGGCTTCATCGATCCCTTCGACGTCGGCAAACTTGACGTCCAGTTTCTTTTGAACGTAGACCTTCGCCTTGCTCTTGCCGACATCCATCATGCCGCCCAAGGGATGGGTGCTCATGCGGCGCATGACCAGGCCCCAAATCACGACGAATATCAACGCCGGGGCAATCCACGACAGCATCGTCCAGAACCAACGGATCTGGATGCGGCCGCCGAATTTCACCTTGGCCGCCTGCAATTCAGCGATCAGATTGGGGTCGGGTACCCGGGCGACCACGAACTTGTAGTTATTGCCGTCGTCGGCCGGCGGAGTCTGAGCTGAGGCGGGGGTTGCCTGCTTTGCCGCGGGGGACTCGGTAATCCCGGTCCCCTTGGCGATGCCGGTCAGTTGATCATCGCCAATGATGACTTCTCTGATGCGGCCGGATTGCAGCAGCCCCTGGAAGTCGCTGTAAGCGAGTACCTGCGCACGCGGATCGCCCAGCAGGCTTTGCACGGCAACCAGGAGGAGCATCACGCCGGCAAAGTACCAAAGGGAGAAGTGCTGTTTGTCGTCCATGTGGCTACCGAAACCATCAGCCTGCGGCTGACATCGTCGTTCCGTGCAGCATACGGGGATCCGCGTGAGGATCTATAAGTGGAAGCCACAGTGTCAGGTGCATCCGGGCACGTGAACGCCACAGCAAGTTTGCCGATTATGGGGACGCGGCCGCATATCACAAGGACCTGGAGGCATTACGTGACGAATTAAATCGGCAACGCGTGGCAACTTCACAGAATTGACGCTGCGCGGGTTGCCAAAGCCATCCACTTCTTGCCATAGTTAAAACATGTTCGCTAGCCGCTGTATTTGCGCCGCAGCAATCGCCTTCGTTGTCGGCTCGTACGGGGCGCAGGCGGCGGCATTGCGTGGTCCGTGCGATGCCTCGTTGGCGCAGGGTATACCGAGCCGCGCCGCGGACGCACCCGGCGGCCATGCGTTTGCTGAATCCATTCGCGGGCTCAGCGACGATGAGCGTGAGTCGCGCATCCGGCAGGAACTCTTGGCGGGAAACATTCCGAACTTCCTGCGTGCGTTGGTGCCCATCCACCTTCAGTCGCCCGCCGCCGGCGCGGCGCCGGTCGATATCGTCCTTTGCGCGGCTCCGGACTATCTGGCGATAGGTTCCGATGATGATTTTCTGCTGATGCCGATGCGTCTGGCGACGGCGTTGACGACGGCCACGAGTTTCGGTTTCACGCTGCCGACCCCGCGTATGGTCGATGCGATTTATGCGCAGGCGGCGGTGCATCTTGCCCCGCAACCGCTGCCGGCCGGCAACGAGATGCGCTCCACCGAATATTCTCTGCAGCACAATGAATTGGTCCGCACACAACGCGGTGCATTGGACGTTTCGCTCGGCGCGCTGGTCGCCGGCGACAAGAAGGATCTGGTGTTGACGAATCGCCTGCGAAGCCATCTGGACCGGGTGGCGATTTATGGCTGGCACCTGGCGGACGGAAAGCCGATTCAACCTCTGAGCACCGTTCACGGTTGGCGCTACGCAGACTACAGCCATGGTGCGCGGCTGGTCAGCACACGGGTTTTTATCGACGGCAGAGCGGGATCCCTGTTTGCGGCCATGCAAGACAGTCGGCTGGCCCGCATCCTCAGCAGTGAGGGAGTGATCCAAAACGTGATCGGTTTGATCGAGTCGTTGGATATCCGGAGCGCGTCGCTGCCGCTTTCCCAGTAGTTTCTCACCGCGGCCTATGGCAACTACGTAGGGCGGTGATACTTCCCCGCATTCCGTCTCCCGCCAATGGCCTTTATCGTCGCAGTCTCCCGTGTCCCTTGTCCAATGTCACGGAGACAGTACTGATCATGCAGCCTGCGATTCTCGTCACCGGCGGCGCCGGGTTCCTCGGAATCAATCTATGCCGCCATCTGCTCGACCGCGGCTATGAGGTCCGATCCATGGATATAGCAGACTTCGATTATCCGGAGCGCGGCAGGGTCGAGGTCTTGCGGGCGGATATCCGCGATCCTGCGGCGGTCGAGCAGGCGATGGCCGGAATCGACGTGGTGGTTCATTGTGCGGCGGCATTGCCGCTGGCGAGCAGGGAGGAGATTCAGTCGACCGATGTCGGTGGAACCAAGACCCTGCTTGACGCCGCGGCCCGACGCGCCGTCGCACGGTTCATATTCATCTCATCGACATCGGTCTACGGCATCCCGGATCACCATCCGGTCTACGAGTACGATCGATTGCAGGGGGTGGGGCCTTACGGTGCCGCGAAGATCGCGGCGGAGAAACTCTGTCTCGAAGCGCGCAGCAGCGGGCTGTGCGTACCCATACTGCGTCCCAAGAGCTTTGTAGGGCCCGAGCGTCTCGGTGTTTTCGAACTGCTCTACGATTGGGCCTGCGACGGTAGAAATTTTCCCGTTCTGGGCACGGGACAGAATCTCTACCAGCTGCTCGACGTTGCGGACCTTTGCGAAGTCATCTCCCGGTGCGCGACACGGGATGCGCCGCTGGTCAACGACATCTTCAATGTGGGGGCCAAGGAGTTCGGCACGATGCGCGAAAACTTCCAGGCAGTCCTCGATCGGGCCGGTCATGGCAAGCACGTCATCGGCGTGCCCGCGAAACCCGTGATCGGACTGCTCAAACTGCTCGAAGGTCTGCATCTCTCGCCGCTGTATGAATGGGTCTATGAGACCGCCGCGCGCGACAGTTACGTGTCGATTGAACGCGTGCAGGCCGGCCTGGATTTCACGCCGCAGTATTCCAATCGAATGGCGCTGATCCGCAATTATGACTGGTACGTCGAACATCGCGGTGAGTACCGCGGAAAATTCGGCGTGACGCACCGAGTGCCCTGGAAGAAGGGCGCGCTGGCCTTGGCCAAGCATTTCTTCTAGCACCCCATGCATGTAGCCACCAAAGATGAACCCATGGAGGCGGCCACGCCGGATGGCGTGCCCCTGATCGTCGATCTGGACGGCACCTTGCTGCGCACGGATTCGTTGATCGAATCGATATTCGTGCTGGCACGGACCAAACCATTGAGTGTGTTCAAGCTGCCGCTGTGGCTGATGAAGGGCCGCGCACACCTCAAGCAGCAGCTGGCCGCCGCGGCGATGCCCGACGTGGGCTGGCTGCCCTATCGCACCGATCTCCTGAAATTTCTCGAGGAGCAGAAACATCTCGGCCGCTCCTTGATGCTGGCCACCGCCGCGGACGGCAAAGTGGCGCAGGAGATCAATCTGAAGCTCGGCCTGTTCGACCGTGTTTTCGCAAGCGATGGCGTCGTCAATCTGAGCGGGGAGCGCAAACGTGACTGCTTGGTGGCCGCCTTTGGGCTCAAGGGATTCGACTACCTGGGCAATGACGCCCGCGAGAAGAGCGTGTGGCGCGCGGCGCGGCATGCGCTGCCGGCATCGAAGCTCTTCGATGATCAGCGGCCGCAATGGCGCGACTACCTCAATGCTTTGCGTCCGCCTCACTGGATCAAGAACCTGCTGGTGTTCGTGCCGTTGGCGGCGATACACCGGATCTTCGAGACCGCCCTGGTGGGGCGCGCATTGCTGGCGTTCACGGCATTCAATCTGTGTGCCTCCGGCCTCTACCTGCTGAATGACCTGCTGGACTTGCCGGCGGACCGGCGCCATCCGCACAAGAAGGAGAGAATGCTGGCATCCGGGCGAATCCGGCTGGCGCATGCGCTGGTGATGATGCCGATTCTGCTTGGGTGCGCCTTTGCCATTGCCCTCGGTCTATCGACGGGTTTTGCCGGCGTAATGGCGTTGTATGCCGCCTTGATGGTCGCGTACTCGCTGAAGTTGAAAGACATCGCGTTGGTGGATGTGTTGGTGCTCGCGGGCGGCTATGCACTGCGGGTCGCCGCAGGCGCGGTGGCGGTGGATATTCGAATCTCCGCGTGGCTCCTGACCCTCTGCGTGTTCTTGTTCTTCAGCCTGGCGCTCATCAAGCGGTATGCGGAGCTGGTGGTGTTGGAATCGGCGGGGAGCGCCACACACGCACACGCGCGCGGCTACCTGAGCGAGGACAAAGGGACGCTCCGTGCGCAGGGGATTGCGAGCGGCTACCTGGCCGTCATGGTGCTCGCCTTGTACACGAACACGGAAATCAGCCAGCGCCTGTATGCGCGCCACGATTATTTCTGGGGGATCTGTCTGCTCTTATTGTACTGGATCAGCTACCTGTGGATGATGGCGACGCGGGCGCGCATCATCGGCGATCCGGTGATATTTGCTCTTTCGGATCGAAAAAGTCTCTGGACGCTTGCGGGTATGGGACTATTCGCCGTTTTGGCGCTATGAGGCAATCGGCGCTCCTGGGAACGGCGGCCGCCCTGTGCCTGGGAGCGGCTTCGGTGACGCAATGGGAGCAGTATCGAGCGGAGGTCCCCAAGACCATCGTCGAATTGCAGCCGTTCCGAACCACCACCAGTGCTGAATTTCAAGTGCCGGGCGATCGCGGCACGGTGACGCTGATCAATCTGAATCCGCATGCAAACGCCTGGTTCTTGCTCACGTTGCGCCCGGGCGGCGACGGACAAGCGGTGACCTATCATTTGGAGAATCCGCGCCCGGGTGCGCAGATGCTGGAATTGAGCGCGGGCGGCGATGGGGTTCGGCTGACCGCGGATGGCCGCGACAGTGAATGCGCGCTGTGGCGCAATGGACAGGGGGGCGAATTGCAGCAGGCGCAGCGCTCGGGACTGCCCTATGCGCCGCTGTGCGGCGACCGGCTTTACTTGCGCAATGCCGTCGCGGGAACCTACACGCACTTGGAGCGGGTCACGAATTTTCTGCGCGACCACGTTTGGGGCGGGGAGAAAATCGTCGGATTCGTCAAGCAGGAATTCTTCGCCGACGCCTTCCTCGAGAAAGGCGGGGCGCAGAGTGGACACCCGATGCCGGAAGCGCGTCCGGCCGGGGCCGGCGCGCCGCCGTCCGCGCAGATCGCCGCGACCTATGCCGGGCGTGCCGTCGTTCCCGAACATCTCGGGATAGATGTCGGACAAGGGGCTGCGGGGCTGTTGCTGGGCCAATGGTACGCGGTTCACGACGTCGCCGGACTGTTCATCAGCGTCATCCGACCCGAGGCGACCGCGCCTCGCGACGCCCGTCGGGAAAGCCGCAGGGCAAACGAACTGGATTCGATCGAGGCGGCGGCCTTGGACTACCTGGTGGCGATCGACCTGTCCCAGGTCGATCTCGGATTTGCCCTCGGCACCGACCACCCTCGCGTGGGATGGTCGGAACGGGTGCTCGAATCGGCGCGTACGGCGACGCTGCCGGGACCGGATGGTATCGGCAGCCCCGCGCCGCTGGTCGTCAACGGGATGGTGAATCCGCCGACGGTTGAACGGGCGGTGGCGACGTTTGCCGGCGGGTTCAAGCGCGAGCACGGTGCTTTTCGCTATGGAGCGCTGGCGCGGCAGAATCACGGCTCGCATTACGGCTTCATCGAACAGGGCGCGATCTTCAGCAAGCTGCAACCCGGGCTGGCGACCCTCATCGTGGATGATACCGGCGCCGTGGCGATGAAAACCTGGTCTTCGGGAGACGACGCAGGACTGTCCCACATCCGGCATGCGCGCCAAAACGGGGTAGCGCTGATCGAGTATGACGAGGCGACCCGATCCTCCTCCCCGGGTGCGTTGGTCAATGACTGGGGAGCCGGCAATTGGTCGGGATCCAACGATAAGGAATTTCGCACGCTGCGTGCCGGTGTGTGCCTTCTGGGTACGGGAAATTCCCAATATTTGGTCTACGGCTATTTCTCGTCCGCGACGCCGAATGCGATGGCGCGGGTATTCTCGGCCTACGGTTGCCGGTATGCCATGCACCTCGACATGAACGCACTCGAGCACACGTACTTTGCCGTTTACTCGCATAAGAACGGCAGGATCGCGGTACAGCATTTGATCGAAGGCATGGAGGAAGTGGACCGCAAGGGGGGCGATGAGCTCGCGCCTCGATTCTTGAGCTTTCCTGATGATCGGGATTTCTTTTACGTGACTCGGAGGATGGCTCCGTGAGCAGAGTGGCGCTGCTTGGGCTGCTTTTTTGCATGGCACAAGCTGCCATCGCGCAGGCAACGCTGAGCGAACAAAACGAGATCCTGTTCGAGCAGTTGCAGCAGGTGCATGGACTGACGGAAGAGCAAATGCGGAATATCCGCGCGATATTCGCTCATTCAACCGTGCTCGGCCAGGGCAATCCCGCCATCTCGCGGCATCCGGTCACGCCGGGGCAATGCCTGGCGAAGCTCGAGGCCGCCGGAGTCAACTATGACAATGCGCAGTTCCGGCAAATCTGTGGGCACAAATACATGGCTCCGCTCTACGCTCCGAAAATCACCACCGCCGATCAAGCGAAAGCCTGTATCGATCAGTTCGAATTTCCCAACATTCCCTGTGCCTATCCCGTGGTGTGGGTCAAGGCAAGAGAGGCGGCGCAACTATGCGAGGCGCAAGGCAAACGACTGTGCGATGCGCACGAGTGGGAGGGTGCGTGCGCGGGAAGTCTGGAACCACCGGATTACCGTTTTGATCTGGCCGACGGCGACGAGCCGGGGTCTGCGATCCAGCGCATGCGCCTGGCGCACAACGCCGCCCGCCAAGCAGATAAATCCTGGAGCTATGGCCCAGAATACCAAACCGGCGTCTGCGCCACGGGGAGCTCGAAAACGCCTGGATGCCTTGGCGGCGGATGGCAGCTATGCGGTTCGAATACCTATCCCACCGGGGATTTTCCCGCCTGCCGCAGCCCGCTGAATGTCTACGACCTCAATGGCAATGCCGCGGAGCATATGAATTTGCCGTTGAACCCGCAGCAAATGGCCAGTCTCGGAAGCAAACAGTTGGGATATACGGAAATGAAGGGCAGCTGGTTCATCTTCGATACCTACCGGGCGCACGAGGATTGGTGCCGGTGGCGAGCGCCCTATTGGCACGGCAGCCGGGTGATGGATACCCACAGTCATGCCAACTACCACCTGGGATTTCGCTGCTGCGAAACGATCGAACCCCGGCAACCGCCGCTGCTAAAAAAGTGATTGCACTACACTGAGCCGGCGCCGGTCAGTCTGCGAATGGCTCCGGCAAACAGCGGTGCGACGCCGAGCACCGCGAGCCGCCCCTGCAGATGGGGCAGGAAAGCCTCGCCGAGGTCCACCGAATCGGTGACGACGATCCCATCGGGCGGGTCTTGGTCGAACAGACGATGGGCATCCGCGGCAAAGGAGGCGTGGGTTGCGGCCAACTCGACGCGAGCGGCGCCGGCACGGCGGCAGGCGGCGATCGCGTGCGCGGCCGTCGTTCCGGAACTGATCAGATCGTCGAGCACGATCGCACGCCGTCCCGCGACGTCCCCTGCGAACAAGGTGCCGCTGATGCCATCGCGGCTGCGCGTCTTGTCCATGAGGGCCAAATTCACCGGGCGGCCGATGCCCTTCTCCAGGAGCGCCTGAAAGTGCCGGGCCCGCTTCACGCCGCCGATATCGGGCGACACCACCGCAAACTCATCTGTGGGGCAGTGCGCGGCGAAATGCCGGACGAACAGGGCCGCCGCCTCCAGGTGCACGGTTTCGCAGCGGTAGCCATTGTCGAAGGCCGCCGGGTTGTGCACGTCGAGCGCGAGCAGTCGGTCGGTCCCCATGGCTTCGAGCAGTTGCGCCACATAGCGCGTCGTGATGGGATCGTGGGCCTCGGTACGCCGGTCCTGCCGTGCATAGGCCAGATAGGGCACGCAGGCGCTAACCCGTCCCGCACCGGCGTCCTTCAGTGCGCCGATGAAGAACAGCAGCTGACACAAACGATCGTTCGCCGAACCGTGCCCGTCACCGAATAGGGATTGAACGACATACACCGACCGATCGCGTACGCTGCCGAGCGGTCGCAATTTGTATTCCCCGCCGGTGAATTCGCGCTCCTCGTGCGCATCCAGCGGCATGTCGAGCGCCGCCGCGATCTTTGCCCCAAGTGTTGCCGATGCCGCAGGCGCGAATAACATGCATCCACCCGGGGCCGAACTGATCATCTCGCCGCTCATGGATGCAGCCTATTCGGATCGCGCCGCGTTTGAATACGCAGTTCCGCGCAGCTACTAGGTATCGAGCACCTGCCCCCGGGGAATTTCCCGTGCGGGGCGGGCGCATATCGCTAGGGACTTACGCGTATTTTCGCCTCGGACGCCTTGCGCAGGATGTCGCATGCAGTAGGATCGTGCGTCAGGAACGGGAGCGCAGCATGTCGGAACATAAATTCAGGCGGATTCTCGTCGCCATCGCCGACCCGTCGGCTGGATTGAACAAAGCGGTGCGGCGGGCAGGCGCGCTGGCGCACAAATCGGGGGCGAGCGTTGAATTGCTGCATGCCATGCCGTTTGCCGTGTTTGCGGGAATTGGGCCCGCTGAATCGGAAGCGTACATACGCTTCGAGACGCAGAAGAATCGCCGCCTGCTCGAACGCACGGCGAACCACTTGCGGCGCGAGGAAATCATCGTCAATACGCAGGTCGACATCCGTTATCCGGCTCACGAAGCCATTCTGCGTCGCATTCGGCTCACGCAGGCGGATCTATTGATCATCGAGGCCCGCAAACACAATGTCTTCGCCCGCATGCTGCTGACACAAACCGATTTCGAGCTCATACGACACTGCCCGATTCCCGTTCTGATCGCCAAGGGACGGGCGGCATGGCGCCGGCCGCGCATTCTGGCGGCTTTGGATCCATTTCATGCCAACGACAAACCGAGCGAATTGGACGACGAAATCGTCGCGGCGGCGGATGCCATCGCCGCCCTGATGGGCGGCTCCGTACATGCCGCGCATATCTATCGTCCGGTGCTCGAGCTCATCCCCGGGATGGAGGTGGACTCTGCCATGGTCGCCGCGATTCCGGTGCAGGAGAAGACCTATAAGGGCGCGGTTCGCGGCCAGTTCTATGAAGCCCTCAGCCGCCATGGAATTGCCAAGAATCGCGGACATTTGGTGTGCGGCAACCCGGCGATCGAGCTCCCGGTGGTCGCGCGTTCAACGCGCGCCGGCTTGGTCGTCATGGGGGCGATGTCCCGCTCGGGGCTGAAGCGAATCTTCATCGGCAACACGGCCGAGCAGGTGCTCGATGCCCTGCAGTGCGATGTGTTGATCGTGAAGCCGCCGGGTCGTCACAACTGAAGCGAGTAGATGGTCTGATGTGGGTCGTTCGGGTCCCTGCTGGCGCTCATGTTCAAGTCCTTGGCGAGCGCCCGCATCGCTGAATTGTCCGACAGCTCGACCGAATACAGCTGCTTCACCCCGTTGCTGCGAGCAGATTGAATCAACTGTCCCATCAGCTTCGTGCCCAGCCCCTTGTGCTGCCATTCATCCGCCACCGTGACCGCAATCTCTCTCACGTCGGATCGCGAATTCGGGGCGTAGCGACTTACGCCGATTTCCACCTCTTGGCCGTCGCGGCGAATGGTCGCGACAAATGCCATGGAATGCTTGCCATCCACATCACACAGGCGCGCCACTTGATCGGCAGGCAGCTCCCGCACGCCGCCCAGAAAGCGGTAATGCTTGGTTTGCGGGGACAAGCGCCGGATGAAGTCGGCTTCCATCCGGGCGTCCGTGAGCCGGATCGGCCGAATGGTCACCACCTCGCCATCAATCGTGGGGCAGGATTCGGTTTGCATGGCTCGTCTCCTAGGTTCTCGCATAGCCCACCGTTTGCGCGAAAGTCACGAACTGTTGATCCGGCAACTGCAGCGCGCGCCCGAGCATTGCCGCATCGACCGCTCCGCGAAAGACCGTGCCCAGATTCTGGGAGGCACAGAATAGATAGACATTTTGCCCGATGAAAGCGGCATCCACCGAGGCGTAGAGGCGGCGCCCCTCGGCGTTGATGTCCTGCATGCGCTCGCCGTGCGCCACATAGATCAAGTTGAGCGGCGCCGAGGCGACGAAGTCCTGAGTGCCTGTTTGCGAGCGAAGGTCGGTCTGCAAATGCGGAGTCAGCAGGTGTGCCTTGGGCTCATACAGCCACACGCCATCGGCCATGGCCGCGTAGACATCGATGACCATGATGTGGCGCCAATACGGAGCAGTCCGGTCGCCGTTCGGACGATTGACGCCGAATGCCGCCCACAAGAGATCCGAGAGAGTCTGCGGCGGCAGGGTCCGTCCTGAATACGCACGGGTCGAATGCCTTGATTTGAGAGCGTCGATCAACGAGCTTCCGCCGGAGCTGCTCGGCGGGGGAAGGGTGATTGGCTTGACCGCCTGTACGGGATTGGCCGCCACCGCAGTGGCCGCCGCGGCGATGATGGCGGCATTCGCTTGTCGTCGGTTCATTGTTGCCTTCCCCTGCGATGACGTCGCCGGCAATGTCGATCCTCTTACCGGGCGCAGGAACTGGGAATAGGTAATTTCCGAGGCAAGGTAGGCAGTGTTGGAGGGGCTGCGGTGCGTTTGGGTGGGGAGCGGGTCGCGATTAGGGAATTGGCACGCGGCGTTTCGGTATCGACGTATTGGCAGTTGCGCGCTGCTCGGGCTCAATGCAGTAGAGGGTGAAGGTGCCAAGGCAATGAACAACATCGATTATCGACGGCTTCGTGGGGACATGGTGGAACGCCACATTGCGCACCGCGGGGTGCGCTCGGCGTTGGTACTGGCAGCCATGCGAAGCGTGCCACGCGAACGCTTCTTGCCGGAGAGTCTGCGGGAGTTCGCCTACGACGATGCACCGCTTCCCATTGCCGAAGGCCAGACGATCTCTCAACCCTACATCGTTGCCATGATGACGGAGGCTCTGGATCTGAAGGGCGGCGAAAAGGTGCTGGAAATCGGTACCGGGTCCGGTTATGCCGCGGCGGTACTATCCGGAATCGCCAAGGATGTTTACACCGTCGAGCGCATCGGCCAGCTCGCCGAGAAATCGGCCGACATTCTGGCGCAACTCGGCTACCGCAACGTCCATGTGCTGCACGGCGACGGTACGCGCGGGTGGGCGGATCACGCACCCTACGATGCCATCATCGTTGCGGCCGGCGGCCCTCAAGTCCCCGAATCACTGAAGACGCAGCTGAAGATCGGCGGCCGGCTGGTCATCCCCGTGGGCGCGGACCGGCGCCTGCAGGAATTGGTGCGCGTCACCCGCGTCGCGGAAAACGAGTACACGACGACGGAGCTGGCCGACGTGCGGTTCGTTCCCTTGGTGGGCGCGGAAGGCTGGAGCGCGCCAGGGCGGGGCGAAACCCGGACGCCCGACGGCACGTTGGCTCAGGCAATCGCAAGAACCAGTGAAAAGTTCACATCGATCGAGTCCGTGAATCTCGAGCCGATGCTGCGCAGGATCGGCGACGCCCGCGTGGTCCTCCTGGGTGAATCCACGCACGGATCGTCTGAGTTCTATCGCATGCGTGCACGAATCACGCGCGAACTGATCGACAAGAAGGGCTTCTCCTTCGTCGCCATCGAGGGTGATTGGCCCGATGCCGCGCGCATCGATCATTACGTGCGGCACCGCGAGGTGCCGCCGTCCGAGTGGACAGCCTTTGCCCGATTCCCGGTGTGGATGTGGCGCAATCGCGAAGTGCGAGAATTCGTCGATTGGCTCAGGGCCCGCAACACTGATTTGAAGGCCGGCGACCGCGTGGCATTCCACGGCCTTGATCTGTACAGTCTGTACAATTCCATTCGTTCCGTCTTGGATTATCTTGACCGGGTCGACCCGACAGCCGCCGGTGTGGCGCGGCGCCGCTACGGATGTCTGACGCCGTGGCAGTCGGACCCCTCGGTCTACGGCCAGGCGACACTCTCCGGTCAGTACCAGACGTGCGAGCGGGAAGTCACTTCCATGTTGACGGATTTGATGCAGAAGCGCCGGGCTTATGCCGAACACGACGGGGAGCGGTTCCTGGATGCCGTGCAGAACGCCCGGCTGGTCGCCAACGCGGAACGCTATTACCGGACCATGTATTATGGTTCGCGCTCCTCGTGGAATCTTCGCGACAGCCACATGTTTGATACGCTGAAGAACCTGCTGACCTTTCACGGCCCGCGGAGCAAGGGCATCGTATGGGCCCACAACTCGCATGTCGGCGACTCTGCGGCGACGGAAATGTCGGCGCGAGACGAATACAACATCGGCCATCTCTGCCGGCAAGAATTCGGCGATTCGAGCTATTCGATCGGCTTTGGAACGAATAGCGGCACGGTCGCAGCGGCTTCGAACTGGGATGAACCGATGGAAATCAAGACAGTTCGCCCCGGGTTGGCGGGGAGCTACGAACGCCTATGCCATGAAACCGGCGATCCACGCTTCTTGCTGCCGTTGCGCGGTGTGAGCGCCGCGACAACCTTGGCGGGACTGCTGCAACCTCGATTGGAACGAGCCATCGGAGTGATCTACAGGCCGGAGACTGAACTGCAAAGTCATTATTTCGAGGCGGTGCTGCCGCGGCAGTTCGACGAATTCGTCTGGTTCGATGCGACCAGTGCTGTCACCCCGCTGCATAGCGAGGAGCTCAAGGGGCTGCCCGACACCTATCCCTTCGGACTGTGATGATGACGGCTGTCTGCAACGACCCGCGCTATGCCGTCGCCAAGTTGACGTGGATGCGTGCGCAGAGCATTTGGCCCAATGGACGGCGGTATTTGTGGACCGATGCATTCGGCCTGGTTCTGCTGCTTTCACTGTATGCCGAGTCCGGCGAGCGCCGATACCTGGACGAAGCGGAGCATTTGGTCGCCGAAGTGATCCGGGTGCTTGGACGGGAGCGCGGCATCCGCATCGGCGAGGCCCCCGATCGTGATGGCCAGTATTTTCATTATCTCGCCATGTGGATGTATGGGTTGAGCGTTCTCGGGCGACATATTCCCGACTACCGGCAAATGGGCATCGATCTCGTGCGGCAGGTTCATGAAGCGTTCGTGGTGCGGGGACGCGGTGTGGTGTGGAAGATGCAAGAGGACTTGAGCGGTCCTTACCCCGGCTACGGTTACGGCGCGCTCGATGCCTTCGACGGCTATGTCTCCTACCGCTTGCTCGATGAGAATGGCCTGGCCGACCAAATCAGCGATATGCGCCGGCTCATCGAGCGGACGGCGCCTGACTTGGTCATCACCCAGGACTTGGGGATCGGCATGATGTTGTGGATGACGCAGTTCTTTCCGGTGGAAGATTGGGCCACGATGCAGAAGTCACGCGGCCTGCAGATGATTGATCGCATGTGGGTGGAAGATGGGTACTTTTGCCGTGAGCCAGGCGCTCACGAGGTGAAATTTGCCTTCACGAATTATGGGGTTTCGGTCGGCCTACAGGCGGTGAATGCAATGCCGCACCGGGTTCAGCGCCTCAATGCCTATTTTGAACACTATCATTCAGGGGACGACTATGATCGCGACGCCATTACTCACGTGATGGCGTGCAGTTCGCATTTCCCCGGTTATCTTATTCGAGACTTCGCTCAGTGAACCCGGGGACGATGCGGCGCCGACACCCCGGCGTCGCCCGCCGCCGCCGGTTCCACCCGCAGGCGGGCCCGCAGCATCACGTGATCGCCGTCTTTGAGACCCGCGGTCCTGGCCTCATCGGCGTCGAGATGCAGTTCCAGCGGATAGTCGGCGGACACGCTGACCGGAACGTCGCGAAACATTGAGCGCCGAGCATGGCGTTCATGACCGATATCGGCTCGATCCCGGTCTGCGAATCCGAGGCGAACGGCGTCGAGAGGACTCATGTGCAGTTGGGGCAGTGCACGGATGACCCCCAGTTGAAGTGCAATTTGCGTTCTGGGTCCCTCCAGAACAATACCCGGCGTCCCTCTAAGATCGTCCGGTATGCGTGTCGGGGCGTCAATCCCCAACGCGAGGGCATCCCTATTGGACAGTTCCACCAGATTGTCTTTTCGCGGCGGTCCAATCAGCCGGACACCGAATATTCGTCCACGTGGGCCGATCAGGGAGACGAACTCCTCGGCGGCGAATTGGGCCGATCCCAGCCGCGCATACGGGTGAAGGCGGTAATGATCACAGAATAGCGCTTCGATAGCGGCGGGAGTGAGGCGCACGTGCGTGCCCCAGATGCGCACCGGAACGCGTATCCAGGAGTGCATTGGTTGTTCACGCAGAGGTCTGTTCATGACAATACAGTGCGCGAACCATCGCAGCGGGGAAATACGTGGAAGTGCGGAGGCGATTTGGGCGGCTACTCATGCAACATTTGCAGGCCTCAGGTTCTTCTTGGTTCTACTCCTCCATGTCATCCAGGGCAGCCGTGCGCCGCTCCTCCATCTCGAGCAGCGCGCGCTCCATGGGTATCTCCGCCGCGTGCGGCTCCGCGGGAGTCTCCGGCAGCCCGATGTCATCCGTCTCCAAATCGTCGAACGAGCCCACCCAGTCTTCCGGTTGCTCACAGCCTTCGAGACTGCGTGTGACCCAATCGTCCACCGAAGTCTCCTCCAATGAACCATCGGTGTGTTGAACGTCGATCGATCCGTCATCCGGGTCGACGCTGACCACCTGAAACATATCTCCGGATGCCCGATCCAAATACCATTGTCCGGGGGTCGCGGCGATGCGATCTTTCATGCTCTCTCCCATCTACAAAAGAACTGGTTCATCCAGCCATTGACCTTGAATCCTTTGCGAAGAATGCGCCAGGTGCGGCCGTTGGGGAATACGCGTAAATGCGGATTGGATTACGTATGAATTGAGCGAACTCACCAGCCGGGCCGAACCGATTCGCGAAACACCGTGCCGCCGTCGTGGGAACTCCTTATTGTTCCGCCTGTTCAATTGCGCAATAGTTTCCAACGATAGTATTCGACCACTCAAATCGAGAGAGTAAATGTCGCTGCCAATTCAGATCACTTGGCGAGGTATGCAGCCGTCGGCCGCACTTGAAGCCCGTATCAGGGAGTCGGCGCAAGGTCTCGAGAGATTCAGCTCCCAGATGACTCACTGCCGGGTGGTGATCGAGCTTCCTCACAAACATGGTCGTCAGGGGCATGTTTATGAAGTCCACATTCAGATAACCATCCCCGGGACTCAGCTCATCGCGCAGCGTGAACATCGTGGGCAACATACTCATGAAGACCCGTATGTCGCCGTCCGAGATGCCTTTCGCGCAGTGCAGCGGCAACTTGAGAACTATGAACGGGAGCGTCGAGGGGACGTCAAGCGCCATGCGCCAGGACCGACGGGGATCACGACGGAGGGGGAGGCCCATTTTGTCGAGGAAGGTCGGGAGCAGGATTCACCCGAACCCGCCGCAGGAAACAGGCAGTGAGGTGCGACATGCAACGAGTCAATACCGACAGGCTAATGCGGGATCTGAGCGCCGTGGTCGCCGATGTGGAGGAGCTGGTCAAATCCACCGCCGGCAACGCGAGCGAGACGATCATCGAGGCGCGAAAGCGCGTTGAAAGCTCTTTGTCGGCCGCGAAGGCGAATTTGAGCTGCGCGCGGCCCTGCGCGATTGGGGAAGCAAGGACCGCCGTTCAATCCACAGATGCCTATCTGCGTGAGAATGTATGGATGGCGATAGGCGTCGCAGGAGGCGTCGGACTATTGCTGGGGGCAATCGTGGGCCTCAGGAGCGGAATATCGGGTACGACGGCCGATTGATAGTTGAGATGGCCTGATGCCCTGGAACGAAAATCATTTCCCACGATCGATGCGGCACCTGCCGCCGGTCGTACGCGCCAAAGCGGTCGAGATTGCCAACGCACTGTTGGCAGAAGGATACGATGAAGGGAAGGCCATTCGTATCGCGATCGCGCAGGCCAAGCGCTGGGCGATCCGTGCGGACGCAGAGGCGACCGGTATGAGCTGGGCGGCTCGCTCCGGCGGAGCAGATTCTCAGGAACAATTCAACGGAAGGGAGATCTCATGAAAGTCGCACAATGCTGTACCCATGATGTGGTTGTGGTCTCGCCCAAAGATGAATTGGTGGATGCGGCCAAAATCATGCGCGATAAACATGTTGGCTTCCTGATCGTGGTGGAAAACGCCGGGGACCGTCGTGTTCCGATCGGGGTTGTTACGGATCGAGATATCGTCGTGCAGGTCATCGCACGTGAAGTGGAGGCGCGCAGCGTCGTGGTTGGCGATGTGATGACGCGTCAGCCGGTGACGGCTAAAGATTCAGACGATGTCGAGGAAGTGGTCAAGCGCATGAAGCGCGCCGGTATTCGCAGGGTTCCAGTGGTGGATCAGCGAGGCAGTCTGTCGGGAGTGATTGCCATCGATGATGCGATCAATATGGTATCGAAGATGCTGGCCGGCGTCACAGAAGCGGTTCGCCGCGAGCAACGGTTTGAGCGTGAATTGCGCGCCGAGTGACGGACCGTCGTGCGGGCGCGGCACCCTGGCTCTTGCGCACGCGGCACGCGTAGCGCATGACAACAATGCCGGACGGTCCGCTCACCGCATCTTCGACTGGAGGGTGATTATTTCCCCATCGACCACGAACTTGCCGAGTCCCTGATGATGGATGGTTTTGATTGTCTCATGTGTTGAGCTTGTCCATGCTTTGAGCACTTCCAGAACGAATAGATCGTACTTGGGCACCAGATGGGTATCGACGACCTTGCATTCGAGGTTGGCGAAACACTCGGCGATCAAAGGCGCCTGCACGCGTGCAGCGGGCACGGCAGTCAGTCCGAATGTCCGGAATTTCTGTACGTCGCGGCCGGAGCAGTTGCCGATTTTCACTACCTTCGGTGCAAGTTCCAACGGCGGAATGGCAATCACGCACTCTTTGGTCTTCCGCAAGGCGGAAAAGCTGAAATCGGCCTCGCTCACGACACAAGCAACGAGCGGCGGCTCGAAGTCGACCATCATGTGCCAGGACATCGTCATCACGTTGGAACGGCCCTTATCGATGGTCGTCATCAGAACCACCGGGCCGGGCTCGAGCAGCCGGTAGACCTTGGACAAAGGTAGATTTCTCAAGGCGCTTTTGCTTGCAGGAGCGATTGGGCGAACCCATCGAGCTTGGCCGCAAATTGATTTTTTCCTATCTCATCGTCATTCAGAATCAAAGTGGCCGCCGGACTGCGTCCACACATTTCGGCGACCTGGCCTGCCACTTTACCCCCGCCGGATCCGCCTTGGGTACAGAACACGGCAACCCCCTTGAATCGTTGCCGCTGCGCCGAAATATAGGCACGCATGGGCGAACACATGTTTTGAGCCCATACAGGCGTGCCGAGGACGGTCAAATCGTACTGCGCAGGGTCCTTGGCGGGCGCCGAAATACGGATGAGGCGGCTCTGCATGGCTTCCAGCAAGGAACGGAGGTATCCACGAATTCCTAACCGCTGTCGGCCGTCCTGGATGGGCTCGATGTCCGCCTTCAACTGCGCGGCGATTGCTTCGGCAATTTGTCGCGTATGGCCGGTTCGGGAATAATAGACGATTAAGATCTTGCTCATAGGGCCTCTTCAACTTCCGTTCAGGACGCTCGAGAAAGCGTCCGGATCAACCTGAGATCTCCAATGGAACTTCATGCGCGCGTCGAGGCGGTCGCACGTTCCATTTAACGTGGTGAAGTTGAGCGAGCTCTACCAGTTCCTCGGAGCGAACCACGCGGCGGAGTTGTTCACGGAACGGCTGCGCGTGCACCGGCATGGTTGTGTGATCGGTTCGCATACGCCCTCCTAAGAGGTTCTCACCCTAGCGCGCCGTACGCGTCCTGAAAATTCGCATCAATGCGTACGCCGTTACGTAGTAGCCCGTACCCATGTGGAGGAGACAAGGTATCCTTGTGTCCCAAATGGACATTGCTTCTGAAAAACACAGGGGTTTGATCGACCGCAGGCTGTCGGTCGCACCCATGATGGACTGGACCGACTAAATGCGCGCTGGATCTCGCTCAGATTGAGCAGGGAATCGATCAGGACCGGGCTACGAGTTATGAAACCCATTCCAGCCACCGCGCAAATGTTGGGTGTCGCGCCAAGAATCATCTGGTTCGAGCCGCCGGAGCGGGCGCTCGCGAACCCAATCCGATTCATGGCGTATGCCATGACATACGCGCGACATGAGGATATGAGGGTGATTCGCGAGTATGTTTCGGATCAGGATTTTCGCGAGGCATTGGACCGGGCACCGCCGGGGATCATTGATCCACGGTCGTGGGCATACTGGAACTCCAAGATGGGCCGTTATCCGCCGCCACCGTTGCCAAAGCGGCATTTTGGAGATGACGAGGCCCCGGCAACATTGACAGGAGGCTCAGGCCCAAGCGAGCTCGTACGGTGATCAACCTTTGACTCAAGCCGATCACTGAGTGTCTTGCGCCGGGCGCGCCCGGGCGGCGGAAGCAATGAGCTTCTGAGCCTGGAGCATCGCTGCATCCTCCGCTGCCTTCGCGCAAGATGCGCCTCCAGGTGGACTCAAAGGAAACAATCGGTCCAATTCGCGACAAACCGCTTTGGCCCGAGAGTGAATGCGTTTCTGGAGTTCGCCGGCAGTGCCGGGTTGACGTAGATCAAGATCGCTGTAGGCCACGGACCACGTCAACGTGAGATGCTCAATGGGGGCGCCGGTCGCCGGCGCGTGCCCGGCCACTTTCGTTGTCACGGCGGCGTGTCCCATACGGGTTGATGTCACGGTGATCTCCGCCAGATCTTGGGCCACGAGTTCGTTACCAGCCACCAGAATCCCGAGGAGACATGCCCCAGCGCTTATCGACCGACATTTAGATGCTCGAATTTTCACTGGAAGTTCTCCTGTACGTACTACTCTCCACAGCATCCTAGGCGCACGTTCGGCAGCGGGCCATAAGTAGTTCTACGAAGACGATTGCGGGACTACTTACGCAGTGCTCAGCAAGCTAAAAATATATGGCCATTGACCAAGTCTTGATGGGCGCTGCCAGCGTGGAATTCAGTACTTCGTCAAATCAGGCGGTCGGCGAGAGCGACGTCTTGCCCTGTGCAACGCAACTAAAAATAGGTGACCGTTAGCACTGGCGCGAATGATGCGCGATTGACTCCCGTGGTATCGTCAATTTCGATCAGTCCGGGAATGGCTGGCCCTAAGTCTTCCATTATGCGCACTTGGAAATCGATGAGTCCCATCTGCTGCGCTTGCACCATCAGGGAAGTCACGTCGATCGATACATTGGTACCGACGTCCGCTTGGGTAAAGGGCGGTGCGGCTCGCACGTACGCTAGCGGCGGCTGGAGGTTACGGTCGAAATCAGTCTCGATCAGCGTGGGTGGCTGAAAGGCTACGAGCTCGATGAGAATGGGAAGCGTGGCCGTGCTCGGTTGAAGGCTGTTGATATAGATATCGAGGAAAGCTGACTCAATCATGGCGTTACCTGGCACGCCTCCGGCGCCGCTCAGCGGGAAATCGAGAAATGCCCTAAATTCCGTAAGCGTCGCCGGATCGATGCCGGCAAACACACTCTGAACACTTGCCGACATCCCCTGGGTAACCGTGAATGTGCTCGGCGACGTCTGTTGGATATCGCCATCAAACGCCGTGTCGCTGAATATCTGGGTGGTAATTGCCGGCGGTGGGTTGCTGCCAGAGTCACCGCCGCCGCATCCGGTGAGGCTAATGGCAGCGCAGGCAATGATAATCGCGAAAGTTCTAAGGTAGCGCATCATCCCAGACTCCACTGATCGCCACGAGTGCGGACACGACCGTCGCATTTCGGAAACATCGCCATGACCGCTTGCACGACTAGGTATCCGCGGTCCTGTCCTGATCCCACGATTAGCTTACGGCCTGCACAGGCACGGTCTATAAGGAAAAGCCGCAGGGTTCGTCACGCACGCGGTAGATTCACAGTCGGCGATCGAGGCGCACAGCTGACCGATACCGGGCCAGCGTTCCCCGCGTCAGCGGAGGCGACTACGTATGCGGGTAGGGGTGCATATCTCACGCCCCGACTTGTGAGACGGCCGTTGTCAGCAGGCGGCGAACCTCCTCGGCCGTTGATTTGAGCGCGGGATTGCCCGTGCGCTCCATCGCGGCCACAGGATCGACACTTGCCACCTCAACCTGCCGTTCAGCGGTTTCCCGCACGATCACGTTGCAGGGCAGAAGCACACCGAGCTTGTCCTCGATCTTTAGCGCTTCGTGAGCGAACCGAGGATTGCAGGCACCGAGGATCCGGTACTTCCCGATGTCGGCGCCGATTTTCGATTTAAGCGTCACCTGTACGTCGACGTCGGTAAGTAGACCGAATCCCTGCTCCTTCAGACGTGCCGTGATGTCGGCTACAACCGTATCAAATGGCTTATTGACGGTCTTCGAGATGTAGTAGGTCATGTCTGTTGCTTACTTCCCGGTCGACCGCCCATCATTCCGTGTCCCATGTGGCAGCCATGTTTTCCCAGCGTGTTCTGACAGTTCTTCATCATCTCTGAGCGACACTCGTCAATGGGTTTGTCCGTGCGCAGGCACGCGGCCATCTGCTCGTGCAGGACCGCCATCTTCTCGCGTAGCTCCTTTGACGGAGCGGGCTGATTGGCAGCGGGTAGATCGGCCGCAATCGCGGCGCCTGCGCCCATGATCGCCAGCGCGCACGCGATCACACGTCGGGCTTGGCCGTACGAAGAGTGTAAACTCATAGCAGGTTCCTCCTCACGAATGGATATACGCCAGATTTATCGCAACAAGTGATCACCAGGGTGATCACCGTTGATGCCACCGTCCATAAGGACTTTCCGAGGCGGACGCGCGGCGCGTTGTTGCAACGCGGCGCAGCTCAGTGCTTGCAAAACTCCTCGAATAAGCGGCTGGTCGCCTCGTGCCTCAAATCGTGGAACCGAAGATCGATGATCCTCAGTACTTGACACGCGCGCGTAAATGCCGCGCCTGATGCTCCTTGGATCTATCTGTAGAATGCTTCGCGTCCCGCACGACGGCGCTACGTGATTTTGTGTCGTTGTCGTCGTTGCGCAGACGACAGATCTCAGCCTGCCGTTGCGCAGACTCGACCGCGAAATCCATGATGTCATTCACGCGGATCTTTGCGCGGCGATCGCGATGTCCAAAGAACTCACGCACTCGCACGAGCTTGTCCGGGGTGGGCCGCCGGTCTCGCTTCCTTCGTTCCCGACCCCGTCGCAGGTCCGGCGCCATGGCCTGCTATCTGGCCCGAATGGTCGCCAGGGTTGGTCCTTTTGGAGGTGACAAGCTATTCTTGTCGCCTATACGTCACCGCTGCAACCCATAAATTCCCCTGAATACGCAGGAATCCCGCCAAAACACCAAGCATGGAAAACACTGCAAAAATAGGGATTTCCTCCGAAAAGCACGGGTTTTTGATCGACCGTAGACTATCGGTTGCACCCATGATGGACTGGACCGACTGCCACTGCCGCTACGTGCATCGTCTGTACGCGCCGCATGCGCTGCTGTACACCGAGATGATCGTCTCCACCGCGTTGCTGCGCGGTGATGCGCGCCGCCTGCTGGAGCATCATCCGGCCGAGCACCCGGTGGCCCTGCAATTGGGCGGCTGCGATCCGAGGGAATTGGCGGCGGCCGCGAAGATCGGCACCGCGGCCGGATTTGCCGAGATCAATCTCAACGTGGGATGTCCCAGCGACCGGGTCAAGAACGGCTCGTTCGGCGCCTGCCTCATGCTGCGCCCCGCCTTGGTGGCCGATTGCGTGCGGGCGCTGCGCGACGCGACCTCCCTGCCGGTCACCGTCAAGTGCCGCATCGGCATCGACGACCGCGACGACTATGAGTTCTTTGCCGCGTTCGTCGATGCGGTCGCAGCGGCCCAGATCGAGGCGCTCATCGTGCACGCACGGATCGCCGTGCTGGGGGGCCTCAGCCCCAAGGAGAACCGCGAAATCCCGCCGCTCAAGCACGACTACGTGCACCGCTTGAAGCGCGATCGGCCCGATCTGACGGTGATCTTGAACGGCGGCCTGGCCGAGGCGGCGCAAGCCCGCGGCCATGTGGCGGCGGGCCTCGACGGAGTCATGCTGGGCCGCGCGGTCTACCACCGGCCGGCCTTGCTCGGCGAGCTGGAACGCGCCCTGATAAACCCTGAATGGCAGGTGCCCGACCCCCGGGAGATCATCGAGCGCGTGGTCGCGTATGCAAAGGTCTGCGCGCGCCGGGGCATCCGCCTGCACTCGATCACGCGGCACATGCACGGCTTGATGGCCGGCCGCGAAGGCGCCCGCGCCTGGCGGCGGTTCCTTTCCGAGGTCGCGGCGCGGCCGGAAGCGGTGCCCGAGACTCTCTATTCGGCCTTGCCGATCCTGAATCCGGGACTGGCGGCGTAAACGGCCTAAGGCGTCCGCGCCGGATTAAGTATAATGGGCGACAGCATGGGCAAAGAAATAGAAGTCGCCATCGTATTCGCCGATGTAGTGGGCAGCACCAAGCTCTATGAACTGTTGGGAGACCTGCGCGCCCGTGACATGGTGGGCATCTGCATCGATGTGATGCGCGCGGCCACCGAACAGAATCACGGCACCGTGATCAAGACCATGGGCGATGAGGTCATGTCCACCTTTCCGACGGCCGACGACGCGCTCAACGCCGCCGCCCAGATGCAGAAGCAAATCGTGCTGCACCCCGACCTCAAGGTCGACGAACAGACCGTGGCCATCCGCATCGGCTGCAACTTCGGTCCGGTGGTGCTGGAAAACCGCGATATCTTCGGTTCCGCCGTCCATACCGCGAACCGCATGACCAGCCAGGCCAAGGCCGGCCAGATCATCACCACGGCCACCATGGTGGAACGCCTGTCGAGCGATTGGCGCGCCTCGGTGCGCCAGATCGACATTGCCACCTTGAAGGGACGCAGCAGTGAGGTGGCCTTGTTCGAGGTGCTGTGGCAGACCGAGGACATCACCAGCATGGTGCCGGCAATCGCCATCTCCTCGCGCGAGCGCGAGAAGGCCAACAAGACCCAGCGGCTGCGCCTGCGCTATCAGGGGCAGGAAGTGCTGGTGACCGAGGGCAGGGCCAACATCACCATCGGCCGGGCCGAAGAGAATGATCTGGTGGTGAAGGGCAACCTGATTTCGCGGCTGCACGCCCGCGTCGAAACCAACCGCAACAAATTCATGCTGATCGATCAGAGCACGAACGGCACCTTCGTGCTCGGCAAGGACGGCGAGGAAGCCTTCGTGCGCCGTGATTCCATGCAGCTGCGCGGCGAGGGGCTGATCGGTCTCGGCAAGGCGCCGGACAGCAATTCCTCCCAGGTGATCCGCTACACCTGCGAGGAGTGAACCCGCTGCAGCGAGTGTTGCAGTTCCGCCCTGAGCGGCTGCGGCACCCGGTCGCCGAACTCGCTCATATACCGCTCGATGCCGGCGAATTCTTCGGCCCAGAGCTTCGGATCCACGGCCAGCAACTCCTCGATCGCCGCCGGGGCGATGTCCAAGCCTTGTAGGTCCAGGTCCGCGACGTGCGGCAGATGACCGATGGCGGTGTCGTGGGCCCGGGCGCTGCCCCCGCAGCGTTCGATGATCCAGCGCAGTACGCGCAGGTTCTCGCCGAATCCCGGCCACAGGTACTTGCCGGCATCGTTTCGCCGGAACCAATTGACATGGAAAATATGCGGCGGCGCCTTGAGCTTGGCGCCGACGTTGATCCAGTGCGCCCAATAGTCGCCGAAGTTATAGCCGGCAAAGGGCAACATCGCCATGGGATCGCGGCGCACGACGCCGACCGCGTCCGTGGCCGCGGCGGTGGTCTCCGAGGCGACGGATGCGCCCACCAGGACTCCATGCACCCAATTGCGGGCTTGATACACGAGAGGCGCCAGCGTGCGGCGCCGGCCGCCGAACACGATGGCGGTAATCGGCACGCCGCCCGGAGCGTCGGCCAGTTTGGAGTAGCTTGGATTCTGCTTGGCGGCGACGGTGAAGCGAGAATTGGGGTGGGCCGCCGGTCCGTTCGTCGGATCGTAGGGCCGCCCCAGCCAGTCGCTCGCCGGCTTGCCCTCCGACAGTCCTTCCCACCAGGGTTGGTTGTCCGCGGTCAGGCCGACATTGGTGAAAATGGTGTCGTGATGGATCATCTCGTAGGCATTGCGGTTGGTCTTGGCGTTGGTGCCCGGCACGACGCCGAAGTAACCGGATTCGGGATTGATCGCGTAGAGCCGGCCGTCCTTGCCCGGGTGCAGCCACGCGATGTCATCGCCCAGCGTCCAGATCTTCCAGCCCTGATAACTCGCCGGCGGGATCAACATGGAAAGGTTGGTCTTGCCGCAGGCGGAGGGGAAGGCACAGGCCAGATAGTAAATCTCGCCCTGCGGGTTCTCGATGCCGACGAGCATCATGTGCTCGGCCAGCCAGCCTTCCGTGCGCGCCTGCCAGCTGGCGATGCGCAGCGCATGGCATTTCTTGCCGAGCAGCGCGTTGCCGCCGTAGCCGGAGCCGAAGCTCTTGATCGAGAGCTCCTCGGGAAAGTGCATGATGAAGCGGCGCTGGGGGTTGAGATCGCCGGTGGAATGCAGGCCCCTGACGAAAGTGCCGTCCCGGGTGATGCGCTCGAGCGCCGCGCGCCCCATGCGGGTCATGAGCTGCATGTTGAGCACCACGTAGGCGCTGTCGGTGATTTCGACGCCGCAGCGGGAAAACGTCGAGTCGATCGGTCCCATGCAGTACGGCACCACGTACAGGGTGCGTCCCCGCATGCAGCCGGCAAACAGGGCATCCATTTGCGCATGCGCCTGCTTGGGATCGATCCAATGGTTGTTCGGGCCGGCATCATCCCGGTTGCGGGTGCAGACGAAGGTCAGGTGCTCCACCCGCGCCACGTCCGAGGGATTGGAACGCGACAGCACACAGCCGGGAAAGCTTTGCGGATTGAGGGGCAGCAGCTCGTTGGCGGCGATCAGTTCCCGCTCCAGCATCCGAAATTCAGCGTCGCTGCCGTCGCACCAATGGATGCGGTCCGGCTGAGTCAGCTTCGCAACTTCATCCACCCACGCCGAGACGTCGCCGTTCATGGAATCTAAAGAGGTGACGTGCTGGGGGGCAGTGGCCATAGGAGAGTCCTTCGACGCGTGAGCATTATTAGACTTAGAAGGATGACAGATGGCCGGGTTCATCGCCAAGTGCCCCAACGGGGGTCGCGGCTGCGACAGCGCTGTCTTGCGCTTCGTGGCGCTATGTCACTTCTGCTATTCACCATAAGTAATTGATAATGAATACATTAGAATGGGCCGATCATGCACAGATACACACTTTTCATCATTCTTTATAGCGTGCCGCTGGCATGGCTGTGGGGAGGATCTGCCAGCGCAGAGGACGCGGCCGATCCGCTGACCATCAAAGTCATTGCCGAGGTCGAATCGCGGTCCGTCGTTCGCGGGCGCGAAGTGGTCAAGCTCATCTCCGCCGATCGGGTGGTGCCCGGTGATCGAGTGCTCTACACCCTGGAGGTGCGCAACAGCGGCGTGAAGACGCTGGACGCGCCCGTCATCATCCATCCGATCCCGGAGCACATGCGCTATGTGGCCAATTCCGCCGTGGGTCCCGGCGCCGAAGTGAGCTATTCGGTCGACGGTGGTCATCGCTATGACAGTGCCGACAATCTGCAGGTGAACGGCGCCGACGGCGCGCCGCACACGGCGGCGGCCGCGGACTACACGCACATCCGCTGGCGCCTGAAGAACAGCCTGAAAGTCAATTCCGTGGCGTTCGTGCGTTTTCGTGCTCTGGTCAAATAGCCGGAGCCAAAACATCGTACCCTTGACCTCAGGGTACGCAGGGCGAACGCAGCGCATGATCAGTGACTATGACGATGTCTTCAACCTCGAGGGGCCGCTCGCGCGATCTCTGCCGGGGTATGCCTATCGCCCGGAGCAGGCCGCCATGGCCAAGGCCGTGGGCGCGGCGCTGGCGCGTCTTACGCCCTTGATCGTGGAGGCAGGCACGGGCACGGGCAAGACCTTTGCCTATCTGGTGCCGGCCCTGCTGTCGGGGCGCAGCGTGATCATCTCCACCGGCACGCGCACCCTGCAGGACCAGCTGTTTCGGCGCGATATACCGCTGCTTGCGAAGGCACTCGGCCTGCCGGTGAAAATCGCCTTGCTCAAGGGGCGGTCCAATTATCTTTGCCGGCACCGGCTGGAACTCGCCACCCAGCAGGGCTCCTTGCTCGCGGGTGAGCGGGGGGCGGCACGGGTGCTCGCGCGGGTTGCCCGTTGGGCGGCCACCACCAAGGCCGGCGATCTGGCCGAACTCACCGATTTGCCGGAACAGTCGGCCCTATGGCCGAACATCACCTCGACTCGCGACAATTGCTTAGGGTCGGAGTGCCCGCAGTTTTCCCGCTGTCATGTGTTCGAGGCACGGCGCAACGCCCAGGCCGCCGACATCGTGGTCGTGAACCATCATTTGCTGCTGGCGGATCTGGCGCTCAAAGACGAGGGCTTCGGCGATCTGTTGCCGGGCGCAGAGGCTGTGATCCTGGATGAAGCGCACCAGGTTCCGGACACCGCGGCGCAGTTTTTCGGCCAGGTCTGGTCGGTACGCCAGGTTCAGATCTTGTTGCGCGACATGGCGGCGGAATTGACGGCAGCCGGGGTGCGCGCTCCGGCCATCAGCACGGCCGCCGCGGCGGTGGAGTCGCGGCTCGAGGAACTGCGCAGCACCCTGCCGCGCGGGCAAGGACGCTACGATTGGGCCGGCCTGCCCGAGTCCTTCCTCGATGCGCTGCCGGACATCGAAACCGGACTCAGCGACATTGCGACCCAACTGGAGGGCCTCGGCGCGGGAGCGGGCACCGCAAATTGCGCGCGGCGCGGCGCGGCACTGGCCAATTCTCTGGCCGCGCTGCGGGAGTTGTCGGAGGACACGGGACTGCGCTGGATCGACGCCAACTCCAACGGACTGCTGCTTCACTACACGCCCTTTGAAATCGCCGAACGCCTGCGGGAATACGTGGAGTCGCGGCCCTGCGCCTGGGTGTTCACTTCCGCAACGCTTGCCATCGGCGAGGATTTCTCGCATTTCGCCGCCCGCATCGGTTTGAGCGGCGCGCGCACGGTGCGCATCGACAGCCCCTTCGACTATCGCGACCAGGCGCGCATCCTGCTGCCGCCGCGAATGCCGGAACCCGCGGATCCGGCCTACGCCGCCTGCTTCATCGATGCCTGCGCGCCCTTGCTCGAGGCCAGCGGCGGCCGCGCGTTCCTGCTGTACACCAGCTATCGCGCGCTGGCGGAGGGGGTTCGAGCCTTGCAAGAGCGATTCCCCAATCCACTGTTTCCGGTGCTGGTGCAGGGCGAGGCGCCGCGCGAGGCGCTGTTGAGCCGCTTCCGCGAACTGGGTAATGCGGTGCTGCTGGCCACGGGGAGCTTCTGGGAAGGGGTGGACGTGAAGGGCGAAGCGCTGTCCATCGTCGCCATCGACAAGCTGCCGTTCGCCTCTCCGGATGATCCTTTGCTCAAAGCGCGGCTGGAGGGCATTCGGCGGCGTGGCGGCAACCCCTTCTTCGAGTATCAATTGCCCCAGGCGGTGCTGGCGCTGAAACAAGGGGTCGGGCGCCTGATCAGGGATTTCGATGACTTCGGAGTGATCGTCATCGGCGATCCGCGACTCAAGACCAAGGCCTATGGCCGTGTATTCTTGGAAGCACTGCCGCCGAGTCCCGTGCTCACCGAGAGCGCGGCCGCCGCGCGGTTTCTCGCCGAGCGGCTGGCCAAGCTGCGTCCGGCGATGGCCCGCGCCTCGCCGGTCGCCTGAACGCATGCGGATCCTGGCGCTCGATACGGCCACCGAGGCATGTTCGGCGGCGCTGCTGACCAGCCTCGGCGCAGACCTCGCGGAGGTGCGCATCCTCGGACGATACGAGGAACTCGGCAAGACCCATGCGCAGCAGATTCTCGCCATGGTCGAGGCGCTGCTGGCGGAAGGCCAGATGCCGCTGGCCGCTCTCGATGCCATCGCCGCGAGCATAGGTCCCGGCGCCTTCACCGGGGTGAGAATCAGCGTGGCGGTGGCGCAGGGCCTGGCGTTCGGCGCCGATCTGCCGGTGGTGGCGGTCACGACTTTGGAAGCGCTCGCCTTGCCGGCAATACAGGCCGGCGCGGCCGGTGTTCTGGCCTGTCTCGATGCCCGCATGGGGGAGGTGTACTGGGGCTGCTTTGCCGCCGATGCGGCTCAAGGACTGGTGGCCATGGGCCCGCCGGCGGTGGGGCCGCCCGGCTCGGTGATCCTGCCCGATGCGCGCCCCTACCAGGGAATCGGCCGCGGCTTTGCCGCGTATCCTCAGCTTGCGGCGCTGCCGGGTCTGACGGTCGATCCCTCAGGCGAGCGCGCCTTGCCGAATGCGCGCGAGGTGGCCTGGCTCGGCGCCCTGCGCTTCGCGCGCGGCGAGGGGCGCGATCCGGCCGATTTGAGTCCCCTGTACCTGCGCGACAAAGTTGCCCTCACCGAAGCCGAACGGCGCCGGCAGCCGGCCACTTAGGCGTTGTCATGGAACTGTCACAACCGAACGATGTAATACTGGGCTCAAGAATCAAGGGACTAGAACTACATGACGGCCAAGCGCATCCTCATTGTGGAAGACGAGAAGGCGATTCGCGACATGGTTGCCTTCGGTTTGCGCCGCGCGGGCTATGAAGTGCGGGAAGCGGAAGATTGCCGCGAGGCGCGGGCCCGGATCGTCGATGTGAGGCCGGACTTGATGCTGGTCGATTGGATGCTCCCGGACATGAGCGGTCTCGAGTTGACCCGATCCTTGAAGCGCGCCAAGGATACGGAAGAGATACCGGTCATCATGCTCACCGCGCGCGCCGAGGAGCAGGACAAGGTGGGCGGCCTCGAGGGGGGCGCCGATGACTACATCACCAAGCCGTTCTCGCCGCGCGAACTGCTGGCGCGCATCCAGGCGGTGTTGCGTCGTGCCGCGCCGGCCGGCGCCGGCGATGTGGTGGAAGCGGACGGCCTCAAACTCGACGACTCCAGCCACCGGGTCAGCGCCGGCGAGCGCGAAATCGCCCTGGGGCCCACGGAATATCGGCTGCTGCATTTCTTCATGACTCACCCGGAGCGGGTGTTCTCCCGCGGCCAGTTGCTGGATCGCGTCTGGGGCGGTAATACTTATGTCGAGGAGCGCACCGTGGACGTGCACATCCGCAGATTGCGCAAAGCACTGGAACCCTATCAACTGGAGCGGTTGGTGCAGACGGTGCGCGGCGCCGGCTACCGGTTCTCGACTCGAGACGCTTAAGGAGGGCAGGCTCCTCATCAATGGCAGCCATGTGGACTTTCGCGCTCGCGCGGCTCGCGGGCATTCTGCTGTTGGGCCTGTGCGTGGGTCTGCTCATAGGACCCATTTGGCTGTGGATCCTATTGAGCGCCTGCCTGTACCTCGGCTGGCAGCTGCTGACCTTGTACCGTCTCGACCGCTGGCTGCGTCTGCGCTCGCAGCTGGATCCGCCCGACTTCGGCGGCATCTGGGGCGACATCGTGGCCCAGGTGGTGCGCCTGCACCGGCGCAAGCAGTTCCACAAGCAACGTCTGGTGCAGCTGTTTCGCGAACTGCGCCGCTCCACCGCGGCGCTCCCCGACGGCGTCATCATATTGAGCACGCAGCGCGAGATCGTCTGGTTCAATCGTCAGGCCGCGCGCCTGCTCGGTCTGCGCCGGCCGGTCGACATCGGCCTGCGCATCGACAATCTGATCCGCTCGCCGGAGTTCGTCCACTACCTGCACGGCGAAGATTTTGCGATGCCGCTGGTGATCCGGCCGCCGGTGCAGATGGACCTGTACCTGGCGCTGCAGATGGTGCCGTACGGCGGCGGCCAGTCGCTGCTGCTGGTGCGCGATGTGACCCGGCAAATGCGCCTCGAGGCCATGCGCAAGGATTTCGTCGCCAACGCCTCACATGAGCTGCGCACGCCCTTGACGGTGATTTCCGGCTATCTCGATACGCTGGCCGACGACCCATCCGTCGATCCGGCATGGTCCGGTCCCATCAAGGACATGCGCGCCCAGGCGCAGCGCATGAATGCCATCATCGCCGATCTCTTGGTGCTGTCGCGCCTGGAGTCGACCGATGGCGAGGCGTCGCGCGATGCCATCGACGTGCCGACCATGTTGGAGCGCCTGCAGCGGGATGCGCTGGCGAGCGCCGACCGGCTGCGGCAGGTGATCCTGGATCTGGAATCCGCGGACGGCCTGTTCGGTTCCGCGCACGAACTCGAGTCGGCGTTCACCAACGTGCTGGTGAACGGCATGAAGTACACGGCGGCCGAGGGAACGGTGCGCATGCGCTGGTGGGTCGACGATGAGGGAGCCCACTTCGCCGTGATCGACAGCGGCATCGGCATCCCGGCCGAGCACATTCCGCGGCTCACCGAACGGTTCTACCGGGTGGACGCGGGACGCTCCCGTGGGCAAGGCGGTTCGGGCCTGGGTCTCGCCATCGTCAAACACGCCCTGCAACGGCACGGCGGCTGGCTCGACGTGCAGAGCACCGAAGGCAAGGGCAGCACGTTTACCTGCCATTTCCCGCCGGCCCGAGTCTGGCCGCGGGCACTGCGCGAGGCGGCGAGCGCGTGATGTCACAAATATCAGGTGCAGTGTTGACGTGCGCAGCAATCAGATGTAAACGAACGCGTGTAATTTTCACCTTCCTGTCGCTTTGAGCCCAAGGTAGTCTTTATGGAAACGGCCGACCTCACCCACCACATCTCCCGCCGCTTCAACGAGGACCTGGAAAAGGTCCGCAACCAGGTGCTGCAAATGGGCGGCTTCGTGGAGCAGCAGCTGCACAAGGCGATCACCGCCCTGGTCGAGGGCGACAGCCGTCTGGGCGAATCGGTGGCCACCGATGACTACAAAGTCAACGGCATGGAGGTGTCCATCGACGAGGAATGCAGCCGCATCCTGGCGATCCGGGCGCCCGCGGCCGGCGACTTGCGGGTGATCGTCGCCATCATCAAGACCATCACGGACCTCGAGCGGATCGGCGATGAAGGCGAGAAGATCGGCTACATCGCCTCGCGCCTCGCCACCATGGAGCGTCCGGCGGACAAGTACCGCGAGGTCAAGCATCTGGGACGGCAGGTCGCGCAAATGGTGCATGACGCGCTCGATGCCTTTGCCCGCATGGACTCGCAGGCCGCACTCAAGACCGCCCGCGAGGACAAGATGGTGGACGAGGAATATGAGTCCATTCAGCGTCAGTGCATCACCTTCATGATGGAGGATCCGCGCACCATTCGGCGCGCGCTCGAGATCATGTGGATCGTCCGCGCCTTGGAGCGCATCGGCGACCATGCCAAGAACATCTGCGAATACGTGATTTACATGGTGCACGGCAAGGACATCCGCCACACCTCGCTCGAGGACGTCGCCAAGCAGATCGACGCGGCGCACGCTCTCGCGCGCGGCTGATGACCGCGCGTCAGGGAAATCTCCTCGGGTTTGCCGCCTGCGCGGCGCTGCTGGCCTATGCTTATTACGCGCAATTCGTGCTGCACTTGGAGCCGTGCCCGCTGTGCATCTTCCAGCGGGTCGGAGTGTTCGCCGTGGGACTGGTGTTCCTGATCGCGGCGGTGCACGACCCGGTCTCCTGGGGCCGGCGCGTATACGCGGCGCTGCTCGCGCCGGCCGCGCTCGCCACCATCGGCGTTGCGGCGCGGCATCTGTACATTCAGAGCCTGCCGGAAGGCAGCGTGCCGGCCTGCGGGGCGTCGCTCGATTTCATGCTCAAGGTGTTTTCCTTGAGCGACGTTTTGGTCAAGGTGCTCAGCGGCTCCGGCGAGTGTGCCAAGGTGACTTGGACCTTCCTGGGGCTCGCCATGCCGGCCTGGGTGCTGATCGCGGCCGTCGCGCTCGGCGCCTATGGCGTGTGGATCAATCTCAGGCGCCAGGCCCCGGTACTGCGCTTCTGATGAGCAGTGCGCCGAAGTCCGACACGCTCCTGTTGACCGAGCAGTTGATCGCGCGTCAATCCGTCAGCCCCGCCGACGGCGGCTGCCAGGCGCTGATGATGCAGCGGCTCGCAGCTTTGGGTTTCGCGCTCGAGACTCTGCGCTTCGGTCCGGTCGAGAATTTCTGGGCCACGCGCGGGACCGGCGGCCCGGTCTTCTGCTTCGCGGGACACACCGATGTGGTGCCCTCGGGTCCGCTGGATGAATGGCAGAGCGATCCCTTCCAGCCGGTGATCAGGGACGGCGTCCTGTATGGGCGCGGTGCGGCGGACATGAAGAGCGGACTCGCGGCCATGGTCACGGCCTGCGAGGAATTCGTGGGCCGCCACCCCAAGCATCGCGGCAGCATCGCCTTCTTGATCACCAGCGATGAGGAAGGTCCGTCGGTCGACGGCACGCGCCGCGTGGTCGAGGTGCTGCGCGAGCGCCGGCAGAGCATCGACTGGTGCCTGGTCGGCGAGCCCTCGAGCGAGAAGGAGCTCGGCGATACCATCAAGATCGGCCGGCGCGGTTCGTTGAGCGGACGGCTCACCGTGCACGGCGTGCAGGGACACATCGCCTACCCGCAATTCGCGAACAACCCCGTGCATGCCGTGGCCCCGGCGCTGGCCGAACTCGCCGCGCGCACCTGGGACCATGGCAACGCCCATTTTCAGCCCACCACGTTTCAGGTGTCGAACATTTCCGCCGGCACCGGCGCGCCCAATGTCATCCCCGGGGAATTGAAGGCGCGCTTCAATCTGCGCTTCTCCACCGAACAGACCGTCGACGGCTTGAAGACCGTGGTCGAGGAGCTGCTGCGGCGCCACCATGTCAACTATTCGCTGGAGTGGTTCATCTCCGGCTACCCCTTCCTGACGGTCCCGGGCGAACTATCGCAGGCCGCGACCCGCGCCGTGCAGGAGCAATTGCAGATCACCCCAAAACTCTCCACGGGCGGCGGCACCTCGGACGGGCGCTTCATCGCCCCGCTGGGCGCCCAGGTGATCGAGATCGGCGTGATCAACGAATCCATCCACAAAGTGAACGAATGCGTGCGTGTGGCGGACATCGATCGGCTGCAGCGGATTTACCTGCGGATTCTGGAGCTGCTGCTCGCGCCTTGAGTTGCACGCGCCCGCCGCCGGCTATCTTGCATTGCCGGACAGGCCGATCGAGTTCACCACCTTGTTCACCCCCGCGGTTTGATGGGCCACGGATTCGGCCATTTGCAGCTGGTAGTCCGTTTCGACCAGGCCGTACAAGTACACCACGCCGTCCACGGTTTGTACCGTAATTATGTTGGGTGGCTGCAGTTCAGCATGGCTCTGAAACGCGGTTTGCACGTCGGCGGTGATCTTCGCATCGCCCGGGCAACCGCGAAATCCGCATTTTTCGTACGTTGCGCAGGCACTGAGCGCGCTTGCCAGCACGAGCGCGAGCGTCAATCTCAACGCCTTGGACTGTTTGGGTCGGTTCATCGTGCTTCGCGCAGCGCCAAGTGAAATCGTATGTCCACCAAATTAGAACTCGCTGAGCGCCGCATTAGAATCTGCCGAGCAGCCGCCACGCGGACGCCGGCGCTAGGAAGGCATGGCGGCGCCGCTGTGATTGAATGTTATGGGGGACAGCCTCCACGAGACACACAGCCTCGTCCCTTCATTGGGCCTGCTGTCGATGCGCAGCTCTGCGCCGATGAGTTCGGCTTGCTCGCGCAGCCCCACGATACCGTAGTGCCCGGGCCGCAGCGCCGCGGGATCGAAGCCGATGCCGTTGTCTTCAATTTGCAATTCCAAGGCCGCGTCATCGACCGACCGCAGGCGCACGGTTACGCGCGTCGCTCTGGCATGCCGTTCCACGTTTCGCAACGCCTCTTGCGCCATGCGCACAATGGTCTCAGCCCGCTCATCGCCAAAGCGGGCGGCTTCCACATCCGCGCTGAAATCTCCCGACAGCCCGGTGTGATTGATGAACCGCTCGAACGCATTGGCGAGCGCCGGACCCAAGCCGGTTTCGCGCACCGCGGTGACCCGCATCTGGGTGATGGCGGTGCGCGCTTCCTGAAGCCCTTCATGGGCGAGTTTCTCCGCGCGGCCCAGTTCGTCGGCGACGGCGGCGGGATCGCGCGCCTGCAGCCGCCGCAGAAAGCGTATCTCGCTGAGCATGGCCATCATCGAATGCGCCAGCGTATCGTGCAGGTCGCGGGCGATCTTCAGGCGTTCGCGCACGATCGCGGCATAGCGCGACTCTTCGGCCAGCCTTTCTACCTCGCTCGTCCGCACCGCCACGCGCCGCTCGAGCTCGCTGCGCTCCTGCTGCAGATCCCCCAATATCTTGGCGAATGCGCGCCCCAGCTGCGCCACCTCATCGACGCCGCGCGGAGCCTCGATTCTCGACGCTTGATCATCGCCGACAGCGGCCACCGAGAGGGCCAGCCGCTGTAGTCTCTTGGTGAGCTGCCGCGCGCCCAGCGTGCCCAACAGGGCGGTGGCAACCCCGAGGCCCATGGACACCCAGAGAATCCTGAGCGCCAACGCATCTGCGCGCTGGTACACGCGCTCATTGGGCTCGCTCAACTGCACCTGCCAGCCGAGAGCGGCTATGTCGCTGCCCGCGCTCAAGGGCGACCGCGAAACGAGCACCCGGCGCCCGTTCGGGAGGCGCTCGAATTGCGGCGTAGTCAACGCGCCGCCCTCGTCGCGCACGGCGATTCCATTCCAGGGCTTGTGCCGCATAGCCTCCGGTCCCACCAGCACCATGCCATGGCCGTCGAGCACGTACGCGGTCGCGGCCCGCGGATCGGATTCATCGGTCAAGCGCTGCGGATGGCCGGCGGCCCGCCGCCAGCTCACATGCGCGGCGATGACCCCGGCCGTGCGACCGTCCTCATCACGCACCGGAATGGCGACGTCTCCCAGCTCCGCGGCGTCAGTCGCCGGCACTGACTCTGCGTGCCGCCCGGCGGCGATGACACCCAGCCAAGGAGCCTGGGAGCCGGCGGCGAACCACGGGGCTGTGCCGACATGATCGCCTTGATGCAGCTCGCCGTTTGATCTGACGATGGTGCCGCTCGGATCGGCTATCGCCAGCCAATCAAGCTGGGGGTATGCCGTCAGCAGCTCCGCAAACACGCCGTTCAAGTCGGCGGGCCGATCGAGGGCTGCGGCCCGGACCGCATCGACGCGGGCGGTCAGCGCTTGACCCAGATCCGAGCTCAGCTGGTCCGTTTCCAGCGACAGGCGCCGGATATGCTGCTGCACTACATTCTCTCGCGCGATGCGCCCCACCCAAAGGGCTGCGGCGATCGAGAAGGTGATCGCCAAGGCGATGATCAGCCACATCGCAGAGGCGGCGAGGCTGCGACGCGGGTCGATCCCCGAGAGCAGCGAGCGAATCTTGGCAGTGATTTCCGGACCCGTCATGGGGGTACGTTAACAGGTGACTAAAGTCACTTCCAAACGATGTGCCGCGGGCGGCATGATGTGGGAGGGCAAGAGTGAGGTGAGTGAGGTGCTGCTACACGACCGCGAGGGCACGCAGGCTTTGGCGGCCTGCACGAGGTCTGTCACGTGACGCCCGATGAGCAGGTCACCCGGCAGGCGATCCGCATCGTCATTGCGGAAGATCAGGCACTGGTGCGCCGGGGGGCCGCGATACTGCTGTCAATGGAGCCGGACATGGAGGTCGTGGGGCAGGCACGCAACGGGGTTGAAGCCGTGGAGCTGGCGCAATTGCTGCATCCGGACGTGATCTTGATGGATCTGCACATGCCGCTCAAGGGTGGAGTGGCCGCCACCCGGGAAATCACACGCGAACTGCCCAATACTCAGATACTCGTTTTGACGACGCTCAATGACGATGAAACCGTATTCGAAGCGGTGCGCGCGGGTGCACATGCCTACTTGCTGAAAGATGCGGATGAAGATGAGCTGCTCGAAACCATCCGCGCCTTGCGGCGGGGCGAGTCGCGGTTGACCCCGCAGATCGCCCGCAAAGTCATGGATCAATTCCGGCGCTTGGCGCCGGCACCTCACACCGAGGCTGCGCCCGAGGATACCCATGATGCGCCCGCAGCCGACAAGGGGCCGGTCGCGCAGCGGGGCACGTTCGATACCGAGGCGCTGAGCGAGAAGGAGGAGAAGATCCTCCAGCTGATTGCCGAGGGCATGACCAACCGGCAAATAGCCAATACGCTGTTTCTGGCCGAAGGCACCGTGAAGAATTACGTCAGCCGTATCATGGAGAAGCTGCACGCCAACACCAGGACCGAACTTGCCCTGCTGTCAAGGAAGCAGCCCCGTCCCGAATGATCACCACGGCGCCGCTCGCAGGGACCTCGAGAAAGTGACTAAAGTCACCACCGGAAGTGACTTTAGTCATGCCGAGTCATGACTTTCGGCTCCTGACACTCCGGTAAACCTCATCTAGATTGTGCGAATGGCCGTAAGAGACCCTGCATGTCCGTCGTCGAAATAGCCCTCAAGCGGCCTTACACGGTCGTGGCCTCGTTGATTCTGATTTCACTGATGGGCATCGGCGCGGCCCTGCGGATGCCCATCGACATATTTCCGGAAATCGACATTCCGGTGGTGGCGGTGGTCTGGACCTACAACGGGATGAGCGCGCGCGACATCCAGAACCGCATCCTAACCCTGCATGAGCGCCAGATCGCCTCCTTGGTCGATGACATCTCGCGCATCGAGGCGATCAGCTACGAGGGCGTGGGGGTGGAGAAGGTCTACCTGCACGAGGGCGCGGATGTCACCCGCGCGATCTCGCAGCTCGCGAGCAGCGCTCTGGTGGTGCTCAAGTACATGCCGCCCAACATCACCCCGCCGTTGGTGTTGCGTTACGGCGCCACCGACGTCCCGATCATCCAGCTGAGCCTGTCGAGCAAATCACTGCCCGATACCAAGCTCAATGATTTGGGGCAGAACATCATTCGTCCCGCCCTTGCCGTGGTTCATGGCGCGGAGGTTCCTTATCCTTACGGCGGCAAGCCGCGCGTCATCATGGCCGATCTGGATCCGCAGGCGTTGCAGGCGCGGGGCTTGTCCCCCACGGACGTCAGCGCAGCGTTGCAGCATCAAAACGTGATTCTTCCCGCCGGCGACGTGAAGATCGGGGACAAAGATTACGCGCTGACGATGAACAACTCGCCGGACATCATCGAGTCCATCAATGCCTTTCCCATCAAGCAGGTGGATGGGCGCACGGTATTCATGCGCGACGTTGCACACGTGCACGATGGCTTCCAGGTGCAGACCAACTCGGTGTCGGTCAACGGCACGCCCGGCGCATTGATGACGATCCGAAAAACCGGCGGCGTATCGACCCTGGCGGTCATCGACGGTGTGCGCGCGGCGCTGACCGACATCAAGAAGGTCCTGCCGCGGGACGTCACCGTCAAGGCCTTGTTCGACCAGTCGGTGTTCGTCAAAGCGGCGCTCAACAGCGTTCTGCTCAGCGCCGGCATGGCGGCGGGATTGACCGCGCTGGTGATCATCCTGTTCCTGGGCAACGTCAGGCTTTCCGTGATCATTCTCGCCTCCATCCCGCTGTCCATCATCACGGCGGTGCTGCTCATCTACGTCGCGGGCCAGACGCTCAACACCATGACATTGGGCGGATTTGCCCTGGCGATCGGCATTCTGGTCGACAACGGCACGGTGGTGATCGAGAACATCGAGCGCCACGTCGCGATGCGTGAGCCGCTGCATCAGGCGATCGTCACGGGCGCCAACGAGGTGGCCGTACCGACCTTCTTGTCGACCCTGTGCATTTGCATCGTCTTCGTGCCCGTATTCCTGCTGCAAGGAACCGCCAAGTATCTGTTTTCCCCGCTGTCGCTCTCCGTCATCGGGTCGCTGCTCGCGAGCCTCGCGCTGTCGTTCACCATGGTGCCGGTGCTGTTCAATAAACTGATGCGCCGCGCGGTGAATGAATTCGCGTTGGAAGCCCCGCAGCCACCCGCTGCCGGATCGGCCGGCGGCAAGAACTTTCTGGTCAGGTTCCAGGGACGGTTCGAACAGGGCTTCGAGAGGTTTCGCGCAGGTTATCGCAATATCCTCTCGTGGGCGCTTTCCCAGGCGCGTCCGACCGTGACGGCATTCATCCTGCTGATCGTGGTATCGCTGCTGCTGTTTCCGCTGCTGGGGCGGGATTTCTTTCCGCAGGTCGACGCCGGACAGATGCGCCTGCACGTCAGGGCGCCCGCAGGAACCAGGCTCGAACGAACTCAGCAGTACTTTGCCGAGGTCGAGGCGCAGATCAGAAAGCTGGTGGGCAGCGAACAAATCGACGTGATGCTGGACAACCTGGGTTTGCCGTACAGCGGCATCAATATTGCGCTCAGCGACTCGGCCACCGTCGGTCCGATGGACGGCGAAATACTGATCTCCTTGAACAAGAAGCATGCGCCGACGGCGGAAATCATCGCGCTGCTGCGGCGCGAGCTGCCGGCACGGTTTGCGCAGCTGCAGTTCTTCTTCCAGCCCGCGGACATCGTCGACCAGGTGTTGAACTTCGGGCAGCCGGCGCCGATCGACGTGAGAATCTCCGGTCCCGATCAGGACGCCGCCTTTACGCTGGCGTCGCAGATAGCGAGCTCATTGAAGCGGGTGGCGGGGGTGGTGGATGCGCACGTGTTTCAGGTTCCCAATGCGCCCGCGTTGACAGTGGACATGGACCGCGCACTGGCGACGCAGACGGGTGTGACGCAGCAGGAAGCGGCAAACAACGTGCTGGTCGCCACCAATTCGAGCGCGCAAACGGCGCCCAATTTCTGGGTGGACCCGCGCAATAACGTGAGCTATTCCCTGGCGGTTCAGGTCCCGACTTATCGAATCCGATCGTCGCAGGATCTGCAGACCATGCCCATGACCCCGCAGGGCGGCGGTGGTCCCGGTCAATTGCTGCTGAACTTGGCATCCTTCGGCCGCGAGGCGGTACCGATGGTCACTTCGCAGTTGAATATTCGTCCGGTATTCGACGTGCATGCGGACGTTCAGGGACGTGACCTGTACGGCGCAGCCCGCGACATCGACGCGGTGCTGAAGGCGCACCGCCCGGATGCCTCGAGCGCGTTGAAGGTGACCTTGAGCGGCCAGGTGGAGACCATGCGCGAGAGCTACACCGGATTGTTCACGGGCATCGCGCTGGCCATCATTCTGGTCTATTTGTTTCTGGTCATGAACTTCCAGAGCTGGATCGACCCGCTGATCGTGCTGATGGCGGTTCCGTTCGCGCTGGCGGGGGTGCTGTGGATGCTGTTTCTGTCGCAAACTCCGATGAGCGTCCCGGCGCTGATGGGCACGCTGATGTGCATCGGGCTGACGACCGCCAACAGTATTCTGGTGGTCAGTTTCGCCAACCAGCGCATGGCGGCGGGCGATGACGCCCTGCGGGCGGCCACCAGCGCGGGCTACACGCGGCTGCGGCCGGTGCTGATGACCGCGGGAGCGATGATTCTCGGCATGGTGCCGATGGCGCTGGGTATCGGTGAGGGCGGCGAACAGAACGCGCCCCTCGGCAGGGCGGTGATCGGGGGGTTGTTGTTCGCGACTTTTGCGACCTTGATCTTCGTTCCCACCATGTACAGGCTGCTGCGCCGGCGGCCCACGGCCGTCACGGATTCGGACATCAAAGGTAGCGTCAATGCAATCGCATGATCCAGAGCATCCCAGCCACCAGCCGCTTCTAAGCGAGGATCCGGCCCACGGCAAGTATCCCGATGATGTATCGCGATCCGAAAACGACACGGTGTCCACGAGCTTTGATCCGCAGACCGGCCGGCGCGTCAAGAAGTGGGTGCGCGTTGCCGCGGCGGTCTTGCTGGTCTGCTTCGTTGCCGTGGCGGCGGCGCGCTTCTTCCAAGCGCACGCTGTCGCGAAGGCCGCAGAAGAAGCCTATGCGGCGCCGCCGCCGGTCGACGTGGTGATCGCCCGGCCGCCGACGGCGGGCCAGGATCTGGTTCTCCCGGGAGAGACCGCGGCCTGGTACGAAACGACGATCTACGCACGCGTCAACGGCTATGTGGCGAAGTGGTTGGTGGATATCGGCGATCACGCCAACAAGGGTCAGGTGCTCGCGACCATCGAGACACCGGAACTCGACGCTGAGCTGGAGGCCGCCCGGGCGCAACTCAAGGCCTCCGAAGCGCAGGTCGTGGCGCGCAGGGCCGAAGCGGAGTTCAGCAGGACCACCAACGAGCGCTGGCGCGATTCGCCGAAGGGCGTCGTGTCAGAACAGGAGCGGGAGTCCAAGAAGGCGGATTACGAGAGCTCGGAAGCGCGGCTCTATGCGGCCAATGCACAGGTCAATCTGGATAAATCCAAGGTCGATCAATACAACGCGTTGGCCGAATTCAAGCAGGTGAGGGCGCCTTTCGACGGCACCATCACCGAACGTAAGATCGACATCGGCAACCTGGTGACGGCCGGCAGCGGCTCGACCACCACACCTTTGTACCGCATGGCGCAGACCGACCCGCTGCGCATTTTCGTCGACGTGCCGCAGAGCGCGGCAGGAGAATTGATGAGCGCCGGGGTGCCGGCTGAGATACGCGCCGCCGGCGTCGTGGGCGGGATTTTCTCCGGCAAGATCGCCCGGTCCGCCGAATCCATCAATGCGCAGGCACGTACCATGCGGGTCGAGGTCGACATGCCGAACGCGAACCATGCACTGGTGCCGGGGATGTACGTCAACATCGCGTTCAAGCTGCCGGCTCGGGGTTTGGTCGAGGTGCCGGCCGCCGCCCTGATATTCCGCGCCTCCGGCACGCAAGTCGCTCAAGTCGACGCGGACAACAAGATCCGCTTCGTGAACGTCGCGATCGCGCGTGATAACGGCAGCGTGGTGGAGCTCGCCTCCGGAGCGCGGCCGGGGGATAAGCTGGTTTTGAACATCAGCAGTCAAATCAGCGCGGGACAAACAGTGAGGGTCGCCGAACCCGATGCCGGCGAGAAATCACTGCATGCGAAGCGCTGAAGGGTAGCGGTGTGAATCGTTTACGAACCATGGCTTTCGGGCTGCTCGCCGGATTGACGGCCTGCGCGGCAGGGCCTAGTTACCGCACACCGAAACCCGATGCGCCGCCGAATTTTGCCCCGAGAGCCGGCGCCGTCCCGGCGCCATTGCCCGGCCAACCGCCGGCGTCCGCGCCGGATCTGGCAACCTGGTGGCGCGCGCTGAACGATACGGAACTGGACTCCCTGGTCGATCGCGCGGTGAAGTCGAATTTGGATTTGGAAATCGCCTTGGAGCGACTGCAGCAAGCGCGCACCTTTGAGGCGGCGGTGATCGGCAACGCGCTGCCGGAAGTGGACGCAACCGGCGCCGCCGGCCGCGGCACGGGTACCGATCTTACCCGCAGCCGCGCGGAGCAGGGCCTGGTGTCGGCCGACAACGCCGGCGGCCTGCAGCATATCAACACTCTCGCGGGCTTCGATGCGGTGTGGGAACTCGACCTCTTCGGTAAATTCCGCCGTGAGTTCGAGGCGGCGCGGGCCGACACCCAGGCTGCGCGCGCCGCGCGCTACGGTGTCCTCACCGCCGTCGTCGCCGATGTGGTGCGGGCGTACATCGACCTGCGCGGATCCCAGATCCGCGCCGGCATATTGCACAAGGCGAGCGATGTGCTGCGTGAGTCGCTGCGCATCGTCAACATTCGCTACCAGCGCGGCATCACGAATGAGCTGGACGTGGCGCTCGCGACCCGCGAACTCGCGACGCTGGAAGCGCAGATCGCGCCGGCGGAGGCCGAAGTCAACGCTGCGCAGTACGCGCTGGCCGTGCTGGTCGGAGAGTATCCGGAGAACATGGTCAAAGAACTCTCCACCCCCGATCTCATTCCGTCGATGCCCGAACCGGCCCCGCCCGGCGTGCCGCTGGAATTATTGAAGCGCCGGCCCGACATAATGCAAGCGGAGCGTGAACTCGCGGCCGCGACCGCGCGTATCGGGGTCGCGACCGCCAACCTCTTTCCGCAGGTGGCCTTGGTCGGTTCGATCGGCAGTCAGGCACAAGGCTTCGGGACCACCCCGGGCATCAGCAAGCATATTTGGTCGTTCGGGCCGGGCGCGGTCTGGCCGCTGCTCGACTTCGGGGCAATCGACGCGGAGGTGGACATTGCCCATCTGGAGGCGCGTGCGAGTCTGCTCAACTACCGCAAGACCATTTTGAATGCCGTTCAGCAGGTGGATACCTCGCTCGACGCCTATGACGCACAGCAGGTACGGATGGGGAAATTGAGCACCGCCATGCTGGCCGGCCAGCGCGCCGTGGACCTGGCGACGTCGCGATACAACCGCGGTCTCACGGATTTTCTCAACGTCGTCGATGCCGAGCGGCAGTTCTACGATCTGCAGGAGCAGTACGCGCAGGCTCAAGTGTTGCAGGGTGAGCAGTTCGTGCAGCTCTACAAGAGCCTCGGCGGCGGCTGGCAGAATTATCAGGCTGTCCCGGCGATCCGCCGGCCGCAGCCGGCCATCATCGCCGCATTTCGGCGCGCCCTGAGCAGCTCCGCGCCGTGATGGGCGCTGCGTAAGTCCGCCGTGGAACCGGGTGCGCGAATGGTGAGTCCAAACAACTATATGGCAGTGTTGTCGGAGCCCCAGGGTCCGGAGGAGGTTGTGTCATGGACACTGGATTGGTAGTGCCGTCACGGGTTCGGTCCGCGGCGTCGTTGCTTGCAAGAACCGGAGCCAATGATGACTCCTATTTGGAGGCCGACGATTCGGCGTTCTACGTCCTCACGGACTTTCGGCGAGAATATCCCATCACGGTGGATGCCGACGATTCCATAGACGAGGCGCTCGCCGACATGAATCGACTGGGCGTGCATGCTCTTTTGGTCACCCCGGACGGGCCCGAGGTCATCGAGGCACGCCTGGTCGGTCTTATCACCGCGTATGACATCGAGCGAAGGCGGCCGCATCGATTCCCGGGGGTGACGGCTTCGAAGCAGCCCGGACGCGTCAAGGTGAGCGAGGTGATGACTCCCTGCAATGAATTGTCGTTGATCAAGTACGAGTCACTGCAGACACTGACCGCGCTGGATATATACCGCATGTTTCAGGGCACGGGCCTCACGCATTTGCTGGTGATCGAAATTCACAGCGATGAATCGGCCGTGGCGCGAGGCTTGCTGTCGCGGGCGGCGGTGTCGAAACGCCTGAGGCGCGTGCGCAGCGCGGATTCACGCTGAATTATCCGGCCGGGCAGGGCGGCCAGGGGCTGCCGGCATCGCTACTCCACGCTGTAGTTCCGCCCCTGCAAGCAGACGCCCTCGGCCCTCAGGTAATCCGAACCTTTGGCAGCCATGGAATCTTGGCCGGTCTTCGCCTCCGCCCCGGCAGCGGGGGCCTGCGGATCAAAGCCGGATTGCGCGACCGCCCACTGATGACATTCGCTGCGATCGCGCGCCATCTGTTCGTTCGTCTGCCCGCCTTTCGGATACACGAACAATTCATGCATCACGGGCGGCTGGCTCTGCACTTCGCTGGCGAGACCGGCCGGCGGCGGGACAGTCTCGTATTGGCCGGCGTCACCGTCCCATTGATAGTAGACATCGTCGGCGTAGTAATACGGCACACCGTTCCACCAATAGGTGTCGTAATACCAGGGCAGCGTCGCAAACAGCAGGCCGTAACCCAAGCCCCAGCCATAGAATCCCCCGCCATACCAGCCGCGGCCGCCCCAGCCGCCGCGATAACCGCGCCAACCCCCGCCGCCATAACCTCCGTGCCAACCGCCGCGCCAGCCCCCGCCGCCGCCGCGCCAGCCACCACCGCCATAGCCGCCGCCGCGCCAGCCACCACCGCCATAGCCGCCGCCGCGCCAGCCACCGCCGCCATGAAAGCCACCGCCGCCATGAAAGCCGCCGCCGCCATGATAGCCACCGCCGCCATGAAAGCCGCCGCCGCCATGAAAGCCGCCGCCTCCGCCGCCACCACCGCCATGAAAGCCGCCGCCTCCGCCGCCACCGTGCGAGCCGCCGCCGCCGCCGCCGCCGCCCGGATGAGCCATGGCTGGATTGGAATATCCCGCCGCGGCCACCGCCACGCTCGCGGCGAGGATCAAGAGCAGGGGTCGAATACGCATGGGTCGCCTCGAACGCTTAAAAAATACGCTACGCGTAAACTCATTGTTTAATTTGACTCAAGCCAGGACGCGTAGTTCCAGGCTCGGCGTCGGCGATTGCGGCCGTGCTTCTTCCCATGAGAGCTTTCTAATGATCAGCTAACGGCTCTCTAATCAGGACGCACTGAAATGCTCAATGGAGGAACTTGCCGTGCGTATACTCATTGTCGAAGATGACCGCAAGCTCGCAGAGTTTGTCGCGCGAGGGCTGCGCGCAGAGCGGTTCGCCGTCGATCTCGCGGTCAATGGCCGCGAGGGCGAGAGCTATGTCAATTCGTACACATACGATCTTCTGATAGTCGATTTGATGCTGCCCATGCTGAGCGGAACGGAACTGCTGCGCCGGGTGCGCGAGACTCATTCATCCCTGCCGGTCCTGGTGCTTACCGCCCGCGATGCAATTGAAGACAAGGTTGCGAATTTTGAAGCCGGTGCCGATGACTATCTTACGAAGCCGTTCGACTTCGCCGAACTCTTGGTAAGAATAAAGGCCCTGCTGCGGCGCACGCCGGTCGAAAGGGCCGACGTGTTGCGCATCGCGGATCTTGAACTGAATCGCCTGACCCAGATGGTGAGGCGCGGCGGTCACCGCATCGACCTCACGGCCAAGGAGTACGCGCTGTTCGAATATCTCTTGTGTTCGCCGGGCCGAGTTTTCTCGAGGACGATGATACTCAATCATGTATGGGACCAGAGTTTCGAGGGAGTGACCAATATCGTCGACGTCTACGTGCGCTATCTGAGACGCAAGGTGGACGAGCCGTTTCCGGTCAAGCTCATTCATACCGTGCGTGGGGTGGGGTACTGCATTCGCGAGGCGGAGCCGGAGCGGCAGGCCGCCATTGAATGAATCATCGTTCACTCGCCTTCCGTTTGGGAGCCTGGTACACCCTGCTTTTGAGCGCGACCTTCGTGCTGGTCGGAGCCGGCACTTTCTTCGGCCTGCAACACTACCTGCATGCCAATCTGCGCGATTCGCTGAGCCGCCGCTCGATCCAGGTCGAGCAGATTCTCATGCAGGCGCCGGCGGACGCCGCCAATGAGGCGATTGCCCGGGAAATCGATACTCGCGTTGCCCCGGAGTTCAACAATCGCTTCGTCCGCGTAACGCGGATCCCGGCGGAGCTGATCTATCGCTCCGGTCCGCCTGCCGACCGCAGCTTCGACCCTTCGGCGGTGAACACCGCGAAGTTTCCAAGCGTAACCGCGGCACCGGTCACCGCGATCGTAGGCGGCCAGCACTTGATGGTTCGCAATACGCCGGTCAAGGCCCGCTCCGGCGACTATCTGGTCGAATTGGGGGTCTCGATCCAATCCATGGAAGAAGTGCTGAACCGGCTGCTGGATCTGCTCGCCCTGCTGCTGCCGGTGCTCATCGTCTGCGCCGCCGCCGGCGGCTATTGGCTGGTGAGCCGCGCGCTGCGGCCGGTCGACCATCTGTCGCAAACCGCCGAGGAGATGAGCCTGCAGAATTTGACGCTGCGTTTACCGGTCGCTCCCAGCGGGGACGCTTTGGAGCGGCTGTCAATCGCGCTCAACAACATGCTGGGACGATTGCGCGACTCGGTGCAGACATCGCGTCGATTCTTGGCGGATGCGTCCCATGAACTGCGCACCCCGCTGACGGTCGTCAAGGGTGAATTGCAGGAACTGACCCACGAGAATCATCTGACCCCGGGCGAGGTGCGTGAACGAGTGGGCAGCGTTTTGGAAGAAGTCGCGCGTTTGGAGCACCTGGTCTCCGGATTGCTGGTGTTGTCGCGGCTCGACGCGGGCGAAACTCGAAGCGATTGGGTCGACGTCGATCTGGCGGAGCTGGCGCAGAGCACCGCCGAGCAGATGCGTCTCATGGCGGAAGACCGCGGCATTGACATCGAATTGTCCGCGCTTCGCAAGGCCGTGGTCCGTGGTGATCGCGCGCGGCTCAAACAGATCATCGTCAATCTTCTCGATAACGCGATCCGATTCACGCCGCGGGGAGGACTGGTGGCGCTGCGCACCGCGTCGGACGACAGCGGCAGCGTCCTCGAGATATCAGATACCGGCATCGGCATCCCCCCGGCGGCGCTGCCGTACGTATTCGACCGGTTCTATCGCGTCGACGAGGCGCGTTCGCGTGAAGACGGCGGCGCCGGGCTCGGACTGTCGATAGTGAAGTCCATCTGTGCGGCACACGGCGCAGAAATCGACGTGGACAGCAATGTCAGCCTCGGCAGCTCTTTTCGCGTCAGATTCCCGCGACGCTCGGCCACCCCGGTGAGCGTGGCTGCGCCCGGTGCGGCGGCTCTCGGCGACGCCCCGGCCGACGAGGGCAGCGCCGCGGCGCGAGCACTGGCCGATATTCCGGCCAATCCGTCCAGCCCGATGGGGTAAGGATGGTGGGTTGCGCGCTCCTTATGTCGCGCATTGCCGCGCACCTGTGATGTGTGCACCCATTTTCTAATGGAGCGTTAGGCGATCTTTAATCTGGATGCTCCAACCTGACCGACATCATGATGCATGCCGCACCCACCGTGAAGGTAGAATCCTGCGATCGAGTCCTCGTGCTGCGCGCCCAGTCCGGCGACCATGCCGCGTTCAACGATCTGGTGCGCAAGTACCGATACCGAGTCATGAAGCTTTCGCTGCGCTACACGCGCAATCACGCGGACGCCGAGGACGCGGTGCAAAATACCTTCATCAAGGCTTATTGGGGGCTGCAGCACTTTCGCGGCGATTCCGCCTTCTATTCGTGGCTGCATCGGATTGCCGTGAACTCGGCCAAGACCGTGCTGATGCTGCGCGCTCGCGAGGCGCGGGTGTTCGGCTCGGATGCCGCGGGCGCCGACGACACCCGTGAGGTGTCGATGGAGCGCAACGAGACTGATACGCCGGAGGATCTTGCGCTCACGGATGAAATCTGCGGCGCCGTCAACCACGCGATGGAGTCGCTGTCCGAGGACCAACGCAGCGCAATAGTCCTGCGCGAATTCCACGGCCTCAGTTACTCGCAGATTGCCTCTGCCATGTCCTGTCCGGTCGGCACCGTTCGCTCGCGGGTCTATCGAGCCCGTGAGGCCATTGACGAGCAATTGCGCCGCGTGTTTGACGACGGCCTCGGCCGTGCCAGAGCTGTGGCATCCGGGCGTTCGCGGCCTGCCTGCATCGGACAATTACGCGCCGCGTTGCTCGCTGACGGCGGGTGATGGCAAAGGGCGGCCGGGCGCGCCCGGCTGCCGCTTCATGCCCTTACATCCCGGTTGTTGCTAAAATGACACATAAGATGAGTGGACGCTGTCCACCCATATGATATATATGCCACGGCGTCCCGATAGTTGGTCGAAATGCGGAATATTACATTCCGTCATATTACTGTAACAATTCGTCGATTAAATCCAACAACCAAATCTGACGGGAGTTCTAGCAGTGAGCAAGACAATCATGATTTCTAGTGCAGCTGATTCTGTGAAGCATGGAAGGCACGGCTTGGGTCTTCTCAAGGCCTGTTTCCTCCTGGGGACTCTGTCGATCGCCGCGGGCGTCGCGGTCGCGCAAAGCGCGGCCGCACCGGCCGCCGCCCCCGATGAGAGCCTGACCTGGCACGGCATCACTTTGTACGGCATCGTCGATATCGGTCTGCAGAATCAGAGTCACGGCGCGCCGATCAACGATTACTTCCCCGCGGGCAGTGCGGACATCGTGCAGAAGAACAGCAATCACTCGATCACGGGCCTCACCCCCAGCAACTTGAGCCAGTCCCGGATCGGCATACAGGGCAGTGAACCCCTGGTCGGCGATTGGAAAGGGGTGTTCAAACTGGAAACCTACTTTAATCCTCAATCCGGCGATATCAGCGATGCCTTGAAGTCCCTGGCACAGAACAATGGCCGCTCGCCGGCGAATCAAACCACCAATCTGGATTCGAGCATCGGCGGCCAGACTTTTCAGCAGTCCTTCGCGGGCTTCAGCTCGAAAACCTACGGCACGGTGACATTCGGCCGTCAAAACACGGTGCTGGCCGACGGTGTCGCGAAATACGATCCTAATTTCGCCTCCCAGGCATTCTCGTTGATCGGATTGTCCGGAACCACCGCGGGCGGCGGCGACACTCAAAATCGCCGGATGGATGCCTCGCTCAAGTATGTCGGAACTTTCGCCGGCGTCGCGCACCTGGCCGCGCAGTACAAATTCAATCAGTCCACGGGCGGCGCCAACACGGCCTTCGAGGTGTCGGCCGGCGGCGAATATGCCGGCTTGTCGGTCGACGTGTTCTACACCAAGGTCAAGGATGCGGTGGCGGTGGCGGCGCTCAGCGCCGGTCAAGTCGCCGGGTTGCCCGGGCTGTGCCCGGATCCGGTGCCGGCGGGCGGCTCCTGCCTGGGGGCGGACCCCAGCACCGCGTTGGCCGCGACGATCTCGGACAACACGTCGTACGCCCTGATGGGCCTGTACAACCTCGGCGCGGTGAAGTTGTACGCGGGGTATGAACACATCCAGTTTGCAAATCCGGCCACACCCCTGGCCGCCGGCTTCAACGTGGCGGACTACACCATCGCGTACGTCAACAACGCGGCTTTCCCCACCGACAAGACGCTGCAGGTTTTCTGGGGCGGCGCGCGCTATACGGTGCTGCCGAATCTGGACTTGGTCGCCGCCTACTACGGCTACAAGCAGAACAGCTACGGCATCGGCGCCAACGCCGGCTGCTCGACCAAGAAAGCCGGAACCTGCAGCGGCACCGAAGATGATCTGTCATTCGATGCCGACTATCGCCTGACGAAGCGATTCGATGTCTATGCGGGCATCATGTACACCGGCGTCAAGGACGGTCTGGCGAACGGCTACCTGTTCCACACCACCGATATCACCACGACCACCGGTGTGAGATTCAAATTCTAAGATGGATGCTGCCGACCCCGTGGCCATTGCGGCCATGGGGTCGACACGCGCCCGCCGACGCGGGTAGGATCCAACCTACGGACGGCCATGCCGGAGGTTCTCACCATGATCGAAGCACAGAAAAAGCGCGGCGGGTGGAGTTGGTGGTACCTGCTGTTCGTCATCCAGTTCGCCGTCGCCCTGTGGCCCCCCTTCTACAACAAGCTCGAGCCCACCTTGATGGGCATTCCGTTCTTCTACTGGTTCCAGTTGCTGTGGGTCATCGTCAGCGCGGTGTTCACGGCCACCGTGTATTGGGCCACCCACGATTGAGTCACGGCCAAGGCGCCAAATAACAAAATAATCAGACCAAGCGACGGGGGATTGCCGTGCACGATGTGAATTGGATTGCGCTCAGCATTTTCGTGGTGTTGTTCGGATTCATTTCCTGGCTCGGGTTCGCCGCCGCCCACTGGCGCAAGGGCGATCTTGACCTGCTGCACGAGTGGGGGCTCGGCGGGCGCCGCTTCGGCACGCTCATTACCTGGTTTCTGGTCGGGGGCGATGTTTACACCGCCTACACCTTCATCGCCGTCCCGGCGCTGGCATTCGGTGCCGGCGCCGTCGCATTTTTCGCGGTGCCCTACACCATCATCATCTATCCCTTGCTGTTCCTGGTGTTTCGCCGCCTGTGGCACGTGTGTCACAAGCACAACTACATCACCGCGGGCGATTTCGTGCGCGGCCGTTTCGGCAATCGCTGGCTGGCACTGGCGGTGACCGTCACCGGCATCGTCGCGACCATGCCGTACATCGCCCTGCAGCTGGTCGGCATCCAGGTGGTGGTGGGTGCGCTCGGCATTTCGGGTACGGGGCTTGCCGCGGATTTGCCGCTGCTCATCGCCTTCGTGGTGCTCGCGGCCTTCACCTATTCGAGCGGACTGCGCGCGCCGGCGTCGATCGCCATCGTGAAGGACATCCTGATCTATGCCACGGCGTTGGCAGCCATCGTGGTCATTCCGATGCAGTTGGGCGGCTTTGGCAAGATCTTCGCGGCCGTGCCGCCGCAGAAGCTGCTGCTGGCGGTTCCCGGTCCGCACACCACGGGCTCGTACAGCGGCTATGCGACCCTGGCGCTGGGGTCGGCGATGGCGCTGTTCCTGTATCCGCATTCGCTGACCGGCATCTTGAGCGCCAGCAGCGGGCACGCCATCCGCCGCAATGCGGCGATGCTGCCCGGCTATACTTTCATGCTCGGCCTGCTCGCGCTGCTCGGCTTCTTCGTGATCGCCGCGGGGGTCGACAAGCTTCCCGAATACGCGGCGGGTTTCAAGCAGTTCGGCAACAATTTCGCCGTGCCGGCGCTGCTGCTGCACAGCTTTCCGTCCTGGTTCGTCGGCATCGCCTTTGCCGCCATCGCCATCGGCGCGCTGGTGCCCGCGGCCATCATGTCCATCGCCGCCGCGAATCTCTACACCCGCAATATCCACCGCGAGTTCATCAACAAGAATCCGACCGACAAACAGGAATCGCACATGGCCAAACTGGTGTCGCTGATCGTCAAGGTCGGTGCGCTGGTCTTCATCCTGTTCGTGCCGACGCAATACGCCATTCAGCTGCAGTTGCTCGGCGGGATTTGGATCATTCAAACGCTGCCGCCCGTGATGTTGGGCGCCTACACCCGATGGTTCAATTCCTGGGCGCTGCTGGCCGGTTGGGCCGTCGGCACCTTTGCCGGCACGGCCATGGCCATTGCCACCAAATTGACGCCGACCTTTCCGCTGCACGTGGCGGACCACACTTTTCCCGGCTATACCGCCGTCTACACCGTGCTGTTGAATCTGCTCGTGGCCGCGGTGCTGACGCCGGTGTTCAACGCCATGGGCTCGAAGCATGCGCCGGTCGATGAGACCGTGGCCGCCGACTATTACGCCTGACCGCTGCGCGATGGCGCGCAACCCCGAGCCCGGCTGCTCGCAAGTGAATTCCTCTCGCAGCACAATTCTCGCAGCGCAAGTTCGTTGCTGATCCTCGTTTGACGAAGCGATAGCGCAGACGCAACGCGGTTCGATGCGTCCGCAGCTGCGATTTTTTGCGCCAATGTGCTATATATGGTCATATATAGCGAAATTCACAATCTGAATGTTTTCGCTCGCGACAACTTCTTCCGGGGAGAACGTGCAATGCGGTCTGTCTGCTGGTGTGCGATCGCGCCACTTGCGTCGATTATTTCTCTGAATCAAGCGGCGCGCGCCGCCGGAGCGGCTCCCTCTGCTCCACCCACCCTCGAAGCCTGCGCGAGCGTCCAGCAGTTCCGCGCCACCGATTGCTCGCTGACCTGGCACGGCATCACCCTGTATGGCGCGTATGACGTCGGCGTGGGTTGGGTCAGCCACGGGTTGCCGGAAAACGCCTATAACTATGAAGGCGAATCGCTGGTCAACCGCAACGCAAATCAGTCTCGATTCCTCATTGCGCCGAACAACCTGTCGCAGACGGGTCTAGGCATCAAGGGCAAGGTGGAATTTCTGGACGACTGGTTCGCCGTGTTCAACGCGTCGACCGGCATCAATCCGCAGTCTGGGCAGCTCGCCAACATGGCAGCCACCAATACGACCAACAACGGTCTCCCCAGGGGCAGCTATTCCGTCACCGGCGACGGCGCGCGCGCGGGGCAGACCTTCAATGACGAATTCTATGGCGGCATATCGTCCACGCCATTCGGTACGCTGACGTTCGGTCGTCAGCGCGCGCTCGGCACCGATGCGATGCTCGTCTACGATCCGGCCGGCGGCGCCTACTCCTTTTCGTATATCGGGTATAACGGCACGATGGCCGGCGGCGGGGACACCGAGGATACCCGTTGGGACAACGCCGTGAAGTACCGTCTCACCTATGGCCCGGTCCATTTCGGCGCGATGTATAAATTCGTCGACGGCTCCGGCGGCTGCTACTCTGCCTCCGCAAACTGGACCGCCGCCACCTGTACGCCGGAGGAGCCGCATAACTCCGCTTACGGATTCGACCTCGGCGGAAACTACGGCAAGTTCTCTGCCGACGTCGTATTCCAACATTACAACCAGGCGATCAGCGTCCTCAACCCGTTGCTGGGGCCCGAGAGTCTGACGCAGCCCTATCAGTCGACGCTCAACAGCATCAACACACACACCATCAACGGGGCCAATCTGATCGGAACCATGAACACCGAATATGGCATTGTGACCGACAACACCGCCGTTATGGTCGCCGCCAGGTACACGTGGGACCCGTTCAGGTTTTTTGTCGGCTACGAACATATCCAACAGTTTAATCCGTCGAACCAGTTGGGCATTGGCGCCTCGGCCCAGGGTGGTTATCTGTTGAGCGGCGTCGAAGACGACAATCTTGATTCTCCGAAGATCGTGCAGGTCGCCTGGACGGGCGTCAAATACGCTTACGACATCAAGACCGACATCACTTTGTCCGCCTATCATCAGTGGCAGAACAACTTCCGCGTTCCGTCGGCCTGCCCGCCCACCAGTTTCCGTGCTTCCTGCTCGGGCTTCCTCAACGAGGTGTCGCTCTATACGGATCATCACTTCACCAAACGTTTCGACGCCTATGCCGGCATTGCGTATTCCAACGTCAGCGGCGGTCTGGCCATCGCCATTCCCCACGGCCCCGGCGTCCCCTACAAGTACAACAACAACGTTGCCCCGACAGTGGGTGCCCGCTTCACCTTCTGATCATTTTCAGGGTCGATGATCGGGAGGTTGCAAATCTGAGAAATCGCGGTGCAGCAAATCTTCAACCGTGGCTGTCACAAAACCGTCATAATTCCTGCCGACAATGGCCTACTGCAGCGGCACCGAGTCAAGTCGGACCTCCTAACGCCTCTTACCCCGGAGCGATCATGCGAATAATGAATGTTAAAAGTTGGTTATTGATCACGGCTGCGACGTTCGGCTTCAGCGTAGGCGCGGCTGCGGCCGACATTTCGGGCGCGGGCGCCACCTTTCCCTATCCGATCTATGCCAAGTGGGCGGACGCGTACAAGACCCTGACCGGGGTCGGGCTCAATTATCAATCCATCGGATCGGGCGGGGGCATCAAGCAGATCAAGGCCAAGACGGTCACCTTCGGGGCCTCGGACATGCCCTTGAAGCCCGATGACCTGAAAGCGGCCGGTCTGGTGCAATTTCCCATGATCATCGGCGGCGTGGTGCCGGTGGTGAACATCAAGGGCATTCAGGCGGGACAGCTGCACCTGGACGGCGCCACCGTGGCCAGCATTTACCTCGGTGACATTACCCAATGGAATGATCCGAAGATCAAAAGCCTCAACCCCAAGCTCGCTTTGCCGAACACGGCCATCGCCCCGGTGTACCGTTCCGACGGCTCGGGCACGAACTTCCTGTTTTCCGATTACCTGTCCAAATCCAATCCGAAATTCCTTTCGAGCATCGGCGCCAACACCTCGGTGCAGTGGCCGACCGGGATCGGCGCCAAGGGCAATGAGGGAGTGGCCAATATGACCACGCAAACCGACGGCGCCATCGGCTACGTCGAGTATGCCTTTGCCAAACAAAACAAGATGGCTTACGTCGTGCTCACGAACAAGTCGGGCGCCACGGTGGCGCCGAGCGCGGAATCCTTTCAAGCGGCCGCCGCCAATGCCGACTGGGCCAAATCGGACGGCTACTACTTGATTTTGACCGACCAGGCCGGCGCCAAGAGCTGGCCGATCACGGGGGCCAGCTTCATTTTGGTTCACCAGCAACCGGACGACGCGGCCGCGGTGAGTGAAGCCCTGAAGTTCTTTGCCTGGGCGTACAAGGATGGCGCTAATATGGCGGCCGAACTGGATTACGTGCCCTTGCCCGCAGCGTTGATTGCCCAGGTGAAAAAGACCTGGATCTCTCAGATCACCTCGGCTGGTCATCCGGTATGGAGCGGAAAATAGCGGGAGCGAAACTCATACCGTGGCGATCATCGATCCGAGGCACGCCGCAAAGCAGCTGATTTACGAGAGAATCTTCCGCTCGGCCACCTTGAGCGCGGCGATTCTGGTGCTATTGATTCTCGGCGGTGTGGCTGCGTCGCTGATGCACGGCGCGTGGCCGGCGATCGATCATTTCGGGTTCTCCTTCGTGCTGCGCGAGATCTGGAATCCGGTGACCGACCAGTTCGGCGCGCTGGCGCCTATCTACGGCACGGTGGTCACCTCCGCCATCGCCATGCTGCTGGCGGTGCCGGCCGGGTTTGGGATCGCGCTGTTTCTTACCGAACTGTGTCCGCCGCTGCTGAAGCGGCCCATCGGCGTCGCCGTCGAATTGCTGGCCGCCGTGCCCAGCATCATCTTCGGCATCTGGGGACTGTTCGTGCTGGCGCCGATGTTGCAGCGGCACGTGCAGCCCTGGCTCATCCACACTCTGGGGCACGCCCCCTTCATCGGCAGCCTGTTCAAGGGCCCCCCCTACGGCATCGGCATTCTCACCGCCGGCGTGGTTCTCGCCATCATGGTGCTGCCGTTCATCGCGGCGACCATGCGCGATGTTTTCGACACGGTGCCCCCCATGCTCAAGGAGTCGGGTTACGGACTCGGCGCCACCACCTGGGAAGTCATGTGGAATGTGGTGGTGCCGCACTCACGCGCGGGCATCGTCGGCGGCATCATGCTCGGCCTCGGGCGCGCGCTGGGCGAGACCATGGCCGTCACCTTCGTCATCGGCAACGCGCACCGCATCAGTTCATCGCTATTGGCGCCGGGCACCACCATCTCATCGTCGATCGCCAACGAATTCACCGAAGCCGTCGGCGATCTGTACACCTCGTCGCTGATCGCGCTCGGGCTGTTGCTGTTCTGCATTACATTCACGGTGATTGCCGCCGCTCAGGCGATGCTGCGCAGGCTGGAGCGGCGTGGAGTCGCCGGCATATGAATCGGCGGCTGCTGCGCAAGATCAAGAACGGCATCTTTCTGGTGCTGTCGCTCATCGCCACGATGATCGGTCTCGCATGTCTGGCCGCCATCTTGTGGACGCTGGTGTCGCACGGTGTCGAGGGCATGTCCTGGCATTTGTTCACGCAAATGACGCCGCCGCCGGGCAGCCGCGGCGGACTGCTGAATGCCCTGTACGGCAGCGGCGTGATGACCTTGCTCGGGATTCTCATCGGCTCGCCGATCGGCGTGCTGGCGGGAACCTATCTGGCGGAATATGGGCGCAATTCGCGCCTGAGCACCGCCATACGCTTCATCAACGATGTGCTGTTGAGCGCTCCGTCCATCATTATCGGCCTCTTTGTCTACGAAGTCGTCGTGGTGCGGATGGGCCATTTTTCCGCCATTGCCGGGGCGCTGGCACTGGCGATCCTGGCCATTCCGGTGACCCTGCGCACCACCGAGGACATGCTCAATCTGGTGCCGCAGGGCATGAAAGACTCTTCGGCCGCGCTCGGCGCCTATCCCTGGCGCACCACCTTGAGCGTGCTGTATCCCGCGGCGCGCAGCGGCATCGTCACCGGGCTGCTGCTCGCGATCGCGCGCATCAGCGGCGAAACCGCGCCGTTGTTGTTCACGGCGCTCAATAATCAGTTCTGGAGCACCAATTTGAACGCGCCGATGGCAAATCTGCCGGTGGTGATCTTCCAGTTCGCGTTGAGTCCCTACAAGGAGTGGCAGGATCTCGCCTGGGCGGGCGCTCTGATCATTACCGTGACCATCCTGGTGCTGAGCGTTTCCGCGCGGGTGCTGCTGGCCATGCTGCAGGCCGAGCGAGGTTCGGGACGATGATCCCCTCGACCAAGCCGCCGAAGCATTTGAAGATGCGTGTGCCGTTTCGCGGCGCGGAGCAACCGCCGCAGGATCTGGCGCCCCCCAAGATTGAAATTCGCGGCCTGAATTTCTTCTACGGCGAGACGCAGTCGCTGCACAACGTCAACATGACGCTGGCCGACCGTTCCATCAGTGCGTTCATCGGGCCGTCGGGATGCGGCAAGTCGACCCTGCTGCGCGTCATGAATCGCATGTACGGTCTGTACCCCGGGCAGCGCGCGGTCGGCGAGGTGCTCATCGGAGGGCGCGACATCCTGGGCCTGTCGGTCGACGTCGCTGAACTGCGCTACCGGGTCGGCATGGTGTTCCAGAAACCGACTCCGTTCCCCATGTCGGTGTTCGACAACGTGGCGTTCGGCCTGCGCTTGAGCGGGGGAGTCCGCGGCGCCGATCTCAAGGTCCGCGTGGAAGCGGCGCTGCGCGATGCCGCGATTTGGGATGAGGTGAAGGATAAGCTGAACGCCGACGGCCGCAGCCTGTCCGGCGGACAGCAGCAGCGGCTGTGCATTGCGCGCACGATTGCGGTTCAGCCCGAGGTGCTGCTGCTGGATGAGCCGACGGCGGCGCTCGATCCCATCTCGACCCTGCGGGTCGAGGAGACCTTGCAGGGCTTGCGGGAGAAGTATTGCATCGTGATGGTGACGCACAATTTGCAGCAGGCCGCCCGCGTGTCGAACGTCACCGGATTCATGTTCATGGGCGAACTGGTGGAGATCGGCCCTTCCAGCCAGATCTTCACCTCGCCGAAAGATCGCCGCACCGACGACTACATCACTGGACGCTTCGGGTGAGCTCCCGCATGTTCGAGCCCTCCGCCAAGGATGTTCCTGTCGCGACCGCGCCCGAGGCGGCGGCGCCGGTGCGCGATGCCCTGGCCGATGCCGTCATGGCGGCGCGCGGCGTCAATGTGCACTACGGCGACAAGCACGCCGTCAAGAACGTGAGCCTGGACATCGGCCGCAATCAGGTGCTCGCCATGATCGGGCCGTCGGGCTGCGGCAAGTCCACGTTTTTGCGCTGCCTGAACCGCATGAACGACACCATTGCCGGCGCGCGGGTCGACGGCCTGATCACCCTCGACGGCAACGACATCTACGACCGCAAGCAGGACGTGGCGCAGCTGCGTGCCCGCGTCGGCATCGTTTTCCAGAAGCCCACGCCGTTCCCGCACTCGATTTATGCCAACGTCGCCTATGGACCGCGGATTCACGGTCTGGCGATGAGCAGGGCGGACATGGACGAGCTGGTGCAGTCGAGCCTGGCGCGCGCCGGACTGTGGGACGAGGTCAAGGACCGCTTGTCGACTTCCGGCACCAGCCTGTCCGGGGGCCAGCAACAGCGCCTGTGCATTGCGCGCACCATCGCCGTGAATCCCGAAGTCATTTTAATGGACGAGCCGACCTCCGCGCTGGACCCGATTGCGAGCGCGAAGATCGAAGACTTGATCGACGAACTGCGCGCCAATTACGCCATCGTGATCGTCACCCACAACATGCAGCAGGCCGCGCGCGTGTCGCAACGCACCGCCTACTTCCATTTGGGCGACCTGGTGGAAATCGGGCCGACGGATTTGATCTTCACCAATCCGCAGCAGAAGCTCACCGAAGACTACATCACCGGGCGCTTCGGCTGACCCCGGCGCTCGGGCGTCAACGCGCTTGGGAGTCTGACTTTGCCTGCCGGTGTGCCGCCAGGGCTGCCAGCAGCCAGCGGTTGCTGTCGATCGGCACGCCCCCCTGACAGCGGATTTGATAAGGGTATCCGCTGATGCTGCTGACGGTCGCCGCCCGTTGTATGAATTCTTCGGTCGTGTTGATCAGATTTCGCGCCAGCAAATACTGATATTTGTCGCTCAAATGCGCACGGGCGTGGCGGCTGTCGTACCAACGGCCGTTGCGGTAGAACTCGCATCCGGATTCCTCCACATGCTGAAGGAGATAGCCGACTTCGGCCTGCACCGCCGGGGACGGCGCCGCCGTTGCCAGTGAGGGGAGCAGCAAGCTCCATGCGAGACCGCATGCGGCGGCCGCGCGGCCATTCACAGCTCAGGTTCCAATGGGAGCCACGATAAGAGTTTGACCTCGGCCCGCTGCCAGGCGTGTCGCGCCGGTTCGGTCTTGTAGTCGACGGCGGCGCCGTCCTCGACCGTGCGCCACTCCAACTGCGTCGAGTGTCGGCGGCCAGGGAGCACGGTCACCGAGTACGAGTTTTCCGGCAGGGTCATCGCCTCGAACCGCTTCACGGTTTGCTGCGCCAGCTCGGCACTGTCGATGATCAGGCCCACTTCCGTGTTGAGACGTCGGGATCGTTGATCAAGATTCATCGAGCCTATGAACAAACGACGGCGGTCGAGCACGTACAGCTTGGCGTGCAGTGCATAGTTTCCATAGCGCGATATCTTCGTCGACTGGCCGCTGCCGCGAGAATTCCCGAGCCGGGAGCGCGCTTCATACAGCTCCACGCCGTCGTTTAGAAGCCCGGTTCGATAGTGCATGTAGCCCGAGTGGGCCGACAATTCGGGGGCGGATTCCAGGGAGTTCGTCAGGATGCGAATCCGCACCTTGTGTGCCAGACGGTCCTGCAACAGATGCACCTCGTCCTTCGATGGGACGACGTAGGGCGAGACGATCAACAGCTCCGACTGCACTTGCGCGACCGCATGAGCCACAGGCTCATACATCAGGCTCCCGACTCGCGGCGTCCTGGCCGCCTGCTCTTTCTCGGGGCTGTCGCAAACGACTTGAGCGTCCGCCCATACCAGCGGCAGCCGGCCGGCAAGCAGGCCTGCCAATGGCTCGCCGTCGTCGAGCTTTGCCTGATAGTCGAAGCCCGCCTTGGCAACCTTGTCGGTGTGCGCCGCGTGATGGCGCGCATGGGTGGCATGCAATGCCTCGACCGGAATCGATAACCTGCTGTTCCAGAACTGATCGAAAGTACCGGACAATTCGTGAACGATGGGACCGGCGGCGAAGACGTCGTCGTCCGCGAATTGTGTTTCCGGATCGATCTGAAAATACTGGTCGCCGATATTCCGGCCGCCCACGAGGGCCATCGAGTTATCCGCCACCAGCAGCTTGTTGTGCATCCGGTAATCGAGCCTCGAGTGATGCAGCAGATACTCGCTCGCTTTCAGCAATCGATTCTCCCCGCGGTAGGCGAACGGATTGAAGACCCGGATTTCGATGTTGGCCCGGCCGGCGATCGCGAAGATTTGTTCATCCCCCGGCACGGCTTCGCCGTCATCCAACAGCAGGCGTACTCGCACTCCGCGAGCCGCAGCGCGGATCAGCGCGTCCGTCAACAGCCGGCCGGATTCATCGCTGTGCAGAATGTAGTATTGGAGATCCAGGGTGCGTTCAGCACCGTTTATCATCTCCATTCTCATCAGGAATCCGTCGACGCCGATGGAAACGATGTGGTACCCGGTCTTCCCGCCGTGCTCATGCGCGGCAGCCGCGAACTTCCGTCCCACCTGTGTTGCCTCAGGGTTGGTCAACGCCGCGGAGCTGGTCTTCCGATAGCCGGATCCGGGCGGCAGCGATGTGCAGCCACCGAGCCAGGATAACAGCAACAGGCAGGCGAGGAGGCGATGCATGAGGTCGCGGGAGCGGCCGGCTCGACGGGGCGCGTTTCTCAAAGCAGCGCGTGACATTTTGAGGGTCACGCGCCGTCGGCTAGACCCTGGGGCGGCTGCGAACGATTGCGTGGTAGATGACCAGAAAGACTACGGCCCCCACCACAGCAACCAGAATGCTGTAGATGTTCACGCCGGTGACTCCGGCCATGCCAAACGTTTGAAACAGATAGCCGCCGATCACCGCACCGACTATGCCAAGCACGATATCCAGAAAAACCCCATCGCCGGACTTGTTGACGAGCTTGCTCGCGATGAAGCCGGCCAGCAGTCCGAGAATGATCCATGCAAGAATTGACATGTTGATTTCCTTCCTTTAGCTACATTCGTCAGTGAAAGCACTCCGGCCGCACAAGCCGGCCGGGGTGCGGAACCTAGTCGCGGGAGGACTTGAGCATTTGCACGACACTCAACAGCAGCGCACCGGCGGCGGCGGCGATCAGGAGCGCTTTGGCCGGGTTCTTCCTGGTGTAGCGAATGATCGAGTCGGAGGTGTCCGAGGCGATTTCTTGCGCTCGCTGCGCTGCATCGCTGACGGCATCGAACCCTTGCCTGCCCATGGCCTGGGCGCGGCCGACCGTTTCTGATAGTTTCGAGCCCACATCCCTGGCGAGAGCTTGAGCATTCTTCGGCAAATTGCCGGCAATTGAACTTTCCACGTGGGTTCCCCTTTGGATGGTCGGGTCAGGTATGCGCCATGAATCGAGCGCTAGTTTGCCCGAACCCACTCTCGGGGAGACCTCCCGCGCCTGTCGACACCGCGTCGGACAAAGGCGCCAATCGCTGTAGGTGAATGCGCATTGGCGCCCGCCCACGAGCGAGTGCGCCTAATATCCCTTATGCAATCGATACTGCCGCCGACAAACTTTCCGGACGCCCAGAAGATGGTTGAATACCTCCACGGGTCCGACGAAAGAGCTGCGTGCCTCGCTATCGCGTGCATTGCATGACGAACTGGGCGGCTTGCTGGTCTCGGCCGTCATGGACGTGGGCTTCGCGGAACAGCGCCTGTCGTCGGACGATGGACTGCGGGTGCGATTGGCTCGCGTGCGGCACACGCTGGCTGAAGCGATTGACCTGAAGCGCAGGATCATCGAAAGCATCACCCCCTCCATGCTGGAAAATCTGGGGCTGTTCGAGGCGCTCAAGTGGGAAGTCAAGCAGCGCTGCAACATCCTGCACCTACCCTATACCGAGATCTACCCCGCGATCGAGCCGCGATTCACCAAAGAAGCATCGATCGGGCTGTTTCGCATGGGCCAGGAGGCCATGGAAATTGCGCTTCACCAACCCTTCGTGACCGCCGCGCGCATGTCGATTTCCATTGATGCCGACACTTTGCGCATTGCCGTTTCACATGAGGGAAGGCCGGCTCCGAGTCTCGCGCAGGACGATGCGCTGGCGCTCGGTTCGATAGCCCACCGCGTGTACGCGTTTGGTGGTCAACTGACGCTCACGACCATTGAAGGCGGCGGCGCCATCTACAGCGCGAGGCTGCCGCTGGCCCGGCTTACGGCCGCACCGCTGCCGGCGGCGGGAGACTAGGGCGGTCAACGCATGCGCCGATGGAGAACGAATCGCGCCATCCTCCTACACGCTTTGCGGCCCGTGGCCTACGCGCATTTTGCGCCTCGCTGCCACTATTGGGCCGCTCATGTCATGAGCATTAAACAGGAAAAAACGATGAAAAATTTAGTACTCTGCGTCAGCGTTGCCATGGGCGCGATATGCGCGATGTCCACAGCCGCCGTTGCCGACGAAACCGCCGGAGCCTACGTCAAGGATTCTGCCATCACGACCAAAGTGAAGGCGAAGCTCGCCGAGAAGCACGTCTCGAGCCTCACTGACATCAAGGTCGACACCGACAAAGACGGTGTGGTGTGGCTGAGCGGCCAGGCCCCGACGAAAGACGCGAAGGATCTCGCCGAGATGCTCGCCAAGAACACCGAGGGCGTAAGAAAGGTCCATAACGATATCGTCGTTCGTCCATAACGACAGGGTCCTTCGACGGCGAAACGTCTTCCCCGCCGCCGGGGAAGACGTTTTCAGTCGGCGTTGCGCAGCAGCTCGTTCAGCGAGGTCTTGGCACGAGTCTGGGCGTCCACCCGTTTGACGATGACTGCGCAGGACAGTCCGTACTTGCCGTTCTTCGCGGGCAGCGTGCCGGGAACCACCACCGCGCCGGCCGGAACGCGGCCGTAGAGAATTTCATCGCGTTCGCGGTCGTAGATGCGCGTGCTCTGGCCGATGAACACGCCCATGGAGATGACGGCGCCGGACTCGACGATGACTCCCTCGACGATCTCCGAACGCGCGCCGATGAAGCAGTTGTCCTCGATGATGGTGGGAGCGGCTTGCAGCGGTTCCAAGACCCCGCCGATGCCGACGCCGCCGGACAGGTGCACGTTCTTGCCGATCTGCGCGCAGGAACCCACGGTGGCCCAGGTGTCGACCATGGTGCCCGAGTCCACATAGGCGCCGATGTTGACGTAGCTCGGCATCAACACCACGTTGGCGGCGACGAAAGCGCCGCGCCGCACCGTGGCCGGCGGCACGACCCGTATGCCGGCGGCGGCGAACCTTGGCTCATCCCAGCCAGCGAACTTGAGCGGCACCTTGTCGTAGAAATTCAAGGCGCCGGCCTGCAGCGCCGCGTTGTCCGCCATTCGAAATGACAGCAGCACGGCCTTCTTCAGCCATTCATTGACCCGCCACGCACCGTTTATTTTTTCCGCCACCCGCAGGGTCCCCGCATCGAGCAGGCCGAGGGCGGAGTCGACCGCCGCGCGCAGCGCGGCGGGGGCATTGCGCGGCGCGATGTCCGCCCGCGATTCGAAGGCGGCTTCGATGGCCGCTTGCAGTTCCGGGTACATGATGGCCTTCGGTCAGAGTTTGGATGCGTCGCGACGGTCGAGCGCCCGCACCAGAGAATCAAGGACTCTCTGGCAGGCCTCCTCCTGCAGGAGCCGGCCTTCGGCGTCGGTGATGTAGAAGACGTCCTCGGCGCGCTCGCCCACCGTCATGATCTTTGCGCCGTGGATTGCCACCCGTTCGGTGCGGAACACCTTGCCGACTTCGGACAGCAAGCCCGGGCGGTCCGCGGCGATGAGTTCGAGAATCGTGCGGCCGTTGCGGTTGTCGACGCTGAAGTTGACCTGAGTGGGGGTCGTGAACATGCGTACCTGGCGCGGTGCGCGCCGCGTCACGGTGGCCGGCGTGTCCTCCGCCTGGCGCAGCGTGCGCCACAGGCCCTGCTCGATTTCGCGGATGCGCGCGGCGTCTGCGATCACCGCGCCGTTGTCCTCCAGCACCACGTAGGTTTCCAAGCTGAAGCCGTTGGCGCTGGTGAGCAGCCGGGCATCGACGACATTGAGTCCCATTTGATCGAGCACCGCGGTGGTGCGCGCAAAGCTGCGCAGCAGCCGCGGCGCATAGGTGAGCACCGCGGTGCCGCCGCGCTCGGCCAGCTGCCGGATCGCCACCAGCGGGGCATCGTCGAGCGGATGCCGGTCCGCGAGCAGGGTGGTGTGCCAGGCGATCTCCTCGGGCGTGAAGCGCAGGAAGTACGCCTCGGTCCACTGCGCCCACACCTGGGAAATTCTTTCCGGTGCGACGTCCGGCATTTTCTCGCGCGCTTGTTCCTGTGTTTCGCGGATCAATTCCTCCTGGTCGATCGGTGTCTCGAGACCGCGGCGCAGGGCGCGCTTGGTGCGCTCGTAGAACTCCTCGAACAGCCGCGCCTTCCAGGCGTTCCACAGCTTGGGGTTCGTGCCGCGCACGTCCGCGACGGTGAGCACATAGAGATAGTCCAAATGCGCCTGATCACCGACCCGGCTCGCGAATTCATGAATGATGTCCGGATCGCTGATGTCTTTTTTCTGGGCGGTGATGGACAGGATCAAATGCTGCTTGACCAGCCACGCGACCAGGCGCGCTTCGTAGCGGCCGAGGCCCTGTTCCAGGCAAAACGCTTCGGCGTCGACCGCGCCCAGTTCCGAATGATCGCCGCCCCGGCCCTTGGCGATGTCGTGAAACAACGCGGCGAGGTAGGCGATTTCCTGGCGCGGCAGCGACTGCATGATCTGGCTCAGGGCGGGTAATTCGCCGTTGAACTTCGGCATCGCCAGGCGCCGCAGATTGCTCACCACGAACAGGGTGTGGGCATCCACCGTATAGGCATGAAACAGGTCGTACTGCATGCGTCCCACGATGCGGCCGAACGCGGGGATGTAGCGGCCGAGCACGCCGTACAGATTCATGCGGCGCAGTTCGTGGGTCACCCCGACAGGCGCGCAGAGAATCTCCATGAACAGCCGATGATGGCGCGGATTCTGGCGGAATTCCTCGTCGATGAGCCCGACATGCGCGCCGATCAGGCGGATGGTCTCGGCACGCACGCCGCGCAGCTGCGGATGCTGCTGCAGCAGCACGAACATTTCGAGCAGCGCCGAGGGGTAGCGCGCGAACACCTCCGGGTGGGTCACTTCCAGATAGTCGTTGCGGATCTGGAAACGCGCATTGACGGCCGACGGCGGTCCGCTCTGGGTCAGGATGGCTTCGCGGAACAGCTGCAGCAGCATTTCATTCAGCAGGCTGACATCCATGACCGTGCGGTAATACTTTTGCATCAGCTGTTCGACCGCCAGGGTGAAGGTGGCGTCTTCATAGCCGAACATTTTCGCGAGCTTGATCTGATAGTCGAACAGCAGCCGATCTTCACGCCGCCCGGTGAGCACGTGCAGTCCGAAGCGCACCTTCCACAGAAACGACTGCCCGGCCTTGAGCTTGCGCAGTTCCTCGCGGGTCAGGAAGCCGTGGGCCACCAATTCATCGAGCGTGTCGGTGCCGAAGTGGCGTTTCGCCACCCAGCCGATGGTCTGAATGTCGCGCAGGCCGCCGGGGCTCGATTTCACGTTCGGTTCGAGGTTGTAGGCCGTGTCGAAGTAACGATGATGCCGCTCGGTCTGTTCCTTGACCTTGGCCTCGAAGAAGTCCTGCGAGGACCAGAGGCGGTCGGACGCGAGGGCGCGGCGCATGCCGGCGAACAGGGACTCGGGACCGGCGAGCAGCCGCGCCTCGAACAAGGTGGTGGCGACGCTGATGTCGGCGAGGCTCTCGCGCTGGCAGTCGTCGATCGAACGTACGCTGTGGCCCACCTCCAGGCCGATGTCCCAGAGAAAGGTCAGGAAACGTTCGATGTCGGGCTGCCAGTCTGCCGAGTCGCTCTTCGGCAGCAGCACCATGATGTCGATGTCCGAGCAGGGGTGCAGTTCGCCGCGGCCGTAGCCGCCCACGGCGATCAGCGCCAAATCGTCGGCGAACTTGCCGGCGTGCTGCACCCAGGCCGCGCGCAGGGTGATGTCGACCAGGCGCGCGCGGTCGCGCACCAGATCCTCGATGGCCTCGTCCGCTTCGAAGCGTTCCTTCAACAGCTCGGTGCCGCGGTCCAGGACCTCGCGGAACACCGCGGGAGAGAAATGGCCGTCCTGCAGCGCTGTGGGCGCAGCCGTCAAATAGGGCCAGTCGGCGGTTTGATCGAGAAACTTGCCGTAGGCGTTCAAGAGGCTGCCGCGGCGGCGGGAACGCTGGAACTCGCACCCAGGGTGAGCACCTCAAACCCCGAATCCGTGACCAAAATCGTGTGTTCCCACTGCGCCGACAAGGACTGATCCTTGGTGACCACGGTCCAGCCGTCGGGAAGCAGGCGCACGTCGCGGCGCCCGGCGTTGATCATCGGTTCGATGGTGAAGGTCATGCCCGCCGTCAGTTCCAGCCCCGTGCCGGGTTTGCCGTAGTGCAGCACCTGGGGATCCTCGTGGTAGACCCGGCCGATGCCGTGCCCGCAATATTCGCGCACCACCGAGAAGTTATTGCTTTCGGCATGGGTCTGGATGGCGTGGCCGATGTCCCCCAGCCGGGCTCCGGGGCGGACCGTCTCGATGCCGCGCCACATGGCGTCGTGGCAGACCGTGGTCAGCCGGCGCGCCAGGACCGCGGCGCCGCCGACGTAGTACATGCGGCTGGTGTCGCCGTGGAAGCCGTCGCGTATCACGGTGACGTCGATGTTGATGATGTCGCCGCTTTTGAGGCGTTTGTCGCCCGGGATTCCATGGCAGACCACATGGTTTACCGACGTGCAGATGGTCTTGGGAAAGCCCCGGTAATTGAGATTGGCGGGGATGGACTTGAGCTCATCCACGATGAAATCGTGGCAGCGCTTGTCCAGTTCCTCGGTGGTCGCCCCGGGTTGCACGAAGGGTTCGATCATGTCCAGCACGCTTGCCGCCAGCCGGCCTGCGGCGCGCATCTTGTCTTGTTCGGCGGCTGTTTTGATGGTAACTGGCATGGGACGGCGGACTTTGTTTCTACTGGATGTTCATGGTATAAAGCGCGGCTATTTTTAACAACCCCGCACGCGTGTCGACACAATCGGCCGGGTGCCCGGCGGAACATTGGAAAGTTGAAGGCATTTGGCTTCAATTTCAAGGCTCCGGCGGGTTGCCGATTGGGATACGCGGAGGCTCAACCCGACCAGGAGTGTTTTATGACCAGCGTGTCTATGCGACAAATGCTGGAAGCGGGCGTCCATTTCGGACACCAAACCCGCTTCTGGAACCCCAAGATGGCTCCGTTCATCTTCGGCGAACGTAACAAAATCCACATCATCAATCTGGAGAAGACGCAACCCCTGTACGCACAGGCCTCGGCGTTCATCAAGGGTGTGGCCTCGGAGGGCGGCAAGGTGCTGTTCGTCGGCACCAAGCGATCGGCCCGCGACGCGGTCCAGAAGGAAGCCTCCCGCTGCAGCATGCCCTATGTGAACCAGCGCTGGCTGGGCGGCATGCTGACCAATTTCAAGACCATTCGGCAGTCGATCAAGCGGCTCAACGATCTGGATGAAATGGCGCAGAGCGGCGCCCTGGACCGGCGCGGCAAGAAAGAGGCGCAGATGCTGCGCCGGGAAATGGACAAGCTGCTGCGCAGCCTGGGCGGCATCCGTGACATGACGGCGCTCCCCGACGCGCTGTTCGTGATCGACGTGGGCCACGAGCAAATTGCAATTCATGAGGCGCGCAAGCTCGGAATTCCCGTGGTGGCGGTGGTGGACACCAACTGTTCGCCCGACGGCATCGACTACGTGATTCCCGGCAATGATGACGCCATGCGCGCCATTCTGCTGTACGCCGGCGGCGTGGCCGACTCGGTGCTGGAGGGCAAGGCCTCTCTGCCCGAGGTGCCGGTGGGCGAGGACGAATTCGTCGAGCTGGACGAGGAAGGCAATCCGAAGAAGCGTGCCGCGGGCGGACGCCGGCCGGCGGCTGCGCCGCGCGGCGGCCACAAGAAGCCGCCCCCCCGCCGCAAGGTTCCGGTCACCGTGGTGCCGAGCGTCGCGGCCGTGGCGGCGTCGCTCGATGAAGTCGAAGTCGACGACGTCGACGCCGCGGATACCCCGCCGGCGGAAACGCGTCCTGCCAGCGCCCCGCGGCGCCGGCCGGTCGGCCGCAGTGCGCCGAGGCGTGGCGCATAGCGCGCGCATCAGAGTCGGCCGGCGCCCCTCAAGGGGCGGCCGGCCTTTCATCATCAAACTTCGAGGAAACTGCCGCTTGCGGCCGTTCTAACCAATGAATATCACGGCAGACACAGTCAAACAGCTCCGCGAGCGCACCGGCGCGGGAATGATGGAGTGCAAGAAGGCGCTGGTCGAAACCCAGGGCGATCTGGATGCGGCCGCGGAACTCATGCGCAAGTCCGGCCTTGCCAAGGCGGACAAGAAGGCGGCGCGCGGCGGCGCCGAAGGGACCGTGGCGGTGGAGCGCGCCGGCAACAGCGCCGTGCTGGTCGAGGTCAATTGCGAGACCGATTTCGTGGCGCGCGGCGATGAGTTCCAGGCCTTCGCGCGCGAAGTCGCCCGCTTGGCGCTCGAGAAGGCGCCGGCGGACGTGAGCGCCCTGGTCGCGCTGCCCAGCGGGGCCGCCACGCTCGATGAGCAGCGCCGCGCCTTGATCGCGAAGATCGGCGAGAACATTTCGGTGCGGCGCTTCGCGCGCGTGACCTCGGAGGGGGCGCTCGGCGCCTACATCCACGGCGGGCGCATCGGCGCCCTGGTGGCGCTGAAAGGCGGCGATGAGTCTTTGGCGCGCGACCTGGCCATGCACGTCACGGCCGCGAATCCCGCGTACATCGATGCGCAGGGCGTGCCGGCGGCGGTGCTCGACAAGGAGCGCGAGATCCTTGCGGAGCAGACCAAGGCCGAAAAAAAGCCGCCGGAGATCATCGCCAAGATGGTCGAAGGCCGCTTACGCAAGTATCTGGCTGAAATCACGCTGGTGGGCCAGCCCTTCGTCAAGGATCCGGACACCACCGTCGAGAAGCTGCTGAAGAGTTCAGGAGCCACGGTGGCGCAATTCGTGCGCTTTGCGGTGGGCGAGGGCATCGAAAAGAAACAGGATGATTTCGTCGGCGAGGTGATGGCCCAGGTGAAGGCGCAGGAGAAGACCAAGACCGACGGGGACGGCGCGGGCGGCGGCCCCAAGAAGCACTGAGCGGCAACCGCTTGAAATCAAAGACCCCGCGCCCGCGGGGTCTTTTATAGTAGGGTACGGATTCAAGATCATGACCAACACCAACGCCACGGCCCGGTACCGCAGAATCTTGGTCAAATTGTCCGGCGAAGCGCTGCTCGGCGGCGAGGACTACGGCATCGATCCCGTCATCCTCAAGCGCATTGCCGGAGAGATCCGCGACCTGACCCAGATGGGAGTCCAGGTCGCCGTGGTACTGGGGGGCGGCAATATCTTCCGCGGCGCGGGCCTCGCGCGCGCCGGCATGGACCGGGTCACCGCCGATCACATGGGCATGCTCGCCACCGTGATCAATGCGCTGGCGTTGCAAGACGCCCTCGAAAGCCTGGGGACCTATGCCCGGGTCATGTCGGCGCTGCGCATCAACGAAGTGTGCGAGGACTACATCAGACGCAGGGCCGTGCGTCACCTGGAGAAAGGCCGGGTGGTGATCTTCGGCGCCGGCACCGGCAATCCGTTTTTTACCACCGATACGGCCGCGAGCCTGCGCGCCATCGAGATCAACGCGGAAATTCTGCTCAAGGCCACCAAGGTCAACGGCATCTATGATTCCGATCCGGTCACGAATCCGGGCGCCAAGCGCTATGCCCGGCTCACCTTCGACAAGGTGCTGAGCGACCGCCTCAATGTGATGGACGCCACCGCCATCGTCATGTGTCGTGAAAACAATCTACCGCTGCAGGTGTTCAATCTGTTCAATGCCGGTGATTTGCTGCGCATAGTGCAAGGCGAGGACGTCGGCACCGTCGTAAGCGCGGAAGGCTAAGGGGGATCCATGCTCGAGGACTTGAAGAAAGATGCAACGCAGCGCATGCAAAAGTGCGTGACCGCGTTCCGCGATCAACTGAAGAAGCTGCGCACCGGGCGCGCGCACACCAGCCTGATCGAACACATCAAGGTGGACTATTACGGTTCGGAGATGCCGCTGAATCAGGTGGCCAATATCGCCACCGAGGACGCGCGCACCCTGACCGTCAGCCCCTGGGAAAAAGCGATGGTGCCGGTGATCGAAAAGGCGATCTACAAGTCCGATCTCGGACTGACCCCGAACACCGCCGGGCAGCTCATCCGCATCAACATGCCCGCGCTCACCGAAGAGCGGCGCCGCGACATCATCAAGGTGGTGAAGTCCGAGGCGGAGAACGCCCGCGTGGCGGTGCGCGGCGTGCGCCGCGAAGTCATGACCGAATTGAAGGAAATGCTCAAGGAAAAGCTGATTGCCCAGGACGACGACCGCCGGGCGCAGGATGACGTGCAGAAGCTGACCGACAAACATGTCGCGGAAATCGACCACGCCATGGCGGAGAAGGAGAAGGAGCTGATGCAGGTGTGAAGATGGCCGATTCGCCGCAGCATGTCGCAATCATCATGGACGGCAACGGCCGCTGGGCCCGCTCGCGCGGCATGCCGCGTCCGGCCGGGCATCGCGCCAGCGTCAAGGTGGTGCGCAAGGTGGTGGAGGAATGCGCCGCGCGCAAGGTGCGCCATCTCACGCTGTTCGCCTTCAGCAGCGAGAACTGGCGCCGGCCGCCCGACGAAGTCGGGATGCTCATGAACCTGTTTCTCGATGCGCTGGAGCGCGAAGTGGCGGACCTGCACCGCAATCAAGTGCGGCTGACGTTCATCGGCGACCGCGAGCTGCTGGGAGCCGAGCTTGCACGCCGCATGCAGGCCGCGGAACAACTGACCGCCGGCAATTCAGGACTGCGGCTGATCGTGGCCATGGCCTACGGCGGGCGCTGGGACATCGTCCAGGCGTGCCGCTCGCTCGCCGCCGACGCGGCCGCAGGCACCCTGCGCGCCTCCGACATCGGCGAAGCGCAGGTGGCGCAGCGTCTCGCGCTGGCCGACATCCCGGACCCCGACCTTTTGATCCGCACCGGCGGGGAGCGCCGCATCAGCAATTTCTTGCTGTGGAATCTCGCCTATACCGAACTGTATTTCTGCGATGCGCTGTGGCCTGAATTCGCGACGACGCACCTGGACGCGGCCTTCGAGTTCTTTTTGCAGCGCGAGCGGCGCTTCGGCAAGACCTCGGCGCAGCTCGCGGCGCAAGCGGATGCTTAAGACAGCCGATGCTTAGGACCCGAATTCTCACCGCGATCGTGCTTGCCGGCGTGCTGCTCGCCGGATTGTTCCTGCTGCCTGCGCCCTGGGCGGCGGCGGCGTTCGGCGCGGTATTCACCTTCGGGGCATGGGAGTGGGGCGCGTTCGGCGCATTGGGCGGCACCGCCGCGCGCGCGGGCTATGCCGCCGGCATCGCAGCCGCGCTGCTGCTCGCGTGGCGGTGGACCGCCGATCCTGCACATTTGCGCTGGCTGCTCGGCGCCGCGTGCCTCTGGTGGCTGGGCGCATGGTTGTGGCTGTGGGCGGCCCCGGCCCGGCACCATCCGCTGCTGGCGCTGCTCTGCGGATTGCCGGTGCTGGTGCCGGCCTGCATCGCCCTTGCGCGGCTGTTGTCCGCGACCCGCGGCTTCGCGCCCGGTCCGCAGATCGTGCTGTGGCTGGTGCTGCTGGTGATCGCCTCCGACATCGGCGCCTACTTTGCCGGACGGCGCTTCGGCAGGCTGAAATTGGCGCCGCGTGTAAGCCCGGGCAAGACCTGGGAGGGTGCGCTCGGCGGCTTGGGCGCGGTGGCGCTGGTGGCCTGGGGCGGCGCGGTGTATTTCAAATTGCCGCCGCTCGAGGCGGTGCTATTCGGCTGCGCGGTCGGGATCTTCTCCATCATCGGCGATTTGACCGAGAGCATGTTCAAGCGCGGCGCTGGCTTGAAGGACAGCGGCGCGCTGCTGCCCGGGCACGGTGGTCTGTTGGACCGCATCGACAGCGTGACGGCGGCCGCCCCTTTGTATGCGCTGGGGCTCTTCAGCGCCGGGGTGATCGCATGAGCGCGCCGCGCGGTCTTGCCATTCTGGGCTCCACCGGGAGCATCGGGTGCAGCACCCTCGAGGTGGTGGCGTTGCATCCGGAGGCGTTCAGGGTCGCGGTGCTGGGTGCCCATCATAGTTGGCAATCCATCGTCGAGCAGGCCAAGCGCTTCAACCCGGACCTGGTGGTGCTGGCGGACCCGGCGGCGGCGGCGCTGGCACGCGCGGCGCTGCGCGACTGCGGCTGCGCGGCGCGCGTGGAGAGCGGCCCCGATGCGCTGGCCGGGGCCGTCGCCGGCGACAATGTTCAGGTGGTGATGGCGGCCATCGTGGGCGGGGCCGGCCTGCCGTCGACACTCGCCGCCGTGCATGCCGGCAAGCGCGTGCTGCTCGCCAACAAGGAAGCGCTGGTCATGGCCGGCCCGCTGTTGATGGATGAAGTGCGCCGCGCCGGCGCCGAGATCATTCCGATCGACAGCGAACACAATGCGATCTTTCAATGCATGCCGGGAGGCTACCTCCCCGGCGAGACTGCGCGCGGCGTAATCCGGGTGATTCTGACCGCTTCCGGCGGACCGTTCCGCTGCGCGGAGCCCGGCAGCCTCGCCAACGTCACGCCGGACGAAGCGTGCGCCCATCCGAAGTGGAAGATGGGCCGCAAGATTTCCGTCGATTCCGCCACCCTGATGAACAAGGGACTCGAGATCATCGAGGCGACCTTGCTGTTCGGTTTGCCGGAGACCCGGGTGGATGTTCTGGTGCATCCGCAAAGCGTCGTGCACTCCCTGGTCGAATACGCCGACGGTTCGATGTTGGCGCAGCTCGGCGCGCCCGATATGCGCACGCCGATTGCGCATGCGCTCGCGTGGCCGGCAAGGTTTGCTTCCGGTGTACAATCGCTGAACCTCGCCGAGATCGGCCAGCTCGGGTTCGAGCAGCCGGATCATCAGCGATTCCCCTCCTTGAGTCTGGCCCGAGCGGCGGCACGGGCCGGGGGCACGGCGCCGGCCGTGCTGAATGCGGCCAATGAGGTCGCGGTACAGGCGTTTCTCACCGGGCGCTTGAACTTTACCGCGATAACAGCGGTCATTGACAAGGTGCTGCAGCGCCTCGATTCGTCCCCCGTCAAGGCCTTGGGCGACGTTTTGGACGCCGACGCGGCAGCGCGACGCTTGGCTGAAGCCTTGATCGAGCCTAGCTCTGGAGCCTTTGCATGAAGATGTTGATTTTCCCCGCCTTCTTGGCTGCGATCGGGATATTGGTGGCAGTCCATGAATTCGGGCACTACTGGGTGGCCAAGAAGCTCGGCTTCAAGGTTCTGCGCTTCAGCATCGGGTTCGGCAAACCTCTGATCATGCGGGTGGGCAAAGACGCCGACCGCACCGAGTACTGCGTGGCCGCCATCCCCCTGGGCGGCTATGTGAAATTGCTGGATGAACGCGAGGGCGAGGTGAGCGAGGCGGAGCTGCACCGCTCATTCACGCGCCGGCCCGTGATCCATCGCATCGCGGTGTTGTTGGCGGGCCCCGCCATGAACCTGCTGTTCGCCTCGCTTCTGTACTCCATCCTCGCCATGGTCGGCACCGAAATCATCAAGCCGGTGGTCGGGCAAGTGCGGCTCGACAGCCCCGCCGCCATCGCCGGTCTGCAGCGCGGCGATTTGATCGTGCGCGTCGGCGATCGGCGCGTCGCGGACACCGAGGAGCTGCAACTGGCGCTGATCCGGCAATTCAGCGACGACGGCGCGATTCCGCTGCGCGTGCGCCGCGACGGCAGCGAGCGCTCGCTGACGCTGCGCGTGGCCGACGATCGGCGCGCGATGACCGAGCCGGGCAGGCTGCTGCCGGGCCTCGGCTTCGACCTCGCGACCTGGAACGCCGCCACTCTGATCAACGAAGTGCCCGCCGGCAGCGCGGGCGCGCGGGCGGGCCTGCGTGCCGGCGACCGCGTTCTGGCGGTCGACGGTCAGCCCGTCGCCAACAGCACCGAATTCGTCGCCATGGTGAGCGCCGCGCCGGATCGCGACATTTCCATCGAAGTCGAGCGCGCCGGCGCGCGATTGCGTATCGTAGCGGCGGTGCCGCGGGTCGTGGAGCAGGGCAGAACGATCGGCCGGCTGGGTATCACGCTCGGGGAAGGGCCGCGGGCCTGGCCGCCGGGGCTGGTGGAAACCCACCGCTCGGGTCCGGTCGACGCGCTGGTGGGCGGTCTGACCAAGACCTGGGAGATGTCCTCGCTCACCGTGCAGATGCTGTGGCGAATCGTGACCGGGCAGGTGTCGGCCAAGAACATCTCGGGTCCGATCAGCATCGCGGAATTCGCAGGGATCAGCGCCTCGCTGGGAGTCACGGCGTTTTTGGCTTTTCTGGCCATCATCAGCGTGAGCCTGGGCGTGCTGAATCTGATGCCCGTGCCGCTGCTGGACGGCGGCCAGGTGGTCTATCAATTGGTCGAAGCGGTCAAGGGGACGCCGCTGTCGGAGCGTGCTCAGCTGTTCGGGCAGCAGATCGGGATCGCGCTTCTTGTCGTGTTGATGAGCCTCGCCTTTTATAACGATATCTCAAGACATTTGAATTAACGGGAAATCATGATCAATAGAAATTGCAATCGGTCGTTGTCGCGTGCGGCTTGAATTGCGTTGGGCTTGTCTGGTGGCCCTTGCCATCCAGTTCTGGGGTACGGCTGCGCGCGCGCAAAGCGCGGAGGACACGTTCACTGTCGGCGACATCCGCATCGAGGGTCTGCAGCGAATCTCCGAAGGCACGGTATTCAACTATCTGCCGGTGAACATCGGCGATCACCTCGACGGCCAGCGTGTCGGCGAGGCGATGCGGGCGCTGTACGCGACCGGATTCTTCCGCGACGTCGAACTGCGGCGCGACGGCAATGTCCTGCTGGTGGTGGTGGTGGAGCGCCCGTCGATCGCCAAGTTCGAGATCAAGGGCAATAAGGACATCAAGACCGAGGACCTGCAGAAGAGCTTGCGCAACGTGGGTCTCGCGACCGGCAAGACCTTCGACCGTTCGGTGCTGGATGAGGTGAAGCAGTACCTCACCGACCAGTACTTCAGCCGCGGCAAATATGCGGTGCGCGTCGACACGAAGATCACCGAGCTGCCGGGAAACAAGGTCGACGTCGTGGTCGACATCAAGGAAGGCAAGCGCGCCAAGATCGAGCAGATCAACCTGGTCGGCAACACCAAGTTCAAAGAGAAGGACGTGCTCAACACGTTCGAGCTGAAGACGCCGAACTGGCTGTCCTGGTACAAGCAGGATGACCGCTACTCGCGCGAGTCGCTGCAGGGCGACCTGGAGAAGCTGCGCTCCTACTACATGGACCGCGGCTACGCGAATTTTCAGATCGAGTCGACGCAGGTGACCATCGCTCCCGAAAAGGACGACATGTACATCACCGTGAACGTCAACGAGGGCGACGTTTTCAAGGTGTCCGAGATCAAGATTGCCGGAACCATGGTGGTGCCCGAAGCGCAGCTGCGGCATTTGCTGCTGATCCAGCCCGGCGACATCTTTTCGCGCAAGGCGGTCACCGGCAGCCAGGAGCTGATGAGCTACCGGCTGGGCGCCGACGGCTATGCGTTCGCCAAGATCGATCCGGTGCCCACTCCGGACAACGCCAAGAAGACCGTGTCGCTGACGTTTTTCATCGAGCCCGGCAACCGTGTCTATGTGCGGCACATCAATTTCAACAATACCACGGCGATCAACGACGAGACCCTGCGCCGTGAGATGCGCCAGCTCGAGGGCGGGTGGCTGTCGAATTCGGCGATCGAGCGCTCCAAGGAACGCCTGCAGCGCCTGCCCTACGTGGAGAAGGTGGAGTTCGAGACCAAGCCCGTGCCCGGCAGCGCGGATCTCGTGGACGTGGATTACAACATCAAAGAAGGGTTGCCCGGACAATTCGGCGGCGGTATCGGCTACTCAGAAGCGCAGAAATTCAGCCTGAACGGCAATTTCGTCCACAGCGACTTCATGGGAACCGGCGATCGCATCGCGGTGGAGCTCAATGTCGGCTACTACAGCAAGAGCTATGTGTTCTCGCACACCGATCCGTACACCACCATCGACAATGTGGCGCGCACCACCTCATTCACCTACCGCGACATCACGCAGTTCGTCGCGGCGTCGTCGGCGTTCTCGACCAAGCAGCTCACGGCGGCGATGCAGTGGTCCTATCCCATCACCGAGTACCAGTATCTGCAGGCGGGCGTGTCGGCGAACAAGAACACCCTGGTGGTCTCGCAGGGCTACAGCGCGCAGCAGGCCGTAAACTGGGTCAAGTCCAACGGCAAAACCTTCGAGCGCGTGCTGTCGGACACCAACGGCGACGGCGTGGTCAACTCCCTGGACAGCCCCTACACGGTGTACGGCACCGATTTCTATACCTATGAGCTGACCGCGGGTTGGAATTTCGACATGCGCAACCGCGCCCTGTTCGCCGACCGCGGCCTGCATCTCAGCGTGTCCGGCCGCTATACGATACCGCCGAGCGAGGTGCGCTATTACGCGACCAACTTCCAGTACCTGCAGTACGTGCCGATCTGGCACAAGTGGCTGCTGTCCTTCAATTCGCAGGTGGACTACGCGTCACCGCTGGGGCGCTCCACCTCCCTGCCGCCGTATCTGAACTACTTCGGCGGCGGCCCGGACAGCGTCCGCGGCTTTCGAGAGAGCACCTTGGGCCCCAGGGACAATATCGGCATCGGCAACCCGTTTGGCGGAAACTTGCGCGTGGTCAACCGCCTGGAGCTGATCTTTCCGGTGCCTGAGAAGTGGAAGAGTTCGGCCCGGGTGAGCTGGTTCTACGACATGGGCAACGTGTTCCAGACCGGCAATAAGGTGCAATTCCTGGGGGTCGATGACATAACCCCGGTCAACTACCACTTCAGTTATGCTAATCTGAAACGATCGACCGGTGTCGCGGTGCAATGGCTCGCGCCTTTGGGATTATTCCGATTCTCGTACGGCATTCCATTGAATTCGTTTGTCGGCGACACGGTAAGATTCGGCGACGAAACGGAGCGGTTTCAATTTTCCATCGGTCAGGCGTTTTGACCGTACACAATTTGAGGTCTTAAACATCAATATGTCGACTTTCAATCGCAGCATTGCGTTCTTGAGCCTGTGCCTGTGCGGTGTGCTGGTGTCCGGCCAGGCGAGCGCGGAAATCAAAATCGGCGTGGTCAACTTTCAGAAGCTGCTGGAAGAGGCGCCGCAGACCAAGACTGCAATGCAGGCCCTGGAAAATGAGTTTGCGCCGCGGCGCCGCGAATTGATGACCATGCAGAACGATCTGAAGTCGCGCGAGGAGAAATTGCAGAAAGAGGGCGCGTTGATGTCCGAAGCCGACCGCGTCAAGGCGGAGAAGACGTTTCGCGACGAGCAGCGCGAGTTCTCGCGCAAAGCCGGCGAGTTCCAGGACGACGGCTCGACCCGCAAGAACGAGGAAATCGGCAAGGTGCAGCGCTACCTGCTCACGGAGATCCAAGGCTACGCCAATGCACAGGGCTTCGACCTGGTGCTCGGCGAAGGCGTGTTCTTCGCCAAGGGGCCGTTCGACATCACCGCCCAGGTGCTGGCCCTGCTCGCAACCAAGCCGGCGAGCCTGCCCGCGGCTGCGCCGGCGAAAGCGCCTGCGACGGCGCCGGCGAAGACTCCCGGCGCCAAGTAAGCGCACCAACCTCTCGCACTCCGACATGGTGCGCAGGTGCAGGGAGATTTCAGCCTAGGGGAGTTGGCCGTGAAATTCGGGCTCGGGCTGCGCGGCGAGCCCGGGCTGCGGGTCTCCCGGGTCGCGACCTTGGCGCACGCGGACTCTGGCTCCTTGAGCTTCCTGGCGAATCCGCGCTACCGCAAACAGATGGAGTCGACGCATGCCACGGCCGTGCTGGTGACGGCGGATGATGCGCAGGCCTGCCCGGTCGCGGCGCTGATCGATCCGAACCCGTACCTGGCCTATGCACGGATCGCGGAGCTGCTGCATCCGCAGGCGCCGCCCGCGGCCGGCATTCATCCGAGCGCGGTGGTGGCGCGGGGCGCGCGCATCGCCGCGTCGGCGACGGTGGGACCCTTGAGCGTGATCGAGGACGGCGCCGAGCTCGGCGAGCGGGTGTTCGTCGGGCCGGGCTGCATCGTGCAGCGCGGAGCGTGCGTCGGCGCCGACTCGCGCCTGACGGCGCGGGTGACCGTGTGCGCCGCAGTGCGCATCGGCCGGCGCTGCATCCTGCATCCCGGGGCCGTGGTCGGCTCCGACGGGTTCGGCTTCGCGCCGGATGCCGGCACCTGGTTCAAGGTCCCGCAGGTGGGCAGCGTGCAGATCGGCGATGACGTGGAAATTGGCGCCAATACCACCATCGACCGGGGCGCCATCGACGACACGGTGGTGCAGGACGGCGTGAAACTGGACAATCAGATACAAGTGGGCCACAACGTGACCATCGGCGCGCACACCGCCATCGCGGGCTGCGTGGGTATTTCCGGCAGCAGCAGCATCGGCCGGCGCTGCATGATCGGCGGCGGCGTCGGCATCGCCGGTCATTTGACGATTGCCGACGACGTGGTGCTGACCGGCTATACGCTGGTGACCGCTTCGATCAAGAGCAGCGGCAGCTACTCGAGCGGCATGCCGGCGGTGGAAAGTCGAATGTGGCGCCGGATGGTGGCGCGTTTGCGGCGGTTGGACAGAAAGGAGCGGTGATGTCAAAACCCGAGAAGATGGATATCGAAGCGATCATGCGGCAATTGCCCCATCGGTATCCCTTCTTGCTGGTGGATCGCGTTCTGGAATGCGTTTCCGGCAAGCATATCCATGCCCTGAAGAACGTGACCTTCAATGAGCCGTACTTTCCGGGGCACTTTCCACACCGGCCGGTGATGCCGGGAGTGATCATCATCGAGGCGCTGGCGCAGGCCTCGGGCATCCTGGCGTTCAAGACCGTCGGAGTCGTGCCGGACACCGAAACCCGCTTTTACTTCGTCGCCATCGACAACGCGCGTTTTCGCAGGCCGGTCGAGCCGGGCGATCAGCTGCACCTCAAGGTCACGTTGAAACGCGCCTTCAAGGGCATTTGGAAATTCCACGGATTGGCGGAAGTTGACGGCGTCGAAGTCGCTTCGGCGGAAATCATGGTCGCTCCGGAGACCAAGGGACACAAGGGCAGGGGAGATCCGGGATGATCGACCCGCGCGCGGTGATTTCGCCGCAGGCGCAAATTGCGGCAAACGTCGAGATCGGTCCGTTCTCGGTCATCGGCGCGGACGTCGTGATCGGCACCGGCACGTGGGTCGGACCGCATGCGGTGATCAATGGTCCGACGCGCATCGGCGCCGACAACAAGATATTTCAGTTCGCCTCGCTGGGGGACGCGCCGCAGGACAAGAAGTACAAGGGTGAGCCGACGCTTCTGACCATCGGCGACCGCAACGTATTTCGCGAGTCGGTGACGGTGAATCGCGGCACCACGCACGATCGGGGCGTGACGCAGATCGGCAACGACAACCTGTTGATGGCATATTCGCACGTCGCGCATGACTGCCGTTTGGGCAATCAGATCGTGATGGCGAATTGCGCCACCCTGGGCGGTCATGTCGAGGTGGGCGATTGGGTCATCATGGGCGGCCTGTCGGCCGTGCATCAGCACACCAAGGTGGGCGCGCATTGCTTCATCGCGCATAACGCCGCCGTCACCCGCGACGTGCCGCCTTATGTCATGGCGGTCGGCCGGCCGGCCGAGCCGCACAGCGTGAATTCCGAAGGATTGAAGCGCCGCGGGTTTACGGCGGCGCAGATCTTGAACATTCGTCGTGCCTACCGGGTGCTGTACCGCTCGGGATTGAAGCTGCAGGCGGCACTGGAGGAACTCGAGAACGCGGCCGTGACCCAGGAAGAAATCCGGCCGTTCGTCGACTTCATCAAGCGCAGCGAACGCAGCATCGTTCGCTAGCTCCCGATGGCCGCGCTCGCGCTTAACGCCCGACCTGGCTTCGCCGCCGTTCCGTTGCGGGTGGGATTGGTCGCAGGGGAGGCCTCCGGCGACACCCTCGGCGCGGACCTGATCGGTGCGCTGCGCCGTCTCGCGCCGGGCGCGGAATTCTTCGGCGTCGCCGGTCCAAAAATGCAGGCGGCAGGCTGCGAAGTCTGGGAGCCCGCCGAATCGTTCGCGGTCATGGGCCTGTTCGAGGTCCTGCGCCATCTGCCCCGCCTGCTGCGGCTGCTGGCGCGCATCGGCGATGAGTTCCTGGCCGTGCGCCCGGACGTGTTCATCGGCATCGATGCTCCCGACACCAACCTGCGGCTGGCGCGCCGGCTGCACGCCGCCGGCATTCCGACCGTGCAATACGTGAGTCCGCAGGTCTGGGCATGGCGGCAGGGGCGGGCGCGCAGCATTCATGAAGCCGTGGACCTGGTGCTGTGCCTGCTGCCCTTCGAGAAGCGCTTTTATGACGAGCATGGGATGCACGCCGAATTCGTCGGCCATCCTCTGGCCGATGCGATCCCGATGACGGTCGACCGGCAAGCCGCCCGCAGCGCGCTCGGGCTGGATGCAGCCGCGCAGATCGTCGCTCTGCTGCCGGGCAGCCGGCGCGGCGAGGTGGCGCGGCTGGCCGAGGATTTCGCCGCCACGGCGCGCTGGCTTGCCGCGCGGCGCCCGCAGCTCAAGTTCATTGCACCGATGGCAAGCGGCGCCACCCGGCAACTGTTCTCACAGGCGCTCGAGCGTCACGCCCCGGGACTCGAGGTCCGGCTCATCGACGGCCAGGCGCAGACCGCGCTGATCGCCGCGGACGTGGTGTTGGTGGCCTCCGGAACGGCGAGTCTGGAGGCGGCGCTTTGTAAACGCCCCATGGTGGTCCTGTATCGGCTGGGCGGCCTGACCACCTGGCTCCTGCGCCGCTTGAACCTGGTGAAAACCAAGTTCTTCGCGCAGCCAAATCTACTTGCGGATCGGCGCGTCGTCGGCGAGTATTTTCAGGAGGATATTGTCCCGGAGTCGATCGGAGCGGAGCTCTTGATGTGGCTAGACGATGCCGAACGCCGCGGCGCCTTGGAGCAAGAGTTCTCGAGAATTCATGCCGAATTGCGCCGCGATGCGGGCGCCCGCGCGGCGCAGGCCATCCTCGCCTTGCTCGAATCGCGCATGTCACCCGCGGCGCAGTCCCGGTGAGCCGGCGAGTGGCCGGCATCGATGAGGCGGGGCGTGGGCCGCTGGCGGGTCCGGTGGTCGCCGCGGCCGTGATACTGCGCCCCCGACGACGCATCGACGGCATTGCGGATTCCAAGGTATTGACCCCGGAGGAGCGCGCCGCCTTGAGCGTTGCGATCCGGCGCGAAGCACTGTGTTTCGGCATCGGCTGGGCCGACCGCGCCGAGATCGACGCGCTGAACATTCTGCAGGCCACCTTTCTGGCGATGCGCCGCGCGTTGCTGGCGATGACCCTGGTGCCCGATCATGTGTTGGTGGACGGCAATCAATTGCCGCCCCTGGAGGGTCTCGGCTGGCCCATGACGGCCCGCGCCATCATCGCCGGCGATGCCACCGAGCCTGCCATCAGCGCCGCCTCCATCCTGGCAAAAACCGCCAGGGATCATTATATGAATCAAATGGATATGCTTTATCCTGCATATTCTTTCGCAACTCACAAGGGATACGCCACCCCCGCACACCAGCGGCTTTTGGAATTGCACGGACCTTGTCCCCTGCACCGGCGCTCGTTCGCGCCGCTGCGGCTCAAACTCGAGGCGATCCCTTGAGGCAGTTCGTGCATTTACGTTTGCACACCGAGTATTCGCTGGTCGACGGCATCGTGCGCGTCCCGGAATTGATGGCGGCCGTGGCCGCCGCCGGCATGCCGGCCGTGGCGCTGACCGATCAAAGCAACTTGTTTGCCATGGTGAAGTTCTACAAGGAGGCGTTGAGCGCCGGGATCAAGCCGCTGATCGGAGTCGATGCGTGGGTTCGCGAAGCGGACGAGCGCGCGCCGTCGCGGATCGTATTTCTCTGCCAGGATCTGGTCGGCTACCGCCACCTCACCGAACTCGTGACCCGCTCCTTCCTGCAGGGGCAGCAGCGCGGCGTGCCGATGCTGGAACGCAGGTGGCTCCAGAGCGAGATGCTGCGCGGCTTGATCGTCCTGTCGGGCGGCGCGGACGGCGATATCGGCCAGGCCATCAGCCGCGGCCGGGATGATGAGGCCGCACGCTGCCTGTCCCGCTGGCAGGAACTGTGCGGCGACCGGTTCTATCTCGAGGTGCAGCGCACCGGGCGGGCCGGCGAGGAGGCTCACGCCCACGCCGTCTTGGAATTGGCGCAGGCGCGGGGCGTGGCGGCGGTGGCGACCAATGACGTGCGCTTTCTGACCCGCGGCGATTTCGAGGCGCATGAGGCCCGCGTGTGCATTCACGACGGCGCACTGCTCGCCGATCCGAGCCGCGGGCGGCGTTATTCCGAAGAGCAGTACTTGAAATCGACCGTGGAGATGGCCGAGCTCTTTGCCGATGCGCCCGAACTGCTGGACAACAGCGTTGAAATCGCCAAGCGCTGCTCGCTGGAAATCCGTTTGGGCGCCTCGATGTTGCCGGCATATCCGGTGCCCGAAGGCAGCTTCACGGAAGGGTACCTGCGCGACGAGGCCGCGCGCGGCCTCGAGGTGCGCCTGGCGGGCCTGCGCGCCGCCGCGACGGCGGCCCCGCGGGCGGACTACGCGGCGCGGCTGGACCTGGAACTCGGCGTCATCTGCTCCATGGGATTCGCCGGCTACTTCTTGATCGTCGCCGACTTCATCCGCTGGGCACGCGAGAACGGTGTGCCGGTGGGACCCGGCCGCGGTTCCGGTGCCGGATCACTGGTCGCCTATGTGCTGGGCATCACGGATCTGGATCCGATCGAACACGACCTGCTGTTCGAGCGATTCTTGAATCCGGAACGCGTCTCCATGCCGGACTTCGACGTCGACTTCTGCATGGAGGGACGCGACCGGGTGATCGAATACGTGGCCAACAAGTACGGCCGCGAGCGCGTCTCGCAGATCATCACCTATGGGACCCTGGCGGCCAAGGCCGTGGTGCGCGATGTCGGCCGGGTGCTCGGCCACAACTACGGCTATGTCGACAAGATCGCGAAGCTGATTCCCTTCGAGATCGGCATCACGCTCGACAAGGCGCTGGAGCAAGAAGAAGAGCTCAGGCGCCTGTATGAAGGCGATGCGGATATCCGCGAACTCATCGATCTGGCGCGATCCCTCGAGGGTCTCGCGCGCAACGCCGGCACGCATGCGGGCGGCGTGGTCATCGCGCCGTCGGTGCTCACCGATTTCACTCCGCTGTACTGCGAAGAGGGCAGCACCACGCCGGTGACGCAGTTCGACAAGGACGACGTCGAGGCCGCCGGGCTGGTCAAATTCGATTTCTTGGGATTGCGCACCCTGACCATCATCGATTGGGCGGTGCGCGACATCAACCTATCGCGCGCCCGGACGCACGAAGAACCGCTCGTCATCGGCGCTCTGCCCATGGACGACGCCGCGACCTATGCGCTGCTCAAGAGCTGCAAGACCACCGCGGTATTCCAGCTCGAATCGCGCGGCATGAAGGACCTGATCCGCCGCCTGCAGCCCGACCGCTTCGGCGACATTGTGGCGCTGGTGGCGCTGTTCCGTCCCGGTCCGCTGCAATCGGGCATGGTCGATGATTTCATTGCCCGCAAACACGACACCACCGGCGCCACCATCGATTACCTGCACCCGGACTTGAAGCCGGTGCTGGCGGCCACCTACGGCGTGATTCTCTACCAGGAACAGGTGATGCAGATCGCGCAGATCCTGGCGGGCTACACGCTCGGCGGAGCGGACCTTCTGCGCCGTGCCATGGGCAAGAAGAAGGCCGAGGAGATGGCCAAGCAGCGCTCGGTGTTCGTCAGCGGCGCGGTGGCGCGCGGCGTGCGCGAGGCGCAGGCCACGCATATTTTCGATTTGATGGAAAAATTTGCCGGCTACGGCTTCAACAAATCGCATTCGGCGGCCTACGCGCTGCTGTCCTATCAGACGGCGTGGCTCAAGGCGCACTACCCGGCAGCGTTCATGGCGGCGGTGCTGTCCTCGGACATGGATAAGACCGACAAGGTCGTGACGCTCATCGATGAATGCGCCGGCATGGGGCTCACCGTGCAGCCGCCCGATGTCAACGAGTCGCTGTTCGCCTTCCACGTGTCGGGCCCCATGAGCATCCGTTATGGCATGGGGGCCATCAAGGGCGTGGGCGCTTCCGCGGTCGAGGCCATCATCGAGGAGCGCAAGCGCAACGGGCCGTTTCAGAGCCTTCCGGACCTCTGCCGCCGCATCGACCTGCAAAAGGTGAATCGGCGCGTGTTCGATGCGCTGATCCGCTCGGGCAGCCTGGACCGGATCGGGCCGAATCGCGCCACGTTGACCGCCGAGCTCGATCGCGCCATGCATCTGGGGGAGCAGAATTCCCGTGCCATGAGCGTGGGCCAGGTCGACTTGTTCGGCCTGAGCGCCGCGCCGGACACCGCGGTGGCCGACTGGACCGAGGCGCAGCGCCTGGCGGGCGAGCGCGAGACCCTGGGGCTGTTCTTGAGCGGGCATCCGATCACACCCTATGAGCCGGATTTGAAATTCTTGGTCAGCGCGCGGCTGGCCGATGTGGGCGGCCCGAAGCCGGCCGCTGCCGCCGATGGCCCGCGCGCCTGGTCGGCCGGCAAGCCCGCCACCGTCGCCGGCTTGGTGCTGGAGATTCGCCGCCGGCCCAACCGCGTGACGCTGATCCTGGACGACCGCAGTGCGCGGCTCGAGGTCAGCCTGTACGAAGAGATTTTTCAACAGCATCGCGACATCATCGTGAAGGACGCCATCCTGATCGTCGACGGCACGCTGCGCTTCGACGACTTCATCGAGGCGTGGCGGCTGCAGGCGAAATCTCTGATGGACATCGACCGCGCCCGTGAACGTTACGCACGGCGCCTGTGGCTGCGATGGCCGGCGGAATTCGACGGGCCGCAGGGCATGAATCGCTTCGAACAGGTGTTGAAGCCCCACCTGCGCGGTCCCTGCGGCGTCAGCATTGCCGTCAACCGCCCCGACTACAGCGGACGGCTGAATCTCGCGGGCGCATGGTCGGTGCATGCATCGCGTTCGCTGCTCGACAAGCTGACGGACTTGGTGGGCCGCGACGGATGGTATTTAGTGTATGGTCAGCGAAACGATGTTCGCGGCGAGGAAACATCTTCATGGCAATGAATTTTCTAGAGTTTGAACAGCCGATTGCGGAGCTCGAGGCGAAGATCGAGGAACTGAAGTTCCTCGGCCAAGATTCGAGCGTCAACATCAGCGAAGAGATCAATCGCCTGCAGTCGAAGAGCCAGGCGCTAACCAACAGCATTTTTGCCAATCTTTCTCCCTGGCAAATCACGCAGTTGGCGCGTCATCCTCAACGTCCTTACACGCTCGATTATGTGTCCATGATCTTCACCGACTGGCACGAACTGCATGGCGATCGGATGTACAGCGACGATCTGGCCATCGTCGGCGGCCTGGCGCGGCTGGAGGGAATGCCGGTGATGCTGATCGGCCACCAGAAGGGGCGCGACACCAAGGAGCGGGTGCGGCGCAACTATGGCATGCCCAAGCCCGAGGGCTACCGCAAGGCGCTGCGGCTGATGATGATGGCCGAGCGCTTTCGCATCCCGGTGGTGACCCTGATCGATACGCCGGGGGCCTACCCCGGCATCGGCTCGGAGGAGCGCGGCCAGAGCGAGGCCATCGCGCGCAACCTGTTCGAGATGTCGAATCTGGCGGCGCCGGTGTTGAGCGTGGTGATCGGTGAGGGCGGCTCGGGCGGCGCTCTGGCGATCGGCGTCTGCGACCGCCTGGTGATGCTGCAATTCAGCACCTACTCGGTCATTTCTCCGGAAAGCTGCGCGTCGATTCTATGGAAGAGCACCGAGAAGAAGGAAATCGCCGCCGACGCCATGGGCGGCACCGCGGAGCGTCTGAAGAAGTTGGGCCTGGTCGATGAAGTCCTCAAAGAGCCGCACGGCGGCGCGCACCGCGAGCCGCAAGTCATGGCGGAGACCGTGAAGCAAAGCATGATCAAGCATCTGGGGGAGCTGCGGAATCAACCGGTGACGCAATTGCTCGACGCCCGGCAGGCGCGCCTGCGCGGCTTCGGCGCGTTTCGCGAGCCCTAGCGCAACGGTCCAGTACCGCTCGCCACCGGCACCCTCATGAGCTTTTCCGCGGGCCACTTAGGCGCGGTCCTTGGCGCCCACCTTCCCGCCGGCGCCACGGGGCTGGTGGTGGCCTTGAGCGGCGGCGCGGACTCGGCCGCGTTGCTGATCGCGGCGTCGGCGCTGGGCGAGTCCTGCCGCGGTCTGCGCCTGCGCGCGGTGCACATCGACCACGGTCTGCAGAGCGCGGCCGCCGCGTTTCGCGGCGCCTGCGTGGAGCTGTGCGCGCAGTTGAACGTGCCTTTGAGCGTCATCGGCGTCACGGTCGATGCGCCGCCCGGCGCATCGCTCGAGGCGGCGGCGCGCGACGCGCGCTATGCCGCCCTCGAGGCGCAGCTCTTCCCCGGTGAATGTCTGTTGACCGCGCATCACGCCGAGGATCAGGCGGAGACTTTGCTGCTGCAGGCGCTGCGCGGCGCGGGCTTGAAGGGTATGTCGGCCATGCCCGTGTGCCGACCCCTGGGGGCGGGCTGGCACCTGCGGCCGCTGTTGGACGTGCCGCAAGCCGAGTTGCTGGCCGCGGATGCGCGCGCCGGCGCGGCCTGCATTCTCGACCCGATGAATCAGGATCCGCGTTTCGACCGCAGTTACCTGCGAAGGCAGGTCTGGCCGCTGATCGAGGCGCGCTGGCCGGGTTCGGCCGTTGCCTTGTCGCGCGCGGCGAGCCATGCCGCCCAGGCGCAGCAGGTGTTGGACGGCGCGGCCGCGGTTCACGTCGGCCGGCTGCGCGACGGCGACGCCTTGTCGGTGCCCGGCCTGCGCGCGCTCACCGAGGCGCAGCGCATCAACGCCGTGCGTTTCTGGCTGAGCGAGCTGCGCGCGGAGCCGCCGTCCACCGCGCGCTTGACCGAGGCGCTGCGGCAACTGTTCGACGCGCAGGGCGATCACATGCCGGTCATCGTGTGGGGCAATCACGCGCTGCGCCGCTATCGGCAGCGTGTGTTTCTCACCGCGGCACAGCCGCCGCGGCTGGAAGGGACACGCAGCTGGCGGCCCGCGTACGGCTCGCCGATCGAGCTGGGCGCGAACTTGGGCACGCTGCACTGGGTCGCGCAATCCGGCGGTCTGGACGCTGCCCAGCTGCCGCAGGTGTTGCAGGTGCGGCGGCGTGGCGGCGGCGAAAGCCTGCGGCCCTCGCCCAAAGCCAGAACGCAGACCGTGCAGCACCTGTGCCAGTCATACGGCGTGCTGCCCTGGATGCGCGATGCGCTGCCCCTGGTGTTCGACGGCGATGTCTTGCTCGCGGTCGCCGATTGGTGGCTGGATGCGCGCCGCTGCGTGCCGCAACATCAGCCGGGCCTCGCGATTCGCTGGGCCGAGGCGCCGATTGTCGACTAGGAGCGCGCCTGGGATTGTCCCGAGCCTCCCGATCTGCTAACCTGAATTCCCGTCGAATTCTCATTGTTCCCAATTGGCTTCGTTTGCACCGCGCGTTTTCAAGGTCGTGCGCGAGGCTTAACTTTATCGGCGGTGGCATCATGACTCGATTCGTTTTCGTCACCGGCGGCGTCGTTTCCTCGCTGGGCAAAGGCATTGCCTCCGCATCGCTCGGGGCCATTCTCGAGGCCCGCGGGCTCAAGATCAGCATGGTGAAATTGGATCCCTACATCAACGTGGATCCCGGCACCATGAGTCCATTCCAGCATGGCGAGGTTTTCGTCACGGCCGACGGCACCGAGACCGATCTCGATCTCGGCCACTACGAGCGCTTCGTGCGGATGACCACCGGGCGCAACAGCAATTTCACCACCGGGCGCATCTACGAGCGGGTCATCGCCAAGGAGCGGCGCGGCGACTATCTCGGCGCGACCGTGCAGGTGATTCCGCACATTACCGACGAAATCAAGTACCGGGTACGCATGGGCGCCGGCGACGCCGACGTGTGCATGGTGGAAATCGGCGGCACGGTGGGCGATATCGAATCCTTGCCGTTTCTCGAGGCCATCCGCCAGATGGGGGTGGAACTGGGGCGCAACCAAGTGCTGTACATGCACTTGACGCTGGTGCCCATCGTCGGCGGTTCCGGCGAGATCAAGACCAAGCCCACCCAGCACTCGGTCAAGGAGCTGCGCGGCATCGGCATTCAGCCGGACATTCTGCTGTGCCGCTGCGCGCATTCGCTGCCGGACGAGCAGCGGCGCAAGATTGCGTTGTTCACCAATGTCGAAGAGCGTGCCGTGATTTCCGGCGTCGACGCGGACGACATCTACAAGATTCCGATGCTGCTGCACGAAGAGGGGCTGGACGACATCGTCGTCGACAAGCTGCGCCTGGACGCCCCGCCCACCGATCTGCCGGAATGGCGCGCCGTGGTGGCCGCCAAGCAGAATCCGGAAGCCGTGGTCGACATCGGCATGGTCGGCAAGTATGTGCAGATCCGCGACTCCTACATCTCGCTGAACGAGGCGCTGATGCACGGCGGCATCAAGACGCGCACCCGCGTCAACATTCATTATTTCGAGTCGCAGGACATCGAACGCATGGGACCGGCCGCGCTGCAGAACATGGATGCCATCCTGGTGCCGGGCGGCTTCGGCGACCGCGGCATCGAGGGCAAGATTCAGGCCATCCGCTTCGCGCGCGAGAACCGCATTCCCTATCTCGGCATCTGCCTCGGCATGCAGCTGGCGATCATCGAATATGCGCGCAACGTGCTGGCGCTGAAGGGCGCGAACAGCACCGAGTTCGACCGTGCCACCAATCATCCGGTGATCGCACTGATCACCGAGTGGCAGGACTTGGAGCGCGGCCAGCAGGTGCGCGACGAAAAATCCGACTTGGGCGGCAGCATGCGCCTCGGCGCCCAGGAGGCGAGACTGGTGCAAGGCTCCCTGGCGCACGCCACCTACGGCAAGGCATCGATTTTCGAGCGCCACCGCCACCGCTATGAATTCAACAATCACTATCTCGAGGAGCTGACCGCGGCGGGCCTGAGCTTCTCCGGATTCTCGGCGGACGGCCTGGTGGAATTCATCGAACTGCGCTCGCATCCATGGTTCGTCGCCAGCCAGTTCCACCCGGAGTTCACCTCGACCCCGCGCGACGGACATCCGCTGTTCACGGGATTCGTTCGAGCGGCCCGGCAGTACCGTGCGGCGCTGCAGCCCGGGCGCGCGACCGCATGAAATTGGGTTCGTTCGAGGTGGGCCCCGACCGGCCGTTTTTCCTGATCGCCGGTCCCTGCGTCATCGAAAGCGAAGCTCTGGTGCTCGATGTTGCCGGGCGCTTGAAGGAAATGACCGGGGCGCTCGGCATTCCGTTCATCTTCAAGGCGTCCTTCGACAAGGCCAATCGTTCCTCGCGTGCCAGCTTCCGCGGACCCGGAATCGAGGCGGGCCTGAAAGCCCTGTCGACGGTGCGCCGGGAGATCGGAGTTCCGGTGCTCACCGACGTGCACGAGGACACGCCGCTCGAGGAAGTGGCCGCGGTGGTTGATGTGCTGCAGACGCCGGCATTTCTGTGCCGGCAGACCAATTTCATCGTCAACGTGTCCTCGCAGGGCAAGCCCGTGAACATCAAGAAGGGCCAGTTCTTGTCGCCCTGGGAAATGCAGAACGTGGTCGACAAGGCGCGCTCCACCGGCAATGCCGGAATCATGGTGTGCGAACGCGGCTTTTCGTTCGGCTACAACAATCTGGTGTCGGACATGCGCTCCCTCGCCATCATGCGCGGCACCGGCTGTCCGGTGGTGTTCGACGCCACGCACTCGGTGCAGCTGCCCGGCGGCAAGGGCGATTCATCGGGCGGCCAGCGTGAGCACGTGCCGGTGCTGGCCCGCGCGGCCGTGGCCGCGGGCATCTCCGGAGTCTTCATGGAGACGCATCCCGATCCGGCCAAGGCGCTGTCGGATGGCCCGAATGCGTGGCCCCTGGACCGCATGGCGTCGCTGCTCGCCACGCTCAAGGAACTGGATATGGCAGTGAAAAGGCAACCATTCGAGGAATCTTTGCTATGAGCCGAATCGTCGATATCAAGGGGCGCCAGATCATCGATTCGCGCGGCAATCCCACCGTCGAGGCGGATGTGGTGCTGCATTCCGGCATCGTCGGTCGCGCCGCGGTTCCTTCCGGCGCCTCCACCGGCTCGCGCGAGGCCGTGGAATTGCGCGACGGCGATGCCAAGCGCTACGGCGGCAAGGGCGTGCTCAAGGCCGTCGCCAACATCAACGGGCCGCTGCGCGAGTTGCTGACGGGCTTCAATGCCCAGGATCAGCGCGGGCTCGATGCCCGGCTGCTCAAGGCCGACGGCACCGATTTCAAATCCAATCTGGGTGCGAACGCGCTGCTGGCGGTGTCGCTGGCGGCCGCCCATGCGGCGGCGCGCGACAATGGCAAGCCCCTGTACCGGCACTTGGGCGGCGACGGCGACGTGACGCTGCCGGTCCCCATGATGAACATCATCAACGGCGGCGCGCACGCCGACAACAGCATCGATATCCAGGAGTTCATGATTCTCCCCATCGGCGCGCCGTCCTTCTCGGAAGCGGTGCGCTACGGCGCCGAGGTGTTTCACACTCTCAAGAAGGTATTGCATGCCAAGGGGCTCAACACCGCGGTCGGCGACGAAGGCGGCTTTGCACCCGATCTGCCGTCGAATGAAGCGGCGCTCACCACCATATTGGAAGCCATCGACAAGGCCGGCTATCGCGCGGGCAAGGATATTTACCTCGGCCTCGACGTGGCCAGCACGGAGTTCTTCAAGGACGGGGTGTACGATCTCGCGTCGGAGGGCCGGAAATTCACCTCCGCCGAGTTCGCGGACTACCTGGCGGGTCTGGTGTCCAAGTACCCCATCGTCACCGTCGAGGACGGCATGAGCGAAAGCGATTGGGATGGCTGGGCCATCCTCACCCGAAAATTGGGCGCCAAAGTGCAGTTGGTGGGCGATGACGTGTTTGTCACCAACACCAAGATCTTTGCCGAGGGCATCGCGAAGAAAATCGCCAATGCCATCCTCATCAAGCCCAATCAGATCGGCACCTTGACCGAGACGCTGGCCGCCGTCGACATGGCGCACGCGGCGAAGTACGCAGCCGTGATATCGCACCGGTCGGGTGAGACGGAGGATTCCACCATTGCGGATATCGCCGCCGCGACCACCGCCACCCAGATCAAGACGGGGTCGATGTCGCGCTCCGACCGGATTGCCAAGTACAACCAGTTGCTGCGGATCGAAGGCGAGCTTGGCGGCAAGGCGGCCTATGCAGGAATACACGCATTATCGGTTCCAATCTCTTAAGAGTTCATGCTAAGCTCCTGTCCCCATGAGGATTTTTACTGCCATCCTGGCTCTGGCGCTGGTTTTGCTGCAATACCGCCTCTGGCTCTCGGATCAGGGAGTGCGCGAGGTCTCGCGTCTGCAGGCGGCTGTTGAGCTGCAAGCGTCGGCCAACCACGAGCAGGCTGAGCGCAATCGGCAATTGATTGCCGAAGTCACTGATCTCAAGGTGGGATTGACCGCGCTCGAGGAGCGCGCCCGCAGCGAACTGGGCATGGTCGGCAACAGCGAAACTTTCTACCAAGTCGTGACGGCGGCGACTCCCGCTCCCGCCGCGCCAGCGACCGCCGTCACCGCCCGCGCGCAGTGAACTCCGCCCGAGCAGTGCGGCGCGTCTGGGCCATCGTTCCCGCGGCGGGCCGCGGTGCACGCTTCTCCGCATCGTCATCCTCTCCTGCGCCCAAGCAGTACGCGCCGTTGCTGGGCGCCACCGTGCTGCAATGGTCGCTGCGCGCGCTGTTGGCGGAACCGCGGGTGCATGCCGTGGTGGTCGCGCTGGCGCCGGATGATCGGCATTGGTCGGAAGTCGCTGCGCAGTTGGCGTCGCCCAAGATTCAAACGGCGCCCGGCGGCGTCAATCGACAGGATTCGGTGGCGAACGCGCTGGAGCAGTTGGACGGCCAGGCAGCCGCGGATGACTGGATACTGGTTCACGATGCGGCGCGCCCCTGCTTGACCGCCGTGGATCTGTCCGCCTTGCTGGATGCGGTGGGCGCGGGCGGCGAGGGCCGCGACGGCCGTGCCGGCGCGGTGCTGGCGGCGCCCATCGTCGACACCGTCAAACGGGAACTCGGCGATCATGTGGCGACCGTGGATCGCGCCGGCTTGTGGCGGGCACTGACACCGCAGGTCTTTGCCTTCGAGCAGCTGCGTCATGCGCTGAAGGAAGCGGCGCTGGGCGGCATCACCGTGACGGATGAGGCTCAGGCCGTCGAGCGTTTAGGGTTGCATCCGACGCTGGTGCAGGGCTCGCCGTTCAACGTCAAGGTGACCCGAGCCGAGGACCTGGCGGTCGCGGAAAGAATACTGAAAATGACCGAGGAGAGACCGATGCGAATCGGGCAGGGTTTCGACGTGCACGCCTTCGGCGAAGGCGATCATGTCACCTTAGGCGGCGTGCGAATCGCGCATCCCAAGGGGGTGGTGGCGCACTCCGACGGCGACGTGGTCATTCACGCCCTATGCGACGCACTGCTGGGAGCAATGGGCGACGGCGACATAGGCCGGCATTTCCCCGACAGCGATCCTCAATATCGCGGCGCCGACAGCCGCGTGTTCCTGCGCGTGGTGGCCGGGCGCATGCAGGGCGCCGGATTGAAACTGATCAATGCAGACATCACGGTGCTGGCCGAGGCGCCGCGCATCGCCGCGCATCGCAGCGCCATGTCGGCCAATCTCGCCGCCGATCTCGGCGCCGCGGCGCAGCTGATCAATATCAAGGCCACCACCACCGAGCGTCTCGGGTTCATCGGCCGCGGCGAAGGACTGGCGGCGCTCGCCTCCGTCCTCCTGGGGCCGTGAGCTCTTGAGCATGCATGGCCGGCGTGCGGAGGCGTGGAACCGGGCCGCCTTGCAGCCGCCGCGAGCGCACGGCGCGCCGCTGCCGCCGGCCACGTTCAAAGCCGCGCCGGAGGATTTTCATGTCGAAGAGCGGCTGTCCTTTGAACCCTCCGGAACCGGGCCGCACTGGCTGTTGCGGGTGGAGAAGCGCACCGCCAATACGCGCTGGGTGGCGGCCGAACTTGCCCGCCTGGCGGGAGTTGCAGCCGCCGACGTCGGTTTTGCGGGCATGAAGGACCGGCATGCGGTCGCCGTGCAGTGGTTCAGCGTGCCGAGCAGCGCCGCGATGCCGGCCGAGTCCTGGCTCGGCGTGCGCACGAATGAATTCAGAGTGCTCGAGGCATGCGCCAATCTTCGCAAGCTGAGGCGCGGCGCCTTGTCGGGGAACCGCTTCCGCATCCGCTTGCGCGATGTGACCTGGTCGCGGGAACAATTGGAATCGAAGCTCGATGCCCTGCGGGCGCACGGTGCGCCCAATTATTTCGGGCCGCAGAGATTCGGCCGCGACGGCTACAATCTCGACCGGGTCGCGGCATGGGTGCAGGGCGGAGCGGCGCCGCGAGGCCGCGCCGAGCGCGGCTTCGCGCTGTCGGCGGCGCGATCGCTGCTGTTCAATGCGCTGCTCGCGCGCCGCGTGGAGGCGGGCGATTGGTCGCAGCTTGGCTGCGGCGATCTGGCGAGCCTCGACGGCAGCGGCAGCCACTTCATCGTCGGCGCCGTCGACGACGAATTGCGCCGCCGTTTGCAGCAGTTCGACGTCCACGCCTCCGGCCCCCTGTGGGGCCGCGGTGCGCCTGCGGTGCAGGGCCAGGCCTTGCAGCACGAGCTTGCGGTGGCGAGCGAATTCAGCGCAGTGGCCGAATTGCTGGCCGGCGAGGGCTTGTCGCAGGAGCGCCGCGCGCTGCGCTGCGCCGTTCGCGAGCTCGCCGCGGAATGGGACGTGAATACGCTGACGTTGAGTTTCTCCCTGGGGCGCGGCCAGTTTGCGACCGCGGTGCTGCGCGAATTGTGCGAGTTCGGCGACGTTCCCGAGCTCGACGCCGGCGAGGATTGACTAGCGCGTGCCAAGATGATGCATGAATTGCAGCACCACTGCGGCGCTGGCGTCGACCGCCAGCAGCGCGGCGATGCGGTGACGAATCACCGCGGCAGACACGCCGGCCATTGCCCGCTGTTCCTGCGCGGGAGCCCGCTGCGGCGAGGCGGATTCCCACATCAGCGGCGCGCGCAGCCAACGCGGCAGCGACTTCAGCGGCAGATGGGCAGCCAACGGCCGCGCCCACCGTAACCATGGATAGGGATTTCTCGCGAAGGTTCCGCAGAGAATGACGCCGGCGAGACCCGGCGGCGCTTGCGCGGCGATCCGAATGGCGATCGGGCCGGAGAGGGGCGGAGAGCCCGGGCAAACTCGCCGAATAATTTGCCGGTGCCGTCCACTCCCGGGAGCAGCACCAGACCGGTGGCCATCCGGCTCAATCGATGTCGAACACCGCTTCGCTGCGGCCCAGCCGGCCTCTCTCATCCGCGATGAGCAGCAACAGACGGTGATGACCGTGGGGCAGTTGGACCCCCGTCACGTGCAAGCCGCTTTGTGACACCGAAACGCGGTCGGTGATCCGCTTGGTGATGTCCATGGCAATCGATCCGACGTAGCACATGCGGAAGGTGTCCGGCCGGATGGGCGCGCTGCCGGTCGGCAGGAACCGTAGGTCGATGTCGAGCGGCGCGGTGAGGGTCTTGCCGAGAAGCGGCGCGAGTATTCTGATTCTTGGATTGTCCGCATCGTTATCGGGCATGGAGCGGCAGGTCGGCGCGCCGCTCTCCTCGCTCAGGTCGCGCGTGCTGAAATCGCTGGGCTGCTTCGGCTGGGTCGAGTTCCAGGCCGCCGCCTCGGCCGCGCTAAAAAGTTCGAATGCGGCGCCGGCGGACTGCGCGGTGCCGGGTTCCGCGGCAGTTGACGCCGTCGCCACGGCAAGGGCGGCCGTCATGGCCAGCCTCGCGCCCCATGCTTGATTCAAAATCATGATGTACCTCGACGAAGATTTGCCCGGGAAACTTTCAAATTCGAATCCGCGCTCAGGCGCGAAGCAGCACGTACAGGGCGCCGGATCCGCCGTCAATGGCGCGTGCGGAGACGAACGCCATGACATCCGGGTGCCGGCGCAACCAGAGGTTGACCGCCGTCTTGAGCACCGGGCCGCGGGCGCCCGACCGGTAGCCTTTGCCGTGCACGATTCTCACGCAGCGGCAACCGGTGTCGCGGCTGCGCGCGATGAAGTCGGCAAGTTCCCGGCGCGCCGCCGCTTGGCTGAGCCCGTGCAGATCCAATTCATCCTCGATGGGATAGAGGCCGCGGCGCAGGCGGCGCATCGATTGAATACGCACCCCGGCGCGCTGAAAGGACAGCGCTCCGTCGGCCGTGACGGCATCCGCCGCGGCGCCGTGCGCAGTCTCGGCGAGCAGCGGCATGGCCTCGTCGAGATTTTCCATTTCGGAGGCACCCGCCTTGCGTATTCGGGCGCGCGCCCGGGGCTTCACGATGCCCGCCGCCGTGGGACTGTGCGCCAGCGGCGTGACGTCATGCACCGCGGCGCGAAAAATTTTCGCGTCGGCAGCGGCATCGTCGTCGGCGCGGCCCGAGGGACGTTGTTTGGGCATGGTTGGGTGGACTCGTTCGGCTATCGGGGTTTACAGCGTTACAGTATAGTCCGCACGGCGACACTCGCCAGCTTGGGGCAGGCCGTTAGATCTTGTGAAAATCCTTCTTTCGAATGACGACGGCTATCGGGCCGAGGGCTTGATTGCGCTCGGGGCCGCGATCAGGCCCCTGGGGGCCGTGACCATCGTGGCTCCGGACCGCAACCGCAGCGGCGCGAGCAATTCTTTGACGCTCGATGTGCCGGTGCGCGCCGCGCGTTATGACACCGATGCTTACTATGTCAACGGCACGCCGACCGACTGCGTCCACCTGGCGATTTCCGGCCTGTTCGACTTTGAACACGACATCGTGCTGTCGGGAGTCAACGACGGCGCGAATCTCGGCGATGACACCTTGTATTCGGGCACGGTGGCCGCCGCGGTGGAGGGCCGGTTTCTGGGGCTGCCCGCCATCGCGGTGTCGCTGTGCGTCGAACCCGGCAGTCCACGCAATTTTTCCTCCGCCGCGCAAGTGGCGGCGCAACTGGTGAGCCGCATGTCGCAGGAGCGGCTGCAGGGGCCGGATGTGGGCCCGGTGATTCTCAACGTGAATGTGCCGGATCTGCCCGACGGTGAATTGCGAGGCCTCAAGGTGACGCGCCTCGGCAGCCGCCATCGCAGCAAGCCAATCGTCAGGGCGAAGGATCCCAGAGGCCGCAATGTTTATTGGGTGGGCAATGCGGGAGCCGGCCAGGACGCCGGACCCGGCACGGATTTTCACGCGGTGGCCGAAGGGTTCGCGTCGATAACGCCGCTGCAGATCGACCTGACGCGCCACACCGCACTGCCGGAACTGCAGAAGTGGCTCAAGCTTGAGTAGCTACATGGAAGGCCCGCGGCTCAGCGGTATCGGCATGACTTCGGCGCGCACCCGCGAGCGCCTGGTGCAGCGCCTGCAGGAACAGGGCATCGCCGACCCGCGCGTGCTGGATCGGATTCGAAACGTCCCGCGGCATCTGTTCATGGACGAGGCGCTGGCCAGCCGCGCCTACGAAGACACCGCGCTGCCCATCGGTTTCGGCCAGACCATTTCGCAGCCCTATGTGGTGGCGCGCATGACCGAGGCACTGCTCGCGGCGGGCGAGGTTCGCACCGTGTTGGAGATCGGCACGGGTTGCGGCTACCAGACGGCGGTGCTGTCGCCGCTGGTGGGGAAGATCTACACCATCGAGCGGATCGCGAGCCTGCTGGGGCGGGCGCGCCGCACCTTGCGCGAACTGCGAATCCGCAATGTCAACTTCCGCCATGACGACGGCAACATCGGTTGGGCGGCGCGCGCGCCTTACGACGGCATCCTGCTGACGGCCGCGCCGCATGCCGTGCCGCCGGCGCTGTTCGAGCAACTGAGCATCGGCGGACGCCTGATTGCGCCTGTGGGTCCGGACGGCCGCCAGGAACTCTACCTCTACACCAAGGGTGAAGCCCGGATCGAGCGCCGCTCGCTCGGTCCGGTGAGCTTCGTACCCTTGCTATCGGGATTGCAGCAATAGCATTGCGCGCCCCGCGCTCGCTGTGCGCTTTCGGGATGTGCTGCCTGCTGCTCGGCGGGTGTGCCGATACCGCCGTCGAAGGACCGCAGACGTACTCGGTCCGTCCCCAAGACACGCTCTACAGCATCGCCTGGCGTCACGATCTCGACTACCGCGACTTGGCGCGATGGAATTACCTCGGCGACGATTTTCGCATCTCCGTAGGCCAGGTTTTGGTGCTGGGTCCGGGGCGGGCGCCGCCGCCGCCGGCACGCGCCCCGCCACGGGTTGTGCCCCCCGCGCAGGAGGCACCGCGAGTCAGCAAACCGCAGCCGCTGCCGGCACCCCCGGCGCCGAGCCCACCGGCGCCGAGTGCACCGATGCCGGCGACCGGGGCGCCGCCAACGACGGGCGCGCCGCCAACGGCTGGGGCGCCCCACACGAGTGCGGCGTCTGCGCCATTACGGGCGGCCACGCAGCCGCCGGCGCGGGCCTCGGTTAATGCGGCGCCGCCTTCCGCCGACGGTGCACTGAAGTGGGTATGGCCGACCGACCGATCAGGCGCCCCGCGTCCGGTGCCGGGCGGCGGCATTCTTCTCTTGGGCCGCTTGGGACAGGACGTGCGTGCGGCGAGCGCCGGCCGAGTGGTCTACACCGGCAGCGGCATGCGCGGCTACGGCAATCTGATCATCATCAAGCATGCCGACAGCCTGCTGTCCGCCTACGCCCACAATCGCGAAATGTTGGTGCACGAAGGCCAGGAAGTCGTGACGGGGCAGGTGATCGGGCACATGGGAGAGGGCGGTCCGCGAACACCCGCGCTGTACTTCGAGATTCGGCAGAATGGCCGGCCCGTGGACCCGCTGCCCTTTTTGCCGAAGACGAAGTAATTTATATATTAATTATGTAATGTATTGATATACAAGTATTTATAAAATTTGAGGGCGCTCGCCCGCAGGCTTGCGAGCACCGATAGCGTGTGTTCTACTGTGCGCCGATCGGGAAAGTCCATTTGGCGGGGCGCTGAAAGCTTACACGGGGTCAGAGGGATAAGAAAACCAATAAGATCAACAAGAAGAAGAAGAATTCTCGATACCGTATTGATCGTGTAAGCCGTAAGCGCCCTGCTATTTTATTCTGTTGAATGTCACAGCATCAGCAATGCCACCACCCGGCGTTGCTCCCCCACGAGCACATTGAACGTGCGGCAGGCCGCACCCGTATCCATGGCCTCAAAGCCAATCCCCGCGCTCAAGAATTGCGCGCGAAATGCGGAAGCTGGAAATATTTGGCGCGGCCCCGTCCCTAGTAGAACGAGCTCAGGATCAAGTGCGAGGATGCGCCCTGGGTCGAGGCGGGCGAGGTCCTCCATCGCGCGGACGTCGGGCAGCGGGTGAATCGCCGACGCGCTGACGATGATGGCGTTGCGGTAGACCTGGTCATTGATGCGCAGCTCACCGTCCCCATAGGCGCGGATGAGATGGACGGAGGCAGCGGAGTCTTGGGTGAAGCGCATATGCTTAAGATACTGAAAAAGGGGCCGCAGCGTTCGTGTCTACCCACTACTTCCGTTTCAATTGGCGCGACGCGATCCCGCGGCAACGCTGCCGGCGCTTGGAGCAACTCTTGGCACGCTCGGATGATTGCAGCGCCGTCACTGATTGGCGCGCCGATGCCTTCAAGGTCATCGCCGCTCCGGGAACTCCGATGCCCGGGATCGGGGCGGCCGCGTTGTTCGTCGATCAAGGCGCGGTGGCGGGTGCGACGGTGCTCGTCGCAACACCGGTCCGCTATGTCGCGGAAATGAACAATGTCCGGCTGCCTGCGGACGGTATCCTGTCGCTGCGCCACGCAGAGGCCGAAACGCTGGCCCGCGACTTCAATCGCGTATGGCATGACGCGGGTATGCGCGTGATCGCCGGCCGCGGCGCTGCGATGTTTTGCGTATGCGATCAGCCCCTACAGGTTGCGACCGACGATCCCGAGGAATTTCTCGGCCGGCACATCGATGAGCACCTGCCGACGGGCGCCGGCGCACCGCGCTTGCGGCGGCTCATGAGTGAAATCGAGATGTGGCTGTTCGAGCATGCCGTGAACCGGGCGCGGGTCGGCGCCGGGGAACCCGCGGTGAGCGCTCTGTGGCTGTGGGGAAGCGGCTCTGCGCTGAGTGCACTGCCGCCGATCGCCGGCTGGGCGGCGGGCCAGGATCCATTCTTCAGCGCCGTCGCCGCGCCCCCGAATGCTTCTCGCACTGCAGCGTCGGGGGTCCTCGTCAGCACTGCCGAGCCGGGTAGCGCCGAGTGGAACGATCTCGAGTCGGGCTCGCTCGATCAATCGCTCGAAGCACTGCGCAGCGGCCGGATTGCGCGGCTCCAGCTGTGCGCGGGCCATCGGCGGTTCAGCGTCGGCGCGGGCTGGAGCCGGCGAATTTGGCGCCGCCTGCGCCCCTGGTGGGAATACTTCGCATGACCGCACCCACGATCCGGCGGCGTGAGGCCGGTGCACCCGGCGGGTTTGCGGCGGACGTGCATCCGGTGCTGCGCCGGGTTTATGCGGCACGCGGGCTGCACACCGATGCGGATTTGGATCTGTCCCTGGAACGGTTGTTGCCGGTCGGATCGCTCGAGGGGGTCGATGCCGCGGCCCGGCTGCTGGCCGCGCACCGCGCGGCGGGTCGGGTGCTCGTCATCGGCGACTTCGACGCGGACGGCGCCACCAGCACTGCGTTGGTGGTCCGGGGATTGCGCGCCCTGAATTTTGCCAATGCCGATTTCTTGGTGCCCAATCGCTTTCGCTTCGGTTATGGTCTGACACCGGAAATCGTCGCCCTGGCGGCGACGCGCCGGCCCTCATTGATAGTGACCGTCGACAACGGCGTGTCCAGCGTCGCCGGCGTGGAAGCGGCGCGTGAGCTCGGCATCCCGGTATTGGTGACGGATCACCATCTGCCCGGGAGTGAATTGCCGCGCGCGGAGGTCATCGTCAATCCGAATCTCGCCGGTTGCCGCTTCGCAAGCTCCGCGCTCGCCGGTGTCGGCGTTTCGTTCTATGTCATCGCAGCGCTGGCCAGGCATCTGGGCGCGCATGATTTCCGTGCGGCGGAGCTGCTCGACCTGGTTGCCCTCGGCACAGTGGCCGATGTGGTGCCGCTGGACCGCAACAACCGCATTCTGGTTGCGCAGGGGCTGCGCCGCATCCGCGCGGGGCGATGCGTGCCCGGCATTCGAGCACTCCTTAATGCGGCCAACCGGCGCCTCGAGCAGATTACCGCGGCCGATCTTGGGTTCGCGGTGGCGCCGCGTCTGAATGCGGCAGGGCGGCTCACGGACATGAGCGTCGGAATCGCCTGCCTGCTCGCCGATGAGCCGGCCGAGGCCGCGCGACTGGCGGGCATGCTGGACAAGCTGAACGAAGAGCGGCGCGAGATCGAGCAGCGCATGCAGCTCGAAGCGCTCGACATCGCCGCCGGCCTGCGCTTCGGCGACGACGGCGGCGAATCACTGGGGCTGTGTCTGTTCGATGAAAGCTGGCATCAAGGCGTGGTGGGCCTGGTCGCCGGCAGAATCAAGGATCGCTGGAACCGGCCCGTCATCGCCTTCGCGCGCGCCGAGGACGGCTCGCTGCGCGGCTCGGCGCGCTCGATCTCCGGCGTCAATATCCGCGACGCACTGGAGAGCATCGCGCGGCAGCACCCCGGTCTGATCGGTAAATTCGGCGGCCACGCCATGGCGGCGGGGATGAGCATGCCCGAGGACAACCTGGCGCTGTTCAGAACGGCGTTCGCCGCGGAGATTGCCGTGCGCGCGGATCGCGAGTCGCTGCAAGGCGTGATTCACTCGGACGGCGCGTTGAGCCGCGCCGAGCTGTCGCTGGAGACGGCGCGGGTGCTGCGCGGCGCCGGTCCCTGGGGCCAGGGATTTCCCGAGCCGGTATTCGACGGCGACTTCCAAATCGCGGACGCGCGCATCGTCGGCGACAGGCATCTGAAAATGCAGCTCGTGGCGGGCGGCGGCGATGCGATTGAAGCCATCGCCTTCGGCTATGTCGGGGGCGCCGCGGAACATCCGGAACTGCGCGGCGGCGCGCGGATCGAGCTTGCCTACCGGCTGGAGGTCAATGAGTACCGTGGGCTCGAGCGGCTGCAGATGAATTGCCAGCATCTGCGGATCGCCCGGCATTGAGAGGCGCCGGGTCAGCGGTCAATTCGCGGAGCGCCGGCTCATCGACGGCGCCAGCGGCAATGCCTGCAGGATTACGTCGCGATAGCTCGAGCTCGATTGCAGGCAGGCGCCGGAGGACAGCGTAAATGCAAATCGGCCGCGACCAACGGTCTCGGCGTACAGCACCGACCGAATGTTCACGAGCAGCGAGCGCTCGATTCTGATGAACCCCAGGTGCGCCAGTTCAGCCGCCAGGCGCTTGATGGTGTCGCGGCTGATGTACGCAGCATTGCCGCTGCGGATCGACACATAGTTGCCGTCCGATTCGATGTAATCGACTTTCTCTGCATCCAACGGATACAGTCGGCGTTCGCGCTCACCGATGAGGAGCGTTGGCATCGGCTTGAAATCTCCATACCGCGAGCTGGCGTCTCCTCCATGACAACCCACGCGCGATATTGCGTCCACCCACGGGAGTCGAGTTCGTCCCCACAAACAACGGATTCGTCCCACAAATCGCCGCGTCAACAGCGGCATCAAATGACGCAGGACAATGGCTACGGGACGCAATTCTGCAGGCATTGCCGCCGGCAGCGGCGGCCGGGCGCGGCGTGCCGGTGACCCGCGCCTCCCGGGCGCGCCCACCGTGCTAGAATCCGCGCCCATGGAACTCAATCAAATCAAACGATTCATCAAAGATCTCGAGGAGCGCGGCGACTCTTTGAGGAGGTATCTTTGATTACGACAACAGACACGAACGGCTCCAGGAAGTAGAGCGCGAGCTCGAACAACCCGGTATTTGGGACAACCCGGAGCGCGCCCAGGATCTGGGCAAGGAGCGCGCCAGGCTCGAGCAGGTCGTCGGCGGACTGGACCGGCTCAAGCGCTCGCTGAGCGATGCGGCGGAGCTGCTCGATCTGGCCGCCGAAGAGGGGGACGCCCGGGCGGCCGATGAGATCGAGGCCGACGTCAACCGGTTGGCCCGCGAGGTCGAACAGCTCGAGTTTCAACGCATGTTCCCGGGGAAGATGGATTCCCACAACGCGTTTCTGGACATTCAGGCCGGGGCGGGCGGTACCGAGGCGCAGGATTGGGCCGCCATGCTGCTGCGCATGTACCTGAAATGGGCCGATGCACACGGCATCAAGACCGAAATCATCGATCAGAGCGACGGCGAAGTGGCGGGGATCAAGGGGGCGACCATCAGCATGGCGGGGCCCTATGCCTACGGATGGCTGCGAACCGAGACCGGCGTACACCGCCTGGTGCGAAAGTCGCCGTTCGATTCGGGCAACCGGCGTCACACCTCCTTCGCTTCGGTGTTCGTTTCACCGGAGGTGGACGACGACATCGATATCGAAATCAATCCCGCCGACCTGCGCACCGACGTGTATCGTTCCAGCGGAGCCGGCGGCCAGCACGTCAACAAAACCGAGTCGGCGGTGCGCATCACGCACATCCCGAGCGGCATCGTGGTGGCCTGTCAGGGCGAGCGCAGCCAGCACAAGAACCGCTCGACCGCGATGAAGATGCTGAAGGCCAAGTTGTACGAACTGGAGTTCAACAAGCGCAATGCGGCGGCGAAAGTGCTCGAGGATTCCAAGTCCGACGTGAGCTGGGGCAACCAAATCCGCAGCTACGTGCTGGATCAGTCGCGGATCAAGGATCTGCGCACCGGCGTGGAAATCGGCAACACCACGGCGGTGCTCGACGGAGCGCTCGACGAGTTCATGCAAGCCAGCCTCAAGCAGGGGCTTTGAGACCAAGGACTATGAGCGACAACGACGAGAATCATCTGATCGCAGAGCGGCGCGCCAAGCTCGCCAGACTGCGCGAGCGGGGCATTGCCTTTCCGAACGACTTTCGCCGCGATGCCCTGGCCGCGGACGTCTTGACGGCCTACGGCGAGAAGAGCGGCGAGGCGCTGGACGCCGCGGCGATCCGCGTGCGCATGGCGGGCCGGATGCGAGCCAAACGGGTGATGGGCAAGGCGAGCTTCGCCAAGATCGAGGACTCGAGCGGCCCGATGCAAATCTTCCTGCAGAAGGCCGGCTTGGGCGAGGTTTACGACGAGTTCAAGGGTTGGGACGTCGGCGACGTGATCGGCGTCGAAGGCACCTTGTTCCGCACCCAGACCGGCGAGTTGTCGGTGCGCGTGGAGCGGCTGGTGCTTCTGACCAAATCGCTGCGTCCGCTTCCCGACAAGTGGCACGGGATCGCCGATACCGAATTGCGCTACCGGCGGCGCTACGTCGATTTGATCATGAACGAGGAGAGCCGGCGGGTGTTCGAGACACGCTCGCGGATCGTGCGCTATCTGCGCGCGTTCCTCGATGCGCGGGGTTTCCTGGAGGTGGAGACGCCGATGCTGCATCCCATCCCCGGCGGCGCCGCCGCGCGTCCCTTCAAGACGCATCACAACGCCCTCGACGCGGACATGTACCTGCGCATTGCGCCGGAGCTGTACCTGAAGCGCCTCACGGTCGGCGGATTCGAGCGCGTGTATGAGATCAACCGCAACTTCCGCAACGAAGGGGTATCGACGCAGCATAACCCCGAGTTCACCATGCTCGAGCTGTATCAGGCTTATGCCGACTACACCGATTTGATGGAAATGATCGAAACGTTGTTCCAGGGCCTCGCCGACACCATGATCGGCTCGCGCACGCTCGTGTATCAGGGCACCGAGATCGATCTGTCGAAGAGCTTCGCGCGCATGAGCATCGAAGACATCATTCTGGCGAACAACGCCGATCTCGACCCCATGTCGCTGCGCGACACCGCGTACCTGCGCCGGGTGTGCGACCACATGAAGATTCCCTACAAGGCCGGCGACGGTCCGGGAAAGCTGCAGATCGAGATATTCGAGAGAACCGGAGAGCACACGCTGGTGCAGCCGACCTTCGCCTATGCCTACCCCGCGGAAGTGTCGCCGCTATCGCGGCGCAATGACAAGGATCCCTTCATCACCGATCGATGGGAGTTCTTCGTCGGCGGACGCGAGCTCGCCAATGGGTTTTCGGAGTTGAACGACGCCGAAGACCAGGCGCAGCGCTTCAAGGAGCAGGTCGAGCGCAAGGACGCCGGCGACGAGGAAGCCATGTACTATGACGCCGACTACGTGCGGGCGCTGGAATACGGCATGCCGCCCGCCGCAGGTCTTGGGCTCGGCGTCGACCGCTTGGTCATGCTGTATACCAATTCGCCGTCGATACGCGATGTCCTGCTGTTTCCGCACATGCGGCCCGAAGTGTGATCCCGATCGGTGTGTTCGACTCGGGCGTCGGCGGACTGACGGTACTGCGGGCGCTGCGCAGGGCGATGCCCGGCGAGAATTTCGTTTATCTCGGCGACACGGCGCGGCTGCCGTACGGCACCAAGAGCGCGGAAACGGTGGTGCGCTACTCCTTGCAGTGCGCGGCGGCGCTCATCGAGCGGCGTATCCGCGGTCTGGTGGTTGCCTGTAATACGGCATCGGCCTCCGCGCTCGAGGTCCTGCGTCAGCATTACCCCACGCTGCCGGTGATCGGCGTCATCGAGCCGGGCGCTGCAGCCGCGGTGGCCGCCTCGGCATCGCAGCACATTGCCGTCATCGCCACTGAGGGCACGGTGCACGGCGGTGCCTACTCGGCGGCCATTCACCGCCTGAACCCGGCCGCGCGCGTCACCTCCAAGGCCTGTTCCTTATTCGTCTCCCTGGCGGAGGAGGGTTGGGTCGACGGGCCGGTCGCAGAAGCGGTGGCGCACCGCTACCTGGATCCGATCTTTCTGGGCGGCGACGCACCCGATACCCTGGTGCTGGGTTGCACCCATTTTCCTGCGCTGGCGGGGGTCATCCGCAAGGCGCTGCCGCCGCAGGTCAACGTGGTCGATTCCGCGGCGACCACGGCCGCCGCGGTGCAAAGGATGCTGCCGCGCGCGGACGAGGCACCGGGCGTGCAGGGCACGATCACCTGGCTGGCCACCGACGGCGCGGCGCGCTTCGCACGCGTCGGCAGCACCTTCTTCGGCGAGGCCGTGGATCCCGAGGCGGTCGAGATCATCGATCTGTAGCGCCGCCGCCGCGGCGCCGGATCAGTATTTGGCGAAGGCTGCGTGGAACCCTGCGTTCGAGAGCAAGTTGTACACCGCGCGCAGCGTCATGTCCGACAAGGCTTCGTAATAGTTGTCGGCGCTGTAGGAACGGCCCCAGCGGGTGGAGTCTCCCGTGACGATGCCGGACCAAAGATCCTTGCCGGCAGCACTCTTTACATGAACCAACAGGGATATCTCACCGTTATAGGTGCCGGTTTCGGTGACGAAGAACTGGCGTATCTCGCCGCTGACACTGATATCGCCGCCGCTGTCGACGGTGCTCAAGCCGGCGCCGTGCATGCTCTCCTTCAGATGATCGGCGACGAAGGCGGCAACGCTGTCCGACGTCGTGACCTGCCGCACCTTGTCGGCCTTCTCGCGGTTCTCGGCGATGAGCGCCGGATTCTGGCGGGTGTCGACGAAGGCATCGACGCGGATCTTGGTGGTGAGCAATGGGCCGCTGACATCGATTGCGCCCATTTCGGCGAGCGTCGAGGTCGGCGACCATTTCAAGGGGATGTTTTCCAGCGGCCCGCTGCGGGCGAAGGCGGCCCCGCAGGCCACGCGCGCCCAGCTTAGGCCAAGCTCAGGCAGGCTCCTGGAGCGCGTAGGGCAGCGGCATTTGCGCGGCGCTGACCGCGGCGTTCGCCACGGTGTCGGTGTCGGCGGTGGCCGCCTGTACATTGAGCACCGCCAACGCCTCGGCACCCTCGCCGTTTCGCGCCACCTCGATCAAACGGCCCGAGCGGCCGTCGCTCAAGTGCAGCGTCTGACCGATGCTCCAGTCGCCGAGAGGCAGACGCAACCGGTACACGCGCCGCTTGATGCGGCCGAGGTGCTGGGTACGCGCGATGATTTCCTGCCCCGTGTAGCAACCCTTGTTGAAGCTGATGCCGTCCAAGAGGTCGAGATTGAGCATTTGGGCGACAAACGCCTCGTGCGTATCGAGATATATCTGCGGAAGTCCGTCGCGGATGTCGGCGAGCCGCCAATCGTGTTCGATTCGAGCGGCTTGATCGGCGTCGCCGGCGAGTCCGCGCTCGGCCAGCTTCTCCGCGGGGCCGATGACCCAGAAGCGTTCGAGGCCCGGCCGCACCCGTCCGACTCCGATGCCGTCCTGCTCCTCATAGCCCCTGTCGCCGGGGGGAATGGCCATGCCCGCCGCTTGCAAGGCTTGCGCGCCGTGTTGACCCGCCACGGCCAGCGCGTCGCCGGCATCCTGCATTTGCACTTTGGCCCGGAGCACGAACTTGCGCAGCCTGTCCAGGGTCGGCAGCAACAGTTCGCGCGGCAGGATGGCCGCAACGCCGGACGAATGCGGCAGCAAGTGCATGACGGCCAGCACGCGGCCCTGCGGGCTCGAGTAGGCGGCCAGCAGTGGAGCACCCTCGGTGAGTCGGCGGGTATCGTTGGAGATCTGGCCCTGTAGAAAACTCAAGGCGTCGGGCCCGGTGAAGCGCAATACGCCAAGGTGCGGCAGCCGGCCGGACCCAAGCTCTGTTACGGTGGTCATCCTGCTATGAGATGGGGTTCCAGAGCCGACTGTCAACCCCGCAAGTCGGGTTGAGTAACGCCGTTGCCGATGAGAATGGGTACTTCGGGGCGGTGTTTTCTGGCAAACTTTCGTCCGTGACGTCGAATTCCGAAGATCAGGTCCAAACGATGCGATCCACCGAGCCCGCCGCGGGAGATCAAGCCGCCGCGGCCGCCACCACCGGCCCTCGCCCGCGCGAAGTGGGCGGACGCGACGGACCGGAACCGACGCGATTCGGCGATTGGGAGCTGCGGGGCCGTTGCATCGACTTCTAGCCATGCCCAGTCCTCCTGCACGCACCCGGCCGACGTCGCCTCATCTGCAAATTTATCGATGGCAAATCGGCAATAGTCTGTCGATAGTGCACCGCCTGACCGGCATCGCGCTGGCCGTCGGCCTGGTGGCGCTGTGCTATTGGCTGGTGTGCCTGGCCGGCGGTGAACGATCCTATGCCGCGGCCGCGAAGGTATTTGCGAGTCCGGCGGGCCTTGCCGTGCTGATGGGCTGGACCTTTGCATTTCTGTACCACCTCTTGAACGGCGTACGTCACCTGTTTTGGGACATAGGCTACGGCTTCGAGCGCACCCAGAGACACGCCAGCGGCTGGGGCGTGGTCCTGGGCGCGGTGGGATTGACCTTGGTGGTCTGGGCGCTGATCCGGCATTTCCCGTCATGAGTCTGCGCAGCCCGTTGGGACAAGTGCTGGGAAGGGGATCGGCCAAGGACGGCACCGGTCAATGGTGGGCGCAGCGGGTGAGCGCCGTGGCGCTGATACCGCTCACGTTGTGGTTCTTGTTCTCACTGCTGCTGCTGCCGGATCTGGGTTACGCCACGGTGAGGACCTGGCTGTCGCTTCCCGTCAGCGGGTTCCTGGCCGTGCTGCTGCTCGGGGTGCTGACCTATCACTCCTATCTGGGAACCACCGTGGTGGTCGAGGATTACGTGCATTCCGCCGGCATGAAGCTGCTGTTGCTGCTGCTGCTGCGATTTCTCTACGTGCTGGCGTGCGGCGCCGGAATATTCGCGATCCTGCGCGTCGCACTGAGATCTTGAAGCTATGAGCGATTATAAATTCATCGACCACACCTATGATGTGGTGGTGGTGGGCGCCGGCGGGGCCGGGCTGCGCGCCACCTTCGGCTTGGCGGAGGCAGGCCTCGCGACCGCGTGCCTGACCAAGGTGTTCCCGACCCGCAGCCACACCGTCGCCGCCCAGGGCGGCATCTCCGCCGCCCTCGGCAACATGGGCGCCGACGATTGGCGCTGGCACATGTATGACACGGTGAAGGGTTCGGACTGGCTGGGCGACCAGGACGCGATCGAGTTCATGTGCAAGGAGGCACCCGCCGCGGTCATCGAGCTCGAGCATTATGGCGTGCCGTTCTCGCGCACCGAGGATGGGCGCATCTATCAGCGGCCGTTCGGCGGCATGACCACGCACTTCGGGAAGGGCATTGCGCAGCGAACCTGCGCCGCCGCCGACCGCACCGGCCACGCCATGCTGCACACGCTATATCAGCAATCGCTGAAGCACCAAGCGAATTTCTTCATCGAGTATTTCGCTCTCGACCTCATCATGGAGAACGGCGAGTGCCGCGGCGTGATCGCCCTGGACATGTCGGACGGCACGCTGCACCGGTTTCGCGCCCACATGGTCATTGTGGCGACCGGCGGCTACGGGCGCGCTTGGTTTTCCTGCACCTCCGCCCACACCTGCACGGGTGACGGCGGTGGCATGGCGCTGCGCGCCGGGCTGCCCTTGCAGGACATGGAGTTCGTGCAATTTCACCCCACCGGCATCTACGGCGCCGGGTGCCTGATCACCGAGGGCTCGCGCGGCGAGGGCGGCTACCTCACGAACGCCGCGGGCGACCGCTTCATGGAACGCTATGCGCCGAACGCCAAGGACCTGGCGTCCCGCGACGTGGTGAGCCGCGCCATGACCGTGGAGATCCGCGAGGGCCGCGGCGTCGGCGCCCTGAAGGACCATATCGATCTGCATCTGGAACACTTGGGTGCCGCGGTCATCAAGGAGCGGCTGCCCGGCATCGCCGAGACCGCGAGAATTTTTGCGGGGGTGGACGTCAACAAGGAGCCCATACCGGTATTGCCCACCGTCCACTACAACATGGGCGGCATCCCCTGCAATGTGCAGGGCGAGGCGATCACCCGCGTGGCTGGCCGTGAGGTGACCGTCCCGGGGCTCATGGCGGCGGGCGAGGCGGCGTGTGTGTCGGTGCATGGTGCCAACCGCCTGGGATCGAACTCCTTGCTCGATCTGGTGGTGTTCGGCCGCGAAGCGGCGCGGCATTGCGCGCGGCTGGTGAAGAAGGATGCCGCGCACCGCGCGTTCCAAGCCGATGCGGGCGAGGCCGCGGTGGCACGCCTGGACCGCCTGCGCCATGCCAAGGGTTCACGGCGCACGGCCGACATCCGGCTGGACATGCAGCGGGTCATGCAGGCCGACGCCGCGGTCTTTCGCACCGGCGAATCCTTGGCCGACGGCAAGCGCAAGCTCGCGGCAGTGTTCGCCTCGTTCGCCGACGTCCAGGTCACGGACCGTTCGCTCATATGGAACACCGATCTCATCGAGACCCTGGAGCTCGACAATTTGCTGGGACAGGCCGTCGCGACCATGCATTCAGCGGAGAATCGCCAGGAGAGCCGCGGCGCCCAGGCCCGCGAGGACTTTCCGAACCGCGACGACCAGAATTGGATGAAGCACACCCTGTGCTGGGTGGCTGCGTCGGGCACAACCCGGATCGAGTACCGTCCCGTGCATCTGAACACACTGACCGCTGACGTGGAATCGATCCCGCCGAAGGCGCGGACGTATTGAAGAGCAGGAGCAGTTGATGGCTGAATTCAGTCTTCCGGCCAATTCCAAGGTGCGCAAGGACGGCCGCATATTCAAGGCGCCGGCCGGCGCCAAGAACGTGCGCGTCTTCAAGATCTACCGCTTCGACCCCGACTCGTCCGAGAATCCGCGCCTCGACAGCTACGAAGTGGACATGGACGCCTGCGGGCCGATGGTGTTGGACGCCTTGATCAAGATCAAGAACGAGATCGATCCCACATTGAGCTTCCGGCGCTCCTGCCGGGAGGGGATCTGCGGCTCGTGCGCCATGAATATCGACGGCAAGAACGGCCTGGCCTGCGTCAGCGCCTGCGCCGACGTCAAGCGCGAGATCAAGATCTATCCCCTGCCGCACCTGCCGGTGGTCAAGGATTTGATCCCCGACCTCACCAATTTCTATGCGCAGTACGCGTCCGTCAAACCCTGGCTGCAGACCCGCACCCCGGCGCCGCCCGACGGCGAGCGCCTGCAGTCCAAGGAGGATCAGGAGAAGGTCGATCGTCCGTCGGCCTGCATACTCTGCGCCTGCTGCTCGACCAGCTGTCCCAGCTATTGGTGGAACAGCGACCGCTACCTGGGACCGGCGGCGCTGCTCGCCGCCTATCGCTGGATCGTCGACAGTCGCGATGAGGCGGCCGGTGAGCGCCTCGATGAGCTCGAGGACCCGTTCCGGCTGTACCGCTGCCACACCATCATGAACTGCACCGAAGCGTGTCCCAAAGATCTGAATCCCGCCAAGGCCATCGGCGAGATCAAGCACATGTTGGCACTCCGCCGCCATTGATGATTCCGCCGCCGCTCAACGATGCCGGCGCGCCGCCGATCGAGCCCGAGGAACTCGGCAGGCTGCGCTGGCGTTGCCGCCGCGGCATGAAGGAGCTCGACGTGTTGCTGGCGCGTTATATGGACCAGCGGTTCTGCGCTGCATCGAAAGCCGAACAAGAGGCGTTTCGGCGCCTGTTGGAAAGCGAGGACACGGCTCTTTATGGCTATTGCCTGGGTCCGGACCCGCCGCCGTCGCGGTTCGCCTCCTTGATCGACAGCATCACTTCGGGATCGTTCGCCGACCGAAACCCGCCGACCGGCCGTTAGCGCAGCGCCCGCCGCTGTTAGAATCTTGAACCTGTGCGCCAAGTCACGCTTAAATCCGGCCCCGTCCGGGAATTGTCGAACTTTTCCGCGAGGCGAGGGTCTATCGCGACAGGCTGGGTTGTGAGCTCGCCGGTTCGGGATCACCCATGAGTGTCGAGGAGAGTGACCTCAAACTGGTCGAGAGAGTCCAGCGTGGCGAGCGTGCGGCGTTCGATTTGTTGGTGCTGCGATACCAGCACAAGGTGCTGAAGCTGATCATGCGTTACGTGCACGATGCAACCGAGGCCGAAGACATCGCCCAGGAGGCTTTCGTCAAAGCATTCCGGGCGCTGCATTCGTTTCGCGGCGATAGTGCGTTTTATACGTGGCTGTATAGAATTGCGATCAACACGGCCAAGAACGCGCTGGTTGCCGCCAAACGTCGGCCCATGGATTACGATCTGGACTTGCAAGACCCCGAACAATACGATCTGCACGCGCGCTTGGCCGAGTCGGAGACTCCGGAAGGTCTGCTGCTCACCGATGAGATACGCGATACGGTGAACCGGGCCATCGAGAATTTGCCGGAGGATCTGCGGACTGCGATCGTGCTGCGTGAGCTGGAAGGATTGAGCTATGAAGACATCGCGCAGACGATGGATTGTCCGGTAGGTACCGTGCGTTCGCGGATTTTTCGCGCACGCGAGGCGATTGACAAGAAATTGCGGCCCATATTCGACGGCGGCCTTGGTCGGCCTGAGGACACATGAGCGAACAAATCCGTGAACAGGTCTCGGCATTTCTCGACGGAGAATTGCACGACTCAGAAACCGAATTGCTGTTGAAGCGGCTCACCCGCGACGGCGATTTGCGCGAGAGCTTCGGCCGCTATGCGCTGATCGGCGAGGCGATCCGCGGCACCGGGCGCGGTCTGTTGATGCGCGACTTCGCCGGACGGGTGAATCTGGCCATCAACGGCGAGCCGGTGGTTCCGGCCGGCGGGCAGGCGCGGGATTCTCGAGCGCCTCGATGGTGGCGGCCGTTTGCGGGGGCCGCGGTGGCGGCCGGCGTCGCGGCAGTCGCCGTGGTCGCCCTGCAGCAGCGGGCGGTCGCGCCGACGTTGCGACCGGGCGCGCCGATCATCGTGCGCAACGTGGCGGCGCCCACCCGCAGCATCGTCCCGCAGACGCCGCGGGAGCCGCTCTCGTATACGGTGCCTGCCGCCTCGCCCGGCGCGCCCGTGGCGATGCCGCAGGGACGGCTGGCCAATTATGTCCTGGCGCACAGCCGCTACTCTTCAGGGCTCGATTTGCGCGGCGTGCTCGCGGACCTGCTCATCGAGTCCGATGAACAGCAGCCGGTGGTCAATCAGGCGGCGGCGCATGTCGCTCCATGACGCAGCTGCTGCGTAATCGCGCCCATTGGTTGATTTCCTGCGCGGTGGTCGGGTCCTTGTTGACCGCGCTGCCGCAGCGCTCGCGCGGTGCGGATGACCCGCGGGAGTGGCTGCAGAAAATGAATCAGGCGCTGGCCACGCGCAATTACGACGGCACCTTCTTTCACCTGAGCGACGGCCGTGTGGAGACCATGCGGATCGTGCACCGGGTGCGGGCCGGGCGCGTGACCGAGCGGCTGCAGTCGCTGGACGGCTCCGGACGGGAGTTCGTGCGCAATAACGGCGAATTGACCTGTTATTTGCCCGACCAACATACGGTGCTGATCGAACCGCGACCGGATCACGGCCCTTTCCTCGGGTCGTTGCCCCAGTTCGGCGCGGATGTCGATGAGTTCTACCGAATCGAGTCGCTGGCGCCGGCGCGCATTCTCGGCCGCACGGCGCGGGTCATTGCCGTGAACCCCAGGGATCAATATCGCTTTGGCTACCGTCTGTGGCTCGATGAGAAGACGGCCATGCCTTTGAAGACGCAGCTCTGCGATTCGCACGGCGCGGTGATCGAGCAGATTTTCTTTGCGCGCCTCGACATGCCGGACAGCATCCCGGACAGCGAGCTTGCGCCGGCCGTGCACACCGACGGCATGCGATGGGTGCGGCAGGGACCTTCGCACGACAACGCCTCGCCGGCGCTCGCGGCGTACCGCGCCAGTCAATTGCCACCCGGATTTCACTTGACGGTGGCCGGTGCGCAAATTCTCGGCAGCGGCTCCGTGCCCGCGAGCCACCTGGTGTACTCGGATGGATTGGCCACGGTGTCGGTGTTCGTCGAAGCGCCGGGGGCGGATGCGCGGGGCGTGGCGGGCACGGATGCAAGCTCGGGCGCGCCTTCCGAGCCGCCGATCCAGGGGCTCGCGCGGGTGGGATCCGGATTCGCATTCTCCACCGTCATTCAGGGTCATCAGGTGACCGCGGTCGGCGAAGTGCCGGCGCAGACCGTCGAGTTCATCGCCCACTCGGTGAAGTCCGTGGACGGCCCCGAGCTGCCGCACCCCTGACGATGCGCTTCCTGCTGTACTCGCGCCCGGGGTGCGGCCTGTGCGAGGAGATGCTCGAGGCGCTTGCCGAGTTGCCGGCGGCGGCCCAGGCGGGCGTCGATGTGCTCGACGTCGATGCCGATCCGGCGGCGAAAGTGCGCTACGGTCACAAGATTCCGGTGCTGCTGTTCGCCGGCGAATTGGTCTGTCATGGGCGTTTGGACCCCGAAGAAGTACATAAGGCCCTCGCGTACCATCGCCGACCGGTATAATAGGGAGTTTTTCCAAGCCTAGGCGTCGATGAAGAATATCCGCAATTTTTCCATCATTGCTCATGTTGATCACGGCAAATCGACCTTGGCAGACCGCTTCATCCAGGAATGCGGCGGCCTCGATGCGCGGGAAATGCAGGCGCAGGTGCTCGACTCGATGGATCTGGAGCGCGAACGGGGCATCACCATCAAGGCGCAGAGCGTCACGCTGGCCTTCAAATCGGTCAGCGGCGAGCTGTACCAGCTGAATTTCATCGATACGCCGGGCCATGTGGATTTCTCCTACGAGGTGTCACGCTCGCTGGCGGCCTGCGAGGGTGCGCTGCTGGTGGTGGATGCCGCCCAGGGCGTGGAAGCGCAAAGCGTCGCCAACTGCTATACGGCGCTCGATCAGGGGCTCGAGGTGCTCCCGGTCATCAACAAGATCGATTTGCCCTCGGCCGATCCGGCCAAGGTCATTCACGAAATCGAGGAGATCATCGGGATTCCGGCCGAGGACGCCGCGCTGGTGAGCGCCAAGACCGGCCTCGGGGTACCCGAGCTGCTGGAACAATTGGTCAAGCGCATTCCGGCCCCCTCGGGCAACCCTGACGGGCCGCTGCAGGCGTTGATCATCGATTCCTGGTTCGACAACTATGTGGGAGTGGTCTCGCTGGTGCGCGTCATGCATGGTGCGCTGCAAACCGGAGCGAAGATCCGCGTCATGTCGACCGGCCGCAGCCACCAGGTCGACAAACTCGGCCGTTTCGCCCCCAAACCGGTGACCCGCGAGTCGTTGAACACCGGCGAGGTCGGATTCGTCATCGCCGGCATCAAGGAGATCGACGGCGCACCGGTCGGCGACACCATTACCCTGGAGAACAATCCCGCCAAGGCACCGCTCGAAGGCTTCAAGCAGGTGCAGCCGCGGGTGTTCGCCGGCTTGTTCCCCGTGAGTTCGGACGACTACGAGCAGTTCCGCGAGGCGCTGAAGAAACTCAAGCTGAACGATTCGGCGCTGCATTTCGAGCCCGAGGTTTCCACCGCGCTCGGCTTCGGATTCCGCTGCGGGTTCCTGGGGCTGCTGCACATGGATATCGTGCAGGAGCGGCTGGAGCGAGAATATGACCTCGACCTGATCACCAGCGCTCCGACCGTCATCTATGAGCTGAAGCTCACCGACGGTTCGGTCATCTATGTCGACAATCCGACCAAACTGCCACCCCAGGACCGCATTTCCGAGCTGCGTGAACCGATCATCACCGCCAATATCCTCGTGCCTCCGGATCACGTGGGCGCGGTGCTGACCCTGTGCAGCGAAAAGCGCGGCGTGCAGAAGAAAATGCTGTTTCTCGGCAGCCAGGTCTCGCTGCAATATGAATTGCCGCTTGCCGAGGTGGTGCTGGATTTCTTCGACCGGCTGAAGTCGGCGAGCCGCGGCTATGCGTCCTTCGACTATGAGTTCAGCCACTTTCAGGCCGCGCCGCTGGTCAAGCTCGATGTGTTGATCAACGGCGATCCGGTCGACGCGCTGTCGCTCATCGTGCACCGGGACAATTCCTACAACCGCGGCCGGGAGTTGGTCGACAAGATGCAGGAGCTGATTCCGCGCCAGATGTTCGACATCGCGGTGCAGGCGGCCATCGGCAGCCACATCATCGCCCGCGCCAGCGTCAAGGCGATGCGCAAGAACGTGCTGGCGAAGTGCTACGGCGGCGACATCACGCGCAAGCGCAAGCTGCTCGAGAAGCAAAAGGCCGGCAAGAAGCGCATGAAGCAGGTGGGTCAGGTCGAGATCCCGCAGGAGGCCTTCTTGGCCGTCCTGCAGGTCGGCAAGAAGTCCAGCTGAGTCCCGCCGCGACTCGCTTCACTCAAGACCATTGGTTTGGCTTTTATCGGGGGAATTTTGTGAACGACGGCGATAATCTCTTCATGGCTCTGATCGGCGCGGGCGTCGTCTGCGTGTTGGTGATCTTGGTGGACGGCTGGTTTTTCAGGCCGAAAAGGGACCCCGGTGCCGCGAGCTCGGCGGAGCCCTGGCTGCCCAGGATCGCCGGCTATGCGCTGGTGGGTCTGTCGGTGGCGATGCTGTGGAGGCTGTTTCGCTACGAGGCCGTTGATTTCAGCCTCATGCTGGTGGTGGTCGGCGCGCTATCGGGCGTCATTTGGCTGTTGGATCAGCTCTTTTTTGCACGTCGCCGCAAAGCTGCCGCCGCCGCGGCCGGTACGCCGGCAGAAGCGGTGCGCGAGCCCATTGCCGTCGAATATGCACGGTCCTTCTTTCCGGTCATCGTGCTGGTGCTGGTGATCCGCTCGTTCTTGTTCGAGCCATTTCGCATTCCCTCCGATTCCATGATGCCGACCCTGTTCGACGGCGATTTCATCTTCGTCAGTAAGTACTCCTACGGCTTGCGGCTGCCCGTCACCAATACCCTGTTGGTTGCGACCGGGACCCCCCAGCGCGGCGATGTGATCGTGTTCCGCCTGCCGCCCAATCCGCGGCTCAACTACATCAAACGCCTGGTCGGACTGCCCGGGGACCACATCAGGGTGGATGAAAACAACCAACTCTACGTCAACGGAAAGCCCATGCCGCAGATACCCGGGCCCGCCTACACCGGTCCCAAGCAGGACCAATTCAACTATGCCGGCGCCCCCACCGCCATCGAGCAATTGGGGTCCAAGCGCCACCGCATCATGTTCTCCTCCGGCGGCCCGAAGACCGGCGAATGGGAGGTGCCGCCCGGGCACTATTTCTTCATGGGCGACAACCGCAACAACAGCAAGGACAGCCGGTTCGTGGATGAAAGCGACGCGCCAGGGTTCGTGCCGGAGCAGAATCTGGTGGGTAAGGCGGTGCGAATCTGGCTTAATCTCGATACTCGTGACGGACCTCTCTGGCGGCGGGTGTGGAATACGATTGAATAGAGGTCATTTTAGGGAGGCCAGGACATGAAGCAATTTATGCGGCAGCGTCAGCGGGGCATGACATTCATCGGATTGCTCTGCATTCTCGCGATGGCGGGTGTCATCGTTTACGCCGGCGTTCGATTGGTGCCGGTATACCTGAACTACATGAAACTGGCGCGAACCATGGAATCGGCGGCGACGGAGTTCAAGGGTGAAGCCCCCAATCTGGACGGCGTGCGCAAGTCCATCGACAGACACTGGGCGATCGAGGACATCACGGGGATCGACCAAAAAGACATCGAGATCACCAAGGACGACAGTGGTTTGACCCTGCACGCGGCCTACGACGATACCGTGCCCTATATCGCCAACGTGTCCCTGTCCGTGCACTTCGACAAGACCGTGAAGGTGCAGTGAACCCACGCCGCACACCGGACGCGCTGGAGAGTTGGGTCGAAGAATCATTCGGCCACGTTTTCACGCAACCTGAGCTGTGCCATGCCGCCCTCACTCACCGCAGCGCCGGTGCCGAACACAATGAGCGGCTGGAATTCCTGGGTGATTCGGTTCTCAATTGCGCGGTGGCGCGCCTGCTTTATGATGCGCACGCACCGGCGGATGAGGGAGTCCTGTCGAGGCTGAGGGCGACCCTGGTCAGCGGCGAGACCCTGGCGCAGATCGCGGGGGAACTGGGCTTGGGCGATCATCTGCGCCTTGGACCGGGGGAGTTGAAGTCCGGCGGCTTTCGCCGGGCCTCGATACTGGCGGATGCTTTGGAGGCCCTGTTGGGTGCGATATTCCTGGATTCGGGATTCGATGCAGCAGCGGCGGCCGTGGCGCGCATCATGGGACCGCGGCTGGCGGCGCTGCCGGCGGCCGATTCGCTCAAGGATCCCAAAACCCGCCTGCAGGAGGCGCTGCAGGCCCACGGGCTCGCGTTACCCATCTACACCCTGACCGCGGTGTCCGGCGACCCTCACCTGCAATCCTTCACGGTCGCCTGCGAAGTCCCGGTGTTCGGCATCGCAGCCGTGGGGGAGGGCGGCAGCCGGCGCCGCGCCGAACAATTGGCTGCGGCGAAATTGCTGGCGCTGCTGCCCTCGGAAATGAGGAAGCCCGCATGAGCGACCCGAAATTCCGCGCCGGGCATGTGGCCATCGTGGGCCGGCCGAATGTCGGAAAATCGACGCTGGTGAATGCGCTGGTCGGCCGCAAGGTGTCCATCGTCACCGCCAAGCCGCAAACCACCCGCCATCGGATATTGGGCGTCGTCAACCGACCCGAGGCTCAGCTGGTGCTGGTCGACACCCCGGGCTTGCATGAATCGACCCGCCGCGTGATGAATCAGTACATGAACCGGGTCGCCATCTCATCCTCGCAGGACGCGGACGTCATCCTGTTCGTGATCGAGGCGATGCGCTTCAATGACGAGGACAACTGGGTGTGGGAGCGCGTGCGCGGCCTGAAACAACCCTTGTTCGTCGTCGTCAACAAGGTCGATCGCGTCTTCCCCAAGGAGCAGCTGCTGCCGTTCCTGGAGGAGATGACGGAGCGCATTCCGGCGTCGGGTATCATTCCGATCTCGGCGCTGCAGTCTGATAATCTTGACCGCCTGATCGATCTCATCGGATCGCGGCTGCCGGTGTCGCCGCCGCTGTTCGCTCCGGATGTCGTCACCGACCGCGATGAGCCGTTTCACGCGGCGGAAATCGTGCGCGAGAAACTGACGCTGAAGCTGCGCGAGGAACTGCCCTATGGCATCAATGTGCAAATTGAACGCTTTGCGGACGAGAACAATCGCATCATGATCAATGCCGTCATCTGGGTCGAGCGCGCCAGTCAGAAAGCGATCGTGATCGGCCAGGGCGGTGAACGGTTGAAGGAAATCGGACGTCTCGCCCGCATCGAACTCAACGATTTGTGGCAGCGCTCCGTGCATCTCGAACTATGGGTCAAGGTCAAGGAAAACTGGGCGGACAGCGAAATGGCGCTGCGCCAGTTTGGGTACGACACTTTGTGAACAGCTGGGGCAGGCTTAAGGTCACGCCCTCCGCCCGGCGAGTGTGGCTGGCGCCGGCCTACGTCCTGCACCAATACCCCTACCGCGACACCAGCCGGATCGTCGAGGTGATGACCGGCGAACACGGACGGCTCACCCTGTTCGCGCGCGGCGCCAACGGGCCCAAATCCACCCTGCGGGGCTTGCTTCGGCCCTTTCAGCGGATGCTCGTGTCCTGGTCCGGCAAGGGGGAAGCCTGTCAATTGGTGACCGCGGAGATCGATGGGCCGGTGACCCATCTGGCGCCGCAACGGCTCATGAGCGGATTCTATTTGAACGAACTGCTGTTGAAGCTGACGGAGCGCTGCGATCCGCATCCCGAGATCTTCGTCTCCTATGCCTCCTGCGTGCAGGCGCTGTGCGACGGCGGCGTCGAGGAGCCGGCGCTGCGCCGCTTCGAGAAGCGGCTGTTGAACGATTTGGGCTATGGCCTCGAGCTCGCGACGACGGGCGACGGCCTGCCGGTGGAGCCCGGCCGCTACTACCGGTTCGCCGCGATGAGCGGCCCGCAGCTCTGCGTGGCCGAGGCGCCCGGCGCCGTTTATGGCCAGTCGCTGGCCGATCTGCAGGCGGAATGCTTCGACGACGCGCGCTCGCTGCGCGACGCCAAGCGCGTGCTGCGCGCGGCCATCGACGTCTGTCTCGACGGCCGTTCTCTGAAATCGCGCGAAGTCGCGCTGGCGCTGCGCCGGCGCGAGATTGCCGTGCAGGAGGGTTCATGAGCGGTGACGGGCTGCATTCAGGAATCGCTCTCGGCGTGAACATCGATCACGTGGCGACCTTGCGCCAGGCGCGGCGCGCCCGCTACCCGGATCCGCTGTACGCGGCGCTGCTGGCCGAGGAGTCGGGAGCCGACAGCATCACCTTGCATCTGCGCGAGGACCGGCGGCACATCCAGGACCGGGATGTCAGGCTGATGCGCGAGGCCCTGCAGACCCGCATGAATCTGGAAATGGCGGTAACGGACGAGATGGTGCGCATCGCGCTCGAGGTTCTGCCGCAGGATTGTTGCCTGGTGCCCGAATCACGCCAGGAAGTCACCACCGAGGGCGGCTTGGACGTCCTCGGACAAAGTGCGCGGGTCGGCGGCGCCGTCAAGGCGCTCGCGGGCGCGGGCATCCGGGTCTCCCTGTTCATCGATCCGGATCCGGCGCAAATCGAGGCGGCGCAGCGCGTGGGGGCGCCGGTGATCGAACTGCACACCGGTGCGTACGCCGATTCCACGGGCGCCGCCCGCGCGCGGGAATTCGATCGTCTCTGCGCCGGCGCGAAATTTGCCGCACGGCTCGGGCTGATCGTGAATGCGGGCCACGGCCTCAACTACCACAACGTCGCGCCCGTGGCGGCGATTGCGGACATCGTCGAACTGAACATCGGCCATGCCATCATCGCCCGCTCGATCTTCGACGGCCTCGCCAGGGCGGTACGCGACATGAAAGATCTGATGCGCGCGGCGCGCGCTTGAGCGCGCTTGAATGATCTACGGGATCGGCATCGACGTGCTCAAGGTCGAACGCATCGAGCGCGTTTATGAGAAGCATGGCGAGCGCTTTCTGTCGCATCTGTTGATGCCCGAGGAACGCCTTCAGTTCGAGCGCACGGCGCGTCCGGTGCGTTTCATCGCCATGCGCTTCGCCGCCAAGGAGGCCATCGTCAAAGGCATGGGCACGGGATTTGCGCACGGCGTCTGGATACGCGATGTGGGCGTCGTGCAGAACTCCTGGGGCAAGCCCGAGGTGGTCTACTCCGCGCGCGGCGCCAAGGTTCGCGACGGCCTGGGGATAGGCGAGGGCCATGTGACGCTGACGGACGAGGCGGGATTGGTGGTGGCGGTGGCGGTTCTCATGCGGCGGACACCCTAGATGAACACCTTGGTGTTCGACATCGAGACCGTGCCCGACACGGATCTCGGCCGGCGGCTGTACGGTTTGCATGATTTGTCCGACGAACATGTGGCGCAGATCATGTTCACCAAGCGACGCCAGGAAACCGGCAGCGAGTTTCTGTCGCATGAACAGCACCGCGTCGTGGCCATCTCCGTCGCGATGCGTTCGCGGGAGGCCCTGAAGCTCTGGAGTCTCGGCGACGAGAACTCCTCGGAGAAGGATTTGATCGAGCGCTTCTTCGACGGCCTGGACAAGTACACGCCGGATTTGGTCTCGTGGAACGGCGCCGGATTCGATCTGCCGGTGCTGCACTACCGCAGTCTCTTGCACGGCGTGACGGCGGCGCGCTACTGGGAAACGGGCGATTCGGACCACAGTTTCAGATTCAGCAACTATCTGAGCCGCTTCCACTGGCGGCACATGGACCTGATGGACATCCTGTCGGGCTTCCAGGGACGCGGGCGGGCGAGCCTGGACGACATCGCAACCCTGCTTGGGTTTCCGGGCAAGGTGGGCATGCATGGCTCCGAGGTCTGGGGCGTCTATCTCAAGGGCGGCCTGCCGCGCATTCGCGACTACTGCGAAACCGATGTGCTCAACACCTATCTGATCTACTTGCGCTTCGAGCTTCTGCGCGGGCGGCTGAACGCGCTCGAGCACGCGCAGGAAGTTGCACGAGTGCGCAAATTCCTGAGCGATTCGACCGCGGCGCACCTTAAAGAATTCGCGGCTGCGTGGCCCGAGAGTTGACTCCCGGCGAGGTTCAAGAAGCCGACGTCGTCGACCTGGCGCACGACGGCCGCGGCATCGCGCGCGATGCGGGAAAGACCGTGTTCATCGACGGCGCACTGCCGGGAGAGCGCGTGCGCTATCGCGTGTTGAAGCGGCGCCGGCAATGGGACGAAGCGGGCCTGGTCGAGGTCCTCGTCGCCTCTCCCGACCGTGTCGTGCCGCGCTGTGCGCATTTCGGTGTTTGCGGCGGATGCTCGCTGCAGCACCTGTCGGCCCCGGCGCAGTTGGCGGCGAAGGAGCGGCAGCTGCTCGACAATCTGCAGCGCATCGGCCGCGTCGCTCCGCAGCGCGTGGCGGCGCCGCTCAAGGGACCGGAGTGGGCCTATCGCCGCCGCGCCCGGCTCGGCGTCAAGTACGTGCACAAGAAGGGCCGGGTGCTCGCGGGATTTCGCGAACGCGAGAAGCCCTACATTGCGGATGTGCAGCGCTGCGAAGTCTTGCTGGGACCACTGGCCGATTTGCCGCGGGACCTGGCTGCGCTGGTCGAGACCCTGGCCATCCGCGAGAAGATTCCGCAGGTGGAAGTGGCGGCCGGCGATGCCGCGGCGGCGCTGGTATTTCGCGTGTTGGAGCCGCCCGGCGAGGCGGACCTTGCGAAGATCGCCGCTTTCGGCGCGGCGCAGGACGTGCAGATCTTCCTGCAGACCGGCGGCCTCGACACCGTGCGCCCGTTGCGGGCGGGGCAGGCGCCGCTGACCTATGCCGTGGATGCAGGCCGCGTGAGCATCGAATTTGGACCCGTGGATTTCATCCAGGTCAACCGCGAGATCAACGTGTCGATGGTCGCGGCGGCGCTCGAGCTGCTGCAGCCGGCCGAGAGCGACGCCGTGCTCGACCTGTTCTGCGGGCTGGGTAATTTCACCTTGGCGCTGGCCCGCCGCGCCCGACAGGTCACCGGCGTGGAAGGCGATGCGGCGTTGGTCGCGAAGGCGCGCGCCAACGCCGTGCGCAACGGCATTGGCAATGCTGCGTTCTTCATGGAGAATCTATTCGAACCGGCGAAGTTCGGGGCTTGGTCGAAGGAGCGTTATGACCTGGTGCTGCTCGACCCGCCGCGAGCGGGCGCTGCCGAGCTGCTGCCGCAGATGGCGGATTGGCGCCCGCGCCGAGTCGTGTATATTTCCTGCCATCCGGGGAGTTTAGCGCGGGATGCCGGCCACCTAGTGCATGACTTGGGGTTCGAGCTGACCTGCGCAGGGGTGATGGATATGTTTCCGCATACGACGCACGTCGAATCGATCGCGGTGTTCGAGAGCCCTGCGTGAGTCTGGGACCCCTCATGGTCGACATCGCCGGCACGGAACTCTGCGCCGACGACATCCGCGTGCTGGAGCATCCGCTGGTCGGCAGCGTTCTGCTGTTCACCCGCAATTATCGCGACCCTGCGCAAGTCGCGGCGCTGACGGCGGCGATCCGCGCGGTGCGCAGCCCCCACCTGTTGGTTGCGGTGGACCATGAAGGGGGGCGGGTGCAGCGCTTTCGCGAGGGCTTCACGCGCCTGCCCGCGATGCGTCTACTCGGCCGGCGCTTTGACGAGGACCGGCGCGATGCGCTCGGACTCGCGCAGTCCGTGGGTTGGCTGATGGCCACCGAATTGCGCGCGGTGGGGGTGGACTTCAGCTTCGCCCCCTGTGTCGACCTTGACTACGGCGTGAGCGAGATCATCGGCGATCGGGCCTTTCACAGCGATCCGGATACGGTTGCGGCGCTGGCGGTCGCCACCATGGCGGGCATGCGCGAGGCGGGGATGCCGGCGATTGCCAAGCACTTTCCCGGCCACGGCGCGGTGGTCGCCGACTCGCATGTCGCCCTGCCGGTGGATCGGCGCGAATTCGTCGATTTGGAAGCCGATTTACGGCCTTACCGGCCGCTCATTGACAATAATGTGGCCGGAATCATGGCGGCCCACGTGGTGTTTCCGGCCGTGGATGCGTTGCCGGCGAGCCTGTCGAAGCGCTGGATTACGGGGGTGCTGCGCGGCGAGATGGGCTTTCACGGCTGCGTGTTCACGGACGATCTGACCATGGCCGGGGCCGCGGCCTTCGGCAACGTGGTGGCGCGCGCCGAGCTTGCTTTAGCCGCGGGTTGCGACGTCCTGCCCATCTGCAACGATCGACATTCCGTAGAATTGGTGCTTCGGGCCTTGGGAACCGATGCCGCTTCTGCCGCATCGCAGGCGCGGATGGTGCGCATGCGGGCACGCGGCGAGGAGCCGGCGGACCTGCACGGAAACCGGCGATGGCAGGAGACGGCGTCGCGGATCGCCGGCCTGTCGGTCATACCGCCGCTGGTGTTGACAGAGGGACAGTCATGACGGGCATTGACCCAGAACTGTATCGCCGCTTGGTCGAAACCTCGCCTGAGGGGGTCGTGCTCGTGGATGCCCAGAATCCGGAGCGCCCGGTGATCTACGTCAACCCTGGATTTGAAGCGTTGACCGGCTACTCGGCCGCCGAACTCATCGGGCGAAATCTGCGTTTCCTGCAGGGCGACGACCGCGAGCAGGACGGGCGGCATCGCCTGCGCGAGGCGCTCAAGACGGGGGAGTCCTGCCGGGTGCTGCTGCGCAACTACCGCAAGGACGGCAGGGTGTTCTGGAACGAGATGACGCTACTGCCGCTGCTCGACCCCCAAGGCCGCGTCAGCCATTATGCCGGCCATCATCGCGACGCAGGTGAGCGGCTGCACATCGATCCCAAACTTTCGCGGGATTCGCTGAGCGGAGCGCACCAGCCCACGGCCGTGGTGATCCGCGACGACCGCTTGACCGGCCTTTTCACCCTGCCCTACCTCGAGGAGTTGTTGAAGCGTGATTGGTCGGTGGCGCAGCGTGAAAAGCGCAGTATCGCCCTGTTCGCGATCGACATCGATGCCCTCGATCTCTACAACGCGACCTTCGGCCGTGCCGCAGGCGATTCCACCATACGCCGCGTCGCCCATGTCGTGTCCGGCTGCCTGCGGCGCTCGAGCGATGTTGCCGCCCGCATCGACGGCGGCAGTTTGATCGCGTTCGCCCCCGGACTCACGACCGAGCAGGCGCTGCGCATCGGGCAGCTCATGGCCGAAAGGGTGAGAGAGCTCAGAATCCACCATCCACGTTCGGCGGTACTGCGCTACATCAGCGTGAGCGTCGGCGTATGTGCCGCGGTTCCGGAGCCGGCCGACAATCCGGCGAGCCTGCTGCAGAAGTCGCAGCAGCAATTGCAGATCGCCAAGAAAGCAGGGCGCAATCAGGCCGCCTGAGCCGCCTGTCGCGCCCCCGCTGCGCAGCCGCGCGGTTACTTCGGCGGAATCTGACTGCTGATGTTGTTTTCCTGGCCGTTCAGCACCTTTTTCTCGCCCTTGGTGATATGGCCGCCGTTCTGGCTTGCCATGTCGCGCTCTTCCTGCCGCACCTGATGGTCCTCGTGATGCAGAGAGGCGGCCTGCGACTTGCTGAGGGTGCCGTTCTTAACGTCCTGGTGAATGCGTTTGTCCTGATTATTCAGGCGATGATTCACCTGCGTGCGCCGCGGATGATTCTTCTGCCAGGTGGTTTCCGCCGAGGCGGTCCCGGCGACGGCGGCCAGCGAGATGAGCATGGCGGCAAAGCCCAGATGTTTGCGATTTGAACTGAACATGGTGTCTCCGTTGTTGCAACCGTTGAGGAGCCGGTATCGGCTCCTGGTGAAGTAACGCCGCAACCCGCCGGACGGCCATGAGGATTAAGCAGAGTTAATCACGGCGGCGCACCCGCGCCTCAAGCGTGAACCAGGTCTCAATCCCGGCGCTGCAAAGGTCACCTCCGGCCTGAAATAAGACAAGGGCACGGCTGTAAGTGGCGATTTCTGTTACGAAAGAGCAGATGAATATCCGCACCAAAATGATCTCGCTGCTGGCGCTGCTGTTTACGGTCCTGATCGTCGTCGAGATCTCGATCCAAAAGCAGGTGCTGATGCCGAGTTTCGCGGAACTCGAGCGCGAGGACGCGCAGACCTCGATGAAGCGCATCGACTATGCGCTCGACATGGCCCTCGAGAACCTGGAATTGAGCGCTTCGGACTGGGGCAACTGGGCCGACGTGTATCAATTCGTGCAGTCGCGCAACGCGGCCTTCACGGCCAGCAACATAACCCCGGTGGCGATGAAGCAGCTCAAGGTCAACGCGATCCTGATCGTCGATCTGCACGGGGACTTCGTGACATCGAGCGCGCGCCGCTTCGACAGCGGCGAGCCGCTCGATCTCGATTTCACCGCGGGCAAGTCGCTGCCGGCGGATTTCCCGTGGCGCAAGAATTTGAGCGAAGGCAAGCCCGCGCGCGGCCTGCTGCACACCAACCGGGGCGTCATGATGATCGCCGCCGCACCGGTGCTGGACGGCACCGGCGGCGGAACGGCACTGGGCATGGTGCTCATGGGCCGGCTGCTGACGCCGGCCCAATTGCAATTGATCGGCGCGCAGGCCCAGGCGAATCTCGTCATGGCGCCCGATCATGTGTTGGGCGGCGGCGAGACGATTACGGAGACCGACGTCTCGACTCAGGTATTCAAGTCCTTCATGGATGTCTACGGCCGGCCGCTGATGAGCCTGCGCGTCGATGTGCCGCGCAGGATCACCGAGCGCGGCCATGGCGCGGTCACTTATGCCTCGCTGTACCTGATCGGCGCCGCCGTCATGGTGCTGCTGCTGCTGGTCGCCGCGCTCAACCGCATCGTGCTGCGACCCCTGCACCGCGTCACCCGGCAGGCGGTGGCGGTCGGCGAGGGCGACGACCTGGGCGTGCGTCTGAATATTTCGGGGCAGGATGAGATCGCCAAACTGGCGCGGGAATTCGACCGCATGGTCGAACGCGTGGCGGATTCGCGCCGTCAACTCGTCGATCAGTCGTTTCAGGCCGGATTTGCCGAACTGGCGAAAGGGGTTCTGCACAATCTCGGCAACGCCATGACGCCTCTGGGCGTGCGGATCTCCAAGCTCGGCGACCGCCTGCGCGATGCGCCCGCCGGCGACGTGGAACTGGCTTTCGCGCAGCTCGCAGAGGAACGCGGGCCGTCGGCGCGGCGCGCGGACCTGGAGGAATTTCTGCGCCTGGCGTGCCGGGAATTGGCCGCGGCGGTGAAGGACGCGCGCGCCGACGTCGCCGTGGTACAGCGCCAGGCGACCATCGTGCAAACCGCGCTGAGCGAACTCATGCGTTCGACGCGAAACGCACATGTGGTCGAATCGGTGCGCCTGCCCGAGCTGGTGGCGCAAACGCTGGAAATCGTTCCGGATGCCTGCCGCCAGCGGCTCATTGTCGACACCGACGAGTCCTTGCGCAAGGTGGGCGCGGTGCAGGTGGCGCGCACCGTCTTGCGGCTGATTCTGCAGAATTTGATCATCAATGCCGCCGATGCCGTTCGCGATGCGGGCCGCGACAAGGGCGTGCTGCGTTTTGCCGCGGAGATCGTCGCCGAAGCCGACACCGAACAGCTGCACCTGCACTGCAAGGACGACGGCGTCGGAATCGCGGCCGACAATCTGCAGCGGGTATTCGACAAGGGCTTTTCCACCAAATCCCGCGAGACCAACTACGGCATCGGCCTGCATTGGTGTGCCAATGCAATCAGCGCCTTGGGCGGGCGGATCTGGGCGGCAAGCGACGGCCCGGGTCGCGGCGCGTCCATGCACTTGATGTTGCCGTTGCCGCTTCGAGAGAGTCGATCCAATATTTGAAGCATTGCCGAGGTTGCCGTGTCCGACATCAAAAAACCGCCTATCCGTGTCCTCGTCGCCGACGATGAAGCCGACGTGCGCGACGCCTACCGGCAGATCCTGCTGGCGGCCGACATGAGCAGCGAGACTGCCGTGTTCCACAATCTGCGCGAGCGGCTCTTCAGCAAGAGCATGCCGGACCCGATGGCGAAAAATTCCGCGTCGACCGACACGACCTTCGCGCCGGTGTTCTGCGAGGGTGCGGAGGCCGCCGTCGCGGCGGTGCGCGGCGCCCTCAGCGCGGATGATCCCTTTGCGGTGGTGTTTCTGGACATGCGCATGCCGCCCGGGCCCGACGGTGTCTGGGCTGCGGCGCGCATCAGAGAGCTCGATCCGGCGGTTGAAATAGTCATGTGCACGGCTTATTCGGACGTCGACCCGCGCGACATCGGCGGCATGGTTCCTCCGGAGGAGAAACTCTCCTACCTGCAGAAGCCCTTTCACCCGCATGAAATCCGGCAGATGACGATTTCGCTGGCGAGCAAATGGCGCTCGGAACACCGGATCGTGAAGCTGGCCTACTTCGACGCGCTGACCGGACTGCCGAATCGGGAACAGTTGCGCAATCGTTTGAACAGCACTCTGGCCTCGGCCAAGCAGCATCAGCGCATGCTGGCGGTGCTGTACCTGGATCTGGACAATTTCAAGCGGGTGAACGACACCCTCGGGCATGCGGTCGGCGACGAGCTGCTGTGCCTGGTCGCAGCGCGTTTGCGCGCCTCTTTGCGCTCCGACGACGCGGTGGAGGACATGCCGAGTTTCCGCTCGAGCCACATTGCGCGCCTCGGCGGCGATGAATTCATCGTCATTCTGCCGAACATACGTTCGGCGGACGATGCGGCCGGGGTGGCGGCCCGTCTCACCGCCGAATTGCAGGAGCCGATGCGCCTTGCTCTGCATACATTGGTCGTCACTCCGAGCATCGGCGTCGCCATGTTCCCGGCCGACGGGGTGGAGGCGGATACCTTGCTGCGCAACGCGGACCTTGCCATGTATTTCGCCAAGCGCAAGGGCCCCGGCATGTTCGCGTTCTTTGACGCATCCATGAACGATGCGGCCCTGCATCGCTTCACGCTCGAGGCCAAATTGCGCGGCGCGCTGGAACGCGGCGAGTTCACCCTGCATTACCAGCCGCAGTTCGACGTGCGCACGGGAGGGGTTTCCGGCATGGAGGCGCTGCTGCGCTGGACCAACGACGAGCTGGGGGTGATACCGCCCGCGGAATTCATTCCCGTGGCGGAAGAGACCGGTCTGATCCTCAGCATCGGCGAGTGGGTGCTGCGCAACGCGTGCCAGCAGGCCAAGACCTGGGTCAACGAAGGCCTGCCCGTGGTCCGCATGGCGGTCAACGTGTCAGGGCAGCAGTTCGTGCTCAAGGATTTCCCGCAGCTGGTTGCCGCCATCATCAAGGAGACCGGCCTCGATGCATCGATGCTGGAACTCGAGATCACCGAATCCGTGGTCATGAAGGACGAGGCGTGGGCCGAGCAGGCGCTGGCACAATTGAAGGAGCTGGGCGTGATGCTCGCCATCGATGACTTCGGAACGGGTTATTCGAGCTTCGGCCGCTTGCGCCACTTTGCCGTCGACCGGCTGAAAATAGACCGCTCGTTCATGACCAGCCTGATCGATTGCAGCGATGACCGGGCCATTGCCGCCGCCATCATCGCCATGTCGCGCTCGATGCGGATCAGCGTCACCGCGGAAGGAGTCGAAAGCTTTCCGCAGCTGCTGTTCCTGCAGGAGCACGACTGCCATGAGGCGCAGGGCTTCTTGTTCAGCCGCGCCTTGCCGGCGGCCGATGCGCACAAGCTGCTGCAACGGGCCGCTGAGACGACGGCAGGCACGCGCACCCAGCGGTTGAGGTCCCTGATCGGATAGCACTGCCCACAGCGCACCGCCGGCAGTTCCGATAGACTCATCGGCCTCACCGGGGGAAGCGATGACGACGAGCGAGCGGATCAAGGTGGCGCTGGTCGCCAACTGCCTCATGAATCAAAACGCCAAGGTCTGCGAGGGCGCCCGCTATCGCGGTGTGGTCAATCCGGTCGTGGAAGCGCTGCTCAGCCGCGGCTACCGGCTGCTGCAATTGCCCTGCCCGGAGCTGGCCTTCGCCGGTGTGCGGCGTTGGTGGGCGGTCTACGAGCAATATGATACCCCGGCCTATCGCGCCCACTGCCGGCGCCTGGCGCTGGCCATCGCGCCGCTGATCGAGCAATACCTGCGGCGTGGCGATGAGGTGATTCTGATCGGGCTCGACGGCAGTCCGTCCACCGGTGTGCGCTTCACCTCCAGCAAGCCCGACTGGGGCGGGCGGCCCAACCGTCCCGAGGATGACTGGGATATCGTGCCGCGCCGGGGCATATGGATCGAGGAACTCGAGGCGGAACTGGCGCGCCGCGGCCTGCCGCCCGTGCCGGCCACGGGCTGGGCACTCGACATGGGCCGCTTCGATGAAGCCGGCTCGCGCCGAGACTTGGAGCAGTTCCTGGACAGCCGCGAGACCGCTGCGGGCTCGCACGGCGACGATTCGGCGCCGACGTGAACGCCGATGCGCGCGGTTGGCGCGTGGCCTTGGTGCCCGAGTCACTGATCAATTCGACCGACCGCGGCCCTGCGGCCCTGCCTGACGTCCTGGGCGTCCTCACGGCCTGTGGCTACGGTGTGCTGCAGCTGCCTCCGCCGGGCAAGCATGCTCTGCTGCTCGCCGTCATCGCCGATCAGGTCGCCGAGTATGCGCACCATGGTTATGCGGTGGTGGCGATCGGGGAGCGCGGGGATCCGGGCGCACTGCACTGGCGCCGCCTCGTTGCGCTGCTGCGACATCGAGGCGTGGCTGCGCCGCCCCGCCATCTCATACGGCCGGACCGCGACGGCGCGGCCGAGGGCCGGCGTATCGCCGAGTTCCTGTCCGGCCACGATTTGCCGGTGGAGGAGCAGCGCCGTTGGCGCGTATAGCATGCAGAGGTGAAAATGGACCTGGGAATCGACAACCGCCGCGCCTTGGTGACCGGCGCTTCGCGGGGGCTTGGACGGGCGATCGCGGTGACGCTGGCGGCCGAAGGCGCCGAGGTGGTGGCCGTGGCGCGCAATCGCGACCGCTTGAACGATCTCGTCGCCGGGGTTCCGGCCGGGAGCGGCACCATCACCGCGAGCGTCTGCGATTTGGCGGATGCCGCTGCCATCGAGGGACTTGCCGCACCCCTGCAGCAGACGGACATCTTGGTGCTCAATACCGGCGGCCCGCCGCCCGGCGCGGCAGCCGATACGACGGACGCGGTGTGGAGCAGGCAATTCGAGGCGATGTTCTTGAGTGTCGTGCGGCTGACCCGTCTGGCGCTGCCAGGCATGCGCCGGCGTGGATTCGGGCGCATCCTGGCGGTGGTTTCCTCCGGCGTGATCCAGCCGATTCCGAACTTGGGCATCTCGAATGCTCTGCGCGCGGCGGTCGTCGGCTGGGCCAAGACGCTGGCGAACGAGGTGGCGGGCGAGGGAGTCACCGTCAATTGCATCGCGCCCGGCCGCATCGCCACGGATCGTGTGGCCGAATTGGATCAGGCGCGCTCGTCGCGCGAGGGCATCGACGTTCGGCAGGTGGAAAACGAGGCGCGGAGGGCGATTCCCGCCGGGCGCTACGGCGACGCCGCGGAATTTGCCGCCGTTGCCGCCTTCCTCGCGAGCCCGCGCGCATCGTACATGACGGGCGGCGTCATCCGCGTCGACGGCGGCATGATACGCAGCGTTTGACGACCCGCACGCGGCCGGTCAAGGCGCCGGATGCTGCGCCATCCAATGCCGGGCGATGCTGGCGCGGTTGCAAAGCCACACCCCGTCGTGGCGCTGCATATGATCGAGCAGCCGGACCAGGGCGCCGATGCGGCCGGGACGGCCGATGATGCGCGCGTGCAAGCCGATGCTCATCATGCGCGGCCGTCCTTCGCTTCCCAACCGGTACAGCCAGTCAAAGGCGTCGCGGCAATAGGCGAAGAAATCCTCGCCCGTGGCGAAGTCGCCGCCGCGCTGCAAGCGGCTGTCATTGGTGTCGAAGCAATAGGGCACGACGAGGTGCGGCCGGCCCGCGACGCGGGTCCAGTACGGGAGATCGTCGTTGTACGCGTCGCTGTCGTACAAGAACCCTCCCGTTTCGACGACCAGGCGGCGCGTGTTGGGGCCGGGCCGCCCGGTGTACCAGCCCAACGGTCGTCGGCCGATGAGGCGAGTGACGACCTCGATGTTGCGCAGCATGTCGGCGCGCTCGGCTGCCTCGGGCACGCTGTGGTAATCGATCCAGCGCTGGCCATGGCAGGCCACCTCGAAACCGCTGTCCGCCATGTGTGCCGCGGCGGCGGGATTGCGCTCCAACGCCATGCCGACGGCGTAGATGGTCGCATCCACGCTGCGTTCGCGCAGAATGCGCATGATTTCCCAGAAGCCGACGCGGCTGCCGTACTCGAAATTCGATTCGACGTTGAGATTGCGCGTGTTCGCCAGCGGCTCGGCGCCGACGTCGGTCAACACCGACTCCGAATGCGCATCACCGTGCAGCACACAGTTCTCACCGCCTTCTTCGTAGTTGAGCACGATGGACACGGCGATGCGGGCTGCGTGCGGCCAGCGCACGGCGGGCGGCTGCGAGGCGTAGCCCGCCAGATCGCGCGGATAGTTGTCGGAGCGCTGCCTCATCGTCCGGCACGGCCCTGCGCCGCGATCCAGTCCATATAGGCATGCAGTGCCTCGCGCACCGGGCGCGGCCGCCACCCGGTTTCGGCGCTGATGCGCGAAATGTCGTAGGCGCCCCACATGCCGTCGGTCAGGGTTGCATCCTGCAGAATATCGGCGTCGCTCTCGGCAGTGATCTCTGCATGGAAACCCGGCGCCTTTTCCGCCGCCCATGCCACGAGATCGCTCACGGCGGCGGTGCGGCCCGCCGCGATGTTGTAGGCGCTGTAGCGCAGGGCCGGCGCACGCAGCAGCGCGAGGATGGCGCGCGCCACGTCTTCGGCGTGAATATAGTCGCCCACGGCGTTCAAGGCATTGACGCGCACCCTCTTCACGCCGTCCACCGCGAGGTGCGCGATGCGATTCGGAACATGCCGGAAATTGCGGCTGGCCGTCACGCGGTCCATGGTGCCGTAGACCGAAGAGGGTCGCACCGAGGCGGTCGAGAGGCCGAACAGGTCGCCGTAGCGTTCGGTGATCAATTCCGAGGCCAGCTTCGAGATACCGTACAGCCGCCGCGGCATCACATAGCCGTCTTCGGGCAACGGCTCGCCCGGACGATCCGGCCCGTGATGCTTGTACACCGCGCCGGAACTGACATAGATGAATCTCTGCAGCTTGGGCAGCGTGCGCGCCCAATCGAGCAGCGCCACGGTTCCCATGACATTGACGTCGATGATTCGGCCGGGGTTCTCCGCTTCCGGTTCGCGCCGTGCCTCGGCCGCGGTGCCGCGCGACAACGGCGTCACCGTCGCTCCGTGCACGATATGGGTAATGTCCCTGGTGCCGAGCGCCCCCCGCCAGGCATCGGGGCGAGTCACGTCCGCGACCACGACATCCATGCGCTGCGCCACCGGAGCAAAGTAGCGCTGAGCCGCCGCATCGAGGGGAGAGGCGTCGAGGACCGCCAGGCGCTCGTTCGGATAGGCGTCCAGCCAGTGCCGTGCGAGCACGCTCATGACGAAACCCGTTGCGCCGGTGACCAGCAGCGTCATGGCGGAGGAAAGTTCAGCAACACACCCAGCAGAGCCTGCGTCGCGACGCCGAAGTCGTCGAGCGTCATCGCTTCATCCGGATTGTGGCTGCCGTGATCATTGCGCACGAAGATCATACCCGTGGGGATGCCCATTTTGGCGAATACCGCGGCGTCATGACCCGCGCCGCTCGCCATTTCAAAGGGGCGCGACAGTTGACCGCGCAGCGCCGCGCGCAATTTGTCATCCATCACCGCCGGCGGCGAGTCGCTGGTCGCGCCCAGGTCGAATGTCACCCGGTATTCCGCGCCGATGCGCGCCGCGGCCTGCCGTGCCGCCGCGGCAACCGCCTCCATCGTGGCGGCGGATACGCTGCGCACGTCGATGACGAAATGAGTTTCGCCCGCGATCTTGCTCGGGCCATGCATGGCCGGATCGGTGTAGAACTCTCCGGACGTGATCACGAGGTCGGCGCCGGCCCGTTCCTGCTCCAGCCACACGGCCTCTAAATGATGCAGCAGCGCCACGGTGGCCGCCACCGCGTCGTGGCGCTGTGCGCGGTTGACGGCGCCGGAGTGAGCATAGCGGCCGACGCAGCGTGCATTGCGAAAGCGTTTGCAGCCCCTGATGCCGGTTACCACCGCGGCGGGCAGGTCCTCGGCCACCAGAGACGGGCCCTGTTCGATGTGCAATTCCAGATACGCCCGAATCCGCGAGGCATCGAGCAGCGGCCGGCGCTCTCTGATGGGCTGCGGATCGAAGCCGCGCTCGATGAGCGTGGCCTCGAGGCTGCGACCGTTGTCCGAGCGCGCGATCGACAAACAGGCCGGATCGAGCAAGCCGAACGCGCCGCCGCTGCCGAGATAGGCGATGTCGAACCAGGCGGATTCTTCGGCGCGGATTCCCATGACGGTGATGTCGCACGGCGTATGAATTCCGGCCTGCTTGAGCGCCGACAGCACGCTCAAGCCGGCGACCACGCCGGCGGCGCCGTCGTAGTTGCCTCCCTGAGGCACGCTGTCAAGATGGGAGCCGATCATGATTCGCGGCGCGGTCCGATCGCGGCCCGGCAGCGTCATCATCAGATTGCCGATGGCGTCGATGCCGACATCGAGGCCGATCCGGCCGGCGGCCGCATGCATGATGTCGTGCGCCGCCTGTTCTCCCGCTCCATAACTGTCGCGAACGATCCCGCGTCCATGACGGGTTGCTCTGCCGAGACTATCGAAAAGCGCCGCCGCCAGCTTAAGATCGGGTTGGAGTTGTTCGATCGGCATTTTGATCGGGTATGTTAACCCAAAAGAGGATTCCAGCAGATGTCCAGTTTACTTGCCGGAAAGATCGCCGTCGTCACCGGAGCGAGCTCCGGCATCGGCCGCGCGATCGCCGTTAATTTCGCCGCCGAAGGCGCCACCGTGGTCATCGCCGATGTGGTCGCCGCGCCTCTGGAGGGCGGCGAGTCGACCATGGATCTCATTGCGCGGTCCGGCGGCGCGGCGGCCTTCGAGAAGACCGACGTCGGCAACTGGGCGGACATCGATGCATTGATCGGCAACACGGTTGCGCGTCATGGCCGGCTCGACGTCATGGTGAACAACGCCGCGATTTTCTCCGGCACCGGGCTGCTCGATACCAGCGCCGAACAATGGGAACACGTCATGCGGGTGAACCTGACCGGCATGTTCAACGGCTGCAAGCGCGCCATCCGGCAAATGATCACGCAGGAACCGCGCCACGAAGTGCGCGGACGCGTCATCAATCTCGGCTCGCAGCAGGGAATCGTCACATCGCCGCGCGATACTCCCTATGGAGTCAGCAAGGCGGGCGCGATTTATTTGACCAAGCAAATCGCCGTGGATTACGCGGCCGATCTCATCGTCTGCAATTGCATCTCTCCCGGCAAGATCGTCACCGGCCATCCCGGCCTGCCCATGGATCCGGCGCTGCTGGACAATGCGCGCCGGCGCACGCCGTGGCCGCGCTTGGGCGCGCCCCAGGACATCGCCAACGCCGCGGTGTTTCTCGCCAGCGACCGGGCGACCTATATGACCGGCTCGAATCTCGTGGTCGACGGCGGCTGGTTGGCGCGTTAGCGGTTGGGTATCGAGTAAACCTTGCCGTGGAACGGCGACTTGTCGATCTGGTCCACGGCGGTGACGTACAAAGTTTTCTCGTCGGGGCTGAACGCGAAATTCGGCACCTGCAGCGAGGGCAGGGTCAATTCCCGCAGCAGCCTCCCGTCGGCATCGACGACGAAGATCACGCCCGCCAGCGGCACGTGGGTCTCGCGCGCGCTCTGGCCGATGTAGATTGCGCCACGCGAGTCGATCTTCACGCCGTCGGGGTAGATGTGGACCACATGCTTCGTGAGATCGTCCAGGTTCACGAACAGCTGCCGATCGTACAGCGACGCGTCGGGGCCGATCTTGAACTTGAGCAGCCGATATTCGCTGGTTTCGACGACGTATAGAATCTTGCCGTCCTTGGACACCGCCACGCCGTTGGCATTGTGCAGATCTCCGGCCTTCAGCGAGATGGTTCCATCCGCGGCAATGTAGAAAACCTTGCCGTCGCGCGCGTCGGGCGGCGTGCCTGAGGCCGTGAAGTAAATGCCGCCATGTCCATCCGGCGCGAAATCATTCGGTCCGTTGAACTTGTTGCCATCCTTGTCCTGGGTGTAAGCAGGCAGCACCCGGCCGTGGGCCGACATCCGGCCGATACTGCCGTTGTCATAGCAGGTGGTCAGGAATTCGCCATGGGCGGTGGGGATGACCGCGGACTGCCCGCAGCCTTTTTCGGCGGCGAACACCGAGTTCTTGCGTCCGTCCCACACCATCACGGCGTTCCGGTCGTACTCCACGTAGTACAACCTGCCCCGGTACCAGATGGGACCTTCCGGGTAGTGGGCGTCGTTGTTCAGAACCTTGATGCCGCTGTCTGCGTTGCAGGCCATGCCGGCGGCGCACGATGCGATGAAAATGAGCGTTTTCCAACAGGTCTGTGTCACAGGGTCTCCCTCAAAGGCGCGGCGAGCTCTTGCGAACTCACATAGCCGATGGCGCGCTTCTGATCCGCGACGATGGTCCGGCTTGCCATCAAGAAATGATACACGGCCCAGAAACCCGTGGGTGCCAGCACCAGCAAGGCCAGCCGCAGGGAGTGGCCATCCGCGCCATGACCGCGGGCGAACAAGTCGCTCAAGAACCCGACCCCCTGTGGCGCAATCATCAGATTGAATACATTGCCGACCACGAGGGACCAGGCCGTGAACATGGCGCGCATGCGCGACGGCGCCAGATTCTGCATCAATCCCATGCACGGCCCGATGTAGAAATAGATGGCGGGAATGAACAGCCAGAACATGGTCTTGGCAATCCACAGGGAATGAGTCCAGTAGGCGATGAACGAGGGAATGGTGGTCAATCCGACTCCCGCGGCCAACAGCCACACCACCCGCCGCGGATCGGCCATGGCCGGGCGCGACAGGATCCAGGCGGTGCCGGCCGTCGCCAGGATGCCGCCCACCAAGTGAATGTGTCCGGTGACCGCGCCCGCTTCACCGACGTTGAGATCGTAGTTGCGCATGAGAAAGGTGGGGGTGAACCACACCAGACCCCAACCCCATAGGGCGCACACTCCCGACGCCATGACCACGTGAAACGCGGCCTTTTGCCGCCAGAGAAACCGCAGTGACTCCAGTATCGGCGGCGCCGCGCTGTCGGGCACCACATCCAGGCGTCCGCGGGCGGGTTCACGGATGGTCAGATAAATGATGGTGCCCAGCACCACCCCAGGAATTCCCAGCGCGAGGAATGCCGCGCGCCAGCCGTAGGCATGCGCCACCGCACCCGCCATGTCCGCACCCAGCCAGGCGCCGATCGGCGCGCCCAGCGCGAAGACGCCCAAGGCCATGGGGCGCCGGTCCGCCGGAAAGTAATCCGCGATGATGGAGTTTGCGGGCGGCGTGCCGCCGGTTTCGCCGATGCCGACGCCGACGCGGGCCGCCAGGAATGACCAATAACCGCGCGACTGGCCGCACAGCGCCGTGAATCCCGACCAGATGACCATCGAGGCGGCAAGGATATTGCGCCGGTTCTTGCGATCCGCCAGCCACGACATTGGAATGCCGAAGCACACGTAGAAAAGGCCCAGAGTCCATCCGGTCAGAAAACCCACGCCGGCATCCGACAGGTGCAAATCCAGCCGAATGGGTTCGAGCACCGTCGACACCACATAGCGGTCGGCAATGTTGATGGCGTACACCAGGCACATCACGATCACGACGTACCAGCGTTCGGCGATGGAGGAAGCGAGGGACTGTGGGGATTCAAGGACGGTGGCAGGGGTGCTCAAGCGGTACGGCCCTCATTTAGAAATGTTCGACCCAGGGCCGCAACTCGACTTCTTGGGACCAGGCACTGCGCGGCTGCCGCAGTACATCGAGGTAGGCCTGCGCAATCGCATCGGGATCGAGAGTGCTATCGGGCCGGTCCGCCGGATCCGGCCGGTGCGCCGCGCGCACCGCGCCGTCGATGATGAAGTGCGCGACGTGGATGCCTTTGGGCCCCCATTCGCGCGCCGCGCTTTGCGCAAGACCTCGCAGCGCGAACTTCCCCATGGCGAACGCGCAAGAGTGCGCGAATCCCTTGACGCTGGCCGTGGCTCCGGTCAGCAGCAGGGCGCCGCGCCCCCGGGGCAGCATGCGTCTCGCGGCTTGCTGGGCGACGAGGAATCCGCCGAACGCGGTGACCGTGATGGCTTTGAGCACGGCGCCGGGGTCGAGTTCGGCGAGCGGTCCTTGGATGCGCGCTGCCGCGTTGTAGACGACGATTTCGGGGTCGCCGATCCGATCGCACACGGCGGTGAACAGCTTTGCCACTGATTCAGGATCGGATGCGTCGGCCGCAAAAGCCGCAGCGCCGGTGTCGTGAACCAGCGGCCCGAGTTTTTCGGTGTTGCGTGCCGTGACGGCGATCTTCACCCCGAGGCCGGCCAGGCGCCGCGCCACGGAAGCACTGATCCCGGTCCCGGCGCCGACGATCAGCGCGCTGCGATAGGGGAAGTCGCTCATGTCGCGGCCCAGTCGGGTTCCTTGCTGTACACCAACAGGCGGTTGTTCGCCGGCAAGTCATGATCGGCGTCGAGGCGCAGTCCGTACTGCTCGGCGAGAGCGGTGATCGCCCGGATGTCGCGCAAACCCGAGAGCGGATCGCGTTCCTGCAGCATTTGGTCGAACTCCCGGTTGCTGTCCGACGTGTAACGGCCCTCATAGCGAAATGGCCCATAGATGCACAGCACGCCGCCGGGGGCCAGCACGGTGCCGATGCCGTGGAACAACGCCGCCACCTCGGCCCACGACATGATGTGCAGCGTGTTGGCGGTGAACAGAGCATCGACGCTGCGCAGCGGCCACACGGCCTGGCGAACGTCCAGCAGCATGGGGGTGCGCAGGTTCGGCGGTCCTTCGAGCTTCACGCGCTCGGTCAAATCGGGCAGGTACACCAACTGCTCCGTGGGGTGCCAGGTCAGATGCTCGAGCGCGCTGGCAAAGTGCACGGCGTGCTGACCCGTGCCGCTGCCGATCTCCAACACCTGGGCGCGGTCCGCAAAACGCACCCGCAGCACCTCCAGAATGGGGTCTTTGTTGCGCTCGCAAGCTGCGGAGAAGGGAAGCATACGGGAGCGATTTTACTATAGAAACCGCGCAACGGCCTTTACTACTCAATCGAGCAAACTTTCGTTAAAGTGGCGTCCCCGCCGAATCCGCCCATGAAGGAGAGCGTCGATGTCGATTTCCATGTACGATTTTTCCATTCCCGCCTTGACCCGCGGCCTGAGCAATATGTCCGCGATTCTCGACAAGGCGGCGGCGCACGCTGCGGCCAAGAAGTTCGACCCGGTCGCGCTGGTGCAGTCGCGCTTGTTCCCGGACATGCACCCGCTCGTGCGGCAGGTGCAGATTGCCTGCGACACGGCCAAAGGAGCCGCTGCACGGTTGGCGGGAATCGAGGTTCCGAAGCACGAAGACACCGAAGCGACGTTTGCCGACCTCAAGGCGCGGATTGCCAAGACCATGGATTTCGTCAAGACGGTGACGGCGGCGCAGCTGAAGGACGCGGAAAGCCGCAATATCGAAATCAAGTTCCCCGGCGGCAGCTGGAAGTTCACCGGGATCGGCTATCTGACCGACTTCGTGCTTCCCAATTTCTATTTTCACGTGAGCATGACTTATGCGCTGCTGCGCAAGAACGGCGTTGAAATCGGCAAGTTCGACTACCTCGGGGCGATTCAGTAGGCGAGGGCAGGCGAGGGTCGACGTGCCGAACGGTACGCGCGGCAGCGCCTCGTCGTGACCACATTCGTTCTCGTGCACGGCGCCTGGCACGGCAGTTGGTGCTGGAAACGAGTCCGCCGGGCGCTCCAGTCGCAGGGCCACGAGGTATTCACGCCCACCCTGACAGGCGTCGGGGAACGCTCGCACCTGCTGGCTCCCGAGGTGAATTTGGACACTCATATCGAGGATGTCCGCAGCCTCATCCGGTGGGAGGAATTGTCCGGCGTGGTGCTGTGTGGTCACTCATACGCCGGCTGTGTGATCAGCGGCGTTGCCGACCGCATCCCGGATCGAATCGACGAATTGGTCTACCTGGACGCGTTCGTTCTCGACGACGGCGAGTGCCTGTATGACACGCTGCCGCCGGCCCAAAGGCAGCTGCAGCTCGAGCTCACGCGGCTGCATGGGGAAGGTTGGAAGGTGCCGCCCATTCCCGCGGAAGTTTTCGGCGTCAATGCCGCGGATCGCGAGTGGGTGAATCGCCAGTGCACCCCGCAACCGGTCGCGACCTTCCAGCAGGCCATCGAGCTCAAGGGGGCCGCTGCGGCAATACCCGCCACCTACCTGCTGGCCGATGGTTGGAACGATTCGCCGTTCCCCAAGTTTCATGAGCGTGCGAAGGCCAAAGGCTGGAAGACACTCTCGATGCCGTGCGGTCACGATGTGATGTTGGATCGGCCAGAGGAGCTGACGGGGGTTCTGCTGGACGTCGCGGCGAAGCAATCCGCTAGATGAGTTGTTCGACCAGCTGTTCGACCCGCGCGAACAGTTTCTCCTCGGTGCGCGCATCGTGGCTGAAGCGTAGTTTCAACGGGCCGTCGAGCCGGTATTCCTTCGGCCGCCCCTGAATCAATTTGAGCACGCGTTTCGGGTCCACCTTGTTCGCTTCCTCGAAGATGAAGTAGCCGTTGCTCGCACCGGCGTCGATCTTGCGTATTCCCAATTCCGCGGCGCGCAGCTTGAGCCGCGTCGCCCTGAACAGCGATTGTGCATATTCAGGCATGGGCCCGAAGCGGTCGATCATCTCGACCTTCAATTCATCCAGTTCCTCGCGCGACGGCGTGCCGGCGATGCGCTTGTAGAGCACCAGGCGCAGGTGCACATCGGGCACGTAGTCTTCGGGGATCAGCACCGGCAGATGCAGCTCCACCTCGGGTCCGGCGTCGATCGGGCGGTCCAGATCCGGCTGCTTTCCGGATTTCATGGCCGCGACGGCGCGTTCCAGCAATTCCATGTAGAGGTTGTAGCCGATTTCCTGGATCTGGCCGCTTTGTTCATCGCCCAGCAGCTCGCCCGCGCCGCGGATCTCCAGATCGTGCGTGGCCAACGTGAATCCGGCGCCGAGTTCCTCGAGGGACTCCAGCGCTTCCAGACGCTTGACCGCATCGGCGGTCATGGCCTGCCGCGGCGGCGTGATCAGGTAGGCATAGGCGCGATGATGCGAGCGGCCGACCCGTCCGCGCAACTGGTGGATCTGCGCCAAGCCGAAGCGGTCGGCGCGGTCGATGATGATGGTGTTTGCCGTCGGCACGTCGATGCCGCTTTCGATGATGGTGGTGCAGACCAGAACGTTGAAGCGCCGGTGATAGAAATCGAGCATGAGCTGCTCCAAGTCGCGCTCGCGCATCTGCCCATGGCCGACGGCGACGGTGGCTTCGGGCACGAGCTCGCGAATCGCCTGCGCCGTCTTTTCGATGGTCTCTATCGTGTTGTGGACGAAGTAGATCTGTCCGCCGCGGCGGATCTCGCGCAAGGAGGCCTCGCGGACCACGGTTTCGTTCCACTCCAGAACGAACGTCTTCACGGCAAGCCGTTCCGCCGGCGGAGTCGTGATCAGCGACAGGTCGCGCAAACCGCCCATGGCCATGTTCAGGGTGCGCGGAATGGGCGTCGCGGTCAGGGTGAGAACGTCGACCTCGGTGCGCAGGGCCTTCAATTTCTCCTTGTCGCGCACGCCAAAACGGTGTTCTTCGTCGATCACCACCAGCCCCAGGTCCTTGAAGCGCGTTTTCCCTTGCAGCAGCCGCTGGGTGGCGATGACGATGTCGACCGTGCCCGCGGCGATGCCGGCGAGAGTCCCCGCGGCTTCCTTGTTGGTGCGAAACCGCGACAGGCTTTCGATTCGCACCGGCCAGTCCGCGAATCGGTCGACAAAGTTCGTGTAGTGCTGCTGAGCGAGGAGGGTGGTGGGCACCAGCACGGCCACCTGCTTGCCCGCCTGGACCGCGACGAAGGCGGCACGCAGCGCGACCTCGGTCTTGCCGAAACCGACGTCGCCGCAGATCACCCGGTCCATGGGTTTGTCGGACTTAAGGTCGCTCAGCACCTGTTCGATCGCGGCCCCCTGGTCGGCGGTTTCCTCGAAGGGGAAGCCTGCCTGAAAGGCGCGGTATTCGGCCTCGCCGGCCAGCATCTGCGTGCCCTTGCGCGCGGCGCGGCGTGAATACAGATCCAAGAGTTCCGCGGCGACATCGCGGATTCGCTGGGCCGCTTTGCGGCGCGCCTTCTGCCACTGCTCGCCGCCGAGCTTGTGCAGCGGCGCGGTCTCCGCCGGGGCGCCGGTGTAGCGCGACACCAAGTGCAGTGCCTGCACGGGCACGTACAACTTGTCGCCGTCGGCATATTCGAGCACCAGAAACTCGCCGGTGTAGCCGGCGACGTCCATGGTCTGCAATCCACCGTACCGTCCCACTCCGTAGGATTCGTGCACGACCGGTGCGCCGATCCGCAGGTCCGACAGCTCCTTGAGGATTTTCGCGGGATCGCGCTCGGCGCGGCGGCGTCTGCGCTCCTGCCGGGCGCGGTCCCCGAATAGTTGTGCCTCGGTGAGAATTTCGAGCGGCGGCGTCTCGAGCCGCAGGCCCGACACGGCGGCCGACACCGTGATTCCAAGCGTCAAGGGTGAGGCGGCGAAGCTCGAGAAACCATCGAACACCTGGGCCTGCACCTCGCGGCCACGCAGCAGGTCGAGCAGCAACTCGCGCCGTCCCGCCGATTCGGCGGCGAGCAGGATGCGCGCGGGGCTGGCGCGGATATGCGCCACCAATTCAGCGGCCGGCTGGTCGGCGCGCGGATCGATGCGCACCGCGGGCGGCGCCATGCTGGGGAAATTTTGGTGGATCCCCTTGGTCTCGGGCGGCCACTCGAAGGTGCGCAGCTGCACCTGCTGCCGGCCGCCGTAGGCGGTGAAGAACTCCGCGGGGGTCAAATAGACTTCCGCCGGATCCAGGATCGGCCGGTGGCGGTCATGGCGTAATTGCTCATGGCGCTGGACGATGCCGTTCCACAGCCCCTCGACCGCGGCGGCTGCATCGTTCATGTCCACGAGAATGCTGTCCGGTGGCAGATACTCGAACCAATGGGAGGTGCGCTCGAAGAACAGGGGCAGAAAATATTCGATGCCCCCGGGTGCTATTCCGGAGCTCACGTCGCGATAGATCGCCTGTTCGGACAGGTCCCCGGTGAACCGCAGGCGGTAGCGGCGGCGGAATTCACGCACCGCGTCGGGATTGAGTGGAGTCTCACGCGCCGGCAACAGCTGAATGCGGTCCAGCCTGTCCAGGGAACGCTGAGTGTCCGGATCGAAACGCCGGATGCTGTCGACGTCGCGGTCCAGCATGTCGATCCGATAGGGAGTTTCCGACCCCATCGGGAACACATCGATCAAGGATCCGCGGACGGCGAATTCACCGTGCGCCACCACCTGGGTGACGGCCGCGTAGCCGGCCAATGTCAGTTGGGCGCGCAGCGCTCCTAAGTCCAATGTCTCGCCGACGTCGACCTTGAGAGAGTAGGCCTCGATGTAGCTGCGCGGAGCCAGCCGCTGCAGCAGCGTGTCCACGGCGACCAGCCATACGCCCTGCCTGGCGCGCGGCAGTTCCGCCAGGGTGGCGAGCCTGGCTGACGTGATGTCGGGATGCGCGGAGAAGCCGTCATAGGGCAGGGTCTCGAGGTCAGGGAAGACCCGGATCTTGAGGTTTGCGCCCGCAAAGAAGCGGATTTCATCGCTCAGGGATTCGGCATCGCGTGAATTCTGGGTGATGACCACCAAAGGGCCCTGAGCTCGTGCCGCCGCTTCTGCGATGGCGAGCGCCGCGGCCGCGCCATACAGCCTGCCCCACTTGATGAGGGGCTGGTCGACCTGAGGCAGAATGGGTGAGAGCAGGGGCATCGACACTTCGCTAAAAAACAAAAAATAAATGCCCGCCGCGAACGAGTCGCGGTGGGCTTGAGTACGTGGGCTACGATATTACGTGAATTTGCTTTAGGTGGTCGCGGGCGGGGAACTGGCGGCGGCGGGGTCCGCCGCCGCGGGACTCGGGGCGCCGGAACTCGGGGCGCCGGGATTCGCGACGACGCTGTGGATCACATGATCAGCCTCGAAATACACCACGAAGCCCGGGTACTCCCAGCGGGAAATCGGTGGTTTGCCGACCGCGGGCACTTTGGAGGCCGGAGCCCCGAACTTGGCGGCCACCTGATCCATGGTCATGCCCCGAGCCGGTGTGGCGACATCCGATTCCTTGACCGCGATGCCACTATCGACCGCGATGGTTTCGGCCCCTGCGAGGCCGCTGGCGAGCACTGCCGCGAGCAGTAGGATTTGATACCTCATGGCGCACCTCATGTGTTTACCCCCGATAAAATAGGCTCCCCCCAAACTATAACACCGCCCCCGGGGTCCAATACTTGACTTAATTAACACTCTGATTACATTGTTATTTGTGGTTTAATCGCCGCGCATGTTCCAGCCCGTACCAGTCTTCGTGGGCCTGCGCTATTCGCTGGCCCGCGAGCACAGTTTTTTCGTCTCCTTCATTACCTGGGTGTCGCTAATCGGGGTCGCGTTGGGCGTGGCCGCCCTGATTACGGTGCTTTCGGTCATGAACGGCCTGGAAACCGAGCTGCGGACCCGCCTGTTGAGCCTGACCGCCCATGCCAGCTTGAGTGCCGGAGGTGCGCCGATCGCCGACTGGCGAGCCCGTATCGAGCGGCTGCAGGGGGCGGCCGGGCTCGAGGGTGCGGCGCCCTATCTCGACACCGATGCCATGTTGAGCTGCCCGCCGGCGATGAGCGGCGCCATCGTCCGCGGCATCGATCCGCAGCTCGAGGCCCGGGTATCGTCGATTGGCGATGCCATGCGCGAGGGCAAACTCAGCGATCTTACCCCGCAGTCGAATCGCATCGTTCTCGGCCGCATGCTGGCCTACCAGCTGCAGGTGGGCGTGGGCGATCAGGTGACTGTCATGATCCCGGGCACGACCGCCTCGGCCGGCGGCGCCAGCGATGCCATCGTGCCCCGGCTCCGTGAATTTCATGTCGTGGGTATTTTCGAGGTCGGTTTGCAGGAGCACGACAGCGTGCTGGCGTTGGTGAATATCGAAGATGCCGAGGCTCTGCGGGGTCTCGACGGCCCCACCGGCATACGCCTCAAATTCTCCGATGTCCTGAAGGCGCCGCAGTTGGCGCGCGCGGCCGCCGCCCGGCTCGCGCCCGGCTTGCAGGTGCGTGATTGGACGCAGGACAACGAGGCGTACTTTCGCGCCATACGCATCGAAAAAACCATGATGGGATTGATGTTGATGCTCATCGTTGCGGTCGCCGTGTTCAACATCGTGGCGACGTTGATCATGGTGGTGAACGACAAGCGCACCGATATTGCCATCCTGCGCACGGTGGGTTTGAGCCCCCGCGGAGTCATTGCGGTGTTCATGACCCAAGGCGTGCTCATCGGCTGGATCGGTGCGGCGCTCGGCGTCATTCTCGGACTCACGCTGGCGCTCAACGTCGACGTCATCGTGCCCTTCCTGGAGCAGACCTTCGGCTTTCACTTCATGGACCCCGATGTGTACTACATATCGGGTTTGCCGAGCGAGGTGCACCCGGGCGATGTGGTGCGGATCGGGTCGGCCGCCCTGATTCTTACATTGATCGCCACCGTGTACCCCGCGCTGCAGGCGGCGCGGACCCAGCCGGCCGAAGCGCTGCGATACGAATGATGCGCCACTGGTATGAGGGCTTCATCGGCCTGAGGTATCTTCGCGCATCGCCGAAGCGCGGTTCCGTCTCCCTGATCGCGGGAATCGCGATCACCGGCCTCGCTCTCGGCGTGGCCGTGTTGATCGTAGTGTTGTCGGTCATGAACGGCTTCGAAGAGGTGCTTCGAACGCGGATCCTGAGCCTGACCGCCCACGCCACGATCTCCGGGGTCGATGGCCGCATGTCGAATTGGCGGGACGACCTGGGGAAGCTCGAGCGCGTGCCCGGCATCCAGAGCGCCGCGCCCTATATCGAAGAACAGGGAATGTTGGTGCACGGTGAGAAGTCATCGGGTGTGCTGGTGCGCGGCATCTTGCCGGAGGCGGAGCGTCGGGTGGTCGACTTGACCCGGCACTTGACCAGCGGACGCCTTGATGATCTGGCCGACGGCAAGTATCGCGTGGTGCTCGGCTCGGCGCTCGCCGAGGAACTCGGCGCGAAGGTCGGCGATCGCGTGGTATTGCTGGTGGCCATGGGAGATGTCACGCCGGTGGGAGTGATTCCGCGGATGCGCGCGTTCGAAGTGACCGGTATTCTGTCCATCGGCATGTACGAGTACGACCGGCGGATCGCCATCGTCGCCATGCAAGATGCCGCGAGGCTCCTGCGCATGGGCGACTCCGTGACGGGCATCCGCCTCAAGATGACCGACATGTATGCGGCCCCGCGGGTGGCGCGCGCCGCCGCCTTCTCGCTCGGCGACGTGTCGCGGCTGTTGGTGCAGGATTGGACCAACGAGCACGCCAATTTCTTCCGCTCCATTTCGATCACCAAGCGCATGCTGTTCTTCATCCTGTCGCTGATGGTCGCCGTGGCCGCCTTCAACATCGTTTCGACCATGGTGATGGTGGTGAAGGACAAACGCCGCGACATTGCCATCCTGCGCACCTTCGGCTCCTCGCCCCGCAGCATCTTGTCGATATTCGTGGTTCAGGGCAGTTTGATCGGGCTGCTCGGCATCGGCGCCGGCGTGCTGCTGGGGGTGCTCATTGCGGTGAACCTGCAGGACCTGGTGCACGGACTGGAGGGCATCGTCGGATTCAAGTTCTTGGATGCACGCGTGTACTTCATGAGCGACTTGCCGGCGCATGTGCGCACCTCGGACGTCGTGCGCATCTGCGGCTTTGCCTTCGTTCTCGCGTGCGTGTCCACGCTGTATCCGGCGGCGCGCGCCGCCCGCCTATTGCCCGCAGAATCACTGCGAAACGATTGAGGATGGTGCAGACGATGTCGAACTCGAATGACCCGGTACTGGAAGGAAAGGATCTCGCCAAGGAATTCATCCAGGGCGGCGCGAAGATCCAGGTACTGCGCGCGGCATCGATCAGTGTGCGCGCCGGCGAGCGCATCGCCATCGTCGGGGCGTCGGGGTCCGGCAAGACGACGCTGCTGCAGCTGCTGGGCGGGCTCGACTTGCCGACCAGCGGCACCGTTGAGATCGCAGGATCCGCCATGAACCGCTTGAACGACGCCGAGCGCGGCTATTTGCGCAACCGCGCCGTGGGGTTCGTCTACCAATTCCACCATTTGTTGCCGGAATTCACCGCCCTCGAAAATGTCGCGATGCCGCTGCTGGTGCGGCGCATGAACCCGCGCGTCGCCCGGGACCGGGCCGCTGCTCTGCTGGCGCGTGTCGGCCTGGCCGGGCGCCTCACGCATCGCCCGTCGCAGCTCTCGGGAGGCGAACGGCAGCGCGCCGCGGTCGCCCGCGCGCTCGTCACCCGGCCGCAACTGGTGCTGGCCGACGAGCCCACCGGCAATCTCGACGGCATGAACGCCGCCCAGGTGTTCGCATTGATGCTGGAACTCAACCGCGAGTTCGGCACCAGTCTGGTGATCGTGACCCATGATGAACGTCTGGCGGCGCGGCTTGACCGCGTGCTGGTTCTTGCCGACGGAATACTAGTCGAGCGCGGCGCCGCGGCTGCCTGATCGGGCGCGTCTGCGCCGCAGATGGATGAATACGTGGGCGCGCCAGGCCAATTGCGCCAGAACGTAGCCTGCCGCGGCGGCCGTCAGGCCGAGAACCAGCGCGCCGAGCAGCAGCGGTGCCCATAACTCGCCGATGTGACGCCACGGATGCCGATGATGCAGTTCATGCAGGACGGGCATCAAATCCATTCCCATGAGTTTCGCGCCCACCCAGATGGAGCCTGCGATCTGCGGCACCCAGGTGAAGGGGTTGCTGACGAATACGGTGGCGATGAGCACCGGCAGGTTCAGGCGAAACAGCACCCCAAGTATGACGCACGTCACAATATGCACGGGCAGCGGCGTGGGCGGGATGAATGCGATGAACAGGCCGAGGGCAAACGCACGGGTCACGCTGTGCCGGTTGAAAGTCCAACAACCGCGGTCGAGCACGAGCGCCTTGAAGGGCTTCAAACACCAGAGCTTTTCCAGTGTCAGACGGTCCGGTGTGATGCTTTTCAGCCAGCGTTGCATGGATTGCGATGAACTCCCCGAGGCCGCATTATGCCGTTTTCGCCGGATCGCGACAGTGAACCACGGCCGACCCCGAAATCAACGGCCAGACGTCCGTCCGAAGGCGGTATCTCAACCGACGTCGGTCAAGTATCATGCCCGGCAGATTTAGAGCAGACCAAAGAGGACGCAATGTGGGAGATCATCCGCGCGGGCGGCGGCTTCATGTGGCCGATCATTCTATGTTCCATCGCAGCGGTGGCCATCATATTGGAACGCCTTTGGACTTTGCAGAGCAGCCGCGTCATACCGCGTGATCTGTCGCAAAAGGTGTGGAACTGGATCGAAGCGGATCAGCTGAGCGACAAATTGGTGGCGGCCCTGGAGCAAAACTCGCCCCTGGGCAAGCTGCTGGCCATCGGACTCGCCAATCGCAACAAGTCGCGTGCTCTGATGGTGGAGCGGCTGGAGGACGGCGGCCGTCACGTGGTGCACGAGCTCGAGCGATTCTTGAATACGCTCGGCACGATTGCGGCGGTTGCGCCGCTGCTGGGCCTGCTCGGAACGGTGGCCGGCATCATTCATGCGTTCAATGCCATCACGGCCAACGGGATCGGCGACCCCAGAATCCTTTCCGGCGGCATCGGCGAAGCGCTGATTACGACGGCGGCGGGATTGACCGTCGCGATCCCCTCGCTGATCGCCTATCGCTTCCTGCGCGGCAAGGTGGAGCGCCTGGTCGTGCGCATGGAGAAGGAGGCGATGAAGCTGGTCGATGCGCTCGACGAACGCGGTGCGCTGGTTGCGGGGGAATAGCCCATGAACCTGCGTCCGCGCCACCGCGAAGATCCCGAGATCAATCTGATATCGATGATCGACGTTCTGCTCGTGCTGCTGATCTTCTTCATGGTCTCGACCACCTTCAATCAGGAGGGCCGGGTCCGCGTGCAGCTTCCTCAGGCGAGCGAAATGCCGCTGCCCCGCGGCTCGCATGAGCCGTTGGTGATCACGGTCACCGCGGAGGGTGGCTACCGGGTCAATGAACGTACCTTGATCAATGCCAGCCCCGATACTCTGCGGGCCGCGCTGCTCAAGGAGGCCGGCGCCGACCGCGGTCCGATCACGATTCGGGCCGATGCGCGCAGCACGCATCAGGCCGTCGTGACCGCCATGGACGTCGCGGGCCGTCTGGGGTTCGCCCAATTGAACATCGCGACCGTCCACGAGGAACCCGCCCCTTGAGCGCGGCGGCCGGTGCGGGGCTGAAACCTGCCGGCGATTCCTGGCCGATCTATCGGCGGTTGTTGAAATACGCGAGGCCCTATGTCGGCGCCTTCCTGGTGGGAGTGCTGGGCGCGGGTTTGTTCGCTGTGTCCAACGCCTCGCTCGCCTACCTGGTGCAGAAATTCCTGCGCGGCGCGTTTCTGGTAAAAAATCCCGCGGTGTTGTGGGAAGTGCCCGTCGGGGTCGTGGTGCTGTTCACGCTGCGGGGCATCGGCGACTATGTGCAGAGCTACTTCCCGAGCTGGGTCGGCCGGCAGGTCATCAAGGGTCTGCGGCACGATGTCTTTTCGCACTATCTGCGGCTGCCCACGGCGTATCTGGATCGGCAGCAGTCAGGCTTGCTGCTGTCGAAACTGACCAACAACATCGAGCTGGTCGCCGCCGCCGCCACCAGCGCGGCGATTTCCTTGATCAGCGACAGCCTGACCATTCTCGCGCTGCTGGTGACTCTGTTCTACATGAACTGGCGGCTGGCGGTGTTCTGCATCATTGCCGCACCCGTCATCGCCTGGCTGATGCAGATAGCCAACCGCAGTTTTCGGCGCTACAGCGAACGAATCCAGAATTCGATGGGAGATATCACGCGCGTCGCCAAGGAAGCCATCGATGCGCACCGCTTGATCAAGATCTTCAATGCCGAGGACCATCAGACCGAGCGGTTCGAACGGGTCAACGAACTCAACCGCGCCTCGAACATGAAGCTGATCCGGGCCCGGGCGATCAGCAATCCCGTCGTGCAGTGCATCGCCGCCATCGCGCTCGCCAGCGTTCTCTATGTCGCCATTCAGCAGGTGTTCACCCATGACATGCAATTCGATCAGTTCTTCGGGTTCTTGACCGCGTTGATGCTGATTCCGGCGCCGCTGCGTAGCTTGGTGAACATGAGCGGACCGCTGCAGCAGGGCATTGCCGCCGGCCAAAGCGTGTTCGAAATCCTCGATCAGCCGACCGAAGGCAGCGGCGGCACGCTCAGCGTCGAGCGCGCGAGAGGCGACATCGAGTTTCGCAATGTCTCGTTCGCGTATGAAGGCGACAAGGGCGAGGTGCTGCGCGATGTGAGCTTTCGCGTGCGTACCGGCGAAACCGTCGCCATCGTCGGACCGTCGGGCAGCGGCAAGACGACCTTGGTCGGGCTGGTGCCGCGTTTCTACGATGCGCAAGCCGGCGCGGTATTGCTGGACGGCGTCGATGTGCGCGAGTACCGCCTGACGGACCTGCGCTCTCAGGTCAGCCTGGTCAGCCAGGACGTGGTGCTGTTCAACGACACCATCCGCAACAACATCGCCTTCAACGCCGTCGGCAAGACGGATGCCCAGGTGGAAGAGGCCGCGCGCGCCGCGAACGTCATGGAGTTCGTCGCGGAGCAACCGCAGGGTTTCGAGACGCTGTTGACCGACCGCGGACAGAATCTGTCGGGCGGGCAGCGGCAGCGGATTTCCATTGCGCGGGCACTGCTCAAGGATTCGCCGATCCTCATTTTGGATGAGGCCACGGCGGCACTCGACAATGAGTCGGAGCGCCGCGTGCAGCACGAACTGGGGGTGCTGATGCAGGGCCGCACCACCTTGGTCATCGCGCATCGCCTGTCGACGGTTGAAGGAGCGGATCGAATCATCGTCTTGGATCAGGGGCGCATCGTGGAGAGTGGAACGCATCAGGAACTGTTGGCGCGCGGCGGCTTGTACGCAGCGCTGCATGGGATGCTGGTCAACGCCTAAGGCCCCGAAAATGTCGGTTCAATCCTGGCTCAACCGCGTTTGGTACGATCGCGCCCCGCCGCCCTGGTGGCTGTTGCCGTTGTCCCTGACCTACGGCGCGGCGGCGGGGTTGCGTCGCAAGCTCTATTCCCTGCGCCTGCGCAAATCGGTGCGCCTGTCGGTGCCCGTGGTGGTGATCGGCAATTTGAGCGTCGGAGGAACCGGCAAGACGCCGCTGGTCTGCTGGCTGGTTTCACGCCTGCAGCAACTGGGCTTCAAGCCGGGGGTGGTCACGCGCGGCTATGGAGGAACCGCCGCCGGCGCGCGTCTCGTCGACGCCTGCGCGGACCCGGGCGTGGTGGGAGACGAACCGCTGCTGCTGGCGCGCCGCACAGGAGCACCCGTGGCCATCGGCCGCGACCGTCCCGCGGCGTCGCAGCTGCTGGTGAATGCCGGATGCGATGTCGTGGTGAGCGATGACGGCTTGCAGCATTACGCGCTGGCGCGCGACTGTGAGATCGTGGTCATCGACGGCGATCGGCGCTTCGGCAATGGGCGGCTGTTGCCGGCAGGACCGCTGCGTGAGCCGGAGAGCCGGTTGGGCCGGGTGGACGCCGTGGTCGTGAACGGCGGGCCGGCGCCGCTCGCGGACGCCTTTCGCATGCGGCTCGAGGCGAACAACGCCTTGGCACTGTCGGACGGCGAGGTCAAAGCGCTGAACGAGTTTGCGGGTGTTGCCGTGCATGCCGTCGCCGGCATCGGCAATCCGGAGCGCTTTTTCAACATGCTGCGCGCGCACGGCATCCAGGTGACCGGTCATCCGTTGCCGGATCATGCGCGTCTGCAGGCAGACGACATTACCTTCCCCGATCATCGTCCCGTGCTCATGACCGAGAAGGATGCCGTAAAATGCCGGGAATGGGCCGGACCCCTGCATTGGTATGTGCCGGTGACCGCGGGTTTCGACGCCGGCGAATCGGCGGCGCTGCTCGACATCGTGACCATGGCCGTGGCAAGGCGCAGAGCATGCGCGTGAGGTGTTATGGATAAACGTCTACTGGATCTTTTGGTATGTCCGATCTGCAAGGGGCCGCTGCGCAGCGCCGGCGCGGGCAGCTCGCTTGAACTCGTGTGCCGCCCGGACCGGCTGGCTTATCCCGTGCGCGAGGGGATTCCCCTGATGTTGCCGGAGGAAGCGCGAACGCTGAACCCCGACGATCCCTTGCTCGATCGCTAGCGCGGCCTCGTGTTCCACATCATCATCCCCACCCGTTTCGCCGCCTCGCGCCTGCCGGGCAAGCCGCTGCTCGGCATCGGTGATCGTCCGCTGATTCAATGGGTATGGCAGAGCGCACAGGCGAGCGGCGCGGCGTCGGTGATCGTTGCCACCGATGACGCGCGCATTCGCGACGCCGCGCAGCGTTTTGGCGCCGAGGTCGTCATGACCTCGGCGCAGCATGCCTCCGGCACGGATCGGATTGCCGAAGTGGTGCGGGCGAAGGGTTTCGCGGCGGATGAGGTCGTGGTGAACCTGCAGGGGGATGAACCCATGATGCCCCCCGCGGTGATCCATGAGGTTGCCGGGGCTTTGATCGCCCGGCCGCAGGTCCACGTCGCGACGGCGGTCGCCCCCATCCTGTCGTTGCCGGAATTTCTCGACCCCAGCTGCGTGAAGGCGCTGCGCGCACTCGACGGACAGGCACTGTACTTCAGCAGGGCCCCGGTGCCGTGGCCGCGCGATGCCGCGTCCGACGGCAGGCCTGCGCGCTTTGCCGGCGCGTGGCGGCATATCGGCATCTACGCCTACCGGGTGCGCAGTCTGCTGGAGCTGGCCTCGTGGCCGCCGACGATGCTCGAGCAGACCGAGAAGCTCGAGCAGCTTCGCGCCCTGGAGCACGGCATGCGCATTCACCTGGTGGCATTGTCCGAGGCGCCGCCCGCGGGGGTGGACACGCCGGAGGATCTGGAGCGCGTGCGCGCCTCATTGGCACCCGCGTGAGAGTCTTGTTCGTTTGCCTTGGAAATATCTGCCGCAGTCCGACGGCCGAGGGGGTGTTGCGCCATCTTCTGGCGCTGGAAGCCGCGGAGCTGCAGGTCGAAGTCGATTCCGCGGGGACTGCCGGTTATCACATAGGCGATCCGCCGGATCTGCGCAGTCAACGCGCGGCCTTGCGGCGCGGCGTCGATCTTGGCGGCCTGCGCGCGCGGCAGGTGACGCCCGCCGACTTTGCGCACTTCGACCTGATGCTCGCGATGGATCGCGACAACCTGGCAACGCTGCAGAGCATGCGTCCGGCGCGCTCGCGTGCGCGGCTCAAGCTGTTCCTGGACTACGCTCCGCAGCTTGATCTGCGCGAAGTGCCCGATCCCTATTACGGGGACGCAAGCGGGTTCGAGGACGTGCTGGACCTCGCCGCCGCCGCGTCCCGTGGACTGATCGCCGCCTTACATGAATTGGCGTAGCAGCCAGTACAGCGAGCCGGCGAGGGCAATCGATACCGGCAGCGTCAGCACCCAGGCCATCAGCAAGCTGCGCACGGTCGACCACTGCAGGCCGGAATGATTGGCCACCATGGTTCCCGCCACACCCGACGACAAAACGTGCGTGGTGCTCGCCGGCAGCCCATACAGCTCGGCGGCGCCGATCGTGGCCATGGCGACGATCTCGGCCGAAGCGCCCTGCGCATAGGTCAAATGGGTCTTGCCGATCCGTTCGCCGACCGTGACGACAATGCGCTTCCAGCCGATCATGGTGCCCAACCCCAGCGCGATCGCGACCGCGACCTTGACCCAGGTCGGAATGAACTTGGTCGAGTGATCGAGCTGCTTCTGGTACGCGTCGAGGGTCCTCTTGTCCGCTTCCGACACCCCCAAGCCCTTGGCCTTGCCCATGAATCGCAGTCCCTCGCTCACCAGGTACATATCATTGCGGATGTTCACCATGGACCCCGCAGGTACCTTGTCCATGGAGTGATATTGATTCACCTGGTATGAGATCGATTCAGCAAGCGCGGACAGCGCCGCCACGCCCGGCGCAGTCACCTCCCGGGCGCGCACGATGTTCAGGGCCGTGGCATGCGGGTCGGCAGGCGGGCCGCCGGCACCGTAATGCGACAGCGCCGGAATCCTGATGATCGCCTTGAGGATGGTCAGCAGCAAAAAGGCCGCGCTCAATCCGATCAACGGCGAAAACAGCAGGGTATAGCCGATCTTGGTGGCCTGGCTCCAATCGACGCCGCTGGTGCCCGAGGGACTTGCCGCCATCAGCTGGTTCATGAGTCCGACCCCGATGATGGACCCGATCAGCGTGTGGGAACTCGAAGACGGCAGGCCGAAATACCAGGTGCCCAAGTTCCAAAGGATGGCGGCGATCAACAGCGCGAACACCATGGCAAATCCGGCGCCGCTGCCCACTTGCAGGATCAGCTCCACCGGCAACAGCGATACGATGCCGAACGCCACTGCGCCGGTGGAGATCATCACGCCGGCAAAATTGAATAAGCCGGACCAGACGACGGCAAGATTCGGGGACATGGAATTGGTGTAGATTACGGTGGCCACCGCGTTCGCGGTGTCGTGGAAGCCGTTGACGAACTCGAAACCCAGGGCGATCAGCAGCGCAATCCCGAGCAATATGTAGGGATAGGCTTGGGTGTAGCGCACGACCGATAAGTCGTCTGCGAGATGTATGCCGGTGTAGATGATGCCGGCGACGACCACGACGGCCGCAAGGACATTGAACCAGGGATTGGGTCTTTGCCTGATCAAGGTCGATGCCGAGGGTGCATGCGGAATTCCCAGCGGCGCTTGATTGATCGCATCGATATTGGACATGCTTGAGAGCCTTGGGAATTTGCCGGACGTAGCCCTCGGTTTATAGATCTGTAATATGACGACGAAATGACAAGCAGGGCCCGTTGATGCCATTCACTATTTCCCACGCCGCCGTCGTGCTGCCTTTTTCCCGCTTGCTGGCGCGGTGGCGCCTGTTGTCCGCGGTGGTCATTGGCGCCATGGCGCCCGATTTCGGGCTGTTCTTTCCCTGGCACATCCACCGCTTCGAGACCCACAGCACCCTGGCGCTGCTCACTTTTTGTCTGCCCATCGGCCTCGCCAGCTACTGGATCTTCGAATACCTGATCAAGGCGCCGATACTGGAGGTGCTGCCCGAGGGCGCCTACGCACGCTGGCGGCCCTATTCCTCACCCGCGTCATTCACCCGCGTCAGTCAGTGGATCCTGGCGGCTTGCGGGGTGCTGGCGGGGGCCGCGAGCCATCTCTTATTGGATGCCTTCACCCACGAAAATGCCCGCGGGGTGCGCCTGATTCCCTGGCTGGAAGAGCCCGTCGATATCGGAACACATCACATGGGCGGGGTCCGATTCCTGCAGGATGGCGGTTCCTTGATCGGATTGGTGGTTGTCGCGGGTTTCGTGCTCTATGGCCTGCGCCGTGGCCGTGAACAGCCGGTCGGGTTGCGGCCGTTGACGCCGGCAGAGCGGCGTACCTGGGTGCTGATCTACGGGGCAGCCGCCCTGATGTTGAGCGCTGCCTGGTGGTTATGGGCGCATCCGGGCGAGGCGGCCCGTCATTCACTGGGTTTGTTGGCCAACCACATCGCCGTGGCTGCCCTGCGCGGCCTCGCCTCGGCGCTGCTGATCACCAGCCTCGCCCTGGACGGACGACTGCGCGCGCTGCAACAGCGCAGCGCGCGCAGATCGCCGTAATCCCCACCGCCTATCGGTCGTCGGGACCGGTGCGCGGCACGTCGCTCGGGGTCGACGACCACACCACATATTTGTCGCCGCCGCCCGCCGGGGGTGGCGCGGACTCGCGAGACGCGGATGCCGGCTCGCGAGACGCGGTTGCCGGCTCGCGGGGCGGGGGTGCCGATTCACGGGGCGGGGGCGCGCTCTCGCGGGCCGGCTCGAAGGATGCCGGTGCAGCGGCTGCGTCGGAAGTTGCCCCGGAAGCAGTCCCCGCATTCTGACCTGCGGCAGCGTTGGTCCCGTTGCCGGCGTTCTCGCCGCCCTCGCGTCGACCGCGGCCACGCCGCCGCCGGCTTCGCCCGCCGCGCTCACCACGTTCATTGCGATCACCGCCGGAGCGCTCGGTACCACCGGCTTCGCCCGGACGTGGTTCGCTGCCGCGCATCGGAGCCTCGTTGCGCGGCGCTTGATCCGGGCGTTGAGTCTGCTGCGGTGCCTCGGTCCGTTGGGGCACTGCGCTTCGATCCGAAGGCGCGGCGCCTTCGGGCCGACGCGGCGCGGAATCACTGCGATGCTCACCGCGCGGGCGCCCATCGCGCCGCGGATCCCGTGGTCCGTCTCGCCGTACATCGCGATTGCGGTCGCGGTCTCCACGGTCGCGATGTCGATCTCGATCGCCGCCGCCGCTGCTGGCGCCGCTGCGGTAGCGATCGTGACGGGCGTCGCGATGCGCAGGCCGACTGCGCTGAGTGTGCGCCGAGGAGGAGGGGGTTTCCTTGTCGGCGGTGCCGGCGCCGCCGCCGAACAGCCATCGCCAGAGACGCACCAACACTCCCGCTTGCACAACCGCCTCGGGCGCGGGCTCAGGGGTGGGAACCGGCATGGGCGCGATGGGCGCCGCGGAGGCCGGCAATATGCTGGGGACCAAGGGCACGTCGCCCTGCGGCTTCTTGTCGCGATTGCCTATGTTCGTATCGTCGATACTGGGTTGGTCGGCCAGCTGATAACTGACGGTGGAGTTTTCCGGCAATTCTTTCTCATCGTCGCGGATTCGCCGCAGTGTGTACGCCGGCGTCTGCAAATGCGGATTCGGCACGATCACCAGCGAAACCTTGTCGCGCGCTTCGATTTGATTCAGCCAATCGCGTTTCTCATTGATGAGATAGGTGGCGACATCGACCGGCACCTGCGCGATGACGCGACCGGTGCGTTCCTTGCGCGCCTCTTCGCCGATCAAGCGCAGCAGGGCGAGCGACATCGACTCGACCCCTCTGATCGTGCCCATGCCGCCGCAGCGCGGGCAGTTGATATGGGTCGTTTCACTCAATGCCGGCCGCAGGCGCTGGCGCGAGAGCTCGAGCAGGCCGAAGCGCGACAACCGCCCCAACTGAATGCGGGCGCGGTCCATCTTGACCGCATCGCGCAGCATGTCTTCGACCGCGCGCTGGTTGGCCTGCGATTCCATGTCGATGAAATCGATGACGATGAGCCCGCCGATATCGCGCAGGCGCAATTGCCGGGCGATTTCCTCGGCCGCTTCCAGGTTGGTGTTGCGGGCCGTGGCTTCGATATCGCCGCCACGGGTGCTGCGGGCCGAATTGATATCGATCGATACCAGCGCCTCCGTATGGTCGATCACCAGGCTTCCGCCGGAAGGCAGGGTGACCTTGTGCGAATAGGCGGATTCGATCTGGCTCTCGATCTGATAGCGCGTAAACAGCGGTACCGGGTCTTGATACAGCTTGAGTTTTCGCTGCGCGTCGGGCGGCATGAAGCGCTGCATGTATTCCTGCGCCTTCTGGAAGGCTTCAGGCTGATCGATCAGGCACTCGCCGACGTCATCGGAGAAATAGTCGCGAAGTCCGCGTGTCACCGCGTCGCTTTCCTGAAAGATCAGGAACGGCGCCGGACGGCCGTCGTTTGCAACCACGATCGCGTCCCAGGCGGTCTTGAGGTTGTTCAGATCCCACTGTAATTCCTCGGTCGACCGGCCGACGCCCGCGGTGCGCACGATGGCCCCCATGCCGTCGGGGATCTGCAGGCCGTTCATCGCCTCGCGCATCTGGTCGCGGTCCTCGCCCTCGATGCGCCGCGAAACCCCGCCCGCCCGGGGGTTGTTGGGCATCAACACCAGGAACCGCCCGGCCAGACTGATGAAGGTCGTGAGCGCCGCACCTTTGTTGCCGCGCTCTTCCTTCTCCACCTGGACGATCAGTTCCTGGCCTTCGGCCAGCAGGTCCTTGATGTTCAGCCGCCCGCCGGCGGCAGGCTGCGACCGGAAGTATTCCTTGGAGACTTCCTTGAGCGGCAAGAAGCCGTGGCGCTGCGCGCCGTACTCGACGAACGCCGCTTCGAGACTCGGCTCGACGCGGGTTATCCGGCCTTTATAGATGTTGGATTTTTTCTGTTCCCGTGACGGGATCTCAATCGATAAGTCGTAAAGTTTCTGACCGTCGACGAGTGCGACTCGCAGTTCTTCTTCTTGAACTGCGTTGACGAGCATTCTTTTCATGTGCCCCAACTAAAGTGGTAGGGGCCGAGGAGGTGAGCTTGAGAATAGAAGCCGGGGCCGCGACGAATGGAAACATCACGAATAGGGATACGCCGAACGCGAACCACGCGATCGGAGTCAGTTCAACCCAATTCTGCCAAAACGTATACGGCAAGCCCGGGGCCTTGTTCTCGGTAAACCGCTTGTCAGACGCCGAGGCTCATGTTGCGCTCTCTTGCGTCTGTCTCATCGGCCGAGCGATGGTCTGGAAATCCAGAACCAACTAATATGCGGCTCCCCATCGGATGGGGGGCCACCGGAAACCGGTGTCTTCATGCATTACCTAGAAATGGGCGTCGCCCTTCAAATGGTTCAGCGCCTGACACGGTTTTGAGACATTATCACGACATCCCTTCAGGGTCAATGTAATCAATACGTTAGAAGATCACTCAACGAAGATGACTCAAGCTATGAACAGTCCCGCCGCCGAATCCACGCGTTTACACGGCCCTAAGAGTCCCGTGACTTTGCGAACCGTGACCGCCGATGAGGCCGGCCAGCGGATCGACAATTTCCTCATGCGGCACTTCAAGACCGTGCCCCGCAGCCGCGTCTATCGGCTGCTGCGCAAGGGCGAGGTGCGCGTCAACCGCAAGCGCGTCGATGCGGAATACCGCATTCAGGAGGGCGACGAAGTGCGCTTGCCGCCGGTGCGAATCGAGGCCGGCGCCGAGCCCGGGCGCCCGTCGGGCAGCCTGGTGGAATTGATCGAGCGGGCCGTGATCTATCAGGACAAGCACCTGTTGGTGATCGACAAGCCGGCCGGAGTCGCAGTGCACGGCGGCAGCGGCATGAGTTTCGGGGTCATCGAGGCTCTGCGCGCGTCGCGGCCCCGCGAGACCTTGGAATTGGTGCATCGTCTCGACCGCGATACCAGCGGCTGCCTGCTGGTGGCCCGCGACCGCGCCACGCTGACGGCATTGCATGCCTTGATTCGCAACGGCGGCATGCACAAGACCTACCTCGGCTTGGTGGCGGGGAGCTGGCAACTGGGAACCAAACGCATCGATGCGCCTCTGGCGACCGACAATCGGCAGCACGGCGAGCGCCATGTACGGGTCGCAGCCGCCGGCAAGAACTCGGTCAGCGTATTCAAACCGGTGCAGTTCTTGGGGTCCCTCGCCACCCTGATGGAAGTGGACATACCGACGGGGCGAACCCATCAGATTCGCGTGCATGCGTCCTTCGCCGGCCACCCGCTGCTGGGCGACGACAAGTATGGCGATCGTGACCGCAACGCCGAACTGAAACGGCACGGACTCAAGCGCACGTTTCTGCACGCGCAATCCGTTGCCTTCGAATGGCCGGGGTCCGGCGTGCCGTTTCATGTGAGCGCGCCGCTGCCGGCGGAGCTTGCGGCCGTGCTCGACGCGATTCAGCCCGCGAAGCGCTCAACGAAGCGGCCGAGGTCGAAGGACGCGGGGTCGAGGTCGACCTAGGGCAGTTCGAATCCCACGCTGCGCAGTACCGAGCTCAAACGAATCAGCGGCAACCCGATGAGGGCACTCGGATCGCCGCTGTCGATCGAGTCGCACAGTGCGATGCCGAGTCCTTCGCTCTTGAAACCGCCGGCGCAATCGAGCGGCATCTCGAGAGCCACGTAGCGTGCGATGGTTGCCTCATCGAGCCGGCGGAACACCACCTGGGTGGTATCGATGAATTCGTGCACCGTGTGGCCGTTGTGCCGGATTACCGCCACCGCCGTCATGAACGACACCGTGGCGCCGGAGCAGGCGCGCAGTTGCTCGATGCAGCGTGCCTCCGTGGCGGGCTTGCCGAGGATCAACTCCCCGGCCGAATCGCCGCGCGCCGCGACTTGATCGGAACCGATGACCCAGGCCTCGGGATGTTGCAGCGCCACGGCAGCGGCCTTGGCCCTTGCCAGGCGTGCCGCCGTGGCAGCCGGCCGCTCGCCCGCGCGGGCGGTTTCATCCACTCCGGGAGCGCTGCAGGAGAAGGGCAGGCGCAGCCTTGCCAGCAGCTCACGCCGGTATTTCGAGGTCGAGGCCAAAATAAGTGAATGCTGAGACTTCAAAAACAATGACTTGCGCCCGATTCATTTTTGACAGGGGTGGGAACGGGCCCTATTATACGCGGCCCATGGCACCGGGCTTGCCTGACCGAGTCGATTGCGCGCACCTGGCCGACGCTGCGGTGGTGCTGGAACGCCTCTACCCGCTCAGCGAGCTGCCCCGCTTGCAGGATTTATTGGCGGACACGCAGGGCTCGGTACGGGCGAATTTCGCGTTTGCGAAGGTCGATTCGGGCCGTGCCGGCGCCACCGTTGCGGTCGAGGCGAATCCGCAGCTGATTTGCCAGCGTTGTCTGCAGGGCTTTGCCTATGCCGCCGCCGGCAGCAGCGAGATTGAATTTTCGAACGGCACGACGCCGATTGCGGCGCAGGATTCGCAACGCGAACTCTATGCGACGGAGGAGGGCTTGGTGAGCTTGCGCGACCTGGCCGAGGAGGAATTGTTGCTGGCTTTGCCGCTCGTGGCGGCCTGCAGCACGCCGCAACGCTGCGGTCGGGCGCCGGCTTTCGAGGCGCGCGGCGAGCGCGCCGCGGCGTCGGGTGATCGAACGCGGCCGTTTATCGGATTGCAGGATTTATTGAAGAAAACTTGATAGGACACAGCACTCATGGCAGTTCAGAAAAGCAGAAAAACCCCATCCAAGCGCGGCATGCATCGCTCCCACTCCGCACTTCCGCTACCCGCGGTGTCGATCGACGCCAAGAGCGGAGAGACCCATTCGCGTCATCGCATTTCCCGCGAGGGATTTTACCGCGGCCGCAAGGTACTGCAGACCAAGGCGGACGCGGCAGCGGCCGAAGAATAAGCTTCGCGGTGCCGGCGGTGATTCGCGCACCGCTTGGACTTCTTTGACGCACTGTGTCTGCGCTGATCAATATTGCCATCGATGCCATGAGCGGCGACCGCGGGCCTGCGGTATCCGTGCCGGCCGCGGCCGCGGCGGCCCGTGAATTCGGCGATGTTCGATTCACCCTGATCGGACGGCAGGCCGACTTGGAGCGCGAGTCGGGCAATGCGCTGCCCGCCAATGTCTCCTGCCTGTTTGCCTCGGATGTCGTTGAGATGACGGATCATCCACGCGAGGCTTTGCGGCGCAAGAAGGATTCCTCGATGCGCAGGGCCATCGATCTGGTGAAGTCCAACGAGGCGCATGCCTGCGTCAGCGCGGGCAACACCGGTGCGCTGATGGCGACCGCGCACTTCGTGCTGAAGATGCTGCCCGGCGTGGAGCGCCCGGCAATCGTGTCGCTCATCCCTTCGCGCGGCGGCCACACCTATATGCTCGATCTGGGCGCCAATGCTTCGTGCACACCGGAGCAATTGTCGCAGTTCGCGGTGATGGGCTCGGTGCTCGCGGCCGATCTGGCGGGAGCTCACGAGAGGCCGCGGGTGGGCTTGCTCAACATCGGTACCGAGGACATCAAGGGCAACGAAGTCGTGCAGGCGGCGCACAATCTATTGGCGGCCCGCGACATCAACTACGTGGGCTTCGTCGAGGGCGACGACATTTTCTCGGACAAGGTCGATGTGGTGGTGACGGACGGCTTCACCGGCAATGTGGCTTTGAAGTCGATGGAAGGCGCGGCACGCTTGATCGCGGATGCACTGCGTGAGGAATTCAGCCGCACCACGCTGCGCAAGCTCGGCTACCTCGCCGCGCGGCCGGCGCTCAAGGCATTGCGGGCGCGGATTGATCCCCGCCGCTACAATGGCGCCAGTATGATCGGGTTGAATGGGATCGTGATCAAAAGCCACGGCGGCGCCGATCTGTTCGGATTTCAGCGCGCAATCGAGGTCGCGGTGCTGGAAGCGCGCAATGGCGTGCCGGCGCAAATTGCGCAACGGCTGAGCGCTGCACGCGAGGCTTGAAGGATTTCAATGTACTCAAGAATCGCCGGCACCGGCAGCTATCTGCCGACCAAGATACTCACCAACGCGGACCTGGAAAAACTCGTCGACACCAGCGATGAGTGGATTCGCACCCGAACCGGCATCGAGCAGCGGCACGTGGCGGCGGAGGGCGAGACCACGACCGATCTCGCCGAACACGCGGCGCGCCGCGCCCTGCAGGACGCGGGGGTCGCAGCGGCGGATGTCGATCTGATCTGCGTCGGCACGACGACGCCGGATCTGGTGTTTCCGAACGTGGGCACCCTGCTGCAGGACCGGCTGGGTATTCACGGCTGCCCGGCATTCAGTCTGGAGGCGGCCTGTACCGGCTTCGTCTACGCCCTGAGCGTGGCGGACAAATTCGTCAAGCTAGGCGAGTCGAAATGCGCGCTGGTGGTGGGGGCGGAAACGCTCACCCGAATCGTCGACTGGAACGACCGCGGCACCTGCGTGCTGTTCGCGGATGGCGCGGGCGCCGTGGTTCTGACGCCCTCGAGCGAGCCCGGCATCATCAGCACGCGCCTGCACTCCGACGGCAAGTACAAGGATTTGCTGCTGTACCCGGACGGCGTGTCCAAGGGCTTCAACCTGGTGCGCGCAGGCAAGGCCGGCGTGCAGATGAGGGGCAACGAGGTCTACAAAGTCGCGGTGAACACATTGGGGCAATTGGTTACCGAGACCCTCAATGCCAACGGCATCGGCAAGGACCAGCTCGATTGGCTGATCCCGCACCAGGCGAATATCCGCATCATCGAAGCGATCGCCAAGCGGCTCGACCTGCCGATGGAAAAGGTCATCGTCACCATCAACACCCAGGGCAACACGTCGGCCGCATCGGTGCCGCTGGCGCTCGATACGGGCATTCGCGACGGGCGCATCAAGCGCGACCAGCTGCTGCTGCTGGAGGCGTTCGGCGGCGGCTTCACCTGGGGATCGGCCCTCATCCGTTATTGAAGCGCGGCGATGCGATGCGAATGAGCCGCGACGCATGGCGGGATCCCTGCGGTTTCGGGGTTTACTACCCAAGCCATTGATTTCACAAAAAGTGAGTCAGGTGCCTAGTAACACCCCGCCCAAAAAAAAACGCCGCGGCGAGCCGCGGCGCTCAATATCAAATGAACGCTCGACTACTTCGACACTGACTTCTTGAACATGCGATCAATCTTCTCGTTGATCGCTTCAATGGCGGTCGAATTCGACTGCGCGGTCGACAGCGCTTGGTTTGCGGTGCTCTGCGCGCCGGAAGCGGCAGATTGCGCGCTGGCGGCGGCTGCGTTGGCGGCAGCGGCGTCGCTGGAGGCCTTCGCGGTGTCACTCTGCAGTTTACCGACCTGTGACTTCAGATCATCGATCTGGGCTTGGATGGGCTTCAGATCGGTGCAGCCTGCGAAGGCGACTACGCAGGCCACGGCGAGAGAGGCCTTAAGTGTGGTGGTCAATGTCATAAAAATATTCCCCTAGAGTTAATTCGTTCGTATCGGAAAGTCCGAAAGTGCCGCCGCAGTCCGGCCCAGTCACCGTGTCGGGCCCGTCTGCGTCGCAGCACAGTCCTACATAAAGCCAAATTCGCGCGTCGATTGCAACTGAAATGCGTTAATTGTCGGTAGTCTGCGACGATTTTTCTCAAGTTCCTTTCGTGGAAATTAAATCACCGTTAGGAATCTGGTTCCCAAGTGTAAATTTTACAGCAGAAGCGGGTTTTACTCACTAGCCGTGCAGCAGCTCCATGACGGCACGATGGCCCTGAATGATAGCCGAATCCGTGTATGCCCCACCGCCCGCATCGGAATTGGCGATTGCAATGCGACCAAAGCGCGTACGGCCGACGACGTGCGGCCGCTCGGCCTCGGGGACGTCGGGATCGAACAGCGGGTTATATTCCGGCGCATACCCGTGCGGCCATCGATTGACCGTGATGGCGGTGATGTCACGAGCCGGATCAAAGCCTCCGGCCTTCAGGGTGCGGGCCAGCTGATCGCGGATATGGCGCTCGAAGGTCTCGAACGAAGTGCTCAATAGTTCGGCCCGGCCCGCCCGATTTTGATCATGTTCGGGCAGACCCGGTTTGCAGGGCGTGCGCACCATGTGCACGAGAATGGGGTCGTCCGCGGATGACGGGCTGTGGTACCCGCCGATGTTGACGTGCGGGTTCAAAAGAAAATACGAGTGATAACCGCCGGGGGCGTACACCCGGGAGAGCCTCAGTGCGTCGAAGGCGCGGCGGTTGCGCAGCGCCACGCTGGTGTAGACCAGAGGGGTCTTGACCAGTTTGTGCAGCGCGTCCTTCTGTGCCTCCGGCAGCTCCGGGCATAGGTAGGGAATCATCATGTTGTAGCACGCCAGCACCACGCCGCGGGCGCGCGCGGTGAACGCCCGGCCGCCGCGCAGGTAGGTGACTTCGACCGGGCCGGAGTTCGAACCGCCGAGATGCCGCGCGCGGATGGCGATGCTGTTCAATCTGAGCCGGACCGGCGATTCGGCGCGGTCGAGCCGGGCATAGTTCACTGTCGCGGTGACCACGTCTTCGGCGCTGTGGCCGGGCACGGCGCCGGGGATGAGCTTTCTGACCAGGAGCCGCGCGATCGTCGCATTGCCGTCGGGAAAATGCAGGCGCAACGACCCGCCGGTGTCCTGGTATCCCGCCGCCGTGAATCCCATGCGCGGGATCGACCCCTTCGCGAGATTCATGCCTTGAAATCCGGGGAATCCGAAGGCCCAGCAATCGCCGGCGGATACCGCGTCGGTGCCGACGCCCCATTCGCCCATGGTGCGCGCATGGTAGTAGTTGAGCACGGCGGGTTCCGCGTGCACCAGGTCGCGCAGAAACGTTTCATAACTCATGCGCGACAAGCGGTCCTTCTTCGCCTCGGATGACAGGCCCGGCAGGTAGTCGATCTTGCCTTCCTCGATTCGCACGATGGTCGCGCGCGCCGACGCAGACAGCGGCGAGTCGGCCAGAAATTGTTGGTACGGCATCGCGTCGAGGCCAACCAGCAGCTTGTCGGCGCCGAACGTCTCGTGATCGAAGAACACGCCGCTTTGCAGTCCCAGGTGCTCGTAGAAATCCAGGTTTTGAGTCGTCTTGATGAGTTTGGCCACGTCGATGCCGAGCGTGGTGAGAAGGCCCGCGGCGATCGGTCCGTAGGGCCGCGGACTGTCGATTTCCAAGGTGCCGCCGTTCAACAGATTGAGATGGCCGCCCAAGTTGAATTCATTGCGCTTGGCGTGGCCGCCGAAATCATCGTGATTGTCGAGTATGAGGATGCGGCTCCGGGGCGTGGTTTGAGCACGATAAAAATGCGCCGCGGAAAGACCGCTGATGCCGCCCCCGACGACGATGAGATCGTATTCTTCGCCGCTGTCCGTCGCGGTGGGCCAGGTGTGGCCGTCGCGCAGAGCATGGGCATCCTCGAAGGAGCCGGGATGGCTGCCGCGCATGCCGGTGAGCGCGGGGGGATAGTAGCCAAGGGCGTCCTGAGCCGCCGGGGGGAGGTGGGCGGCGTCCGGAGCGGCTGCCGCTGCCAACAGAGGGGTGGAGGCGGCGGCGGTGGCACCGATGGCGATGCCGTTCAGGAAATCGCGACGCGTAATGGGCTGATCCATGCCGAGCAAGCGGTCGCGGCGGTCTTGTTTTTCTTGGGTCATGAAGCATTCCGTCCAATGAGGTGGGGCAAATTACCGTGACCGGGTGGGACTTGCCAGTGCCCGGAGACTGTATATAATAACAGTCACTGGCTACATATACAGGTGATGCAATGTCGGACCTTACCCCCCGTCAGACCCAGATCTTGAGGCTCATTCAAGACGCCATCATGGAAAGCGGAATGCCGCCCACGCGCGCGGAAATCGCGCGCACTCTGGGCTTCAAGTCGCCGAATGCAGCCGAGGAACACTTGCGCGCCCTGCAGCGCAAGGGCGTCATCGATCTCATCCCCGGCGCTTCCCGCGGCATTCAACTCAAGGACATTCTGCGCGAGCAATTGGGACTGCCTCTCATCGGACGCGTTGCCGCCGGCCGGCCGATCCTGGCTGAAGAGCATATTGAAACGCGTTATCAAATCGACCCGCAGCTGTTTCAGCCGGCACCCCATTACCTGCTGAAAGTGCAGGGCATGAGCATGAAGAATGCCGGTATCTTGGATGGTGATCTGGTGGCCGTGCATCGCACGCCCGAAGTGCGCAATCGCCAGATCGTGGTCGCGCGCTTGGAAAACGAAGTCACCGTCAAGCGCTATCGGCAAGAAGGCACGATCGTGTGGCTGCTGCCGGAAAATACCGATTTCGAACCCATCCGTGTCGATCTCAAAGAACAACCCATGATTATCGAAGGGGTGGTCGTCGGGGTGCTTCGCCGCGGTAAAGACGTGGATGCCGCGTGAGGCAGCATCGCTCGCGGATATTTTGGCCGATGCACGCGTCTGGAAGTTAAAAGACGCCTCGGCTGCCCCCGCTCGTCCGGTTTGGTCCACCGGTTGTAGCGCGCTGAATGCGCGTTTGCCGGGAGGCGGGTGGCCGACGGCGTCGCTCATCGAAGTGTTGCTGGATGATGCCGGCTTGGGCGAGGTCCAGCTGTTCTTGCCGGCTTTGGTGGAATGTCAACGCAGGATGGGTCAAGGCAGCACCGACGATGCCTCCTGGCTCGTCTGGATTGCACCGCCTCATGAACCATATGCCCCCGCCTTGGCGCAGCAGGGAATCGAGCTGGAGCGTTTGCTGGTGGTACGGCCTGCCAGCGCGACGGAAGCCTTGTGGGCTGCCGAACAGGCATTGGGTTCGGGAATCTGCGCCGCGGTGCTGCTCTGGCTGAAGGGCACCGATGATCGCTGGCTGCGGCGGTTGAAGCTCGCGGCCGAGGCGGGCGGCGCACTCGGCGTACTGTTTCGCCCCGGCCGGCATCGTTTTGAATCTTCGCCCGCCAATCTGCGGGTGTTGATGACGCAGGGCGAACATGCGGCGCATATCGATTTACTCAAGGTACAAGGCGGGCGGCCCGGGCCTGTCGATCTGGGCGGCGCGTGAAATCCCGCAGGGCGAAATCGCGGACGGCGGATTTATTTGCCGTCCCCGAGGCACCCGCGGCGCTGCGCTCCGAGGCACCCGCGGCGCAACCTCCTGCACCGCCGCGGCCGTTGCAGGCCGGCATGCCGCAGATCGCCCGGGCGCGGGCGCGCCAGCTTTGGTATGCCGTGGTGTTTCCGGAATTGTCCGCCGCGGCACATTCCGCCGCCGTACTCGGGCGTCTCTGCCTGCATGCCCAAACATTCACCTCCTTCGTCAGCAGCGAGCCGCCCAATGCCTTGCTGCTGGAAATCAAGGGCAGCCTGAAACTGTTCGGTTCCCTCGAACGTTTGCACGCCGGTATCGATGCCTGTTGGCGCGGGCTTGCCCTGCCGGCGCACAGCGCCACGGCGCCCTCGGTCTTGGCGGCTCTGTGGCTGGCGCGAGCCGGCCACGCGGTGCAGATCGAAGATCTTGGAGCACTGCCCGGCCATCTGGCGCAGCTGCCCATCGCGTGCACGGCCTGGGATATCGAACGGCTGCAGACGCTGCGCGCCATGGGCGTGACGCGCCTGGGTGAATTGCTGCGCCTGCCGCGGGCGGGTCTCGCGCGCCGCTTGGGGGTCGGCACGGCGCAGGAACTCGACGTTGCCCTAGGCAGGCAATTCGCGCCACGCCGGGCGTTCGTGCCGCGCGAGCGCTTTCGGGCGCGCTGCGACTTCGAGACGGAAATCGAGAATGCCGCGTATCTGGAAAAGGCGCTCGAGCCCTTGATCGCGCGCTGTGCGCAGTTCCTGCGCGAGCGTCAGGCCGGCGTACAGGCGTTGCGGCTGAAGCTGCGCCACCGCAGCAGGCCTGCAACCCGGCTGCACTTGGGATTGGCGAGCATCACGGGTGAACGTTGCCGCTTGATGGATGTAGTGATTCAGACATTGGGCAGGCTCGCGCTCGAGGCGCCGGTGCGGAGCATGGAATTGATCTCCGGTTCCCTGCAGCCGCTCCCGGCCGCCTCGCTCGACGTCTTCGCCGGATTGACGGGCACCGGCGGCCGCGATACGGCGCCGCAATTGGTGGAGCGTCTGCGCGCTCGCCTGGGCGAGGAGGCGGTGTATGGGGTTGCTTCAATCCCGGAACATCGGCCCGAAGCGGCTTGGCGGCGGGTGCACGAGCTGTCGCCGGCTTCGGTGCGGCGCGTGAATGAAAAGATTCTTGACCGGGGTTCCGGCGACGGCATGCCGCGCCCCGTGTGGCTGCTGGACGCGCCGCTGCCGTTGCCCGACGGCTTGATTCTGGAACAAGGCCCGGAACGGATCGAGAGCGGCTGGTGGGACGGCCGCGGCGTGGCGCGCGATTACTATATCGCACGACAAAACTCCGGTGCGCGCCAAGCGGCGGGCGCAAAGCTCTGGGTTTTCCAGGAGCGCCAATCCAAGCGCTGGTATTTGCATGGGATGTTCGCTTGAGCGGCGCGCGCGCGTGAGGTTGATTCGTGTACGCCGAACTCCATGCCTTGAGCAATTTCTCTTTTTTGCGCGGCGCCTCCAGCCCCGAGGAATTGGTCGCCCAGGCTAAACATCTCGATTACCGCGGATTGGCCCTCACCGATGAATGTTCACTGGCGGGCGTGGTGCGCGCTCATGTCGCCGCCAAGCAGTACGGCCTGCCGCTGATCATCGGCACGGAGCTGCGCTGTCTCGATGAGCTGAAACTGGTGGCGCTGGCCACCGATCGCGCGAGCTACGGCGCCATGAGCCGCCTGATCAGCCGGGCGCGCCGCGCCGCGGTCAAAGGCCGCTATGCGTTGGCGCGCGCCGACCTGGAGAATGCCCTCGACGGCTGCCTGATCATCTGGCTGCCGCGCGCGCAGCGGGCATCGCCGCCGCGGCCGGAGGAGGAAGACGGCAGGTGGCTGCGCGAGCGCTTCGCCGGGCGTCTATGGATCGGCGTGGAACTCTTGACCGGCGGCTTCGACACGCGGCGTTTGGAGCTGCTCGACCGGCTGGGCAACACGCTGGAATTGCCCAGAGTGGCTGCGGGCGATGTGCACATGCATCGCCGCCGCCGCCGCGCCCTGCAGGATGTATTGACGGCGATCCGCCTGGGGAAGCCGCTGCACGCCGCGGGCTATGCCGTGTTTGCCAACGGCGAGCGCTGCTTGCGGCCCCTGCAGCGCCTGCGCGAGCTCTATCCCGCGCCGTTGTTGGCGCAAACGCTCGAAATCGCCGAGCGCTGCACTTTCAATCTCGATGAACTGCGCTACGAGTACCCCGAGGAAATCGTGCCCGCCGGCGCCACGCCCACCGCTCATCTGCGCACGCTGACGCTGCGGGGCTGCGCGCGGCGCTGGCCGGCGGGCGTACCTGCCGCGGTGCGCGCCAGCATCGAACACGAATTGCGTTTGATCGAGGAGCTCAAATTCGAGCCGTTTTTCCTGACCGTGCACGACATCGTTCAATTCGCGCGCTCGCAGGGAATCCTCTGCCAGGGCCGCGGCTCGGCGGCCAACTCCAGCGTGTGCTATTGCTTGGGGATCACCGAGGTGGATCCCTCGCGCATGGCCATGCTGTTCGAGCGCTTCATTTCCAAGGAGCGCAATGAACCGCCGGATATCGACGTGGATTTCGAGCATGAGCGGCGCGAGGAGGTGATTCAGTATATCTACGGCAAGTACGGCCGCGGACGCGCGGCATTGGCCGCCACCGTCATCTGCTACCGTCCGCGCAGCGCGCTGCGCGACGTCGGCAAGGCACTGGGGCTCGATCTCAAACAGGTCGACAAGCTCGCGCGCGGCATGCAATGGTGGGACGGGCAGCGCATCGACCCCGATCGCATCAGAGCTTCCGGCTTCGACCCCGACGACCCGGTGATTGCGCGCCTCATCGCGCTCGCGGCGGAAATCCTGGGCTTTCCCCGTCATCTTTCGCAGCACGTGGGCGGCTTCGTCATCGCACGCGGACGTTTGGATGAACTCGTGCCCATCGAGAATGCGGCGATGCCCGATCGCACGGTGATCGAATGGGACAAGGACGATCTCGATGCGCTGGGGCTGCTCAAAGTGGATGTGCTCGGCCTGGGGATGCTGAGCGCGCTGCGGCGGGCGTTTCAGCTGATCAATGACTTCGGCGGTTCATCCGCGGTCGCGGGCGAACTCGGCCTGGCGACGGTGCCTGCCGAGGATGCGGCCGTCTATGAAATGATCTGCCGCGCCGACACCACCGGCGTCTTTCAGATCGAATCCCGGGCGCAAATGTCCATGCTGCCGCGCCTGCGGCCGCAAAATTACTACGATCTGGTGATCGAAGTGGCCATCGTGCGCCCGGGCCCCATCCAAGGGGAGATGGTGCATCCGTACTTGCGCCGCCGCAGCGGCGAGGAGGCGGTGACCTACCCCAGCAAGGAGGTGGAGGCGGTGCTCAAGCGCACCCTGGGAGTGCCGATTTTTCAAGAGCAGGTCATGCAGCTGGCAATCGTCGCGGCGGGCTTTTCACCGGGCGAGGCGGACCGCCTGCGCCGTGCGATGGCGGCCTGGAAGCGCAAGGGCGGCCTCGAGCCCTTCCAGCGCCAATTGATCGACGGCATGCGCGAGCGGGGGTATCCCGACAGTTTCGCGCAGCAGATATTCAATCAGATACTGGGGTTCGGGGAATATGGATTTCCGGAATGTGTCGTTGGCGAGACTCGGATCGTAGATGCCGATACCGGGAAATGGTTGACCATTGATGAAGTCATTGGCGGGCATGCGCGGCTTGACAACACTCTTGCATGCGATGGTGACCTGCGTTTGAGGAAACGCAAAGTGCTGCGCGTTATGCGCAGCGGCATCAAGCCCGTATTGCGTTTACGCACGGCTCTCGGCCATGAGATTGTCGCGACAGCCGAACACCCCTTCATGACTAAGGCTGGTTGGATCGAGCTGGGGAAGCTCAAAGTGGGCGATCATGTGGCGACGGCCTCCCTTGAGCGCTCGCGTCTGTCGCGCTCCGATATTTATTGGGACAGGGTCGTCGAAATCGAGGCAGTCGGGAATCGGGAAACATACGATCTGCAGATCGAAGGCGATCATAATTTTCTGGCCAATCACTTCATCGTTCATAATTCGCACGCGGCCAGCTTCGCGCTTCTCGTCTACACCTCCGCCTGGCTTAAAGCTTACGAGCCGGCGGCGTTTTGCGCGGCGCTCATCAACAGCCAGCCGATGGGCTTTTATGCGCCGGCGCAATTGGTGCGCGATGCGCGCGCTCACGGCGTGGAGGTGCGCGCCATCGATGTGACCTTGAGCGGCTGGGATTGCACGCTCGAACGGCAAGCCGGCGGCCGCCCGGCATTGCGCCTGGGACTGCGCCTGGTGAAGCATCTGTCAAGCGAGGGCGCGGCGCGGCTGCTTGCGGCGCGCACCTCGCGCGCCTTCGACGGCATCGCTGACCTGGCCGAACGGGCCGACCTCGGGAGACGGGATCTGGAGGCGCTGGCCGCCGCCGACGCGTTGAGCCGTCTGACCGGACATCGGCATCGCGCGGTGTGGCAGGTCACGGGCGTGGAGCGCGCGCTGCCCCTGCTGCCCGCCGCCACGGTGCGGGAGGAGGGCATTCCGCTGCTGCGCGCGCCGCGCGAGGGTCAGGACATCGTCGCCGACTACGGCAGCACCGGGCTCACGCTGCGCCGTCATCCCTTGTGCCTGCTGCGTGAAAAGCTGCGGCAGCGCGGCGTGCTGCAGACCCAGGAACTGTGGGAGCAGCCGAACGGCCAATGGGTGAGGACGGCGGGCCTGGTCATCACGCGCCAGCGGCCGGGCAGCGCCGGCGGCGTCACCTTCGTCACCATGGAGGACGAGACCGGCTATGTGAACTTGATCGTGTGGAACCGCGTTGCGGAGACGCAGCGCGCGGCGCTGCTCGAGTCACGGCTGCTGGAGGTGCAGGGCAAGGTGCAGCGCGAAGGCGATGTGCAGCATGTGATCGCGGCACGGCTGATCAATCTGTCGGCAATGCTCGGCGATCTGATGGTCGCTTCGCGTAATTTTCATTGAACAGGATTCCTGTGCACCGGTCCGTTCACACGTCCAGCCCGATCGAACGCATCAGTTCGATGCCGTTGCTCTTGGTGACGACGCCGGCACGCAGCTTGAAGTCGAACTTGAGCTTGCCGTCCAGCAGTTCATCTTCGAAGTGCACGTTCGCCAGCGCTCCGGCAGCCAGGCCGGGAATCTCGGTCAGCGCCAGATCATGCGTGCTGATGAGGCCGATGGCGCCCCGTTCCAGCAATGCGCGGATGACGCCTTGTGCGCCGATCCGCCGGTCCGCCGAGTTGGTCCCCTGCAGCAACTCATCCAGGAGGAACAGCAGCGGCAGCGGCGAGGGCTCGAACAGTTGGCGCAGCCGCGTGATCTCGGCGTAGAAGCGCGAGCTGCCCTCGTGCAGCGAATCATTGATGCGGATGCTGGCGCCGATATGCAGCGGCGTGAGCTGCAAACGCTCCGCGCGCACCGGCGCCCCCGCCATCGCCAGCACGGTGTTGATGCCGACCGTGCGCAATAGCGTGCTCTTCCCCGACATGTTCGAACCGCTGACCAACAGCACGCGGGTGGGCGCGCCAATTTCGACATCGTTGCACACGCGAAGCGCCGCCGGGATCAACGGATGGCCCAGGCCGTGGGCGCGGAACGCCGCCGCGCCGGCAACGAACTCCGGAAAGGGATCGCCGGGGTGTTCGTGCGCGTACTGAGCCAGCGATACCAGGCTCTCGGTCTGGCCGAGGACCTCGAGCCATGCGGGTATCGCCGCGCCGTGCGCGCGGCGCCAGCGCTCGGCGGCCAGCGCCGTTTGCAGCGGATACATGAACAGCAGCAGGAAGGGCGCCAACATCGGGTTACGGCGCGACTCGACGAAATTGACGATGGTCGCGAGCTTGGAGAACGTCGCCGACGCCGACAGCGTGTGCGACGATAACTTGAGCACCAGGGCGCGCAGCGGCGGCGCCTCGAAGCGCTCGGCTTCGATTCGGCGCAGCAGCATCGACAGGCCCTTCAGGTCTTCGTAGGCGGTCTCGACCGCGGCGATGGCCTCGCGGACGGGAATCCTCAGCCAATAGCTGAGCGCAATCTCGGCCAAGAGCACCGCGAGCAGCGGGTACAGCAGGCCCTGGACCGCCCAAATGACCGCCGCGGCCACCGCAAGCGCCGCGAGCAGCGGTGCGGTCCAGCGCAGCCACGCGCGGTTCAGGCGGTTCGGCGCCTGCGCCCAGCCAATGAGCATTTCGGGGCGCAGCGCGAATCGCGGGGATTCGCCGTCAATGGCAAGGTCCTCGTGCAGGTCCACGCGTTCGCGCAGATCACCGATGCACGCTTGCCGCTCGCGAATGGTGCCGAGGTCCGCGGGCGCCAGCAGCCAACGCGCCAGGGTGTCTTCGCCCATTTGCGTCCGGGCAGCGCACAACAACTCGTACAGGCTGTCGGGGCCGAACAGATCGAGATCCGCGCCGTAGATGTGGTGGGGCGCGTCGAAGCGTTCGCCGCACGGACGCCCGCCGCGCCATTGATCCTGAATCCGGCCGAGCGCGGCACGATAGAACGCCGCCGCGCGCTGCGCGCGGGCCCGCTGCGCGCGCACGCGCGAGTGATGCAGCACGGCGACGGCGAAGACGGCGACCGGCAGCAACAGCCATTGCGGCGACATCAGCCGCGCGCCCAAGGACAACCACGCCGCAACCAAGAATATGCCGCCGATGGCGAGCCGCGCGCTTCCCATGTGCGCATGCAGCCGCTCCAATTGCGCGAGCCGCGCCTCTCGTTGCCGAAGGCGCTCTGAGTATTGTTCGCTCGGAGACACGCAGCAGTGTGGCACAATTCAGCGGGAAAATGCTCCTTGACGCGCTGTTTGCGCAAAGCGCACGATCGGGTCGGCAAAAAATCAGGGGTGCTCATGAATTCCATCGACGGCTCGCGCGACGGCGGCTCACGGCGTTCATTTCTGCTGTCGGGCGGCGGCTGGCTGACGGGCGCGTGGATCGCGGCGCACTGGCCGGCGATCGCCGCCGCCGCGCACCATGTCGAGGAGTTGTCCACGGCGCCGGCGCCGGCGGGATTTGAATTCTTGAACGCCGCCGATGCGGCCGACATCGAAGCGATCGCATCGCAAATCGTGCCGAGCGGCGCGACGCCGGGCGCGCGCGAAACCCATGCGGTGCACTTCATCGATCGCGCACTGGCCACATTTTTCGCGGGCTGGTCCCCCGGCTTTCGCGCCGGGCTCAAGGAATTTCAGGCGGGGTTCGCCGCGTCGGGTCCGGCGCGCGGGTCATTTGCCGGCGCGGGTTCAGAGGCGCAGATCGCCTATCTGAAGACGGTCGAGAACACGGAGTTCTTCGCGACCGCGCGCTCGCTGACGCTGCTGGGGATGTTCACCTCGCCCAAATACGGCGGCAATTTTCAAGAATCGGGCTGGAAGATGATGGGATTCGCCGATCAGCATGCCTTCACACCGCCGTTCGGCTACTACGATCGCGAATACACCGGCTTCGTGCCGTATTCGACGGAGAAGCAGGCATGACCGGCCGGCGCTTCAAAGCCGGTGAAACGGTGGATTTCGTCGTGGTCGGCTCGGGCGCCGCCGGCGGGGTGATGGCGCGCGAGTTGTCCCAGGCGGGCTTCACCGTGCTGACATTGGAGCAGGGTCCGCGCTTTACCCCGGCCGATTTCGAGCACGACGAGCTGAAATACTGGTTTCTCAACGGCATCACCGTCGACCCCAAATTGAGCCCGCAGAGCTTCCGCAAGACCCCCGATGAGGTCGCGAAACCTTCCGGGGGATTGCCGCCGGCCTTGTACGCGAATCTCGTCGGCGGCAGCAGCAACCACTTCACGGCGAACTATTGGCGGTTTCACGAGATCGATTTCAACGAGCGCAGTGTCTTAGGCTCCATCCCCGGCACGGGATTTGCCGATTGGCCGATTACCTATCAGGAACTGGAGCCGTATTACACCAAGGTCGAGTGGGAAGTCGGAGTGTCGGGCCTCGCCTATGCCAGTCCGTTCGACCCACCACGCTCCAAACCCTATCCCATGCCGCCGTTGCCGGTAAAGTCGTCCGGCGTGCTGCTCGAGCGGGGCGCGCGAAAGTTGGGGCTGCACGCCTTTCCCGCACCCATGGCGATCGCGTCGCAGCCGTTTCGCGGCCGCCCGTCGTGCGTGCACTGTGGATTTTGCATGGGATTTGGCTGCGAGGCGCGGGCGAAGTCCTCTTCGCTGTACACCATGATTCCGGAAGCCGAGGCGACGGGGCGCTGCGAGGTCCGGGCGCAGAGCTATGTTTACCACGTGGATACCGATTCGAGCGGCCGCGCCACCGGCGTGCATTATTTCGACCGCGACAAACGCCGGCATTTTCAGAAAGCCCGGGCGGTGGTCTTGTCCGCGAACGGAGCGGAGACGGCGCGCCTGCTGCTCAATTCAAAGAGCAACCGCTTTCCCGAGGGGCTGGCGAACTCCAGCGGGATGGTGGGCAAGTACCTCATGTACAACCAAGGCGCGGGGGCGCACGCGGTCTTCGAGCACGAGCTCAACGAGTACAAGAGCGTGCAGGTGACGCGCATCCTGCATGACTTCTACCTCTCCGACCCGAAGCGCGGATTCTACGGCGGCGGCGGGATCGACGGGCGAATCGATCCCCAGCCGGCGATATGGGCGATGTCGAGCGGAGGCGAGTTGCCGCTCTGGGGCGCCGAGTTCAAGGCGCGGATCGAGGCGTTTCCGCGTTCCATGGTGTCGGCGGGGCATTCGACGTCGCTGCCGCTGGAAGCGAATAGCGTCAGCATCGATCCCACGCTGAAGGACGCCTGGGGCATCCCTGCCATGCGGGTCACCTACAAGGATCATCCCGACGATCTCGCGTTCGCCCGGTTTCTCCAGGACCGGCAGGTCGAGATCATGCACGCGGCCGGCGCTCAAAAGGTCTGGCGCGACGCGGTGGCCGAGAATACTTTCGGCGTGCACCTGTTGGGCACCTGCCGCATGGGGAACGATCCGCAGAGCTCGGTGGTCGACAAGTACCACCGCACGCACGATGTGCGGAACCTGTTTGTGTGCGACGGCTCGAGCTTTGTCACGTCGGGACGCGGCCAGCCGACCATGACCATCCAAGCGCTCGCGTTTCGGGCGGCGGATCATATCGGCCGCTTCGCCAGGCGCAATGAAATCTAGGGCCGCAGGGTCAGCGGGATTTCTTCTTCTTGCGCGCGGCCTTGTCGGCGTGCGCGGGCGCTTCGTCGGCCTGCACCTGATGGACGTCCGGCCCCGCGCCGTCGGTGGCGTCCGCGATCTCGTAGTCGTCGAAGTCGCTCAATAATTCGGCGGTGCGCCGCTCCTCCATCACGCGCTCCAGGCGCCGCCATGCCGGCTCCGCCCCCTTCGGCGCCCGCCGGCGCTGCGACTCGACGTCGCGCATGATGTGATCGACGTCGACCTCGTCGCCGCCGGGGGGCGCGTCCTCGGCGTCCTCTTCCTCGAATTCGTCGGATTCGGGCTTTTCGCTCATGCTACTGAAGCTTGGCTCTTCGACGGTGAACTGACACGCGCGGGTTATAAACGGAAAGGCGGCTCAGGTGCAAGACCCTGCCGCACAGTCCGCTATTTGACAAGGTCGTTGAGTTGAAATATCGGTAACAGGAGCGCAATCACGATGAACATGACCACCGCGCCCATGAACACCACCATGAAGGGTCCCAACAGGTTGGTCATGGTGGAGAGCAGGCCGTCCATCTCCCGCTCCTGATTCGTCGCCGCCCGGTCCAGCATCTTCTCCAACTCGCCGCTGCTTTCGCCGCTGCTGATCAGGTGAATCATCATGGGTGGGAAGAGTTTGCGCGCGGCCAGCGACTTGCCGATGGGCGCTCCCTCGCGGACCCGCGAGGCCGCTTCCTCGACCGCCCTTTTCATGGGCAGGCTGTTGACCACCTCGGCGGAGATGCGCAGAGCCTCGAGCACCGGCACCGCGCTCGCCGTAAGAATGCTGAAGGTCCGCGAAAATCGGGCCGTGTTGAGACCCCGGATGAGCTTTCCCACCAGCGGAACGCGCAGCAGGAAGCGGTCGAACTTCAGGCGCGCCTCGGGCGCCTTCAGCCAGCGCATGAAACCCCAGACGGCGGCCCCGATCACCAGGGCGGCATAAAACCAATAGTGGCGGATGAGATCGCTCATGCCGATGAGGATGCGCGTGGCGATCGGCAGCTCCTGGTGCCCCGATTCGAACACGGCGACCACCTGCGGGACCACGTACGCCAGCAGGAAAGACACGATGGCGAAGGACAGGACCAGCAACACGATGGGATAGACCAGCGCATTGCTGACCTGCTGGCCCATGACCTGGCGCGATTCGGTGTAGTCGGACAGCCGCTCCAGCACCGAATCGAGCTTGCCGGACTGCTCGCCGGCGGACACGGTCGCGCGATAGATCTCGGGAAACGCCTGTGGAAAATCGCGCAAGCCGTCGGCCAGGGGATGGCCTTCCACCACCTTGCTGCGAACGCCCAGGATGATGCGCTGGACGCGGGGCTTTTCGGTCTGCTCGGCAACCGCCTGCAAGGTTTCCTCGAGCGGCAGGCCGGAGCGCAGCAGGGTCGCGAGCTGCCGCGTCAGCATGGCCAGATCCAGGGTCGACAATCCTCGGCGCATGAAGCCGCGGGCGCGGCTCTTCTTGAGCTCCTTCTGCACCGTCTCCTGGATGTCCATGGGCAGCAGCTGCTTGTCGCGCAGCAGCTGCCGGACGTGCTTGGGGGTATCGCCTTCGATCAGCCCCTTGCGCTCCTTGCCTTGCGCATCGAGTGCGATGTATTCGAACGCGCCCATAGGGAGCCTAGTCCTCGCGAGTGACGCGCAGCACTTCTTCGAGCGTGGTCTCGCCGGCCATCACTTTTCTGCGGCCGTCGTCGCGGATGCCGGGGCTCGCCGTGCGTGCGTAACGTTCAAGGTCCTGCTCCGACGCGCCGTCATGGATCATGGTGCGCATGTGATCGTCGACCGCAATGAGCTCGTAGATGCCCGTGCGTCCCCGGTAGCCGCTGCCCGGCTCATTGCTCGGACGGTACAGCTGCACCGGACTGCCGCCGGCGTCGAGATTCAACAGCCGCCGTTCGTACTCGCCGGCGACGAACGGCTCGCGGGTTTCCGGATTGAGCACGCGCACCAGACGCTGCGCGAGCACACCGATGAGGCTCGACGACAGCAGGAAAGGCTCGATGCCCATGTCGCGCAGCCGGGTCACCGCGCCCACCGCCGTATTGGTGTGCAGAGTGGACAGCACCAAGTGTCCGGTCAAGCTCGCCTGCACGGCGATTTGCGCCGTTTCCAGATCGCGGATTTCGCCGACCATCACCACATCGGGATCCTGTCTCAGGATGGCGCGCAGGCCGCGCGCAAAGGTCATTTCGACCTTGGTGTTCACCTGAGTCTGGCCGATGCCGTCGATGTAGTACTCGATGGGGTCCTCCACCGTCATGACATTGCGGGTGTTGTCATTGATGCGTTCGAGGGCGGCGTAGAGCGTCGTGGTCTTGCCGGAGCCGGTGGGGCCGGTCACCAGGATGATGCCGTGCGGCTTATGGATGATTTCATCCATGATCTCCTGAGTGCGCGGGTCCATCCCCAAGGAGGTCAGTTCGATGCGCCCGGCCTGTTTGTCGAGCAAGCGCAGCACCACCCGCTCGCCATGGCCCGAGGGCAGGGTGGATACGCGCACATCGACGGCCCGCCCGGCGATGCGCAGCGAGATTCTGCCGTCCTGCGGCAACCGCCGCTCGGCGATGTCGAGTTTGGACATGACTTTGATGCGGGACACCACCAAGGGCGCCACGGCGCGCTTGGTTTGCAGCACCTCGCGCAGCACGCCGTCGACGCGAAAACGGATGACCAGGCGGTTCTCGTACGGCTCGATGTGAATGTCCGAAGCGTTTTCCTTGACCGCCTGCGTGAGCAAGGCATTGATCAGGCGGATGATCGGCGCTTCGTCGTCGCTTTCGAGCAGGTCGGAGGACTCAGGGATGTCCTCGGCCAGGTGCGCAAGATCGGTATTGTCGTCCAAACCCTCCAGCATCTGCATGGCCGCGCCCGAACCCGCCTCATAGGCAACGCGCAGCATGGAATCAAAGGCTTCGACCGACACGCGCTCGAGTTTCAGCGGCACGCCGGCGAAGCGGCGCACCTCCGCCAGGGTTTGCGGGGTCACGCCCGGCCGGCACACCGTGTCCGCCACGCCGTCAGCAATGCCGCGGACCAAGACCCCGTGCCGCTTCGCGAACGGAAACGACAGCTTTCTCTGCTCCTCGGGCTCTTTGAGTTCGGCGCTCATGGCGATGACGGGGGCGTCGGCGCCGGCAGCGGGGTCGACCGCGGCGGCGGGGGCGTCGATTCCGCCCCCGGCGCGTTGGGCGTCGCGCCCTGCGGGTTGGCGGTGGACGGCGCGGGCGCCGGCAAGCCGGATCCCGGCGGCATCGGCGGTACGGACGGCATCTTTTGGCCGGGCAGCAGCTGGATGCTACGGCCGTTGTTCAACGATTTCTGCTGTTCGCGGATCGAATTGTACTGCGCCTCGCTGGTGTTCTCGGTGGCCTCGGCATCGCGCAATATTTTGGGCCGTATGAACACCAGCAGGTTCTTCTTCTGGCGCGAGCCGCTGCGCGACTTGAACAGATTGCCGAGCAAGGGAATGGCCCCCAAGCCCGGAACGCGGTCTTCGCTCTGCTGCACCGTATCCGACATCAGTCCGCCGAGCACGATGATGCCGCCGTCCTCGATCAGCACCGTGGTCTTGATGGAGCGCTTGTTGGTCGAGATGTCCGCCGAATCCGTCAACTTCGCGCCCGGCGAAGAATCTTCCTGCTCGATCTTGAGCTGCACCGAGTTGCCCTCGTTGATGTGCGGGGTGACCTTCAAAATCGTGCCCACTTCCTCGCGCTGAATGGTCGTGAAGGGGCTGGTGGTGCCGGAGACGCTGGCGGTGCTGTTGCTGTAGGAGCCCGTGATCAGCGGGATCTCCTGCGTGACCTTGACCTCCGCCTCCTCGTTGTTCATGGTGATCAGCGAGGGGGTGGAGATGATATTGCTGCTGCCGTCGCTGCGCAGCGCCTGCACCAGCGCCGCAAAGCTTGTGCCGTGGTTGACGACCCGGCCGACGGCGACCGTGGCGCCGGTTCCCACCGTCGAACTGCTGATGGGGGTCGCGATGCCGGTGGTGGCCGAGGTGCTGGTGCCGCCGCTCAGCACGGTGGCCGCCAGATCGACGATGCTGGTGCCCGCACCCGGCAGATTGACCACGCCGGCCGGAACCGTCGTGCCTCCCTGGCCGAACAGCAGCCATTGCACGCCGAGGTTGGAGCTCTTATTGACATCCACCTCGACGATGAGAGCCTCGACCTGCACCTGCGCCCGGCGGATGTCGAGCTTGTCGATCACTGCCATCAGCGACCTCATGATCTTGGGCGGCGCCGTGATGATCAGCGCATTGGTGGCGATGTCGGCCCAGATGGTGACGCTGGCGTCGACGTTCGAGGTGCCGCCGCCGGTGCTGGGCCCGGTGGGCGGGCCGCCCTGCGCCTTGGCGGAGGCGGTCGCCTGGCCTTTGAGCTTGTCGGCGATCTTTTCGGCATCGGCGTAGCGCAAGTACCTGACCTGCGTGTCCCCGCCCGTCGACAGGGGTGTGTCCATATCGACGATCAATGTCTTGACCCGCAGACGCTGCGAGCGCTCGCCCGTCAACAGGATGCTGTTGGTGCGCTCGTCGGCGACGACCTTGACGGCCGCGCCGGCGCCCTCGGCCCCCGGACCCTGGTTCAGCGACGTGACGATTCGCACGACGTCGGCGGCGCTCGCGTTGTGCAGCGCGATTACGTCGACGGGTTCGTCGCCGCTTTGGTCGATGCGCTCGATGATGCGCATCAGGCGGTGCACGTTGCTGGCCCGATCCGAGATGATGAGCATGTTGCCGGCGGCGTAGGGCGCCAGTTGTGCGTACTGGGGCAGCAAGGGGCGCAGCATCGGGACGAGCTGCGTCGCGCTCACGTTCTTTAAGGTCATGACCTGCGTCACGATTTCATCCGACGTTGCGCTGACGGAACTCGGCAAGTCGTTGGCCGGCACCTGCCGCTGATCGGTGTTCGGAATGATCTTGATCACCTTGCCGGCGGGGACCGCCACATACCCATACACCTGCAGCACCGACAGGAAGGCTTCGTAGAACGCGGCCGGCGACATCGGAGTGGCCGACAGCATGGTGACTTTGGCGTTGACGCGCGGATCGATGATGAAATTCTTGCCGGTCACTTCGCCCACCGCCTGGATGATCTGGTTGATGTCAGCATCCTTGTAGTTGGGGGTGATGGTCGGACCGTCCTCGGTCCTGGATTGGCAGGTCGCCGGCAACGGCATTACGAGCATCGCGGACAGCGCCAACACGGCGCCCGTTAGGCCCTTGAGTTGCGTTTTAGGTGACTTCGGCATCATGGGTACTCGTATAGGAAACGCATTCGACCTTCATGGGCCTTATTCGTTTGAATTCTCGTTGGGGTTGCCGGGGTTGACGGGGGCCGGCTGGACACCGCCGGCGGGCGGCGTGGTCTCGCCGCCCTCCAATTCCTTGGTCGCCTGTGCTGCAACCTGCGCAATATTCAGGCTGATCTCCTGCTTCTGGCCGGCGCGCTCGATGGTCACGGACACGCGGTCCGAGGTCTGAATGGTATTGAATACCTCTTGGCTGCGCTGCGGGTCATCGAGCGCGGTCCCGTTGATGGCGGTGACCAAATCGCCCGGCTTCAGCCCCAGCTTGCTGAATATCTGCCGGTTTCGGCCCGGATAGGCGCGAAAGCCCCGCAGCTTGCCGGCGGCACTGTCATACGAGGGTACGGTGCGCATGACTTGATCGAGAATACCGGGGTCCTGCTGCACCATGCGGCGGATGTTGTCCACAGCCGCCACCGTTCGCGGGTCGCCGCCGCCGGTCCGCCGCACCACCGGCGGCGCATGCATGCCGGGTCCCATCTGCCGCGGCAGCTGCAGCGTTTCCAGCACGCCGTTCCGGTCGAGAATCACATGATCGAGGTAGACCGAGTGCAGGGAGGCCCCGCCGACATTGTCGCCGACCGCGTACACCTTGGCCGGGCCGCTGTCGCTGATGATGGCCACGCCGCGCTTCGGGTCGGAGGTGGCAATCGTGCCCGCCAGCACCAGATTCGACTGGGACGGCCGCGCCGTGCTGGGATCCTGAGTTTCCACCGGGGGGACGCCGAACAGATGGGCGGAGACCACGCTTTGGGTGTCGAATCCGGCGTGCGGTGCGGCGACGGCGGCCGGCGCAACCACCGGTTGCGGGGATCTGACCGGGGTGCCGACCACTGAAACGGCCATGCGCACCAGTTCCACTCCGATGAGCGCCGCCAGGCCCAAGGAGGCCAACCGAGGGCCGTTGCCCTGCAAACGGGACAGCCATTCATGGGCGCGCGACTCAAGCATGTGTATTGTGAATGGTCACCGTGATCGGTAATCATACGGGGTACCTGCTTGGCCGCTCAAGCAATTGTTTTTACTTGTTAAAGTAAAGTGACACTGTTCTGCGACAGGTGACTTGCGCCGGCTTTGAATTCAGGCAGCTTGTAAACGGGCATAACGCACCCTATAAACTGATGATTCATGAGCGACATCGAACGCGTGCGGGAAGGAACAGGACTGGTCGTCGAGGAAGCGGCGCCCAAGCTCAAACGTCCGCCGCTCTATCAAGTTGTGCTGATCAATGACGACTACACTCCCATGGAGTTCGTGGTCGATATCCTGCAGCGCTTCTTTGCAATGGACCGCACCAAAGCGACTCGCGTTATGCTGGAGGTCCATACCAAGGGCAAGGGCGTCTGCGGAGTCTTTACTTATGAGATTGCGGAGACCAAGGTGGCTCAAGTGATCGCGTATGCGCGCCAACATCAGCACCCGCTGATGGCAACGCTAGAAGAGGCGTAAAGTGCTAAGTCAAGAACTGGAATTTTGCTTAAATGATGCCTTTGCCGGCGCGCGCGAGGCGCGGCACGAATTCATGACCGTCGAGCACCTGCTGCTTGCGATCGTGGATACGCCCAAGGTCCGGGAAGTCCTGAAGTCCTGCGGCGCGGACACCGCCAAGCTCAAGACCGAGCTGAAGCAATTCATCGACCAGACCACGCCCCGATTGCCGGCCGGCGAGGATCGCGACGTACAGCCCACCTTGGGGTTCCAACGCGTCCTGCAGCGGGCGGTGTTTCACGTGCAGTCGAGCGGCAAGAAAGAGGTCACGGTCGCCAACGTCCTGGTGGCGATCTTCAGCGAAAAACAGTCGCATGCCGCCTACCTGCTCAGCATGCAGGATGTATCGCGCCTGGACGTGGTCAATTTCATCGCCCACGGCCTGTCGAAGGCCGGCGGCGAGGAGCGCAGCGAGCGCGATGACGGCGGTGCGTCCCCCGACGCCGAGCGCGAGGGCGACAGCGGCGGCAATGCCCTGGAGAAATATGCGACCAACCTGAACGACTCGGCGCGCCGCGGCAAGATCGATCCTTTGATCGGCCGCAAGCTCGAGGTGGAGCGCACCATCGAGATCCTGTGCCGCCGGCGCAAGAACAATCCTCTGTACGTGGGCGAAGCCGGCGTCGGCAAGACCGCGATCGCCGAAGGCCTGGCGCGCATGATCGTCGAGAACCAGGTGCCCGACGTGCTGTTGGATGCAACCATCTATTCGCTCGACATGGGTTCCCTGGTCGCCGGCACCAAGTATCGCGGCGATTTCGAGAAGCGCCTGAAGGCGGTGCTGGCCGAGGTCAAGAAGCAGCCCGGTGCCATTCTGTTCATCGATGAGATTCATACCGTCATCGGCGCCGGCGCCGCATCGGGCGGCGTGATGGATGCCTCGAACCTGATCAAGCCCGCGCTGGCCAACGGCGATCTGCGCTGCATCGGGTCCACCACCTACAACGAATACCGCGGGATTTTCGAGAAGGATCACGCGCTGGCGCGCCGTTTCCAGAAGATCGACATCACCGAGCCGTCGGTGCAGGACACGGTGGACATTCTGCGCGGGCTGAAGTCCCGGTACGAAGAGCACCACGGCATCAAGTACGAGGACGATGCGCTGCGCGCGGCCGCCGAACTCGCGGCGCGGCACATCAACGACCGGCACATGCCGGACAAGGCCATCGACGTGGTCGATGAGGCGGGCGCCAATCTGCGGCTGCAGCCGGTCGAGAATCGCGCATCGTCGGTGACCGTCACGCAGATAGAAAACGTGGTCGCGCGCATCGCGCGGATCCCGCCCAAGAACGTCTCGACTTCCGACCGGGATGTGCTCAAGAACCTGGAGCGCAATCTGAAACTGACGATCTTCGGCCAGGACAAGGCGATCGAAGCCTTGTCGGCCGCCATCAAGATGTCGCGCTCGGGATTGGGCGACCAGCGCAAGCCGGTCGGTTCGTTCCTGTTCTCGGGTCCCACCGGCGTCGGCAAGACCGAGGTGACGCGGCAGCTGGCCCTCGCCATGGGGGTCGAATTCGTGCGCTTCGACATGTCGGAGTACATGGAGCGGCACACGGTCTCGCGCCTCATCGGCGCGCCGCCCGGCTATGTCGGTTTCGATCAGGGCGGATTGCTGACCGAGGCCATCACCAAGCACCCGCACTGCGTGCTGCTGCTCGATGAGATCGAGAAGGCAAATACCGAGGTGTTCAACCTGTTGCTGCAGGTGATGGACCACGGCACCTTGACCGACAACAACGGCCGCAAGGCGGATTTCCGCCACGTCATCATCGTGATGACCACCAATGCGGGAGCCTTCGAAATGAGCCGGCCGAGCATCGGATTCACTCAGTCGGAATCAGGGACGGATGCGATGGAGGCGATCCGGCGCTTGTTTTCGCCGGAATTCCGCAATCGACTGGATGCCGTCATTCAATTCGGCGCCCTCGATCAAGACACCATCGAGCGGGTGGTGGACAAACTCTTGGTCGAGACCGAGGCGCAGCTCGAGCACAAGCGGGTATCGATTTCCGTGGATGAGCGGGCGCGGCGCTGGATCGCCAAGAAGGGCTACGACCCGAAGATGGGCGCGCGGCCCATGGCCCGGGTCATTCAAGAGTTCATCAAGCGGCCGCTCGCCGAGGAGCTGTTGTTCGGCAAGCTCGTCAACGGCGGACATGTGGAAGTGACCTTGAGCGAGGACGGCGAGAAACTGAAACTCGATACTCGCGGGGCGGACCAGCCGGCGCTCTTATCTCACGAAAGTTGAGGGACGGGGTCGCCTCGACCCGGCAGGGCGCGGTGCATTGACAGTCATCTACCGCGGTAGACGATGCGGCCCTTGGTCAGGTCGTAGGGCGTCATCTCGACCGTGACCTGGTCACCGGTCAGGATCCGGATGTAGTTTTTACGCATCTTGCCTGAAATATGCGCCGTGACGACATGCCCGGTCTTGAGTTTGACGCGAAACGTCGTATTGGGCAGGGTCTCGACGACCTCGCCCTCGAATTGAATGGCCTCTTCTTTTGACATGCGTCCTTGTGGTATGCGGGAAACCGCGCGCATTGTGCATAAAGCCCCCTGTTAATGCAATTTACGGCGTGCGCAGCGCGGCGGCGGCCGCCCAGCTGCCGCGCGGGCTGCGGCGTGCGTAACGGCGCAATAACGCTGCGAACTGAGCGCGGGACACCTCCCTCGCGCCGAGCGAGGCGAGGTGGCCGCTGGCCACCTGACAGTCGATGAGCCGGATGTCGCGCGCGCGGCACTCCTCGACCAGACGGGCCAATGCGACCTTGGAGGCATCCCGCTCGAGACTGAACATCGATTCGCCGAAGAACACCTGGCCGAGGGCAATGCCATACAAGCCGCCCACCAGCCGGCCTGCCTGGTAGGTTTCGATGGAGTGGCCGTATCCGAGCTCGTGCAGCTGCTCGTAGGAGGCGATCATGTCCTTATTGAGCCAGGTGTCAGGGCCTGAGCGCCGCGGCGCCGCACAGGCGCGAATCGTGGCGCCGAAGGCCGTGTCGGCCCGCGTGCTGTACGGCCCATTGCGCAGAGTCTTGGCGAGGCTGCGCGAACAGTTGAATTCCTCCGGGAACAGGACCATGCGCGGATCCGGCGACCACCACAGGATCGGCTGCTGCGCCGAGTACCAGGGGAACACCCCGTGCTCATAGGCGGCCAGCAACCGCGCCGGCTTGAGGTCCCCGCCCGCCGCAAGCAGCCCGGGAGGCTCGCGCAAGGCATTCTCCAACGGCGGAAACCAATCCGGATCAGCCTGTTCGCCCAGCCAGATCAGTCTGCTCAGAGCTGCAATTCCTCGTCGGATGCGCGATGGTAGGGGACATGATCGGAAACCGCCGCGGCGTAGCGATCGACGCCTCGGGCCTCGCGCTGCGCAAAGTCGCGAATGGCCGCAGCAAAGCGTGGGTCGGCGATGAAATGGGCCGAGCTCATCAGCGTCGGCACGAAGCCCCGCGGCACCTTGTGTTCCCCCTGCGTCCCCGGCTCGAACCGCTGTAGCTTCTTCTCGATACAGTATTCGATCCCCTGGTAGTAGCAGGTTTCGAAATGCAGGCTGTGGTAGTTGCCGCCGGCGCCCCAGTAGCGGCCGTACAAGGCGTCGTCGCCCACGAAGAAGATGGCGACGGCAATGGGGGTGCGACCGCTGCGCGCCACTTTCAGCATCAACCGATCCGGCAAAGATGCGGCGATGCGCTTGAAGAAGTCGAGATTCAGATAAGGTTCATGGCCGTGGCGGTAGAAGGTATCGGCGTAGAAGGGATAGACGGTGTCCCACAACCGATCATCCATGTCGCCGCCGTGCAGGGTCTCGAATTCGATGCCGGCCTCGGCGACCCGCCGGCGCTCCCGTTTGGCCTTTTTGCGCTTCTCGGCGGTAAAGCTCGCCAGAAAGGCGTCGAAGGAATCGTAGCCGCGGTTGTACCAATGAAACTGACAGTCGCGGCGCAGGATCAAACCCGCCGCGTCCAGCTGCTCTACGTCGTCATCCGTGGGGAACAGCACGTGCCAGGACGAGAGCCTTTCGCTACGTGCGTAGTCAATCGCCGCCGCAATCAAGCTCCGGCTCACCGCCGCCGCGTCAGCGTGCGCGCTCGTGAGCAGCCGCGGTCCGCGCACCGGGGTGAACGGCACGGCCGACAGCAATTTCGGATAGTAGGGCAGCCCGTGCTGCGCATAGGCGTTCGCCCAGGAGAAATCGAAGACGAATTCCCCGCGCGAATGTCCCTTGCGGTACAGGGGCAGCGCGCCCGCGGGCCGGCCTCGCGCATCGTCGATCACCAGGTGGCGCGCGGTCCAGCCGGTGCGCGGCGCGGCGCAGCCGGATTCCTCCAGCGCCAGCAGAAATTCGTGGCTGAGAAAGGGCTGGCCGGCGCCCACCAGCGAATTCCAACCCGCCGCGTCGATCTGCGCGATGCCGGACAGAACGCGTGTGCCGAAACTCACGCGATGACGCCGATCACGCGGAGACGGCGCGCGCTTTGAGGAGGTGCCCGGCTTCCACCCGCTCCAAATACTTGTCGGCGTCGAGCGCGGCCATGCAGCCCGTGCCCGCCGAGGTGACCGCCTGGCGATAGACATGGTCGGCCACATCGCCCGCGGCGAAGACGCCCGCGATGCTGGTGGCGGTCGCTTCGCCCTCGCTGCCGCCCTTGACCACGATGTAACCGCCGCGCATGTCGAGCTGGCCGTCGAACAGCTGGGTGTTGGGCTGGTGGCCCACGGCGATGAACACGCCGTCGACCGGAATGATGCGGGTCGCCGCGCCCGCCGCGGCGCCGCGCAGGCGCACGCCGGTCACGCCGGTGTCGTCGCCGAGGATCTCGTCGATGGAGTGATTCCAGATGATGGATGCCTTGCCCGCCGCCTCGATCGCGAACAGGCGGTCCTGCAAAATCTTCTCGGCGCGCAGCTTGTCGCGACGATGCACCAGGGTGACGTGCGAGGCGATGTTGGTGAGGTACAGTGCCTCCTCCACGGCGGTATTGCCGCCGCCAACCACCGCCACCGCCTTGCCACGATAGAAGAATCCGTCGCAGGTGGCGCAGGCCGACACGCCCTTGCCGCGAAACGTCTCCTCGGACGCAAGGCCCAGGTACTTGGCCGAGGCGCCGGTGGCGATGATCAGCGCATCGCAGGTGTACTCGCCATTGTCGCCGAACAGGCGGAAGGGGCGCTGCCGCAACTCGACGCGGTTAATGTGGTCGAACACGATCTCGGTGTTGAATCTTTCGGCATGGCGGCGCATGCGCTCCATGAGGGCCGGGCCCTGCAGGTGTTCGACGTCGCCGGGCCAATTGTCCACGTCGGTGGTGGTCATGAGCTGGCCGCCCTGTTCCAATCCGGTGATCAGCAAGGGATGCCGGTTGGCTCGCGCCGCATACACGGCGGCGGAATAGCCTGCAGGGCCCGACCCCAGGATGAGGAGTGGACTGTGCCTGTGAGCGCTCATGTATAATTTGCCTCTCTTCTGAATCTCTTGTGCCGGGCTCATGGTATGTAAATCTGTGGGCGCCAGCCAGTTCAATCAAGGCCGAAAACCGTGGCCGCTCGACGCTGCCCACACACATTGGTACCTTGAGCAAGACTGGGTTACTATCGCATATAATTCAATTAGTTAAGAAGTAATTATCATTAAAGGTCTAGAATTGACTGAAGCGCTCACAAGTCAAAGATCCAAGCAGAAGAGCGCGCTCTCGGCAGCCGTGGCGCGGTCTTTGCGCGAGGGGACGCTGTGGGTGCTCGGCGCGCTCGCGCTGATTTTGTTGCTGGCACTCCTGTCCTATCACGCGCAGGACCCAGGGTTCGCGGATACCGGAGAACCGGGACTCACGGTCCACAATTGGATCGGTCCCGTCGGCGCCTGGCTCGCCGGATTCTTCTTGTTCCTGTTCGGCCGCCCGGCCTATCTGTTTCCGGTGATGTTGGCGTACGCAGGATGGCTGGTGCACAAGGAAGTGGCGTTGCCGGATGCGCGGTCGCGCATCAATACCTTGCTGCGCGCCGCCGGATTCGTCCTGACGCTGGTCACGAGTTGCGGTCTGGCGATGCTGCACTGGAGCGGCGCGGGCCTGCCGAACAGCGCGGGCGGAGTGCTCGGCGAGGTCGTCGGCAGAAGCAGCGCCCATGGCCTGAGTTTTCTCGGCGCCACGCTGCTGCTGCTCGGTCTGTGGCTGGCCGGCGTCGCCTTGTTCTTGGGCGTATCTTGGTTCGAGGTCATGGACAAGCTCGGCGCCGCGGTCCTCAAGGCCATCGCGTGGGCGCGCACCCGGCTCGAGCAGCGGCGCGAACTGGCATCGGGCCAGCAGCGCAAACAGGCGCGGCAGGAGGTGGTGCGCGAAGAGCAGAAGAAAGTGGCGGCCCGGCCGCCGCCGCGGATCGAAGCCGCGGCCCCCGTGCCGCAGAAAAGCGATCGGGTGGAGCGCGAGCGCCAGGTGCCGCTGTTCGATGCGCCCAAGTCGAGCGAGCTGCCGGCATTGTCCTTGCTCGATGAGGCGGGTCCCCGCGAGCAGTCGTACTCGGACGAGGCGCTGGAGGCGATGTCGCGCCTGGTCGAACTGAAGCTGCGCGATTTCGGCGTCGAGGCCGAGGTGGTCGCGGTGTTCCCGGGTCCGGTGATCACGCGCTTCGAATTGCGGCCGGCGGCCGGCGTCAAAGTCAGCCAAATCAGCAATCTCGCCAAGGACCTGGCCCGCGCCCTGTCGGCGATCAGCGTGCGCGTGGTGGAAATCATTCCCGGCAAGTCGGTCGTCGGACTGGAAATACCCAACGAAAAGCGCGAGATCGTGACCCTGGGCGAAATCATCAAATCCAAACCCTATGATGATGTCAGTTCGCCCTTGGCGCTCGCCCTCGGCAAGGACATCGGCGGCGTGCCCATCGTCGCGGATCTTGCGCGCATGCCGCACTTGTTGATCGCCGGCACGACCGGCTCCGGCAAGTCGGTCGGCATCAACGCCATGGTCTTGAGTCTGCTGTACAAGGCGACTCCGGAGCATGTGCGCATGATCATGATCGACCCCAAGATGCTGGAGCTCTCGGTGTACGAGGGCATTCCGCACTTGTTGTCGCCGGTGGTGACCGACATGAAGCAGGCAGCCAACGCGCTGCGCTGGTGCGTGGCCGAGATGGAGCGCCGCTACCAGCTCATGTCGGCGCTCGGCGTGCGCAACATCGGCGGCTTCAACCGCAAGGTCAAGGATGCCGCGGACGGCGGCAAGCCCATCAAGGATCCGATCCGCATGCAGAAAATCGCGCAAGGCGTGCCCGGCGTGGTTGCGGAAGACGTGCCGGACCTGGAAAGTCTGCCTTTCATCGTGGTGATCATCGACGAACTCGCCGATCTCATGATGATCGTCGGCAAGAAGGTCGAGGAACTGATTGCGCGGCTGGCGCAGAAGGCGCGTGCCTCCGGCATCCACCTCATTCTGGCCACGCAGCGCCCGTCGGTGGACGTCATCACGGGTTTGATCAAGGCCAATATTCCGACCCGCATCGCATTCCAGGTTTCCGCCAAGGTCGACTCGCGCACCATCCTCGACCAGAGCGGGGCGGAGTCGCTGCTCGGCCACGGCGACATGCTGTTCCTGCCTCCCGGCACCTCGATTCCGACGCGCGTGCACGGCGCGTTCGTGTCGGATCAGGAAGTGCACCGCGTGGTCGGCGGCCTCAAGTCAGCCTCGCCGCCGGTGTACATCGACGAAATTCTCGATGGCCCGCGCACGCCGATTCCGGGATTTCCCTCCGACGACGAGGAGGGCGGTGAAGGCGGAGTCGACGATCCCGAGGCCGATCCCCTGTACGACGAAGCGGTGCGCATCGTCACCGAGACGCGCAAGGCGTCGATTTCCGGCGTGCAGCGCCGGCTCAAGATCGGCTACAACCGCGCCGCGCGTCTGGTCGAAGCCATGGAGGCGGCGGGATTGGTCGGCCCGCTGCAGTCCAACGGCGGCCGCGAAATTTACGGGGCGGCTCCGCCCGAGGAATGAGCGACATGACTGTGTTCGAACGCGCCGCGCGCACCTTGAGCGCCGCGGCATTGTTGTTGTCAGCGGCGCTGGCGGCGTCACCGGCGCCGGCATCGCCCGCGTCCGAGGTCGACAAATACCTGAACGGGCTGTCGAGTTGGGCCGCGGATTTCACCCAGACCATCGATGACGGCCATGGCAATGTGCTGCGCAGCGCCGCCGGACGGCTTTTCCTGCAGCGCCCGGGAAGATTTCGCTGGGATTACAGGCTGCCCTCCGAGCAATTGATTCTGGCCGACGGCAGGCAGATCTGGTTCTACGACAAGGACCTGGCGCAGGCCAATGTGCGCGACATGGATACCAGTCTCGCCAGCACGCCGGCGAGCCTGCTGTCGGGCGGCGGCTCGGTCAGCACCCAATTCAACGTGACGGCGCTGCCGCCGAGCGCAGGCCTACAGTGGTACCAGCTCATCCCCAAACACGCCGATACGGACTTCCAAGTCGTGCGCATCGGATTCGACAAGGGCGACCTTAAGTCCATGTTCCTGGCTGACAAGCTCAACCAGATCACACAACTTACCTTTTCGAACTCCAAGCGAAATCTCACGTTGTCGCCGGATCTGTTTTCATTCGTGCCGCCGCCCGGCGTCGATGTCATCGGACGCCTGGCTAAGTGACCGTCGGCGACGGCACCTACCGCCCGCTGGCTGACCGGCTGCGTCCGCAGTCGCTCGATGAGTACGTAGGCCAATCGCATCTGCTGGGGATAGGCGCGCCGCTGCGCCGGGCCCTGGAATCGGGACGGCCGCACTCGATGATTCTCTGGGGACCGCCGGGCACCGGCAAGACCACCCTGGCGCGCCTGGTCGCGAACGGCGCCAAGGCGGAATTCATCGCGCTGTCGGCCGTACTGGCCGGCATCAAGGACATTCGCGCGGTGGTCGAGCAGGCGCGCAGCTTGCGCGGCACGCGCGATACGGTGCTGTTTCTCGATGAGGTGCATCGCTTCAACAAATCGCAGCAGGACACCTTTCTGCCCTATGTCGAGGACGGCACCTTGATCTTCGTCGGCGCGACCACCGAGAATCCGTCCTTCGAGGTCAACAACGCATTGCTGTCGCGGGCCCGGGTCTATGTGCTGAAGGCGCTCGACGCCGGCGATCTGGCAAAACTGCTGGATCGCGCGCTGACGGAGCGCGAGCGCGGGCTCGGCGCCCTGAATCTCGATATCGACCCCGGCGCACGCGAACTGTTGCTGGCGGCCGCCGACGGCGATGCGCGGCGCATGCTCAATCTGCTGGAAACCGCCGCGGATCTTGCCTCTCCCGCCGCCGATCCTGCCGCCCCGCAGGGCTCTGTCCGGCGCCTCGACGTCGATACCATGCGCGCGGTGATCGGCAGCACCTATGTGCGCTTCGACAAGGGCGGCGAGAACTTCTACGACCAGATTTCGGCCCTGCACAAGTCGGTCCGCGGCAGCGATCCGGATGCCGCGCTGTATTGGCTGTGCCGCATGCTGGCCGGCGGCTGCGATCCTCTCTACATCGCGCGGCGCGCTTTGCGCATGGCCAGCGAAGACATCGGCAACGCCGACCCGCGCGCCCTCACCCTCGCCTTGGAGGCCTGTTCGGTGTACGAACGGCTGGGCAGTCCCGAGGGCGAACTCGCCATCGCGCAGGCCATCGTGTTCATGGCCTGCGCAGCCAAGAGCAATGCCGTCTATTCGGCCTACCAGGCGGCGACCGCGGACGCCACGGGCTTGGGCTCGCTGGAAGTGCCGCTGCATCTGCGCAATGCGCCGACGCGCTTGATGAAGGAGATCGGCTACGGCAAGGGCTATCGATACGCACATGATGAGCCGGGCGGCTACGCCGCAGGCGAGCGCTATTTCCCCGACGGCATGCCGGACCGCCGTTATTACGTGCCCGCGCCCCGCGGCTTGGAAATCAAGATCGGCGAGGCGCTGAATGCGCGCCGCGAACGCGACCGGCAGGCACGCGGCGCCGGCGGATCGTAGGCTGCGTTACGCTACAATGGCGTGCGTTTCCGCGGAAACGTCACAACAAAGGACTTCATCGTGCTCGACCCAAAGCTGCTGCGCAGCGATTTGACCGGGGTTGCCGCATCGCTGGCGCGGCGCGGCTTCAGCCTCGACGTCGCGGCCTTTGCCGCGCTGGAGGAGCGGCGCAAGGCGGTGCAAATAGAGGCCGACCGGCTGCGCGCCGAGCGCAATGCCAATGCCAAGGCCGTGGGTCAGGCCAAGGCCAAAGGCCAGGACGCCGGCGCGCTGCTCGCGCTCGGCGAGTCCCTGGGGAAGGAATTGCAGGGAGTGGAGGCGCAGCTCGAGGTCATCCAGGCGCAGGTGTTGTCGCTGCAGCTGGGGCTGCCGAATATTCCGCACGCCAGCGTTCCCGAGGGGCGCGACGAGGCTGCCAATGTCGAGGTGCGGCGCTGGGGTGTCGCGCGCCAATTCGACTTTGCGCCCCAAGATCATGTGGCGCTCGGCGAGCGGCTCGGCATGGATTTCGAAGCTGCGGGGCGCATCTCCGGAGCCCGGTTCGTGGTGATGACCGGGGAACTGGCGCGACTGCACCGCGCTCTGGTGCAGTTCATGCTCAACCTGCACCTCGCCGATCACGGCTATCGCGAAGCCTATGTGCCCTACCTGGTACACGGCGCGGCGCTGCTCGGCACCGGGCAGCTGCCGAAGTTCGAGCAGGACCTGTTTGCCGTGGCGGGCGACCCGGGATTTTTCTTGATTCCCACGGCCGAAGTGCCGGTGACCAATCTGGTGCGCGATCAAATACTCGCGGCCGAGACCCTGCCGCTCAAGTTCACGGCGCACACACCGTGCTTTCGCTCGGAGGCGGGCGCCGCGGGCAAGGACACGCGCGGCATGATCCGCCAGCATCAATTCGAGAAGGTGGAGCTGGTGCACATCGTGCGGCCCGAAGATTCATACGCCGCGCTCGAGGAGCTGACCGGCCACGCCGAGGCGGTGCTGCGTGCGTTGGAGCTGCCCTACCGGGTGATTGCCCTGTGCGGCGGCGATATCGGCTTCAGCGCGGCCAAGACCTATGACCTCGAAGTCTGGCTGCCCTCGCAGCAACGCTACCGGGAAATTTCATCCTGCAGCAATTGCGAAGCGTTTCAAGCGCGGCGCTTGCAGGCGCGCTGGCGAAACCCCGCGACCGGCAAACCGGAATTGGTGCATACCTTGAATGGGTCCGGCGTCGCCGTAGGGCGGGCGCTGGTCGCCGTCTTGGAGAACTATCAACAGCCGGACGGCACCGTTGCGGTGCCGTCCGTGCTCGCACCCTACATGGGGGGCGTAACCGAGTTGAAAGCCTTGCGGCGCTAGTTGCGGCTGCCCATCGCCAGGCGCAGCACATACCAGAACATCAGCGCGATCGAGGCGAACAGCTGCATGGCAGCCGACACGTAGCGATCCTCGGGAAAGTTGTGGATGATGTTGGAGGTGTCGTAGAGCACGGCCACACCGGCGAAGCCGATCATCGCCACCGAGAACCAGGTGCCGAGCTGGAAGCCGAAGACGGCGCCGCCGACCATGGCCAGCAAGGCCAGGACGAAGCCCCACATGAGCACCGCCCGCAGGAACGAGAAATCCTTGCGGGTGCGGTGGGCGACGAACATCAGCCCGCCGGCGCCCAATGCCGTGATCAAGGTGGCGCTGTCGATGGCGCCGGGCGCCTTGGCGTCGGCGATATAGAGCAGCGGCACGAAGATCAGCGCCTCGGCCACCACATAGACGGCGTAGGCGAAGTACTGCATGCCGATCGAGGAACTGGTCTGCGCGGTGCGTGAAGCCAGCCAGCCCGTCAGCATGAAGGCGCCGAGAATCAGAAACCAATTGAAGCCGAGCATGAAGCGCGCGATTTGCAGCGCGGCGCCGGACTCGAACAGGGCCAACTCGACCAGGATGAAGCCGAGGATGCCTCCCACCAGATGCGTGTAGGTGCGCGTGATGAACACGCTGCGGCTGTCCGCCTGAGTGCCCGGGAAGGCGGCGTTATTGCTTGGGAAATTGGCCATGATCGTCCTCCAGTGATGCTCGACGCCGTATTTTAGCACCCCCACGCCGACGGTGCCGAAAGCCCGGCATGCGTGCGATATGGGGGCAGATACCGCCCATTCAACGTGGTTCCGGGGTGAATTCCACGGCCATCCAGCGCTTCAATGCCTCCATTGACTGCGGGCGGCCGAGGAAGTTCTTCACCAGGTCGTTGGCCGACACCGAGCCGCCCGGCTCCAGCACCGTGCGCCGGTAGCGCATGGCCGTATCGCCCGCGAGCAGATTCTTGGAATCGAATTGTTCGAAAAAGTCCTCCGCGATGACCTTGTCCCACATATAGGTGTAGTAGGTCGAAGAATACCCGGCGAGGTGGCCGAACGAGGCGTACATATGCGTTCCCGCCAGCGGCGTGAACGGCGTGTACTTGCGGGTGTCGCGATCGGCGATGGCGTCCACATCCACCTGGTCCGGGTCGGCGCCGTAGATCTCATAGGAGAGGGCGGTGAAGCTCAATTGCGAGGCGACGTAGCCGGCGCGGCCGAATGCCGATGCCCGATTCATGCGCAGCACGAGATCCGCCGGAATGGGCTGCCCGTTTTGATAGTGCTTGGCGAACGTGGCCAACACCTGCGGACTCTGAATCCATTCCTCCAGCATCTGCGATGGCGCCTCGACGAAATCCGATTCGCTCGACAGGCCGCTGACTCCCGCCCAGGGTTGCCGCCCCCCCAGGATCCAATGCATGAGATGTCCGAACTCGTGGAAGAAGACCTGTACGTCGAGGTATTCCATGAGTGCGGGATCGTCGGGATTCGGCCGCGGAAAATTACAGATCAGGACGGCCTCGGGGAGCTGCTTGCCGCGGATGCCATCCAGCAGCTGCACCATCTCCGCATGGGAATATTTGCCCGCCCGCGGATGCATGTCCAGATAGAAGCGCCCGATGACCTTGCCGGAATCGATGACCTGCCAGGTCTCCACGGCCGGATCCCAGGCGGGAACGCCGGGTTCCTGCCTGAAGGCGACGTGGAATAGCGTGGCCGCGGTGTCCAGAATGCCCTGCTTCACGCGCTGGTATGGAAAATACGGGCGCACCGATTGCGAATCAAAATTGAAGCTCGAGCGGCGCACCAACTCTTCATAGTAGCCCCTCTCCTGCACGCCGATGGTGGTGGCCTGCGGGTCGGTCTTGCGTTTTTCCGCCAGCAGCATTTTGAACTCCCGGTCGGAACCCGGACGCGCCGCCGCATCGAGGTCGCGGATGAAATCGGCGATGTGCGCGCCGCTGCCGATCATCTTGTCGGCGGCGTTGTAGTCGGCCCACGAGGGGTAGCCGAGCAGGGAGGCGATTTCATGACGGGTGCGCAGCATCTTCATCAGCACATCGCGATTCTGTGGGAAGGCGCGGGTATTGAACGCCAGACTCAGGCGGCGGCGCAGCGCGTCGCTCGCCGCGAAATTCATCGCCGGGAGGTAATCCGGATAATCCGTGGTGATGCGGATGACGCCGGCCTTGTCGGGTTGGTGGGCGTCGATATAGTCCTTGGGCAGGCCGTTGAGTTCGGAGGCGTCGCGCACCTCGACGGTTTTCGTGCCATCGTTGATGTTGCGCTCGAATGCGGACTGCTCTTCGGTGAGCTCATCGTTGAGCACCTTGAGGCGGGCGCGTGCCGCATCGTCCTTGTCGACGCCGGCGAGGCGAAATTCCAGCAGCTGACGCCGCACATAGTATTGAGCGACCGGATCGGCGCGGTCCAAATGGATTGCCGCCAGCGCGTGATACACGCCGCGATTCAGCGACAGCGCGGTTTGCAGGGCGCTCACCTTGCGCGTCACGGCGCCGGCGCGATCGCGGAACGCGGCCTCCGGATGCACCGCCTCCATGAGCGTGGAGAAATAAAAGGCGGCGTCGATCTGACTTACGGCCTCATCGTAGGGCGCCAGGGTGTTGGCGATGGATCGCGGTCCGCTGACGGCAATGACCTTGTCGATCGCCCGCTGCGCCGCGGCCATTCTCCTGTTCTCGATTTTCTCGAAGGCCCCGACATCCGGCTTCGTGCTCCAGATCGGTGGTTGGGTGTCGATCAGGTCACGGGCGCCAGCCACCGCTGCAACCGACGACACCAGGAACCCAAGCGCACTGAGACCGATGATCCGCATTTCACACCACCGCAAGATATTGATTGTGCGGATGATAATGGAGGCGGCAGGGGCGCGCCGGAGTTTGTGACGAAGCGACCGGCTTGCCGAACCGAGGCTTGGGCGAGTAAAAGCGCACACTGGCCGCAGGAGAAACCCATGCCCGATGTCGCCGTTTATCGATATACGTCGCGCAACCGCAAAACGGGTGAGATCGTCGTCAGCTGAGAGTACGCCACACTCAAGGCAATCAAGCCGTGCGAGGGCCGCACGTACCTGGGCGGTCCCTGAAAATGAGTGCGGTTTCAGGCAAAATGCACGCGCTCGATCCCGCTTAACGGAGAGGTGGCAGAGCGGTTGAATGCACCGGTCTTGAAAACCGGCAAGGCCTCACGGCCTTCGCGAGTTCGAATCTCGCCCTCTCCGCCAAATCGCGAGTTCGACAAAATCGCCGGGAGCGATTTTGGACGCCGGAGCGCCTTGGCGACGGCGCGCAGCGCGAGGGCCAGGATGGCCCGAGTCAATCTCGCCCTCTCCGCCAAATCGCGAGTTCGACAAAATCGCCGGGAGCGATTTTGGACGCCGGAGCGCCTTGGCGACGGCGCGCAGCGCGAGGGCCAGGATGGCCCGAGTCAATCTCGCCCTCTCCGCCAGTAACAATGGGGAAATCTGGCGAATCGCCAGCCTGGTGGAGAGCGGTAGTGGGCTCTATCTCCTCCCAATTGGGGGCAGCTGCATTTCGAATGTAGTCGATACCCGAAACCCCAAATTTACAGTATGTATCTTGGCGGCAATCCAATTGAATCCAATCAGCATTCGAGCTGCAATCGAGACCACGCTCACAGCTCTCTAGGCGCCATGCCAATTGATTTTTAACTTTGTCGTCAAAACTTTGATTAGGATCAGGACGTCGAACGCAAGAGGGTAGAGTTCAAAGCCCGTAAGGTGTGAACGACCAGCGATTGGCGCTACCAGAGCGGCCTTCGTGTATCCTACGTCGTGCAGTGCCAGGGCCAGGACGGCCCGAGTCAATCCCCCACACCATTGAACCGGAAGGACAGCCATCCGACACCGTCTGTTGAAGTCACTGGCGGCCGCGTTGCTTTTGGTCATCGTGACCATGGCGGGAGTACTTTTCGCCTGGAATGCCGGTCTGTTGCGCCCGAGCTTCCTCCGATTCGCCTCCTGGAAGATCGGCCGTCCCATCGAGGTGCACGGCGCGTTGCATCTGCATCTGTTGACCCGGAGCCCGTGGATCGAGGCCGAGCACGTCACCATCGGCAATCCGCCCTGGACCCAGCCGGGGACCACGGCGGAGATTGCGAAACTGACGGTGGGATTCGGGCCTCTCTTGAGTCATCGATCCGGGCTGAGACTGCTCAAGATCGATGAGGCAGAGCTGCACCTTGCCCGGGACAGCGCGGGACGGGCGAACTGGCAGCGCGTGGATCCCGAGAAATCTTCAGGTGGACGATTGCCCATGTTGTCGGAGCTGGAGCTGACGCATGCCCACGTGACGCTCAACGACGAGCGCCTGCACCTCGTCTATGACGGCGACCTCTCCGTCGCCGGTCCGGATTCGGCGCAGCCATTGCAAATGGAAGGCTCCGGCACACTCAACCAACATGCGGTCACCTTCCGCCTGAAAGGCGATCCGTTGCCGTCGGCGGCGCCGGACAAACCCTACGCATTTGAGTTCGACGAGCGCTCGAGCGGTACGCATTTGACGGCGCACGGCTCGCTGCCGCGGGCGTTTGATTTGCGCCGGGTGGACGCGGGGTTCGACGCCGGCGGCGCGGATTTGCGCGACCTGTACTTCCTGGTGGGCGTCAGTCTGCCGAACACCGGTGCCTTTCACTTGCAGGGCCGTGTCGCGCGTCGCGGCAGCGAAACTCTCTTCGAGGAACTCAAAGTGGCATCGGGCCAAAGCGATGTGCAGGGGCGGATTTCACTCGACACGCAGGACAGCGGCCGCACCCTTGTGCACGTCGATCTGCACTCGACGTTGTTGCGCCTGGCTGATGTTGGGCTGCGCGCCGCGGGACGCGATCCGCATCCCGATGCGCCGCCTAAAATGTTTTCCGATGTGCCGCTGGTCACTCCGGCCGTGCGGCGCGTGGATGCCACCGGGAAATTCAGCGCGCATCACCTGTTGCTGTCGCGGGTCGAAGTGATTGATCTGTCGGCACCTTTTACGATCGAACGCGGCCTGGTCAAGGCACCGCAGGTTTCGGGGCATTTTCTGGGCGGCAATCTGGCGCTGCATCTCGATGTCGATGCCAATCAGAGCCCCGCCCGCACCCGCCTCGAGATGACACTCACCGACGCACAGTTGGCGCAGATGCCGCACCAGACGGAGCCGCCGCCGTACGAAGGCTCGCTGCGCGTGCAGGTGCATGCGCAGGGACGGGGCGACTCGCTGCACGCCCTGGCTGCCGGCGCCGACGGCAACCTGAGTGCATGGGTATTGCAGGGCACGATTCGCGCCTCCTTGGCGGAACTGGCGGGCGTTGATCTGCGCGGGTTGGGACTGACTCTGACCGGCAGCAAGCGTGAAGTGCCCGTGAATTGCGCCGCCGCAGATTTTGAAATTCACAGCGGCGTGATGCAGCGCACGCGCCTTTTCATCGACAGCGAGCCGGTATTCATCAACGGCGAAGGACGCGTGCTGCTCGATTCCGAGGCGCTGGACCTCAAGCTACGGGGCGAGCCGAAAGGGGTGAGGATTCTGCGCCTCAAGGCGCCGGTGTTGGTGCAAGGCACGTTGCTGCAACCAAAATTCAGTGTCGATACGGCCGACTCGACGTTGCGGTTGGTGGACAGCGGCACGCCGCGCACTGTCGACTGCGCCGCATCGCAATCTCATTGAGCCAGGGACCGTCCAGCAGGCCTCAGCGTGGTGACTCGCTTGATTTCTCTGACGGGCGGCATCGGATTGGGCGAACAATCGCGGTTGAGCGGGCATTCGCAATTCTCTGCGGTGGAATCGCGGGCGCGCCGGAGGGTCTCTCGAGCCGGCGCGAATGCTGTATGCTGGAATCGAACTTCACACCAGTAGAGATTTCAACATGGAAACCGACCAACTCATCCAGGCAGCAGCCAACATCGCGAGCGCGATGGCAGGCTCTCAATACGGCAAGTTCGGCGGCATGGAGCCCTCCAGAATCGTTGATATCGCGGTGACGGCGGTGAAGATCGTGCGGGCCATCGAAGCGGAGGCCATCAAACCGGAAGCCGTCAAGAAAACCTAGGGCAACCACCGAGCGCGCGATCACTTCGCCTTGGCAGGACCTTCCCGCGGTTCGTCCATACTGACGCCGCATGTCGGACAAGCAAGCGCGCCGGCCCTGGTCAAAATGGCGGGCGCTTTGGGTATCAAGCTGGTGCGGCAACGCGGGCAGCGGAATCCGAAGGCGAACACGCCCACCACGCAGATCAGGCAGAAGCCCAGCAAGGCTGCGCGGAACCAATGATTGTCCCAGGTGGCCTGCCAGCTCGCGGCCAGCACGCCCACCGCCAATATCCCGATCCAGAGAAACCGATACCAGAGAGCCAGCGCGTGCCTGATGGTCATTGCGTCATCCGCTGCGCGCCGCCGGCAAGGTCACCACGAAGCTGCTGCGTCCATCATCCATGAGCATGCAGCGAGCGTCGCCGCCGTGGCGCCGCGCGATCTGCCGCACCAGCGACAGGCCGAGCCCGGATCCGGCGCGATCGCCGGCCTCTTTGGGCCGATAGAACGGCCGAAACACGTTTTCAAACTCCGACGGCGGCACTCCGGAGCCGCTGTCCGATACCGTGATGACGGCATCGCCGCCGGCGCGCGCGATCCGCACCTGGGTGGGGGGCGCGCCGTGCCGCCGTGCGTTTTCCAACAGATTCCGCAGCAGTCGGCGCAACAGGCGGGCATCGCCCACAACGGCGATCACGGCTCCATCGAGCTGCACTTGGTCATAGCGCGCACATTCCTCGGCGGCAAGCGCCAATAGATCGAGTTCTTCGGTCGCCAAAGTCTCCGTGACGGTGTCGAGGCGGCTGGCCAGCAGAATCTCATCCACCAGCCAATCGAGCTCGGCGATGTCCTGCTCCAACCCTTGCTTGCGCTTCGGATCGGCCGACTCCTTCATGAGCTCCACCGCCAGGCGAATGCGCGCCAGCGGGGTGCGCAGTTCGTGCGACGCATTGGCCAGCAAGGCTTTGTGGCCCTGCACCAGCTGCTCGATCCTGCCCGCGGCGCGGTTGAAGCTCTCCGCCAATCGCGCCACTTCATCGCGTCCTTCCACCGCCACCCGGGCGGTGAGGTCCCCGGCGCCGAGCGACTCGACTCCTTGCTGCAGGCGTTCGAGGCGCTTGCTGATCTGGCGCACGATGGGATAGGCCGCCACGCCGATCGCCACGGCGAGCAGAGTCAGCACGATGTGAAATAGGAATCTCGCGTGTGCGCCGATGGGCACGGCGGCCGCCAACCAGCGGCCGTCGGCGAGGGGGACATAGTGAATGGGTCCGTGGTCCCAGGCCATCATCGTTCCCGTCCCGTCGCGCGGCCTCGCGATGGGCTGGGGCAGGGGGCGGCCGATGCTGGCGAGGACGCTGCCGTTGCGATCGAAGAGGGTGACGGCGTCCGGTAGTCCCGCCGTCAGCCTTTGCAGCGCTTGTTGTTGCTCCTCCCGCGGCGCGCCGGCCGCGGGCAGGGCGTTCTCCACCAATCGGCTCAGGGTGATGCCGGTTTGCTCCGCGGATCCGCCGGTGTAGTGCCACAACATTGCCGTGGCGAGCACGAACAGGACAAGACTGGCCACCAGCGCGAAATAGAACCGCAGATATAGGCGCATCATCAGTCTTGCCCCTTGGCGAACACGTAACCGGCGCCGCGCACCGTGATGACGCGGCGCGGCTTCTTCGGATCATCCTCGATCGCCGCGCGGATCCGTGACATGTGCACGTCGATGGAACGATCGAAGGCCTCCAAGCGTTCGCCCTTGACCAGGTCCATCAACATGTCGCGCGACAGCACCCGGCCGGCCTTGGAGGCCAGCGCCAGCAGCAGATCGAATTGGTAGCCGGTCAGATCCCGCTGCACGCCGTCGACGCGCACGGCGCGCGCACCGATGTCGATCTCCAGCCTGCCGAAATGCAATGCTTGCCCGGCAGCGGCGGAGCCGTGGACGCGGCGCCGCAGGATGGCCCGCAGCCGTGCCAACAGTTCGCGCGGTTGGAACGGCTTGGGGAGATAGTCATCCGCGCCGAGCTCCAAGCCCACGATGCGGTCGATCGCATCGCCGCGCCCAGTGAGCATCAACACCGGGGTGTCCGAGTGGGTGCGCAGCTGCCGGCACACATCCAGGCCATCCATATCCGGCAACATCAGGTCCAGAACCACCGCGTCGAATTGCGCACCGGACAAATGTTCGAGGGCAGCGGCGCCCAGCGGCGCAACGACCGTGCGAAATCCCGCCTGGCCCAGATACTCGCAGAGCATGTCGGCCAGGCGGGGGTCATCTTCAACCAACAGGATGCGTTCGACCATCAGGCCGACTGTAGAGCCTGCGAGACGCTTTCACCAGCGTGAGATCACGAATGCGGTCCCTGTGCTTGCATCGATGCGTGCATCTTGGCCAGATGGTCGCCCAGGGCCTTGCGCTGCACCGGGGTGAGTACATCGCCGACGTCGGCGATGAGCTGGGTGAAGCGTTTGGACACTTGGTCGGCCAGCTGCAAGTGCTCCGCGCGGGCGGCTTCCAGAGCGGTCCGGTCGATCGAGTTCTGGGTCAGTGCCTGCATGGCATGAGCGTGCGCGGCGGCGAGCTGCGCATGCAGCGGCTGAATGTCCGCGACGGCCTGCTTCACCAGGGGGCCGATCTGGGCCTTCTGCGCATCGGTGGCGTCGATCTCGACGTACAGGTGCTTGAGCATGTGATCGATGTGATCCGATATCTCGGCGGCGCTGTGCGTGCCGTCCATCATCATTCCGTGATGCCAGCCTCCCATGGCCTCGCCCCAGGCGGCGGCGCCAAGGCCTGTCACGACGGCGGCGCCGGCGACGAAGGCAATGAGAGTGTGTCGATTGAACAGGCTACGGCGGAGCGACGGCGCGGCTGCAGTCTGAATAGGAGTGGTCATGGTCAATCCTCGTGTTGCATGAAGGGACGACCTGAGTCTCCGCGCCGATCGTTGGCGGCGCTTGTGGGGCAGGTAAAGTTTTGTAAAGCCGCACCCTGCGCCGGCGGGCGCTCGCTAAGGGTGATTTCACACTTCCAGCCGGTCCCCGCTGCGGGCGACCAGGGCATAGAGCGCCGGCATCAAGAAAACGCTGATCAAGAGCCGGGTGAACAGGCCGCTGACGATGACCAGGGCGAACGGCCGCTGCGAATCGGTGCCCACCCCGGTGGCCAGCGCCACCGGCAGCAATCCCAAGGCGGCGACCAGAGCGGTCATCATGATGGGCCGCAGCCGCAGGATCGCGCCCTGGCGAATGGCCTCGTCGAGGGGCGTGCCGTTACGCCGCAGTTCATTGACGTAGGAAATGTAGACGACGGCGGTTTGCACCGAAACGCCGAACAAGGCAAGAAAGCCGATGCCGGAGGAGACCGAAAACGGCGTGCCGGTGATCCACAGAGCCACGATGCCCCCCACCGGCGCCGACAGCACGACGCCGAGCACCGTGATGAAGGGAAACTTGAAATTGCTGTAGAGGGCGAACAGCAGAAGGAAGATGAGGAACAGGGTGAGCGGCAGAATCACGCTCAACTGCTGCCGCGACGCCGTGTACTCGGTGTATTCGCCGCCCCAGTCCAATCGGTAGCCCCGGGGCAGGCTGAGCTTCGCATTCACCTGGGCAATGGCGTCGCCCACGGCGCCCGCCAGATCCCGTCCCGCCACGGAGAACTGCACGCCGATGTAGCGCGAATTGTCCTCGCGATAAATGAACGAGGCGCCGTTGGTGACCTGGATGTCGGCAAATTCCTTGAGCGGAATCTGTTGTCCGGCCGGCGTCGCGACCAGGATGTTGCCGATTTCCTCGGGGTTGTCGCGGTATTGCTGTTCCAGCCGCACCACCAGATCAAACTCCTTCTCTTCTTGCACCACCTTGGTGGCCGTGTCGCCGCCGATGGCGGTCTGGATCAGGCTGTTGATGTCGGAGACGTTCAATCCGTAGCGGGCGATGTGCGCGCGGTTGATCTTGATGGTGAGACTGGGTTGACCGAGTTCCTGCACCAGGGTCACCTCGCGGATGCCGCGCACGCGCTCCAAGATCTGCTTGATGGCCTTGCCCTTCTTCTGGAGGGTATCCAAATCGGCGCCGAAGACCTTGACGGCGAGGGCGCTCTTCAATCCCGTCTCCGCCTCATCCACCGCGTCCTCGGCCGGCTGCGTGTAGTTGAAATTGATGCCCGGAAAGGCTTCGAGCTTCTTGTTGATGGCTTCGATCAGCCCGGCTTTGGTGCGGTAAGGGCCGGTCCATTGCGAGTAGGGCTTGAGATCGACGTAGAACTCCACGTTGAAGAAGCCGGTCGGATCGGTGCCGTCATCGGGACGGCCGAGTTCCGAGGCGACCGTGGTGACCTCGGGAAAGGAATGCAGAATGCCGCGCACCTTGGGCGCGATCTTCGCCGATTCGTCGAATGAAATGGTGTAGGGCATGGTGGCGCGCACCCACAGCGCGCCTTCGTCCAGTTTGGGCATGAACTCGGCGCCGATGCGCGGGATGAGCAGCAGCGCGAACGCCAGCAGGATGGCCGATGCGATGGTGGTGCCCCAGGGCCGGGCCAGGCAAAAATCGAGGCCGCGGGTGTAGATCGACTTGATGGCCTCGAAAGCGGCGTTGCGCCGCTCCTGCACACCCTTGCGCATGAACCAGGCGCACAGCACGGGCAGCAGGGTCAAGGTGACGATCAAGGAGCCGATCAGGGCGAACACCATGGTGTCCGCCATCGGCTTGAACAGCGTCCCGGAAGGCCCGGACAGCACGTAGATCGGCAGAAAACTCACGACGATCACCGCCACCGCGTAGAACAGCGGCCGGTCCACCTCCGCCGCGGCGTCCTGGATGATTTCCCGGACGTTCAGCGGCGTGCCCCTGCGCGCCACGATCTGGCGGAAGATGTTCTCCACCATGACCACGGCACCGTCGACCAGAATTCCAAAATCCACCGCGCCGATGGACAGTAGATTGGCCGAGGCGTTTTGCACATCGAGACAGATGAACGCGAACAGCAGCGCCAGCGGGATGCTGGTGGCGACGATCAATCCGGCGCGAAAGTCGTAGAGGAAAAATATCAGGACGACCACCACCAGCAGCATGCCGCGCAGCAGATTGCGCTCCACCACCTGCGTCGTGAGCTCGACCAGGTCGCTGCGGTCGTAGAACGGCAGCACCTTGACGTCCTTGGGCAGGATCTCGTCGTTCAGTTCCTTGGTCTTCGCCTCGACCCGCTTCAAGACATCCTGGGTCTTCTCGCCGGTGCGCAGCAGGATGACGCCCTCCACGGCGTCATCCTGGTTCTGAAAACCGAATTCTCCCAGGCGCGGGGCGATGCCGATGACAACGCGGCCGACGTCCTTGACCAACACCGGGGTGCCGTTGTGCACGGCCACCACCACGTTGCCGATGTCCTCCAGGGTGTTCATGCGCCCGATGCCGCGCACATAGTAGAACTGACCGCCCTGCGAATAGAACCCGCCGCCGCTGTCGTCGTTGTTGGCGGTCAGCGCGCTCTCGACCTGCGGCACCGACAGGCCGACCGATGCGACTCTGGCCGGATCGAGCAGCACCTGGTACTGCATGGTGCCGCCGCCGAATCCGGAATCATCCGCCACGCCGGGAACGGACTTGTACTGAGGTTCGACGGTCCAGTCCTCGAACGTCTTCAGTTCCATCGGTGACCGGTCGGGACTCTGCAGCACATAGCGGTAGATCAACCCTGAGGGCGAGGACATCGGCGACACCGAGGGACTGACGCCGCTCGGCAGACTGAGATCGCCCAAACGGTTGAATACTTGCTGCCGGGCAAAATAATCGTCGGTGTTGGTTTGAAAGGTGAGGATGACGTCCGACAGTCCATACAGCGAGATGGAGCGGATCGTGGTCATCTGCGGCAGCCCGTTCATCTCCTTTTCGACGGGCACGGTGATCAGCCGCTCCACTTCCTCGGCGGCGCGCCCCGGCCACTGGGTAATGACCTCGACAATGGGCGGCGAAAGATCCGGATAGGCATCCACCGGCAGCCGGTCCAGCGACCGTGTCCCGGCACCGATGAGCACGAGGGTCATGAGAACGATGAGGAATGACTGGCGCAGCGAAGAGGTCACGATCCGGTTCATGATCGAGGCGCTTCGCGGCGCAGATCCTCCCGGAGGCAGTTGCGCGCTCATTGATTTTGCATGAACTGAACGAAGAGACCCCCGTCGATCACGACCCGGTCGCCGGCCTTGACGCCGGTTTCTATGGCGTATTGGTCCGCCACCCGGCGGCCCAAGGTCACGTGCTGCCGCGCGAAGCTGCCGTCGGGCTGGGCTGCATACACGAAGGGCAGGTTCTCATCGTCGCGCAGAATCGATGACACGGGCACCAGCAGTCCGGTGCTTTCCTGGCGCGACTGGATGAGCACGTGCACGTACATGAGTTTCTTCAGCACATTGCCGGGATTGTCCGCGACCACTCGCGCCGTCACCGACCGGGTGTCCGGATCCACCAAGGCCGAGATATTGTCGACTCGTCCGGAGAAGTTCTTGGTGCCGATCCCGGGCACCACTTCAGCGGTGTCGCCGAGACTGACCAACTCAAGATCCGCGCCGAAGAGCTGGGCCATCACCCAGACGCGCGACAGATTGGCGACGGTGAAGCAGGGCGTGGTGCCGGCCTGCAGCAGTTCCCCCGGAGTGATCAGTCTCTCCACCACGGTGCCGGTGATGGGCGAGCGGATCACACCCTCGGAACGCGGGGTCGGGCGGCCCTCCTGGATGTCCTTGATGGTTTGCGGCAGAACATTGAGCGAGATCAGCGTCTGCAGCGCGGCGTCGCGATCCGCTTCGGCGTTGACGGCGTCGGTTTCAGCCTGGTCGGCTTCGCGTTGAGCCACGCCGTGATGCTGTAGAAGGTCCTTGTCCAAGTCCGCCAGCCGGCGATCGGTCTTGGCGGTGGCGAGCGCCTTGCGGTAGGCGCCTTCGGCCGCCGCAAAGTCGGGGGACACCACCGCCGCCAAGGGGTCGCCCTGTTTGACGCGGTCGCCGAGAGAAACCAGCATTCTCGACACGGGTCCGGAGAAGGGCGCCAACACGCTGGTGGCCTGGTCGTTGTCGAAATCGACGACGCCGGTGGCTTCGATCGAGCGGTGAAATTTCGATTCCGTCACCGTGTACAAGTGCAGGTTCTGCCGCTGCGGGGCCGTCAGCATCACATTGCTGGCTTTCACGGCCGATGCCTGCGGGTCCTCGCTCTTGGGCGAACAGCCGGCGCACGCCAGGATGGCGGCCGCGGCCACGAAGGCAATGTCGCAGGGCAATTTATTTTTCATGTTTGTCCGTGACCAAATCCGGGCGGTGCCACCAGCCGCCGCCGAGCGCCTGAAACAGCGCCGCCGTATCGGCGTAGCGATTGGCCTGTGCCTGGCCCAAGTTGATTCGCCCCTGCTGATAGGCCTGTTCGGCATTCAGCAGCGCAAGATAGCCGGCGTAGCCCGCCTGCAACTGGCGTTGCGCCAAATCCAGCGTGACCTTGGCGGCGTCGGCGGCGGCCGCGGCCGCGTTCAAGGCCTCGGCGTCCTGCTCGAGCGCCGTCAAGGTGTCGGCGACATTCTGAAATGCATTCAAAACCGTGCTGCGATACTGCTCGGCCGCCTGGGTGTAGGCCGCCCGTGCCGCGCGCTCCTGGTGCATCAGAGCGCCGCCTTGAAAGAGGGGCGCCGTCACGTTGGCGCCCAGGGTCCAAAAACCCGTGCCCGACGTGAACAACTGATCGATGGCCGCGGCCGTGCTCCCGGCATTGGCGGACAGCACAATGTTGGGCAGCCGGTTCGCCGCCGCGATGCCGATCTTGGCGCTGGCGTCGTGCAGATTTGCCTCCGCCTGCAGCACGTCGGGACGCTGCGCCACGAGTTCCGACGGCAGGCTCACCGGCAAGTCCTGCGGCAATTGCAGAGTCGACAGGTCGAATGGCACCTCGGGCGCCTGGTTCGGAAAACGGCCGGTCAGGACGGCCAGCAGATCGTGTACCTGGCCCAATTGCTTGAGCAGCGGCGGCAGCGTGGCGGTGACTTGCGCGAGCTGCGATTCCTGCGCCGCGAGATCCAGGCGGCCGGCATAGCCCTTGTCGAATTGATACCGCAGTATCTTGACTGAATTGGCGTTGATGTCGATGAGCTGGCGCGTGGCATCGATCTGCATCTGCAGCGAGGCCTCTTGGATGGCCGCGACCACCACGTTGGCGGTCAAGGTGGTGTAGGCGGCGGCCATCTGAAAACGCACTTCCTGTTCCTGCGCCTGCAGTGATTCGACGGTGCGGCGGTTCAGGCCGAACACATCGGGCACATAGGACACGGTGACCTGGGGAGTGAACAAGTTGTAGAGAAAGGCGTTCGAGTTGAGCGCGGGCGCCACTTGTCCGGATTGCCGCTGACGGCTGGCCGAGAAATTCCCCGCGACGCTGGGATAGTAGGCGCCCCGCTGCGCGAGAACATTCTCGCGCGCCACGACGAGCGCCGCATGCGCCGCCTTGAGGTCGTGATTGTTGGCGAGGGACGCATCGACCAGTTCATTGAGCCGTGCGGAATGAAACAGGGTCCACCAGTCCGAAGCAATGTCCCTGCCTGCCGCAAAGCTTTGGGCTTCGCCGCCGGCGACCCCGGCCGTGGCGGCGGTGGCCGAGAGCGGCTTGGACGTATAGTCGCCGACCTGCGGTGGCGCGGGTTTCTTGAAGTTGGGCCCGACCGCGCAACCGGCGGCGGCCGACAGGGTCACGGCCGCAATCCAGTGCGGCAGACGCGGTCCCAAACTCGAGGTCCTATCCATCTTTTATGGGATGGCTGAAGCCGTGTCGTCGCCGGCGCCGGTCCGCATCGAGCGCCGCTTATCCGCTGTCGTCATCTGATCTGCCATCGTCTACGTTGCTCCCCTCCCTTCGAGCCCATCGTGGGCGCAAAGTTCACCGATCCTAAGTCCTTATTGGCAGTGGCGATCCTTCTAAGGCCGCATGCGGGCGGACGAGATCTTCAACGTTCATGCTGACGCTGCCGGCGCCAACTATACGTGTCCGGGCGGTACTTGTCCGCTGCCGTACGAGGGGGTCGTCGCTGGACATCGTCCGAACCGAGCGGCATGCTTGCCTGGCGTGTCACGCGCGGGAACCGGAAAGGCGCCCGATATGAAAATAAACACGCCCATCGGGATGGGGCGATGTATGCCAGGCGGGCCATGGTAGGCATGTCGGCCCGTATTGCGCGACGATCTTTGCTCGATCAACTTGCCTTTGACCAGGGCGGCATGCGCCGCTTGCTGCCGGCGGCCGTCAATTGGACGCTGCTCGCCTACGCCCTCGTCCTGTGCGTCGTCGTCTGGGGATTCGCCTGGCAACGCGTGCAGAGCGATTTCCGCTTGACGCTGGCGACGGAGCGAGAACACTTGCGCAGCGTGAGCGGCACGCTGCAAGCGCAGGTCGAGGCCATGCTCGGCGACGGCGTCGGCGCCGCGCTCGCCGCCGCCAACGAACTCGAGTACCGCGGCGGCCCCGCCGCCGGCGATGCGGAGTTCTCCGAGACGCTCGGTCACATGTTGACCGGCGGCCCGTATGTCCGATCGCTGTTTCTGGCCAATCCGCAGCGGTTCGTCCGGGTCGGCCGCTCCGCGCCGGCCGACCATCAAACGGCGCCGCCCGCATGGCTTGTGCCGGCGATGAATCTCGCGTCGGAGGATGCCTGGGTCGGTGCTTCGATGCCCGACCCCGAAGATCCCAACGCGTGGGTGGTGCCGATCGCGCGGCGCGTGACTCACGGCAAGCTGCGCGGAACCTGGGCGGGAGCATTGATCGCATTCGCGTCTCTGGAGGATGTCTACCAACAATCCGAATCCGCCAGCAGCGTCGGCCTGTTTGCCATGGATGGCAAACTGCTGTTGTTGATTCCGCGGGCTCTGTTGGGCACGGCCGAGCACCGCAATATCGCCGCGTCGACATTGTTCCAGCAGGGATCGCACGGCCCCGACTCAGGCGTGCTCGAAGGCATCAGCCCTTATTTCAACCTCCCCACCATCGTGGGTTATCACCGGGTGCACGGCTATCCCATGCTGGTCGAGGCGTCGCGGCGGCGCGCGGAAACGTTCGACGCATGGTACGGGCGGCGCCGCAGCACGCTGCTGTCCGCCATCGGCATCACCTTGCTCGTGATGGTCACGACCTGGATGCTGAATCAATCGCTGCGGGCATTGCGGCGGCGTGAAATTCACTACCGCACGCTGTTCAACAACGCCGCCTTCGGCGCCTTCGTGCTGGAAGGCGAGCGAATCATCGAAGCCAATCGCACCAGCGCCGCCATGTTCGGCACGAGCCATCCCAATGCGCTGATTGGACGGCGGCTATGGGACCTCTCGCCCCCGACGCAACCCGACGGCACTTCCTCCGAGGTATTGTGCCGGGAACGAATGCGCCACACCGTCGACGCCCGGGCCGCGAGTTTCGAATGGCTGCATCACCGACTCGACACGGTAACCCCTTTCCATGCGGCGGTGGAATTGTCGAGCCTGGATACCGGCGGCAAGACCCTCACCTTGGCCGTCATCCATGACGTCAGCGAGCGCAAACTGATCGACATCGAGCGAGAACGGGCGCTGGATGAGCTGCACGAGCTGGCCGCAACGCTGGTGCACGTTCAGGACGATGAACGCCGGCGCATCGGCCGGGATCTGCACGACAGCACCGGGCAGTGTTTGGTGGCGCTGGAGCTCAGTCTGACGCGCCTGGCGCGCCTCATCGAGCCGCCGTCGAGTTCGGCGCACGCCTTGGCCGACGAGTGCGTCACGCTGGCGCGGCAATGCTCCACCGAAATTCGCACCGCTTCCTACCTGCTGCACCCGCCGTTGCTCGATGAAATCGGATTGCTGAGCGCGCTGCGTTGGCTGGCCGACGGCCTGCGCCAGCGCAGCGGCATCCAGATCGAGCTGGAATTGCCCGAGGCCCTGGAACGCCTGCCGCCACAGCATGAATTGGCCATATTCAGGGTGGCCCAGGAAGCATTGACGAATGTGCACCGGCATTCCAAGAGCCCGTCGGTAACCATCCGGCTGTTCGAGCGGGACGGCGCCGTATTCATGGAGGTGGACGACGCGGGACATGGCATTCTGGTCGCCGGCTCCTGCGGCCGCGCGGCCGACGCTGCCACGCTGGGCGTGGGCCTGGCGGGCATGCGGGAGCGCATGCGCCAGCTCGGCGGGGCCTTGAGCGTGCGCACCGGTCCTCGCGGAACCTGCGTGCAGGCCAGGCTGCCGCTGTAGCACCGCCATGAGCACCGTGCGGATCCTCATTGCCGACGATCATGAACTCATCCGTCGCGGCCTCATGTCGGCGCTGGCGGAAAAGCCGCAGTGGCAGATCGTGGCCGAGGCGGCGGACGGTCGTCAGGCCTGCGAACTGGCCGCCCGTCATACACCGGATATCGCCGTGCTGGACCTGAGCATGCCGGAGCGCAATGGCCTCGACGTGACCCGCGAACTGCGCGTGTCGACGCCGAAGACGCGCATTTTGATCGTGACGGCGCACGAGTCCGAACAGCTCATTCGCGAGGTTCTGGATGCGGGCGCTATGGGTTATGTCCTGAAGTCGGATGCTGGACGAATCCTGGTGCAGGCCGTGGAGGCGCTGCTGGATGACCGGCCGTTTTTCACCTCCAAGGTGGCGCGCTTCGTGCTCGACGGGTATTTGCGCTCCTCCGAGGATGGCACTGCGCCGGGCGCGATGGCCCTGTCGCCGCGGGAACGGCAGATCGTGCAGTTGCTGGCCGAAGGCAATAACAACAAGGAGGTGGCGCGTGCCCTGCAATTGAGCGTGAAAACAGTTGAAACGCACCGCAGCAATATCATGCGTAAAATGGAATTCGGGTCGCTTGCCGACCTGATCAGGTACGCCATCCGAAATAGAATCGTCGAGCTGTAGGGGTGTGCCGCACGGCGGCGTCCCTGAGATACACAGTTCTCCCCGCCGAACGGGGGGATTTACCGATACCCGCCGTCTTCCCCACTCTCTAGAGTGCACCGCCTCAAGAGGTGGCCCGCATGACCCAGTATCCGTCGATTACAACCAACGAGATCGCAGAGCGCCAGCGGCGCTTCGCCAGCCTCGGCGAATTCGCCGCCGGCGTCGCGAATGATCTGCGCGCGCTGTTGGCGCCCATCGATCAGCATGCGTTGGCGCTGCACGCCGAAGTGGGCGGCAATGGCGCCGCCGAGGCGCAATTGCAGAAAATCCTCCAGAGCGTCGAGCTGGCCCGCGGTCTGGTCCACCAGATACTGATCTTCAGCCACGGTTCCGCCACCGAGCGCCGGTCGCTGTGTCTCGGCAAGCTGGTGCGCGAGGCGCTGCCGCTGATGCGCGCGGCCGTGGCGAATTCCGCCTTGCTGCGTGTTGCGGTCGATACCCGGGCGCCGCTGGTGCAGGCCGACCCCATCGCCATGCAGCGCGTGCTGCTGAACCTGGTATTGAACGCGTCCCGGGCCATTCGCCAGCCTCATGGCGTCATCGAAATCGGGGTGACCGGCATGAAGGCCACGGATGGTCACGGCCGCCCCATCGTGCGCCTGACGGTGGCCGACAATGGCATCGGCATGGACGGCCCCACCGTCGGCGAATGGCGGCGGCGCTTCAGCGAGCCTTCGGACGCGCCGCTGGGCGCGGGTCTCGGGCTGCGGATCGTGCATCAGACGGTTCGCGGCCACGGCGGGCGGCTGCAGCTGGAGAGCGAGCCGGGCAGCGGCACGACGATCCGGATCGATCTGCCGGCGGTCGCGGAACAGCCCGCGGTCGCGGAACAGCCCGCGGTCGCGGAACAGCCGGCGGTGCGCGGATGAGGGCGGCGTCGGCCGCGCAGCAGCTGCACGCGGGCCCCGACGGCGGCGAGGGCAGCGCCGATACGCAGCTGATGCAGCTGCAGCGGCGCTTTCGGCTCCTCAGCGCGTGCAATCGCAGTTTGATTCACTCGGACGACGAAAGTGAGCTGCTGACGGACATTTGCCGATCGCTGGTCGATGTGGGCGGCTATCGGCTTGCCTGGGTCGGCTACTCGAGCGCACTTCCCGGCGCGGCGCCCGAGGGAAGCATCGGCGGCGCCTGGGGCGCGGAGCCGCTCGATCCATCGCAGCTCGATTGGACTCACGCGCACGGCGACCAGACGCCCGCGATGCGTGCGATGCTGGTGCATGCCACGCAGGCCGTGCAGGACATCGAGGACAAGCGATGGAGCGGCGCCTGGCGTACACAGGCGCGCCAGCGCGGCCTGACGACGGCGCTGGCCGTGCCGCTGCTCACCGATGAGCACTGCCTCGGCGTGCTCGAGGTTTACTCGGATGGCGCGGCAAGGATCGAAGGCACGGAATCGGCGCTGCTCAACGAACTCGCGGCGGATCTCGCCTTCGGTATTGACGCCTTGCGCACGCGGCGCGAGTGCGAGCGCCAACAAGCCGATATTGAGTCGATGACCCGCGTGCTCAAGATGCAGAGCGCGATCAATTCGGCGGTGCTGCGCATCCGTGATCGCGACCTGCTGCTGCAGGAGGCATGCCGCGTCGCCACCGACGTCGGCCGGTACTCCAGCGCCGTCGTGTGGGTGGTCGAACCCGATGCCCGCCACGCACGGCCATGCTACATCGCCGGAAGACGGGTGCTGAACATCATCCCGGACCGGATGAGCATCGGCGACGGCACGGAGCGCGACAAGAGCCTGACTGGCAGGGCGATGCGCACCGGCGAAATCTCTGTGTGCTGGGACCTCACGCGCAGCGAAGTGCCGCTGCACGGGCGCGAATTGCTGCTCGCCGACGGGGTCCGGTCGGTGGTGGCTCTGCCCTTCATGCTGGACGGAGTACCCGTGGGCGCCATGACGCTCGCTTCCCGCGACTCGAGCTTGATGCGCGACGGGGAACTGCTGCTGCTGCAGGACATCGCCGCCTCCCTCTCGTTCGCGATGCGGTCGCAGCGGCAGGCGGACGCTGCCGAGTATCTTGCGCACTATGATCCGCTCACCGGCCTGGCCAAACGCTCCTTGTTCTGCCGGCGCCTCGATGAAATGCTGCGCGCATGCTTCGGTCCGGAGCAATCGCCCACCGTGACGGTGTTCGATGTCGATCGTCTCAATAATTTCAACGACAGTTTCGGCCGCCATTTCGGCGACCTGTTGTTGCAGCAGGTCGCCGAGCGGCTGCGCCAGCAGGCGGGCAGCGATGAACGCGTGGGTGATTTGGGCGGCGGCACCTTCGTGCTGGTTTCACCGAGCATCGCCGGGGAAGACCACGGAATTGCCGCGCTGATCGACAGAACGGTGTTCACGCAAGCCTTTACGATCGAAGGCCGCAGCGTGCGCGTCTCCTGCCACTCGGGAGCGGCTCGCTTTCGGATCGACGGCGAGGACGGCAGCACCTTGGTGCAGAAGGCCGAGGCGGCGCTCCAGCACGCCAAGGAAATCGGCGAGCAATGCCTGCATTACAAGCTCGAAATGCGCAGTGAAATCGCCGAGCGGCTCGCGCTCGAGCACCGGTTGCGCGAGGCGATCGACGAAGAGCAGTTCGAAGTCCATTACCAGCCGCAGGTCAATATCGTCACGGGCCACATCGAATCGGTCGAGGCGTTGCTGCGCTGGAACGATCCCGAACACGGACTGGTGCTCCCGGGGCGCTTTCTGCCGGTGCTCGAGTCCTCCGGTTTGATCATTCCGGTGGGTCAATGGGTGGTACGGCGCGCCCTGCAGGATTGTGATCGCTGGCGCCGCGTCGGGCTGCGCCCGCTGCGCGTCGCCGTCAATGTCTCGGCGGTGCAGTTTCGCGGCCGCACCTTCATCGACTTCATCCTTGATCTGGTCAAGGATTGGCCGCGCGATCCGCGCGGCTTCGGCATCGACTTGGAAATCACCGAAACCGCGCTGCTGCAGGACATCGAGGGCGCGGGGCGTCAGTTGCGCGAACTGCGTGCCGCGGGAATTCGCGTGGCGCTCGACGACTTCGGCACCGGCTATTCTTCCCTCGGTTTGTTATCCAAGCTGCCGGTCGATCTCTTGAAGATCGACCGCGGTTTCGTCAAGGGGCTGCCCACCGACCACACCAGCATGACGCTCACCCGCACCATCATCGGTCTGGCGTCGGCCTTCGGCTTGCTGACCGTGGCCGAGGGCGTTGAGACCGCCGAGCAATTCAAGTTATTGCGATTGCTGAACTGCGATCAGTCGCAGGGCTACTATCATTGCCCGCCGGTGCCGGTGCGGAAAATCGACCAACTGCTGGCGCAGGATCAGTAGTCAGGCGGCGGCCGGCGCGCCGCCGCGGGACATCTCGAGGCCATGGCCCAGGGGGCCCGCCTCGCGCCGCCACAGCAGCACCGCCGAGGTCAGCGCGGTGAGGCTGAGCAGGAAGAAGAACCACAGCATCGCTGAGTAGCCTGCGGGATTCTGCGCTCCCGCGCCGGCCTTTTCCGCAAGCCAGCCCGCGGCGAGATTCGCTGCCGCCATGCCGAGCGCTTGAATCAAGGTGATGAGCCCGAGGGCGGTGCCCAGGCGGTGGGGCTTGACGATCAGCGTCGTCGCCGGCCATATCACCGCAGGCACCAGCGAGAAGCTGATGCCCATCATGACCGTCGATGCCCACAGGCTCAGGTGGGTGAGTCCCAGGACCACGAAGGTCAGGGGCAGGAGCAGGGTGCCGAAGACCAGCATCAGCGCGCGGTGGCCGAAGCGGTCGGCGAGCAATCCGAAGAAGGGCGTGGCGAAAATGGCGGCGAAGAACACCCAGCTGTTGGCAACGCCCGCCTGGGCGAGGGTGAGCCCCTTCGCGTGCTGGAAGTACTCGATGGCATAGGTCGTGCGGAACGGAAAGAACACGGCCGCATACAGCACGTGCAGCCCGAGTATGTACCAATAGGAGAGGTCGAATTTCAACAGGTGCCGCCAATCGATGCGCTCCGGGGCGCCGCCGCCCGTGGGCATGCCCGGCCGGTGATGGCGGTCGAGCCAGTAGAAGAGCGCCGCCGCAACCAGTCCCGCGGCGGTAAAGCCGGCACCGAGCCACAGCGGCGGCTGCCACCCGCCCTCGTAAAGCGGACGGGCCCATGCCGTCGAGGTGTCCACCGCATAGGAGCCGACCCGGGCGAGACTCAGGTAGAGCGCGGTGGCGAGCGCAATGCCGGTGCGCGAGAACCACTGCGCGAGTCCCGCGACCAGGGCGATGAATATCGCACCCTCGCTCACCCCGAATATGAAACGGCCGGCAACCATGAGCGGGTAGGGCGTTCCCACCGCGGTGAGCGCCGCGCCGAGCACGCCGATGGCCGCCGCCCACAGCGCCACCCGGGCGGCCCCCCAGCGGTCGATCAGCACGCCGTTGATGAGAGCGAGCGCGATATTGGGGATGCTGATCACGCCGTTCAGCATGCCCAGCTGCGACTGGCCGAACCCGCGCTGCCGCTGCAGCAGATCGGCGATGGGGCCGATCACATCGTCCTCGTAGTAGCTGCTGGACACGGCGACCGCCGCCAGTACCAACACCCACCAGCGCAGCGCCGAGTCGCCGCTGCGGCGGATCGCGCTCCCCGTCGCCGCGTGGCTCACCGGAAGCGTGCGCCCTGCCGCGCAAGCTCGGTCTGGACCGCGCCGATGTTCAGCCGATCGAAGGGTTCATCACGCTGCAGCGACATCGCCGCCGCCACCCCCGCGCCCTGGCCGCTCACGGCGCAGCACATCATGTTGCGCGCCGACGCATGCGACACCTTGTCGCCGCCGATGCAGCGCCCGGCCACCAGCAGATTGCCCACACCCTTGGGCACCAGGGCCCGGTAGGGCACATGCCAGTAGCGCCCGGTGGTCGGCAGGATGAGGATGCCGTAGCCGTCGATGAACTCGGGGAATATGCCGATGGCGTCGTCGAATCGAGCTTGTTCGCGCACGTCGTCGCCGGTGAGATTGTAAAGCGCGTCGATCTTGCGGGTGTCGCGGATTCCCAAGGTCATGCCGAAGTTGCGCAGCTTGGCGTCTTCGCAGCCCGGCATGTAGCCGCGCAGCGCCTCGAGCGCGTAGATGGCCTCGCGCCGCCCGCGCATCTCGCCGATGGTCAAGTCGTTGGGATCGGTGCCGTCGATTTCCGGCACGTGCACCAAGTTCAAGTAAGTGAGGTCGCCTTGGTCGGTGACCGAACCCCAGGTGCCGGCGATGGTGTGCAGACTGGGTGGAATGACGCCGGCGGCGAGCGCCTGTTTGAACGGCTTGCGCAGGAAGGGCGAGAACAGCTTGTCTTCCTTGCCCGTGGTCTCGTAGTCCCATTCGCCGTTGCCCGACCAGTCGGCATAAGTTTGCGGATCGGCTTTCACCGCGTCGATGAAACGGCGCTTATTGACGCCGTTCATGGAGAACATGACGGACACCGCCATCATGTCCTTCTTGGGTGATTTGTGCACCGGCGCACCGGCCCGGGTGGCGATATCGGCATCGCCCGTGGCATCGATCACGCGCTTGGCCAGGATGGCCTCGCGGCCGGCCTTGCTCTCGGTGATGACGCCCTGGATGGCGCCATTCTCCATGATGGGCGCCACACAGAGGCGGTGCAGCAGGGGGGTGACCCCGGCTTCCTGCACCAGGGTATCGGCCACCCACTTGAACATTTCGGCGTCGAGGGCGTGACTCAGCGACTGGGGTTCAGGCATGGCAGCGCCCATGGCGGTCGCGCGGTGCTCGAACTCGATGCCGATGCCTTCGCAATCAACGGTTTGCTCGTGGCGATACCAGGCAAAGCCCTCCACCCCCACTTGGGTGATATTGCCGCCGAAACAACCGTTGCGATCGATCAGTGCGGTGCGCGCGCCGGCTCGAGCCGACGCCAGGGCGGCGGCCAAGCCTCCCGGGCCGCTGCCGACCACCAGCACTTCGGTTTCCAAGACCACATCGATCGAGCGGGAGGGTTCGACAATCTTCTTCATCAGGCAAGCCCCAAGCGAGTGAACAGTGAACGGCCGCCATTGGTAGCACAAGATCGGGTCAAAAGCGCAATTCTCCGGCCGACGCCGCGCACAGTCGGGAGGGTACTTGAATGGTGTGTCACTGTTGAGTCATAGTACTGTCATAAATATGTAATTTGCTGTGCGTAAAAACTACGCACGGGGACTTGGCGGGCCGAAGTGGGGACGATATGAAGGCTCGATCTTCCTGGATGTTCGTCTGCCGTTGGGACTCGTCTGCGTAATGCCGGCGCGTTGCGTTAGTCCGTTTGTCGTTGCCATTGATCTTTAGGGAGAGATATTTTGAATACTAATCAGAAACTTGCCTATGCCATTTCGGCGATCCTGGGCGGGTACAGCGGGGCATCCTGGGCGGCCACCGCCGCGGCCACCGACACCGACACGACTGCGACGTCGGGCATCGAAGAAATCGTGGTGACCGCGCAACGACGCAGTGAATCGATCCAGGATGTTCCCATCACCATTCAGGCGATCACCGGCGAGCAACTCAATCAGTTGAACGTGTCGACCTTCGATGACGTCCTCAAGTTTCTGCCGAACGTGACCTTCAGTTCGAACGGCCCCGGCCAGGGCAACATCTACATGCGCGGCATGAGCGCGGGCTTTGCCGGCAACCAGTCGAGCGCGGCAATCAATCCGTTTCCGAACGTCGCGACCTACCTCGACGATCAATCAATGGCGTTCCCGGCGCGCAATGTCGACGTCTACATGGCCGACATGGAGCGCATCGAAGTGCTCGAAGGGCCGCAGGGCACTCTGTTCGGCGGCGGCGCCGAGGCGGGTGCGGTCCGCTACATCACCAACAAGCCGAAACTCAACGTCACCGAGGGCAATGTCGAGGGCTCCTACGGCACGACCGCCCACGGCGATCCGAACACCGCGATCACCGCGGTGCTCAATGTGCCGCTGATTGCGGATACGCTGGCGGTCCGTGCGGTCATCTACAACGATCGTCGCGGCGGCTACATCGACAACGTGCCGAGCCAGTTCACACGTTTCGCGTCGGACCCCGGCAGCATTTCCTATCACCTCCCTTATCCGGCGGATGCGGCCACCGCCAATAACTACGCGCTCGCGGCGCGGGCGCAGAACCCGGTGACCTACCAGGGTGTCCGTGCCTCGCTGCTGTGGCAGATCAATACCGACTGGAACCTGCTTATCCAGCAGACCTATCAGTACATGGACGCCGAGGGCATCGACGCGCAATACCCGATCAGCTCGCAAGAGACCCCGCTGGGGCCCTGGCAGGAGACCTCGTTCGCGCCGGCCTATGACAAGGACAAGTGGGAAAACACTTCCTGGACGGTCAACGGCAAGGTCGGCGATTTCAAGCTGGTCTATACGGGCGGCTATCTCAGCCGCACCATCGACAATGCGACGGATTACAGCAACTACACGCGTTCGTCGGGCGGGTTTTACTACACCTGCGCCGGCGGCGGCGCCCCCATGGGCAACGGCGTAGGTCCGCTGAAGTGCTACTCACCGGTCTTGTCCTGGCTGGACCACGTCGAAACCACGCACCAGAGCCACGAACTGCGGATGAGCACACCGGACGATTGGCGGGTGCGCGGCCTCGTCGGCGCGTTCTGGGAAGATTTCGACATCAAGGACGACATGAACTTCCTGTACAAGACAATCCCTTCTTGTACGCCGGCGAACCTCGCGCTTTACCAGGCGGGTCTTCAGGTGTGTACCGCCAACGTGATTCCCGCACCCGGGTACGCGGCCATCGATCCGAACGAGCGCAATGAAAATGTTGCGTTCGGCGAGGATCTGCAGCGCGGCTACAAACAGACGGCGTTCTTTACCTCGGTTGACTTCGACCTGATCCCCAAAGTCCTGACGCTGACCGGCGGGACGCGCTATTACAATTACAAGGAGACCATGCACGGCTCGCAGTACTCCACCAGCACCGGCTGCGCGGGTATCCCGAACGGCACTTGCGTGGGCTCGAAGCTCACTAATGCGACGCATGATGCAAGTTACAGCGGATTCAAGAGCCGCGGCAACCTGACCTGGCATGTCAACCAGGATGTGATGCTCTACTACACTTTCTCCCAGGGCTTCCGTCCGGGCGCCGGCAACCGCAAGAACAGCGCCGAGGTCAAGATCGACGTGGATCCGGTCACGGGATTGCCGACGGTCGGCCCGGATGCGAACCCGACGTTGGTCAAGCAGTACAACAAGCCCTACACCTATCCGCCCGACACGCTGACCAACAACGAGATCGGCTGGAAGACGGAGTGGCTGGACCACCGGCTCTTGATCAACGGTTCGGCGTACATCATGGACTGGAAGAATGTCCAGACGCTGATCTACAACCCGCCGGTGTACGGCAACACGACGTTCGGCGTGGCGGGGCCCGACTACCGGATCAAGGGCGCCGAGCTGCAGATCGTCGCACGCGTCACCGACGGCCTGACCCTGCAGGGGTCGATTTCGCACAACAATGCATCGGAGACCAACTCGCCGTGCATCAAGTCATCGAACCCGGGCAACCCGACCCCGATCGGCACCTGCATCACGCAGGTCTGGTCGCCGAGCTTGAGCCAGAACGTGCCTCTGCAAAATCCGCTCGGCACCGTCGGTGCAACGCCGGCGTTCTCGCCGACCACCGAGTACAACCTGCGCGCGCGCTACGACTGGCAGATGAACGATTACAAGATGTTCTTCATGGTCGGCGCGCAGCACGTCGGCGACATGCAGAACGAGCCAAGCAGCTTCCAGTCGGGTGCCGGAGTCACCGTGCCCTCCACGACCTGGCTGCGCTACGACCAGCCGGCCTATACGACGTATGACGCGGCCTTCAACATCGCCAAGGACCAGTGGACCGTCCAGGCCTACGGCACCAACCTCGGCAACTCCGACGCGAGCCAGTTCACCTCGTCCGCGCAGTTCATCAAATCGGAAGTGCCGCTGCGGCCGCGGGTGCTCGGCATCAAGGTCGGATTCAAGTTCTGAGGCACGGCCACGCGCTGCGGCGACCCGGTCCGCGCCGTTGAGCTAGACTAGAGGGTGGGCAGCGATGCCCACCCTTTTTTAATCGGACGCCCATGACTGCCGCAGCAACCGCTCGTGTGACCTCGACCGTGGAGTCGGAGGTGTCGCGGATTCACGCCCTCATCAAGGAGCGGCGCTTCGCCGAGAGCGTGGCGGGGGCGACCGCCCTGCGCGCGAAGGTCCCCGAAAACCGCGACGTCCTCCATCTGCTGGCGCTCGGCCAGCGTCAGCTCCTGCGGACCGCGGATGCACTCGCGACGCTTGAACAGCTCGAAAGGTTCCATCCCGGCTACAGCCGCCTGTATCAGGAGCGGGGCCATTGTTACGTGGCGATGAAGGATGCGCCGCGGGCGATCGAATCATTCCTGCGGGGCGTCGCGATCAACCCGGCGCTGCCGGCGAGCTGGAACATGCTGGAAGGCCTTTACCGGATGTGCGGCGACGCCGAGAACGCGGCCACGGCCGCGGCTCATGTCGCGAAACTCAAGACGTTGCCGCAGGAAGTGATCACGGCGACCGGGCTGTTCAGCGACGGCGACCCGGTGGCGGCGGAGAAGATCATCCGCCCGTTCCTGCTGGCCCACGGCGATCACATCGAGGCGATGCGCCTGCTGGCGCGCATCGGCGCCGCCCTCGACGTATTCGACGACGCCGAGTTGCTGCTCGAGGCGGTGCTCGAGCGCGTCCCCGACTACCTGGCCGCCCGCCACGACTACGTCACGGTGCTGCTCGCACGGCACAAGTACCAGCAGGCGCTGACCGAACTCGATAAATTGTTGGGCGCCGATCCGGCCAATCGTCAGTACCGCACGCTGCACGCCAGTGCCACGGTGGGCCTCGGCGACCATGCGCGCGCAGTCACGCTGTATCAGGATCTGCTGCGCGATGCGGCGCCGGGATCGCCCAATGCCGCCGAACTGCAGCTGTCGATTGCGCATTCGCTGAAAACGCTGGGGCGGCGCACCGAGGCGATCGATGCGTACCGGGCGGCGGCGGGGGAGCGTGCGGATTTCGGCGATGCGTACTGGAGCCTCGCCAATCTCAAGACCTACCGCTTCACCGACGCAGAGCTCGCATCCATGCGCGCTGCGGAGGCCGGCCCCCTGACCAGGCTCATCGACCGCTACAATCTGTGTTTCGCGCTCGGCAAGGCCTACGAAGACCGCGGTGAATACCGTGAATCGTGGAGCTACTACCAGCGCGGGAATGAGCTGAAGCGCGCCGAGAGCCGCTACCGTCCGGAAGTGATCGAGCTCAACACGGCCCTGCAAAAGACGGTGTGCACCCGGAATTTCTTCGAGCAGCGCGCGGGCTTCGGCGCCGCCAGCACGGCCCCGATCTTCGTGCTCGGGCTGCCGCGTTCAGGTTCGACGCTGATCGAGCAGATCCTGGCCTCGCATTCCGCGGTCGAAGGCACGCAGGAACTCGCCGAGATCCCGCGCTATGTGCTCGAACTGCACGGGCGCGAACGGAACTTCGAGGCGCCGCGATATCCCGGCGTGCTCGCCGAGATGCCGGCCGCGGCATTCGTGCGCTTCGCCGACAAGTATCTGAACGACACCCGCGTCTATCGGACCGGCAAGCCGCGGTTCATCGACAAGATGCCGAACAATTTCCGGCACATCGGTCTCATCCACCTCATGTTCCCGAACGCGAAGATCATCGACGCGCGGCGCGAGCCCATGGCCTGCTGCTTCGGCAACCTCAAACAGCTCTTTGCGCGCGGTCAGGAGTTCACCTACAGCATCGAAGACATCGGCCGCTACTATCGTACCTACCTCGAGCTGATGGAACACTGGGACGCCGCACTGCCGGGCCGGGTATTGCGGGTCCATCACGAGGACGTGGTCGAGGACCTGGAGAGCAGCGTCCGCCGCATGCTCGACTTCTGCGAGCTGCCCTTCGAGCCGGGCTGCGTCGAATTCCACCGCACCGAGCGCAGCATCCGCACCGCGAGCTCGGAGCAAGTGCGCCAGCCCATCTTCCGCGAGGGCCTCGACCAATGGCGCCACTATGAAGCGTGGCTTGGCCCGTTGCGCGAGGTGCTCGGCGACGCCCTCGTGCGCTACCGCCGCTAGGCTCCGAGCATGCCCCCCGGGCGCAATGAACCTTGCACCTGCGGCAGCGGCCGCAAGTACAAGCACTGCTGCGGCAAAGGTCCGGCCGATGCGCGGGCCGCGACAGCGCCGCCGCCGGTTGCGGCCCAGGCATGGGCGCTGCTGCGGGCCGGACGACCGGAGCAGGCGCTGGCGGCGCTCGAATCGGCCAGCCGCACGACGCCGGGCAATGCCGAGGTGCACCATCTGCTCGGCCAGGTCCTCGAGGAACATGGCTTGCTCGAGCGCGCCGCCGAGAGCTTCGAGCGCGCAACCGCCCTGGACCCTGAATTCGCCGAGGCGCACAACGATCTGGGCCAGGTGCTGATGCGGCTGGGACGGACGGACGCGGCGATCGCGAGCTGCCGGCGCGCGCTGGCCCTTCGGCCGCGCTTTGCCGCGGCGCTCGGCAACCTCGCCAACGCCGACCGAGCCCGCGGCGCGCTCGCGGCCGCCATCGCGGGATACCGGCGCGTGGTCGAACTTGAGCCGGGACTCGCTGAGGCGCACCGCAACCTCGGCAGCGCGCTGCTCGAGGCCGGCGAGAAGGAGGCGGCGATCGCGAGCTTGCAGACGGCGGTGGCGCTGCGCCCCGAATTTGCCGCCGCCGTCGCGCAGCTCGCACAGGCGCTCAACGCCGTCGGCCGCGGCGCCGAGGCGATCCCCCATTACGACCGGCTGTTGGCCCGCGATGCGCGCGACGGCATCCTCGATGAGTATGCGGCCCTGCTGGCGGGCCTTGGGCGTTACCAGGCGTCGGCCGCCTGTTATCGCAACTTGCTCACCCGCCTGCCCGGTAGTGGGCGGCTGCACGCCAACTTGGGCCACGTGCTGCATTGCCTCGGCGACTTTCGCGCGGCGGTCGAGCATTGCCGGCGGGCGATCGAGCTCGAACCGCAGCTGCCGGAGGCGTACCTGCACCTCGGCAATTCTCTGCTGGCGCTGAATGCATTGCACGAGGCCGACGTCGCCTATGGTGCCGGACTTAAGATCGCCCCCGATCACGCCGCGCTGCACACCGCCCATGCGATGGCCGAACGAGCCGTCGGGCGGCTCGCGGAGGCGGAAGCGAGCACGCGGCGAGCGCTGGCGATCCGTCCCGATGCCGCGGACACGCTCGCGCTGCTCGGCAGCCTTGCGATCGACCATGGCCGCTTCGAGGAGGCGGAGCAATTGCTGCGCCAAGCGCTGGCCATCGACCCGGATTTGCCGGAGGCGCTGGCGAGTCTCGCGGCGTTGCGCAAGATGAGCGCGGCCGACGGGCCGTGGCGCGACGCTGCGGAACGCGTTCTGGCGCGCGGCGTGCCGGTGGCACACGCCATCAATCTGCACCATGCCCTGGGCAAGTACTACGATGACGTCGATGAGCCTGCCGCGGCATTCCGACACCATCGGATGGGAAACGAACTTGCCCGCCGCAGCCGGCTGCGCTACGACCGCGCCGAGATGACGCAGCGGGTGACGCGGACACTGGCGGTCTTCGATCGCAGCGCGCCGGCGTCCCCACGGCCCGGCGCCCCTGCCTCCGAGCGACCGGTATTCGTCGTCGGGATGCCGCGGTCGGGCACGAGCCTGACCGAACAGATCCTTGCTTCGCATCCGCAGGTCCATGGGGCGGGCGAGCTCCTCTACTGGATCTTTGCGGCGGATGCCGAGCGCGCGGCGCCCGCGGAACAACGCGCGGCGCGGATCAACGAACTCGGCCGCGCGTACCTGGAGGGGCTCGCGACCCAGGCTCCCGACGCGTCTCGCGTCGTCGACAAACTGCCCGTCAACTTCAGGCACATCGGGCTCATTCACGCCGCGCTGCCGGGGGCCCGTTTCATCCACCTCGAACGCAATCCGCTCGACACGTGCCTGTCGATCTATTTCCAAGGATTCTCCGCCGCGCACCCGTACGCGACCGACTTCGGCGACCTGGCGCATTACTATCATGAATACCGGCGCCTGATGACCCACTGGCGCGCCGTCCTGCCGCCGGGGACGCTGCTCGACATCCGGTACGAGGACCTCGTCGAGGATCCCGAGCTCTGGAGCCGCCTCATGCTGGCGCACATCGGGCTGCCGTGGGATCCGCGCTGCCTCGAATTCCACCGCACCGATCGTCCGGTCCTCACGGCGAGCAATTGGCAAGTGCGCCAGCCGATCAGCAAGGGCTCGGTGGGGCGGTGGCGTCGCTATGAACAGTTCATCGGACCGCTGCGCGAGGCGCTCGGTGAGACCTGAAGAGTGATCCAGGGGCTGCGCGACGGCATTGTCGACTGATTATTGTCGACAATCTGCAGTTATGATAGAATTCACGGGTCATGAGAAAGCTTCAATGACGGCAGCGGTCCAAACAATGCTGCAGCTCGTGCAGTCGAACTCGCTGCCCGCGCTGGTGCAGATCGAGATCGAGCAGTTGATCCTGCGCGGCGAACTTGCCGTCGGCCAGCGCATCAATGAAAGCGAATTGGCCGTGCGCTTCGGCACCAGCCGCGGCCCGATACGCGAAGCGCTGCGGGCCCTGGAAGAGTCGCGCCTGGTCCGCTCGGAAAAGAACCGCGGCGTCTTCGTCCGTGAGATTTCCGTCGCCGAGGCGGATGAGATCTACGATGTCCGCGAGGCGCTCGACCAATTGATCGGGCAGCGGGTGGCGGAACGTGCCACGGCGGAGCAGCTTCGCGCCTTGGAGGCGGTTCTCGCGGAGATGGACGCGGCGACCTCCTCCCAGGACATCAGGTCGTACCATGCCTTGAATTTGAAGTTTCACGACATGCTGGTGGACTTCGCCGGCAATTCCCGTCTCACGGAAAGCTACCGGCTGCTGACCCGGGGGTTGCTGCTGTTCCGGCTGCGCGGGTTGCAGGACGGCGGCGGCTTTGCCGTGTCCAACAGCGAGCACCGGGCCGTGATGCGGGCCATCGCTCAGCGCGACGGCGCCCGGGCGGGCCAGCTGCTGCGTCAACATGCGGCGAAGAGCCGCGCCCGAATGCACAAGGCCGCCGCGCGGCATCCTCAGGAGTAGCACTTGCCCACCGACATCACCGTCAACGGCCGCACCTACCGCTGGATGGACCGGCCCCTGGTCGTGGTCTGCGTCGATGGCTGCCAGTACGAATACATCACGGCCGCCGTGGCGGCAGGCGCTGCACCCTTTCTCGGCCGGCTGCTCGCCGGCTCAGGACGCTGCTTCATGGCCGACTGCGTCATGCCAAGCTTCACCAACCCGAACAATCTGTCCATCGTAACCGGCGTGCCGCCCTCGGTGCACGGCATCTGCGGCAATTACTTCTTCGATTCCGAACGGGGCGAGGAAGTGATGATGAACGACCCGCGACATCTGCGCGCGGGAACCATCCTGGCCGCGTTCTCCGCGGCGGGCGCGAAGGTGGCCGTGATCACGGCGAAGGACAAGCTGCGCAAGCTGCTGGGCCACCAGATGAAGGGGATTTGCTTCTCCTCCGAAAAGGCGGACCAGGTGACGCTGGCCGAGAACGGCATCGAGAACGTGCTCGGGCGGGTCGGCATGCCGGTCCCTTCCGTGTACAGCGCCGAATTATCCGAATTCGTGTTCGTCGCCGGCGTCAAGCTGATGGAGCGCGAACGGCCGGACCTCATGTACCTGTCCACCACCGACTACATCCAGCACAAAGCTGCACCCGGCACGCCGGTGGCAAACGATTTCTACGCCATGATCGACCGCAATCTGGCGCGGCTGGATGAGCTGGGGGCGACCATCGTGTTGACCGCCGATCACGGCATGAACGCCAAGCACGGCCCCGACGGTCAGCCGAATGTGATCTATCTGCAGGATCGCCTCGATGCCTGGCTTGGCGAGTCCAAGGCGCGGGTGATCCTGCCCATCACCGATCCCTATGTGGTGCACCACGGAGCGCTCGGCTCCTTTGCCCTGGTGTACTTGCCCGCCGCAGAGGCAGGCGCGGTGGCCGGGCGGATTGCGGCGCTTCCAGGAATGGAGCTGGTGCTGACCCGCGCCGAGGCGGCCGCCAAATTCGAGCTGCCGGCAGATCGCATCGGCGATCTGGTGGTGGTATCGCGGCTCGACACGGTCATCGGCACCAGCCGCGGCCGCCACGACCTGTCGGGGCTCGACGTGCCGCTGCGTTCACACGGCGGCATGTCGGAGCAAAGGGTGCCGTTGCTCGTCAATCGCAGCGTCGCCCGGCAGCCCGAGACGCGCCGCTGGCGCAACTTCGATGCGTTCGACCTTGGACTGAATCTCGCCGCCCGGCCCTAGGAGACCGAATGTCAGCCAGTGCCATTTCATCCGCGCCGCGCGAAGCGATTCGCGAACCGCTGCGGATCGCCGGCGAGAAGATCTTTCGCGACAGGGTCATCGAGGTGCGCCATCCCTACAGCGGAGCGCTCGCCGGGACCGTTCCCAAAGCCACGGTGGCTGACGTCAAACGCGCGCTGCAGATAGCGCGGGACTTCCGCTCCCCGCTGACTCGTCACGACCGCTACGGGATCCTGATGCGGGCCGGCGCCATCATTGCATCGCGGCGCGATGAGCTTGCCCGCCTGATCACGCTGGAATCCGGTCTGTGTCTCAAGGATTCGCAGTACGAGGTCGGCCGCGCCTCCGACGTGCTGCTGTTCGCCGCCAATCAGACCTTGATCGATGACGGCGAAGTGTTTTCCTGTGATCTCACCGCGCATGGCAAGACCCGCAAGGTTTACACCATGAAGGAGCCCCTGCTCGGGGCGATCACGGCCATTACTCCGTTCAATCATCCTTTGAATCAGGTGATCCACAAGGTGGCGCCCGCGGTGGCGACCAACAACCGCGTCGTGCTCAAGCCCAGCGAGAAGACTCCGCTGACCGCGTTTGCGCTGGCGGACATTCTCTATCAGGCGGGACTGCCCCCGGAAATGCTGTCGGTGCTGACGGGCGATCCGGCGGAGATCGCCGATGAGCTGTTGACCAGCGCCAATGTCGACCTGGTCACGTTCACCGGCGGCGTGTCGGTCGGCAAGGCCATCGCCGCCAAGGCGGTCTACAAGCGGCAGGTGCTCGAGCTTGGCGGCAATGATCCGATCATCGTGCTCGAGGATGCCGACATCGAGGAGGCGGCCGCTCTGGCGGCCGGCGGGTCCTACAAGAACTCGGGCCAGCGCTGCACCGCCGTCAAGCGCATGCTGGTTCAGGAGAACGTGGCGGACCGCTTCGTCGAGCTGCTGGTGGAGAAGACGCTTGCCGTCAAATACGGCGATCCGTTCGATCCCGCGATGGATATGGGCACCGTGATCGACGAAGCATCGGCGCGGCGCTTCGAGGCGGTCGTGAACGATGCGGTGGCGGCGGGCGCCCGGCTGCTGGCGGGCAACGTGCGCCGCGGCGCGCTGTATTCGCCGACGGTGCTGGACCGCGTCACGCCGGACATGGCCGTCGTGAGAACGGAGACCTTCGGTCCGGTCTCTCCGGTCATCCGCTTCAAGACGGTCGAGGAGGCCATCCGCATCGCCAACGGCACCCCTTACGGACTGTCCTCGGCGCTCTGCACCAACCGTATGGATTTGATCACCCGCTTCATCCGCGAGTTGCAGGTCGGCAGCGTGAACGTGCGCGAAGTTCCCGGCTACCGTCTGGAGATGACGCCGTTCGGCGGCATCAAGGATTCGGGATTGGGCTACAAGGAGGGCGTCCTGGAAGCCATGAAGAGCTTCTGCAACACGAAGACCTACTCGCTGCCCTGGTAGGGCCCAAGCGCACATGGGCAGCACAGTCATTCTGGACCTGATGGGCGGAGTCGCGCTGCTGCTCTGGGGGCTGCACATGGTCCATAGCGGCGTGGTGCGCGCCTTCGGCGCCGATCTGCGGCGCCTGCTTGGCATCGCCTTGCAGAGCAGGCTGCGCGCATTTCTCGCGGGCGCTTTCGTCACCGGTCTGCTCCAGAGCAGCACCGCGACCGGACTGATGGCGGCCTCCTTCGTCACCGCGGGCACCGTTGGATCTGGTGCCGGCGCTGGCCGTCATGCTCGGCGCGAACGTGGGGACCACCCTGGTGGTGCAGATCCTGTCGTTCAATATAACGATCGTCACCCCGATCCTGCTGCTGACCGGCGTCATTGCCTTCAAGCGCGGCGGCAGAACCCGCACGCGCGATCTGGGCCGTGTGCTGATCGGGATCGGTTTGATGCTGCTGGCGCTGCACATCTTCCTCGGCGCTCTGGTGACGACGGACACGGTGCCGGTTTCGCGCGCGCTGCTGGGCGAGATCACGGCTCAACCGCTGCTCTGCCTGTTGATCGTGGCGGCCGTGACCTGGGCCGCGCACTCCAGCGTCGCTATCGTGCTGGTGGTGATGTCGCTCGGGGCGGCCCACCTCGTCCCGCCGACCGCGGTACTCGCCATGGTGCTGGGGGCGAATGTCGGCAGCGCGCTCAACCCGCTGATCGAAACCAGCCGGCCCGGTAATCTCGCCAGCCGGCGTCTGCCGCTGGGCAATCTCGTCACCCGGCTGGCCGGTTGCGCACTGGTGTTGCCGCTGCTGCATCCGATCGCCGACCTGCTGCAGCGCTACGAACCCAACCCTGCGCGCCTGGCAGCGGACTTTCACACCGCCTTCAACGTACTGCTGGCGCTGGTGTTCATCGGCCCCCTCGATTTCGTGGCCAGACAGCTCAAGCGCTGGCTGCCGGATCAGCCGAAGACGGCGGACCCGGGCACACCGATCTACCTGGATGCGGCCGCCTCCGGCGCTCCCGCCGTCGCGCTGGTCTGCGCGGCCCGCGAGGTGCTGCGGATGGGCGATTTGATCGAAGCAATGCTGCGGCAATCGATGACGGCACTGCTGACCAACGACCGCAAGCTGGTGGCTGAAGTCAGCCAGATGGACGACGCCGTCGACAGCCTCAACGAAGCGGTGAAGCTGTACGTCACCCGCATGACACGCGACAGCATGGATGACCGCGACGGCTACCGTGCGATGGAGATCGTTTCATTCTCCATCAACCTCGAGCACGTCGGCGACATCATCGACAAGAACCTCATGGATCTTGCCTCGAAGAAGATCAGGCGCGGCATCACGTTTTCCAAGGAAGGCGAGGCCGACCTGGTCGAGTTTCACCAGCACGTTCTCGACAGCCTGAGGCTTGCGGTCGGCATCTTCATGTCCGGCGACATCGACGTCGCGCGCCGGCTGATTGCGGCCAAAGCGCAGCTGCGCGAAAAGGAATTCGCCGCGGCCGAGCGCTATCTGACGCGCCTGCGCGAGGGCACTCCGGAGACGATCGAGTCGTACTCTCTGGATCTGGACATCCTGCGCGACCTGAAGCGGGTGCACTCGCACCTGTGTTCGGCCGCCTATCCCGTCCTCGAGCGCGCGGGGGCGCTGCAGCGCAGCCGCCTCAAGGACACGAGGTTCGGCCGGCGCAAAGAATCGGCGAACCGCCTTGAAATCAAATGAGGATCCCATGTCCGAACCCATTCTGCTGACTCCCGGTCCCCTGACGACATCGAGGGAAACCAGGTCCGCCATGCTCGCGGATTGGGGTTCGTGGGACGGCGCCTTCAACGAGCTGACCGCATCGGTATGCCGCGACCTCGTCGCCATCGTCCACGCCGAGGAGGATCACGTCTGCGTGCCTCTGCAGGGCAGCGGCACGTTCAGCGTCGAAGCGGCGCTCGGCACGCTGGTGCCCAGGAACGGCAAGGTGCTGGTGCCCGACAACGGCAGCTACTGCAAGCGCATCGTGCGCATTCTCGGCTATCTGGGCCGGGAGGCCGTGGTCCTGCCGCATGGCGAGCAAGAGCCCGCCGACCCTGCGCGTGTCGATGCCGCGCTCGCCGCGGATGCCGCGATCACGCACGTTGCCCAGGTGCACTGCGAGACCGGCACCGGCATCCTGAATCCGCTGCCCGAGATCGCCGCCATGGTCGCGAAGCACGGCCGCGGCCTGATCATCGATGCCATGAGTTCCTACGGTGCCATTCCCCTCGATGCGCGCAGCCTGCGCTTCGACGCGCTGATCGCCGCCTCCGGGAAATGTCTCGAAGGCGTGCCCGGCATGGGATTCATCATCGCGCGGCGGGCTGTCCTGCAAAACGCGGGCGGCAACACTGCCTCGCTTGCCATGGATCTGCTCGACCAATGGCAGTACATGCAGAAGACCGGTCAGTGGCGCTTCACGCCGCCGACCCACGTGCTCGCCGCCCTGCGCGCGGCCATCGACCAATATCTCGACGAGGGTGGACAGCCGGCCCGGCTGGCGCGGTACACCGAGAATTGCGCCGCGCTGGTCTCCGGCATGCGCGCCCTCGGATTTCGGACCTTTCTGCCGGACGGCCTGCAGGCGCCGATCATCGTGACATTTCATTCCCCGTCCGATCCGAAGTACGACTTCACCGAGTTTTACCGGCGGGTGCGCGACCGTGGGTTCATCCTGTATCCCGGCAAGCTCACGGCCGTCGATACCTTCCGGGTCGGGTGCATCGGCGCCATCGGCGCGGACGTCCTGCGCCAGGCGGTGGCGGCCGTCGGCGCGGCGCTGCGCGACATGGGCGTGGATTCTCAAACGTGAAATATGGCTTCCATATTATCGCGTGGCCTCTAATATGCAGCGGAATGCCGCGGCAGCGGCCCGATATCCCAATGGTTGAAGAGGAAGTGCAAGGTGGCGAAAATTCCCGCAGGCGTCGGCCCGCAGTTTCCGCAGGTGGTGGTCTTGGTCGGCGCCACGGGCGATCTTTCGCGGCGCAAGCTGCTGCCCGGTATGTTTCATTTGGCCAACGCCGGATTCATTCCGGGATGCCGGATCATCGGCGTCTCCCTGGATGATCTCGACGCCGAGGGTTTTCGCAAGATCGCGCGCGACGCGCTCGCCGAATTTTCCACCCGCAAAGTCGCCGAGGCCGACTGGGCCGCGTTTGCGGACACCCTGCAATACGTGCCCATGTCGGCGGGTGCCGCCGCGCTGAAGTCGGCGGTGCTGGAGGCGGAGCGGTCTTTCCAGGGAGAAAGCAGCCGGCTGCACTATTTGAGCGTGCCGCCGAACGCGGCGCTCTCCGCGGTGCGCCTGCTGGGCGAGGCGGACCTGGTCGATCGTTCGCGCATCATCATGGAAAAGCCGTTCGGCACCAATCTGGCAACCGCGGTCGCGCTCAACAACCGATTGCATGAAGTATTCGAGGAAGACCGGATTTTCCGGATCGACCATTTTCTCGGCAAGGAGGCGGCGCAGAACATTCTCGCGTTCCGGTTCGCCAATGGCTTGTTCGAGCCCATCTGGAACCGCAACTTCATCGACCATGTGCAGATCGACGTACCCGAGAAGCTGGATCTGGGCAGACGCGCCGGCTTCTACGAACAGACCGGCGCATACCGCGACATGGTGGTCACCCACCTGTTCCAGATTCTCGGATTCATGGCGATGGAGGCCCCGACCTCCCTGGAGCCGAAGCCCATCGGCGAGGAGAAGAACAAGGTCTTTCGCAGTCTCCTGCCGATCAATCCGTCCGACGTCGTTCGCGGGCAATTCACCGGGTACCGGTCCGAAGAGGGCGTGTCCAAGGATTCGGACACCGAGACCTTCATCGCCCTGCGCTGCTTCATCGACAACTGGCGCTGGGCCGGAGTGCCGTTCTACCTGCGGACCGGCAAGCGCCTTGCGCAGGGCCAGCGGATCATCTCGATCGCATTTCGCGAACCGCCCAAGAGCATGTTCCCGGCCGGCTCCGGGGTGAGCGCGCAAGGACCCGATCACCTCACCTTCGACCTGGCCGACGCCGCGAAGATGTCCTTGTCTTTCTATGGCAAGAGGCCGGGTCCCGGCATGCGGCTGGATAAATTGAGCATGCAGTTCGCCATGCATGACACCGGCCACATCGGCGATGTGCTCGAGGCCTATGAGCGCCTGATCCTCGATGCCATGCGCGGCGACCACACTTTGTTCACCACCGCCGAGGGCATCGAGCGGCTGTGGGAAGTGTCGACCGTCTTGCTCGAGTCGCCGCCGCCGGTGCGGATCTACGAACCGGGCTCGTGGGGTCCAAATGCCATCCATCAGCTCATTGCTCCGCATGCCTGGCGGTTGCCTTTCGAACGCGTCTGGCGTGATCCGAATTCGGTGGGCAGCTGAGACTGCTTCCCGCCCACTAGGATAAATATTAACAATTACTTAGAGTGTAAAGTTAATGTTTATTATGCATTCACAGAACCCATGAGCCGGGACAACTCCCTGTGACTGCCGCGCCCGAGTGGCAATCCATCGTTTCCGGCAACGCGGAACTCAAGTTATCGCAGGCCGGGGAGGGCCGGACAGCCACACTGCAGATGGAATTCGATTTCAAGGGCGGCGCAGGCTTCGTGGTGGCGCGCCGCGTCTACCAGCGGCCGATGCCGGAAGAGTACTCGGTCAGGTTTCGCCTGCGCGGCACCGGTGCGGTGAATAACCTGGAATTGAAGCTGGTTGACCGCACCGGTCAAAACGTATGGCGGCACGTGCAGACGGACCTGCGGCCGCCGCCGCGATGGAAGACGATGACCGTGGCGAGCCGCGACATCGAGTTTGCCTGGGGACCCTCGAGCGGCGGGCGCTTGAGCGAATTGGGTTCACTGGAATTTGCCATCGTGGCGGGCGAGGGCGGCAAGGGCACTCTGTGGATCGCCGGCCTCGACATCATGGATGACGCGCCCGCGAAGGCTCCACGCCTCTGCGCGTCGAGCGCCTTGCCGCACTTCGAAGCCGCCGCCGCCCTGGGCAGCACCGGCTGGAAGCCGCGGCCCGACGACGCTCATCCTTGGATCGTGATCGATTTCACCCAGCCGCGCATCATCGGCGGCCTCATCATCGACTGGCTGGAGCACGCACCTGCCCAGGGTTTTCGGATCCGCGGCTCGAGCACCGGCAGGCGCTGGAAAACTCTGTACGCCGCCGCCCGCGCCGGCGGCAATCGCAGCTATGTGTACCTGCCCGGGGTCAAGACCCGCTACCTGCGGCTCGAATTGGCGGAACCCACGCCGGGCGCGTCCCTGCACCCGCAGTGGTTCGAGTTCTCGCGCTCCATCCACGCCTTCTGGCACAACGTGGCCGAAAGCCAAGCCCGCGGCTGGCATCCGCGCTGGCTGCACAATGAACAGACTGTGTGGACGCCGACGGGCACGGCCGCCGGCATTCATTGCGCGCTGCTCAACGCGGATGGGATGTGCGAGATCGATCAAGGCTCGTTTTCGCTCGAACCCATGTTGTGGATCAAGGGACGGCTGTTCAGCTGGTCGGACATCGCGCCGCGCCAGGAATTGCTCGAGAACTGGATGCCGGTACCCACGGTGATTTGGGAAACCGCCGAATGGCGGCTGCGGATTCAGGCGGCGGCGGCGCGCGGCGGCGCAACCCGGCTGTGCTATCGCTTTGAGAACCTGGGCGGCGAACCGCTCGAGGCCCGGTTGTTCGTCCTGGTGCGCCCGTTTCAAGTCACGCCGCCGTGGCAAAGTTTCCGCAATCTGGGCGGGGTCAGCCAGATTGCCGATCTGACGTGGCGCGACGGCGCGGTGCGCGTCAATGAGCGGTACTCGGTTGCACCCGTGAGCGCAGGCACCACGGCGCCCAAGGGATTTGCAGCCCTGCGCTTTGACGAGGGCTTCATGGCCTCGCACCTCGCCGACGGCGTGCTGCCGCCGGCCGCGGCGACGCACGATCCCTTCGGATTCGCCACCGGCGCGCTGGAATTTGACTTGACGGCGGCGGCCGGCCAGCAATGCGAGACCATCCTGGCGTGCACACCGCTCTCGGCACCGCAGCTGCGCGTCGAGCCGCCGTTTTCATGGGAGGGAATGCTTCCCGTCATGCAATGGGAGGGCAACGGCTGGGCCGGGGAGGCGGTTCGTTGCGCGCTGACCGCGGCGGCCCAGGTTCTGGTGACACGCTCCGGTCCCGCGTTGCAACCGGGCCCGCGGCGCTACACGCGCTCGTGGATTCGTGACGGTGCCATGATGAGCGCGGCGCTGCTGCGCATGGGTCGAACCCAAGAGGTGCGCGAATTCATTCAATGGTACGCACCGCATCAGCGCGCCGACGGCTTCGTGCCCTGCTGCGTCGACGCGCAAGGCACCGATTGGCTGGTGGAGCATGACAGCCACGGGCAGTTGATTGCCCTGATCGCGGACTACCACCGATTCACTGCGGATAGCGCTCTGCTCGAGAACACTTGGGGCTTCATCGACAAGGCCGTGGGATGCATCGAGCGGCTGCTCGGGGACGATGGATTGCTGCCCATTTCAGTGAGCCACGAGGGGTATCTGGCGCAGCCCGTGCATTCCTACTGGGACGATTTTTGGGCGCTGCGCGGCCTGCAAGACGCGGTCTACCTGGCGCGCACGACCGGCCACGACGGTGCCGCGCGCGGGTGGGATGCTCTTGCCGCGCGCTTGGCGGCGGCCCTGTTCGCGTCGATCGAGACGACTCGTGCAAAGCGCAGTCTGGACTTCATACCCGGAAGCATCGAGTGGGCGGACTTCGATCCGACGGCCACCGCGAATGCGATTTACCTGCTCGATGTACCGCAGGGCCTCAACCGGCAGGCGGTGGAGCGCACCTTCGACAAGTATCTTGCCGACTGGCGCGGCAGGCGCAGCGGCGCCCTACCGTCCACGAACTACACCCCGTATGAAATCCGCATCATCGGCGCGCTGGTGAGATTGGGCCGGCGCGATGCGGCGCTCGAACTGCTGAAGTTCTTTTTGTCCGACCGGCGTCCGCCGCCATGGAATCAATGGCCGGAAATCGCCTGGGCCGACCGCAAGGCCCCGGCGCACGTAGGCGATCTGCCGCACACCTGGATTGCCGCCGAATACGTGCTTGCCCTGCGCAGCATGTTCGCCTATGAGCGCGAGACCGACCGCCGCCTGGTGCTGGCGGCGGGTCTCGCACCCGAGTGGATCGAAGGCGGCGGAGTGCGGGTCAAGGACATGCCGACACTGTATGGCAGACTCGGCTATTCGCTGCGCAGGGCGGACGCGCACACCCTGAAATGCACGATCGGCGGCATCGACGCGACGATCGTCCTGCGTCCGCCCCTGGGGGCGGCATTGCGCAGCGTGACCGTCAACGGCACGGTGCTCGAGGGCGGCACGACGCTCGAGGGCGGCACGACGCTCGAGGGCGGCGCGAAGGCGGCATTCGACGCAGAATCGGTGACCCTGCCGCGTACCCCCGCGGAAGTGATCTGCACCACATTTTGAAGGCGCTTTCGCCGCGGGCTGACGTCAGAGGATTCCGACTCCACTTGAGCCGCATGTCGCGGTGAGCGGGCAGGGCGGGATGGTATCCTGCAGGTTGACTCGTGGCGGAGCTCAAGCACGGTGACAGAACGCTCCAAGGAAATCTCCGGCACTGCATCCGAGGGCGAGTCCGCCCGCCTGGGGCTTGGGCGGCAGATTGGCCTTATCGTGCACAGCATTCTGCGTTCGCCGGTGGGCAAGAAGGTCATGCTGCTGATGGCGGCCATCATTCTCGTGGTCGCCGCCACGGCGTACGGGCAGATCCGCCTCAATGGCTGGAACAAGCCCTTCTACGATGCCCTGTCGCGGCGCGATCTGCGGGATTTCTTGTTTCAGCTCGGCGTGTTCTTCTTGATCGCAGGGTTCCTGCTCGCTTTCAACGTGGCACAGCGCTGGTTGGTGGAAACCTTGGAACTGCGGCTGCGCGAGGGATTGGTGCGCAGCCTTCTCAAGGATTGGATGCTGCCGCACCGGGCGTTTTGGCTCGCCAACGCCGGACCGATGGGCGTCAACCCGGACCAGCGCATCCACGAAGACGCGCGCAAGCTGTGCGAGCTGTCGGCCGACCTCGGCGTGGGACTTCTGCAGGCGGCCATCTTGTTCTTCACGTTCGCGGGCGTGCTCTGGGTATTGTCGACCGACTTCGTCTTCCACGTCGGCGACCGCGACTACACGGTCCCAGGCTTCATGGTATGGGCGGCCATTGCCTACGCAAGCGCGGGCTCGCTGCTGAGCTACTGGGTGGGGCGGGGTCTCATCGCCCGCAACGCGGAGCGCTATGCGCGCGAAGCGGACTTGCGCTTCTCGCTGGTGCGGGTCAACGAGCATGTCGACGACATTTCGCTGGCGGCGGGCGAGGGGGACGAGAAACGACGCATCGAGCTGCACCTTCGCAATGTGCTCAACGCCACCCGCCGCATCGTCATAGGTCATGCCAACCTCACCTGGGTCACGGCCGGCTTCGGCTGGGTCACCATCGTCGCGCCCATCCTGGTCGCGGCGCCTTTGTACTTCAACGGCAAGGTGTCATTCGGCGGTCTGATGATGGCGGCCGGCGCGTTCAGCCAGGCGCAGTCATCGCTGCGCTGGTTCATCGACAATTTCAGCGCCATCGCCGACTGGCGCGCGACTCTGTTGCGCGTCGCCAGTTTCCGCCACGCCGTGAGCGTCACCCACGAACCGCGCGGGTTCGAAAGCCGCATCGTCTATGCCGAAGGTGAGCCGGGCAAGATTTCCATCGACGATCTCGAGATCGTATCCGCCGCGAATGCCGACATGCTCAAGGAAACCAGCGTGATGGTGCAGAGCGGGGAGCGCGTGCTCATTCTGGGCGCGCCGGGCACCGGCAAGACACAGCTATTTCGCGCCTTGGCGGGCCTGTGGCCGTGGGGTTCGGGCCGCATCACGCGCCCCAAAGGCGAGCAGATATTCTATCTGCCGCGCGGCATACCCTACATGCCGCGCGGATCCCTGCGCGAAGTCCTCGCCTATCCCCTGAAGGCTGAGAGCTTCGGCGAGAGTGCTTTTGCGCGCGCGCTGTACCGCCTGGGCCTCGAGCGGCTGGCGCCGCTGTTCGATTCAACCCGGCGCTGGGACCGCGAACTGAGCCAGGATGAACAGCTGCGCCTCGCGATTGCGCGGATCCTGCTGCAGGATCCGCCGTGGGTGCTGATCGACGGCACCTTTGGCTTGCTCGAGGATGATGTCCTCGAGCAGGTCATCGATGTATTTGCGGATGAACTGCAGCACACGGGCATCATCCACATCGGCGGACCCGCCCAAGCGCACCCGTTGTTCACCCGGACGCTGCACCTGGTGAAGGCTCCGCGGACCCGCAAGAGCGCCGTGCCCGCGAAAGTACCCGAAGAGCGGCGATGAGAAAGCCGCCCGCCAACCCCGGGAAAAGTCAGCTCAAGCGGCGGTCGCAGGCTTTGTTGCTGCTGCTCCTCGTCGTGGTATCGCCGCTGACGCGCGCCGCCCCGGAGTTCGATTTTCATACGCCTGCATCGGCCGACGATCCCGCTGCCGGGCCCGCCATGCGCGACCTGGCGGCGCGCCTGATCCCCGTGTATCAGGAAGCCGATCCGGACCGCTATCTTGCCAATCTGTCCGCTTTGCAAATGGTTGCAGGCAACTACGCGGCGGCGGAGGTGTCGCGGCAATCATTGCGTGATCGGCGGCGGCGGGCGGCGCCCGGGCGGCCGGTCAGCCGCGAGTTCATCTTCGACCTGTACTCGCGCGCGAAGGCCATGGAGGCCGGAAAGCGGGTGCCCTTCGCCGAAGCATTCACCAAGGCGTTTCACGACAGTGTTCCGCAGCTCAATGATCATGACGTGTTTGCCGTCACGCAATGGCTCGGCACCTCTCCCGGGGTATTCCGTTATGCGCTGCAGAAGGCCTTCGATCAGCAGCGGGCTGAGGACAGCATCAGCCAGGCGGAGGCGGTGACGCTCACCTGGGCCTATCTGTCCTATGAGGCATACCGCAGTTTCGGGCCGCTGGCCGCGGCTCTCAATGCGGAGGAAGATCACCGACGCTACACGGTCGAGAGCAATGTCCTCATCAAGACGCCCGACGGAGCGGAGATTGCCGCCGTGGTGGTTCGTCCCAACGCTGCCGTGGCGCCGCTGCCGACTCTGCTGGAATTCACGATCTACGATACCCAGAAATACGCCAGGGAGTGCGCCGCGCACGGCTACGTGGGGGTCGTGGCCTACACGCGCGGCGTTCGCGGCAGCCCCCGTCATGTCGTTCCCTATCAGCGGGACGGCGCTGATGCGCGCGCAGTCATCAACTGGATCGCCAAGCAGCCTTGGAGCGACGGCCGGGTGGGCATGTACGGCGACGGCTATAGCGGTTTCACCCCCTGGGCCGCGGCAAAACACCTGCCGCCGGCCTTGAAGGCCATTGCCACCTCAGGGGCCAGTGCTCCGGGCATCGATGTGCCCATGACAGGCAGCATCTTTCAGAATTCCGGCTACCGATGGTCCTCCTACGTGACCAACACTAAGGCAGCCGACGAGAGCGGCTATTACGACGACGCGCTGTGGCGGGCTCTCGATCAAAAATGGTACCTAAGCGGCAGGCGATACCGCGACCTCGGCCGCCTGCACGGCAAACCCAACCCGATTTTCATTCGCTGGCTGAATCACCCGAGCTACGACCGGTTCTGGCAGGAAATGATTCCCTACCGGGAACAATTTGCGCACATCAACATCCCGGTTCTGACCATCACGGGCTACTACGCGGGCAGCGAACCCGGGGCGCTGTATTACTTTACGCAGCACCATCGATATGACCCGCACGCCAACCATACCCTCATCATTGGTCCCTACGACGACGCGGTGATGCAGCGGGGTCCGTTGCCGGTCTTGCAGGGATATCAGGTGGATTCTGCCGCTCTCGTGGACTTGCGCGAGCTGCGCTACCAATGGTTCGATCATGTCTTCAAGAGCGGCGCCCTGCCGCCGCTCTTGAAGTCCCGGATCAACTACGAGGTGATGGGCGGCAACGAGTGGCGCCATGTGACGTCGCTCGATGCCGGACCAAAGGGGTCGTTGCGCTTCTATTTGGACGCCGCGGCCTCCGAAGAGGGCCACCGCTTGTCGCTGCGCAAGATCTCGAAACCCGCATCCGTGCTGCAGACGGTGAGTCTCGCCGACCGCCGGGACGCAAGCTGGACCCCCTCGATCGACTTGATCAGCACCAGCCTCGCGACCCGCAACGATGTCAGGTTTGTGAGCGAACCCCTGGCCAAACCCGTGGAATTCAGCGGGCTGTTCTCAATGCGGCTGGATTTCACCGTGAACAAGATGGACATGGATCTGAGCATCATGGTGTTCGAGCGCCTGGCGAGCGGCGAATATGTCCGCCTGTTCAGCCCGATCGACGAGATTCGCGCGAGCTACGCGGGCGACCGCGTTCACCGTCACCTGCTCAAGGCGGGCGAGCGTCAAGAATTGACCATCAAGGCCGAACGCATGACGAGCCGACAGCTGCAGGCGGGCAGCCGGCTGGTGATCGCGCTCGGCATCAATAAGCGCCCGGATCGCGAAATCAACTACGGCACCGGCAATGACGTGAGCGACGAGTCGATCGCCGACGGCAGAATTCCGGTGAAGATACTCTGGCACAACGACAGCTACGTCGACATTCCGATCAGAAAATAGCAACGAAGGCGATGATTCGATGATATCAACCGGGACGCTGATGAGAATGGTTGCGGGTCTGCTTTGTTCGACGGTACTCGGCGTGACCGCCGGCGGCGGGCCCGCGCGCGGTGCCGCGCCGACGGGGCCCGCGGCGGGCGAGGGTGCGCCGTTGACTTACAGCGGCGACGGCCGGCTGGACCGCCCGCTGCACTATCGCGAATGGATATTCCTGACCTCCGGCTTCGACATGAGCTACGCCGCCGGCGTGCAACCGGGACATCACATGTTCGACAACGTGTTCGTGAACCCGGACGCGTACCGGGTGTTCGTGGCCTCCGGCACCTGGCCCGACAAGACCGTACTGGTGATCGAAAATCGCGGCGCCCAAGCCAAGGGATCCATCAACCGCAGCGGCAACTTTCAAGGGCCCGAGGTGATGGGCCTCGAAGTCCATGTCAAGGATGAGGCGCGCTTTCCGGGCAAGTGGGCCTTCTTTGAATTCGGCGACGACCGGGCCGCCGCGATGACCCCCCGGTCCGCTGCCTGCTATTCCTGCCACGAAGCGCATGGCGCGGTGGACACGACATTCGTGCAGTTCTATCCCACCCTGTTGCCCATCGCGCGCAGCAAGGGCACTGCGTCGCAAGGCAAGTTGTAGTCGCTGCCTATCCGATGCCGGGCAAGAAGCGCGGCGCCACGCGGGCGTGGGCCGTGTGCTCGAAGCCGGACGCCAGTTTGATCAATGTGGGTTCGGCATAGGCGCCGGCAAAGAATGACAATCCGATCGGCAGCCCGCGATACAGGCCGGCCGGCACCGTGATGTGCGGGTAGCCTGCGACCGCCGCCGGAGAGGCGCATCCGCCCGTGTCCGAATCGCCGTTGATCGGATCAATGAACCAGGCGGGACCCGACGTGAGGCTGACGATGGCATCGAGATGGTGCTCGGCGAGCAGGGCATCGATCCCGCCGCTGCGCGTCGCCGTGAGGCAGGCGGCGCGGGCATCGCGGTACGCGGCTTCGTCGAGGCCGCCCTTGGCCTGCGCCTGGCGCAGCAATTCCTGATCGAACAGCGGCATTTCCTGATCCGCGTGGGATTCATTGAAGCGGATCAGGTCCGCGAGCGAGCGCACCCGAAAGTCGAGCGGCAGGCGCGACAGATAGGCATTCAAGTCGGCCTTGAACTCATACAGCAGCACTTCTTGTTCCGCCGCCGCCGCGGTCTCGTGCAGCGGCAAATCGGCGGGGTCGACCACGACTGCTCCCGCGCGTTTGAGAGTCGCAACGCAGGCGTCGAGGAATCCGTTGACCGGCGCATTGTCGGCGAAGAAGCGGCGCGCGACTCCCAGGCGTGCGCCGCGCAGTCCATCCGGGTTCAGATAGCGCACATAGTCGCTGTCGAAACGCCCGCCGACGGCGCTGCTGGCCGGGTCGGCGGGGTCGGGGCCCGACATCAGGCCGAGCAGGACGGCGGCGTCGGCAACGCTTCTCGCCAGAGGTCCTGCGGTGTCCTGACTATGCGATATCGGCACGATGCCGGTGCGGCTGACCAGTCCCACGGTGGGTTTCAGGCCGACGATGCCGTTGACCGACGCCGGGCTCACGATCGAGCCGTCGGTTTCGGTGCCGACCGCAGCGGCGCATAAATTGGCGGCGACCGCGACCGCCGATCCGGAACTCGAGCCGGACGGTGTTCGATCGAGCATGTAGGGATTGCGGGTTTGGCGGCCCCGGCCGCTCCAACCGCTCAACGAATGCGTGGACCTGAAATTCGCCCATTCGCTCAAATTGGTCTTGCCCAGGATCACGGCGCCGGCGGCGCGCAGCCGCGCCACCAACGGCGCGTCCGCGGGCGCATACCACCCGTCGAGCGCCAAAGAGCCGGCGGTGGTCATCATCCGATCCGCCGTTTCGACATTGTCCTTGATCAACAGCGGCACGCCATGCAGAGGCCCGCGCGACCCCCGGGCCCTGCGTTCGCGGTCGAGCTCGGCGGAGATTTCCAGCGCGCGCGGATTGATCTGCAGAACCGCCGCCAGGGTCGGTCCTCGGCGGTCGAGCCGGTCGATGCGGTCGAGGTAGGTTTGGGTCAACTGCAGCGACGTCAGGGCGCCGGCCGCGAAGCCGGCGGCAATTTCCGCCAGGCTCAATTCAGTGGTGTGGCGGGGCGTTTTGGCGCCCAGGGCGATTTCGGGGGCCGCGAGCGCGGCAACCGTGGTTGCCGTCAAAAAATTGCGCCGATCCATAGGGATGATTGCCTCAATTGACGATGGCTTGATACACGTAGGCGTGCGACAGACCGCGCATGTCCGGCACGCCGGCGGTGACCGCCGCGCCGGTGCGGCCCATTTGCTGGATCATGCCGACGACGATCAAATCATCGGCCGGATCGATCCAGAACCAGGTTCCGGCGGCGCCCCCCCAAGAATACGTGCCCTTGCCGTAGTAGCCGCCTGCAGCCACCGGATCGGTGACCACGGCAAGGTCCAGTCCGAACCCTGAGCCGGGCGCAAAGACGGTCAGGGGCGGCTGCAGCACATTGGATCGCATCAACTCGACGCTGCGCGGCGACAGCAGGCGCACGCCGCCGAGTTGACCTCCGTTCAGCAGCATCTGGCAGAAACGCATGTAGTCGGCGGCCGTGGAGACCAGGCCGCCGCCGCCGGACATGAGCGCCGGTTTCTTGGAGAAATCGTGATTCAGGCCGCCCTTCAGCACCTCGAACTTGCCGTCCTTGTCGTAGTCGTACAGTTCCACGAAACGCTTGAGCTTTTCCGCAGGCACGTAAAAGGCGGTGTCGACCATGTTCAGCGGCTTGAATATGCGCTTCTGCAGGAATTCGTCGAACGGCATGCCGGACAGTTTCTGAACGATGTAGCCTTGGATGTCGACTGAAATGCTGTAGTGCCATTCACTGCCGGGCTGCGCATTCAGCGGCAATTTCGCCACGCGATGAATCATCTCCTCCAGCGTGTTGTTGATGTTGAGCACGTCGGCGTCGATCTGCAGCTTGTCGACCGGCGTGTTGCTGAAGAATCCATAGGTGAAGCCGCCGGTGTGCGACATCAGTTCCCGCATCGTCACGGGATGCGTTTGCTCCTGGTGGACCACGTTGCCGGCCGCATCCGTGCCGTAGACCTTCAGATCGGCGAATTCCGGGATAAATTTGGACACCGGATCATCGAGCTGCCACTTACCCTCCTCGAACAGCAGCATCATCGCGACGCCCGTGATGGGCTTGCTCATGGAATAGATGCGGAAGATGCTGTCCTTCTGCATGGGAAGATCGGCCGCAATGTCCCTTTTCCCGGTCGCCTCGAACTCGACCACCTTGCCGTGGCGGGCAACCATGGTCACGACTCCCGCGAGCCGCCCCTGATCGACCAGGCTCTTCATGCCTTCGCGCAGCCGGTCGAGGCGCTGCGCCGACATGCCGACGCTGTCCGGTTTGGCGGACGGCAACGGTGATTGGCCCTCCGCGAGTACCGGCCGCAGCAACACGGTGCAAACCAGGGTGAATACGGCGAGCAGTACGCGCATGCTTGGAATCTCCCCCCACTTGTTATTGGTGAACCGGCTTGGTGATTGTAGCCAACGCCGCAACTCAAGTCGCTGCCTTGCGCGGCTGTCGTGCGAGCAGCCAGATCCCGGCGAGCACCAGCACGGTGCCCGCGGCCACCCAGGCGGTGAACGGTTCGCCCAGCAGAAGCACCGCCAGAAGGATCGTCGACAGCGGGCCGATGCTGCCGGTCTGCGCCGTCAGCGACGCGCCGATCCGCTCGATGGCCATCATCACCATGAGCACCGGGGCGAAAGTGCACGCCGTGGCGTTCAAGGCCGACAGCCACAGCACTTGCGGGGCCACCGCCATGGCGCTCAGCGGCCTGAGGGCGAAAAACTGGGCGATGCAGATCAGACAGGCGACGGTGGTGGCAAGTCCCGTGAGGCGCAGCGCCCCGAGGCGCACCACCTCCTCGCCGCTATAGGACAGATAGACCGCGTAGCTGACGGCGCTGCCGAACACCAGCGTCGCGCCCAGCGGCACGTTCGCGCCCATCAAGGTCACCTCTCTGCCGAACACGCACAGCACCCCGGCGTAGCTCACGGCGAGCGCGAGGATCTGCGTGCGCGTGACCTTGCGCCTGAACAGCAGCACGCCGAGACCGAGAACCAGGGTTGGATTCAGATAGAGGATGAGGCGTTCCAGGCTTGCGCTGATATAGCGCAGCCCCGCGAAGTCGAGAAAACTCGCCAGATAGTAGCCGCAGAATCCCAAGCCCAACACAGCGCGGACATCGCGCCAGGTGAGCGGCGGTTTTCCGCGCCCGGCCCACCAGCTCAACATCAGGAACATCGGCAGGGCGAACAGCATGCGATACATGATCAGGGTGACCGCGTCGACCCCGTAGCGGTACGCCAATTTGACGATAATGGCTTTGCCGGAGAAAGCGATCGCCCCGAGAGTCGCGAGCAACAGGCCCTGCCGCTGAGTTTTTGGATCCATGCCGGCGCCATTCTACGGACTTGCCCACCCCCCTTGCTCCAATAAAGCAGGCGTCCGGGCCGCACAAAATCGACGACAAACACCGGCGGTTCGTCGTAGGCTCTTGCCATGGGCACACGTCCGCTCCCGGTTCTCAGGTGGCTGCTCACGTTTGCTGCCGTTTTCGTCGCCGGCGCCGTGGGATTCGTGCTGCCGAGCGTCGGCCCGCACCCAACCCTGCCGCTGCTGGCCAGCGGCATCGCAGTCGCTGCCTGCATTCGCTGGGGACAGCGTATGTGGCCCGCAATTCTGATTGCCGGCATCGGAATCGATTTGTGGACGCATCAGGCGATGGTTGCGTCGCTGGGCGTCGGGGTCGGGACCGCGGGCTGCGCGCTGTTCACCGCCTGGATGCTCGAGCGCGGCGGATTCGATGCCAGTTTTGCCCGCGCCCAGGATGTCGCTCTGTTCATCCTCGCCGCGGCGGTGGGTACGATGATCGTACCGTCGCTGGGATTGCTGGGCTTTCGCCTCGCGGGTGATGTCACGGCAACGGCGGATCCGCTGCGCTGGATCCGTTGGTGGAGCAACACCACGGCGGGGGTGCTGCTGGTCGGGCCGATTCTGGTGGCGATGAGCCGAGGGAGCCTTACCCAGATCAGAGAGCACTGGATCGAGGGAGGGCTGTGGCTGCTGGGGCTCGCGATCTGCTGCGCCGGCACGCTCTCGTTGGATTCCGGCGGCGTCGCCCGGCCCATCATGGTGGTGTTTGCGTTGCTGCTGGTGGTCGTGGGCGCCATTTGGTTCGGCCTCGTGGTCGCATCCATCGGCGCACTGATGATTTCGGTGGTATCCGGATTGGGTTTTGCGTTCGGCCGCGGCGTGTACGGCGGCCTCGATAAGTTCGCCGGGCTCGCCACCACCTGGTCGCTCAGTGCGGCGCTCACGGGCGTGAGCCTCATCATCACGGCGCTGCTCGCGGAACGGGACCGCGCAGCCCTCGAGCGTCTGCGGGCCGAGCACCGCTACGCGCAAATATTCGACGGCAGCCCGCAGCCGCTGTGGGTCCATGACCCGGACACGCTCGAGTTTCTATTGGTCAACGAGGCCGCCCTGCGGCAGTACGGCTGTAGCCGCGAGGAGTTCATGAAGCTGAGTGTGCCCTCCCTGGCCGCACCCGGCGGCTCGCGCGTGCTGCCGCCGCCGGCGGGCGAGGGCGCCGACGCGCCGCCGGAGCCATTTGAAACCCGACATCAGACGCACGGCGGCCATGTGCTGGCCGTCGAAGTGTGGACCCGCGCCATCGAACTCGGCGGTCAGCGGGCGGTGCTGGTGTTCGCCAGCGACGTGACCGAACGCCGCGCGCTCGGCAGCGCGCTCATCGATGCCATCGCCAATGAACAGCGCCGCATTGGTCAGGAACTGCATGATGGGCTGGGACAGGAGCTGACCGGTCTTGCGCTGTCGGCGCGCGCACTGGCAACGCGCGCCGAGCGCGAGCGTCATCCCATTGCCGCCGGACTGGTGCAGGTCGCCGCGCTCGCCGCCAGCTGCATTCATTCGGCGCGCCGCATAGCGCAGGGAGTCTCGCCGCTGAGCGAAGCCGACGGCAATTTGCGGGTCGCGCTCGAGGCACTCGCGGCGCGCAGCTCGGTCGGGGGCACGGTGGTGCGCTTCCGGCCGCATCTGGAGTGTCCGATCGCGCTCGACGTCGAGGCGCGCAATCATTTGTACCGGATTGCCCAGGAGGCCGTGCAGAACGCGCTCAAGCACGCCGGCGCTCGAGTCATCGAGATCGAGCTGTGGGTGCGGCCGCAGGGCGTCACGTTGACGGTCAGCGACGACGGCGTGGGAATGCCGCCGGCAGGAGCGCGCGGCGGCGGCTTCGGCATGCGCACCATGCAATTTCGGGCCAGTTCAATCGGCGGCAGGCTGAGCGTCGCGGCGCGCGCCGGCGGCGGGGTGTCGGTGGTCTGCGCGGTCGGACAAAGGTCAATCGACGCGGCCGCCTGAGCTTTGAAACTGCCCGGACTTCGTGAAGTCTTATATAATTGGTTGAATTCACACGGATCCGCTTGTGATGCCATGCCAAAACCCACCACGTTGCGTTCACTGATTCTGATGGCGAGTAGCTGCATCGCGGCGCTGGCGATGAGCGCGCCTGCCAGCGCGCAACGCGGCGGCTGGCACGGCGGTGGCGGCTGGCATGGGGGTTATGGCTGGCACGGCGGCTTTGGCTGGCGCGGCGGCTGCTGCTTTTACGGCCCCTGGGGTTGGGGTGGCCTGGGATTGGGATTGTATTTTGCGACCCTGCCGCTCTATTACTCGACCGTGTGGTGGAACGGCATTCCTTATTACTATGCCGACGACACGTACTACCGCTGGAACGGTGTGGTGAACCGGTACGAAACCGTGAGCCCGCCGCCCGGACTGCAAGCACCCGCTGCGGCGCAATCCGGCAGCGAACCGCAATTGATTGCCTATCCCAAGAATGGCCAGAACCAGGAGCAGCAGGGGAAGGATAGGTTCGAGTGCCACCGCTGGGCGGTGGCGCAAACGGGATTCGACCCGACCCAACCGGCCGGAGGGGCGGCCCCCGGCAGGCGGTCGGATTATTTTCGTGCGCAGGGAGCCTGCCTGGAAGGCCGCGGCTATAGCGTGAAGTAGTTCCCAGCCTCTCTCGACAGACGGTCAAACCTCGTGTCAGAATGCGCGGTTTTGACGCCGGCTCTCTAGCCTACCACCACTTTTACGGAATTTTGCTATGCCCCGCACAACGCCCCTTTCCGATATTCGCAATATCGGCATCATCGCCCACGTCGACGCCGGTAAGACGACGACGACCGAGCGCATCCTGTATTACACGGGGCGTAAGCACACCATCATCGACATTCACGATACCAAGGATCTGAAGACCTCGACGACCACCGACTATCTCGAACAGGAGCAGAAGCGCGGCATCACGATTCAAAGCGCCGCGGTGTCCGCCTTCTGGCGTGACAAGAAGATCAATCTCATCGATACCCCGGGCCACGTGGATTTCACCATCGAGGTCAACCGCAGCTTGCGCGTCCTGGACGGCGCCGTCGTGGTATTCGACGGGGTCGCCGGCGTGGAGCCGCAATCGGAAACCAATTGGCGCCTGGCCGACAATTACGGCGTGCCGCGCATTTGCTACGTCAACAAGATGGATCGCAGCGGCGCGAATTTCCTGCGCTGCGTGGACATGATCAAGAAGCGCCTGGGCGCGCGTCCTCTGCCCGTGCAGATACCGATCGGCTCGGAGGAGAATTTCAAGGGCATGGTGGACCTGGTGGAGATGAAGGCGCTGGTTTGGGATTCCGACGACAAGGACGCTCAATGGCAGAGCCTCGAGGTCACGCCGGATCTGGCCGACAAGCTGCACATCAATACGCCGAGCGACCGCAAGCTGCTGGGCGATGTGTTCAAGTACCGCACGGAACTGGTCGACACCTGCCTCGAGCAGGACGACGAGGCCATGGAGGCCTATCTCACGCACGGTACGGTCCCGTCGGCCGACGTGTTGCGCCACGCGTTGCGCAAGGGCACGGTGAACTCCGCCTTCACCGTGGTGTTGTGCGGCTCTTCGTACAAGAACAAGGGTGTGCAGCAGGTGCTCGATGCGGTCGTCGACTACATGCCGGCTCCGACCGACGTGGCCTCGATCAAGACGGTGGACGCCGACGGCGAGCCCATCGGCGAGCGCAAGTGCTCGGACGATGAGCCGTTCTCGGCTCTGGCCTTCAAGGTGATCAACGACGCCTATGGTGCGCTGACCTTCATCCGCGTCTATTCCGGCGTACTCACCAAGGGCGCGTCGGTGCAGAACTCGACCCGCGGCAAGCGTGAAAAGATCGGCCGGATGGTCGAAATGTTCGCCAAGGAGGCCAATCCGGTCGAGGAAGCGCGCGCCGGCGACATCATTGCGCTCGTGTCCCTGGCCGATACCGAGACCGGCGACACGCTATGCGATGCGGCCAACCCCGTGGTTCTGGAGCGCATGCGCTTTCCGGACCCCGTCATCAGCGTTTCAGTGAAGTCGAAGGTCAAGGCGGAACAGGAGAAGTTCGGCACGGCCCTCGGCAAGATGGTCCGCGCCGATCCCTCGCTGCATCTGGAGACCGACCGCGAAACGGGCCAGACCATCCTGCGTGGAATGGGCGAATTGCATCTGGAGGTGACCCTGGATCGCATGCGCACCGAATTCGGGGTCGAAGGCATCATGGGAGAGCCGCAGGTTGCGTACCGCGAAACCTTCACCAAGAAGCTGACCGAACAATACATCCACAAGAAGCAGACCGGCGGTTCAGGCCAGTTCGCCGAAGTGTGGATCGTCTTCGAACCCCTGGAGCGGGGCGCCGGATTCGAGTTCGTCGATGAGACCGTCGGCGGCTCGGTGCCGCGGGAATTCGTCCCCTCGGTCGAAAAGGGCCTGAAGATTCAGAAGGAGGACGGCGTGCTCGCGCACTATCCGACGGTGGATTTCCGCGCGACGCTGATCGACGGCAGCTTCCACGACGTCGATTCCAATGCGTTGACCTTTGAAATCGCCGCCAAGGCCTGCTTCCGCGAAGCCATTCGCAAGGCCGCGCCGATTTTGCTGGAGCCGGTCATGAAGGTCGAAACGGTGACGCCGGGCGACTACCTGGGCGATGTGATCGGCGACATCAACCGCCGGCGCGGCGCGATCCAAGATCAATTGGAACGCGGCGCCAACATAGCCGTGGTGGCGAATGTGCCGCTGTCGGAAATGTTCGGCTACATCGGCCAGTTGCGTGGCATGACCAGCGGCCGCGCCTCTTACACGATGGAGTTCTCGCACTACGAACCCGTACCGCGTCAGGTGGCCGATGAGGTCATCGCCGAAGTGGCGAAGGCCAAGGCCGCCGCGGTCGGCTGAACCGCGGCTCGTGTCGAAATGGCGCCGCCCGCGGGGCGCGGCGCCATTATTTTACTTTACACATCCGCGGCACCGGCCTATCTTCCGCAAGGTTTGGGCTACACAGGCCGTCCTCGTGAGTAGTTGTACCCGTGGTAATCAGTGCTGGGTGAACGGCACCCTCGCTTTGGCTGGATAACGCGCTAACTCATCTTAAGGCGCCGTCCGGCCGGATGCGGCGGGCGCTTTGATCCGATTCCACCTCTTCTTCGGCACGGGACTCAAGGTCGATTCCTGGAGAGGCGATGGTCAATCTGCTGAAGAGCATCAGGGAGGATCCGCGGGTCAAGCTCTTGGGCCCGGGACTCATCACGGGCGCGGCCGACGATGATCCGAGCGGCATCGCCACGTATTCCCAGGCCGGCGCGCAGTTCGGCTACAACATGCTGTGGACGGTGCTGTTCACCTATCCCCTGATGGTCGGCATCCAAATGGTCAGCGCCCGGTTGGGGTGCATCACGGGGCGGGGGCTCGCGGCCAACATCAAGACGGTGTATCCGCGGCCGGTCCTCTACGGCATCGTCGGCCTGCTGCTGCTCGCCAATACCATCAACATCGCCGCCGACATCGCGGCGATGGGCGAGGCGCTGCAGATGCTGCTCGGCGGCTCGGCGCATCTGTATTCCGTCGCATTCGGCCTGTTGTGCCTGGGGTTGCAGGTCTTTCTGCGCTACGCCTCCTATGTGCGCTACTTGAAGTGGCTGACCCTCGCGCTGCTCTCCTATGTGGCGGTGATTTTCACGGTGCACGTGAATTGGGGCGCGGTCATGTCCGAGATGGCCTATCCAAGGCTGGTGTTCGACCACAACACCATGACCATGATCGTCGCGCTGTTCGGCACCACCATCAGTCCCTACCTGTTCTTCTGGCAGGCCGCGCAGGAAATGGAGGACTTGCGCATCGACACGGCGCGCAACGGCGGCGGTTCATTGCTGCCGCATGCCGAGGAGGTGGCGCGTTCGCATCTGCGGCGCATTCGCTGGGACACCTACATCGGCATGGGATTCTCGAACCTGATTGCGTTCTTCATCATACTGAGCACGGCGGCAACCCTGCATGCCGCGGGCATCGTCGACATTCAAACGTCCGCGCAGGCCGCCGAAGCGCTGCGCCCGGTGGGCGGGCAGACCACATTCCTGCTGTTCAGTTTGGGGATCATCGGCACGGGAATGCTCGCCGTCCCGGTGCTGGCGGGTTCGGCCGCCTATGCGGTGTCGGAGAGCTTCGACTGGCAGTCGGGCCTGGACCGGAAGGTGCACGAAGCGCTGGAGTTCTACGGCATCATCGCGGTCGCCACGGTGGGCGGTGTGGCGCTCAATTTCACGCATTTGGACCCGATGCGGGCGCTGGTATGGAGCGCAGAGATCAACGGGGTCATCGCCGTCCCCATCATGGCGGTCATGATGCTGCTCGCGTCGCGCGAGGACATCATGGGACGCTTCGTGATCCGGCTGCGCCTGCGCCGCCTGGGGTGGATCGCCACCGCGGTGATGGCGGTGACCGTGGTGGCGATGTTCATGACGACGTGACGCGCTCAGGTTAGGTAAGCTGCGCAGCAATGAATGATCCGTCGCCGCCTCGCCCGTCCGCCGCCGCTGCAGCGGAGGACCCCACCGAGAAGCTCAATACCAAGGCGGCCGGGGTCATCGGCATCGCGGTCATGTGCAGCCGGCTGCTGGGCCTCGCCCGCGAGCAGATCTTTGCCGCCCTGTTCGGCGGCGGCGGCGCCATGGACGCCTTCACGGCCGCTTTCCGCATTCCAAATCTGCTGCGCGACCTGTTTGCCGAAGGCGCGCTATCGACGGCCTTCGTCACCACCTTCACCAAGACCATTGCGCGCGGCGGCGACGATGCAGCGTGGCGGCTGGCCAATAAAGTCGCCACGCTGACCGCCGTGGTGCTGGGCCTGTTGTGCATTGCCGGGATGGTGTTCTCGGCGCAGCTGGTGGCTCTGTTGGCGCCGGGTTTCGATCCGCAGAAGGCGGCCCTGACGGCGCAGCTCACCCGCATCATGTTCCCGTTCATCCTCCTGGTTTCTCTCGCCGCCCTGGTCATGGGCATGCTCAATTCCAAGAGCGTGTTCGGAATGCCGGCGATGGCCTCGAGTTTCTTCAATCTCGGATCCATCGTCGGCGGCGTCACCTTGGGCTTTTGGATCGATCCGCACTTCGGGACTCGCGCCCTGATCGGCCTGGCGGCGGCCACGGTATTCGGCGGCGCGCTGCAGCTTGCGGTGCAGTTGCCGTCGCTGGCGCGGCTCGGCTATCGCTTCCGCCCCGATTTTCGCTGGCGCGACGCCGGCGTGAAGGCAATCTTGCTGTTGATGGGTCCGTCGGTGATCGCCGCCAGCACCACCCAGCTCAACGTCCTGATCAATTCCATGTTCGCCTCGACCTTGGGCGATGGGCCGATATTCTGGCTCTCGATAGCGTTTCGCTTGATGCAGCTGCCGCTCGGCCTGTTCGGCGTGGCGCTGGGGACCGTGACCTTGCCGCTGCTGTCGCGGCTGGTGGTCGCGGGTCAGATGACCGCGTTTCGTTCCGAACTGGCACGGGCCATGCGCATCGCGCTGCTGCTCACCATTCCCTCGACCGTCGGGCTCATCATGCTCGCCGAACCCATCATTTCCGTTCTGTATCAGCACGGCAAGTTCAACGCCGAGCAAACGGCACAGGCCGCCGGCGCGCTGCGGTTCTACGCCATCGGCCTCGGCGGCTATGCCGCGCTCAAGGTGCTGGTGAACGCCTTCTACGCGCTCGATCGGCGCAAAACTCCGATGCTGGTGAGCTTCCTCGCGGTGGCCCTCAATCTCTTGTTCAACTGGATATTCACGTTCCGCCTGGGATGGGGCCATCGCGGACTGGCATTCTCGACGGGCTGCATTGCGACGGTGAATTTTGTGTTGCTGTACGTCTTGATGCAGCGGCACCTGCACGGCCTCGAGTCGCGCCGCCTGTTGGGGATGCTGGGGAAAACGGCGGCGGCGGCCGCGGCGCTGGCAGCCGTGTGTGCCGCATCGTCCCACTGGCTGTTGGCCGACTGGCAAACGCAGGCGTTTCTGGCCAAGGTCGGTGCGCTGCTCGGCACCGTCATCGTGGGGGCCGCGGTGTTTGCCGGCTGCGGTACGGCGCTGCATATCGAAGAGCTCAAGGAACTGCAGGCGGCGGTCCGGCGCCGCCTGCGCCGCGCCGCCTGAACCCGCCGCGCTACCCGGAGCTCCGTTTGTTGGCGTGCCAGTTGTAATCGCCCGTCAATGCGACACGCTCGAATTCAAAGAGGTTAGAAACCCCGAATCCAGGAAGTCACAGCGGTCCACCACATGGGACTCGGGTACACCATAAAGCTCAGATGTTGAAGCACGAGAATCGACAATAGGAATACATACGGCGCGCGAACTCTTCCTTTCCGATAGTCATCAAGCAATAGCATCGCAACAATGGCCTCACAAATGAAATAGCTCCCGTGTAGTGCCGCCTCAAACGAATCAATTCCGGGAACAATCGACAATAGGCGCACGAGCGCCGGAGGAAGCACCAAGATTACCGTGGATGCCATGTATCTGGCATGCAGCTGTGTTTTTCTTCGATGATGTATCGCCAGGGAGTACGCCAGCGAGAAGTAACACAGCGTGATCATATCGATGAATGCGAGTCGCCCTCCGAATGCCAGGGAAGATTCGTCGTTGTTCGTCAACATGACGTGCACGACCAAAATCCCCGAGATGACAAACAGCGGCGCAACCAAAAGCGATATCTTGCCGATCGTACGATGCGCCGACATCATCCCCTGACGCATTAGCCACGACTGCGTGATTAGCCCGATCATCCAAACGGAAGCCAGAATTCCGTGGAAATGGTGAACAGCGTCGGTATCAGGAAGTTTCGCGAAGTACGAAGGGTAGAATCCGACAATTGCAACGAGTAGTGCCAGCGAGAAGTAGATATACGCGTTTCGGTAAATGCCGGGACGGCGCTGAGGCGGTCCTTCATCAACCAATAACTCTTCCGGAGGCCGAAGATCGGTCTCCTTCACTAAGCCGCTTCCAGAGATGCGATCGGAGGAATTCATGCTTCCAGACCTCTGAAATCTCCACCAAGATTCGTGTCGATCCGGCTGCCGGGGGGAACATTGTATTCCGGGGCGAGATCCTGGGTGCCATTTTGATGGCGGCCGGCGGACCTTGGCGTACGTAATGGCTCCTTTCTTGGGGACACCCCAACGGGGCCGCGAGCTAGGCCTGCTGCGGTATTTTCATGCCGCGGATCACCGCTGGTCGCTCCAGGAAGGAATCGAGCGCCCGGGTCACATGGGTGAAATCCTTGATGCCGACCAGATCGGCCGCCTCATAGAAGCCGATGAGGTTGTTGATCCAGGGAAAGGTGGCCACATCCGCGATGTTGAAATCATCACCCGTGATCCAGGTCCGGTCCGCCAGCTGCCGGTCCAGCACACCGAGGAGGCGCTTCGCCTCGCTCACATAGCGGTCGCGCGGGCGCTTGTCGGCGTAGTCCCGGCCCGCGAACTTATTGAAAAAGCCCACCTGGCCGAACATGGGACCCACTCCACCCATCTGAAACATCAGCCACTGAATGGTGTGGTAGCGGCCCGCCGCATCCCGCGGCATGAGCTGTGCGGTTTTCTCGGCGAGATAGAGCAGAATCGCGCCCGACTCGAACAACGGCAGCGGTTTGCCGTCCGGTCCGTTGGGATCGAGGATGGCGGGTATCTTGTTGTTGGGATTGAGGGACAAGAACTCCGGCGTCAGTTGATCCTGAGTGTCGAAGCTGACCCGGTGCGGCTCGTAGGGCAGGCCCGTTTCTTCGAGCATGATGGACACCTTGACGCCATTGGGGGTCGGCAGGGAATAGAGTTGCAGCCGGTCGGGGTGCCTGGCCGGCCATTTGTGAGTGATGGGGAACACAGACAGATCGCGCATGTTGATTCCTTTGACGGTTGAGCGCGTATCGTAGCGAAATTGTCCGCGCGGGAGCTCGAGTGAAGCCGATAGACTTGGGATTTACGATGCCGGCCGAATGGGCGCCTCACTCGGGGTGCTGGATGGGCTGGCCGCAGCGCGAATCGATCTGGAACGGACATATCGAGGGGGCTCGCGACGACTATGCGCGCGTCGCCCGCGCAATTGCCCAATGCGAGCCGCTGACCATGCTGGCTCATCCCACGCACGCGGCGGATGCGGCCGGGCGCTGCGGGGCGGCGGTGCGCGTACTCCCCATGGCACTGGATGATTCCTGGCTGCGCGACTCGGGGCCGACCTTCGTGCTGGACGGCGCCGGGGCACGCGCCGCGGCGGTGTTCACCTTCAACGCCTGGGGCGCCAAGTGCCGTCCCTTCGACCAGGATGCGGCGGTGGGCGGACGGGTGGCGACGCTTGCGGCGGCGCGCGCGTTCCGCTCCGATCTCATCGTCGAGGGCGGAGGTTTCCTGTCGGACGGCGAGGGAACCCTGATCACGGCCGAATCCTGCGTGCTCAATCCCAACAGAAATCCCGGCTGGACCAAGGCACAGGCGGATGTCGAATTGCGCGCCATGCTCGGCATGCAAAAAGTGATCTGGCTGCCGGGCGACCTCACCGACGGCGCGACCGACGGTCATGTCGACGGCTACGTCGCCTTTTTCCGGCCGGCCGCGGTGCTGTGCGAGGCCGTCGCCGATCCCGCCGATCCGCGATTTGCCATCATGGCGGAGAATCGCAAAGTGCTGCAGTCGGAGACCGACGCGCGCGGGCGCCGCTTCGAATTGCTGCCCATCGTCGAAGCGCCGCGCACGGCGGTGCCCGACGGCGAAGATCTCTATTGCCGTTCGTACGTGAATTTTTATCTGGCCAACGGCGCCGTGATTGCGCCCGCCTACGGGATCGCGGAGGACGCCGCGGCCGTCGCCACGCTGCGGCGCGCGTATCCGGACCGGCAAATCGTACCGCTCGCGCTGCGCGATCTGTTTCGCGGCGGCGGCGGCATTCACTGCATCACCCAGCAGGAGCCGCAGGCCCGCAGTACTTGAACGCCCGAAAAACAGTAGCGCCGCGCCGGGCGCGGGGTCTATGATCGCGCAGCGCCGCGGCGGTTGCTCGCGGGGAACCATTCGAGGATGCCTGTGCACAAAAATACCCGGCTCTGGTCGCTTCTCTTGGCTCTGACAGCGCTCTGCGGTGCGCACCGGCAAGCTGCCGCTGCCGCCGCTGCCGCGGCACCTGCGCCGCCGCTCACCGTCATTCGTGCCGGCCGGTTCATCGACGTCGAGGCGGGCCGTGCGCTCGCCAACCAGATCATTCTGGTGCGCGGGACGAAAATCGAGGCCGTCGGCGCCAACGTGGCCATTCCCGAAGGCGCCAAAGTCATCGATCTGTCGAAGATGACCGTGCTCCCCGGGCTCATCGACTGCCACACCCACCTGGCCGATCTCGCCGATGCGGAGCCGCTCAAGGTGCTGCAGCGGAGCGCGGTGGAGACGGCTTACGCAGCCATTCCGAACGCGCGCGTCACTCTGCTCGCGGGCTTCACCACCGTGCGCGACGTCGGCGTCTACCGCGCCTTCAACGATGTGGCGATGCGCGATGCCATCGCGCGCGGCATTTTCATCGGACCGCGCATGTATGTTGCCGGGGCCTACATCACCATCAGCGAAGGCGCCGGAGCGATGACGGGGCTCGCGCCGGACATCCAGCTGCCGCTCGATCTGCGCTATGGCGAGGCCAACAGTCCCTGGGAAGTGCGGCAACGGATCCGCGAGCTTGCGCATCGCGGCGCCGACCACATCAAGGTGCTGTCCACCGGTGCCGTTCTCACCCACGGCAGCAACCCGAAATCCATCGAATTCACTCCCGAGGAACTGCGCGCCGCGGTCGAAGAGGCGGCCAATTTCGGACTGCGCGTCGAAGCGCATGCACACGCTGCGGAAGGCATCAAGAACGCGATTCGCGCGGGAGTCGCGTCGATCGAACACGCCACGCTCATCGACGATGAAGGCATCGCCCTGGCCAAGCAGCACGGCACCTACCTGGACATGGATATCTACGATGAAGAGTGCATCCAGTCCTCGGCGGATACGCCGGCGGACTTCTTGCAGCACGACCGCGATTTGGCCGAGGCGCAGCGGCGCAACTTCACCAAGGCGGTTCGCGCCGGCGTGAAAATGACTTTCGGCACCGACGCCGGGGTGTGTCCCCACGGCATCAATGCCCGGCAGTTCGCCTTCATGGTGAAATACGGCATGACGCCGATTCAGGCGATTCAATCGGCGACCGTGAATGCCGCGGATCTCATCGGCCACTCGGAGCTGTTCGGTTCCATCACCGCCGGCAAGTCGGCTGACATCATCGCCGTGAACGGCGATCCGCTGGCCGATATCCGTCAGCTCGAGCACGTGCAATTCGTGATGAAGGAAGGCACGGTCTACAAACAGGGCGAATGACGGCTCCAACGGCACCCGGGTCTTACATAACGTTCCCGTGTAACAACTACACGCGCCGCACTCGAGCTGCAAGCGGGCGCCTTAGGATCGGCTATGATAGAAGCCGTCCAGCTTAAGCGGGAGGCTGCCGTGAAGTTACACCTGCCGACATTGATTTCAGCGTTTCTGTGCGCCGGTATTCTGTGCGCCGGGAGCGCTCTGGCGATACCGGTGTCGCGGCTCGAAGTTCGCATCGTCACCGGTGCCGAGGAATTGAGCGCGGGCAGTTCCTTGGAATTGCGCATTTACGAGGCCGGCAAGAGCGTGCGGCGCCTGCCGCTGGTGAATGGCGAGGCGTGGCCGCGGGATTCCACCCATGTCATCCCGGTCAAACTGAGCGATCCGCTCGATCCGCGCAGCGTGGTTCGATTCAGCCTGTACTACCACAATGCCAGCCCCACGGCACCCGGGCTGGAGATCGTTGCCGCCGACGTGGAATTGCCGACGGCCAATCAGTCCCCCGAGCGGCTGCTCGACACCACCTTGTCGGGAGTCATCGCACGGCAGGGCGAACTCGCCACCAACGATCGCGATCAGGCGGCGCTGGTCTGCAAGAACGACGCGGATTGCGACGACAAGCGCATGTGCAACGGGCGCGAGCGCTGCGCGCCGCGCTCCGCCGGCGCGGACGCGCGCGGCTGCGTGAAGGGAGCTCCGGTGGTGTGTCCCGTCAATCAGGTGTGCGGCGAAGGGGTGGGTTGCCGCGGCATATTGCCCGCCGGCACCAAACCCTAGACTACGGCGTTAAGCCGCCCAGGGCGTCGTGCAGCGAACCGAGATTCTGTCTGGCCTGCTCCAGCAGCGCCGCGCAGTCCGCCTGAGCGAGACGCAAGTGTTGAAACGCGCTCACGCCGGTGGTGTCGATCGGCGCCGTCGGTTGCTTCATCGCCGCCGCCAGCACCGTGCTGACGATCAAGATGTCCGATAACTCGCTGCCGCGCACCCAGCGGCGTTCGTAATCGTTCTGATCGCCCACCGCGGCGCACATCTCTTCGGCAAAGCCCCAGTTCTCGAGCACGGCCTTGCCGATCGACGCATGCCAGTCGGAAACCAGATCGAAGAAGGCCTGGTTGCTGCCGAACTGCGCGGTGCGGCCCATGGCGCGCACCATGATGTACAGGCGCCCGATTCCGTGCAGCAACCCGGTGAGGAAGGCCTCATCGGGACTCACGGTGGTACGGGTCGCCACGGCCTGGCTGATCGACGCCACCGAAATGCATTCCCGCCACAGTTCAGTCAACGGTTTGGCGATGGGGCGCAATGGTCCGGCGTATTTCATCTGCTGAACCGCATAGCCTACCGCGGCGCTCTGCACCAGCTGCTGGCCCAGCCGAGTGATGGCCGAGCGCAGATCCGTGAGCGGCTTGCCCGTGGCGTTGAAGGCGGCCGAGTTCGCCATTTGCAGCAGCCTTGCCGCCAGGCGCGGCTCATTGCCGACGATGACGACGGTCTTATCCGGCGTGTTGCCGGGGTCGGCCAGGGCCTGGCGGATGCGGACCACCACATCGGGGAAGCAGGGCAGATCCACGGTGCCTTTTGAGACTTCCGTGGCCAGCTTGCCCAAGAAATCGAGCGCGGCGGCGCGCGCCTCGGGAGCCGCCATGTCGGTTGCCGGAACGGATCCTCGGCCGGTTTGATAAGTGGGAGCCATCGAAGAATTGGGCATGAGTCGATCCTGCGGCAGAGCGTGTGGCCGTCATTGAGGTTATTCGGCCGGCGGGGATTAATCTTAAGTACTAATGCGGCGATATTATGTCGAATGGGGTTCAGCGAAAAGCGATCACGATCGCCGCGGTCACTGCCAGCAAGACTGCGGCCTGCACGCGGTAGTCCTGCCATCGAGGCAGGAGTTTCAGGCGCAGCCGTTCGGCACTGCTGAAATCGAATGTCCACGGCGAGACCTCCGCCGAGCGCGCCGGGAACGCGCGGCTGCGCCAACTGACGCCCGCCAGAATCGCGCCATCGAGCAGCGTGAGAATCGGCGCGGCGTACAGAAAGTGAAAGTGCGTCCAATGCAGCGCAACGTTGATCATGAACAGCGCGAAACCGCAGAGCGAGCCCAGCAGCATGGCCGCGGCGGCTCCGTCGGCATTGGCGCCGCGCCAGAACAGCCCCGCGAGAAACACGGCCACCACCGGGGGAACGGCATAGGCCAGCACGGCCTGCAGGTATTGCCAGAGCGATGGAAACAGCTGCAGCTGCGGGGCCCAAGCAACCGCGACCAGCAAAAGTCCGACGGTGCTGATGCGGCCGATGCGCACCACTTGCCGGTCCGAGAGCGCGGGCTTGAGTTGCTTGATGACATCCATGGTGATCAGGGTCGATGCGGAATTGAGCATCGAGGCGATCGACACCATGGTCGCCGCGACAAACCCTGCGACCACCAGGCCGACCAGGCCGGCGGGCAGGAGGTGCAGGATCAAATTCGGATAGACCAGGTCGGCGCGCGGCAACTGCGGAAACAGCAGCAATGCGCAGGTCCCGGGCAGCACGATCAAGAACAGCACGGGCAACTTCAGCAGTCCGGCGAACAGCGCTCCCCAACGGGCATGATCGATGTTCTTGGCCGACAACATCCGCTGCACGATGCTCTGATTGGTGCACCAATAATAAAATCCCAGCAAGGGAATTCCCAGCAGCAGTCCCGGCCACGGAACGCCGGGGTCGCCGACGGGCCGGATGAGTGAGAGTGCGCCGGGTGCGATGCCGTGCATCACGGCGTGCCAGCCGCCGGCGTGGCTGAATGCGCCGATCGATATCATGAGAGCACCCGCCATCAGCACGATGGCCTGGACCGCCTCGGTGTAGATCACCGATCGCAGGCCGCCCAGGGTGGTGTACAAGCCGGCCGTTCCGGCCAACACCGCGACGATCAGCCACAAGGGCCATCCTGGAAACAGCAGTTGGCAGACCAGCGAGCCGCTGTAGAGCACCCCGGCGGAATCGACAAAAATATTCAGAAACAGGGTGAGCACGGCGAAATACAGCCGTGCTCGACGGTCGTATCGCCGTTCCAGAAATTCCGGCATCGTGTAGATCTGGCTGCGGATGATGGAGGGCAGCAGGAACACACAGAAAAACACCAGGAGGATGATCGCCGACCATTCGTAGTCGTACACGGAAATGCCGATGGCGTACGCGCCGCCGGCCAGTCCCACCAACGCCGTGGAAGACATGTTTGAGGCTAGCAGCGCCAGACCGATGACCGGCCATTGGCTTGCCCGTGACGCCAAAAAATAATCCACCGGCGCGATTCGCCGCCGCGACATCAGCAGTCCGAGAAGGATGAGGCCGCCGGCATAGAGGGCGACCACCGTCCAGTCGAGCAGGCTGAGGAGCCCAAAGGATCCCGCGCTGAACGGAATACGGGTTGACAGCGCTGACATTTAGTTCTCTAATTCCAAAGCTGCCGGCCACGGGGATGATGACCGCGGTCTTGATCGGCTGGATTTGATCAGTGAAATCATAATAATTTACAAATACTTATAGCGTATTTATGTCCATGGCAGTAAGTTCACGAAGAATCCGGCGTGGCCGTTCCTCGGCCCTCGCTGCCACTGGGCTCTTATTGTCCGGCCTCAGCGCCGCCGCCGGCCCGGACACCCCCTTCAGTGTACATCCGGAACTCTGGCCCACCCTGGCGCACGCGCCGTTGAACGCCGCCACGGAAGCCTTTGTCGAGCAATTGCTGGCGCACCTCACGCTGGAGGAGAAGATCGGTCAGATGATTCAGGCCGACATCACCTCGATTTCGCCGGCAGATCTGCGCGCCTACAAGCTCGGATCGATTCTGGCGGGCGGCGGCGCCGCTCCCGGCGACAATGTGCGCACCACGCCGCAGGCGTGGCTGGATCTCACCGACGCTTTTTTCCGCGCGGCGTTGACCGCGGACAGCGCCGCCCATCCTCCCATCCCCATTCTGTTCGGCATCGACGCCGTGCATGGGCACGCGAAAATCCTGGGCGCCACCATATTTCCGCACAATGTGGGATTGGGGGCGGCGCACGACCCCGACTTGATTCACCGGATAGGCCAGGCGACCGCGGAAGAAGTGGCCGCCACCGGAATCGATTGGACATTTGCGCCCACCGTGGCCGTCGTGCGCGACGTCCGTTGGGGGCGGTCCTACGAAAGCTATTCGGAAGCGCCGGAACTGGTGGCTGCGTACGCCGCCGCCATGGTCACGGGGTTGCAAGGTCAGCGCGACACTCCGCAATTCATGGCGCCGGGCCGTACCTTGTCGTCGGTCAAGCATTTTCTCGGCGACGGCGCCACGCGCAACGGCCGGGATCAGGGCGAGTCCGTGGTGCCCGAAACGGAGCTGCGCGACGTGCATGCCGCGGGCTACATTGCGGCCCTCAAGGCCGGCGCATTGATCGTCATGGCCTCCTACAACAGTTGGAATGGCGTGAAAATGCACGCCGACCACTATCTTCTGACCGACATTCTCAAGGGCCGGCTCGGCTTCGAGGGTTTCGTGGTCGGCGATTGGAACGCGCACGAACAGATTCCGGGATGCACCAAGTACCAATGCGCGGCCGCGATACTCGCCGGCGTCGACATGCTGATGGCGCCGGACAGTTGGCGGCAGCTGTACAAGAACACGTTGGCTCAGGCGCGCTCCGGTGAGATCCCCCGGGCGCGCATCGACGATGCCGTGCGGCGCATTCTGCGGGTCAAGGCCATCGCCGGCCTGTTCAAGCGCCCGGCGCCCAAGCAACGCAGCGATGCCGGCGATTTCACCCGCCTCGGCAGCGCGGCGCATCGCCAGCTGGCACGCGAGGCGGTCCGCAAATCGCTGGTGCTGCTCAAGAACGATCACGGTGTTTTGCCCTTGGATCCGCACGCGACGATACTCGTGGCGGGAGATGCCGCAGATTCGATCGGTGCGCAAACGGGCGGCTGGACCATCGACTGGCAGGGAGACCACAACCGCAACGCAGATTTTCCGGGCGCCACTTCCATCTTCGGCGGCATTCGTGCGGCAGTGGCCGCCGCCGGCGGGTCCGCCGTGCTCAGCCAGGACGGTCGGTACGGCAAAAAGCCGGATGCCGCGGTGGTGGTGTTCGGCGAAGGGCCCTACGCTGAGTTCGAGGGCGACCGGGAGACCTTGGAATTCTCCCCCAACGATCCGCACACTCTGCAACTGCTGCGGCGATTGCGTTCCGAGGGCGTGCCGACCGTCGCGGTATTTCTCTCGGGCCGGCCCCTGTGGGTCAATCCGCTCATCAACGCTGCGAGCGCCTTCGTGGCTGCGTGGTTGCCGGGCACTGAAGGCGAGGGCGTCGCCGATATGCTGTTCCGCTCCGGCGGCGCGCAGCACGGCGACTTCACCGGCCGCCTGGCATTCTCGTGGCCGCAGACCGCCCTGCCCGTGACATTCGACGCGGCCGGGAAACCGATCGGCGCGCAATTTCCCCGGGGCTGGGGTCTCGACTACGACAGCCGCGCCGAAGCACCGCCGCTGCCGGAGCAGCCGCGAATTCCGTCGCACTGGGTTGCCCCCCGAGGAAGTCTATTCCACGCCGACCATGTCACGGCGCCGTGGTCCATCTTCGTCGCCGACGACGTCGGCGAGGTTCATCTCACGACGGCGCGGCAAGAAAGTCCCCGGGGCGCGGTCACCGCGTCGATGACGGCCGACGGCAGCGCGGCCGCATGGTCAGGGACCGAGAGCGGCATTTTCAAGATCTCGGGTCGCGCCGGCGATCTGCGGGCGCAGGCCGGGCAGGGCGCCGCAGTGACGCTGCGCTATCGCGTGGACCGCGCGCCCGAGCGCAGCGTCATGCTGGGTCTGCGCTGTACGGACCCTCTGTGCGGCGTTCCCGGCGGGGCCATGTTGGACGTGACCAAAGTTCTGGCGAACGCGCCCCCCGGACAATGGCGCACCCTGTCGATTCCCCTGTCCTGTATGGCGGCAACCGGCGCCGACCTTTCCCATGTGGAAGTGCCGTTAGCCATTGAAACTTCGGGACGATTCGGCCTGACGATTGCGGAGGTGACTTTGGCGCAACAGCGCTCCGGGCAGCGCCCGTGCCCGGCAAAGAATTGAGGCTTGCAAAGCGCGCTTTGCCCGGCAAATCGCTACTATAGGGGCAACTCTCGAGGTTCCCACGTTGGCCATCAATCTTTCTCCGGCATCCGTTACGATTCAAGAGGTCGCAGACCTTGCCAAGGTCTCGCCGAAGACCGTGTCGAGGGTCATCAACAACGAGCCGCGGGTCCGCTCCGACACACGCGCCCGCATTCTCGAGGCGATCGAACAGCTCAACTATCGGCCGAACCTCAATGCGCGCGGTCTCGCGAGCAATCGCTCCTTTCTGATCGGACTGTTCTGTGAAAGACCGGGCGACTACTTGAGCGAATTCCAAGCCGGCGCGGTGGAGCGCTGCCGCGAGTCCAGCCTGCACTTGATGGTGGAGCCCTGGGACGTGGAGAGTCCGCTGATCGGCAAGCAGATCGACACGTTGCTGGGACAGCTGCGGCTGGAAGGGGTCATTCTGCTGCCTCCGCTGAGCGACCACCCCATCGTGCTGAACAAGCTGCACGATGCATCGATCCCCATGGTTCGCATTGCGCCGAAACAGGACCTGAGCGCCACCCCGTCGATCGGCATCGATGACTACGTCGCGGCGCGGCAGGTCACGGCGCATCTGCTGAGCCTCGGGCATCGCCGCATTGGATTCATCCGCGGAAGACCCGAGCACGGCGCGACCGAGCAGCGCCACCGGGGCTTCGTGGAGGAAATGCGGGCACACCAGATGGCGGTCGACCCTGAGCTGGTCCTGACCGGAAACTTTGCGTTCGGCGACGGCTTGATTTGCGCCGAGCGGATGCTGCGCGCGGCGAAACCGCCGACCGCCATCTTCGCCAGCAACGATGATATGGCGGCCGCCGTGGTCTCGATGGCGCGCAAGTTCGGACTTGATTTGCCGGGCCAGCTGTCGGTGGCCGGCTTCGACGATGCGCCGGTCGCCAGCATGATCTGGCCGGAGTTGACCACGGTGCGCCAGCCGGTGGCGGAGATGGCGAGGATCGCCGCCGATTTGATCATCCGGCTGGAGCCGCGGCGCAATGGCTGGCCCGCGCGCGTTCCGCGGCATTTGCTCGACCACGAACTGGTCATTCGCAACTCAACCGCGCCGCCGGCTCAACGGTAAGACCTCAAAGGAGGGGAGCATGCCTCAGAAAATCGATGTGACATCGGCCAAGACGGTGGTCGGATCGCGCTATCCGCCGCCCTTCGATGCACCCTGCGCGACCCGCCTGCGCCGCTGCCTCGGCGATGCGGCGAACTTAAGTCAATTCGGCGTGAATCTCACGCGCCTTCCCCCCGGCGCCTGGTCGAGTCAGCGGCATTGGCATACCGCCGAAGATGAATTCGTCTATGTGCTGGAAGGCGAACTGGTGCTGGTGACCGAGTCCGGCGAAGAGATTCTGCGCGCCGGCGATTGCGCCGGCTTCCGCGCGGGAATGGCGGACGGTCATCATTTGCAGAATCGCGGCAGCCAAGAGGCATTGTTCCTGGAAATTGGGTCGCGCCGCATCGAACTCGACGAAGTGTTCTATCCGGACATCGATTTGAAGGCACTCAAGAATCGCGCGGGGTTTGCCCACGCCGATGGCCGGCCTTACTGACCGCCCGCACGGCGCAGGGCCGTGTCGAGCGCCTTGATGGCTCCCACCAGGTGATAGAAGGTGCTGGCGGGTGCAGCAGGAAACTCAGCGCGGCCGCATGCGCCATCGTCCAGTAGCGTGCCTCGCCGGTGAGGCTCGCGGCCAGCACGGCCGCCTTGAGGCGCTCGGTTGCGCAATGGTGCCGGGTACGGCGGCTCACAGCGCAACAGCATGCGCCTCCATGAATTGTGCCTGAGCGGCGCGCCGCGAGGGGCCGCTAGGAGGCGAGTTCGCCGGGGTTCTTGTGGGTGGTCCAATCCAGGCGCGCCCATTCCGCCATCGTGAGCATGAAGACGGCGTTGAGCGAACTTAGCGCGGCGCGCGCTTGCGGGCGGCCGGCGACCTGCTCCAAATTGGCGGCGCACGTGGACAGGGCGCCGGCAGCAGCCGTTGCCGCGGATCCCTTGAGGCTGTGCGCCAGTTTGCGAACGATTTCCGGATCCGCGTCATTGCGCACCGCGGCGGCCAGCTCCGCGATCGTTTCACTCGCCGAGCGCACGAACAGACGGATGAGTTCGCGGGCGAAGGCGCGATCGTCGTCGGTTCGCGCAAGCAAGGCGGCCTGGTCGAACAGCACCTCGACGCCGGGGGCGCCGCGATCCGCACTCCGGCCTGCCTGCGACAGCGCCTTGGCCAACGCCTGCTGCAGCCGGCCGGGATTGACCGGCTTCGTCAAATAGTCGTTCATCCCGGCATCGAGGCACTTGGTGCGGTCGGTAGCCAAGGCATGCGCCGTCAGTGCAATGATGGGAATGTGCGGATTCCTCGTGCCTGCCGCGAGGCTGCGTATTTGCCGGGTCGCCTCGTAGCCGTCCATTTGCGGCATTTGGCAGTCCATCAGCACGGCGTCGAAGTGGGATTGGCGCAGCGCCTGCAGCGCCTCGATGCCGTCGGCGGCGACCTGCACCTCCGCGCCGAGGTTTTGCAGCAGCCGCGCGGCGAGTTTTTGATTCACCACATTGTCTTCCGCCAGCAGAATCTTCACCCCCGCGAAGGGCGGCGCGGCCGGCGCCGATTCGGCCGCCGGCAAGCTGGGAACCGCGGTCCGCGTGAGCTCGGCCAGCGCCCGCACCAGCACCGCGGTCTTCGCCGGCTTGGTGACGACCCGGTCGATCAGCCGCACCTCAGCCTCCGGCAGCACGGCCGAGAGCGACGTCAGCAGAATGAGCGATGCGGGAGGTGCGGCGGATGCGCGAATCGCGGCCGCAAGCCAGGTGCCGCTGTGATCGCCGAGATCGTGATCGATGATGATCGCCGCCGGCGGACAATCGACGGCCAGCATGGCGCGGTAACGGGCGAGACCCTCTTGCGCAGCCGCGGCGAAGGTGAGTTCGCAGCCTTCCGTCGACAGCTGCCGCTCGAGTATTCGCCGGCTGCTGTCGTGCCTCACCACGATCAACACCCGCAGACCGACGAGCTGATTGGCCACTTCGCTGGCGGCCGACGCCGCACTCTGCTGCAAGCACACGGAAAGCCGGAACGTCGAGCCTCGTCCCACGATGCTCTCGGCCTCGATGCCCCCGCCCATGCTTTCCGCCAGGCGCTTGGATATCGACAGTCCGAGACCGCTGCCGCCGAATCTGCGTGTGGTGGAGCTGTCGGCCTGGATGAACGGATCGAACAGAGTGTTGATCCGGTCCGCCGCGATGCCCATGCCGGTGTCGCGGACGGCAAACGAGAGCCTCACCAGGCCGCCGGGGCCCGCGGCCGTGCTCAACGTCAGACGCACCTCGCCGCCGGCGGTGAACTTGACCGCGTTGCTGAGCAGATTGAGGAGAATTTGCCGCAATCGCATCGGGTCGCCGCGAAAGATGCGCGGGGTTGCGGGATCGATGTCGACGGGGAGTTCCAAACCCTTCTCGGCGGCGCGCAGCGCAATGGCGTCGACGGCGTCCTCGATGACGCTCTGAATGTTGAAATCGATCGATTCCAATTCCAAACGGCCGGCCTCGATCTTTGAAAAATCCAGAATGTCACTGATCAGCATCAACAATGATTCGCCGCTGGACCGGGCGATTTCCGCGTACTCGCGCTGCTGCGCGTCGAGCGCGGTATCGAGCAGCAATCCGGTCATGCCGATGACGCCGTTGAGGGGGGTGCGGATTTCATGGCTCATGTTGGCCAAGAATTCGCTCTTGGCGCGATTGGCGGCGTCCGCCGCGTCCTTGGCGATGCGCAGCGTCTCCTCCACCTGCTTGGCGTCGGTCACATCCTGAACGGCGCCCACCAGCCGCGCGCATTGGCCGTTCACCATCTGCGGCTCGCCGATGGAGCGCACCCAGCGGTGGCGTCCGGTCGCCGTGATGAACGGCACCACGATGTCGAAGGGCTTGCCGTGCTCGAACGCGGTGCGCAGACTCTCGGTCACGGTAGCGCGCGCGTCCGGGGGGTAGAAATCCAGCGCCTGTCCCAATGCCGGCTGTTCTCCCACCGGCAGATCGTGGATGCGGTAGACCATGTCGGACCAGACGGGGCGCGCCGCGCCGCGATCGAGCTCCCAGCCGCCGATTTCCCCCATGCGGCTGGTGGCCGCGAGCCGCGCCTCCTGCTGCGCCAGCCGCTCCTCGGCAATCTTCCGCTGCGTGATATCCACGACCAGGACATAGAACCCGACGACCTGATCGCCGCTCCAATTGGGCAGGTACTCGGTCTGCCAATGCCGCAGGGTCCCATCCTTGCCCACGTCGCTCTGATCGAAGAGCTGGCGTTCGCCTCTGAGCGCCGCGGCCACCCGGATGCGCCGGCTCTCATCGACACGCCCGAACGTCGCCCGCCGGAAGGCCATGACGTCCTCCATGGACATGCCGACCAGCTGCTCGGGAGTGAGCCCGAAACGATCGAAGTGGGCGCGGTTGGCGAAGCGGCAGATCACGTCGCGATCCCAGTAGGCGATCATGGCAGGAATGTTGTCGGAGATCTGCCGCAGGCGCTCTTCGCTCGCCTGTGCCTTCGCCGCCTGCAGCTGCAGCTGCACGTTGATTTCCTGCAGACGCTGCGCCTGCGCCGTCGTTTGCGACTGCAGGTGCGCGTCGAATACCGTCGTGATCAAGGTAATGGCGAGCACCCCCACGGTGATCAGCCCGATCACCAGCGCCAGCCATTGACTGTCGATCGGAATGCCGCCGATGCAGTAGGCGCCGCGGCTGAATCGCGAGGCGGCCATGCCCGTGTAATGCATGCCGCTGATGGCCAGGCCCATGAAAGGCGCCGCCGCCAAGCGGCCGAGCGCCAGTGGCCAGGAGCGGCCGCTGCGCAAGTTGAACGCAAGCCACAGAGCGGCGAAGGATGCAGCAACGGCGATCAGGATCGAGGCCGCGACCAGCAGGGGATCGTACGTGATCACCGGCAGGATCTGGATTGCGCTCATGCCGGAGTAGTGCATGGCGCAGATGCCTGCACCCATCGCCAGGGCGCCGCCGGCCAGACGCAGCCGGCCCAATCGGGCGCCGCCGGCAATCCACAGCGCGCATCCCGAAGTCACGATGGCGATGGCCAGCGACATCAAGGTTGTCGCGACGTCGTAGCGCAGGGCGATGGGCAGCGAGCAGGCCATCATGCCGATGAAATGCATCGACCAAATGCCGACCCCCATGGCGACCGCGCCGCCGATCAGCCAGAACCAGACATAGTTGCCCTTGGCGGCGGCGATGCGCGAGGCCAGCGACAACGAGGTGTAGGAAACCAGGATCGCGACAACGATGGAGAGCGCGACCAGGAAGGGATTGTAGGTGGCTGGCATGATGGCTGCGGGGTACCTCCGCTGCCCAGTTCTATCGGCCGGACGCGGCCAAAATTAAGCCATATAATTCATGCTTTTTGGGGGTCAGCGACCGTGCCGATGAATCCACCCGATCCGGTCGATCTGCGCAGCGATACTGTGACGCGTCCCTCACCCGGGATGCGCGCCGCCATGGCGGCGGCCGAGGTGGGCGATGACGTATACGGCGACGACCCCACGGTCAACCGCTTGCAAGCGCTGGTTGCCGAACGATTCGGGTTCCAGAGCGCGCTGTTCTTTGCCAGCGGCACGCAGAGCAATCTATCCGCCCTGATGTCGCACTGCGGGCGCGGCGATGAATACCTGGTCGGCCAGGAAGCCCACACTTACAAGTACGAGGGCGGCGGGGCGGCGGTGCTCGGCAGCATCCAGCCGCAGCCGCTCGAGAACGAACCCGACGGCGGCATTTCGCCGCAACGCATCGCCGACGCCATCAAGCCCAACGACATTCACTTCGCGCGCACGCGCCTGCTGGCCCTCGAAAATACCATCGGCGGCCGCGTGCTGCGGCCGGACTATTTGCAGGAGGTGACGCAGCTGGCCCATTCACGCTCCTTGAGCACTCATCTGGACGGCGCGCGTGTCTTCAATGCCATCGTGAAGCTCAATATCGATCCGAGCGCCGCCGTGGCCGGCTTCGATTCGGTGTCCGTGTGCCTGTCGAAGGGCTTGGGCGCTCCTGCGGGCTCGGTGCTGCTGGGCTCCCGCGATCTCATCGACTCCGCGCGGCGCTGGCGCAAGGCTCTCGGCGGCGGGATGCGCCAGGCGGGCGTGCTCGCGGCGGCCGGAATCTATGCGCTGGAGCATCACGTGGCCGGCCTCGAGGAGGATCATGCGAATGCCGAGTACCTGGCCCAAGAGCTGCGCGCCCTGGGACTGCGGACGGAGCCGCCGCAGACCAACATATTGTATGTCGAGATTCCGGCGTCGAAGGTGGCGGACCTACAGCGTCATTTGCAGCTCAACGGCATCCTCGCCACCATTGCGCCGCGAACGCGCCTGGTGACCCATCGGGATGCGCCGCGCGAAAAAATAGATGCCGCGCTACGGGCGTTTCGCAAGTACCCGGACTGGGACTAGCGCCGCGCCGCGAGAAATCCCCTCGTGCCGGTTGACACGAGGGGGGCCGCATCAGAATTTGAACACACCCTGCAGGGCAAGGCCGGTCTGGCTGTCGGCGAGCGGGCTGCTGCTCGGGTTCTCTGCGATGGTTCTCACGAAGGTGGCTTTGTCCGATTTGTCGTAGCGCGCCTCGATGCGCAGCTCGAAGCTCTTGACCGGCGCATAGCCGAAGGTGAGCGTGCCCTCCTTGAGCTTCTGCGGCGTTCCGGTGAGGCCCGACACGAAGCCATCCTTGTCGTCCAGATACTCGAGCCGCAGCGACAATCGCCATTGATCGCTCAGCGCGTAATTGGTGTAGAAGGCGAGGCCATTCCAGTCCAGATCAGGATCGCCGGCCGCATGCTGCTGCTGCTTTCCCCAGTCGTAGCTCAGGATGAAGGTCAGCGCGTCGGTCGCGTTGTAGGTGGCGACCGCGTCGATCAAGGTTCTTGGTGCATCGTAGGCGGGGTCTTTGCCCACATAGGCTTGAGCCGTCAGCGAGAACACCTTGTTCGGAGTCCACGCCAGCCCGAGTTCGGCGGTCTTCGAGCCGGAGGTCGACAGGGATGAATAATTCCATCCGTTGTTGACCCCGGCCACGAGGTTGAGGGTGTCGCCGGCGGCATAGGTGGCGCGAATGCCCGTGTGAGTGAGGGGTTCGGCGTAAAACAGCAATGAGCGGGAGAAATTGGTATTGCCGGTGGGGGCGATGACTTCGGCGCCCGCGAGCGTCACGTACTTGCCGGCGATGACCGTCACCGGGCCGCCGGCATATTGGACGAATCCCTGCACGATATCGAAGGTATTGGGATTGCTGCCCTCCGCGGCGTTGAGGATTTTCATATCCTCGCCGGCCGCGACGTCCACCAATGCACCGAAGCCCTGCTTGGGCTGAAAAGCAATCGTGAGCGAGGCTTGATCGAGCTGAAAACTATCGTGCTTGTTGTCGAATTGGTGGTACGTGCTGTCGCCGTTCGAGTGGTAATAGGATGCGGCAACATACCCCGTCTCGGTAATTCCCGATGCGGCAAGCATGTCCGTCAAGGACGTCGCGGCGGGGGCTGCCGGAGCGGCGCTCGCCACCGGTTCGTCGGCGCGCGCGGCAGCCGAGGCCAGCGTGCCCAAGATCAGCACCGTCGTTCTGATTTCATTCCAAGTTGATTTGATCACCTCTGGCTCCTCGATATTTCGAAAACGAATGCGATCATCCGCCATGCGAGCAGGGCAGGTAAGACGTACCGGTGTGAATTTTTGAGCGTCGCGGCAATCGCCTGCGCGCGCGTTTTTTCACAGGTTTATCACACATGTATTGCTAGCATGGCCGCGATACAAGAGGCGGAGGCCAAGACAATGGACGCGATATATCTCGTAATGCTCCTTGCCCTATTTGTCGCAACACTCGGGCTCGTCATTGCCATCGAACATATTGGAGACGGTGCATGAACGGTATGTACTGGATGAGCGGCTCGCTCGCGCTGTTATTGTTCGTCTATCTGCTTTACGCGCTGATCAAGGCGGAGAAATTCTGACATGAGCGCTGCACTGAAATTTGAACTGTTGACCGCCCTCGTTCTCGGCGCGGTCATCCTGTGTGCCAAGCCGCTCGGTGCCTACATCGCCGACGTCATGGAGGGGCGCGCCAATTGGGCGCTGCGCGTGGGTGGCCGACTCGAGCGGCTGTTGTACCGTCTTTGCGGTGTGGATTCGCGCGAAGACATGGGCTGGGCACAGTACGCGATCGCTCTGCTGCTCTTTAATGTCCTTGGCGCCCTGATCGTCTATGGCTTGCAACGACTGCAGCTTTGGCTGCCGCTCAATCCGCAAAAGATGGTCGCCGTCAGCCCGGATTCGTCGTTCAACACGGCGATCAGTTTCATTACGAACACGAATTGGCAGGGCTATTCCGGCGAATCGACCATGGGTTATCTGGTACAGATGGCGGGCCTCGCCGTGCAGAACTTTCTGTCCGCGGCGACGGGTCTTGTGGTGGCCGTCGCGCTCATTCGTGGATTCGCGCGGCACACGGTCAAGGTTATCGGTAACTTTTGGGTCGACGTCACACGCGCCACCTTGTACGTCCTGTTGCCGTTGTCGGCCGTGTTGGCGATCGTGCTGGTTGGCCAAGGGGTCATCCAGAATTTTGACGGCTACAAGGACGCCACCACGATCGAAAAGCTTACTTACGACAATCCGAAAGTCGATGCGGACGGCAATCCACTCAAGGATAAGGCGGGCAATCCAGTCACCGAGTCGGTGACCACACAGACACAGACCCTGCCCATGGGCCCGATCGCCTCGCAGGAATCAATCAAGGAACTCGGCACCAATGGGGGCGGATTTTATAATGCAAACTCGGCCCATTCGTATGAGAACCCGACCGCGTTGTCGAACATATTGGAGATGGTGGCAATCTTGCTGATTCCATTCGCCCTCACCTATACGTTCGGCAAGATCGTTGGCGATACCCGCCAGGGCTGGGCGGTCATGATCACCATGCTGGTGCTGTTCTTGGCAATGGCGGCACTCGCATTCCGCAGCGAGCAGCAGGGAAATCCCCTGATTGCAAAACAAGGGATTGATCAGGCCGCCACACCGATGCAATCCGGCGGCAACATGGAAGGCAAGGAAACCCGATTCGGCATCGCGGCGTCCACACTGTTTGCGACGGCAACGACCGCCACGTCCTGCGGGGCGGTGAACAGCATGCACGATTCGATGATGCCGATGGGCGGGTTCGTGCCCCTGTTTCTGATTCAGTTGGGCGAACTCGCGCCCGGCGGGGTTGGCACCGGAATCTACACGATTCTCATCTTTGCCATTCTCGGCGTATTCATTGCCGGCCTGATGATTGGGCGCACGCCGGAGTACCTCGGCAAGAAAATCGAGTCGAAGGAAATGAAGCTGGCGTCGATCTTCATATTGACGACACCCTTCGCGGTCTTGTTGGGCACGGCGGCGGGCGTCGTGACCACGGCGGGCGTGGCCGGGGTTGCCAATCCGGGGGCACACGGCTTCAGCGAAATCCTCTACGCCTTCAGCTCGGCCGGAAACAACAACGGCAGTGCCTTCGCCGGGATCTCGGCCAACACGGTGTTTTACAATGTCGCGCTCGGCTTGGTGATGTGGGTGGGTCGATTCTGGCCGATCGTCGCGGCGCTCGCGATCGCCGGCTCCCTGGCCGCCAAGAAGCGTGTACCCGTCACTGAGGGAACGATGCCGACGCACGGCCCCCTGTTTATCGCGCTGCTGATCGGCACCATTCTGTTGATCGGCGTACTGAACTATGTACCGGCGCTCGCGCTCGGCCCCGTTGTCGAGCACTTCATGCTCACGGCAGCTCATTGAGAGACATCATGTCACGAGAACAATTACCCCTGTTTGATCGAAAGCTGGTTGGTCCCGCGCTGGTCAACGCGTTTAGAAAGCTGGATCCACGGGTGCAGTGGCGCAATCCCGTGATGTTTGTCGTGTATATCGGGACGATCGTCACCGCCCTGTTGTTCGTGCAAGCGCTCGGCGGCCACGGCGAAGCGCCCGCGGGTTTTATCTTTGCGATCACGATCTGGCTCGCCTTCACGGTGTTGTTCGCGAATTTCGCCGAGGCCCTCGCGGAAGGCCGCAGCCGGGCGCAAGCCTCGGCGCTGCGCGACATGCGGCAGACCGTGATGGCGAAAAAGCTGAACGATCCGACGCTGCAGCGGCGCGACACCAGCCAGGTAAAAGCCGAGGACCTGCGCAAGGGCGACCTGGTAATCGTCGAAACCGGCGATGTCATCCCCGTGGACGGCGAAGTGATCGAAGGCGCGGCATCGGTCGATGAAAGCGCGATCACCGGCGAATCCGCGCCCGTCATCCGCGAGTCGGGTGGTGATTTCTCATCCGTGACCGGCGGGACCCGCGTGCTGTCGGACTGGATCGTGGTGCGGGTGTCGGTCAATCCCGGGGAGACCTTTCTTGATCGGATGATCTCCATGGTCGAGGGTGCCAAGCGCCAGAAGACCCCGAATGAGATCGCGCTCACGATTCTGCTCGTGGCCCTGACGCTGGTTTTTCTCGTCGTCATCGTGACTTTGCTGCCGTTCTCGCTGTTCAGCGTCGATGTGGCCAAGCTGGGGACTCCAATCACGATCACCGCGCTCGTGGCATTGCTCGTATGCCTCATTCCCACGACCATCGGCGGCCTGCTGTCGGCAATCGGCGTAGCGGGCATGAGCCGTATGATGCAGGCCAATGTCATCGCGACATCCGGCCGTGCGGTCGAGGCGGCGGGCGATGTGGACGTATTGCTTCTCGACAAAACCGGCACGATCACCCTGGGGAATCGCCAGGCCTCGGCGTTCCTGCCGGCGCCCGGCGTGACCGCGAATGAGCTCGCGGATGCCGCTCAGATCGCCTCGCTCGCCGATGAAACACCGGAAGGGCGCAGCATTGTCGTGCTCGCGAAGAGGCAGTTCAATCTGCGCGAACGGGACATCAAGGCGCTCGATGCGACATTCGTGCCGTTTTCCGCGCAGACCCGCATGAGCGGGGTGAATCTTGGGTCACGCCAAATTCGCAAGGGTGCATCGGACGCCATATTGAAATACATGTCCGCCCTTGGGCATCCGTTTCCGCGCGCCGTCACGGAAAGCGTCGAGAGCGTGGCACGCAAGGGCAGCACTCCGCTGGTGGTGTCGGACGGCGCGCGCGTGCTGGGCGTGGTGGAGCTCAAGGATATCGTCAAGGGGGGCATCAAGGAGCGCTTCGCGGAACTACGACACATGGGCATCAAGACCATCATGATCACGGGAGACAACCGGCTGACGGCGGCGGCCATCGCCGCAGAAGCGGGCGTCGATGATTTTCTCGCCGAAGCAACGCCCGAGGCCAAACTCAAACTGATTCGCAAGCATCAAGCGGAGGGCCGATTGGTGGCGATGACCGGCGATGGAACGAACGATGCGCCGGCTCTTGCGCAGGCCGACGTGGCGGTTGCCATGAATACCGGCACCCAGGCAGCCAAGGAGGCGGGCAACATGGTCGATCTGGACTCGAACCCCACCAAGCTCATCGAAATTGTCGAGACCGGCAAGCAGATGCTGATGACCCGCGGATCGCTCACGACCTTCAGCATCGCGAACGACGTGGCGAAATATTTCGCGATCATACCGGCGGCCTTCGCCACCACCTACCCGCAGCTTGCGGCATTGAATATCATGCGTTTGGCGACGCCAAGTTCGGCAATTTTGTCGGCCGTCATTTTCAACGCGCTCATCATCGTGCTGCTGATTCCGCTCGCGATCAAGGGCGTCAAGTATCGTCCCCTCGGAGCGGGACTTTTGCTCCGGCGTAATTTGCTCATTTATGGCCTCGGTGGGATCATCGTGCCATTTCCAGGGATCAAGTTGATTGACATGGTGCTGGCCGCGGCCGGCGTGGCCTGAGGAGATATAGGATGTTCGCCCGCTACCTGCGCCCGAGTGTGAGTCTCATCGTCGCGATGACCGTGCTGCTCGGAGTCGTTTACCCGCTGGTCATCACCGGCATCAGTCAAATCGCATTGCACTCGAAAGCCGATGGCAGCCTGCTGCACCGGGGTGATACCTTGATCGGCTCGAGTTTGATCGGTCAAAACTTCTCCGATCCGAAGTATTTCTGGGGCCGACCTTCTGCGACGTCGCCGCAACCCTACAATGGGGTCGCGTCGGGCGGCTCGAATTTGGGACCGCTCAACCCGGCATTGATCGACAAGGTCAAGGCGAATGCGAAGGCGTTACGAGACGCCGACCCGCTCAACAAAGAGCCGGTCCCGGTCGACCTGGTCACGGCATCGGCTAGCGGCTTGGATCCCGATATCAGCCCGGCTGCAGCGCTGTATCAGGCCGGGCGCATCGCACGCGCGCGCAACCTCCCGCTTGCCACGGTTCAGGCGCTCATTGCCCAGCATCAGCGTGGCCCGCTTCTGGGACTTTTTGGGGAAACGCAAATCAATGTCCTGGAGCTCAACCTGGCGCTCGATGAGCACCGCTGATGGCGGAGGGCGAGCGCCGCAATCCGGATGAGTTGCTGACCGAACTCAGACAGCGCGAGGCGCTCGAGCGGCGGGGACGACTGAAGATCTTTTTCGGTGCCTCTGCCGGCGTCGGCAAGACTTATTCGATGCTCGAATCCGCGCGCATCGCGCGGGCGGCAGGCGTCGATGTGGTGGTCGGCTATGTTGAACCGCACGGACGAGCCGAAACCGAACGGCTCCTGGAGGGACTGGAACAGCTCGCCTTCCTGGAGGTTCGCTATCGCGGCATCACCCGCCGTGAATTCGATCTCGATGCAGCGCTGAAGCGTGCGCCGGCCATCTTGCTGGTCGATGAATTGGCGCATTCCAACCTGGTTGACGGCGACCCAAAGCCTCGTCATGCCAAACGGTGGCAGGACATCAAGGAATTGATGGCCGCCGGCATCAATGTCTGGACCACGCTGAACGTTCAACACCTGGAAAGCCTCAACGACGTAGTCGCGGGCATTACCGGGGTCAGGCAGCAGGAAACCGTTCCTGACGGGATGTTTGACGAGGCCGATGAAGTTGAACTCATCGATCTGCCCCCCACCGACCTTCTCACACGTTTGAAAGCCGGCAAGGTGTATCTCTCCGATCAGGTCGGGACGGCCACTGAACGCTTCTTTCGGGAGCCGAACCTGCTTGCGTTGCGCGAGATGGCGCTGCGGCGGACGGCCGATCGAGTCGACGCCGCTGCGCGCTCGTACCGAAGCCAGGAGCGCGCATCGAAACCGTGGCTCGCGCGCGACCGCTTCCTGATTGCCGTCGCGCCGGATGACCAGGCGGAGCAGTTGGTGCGTGTCGGCAAGCGATTCGCCGATGCGCTTGATGCGGAATGGCTGGTGGTGTCGGTGGAAACTCCCAACATGCTGAATCTGGGTGAAGAGGCGCGCAATCGTCGCATTGACGTTCTGCGCCTCGCGGAGTCGCTCGGTGCGCAGACGGTCACCCTCGACGGGCCGTCGGCATCGGCTGCCTTGACCGAATATGCGCGGCTGCGGAACATCACGCGCATCGTGGTCGGGGAGCCGAGGCGCTTCGGCATACGTACATTATTCAAGCCGTCCACTGCGACCAAGTTGGTCGCCGCCGGCGGCGGCTTCGATGTGTCGGTGATTGCGCGCCGACAGACTTCCCGGCAACGAGCGTCGGGCCGGGACGTCGTTGGACCCAGAGAAATTGATGCGGGCCGCTACTGGGCCGCGCTCTTCATCTCGCTCGCCTGCAGTGGCGTCGCGGCAGTGATGTATCCCTATCTCGCATTGACCAATCTCGTGATGGTCTATCTGCTCGGAGCGACGATCGCAGCCTTGCGGCTGGGACGCGGTCCGGCGAGCCTGACGGCGGTGGCCAATATCGTGGCCTTTGATTTTTGTTTTGTGCCGCCGCGCTTCACGCTGGCCGTGTCGGATTTCGAATATGTGGTCACCTTCGGGGTCATGTTGGCCGTGGCGCTCATCATCGCCAACTTGGTGGCGAACGTACGTGCGCAGACCCGGGTCGCCGGAGCGCGAGAGCGCCGGACGTCCCTGCTTTACGGCATGAGCCGCGAACTGACGGCGACGCGCAGTCTCGAGGACCTGACCCGCGTCGCGGTCAAGCACGTGGCCGAGACATTTGCCAGCCTCGTGGTCGTTCTCGTGCCCGACAAGAACGGGCGGCTGCAGCATCCTCGGGGGGAGCCGCTTCCGGCGTCCCTGCGCGCCGCGGACCTGTCGGTGGCGCAATGGGTGTTCGATCACGGCGCACCGGCGGGTCTCGGTACTGATACCTTGCCGGCGGCGCGCGCGCAGTACCTGCCGCTCAAAGGCGCCCGCCGTACGCTTGGGGTGCTCGCCGTGCAGCCGACGCAGCGGCGCCGGCTGTTGCTTCCGGAGCAGCGACATCTGTTGGAGACCTTCGCGGCGCAAATCACGCTGGCACTGGAGCGGGCGGATCTCGCGGAAGAGGCGGCGTCCGCACGAATATCGGCGGAGACGGAAGGCCTGCGAAACACGCTGCTCGCGTCAATCTCCCATGATCTTCGAACTCCGCTCTCCGTCATAGCAGGAGCCAGCAGCGCGCTCAATGATTCTTCGATTACCTTGGATCCGGAGTCGCGCCGTCAACTCACCACGTCGATCGAGAGCAAAGCCCATGAGATGTCGGAAATCATTTCCAATGTTCTCGATCTGATGCGATTCGAGGCGGGTCAAATCTCACTGCATCGTGATTGGGAGACCATCGATGACCTGGTGGGCGCGGCGCTTGCGCGTCTCGATATTCACCTGGCAGACCATGTGGTCGAAGTTGAATTGCCTGCCGATCTGCCGGCAGTCTACGTCGATGCGCCGCTGGTCACGCAAGTACTCGCCAATCTGCTTGAAAACGCGGCGAAGTACACTCCGGCCGGAACGCGCGTCATCATATCAGCAGGCCCGGACGTGGGGTCTCTCCGGGTGTTCGTCGATGACACGGGGCCCGGTCTGCCGGCGGGCGACCCGGAGCAGCTGTTCGCCAAATTTCAACGAGGCCGCGACGAGAGCAGCAGCGGGGGCGCGGGGCTCGGGCTGGCAATTTGCCGCTCGATCGTCAACGCTCACGGGGGAACCATAGCGGCCATGGAGCGTCCCGGCGGCGGCGCGCGCTTCGTCTTCACGCTTCCGACGGTGGAGAGCGCTGCATGACCGAGGCGATGTATCTGGTCCTCGTCATCGAGGACGACGCCGGAATCCGCGGCATATTGCGCACTCTGCTCGAGACGCAGAACTATCGTGTTGCCGAGGCCGAAAGCGGCGGCCGCGGGGTGATAGAGGCAAGAAACCGGCGCCCAGATCTGGTGCTCGTCGATCTTGGCCTCCCGGATCGGGATGGCCAAACCGTGATCCGGGAAATTCGCAAATTCTCGCCGGTACCGATCTTGGTGTTATCCGCCAGGACGATGGAGAGCGAAAAGATAGCGGCACTGGATAACGGTGCCGATGATTACGTCGCGAAGCCGTTCAGCGCTCCGGAGTTGCTTGCCCGGGTCCGCACTGCGTTTCGTCGCGCCGCGCGTGCCGGTCAGCACTTGCCGATTCTGCGGTTTGGGGCAGTCACGATGGACCTCACGACCCGCACGGCGGTCAGTGGGGAGGTGTCGGTGCACCTCACTCCTCTTGAATTTCGCTTGATCGAGTGTCTGGCCCGTAGCGCCGGTATGATCGTTACGCAGAAGCAGCTGATCAGCGAGGTGTGGGGCCCCAATCGGCTGGGAGATACGCGCGGCTTGCGCTCGTATGTAAAGCAGCTGCGACAAAAGATAGAACCCGATCCGAGCCAACCACGCTTCTTGATCACGGAAGTTGGTGTGGGCTACCGACTGATGGTCGACGAGGCAGGTCCCTCGACTTGAACCTGGATCGTGATGCAGCGTGCGCCAGAGCGAGAAGTTAGTGTAGAAAACTTAGAGAAATGATTGATTTTATTTGTATTTTTTCGCCATACTTTGAACACCGCGGCGGCGCGCCCAAGGCGATGCCGTGCCCCTCGCCGCGCGCAGATCCTGAGGAGTGTCGACGTCCATGGCCGCGGTTGGAAGATGCAACAGCACCCGCAGCGGCGGCGCCAGTTCATTGACGATGCCACGCAGTCCCTGGTCGCCGTCGACGTCGCCTGTCCGGGGATATAGCCAGCGTGGCAGGATGAGGGGAATGCCTCCCGATGGTGATCCGTCGGGACCCTCGATTCGCCTAGCGATGACGCACCGCCGTGCGGCGCGCCAGCGCGACATCAACCGCGACAGGTCGTGCTGGCGCAGCGCGGCCAGATCCACGGGCAGCAACAGTACGGCAGGGGAGTAACGAACTTCGGCCAACCCTCGGCGCACTGAAGTTGACAGGCCGGCGGCACGCCGTCGATTGACGGCAAACTGCACTTTCATCCCGCGCGCCTCGATCCGGTAGCGCGCCGCCCGGGGCGGCGCCACGACCACGATTCTTGCAGCGGTCAATTGCGCCGCCAGCCTGAGCGTTCGGCGCAACAGACTGAGACCCCGTACTCGAGCCAGGGCCTTCGGTTGCGCGAGCCGCGCGGAAAATCCTGCGGCAAGGATAATTACGGGCAGTCTGGGCCCGGTGCCGGTTTTCATTGCTATCATCGTGGCATGAAAAAGGATCACGCGGGTTTTCAACGCCGACCTTTCTTGACGCCGATCTGGTTGACGGTCATCGCGGCTCTCCTTGCCTTCAGCTTGATGATCTTTGCGGCCTGGGTGTGGGCCACCGCGGGTTCGACCACGGTCATCGTCATACGTCATGCGGAAAAGGACTTGAACGTCAGCGTGACGGACCCGCCGCTCAACCCGGAGGGGGAGGCGCGTGCCGCGCTGCTGGCCACCATGTTCGGCGACGCCAAGCATCTGGGGCATGTGGATGCGATCTATGTGTCGCCGGCGCTGCGCAACCGGCGCACGGCCGCACCACTGGCGGACCGGTTGGGTATCACCCCTGTGGTGGCGCCGGCCGACGACCCGAAAGGCCTGGCGCGCCGTGCGCTCCGCGAGCACCAGGGCGGCAGGGTGCTGATCATCGGCCACAGCGACACAGTGCCGCAGATTGTGGCTGCATTGAGCGGCAACTCGAAGATTCCGGAGCTCGGTGATCAGGAGTACGGCACCATGTACATCGTCAGCGTGCCCCGCATCGGCCATGCCAATGTGTTGCGCTTGAAATACTAGCCGGCCGCGGCGCCGGTTCGCACCTCAAATACTGGGGGATGTGCCCGCCGAGGCGCGCAACATGACCGCCTTGCGCACGAAATCGGCGTGACGGTCGATCCTGAAATCCGCCAACACCACATCGCGAACGCGGCGGCTGCCGTCGACCAAGTAAGTGGCACGGCGCACACCGATGCCTAAGGGACCGTTGACGCCGTACATTTTGATGACGGTCTTCTGTTGGTCCGACAACAAAACGAAGGGCAATTGATACTTGGCCTTGAACTTGGCATGGGTTTGCGGACTCTGCGGGCTGATGCCGACGACACGCAAGCCGGCGTTGACGATTTCCGTGTGCAGGTCGCGCAACACACAGGCCTGGCGGGTGCATCCGGGGGTGAAATCGGCCGGGTAGAAGTACAAAACGATGGCGCCGGCGTTCAATAACTCGGTCAGCGACCTATCCTTGCCGGTCTCGTCCGGAAGCGTGAATTCCGGGGCGCGTTCGTCCGCTTTTATCATTTTGGCCGTCCTCCAAGACCACATCCTACCGAGGATTGGCCCATTTATGGCGATACTTTGGCATTGAGTGCCTTTGCTGCTAATATTCCGGGCCCTTTTTCGGGGGAGTAGCTCAGTTGGGAGAGCGTCGCGTTCGCAATGCGAAGGTCGAGGGTTCGATCCCCTTCTCCTCCACCACTTCTTCGAGGTCCGGGGCCTTACTCCGGCCTTGAAGGCCTTGGCCTCGGTAGCTCAGTGGATAGAGCGAGTGCCTCCTAAGCGCTAGGTCGCAGGTTCGATTCCTGCCCGGGGCACTTTTACCCTGCGATACCCCGTGGATACTCCTTCCACTGGTGCCACTGCCTTGGACCTGCGGCAAAGCCCCACGGTCTACTTGGACCGGATGCGTCCAACGAATGACCAACCCCTTAAAGACCTTCGACTCGCCGTGGCCGCCGCACAGGGCCGCCAGGTCGCCACGCGCGACCGCCGCAACGAAGCCAATGCAGCACTGCTCATCGCCAAGGGTGCGCGTGGCACCGAGCGTTAGTACTTTGGCCGCCGTTTGAGGCGGTTTGGGGGCTGTGCTATGTTCTAAGTTCAGGGGTATCAAGCGGCGCAGCCGCACGCAGAAGAATCAAACCCGGTGACGCCGGTCCAGAGCATGCCTGTGCCGCGCCGGACATCGATGGAGAGATCATGTTCACCCAACTGATAAACCCGCTCGGCAACCTGACGCTCACATGTCTGGTCGCGCTGATTCCCGTCGTCACCCTGCTGGTCATGCTCGCAGTATTTCGAATGCCGGCGTGGTTGGCGACGCTGCTCGGCTCGATCATCACGTTCGCGCTCGCCTTGTGGGTGTGGAAAATGCCGGTTGGCGACGGCGCCCACGCCTACGTCTTTGGCGCGGCGACCGGCGTGTGGAGTGTCGACTGGATTACTCTCTGGGGCATGGTGCTGTTCAACACCCTGGGGGTATGCGGGGTATTCGAGAATTTCCGCCGCTGGCTGATCGCGCAAGGCAGCATGGACGTACGCGTGCAAACGATGCTGTTCGCGTGGGCATTCGGCGCGCTGCTCGAAGGCCTGGTGGGTTTTGGGTATCCGTGGGCGGTGGTTGCCCCCATCCTGATTTCGCTCGGCATTTCCGACCTCAACGCGATCCGCGTCGCGGCGATTGCCAACAATGCGCCGGTCTCCTACGGCGCGCTGGGCGCACCGATCATCGCGCTGGCTGCCGTTACCGGCTATCCGCTTCTGTCTCTGTCGGCCTCGGTCGGCACCGTGGTCGCAATACTCGCGCTCCTGCCGCCGTGGGTGCTGTTGTACCTGGTCTCGGGCAAGGAAGGCATGAAGGGTGGCTGGCCGCTCGCCGTGGTCGGATCGGTCGGCTACATTGCGGGACAGTATCCCGTTGCCGTGCACCTGGGACCCTATCTGCCCGACATTACCGGCGCCATCGTTTGCTTCATCGCGTTGTTCGTATTGCTCAAGTTCTGGCAGCCGAAAACCGTCCTGGGTTATGGCGGCGTGCCGGTCGATCCGGCCGTGGCGAAGCAGACGCAGGGCCATGGACTCAAGCCTGCGGAAGTGCTGCAGGCCTGGATGCCGTTCATGGTGCTGTTGATCGTGGTCGCGGCCTGGACGGGTCCGTGGTCGCCATTGCCGAAAGTGACATGGTTCAGCGCCAAAGCCGTTGCCTGCTCATCGCTCGCGGCAGTCTGCGATGCGGCGAAACCGGACGTCAGCGCAGTGTTCAGATTCGCCCCTTATATCGGCGGCACCGCAATCCTGGCGTCGTGGCTCGTCGTTGCGGGTCTGTTGCTGGCGATGGGCAAGTTGAAAGGCTCGCAAATCGGCGAGGTATTCCGCCGGACGTTCCATCAGATGTGGGGTGCGTGTCTGGTCGGCGTGTTCATTTTTGGTCTGGCGTACGTCTTCAACTACTCCGGCATGGCGGCATCGCTTGCGAAAGGCTTTTCGAGTTTGGGTACCGCCTTCATCATCGTTGCTCCCATCCTTGGCTTCATCGGCGTCGCGCTGTCGGGATCGAATACCTCAACCAACGCCATGTTCGGCAAGTTTCAGGCGCTCGTCGGCGCGCAGCTCGGCATGCCGCCGCTGCTGTTGCCGACGCTCAATTCCGTCGGCGCAGAAATCGGCAAACCCGTGGCTCCGCAAACCGCGAGCGTCGGTGTGTCGACCAGCAAGTTCGTGCGCAAGGAAGGCGATGTCATCCGCCACAACATGGGCTGGACTTTCATTCTGCTCGCCTACTTGATCCTGGTTGCCATCGGCTGCTACCTGGTCAATCCCCTGGTGATGACACCGAAGTAGGCGGCCGGCGACCAAAATCCGAGCTGCCAAGGTGCATAATGACCGCCAATGAGCACCTCATTGCGGTTGGATCCCTCGGCGGACACCTCTCGGGAGCAGCGTCAGGCCGACGTCGTGGCCGCGCTCACCGACATTCTGCCGCAGGCCGCAATCCTCTTTCGCCACGAGGACACGGCCCCCTATGAATGCGATGCGCTCACCGCCTATCGCACCTCGCCCATGGTGGTCGTGCTTCCCGACACCGAGGCGCAGGTGGCGGCGGTGCTTGGGCTCTGTCATCGGCTGGGGGTGCCCGTCATCGCGCGGGGTGCCGGCACGGGTCTGTCGGGCGGCGCCACGCCGCATCACCGGGGAGTGGTGCTGTCGCTCGCCAAGTTCAATCGGATCGTGAATATCGACGCCGCGGCCTGCACGGCGGTGGTGCAGTCCGGGGTGCGCAATCTGGCCATCAGCGAGGCGGCGGCTCCGTACGGTTTGTACTATGCCCCGGATCCCAGCAGTCAAATCGCCTGCACCATCGGCGGCAACGTGGCCGAAAACTCCGGCGGCGTGCACTGCCTGAAATACGGCCTCACGTTGCACAATGTGCTCAAGGTCCGCGGCTTCATGGCCGACGGCGAGCCGGTGCAGTTCGGCTCTGAGGCGTTGGACGCGGCGGGACTCGATCTGTTGTCGATCGTGGTCGGCAGCGAGGGAATGCTGGCCGTGACCACCGAAGTCACGGTGAAGCTCGTGCCGAAGCCGCCGTTGGCCCGCTGCATCATGGCCAGTTTCGACGACGTCGAGTCGGCGGGCGCCGCGGTGGCGAGCGTCATCGCCCGCGGCATCATTCCTGCGGGGCTGGAACTCATGGACAAGGCCATGACCGCCGCGGTCGAGGCCTTCGTGCACGCCGACTACGATCTTAGCGCCGCCGCCATCCTGCTGTGCGAGAGCGACGGCACGGCCGAGGAAGTAGCGGAAGAGATTGAGCGGATGGAGCAGGTGCTGGAGGCCGCGGGCGCATCGCGCATCGAGGTCAGCCGAGATGAAGCGCAGCGACTCAAGTTTTGGAGCGGCCGCAAGAACGCCTTTCCCGCCTCGGGCGGCATCAGCCCCGACTACATGTGCATGGACTCGACCATCCCACGCAAGCGCCTGGCGGAGATGCTGCGCGCGATACAGCAAATGGAGGGCAAGTACGGCCTGCGGTGCGTGAATGTCTTCCATGCCGGCGACGGCAATCTGCATCCGTTGATTTTGTTCAACGCCGAGGAGCCTGAAGAGATGCATCGCTGCGAATTGTTCGGCGCCGATATTCTGGAAACCAGCGTGCGCCTGGGGGGCACCGTGACCGGCGAGCACGGCGTCGGGGTGGAGAAGCTCAATTCCATGTGCGTGCAATTCGCCCCGGCGGAGCGTGCGCAATTCCTGGCCGTGAAGCACGCCTTCGATCCGTCGGAATTGCTCAACCCCGGGAAGGTGATCCCGACTCTGCATCGATGCGCCGAATACGGGAAGATGCACGTGCACCGCGGCCTGCTGCCGCATCCTGAGCTGCCGAGGTATTGATGGAGACGGTGGACCCCGCGCTGCGGCCGGTGATCGATCAAGTCGATCGGGCGCGGACGCAGCGCACGCCGCTGGCCATTCGCGGCGGCGGCACCAAGGCCTTCTACGGCGGGCCGCTGCGGGGCGAGCCCCTGGATGTGACCGGTCTTGCGGGGATCAGTTCGTATGAGCCGAGCGAACTGGTGGTGACCGCGCGCGCGGGTACGCCGCTCGCCGAACTGGAAGCCGCGCTCGCGGAGCGCGGTCAATGCCTGCCGTTCGAGCCGCCGCGATTCTCCCGCGGCGGCACGGTGGGCGGGATGGTCGCGGCGGGCCTGTCCGGACCGGCGCGCGCCAATGTCGGATCGGTACGTGACCATGTGCTGGGAGCGACCCTGCTCAACGGCCGCGGCGAAGTACTGACTTTCGGCGGCCAGGTCGCCAAGAATGTCGCCGGTTACGATGTGTCGCGGCTGTTGGTCGGGTCGTTGGGAATTCTTGGGGTCATTTGCGAGGTCTCGCTCAAGGTGCTGCCCGTTCTGCGGTCCTCGGCCACGCTGAGCTTCGACTGGGATGAACGCCGGGCGCTCCAGCAACTCAACCAGTGGGCCGCGCAGCCCCTGTCCATGAATGCCAGTGCCTGGCATGACGGTCGGCTGCGCGTGCGCCTGGCCGGCGCCACCGCCGCCGTGAGTGCGGCATGCAGCAAGCTCGGCGGCAACCTGGGCGCCGCCGATGAGGCCGAGGCCTGGTGGTCGAGCCTGCGCGATCAGACCCAGGAATTCTTTGCGCTCACCGACTCCGACCTGGCCCGCGGCGAATGTCTGTGGCGGCTCTCACTGCCGAGCGTTGCGCCGCCCGTCCATCTACCAGGCCGGCAATTCATCGAATGGCACGGCGCCCAGCGGTGGTGGCGCAGCAACGCAGAACCGGCCGAGGTGCGCAGCGCCGCGGCACGGGCCGGCGGCCATGCCACTCTGATTCGCGGCGCCGACAAGTCTGCCGGCGTGTTCACGCCCGTGGACGGCGCCCTCATGCGCATTCATCAGGGCTTGAAGCAGGCCTTCGATCCGGCCGGCGTCTTCAACCCCGGGCGCTTGTACGCCGAGCTCTGAAGTCCATGCAGACTCACCTGAGCGAGGAATTCGCAGGCACCCCGGATGGCGAGGAAGCGCAGGCCATCTTGCGCAAGTGCGTGCACTGCGGCTTCTGCAATGCGACCTGCCCAACCTATCAATTGTTGGGCGATGAACTCGACGGCCCGCGCGGGCGCATTTATTTGATCAAACAAGTGCTGGAAGGCGGGGAGGTGACCCGCAGCACCCAGCAGCACCTCGATCGTTGCTTGACCTGTCTGAATTGTCAGACCACCTGCCCGAGCGGTGTGGAGTATGGTCACCTGGTCGATATCGGCCGCAAGATCGTCGAGGCGCGGGTACGGCGGCCGGTGAGGGAGCGCGCGATACGCTGGCTGCTCAAGGAGGGCTTGACTTCGACTCTGTTCAGGCCGGCCATGCGCCTGGGCCAGGCGCTGCGGCCGCTGTTGCCGGCGACGCTGAAGAAGCATGTACCCCCGGCGTTGAATCTTCCGAGGCGCGGCCCCGAACCGGCAGCGGCGCCGCGGCGCCGGGTACTCATGCTGCAAGGCTGCGTGCAGCCCGCCATGATGCCGGCCATCGACCGGGCGGCCGCGCGCGTGCTCGAGGCCGCGGGAATCGGCGTCATGCAGTCGGGCGGTGGTTGTTGCGGGGCGCTGCGCACGCACCTAAGTGATCATGCGGGCGGCTTGGGCAACATGCGCCGCAACATCGATGCTTGGATGCCCCTGGTCGAGGCGGGCGAGGTGGAGGCAATCATTGCCAGTGCCTCAGCCTGCACTCTGGCGATCAAGGAGTATGGGCACGCCTTATCCCGCGACCCCGACTACGCCGCGAAGGCAGCGCGGATCAGCGCCGTGGCGCGGGATTTGAGCGAACTGCTGCCGGACCTCGTTCCGATACTTAAACTCAAGCTGCGGCGCGACGCTCCAAAGCGCCTCGCCCTTCATGTGCCGTGCACGCTCCAACACGGCCAGGGGCTGCGCGGCGGAATCGAAGCGCCGCTGCGCGAATTGGGCTTCGATGTCAGCCATGCCGGTGAGAGCCATTTCTGCTGCGGCTCCGCGGGTGCGTATTCAGTGCTGCAGCCCGATCTTGCTCTGGCCTTGCGCGACCGCAAGCTCAAGAATTTGGCGGCGCTCGACCCGCAAGGCATCGTGTCGGCCAACATGGGCTGCATTCAACACTTGCAGTCGGGAACGCGCACGCCGGTGAAACACTGGGTGGAAGTGTTGGACGAGGCGCTCGACCTCGGGCACGCACTACCGGCATGAGTGTAGAACGCGGAAGACCGCCTCATCGTACTTTTGCCGGGGTCAAACGTCTCGCGTAGAGTCCTTGAATGTGTTTGGTTCTCGTGGTCTGGCAAGTGCATTCGCAGTACCCCTGCGTGGTGGCTGCGAATCGGGATGAATTCCATGCGCGTCCGGCGGCCGCGGCCACTTGGTGGCCCGATCATCCGGGAATCCTTGCGGGCCGGGACTTGGAGGCGGGCGGTACCTGGCTCGGGATCACCCGCGGCGGCCGGTTTGCCGCGCTCACCAACTATCGTGATTCGCGGCAGCGCCGCGTCGGTGCGCCGAGCCGCGGCGCGCTCGTGTCATCCTTGCTCGAGTCGGGCGCCTCTGTCGCGCAGAGTCTGGCGCATTTGCGCGAGGTGGGCGCGAGCTACAACGGCTTCAACGTGATTTTTTCCGATGGCCGGCAGCTCGGGATCTACGAGAGCGTACCGGGGCTGGGACGTGAACTGGGCGCCGGCATCTATGGCCTGTCGAATCACTTGCTGGACACACCCTGGCCCAAGGTGTCGAATGCCAAGGGACGGCTGGAGGCGGCGCTGCGCGGCATGACCGACACCGCCCCCTTGCTCGAGCTGTTGCGTGACGATCGGCCGGCGCCCGATGAGCAATTGCCGCGCACCGGAGTGAGCTTGGAATGGGAGCGCCTGCTGTCGAGCGCGTTCGTGCGCGCGAGCGATTACGGCACCCGCTGCTCGACAATTATTCGCATTGACACCCAAGGCCGAGCATACTTTGATGAGTGGAGTTGGAACTCCGAGGGCGCGGACAGCGGCAGGATCAGCCAGCAGTTCGAACTGGAGTGACATTATGTTCAAGCGCGTACTGCTTTGCTATGACGGTACCGCGGTGGGCCGTCGGGCGCTGAAGCGAGGCGCCGAACTCGCCATTCTGGTCGGCGCACGAGTCTACGTCCTGTCGATCATTCCCACCGGCGTGGCCGACCCCGCCGTGGTCGCCGGTGCGGCCGGCCATGCCTGCCTCGTCAATGAAGAGAGCGGCTACCGCAAGCTGCTCGATGAATCGATCGAGTGGCTGAAGGGACGCGGTGTGGGGGCGGAGGGATACCTGGCCAGCGGCAATACCATCGAGCAGATCGTGGCGTTCTCGCGGCGGCTGTCGATCGACCTGATCGTGCTGGGTCACTATCCCCAGCCTTCGGGCGGCTTTTGGTGGGGCAGCCCGCAGCGCACATCGCTGGCGGAGCGCACCAATTGCTGCATCTTCGTCGCCGTCAACGAACCTGACGCGGCGGCCTCAAGAGCCGCCCAAACTTGAGTCAACCGCGCGCTCGAGCCGGGCGACGATTTCCTCGAGTTCTGCATCGCTGGCATTGTAGGGCGGCGCAACGATCAGCGTGTCGCCCCGGTCGCCGTCGACGTTGCCGGCGCAGGGATAGCAAATGAGTCCGTCGGCAAATGCGCGCGCGCCAATGTCGAAGCTGAGCGCCCGCTCGGCGGGAAAGGGCGTCCGGGTGCGCCGGTCTTGAACCAGCTCGACGCCGACGAAAAATCCCCTCCCGCGGATGTCGCCGACCTCGTCGAAGCGGGATAGCGAGCGGCGAATCGCGTCTTGAAACTCAGGACCGGTGCAGCGCACCCGTTCGAGCAGGCGGTCGCGCTCGAGGATGTGCTGCACGGCGAGGCCTGCCGCGCACGCGGCGCTATGGCCGGTGAAGGTGTGTCCGGTCAGGTAGGAGCCGTGCTCGCTGCGTATGGGCGCTGCCACCTGTGAGGTGACCAACGTCGCTCCCAGGGGGATGTAGCCGCCGGCAAGACCTTTGGCGATGCACATGAGATCCGGCACTATGCCGTCGTGCTCCAATGCGCGCCAGGTCCCGCTGCGCCCCGCGCCGCACATCACCTCGTCCGCAATGAGCAGCACGTCGTGCCTGCGGCATACGGCCTGGATCGCCTGCGCATAGCCGTCGGGCGCCGGCACCACCCCGCCGGCCGCGCCCACGATAGGCTCGAAGATGAAGGCGGCGACCGTGTCGGAGCCCAAGGACATGATGGCTTGCTCGAGCTCGGCGGCAAGGAACTGCACCAGCGTCGCGCCGGAGGCGCCGTCGGGGATACGGTACGCGTTGGCTGCGGAGACGAACGTCACGTCGAGCAGGCTCCCCTCGAACGCGCGCCGGCGCTGCGCGAAATCCGACACCGACAACGCTCCCAGGGTATTGCCGTGCCAGGAGCGCCGGCGCGCGATGAAACGGCGTTTAGCCATCAGCCCGCGTGCGGCGAAATGCTGAAGCGCGATCTTCAGGGCCGATTCGACCGCTTCGGAGCCGCTGCCGGTATACACGATGTCCTCGAAGCCCCCGCCGCACAGGCGCAGCACCGTCTGGGTGAGATTCTCGAGGGCGGCGCTGGTGAAGAGATAGCGATAGGCGTAGGCGATCTCGCGCAGCTGCTGCATGATCGCCGCATTGACCTCCGGATGGGCGTGCCCCACGCAGAACACCGCCGGACCCCCCGAGCCGTCGAGATAGCGTTTCCCCGCGGCGTCGAACAAGCAGCTGCCCTCGCCGCGGACGATGCGCGGCAATTCCTCGATACCGAACCCGCTCGGGCGGTTTTTCATTGAGTAACCCCTGCTGGCAATATGCGAATATATCGCATGGAGCCGCCAGTCTCGTTCGCAGCCGATTCAGCGCCGCTCGCGATGCGCGACCGGGCGTTGGGGATCATCGCGGCCGCCGCCGTGCTGGCGCTGTTGTACTTTGGCCGGGGCGTGCTGGTGCCGGTGACCCTGGCCGTGATCTTGAGCCTGCTGATCGCCCCCCTGGTGCGGGCGCTGCGCCGCCTCGGCCTCGGCCAGACTCTCTCGGTGCTGGCGGCCGTGACTTTGTTGGGGTGTTCCTTCGCGACAGTGGCCGGGATCATCGGATCGCAAATGATTCACATGGCCGAAAGCCTGCCCCAGTACGAGCGCACCATCGAACACAAACTTACGGCGCTCAACGACCTCACCGTCGGTAGATTCAATGCGCTCACGCGCCAGGCAGGACGCTTTGCCAACCGGCATGCGGCCGCCGCCGCGCCGGGGACATTGGAACCGGCGAGCGGAGCGCAGACCGCCGCGCTTGCGGTGCCCAACACGCCGATCCCGGTGGAAATGCATGAGGCGCCGCTCAATCCCCTGCAGATGGTCGAACGCGTTCTCGGCTCGATCTGGGTGCCGATCGAGACCACCGGCATCGTGCTGGTCGTCCTGCTGTTCGTGCTGCTGGAACAGGAAGCGTTGCGCGACCGGTTCATCCGCATTGCCGGAGGTACCGACATTCGCCGCACGACCCTGGCGATCAACGATGCCGGCGAGCGCCTGTCGCGATTCTTTGTATCGCAATTCGCCGTCAACCTCGGCTTGGGATTCACCATCTGGGTGGGCTTGAGCGTCATCGGCCTGCCTCACCCGCTGCTGTGGGCCGCGCTTGCCGGCGTGCTGCGGTTCGTTCCCTACCTGGGGGTGTGGATTGCGGCATTGTGCGCGGTGCTGCTGGCCGCCGCCGTCGATCCGGGATGGTCGCTGGCGCTGGCCACCGCCGGATTATTCGCCGCCGTCGAGTTGGCGGCTGCGCAGCTGGTGGAGCCGCAATTGTACGGCCATACCACCGGGCTCTCGCCGCTGTCGGTGGTGATTGCCGCAATATTCTGGAGCTGGTTGTGGGGTCCGATCGGCTTGATCGTCTCCACACCCTTGACCTTGTGTCTGCTGGTCGCCGGGCGGCACATAAAGGCCCTCAGCCTGCTCGATCTGATTCTGGGCGACACTCAGGCGCTGACCATGCCGGAGCGCTTTTATCAACGCGCCCTGTCGGCCGACTCCGATGAAATCATCGCCGGGGCACGCGCCTATCTGAAGCGCAATTCCTTCGCGAACTATTGTGATCTGGTGCTGCTGCCGGCCTTGCATCTGGCGCGCATCGATTTGCAGGCAGGGGCCATCAGCACAGAGCAGCAACACAAAGTCCGCAATGCCATGGTCGCGGTGATCGCCGCCATCGGCGGCGACAGCCGCAAGCTGCCGCGCCGGCGCCAGTCGTCGGTTTTGGAAAGCACCACCGCCGGCCGTCAGTTGCGCCGGCAGCGCGAACTGATCAGCGGGCGCTGGCAGGGACCCTTGAGCGTGCCTGCCGGCTCCGTCATCGTTTGCGTGGGCTTGGGCTCGATGGCCGATGACCTGGCGACGGAACTGTTGGTGCGCATCCTGCGCGATCAAAAAATAGATGCGCGCCACATGCTGCTCGAGGACTTGCAATCCGCGCCGCCGCCCAATGCCGCCGATGCGGTCTCCATCGTCTATGTGGTGAGCGCCTTTCCGAGCGAGGAGCGCAGCCGCGGCGATGCGACGGCGGCCGACATGCACCGGCGATTCCCCCATGCCTGCATCGTCGCGGTGTTTCTCCCCGGGATGTTGCTGCAGCCGGAGAGCGAGGGCTCCAGCCTGCACGGCGCCGATAAATCGGCTTCGTCCTTGGGTCATGCGGTGCAGATATGCCTCGACATGCAAAGCACACCGGCGCCCACGGAGCACTGACAATACATGTTGACGCCTGACGCGCGCACGCCGTGGATTCGCATCCGCTGGCGCATATTCTCCCTGCTGTTCGGCTTCGGGTTTCTGGCGTACTTCCAGCAGAAGAGCATCACGGTCGTGGCGGCACAAATGATGCCCGACCTGCATCTGAGCCAATTCCAGATCAGCTTGATCGAGTGGGCATTTGTCCTGGGCTACGGGCTGTGTCAACTGCCCGGCGGCATCGTCGGGCAACGCCAAGGCGCACGCCGCACCTTCGTCATCATCGGACTGGCTGCATTTCTGGCCACCATCGGCATGCCGCTGGCGCCCTATTGGCTGAGCGGCGTGGGATTGTTCGCCGCATTGCTGGCCGTGCAGCTGCTGCTCGGCTGCTCGCAGGCAGCGATATTCCCCGTATCTGCCGGAGTGTTCGAGGTGTGGTTTCCGCCGCGCCACTGGACCCTGGTGCAAGGACTGCAGACCATGGGTTTGAGCCTCGGTGCGGCGCTCACTCCACCCTTGATCGCGACCCTCATGTCGGTGATGGGCTGGCAGCACGCCTTGCTTTGGACCAGTCTGCCCGCCGTCGGCTTGATTTCGCTGTGGGCCTGGTACGGACGCAATACGCCGCGCGAGCATCCGTCGGTGAGCCCACGTGAGATCGCGGAAATCGGCAGCGTGAGCGCGCAGCCGGTCGACAGCAACATCAGCCTCGCGCAGCTGCTCGGCATCCTCAGGAACCGCAATGTGTTGCTCCTGGCAATTTCTTATCTGTGCCTGAATTATTCGTTCTACCTGCTCTCCAATTGGGTGTTCCTGTACCTGGTGCAAGAGCGCAAGTTTTCGCTGTTGGAGAGCGGTTGGCTCGCAATCGCACCGCCGCTGGCCGCGGCCCTAGGCGCGGGAATCGGCGGCTGGATCACCGGAGCTCTCTGCCGGCGGCTGGGCGATCGTTGGGGGTATCGGCTGCTGCCGATGGTCTCCATGCCCATCGCCGGCGCGCTGTTGCTGCTGTCGGTCGATGCCGCCAATCCCTATTGGGCATTGGCGGGCCTTGCGCTGTGCTTCGCCGTGGTGGAACTCAACGAAGGTGCATTTTGGGGTGCAGCCATGACTGTGGGCCGCGGCGATACCATGGCAGTGAGCGGTGTCATGAACACCGGCGGCAATCTGGGCGGGATCATCGGCATCCCCATTGTCGGGTACTTGTCGGGCGAGCATTTGTGGCGCACGGCTTTTTTCGTGGGTGTGGGATTCGCCGTCGCCAGCGCGGTGGCATGGCTCGGCATCGAGGTCGGACAGCCGGCCGGCGCGCAGGCCGCCGGCAGTAATGAAAGCGGTCATTGACTGGGAGATTTTCGTGAAGACCATCATCGTAACGGGCGCTGCGCAGGGCGTCGGCCTCGCCGCAGCCGCGCTGCTCGCGCAGCGCGAATATCGCGTGATCCTGCTCGACATACAGCCGCTCGAGGAGCAGGTGGCGCGCTTGCGCAGCGCCGGCGGACAAGCGGCGGGACTGTCGGGAGACGTGTCCTCGGAACCCTTCGTGCGGCACGTATCCGAATGGATAGCCCGCGAGTTCGGCGCGGCCGATGCATTGGTGAACAACGCCGGCATCAGCCTGATTGCCCCCGCCGAGGAAACCAGCGCCGCACAATGGCAGCGGGTCATGAACATCAATTTGTTCGGGCCGTTCCTGCTGTGCCGCTATCTGGGCGCGCAGATGCTGGCAAGGCGTCGCGGCAGCATCGTGAACGTCGCCTCGGTCGCCGGCCTCGCCGGCGTCATTCACCGCAGCGCCTACAATGCCTCCAAGCACGGGCTGATCGGCCTGACCCGGACGCTGGCCGCCGAGTGGGGCGGACGCGGCGTGCGCGTCAACGCCGTTTGCCCCGGTTGGATCAAGACTGAAATGGACGTTGCTGATCAAGGGAGCGGCGCCTATTCGGACGGCGATATCATCGATCGAGTGCCCATGGCGCGATTTGCGAGCCCTCAGGATGTGGCCGAGGCGATCGCCTTTCTGGCGGACGATGAACGCAACGGTTTCATCAATGGCGTCAGTTTGCCGGTGGACGGCGGCTGGACCGCGGACGCCAGTTGGGATGATCTGCGAGTCCGCACCCGCGGCTGATCGAGCGGCATGAACGGGCGCTGGCAGTTCTGGATCGATCGCGGCGGTACTTTCACCGACATCGTCGGCTACGCGCCCGACGGCGGCCTGCACACCCTCAAGCTCTTGTCGGTGAATCCGTTGCAATATGCGGATGCGGCGGTGGAGGGCATCCGGCGGCTGCTTGAACTCAAGCCCTGGGAGCTGATCACGGCCGAGCGGGTGGCTTGCGTGAAAATGGGCACCACCGTCGCCACCAACGCCTTGCTGGAGCGCAAGGGCGAGCGCACCCTGCTGGTGATCACGCGCGGGTTTCGCGATGCGTTGCGCATTGCCACCCAGGCGCGGCCGCGCCTGTTCGACCGGCACATCGTGCTGCCCGAAATGTTGTACGAGCGCGTGATCGAGGCTGCTGAACGCGTCGGCGCACGCGGCGAGGTCATCGAGCCGCTGGACTCGGCATCGCTCAGCGTCCTTTTGCAGGCAGCCTTCGCCGACGGCTTGCGCTCCTGCGCCATCGTGTTTCTCCACGGCTACCGCTACACCGAGCATGAAATGGCCGCCGCGGATCTGGCGCGGCAAATCGGTTTCAGCCAGATTTCGATGTCGCACCGCGTGAGTCCGCTGATGAAGCTGGTGCCGCGCGGCGATACCACCGTGGTCGACGCCTACCTGTCGCCGATTCTGCGGCGTTATGTCGATGGGGTGGCGGAGCTGATGCCCGGGGTTCCCTTGTACTTCATGCAAAGCTCCGGCGGGCTGACCGAGGCCCGGCACTTCCACGGCAAGGATGCGATTCTGTCGGGGCCGGCGGGCGGCATTGTCGGCATGGCGCGCACCGCGCAGGCGGCAGGGCACTCAAAGGTCATCGGATTCGACATGGGCGGTACCTCCACGGATGTCAGCCATTTTTACGGCAACTACGAACGCGCCTTCGACACCGAAGTCGGCGGGGTGCGGGTTCGGGCGCCCATGATGAGCATTCACAGCATTGCCGCGGGCGGCGGATCCATCATCCGCTTCGACGGCGCGCGCCTGCGCGTGGGTCCTGAGTCGGCGGCCGCCGACCCCGGGCCTGCGAGCTACCGGCGTGGCGGGCCGCTCACCATCACCGACGCCAATGTGCTGCTCGGCCGCATCCAGCCGGAATACTTCCCCCACGTGTTTGGTCCCGAGGCCCGCCAAGCACTCGATGGCGGCATCGTCGCGCGGCACTTCGCCGAGCTGGCGCAGCGTATTAGCAGGGCTGCCGGCAAATCTCTCGATCCCGAGCAGGCGGCGGCAGGTGCGCTACGGATCGCCGTGGGCAGCATGGCCAATGCCGTGAAGCGCATTTCCGTCATGCGCGGCTACGATGTGAGCGGCTACACCCTGCAGTGTTTCGGCGGGGCGGGAGGCCAGCATGCCTGTCAGGTGGCCGACGCGCTGGGCATGAACCGCGTGTTCATCCATCCCTTGGCCGGGGTGCTGTCCGCCTACGGCATGGGGCTCGCCGATCAAACCGTCATGCGTGAGTCGGCGGTGGAGCGTGCGCTCGATGACGGCGGAGTAGAAGAAGCGCGGCGGCTTGCGCTGCGTCTGCAGTCAGAGGCGGCCGACGAGCTCGCTGCGGCGCTGGGTGCGCAGGACTCTGGCGGTGCAGTCCGGCGGTTCGTCACGCAAGCCCACGTTCGCTACCAGGGCACGGACACGACGCTGGGAGTGGAGCTGCCCATGCGCAGCACGCCCGGCGCTGCGGCGGCGCGCCTCCGCAAGGCGTTCGAAGCAGGTTATCGCCGCCGCTTCTCCTTTCTCATGCCGAGCCACTCCCTGGTGATCGAGTCGGTGACGGTGGAATGCATCGCGCCCGGGGCGGACGCGCCGGCAGTCCCGCCGCCGGCCGCCGCGGCGGCGAGCGCGGCGGCGGCCGACGCAAAGGTTCGCATGTACTGCCTCGAAAGCGACGATGCCGCGGGCTGGCGCACCGTCGGACTGTACCGGGTCGAGACCTTGGGTACCGGTGCCGCCATCGAGGGCCCGGCCATTCTCGCCGAGCGTAATGCCACCACCGTGGTTGAGCCGGGCTGGCGCGCGACGATGACGGCGGCAGGGGCTATCGAATTGCACCGCGTGCGCGCCCGTGGCGTGCGGCGCGCGGCCGGCACTCAGGTCGATCCGGTGACCCTCGAACTGTTCAACAATGTGTTCATGAACATCGCCGAGCAAATGGGGCTGCGCCTGCAGAACACCGCTTACTCGGTGAACATCAAGGAACGCCTGGATTTCAGCTGCGCTTTGTTCGACGCGCAGGGCTCGCTGATCGCCAATGCGCCCCATATGCCGGTGCATCTGGGCTCGATGAGCGAATCGATCCGCACGGTCATCGTCCGCAATCCCGACATGCAGAACGGCGACGTCTACGTGTTGAACGATCCCTACCATGGCGGCACGCACCTGCCGGATGTGACGGTGGTGACTCCGGTGTATCTCGACGAGGGCGATGCCCGACCGGGCTTTTTCGTGGCCTCGCGCGGCCATCACGCCGATATCGGCGGCACGACCCCGGGCTCCATGCCCCCGTTCTCGGCCAGCATCGCCGATGAAGGGGTGTTGATCGACAACTTCAAGCTCATCGAGCGCGGCGTTCTGCGCGACCGCGCCTTGCGCGAGCTGCTCGCCGCGGGGCCCCATCCATCGCGCAATCCGGCGCAAAACCTCGCGGATCTGCGCGCGCAAATCGCCGCCAACGAAACGGGCGTTGCGGAGCTCAAGGCGACGGTGGCGCAACACGGCCGCGATACCGTGGCGGCCTACATGCGCCATGTGCAGGACAACGCCGAGGAATCGGTGCGCCGCGTCATCACGGCGCTCAAGGACGGCGAGTTCACTCTGCCGCTGGACAATGGGGCACGCATCCACGTCTGCGTGCGGGTCGATGCGGCGCGGCGCAGCGCCTGCATTGACTTCAGCGGCACCAGCGAACAGCAGCGAAACAACTTCAATGCGCCGCGGGCCATCACCACGGCCGCTGTCCTGTACGTGTTCCGCACCTTGGTGAACGACGACATTCCGTTGAATGCCGGCTGCCTGAAACCTCTGCAGATCATCCTGCCCGAGGGCTGCATGCTCAATCCGCGACCTCCGGCCGCGGTGGTGGCCGGCAACGTGGAGACCTCGACCTGTGTCACGAACGCCCTGTATGGCGCCTTGGGAGTGATGGCCGCGGCGCAATGCACCATGAACAATTTTACGTTCGGCAATGCGCAGCATCAGTACTACGAAACCATCGCCGGCGGCTCCGGCGCAGGTCCAGAATTCGCCGGTACCAGCGTGGTCCAAACCCACATGACCAATTCGCGGCTGACCGATCCGGAAGTGCTGGAGTTTCGCTTCCCGGTGCGGCTAGAGTCCTATGAGATTCGCGCCGGATCGGGCGGCGCCGGGCGCTGGCGCGGCGGCAACGGCGGCGTGCGGCGGGTTCGCTTTCTGGAGGCCATGACGGCTTCCATCTTGAGCAACGGCCGGCGTTACGGTGCTTTTGGCTTGAACGGCGGTGAGTGCGGCGCCACCGGCGAGAACTGGATCGAGCGCGCCGATGGCGCCGTGGAACGCCTCGAGCACATTGCGGAGGTGCGCATGCGGGCGGGCGACTGCTTCGTCATCGCGACTCCGGGCGGCGGCGGATATGGTTCGGAGTCATCGAAATAAGGTAATATCTTATCTATAATACATTGAAATCACGAGTTAAATATGCCAGACATTGAAATAGTGGAAGTCGGTCCACGCGATGGCCTGCAGAACGAATCAGCGTTGTTCACCACCTCGCAAAAGCTGGAGTTCATCGGCCGTGCACTCGATGCCGGCGTACGGCGAATTGAAGCCAACAGCTTCGTCAATCCCAAACTCGTGCCGCAAATGGCCGACGCCGAAGCCGTCGCTGCGGAGTTGCCGCGCCGTGACGGGGTCATCTTCATCGGCCTCGCGCTGAACAAGCGCGGTGCGCTGCGCGCCCTGGACGCCGGCATGGACGAAGTGGGCGCCGGCTGCGCGGCTTCCGACGGCTTCGCCGTGCGCAATCAGGGCATGAGTTCCGACGCGTCGCTGGCCATGTGCTGCGACGTCGTGCGTCTGGCGCGCGAGCGCGGCAAGCGAGCGCAAATCATCATATCGACGGCGTTCGGCTGTCCCTACGACGGCGAAGTCAATCCCTTGCGCGTGGTGGAGATGGCGCGTGCGGCCGCGGCCTGCGGTCCGATGGAAGTCGCTCTCGCAGACACCATCGGTGTCGCGAGTCCCGCGGAGGTGACGGCGCTGGTCGAGAAGGTGATTGCCGCGATCAAGCCGTTGCCGGTGCGCGTGCATTTTCACAATACGCGAAATACCGGGCTCGCCAATGTGTGGGCCGCAGTCCAAGCCGGTGCCAAGACCGTGGACGCTTCGCTGGGAGGCATCGGCGGCTGTCCCTTCGCGCCGCGAGCCACGGGCAACGTCCCCACCGAGGACGTGGTGTACTTGCTGCATCGGTCCGGTTATCGCACGGGGTTGGACCTGGAGCGTTTGATCGCCTCCGCGCGCTGGCTGGCCGGCGCCATGGGCCGCGACGTTCCGGGGATGCTGAGCCGGGCGGGCTCGTTTCCGAAGAAATTGGCGGAGCCGATCGCGGGCTGAAGATGCTGTTTGTTACCGGGGAGTCTGCAATGAATGCATCCAACATGTCGCCCGAGCCTCAATCCTTGGTTCTGACCGAGCGCCGCGGCGCCGCCGCCTATCTCACGCTCAATCGCCCGGCCCAGTACAACGCGCTGTCGGAGGAGATGTTGACGGCACTCGAGGGCGCGCTCGAGGCGGTCGCCGCCGATGCGGCGGTGCGCGTCGTGGTGCTCGGCGGCGCCGGCAAGGCGTTTTGCGCCGGCCACGATTTGAAGCAGATGCAGGCCAACCCACGCGTGGAGTACTACCAGCGGCTGTTCGACCATTGCAGCCGCCTGATGCTGCGCATCCAGACACTGCCGCAGCCGGTGATCGCACGCGTGCACGGCATTGCAACCGCCGCGGGGTGTCAGTTGGTGGCCATGTGCGATCTGGCCGTGGCTGCCGCCGATGCGCGGTTTGCGGTGTCCGGGGTCAACGTCGGATTGTTCTGCGCCACGCCGTCGGTGGCGCTCGGGCGCAACGTCGGCCGCAAGGCGGCGTTCGAAATGCTGGTGACGGGCGAGTCCATCGACGCCGCCGCTGCCGTGCAGCGCGGCCTTATCAATCGATGCGTCGCCGCGCCAGATCTTGATCGGGCGGTCGACGCGCTCGCGGCGGCCATCATGGCCAAGCCGCCGGCGGTGATTGCCGCGGGGAAGGCATTGTTCTATCGCCAATTGGAACTGGGAATCGCGTCCGCCTACCAACTCGCGGGTCAGGCGATGGCCTGCGGCATGATGGCCGGCGACGCCCAGGAAGGGGTCGCGGCGTTCATCGAGAAGCGCGCACCGAACTGGGCCGCCGGCGCCCGTCAATGAGCCCATTTGTGGCATTTTTGCTCACTCCGGGCGACTTTTTTGGACATGTTTTTCGCTGCGGGGGTCCTCTAAAATGAGCCTATGAGCGCCGTGTCCATCGCCGCCAAGCCGGTCTACCAGCCCGTGAACAAGGTCCGGTTCGTCACCGCCACCTCGTTGTTCGACGGCCATGACGCATCGGTGAACATCATGCGCCGGGTGCTGCAGGCCTCGGGAGCCGAGGTCATCCACCTGGGCCATAACCGTTCGGTGCGGGAAATCGTCAACGCCGCCTTGCAGGAGGACGTACAGGGCATCGCCGTCACTTCCTACCAAGGCGGCCATGTCGAGTTTTTCAAATACATGATGGATCTGCTGCGCGAGAACGGCGGCGACAATATCAAGGTATTCGGCGGCGGCGGCGGCGTGATCGTGCCCGCGGAAATTCGCGAACTTCAGGCCTATGGCGTGACCCGACTGTATTCCCCGGAAGACGGCGCCAAATTGGGCCTGCAGGGGATGATCGATGACGTGATCCGTTCGAGCGACTACGATCTGTCCAAGCTTGCGCCCGCGGAAAGCGATGCGCTGGAGGCGTTGCGCTCGAGCGACCGCCGCATGCTGGCGCGCGTGATCACCGCGCTTGAAAACCGCGCGTACGCTCCGCGGCTGCGCCAGTCGCTGCTGCAGGCGGCGGCGGCCATCAAGACTCCCATCTTGGGGATCACCGGCACGGGCGGCGCGGGCAAATCCTCGCTCACCGACGAGATCATTCTGCGGCTGCGCCTCGATCAGCAGGACAAGCTGCGGGTGGCCGTCATTTCGATCGACCCGTCGCGCAAGCGCACCGGCGGCGCGCTGCTCGGCGACCGCATTCGCATGAATGCCATCGAATCCGAGCGGATATTCATGCGCTCGCTGGCGACGCGCGGCACCGGCACGGAAATCTCGGCCGCGTTGCCGGAAGTCCTGGCCGCCTGCAAGGTGAGCGGCTTCGATCTGATCGTGGTGGAGACCTCGGGAATAGGGCAGGGTGAATCGGCCATCGTGCCGCTGGTCGACGTCTCGCTGTACGTCATGACTCCCGAATTCGGCGCGGCCTCGCAGCTGGAGAAAATCGACATGCTCGATTTCGCCGACTTCGTCGCCATCAACAAGTACGACCGCAAGGGCTCGCAGGATGCGCTGCGGGACGTGCGCAAGCAGTATCAGCGAAATCATGAATGGTTTGCGCAGGCGCCGGACAGCATGCCGGTGTTCGGCACCATGGCTTCGCGTTTCAACGACGATGGGGTCACCGCGCTGTACCAGGCGATGTTGCCGCGCCTGACGGACAAGGGTTTGAAACCCGGCCCGGGCAAGCTGCCGCCCGTCGCCGTCAAGGTGTCATCGCGCGGCCGTGCCATCGTGCCCCCCGAACGCGTGCGCTATCTGGCGGAAGTGTCCCAGACGCTGCGCGAGTTCCACCGCGCCGTCGGCAGCCAGGCGCGGATCGCGCGCGAGCGGCAGTCGCTCAAGACCTCGAAGGCGCTGTTTGCGGCGGCCGGGTTGGCCGCGGCGGGCTTCGATGAACTGATCGCCGCCAAGAGCGCCGAGCTCAATCCGGCGGCGGCGAAGCTGCTGGAGCAGTGGCCGAAAACCCAGGAGCTGTACGCCCAGCCCGAGTATGTGGTGAAGATCCGCGACAAGGAGATCCGCACCCAGCTCACCTACGACTCGCTGTCGGGCTCGAAAATCCGCAAAGTGTCGCTGCCGCGTTTCGAGGACGACGGCGAGATTCTGCGCTTTCTGCTCAAGGAGAACCTGCCGGGCTCCTACCCCTACACGGCCGGCGTGTTCGCCTTCAAGCGCGAGGGCGAAGACCCCACGCGCATGTTTGCGGGCGAGGGCGACGCCTTCCGCACCAATCAGCGCTTCAAGCGGGTGTCGGAAGGCATGCCGGCGCACCGACTGTCCACCGCATTCGATTCCGTGACCCTGTACGGCTGGGATCCGGACCCGCGGCCGGACATCTACGGCAAGGTCGGCAACTCCGGCGTGTCCATCGCGACGCTGGACGACATGAAGGTGCTGTACTCGGGCTTCAACCTGTGCGCGCCGACGACGTCGGTGTCCATGACCATCAACGGTCCGGCACCGATGATACTCGCCATGTTCATGAACATCGCCATCGATCAACAGATCGAGAAATTCCAGCAGCAAAACGGCCGCGATCCGACGGCGGATGAATGCCAGAAGATCAAGGCCTGGACCTTGTCGACGGTGCGCGGCACCGTGCAGGCCGACATCTTGAAGGAAGACCAGGGTCAGAACACCTGCATATTCTCCACCGAGTTCGCGCTCAAGATGATGGGCGACATGCAGGAATATTTCGTGCACCACCAGGTGCAGAATTTCTATTCGGTGTCGATCTCCGGTTATCACATCGCCGAAGCCGGCGCGAATCCCATCTCGCAGCTCGCGTTCACGCTCGCCAACGGCTTCACCTACGTCGAGTCCTATCTCGCGCGCGGCATGCACGTCGATGATTTCGCGCCGAATCTGTCGTTCTTCTTTTCCAACGGCATGGATCCCGAATATTCGGTGATCGGCCGCGTCGCGCGCCGCATCTGGGCGGTGGCGATGAAGAACCGTTACGGCGCGAACGAGCGCAGCCAGAAGCTCAAATACCACGTGCAGACCTCGGGCCGCTCGCTGCACGCGCAGGAGATGGCGTTCAACGACATACGCACGACGCTGCAGGCGCTGTGCGCCATCTATGACAACTGCAACAGCCTGCACACCAATGCCTACGATGAGGCGATCACCACGCCCACCGAGGAAAGCGTGCGCCGCGCCATGGCGATTCAGCTCATCATCAACCGGGAATGGGGCCTGGCGAAGAACGAGAACCCCAACCAGGGCAGCTTCATCATCGACGAGCTCACCGACCTGGTCGAAGAGGCGGTGCTGAAGGAATTCGACGCCATTGCCGAGAGGGGCGGCGTGCTCGGCGCCATGGAAACCGGCTACCAGCGCGGCAAGATCCAGGAAGAGTCGCTGTACTACGAGCGCCGCAAACACGACGGCTCGTATCCCATCATCGGGGTCAACACCTTCCGCAACCCCAATACCCAAGCCGCGCCGCAAACCATCGAATTGGCGCGCTCCACCGAGGCGGAGAAGCAATCGCAGCTCGCGCGGCTCAAGAGTTTCCATCTCGCGCATGCCGGGGAGACCCCGGAACTGCTCGAACGTCTGCGGCGCACCGTCATCGACAATGGCAACACCTTCGAGGTGCTGATGGATGCCGTGCGCGGCTGTTCCCTGGGGCAGATCACGCACACGCTGTACGACGTCGGTGGCCGCTACCGGCGCAACATGTAAGCGGCGCAAGAGGCGACATGCAGGAATATCAGGCGCCGCTGGCGGACATGAAGTTTGTGCTGCGTGAGTTGATCGATCTCGATCTGCTCGCACGGCTTCCCGGTTTCGGCGAGGTCGGCCTGGACGTGGCCGGCGCGGTGCTGGAAGAAGCCGCCAAGTTCGCCGGCGGCGTACTGTCCCCGCTCAACCGCAGCGGCGACCTGGAAGGCGCGCGCTGGCAGGGAGGCCGGGTATTGACCGCCGCCGGCTGGAAGCAGGCTTACTCGCGATTTGCCGCCGATGGCTGGAGCGCGCTGTCTTGTCCCGCAGAATTCGGCGGCCAGAACCTTCCCAGGGTATTGTCGGCGCTGGTCGAGGAGATGTGGAACGGCGCCAATGTGGCCTTCGCGCTCTGCCCGATGCTGACCCGCGGCGCGATCGACGCCATCGAGCTGCGCGGCTCGCAGGCCCAGCGCGATTTGTACCTGCCGAAAATGGTCGCCGGCGAATGGACCGGCAGCATGAATCTCACGGAGCCGCAGGCGGGCTCCGACCTCTCCGCCGTGCGCACCCGGGCCGTGCCCACCGGCGAGGGCCGCTACCGGGTCACGGGCCAGAAGATATTCATCACCTACGGCGAGCACGATTTGACGCAAAACATCGTGCACATGGTGCTGGGACGCGTGGCCGGAGCCCCGGAAGGCGTCAAGGGCATCTCGCTGTTCTTGGTGCCGAAGTTCCTGGTGAACGCGGACGGCTCGCTCGGCGCGCGCAACGACGTGCACTGCGTCTCCATCGAGCACAAGCTCGGCATCCACGCGAGCCCCACCTGCGTGCTGGCCTTCGGGCAGGACGGCGGTGCGTTGGGCGAGTTGGTCGGCGAAGAGAACCGCGGTCTGGAGTACATGTTCATCATGATGAACGCAGCCCGCTACTCCGTGGGCCTCGAAGGCGTCGGAATTTCCGAGCGCGCCTACCAGACCGCGCTGGCCTATGCCCGCGAGCGGATTCAGGGCACCGGGGCCGGCACCCGCGGCGGCGCGCGCGTGCCCATCGTCAAGCACCCCGACGTGCGCCGCATGCTGCTGCTCATGAAATCGCAAACCGAAGCCATGCGGGCGCTTGCCGGCGTGGTCGCGGTTTCCTTGGACGCGGCGCGCCTGCATCCGGACGCCGGAGAGCGGCAACGGCACCAAGCCATCGCCGATCTGATGATTCCCGTGGTCAAAGGCTGGTGCACGGAGACCTCGGTCGACATCGCCTCGTTGGGCATCCAGGTGCACGGGGGCGTCGGCTTCGTCGAGGAAACCGGCGCCGCGCAGTTTCTGCGCGATGCACGCATCACGCCGATTTACGAGGGCACCACCGGCATTCAGGCCAACGATTTGATCGGGCGCAAGCTCGCGCGCGACGGCGGCCGCGCCGCTCAAGCCGCGATCGAGGAGATGAAATCTTTGGCTGCGGAACTCGCAGCCGCACCGACCCTGTCGGCCCTTGCCGACGCGTTCGGCGCCGCGGTCGAGGCCTTGGAGCGGGCGGTGCGCTACGTGGTGGAGAACTACGGCACCGACATCCAGGGAGTCTCGGTCGGCGCCGTGCCCCTGCTCAGACTCTTCGGCATCGTGGCGGGGGGCTGGCAGCTGCTGCGCTCGGCGCTGATCGCGCAACGGCGGCTTGCCGCACCGCCGGTCGGCGCCGATGACGGCGTCGATGCCGGTTTCTACGCCGCGAAGATCATGACGGCGCGGTTTTACGCGGACCATGTGTTGTCGCAGGCACCAGGACTTGCGCACAGCATCGTTCACGGCGCCGTCGGCGCGCTGGCCGAAGGCGTGCTCTAGGCCCATGGACGGCCGGTATCCGCGCCGCATCATCTGTATGACCGAGGAGCCCACGGAGGTCCTCTACGCGCTGGGACTGGAGGAACGGATCGTGGGCATTTCCGGCTTCACCGTGCGCCCGGCGCGGGCGCGCCGCGAGAAGCCCCGAGTGTCGGCGTTCACCAGCGCAAGAATCGATCGGATTCTCGACCTTAAGCCGGATTTCGTCATCGGCTTCTCCGATATTCAGGCCGACATCGCGCAGGCGCTGATCAAGCGCGGCGTCGAAGTCTGGATCAGCAATCATCGTTCGGTCGATGGAATATTGGGCTATGTGCGCCGGCTCGGGGCCTTGGTGGGGGCCGCCGAGCAGGCCGAGCGCTATGCGCTGCAACTCGAAGCCCATGTCGAAGGCGTGCGCCGGGCCGCAACCCTGTTGCCGCGGCGTCCGCGGGTCTACTTCGAAGAATGGGATGAGCCGCTCATCACCGGCATTCGCTGGGTCAGCGAGCTGGTCGGCATCGCCGGCGGCGATGACGTGTTCCCCGAGCGTGCCCTGTGCGCCTTGGCGAAGGATCGCATTCTGGGCGATGCCGGCGAGGTCGTGCGTCGCGCGCCCGAGATCATCTTCGGTTCCTGGTGCGGCAAGCGCTTCCGGCCGAACCAAGTGACCGCGCGCGCCGGCTGGGAGGCCGTGCCTGCGGTGCGCCACGGAGAATTGCACGAGATCAAGTCCCCGCTCATCCTGCAGCCGGGACCGGCGGCGTTGACGGACGGGCTGGATGCCATTCATAGGATAGTGCGGCAATGGTCGATGCAGCATTGAACGCTGAGACGGGCGTGCGCTCGCCGTGCGTCGACATCTGTCGGTTGGACGCACGAGGGTGGTGCATCGGCTGCCGCCGCACCATCGAGGAGATCACCGAATGGTCGCGGGCAAGCGAGGCGCGGCGGCGCGAAATTCTGCGTGACGTAGCGCTCAGGACCACCGGCACCGCCGACTGAAATCATTTTGGAGTCCAGATGACATATTCCCAATAAGCGGTTTTTGTCGGTTTCAACCGACGCGTACTCTCATGCCGCGCCGAGGGGTATGCTTTGCGAACACTAGAAGCGAGCGGTGTACGCCATGATCAGACCCATCGGCCGACTCAACTCACGGTGTTTGGCAGCAACCCTCGCCTCGGCCCTGACTGCATGCGGCGGCGGCTCGTCCGGCGGCATGGGTCAGATGACGCTGTCCGTGGCGGACGCGCCGGTCGACGGCGCACAGCACGTAGTGGTCGAATTTACGGGCGTCGAACTGGATCCCAACAGCGGCAACCCCGTCAACATCACATTCACCACGCCGAAGGCCATCGATCTGCTCACGCAGGGTGGCACCGCCTCGGCGCAACTGTTCAATCAGCCGATTGCCGCGGGCACGTACGGCCAGATCCGCTTGACCGTGGTCGCCGACGGCGATCCCAGTCATTCCTACATGGTGCTGGCCGACGGCACGATGCATGGCCTGCTGATTCCAAGCGGCGCGCAGACCGGACTGAAGTTGGTCAACGATTTCACCGTGGGCTCGAGCGGCGTGACGGACTACAGCATCGACTTCGACTTGCGCAAGGCCATTACCTGTCCGCCCGGCCAAGCGCCCGCGTGCATACTCAAGCCAGTGGAGCGCCTGGTTGACAACACCACGGTCGGCAACATCCAAGGCACTGTCGCCATGGCCTTGATTCCGACGGGATGCACACCGGCCGTCTATCTCTACAGCGGCTCGGTCAGCATGCCGGAGGATTACAACAGCATGGCCGCCGCCGGCGACATGAACCAGCCGATCGCCTCCAAGGTGCCGGCGCTGGATCAGGCAGGCGACTACTACTATCAGTTCACGTTCTTGTCACCGGGCACCTACTCCGTTGCCTACACCTGCCAGGCGTCCATGGACAACCCGGACCAAGCGGATGCCGCGGTGCGGTTCACGTCTACACCCGTGAAAAGCGGCATCAGCGTCGCCGCCACTCAAACCGTCTCCGTTAATTTTCCCTGAGATGGGCGGGTCCTGGCGCAGCGGCTAACGCGCCTGCATCCGAATCGCACCGTCGAGGCGGATGGTTTCGCCGTTGAGCATGGCGTTCTCGAGAATGTGACCCACCATGGCGGCGTACTCATCCGGATCGCCGAGGCGCGGCGGAAACGGGGTTTGCTTGCCGAGGGAGTCCTGCGCCTCCTGCGGCAGCGCCTTGAGCATGGGGGTCGCGAACAGGCCGGGCGCGATGGTCATGACGCGAATCCCCGAGGAGGCGAACTCACGCGCCATGGGCAGAGTCATCGCCACGATGCCGCCCTTGGAGGCCGAGTACGCCACCTGGCCGATTTGGCCGTCGAACGCGGCCACCGAAGCCGTCATCACGATCACGCCGCGCTCGCCCGCGGTGTTCGGCACATTCTGCTGCATGGCCACGGCCGCCGCCTTCGAGACCAAGGCGGTGCCGACCAGATTGATTTCGATCATCTTGCGGAAGAACGCGCCGGCCATCGCGCCTTGTTTCCCGACCAAGCGCCCCGGCGGCCCGATGCCCGCGCAATTGACCGCCGCGTCGATCCTGCCCATGCGCTCGCGGGCCTGTTCAATGGCCGCATTGACCCCGGATTCGTCGGTCACGTCGGTGGCGATGAACAGGGCGTGCTCGCCGAGCGCTGCGGCGGCCGCGTTCCCTTGCGCCGCATTGACGTCGAGAAGGGCCACGCGGCCACCGGCCCGGGCAATGCGGGTGGCGACCGCGAGACCCAGGCCTGAGGCGCCGCCCGAAACGACGGCATGTGTATCGATCAGCTTCATGGATATCCCCGGAAAAAAGCTTCAATCATGGAATCAGTCACGTCTTCGACCCGGCCCGGCGTCCAGCGCGGCGACTTGTCCTTGTCGATGATCAGCGCGCGCACCCCCTCGATGAAATCACCATGCAGAAACGACTGCTGCGCCATGGCGAGTTCCATGCGAAAACAGGCGGCAAGACTCAAGGAAGCGCCGCGCTGCAGCTGGCCCAGGGTCACGCACAGCATGGTGGGCGAGCGGCTGCGCAGCAGCTTGACCGACTGCGCCGCCCAATCGGCGTAGTCGGCGCGGGTCTCGGCAGCGAGCGAGGCGAGAATGGCAGGCACGGTGGGGTGCGAGAAATGTTCGTCGATGGCGGGGCGCAGCAGGCTCAAGCTCGGCGCGGGCAATCCTAGAGCGGCTCGGGCGTAGATGAACGCCCGCAGTTCGGCTGCCGGCTGCTCGTTCCAGCGCAGGGCGGCCAGGTCATCCGGGAGCGAGGCGATGGCGGCCGCGGGCAGATACACATCGGCCAGCTGACTGTACAGGGCATCGCCGCCGCGAATCTGTACTCCGGTCAATGCCAGGTAGCGGCCGAGGGCGCCGGGCAGGCGCGACAGGAAGTAGCTCGCGCCCACGTCGGGAAAGAACCCGACGGCCACTTCCGGCATGGCGATGCGCGTCCGTTCGCCGACGATGCGCAGGGCTGAACCCTGGGCAATTCCGATCCCGCCGCCCATGGTGATGCCGTCCATCAGGACCAGGTAGGGTTTGGGATACGAGTACAGCGACTGATCGAGTGCATATTCCGCGGCGAAGAACTCGCGGTGCAGCGAATCTCTGGCCCTGAAGCTCTGGTACAGCGCGCGCAGGTCCCCGCCGGCGCAAAATGCTCGGTCGCCCGCGCCTTGGATCAGCACCGCACGCACCTCAGGGTTCGCCGCATGCTCGTCGAACAAGGCACGCAGGTTGAGGATCATGCCGAGCGACAATGCGTTGAGCGCCGCGGGGCGATTCAGCGTCAAGAACGCAATGTGATTGCGAATTTCACTCGAAACGTCCATGGGTGCGGCGCCGCCAGGGCCGGCGCGCCCTCCGATGTCACTTCAGGCTGATGGTCGTATTGACGCCGCCGGACACGGCGCTGTCATCGAACCAGCGTGTGGTGACCGTCTTGGTCTGAGTGTAGAACTGCACCACCTGCTTGCCGTAAGGCCCCAAATCGCCGAGCTTCGAGCCGCGCGAGCCGGTGAAGCTGAATATCGGCACGGGGACCGGAATCGGCACATTGATACCCACCTGGCCCACGTCGATCTCGTTTTGAAACTTGCGCGCGACGGCGCCGCTTTGCGTGAAGATGCCGGTGCCGTTGCCGAAGGGATTGTCGTTGACCAGCGTGATCGCCTCATCCAAGGTATTCACGCCGAGGATGACCATCACGGGCCCGAAGATTTCGGTGGTATAGATTTTCATCTGCGGCGTCACACCGGAGAAAATCGTCGGACCGATGAAATTTCCCTGCTCGTACCCGGGTACTTTGATGGCGCGGCCGTCCAGTTCCAGCTTGGCGCCCTCGCGGATGCCGTCCTCCACCAGACCCAGGATGCGGTTCTTGGCGGTCTTGGAGACCACGGGCCCGAGATCCGCGCCTGACTCCACTCCCGCATTGACCTTGAGCGTCTTTGCCTTGGCCACGATGTCAGGAATCCATTTCTGAGCCTCTCCGACCAGCACGGTCACCGAGGTGGCCATGCAGCGCTGTCCGGCGGCGCCGAAGGTCGCTCCCACCAGCGCGTTCAGCGACTGTTCCTTGTTGGCGTCGGGCATCACCACGGCGTGGTTCTTGGCGCCCATCATGCACTGCACCCGCTTGCCGTGCTGCGAGGCCAGACTGTACACATGGGTGCCGACGGCGGTGGAACCTACGAAGGACACGGCAACGATATCCGGATGGGCGCAGATGGCATCGACTGCGCGCTTGCCGCCGTGGATGATATTCAAGACGCCCGGCGGCACGCCGGCCTCGAGCGCGAGTTCGGCCAGCAGCATGGGGGTCAGAGGATCCTGCTCGGAAGGCTTGAGCACGAAGGTGTTGCCGCAGACGATGGCCATGGGGAACATCCACAGAGGAATCATGGCCGGAAAATTGAACGGCGTGATGCCGGCGCACACGCCGATCGGTTGACGCAGGGAATAGGTGTCCACGCCGCCGGCGACATTCTCGGCAAATTCGCCCAATTGCAGGGTGCCTATGGAGCAGGCGTGCTCGATCACTTCGAGTCCGCGGAACACGTCTCCCTCGGCATCCGCCAGCGTCTTTCCCTGTTCGGCACTCAAAGTTCGGGCGATCCGCGCCGTGTGTTCGCGCACCAGCGCCTGCAGCTTCAGCATGATGCGCGCGCGCGCCGCCAGCGGGGTGTTCTTCCAGGTCTTGAAGGCGCGCTTGGCCGAGGCCACCGCGGCGTTGATTTCCTCATCGGTGGCGAAGGGGACTTGCGCGAGCACCGCCTGCGTCGCGGGGTTGACGACGTCGTGCCATTCGTCGGTGTGTGAATCGACAAATTTGCCGTCGAGCAGCAATTTGACGGCGGGTACTTGATTTTCCAATGCCGCAGGTCTGGTATTCATGGAGGTCCTCGGGTCGACGTTTGCGCAAAGCCTTGACCCCGGTAGTTTACGTGATCCGGCGCCGACCGTATCGCGTAAACTACGCTATCTCAATGCGCAGGCGAAACAGCAATGCCGACTTGGGGGTCATGAGCCGGGCGGCTGCCGCCGCGGCCCCGCGTCCCGCGGAACCGGGAACCATTGCCATTTGCTTCGTGGCCGCCGCGCTGCAAAGCGTCCGCGACCGCGGCTTGAACGCGGACGAGTTGCTGGAGAACGTCGGTCTCAGCCCGAGCCTGCTGCAAGTACCCCAAGCGCGGGTGTCGGCCAAGCACTATGGCGCCCTCTGGCGCACCATCGCAATGGTGCTCGACGATGAGTTTTTCGGCCAGGATTCGCGCCGCATGAAGGCCGGCAGTTTTGCCATGTTGTGCCATTCGGTCCTCGCTTGCCGGACCCTGGGCCAGGCGCTCGATCGCAGCCTGCGCTTCTACGGGCTGATCCTGGACGACCTCTCCGGCAGCCTGATGCGCGACACGACCGAGGCGCGAATCGTGCTGCACGAGCGCGTGCCGGGGGCGAATCAACGGGTCTTTGCCCACGAACTCCTGCTGATGCTGCTGTACGGGGTGTCGTGCTGGCTGGTGGGCCGGCGCATTCCGATCCTACGAACCGAGTTCAGCTATGCGCAACCGGCGCACAGCGCGGAGTATCGATTGATGTATTGCGCGGATCTGCACTTCGAGCGGCCGAATACCGCCATCGCCTTCGAGGCCGGTTACCTTGAATTGCCGGTGGTGCAGAACCAGCGCTCGATCAAGGAATTCTTGCGCACCGCGCCGGAGAGCATCCTCCTGAAATACAAGAATGGCAGCAGCCTCGCCGCCAAGGTCAGGCGGCGGCTGCGCCAATTTGCGCCCGGCGAAGCGCCGGATTTCGAGAGCCTGGCTCAGGAACTGAATCTGACTCCCGCGACCATGCGCCGCCGGCTGCACGAGGAGGGCGCCTCGTATCAATCGATCAAGGACCAATTGCGCCGGGATCTGGCGATCAGCTACCTGAGTCATTCGAGCCGCAGTGTCATGGACATTGCCCTGGAGTTGGGGTTCTCCGAGCGCAGCGCATTTCATCGAGCCTTCAGGAAGTGGACGGGAGCGGCGCCGGGCGAATTCCGCCGCACCTTGCAGGCTTGAGGGATCGCAAGCGGCCGGGTTATGTGGTAATTCCACTCAACGGGATTGAGCGGTTTGGTCACCGAGACAACGCGGCCGAACCCTAGGATAATTCCAACGTGAATCTATCGGGTAAAGTACTGGTGATCACCGGGAGCGATGGTGTCCTGGGTCAAGCGGCGGCGGCCACCTTGAGCGGCTACGGTGCGAGGGTGGCGTTGCTCGCCCATGGAAAGAGGGCGCCGGCCGCACCGCCGCCCGGCTCGCTGCACTACGGCGGCGTTGATCTGACCCAGGCAGATGCCACCCGTGCGGTGATGGCACAGATTGCCGAGGACGCCGGGCGCTTGGACGGGCTGATCAATGTGGCCGGCGGCTTCCGTTGGGAGAAGATCGCCGGCGGGACCCTCGACACCTGGGACTCGATGTACGCGCTGAATCTCAAGACCGCCGTGGTCGCGGTCCAGGCCGCGCTGCCTCATCTGCCCCAGGCCGGCGGCGGACGAATCGTCAACGTGGGCGCGATGGGCGCGCGTCAAGGCGGCGACCGGCATGGGCGCCTACGCGGCCTCCAAGGCGGGGGTCGCGAAATTGACCGAGGCTCTCGCCGAGGAATTGAAGGATCGGCGGATCACCGTCAATGCCATCCTGCCGAGCATTCTCGACACACCGAGGAATCGTCTGGACATGCCGGAGGCCGATTTCACGCGCTGGGTGACTCCGGCCGAGGCTGCGCAAGTCATCGCCTTTCTGGTGTCCGACGCGGCCGGCGCCGTGACCGGTGCCTTGATTCCGGTGGTGGGGCGCGTATGACCGCGGCACCGAACGCAGCGCCCGGCGCGCGCCTGCGCGCGGCGGTGGCGGCCGAGCGCCCCCTGCAAGTGGTCGGCGCCATCAATGCCTATGCCGCTAGAATGGCGGCCGCTTGCGGCTTCAGGGCCTTGTATTTGTCGGGCGGCGGCGTCGCCGCCAATTCACTGGGCGTTCCCGACCTTGGCATCAGCACCATGGACGACGTGCTGATCGACATACGCCGCATCACCGATGCGTGCCCGCTGCCGCTGTTGGTGGACGCCGACACCGGCTGGGGCGGCGCCTTCAATATCGCGCGTACGGTGAAGTCCTTCATCAAGCAGGGCGCAGCCGGCCTGCACATCGAGGATCAGGTTCTAGCCAAGCGTTGCGGCCACAGACCGGGCAAGGAGATCGTCTCCAAGCAGGAAATGGTGGATCGAATCAGAGCTGCCGTCGACGCGCGTACGGATTCCACGTTCGTCATCATGGCGCGCACCGACGCGCTGGCCGTGGAGGGCATCGATGCCGCCATTGAGCGCTCGATCGCCTGTGTGGAGGCGGGTGCCGACATGGTCTTCCCCGAGGCGATGACGGAACTTGCCATGTACGGGAGATTCAAAGAGGCGGTGAAGGTGCCGGTTCTCGCCAATATCACCGAATTCGGCCAGACGCCTCTGTATACCCGCGAGGAGTTGGGGTCGGTCGGCGTCGACATCGTGCTGCATTGCTGTTCCGCCTACCGGGCGATGAACGCGGCGGCGCTCGCCACGTATCAGGCGATTCGCCGCGACGGCACGCAAAAGAACGTGCTGAACCTGATGCAGACCCGCACCGATTTGTACAAGTACCTGGACTATCACGCATACGAAGCCAAGCTGGATGAGCTGTTCGCGGCCGGCAAGGAAAAGTGAGGCGAATTAGGAGATGAACATGCCCGAAACGCAGGCCCCGCCGGGCACCTTCAAACCCAAGAAATCCGTGGCCTTGTCCGGCGTAACGGCGGGCAATACGGCGCTGTGCACCGTCGGCAAGACCGGCAATGATCTGCACTACCGCGGCTACGACATCCTCGACATCGCAACCGAGTGCGAATTCGAGGAAATCGCGCATCTGTTGGTTCACGAGAAGCTGCCGAACCGCGCGGAGCTCGCCGCGTACAAGAGCAAATTGAAGGCGCTGCGGCTGCTGCCCGCCGCCGTCGCGGCCGTGCTCGAACAGCTGCCCGCGGCGAGCCACCCCATGGATGTCCTGCGCACCGGCGTGTCCGCAATGGGCTGCTGCGTGCCGGAGGCCGACGATCATCAGAGCGCGGGCGCCCGCGACATCGCCGATCGGCTGCTGGCTTCGTTGGGCTCGATGCTCTGCTACTGGCACCACTATTCGCGCAACGGACGCCGCATCGACGTGCAGACCGACGATGACTCGATCGGCGCGCATTTCCTGCATCTTCTGCACGGCCGCAAGCCCTCCGCCGCGTGGGTGCGGGCGATGCACACCTCGCTCAACCTCTATGCCGAGCACGAGTTCAACGCCTCCACCTTTACGGCCCGGGTGATCGCGGGCACCGGATCGGACCTGTACTCCTGCATCACCGGCGCCATCGGGGCCCTGCGCGGACCGAAACACGGCGGCGCCAACGAGGTCGCGTTCGAGATTCAGAGCCGCTATGCGACGCCGGACGCCGCCGAAGCGGATATCCGCCGCCGGGTGGCGAACAAGGAAGTGATCATCGGCTTCGGCCACCCGGTGTACACGATTTCCGATCCGCGCAACCAGATCATCAAGGAAGTGTCCCGCGGCCTGGCGCGCGAAGCGCTGGATATGCACGGCTTCGAGGTCGCCGAACGGATCGAGTCGGTCATGCACGACATCAAGAAGATGTTTCCGAATCTCGACTGGTTCTCTGCCGTGTCCTATCACTTGATGGGCGTGCCGACGGCGATGTTTACGCCGCTGTTCGTCATCAGCCGCACCTCGGGCTGGGCCGCGCACATCATCGAGCAGCGCGAGGACGGTAAGATCATCCGGCCGAGCGCCAACTACATCGGCCCGGAAAACCTGCCCTTCGTGCCGCTGGCGCAGCGTCCTTAGAACCCACGAGTACCCGCAGACTCATGTCCCACGATATTAAATCGGCCGAGCGCCCGGCGCCGGATCACATCCTCACCGCGATCGCCGACTACGTGTCGAGCGTCGAGATCCACAGCAGTCTTGCCTACGAGACCGCCGGCTACTGCCTCATGGACACCCTGGCGTGCGGTTTTCAGGCGCTGAAGTATCCGGCGTGCACGAAATTGCTGGGTCCGGTGGTGCCGGGCGCCACACTCAGCAACGGCGCGCGCGTGCCCGGCACGGCCTACGAACTCGACCCCATCAATGCCGCCTTCAACATCGGCGCCATGATTCGTTGGCTGGATTTCAACGACACCTGGCTGGCGGCGGAGTGGGGGCATCCTTCGGACAATTTGGGGGCCATTCTCGCGGTGGCGGATTTTCTTTCGCGCTCGGGGAGGCCCGTCGCCGTGCGCGACGTGCTCACCGGCATGATCAAGGCGCACGAAATCCAGGGCGTCCTGGCGCTGGAGAACAGCTTCAATCGGGTGGGGCTCGATCACGTGCTGTTGGTGCGGGTCGCCTCCACCGCGGTGGTCACCGCGATGCTCGGTGGCTCCCGCGAGCAGATCATTAACGCCGTCTCGAACGCCTGGATCGACGGCGGTGCGCTGCGCACGTACCGGCATGCGCCCAACACCGGCTCGCGCAAGAGTTGGGCGGCCGGCGATGCGACCAGCCGCGCCGTGCGTCATGCGCTGTTCGCCCTCAAGGGCGAGATGGGCTATCCCTCCGCTCTGTCGGCCAAGACCTGGGGCTTCCAAGACGTCTTATTCAAGGGAAAATCCCTGTCCCTGCCGCAGCCCTTCGGCAGCTACGTGATGGAAAACGTGCTGTTCAAGATTTCCTTTCCGGCGGAGTTTCACGCGCAAACCGCCGTGGAAGCGGCGATGAGCCTGCACGCACAGATTGCGCCCAGGATCGGCGAGATCGAGCGGATCACGATTGAGACTCAAGAACCCGGGGTGCGCATCATCGACAAAACCGGGCCGCTCGCGAATCCCGCCGATCGCGATCACTGTATTCAATACATGGTGGCGATTCCGCTGTTGTTCGGCAGGCTCACCGCCGCTGACTATGAAGATTCCATTGCCGGGGATCCGCGCGTCGATGCGCTGCGCGTCAAGATGCAGGTCAAGGAGAATGCGACGTTCACCCGGGAGTATTACGACGCCGGCAAGCGCTATATCGGCAACGCCGTGCAGGTGTTTTTCACCGACGGGTCGGCGAGTCCGCGGGTGCAGGTGGATTACCCCATCGGCCATCGCAAACGCCGCGAGGAGGGCATGCCGGTGTTGGTGAAGAAGTTCGAGGCCAGCACCGCCGCGCATTTCAGTGCGCGGCAAACCGAGTCGATCAAAGCCATGTTCGCGGATCGACGCGCCCTGGCCGCGATGCCGGTAAGCGACTTCGTCGCCCGGCTGGTGACCGCCTCCTAGAAAAAATACCCGCCGGCGGCGGCGCATTATGACGCATTGAGCTTGCCGGGCACCTGCGCGTATCGCGATAGTGCAACCGATGCAAGCCACCTCCGCCGTGCCTCGCCTCTTCCATGATCGCCGCCATCGCGCCGAGCGGCGCCGGCGTGTGTGGTGGTCTGTTTGCTACGGCAGCTTCAACCCGCGCCGGCGCACCCCGCCGCGGCGCTGCGACGACTCGCGCTTTCACTCCCTGGATTGGCATTCGGCGCATCTGCTCGCCGTCGCGATCGGCATCCTGGTGCTGAGCGTAACGGATGCGTTCTTCACCCTGACGCTGTTGCAGGGGGGTGCCGCCGAAGTGAATCCCATCATGGCGGTGTTCCTCTACCGCAATGTGGCGGTGTTCGCGGTCATGAAGATAGGTCTCACCAGCGCCGGCATCGTCTTGATGGTGGCGCTGGCGCGCTACCGGTTCATGCGCCTGTTGCAGGTTACCTGGGTGTTGTACGGGGTCCTCATCGCGTACGCGGGCCTCATCGCCTACGAAGTCTGGATGCTCAAGGGTTCGTCCGACCTGCCGATCTTGTAATTCTGCCGGGCGCCGTCACATTCCATATTGTGTCGCCTTGGGCTAGACTAGGGGACGGTTTCCAGACCCCGCTCCCTTACCCATCACGTTGATGTACTTGAGGTTTTCACCCGTCCAAGCGCTATGAGTCAATCACTCGTCGACCAATTGGCCACCACGGCGCTGTCCGGTGGAAATGCTGATTTCATTGAGGATCTCTACGAACAGTTCTTGAGGGATCCGGGCGCCGTCGAGCCGGCGTGGGCGGCTTATTTCACGGGGTTGCAGGCGGGCGCCGGCAGGGAAGTCGCTCACTCGCCCATCCGCGAGCGCCTGGCGGCGCGCGTCAAATCCACGGCCTCGGCAAGCGGCGGCGCCGGCCTCGAATCGGGCGGCGCGAGCGCCAAACAGGGGGCGGTGTCGCGCCTCATACAGATCTACGCCAACCGCGGTCACTTGGCCGCCAATCTGGATCCGCTCGGCCTGCAGCAGCGGGCCACGCCCTATGTGCTCAATTTGGAGTACTTCGGCCTCTCGGATGCCGACCTGAGTAGCGAATTCTTCACCGGCAGCCGCAACCGGGCCCTGCCGGAGCGCGCCAAGCTGAAGGATATTTTGTCGGACCTGAAGTTCATCTACACCGATACCATCGGGGCCGAATTTGCGCATGTCTCGGATACCGACGAGCGTCTTTGGCTGCAGGACAACTTTCAAGTGGCGCGCCTACAGCGCCGCTTCAGCGCCGAGGAAAAGAAGAACATCCTGTGGCAGCTGACCGCCGCCGAAGGTCTGGAGCGCTACCTGCACACCAAGTACGTGGGGCAGAAACGATTCTCGCTCGAGGGCGGCGACAGCCTGATTCCCTTGCTCGATGAATTGGTGCAGCAGGGCGGCAAACATGGAATCGAAGAGAGCATCATCGGCATGGCGCATCGCGGCCGGCTCAATGTGCTGGTGAACCTGCTCGGCAAGTCCCCCAAGGATTTGTTCAGCGAGTTCGAGGGCCAGTACGATCTGGCGAAGCTGCGCGGTTCGGGCGACGTCAAGTACCACAAGGGGTTCTCCGCCGATCTGAAGACCGCTTCGGGCAACATGCACGTGGCGCTGGCCTTCAACCCGTCGCACCTGGAAGTGGTGAACCCGGTGGTCGAGGGGTCGGTGCGGGCGCGCCAGGAAAGGCGCCATGATGTGCCGGGCGACAAAGTCCTGGCGGTGCAGATTCATGGCGACGCCGCCTTCGCCGGCCAGGGCGTGGTCATGGAAACGCTGCAGCTGTCGCAGGCCCGCGGCTTCTACACGGGCGGCTCGGTTCACATCATCATCAACAATCAGGTGGGGTTCACCACCAGCGACCCGCGCGACGCGCGCTCCACCCATTATTGCTCCGATGTCGCGAAAATGGTCGAGGCGCCGATTTTCCATGTCAATGCCGACGATCCCGAAGCGGTGTGCTTCGTCGCGCGATTCGCGCTCGAATACCGCATGAGATTCCACAAGGATGTGGTCATCGATTTGGTCTGCTACCGGCGCCACGGCCACAACGAGGGCGACGAGCCCGCAGCCACGCAGCCGCTCATGTATCAGGTCATTCGCAAGAAACCGACGGCGCGTCAGCTGTACACCGACAAACTGGCGGCCGAGGGCGTGCTGCCGGCCGCGGAAGCGGCGGCCATGATGGAGCAGTACCGCAGCGGCCTGGATGAGGGCAAGCCGCAGGCACGCGCGGCGCTCGGCCTGATCGGCAACAAGTACACGGTGGACTGGAGCGAGTATCTGGGAGCGGATTGGTCCGAGCCCTTCAAGACCTCGGTCGACATGGGGCGCCTGCGCGCGCTCGGCAAGGCGATCACCACCTATCCGTCGGATTGGCTGCTGCATCCGCGGGTACTCGCCGTCATGCAGGCCCGAGAGCGAATGCTGGGCGGCGATCTGGCGCTCGATTGGGGCGCGGCGGAAAATCTCGCGTATGCCACGCCTGGTGAACGATGGATTTGCGGTGCGCCTCACCGGCCAGGACAGCGGCCGCGGCACGTTCTTCCACCGCCACGCCGTGCTGCACGATCAGACCACGGGCCGCACCTACGTACCTCTGCAACATCTGGCGACCAACCAGCCGGCGTTCACCGTGACCGACTCGGTGCTGTCGGAGGAAGCGGTCATGGGCTTCGAGTACGGCTACTCGACCACCGAACCGCATTGCCTGACCATCTGGGAGGGACAATTCGGCGACTTCTGCAACGGCGCCCAGGTGATCATCGACCAGTTCATCAGTTCCGGCGAGGCCAAATGGGGCCGCCTGTCCGGCATCACCTTGTTCTTGCCGCATGGCTACGAAGGCCAGGGACCCGAACACTCCTCGGCGCGCCTGGAGCGCTTCCTGCAGCTGTGCGCCGAGTACAACATGCAGGTGTGCGTGCCGTCGACTCCCGCCCAGATGTTTCACATGCTGCGCCGGCAAATGGTGCGCCCGCTGCGCAAGCCGCTGATCGTCATGACGCCGAAGAGCCTGCTGCGCCATCCCCTGTCGGTGTCGCGCCTCGAAGAACTCGGCACCGGCGGGTTTTACCCCATGATCGACGAGATCGACGATCTCAACACCGCGGCGGTGACGCGCGTCGTATTGTGCAGCGGCAAGGTCTACTTCGACCTGCTGAAATCGCGCCGCGAAGTCAAGGCGGACACGGTCGCCGTGGTGCGCATCGAACAGCTCTATCCCTTTCCCTCGGATGAGTACGAGGCGATCCTGCGCAAGTACGCCAATGCCCGCGAAATCGTCTGGTGTCAGGAAGAGCCGCAGAATCAAGGCAGTTGGTATCAGATCCGGCACCGCCTGCAGGCGAAGCTCGGCCCGCGGCACGAACTGCTGTATGCGGGCCGCGCCGGCGCGGCGGCGCCCGCCACCGGCATTGCCGCCCTGCACGAGCAGCAACAAAGGAATCTGGTCGCCGCGGCGCTGCAGGGCGTTCCGCCGGAAGAGACTTCTCGACAAACGATGCGCCTGCCGACGGCCCAAACTAGGACGGGTTCATGACAATCGAAATTCGCGTGCCGCAGCTGCCTGAATCGGTGGCTGACGCCACGCTTGTCTCCTGGCACAAGAGGCCCGGCGATGCCGTGGCGCGCGATGAAAACCTGGTCGATCTGGAAACCGACAAGGTGGTGCTCGAGGTACCCGCTCCGGTTGCCGGTGTGATCAGCGAAATCAAGATTCAGGACGGAGCCACCGTCACCAGCGGCCAGGTGCTGGCGGTGATCGAGGAGGGGGCGGCGGCGGCGGCCGTACCCGGAGCGAGTTCACCGCCCATCATGGCCGCCTCGGACGGCACCACGACCGCCGCGAAGGACGCGGTGAAGTCCGAGGCCGGGGCCGGCAAATTGAGCCCGGCCGCGAAGCGCGTGGTGGAGGAGAACAAGGTCGACCCGAAGGCCGTGACCGGTTCCGGCCGCGACGGACGCGTCTCGAAGTCCGACGTGGTCAATTATCTGTCGTCCAAGGATGCCGCGCCGGCCCCGTCCGCCGCGCCTGCAGCTTCCCCTGCCGCCAAGGCGCCCGCGGCGCCCGTTCAGATCGCGCGCGGCGCCCGCGCCGATCAGCGCGTGCCCATGACCCGGCTGCGGGCGCGCATTGCCGAGCGCATGGTGCAGGCGCAGGCCACGCAAGCCTTGCTGACCTCGTTCAATGAGGTGGACTTGAAGGCCGTCAATGAACTGCGCGGGCGCTACAAGGATCAATTCGAGAAGCAGCACGGCGTGAAGCTCGGATTCATGTCGTTTTTCGCGAAGGCCTGCGTCGAAGCGCTGCAGAAATTCCCGGCGGTTAACGCCTCGGTTGACGGCAACGACATCGTCTATCACGACTACTTCGACATCGGCGTCGCGGTATCCACCGATCGCGGCTTGATCGTGCCGATCCTGCGCGACGCGGATCTGCAGAGCTTCGCGGACATCGAGAAGTCCATCGCCAATTTCGCCGGCCGCGCCCGTGCCGGGACCATCACGATGGAGGAACTCACCGGCGGCACCTTCACGATCACCAACGGCGGCGTGTTCGGCTCGCTGTTGTCGACCCCCATCGTCAATGCGCCGCAGAGCGCGATCCTCGGCATGCACAAGATTCAGGATCGAGCGGTGGTGATCGACGGCCAGGTGGCCGTGCGTCCCATGATGTACATCGCCCTGACTTACGATCATCGCATCATCGACGGCCGCGAGGCGGTGCAGTTCCTGGTGACGGTCAAGCAATGTCTGGAAGACCCGGCGCGCATGGTGCTCGGGGTATGAGCGAGATCTACGATGTCATCGTCATCGGCGCCGGGCCCGCGGGGTATCCGGCGGCGATTCGTGCCGCACAGAACAAACTCAAAGTCGCCTGCGTCGATGAGTGGAAGAACACCGACGGCAGCTTCGCCTTCGGCGGCACCTGCCTGAACGCCGGCTGCATTCCCTCCAAGGCGTTGCTCGAGTCCTCGGAGCTGTATCAGCGCGCCAAGGACGAATTCGCAACGCACGGCATCAAGATCGGCGATCTGACGCTGGACCTTGCGGCCATGCAAAAGCGGCGTGCGTCGGTGGTCAAGTCCATGACGGGCGGCATCGCGGCCTTGTTCAAGGCGAACGGCGTGATCGGATACCAGGGCCACGGGCGGCTGCTGCCGGGAAACAAGGTGCTGGTGACAGGCGCCGACGGTGCCGAAAAGACGCTGCAGGCGAAGCACGTGGTGCTGGCCTCGGGATCGATTCCGGTGCGGCTCAAGAATGTGCCGCATGACGGCCGCAGCATCGCCGATTCCTGGAACGCCCTGGAATTCGACGCGGTGCCCGCGCGCCTGGGCGTGATCGGCGCCGGCGTGATCGGCCTGGAGCTCGGCAGCGTGTGGCGCCGCCTCGGCAGCCAGGTCACGGTGCTCGAGGCCCTGGAACAATTCCTCGGCATTGCCGACGGCGCGATCGCCAAGGAAGCTCAGCGGCACTTCAAGAAGCAGGGGCTCGACATCAAGCTCGGGGCCAAGGTGTCGGGTGCCACGGTGACCGGCGGCGCCGTCGACGTGGTTTATTCCGATGCGCGGGGCGAGCACCATCTGCAGGTCGATAAGCTGGTGGTCGCCGTCGGACGCAAACCCTTCACGGATGGACTGTTGGCGGAGGGTACGGGCGTGCAACTCGACGAGCGCGGCTTCGTTCAAGTCGACGAACACTGCCGCACCGGAGTGCCGAACGTCTGGGCCGTCGGCGACGTGGTGCGCGGACCCATGCTTGCGCACAAGGGCAAGGAGGAGGGCGTCATGGTCGCCGACCTGATTGCGGGGTCTTTCGCCGAAGTGAACTACAAGGTCATTCCCTCGGTGATCTACACGGCCCCGGAAATCGCCTGGGTCGGCCAAACCGAGGAACAGGTCAAGGCGAGCGGGCGTCCCTACAAAGTGGGCACCTTTCCGTTCACGGCGAGCGGACGCGCACGCGCGATGGAGGCGGCGCAGGGGTTTGCCAAGATCATATCCGCCAAGGATGACGATGAGGTCCTCGGCGTTCACGTGATCGGGCCCATGGCGGGCGAGCTGATCAGCGAGGCGGTGCTCGCGATGGAATATTCGGCGAGCACCGAGGACATCCAACGCACCATCCACGCCCATCCGACCCTGTCCGAAGCCATTCACGAGGCCGCGTTGGCGGTGGACAAGAAGGCCATCGACGGCATCAATCGCTGAAGGCGCGGTATTTCATGTTCTTGCTGCGCCATGGGCAAAGTTACTTCAATCTTCATTTCAACCGGACCCGCGTTGATCCGGGGATTGAAGACCCGGAGTTGACGCCGCTGGGCATCGAGCAGGCGGCCGCCGCCGCGCGGCAGCTGGCCGATGCGGCCCTCACGCACATCATCGTCTCGCCATTCACCCGCGCATTGCAGACCGCGCAGCCGATTCTGTCCATGCATGAGGCGTCGGTCGAGGTGATGCACGAGGTCCGCGAACAGGCGGCCTTTGCCTGCGATATCGGCAGTCCCCCGGAGGTGCTGGCCGCCCGTTTTCCGCATCATGATTTCGGGCATCTGCCGCGCCGCTGGTGGCACGACGGCGCCGAGACTCTGCAGGAGACGGTGCGCCGCGCCGATGCCTTTCGCGTCCTCATGGCGGCGCGCGCCGATCGCGCGACCACGCTGCTGGTCGGACACTGGGCCTTCATTCAAGCATTGACCGGCGTCGCGCTCGCCAACGGCGAAATTCTGCAGACCGACCTGTAGACTGTTCGCGCGCGCCTACTTTCGCCGCCGGGCGGTAATCACATTGGCCAGTTGCGCAATGCGACCGAGCACCCGCGACAGTTGCGGCAGTCCCGTGATCGAAATCGTGATCTGCATGTGGGCGACGTTGTCGCGTTTGTCGGTGACGGTGTTCATCCCCAGAATGCTGATCTTGTCGTCCGCCAGAGTGGCGCTGACGTCGCGCACCAGGCCGCGGCGATCGAAGGCCTGCACCTCGATTTCTACGGGAAATTCCTTTGCGGCCAATTTTCCCCAGCTCACCGCGAGTACCCGGGCCGGCGCCTTGTGGCTCAAGCGGGCGAGATTGGCGCAGGATTGCGCGTGAATACTGACGCCCCTGCCCACCGTGATGTAACCGGCGATCGGCTCCGGCGGCACCGGCTTGCAGCAGCGCGCATAGGTGGACAGCAGATCACCGACGCCTTGGACCTCGATTTCCGGCTCCCGCACCACCGCCGGGGTCTTGGGGCCTGCGGTCCGCTCAGGCCGCGCATCGCGCGCGTGCAGAACGCGTTGAATGGCCCCCGCCATCTGCGCCGGGCTCACTTCGCCCAACCCCAAGGCTTCGTGCAAGGCCTCGGCGCTGGGTAATTTCAGTTCGCTCAACAATTCCGGAACGGGTGGGCTGCCCACCCCCAGGCGCTGGATCTCGCGGTCGAACATGGCGCGCCCTTCAGCCTTGTTCTGGCTCTCATTCTGCTTGCGGAACCATGCTCGCACCTTGTTGCGATGCCGGGGGCTGGCCAAAAACCCCGATTGGGGCGACAGCCAATCGCGCGACGGATGCGCCGCCTTGGCGGTGATGATCTCCACGGTTTCGCTGTTCTTGAGTTGGTAGTCGAGCGCCACGATGCGCCCGTTGACCTTGGCGCCGCGGGTGCGATGCCCCAGATCCGTATGTACCTGGTAGGCAAAATCCAAGGGCGTGCCGCCCACCGGCACATCGACAATTTCACCCTTGGGCGAGACCACGTAAATCCGATCCTGGAACAAATCGACCCGCATGCGATCGAGAAAATCGCGCGGCGTATCGCCGCTTTCGGCCGGCGCCAACAGCGAGCGCAGCTGATTGATCTTGCGCTCGTAGGCTTGATCGACCCGGCCTCCCTCCTTGTAGCGCCAGTGAGCGGCCACCCCGCGCTCGGAGTTGGCGTGCATTTCATGCGTGCGGATCTGGATTTCCACGGCCTGCCCGCCGGGTCCGATGACGGCGGTATGTATGGAGCGGTACAGGTTGTCCTTCGGGGTCGCAATATAGTCGTCGAATTCCCCGCCGATGAACTGCCACAGCGAATGCACCACGCCGAGCGCGGCATAGCATTCGGCCACGGTGTTGACGAGCACGCGCGCGGCACGCATGTCCATGAGCTGCTCGAATGCCAGATGCTTGGCCTGCATCTTGCGCCAGATGCTGTAGATGTGCTTCGGCCGCCCTTCGATTACGGCGTCGATGCCGGCGGCGCGCAATTCATTCTGCAGCACCGCCTGCAGCTCCTCCATGTAGCGTTCGCGTTCCGAGCGCCGCGTGTTCAGCGCCGCCGCGATGTGCTTGTAGTCGGCGGGCTGCAGGTAGCGGAAGGCAAGGTCCTCCAGCTCCCATTTCAGCTGCCATACCCCCAGACGATTGGCGAGCGGCGCATACACCTCACGGGTTTCGGTCGCGAGCTTGCGCTGCAGCGCGGGCTCGAGAGATTTTGCGGCGCGCATTTTCTGCAATTGTCCGGCGAGGCGCACCACCACCAGCCGCACATCACCGATCACGGCCAGCAGCATCTTGCGCAGTGCCTCGGCCTGGCCCGGCTCGAGTCCCTGCTCGGGCCGCCAGTCCTGCCCTAAGCCGAATTCGCCCAACTGGCTTAAGGCTCGCGCCAGCCGCACGGCCTCGGCGCCAAACAGCTTGTCGGCGGCCGCGGGCTCCAAGAGTCCGGCATCGAGAAGCGGCTGAATCATGGCGGCGATCACCACATCGTCGTCGGCATCCAGAGTGCGCACGATGTCGGCAACATCCAGGCCGGCGCGCAGCAGCCCCGAGGCGCTGTCCGGCAGATCGAGTCCGCGCACCGCCGCGAAGGCGGCGTGCAGCCGCTCGCTCGCCGTGACTCGGGTTGAAGCCGTTGTTTCCATTTGAGTTGCGCTGATCTGGCGGTGGGTTTAAGCGCCTATTGCCGGTATCATACTCGCCAATGGCGGATCCGAAGACTGCAAGCGTGCGCGTGCTGGGCATCGATCCCGGCTCCCAACGCACGGGGTTCGGGGTCCTGGATGCCGTGGGCCCGAGATTGACCTATGTGGCCAGCGGCGTGATCCGCACCGACAAGGGCGAATTCGCGGATCGCCTATGCGAAATATTCCGCTGCGTGCGCGCCATCGTCGCGGAGTACCGGCCGCAGGAAATCGCCATCGAACGCGTGTTCGTGAACCGCAATCCGGATAGCGCGCTGAAATTGGGGCAGGCCCGCGGCGCCGCCATCTGCGGCATCGCCGATGCGAATGCCGTGGTATTTGAGTACGCCACCCGGCAGATTAAACAGGCCGTGGTCGGATCGGGGAGTGCGGAAAAGGCGCAGGTTCAGCTCATGATGAAAAACATTCTCAAGCTCGACGGACGGGTGTCGGCCGACGCCGCCGACGCCCTGGCCGCGGCTGTTTGCCATGCACTGCGCGGCCGGGTGCGCATCTCCGTGCTGCGCGCGGCAGGGCGCGCATGATCGGGTTCCTCAAGGGGCGCCTGGCCGTCAAGCAGCCGCCCATGCTCATGGTCGACGTGAACGGCGTCGGCTATGAAATGGAGGCCCCGATGTCGACCTTCTACGGGTTGCCGGCCGCAGGCGAACCGGTGGCACTGTTCACCCATCTGGTGGTCCGAGAAGATGCACATATCTTGTATGCCTTCGGCACGGACGGCGAGCGGCGGCTGTTTCGCGGCTTGCTCAAGGTCTCCGGTGTCGGACCCGAAGATCGCCTTGGGGATTCTGTCCGGGTCGAGCGTCGATGACTTCTTGCGCACCGTCGAGGCGGAGGATATCGCGATGCTCACACGGATTCCCGGGATCGGCCGCAAGACCGCCGAGCGGGTGATCATCGAAATGCGCGACAGCGTCAAGAAACTGTCGATGCCGGCGGCCGTGGGCAGCCCGGCCGGCATGAGCGCGGCGGCAACACCGCAAAGCGAGGCATTCAGCGCCCTGATCGCCCTGGGCTACAAGCCCCCGGAAGTGGTGAAACTGTTGAAGTCGGTCGACGAACCCGACCTTGCCACCACTGAAATCATTCGCCGCGCGCTCAAGTCCGCGGCCAAGGCTTGAGGCCTCGCATGGGCATCGAACAGGATCGCGTCATCGCGGGGCCGGCCAAGCGGGAAGACGAGGTGGTCGACCGCGCCGTGCGGCCGAAGAGCCTGGCCGAATACGTGGGACAGTCGACGGTGAAGACCCAGATGGACATCTTCATTCAGGCGGCCCGCAACCGCGGCGAAGCCTTGGACCATGTGCTCATTTTCGGGCCGCCGGGACTCGGCAAGACCACGCTGGCGAACATCATCGCGAATGAACTCGGGGTCAATCTGCGCCAGACCTCGGGCCCGGTGCTCGAGCGACCCGGGGACCTGGCGGCACTGTTGACCAATCTGGAGCCGCGCGACGTGTTGTTCGTCGACGAGATCCACCGCTTGAGTCCCGTGGTCGAAGAGGTTCTGTATCCGGCCATGGAGGATTCGCAGCTCGATCTGATGATCGGCGAGGGCCCCGGGGCGAGGTCGATCAAGCTCGATCTGCCGCCGTTCACCCTGGTGGGAGCAACCACCCGGGCGGGGCTGCTGACCTCGCCGCTGCGCGACCGTTTCGGCATCGTGCAGAGACTGGAGTTCTACTCCACCGAAGACTTGCAGAAGATCGTCACGCGCAGCGCATCGATCCTGAAATTGCAGCTGCAGGCCGAGGGCGCGCACCGGATCGCCGAGCGCTCGCGGGGCACGCCGCGCATCGCCAACCGCCTGCTGCGCCGAGTGCGCGACTTCGCCGAGGTCAAGGCGGCCGGACTCATCAGCGCGCAAGTCGCGGTCGCGGCGCTCGACATGCTGGAAGTCGATCCTCAGGGGTTCGACATGCTGGATAGGAAGCTGCTGTTGACGGTGATCGAGAAGTTCGATGGCGGCCCGGTGGGAGTCGACAGCCTGGCGGCGGCCATGAGCGAAGAGCGCGGCACCATCGAGGATGTGATCGAACCGTTTCTGATTCAGCAGGGATTTCTGATGCGCACGGCGCGCGGGCGCGTTGCGACGCGCAGCGCGTACGCGCATTTCGGCCTGCCTGCGCCGGCGCCGGACCGGGACTTGAATCTGCCGCTGTTCCGGGATGCGCAGTAATGGCGCCCGCGGCCGGGATCTCGACCCCACACCGCTTCGAGATCCGCACCCGAATATATTGGGAGGATACGGATGCGGGCGGGGTGGTGTACTACGCCAATTATTTGAAGTTCATGGAGCGCTGCCGCACCGACTGGCTGCGGGCGCTGGGGGTCGATCAGCAGCGATTGCGCGCCGAGCGGCAGCTGCAGTTCGCGGTGGTGAGCGTGACCGTGGATTTTCTGCGCCCGGCGGTGCTCAATGATGAAGTTCTCGTCACCGCGGAACTGATGCGCCTGAGCGGTGCCACAATTGGATTCAAGCAAACAATCATGCGCGATACGGTGCAACTCATCGATGCGAGCACGCGCGTCGCCTGTCTCGATTCCGGCTCGCTGAGACCGCGTCCTATACCCAAGGACTTATTCGTGGAGTGGCGTAATGGGCAATGATTTGTCAATCTGGACCCTGGTGCTCGATGCGAGCGTCATCGTCCAGGGCGTGATGGCGCTGCTGATGATTGCCTCCGTGGCATCGTGGGCCGTCATCTTCAAGAAGGGACGGGTCATCGGGCACTCGCGGCGCCAGGCCGATGAATTCGAGACCGCGTTCTGGTCGGGCGGCGATCTATCGGCGCTCTACCGCAGCATCGAGACCAAGGGGCGCGCCGGCACCGGCGAGCAGAGCATATTCGAGTCCGGCTTCGGCGAATTCAGCCGGCTGCGCCAGCTCGGGTCGCCCACGGATCAGTTGCTCGAGGGTGCCCGCCGCGCGATGCGCGTCGCCCAGATGCGCGAGATGGATCGCCTCGAACGCAACCTCGCCATGCTCGCCACCGTCGGCTCCACCAGCCCCTACGTGGGTCTGTTCGGCACCGTGTGGGGCATCATGAGTGCCTTCCACAATCTCGGCAATGTCCAGCAGGCAACGCTGGCGGCCGTGGCGCCCGGAATCGCCGAGGCACTGATCGCCACCGCGATCGGCTTGTTCGCAGCGATTCCCGCGGTGATCGCGTACAACCGGTTCGCCGACCAAGTCAGCCGCCTGGAGCTGAGGTTCGACACCTTCGTCGAAGAGTTCTCCACCATTCTGCAGCGCCACGGACCGGCCCGTCCGGCTCACGCGTAACGCCGATGCCAGCGAAAGTTCGCCGCCGCAAGCTCATGGGAGAGATCAATGTGGTGCCGTACATCGACGTCATGCTGGTGCTGCTGGTGATTTTCATGATCACCGCGCCGCTGCTCAAGGAAGGCGTCAAAGTGGATTTGCCGGAGGCCGGCGCCAAGCCCATCGATCCGGAATTCCTGGCCAAGCATGAACCGCTGATCGTCACCATCGATGCACGCGGACGCCTGTACGTGAATTTCGGTCCGAACCCCGACAAGCCCGCATCCGAAGCCACGGTCAGCGCCCGCACGTCCGCACTTTTGCGCCGCGATCCGCAAACCCCGGTCCTGGTCAAAGCCGACACCACGGTGCCTTACGGTACGGTGGTCCGCGCCATGGTGCTGCTACAGCATGCGGGCGCCTCCAAGGTCGGGTTTCTGACCGATCCCATCCGGCCGCCTCCGCGCGGGGGCAACAGCGGTGCCGGCGGCGGTGCCGGTTGAATGCGGAATTTCCTGCGCGAACATTCGTGGGCCGTGGTCTTGTCCGTGTTGCTGCACGGGCTGTTGGTGGGCGCGCTGGTGTTCACCGCATTGGTGTCCGCGCAGCGCAAACCCCTGAGCCTGCAGCCGTTGCCCATTGATGCCGTGGTGGTGAGCCCGCAGGTGATCCACGCCGCGCGGGAGCGGGCCGATCAGGAGGCAGCAGCGCGCGCGCGCGCCGCAGAGGAAGCGAAGGCGGCCGCCGCCAAGGCGGCGCTGGATGCCAAGGCGGCGCAGGACGCCAAGGCGGAGGAGGTCAAAGCCGCGCAAGACGCCAAAGCCGCGGAGCAGGCCAAGGAGGCCGACGCTGCCAAGCTCGCTGCCGCCGAACAGCAGCGTCTCGATGCCCAAAAGGCGGAGGCGCAACGGGCGGCGCAGGCACGGCGCGCCGCCGAGGCCGATCTTGCCGAAGAGGCAAGGCGTGCGGCCGAGGCCAAGAAGGCCGCGGAGGCCAGGCAGGCGGCGGAAGCCAAACAAGCGGCCGAGGCCAAGCAAATCGCCGATGCCAAACATGCCGCCGATGAGCGCGCCCGCCAGGACCGGGAGGCCGAATTGCGCAAACAATTGGCCGACGAGGAGCATCGCAGCGCCGTGGAATCGGGCCCGTTGCGCGACAGCTATGTCGCCAGACTGCGAAATAAAATTCAAAATGCCTGGATCAAACCGCCTTCGGCCGGTGTCGGTATTGATTGTCAGGTCGAGGTCACCCAGGTTCCGGGCGGCGAGGTCACCAGTGCGCACGTCACCCAATGCAACGGCGACGCAGCGGTGCGCCAATCGATCGAGAATGCGGTGTATCGTGCATCGCCTCTACCGGATCCTCCGGATCCGGCCTTGTTTGATAGACGGATCGTAATCAGGTTCAAGCCAGATGAATAAACACTTGTCATTTTTGGGGTTGGTTGCCTGCCTGCTGTTTTGCAGGCCGAGTTCGGCTGAGCTCACGGTCGAGGTCACCAAGGGGCAGGCCGAGGCGATTCCGATCGCGATCGTGCCGTTCAGCTCGCCGGAGGCCGCCGCCACATCCTTCGATGTGGCCCAGCTGGTCAGCAGCGACTTGGCGCGCAGCGGGCGCTTCAAGCCCACCGATCGCAAGGACATGATCGAGCAACCGCACACCGGCGCCGGCATCTCCTTCGACGACTGGCGCCGGCTCAGCAACGATTACATCGTGGTCGGACAGGTTCAGCCCTCGGGGCCGGACCGTTACGACATTACGTTCGAACTCTACAATGTACTCACCCGGCAACGGCTGTTGGGATACAAGTTCAGCGCCAACAAGCCGGGGCTGCGCGTCGCCAGCCATCAGGTCGCGGACATGGTGTTCGAGAAAATCCTCGGCATACGCGGCGCGTTCGCGACCCGCATCGCCTATATTGCCGTGCTGGGGTCGCTGCCGCACAAGGACTACCGCCTGATCGTTTCGGACGCGGACGGGGAGAATCCCCACGTGGTCATGCAGTCGAACGAGCCGCTGATGTCGCCGTCTTGGTCGCCGGACGGCCAGAGCCTGGCCTACGTGTCGTTCGAGGACCGGCTGCCTTCGGTGTATGTCCAGGCGTTGCGGACCGGAGAACGGCGGCGGGTGTCGGCGCACGCGGGTGTGAATCAGGCACCGGCGTGGTCGCCGGACGGCAAGAAGCTGGCGCTCACGCTGTCGACCCGGGACGGCAACCTGGACATCTATGTCATGGACCTGGCGACGCAGGCGCTGACCCGCGTCACGAATGATCCGGGGATCGACACCGAGCCGCAGTGGTCGAAGGACGGGCAAAGCTTGTACTTCACCTCGGACCGCGCGGGCGGGCCGCAAATCTATCGCGTCGGAATCCAGAGCGGCGACAAACCTCGGCGCCTGACCTTTCAAGGCAGCTACAACGCGCGTCCCAGGATCTCGCCGGATGAATCCCAGCTGGCCTTCGTTACCCAGGAGGACGGGGCATATCGCATCGCCAGCATGGATCTTCGCGGCCGCGGCGATGTCCAAGTGCTCACCAAGGGTCATTTTGACGTGAGTCCGAGCTACGCGCCGAACGGCGCGGAAATCATCTACGCCAGCCGCGATCGCGGCCGCGGTGTGCTGGCTCTGGTCAGCGCCGATGGCCGGGTGCAGGAACGGTTGGTCTCGAGCGAGGGTGAACTGCAAGAACCGGCATGGGCGCCGTTCTGAGGGCGAATCAAACAGGTACACAAATCAGGTGTTCGTCGGTAGGCTTAAGCGTTACGTCAATCGGATGGAGATGACTATGAAGAGAATGATGTCGATCGCATTGTTGTTGGCCGGAGCGGTGCTGCTTGCGGGCTGCCCGAAGAAACACACTGTGATTGAACCTCCCAATGCCGGAACCCAGGTTCCAGGATCGGCCGACAGCGGACAAGGCAACTCGGGCTCGACGCGGGCGCTCGAGGGCGGCGCCGGCACCGAGGGCGGAAATGCCATGGGCGGCGCCAATGCGACCGGCGCCCTGGCGCGCAAGGTGATCTATTTCGATTTCGACAAGTCGGAGATCAAGCCCGAGTTTGCCGACGTCGTGCTGGCCCACGCCCGCAATCTGACCAGTCATCCGGGGCTGAAGCTCAAGCTCGAAGGCAACACGGACGAACGCGGCACCCGCGAATACAACATCGGCCTCGGCGAACGGCGCGCGCAGGCGGTGCGCCGCGCACTGATGCTGCAGGGGGTGGCGGAATCGCAGCTCACGACGGTCAGCTTCGGCGCCGAAAGGCCGGCGGTGGAGGGCGATGACGAGGCTGCATGGGCGCAGAATCGGCGCGTGGAACTGGTCTACACGCCGTGATCTCCCGGGCATCGTTCAGTCTGAGTGGTGCGTGCTTTCTGGTGCTGGCGATGGCGGGCTGCGCCTCGACACCGCCCGAAGAAGACCCGGTGCATATCAAACTGAACGATCTCGACACGCGCCTCACGCGTATCGAGCGGGTGATGGCCAATCAGAGCCTGTTGGACCTCGCGAATCAAAACGAGGCGCTGCGCAGTGACTTGCGGGCCATGCATAACGACATCGATCAGCTGACCAACAACTTGGATGCCGGCCGCAAACAACAGCGGGACCTGTACGCCGATCTCGACCGGCGCATGAAAGTCATCGAGTCGCGCGGAGCCGGCGCTGCGGGCGGTGCCGCCGGCGCAGCCGGTGCCGCTGCCGCCGCCGGGTCGGGCGAGGCGGGGGCCGCCGGCGGAGCGGGCGCAGACGCTTCCGCGGCGGGCGCGGACGACAAAGCCGCCTACCAGGCCGCCTTCGGTTTGTTGAAAGACGGCCAGTACGACCGCGCCATCACGGCATTCGGCAAGTTCCTGACCGTGTACCCCACCAGTCAGCTGGCCGACAATGCCCAGTACTGGCTGGGCGAGGCCTATTACGTCAACAAGTCATACAACGAGGCGCAGGCTGCGTTTCAACGCGTGGTGGACAAGTATCCGCAGTCGCGCAAGCGTCCGGACGCCCTGCTCAAGATCGGCTTTTGTCAATATGAATTGAAGCAGTGGGAGCCGGCCAAAGGGACGTTGTCGCAAGTGGCTACACAGTTCCCCGATACACCGGCCGGGCACTTGGCGCAGCAGCGTCTCGACAAAATGGCCACCGAGCAGCATTGATTGACTCCGTACAGAAATCCGACCGTTTGCGCGTCAACGAAATCTTTCACTCGTTGCAGGGGGAGGCCGACGCGGTCGGCTACCCCACGGTGTTCGTGCGGCTGACCGGATGCCCGCTGCGCTGCCAGTATTGCGACACCGAATACGCCTTCCACGCCGGCGATTGGCTGGGTCTCGACGCCATCATCGACAAGGTGCGCGGCTACGGGGCGCAGCATGTTTGCGTGACCGGAGGGGAACCGCTGGCGCAGCCGAATTGCCTCAAGCTGCTGGAGCGCTTGTGCGACGCCGGCTTTGACGTGTCGCTCGAAACCAGCGGCGCGCTGGATATCGGCCCGGTCGACCGCCGCGTATCGCGGGTGGTCGACGTCAAGACTCCGGGATCGCACGAAGCGGCCCGCAATAGAATCGAGAACTTCACCCTGCTGAGGCCGCGCGACCAACTGAAGTTCGTGATCTGCTCCCGCGAGGATTACGATTGGAGCAAGGCGTTCCTGCAGGAACACGGCCTGCCCGGACAGTGCCGCATACTGTTCTCGCCCAGTTACAATCAGGTGGCGCCCGCCGCACTGGCCGAATGGATATTGGCGGATCGGCTGCCGGTGCGTTTCCAACTACAGCTTCACAAGATCCTGTGGGGCGACACGCCGGGCAAGTGACGGTCCCCGGCTCAACCGCGCAGCCCAAGCGCGCCATCGTGCTGCTGTCCGGCGGCCTGGATTCGGCCACCGTGCTCGCCATGGCCATGGCGCGTGGATTCGAGTGCTACGCGTTGAGCGTGCACTATGGTCAGCGCCACGGTGCCGAGCTCGACGCGGCCCGGCGTATTGCCGCGACCCTGGGCGCGCGCGAGCATCGCGTCATGGGAGTGGATCTTGCGGGCATCGGCGGCTCTGCCCTGACCGACCTCGGCGTTGCCGTGCCCGAATCGCAGGCCGGCGGCATACCGGTCACCTATGTGCCGGCACGAAACACGCTGTTGTTGTCGCTGGCCCTGGGTTGGGCTGAGGTGGCGGGCGCGGTCGATATTTTCGTGGGGGTGAATGCCGTGGACTACTCCGGCTATCCCGACTGCCGGCCGGAATTCATCGCCGCGTTCGAGCGCCTGGCGCGGTTGGCGACCAAGGCCGGCGTCGAGGGTACATCGTTCAAGATACAGGCCCCGCTCATCGCCATGTCCAAGGCCGAAATCATCCGGGTGGGTGCCGAACTGGGTCTGGACTACGCCATGACCGTGTCGTGTTACCAGGCCCGTGCGGACGGTGCTGCGTGCGGCAAATGCGATTCCTGCCGCTTGCGCGCCGCCGGTTTTGCGGCCGCGCACCTGCCCGATCCCACGCGCTACCGCTGATATTTGGCGGTGAACTGGCGCCGCACTTCGGCTATCATGCGCGCCTCATTGGGACGGTAGCTCAGTTGGTAGAGCAAGGCCCTTTTAAGGCTTTGGTCCTGGGTTCGAGTCCCAGCCGTCCCACATAAAATCAATCACTTGCGCTTATAGTCGTCCGATCCGTACGGAAATCGTACGGAAAAAGCTCTGCGATCGTGAGACGCCCGCTCGAGGTGTTCGCCCTCGGCCCGTTCGATCCCTCGCTGTCATTTATCGCTGATCCAGGTGGGTTTTCAATTCCTAGGTAGATATGATTAAATACCTAGTAATTGAGAGACTGAGCCAAGCCATGAACGATGCCCTGGAAAGAAAAACACTCGAAGCGGTGAGGCGCCTCGGCGTTGCAAGGCCCCGCGACCTGACTCGGCTCGGGCTGCCACCGGAGTACGTGCGACGACTGGCGGATCGCGGCGCCCTGGTGCGCGTGGCGCGCGGCCTCTATGCCGATCCGGACGCGCCGATGTCGGCGCAGCGTAGCCTGGCCGAGGTCGCACGGGCGGTTCCTAAAGGCATCGTATGCTTGCTCAGCGCGCTCAAGTTCCATCGGCTGACGACGCAAGCGCCTCCGGAAGTTTGGATTGCGCTCGGTGTCCATGCCTGGAGGCCTCGGAGCACGCCATTTCCGGTGCGAACGGTCTATTTCTCCGGTGGAGCGCTGACAGAAGGCGCGGAAACGCACAAGATCGACGGCGTGCCGGTGCGAATTTATTCGCCGGCTAAAACCGTGGCCGATTGCTTCAAGTACCGCAACAAGATCGGAGCCGAGATCGCCGTGGAGGCGCTGAAGGATTACCTCAAGCAGCATCCGCGCGGCGCCGATGCGCTGTGGCGTTTCGCGAAGGTTTGCCGCGTGTCGAACGTGATGCGACCCTATCTGGAAACGGCGGGTTGAAGAGCAAGGGAACACGAGATCGCGCAGCTTCTGTCCGAGCGCGCCTGCTCAACCTCGCCCGCCAACGCGGTGAGGACTTTCAGATCACGCTTCGAAACTACCTCTTTGAACGCTTCCTGTACCGGCTCGGCCGTAAGCGTCCGGTGTGCCCCGCATTGCAAAGCGATCTCGGGAAACTACGAGCGGCGTAAATATCAGGGGTCACCGGAAAACTGCTTCATGTAGGCAGCAACAGAAGCTTTTTGCCACTTGCGGGTTTCCGCCAGGTGTTGTGGCGAGAACATGACCTGCAGCTCCTGCCACTTACTTTCCAGGAATCCTCGCTGCTCTTCAAGCGATAGACGCTGAGCTCCCTCCGACATTATTCGGATTCGAGGGAAGCGACGAGCAAGCTCCTCGACGCCACACAATGGTTTGGAGTCGGAGGAGGCGCCGACGGCGAAGGAGCATAAGCCTCGATCATGTTCAAAGAAAACCCGAACATCTGCCAAGGCGGCCGAAACTGAGGCGAAGCCGCGACCAATCTCCGCTTCCCCTGCAACGAGCCCCAAACTCTCACATAGAGTGTCGAAGTATTGCCGCCGTTGTGAATTAAAGTGTTGCAATACCGAATCGTCAGTCATAGATGGCCTGGTATAAGAAATTAGGCTGCAATTTTTCTGGCCAAGACGGAGTCGGCAGTGTGGATCTTCCATGGCAACAGCTCGTCGATCCGGTTGATCGGATGTTCGGCAATATGGGTCAGCACGTGGCGCAAATAATCCTCCGGATCGATCTCGTTGAGCTTAGCAGTGCCGATGAGACTGTAGACCACGGCAGCACGTTCGCCACCGCAGTCAGCGCCGGCAAATAGATAATTTTTGCGACCCAAGGCCACTGTGCGCAGTGCCCGCTCCGCGGCATTGTTATCGATCTCGACTCGCCCGTCATCGCGATATCGAGTGAGGGCCCTCCAGCGCGCGAGCGCGTAGTGGATAGCGCCTGCGAGGTCTGACTTCTTCGAGAGCTTCTTCACCGTAGCGATGAGCCACTGGTGGAGATCGGTGAGCATGGGTCCGGCGCGTGCCTCACGGATTTGTCGCCGTATCTCGGATGACTGCCCGCGGATCTCCGCCTCGATGCCGTAGAGTTCACCGATGCGGGTGAGCGCTTCGCTCGCGATGGGTGAGTCCGTGGCCACATGGATATCGTAGAACTTCCTGCGCGCATGGGCCTTATGCCGTGCTCGGCATAAGGCTCACGCCCGCCGCAGGTTCGAGGACGCTCGCAAAGCGCGCTCGGCAAGACCGTGCTCTATATGTTGGGTCAATGGGGCAAGCTTCTGCCGTTCCTCGAACATCCGCAAATCCCGCTCGACACCAATCGGGTCGAGAACGCCATACGGCCTTTTGTGATCGGCAGAAGGAATTGGTTGTTTAGTCAAACTACCGCCGGTGCCACCGCGAGCGCCCGCCTGTACTCGCTGGTCGAAACGGCCCGCGCGAATGGCATCGAGCCGCACGCGTACCTTTCGGACCTGTTTGCCGAACTTCCAAACGCTGCCAGCGCCGATCACTTCGAAATCCCTCCTGCCGTGGAACATTGCGCTCGCTAGTGCGGGTGTCAAATCATCCGCTCCGTCACGGGCAGTACCGATTTAGAAAGGCGAAGACATCATCGGCCCAGACAGCAGATCCAAAATAGCCGAAGGTGTGTCCGTCGCCGGGGGAACTTCCGTAGGCAGGGTAAATCTTAAACTCGTAGGGCTTACCTGCATCCTTCATCACCGCCGACAACGTTTTACTCGGCGAAAGATCGTAGTCGTTCGCGGCTTGGAAAAAGAAAATCGCCGTTTTTGAATTTTGCACGGCACGCGTCATCAGGGACTGCAATTGCGGTGCATCTACCCAGCTCTGGGCACCGCCTGCTGAATCGATCGCCGCGCAGTAGCTACCTCGCTCGGCGCCCAGAACTGATTCGACGCCCCCAAACGAATTGCCAGCGACTGCGATCCGATCAGGCCGAATGAAGTTCTGCTGCCGCAGCCATGCTAGCGCCGCCAGCTGGTCGTTTAGATGATCTGTTTGCAATAGCCGAACCATTTCCGTGGCAGCGGCCGTCATACCGTGCTTTTTAGCGGCCGCGATTTGATCGCCGATGTATGGACCGGCGGAGGCACTTAAGCCTTGGCCGCGGCGAAAAGGCCCAAAGAACACCCAACCACGGCTTACGAATACCGGCCCGAGGACATCGAATGCATCCTTACTGAGCATTCCGGGTGCGCTACCGTGGTTGTAAACCACAGCCGGGAAAGGGCCCGATCCGTTCGGCTTATACAGCAGCCCCTGCAGGACTTTGTCGCCCGAACGGAACGAGACAGTCTCAGCGGCGCCGGCCTGAGACGTGCCTAACAGAGCTGCTAATAAGCTGAGCGTCAGGCCAAAACATGGTCGGCGTAGTCTCATTATCTTTACCACAGCTTAGGAATCTCCTTCACGAAGCACTCTCGCGCGGGTTGGACATGACAGTGACCGCGCTACCATTCTCGCACTACCGCCCGCAAGTACGGGGTTGTCTTTGCGCTTACGCTTTTTGGGGCCGTTTCCGGGGCCTTTTTAGAAGGTTGAAAACGGTGCCTTCTTCAAGCCTTGGGAAAGCCCTGAGTACTCCCAGTTCTTCGCCTCGGACATCGGTCAGGACATCAAAGCACGCTGGCCAGCGGCCGCTTTACGATACGAGCATGGCGGATTGATGATGACAGCATATATGCTATCATTAGGTCGTGGAGACTTCGCGGGTTATTGTGGATAGCAACGTGCTGGTGTCCGCATTCACGAGCGCGGAAGGCGCGTCGCGGGAGGTGCTACGCCGTGTGCTGAACAGCGAGGCGGAGGCTTTGATCTCGCTGCCGCTGTTCGCCGAGTACGAGGCGGTGCTCGGTCGGCCCGAGACGCAGCGGCGCTGTCCGCTAACCACGATGGAGCAATCCCAACTGCTCGATGCTTTTTTGTCCAGGACGCGGCTTGTCGAGGTGTACTACCGTTGGAGACCGAACTTGCCAGACGAAGGTGACAATCATGTGTTGGAGTTGGCCGTTGCGGCGGGCGATGCGCCGATTGTGACGTTTAATCGGCGGGATTTCCGGAGTGGCGAACTGCGTTTTCCGGGGATCATTGTCCAGACGCCGGGAGCGTGGCTGAAGTCGCTAGCACCTTTGAAGGAGTAGAACCATGTCGACACTGACCATCCGTTTGCCTGCTACCAAGCACCAGCGGCTCAAGGACTTCGCACGGGCACGCGGTGTGAGTCTGAACAAGCTGGTAGAGGAGTGGGCCACTGTAGCTCTCGCACAGCTTGATGCCGAGAACCACTATCGGCTGCGCGCCACTCGCGGTCGACCAGAGGTGGGCCTGGCGCTGCTCGATAAGCTCGACCACACGCTCGGACGCCGGTCGGCGAGAAAGAAAGCCACGGGCTAGGGTACCGTCCAGAGTGCAGGAAGGCTCGCACGGCGATGATCACCCCTCGTCCCTGAAAAGTGATAGACGGCGCTCGATCCCCCGAAGCCGGCGTCCGCAAATGTCCCAAGAAATCCACTCGACCGTGGGGCCTTCTTTGGGCCCTCGTAATGTCTGAGAAAATATCTTCTTCGTATAAACAAACGCTTAGATAGCGAATACGGTGCCCAGCCGTCCCACTTTTCCCCCACTTCCCGAGACTTCCGCTAAGATCCGCCAAGGCGTCTGATCGAGCGGTAAACCCCTGCAAAAGCAGCGTTTTGATCGTCCGAAGACGTCCTGAAGTGGTTCTGGAACCTACCCCGAGATGAGTGCGCTAAGGCGCGTCACCAGTACGCTCGCAACTTGTTGGCTCACGGAATCGATCCGTGCAAAATGAAAGGCACCGTCGGTAATAATGCCTTCGTCCTGCGAATGCGCAGTGGGAGAACGCGAATATACGGGAAGGCGCCTGTAATCGATTGTCAGATTTTCGTGAAACGAGCGGGATCGCTTCCTTATCGAGCCGATAGTCATCGGCGCATAATATTGATCAGCGTGCAGCGTTCTCATGTGTTCTGGCTGGAATATTTGATGAATATTCGATGGGCTGACACACCGCGAGCGCTACCGGGCGCCCAAAGAACGTTCGAGCTTGTTCTGCTCGACCACGTCAGCACCGAAGATTTCGCGAAGTAGTCCGCGGCTCAATCGGCCAGCTTCGCGGGCGGAAAGAGCAATTTGTAGCTGCGCAGATCCTCTTGAAAGGCATTGCAGCGCGAAAGCGATTCGCGCAATTGCGCTCGCGGCAACGAATAGTCGAAGGCTGCAGACCAGCGCTGCACGCGGCTCAAGGCACTGATGAGCGGGTCGGCGATGCGGTTGTGGCTCAATGCCTTCAAGGGCAGCAGGTAGTCTTCCCGGTAGACCGTCGGAATAATGATTCGGCTCAACGCGCGCGCGCTCAACATGCAATTCATGGCGAGCCGCGCCGTGCGGCCGTTGCCGTCACTGAACGGGTGCACTTCGGCTACCACGAACATGATCATGATGGCCTGGGCGAGGGGATGGGGCAGGGCGCGTATCCGTTCGAATCCTTCCCGCAAGCTCCCGACGACAAGTTCCGGTACGACGAAGTAAGTGCTGCCGGCCTGATTGGCTTTTTCTTTCCATTCTCCGGGTTTTCTGTCCGCCCGCTTTTGCATGACGAGCGCGTTGACGTTCTGCAGCCACACAAGAAATTCATCGGCGTTTTGCGGCGGACGGTCCCGCCAGGGGGCGGTCGTCGCTGCTTGGAACGTGCCCAAGATGTCATGCGAGTCTTCATTGCGGTTCTCGATGATCTTCCCCTCGAAGATGATGGATTCCGCCTCCTCGACCTCGAACGTCGTCCCTTCGATGTAGTTGGAAAAGTACGCCTCAAAGAACGCGAAATCCTCGCGCGCGACGCCCGCCGGCGCGGGATCCTCGATGCTTTCCAATGCGGCTTGATTGAGCGCACTGAACAGCGCATCGAAGATTTCCAGCCGATGAGGATCGTAGGGACGGCCCGCAGCCCGCGCTAAGGCCTGCTTGGCGGTCAAGATCTTTGATTCGTGCGTACCGAGCAGTGCGCCGATGAGGTTGTTGAGGCGCTTGAATTGGGCGTCGTAACCCAGAGATGGGGCGATTTCGCGCGCGTGATCGCGCAATTGGTTTAGGCGTTTGGGGCCGCCGACCGTCAGAATGCGGTCGAGCGCCGCCTCGAGGGTCGGTTGCGGCAGCACGCGATCACTCCAGCCGCGCCCGCGGGTAAGATTTTCCAAGAATCGCCGCGGATCACTCGCCAGATACAGCTCGCCGAAGCGCGAATCCGGCGCAGGAGGTTCAAGTCGGGGGCCGGGCCCCGGCACGATGTGTATCGTCAATCCCGGCAAGCGCACGTCGCGTCGGGTCTTGCCGCGGGTGATGGAGAGGCTGCCCTCAAAGGGCCGGCTGTCGAATGCCGATCGATGCGAGATCACACCGCCCGGCAGCAGATGTCCAACGATCGCCTGCCAGTGCCGCAAGACGATGGATTCTGGCGGGCTTTCTACGTTGGACGTGTAGATGCTCGGGTACAATCGCTTGAGTACGCCCCGGCCCGCCAGCCGGCGAGCGCGCCGGGCGGTCCCCGGATCGGTCTCGGCGACCAGGACGAGTTCGGGCATCGTGTCCGCGATGGAGATCATTCGGGTGCTCGGTAGGGCCTAAATGTCCGTATTATGCCCTATTCAAAGAATTATTGTCCGTAAAATACAGAATAGTCGGCGCGACGCTCATCCGCTCCCAGGCGCCAACACCCCTCCGTGGCGGTCATCGCCCGCGTGGTCACCCCGGGAACACCTCGTCGATCGTGGGATCCCCCTAGCTGCTACCGGCGGCGATTGTGGGGGCACCTGGCACACGAGGGACGGGAAATCGTTGGTGAATCAGGACCCTCTCTCCCGGCGCGCGACTCCATTTCCACTAGAGGGTTGATCCGTGGTCGGACCAACTCGACAGATCAGTGCAGCACGTTGGGTTGCGTGCGGTTGTTTTGCGCTCGTCGTTCCCTGGCTGGCCGTGCTCGGATTTGTGGTGCATGACCTAATGGACCCGAAGCGACCGCCGACGATTCAGCAGACCATTAACATGCATGCTGCAATGTACGCCGGCAATTTCATTTTTTTCCTTGGACTCGCATCGCTGCTATGGAGCTACAACCCAAGCATTGCGGTCATGTTCGTTCTAAGCTGCTACGTGGCCGTGCGGCGTTTCCTCTCGTTCGCCAAGAAACGCGCTGCGACCGCGCCCTCGGCAGTGTCCGTCATCATTCAACTACAGTCGGTCTCGCGCCGTTAGGGTGCGACGCCCAGCGGGTAATTCGCTGCTCGATTTTCCTAAGTTGTAGCTACCATGCTCACCGACATATTCGCCGAGCGATACGCTAACCGCGCAATATGGGACGCATATGCAGAGACCGAGGGAAAGCTGCTGATGCAGTGCTATCGCTTGGTCGAGGATATTTTTCCGTTGGGATGGCAGCGGTAAGGCCATCGAAAGCGCAAAGAGAAATTGGAAATCCATCCACGATCGATTGGCACGCGAGCTAGGAGTGCGTGAGCTTTCCCCGCTGGGGATCGAATGGAAGGGCATCGAGGCGACGGAGAAGCTGGCGGAGTCCCCAAACTCGAAAGTTATCATTGTCGGGTCCGGCAAAAATGGGCTGCCGGTCATCTTGAACACGAGTAGTTCCACAACTGCACCTCCACAGGTGGCCAACAGGTAACCCAGCTAACTTCGACGATAGCGGCGCACTTACTGTCGCGATCTGACCTGACTCGCGGTGAGCACGAATGCTCATCGGTCGCACGCAAAGTCCCTCGGGGCTTCGAACGAAGTGGCCTATGTTTCCGGCGCGCTCCCGGTCGCTTCGGTCGCGCGTCGCGCCATCGACGACGGCAGCAACGGCCATCCTCGCTGTGGCCGCGCGACTAGCACAGACACGGGGATATAACGGCTTTAGCTATGCCGATATCGCAGCCGAATTAGTCGTTACCAAGGCAAGTCTCCATTACCATGTTCCCTCCAAAGCGGGCCTTGGTCGCGCACTGATCGAGCGCTACGTAAGATCTTTGGAGCGGCGCTCGATGCGATTGACAGAAAGGCCAACGGGCTGTATCGAAAACTGAGGCAGTATGTCCAACTCTGCAATTCCGTCTTGAGCAATGAACGGATGTGTTTGTGGGGAATGCTTGCTGCGGGTTCGCTACGCTTCCGGCGCCTATACAGCAGGAGCTGATGCTGTTCTTCGACGCAAACGAGCGCTGGCTCACCGCGGTCCTTAAGGAGGGCCTTCGAGCCAGGACGTTTCAATTTGGGGAACCGGCGAATGAGCGGGCGCGGTTGCTTCTCGGGGCGCTCGAGGGGGCCATGCTGGTGGCGCGATCTTACGGCGATCCCCGTCGCTTCCAGGTGGCAGCGGCCTGCGTGCTGGCGGATTTGAATACCAGCAGCTACTTAAAGCGAGGCTGGATGTCCGGGAAGGCCGCGGTGTCCCGCCGACGACGTATATAGCGCGGGGCGCGTTCGTGTCTCGCACTTGTGCGCTTGATGACGAAATCTCGTTAGAAGTCCGACGATCCCACCAAACAATTTCTGATGCTGCGTCGCTGACAGTCGCAAACATCGCAGAATGGTCCGAAGAGGGAGGTCGCGGCTCCGGATCGGAGGCATTTAGTGTGGACTACAGGCAAGCCCGCCTTCTTACTCATTGCTATTGTTCTCTGGATCGCTAGAGACATTCTCTGGCCGATAGCAGGGTATTAGATATCATAGTCGGACCATGCCTAGGACCGCGCACCCAAACAGGTTTGCAATCGTTTCACCCGAGGCAGGGTTGCCACTCTTCTGCGTGCGCCAAGTCCAGTGCCGTAGCATGATCGAACGGACGCCTGGTTGTTCTGAGGGCACGCAGTTCTAGGGACCCGTGTTGGTGCTGCTACGAAGGATGGGACAATGGGCAACGACTCCAGAGGATCATGGGACGAAGACGGCGGTACGAACTTCGACAACTATCCAGCGTTTGGTAGCCTGAGACGGCGCTATGACGCATGTTTTTATGGAGCTCACAATGCATTCGTTTAATCGATCCTTAGCAGTTGTATATCGAAGGTTGCGCTCGTCACCGCTAATTGTGGATGGTCGCGTGCTGAGATCGATTCCGGCCGCCTTTGTTCTCAGTGCTGCGCTGTATTGCACGCCGAGCTGCGCGGATCCCAACGGCTATGCATCCCTCGTGCGACGCGTTGCCCCGAGTGTGGTGACCATTCTCGTGGAGGAAGCGCCGGTCGGTGCGGGTCAACGTGCTGCTGCACGCGCAACAGCTGGTGATTATAATTCGATGCAGGCCGCGATTCGGCGGTTGCTGTCCGGATACAACAATGATCAACCACTGGACGACGGTGCCACTGCCGCGCTTGGATCCGGATTTGTTGTCCGAGCGGATGGCCTGATTGTCACGAATCGGCACGTCATTGTGGGGGCTCGCAAGGTTCATGTGCGCCTCCCCGATGGTCGCGATGTCACTGCGGAAATTGTCGGTGCTGACGCGTTAACCGATATCGCACTGCTGCGAGTCCACGCGGGGACTTTGCCTGCTCTTCGACTGGGGTCGTCTGAGCAAGTCTCTGTGGGTGATGCGGTGATCGCGATTGGTAACCCCTTCGGACTGGGTCAATCGGTCAGCGCGGGCATCGTGTCAGCACGCGCGCGCGCACTGCAGGACGACCCCTATATCAATTTTTTGCAGACCGACGCCGCGATCAATCGCGGAAACTCCGGTGGCCCGCTGCTCTCGGTGGACGGCACAGTGGTCGGCGTGACGTCGGTCATTTTCTCGCCGAGCGGCGGCTCGGTGGGCTTAGGCTTCGCGATCCCCGCGGAGACCGTATCGGCGGTGATCCGGCAACTCGAGTCGCACGGTCGGGTTGAGCGTGGGTACCTAGGAATCTTTGCGCAGGAACTCACGCCCGAGCTGGCCATGGCACTGCATGTTAAGTCATCCAGTCGCGCGCTGATTACTGCGCTTGATCCGCAGGGTCCCTCGATAGAATCACTCGCTATTGGGGACCTGTTGATGAGCATCAACTCGGTCCCCGCAGCATTTAAGACGCTGAGTACAACTACGGCGCGATTGGTTCCCGGTTCACTCGTGACGATTAAGATAATGCGGGATGGTAAAGAACAGTCACTGGCAATAAAAGTAGCCCGGCTGCCTGATCCCCCTGACGATCCGGCGATCTCGGGGGGGCAGGACACCTGGGTGCCAGCGTTAGGATTCGGGGTAGCTGACACGACAACGGACATTCGGAAAGCGATCAAAGCCAACACCGAGTCAAGCGGCCTGATCGTGACCCAACTTAGGCCTGCCGGGCCCGGTGCATTGGCGGGCTTAAAGATCGGAGACTTGATCACGCACGTCGGCACCAAGCAATTGATTGGCACGGCGGACCTCGCGACGGTTCATGCCCCGACGCGGCAGGCGCCGTTGCTTCTGCGCGTTGTGCGCGAGGGATCCGCGGTGTTTGTCGCAGTAACTGGTGATGTCGGACCCTGATGATCTGATTTTCGCGAGCGTGGGTAACGAGCGTCCATCCAGTTTGAGGGTCGCACTAATACTGTATCAGCGCCCATTCCGAGGAAGTGAGGACCAGCCTCGGATCTTAATGGAGGTGGAAGGTCTAAACCGGCGGCGGGCGCTTCGGGAGGGGGTCTTGTCTGAGTTGCCCTGAAAATACCGCGAAACGATAGCCGCCAGCTTACTTTGAGGGCCAAAATGGCCCTGTGATTTGTACAGAAACATTGAAGGCGCACGTCTCACCCGAGATCAAACTTCAGGCGAAGGAGGTCGCGGATCGCGAGTTCTTGTCGGAAGCGGCATGGCTGAAACGCCAGGTTCTTAGGGAGATCCGGGCGTGCGATGCCGCCGGCGCCTCTGACGGCGAATCGTCCAGGGCGGAGGGCAACGGTCGCCCAGGCAGGGAGGCACCCAGACCCAACGCCGGCGACAACACTTGGTTACACTTAAGCGAACCGCAACCCGCTGCACTCCGTTGAGGGTCAATGATGAAATCTGGTATGGCTCATCGCGGGTCGATGCCGAACGAACGTAATGCGGTCCGTGACCCTGTTTGCGGCATGGGCGTGAATCCGGATATCGCTCAGAACCGCATTCAATACGCGGGAGAGACGTACTACTTCTGCAGCGACCGCTGCAAGACAAGGTTCCTTGCGGAACCGAACCAGTACTTAAAACCTGCGGTTAAGCCCGTGTCGGGTGCGCCGAGCGCGGAGGGCATCGTATACACCTGTCCCATGCACCCGGAGATCCGGCGCAGCCAGCCGGGAAATTGCCCGATCTGCGGGATGACGCTGGAACCTATCGGCGTTACTGAAACAGTTGGCACCAGTCCCGAATTGCGCGACATGACGCGACGCTTTGTCATCGGCGCGGTGCTCGCGGCACCCATGCTGTTCTTGGAGATGGGCGGTCATATCCGGGCGCTGAACTTGCACCACTACGTGTCCCCGGCCGCCTCGATGTGGATCCAGTTCGCCCTTGGAACGCCGGTGGTGCTCTGGTGCGGGTGGCCGTTCCTCGAGCGAGCTTGGACCTCGGTACTGAACCGATCGCTCAACATGTTCAGCTTGATCGGAATGGGCGTCGGCGCTGCTTATCTATATAGTCTCGCCGCAACTTTCGCGCCGGGCCTCTTCCCAGCCGGCCTGCGGCAGGAAGGCGGTCTCATCCCGGTTTACTACGAAGCTGCGGCCGTGATCACGGTCCTCGTGCTCCTCGGCCAGGTGCTCGAACTGCGGGCGCGCGAGCAGACGGGGAGCGCCATTCGCGCGTTGCTGAACTTGGCTCCTAAGACCGCCCGGCGCATTCGCGAGGATGGCACAGACGAGGAAATACCGCTCGATCAAGTGCACGTGGGTGATCGGCTCCGCGTGCGGCCCGGCGACGCCGTGCCCGTGGATGGGTCGGTGACCGGCGGGAAGAGCGCAGTCGATGAATCGATGGTGACCGGCGAGTCGATGCCAGTCGAGAAAGCAGAAGGCGCCAAGGTGATCGGCGGCACGATCAACGGTACGGGCGCGCTGGCAATACGGGCCGAGAAGATCGGGGCCGACACGATGTTGTCTCGTATCGTGCACATGGTCGCTGAAGCGCAGCGCAGCCGTGCCCCCATTCAGCGCCTGGCGGACGTCGTTTCCAGCTGGTTTGTCCCCGCCGTGATCGCTGTTGCACTCTTGGCGTTCGTGGCCTGGATGATTTGGGGACCCCCTCCGTCGTTCGCCTATGCGGTCGTTTCTGCGGTGTCGGTGCTCATCATTGCTTGTCCTTGCGCGCTCGGACTCGCGACCCCGATGTCGATCATGGTCGGCGTCGGAAAGGGCGCTACCGCCGGCGTACTCATCAAGAATGCCGAAGCCCTCGAGCGCTTTGAGAAGGTAGATACGCTCATTGTCGATAAGACGGGCACTCTCACCGAGGGCAAACCTCGCGTAGTGGCGGTTGCGCCCGCCGCCGGCTTCGACGAGGCCACCGTCCTCTCTATGGGCGCGAGCTTGGAGCGGTCGAGCGAACATCCGCTTGCCGCGGCTGTCGTCGCGTCGGCCAAAGATCACGGCGTCGCATTACAAGAGGTCACGAATTTTGCCTCGTTAACCGGCAAGGGAGTGACCGGTGTCGTATCCGGCCGGCGCGTGGCGGTAGGAAACGTCAAGCTCCTTTCCGAGTTGGGCGTGGCCACTGCCGAACTCGAGTCGCGGGCTGAGGCTTTGCGTCGCGACGGAGCGACTGCAATGTTCGTGGCCGTTGATGATCGCCCGGCAGGCGTGATCGCGGTTGCCGATCCGATCAAGGCGACGACTCCGGCCGCACTCGATGCTCTACGGCGCGAGGGTATTCGCATTGTCATGTTGACCGGGGACAATCGCACCACGGCGCAAGCGGTCGCGGCGAAACTCGGCATCTCCGATGTGGAGGCTGAAGTGCTGCCGGACCAGAAGAATGCGGTCGTCCGGCGCCTGCGCAGTGAAGGCCGAGTGGTCGCAATGGCAGGCGACGGCGTTAATGACGCGCCCGCCCTTGCAGAAGCCGATGTCGGCGTTGCCATGGGCACGGGAACGGATGTTGCCATGCAGAGTGCCGGCATCACGCTCGTCAAAGGGGATCTGGCGGGCATCGCGCGTGGCCGATCCTTAAGCCGAGCCACGATGCGAAATATCCGGCAGAATTTGGCCCTTGCATTCTTGTATAACATCCTGGGCATACCGGTCGCCGCCGGGGTGCTTTACCCTGCCTTTGGACTCCTGCTCAGTCCGATCATTGCGGCAGCCGCGATGAGCTTGAGCTCCGTTTCGGTCATCGGCAACGCACTTCGACTTCGAATGTTGCGGATTTAGACGCATGGTCAACGCCGCATCGCAGCGGGATCTGCACGAATTCCTGCCCCCAATAGGTACTTTCCGCAGGGTGGCTTGTGGAGCGATCAGCGCAGGCTTAGTCTGATTGCTATGGCTAGTCGGATCGCGTCGCGATTGTTCCTTTGCCTGCTGCTACTCTGCCAAGTCGGCGAGAGCGTGTGGTCACAGGCGTCAGTCATAGCGCCCACTTCACTTTCTGCGGGCGCTGATGGCTGCGCCGATCACCCACACTTGAGCGCCCGCGGCCACACCGACAGCTCATCTCACATCGGGACGCCCCAAGCTCCGTCAGCCAAGCACACATGCTGCATGCACTGCGGAGTCTCGTGCGGCTGCGCGGGAACGGCGCTGATGTCAGCTCCCGCAGTAAGATATCAAGTGACGCCAAATCACCCCCTCTTCATCGATCTCGCCGCGACGCTCATCGAGCGGCGTGTCGATCTGTTTTTTCGTCCGCCCATCTAAGCCCGCTGTTCGAGAGACGGAACTCCGGCCTCAGCCGAGGCTGACGCTCAGTTTCGCTATCAATCTCACCCGTGACGGCCATGACTATGAGCGTCGCGGGGCACTTGGAGGCTTCGATGATTCCGCAATTTCTCGGCTTCGCGCTTCGCGGCTTGCACGTTCGAGCCCGCGGCACGCATATGCTGATTCTGGGCGTGTCGATCGGCGCCAGCTTGGCCGGTTGCGTGCTGACACCAAACGGTACGAGCGATGAGCGGGCGAAGCTCTCGGCGGCCTCGCATGACTATGAACCGCGGATCGAGGCGCATCAGGTGCCGGATTTGCCGGCGGTGGCCGACTGGCGCGAGATCTTGAGCCGCGCATTCCTCGCCAATGGCGAACTGGAGTCGAGCTACTTCGAGTGGAAGGCTGCCTTTGCGCGCATCGATCAGGCTGCGACGTGGCCCAACAGCAACGTTGCACTCTCCTTCAGCTATATGTTTTCGCCAGGAAGCATGAAGGCCTGGAATCGCGCGACGATTGGCGCCGGCTTCGATCCCTCGATGAACCTATCATTGCCGACCAAGACCCGCATTGCCGGCAAGGTGGCGCTGGAGGCGGCGAGAGCGGCGGGCGATAGGTTTCGCGCCGCCAAATTCGACCTCCAGCGCAGAGTGCTCCAGGCATATCTGGACTTGGCACTCACCGAGGAGCTCATTCGCATTGAACGCGATAACCTGACGTTTCTCAAGCTGCTCTCGGACTCGGCCGCCGATCGTGCCCGGGCCGGCGGTCCCATGCAGGACTTGTTCAAAGCATTGATCGAAGCACAAACCGCGCAGAATGAGCTGGCCAATTTGGAAGCCAAAGCGAATTCGACGCGCGGCATGCTCAACGGCATGCTCGCTCGGGATGCCAGGGCACCGCTGAACCTTCCGCCGAATCTACCGGGGCCGCGCCCGGTTGGTGCCGACGATGCTGACCTCATTGCGATCGCCGTCGCTCAAAATCCGGAGCTTGCCGGCCTTGCTCAACAGGTGGCTGGACGTGCGGATGCGGTCGAGTTGGCGAGGTTGGCGTATCTGCCTGATGTCATCCCCTCCGCGAGTGTCACCGGCAATCTTTCGCAGTCGCTCGGGGCGATGCTGATGCTGCCGACGAAGCTGCCCGCGATCCGCGCGGCGATCGATGAAGCGCAGGCCATGACGTGGTCCGCGCAAGCCATGCTCCAGCAAACGAGGCACGACCGGGCCGCGAGCTTTGTTGCGGATCTATACCTCATGCGCAATGCCGAGCGCGAATCGCTGTTGTATCGACAGCGAATCGTCCCGGCTACCCGACAGCTCGTAAGCAGCTCGCGGGACGCCTATGCCGCTGGAACCATCGGCTTTGCAGACCTGATCGACAGCGAGCGCATGTTCATCTCGGTGCGCCGCCTGGTGGCAGAGGCTCAGATCGAACGCGAGCAGCGACTGGCTGAGCTGGAGGCGTTGGCCGGTGTCGACATCGAGACCCTCAGCCATCCGGCGACGGCCGGGTCGCGACCCGTCGCACATCCCATGCATAGCACAACCACCCAATGAGAATTCCCATGACAAAGAACGGATACAAAATCCTGCTGGGAACGGCGCTGGCGACGGCGGTGATTTTCAGCGTCGCTCACCATGTTCACGGACAAGGGCAGTTGGCGCAAGAGCAACCGATGCCGGGGATGGACATGCCCGGCATGAGCATGCCAAAGGCGTCCAATGGCCCCGCCGCGCCGCCGGCGGGATACGCCGAGGTCCATGTCGGCCAGGACGTCCAGCAGCGCATCGGCGTTACGGTGGGCAAAGTCGATCAGACGCCGCTCACAATGACCATTCGCGCAGTCGGAATCGTGCGGCCCGACGAAACCCGCATGGCTCATGTTCACATAAAGACGGAGGGCTGGGTCGAGAAGCTGTACGTCTCCTTCAAGGGCCAAAAGGTCAGGGCCGGCGACCCGATGCTCTCGATCTACAGTCCGACGTTCTTTGCCGCTCAACGCGAGTTTCTGTCGGCATTGAGAGTGTCCAAGTCCGGGCTCGACAGCGAGGGAGATCAGCGAACGGTGGTGGACACTGCGCGGCGGCGTCTGGAGCTCTGGGACATACCGAAGGATGAGATCGGCAGGCTGGAAAGAACCGGTGAACCCAGCAGGTCGCTCATATTGCGCAGCCCGATTTCCGGCACGGTATTGGAGAAGCAGGCATTTGCGGGTCAGTACGTCATGGTGCAGAGCGATCTCTTCATAGTCGCCGATCTCTCGACGGTGTGGATGCAGGCCCGGGTCTTTCAGTATGAACTACCGCATGTGGCCATCGGCATGCCGGTCACCGTGTCGTTTCCGTCCGTGCCGATGCGAAAGCTCACCGGGAAGGTCGTGTTCATCGATCCGGTCGTGGATGAGATGTCTCGTTCTGTTCAAGTGCGGATCGAACTGCCGAATGCGGACGGCTCATTGCGACCCGGTATGTTCGGTAATGTCTCGATCACGCATGCGATGGGAAGCGGCTTGACGATTCCAAGCGCTGCCGTCATCCGGACCGGCGAGCGGGACATTGTATATCGGGTCGTCTCCGCCGATCGCTTCCTGCCGGTGCCCGTGACGATCAGCCCCACGCGTTTCGATGATCGATTTCAAGTGCTCGAGGGGCTAAGAGCCGGGGACATCGTGGTGACGTCCGGCAGCTTTCTCATCGACTCGGAGAGCCGACTGGAGGCGGGCGGTGGCAGCATGGCGGGCATGCCCGGAATGGAAGGTGCCGCGACACCTGAAGGTGCCAAGGCCGGTCCGAACAAATGATTGCTCGCATCATCGAGTTCAGCGCGCGGAACCCCTTTCTAATGCTGCTGTTAGTGGTCGCGGCGCTCGGCGGCGGCCTTTGGGCGACCTTCACGACGCCACTCGACGCAATTCCCGACCTGTCCGATGTGCAAGTGATCGTTGCCACTGATTGGGACGACCGCAGCCCCAACATCATCGAAGATCAAGTCACCTATCCCATCGTGACGCAGCTTCTCTCCGCTCCTAAAGTCAAGGCGGTACGCGCCAACAGCTTCTATGGCTCCTCTCTGATTTACGTGATCTTCGAGGATGGCACGGACCTCTATTGGGCGCGCAGCCGGGTGTTGGAGTACTTGAGCGGCATGGTAGGTAAGCTGCCACAAGGGGTCTCACCGCGGCTTGGGCCGGATGCGACGGGCGTCGGCTGGGCGCTGGAATACGCCCTCGTGGACAGGACGGGGAAGCACTCTCTCGCCGACCTGCGCACGCTGCAAGACTGGCAAGTTCAGTATCAAATTCGCGCCGTCCCAGGGGTCGCAGAAGTCGCCTCCGTCGGGGGCTTCGTGAAGCAATACCAGGTCACCATTGATCCCAACAAGCTGCAGGCTCACAAGATCTCGATCAATCAGGTGGTCGAACAGATTCGCCGCAGCAATCAGGAAGTGGGCGGACGGGTATTGGAGTTCACCGGGCGCGAGTACATGGTGCGCGGAAGAGGCTATATCCGCAACGCTGCCGACATCGAGACCGTGGCGCTGGGAGCCGGCCTCGATGGCACACCCATTCTCGTGAGGGACATCGGCTTCGTTCAGCTGGGCCCCGATATTCGCCGCGGTGCCGTCGATTTCAACGGCCTGGGGGACGCGGCGGGCGGCATCGTGGTCGTCCGCTATGGCGAGAGCGTTTACGATGTCTTGGCGCGCGTCAAGCAGGTCATCAAGGATGCTGTTCAGCCGTCGCTTCCCGAAGGCGTGGAGTTGGTCGTCACCTATGACCGCTCGACGCTGATCCAGCATTCGGTGCAAACCCTGCGCGAGAAGCTGATCGAAGAAAGCCTCATCGTGAGCCTGGTCTGCGTCGTCTTCTTGTTTCGTCTCCGCAGTGCCCTGATAGCGATCATCACACTGCCGCTCGCCGTGCTCTTGGCCATCCTGTCGATGCGCTGGATTGGGCTCACCAGCAACATCATGAGTCTGGGGGGCATTGCGATCGCGATTGGCGCGATGGTGGATGCCGCCATCGTGATGATCGAGAACGCGCACAAACACCTGGAGCGCGAGCAAGCCAAGCCGCCGGAGGAGCGCCGCGCGCAGCTGGAAGTGCTGATCGACGCAGCCAGAGAGGTGGGACCGTCGCTCTTCTTCTCGCTGTTGATCATCACGGTGAGCTTTCTGCCGGTGTTCTTCCTGCAGGATCAGGAAGGCCGGCTCTTCAAGCCGCTCGCCTTCACCAAATCGTCCAGCATGTTCTTCGCGGCCCTGTTGTCGATCACCGTGACGCCCTTTCTGATGACGCTGCTGATCCGGGGCCGGATATCGCCGGAGGAGAAGAATCCGATCAACCGCTTCTTGATCTGGGCCTACCGGCCGATTGCCGAAGCGGCCCTGAAATACCGTTACTCGATCATCGTCATCGCGCTGCTCGCCATCGCCGGCATTGTGCCGATCTACTTGAGCCTAGGCAGCGAGTTCATGCCGCCGCTGTGGGAAGAGACGATTTTGTACATGCCGGCAACTCTCCCGGGTGCCTCGATCCAAACGATGACGCGGATCATTCAACAGCAGGACCAAATCTTGATGAGCTTTCCGGAAGTTGACAGCGTCTTCGCCAAGGCGGGTCGAGCGGACAGCGCGACCGACCCCGCGCCGTTGGAAATGGTCGAGACGGTGGTGAATTTGAAGCCCGCGGCCGACTGGCGCCAAGGCTTGACTCCGGACAAGCTGATCGCCGAGATGAATCAGGCCCTGGGCAAGAAGATGACCGGTTTCTCCAACAGTTGGACGATGCCGATCAAAGGGCGCATCGACATGCTCTCGACCGGCATACGCACACCGATCGGCGTCAAGGTGTTCGGTCCAGACCTGACCGTCATCGGTGGGATTCTCTCAGAGGTGGAGTCGACCCTGCGCGCGGTACGCGGTACGCGAAGCGCTTTCGCGGAGCGCGTGAGTCAGGGCTACTATATGGACTTCGACGTCAACCGCGAGGCCATCGCTCGCTATGGACTCTCGGTGATGGACGTCGAGGAAACCATTATGGCGGCGGTGGGCGGCGCCAACGTCACGCAGACCATCGAAGGCCGCCAGCGGTTTCCCGTGAATGTCCGGTACGGGCGTGAACTGCGGGAGGATTTAGGAAGCTTACGACGAGTGCTCGTCGCCACGCCGAACGGCGCGCAGGTGCCCTTGGAAGAACTCGTCGATTTACGCTTCGTGGATGGTCCTGGTGCGATCAGGAGCGAGGCGGCGCAACTCGTGGGCTACGTCTACGTGGACCTCGCGGGTCGAGACACCGGCGGCTACATGGACGACGCTCGCAAGGCAGTTGCCAGGACGGTGAAACTACCGACCGGCTATAGGCTGGAGTGGAGCGGGGCCTACGAGGGGATGCAGCGGGCGGGGCAACGCCTGATGTACGTCATCCCCATCACGCTCGCTCTTATCGCCGTGCTGCTCTATCTCAACGCCCGATCGTTCGCCAAAGTGCTGATCGTGCTCACCGCTGTACCTTTTTCCCTGGTCGGCGCGTTCCTTCTGTTGTGGTTGTTGGGTTATCACCTCAGTGTCGCGGTTTGGGTGGGTATCATCGCCTTGGCCGGCGTCGATGCCGAGACCGGCATGGTAATGCTCCTATACCTGGATGTGGCCTATGGACGGTGGAGGAAGGATGGGCGGATCAAGAGCATCGGCGACCTCGAGGATGCCGTCATGGAAGGCGCGGTGCAGCGCGTTCGGCCCAAGATGATGACGGTTCTCGCGATATTGCTGGGCCTGCTACCCATCATGTGGTCGAGCGGAACCGGCTCTGACGTGATGAAGCGCATCGCCGCGCCCATGGTAGGCGGCGTCGTCACAAGTTTCATCTTGGAGCTGCTGATCTATCCGGCTATCTATGTATTGTGGAAGTGGTGGGCCGAGGTGCGGCACGTGGGTGCGGTCCCCCCTGTTCGCGGCGCTGTCGGGGATGCGTGAATTCGCCCGATCTCGAGGTCGAGTGCCAGCCGTGCCACCATTCCTCGGTGCAAGTCAATATATTGCGGTGCACACCGACAATGACCGTTGATGTGCGTTTCCGCGGCAACGTCCGGCCCAGGCTGACCGGGTGAACGCCGCCTCGACCGCGAGAGTGCACGCTTCGGCAGATGCGCCGCTCCTGGGGCTCAAGAATTTCCCGAATCAGTCGAATTGTAGGTGTCGCACCGACACACTCAGAGAGCCCGACGAATTTGACTCATTCCGCACTTGCTGCTGCAGCGCAGATCGGGAGCCCGCCGCCACGGGCACCGGAGCGACTGGTGAACGTGAGCGACCCCGCATCCAATGCCGCGGCGCTGGTCGCGGGCATTGCCTCACAGATGGGAAAGCTCGCCGTCGACATCGCAGACGTGGTCGGCGATGTGCAGCGGGTCAGCCAACTTGTCGACGATCAGGCGCAACTGTTCGATGACCTGCAGCAATCAACCAGTACCATCGTCACCAGCAATCAACATATCGCCGACAGAGCAGCGCTGACGCTCGAAAAGGCGGCGACCGCGCGCGAGGAGGTATCGGCGTCCACACGCGAGGTGGAAACCGCGCTGTCCACCATCGGTGGCCTGGTCGATTCGGTTCGTACGATCGGCGCGCAGCTCACCGTTTTTGAAACCGCGATGAAGCGAATAAGCAACGTCGCGGCAACCATCAATGGCATCGCCCGGCACACCAATCTGCTGGCTCTGAACGCCACGATCGAAGCGGCGCGCGCGGGCGAAGCCGGACGCGGATTCGCGGTGGTGGCCAACGCGGTCAAGGAGCTGGCCAAGCAGACCCGGGATGCGACGGGCGACATCGACACCACAGTCAATGAGTTGAGCTCCGAACTGCGGCGCCTTCTGACGCACAGCGGTGAAGGCGTCGCGCGCGCTGAGATCGTCGTGCGCAGCGCAACCGCCATCGGTCGGGCGGTGCGTCTCGTGGATCAGGCGGTCACCGATGTCAACAACAACGTGAGTCAGATCGCTGAAGAGACGCGTGACATTGCCGGACGCTGCGACACCTTTGCCGGTGCGGTAACAGAGCTGGTCGGGTCGGTCGACGAATCAAATGCGGCCCTGCAATCGGCCGCCGACCGAAGCGAGAATGTTCTTCAGCTCGGTGAGCGCATCATGGTGATGACGGCAAACTCCGGCTTTCAAACCGTCGATACTCGATTCATTGAGACCGCGATCAAAGTGGCCAAGCAGATCGAGGAGCGCTTCGCACGAGCCGTCGCAGACGGCGAGATGACCGTCGCCGATTTCTTCGACAAGAAACTCGTGCCAATTGCCAATACCGAGCCACAACAATACATGACTCGGTACATACCATTTCTCGACCGGGCGCTGGCTGCGCTGTGCGATCCTGTCCTCGCCATCGACCCGAGTATCGTGTTCTGCGCTTGCACCGACCATAACCGCCTGATTCCCAGTCACAACCCGCAATTCAGCAAACCGCATGGGGCGGATCCGATTTGGAACGCCGCCCATGGCCGGAATCGGCGGGTTTACCAGGATAAGACCGCTGTCGCGGTAAGCCAGAGCACCCAACCCTTCTTGCTGCAGACTTATCGGCGGGACATGGGCGGCGGTACCTTCGCCCTGATGAAAGACGCTTCGGCGCCAATCAATATCGCAGGCCGATTATGGGGCGGCTTGCGCGTTTGCTATCGCGCGTGACACGACGATCCCCCCGGAGCACCCCCGCAACGACGGGATTGGGCCACGGCCCGCTGATTTTGTAGAGGAACGCGCATGACGAAAAACGGTCCGGAATTGAAGAGCTGGCCGGCGGAACCCACGGCAACCGGAGCCGACAGTCGGAGGGCGATGCCGGCGTCACTGCACGCACCCGCCGCCTCGACGGTCTTGAGCGAAGAGGCCGTCCACATCATGCTCGAGACGACCGCCGGTGCCGGCGCGCTCCCGATGCGCCATGAATTGGAGCTGCAGGGGGCAGCCCATGCCGCGGCAGTGGAAGCAGCGCGCGACGGGATATGCACTCCGGTAGAGGAGTGCGAGCCTCCGCACCACCATCATTATGAGTACGAAGTCGCCGATCCCTCAACGGTCGAGCCGCCGCTCGATAGCTTCGCCGAGACCCAAGACGGTCTGGATCAACGCCGGCGCCTCGTAGCCCGTGCCGGCGGCTGATGCAGGGCTCAGGGTAAATTCAGCTTCAGTGCGGCTGCCGCCGATGCCACTTTGGTTTGAGCGTCTTTGGCTGCGGTTACCGCATCTGCGGGATCACCTGATTTGAAAGTCTCTTCGGCCTTGCCCCATGCCGCTGTGGCATCTGCAAGTCCGGACTTTGCCGCACCCAGGTCAACGCCTTTCGGAGCACGCTTGGTTTTCGACAGCTCGTCGACACGTGCCTGCACGGCGCTAAGCGATTGAGGAACGGATGCGGCCAGGCTTCGCCACTCGTTACCGATCGCCTTCGCAACCTCATCCTTCTTGGCTGCTGCCGCCGTGGCCAATCCGTTGACCTCTGCCAACACGGCAGGCGCGCCTGCCACTACCGCCGCGTAGTCCTTCTTCTCGTAAGAGGCGGTTAGTGCGGCCACCTTGCCCTGGGCCTCGGCGAATTGATCAGGGATGTACTTTTGCGCATCCGCGGCCGCTGAATTCAAAATCGTATTGATGTTGTCGAGAGCATTCTTGGCAGGCTCCATCTGGTTTGCGCAAGCCGCAAACAAGATCGCAACGGAGAACAAGGTCAAGATTCTTGGAATTCTTCGAATTGACTTCATGGTAGGGATCTCCTTTTCCAATGCACCCTACGCCACGTCTCGAAAGGATTGCAAGTAGGGTTTCCAGGTGCCCGGGGAAACATCTGGCTTATCATCTGGCGTAAAATAATATTAGTAAAAAACAATTAGTTACATAGCTTATATAGAAACATGATTATATGCCGCGCAGGGTTCTTGTAGGAGGTTCGAGGACTGCCGTCGTCGGCAATCGGCGGATAGTGACGGTGAGTGGGATGGGCTAGCATTCTCGACCATGAAAAACGACATGCAAATCAAACAGGACGTTCTCACCGAATTGAGCCGCGAAGAGAATGTAACGCCGGGCAGCGTGGGTGTAGAAGTGCATCACGGCGTCGTGAAACTCGCCGGGCGCGTTAGCGACCCCGCCGTCAAGGAACACGCCGAACTCGCCGCGCGTCGTGTCGATGAGGTCACCAGCGTGGTCATGGATATCGACGTCGGGGGTTCAAACACGGTTCCGCCGCGCGCCGCGCGCGTCTGATGATCGCGGTCCGGCCGCCGCGATGGCGGGGCTGCGCGCGGCAGTGTTACGTTGTTCTGCTGCTGCAAAAATGCGACTCTTGCCCGGCGTGACATTCGGCAGCGGCGCGGGAGCAACACATGGCGCGGGTGATAGGCGGTATCGGTACGTCGCACGTGCCCACGATCGGGCTCGCCTATGACAAGGGCAAGCAGGAACTTCCGGCCTGGAAGCCGCTGTTCGACGGCTACAAACCGGTGGCCGCGTGGCTTGCCGAACATAAGCCCGACGTGCTGCTGATGGTTTATAACGATCACGCCTCGACGTTCTTTTTCGATCTGTACCCGACGTTTGCCCTGGGGGTGAGCGCCAGCTTTCCGATCGCGGATGAGGGCGCAGGCCCGCGGGCGCTGCCGCCATTGAGGGGGCACCCGCAACTCGCGGCACATCTCGCCGAGCAACTGCTGAACGACGAATTCGACATGACGCTGTTTCAAGAGAAGGCGGTCGATCACGGCTGCCTGTCGCCGCTGCCGATGCTCTGGCCGCCGCATCCAGACTGGCCGGGCCGGATCATTCCGATCGTCGTCAACGTTCTGCAGTACCCGCTGCCGACCGCCGCCCGCTGCTACAAACTGGGTCAGGCGCTGCGCCGGGCCATCGAGTCATACCCTGAGGACTTGAAGGTGGTGGTGGTGGGTACGGGCGGCCTGTCGCACCAGGTCCACGGGGAGCGCACCGGCTTCAACAATACCGACTGGGATATGCAGTTTCTCGATCTGATCGCGAACGACCCGGCGCAATTGGCCAGGCTCAAGCATGTGGATTTCGTACGCCTCGGGGGAGCCGAAGGCGCGGAGGTGATCATGTGGCTGGTGATGCGCGGCGCGCTGTCGAAACGCGTCACCAAGCTGCACCAGAACTACTACCTGGCCACATCGACGGCTCTGGCCGTCGCCCTGTTCGCGGACGAGAACCTGGGGCGGGGCGCATGAATCCGCAACTCGAGGGTGTCGAGGCCATTCCGGGCACCTATATTTTCGATACTCTGCGGAGCGTCAAAACGCTGAGATTCAACCGCTTCTTCTGGAATCTGGCGCGGGCCGAGCACCGTGAGCTGTTTCTCCGCGATGAGGAAGAGGCCTATGCACGCGCCGGATTGAGCGAAGAGGAGAAGGCCCTGGCGCGGGCGCGCGATTGGCTGGGGTTGATTCGCTACGGGGTCAACTTCTTCGTGCTGGAGAAGTTCATGCGGGTGCTGCGCATGACGAACATGCAGGTCTACGCCATCATGCGCGGGGAATCCTACGAGGAGTTCCTCAAGACCCGGCGGGTTCCCGAGGCTCAGTAGGACCGGTTCGCTACTTCACCGAATAGCCGATGGTGATGCCGATCGTTCGCGGTCTCGAGACCAGGGCCTGGTAGTACTTGCCCCATTGACTCGGGTCGGTATAGGAATTGATTCCCAGCTGGTTGGTCAGATTGTCCACATAGATGGTGGAATTCCAATGTGAGCGGGTATAGCTCGCGCGCGCGCCCACGATGGTGTAGCCGCCGACGGTCGGTATGGTCGCCGACAGCGCGGGGATGAGCGAGCTCTGATAGTGGGCGTTGACGGCGAAGCGCAACTCTCCCTCGCCGACGCGCACATGCTCATAGGCGAGGGCGGCAGCGGCGGTGCTTTTCGGCGTGCCGGGCAGGGTGGATCCTGCCGGCGGCGGCGGAACGGTCAGGCCGGTCAGCGCCAAAGCATTCAGCGAGGTCATCTTCGTCTGGTCGTAGGTATAGTCGAATTGCGCGGTCCAATGGTCGGTCAACACGCCGTACAATTCGGTCTCGAGACCGCGGCTGTAGGCCTCGCCGACGTTGATCGCGCCCGGCAGAGCCAGCGGAGTCAAGAATGCGCTTTGCTGTACGTTGTGCCATTGGATGTCGAATATGGCCGCCGAATAACGGAAGCGGTTCTCGACGGTCCCCTTCACGCCGATTTCGTAGTTGTCGGCCGTATCGGGCGCCACTTTGAACAGCCCCGGATCGGTGACGTAGCCGACGGCCGCCTCGTTCGGCGGCAATGCATTGACGGCGCCGCGGCGAAATCCCTGCGACCAAGTTGCATAGGCGAGATTGGTGGGGTCGATTTGGTAGGCGAGGTTCACCTTCCACAGCGCCTTTCGCCACGAATCGCTTTGGGTTTCGTTGGCGATGTAGCCGGGCCCGTCGAACAGCAGGCCCGTCTGCTGCGACTGGGAGACGGTCTGCCTGAACAGGCGCGCGCCCCCGGTCAGGCTCCAGTCCGGTGCGAACTTCCAGGTGAACTCGCCGAAGGCGGCCAGATCCGTGTAACGGGTTTGGAAGTCGCCAACATAGGCCTGATCCTTGACGATGGGGATGCCGTCGATGACGGTGAGCGGCGAGGGCGTGTAGGCAGTCTCGCCGATTCCGCACTGCGAGTTTGAAATTCCATCGCCGGCGCCGTACACCGGGACGCACGCATTGTAGTAGTCGAGATATCCGGGATAGAAATCGTGCTCTTTGATGTTGGTCGGCTCGTTCTTGTAGAACACGCCGGCCACCCACTCATAGGGCCCGCCGGACTTCGACGCCAGGCGGATCTCCTGCGCCCACGGCTTGTCGTCGTAACCCTGATTGCCGACGACCAAAGCGCGCGGGTTCGCGCCATACAGCGCGCCGTAGAACGGAAAGAAATCGTACAGCGACGTGACGTCGCCTTGCGAGGTGTTCTCGTGCTTTGCCCAGGAGGTGTTCGAGGTCAGGGTGGCGAATCCGAGGTCGCCCTCCATGGTCAGCGCCACCAGATCGATCCGATCGTCGGTGGTTGCCTGGATGTAGTCGCTCGAGGACAACGAACTCGCACCGTAGAAGGGCGCGGCGTAGGGGTAGCCGTCGGCCTTGGACAGCTGGTAGTAGTAGGACAACTGCGCCTGAAACTGTTCGCTCGGCTTCCATAACACCGCCGCGCGCGCCGAGCGGTAGTGATAGGCATTGGTGCCGTCCTTCGCGTAGGTTTGCGGCGGGCTCAGCAGATTGCCCGGCTGGGCCGGAATCGGCGCCCCCGAGGCGTCCAAGGAGTACAGATTCGGCTGATTGATGAAGCCCGCCTCATCCGTATAGCCCGCATTCAAGCGCACCGCCAGGGTCTCGGAAACCGGCAGATTGAGCATGCCGTTGACCTCGTAGTTCAGCGCCGAGGTGTGCGCGGTGCTGCTCAGTCCTGCCTCGACCTTGGCATCGAAGGCGCTGGGATCCGGCGCGTTCTGCACGTAGCGGATCGTGCCGCCCAGCGACCCGGAACCATACAGGGTGCCCTGCGGACCGCGCAGCAGTTCGACGCGATCCAGATCCTGCAGACGCAGATTGAAGAACAGCGGGGTGTCGTCGACATAGGTCGCTACCGGCGGCACGATCGGCGACGATTGAATGAATTCACCCGACGTCGAATCGCTGTTCAAGCCGCGGATGATCAGGGCCGAACCGTTGATGCCGCTGAACGGGCCCTTGTCGATGACGTCGATGCCGGCGAGCGTGCGCGCAAGGTCGACGGTGTCGGTGATCCCCGCCTGCTCGAGAGTCTTGCCGGTGACTGCGGTGATGCTGGCGGGAATATCCTGCGCGGACACCGAGCGGCGGGTCGCCGTCACGATGACCTCCTGCAGGACATTGTCGTCCGCCCGGGAGGCGCCGCCGTACAAGGCTGCAACCACGCCCATTGCCAGGGGCGACATCATTTGCAGCCGGCGCGATGCGCACCGGGTGTCAATCGCCGCGCGACGCGTCACACGAGGAATGCGAACCATGTTATTGCTCCCTACGTTTGGCTTGCGTGGTTAATTGACTTAACCTCCGCCAAATCTAACAAGCGCATGACGGTGATGTCAATCGGCCGCGGCGCGCGCCGCGGCCGGCCTTTTCGGCCGCGGTGCCAGATGATCGGCGGCGATACTCCACAACCAGCGCTTCATGGCGCGTATCTCCGCCGGGCGGGGCGGGCGCAGCAACAGCGCATCGTCCGGAAATACCAGTCGGATCAGGACGGATGCCTTGAGGATGCGGTAGAGGTCGGTCGCGTCGACACGACGAAACACCCGCGCGCGCAATCCCGCCTGCAGCAGCTTGCGCAGGCGGCCATGCATCGCGGCGAGCGGTCCGCCGAAGAAATTCTCCTTGAAGGAGCCGCCGGCGGCGAGCTTGACGTACTCCATGCCGCCGCCGGGCGTGGCGAAATCGACCAGCGCCAGGCGCACATAGGCGGGATGGCGCATCATGAGTTCGACGAAGTCGCCGAGTGCCGTGCGCAGGGCCTGCTGCGGCGGCATTTGCGGCCGCAATTCGAACTGGGCGGCCAGCAGGGCGATGAAGCGCCGCGACAGCTCGATCAGCACGTCGTCCCGGCTCTTGTAATGCTTGTAGATGGCGGGAACCTGCACCCCGAGGGGAGCGGCAATGTCCCGAAGCGTGAATCCGAATACGCCCTTGACCGCGATGAGACGCTCGGCCTCGTTGAGGATTCGTTGGCGAGTCGGTACCGGCGCGCTGCGCTGGTGGTCCCCCGGCATCAAAAGCTCCTGATATGACGGTCGTTGGCGGACTGTGGCAGAGTCGGCCGTCGAGAACAACAGCCCGCGCGGCTTGCCAGAGCCCTAGAGGTGGTTTAATTTTGCGCCGGGGTTAACCACATTAACCGGGACCAGCGCCATCGAGCACAAATCGATTGATTACATTGCCGGGCACGAGCGGCACGGCCGAGTCATAGATCAGGGCCCTTTCTGGTTTCTCGGTAATTTTCATTTCTTCACGATTGCCATCGGTTTCGTCGGACCGAGCATGGGGCTGGGCTTTGCCTTCACCTCGCTCGCCGGAGCGCTCGGAATCCTGTTCGGCACGATTTTCGTGGCCTTCCACGCCTCGCAAGGACCGGAACTCGGGCTGCCGCAGATGATTCAATCGCGGGCCCAGTTCGGCTACCGCGGCGTAGCCGTCGTGCTCATCGGCACGCTGTTTACCTTCATCGGCTTCAATGTCGCGGACTCGGTCCTGGTGGCGCGGGGCCTTGATGGAATCCTCGGCTGGAATGAAACCGCCGTCACGCTGTTGGCCGCGGCGATTGCCGTGGCCATCGCGGTTTACGGGCATGATTGGCTGCATCGCATCTTTCGCGGCTGCTTTTGGCTATGTCTGCCGCTGTATACCCTGCTGACCGCCGCCATCCTGGCCGGCCGGATTCCGGCGACGCATCCGACGGCCGGGGCATTCACCTGGGTGGCATTCATCGCGCAGTTCGCCGCGAGCGCGGCCTACAACATCACCTATGCTCCGTCAGTTTCGGACTATTCGCGCTATTTGCCGCGCCATACGCGGCCGAGCCACATCATTGCCGCGGTGTTCATCGGTGCCTCCTCCGCCGCGATCTGGCTGATCTCGCTCGGCGCGTGGCTCGCCACGCGGCTCGGCGCCTCGGACGGGCTGGTCGCGCTGCATGAGGCCGGCAACGCCCTGTTCAAGGGCTTCGGCGTCGTGATGGCCCTCGCCTCGGTCACGGCCCTGGTTGCCACGATGGGTCTCAACGCCTACAGCGGCATGCTCACGGTGGTGACGGGCTTGAATTCGCTGTTCGACGTGCGTCCCACCCCGCGGCTGCGCATCGTGTCCATCCTGGGGGTGGCGGCGGCGTGGATCGCGGTCACCTTCGCGATCACCGCCAACGCGATTGCGCTGCTCTTCGCCACTCTGACGATCATGCTGTATCTGCTCGTGCCGTGGACCTCGGTCAACCTCGTCGATTATTTCTTCGTGCGCCGCGGGCGCTATGCGATCACCGATCTGTTCAAACCGGACGGCATTTACGGTGCGTGGGGCGGCCGCGGGCTCGCGGCGTACGCGCTGGGCTTTTGCGCGACACTGCCGTTTTTCGTTTTGCCGGAAGTCTACACCGGCCCGGCGGCCCGGGCCCTCGGCGGCGTGGACGTCGGCTGGCTGGTCGGATTGATCGTGGCCGGCGGCGCCTACCTGCTCTTGTGCCGTTCGCTCGACGTCACGGCGGAAGGCGATGCCATTCGCGCGAGCGAGCGCGCACTGCAGAAATGAGTGCCTAACCGGCGTTCAACGCCCTGGACGGTGTCGGCACCTGTGTTCGGACGATCCCCTTGACCTGCTGCGGGGTCGGGTAGGAGATGTCCATCATCGGCATCGGCCGGCTGATGTGGTAGCCCTGCGCAAAATCGACTCCGACCAGCAGCAGTGCGGCCAAAATGTCCGCGTTCTCCACGGACTCCGCCACCGTCTTGATTCCCATGACCCGGCCGACATTGTGAATGGCTTCGACGATCTCATAGTCGACCGCGTCGATGGTCATGTCCTTGACGAACTCACCGTCGATCTTCAGGTAGTCGATCGGAAAACCCCTCAAGTAGGCGAACGAGGCCATGCCGCTGCCGAAGTCATCGAGGGCCATGGGGCAGCCGATTTCCTTGAGCCGGTGCATCAACTGCGAGGCGTTCGCCAGATTGGAAATTGCCGCGGTTTCCGTCAATTCGAAGCCGATGCTGCCCTTCGGCAGGCCGAAGTGCTCCAATTGCGCGCGCACGAATTCGACCATTCCGGAATCGGTGACCGACGCGCCGGATAGGTTGATCATGCAGGCCGGTATGGCGCCGTGACGCTCGCGCAGCGCCGCCAGGTTCCGGCACGCGTTGACGATGACCCAGCGATCGATTCGCGGCATCAAGCCGTAGCGCTCGGCGGCCGGTATGAAGGCCATGGGCGCAATCAAGGAGCCGTCCGCATCGATCATCCGGATGAGAATCTCGAAGCGCGAAGCGTCGCCGTTGCCGGCCGGATTTCCCACGGGGCGGATTTCCTGGGCGAACAGCGCGAACTGGTTCAGCTCGATGGCGCGGTTCAACCGTTCGACCCAGCGCATTTCTCCATGCCGGGCGCGCATCTCCTGATCGTCCGGGCGATAGAATTGAACGCGATTGCGCCCATTGTCTTTGGCAAGATAACAGGCTTGGTCCGCAGCGCTCAGCGCATCGCCGACCGTCGAGAGATTCTCCGTCAGGGACAGCACTCCGATGCTGGCATTGGTGGAAAAGACCTTGCCTTCCCAAATGAATCGCAGCTCCGAGATGCGGTGGCGAATGGATTCTGCAGCCCGCAGCGCGGCGTGCGGCGGGCAGTTTGCGAGCAGCACGCCGAACTCGTCGCCCCCCAGGCGCGCCAGCACATCGTCCGTGCGCAACTCCTGCTTGACCGCCCAGGACACCTGGCAGATCAGCTCATCCCCGGCGGCGTGGCCGCAGGTGTCGTTCACCACCTTGAATTGATCCAGGTCCATATACAGCAATGCATAGTCGCCGCCGCTGCGCTTCTGAGTGTCGATTGCCCGGCCCACCCTGAGCTCGAACTCGCGCCGGTTGGCGAGCCCGGTCAAGGCGTCATGAGTTGCCTGGTGCAGCAGCTGCGCGGCAAGCACCCGCTCCTGGGTAATGTCGCGCATCACGAACACGATGCCGATGACCTCGCCGTGCGAATCGCGGATGGGCGCGGCGCGCTCGTGAACGGGAGTGATCGAGCCGTCGCGTTTTTGCAGCAGCGAACCGGTGGCCGGACCGGCGCGCTGCGCTCCCGCCAGAATCTGTTCGATTTCGCCGGTCACAGACAGCGAGTTGGGCTCTGCGACCGTGCGCAGCACCGCTGCCAGCGGCCGGCCCACCGCATCGGCGGCCGGCCAGCCGAGCAGCTGCTCGGCCGCGGCGTTCATGTACGTCACCTCGCGGTTGCGATTGGTGCAGAGCACGGCATCGGCGATGGATTGCAGGGTGACGTGCGAGCGCGCCTGCGCGACAAACGCCTGCTCCTCGGCCTCGCGCAGGGCGATCGCGATGCGCTCGCCGCGACGGATCATGTTGCGGGAGATGGCCGCGCCGATGCCGACCAGGACGGCGCTGCATAACGTGAGAAACGCCGACAGCAGCCGCAGCACCAGCCGCGAGGTGCTGCCCAGCGAGCTGGAGAACTCATCTTCCAAGGGCGCAACTCGGCGATGCAGGAGCTCTGCGGCGGCCAGCAGTTGCCCGACGCGCTCGTGATCGCCATTCCCGGAGGTCATGGCCGCCTGCATCTGCACACCGATATCATCCAATTGCATGATGAACTCATCGGCGCGCGCCCAGGCCCCGATGGGGCGACCCAGCAGCGCCGAGCGTCGAAACAGGCGAAACAAACGTATCAGTCCGGGCACATCGTCCGGGTGGTTGCGACCGGCGATGAATCCGTCTGCGGCGCGGGCGTAGTCCGGATGCAGGCGCTCAAGCTCGAGCCGCGCGACGTGGTCGCCGAGGGGCACGGCAAGTTCGTCGCGGAACCGCTGATAATCGTGCGGCGATCCGCTGGCGGAGAAGTGCCGCAGCTCGGCGATCGCCTGGCGCTCGGCCTTGGACCACATGCCTTCGCCGTTGACGAATGCACGTATCGAGGAGAGGGTGCTCAGGCTCGCTACGCACAACGACAGCATCAACCCGGCAATCACGATGAGCGGCCAGGTCACTGTCAAGAGCTTGCGCTTGGTCGCGGGAGATTCCATTCGTGCGGATACGGGCGCGATCATTGAGCCGTGAGGCAGATGTAACTCTTATCGACCGGTACTCGCCGGTCTTGAGCTGCCGCAGCAATTCAATGGGGGATTCAGTCGCGGTTGCCGCAGGACAGCAAAGGCAGCAGGAGTCCGCCGTGCCCGGCGGCACGGCGGACGGGAGACTCAGCCGGTGAAGTGCTAGGTCGCCGGCGCGGCCGGGCTGCCCTCGACTTGAATCTGCAGCTTCACTTCCTGCTTGAAGCCGTACTTGTCGCCGTAGCTCACCCCGAAATCGCTGCGATTGAAGGTGGCCGACGCATCGGCGCCGCACACTTCTTTCTTCAGCATCGGGTTCGGCTTGCAGAGGAAGGAATTGATCATCAACGTCACCGGCTTGGTGACTCCATGCAGGGTCAGAGTTCCCTCTGCCTCGGCGGGCCCTGAGCCGTTGAATTTGGTGAACTTGCCGCTGTAGGTGGCGGTGGGAAATTTCGCCACGTCGAAGATTTCCGCGGATTTGGCATGTTCATTCAATTTCGGCATGCCGAAGTCGACCGAGCTCATATCCACCGTCACGTCGATGGTGCCGCTCTTGGCAGCCTTGTCGTACACGACCTTGCCCGTGGTGGCGGTGAATTTGCCGCGCCAGACGGACAGTCCACCCATGTGGTCCGCTTCGAAGCTGGGATAGGTGTGGTTGGGATCCAGAACATACGTGACCGGCGCCGCAACTGCGCCCGCGCTCACCAGCGCGGCCATTGACGCCAAAACAATACGGTTCATTGAGGGCTCCTTGGAAGACTCTGGGTATACTTTCGCTGCCGCGGCCGGCGAACTCAAATCATAGCCGATATGCCGCGTAGGCTACTTTAATATCTGCAATTCGCCTTTAGGACTCACGATGGAACTATTCGACGCCGTTCAGACACGTTCTTCCGCCGCCCGCCTGGCGGAGCCGGGACCGAAGCCGCAGGATCTCGACCGGCTGCTGCAAGCGGCGGAGCGCGCGCCGGATCACGGCCGGCTCAAGCCGTGGCGCTTCATCGTGTTGCGCGGTGCCATGCGCGAAGCGTTCACGGCCGCCGCGGCGGAGGCCAAGCGCGCGCGCCTGCCCGGAATGACCGCTGATCAACTCATGGCGGAGCGCGACAAAATGAACCGCTCGCCGACCATCGTGGTGGTCGGCTGCGCGGTCAATCGTGAACAAACCAAGATACCCGAGATCGAGCAAGTGGTGGCCGTGGGTGCCGCCGCGCAGAATCTATTTCTGGCGGCCCACGACCTGGGATACGGCGTGATGTGGAAGACCGGCGCCGCCGCGTACGATGCAGCCGTCAAGGCCTCGGTCGGACTCAAGGCCGACGACCACATCGTCGCCATCATGCACTTGGGCGCGCGGCTGAAATAGCGCGCGGCGCGGCGAAGGAGTGGCCGCGCAGCGAGACGGCCTTTACCAAGGTCCACACAGGCAGCCCGGGCGCCAGGGACAATTCACGCACGGCCGCCGGGGTCACGCGTGCCATGATCAGGGTCCCGCCGATGTCGATGGCCACCAGCTCCGAATCTGCATCGTCGCCGGTGACCGAGGTGATGACTCCCGCCAGCATGTTGCGCACGCTCAGGTGCTGCGGCTTCTCGGTGGCGACGATGAGATCCCGCGCCAGCAACTGCACCCGCAGCCTCGCGCCTGCGGCGACGTTCAGCGGCTGCACCTTGAGTTCGCCGCGGCCCACCGCGACTCGCATCAATCCGCTCGAGGGCTCGACGCCGAGTACCGTGCCGTCGACGATGGCCCCCACGGAATCGGCGCCGATGATCGAGCGCAAGTTTGGATTGAGGCTCATGTCGCCGATTCCGCCCTGACCGAGCACCGACCCTGCCTCCATGAGAACGACGTAGGTCGCGAGTCTCAACACCTCATCGAAGTTATGGCTGACATAGACCATGGGGACGGCCAATTGATCCCGCAGCAGCTCCAGGTACGGCAGCACTTCCTCGCGCCGCGCGGCGTCCAGGGATGCCAGCGGTTCGTCCAGCAGCAGCAGCTTCGGCTGCGACAACAGCGCCCGGCCGATGGCGACGCGCTGCTTCTCTCCGCCGGACAATTGTTGAGTCCGCCGGTTCATGAGGGCACCGAGATCGAGCAGGCCGGCGACGGTGTCGAGAGTCACATAGCGCGGCGCCGGCGCGCGCCTCTCGCCATAGGCGAGATTGGCTGCGACGTTCAGATGCGGAAACAGCCGGGCATCCTGGAACACGTAGCCGATGCGGCGCTTTTCCGGGGGTACGTCGATCCGCCGCTCGGTGTCGAGCATCACAGAGTCATCCAGAGCGACCCGGCCGGCATCGGCAGGGAGCAGCCCGGCGATGATGTTCACCAGGGTGCTCTTGCCGCTGCCCGAGCGGCCGAACAGCGCCACCACCCCCGGGGTGGGCAGCTCGAAGGCCGCCTCCAAGGAGAACGAGCCGCGCGTTTTCTTGACGGCGACGCGAAGCATCAGCGGCCCAACAGGCGGCGCACGCGGCGGGCAAACCACTCGGACAACAAGAGACCGCCCAACCCCAAGGCAAAGGAGATGCAGGCCAGGCGCGCGGCGGCGGCATCGCCGCCCGGCGTCTGCAGCGCCGTGTACAGCGCGAGGGGCAGGGTGCGCGTTTCGCCCGGAATATTCGACACGAACGTGATGACCGCGCCGAATTCTCCGAGCGAAGCGGAAAAAGCCGTGATGGCCCCGGCCAGCACCCCCGGCAGCATCAGGGGAAGGGTGATGGTCGCGAACCGGTCGATCGCTCCGGCGCCCAACGTGCGCGCCGCCTGCTCGAGTCCGCGGTCGACGTTGTCGAGAGAAATCCGCATGGCGCGCACCATCAGCGGAAAGGACATGACGGCCGTGGCCAGCGCCGCGCCGTTGCGGGTGAAAATGAGCTCCACACCGAAAGTGTGCTGCAGCCAGGAGCCGATCGGACCGCGGGTGCCGAACAGCAGCAGCAGCAGGTAGCCCACCACCACGGGGGGCAGCACCAACGGCAGATGCACGAAGGCGTCGAGAAGGGTGTGTCCCAAGAATCGGCGGCGGGTCAGCACCCATGCCAGCAGAATTGCCAGCGGCAGACTGACGGCGACGCTGCGCGCGGCGATGCTCAGGCTCAAGGCGAGCGCCTCGACTTCGCCGGGGCTCAGCCACATCATGATGGAAAGTGCGCAGTGCGGAGCTTCATCCGGCAGGCAGTATACTGTGCGGGCGACTCTCTTTTAGGATCTCATCAATGGCCTATTATCGCGCCGTGGCGCACGCGGCTGCTGCCGCGGCGCCCGGACGTATCGGAGTGCTGGCGGTCAATCTGGGTACGCCCGATGCCCCGTCGTACTTCGCGGTCCAGCGCTACTTGCGCGAATTCCTGAGCGACCGGCGCGTCATCAACACTTCGCGCCTGATCTGGTCGCCGTTGCTCTACTCGATCATCCTGCCGTTTCGCCCGCTGCGCACCGCGCGCAAGTACCGCAAAATCTGGCTCGACGAGGGCTCGCCGCTGGCGGTGTACTCCAAGCGCCTGACCGCGAAGCTGGGCGCGGTGCTGCAGGGCGAGTTCGGCGAGGGTGTGCGGGTCGAACTCGGCATGACCTACGGCAATCCGAGCATTGCCGCCGCCCTCGAATCGTTGGCACGGCAGGACATGGACAGGCTGTTGGTGCTGCCGCTCTATCCACAGTACTGTTCATCGACGACGGGCTCGGTATTCGATTGCACCACCCGCGCGTTGCAGCGACGGCGATGGCTGCCGGAAACCCGCTTCGTCAATGACTACTATCGCGACACCGGGTACCTCGATGCTCTGGCGGCGCGAATCCGCGCGCACTGGGATGGGGCCGGCGATCGCCCGCACCTATTGTTCTCCTATCACGGCATTCCAGCCGCCTACGTTGCCGCCGGCGATCCCTATCAAGCACAGTCGGAAGCCACCACCCGGCTGCTGGTCTCCCGCCTGGGGCTGGCACCGGGGACGTGGTCGCACTGCTATCAATCGCGCTTCGGCCGGGTGCAATGGCTGCAACCCTATACCGAAGACACGTTGCAGACTCTGGCCAGGAACGGCGTGCGCAGTCTTTGCGTTGCCTCGCCCTCATTCGCAGTGGACTGTCTGGAAACACTGGAGGAGATCGCCATCGAATACCGCGACAAGTTCTTGGCACTGGGCGGCGAGCGCTTGACGCTGGTGCCGGCGCTCAACGATGACGACCGCCATGCCGAGGTGCTGGCCGCGATCGTCAAGAATCAGCTGCAGGGTTGGACCACGGGAGATATTCGATGAAATTTCTGTTGGCGCACCATTGGGTGCTTGCTTCGCCTTTGATGATGCTGATCGGCCAGCCGGCGGGCGGGACCACCGCCCCGAACCTGCAGGCCGAGATACTCCTGGATAACCCGCGGGTCCTGGTGCAGAAGTACACCGTCCGACCGGGTGAATCGACGGTGCAGCGCGGCGCCGGCGATCAGCTCCTGGTGTTCGTGAAAGGCGGCGTGCTGACCTCCCGCGGCGGACGCTCGACGGTGTGGCGCGACGGGCGGGTGATGTGGCGGGAACCCGGCGATCACTCGGGCGTGGAAGGCAGCACCAATACCGGCACGGCGCCGATCGAGATGATCTGGGTGACGCTCAAGCCGGTCGCAGCGGCGGCAGCGCCGGGCGCACCGCCCAAGTACCGATACCTCAACTATCCAAACATTCCAGGAGAGGATTTGCTGGAGAATGATTGGGTCATCGTGCAACGCTTCATCGTGAAGGCCGGTCAGTGGGAGGGCGTGCATGCGCACCATCCGGACATGCTCTACATTCACATCAAGGGCGGCCAATGGGCGGCGCGATCCAAGCGCGAGCCCGAGCATCCCTATCCGGAGGCATCGCCCGACGGTGAGGTCGGCTGGATGCCGACCATCGACATCAGTGAAGGACATGAGTCGCGAAACATCGGCAAGGAGCCGATTGACTTGATCTGGGTGACGTTGAAGAAGTGACCTGCTGCGACAGCAGCCGGAACTCCGGTAGTTTGGTCGCTTTGCGATCGAATGCTGCGGTGAACTCGCAACCTTCATGCGCGTTACCGCCGCTGCGTTGACGGCTCGAAGTGGCGCTGTGATGAGCAGGCGGCGCTATTCGCTCCACGCGCGGCCTAAAATGGCGGGAATATCGAGGGCCGCGCGGCTGGCGCCGAATACCGCGCCCCAGCCGGAATCAGGGTCGAGGCGGGTGGCGCAGAATCCTTCCGCCATGGCGCGCGGCGCAGGCTGTTCCGCCGCGCCGAGCAGCACGCTCGCCTGCGTCAGGGTCGCAAACAATTGGGCGAAGCGGCGCGCGCCCGCCTCAGCCGCCGCCGGCGAGCCGACCATGGCCTTGAAGCGCTCGAGTGCCGCGTCGTAGTTGGGATGCCGGCCACGCACCGGCTCGAGTTCCTGCAAGATCGCCTCGCGAGTGGCCGCCGATTTGCCGAAGGCACGCTGCACGTCGAGGCACATGATGTTGCCGGATCCTTCCCAGATCGAATTGACCGGCATCTCGCGTGCCATGCGGGCCAGCGGCAGTTCTTCGGTGTAGCCGTTGCCGCCCAGTACCTCCATGGCCTCGGCGGCAAATTCACAGCCGCGCTTGCACACCCAGAACTTGGCGGCCGAGGTGAGCGCGCGGCGCAGCGCGATTTCGCTTTCCGCCTCGCTGTCGAAGGCACGGGCAAGACGCAGCGCCAAGACTGTGGCGGCTTCGGATTCGATCGCGAGATCCGCCAGCACGCTCTGCATCAGCGGCTGTTCGATCAGCAAGGCGCCGAAGGCCTTGCGGTGACGGGAATGATGCAGGGCCTGCACCAGGGCTTGGCGCATCATTCCGGCACTGCCGGTGACGCAGTCGAGGCGCGTGAAGGTGCCCATCTCGAGGATGGTCGGAATGCCGCGGCCTTCCTCACCGAGCAGATGCGCCCACGCGTCGATGAACTCGACCTCGGAGGAGGCATTGGAGCGATTGCCGAGTTTGTCCTTCAGCCGCAGGATTTGAATGCCGTTGCGAGAACCATCGGGCAGCCTGCGCGGCATGAACAGGCACGACAGGCCGCCGTCGGTTTGCGCGAGCACGAGGTGCGCATCGCACTGCGGCGCCGAGAAAAACCATTTATGGCCCGTGACGCGATAAGAGCCGTCGGTGGAACGCACGGCGCGGGTGGTGTTGGCGCGAACATCCGAGCCGCCTTGCTTTTCGGTCATCCCCATGCCGATCAATCCGCCGCGCTTGAGAAGCATGGAAATGTCGCGCGCATCGTATTCGCGCGTGAGCAGGCGCGGCACCCAGTCCCGCGCCAGCCACGCGTCCCGACGCATGGCGGCAACCGCCCCATAGGTCATGGTGGTCGGGCAGAGCGTGCCGCACTCGACCTGCGCCTGCAGCAAATACCCCGCGGCCCGCGCCGCATGCGCGCCGCCGCCGCCGGCCGCCCAGGGCCCGCTGTGGTAGCCGCGTTCGGCGATGCCCTGCATCAATGCATGCCAGGAGGGATGGAACTCGATCGAGTCGATGCGTTCGCCGCGGATATTGAAGCTGTGCAATACCGGCGGGTAGCGGTTGGCGAGGCGGCCGTGCTCGAAATTCGCGGCCGTGCCGAGCGCCGCCCCCGCGCGTGCAAGGTCCGCGGCGGCAGCGCCGGCGCCTTCGCGGCGCACCGACTCCTGCAGGGCGGCATCCGTGGCAAATAAATTGTATTCCTCGAGAGCGGGCGTTTGATTGCGGGCATCGAGGCCGGCAGGACTGGATTCCATGGATCGCTACTATTGCGCCAAACCCGGGACCAATGCTAGATTCTGAGTCAATGTGCGTCTCCGCCCGTCAATTATCGGCCTCCCGCTGCGGTCTTCCGCTGCCGGGTTCGCTTGCCCTGCTGCTGCGCCGCTAGGCGCCATACACTCGCGCTATCGGTCGGCGCTTACAAGACCGGAAAATCTTAAAGTTGCGCCGGCCGGAGCCAGGCGCTTGAGTTTAGCCGCAGAGCGCGAGTGAGATAACCATGTTGCGTACCCCATCGACCAAGTATCGTGCCTTTCCCCCCATCGACCTCGGCGACAGGACTTGGCCCAGCCGCGTCATCACGGCGCCGCCGGCCTGGTGCAGCGTCGATCTACGCGACGGCAACCAAGCGCTGATCGAACCCATGGATGCCGCGCGCAAGCGCCGTATGTTCGACATGCTGGTGAGAATCGGGTTCAAGGAAATCGAAGTCGGATTTCCGGCGGCTTCACAGACCGATTTCGATTTCGTGCGCGAGATCATCGAGAAGGGACTGGTGCCGGACGACGTCACCATCCAAGTGCTCACCCAGGCGCGGCCGGAACTGATCGCCCGCACCTATGAATCGCTGAAAGGCGCGCGCCGCGCCATCATGCATGTGTACAACTCCACCTCGGTGGCGCAGCGCCGTGTGGTGTTTCGCTTGGACCGCGCGGGCATCGTCGACATCGCGGTGCGCGGCGCCGAAGTGGTGCGCGAGCATGCCTTGCGCAATCCCGACACGGAGTGGGTGTTTGAATACAGTCCGGAGAGCTTCACCGGCACGGAACTGGATTTTGCGGTCGAGATTTGCGACGCGGTCAACGCGGTCTGGGAACCGACCCCGCAGCGGCGCTCGATTCTGAACCTGCCGGCCACGGTCGAGATGGCGACCCCGAATGTGTATGCCGATCAGATCGAATGGTTCTTGCGCCACATCGGCCACCGTGATTCGCTCATTCTGAGCGTGCACCCGCACAATGATCGCGGCACGGCGGTCGCCGCGGCTGAATTGGCCGTAATGGCCGGTGCCGAGCGGATCGAGGGGACCTTGTTCGGCAACGGTGAACGCACCGGCAACGTGGACCTCGTCACCCTGGCGCTCAACCTGTATTCACAAGGGATTGACCCAAAACTCGATTTCGCGAACATCAACGAGGCGGCGCGCTGCGCCGAATCCTGCAATCAGCTGCCCATCCACCCGCGCCATCCCTATGTCGGGGACTTGGTGTTCACGGCGTTTTCCGGCTCCCACCAGGATGCGATCAAAAAGGGGCTGGCGGCGCGCAGCGAGGGGGACATCTGGGATGTTCCCTATCTACCCATCGACCCGTCGGATCTGGGCCGTTCCTATGATTCGATCATTCGGGTCAACAGCCAATCGGGCAAGGGCGGCGTTGCCTACCTGCTGGAGCGCGATTACCAGCTGGTCATGCCCCGCCGGCTGCAGATCGAGTTCAGCCAGGTCGTACAAGCAAGGGCAGATATCACCGGGAAGGAATTGATTTCACAGGAATTATGGGATCTTTTCACCAGTGAATACCTGGCCCCGCGGGCCCCGTATGTCTATCGTTCCCACCAATTGGCGGCGTCCACCGATGGTGCCGACAGCGAGCGCATTACCTTGCAGATCGAGAACGACGGGAGGCTCGAGACCTGGCATGGCCAGGGCTCCGGTCCCATCGATGCCATGGTCAACGCCATCGCGCTGCCATTCGACGTTCTGTCCTACGAAGAGCACTCCCGAGGACAGGGCAGCGCCGCCAAGGCCGTGTCCTACATCGAAATTACCACCCGTTCGCGGCGCACCTTGTTTGGCGCGGGTATGCACCCCAATATCATAACGGCCTCACTGCTGGCGATTCTCTCGGCAGTCAACCGGGCCGTCGCCCAGGGGGCCTTGCCGGTGCGGGCCGACAAGATCCGAACCGGCACTTGAGTGAATCGGCGCTGCGGCGGCCCAAAAAGGGGCCGAGGAGGCGTCGTCGCGCCGCGGGATCTTGTTGTTCTAGTTGAATGCCGGACAGAATCGGCTATAGTGCGCAACTTCATGACCTAAGCTGATCGATCCTATTGATTTCAGGGGCTTTTCTCGAACAATGAGCGAACGCGAAGACGAACATTTCGATATCGACGATGAGTTTCTCGGGGAAGCGGAAGAATCTCACGACTTCGATCCCCTATTGGAGCGCACCGAGCGGCGCCCGAAAGCGACGGCTGCCGCCAAGCGCGGCAAGGCTGCCTGGAGCCGCGTCGAAGACGTTCTTGCCGAACGCCAGTTAGAAAAAGAACTGCGCGATATCTTCGAGGACGAGACCTAAGATCCGGCGCTGATTCCGTGAACCACTGGGTCGTGCTCAAGTTCGGCGGCACCAGCGTGTCCTCGGCAGCCAATTGGCGCAATATCGCGGACGTGGTCCGCGCGCGCCTTGCCGCATCACTGCAGCCGGTCGTGGTGCATTCCGCGCTGTCCGGCATCACCGACAAGCTCGAATCCCTGTTGGCGGCCGCCATGACCGGCGCGCACGGGCCGATTATCGACCACATCGACACTCGGCACCGCGAACTGGCCGCCCGGCTTCGGATCGTGCCCACGCCGCTGTTCGAGGGGTTCATGCGGGAGCTTCGGCAGATCGCGGCAATGCTCGCCGCCGGCGGTGAACTCTCCGACCGGGTACGCGCGCGCGTCATGGCCATGGGCGAGTTGCTGGCGACCACGCTCGGCGCGTCCTATCTGAACGCGCAGGGCATCGGCACGGCATGGGCCGACGCCCGTCAGGTGCTGCGCACCGACAACCGTCCCGGCGCCACGCTCAAATCGAATTTTCTATCCGCGACCTGCGATTTCGCGCCGGATGAGCAGCTGCAGGAGCGCTGGCGGGCGCTCGATCAGGTGGTGATCACGCAGGGATTCATCGCGGCGAATGACGCGGGCGAGTCCGTGCTGCTGGGCCGCGGCGGATCCGACACGTCGGCAGCGTATTTTGCGGCCAAATTGAGCGCGGTCCGTCTCGAGATATGGACCGATGTGCCCGGAATGTTCAGCGCCAATCCGCACGCCGTGCCCACCGCACGCCTGCTGCGCGCCCTGCACTACGACGAAGCCCAGGAAATCGCCAGCAATGGCGCGAAGATATTGCACCCGCGCTGCATACTGCCGGTCCGCCAATACAAGATTCCGCTGCATGTGTACGCGACGCAGGCGCCCGGGCTCGAGGGCACCGTCGTGTCCGCGGCGGTCGCCGACAGCGCCGCGCAGGTCAAGGCGATCGCGATCAAGAAGGGCATCACACTGATCTCCATGGAAAGCCCAGGCATGTGGCATCAGGTGGGCTTCCTGGCGGACGCATTCCAAGTCTTCAAGCAGGAGGGCTTGTCGGTGGACCTCGTGTCCACCTCGGAGACCAACGTCACCGTGTCCCTGGACCCCGCCGCCAACACCCTGGACGTGTCCGCGCTTGACCGCTTGACCGCGGCGCTCGGTGAACTGTGCCGCGTCGAGGTCTTGGGACCCTGCGCTTCATTGAGCCTGCTGGGCCACAATATCCGCGGCATCCTGCATGAACTGGGGTCGGCCTTTGAATTGTTCCAGGATCAAAAAATCTACCTGGTGACTCAGGCGGCGAATGACCTGAACTTCACTTTCGTGATCGACGAGGCGCAGGGCGATCGCCTGGTGCAGCAGCTGCACGAGCGCCTGATCCAGAGCATCGGCTCGGATCGTGTCCTCGGGCCGACGTGGCAGCAGCTGTTCACCGACAAGAAGCCCGACGGTCAGGTGGCGAACTGGTGGGAGGAGCCGGCCAAGCGGCGCCGGCTCCTGGACATTGCGGCGCGCGAGTCGGCGGCCTTCGTCTACGACACGGCAACCTTGGATGCCGCAATCGCGGCGCTGCAGCGCATGCGCGCGGTGCGGCGTTGGGCATATTCGATGAAGGCCAACTGGCATCCGCAAATACTGCGCCGGGTGTATGGGGCCGGCCTGACGGTGGAATGCGTGTCGCGGGGCGAACTCGACCATGCATTTGCCGCAATTCCCGGCTTGGACCCCGAACGCGTGCTGTTCACGCCGAATTTCGCGCCGCGTGCCGAATACGAATATGGCTTCGCCAAGGGCGTGCGCGTGACCCTGGACAACCTCTACCCCCTGAAGATGTGGCCCGAGGTGTTTCGCGGCCGAGAGATTTTCCTGCGCATCGACCCCGGGTTCGGGCGCGGACATCACCAGCATGTGCGCACCGGCGGCGTGCATTCGAAGTTCGGTGTGCCCATCAGCCTCGCGGATGAGTTGGTCGCACTGACGCACAGCGCCGGTGTGCGAGTGACGGGGCTGCATGCGCACACCGGCAGCGGAGTCTTCAACGTCGACAATTGGACCGAAACCGGTGTCTTGCTCGGGGAACTGGCAGGGCGATTCCCGCACGTGACGGTGATCGACCTGGGCGGCGGAATCGGCGTTCCGGAACAGCTGGGACACGTTGAAATCGATCTGAGCGCGCTCGACCGTGGCGTCGCCGCGCTGGCAGAGCGCTTTCCGTACATCGAGTTTTGGATGGAGCCCGGCCGCTTCTTGGTGGCCAAGGCCGGCGTGCTGGTCGCCGTCGTGACGCAGTTGAAGGGCAAGGGCGATGTTCAGTACGTGGGCGTGGCGACCGGCATGAATTCCTTGATCAGGCCCGCGCTGTACGGAGCTCACCACGATATCCGCAATCTGACCCGCCTCGAGGAGCCGCTGAGCCATCGGGTCACTGTGGTCGGCCCCATCTGCGAGTCCGCCGACCAACTGGGTTCGGACCGCTGGCTGCCGCAGAGCCGCGAAGGTGACGTGATTCTCATCGCCAATTGCGGAGCCTACGGCCGTGTCATGGCCTCGAATTATAATCTGCGTCCTCCTGCATCCGAGTTTATGATCGAAGAATGAAACAAGTCGGCATCATTGGTTGGCGCGGCATGGTGGGGTCGGTGCTTCTCGACAGAATGCGCGAGGAGAAAGACTTCGACCTCGTGCGGCCGACGTTCTTCAGCACCTCGCAGACCGGCGCGGCGGCTCCCGACCTCGGCGCCGCGGGCGCGGAACACGCCACGGTGCAGGACGCCAACGACATTGCGGCGCTCGCCAGGCTGCCCATGCTCATCAGCGCCCAGGGCGGCGATTACACCGAAGCGATTCATCCACGTCTGCGCGCGGCGGGCTGGCAGGGCTACTGGATCGATGCCGCGTCCAGCCTGCGCATGCGCAAGGACGCCGTCATTGTCCTGGATCCCGTCAATCTGCCCGTGATGCAGGCGGCGCGCGACGCGGGCGTCAAGGATTTCATCGGCGGCAACTGCACGGTATCGCTGATGCTCATGGCGGTGGGCGGACTGCTGCGGGCCGGCGCGGTCGACTGGATCACCGCCATGACTTACCAGTCTGCGTCCGGTGCCGGCGCGAAACACATGCGCGAACTGCTGGAACAAATGGGCGCACTGCATGGTTCGGTCTCCTCTTTGTTGCAGGATCCCGCTTGCGGCATTCTCGAGATCGATCGGGCCGTGAGCGCCGCCCTGAAGGGCCCGCAATTCCCGCGCGCGCAGTTCGGCGTGCCGCTCGCGGCAAGCCTCATCCCCTGGATCGACAAGGATCTGGGAACGGGTCAAAGCCGCGAGGAATGGAAGGCGGGCGCCGAAGCGAACAAGATTCTCGGAACCGAAGCGGCGCCGGTGCCGGTGGAAGGCATCTGCGTGCGTGTGAGCGCAATGCGCTGCCACTCGCAGGCCCTGACCATCAAGCTCAAGCGCGACATTCCGCTGGCGGAAGTCGAACGCCTGATTGCCGGCGGCAATTCCTGGGTGCGCGTGGTGCCGAACGACCGCGAGTCCTCGATCCGCGAGCTCTCGCCGGCGGCCGTCTCCGGCGGCATGAACATCCCCATCGGCCGCCTGCGCAAGCTGGCCATGGGCGGGGAATATCTATCCGCCTTTACCGTCGGCGACCAATTGCTGTGGGGTGCGGCGGAGCCGCTGCGGCGGACCATGCGGTTCTTGCTGCCGCAGGTGTAGGTACGACAAGTCCCGGGAATGTCAGGGCCGCTCCTGGCGATCAGTACCTAGGGCGACCACATCACATCGACCGGGGTGCGCGACTGACGCAGCACGGCGCGGATCGGCATCTCCTCCACCGGTCCCGCTTCGCCGGCGGCCGTGAACGTCTTCCATTTGGATTCACCGCTGATCAGCACCACCACGCGGCGTGAATCGAGCAGCGCGGTCAGATTCAAGCTGAGGCGGGGCTGCGGCGCGACGGGCGACCACATGCCGACGCATCCGGCGGCGGCGGCGGGATTCAACGCGCTCGGCAGATTCGGCGAGCCCGGGAACAGAGAGGCCGTGTGCCCGTCGTCGCCCATGCCCAGAACCACGGCGTCGAACGGGCGCGGCACGCGCGCGAACGTCTCCCAGGCCGACACCGCGCCCAGGTCCGGCGTGGGAGCGCCATTCTTCAGCCCATGAAAGCGGGCGGCGGCGGCCTGCTCCTTGAGCAGCACGCTGCGCACCAAGTGTTCGTTGCTGGCCGCATCCTCCGGAGCCACCCAACGCTCGTCGGCCAACGCAATGCAGACGCGCTGCCAATCGAGCGGCTGGGTGCGCAAGATCTCGAACAGTCGGAGCGGCGAACGGCCGCCTGATACCACCAGGCTCGCGAGTCCGCGCGCGCCGATTGCCGCCGCGAGACTCGCCGCAAGCCGGGCCGCCAGCTCTCGCGACAGAGTCTCCATGTCGGAGTAGCGCTGCGCATCCATCAGATGTTCTCCTTGATCCGCCAGCGACGAGCGTAGCACTTGCGCCCGCGTTCAAGTAAGTCTCGCCGTTATGGCACAATGAATCGCATGAAGGATTTGACCAGCGGCTCGATCGCCAAGAACATTCTGCAGATGGCCGTGCCGATTGCGGCGGGCATGTTCTTTCAGACGCTGTACTTGTTGATCGACCTGTACTTCGTCGCCGGCTTGGGCGGCGCCGCGATGGCGGGCGTCGGCACCGCCGGCAACATGATGTTCATCATACTGGCGCTCACCCAGGTGCTCGGGGTCGGCACGGTGGCCCTGATTTCGCATGCGGTGGGGCGCAAGAATCAGGCAGAGGCAACGCTGATCTTCAATCAGAGCCTGATGCTGTCGGCCGGCTGCACCCTGATCACCCTGATTGCCGGCTATGGCGCGGGCCCGGCGTACATACGGACATTGAGTTCCGACGCCGCCACCGCGCTCGCGGGCGTCAGCTACCTGCACTGGTTCCTGCCCAGCCTGGCGCTGCAGTTCACGATGGTGGCCATGGGCTCGGCATTGCGCGGCACCGGCATCGTCAAGCCGGCCATGATCGTGCAGGTGTTGACGGTGGTTCTCAACGCCGTGCTGGCGCCGGTTCTCATTGCCGGGTGGGGCACGGGCCACCCGATGGGGGTTGCGGGCGCCGGGCTCGCCAGTTCACTGTCGATCGGCGTCGGGCTGGTGCTGCTGACTCTCTACTTCCTCCGCTTGGAAGAGTTCGTAGCCTTCGATTTCAGCGCCTGGCGGCCGCAGCTGCCGATCTGGAGCCGGCTGCTGCGCATCGGCCTGCCCGCCGGCGGTGAATTCGCACTGATGTTCATCTACATGGGAATGATCTACTGGATCACACGCCGCTTCGGGCCCGATGCCCAGGCAGGATTCGGCATCGGCCAGCGGATCACGCAGAGCATGTTTCTGCCGGCGATGGCGGTGGCCTTCGCCACGGCGCCACTTGTCGGCCAGAACTATGCGGCCGGAAAGTTTGCGCGGGTGCGCGAGATCTTTGCGCTGGCGTCGTTGATCGGCAGCTGCATCATGGTGGCGCTCACCGCGTTCTGTCAGTGGAACGCGGCCCGGGTGGTGCATGCGTTCACCACCGACGCGGGCGCCGCGGCGGTCGCCATCCAGTTTCTGCAGGTGATCTCCTGGAATTTTCTCGCCACCGGCATCGTGTTCACCTGCTCGGCGGTGTTTCAGGGGCTGGGACACACGGTGCCGGCGGTGTTGAGTTCCGCCAGCCGGCTGGTGAGCTTCGCGGTGCCGGCGCTGTGGCTGGCCGCCTCGCCGCATTTTCAGTTGATCGAACTCTGGTACGCCTCCATGGCCAGCGTGACGCTGCAGGTCGCCCTGAGCCTGTGGCTGGTGCGCGGCGAATTTCGCCGGCGCGCGCCGCTGTCCGTGGTGTCCCGCGCATGACGCTCAAGACCTTCGTCGAGGTGTGCGGATGGGCGGCCGCCGCCCTGATCCTCGGCAGCTATGGTCTGCTGTCGTTCGGCAAGATCCAGGCGCGCTCGCCGCTCTACCAGTGGATGAACATCACCGGTGCTCTCGGATTCATCATCAATTGCACGGCGAACGGCGCATGGCCGTCCGTCGCGCTCAATGTCGTCTGGATGGGAATCGCCGTCTACGCTTTGCGCCGCAATAGCCGCCAGCGCGGTTAGTGTGGGGTGTCGCGGCCTTCGCCCGCGGCGGGCCGTCCCGCGTGCCGCGCTTCGAGTTCAACCACCACCTGCGACAGGGACAGACCTTTGACCTTGAGCAGCAGCAGCGTGTGGTACAAGAGATCCGCCGCCTCGGCGATGATCTCCCGGTCGGATTGCGCGACCCCCGCGAGCGCCAGCTCCAACCCTTCCTCGCCGACTTTTTGCGCGATCCGCCGCGTGCCCTCGGCCAACAGCTTGGCGGTGTAGCTGCCGGGCGGGCGCGTGGCGATGCGCTGCATGATGACCTGTTCGAGCTGAGCCAGGAACGCAACTTGCTGTGCGTCCGCGCGCGGCGGCTTCTCGCCCCAGCAGGTGGCGGTGCCGCGGTGGCAGGCGGGACCTGAGGGTTCGGCGAGAATCAGCAGGGTGTCGCCGTCGCAGTCGGCGGCGATCTCCTTCACCTGCAGGAAGCGGCCCGAAGTTTCACCCTTGGTCCAGAGCCGGCCTTTGCTGCGGCTCCAGAAGGTGACCCGGCCACCGGCCTGGGTCATTTCCAGGGCCTGGCGATTCATGTACCCCAGCATGAGGACGGCGCCGCTGCCGGCATCTTGAACGATGGCCGGCAGCAGACCGCCGCCCTTGTCCCAGTCGAGTTCGGTGTCCCAGTCGAGTTCTTTCAAAGCCGCACCTCGATGCCGGCGCCGCGCAGGCGGCGTTTCAAGTCGGGAATCGCGATTTCTGCGGAATGGAACACGCTCGCGGCCAATGCCGCATCGACGCACGCCCCGCGGAACACCTCCGCAAAATGCTCCACCGCGCCGGCGCCGCCCGAGGCGACCAGCGGCACGCGGCACACCGCGCGCACCGCGCAGAGCTGCACGATATCGAAGCCGCGCCGCACGCCGTCGCTCGCCATGCAATTGAGCACGATCTCGCCCGCGCCGCGCTGCTGCGCTTCGATGACCCAATCCAGGGTGCTGCGCGCGGTATCGCGGGTACGTGCGGGGTCGCCCGTGAATTGCTGCACGCGATAACCATGCGGCGAGGTTTGACTGTCCACTCCTACGACGACGCACTGGGCGCCGAAGCGCCGGCTCAACTCATCGATCAGCCCGGGTCGCTCCAGCGCCGGCGAATTCACGGATATCTTTTCGGCGCCGCAGGCCAGGATTTCCTCGGCCTGCGCGACCGAGCGGATGCCCCCCGCGACGCAAAACGGGATATCGAGACCGCGGGCCACCCGCAGGATCCAGCTGCGGTCCACCGAACGGCCCTCGGGACTCGCCGAGATATCGTAGAACACCAGCTCATCCGCACCCTCGTCGCGATAGCGGGAGGCGAGTTCCAGAATGTCGCCGACCACCCGATGCTCGCGGAACCGCACGCCCTTGACCACCTGTCCGTCGCGGACGTCGAGGCAGGGAATTATTCGCTTGGCAAGAATGGCTGCAAATCCTCTGCGGGAATCAGGCCCTCGAGCAATGCCTTGCCGCTGACGGCGGCGGCGGCTCCGGCTTGCGCCAGTGCGTGCAGATCGCGCGCGTCGCGGATGCCGCCGGACGCCTGCCAGTGGATTTGTGGATGACGCCGCACGGCTTCGGCATAGAGCGCGAGGTTCGGACCGGCCAGCGCGCCGTCGCGGTCCACATCGGTGCACAACACGTGCTTGAGCGGCGAGCCGTCGTAGTTCGCCATGGCGCTCCACAGAGACAGCTCGGACTGCCGCTGCCACCCATGCGTGGCGACGCGCGGCGTGCCGGCTGAGTCCAGGCGCACGTCGAAGGCCAGCGTCACGCGCTCCGGACCGAAGCGATCGAGCCAGCCGCGCACCTCATCGACGCCGGTCAGCGCCGTGCTGCCGATCACCACGCGGGCTGCGCCCAAGTCCAGCATCTGCGTGACCTTGCCGATGTCGCGCAAGCCGCCGCCGACCTGCATCTTGAGTGCACCCTGCGCGGCCAGTTGCGCGATGATGCCGCGATTGCCGGGGCCGTGCTGCCCCGCGCCGTCCAAATCGACCACGTGCAGCCAGACGGCACCAAGATCGCGATACTTCGCCGCCAACTCCGCCGGGTCCGCGGCGTACTCGGTCTGTTGCGCGAAATCGCCGCGCAACAGCCGCACGCAGCGTCCGCGGCGTAAATCGATGGCAGGCATGAGATGCATGTCAGTGGCGCCGGCCGTGCATTCAATGCAGCGCCAGGAAATTCTCGAGCACGCGCGCGCCGACCGCGGCGGAGCGCTCCGGGTGGAATTGCGCGCCGTAGAAATTGCGCCACTGCACGCAGGCACTGAAGGGCGACCCGTAGTGCGTGCTGGCGACGGTGGCGGCGCCGACGTCGAGCGCATAGCTGTGCACGAAGTAGGCGAAGTCGCCGTCGGCAAGTCCCGTCAGCAACGGGCAGGGCCGGCATATGTCGAGCGTATTCCAGCCCATGTGCGGCACCGGAAGGCCGGCGCGTGCAGCGATGCGCGAAGCGCCGCCGGGAATGATTCCGAGGCAGCGCGCGTCGCCTTCCTCGGAGCTTTCGTGCAGCAGCTGCATGCCGAGACAGATGCCGAGCACCGGTTGACGCAGGCCGGGAATGACCGCGTCGAGGCCATGCCGCTGCAGCTGCGACATGGCCTGCGCGGCGGCACCCACGCCCGGCAGAATGACGTGGGTGGCGGCGCGGATCTCGGCCGCGTCCGCGGACACGGCGGCGTCGGCATCGAGCCGCTGCAAGGCGAATTGCAGCGAGGCAATGTTCGCGCCGCTGGCGACGATGACGACGCGGCGTGAGTTCACAAGACGCCTTTGGTGCTCGGCAGGCCGCCGCCGTCCAGGCGGATCGCCTGACGCAGGCTGCGGCCCACGCCCTTGAAGCAGGATTCGATCATGTGGTGGCTGTTGTCGCCGCGCACAGTGATGTGCAGCGCCGCGCCCAACGCTTCGGCAAGCGAGCGGAAGAAATGCGAAACGAGTTCAGTGGGCAGATCGCCGACCCGTTCGCGGTCGAAGCGCCCGTCCCAGACGAAGAACGGCCGCCCCGACAGGTCGATGGCCACCTGGGCCTGGGCCTCGTCCATGGCCAGCAGGAATCCATAGCGCGCGATGCCGTGCTTGTCGCCCAGCGCCTCGCGCAGCGCGGCGCCCAGCGCCAAGGCGCAATCCTCGACCGTGTGATGTTCATCGATGCGCAGATCGCCGCTGCATTTGAGGTCGAGCGCAAATCCGCCGTGCTTTGCGATCTGCTCCAGCATGTGATCGAAGAAGCCCAAACCGGTGGCCACGCTGCACGGGCCCTCGCGCGACAGGTCCAGATCGACGCAAACGTCGGTTTCGCGGGTCTTGCGATGCACGCGCGCGCGCCGCGCCGCGCCGAGAATGCGCGCGGCGATGGCGGGCCAGGTCTCGTCGGGCCCGCCGTCCAGCGTTACCTTGAAACCCTGCACGCCCAGATTCACTGCAAACTGCATGTCCGTGTCGCGGTCGCCGATCATGTAGCTGCGAGCCTTGTCGATCGCATGAGCCGCGAGAAATTCGCCCACCATGCCGGTCTTGGGCTTGCGGCAGTCGCAGCTCTCGCGCAGAAAGTGCGGACAGATGCACACCGCTTCGAACTCGATGCCCTGGGAGGCGAACAGTTCCAAGATGAATTTGTGGGCGCGATCGAATCGATCCGCGGGAAAGGTCGCCGTCCCCAGCCCGTCCTGATTGGTGACCATGACGAAGGCGAAGCCTGCGGCCTTCAGATCGAGCAACGCCGGCACCACGGCCGGCATCAGCCGGATCTTCTCCAGGCTGTCGATCTGTTCATCCGCAGTCTCTTCGTTCAAAGTCCCGTCGCGATCCAGGAACAATACCCGCCGCCCATTGCCGCCGCTCGCACTCATGCCGATCTCGCCCCCACGCATTGAAGTAGTGCATCATTCTGCGCTCGGGTGCCCACCGACACACGCAAGGATTGCGGCAATGAGGGATGGGCGCGCAAGTCGCGCACGATCAGGCCCCCGGCCAGGGTGTTCCTCATGAAGCGGTCGGCATCGCGGCAATCGATGAGCAGAAAATTGGCGTCGCTCGGCCAAACCCGGTCCACCCACGGCGATGTGCCGAGGCCGCGGCTCAAGTACTCGCGCTCGGCCAACAGTGATTCGATACGGGCCCGGCCGGCGGTGATTTCCAGCGGATCCAAGACGCGCAGCGCCGCCTCGACCGACGGTCCGGCGAGCGAGTAGGGCGGAATGATGCGTTTCGCCAGTTGAATGAGTTCGGGGTTCGCCAACAGCGCGCCCACGCGCGCGCCGGCCAGGGCGTGCGCCTTGGACAAGGTCCGCAAGATGGCCAGCGTCGAAAAACGGCTCATCCAACGCGACAAGCTCGCGGCGCGCGACCACTCGATGTAGGCCTCGTCGATGACCACGATGGCTTTGCCGTCGAGCGCCTCGCACAGCTCCTCGAGCGCCGCAGTGTCGAGCAGATTCGCGGTCGGATTGTTGGGCGAGCACAGATACACGAGCTTGACGTTCGGCTGCCATGCCGCGAGTACACGGGCCGGATCGAGCGCCCAGCCGCGTTCGCGCTGCAGCGGCACTTCGAGGACGCCGGCACCCTGAATCCGCGCCGCCACCTGATACATCCCGAAGCTCGGCGTGCATTGCAGGATGGCGTCCGTGCCGGGGCGCAGGTAAATGCGCGACAGCAGGTCGATGGCCTCATCGCTGCCGCGGGTCACGAGCACGCTGCCGGCCGGAACTCCGTACAGATTGGCCAGGCCCTCGATCAACAACTCGGGCTGTGGTTCCGGATAGCGATTGAGGCCCGCCAGCGTGGCATCCCCGGCGGGGCGCCAGGGAGCTTCATTGGCATGCAGGCGCGTCAGCGCCGGCTGCCAGGCGGCGTGCGCATAGGCCTTGAGCGTGACGATCTCGGGCCGCGCCAGGGACACCACGGCGCTGTCGGCGGCTTCCTCGATGGCGGCGAGCCGCACGCTCACCGCCGCCGCATGTGCGTCCAGGCCTTCGAGGTTCGCCAGGATTTGCGCCGTTGGGCCCAGATCCTCAAGACCCGGCGGCGACAGCTCCTGCACCGTGATGCGCTTTTGAAAGTCTTCCAGCGACAAGCCGCTGTGGGCCTTGGCGTATCCGTAGGTGGGCAAGGTGTGATTGGGCCCGCTGCAATAATCGCCCAGGGGTTCCGGCGACCAGTGACCGAGGAATACGGCACCCGCGGCGTTGACCCGGCCGAGCCAGCGGCGCGGTTCGCGGATCTCGAGCATCAAGTGCTCCGGCGCATACTCATTGGCGATCGCAAAGGCGGTTTCGAGGCGCTCGACGACGAAGATGCGCATCGACTTCACGGACTCGGCCAGTATCGCTGCGCGCGACAGCGATTGAACGCGGCGCTGCACCTCGAGCGCAGTGGCCTCGGCGAGCGCGGCGCTGGTCGTGACGAGCAGGGCCTGGGCGTCGGGACCGTGCTCCGCCTGCGCCAGCAGATCGGCCGCGATGAAGTCGGCACGCGCGCTGTCGTCCGCGATCACCATGACCTCGGTCACGCCCGCCGGCAGATCGGCCGCGGCGCCCGCCGGGTCCTGCGCGACAGTGAGCTTCGCGGCCGTGACCCAGGCATTGCCCGGCCCGAAGATCTTGTCGCACTTGGGTATGCTGGCCGTGCCGTAGGCCATGGCGGCGATGGCCTGAGCGCCGCCCACCTTGAAAACCCGGTCGATCCCCGACTTGCGCGCCGCCACCAACACCGCGGAATTGGCGGAGCCGTCCCGCGCCGGCGGCGTGCACATGACGCGCACCGGGCATCCGGCAATATCGGCGGGCACGGCGAGCATCACGGCGGTGGAGGGCAGCGGGGCGGTGCCGGCCGGCACGTACAAGCCGACGGCGCGGATCGGCACGCTGAAGCGCTCGCACAGCACCCCGGGCGAGGTCTCGATGCGCAGCGGCCGCGGATCCTGCGCGGCGTGAAACCGCCGCACGTTGGCAATCGCCCGGTCGATGGCGGCGGTTTGCGCCGGGCTCAAGGCGCGCTCGGCCGCTGCGAACTCCTGCGGCGTCACTTGCAGCGGCACCGGCCGCACCCCGTCGAACTGCTCGCTGAGAGCCAGCAACCCAGCGTCGCCTTCGCTGCGCACCGTGTCGACGATGCGCCGCACCGCAGCCGCAACGGCCGGCGCGTCGCGCAGCGCCGGACGCTGCAGGGCTTGCGCCTGCCGCGCCGGGGACAAGGCATTCCAGTCGAGAACACGCATCATCTAGGCCAGCATTTTCTCGACCGGCAGCACCAGGACCGATGTCGCGCCCGCGCCCTTCAAGTCTTCCAGCGTTTCCCAGAAGACGCTTTCGCGGCATACCGCGTGCACCGCGACCCGGTCGCCCCTGCCCTCGAGGGGAATGACCGTGGGTGCCTCGCTGCCCGGCAGCAGTTTCGCGATCGCGGCGAGCGCGGAGCGCGGCGCATGCAGCATGATGTACTTGCTGCCCTTGACCTGTTCCACGCCGTCGATGCGCATCAGCAAGCGGCGCGTCCACTCGCGTTTCTCCGCCGTGATCGGCACCGGCGTGCGGATCAGGACGGCCTGGCTGTCGAGCACCGTCTCAGCCTGGCGCAGATGGTTTGCCGCCAGGGTCGACCCGGTCGACACCAGATCGCAGATAAGGTCGGCGCGGCCGAGGCGCGGCGCGATTTCCACCGATCCGGACAGCACCACGACCTGCGCGCGGATGCCGCGCTCGGCCAGGAATCGCTGCAGGATGTGCGGATAGGTGGTGGCGATGCGCTTGCCCTCGAGCGACTGCGCGCCGCGGTAGTCGAATCCGTCCGGCACGGCGATGCACAGCTTGCAGCGGCCGAAATCGAGCGTCTGCACCGTCTCGAACAGGGGTTCGATGGAACGCGCGGCAAACGACAGGCGCTTCTCCTCGACGACGTTCAATCCCACCAATCCCAAATCGCACACGTCCTCCTGCACCAGATCCGGAATGTCGTCGTCGCGCACGAACAGCACGTCCAGCGGCATGTTCTCGCCGTAGCACATCAGCTGGTCCTTGCCGCGGCTGTACTTGAGGCCGCAGCGCAACAGCAGGTCGAGCGAGCTGTCGGTGAGCCGGCCGCTCTTTTGCACCGCTATTTTCAGGCGTGGAACCGTGGAGGGCTGCGGGTCAGCCATCGAGTTTCAGCCGCTCGGTCACCGCGCGATAACCGCCGTTGCCCGAGGTGAGATAGCGGGCGACGCGCCCGACGGTGGTGACGCTCACGCCGGTCTGCCGGTGAATCTCACGATAGGGCAGGCCGCGCTCCAACAGCTCGACCACGGCCCAGCGGTCCGCCATGGCCTGCAATTCGGCCGGCGTGCACAGATCGCGGAAGAAGCTGCGGCACTCCTCGACGCTGCGCAGCGCCAGGATCGCGGTACACAGTGCGCGTTCGTGCTGCTGCTCCTGGCGCTGCGTGACGGGTCGGTTGGTTTTCATGGGTCGGCCGTGAAGGTTTGCTGAATCAATGTATTAATACGTTATTACATTAATGCATTGATTGAGGTGATGCAAGCCCAAAGCCCCTGCAAAATGCCTTGACGCGGTCTTTGGCAATGCTAAAATTCTCCCAGCTTATCTAGACCGGCTGAGGGAAAGGCCCTTAGAAGCCGGGGCAACCACCGCGGGTTCCGCTTGGAACCGGCCGGAACGGTGCCAACTCCTGCGGAACCGGGCCAACGCCCGGATCCGGTAGATAGGCCGTCGATTGCGCGGTTCACCGCCAGCAATGGGCTACGAGCGCCGGCGCTCCAGGGGTTGTGTAAACCTCTCGCTTGGAGCAGACGAAACGTGGCCGTAAACTCATCAACCCAAATCGACGACATACTGCGCCTGCCCGCGCCGTTCACACTGCATTACGGCGACGCGCTGCCAAACCCGCGCGTGGCCTTTAGGTTGGTGGGCCCCGAGGATGCGCCGGTGATCGCCGTGCTCGGCGGCATTTCCGCGCACCGTATCGTCGCCGGCGCAGCGGGCGAGGGTTGGTGGCCGGAGATCGTCGGCCCCGGCCTCGGCGTCGATACCCGCAATTACCGGGTGCTGGGCATGGATTATCTCGGCGGCCGCGGCGAGAGTTCGACGCCGCAGGTCGGCGGCCGGTTCCCGCCCCTGAGTTCCTACGATCAGGCGGACGTCCTGTGCGCGATCGTGCGCCATCTGCGGCTCGAGCCGCTGCACGCCATCGTCGGCGCCTCTTATGGCGGCATGGTGGCGCTGTGCTTCGCGGAACGCTACCCCGACTTGGTGAAGCACATCGTGGTCTTGAGCGCCGCCGACAAGTCCCAGGTGCTGTCGACCGCCTGGCGCAGCGTGCAGCGGCAGATCGTGCGCGAGGCCATCGCGCGCGGCGACGGACCGGCGGGGCTCAAGCTCGCGCGCGCGCTCGCCATGGCCACTTACCGCAGCGCCGTGGAGTTTCAGCTGCGCTTCGGGGCGCCGCCGACGCGCATCGCGGATCGGTTCCGATTTCCAATCGAAGATTATCTGTTCGCGCGCGGCGACGACTACGTGCAGAAGTACCGCGCCGAGTCGTTCCTGGTCTTGAGCGAATCCATCGATCTGCATCAGATGGATGCGACGCAGGTGCACACCCCGGCGACCCTGATCGCGGTGCGCGAAGACCAGTTGGTGCCGTTCGGCGACATGCAGGCGCTGTCCGCGCGTCTCAACGGGCCGCGCCAACTCATCGAAATCAATTCCATATTCGGTCACGACGCCTTCTTGAAGGAAGGCGCCGCGCTGACGCCCATCATCAAATCAACCCTTGCGGAGCCACGGACATGAGCAGCAGCCCCTCCAAGAACGAGCGAGCCATAGCGACGCGATCGGTGCGCGCGGGTCTCGAGTCCGATGCGCAGCACGGCTCGGTGGTGCCGCCCATTTACCTGTCGACAAATTTTGCGTTCGAGAAATACGGCAAGCCCCGCAAGTACGATTACACGCGCTCCGGCAATCCGACCCGCGACCAGCTGGCCGTGGCACTGGCGGATCTCGAGGGCGGCGCGGGCGCCGTGGTCACTTGCACCGGGCTCGCGGCCATCACCCTGGTACTCGCGACCTTGCCGAGCCGCGCGCGGGTCATCGCGCCCTACGATTGTTACGGCGGGACCTACCGCCTGCTCGCCGCGCTGCATGCGCAGGGCAATCTGGTGGTCGACTTCGTCGATCAAGGCGACGCTGCCGCCCTGGCGGCGGCGCTCGGCCGCGAGGCGCACCTGGTGTGGATCGAGACGCCGAGCAATCCGCTGCTGCGGGTGGTGGATATCCGCGCGATTGCCCAGGCGGCGCACGCCGCCGGCGCGCTGGCGGTGGTCGACAATACCTTCCTCTCGCCGATTTGGCAGCAGCCGCTGGCGCTCGGCGCCGATCTGGTCATGCATTCGACCACCAAGTATCTGAACGGACACAGCGATGTCGTCGGCGGCGCCGTGATCGCGGCCACCGCGGAGCTGCAGGACAATCTAGCCTGGTGGGCGAACGCCATCGGCGTCACCGGGGCGCCGTTCGACAGCTTCATGACCTTGCGCGGGGTGCGCACCCTGCATGCGCGGATGCGGGTGCACGCGGAGAACACGGTGCAAGTCGTGGACTTCCTGAGCGGGCACGCCGGCGTGGATCGGGTGTACTACCCCGGATTGCCCGATCATCCCGGGCATGAGATCGCGCGGCGCCAGCAGAGCGGCTTCGGCGCCATGTTGAGCTTCGAACTGCAGGGCGGGGAGTCCGCGGTCGAGGCGTTCCTGACCGGACTGCAATGCTTCACGCTCGCCGAATCGCTGGGCGGGGTCGAGAGTCTGATCTCGCATCCGGCCACCATGACCCATGCCGGCATGGAGGAGGCGGCGCGTTTGCGCGCAGGCATCGGCGCCGGACTGCTGCGGGTGTCGGTCGGCATCGAGGATCCGGCGGACCTGATCGCCGATCTGTCGGCCGGCTTCGAGCGCGCCGCTAGAGCGCAGCCAGCACCGCATCTGCGGCGGCACGCGTCGTAACCCCTGCGTCCGGCGCGGCCAGGTCGGCCGGCAGGACGCCTGACTCAACCGCCCGCCAGACCGCGGCTTCGACGGCGCACGCCTCGTTCTCCAGCTGCAGCGAGTAGCGCAGCAGCAGCGCTGCGCTCAGGATCGCGGCATAGGGATTGGCGATGCCGCGGCCGGCGATGTCCGGCGCCGAGCCATGGATGGGTTCGAACAGTCCGCCGCGCAGCTGCGCGCCGAGCGACGCCGAGGGGAGCAACCCCATCGATCCGGCGAGCATGGAAGCTTCATCCGTGAGGATGTCGCCGAACATGTTCTCGGTCACGATCACATCGAAATCGCGCGGCCGTTTCAGCAGATGCATCGCGGCCGAATCGACCAGCATGTGTTCGAAGGCGACGCCGGGAAACTCGGCAGGCATGATGCGCTCGACCACCGAACGCCACAGGCGCGAGGTCTCGAGCACATTGGCCTTGTCGATCGAGGTCAACTTACGGCGCCGGGCCAGGGCCAGGCGCGCCGCCAGGCGCACCACGCGCTCGATTTCCTCCACCGTGTAGCGGCAGACGTCGACCGCCTCGGTCGCGGTGCGCGACTTGTCGCCGAAGTAAATGCCGCCCGTCAGCTCGCGCACCACCATGATATCCACGCCGCGCAGGATTTCCGGTTTGATCGGCGAGGCATTGAGCACGCCGGGGTGCGGTGCGACCGGGCGCAGATTCGCGAACAACCCGAGCGACTTGCGCAGCTGCAGCAGCCCCTGTTCGGGACGCACCACCGCGTCGGGAGCCGACCACTTCGGTCCGCCCACCGCGCCCAGCAGAATCGCATCCGCGCGACACGCCAATGCCAGAGTCGCAGCCGGCAGCGCTTCGCCGGTGGCATCGATGGCGGCGCCGCCGACCAGCGCCGATTGGAATTCGAATTGGTGCCCGAAGCGCGCGGCCACCGCAGTGAGGACGCGCACCGCCTCGGCCGTGACTTCCCCGCCGATGCCGTCGCCGGCGAGCACCGCGATCAGCGCCTTCACGTCGAGGCCCGCTCCCGGCGCGCCGCTTCGTAGCGTTCGATGTCGCTCGAACGGCTGCGCAAATAGCCGAGCTCATCGACGCCGTGCAGGAGACAGTGCCGGGTGAACGCTTCCAAGGGGAAGACAACCGAGGTTCCGGTCGGCAGCGTCAAACGGCTCTCGGCCACGTCGATGTCGACCGCGGCGCCCGGATGGTGCAGCAGCCATTGCGCGGTCTGCTCGTCGACCACGATCGGCAGCAGGCCGTTCTTCAAGGAATTGCCGCGAAAGATATCGGCGATCTCGGTGCTGATGACGGCGCGAAATCCGAAGTCCAGCAGCGCCCACGGCGCGTGCTCGCGCGAGGAGCCGCAGCCGAAATTGCGGCCCGCGACCAGGACTTGGGCGCCCTGCGCCTCGGGTCGATTCAGCGCAAAATCCGGATTCGGCGTGCCGTCCGGCAGGTAGCGCCAGTCGGCGAACAGCTGCTTTCCCAAACCGCTCTTGGTGGTCGTGGTCAGGAACCGTGCCGGGATGATTTGATCGGTGTCGATATTGCTCGAGCCGATCACCACGGTCTTGGAATGAACTCGAACGACGGGTTCCACTACAGCAGCTCCCGGGGATCGGTGATGCGTCCGCGCACCGCGCTCGCGGCGGCGGTGTAGGGGCTCGCCAGCAAGGTGCGCGCGCCCACGCCCTGGCGGCCCTCGAAGTTCCGATTGCTGGTGCTGACCGAATATTGACCCGCGCCGACCGTATCGCCGTTCATCCCCAGGCACATTGAGCAGCCGGATTCACGCCAGTCGGCGCCCGCCGCCCTGAAGATGTCGGCGTAGCCGGCCGTTTCGGCGTCGCGCTTGATGGCCTGCGAACCCGGCACGATGAGCAGGCGCACGCCGGGCGCCACCTTGCGCCCGCGCAGAATTTGCGCGGCCGCCTGCAGATCGTCGAGTCTGCCGTTGGTGCAGCTGCCGATGAAGACCACGTCCACCGGCTTGCCGAGCATGGCATCGCCGCCGTGAAACCCCATGTACCTGAGCGCCTTGGCGAAGACCTCGTCGCCGGTTTTTTCCGGGATGGCCGCGCCGATGGGCAGCACCATTCCGGGGTTGGTGCCGTAAGTGATCATCGGCTCGAGCTGCGCCGCATCGATATCCACCGCCGCATCGAACACGGCGCCGGGGTCTGTTTGCAAGGTTCGCCACTGCTCGAGCGCGGCATCCCAGTCCCGCCCCTTGGGAGCGCGCGGCTTGCTCTCGAGGTACGCGAAGGTGGTGTCGTCCGGCGCAATCATGCCCGCGCGGGCGCCGGCTTCGATGGACATATTGCATACCGTCATGCGCTCATCCATGGACAGAGCGCGAATGGCCGATCCCCGGTATTCGAGCACGTGCCCGGTGCCGCCGGAGACGCCGATGCGGCCGATGACGGCCAGGATCAAATCCTTGGCGGTGACGCCGGGGCGCAGCCGGCCTGCGACGTTGACGGCAAAGGTTTTCGGCTTGCGCTGCAGCAGGGCCTGGGTTGCGAATACATGGCCCACCTCGGTGGTGCCGATGCCGAAGGCCAGTGCACCGAAGGCGCCGTGGGTGCTGGTGTGGCTGTCGCCGCAGACGATGGTCATGCCGGGCTGGGTGGTCCCGAGTTCCGGGCTGATCACGTGCACGATGCCGCGCCGCGCGTCGCGCATGCCGAACAGTTCGATGCCGAACTCGGCCGCGTTCTGCTCGAGTTGCCGCACCTGCCGCGCGGCGGCGTCCACTTTGATGGGCACGTTGCCGAACACCTGGTCGGTGCTGGTCGGGGTCGAATGATCCATGGTGGCCAGCGTGCGGTCCGGGCGGCGCACCGGCAGCCCGAGGTGCTTGAGCACGCTGAACGCCTGCGGCGAGGTGACCTCGTGGATCAGGTGCAGATCGATGTACAGCACTGCCGGCGTTTCCGCCGTTTCAGCAATGACCTCGTGCGCCGACCAAACCTTGTCGAACAGGGTGCGCATGGCTCCCGTCAGGCCTTGCCGGATTCCAGCCAGGGCATGCGCGCACGCAATTGTGCACCGACCTTCTCGATGGAGTGGGTAAGATCCGCCTTCAGCAGCTTGCTGTACTTGCGGCGGCCGCCCTTGTTCTCCGCAATCCACTGGCGTGCAAACTTGCCCTGTTGGATTTCCTGCAGGATCTTGCGCATTTCCTTCTTGGTGGCCTTGTTGACGATGCGCGGTCCGCGGGTCAGATCGCCGTACTTGGCGGTCTCGCTGATGAAGCGGTGCATCTTCGTGATGCCGCCCTCGTGCAGCAGATCGACGATCAGTTTCAGTTCATGCAGGCACTCGTAGTAGGCGACCGCAGGCTGATAGCCGGCCTCGACCAGGGTCTCGTAGCCTTTGACCACCAGTTCGGTTGCGCCGCCGCACAGCACCGCCTGTTCCCCGAACAGATCCGTCTCGGTCTCTTCGGCGAATGTGGTTTCGAGCACGCCGCCGCGGGTGCCGCCGATGCCGTCGGCATAGGCGAGCGCCTTGGCCTTGGCGCGCTTGGAGGTGTCCTGCGCCACGGCAATCAGGCAGGGCACGCCGCGCCCTTGCTGGTACTGGCGCCGCACCAAATCTCCGGGGCCCTTGGGCGCGATCAACACCACGTCCAGATCCTTGCGCGGCTTGATCTGCTTGAAGTGGATGTTGAAGCCGTGCGCGAACAGCAGCGTGGCGCCTTTTTCGAAGACACTCTTCAACTCCGCATACAGGGATTTTTGCGTGAGATCCGGCACCAGCATCGCGACCAGTTGCGCGCCCTTGACGGCCGCGGCCGGCTCCATCACTTTCAATCCGTCTTTCTTGGCCTTGTTCCAGCTGTCGCCTTTGCGCACGCCGACCACCACGTCGTAGCCGCTGTCGTGCAGATTGAGCGCATGCGCGCGGCCTTGGCTGCCATAACCCAAGACGGCGATGCGCGCGCCGCGCAGTGCCTTCTTGTCGACGTCTTTTTGCGAATACAAACGCATGAAATTCTCCTGTACCCTAATCCATGTCTGCAAAATGCAAGACCCCGCTGCAGACTTTTAGCCCTGGGCGGGGTCGTGAGATCGAGCTGAAGCGGCTTAATAAGTAGCCGCAAATAGCACCACAGAATCTCATATGATGCAAGACCTTCCACGGGTCTTGCCGCTTCGCGAGGTCGCTTGTCATGAATCCCGATAGCAGTGTTTCGCTGCCGCTGTGGCTGCTCTACGAAGACGAAATCGAGGCCTGGCGCGCGGCACAGCCGGCGCCGCTTGCGCACTGGCTCAGCCAGCAGAATTTCAAGGCTGAGAGGCACCGCGTGGTGCTGTTGCCGGATTCCTCGGGGGCGCTGGCGGGCGCGGTGGGCGGGCTGGGCCGGCGCAACGGCAGCCTATCGCTGTGGCATGGAGCGGGTTTCGTGGAACGGCTGCCGCCGCGCCGCTTTCGTCTGGCTCAGGAGTGGAGCGCCGCGGACGCGACGCAGCTGTGCCTGGGGTTCGCCTATGGCGCCTATCGCTTCGACCGCTATCGCGCCGCGAAATGCGACGCCGCCGGCATCGAGGCGCCGCCGAACGCCGACGTGCAATTCGTCGCGCTCGCCGCGGAGTCGCTGCGCATGGCGCGGGACTGGATCAATACGCCGGCATCCGACCTGGGTCCGGCGCAACTGGCCGCCGCGGCCCGCAGGCTGGCGGAGCGTCACCGGGCCGACTACCAGGAATGGGTGGGCGAGGGTCTGCTCGCGGCGAATTTTCCCGCGATCCACGCGGTGGGCCGCGCGAGCAGCGAGGCGCCCCGGCTGGTTGAACTGCGCTGGAAGCCGGGCGCCGGCGCGCCGGCCCCCCAACAGGACTATCCGCGTCTGACGCTGGTGGGCAAGGGCGTGTGCTTCGACAGCGGCGGCCTCGACCTCAAGCCCGGGTCCGGCATGGCGCTGATGAAAAAGGACATGGGCGGGGCCGCCGTGGCGCTCGCGCTCGCACACATGCTGATGAGCGCCGGGATTCGTGCGCAGCTGCGCGTGCTGGTGCCGGCGGTCGAGAATGCCGTCGGCGGCAATGCCTACCGGCCCGGAGACGTGCTCGCCACACGCAAGGGGTTGACCGTGGAAGTCGGCAACACCGATGCGGAAGGGCGCCTCGTCCTGTGTGATGCGCTGGCGCTTGCCGACGCCGAGGTTCCGGACTTGATCATCGATTTCGCCACGCTGACGGGAGCGGCGCGGGTGGCGCTCGGCCCGGAACTGCCGGCCCTGTTCGGCAACGATGCCGCCGCCGTGGAGGAACTGGCGCGCATCTCCGCCGCCGAACACGACCCGCTGTGGCCGATGCCGCTGTGGGCGGGGTATGAGGATGAACTCGCGAGCAAGCTGGCGGATTTGAACAATGTCGCGGCCTCGACCTTTGCGGGAGCCATATTCGGCGCGCTGTTCCTCAAGCGCTTCGTCAGCGAGTCGACGCCCTGGCTGCACATCGACTTATACGCCTGGAACTCGAAGGAGCGCCCCGGCCGCGGCGTCGGCGCCGAGGCGCAGGGTCTGCGAGCCGTGTACCGGTACCTGGTGAAGCGCTACGGCCTTGCCTAGAGAAGGTCCCCCGCCGCGGTTGCACGCGGGCGATGCGCAGATTTAAGCTGCGGACCCCCTCAATCACCCCATTCTCTTAATAAGCCAATCCATGCCGAAAAAATTTAAAGCCGCCGATGCCCGCCGTTATTCACGCCTGGTGGTCGACGGAGTGAAGCAAGCGCCCAGCCGGGCCATGTTGCGCGCCGTCGGGTTCGCCGATGCCGATTTCCAAAAGCCGCAGGTGGGCATTGCCTCGACCTGGAGCAACTTGACGCCCTGCAATATGCACATCGACGAACTCGCGCGCCTGGCCGCGGCGGGAGCGGAAGCTGCGGGGGCGAAGGCGATCACCTTCGGTACCATCACGGTCTCCGACGGTATTTCGATGGGAACCCCGGGAATGCGTTATTCCTTGGTGTCGCGCGAGGTCATCGCGGATTCCATCGAAACCGTGGTGGGCGCCCAGGGCTTCGACGGTGTCGTGGCCATCGGCGGCTGCGACAAGAACATGCCCGGCTGCTTGATAGCCCTGGCGCGCCTCGACCGGCCTGCGGTGTTCGTTTATGGCGGGACCATCCGACCGGGAACCGACCGGCGGGACATCGTGTCCGTATTCGAAGCAGTCGGCGGTGTGGCACAGGGTACCGTGTCGGAACAGCAGTTGAACTACGTCGAGCGCACCTCGATCCCGGGGCCGGGATCCTGTTCCGGCATGTATACGGCCAATACCATGGCTTCCGCCATCGAAGCGCTGGGGATGAGTCTGCCGAACAGCTCCGCCCAAGAGGCGGTTTCCGGGCAGAAGCGCGACGACTGCACGCGTGCCGGCGCCGCCGTGGTCGGCTTGATCGAGCGGGGAATCCTGCCGCGGCAGATCATGACCCGCCGCGCCTTCGAGAATGCCATCACGGTGGTCATCGCACTCGGCGGCTCGACCAATGCCGTCCTGCATTTGATGGCCATTGCCTCCGCCGCGGAGGTGAAACTCGGACTCGATGATTTCACCCGCATCGGCAGGCGCGTTCCGGTGCTGGCGGATCTGCGGCCGAGCGGCCGCTACTCGATGTCCGAGCTGGTCGCCATCGGCGGCATTCAACCCTTGATGAAGACGCTGCTGGACGCCGATTTGCTGCACGGCGATTGTCTGACCGTCACCGGCGCCACCTTGGCGGAGAATCTGCGCGGCGTCGCGCCCTATCCCGACGGGCAACATATTGTGCGGCCGTTGAACAACCCCATCAAAAAGGACAGTCACTTGGTGGTGCTCTATGGGAATCTCGCTCCCGAAGGCGCCGTTGCAAAAATTACAGGAAAAGAGGGTTTGCGCTTTCACGGCAAGGCGCGGGTCTTTAATTCCGAAGAACAGTCTCTGCAGGGAATTTTGCGCGGCAAGGTGCGCTCCAACGATGTGGTGGTGATCCGCTACGAGGGACCGAAGGGCGGACCGGGCATGCGCGAAATGCTGAGTCCGACCGCGGCGATCATGGGCAAGGGTCTGGGTCAGAGCGTTGCGTTGATCACCGACGGACGTTTTTCAGGAGGCAGCCATGGCTTCGTGGTCGGGCACGTATCCCCGGAAGCGGCACTGGGCGGTCCGCTGGCCTTGGTGAAGAGCGGCGATGCCATCACCATTGATGCGGAGCGTCGTGAAATCACCTTGCACGTGGCCGCAGCCGAACTCAAGCGCCGGCGTAAATCATGGGCGGCGCCCAAAGCCTATGCGCGTCGCGGCGCTTTGGCCAAGTATGCGCGGCAGGTCAGCAGCGCATCCCTGGGTGCGGTTACCGACCTTGCGCAGGCAGCGCCGCGAGCAGCGAAGAAGTGACGATGGCCCTGCCGAATAGGCCATTCCTCGGGCGAAGTGGCGCTTGCAGTTCAGGCGCGATGTGTGTCAGGCTGCTTACTCGCCGAAGGGATCGAAGGAGCGCTACTGCAAGAAAGGGGGAGCGTGCCTTCAAGGCGTTTCATGCGCTCAACGAGGGTGCGTGGCGCAAAGACGAATCGATTTAGGGGTAGGGTCGCTTAGACTTATGTATAAATACGAAGAGCCATCATTATTTTCGGGCCGGCGCGGTGCCGCCCTCATTGCCGTTCTCATCCTCCACGTTGGCATTGTTTGGGCGTTCTACACCGGCCTGGCGGGCAAGTTGGTGCAGAAGATCATCCCGCCGGTGGAAATTGCCCAGATCGACAAGCCGAAAGACATCGACAAGCCGCCGCCGCCTCCCCCGAAGATAGAAGAAATCAAACCGTTCGTGCCGCCGCCGGAATTCGTCGACATTCAGGCGCCGCAGGTCGAAACCACCGCCATCACGCAGGTCACGCACACAGCGACTCCGGCACCGGTGGTTCAGGCGCCGCCGCCGAAGCCGGGAACGCCGGCGCGCGTCGATCCGAAGCACCCGCTGAAGATCGGCGATGAGTGGTATCCCGATGCATCACGGCGCGCCAACGAAGAGGGCCGCTGCGTGGTGCTGATCACCGTATCCGCGGATGGGCGCATCAGCAATGAGTCCATCCAGTCGAGTTCCGGGTTTCCCCGTTTGGACGAAGCCTGCCTGAAGGCCGTACACGGGCAACGCATGATACCGGCCACCGAAGAAGGCAAGCCGGTCGAGAAGCAGACGCTATTGCCCATCTCATGGAAGCTCACGGGCAAATAGCCGTCGGCAATTTAATTTCGATTCAATAACTCATCATTACATCAAGCATTTCTAAGTAGAGGGAATCGGTCAATGCAAGAGACAGCTGTTGAAAACCCATATGGTCTTGGGGCCCTGATCGCCAACGGCGATATTATTGCCAGGTCAATCCTCGCCATCCTGCTGATCATGTCGCTGCTGACGTGGTTCATCATGATCACGAAGTTTTTCGACCAGCGCCGCCAGCGCCGCTATGCGATCGAGGCTGAGAAGGAATTCTGGTCCTCGTCCAGCCTGACCGACGCCCTCAATAAGTTGAAGGGCACGTCGAATCCGTTCCGCGCTCTGGCCGAGACGGGCAAGCAGGCGTACGAGTATCACGAGACCAACAAGACGCGCTTGTCCGGTGCGATCGGCACCAGCGAGTGGATCACCGAGTCGCTGCAGCGGACCGCGGATACGGTGATCAGCCGCATGCAATCCGGCCTGCCGGTGCTGGCCTCGGTCGGCGCGACGGCGCCCTTCGTCGGACTGCTCGGCACGGTCATCGGCATTTATCACGCCCTGATCGCCATCGGTGTCGCGGGACAGGCGTCCATCGACAAGGTGGCGGGCCCGGTCGGTGAAGCCTTGATCATGACGGCCATCGGCCTCGCGGTCGCGGTACCTGCCGTGTTGGGCTACAACATCCTATTGCGCCGCAATAAAGGCGTGCAGGAAATGGTCAGCCACTTCACCCATGAATTGCACGCCTATCTGATCTCGGGCGCGAAGATGGGCTTGGGAATGGAAAAGGCGCCGACGGTCGGCGCCAAGCCGGCTCCCGCGGCCGCCCGCTAGGAAGCTTGCCCCATGGCGATCACTGTCGGAAGCGGCGATGAAGGCGAACCGATGGCAGACATCAATGTCACGCCCCTCGTGGACGTGATGTTGGTGCTGCTGATCATTTTCATCATTACGATCCGGGTCATCATTCAGCAAGTGCCGGTGGAACTGCCGAAGGCGACCAATCTGCCCACGCAGACCAAGCCGGAGAACATCACCATTGCCATCGACAGGCAGGGAGGCATTTATTGGAACACGAAGTTGCTGTCGGGCCAGGAGGAACTGAAGCAAAAGCTGCGCGGCGTCGTTGCACAGGATCCGCAGCCGGAGATCCATATTCGCGGCGATTCCAACGTGCGCTATCAGTTCGTGGGACAAGTGCTCGTGGCGACGCAGCAGATCGGCATCCGCAAAGTGGCGTTCATCACCACCCCCGATCACTTCGGACCCGGAACCTAGGAGAACAAGCATGGCCATGAGTGTAGGCGGGAGTGGCGAAGGCCAGTCGTACTCCGACATCAATATGACGCCGCTGATCGACGTCATGTTGGTGCTCCTGATCATTTTCATCATCACGATTCCCAGCATGACGCATGCGGTGAAAATCGATAATCCGCCGCCCAATCCGACGCAGCCGCCGGCGCCGCCGGAAGTGATCGATTTGACCATTGATTTCGACGGCACGCTGTTGTGGAACAAGACTCCGGTGGACCGGACGACCCTGCAGGGCTATATCTCACAAGAGGCGGAGAAGCAGCCCCAGCCGGAAGTGCACATCAATGTGGACAAGTTCGCGAAATACGAAATAGTGGCTCAGACCTTGGCCGATTTGCAGCACCGCGGCCTGAAGAAGATAGGATTCGTCAATAACGACTATTTCTGACCGGGCATCCCTTAGGTGGTATTACGGCGCGTCAGTCCCCGACTTGAGGATTGACGCGCCGTTTGTTTGGACCGGGGTTTGTATAAATCAAAGACTAGTACGCTAAAGAGGATTGGTAATGACTCAATCGAAACATGCAGTTGCAACCCGGTCGGCGAAGTCCTGGGTGGGCTTTCTGAGTTCGGCTGCCATGCTGGCGCTGATCGGTCTCGCCGCGACCCCTAACGCGACCTACTCGGCAGAGAAGGACAAGGGCCAACAGGTCAGCCGAGTCATTGCCAAGGAAATGACGGCGGCGCAGAAGGCGCTGCAGGCCGGTCAATGGGCCGAGGCGATCAAACAGTTGGACGCCGCCCTGACGAAGTCGCCGTTGACGGCATTCGACACGGCGTCGATCTATCGCTTCCATGGCTACGCCAATATCAAGCTGAACAATCTCAAGGGAGGCCAGGCCGACTATGAGAAGGCGTTTGCCACCGGCGCGGTTTCCGCCGAGGACAAGGCCAGCATGACCCGTACGCTGTTCACCATTGCGGCGACCAGCAATCAATATCAAAAGACCATCGATTACGGCAAGGAAATGACCGACGCGGGCACGGCCACGCCCAATGACGTCGCCATGATTGCGCAGAGCTACTATCAGTTGAAGGACTGCAAGAGCGCCACCTCCTGGGCCGACAAGGCCGTGGCCGCCGCCCGCAAGTCCGGCGAGGCGCCGAAGGAAAATCTGTACCTGTTCAAACTGCAGTGCGCGTCGGACGCGGGCGACAACGGGGCAATGGTGCCGATCTTGAGCGACCTGATCCGGCTGAACAACAAGTCCACGTATTGGAATACGCTGCTGCGCATCGAGCGCCAGGATGAGCGGGACGATCACAACACCTTGATGCTTTACCGGGTCATGTATGACACCGGGGCCATGACGGTGGGTTCGGACTACATCGAAATGTCGCAATTGCTGGGCGATGCCGGCCTGCCCGGCGAAGCGCAGACCGTGCTGCAGAAGGCGATGGATACGGGACTCATCAACGACCAGCAGAAGGAGCGCACCAACCGCCTGCTGAATTCGTACAAGACCCGCGCCGAGTCGGACAAGAAGGGCCTGGCGCAATTGGATGCGGAATCGACCAAGAACCCCGCGGGTGAGCTCGACGTGAAGTTGGGCGAGGTCTATTACGGGTCCGGCGACTATCAGAATGCCGTGACGGCCATCAACCGGGCGTTGCAGAAGCAGCAAATCAAGCATTTGGACGAGGCCTATGTGTATCTGGGCCGGGCGCAGGTTCAGCTCAAAAACTTCCCCGAGGCCAAGAAGGCATTCGCCGGCTTGAAGTCGGTCCCTAACATCAGCCCCCGCGTCTTGAAGCTGTACGAGCTCTACGGCGAGACGGTGGGCCGATAATCGCTTCGCAGGAGAATTCAATGACCATCAAAGCCGGCGACAAGATGCCCGAGGGGGCGTTTACCCGCATGACCGCGGACGGGCCGCAGAAAATGACCACCGAGCAGCTCTTTGCGGGCAAGACCGTGGTGCTGTTTTCCGTCCCGGGCGCATTCACACCCACCTGTGATGCCAAGCACTTACCGGGTTTTGTTGAGATGGCGGATGCAATCAAGGCCAAGGGTGTGGACACCATCGCCTGTACCGCCGTGAACGATGTGTTCGTCATGAATGCCTGGGGCAAGCATGGCGGGGTGGGGGACAAGATTCTGATGCTGGCCGACGGCAACGGCACCTACGTCAAGGCATTGGGACTCGAGCTGGATGGGACCAAATTCGGCATGGGCGCGCGCGGTCAACGGTTCGCCCTCATCGTCAAGAACGGCGTCGCCACCCACGTGAACGTCGAAGCACCGGGTGAATTCAAAGTCTCCGCGGCCGATTACGTCCTCAAGCAGCTCTAGCGCGCTGCCGGTTTTGCTGGCTCTACGGACGTCGCCGCCGTCCCTGAGCGCTGCGGAAGGCGAGCGAATCGCGCTCGAAGCGTACGGGCTGGCAGTGAGCGTCACTGCACTGCCCGGAGAGCGGGACTGCAACTTTCGATTGCGCACCGCCGATGGGCGCGAGTTCGTGCTCAAAATTCTCGACGAAGCATCCGATCCCGGCAGCACCGGCTGCCTGGTCGCGGTGCTCGATCACTTGGCGGAACAGGATCCAACCCTGCCCGTGCCGCGATTGTTCCCGACCCAGAACGGGGATGCCGTCGGGCGATTCAGCCGCGACGGAATTGACTACTCGACCTGCCTGGTGAGCTTCCTGCCGGGGCATCTGATGTCCCAGTCACCGCCGACCTCTGCGTTGCTGCATGACATGGGCGCAACACTGGCGCGGGTCGATCGGGCATTGCAGGGATTTTTCCATCCTTCCTTGAGACGGCGCCTGGCGTGGGATGTGCGGCGGCTGCCCGAGCTGGTCGAGCACGCCGGCCACATAGACTCCGCAGTGCTTCGAGAGCAGATCGCGGAGGTGGTCAGTTCCTTCAAGAACTGCCTGGCGCGGCTGCGCAGCCTGCGCAGCCAGGCCATTCACGGCGACTGCCATGCCGCCAATCTCTTGGTGGCGGACGACGGGCGGGCGGTGTGCGGCATTCTGGATTTCGGCGACATGATTCATGCGCCGCTGATATTCGAACCCGCGGTGGCCATGTCGGAGCTTCTCACCGAAGCCACGGCGCCGCTGTCGGCAACCGCCGCGGTGCTGCGGGGCTATGCGCAGACGGCCGCCCTGCAGCGCGCTGAAGTGGAGCTGCTCTACGACATCATCGCCGCCCGTCACGCCGTTACCGTTGTGGTGCATGCGTGGCGGCGGCATCACGATGCGCCGGGGGCACGCGTGTTGGAGGGTGCCGCGCGGCATGCCGCGCGTTCGCTGCAGCACATGCAGAGCCTCGACCGGCAAGCGCTCACCCAAAGCTGGCATGACGCCGCCGGAACGGCTCCGGCCATCAAGGAGCCCGCGGCCGATCTGGCGCGGCGCCGACGGCTGATGGGGGCGGGCGCTGAATTGTTCTACGAGAAGCCCCTGCATCTGGTGCGCGGCGCCGGGGTGTGGATGTACGACCCTCAGGGGCACGCGTACCTCGATGTGTACAACAATGTGCCGCACGTGGGTCACGCCCACCCGGCCGTGGTGGCCGCCATTTGCGCCCAGACGGCGGTTCTCGCCACCCACACCCGCTACCTGCACGGAAACATTCTGGAGTACGCGGAGCGGCTCACGGCACGCTTGCCGCCGCACCTCAACGCCTGCATTTTCGTGAATTCGGGCAGCGAGGCGAATGACGTCGCGTGGCGCCTGGCGCAGATGGCGAGCGGCCACCGCGGCGGCCTGGTGATGGAGCATGCCTACCACGGTATTACGGACGCGGTGGCGGCGCTCACCCCGAGCGTCGGCCGGCCTTCGGACCCGCGCGTGGTGACCATCGCGTCGCCGCCCGGGCACTTGCGGGTGAACGATGAGATGCAACCCGCCTCATTGCTCGCGGCGGCCGCGGACACCGATGCGGCCATCGCCACGCTCGCGCAGCGAGGGCTGGCTCCTGCGGCATTCTTCATTGATACGGCCATCACCAGCAGCGGCATCTTCGATCCGCCGCCGGCCTGGGCGGCGGCGGTCACGGCCCGCATGCGTGCGGCGGGCGCGCTCATCGTCGCCGACGAGGTCCAATATGGACTGGGCCGCTGCGGCTCGCATTTCTGGGGATTCGAACGGCGGGGCCTCAATCCCGACATCGTGACCCTCGGCAAACCGGTGGCGAACGGCTACCCCATGGGTGTCGTCGCCGCGAACCGCGAATTGATCGAGGCCTTTCAGGCCAAGTACGGCTTCTTCTCGACCTTCGGCGGCAACGCCGTGGCAGCGGCGGCGGCTTTGGCGGTGCTCGAGGTGCTCGACCGCGAAGAGCTCGCGGCGAATGCCCTTGCCACGGGCGAGTACCTACGCCGGCAGCTCGAGGCCGTGGCCGCGCGGCACGAATCCTTAGGCGAGGTGCGCGGCACCGGCCTGCTGTTGGGCCTTCCGGTGTTGGCGCGCGACCCCGCTGCCGCGAAGCGGCGCGCGAAGCACATCATCAACACGCTGGCGTCGACGTCCCGCATCCTGATCGGCTACGAAGGTCCGCATGCCGCGATCCTCAAGCTGCGGCCGCCCATGCCGTTTCGCCGCGAGCACGCCGACCTGCTGGCCGAGGCCATCGATGCGGCGGCGGCGGCAGTCGAGCCGTAACGTCAGCCGCCGACCAGGCGCTCGAGCTCCGGGACGATTTGAAACAGATCGCCCACCAATCCGACGTCGGCGACTTCAAAGATCGGCGCTTCGCCGTCCTTGTTGATGGCGACGATGGTGCGCGCGTCCTTGATGCCGGTCAGATGCTGAATCGCGCCGGAGATGCCGATGGCGATGTAAATGTCGGGCGAGATGATCTTTCCCGTCTGACCGACCTGCATTTCATTCGGCGCATAGCCTGCATCGACGGCGGCGCGCGAGGCACCGACGGCCGCGCCGATCTTGTCCGCGAGACTGAACAACAATTTGAAGTTGTCGGCGCTGCCGAGCGCCCGGCCGCCCGACACCACGCGTTTGGCGGTCTGCAGGTCGGGGCGGTCGGTGGAACCGGTCTTCGCCCCGACATAGCGGGTGTGCGTGGGCAGCGTCGCGCTGATCGACTTGGACTCGATCGCGGCATTGCCGCCGGCCTTTGCCGCCTCGAACGAGGCGACGCGCACCGTGGCGATGAGCTTGCGCGCGGCATCCGCCTCCACCGTCACGATGGCGTTTCCGGCATAGGTCGGCCGCTTGAAGCGATACGCGGATTCGACCGCCATCAAGTCGCTGACTTGCGGCGCGCCGAGCAGTGCCGCGACGCGCGGCATGAGATCCTTGCCGAAGCTGGTCGACGGCCCGAATAAATGGGTGTAATCGGCCGCAAGCGCCGCCAGCTGCGGCGCGAAAACGGCGGCCAACGGATGTTCGTTCTCGGCCCGATCCACCCGCAATACCGACTTGACGCCGGCAACCGCCGCGGCTTGCGCGGCGACCGCCGCGGTATCCGCGCCCAACAGCACAATGGTGATTTCGCCGTCCGGGATCTGGCTTGCACACGTCACGCACTTCGCCGTGGCGGGGTTCAGCGTCTTGCCATCGTGTTCGCCGACAATGAGTACCTTGTGCATTAGATCAAACCCTTGTTCTTGAGTACCGTAAACAATTCAGCCACATCCTTCACCATCACGCCTTTCTGCCGCTGCGCCGGCGGTTCGGTCTTCACGGTCTTGAGCAGCACCGCGGCGCTCACCCCCAGCGCCTCGAGCGTGGTCACATCCAGGGGTTTCTTCTTCGCCTTCATGATGTCCGGCAGCTTCACGTAGCGCGGTTCGTTCAAACGCAAATCCACGGTCACCACCGCCGGCAGGTCGACTTCGATGGTTTCCAAGCCGGCATCGATTTCGCGCGTGACGGCCGCCTTGCCGTCCGAGATTTCCACCTTCGAGGCATAAGTCGCCTGCGGCCGCTCCCAGATGGCGGCCAGCATCTGGCCGGTCTGATTGGCATCATCGTCGATGGCCTGCTTGCCCAGCAGGATCAAATCGGGATTTTCCTTCTTCGCCACGGCGAGAAACGTCTGCGCCGCGGTCAGCGGCTCCACGGCCGCATCGGTCTGAACCAAAATGGCGCGGTCGGCGCCCATCGCGAGCGCCGTGCGCAGCTGCTGTTGAGTGTCGGCGACGCCGATGCTCACGGCGAGCACTTCGACGTTCGCGCCGCGCTCCTTGATGCGCAGGGCTTCTTCGAGCGCGATTTCATCGAACGGGTTCACGCTCATTTTTACGCCGTCGAGCATCACGCCGCTGCCGTCGGGCTTGACGCGAATGCGCACGTTGTAGTCGACGACGCGCTTGATACACACCATGATCTTCTGCATTGATTTTCCTCTATACAACTACGGGGTCGATGCGACTCCGCCCGATACTTGAAGGTCAGAATACTGGTTGCCGATCTTGCCCGCGCACTGGCGCAGCTTCGGCAAGAAACGTTCGAGAGCGATCTTGAGCGGCACGGCGGAGGAGGCGAAGCGCGCCGTCAGGCTGGCGATCACCCGCTGGTCGAGCAGAATCGGCACGCTCAAGGTGATCTCCTCCATCAGACGGCGGGTGCGCACGGCGGTCGCGTAACCCAACGACTTGATCTCCGCGAGCTGGCGCGACAGCTCCGCGCGCGAACGGGCCGGCTTGTCCTCCTCCTTGTTGGAGCGGGCCAGAATCTCGATGAGCGCTTCGCGCTGCTGCAGCGGAGCGAAGCTCAGGTACACGCGGCCGCTCGCCGTCGCCAGCAGCGGCGCGCGGAATCCCGCGGAATAGCGCTCGATCGCCAGCGGACTGCTATGATCGGTGCACTCGCGCACCAGCATGGTCGTTCCGGACAAGGTGGCGATGGCGACCGGCCAGACGATTTCGCGGCACAAATCGTGAATGATCGGCTTGGCGATTTGCGTGACCCAGGCTTCGTCGTCGAAGCCGTCGCTCAAGGCGCGCACTTGAATGGTCAGGCGGTAGCGGTCGTCGGACCCGTCGCGAAAGACGAATCCGGCATCGCACAGAGTCTCGAGGATTCGATACACGGTGGTGCGCGGCAGGCGGATTTCGTGGGCTACTTCCGAGACCGTTGCGCCGTCGCGCAGATTCAGCACAGTGAGCGCATCGAGGCCGCGCATGAGCGCACGGATGGGGCGTGTTGATTCCATGAAGCCTCGATCAGATGGGAGCCGGACATTTTAAGGATCGCGGCTTCGCTTGTCCACCTTGCGGTCAATCGCTAGACTTGGACTCAATGCTCCGCTATTTCCTGACCCGTCTGGCCGGTGCGGTTCCCACGCTGTTCGTCATCGTCACCATCAGTTTCTTTCTCATACGCGCAGCTCCGGGCGGTCCATTCGATCGCGAACAAAGCCTGCCGCCTGAAATTCTGGCAAACCTGGACCGGGCGTACGGCTTGGATCAACCGCTGTTGACGCAGTACGGCCGCTATCTGGGTGCACTGGCGCACGGCGACTTCGGCCCCTCGTTCAAGTACAAGGACTTCTCGGTCACTGAGTTGATCGGTCAGGGGTTTCCCGTAACCTTTGAGCTCGGCAGCATCGCCATAGCGCTGGCGCTGGTCCTCGGCATTCCCATCGGCACGTTCGCGGCCCTTCATCACAACTCCGCCGCCGACTACGCCACCATGGCGCTGGCTGTGGTGGGCATCGCGATTCCCACCTTCGTCGTGCTGCCGTTTTTCGGCATATTGTTCGGCATTTATTTGCATTGGCTCCCCGTCGCGGGCTGGGAACCGGGATCGATACGGCATTTGGTGTTGCCGACGCTCGCCCTCGCACTGCCTCCTTTGAGCGTGATTGCGCGCTTGGTGCGCGCCGGCATGCTCGAGCTGCTGCGCAGCCCGTTCATCCGCACGGCCGTCGCCAAGGGGCTGCCGATGCGAACGGTGATACTGCGCCACGCCATGCGGCCCGCGCTGCTGCCGGTGGCGAGCTTTCTGGTGCCCGCGGTCGCTTCGATCATGACGGGGTCTCTGGTGGTCGAGTCGATCGCGGGGCTGCCGGGGATCGGACGCTACATGGTGCAGGGGGCGCTCAACCGCGACTACACCCTGGTCCTGGGGATGGTGATCATTTACTCCACCTTGCTGATCCTCATGGGCCTGCTGGTCGATCTCTTGTACGCGTGGCTCGATCCGCGCGTGAGATTCGAGTCATGAGCAGCCTCGCTGCCGACGCGGCGCGGCGCCTGCGCTCGAATCCGGGCGCTGTCGGCGCGCTGCTGCTGATTCTCTGCATGGTCGCGCTCGCCGTCATCGGCCCGTGGTTCAATCCGAACGGCAGCGACGCCCTGGATTGGTCGCACGTGGCGTCGCAACCCGCGCTGCAGAGCGCACATTGGTTCGGCACCGATCGGCTGGGCCGCGATCTGTTCGCGCGCACGCTCGAAGGCGCGCGCGTTTCGATGGCGGTCGGGCTGGTCGCGAGCGCGGTCAGTTTGCTGGTCGGCATCGGCTACGGCGCGATCGCGGGCTACGCGGGCGGGCGCACCGATCACGCGATGATGCGCATCATCGAAATATTGAGCGGATTGCCGCTGATCTTCTTCGTCATATTCCTGACCGTCATTTTCGGCCGCAGCCGGCAACTGCTGTTCTTGTCCATCGGCGCGGTGGGATGGCTGACGATGGCGCGCATCGTGCGCGGCCAGACCTTGAGCATTCGGCGGCGCGAATACATCGAGGCGGCGGTGGCCTCGGGAGCAGGCACGGGGCGCATCATCCTCAAGCACGTGATCCCCAACCTCATCGGACCGGTCGTGGTCTACGCCACGCTCACCGTGCCGCAGATCATCATGTTCGAAAGCTTCCTGAGCTTTCTCGGGCTCGGCATCCAGGAACCACATGCGAGCCTCGGCACCTTGATTGCCGAGGGCGCCGGTGAAATGGAGGCGGCGCCGTGGATACTGCTGGTGCCGGGCGGATTTCTCGCGCTGCTGCTGCTGTCGCTCAACCTCTTCGGCGACGGCCTGCGCGACGCCCTGGACGCGACCGAGCGCTGAATGCCGCCGCCCACGCTCTGCATCGAGGATCTCAGCGTCGGATTCACCCGGCGCGGCGCGCGTCTGGCCGCGGTGCGGCAGGTTTCGCTCGAGGTCGCGCCCGGCGAGTGCGTCGGCGTGGTGGGGGAGTCGGGTTCCGGCAAGACCCAGGTGTTCATGGCGGCCATGGGCCTGATCCCCGGCAATGCCGTGGCCGAGGGGCGCGTGCGCTTCGAGGGCGCGGACATTCTCGGTTCCAGCGCCGCGCAGTTGAACCGCATTCGCGGTTCGAGGCTGTCGATGATTTTTCAGGATCCCATGACATCGCTCACGCCGCACCTGAAGATCGGTGATCAGCTGGCCGAAGTCTTGGTGTGCCACACCGGCGGTTCCTGGAGCGAGGCGCGGGCCGCCGCGCGGCGCATGCTGGAACGGGTGCGGGTGCCCGATCCGGCGCGCCGCCTGGGTCAATATCCGCATGAGCTGTCCGGCGGCCTGCGCCAACGTGTCATGATCGGCATGAGCCTCATGTGCGGACCGAAGTTGGTGATCGCCGACGAGCCGACCACGGCGCTCGACGTGACCGTGCAGGCGCAGATCATCGAACTGTTGCAGACCCTGCGGACCGAATTCGGCCTGGCGCTGGTGCTGATCAGCCACGATCTGGGCGTCGTCGCGGGCCTCGCCGACAGGATTCTCGTGATGTATGCCGGCAGGATCGTCGAGAGCGCCGCCGCCGCCACGCTGTTCGCGCGCCCCCGGCATCCCTATACGGCGGAGCTGTTGAAGTGCATTCCGAGCGTGACCGGCCCGATTTTCGAGCGGCTGCCGACACTGCCCGGGCAGCCGCCGCACCCCGGAGAGTCGCTCCAGGGCTGTGCGTTCGCGCCGCGTTGTCCGCGGGCGGCCGCGCGTTGCCGCGTCGAGCGGCCGCTGCTCGAGGCGGCCGCGGACAATTCCGCCACGCACAGCGTGGCGTGTCACTTTCCCGTGCAGCCTTGAACGCCGCCGCCGCCGAACCGGTGCTGCGCGTGCTCGATCTGCGGGTGGAGTTCGGCGGCCGCGCCGCGGTATGCGCAGTCGGCTTCGAACTGTTTGCCGGCGAAACCGTCGGCCTCGTCGGCGAATCCGGGTCCGGCAAGTCGACGTTGGCCCGCGCCATTCTGCGCCTGCTGCCGGCCGCGCGCGGTGCAGTCATGTGGCGCGGCGTGGACTTGGCGTCCTGCCCGGGAGCGGCGCTGCGCCCGCTGCGCCGCGACCTGCAAATCGTGTTTCAGGATCCGCTCGCTAGCTTGAATCCGCGCATGACCATCGGCGAGAGCATTGCCGAGCCGCTGCGCATATTCGCAGGCAGTCTGAGCGCGCCCGAACGCGGCCGCCGCGTGGCCGAGATGCTGGAGCGAGTGGGGCTCGCCGCCGGCATGATGGGCCGCTATCCCCATGAATTCAGCGGCGGCCAGTGCCAGCGGGTCGGTATTGCGCGGGCCATGATCTTAGGACCCCGGCTCTTGATATGCGATGAGCCCGTCAGTTCCCTGGATGTATCCATCCAGGGGCAGATCGTCAACCTGCTGCTCGATTTGCAGCGCGACGCCGGCACCGCCATGCTGTTCATCAGCCACAATCTTGCCGTCGTCAGGCACTTGAGTCATCGGATCCTGGTGATGTACGCGGGCCGGCTCGTCGAGATCGCCACGCGCGAGGCTCTGTTTGCCGCACCCATCCATCCTTATACCCGGGCGCTGTTGGCGGCCGTCCCCAGGGTGGCGCAGGCGGGAGCTGCGGCGCCGCATGCGAAAGCGACGGCAGATCCGACCCCGGGCGCGCCGCCGGGCACGCCGGTGGGTGCGCCGCCGCCGCTGCAGAACGTGGGGTGCGCCTACCGCGGCCGCTGCGCCCACGCGGTCGCGGTGTGCGCGACCACCGTGCCGCCGCTCGAGGAGATCGCCGCGGGACATCTCGTGGCCTGCCACCGGGCGCGGGATTTCACGGCCTGATGACATTCCGTTATCCTCTCACCCATGACACAGCGCAAACCGGTTCGCCCCAGCGAGGGCCTGGCAAACGTCCGCTACGAGATTCGCGGCAAGCTGGCGCGGCGCGCGCTGGCCTTGGAGCGGCTGGGATACGACATCGTGTCGCTGAACATCGGCAATCCCTACGCCTTCGGCTTCCGCACGCCGGAAACCATGCGGTTGGCGATGATCGAGAATCTGCGCAACAGCGAGGGATATGTACACCAGAAGGGCATTTTCCCGGCGCGCGAAGCGGTGGTGATGCAGCAGCAGGAGCGCGGGGTGCGCGGGGTCACGGCCGAGGAAGTGTTCATCGGCAACGGCGTGAGCGAGCTGATCGATCTGACCTTGCGCGCCTTGCTGAACCCCGGCGACGAGGTCTTGGTTCCCAGCCCCGACTATCCGCTGTGGACGGCCGCGGTGAACCTCAACACCGGCCGTGCCGTGCATTATCCCTGTCACCCGGCACGCTCATTCATACCTGATCCGCAGGACATCGAAGCGCTGGTGACGGCGCGCACGCGCGCCATCGTCATCGTCAATCCCAACAATCCCACCGGTGCGGTCTATCCGCGCGACACCCTGGCGGCCATTGCGAATATTGCCGAAAAGCATCGGCTGGTGGTGTTGGCCGATGAGATCTACGACCAGATTCTGTACGATGACGCCGAATTCGTGCCCATGGCGACCTTGGTGCACAACACGCTGTGCTGCACCATGAGCGGTCTCTCCAAGGTGTATCGCTCCTGCGGCTATCGAGTCGGCTGGGCGTCATTCTCGGGCGATATCGAAAGCGCGGGTGAATACCTGGCAGGCCTGGAGTTGCTGTCCTCACTGCGCCTCTGCAGCAACGTGCCCGGCCAATGGGCGGTGCAGACCGCGTTGGGCGGCTATCAAAGCATCCGCGAATTGACGCGGCCCGGGGGCCGGTTGTACGAGTCGCGGCAAGCCATCATGGATGGCGTCGCGCGCAGCAAGTACCTGCGGCTCGCGCGCCCCATGGGTGCGCTGTATGCCTTCATCGAGGTGCGCAGCGATGTCCTGCCGGACTTCGACGATCAAAGCTTCGCGCTCGAGCTGTTGGAGAACAAGCACGTGCTGGTCGCCCCGGGCGTGAGCTTCAACGTGCCGTATCGAAACTGCTTCCGCATCACCAATCTACCCGAGCCGCAAATCCTCGCCACCGTGTTCGCGCGCATCGAGGAACTGCTCGATGCAAAGGCCGCGGCGGGCCCGGAGCTCAAGCTCGTCGGCTCGACTGCGAAGGTCCAGCAGCACTGAGCGCCCGATCCCCCGTGAGCGGCCTGATGGCGGCCGTCGCGGACGGCCGGACGGTGCTGGCGCCGAACACCGAGCTGGCGGCGGCGCTGTTCGATGCCATCGAGCGCAACTACCAAGCCCAAGGCCTCGACCTGTGGCCGACCCCGCGCGTGCGCGATTTCGGGGGCTGGCTGCGCGAACAGCACGCCGCGCGGCAATTGACGGATTCAAGGTCGCCGCGTGCGCTCAGCGACTTCGAAGAGCGCGAGCTGTGGCGCATGGTCATCGACTCGAGCGACATCGGCCGCGGGCTGCTCGAACCTGCGGGCGCGGCGCGCGCTGCGCGGCGGGCGCGCCGCGCCGTGTACGAGCACGGCATTCCGCTGCGGACCCTCGCCGACTACGCCGCGGCGTCCGAGGAAACGCAGGTCTTTCTCGAATGGAATCGACAGTTCGACGCGCAATGCCGAAGCGCGCAGTGCATCAGCGCGGATGAATTGCTGGGCGCCGCGCCGCCGCCGGTGGAAAGTATCGCGTGGATCGAGAGTCCGGCGTGGCGGCCGATGGCGCGCCGTTGGCTGCAGCAGCACGGCCGGCCGCTGCGCGCACCCGGCGCCGACGCGAGTGCGGGGCGCCGGCTGGGCACGGCATCCCCCTCGGCGGAGCTGGCCGCCATCGCCGAGTGGGCGCTGCGGAATCTGCGCGCCGCGGAACATTTTCGGGCGTGGATCTGCGTTCCGGACTTGAACCGGCGCCGTGCGGAGGTGATGGATGCGATGGATGCGGTGCTGGCGCCGCAGCGCTTCACTCTGTCGGACACGTCCGCCCAGCCGCTGTATGCCCTGGCCGGCGGCACGCCGCTTGCCGGGTATGCCCCGGTGCGCGCGGCTTTGGATCTGTTGGATGCCAGCTCCGGGGTGGTTCCCTTCGAGAAGTTCAGCGCGCTGTTGCGGGCTCCGCAGCTGCAGGCCCAAGCCGCGGACGCGACGGCGGCCGCGCTCCTCGACCTGCGGCTGCGCAAGCGGGCTCCGAGCGATGCCGAGGCGGCAGCGTGGCCGGCGATCGCGGAACGCATCGCGGCGGCGCATGCTCTCGCTCCCGTCGCTGCCGTGGCGCGGTTGCGCGGCGCATTTCAAGCGCTCGACGGCGTGCGCGGCAATGCACCCGTCAGCCGCTGGGTTGCGGCGTGGATCGCAGCCTTCGAAGCGGGCCCCTGGGCACAGCGGCATCGTTGGTCGAGCACCGAGTACCAGGCGGCGGAGCGGTTTCGCGAACTGCTGGCGGCGCTGGCAGCGTCCGACGGGTTCCTCGGCAAGCAATCCCGCGGATCGGCGCTGCGCCTGTTGCGGCGCGCGGCGGGGGACACGATGTTTCAAACGCAGACCGGAGTTCCGCCGATCTGGGTCAGCGGCCAACTCATCGACCCGTGGCTCAGCTACGAGGGCATCTGGGTCAGCGGCTGCGACGATGAGAGCTGGCCGCCGGCGGTGCAGCCCATCGCGCTGTTGCCGGTCCGATTGCAGCGAGAGTTCGGCGTCGTTGCCGCGGCAGCGGAGTCGCAATTGGCGTTTGCGCTCGATTTGCAGAACCGCTGGAGCGCGCGGGCGGGTGAACTGGTGTTCAGCTTCGCGGCGCGCGGCGACGGCCGGGCGGCGGCGCCCAGTCCCGTGCTGCCCGAGGCCGCGGCGAATCTGCCGCCGGCGCTGCCGCGGCCCCACTGGCGCGCGCTGCTCGAGGATCAGCCCGCGCTCGAACGCTTGATCGATGAAACCGGGCCGCCGTTCGGCGGCAGCGAGCGCACCCGCGGCGTGGCGACGTTGAGGTCCCAGTCGCGCTGCGCGTTTCGCGGCTTTGCGGAGACCCGCCTGCACTGCGAGCGCCTCGAGCGGCCGCTGCCGGGCTTCAATGAGCGCGAGCGCGGTGAGTTGATGCACCACGCGCTCGAACATGTCTGGTCGGTGCTCGGAGGCTCCGGTTCACTGCTCTCGATCGGCGCCGACGCTCAACGGCGCCTGCTCGACGAGGCCATTGCGCGCGCGCTCGCAGAAGCCTGCCGCGACCGCGATCCGGGAGTGCGCTGGCGGGGCCGCGAACAGGAGCGTATGGCGGGCGTGCTGGCAAAGTGGCTGGACATCGAGCGGCTGCGCGAGCCCTTCGAGGTGGAACAGCTGGAACGGGGCAGCGAGGCGGCGCATTTTGCGGGTCTCGACTTCCGGCTGCGCATCGACCGCGTGGATCGGCTGACCGACGGGTCACGCGTACTGATCGACTACAAGACCGGCAACGCGAGTCCCGATTGGCGCGGCGAGCGGCCGGACAATCCTCAGCTGCCCATCTATGCGGCCCTTCGCCCCGCGGCGCTGGCCGCGGTCGCCTACGGCCGCGTGAACGCGGCCGAGTGCGGCTTCGTGCCCGAGACCGACCGGCGCGAGGTTTTCAAACCGGGGGGCAGAAAAACATCGCTCGAGGGAATGACCAGCCTCGCACAGCTGATCGACGTCTGGTCGGGCCGCATCGAGAAACTGGCGGCCGACTTCGCCGCCGGGCACGCGGCGGTGGCGCCGACGTTGCGCGCCTGCAAGCATTGCCGCTTGCAGGGTCTGTGCCGCATTCCGGCGGCGCTCGAGGACGCAGAGGATGCCCATGAATAGGGGCGCGTCCGACCAAGCGGCGCGTGAGCGCGCCATCCAGGCGCCGGGGTCGGTCCTGGTGCAGGCTCCCGCAGGCTCGGGCAAGACGACGCTTTTGGTGCAGCGCTATTTGCGGCTGCTGGCTCTGGTCGATGCGCCGGAGCGCATTCTCGCGCTCACCTTCACGCGCCGCGCAGCCGAGGAGATGCGCGAGCGCGTGCTGCTCGCGCTGCGCGCCGCGCGGCTCGACCGGTGTCCCGAGGCCATGAACCTGCAGACTTGGAATCTGGCGGTGACCGCGCGCGGTCATCTCCGCGAATTGCAGCTCGATGTCGAGCGCCAGCCGTCGCGGCTGCGCATCGAGACCATCGATGCCTTCAATGCCTGGCTGTCGAGCCAGCTGCCCATCGCCGCAGGCTCAGGCTCCGCATTTCAAGTGCTCACCGATGCCAAGCCCTGCTACGCAGAGGCGGCCCGCCGCGCGCTGGCGCGCGAATCGGATGATCAGTTCGGGCTCGCCGTCGATCACGTGCTGGCACTCGACGATCTGCGCTTGAGCGCACTGCAGAAGCTGATTGCGGACATGCTGCCGGGCCGCGACCGCTGGCTGCCGCTGCTCGCGGGGCGTCTACAGGCGGCCAGCGCGCTGGATGAGACGCAGCTCGAGCGCGTGCGGCGACACCTCGATGAGGACTTGCAGCTGTTGGTGGCGCGCGTTCTGGTGGGCGCCTGCGAGGTGTTGGGCCGCGAAAGGATCGCGGCTTTGTCGGCGCTGGCGCACCGTGCCGCGCGGCGCATCGGAACGGAGTCGGGGGAATTGTCCGGCTGGATCGCCGATGGCTCGGCGCTGCGCGCCGACAGCGCCGATTTACCGCGCTGGCGCGGCGCCGCGTGGTTGCTCCTGACGCGGGACAACGAGTTTCGGCGGCGGCTCACCAAGAAAGAGGGTTTTCCGGCGCCATGCCCCGACCTGGCACTCATGCAGGATCTGTTGGAGGAACTCGGGCAAGACCCGCGGGCACGGCAAGCGGTGGTCGAGATTCGCACGCTGCCGGCGCCGGCCTACAGCGATGCGCAATGGCTCAGGGTGCGTGCCGTGGCGCAAGTGTTGGTGCTGGCCGCCGCGGAGTTGGACCAAGTATTGCGCGAACGCGGTGCCGCGGATTTTCCCGCGGTGTCCTTGGCGGCGCTGCGCGCATTCGGGTCCGCGGAGGCGCCGAGCGATCTGGCATTGCGCCTCGATTACCGCCTGCAGCACATCTTGGTGGATGAGTTCCAGGATACGTCGGGCACACAGCTGGAGCTGGTGCGGCTGTTGACCGCCGGCTGGCAGCAGGGCGATGGCCGCAGTGTGTTCTGCGTCGGCGATCCCATGCAATCCATTTACGGATTTCGCCAGGCGGAGGTCCGGGCGTTCCTGGAGCTAGCCGAGGAAGGAATCGGCGATCTGCGGTTCGACGTGCAGCGTTTGCAGGACAACTTTCGTTCCGCCCGGTCATTGGTGGACTGGGTCAATTCCAGCTTTGCGCGCATCCTGCCGCACAGCGATGATCGGGATCGCGGCGCCATTGCCTTTCGCCCCAGCACGTCCGCCATTCTCGAGCCGGCCGAGAGCGGGCCGAGAGCCGGTGTGACGCTGCGCGGGTTTGCGGCGCGCGGCGAGGAAGCGGCGGCGATCGCCGAGATGATCGGCGAGGAAATCGCGCGGCATCCCGGCTGGCGGATTGCCGTGCTGGTGCGCGCGCGGAGCCACGCGCGGGAAATCGCCGCCGGATTGCGGGCGCGCGGCATCGCCTTTCGGGCGGTGCAAATCGAACCTCTGCAGGATCGTGCGGTCGTGCGCGACATCCTGATGCTGGCGTGCGCGCTGCTGCACCTGGGCGACCGCACCGCGTGGCTTGCGGTGCTGCGCGCGCCCTGGGCGGGAGTGTGCCTGGCCGACCTTTTGCTGATCTCGCGCGGGGCACCGTTGGTGTGGGACGCGTTGGCGGAGGAGGCCGTGCTCGTGCAGCTGGGCGCGGATGGCCGGGCGCGCTGCCGCCGGCTGCGTTCGGTGTTGGAGGCGGCATTCGCGGTGCGCAACGACAGTTCCGTGGCGCGCTGGGTCGAGAGAACCTGGCTCAGCCTGGGTGGTGCAAGCTGCGCGGCGTCGCCGCAGGATCTCGAGCTCGCCGACGCTGCGTTCGCGCGTCTTCGGGAATTGGAGCAGGGCGGGCTGCCGGACGCCGCCGACCTGCCGGGCAGTTTCGCGGATCTGTATGCCGATCACGGCGTCGCGAGCGCGGTGGAAATCATGACCATCCACAAGGCCAAGGGACTGGAATTCGACATGGTGGTGTTGCCGGCTTTGGAGCGCCACGTTCCGGGCGGACGCGAGCAATTGTTGGCCACGCACGAATTCGCCCGCACGGTGCGCGAGGGGCTGGTGATGGCGGCGCGCCCGGGGGTCGGCGCCGCCGCCGATCAATTGTTCGAGTTCCTGCGCCGCCAAGAGCGCGACGCGGCCGCCCTGGAGGCGCAGCGACTGTTGTACGTGGCCTGCACCCGGGCAAAGTGGCTGCTGCGGCTGACGGCAACCGTGCGCGGCCTCAAGCCGCCGCGGTCAGGGAGCCTGCTTGCCGCGCTCTGGCCGGTGGCGAGCGCGCAATTCGCGGCGGCGGATCCTGCGCTGCTCGCGCCGGAAGCCGCCGCGCCGCGCGGCGGTCCATTACTGCGCGTGCCGCGGGACTGGGTGCCCGGCTCGAGGCTGGCTCCCTCGACGGCGGCATCGATCTTGACGCCGCCGTTGCCGCGCGAGACTTGGCCGGTCTTCGATTGGGCGGGCGAGACGGCCCGCCGGGTCGGCACCTTGGTGCATGCGGAACTGCAACGGATGAACGTCGCCGACGGCGGCGGCGAAAACATCGTCGCGCGTGAACCGCATTTTCGACGCTGGCTGGCCTTGCACGGCGTTCCGGCCGATCGCCTGCCGGAGGCGGCTGCGCGGGTCGTCGAGGCCTTGGTTGCGGTGCAGGCGGATCCGCGCGGCCGGTGGATTCTCGGGCCGGCGAGGGAGGAGCAGCGCGAGCACGCGCTCTCGGGCCGATTGCACGGTGAGGTGGTGCGCCTGGTGTTCGACCGCAGCTTCGTCGATGAGCAAGGCGTACGCTGGGTCATCGACTACAAGACCAGCCGGCACATCGGCGGCGGCCTCGAGGAATTTCTCGATCGCGAGGTCGAACGCTACCGGCCACAATTGCAGCGCTACGCACAATTGGCGCAGCGGCTGGGGCCGCAGCCCGTGCGCTTGGGCCTGTACTTTCCTCTGATGCGGGCATGGCGCGAGTGGGCCGCCTAGGCTCCCAGTTGACAGGCGCGACATACTGGATATATAAACAGTATTCGGGGACAGGCCGTCCATCCGAGCTTTCCACCGGGCGTTTCCGCGGAAACGCCGGACAACATCAACAGCAACTATGAGGGGCTTACCATGATTGGCTACGTGACATTGGGGACCAACGATCTGCCGCGCGCCGCCGCATTTTATGATGCGTTACTGGGCGAAATGGGCGCCAAGCGCATGATGGAGACCGATCAATTCATCGCCTGGTCGGTGTCGGACAAGCAGGCAGGATTGGGATTGACCAAGCCCTTCGACAAGAAAGCTGCGACCGTCGGCAACGGCGTCATGGTGGCGCTGGCGGTCGACAGCAAGGCCAAGGTGGACGCATTGCATCGCAAGGCCTTGCAACTGGGCGGGAAGGATGAAGGCGCCGCCGGCCCCCGCGGCGAGGGCTTCTATGCGGGCTATTTTCGGGACTTGGACGGCAACAAGCTCAATTTCTTCTGCATGGGGTGAAGCGGTTAGCGCCACAGATTGTTGAACTCTAGGTCGATGGGAATTTCGCCGTAGGGGTCCCGCCCGCGCGACAAGCTTTGCAATTGGCTGAGCAGCGCGGGCGGGGCATCGGGCCGCGCTCGCAGCGATCCGCTCACTATGGCCGAGCGAGTCTTGGCGGAATAATTGATCGTCGCCTGTACTTGCAGCGGCCCCCCCGTATCAGTGAGCTGCGCGGCGAGGTTGCCGTCGCCGGCGCCCGCTTGTTCCGGAAACCGCAGATCATAGCTGCCCAGATCCGACCCGTCGGCGAACTGTGCCGACCCCAGATTCGCGACTTTGACGTCCCCGGCCGCGAACAACGGCGCGCTGAAATCACCCCTCAGCTCGCTGAGGTGTATGTCGGCAGTGCCGTGCCAGCCCGCCGCGACTCCCAGTTCGCGCAAATCCGCAATGGGTCCGCCGCCCTTGATGTCGCGCGCCGCGAAGCCATGTCGATCGATGTTCACCGCGGCATCGATCACGAATCCCACCTTGACCCAATGCAGGTCCGCCGCCACGGCCAATCCAAGAAGGGCCGCGGGATGCAGCCGCCACTCGAGGGCTCCGGCCTCGCGCGCATCGACGCGGATCCTGCCGGCGGAGCCGTGCCAGAGGGTGCCTGAAAAATCCTCGGCCTGCACGGTGGCGGGAAGCAGATGCGTCGCGAGCGATGCCGGCAAGGTCGCGAGAATGGCGGCGATGGCGGCCGCGAGGCCGATGAGGATCATCGGCCAACGCCGTGGCCGCGGGCGTATCGGCGCCGGCTTAGTGCTGCGGCTGGCTGAACGTGATGCTGGCATTCACCAATCCGGGCCGGGCGGTGCGATCCACGGTGATCGATTCCAGGGCCAGACCGTAGCGCTCATCGAGCGCGGCGATCCAGACGACCACGGCATCGAAGGGCGCGCCCTCCAATTGCACGCGCACCCCATTCCCGTTGGGCTGAGTGCCGCGCAGTGCGTCGGTGAGGCCGGCTTCGCGGCCTGCCCGGTCGACGATGACCACCGGAGCTTCGCCCGTGTCCGGAGGCAGCCGGTTGTCGGTTGCGCGAATCTCCGCCGCATGGGCCTGCATCCAGGCCAGGTCCTCCCGCTTGCCGTCATTGCGTCGCGCCGCATTGGACACTGCGGAATGCAGGGGCAGCAGTATTCCCAGCACCAGGATGAGAGCGGCCACGACCACTGCGCCGACCACGACGACGCGCTGCTCGCGCGGCTGCAATCCTGCGTACCAGGCGCGCAGCTTGTTCATCGATGTGCTCGCGTAGACTGGCCGCGCAGCTGGATGTGCGCTTGCACGCCGCCGGCAACCGGCGTGGAGGATTGGATCTCCGCCGTCAAGCCTGTGCCCTGCTTGCCGATGAATTGAGTGAGCTGCGAGAGCGCGGCCAGGTTCGGGGCGTTGACTTTCATGTCGAGGGACTGCTCGCGATAGCTCAGCGAGTCGATGTCGGTCTTCGGGGCGACTGCCAGAGCATCGCTCAGGGTTTTCAAGGTGTGCAAAAAGTATTCCGGGCTGGCTCCCAGTTTGTGGATGCGGTCGAGCCGCGCCTGCATCTGGCGGCGCGGATCCCGGATCGGTTCCGTCGGCAGCGTGGCCGAGAAGATGCCGGCGATCTGCGAGTCGAGCGCGGCCGTTTCATGTTGACCGCGGCGAATTTGCACGGCCTGAGCGGCGATATGCACGGCCAGCAACACCCCCGCGAGCAGCGCCGCGGTGCGCCACTGGCGCCAGCGCGCGCCGAAGTCGGTGGTGCGCGCAAACTCTCCTTGCAATAGATTGATCGCCTCGGTGCCCTCGAGACTGCGCGCCAGCCACGGCAGGGGACCGTCGGGCAGCAATTGCACTTTCAGCGATTCGAATTTACCGGCGAGCTGCTCGAACTCGTTCTGCGCACGCGCCCAATCCTCGCGCGTCACGTACAGAACCGCGCTCTCCGGCACCTTGGGCTCCGCTGAGGCGTCGAGCGGATCGGCAATCACGCCGGCCACCACCAAGGCCTCGCTCACCGGCGACAATTCCACCGCGAAGGGCAGGGCTCCGGGGCGGCGCACCGCCAGCCGGGTCTTCTCCAGCCACAACACGGTCTGGCCCGGGTTGTCCGGCATCAGCGAGATGTCCGGGTACAGGGACAAAGGTTCGAGACCGGCGGCGCTCAGGGCCGACAGCCACTCCTGCAGGACAGCGCGCGACACCGCCGCTACCGGAGTGCCGCCGCTGCTGCGGCGCCGCCCGATCGCGAAGCTCATTTGATCGACGTCCTCGGTGAGCTGTTCCTCCAGGGCGAAGGGCGCCGCCCGGGCGAGCTTCACGCCGCTGCCCGGGGGCAATTCCGGTTCCGCCAGCAAGATCTGCGTGGCCGGAGCGAGCGCCACCACCTTGCCGGAGCGCGACACCGCCGCCGCCAGGGTGAGCGATCCTCGCTGCCGGGCGATCGGCGCATCGCCGGCATCGTCGATGGTCAGCCACTCGGTCTCTTCTTGGCCGGCGGCGGGGAGGCGTAGCAGCAATGTGTGTGACATGGATCTAGGGTGTTCCGAATGAGCGCAGCACCGGCGTGATCTTGCCGCCGCCCGAGCCGCGCGACAAAAGACTGTACAAGGTGAACTCCGTAGTGCCAAGGGTGACGCGGGTGGTTAGCCGGAAGAAACTGCTGTTGGTGCCGATGGGGACCATGTTCCCCACCGCTTTGGCACCCGCAATCTTCTTGAAGGTGTCCAGGTCCGGAAAGCAGCCGGTCTTGCGGGATGTGGTCATCACTTCCGGATTGCCCGAGAACTCGCCGCTCAAATTGTCGGCAAGGCTTTCGAGCACCACGGCGGGCGCGGTGCAGATGTTGAGCGGCGCGTTGGCCGTCGGCAGGGCGGTGACGTAGGGCGCGATCTTGCGGTAGCGGTCCGCGCCGAACCCCGGCAGATTCATCAGTTCGCTGGGCGACATCATGGGCCAGTTGCCGGTGAGATAGGGTGGAGTTTGCGAGGTATAGACCTGATCTTCGGCGCCGTCCGGCGTCCCGGGAGCATCGTCGGCGTCGATCCAGTCGCGGGCAATGGCGGCCCACTTGGGCTCGACGCCGACGGCCGTCAGCAGCCGCTGGAATTGCTCGAGGGGCTTCGGATCCGGGGTGGGAGCCTGCTGCACGCCGTTGACCGCCGGCGGCGTGACGACGTGGCCCAGGCTGTTCAGATTGAAGCGCCCCTGCATGTCCTCCAGTTGCCCCTGCAGGGTGCCGATGGGCTCCCCCTCGGGATCGTCCTGCGGCGTGATGGGCAGAGGCTGCGTGGGCTGCGCCCAGGCACCGGCGAGCGTGGTCAGGTTTTGACTATTCTGCAAATCCTTCGACAACACGTCGGCGGCCAGGGCCTCGGCGCCGAACCCGAACTGCAGGGCCTGCTCCGCGGCCAGCACGCCGATGGCGCGACGCCGTTCGAGAAATCCATCAAAGGTCAGCTTGGTCGCGAGCATGGTGGCGAGCGCCACCAGGATGAGCGCGATGATGAGCGCGACGCCGCGCTGCCGGCGGGGTCCCGGATGCCGGTGTCTCATCCCGCCACCTCGATCAGCCGGCGGATGCGTCCCCAGTCCTTGAACTCGATGATGATTTCGACCGCCACCGGCCGGGTCGACTGCGCCTCGACCGGCGGCATGGTCGGCGGCGGCCACTGGCTCTGCCAGGATTGATTGCCGTCGAGATAGCGCAGTTGGATGGCCTTGACCTTGGTAAAGAGGTCCTGCACCACCGGCTTCGCACCCTGCACATTGTCCAAGTTGACCATGTAGCTGCGCTTCAGCACATCGTCCACCAGGGCGTACGACACGCGCTGCAGGGTGCTGCGCTGCTGGCCGGCCGTATTCGACCAGCCGGTCCGGGTGACGTCGACGATCGAGGCGACGCTGCTGCTGGTGCTGCCGCCCAGATTGGAAGAGCCCGAATTGAAGCTCTGGCCGGCGAAGCTCTGACTATTGAAACTCATTCCTGAACCGGCGTCGGACCCAAAACCGGAGCTGGAGCCCGGCACGGGAGTCAAGGTGCCCACGCCGCCGCTGCCGCGCAGCGCCGGATCTCGCTGCTCGCCGAGGATCTGACGCACCGGACGCGGCACCGCCTCGGCGAAGTCCTGCATCATCATGCGCATCCCAAATTCGATCTCGCGTGAGCGCTTCAAGGACTCCTCGGTGCGCTCGGCGGAGATGCGCGCTGCCCGGTAGGTGCCGTAACCCAGGGCCGACATGATTCCCAAAATCAGCAGCGCGACCAAGATTTCGATCAGGGTGAAACCGGCGATGCGCCCGCCGCGCGGCTTGTGCCGGAATCCGCTCATGGCGTCTGCGGCGCCGTCGGGGCCGGCGCCGGTGGTGGCGTCGTCGTCGGTGGGACCGTGGTCGGTGAGGTTGCGGGTGGTGTCGTGCCGGGGGCTGCGGGAGTGCCGGGAACGGCGGAGCTGCCGGTGGTCCAGTCCAGGGTGTTGGAGCTGCCGGCCACGGCGACGGCACCGCCGAGAAAGCCGGTGGCTTCCACCAGGGCGTTGCCCTTGGTCTTGGCGTCCCCGGCATACACGCGCACCACCACCCGTTTCATGGTGGGGATGCTGGTGTCGAAGTAGCGGGTATCGTAGTGCCAGGTTCGATTGGCAAAGTTGAGCTCGCCCGTGTCGGTGTTCTGCCCGAACTTGGTCAGGTTCAGACGTACTTCCGCCAGGCGGTTGAGCGCCATCCACTGCGCCAGCGTCTTGTCGCGCAAAAAACCGCTGGTGCGTGCGGTGCCGCTGACCGCGACCATCAGCGCGGCCAGCCCCATGGCCACCACCATCAGGGCGACCAAGACTTCGACCAGAGTGAATCCGCCGGCGGCACGGCGGCTCATGTCGGCTTGTCCTGGTGATCTGAACTGATGTGGCTGAGCTTGCCCAGCGCATCACCATCCACCGAAGCCTTCGCCGAGGTCCCCTCCCGCAGCAGCGTCAGGCGAAACGGCGTCCCTTCGCCGCTGGCGGCAATGGCCACCTGCGGTCCCGGCGCCGGCGCATCGCTCGAGAGAGTCCGGTCGATGGGCTTGATGACGACGATCTGGGAATCGAGCTGCAATTGAAAGCTCACGCCCTTCGGCAGCTCGCGATGGCGAAATTCCGTCTCTTGGTCGAGGGTGAGCCAGCGATCGCGGTTCGGGTCGTACACCACGAATTCGTACGCAGCCGGCTCGATGCGCAGACCGAAATCCCGCCCTTCCAGCAGGGCCCGTTCATGCAGCAAGCCGATCAGACCTTCGATGCGGCGGGTCTCTTCGTCGAGCTGGCTGTCACGTCCGGTGGTGCCGACCGCCAGAATTGCCATGGCGGTGACGAAGGCAATGATGACCACCACCACCAGGATCTCGACCAGCGTGAAGCCACGGCTGCGCATGCGGCACCCGGCGGCCGCCGCCCTATCTCTTGTCGAGCGTCGAGCTGCTGATATCCGCGTCGTAGCCATCGCCGCCGGGTTTGCCGTCGCGGCCATAGGTCGTGATGTCGTAATCACGGCCGTCGGGGCCCGGACTTACGTATTGATAAGGGTTGTTCCATGGATCGATGGGCAGCGACTTCAGATAACCGCCCGCGGGATAGTTGGTAATGCTGGGATCGGCAGGCTGTTTGACCAGGGCCTGCAGCCCCTGTTCGCTGGTCGGGTACTTGAAATTGTCCAGCCGGTAGAGATCGAGGGCGGTCGAAATGGCCCGAATATCGCTCTGCGCCCGGGTAACACGGGCTTTATCGACCTTATCCAGCACTTGCGGCACCACAAGTGCCCCCAGCACTGCGAGAATGACCACCACGACCATGATTTCAATGAGAGTAAAGCCGTGTTGGCGAGCGCGCATAGGAACCTCGAGAATTCCGCGGATGATACCAAACTAGGGGGCATCGATGCTTCGCGATGCCGCTAATCGCCTGCAACCGGTCGCGGCCGCGCTCCAGTTGGATCGCGGCCGCTGGATTTGGTTGCTTGCCATCCTGCTGGCGCTGGATGCAGTGTTGGGTCTAGGCGACAGTGTGGGGCTGCTGCTGCGCTATGACCGCGGCGCCATCGCGGCCGGCGGATGGTGGCGGTTGCTCACGGCCCACGTCGTGCATCTTGATGCGCACCACTTGATACTGAACGAGTTGGGGTTGGTGCTGATGTGGTCATTGTTCGCGCAGGATTACGACGCGGTGGAGTGGTGCGTGATCGTGCTGTCCGGCGCATTGGCGATCAGCTCAGGTCTTTGGTGGCTGAGTCCGCGGGTCAGTTGGTATGTGGGTGCCTCAGGGGTGCTGCATTCGGTGATGGCCGCGGGCGCCGCCAAGCACCTGGCGGTGCGCTCCTGGGATCGTTGGATACTCAGCCTCGGATTGTGCGCTAAGCTTGCCTGGGAACAATGGGCCGGACCGCACTCGACCTTGATCGTCGTCGACGCGCATTTGTACGGCGCACTGTGCGGATTCGCCGTCGGCGGCGCACTGTCCCTGCGGATCGCTATAATTCGCCACCGTTCTCGCGCCTAGAGGCCATTGCATGTCACTTGCGTTCGTATTTCCCGGTCAGGGGTCACAGTCCATCGGCATGCTGAGCGCGCTGGCGAGAGTCGCGCCGGTGGTCGAGGCGACCTTCGGCGAGGCCTCGGAAGTGCTGGGCTACGATCTTTGGCGGCGCTGCCAGGAGGGCCCAAGCGAAGCGCTCAACTCCACCGAGTGCACTCAGCCGGCGATGCTGACTGCCGGGATCGCCACCTATCGGCTTTGGCGCGAACGCGGCGGCGCCCAGCCGGTACTCATGGCGGGGCACAGCCTGGGTGAATTCACGGCGCTGGTGGCCGCGGGTACCCTGGAATTCAGGACTGCCGTCGATCTGGTGAAATACCGCGGTGAATTGATGCAGACCGCGGTGCCGCCGGGTCAGGGTGCCATGGCCGCGATTCTCGGGCTCGAGGACATCGACATCGATGAGGCTTGCCGCGAGGCGGCGCAGGGCGAAGTGGTGGAGGCGGTCAATTTCAATGCGCCGGGACAGGTCGTGATCGCGGGCGCGGCCGCCGCGGTGGCGCGCGCAATCACCGCCGCCACGGCGAAGGGCGCGAAGCGCGCGATTGCGCTGCCCATCAGCGTGCCGGCGCACTCATCGCTGATGCAGGCGGCAGCGGAACAATTGCGGGTGCGGCTGGAGAGCACGGAATTCACGCCGGCGCCGGGCATCGCGGTGTACGGCGTCGATGTGAAAACGCACGGCACCGCCGAGGCCATCCGCGCGGGCCTGGTGAAGCAGCTGTACACGCCGGTGTATTGGGCGGCCACGGTGCGCACCATGATCACCGCCGGCGCCACCCAGATCGTGGAATGCGGGCCGGGCAAAGTATTGACCGGCTTGAATCGGCGCGTCGACAAGAATCGGGATCTCAAGATGATGGCGCTGGACGATCCGCAAGGGTTGGACGATGCGCTCGCGGCGCTGAAACTTTGACGAGGTAGCCAATGCTGAATGGAGAGATTGCCTTGGTGACGGGCGCCACGCGCGGCATCGGCGCGGCCATCGCCGATCGATTGAGCCGCGACGGAGCCCGCGTGGTCGGCACCGCCACGACCGCCGAAGGCGCCGCGCGCATCAGCGACAACTTGGCCGCGCGCGGCGGGCGCGGTGCGGTTCTGGACGTGGTGAATCCGGAGTCGATCGAATCCCTGCTCGCCGAGGTCGAGGCCAGGGAAGGGGCCGTGGGCATTCTATGCAACAACGCCGGCATCACGCGCGACACCTTGCTGTTGCGTATGAAGGAGGAGGATTGGGACGCGGTGCTCGACACCAATCTAGCCTCGGTGTTTCGCCTGTCCAAGGCGGTCCTGCGCGGCATGATGAAGGCGCGCAAGGGCCGCATCGTCAGCATCACGTCGGTGGTGGGTCTGACCGGAAATCCCGGGCAGACGAACTATGCCGCCGCCAAAGCGGGAATCATCGGCTTCACCAAATCCCTGGCTCGGGAGGTGGGTTCGCGCGGCATCACGGTCAATGCGGTGGCGCCCGGCTTCATCGACACCGACATGACCCGCGCCTTGGCCGAGGCGCAACGCGCCTCCCTGAATGCCCAGATACCCTTGGGACGGTTGGGCCAGCCTGCCGACATTGCCGGCGCGGTGGCATTCCTATGCTCGCCCGACGGCGCCTACGTGACCGGGGAGACCTTGCACGTGAACGGTGGAATGTACATGCCCTGAAGGGCTTTGGGCCCTAACTCACCGGGGTTTGTCAATACGACCCGGGCCGGCGGGAGCTCAAATGTGCGTTCAAGGTAGCCGCCGCCCCCATGTTCACATAAAATACGCGCCCGATACCTTAAGGCTGGTCGCGGGCTTTTGTCAGTTCAGTGCATAAATAGCAATTCCGAGAGGACACCATAACGATGAGTACTGTTGAGCAGCAGGTTAAGAAGATCGTGGCCGAACAGCTGGGCGTGAAAGAAGAAGAAGTCACCAACGACGCCTCGTTCGTCGACGATTTAGGCGCAGACTCGCTGGATACGGTTGAACTGGTGATGGCGCTCGAGGAAGAATTCGAGACCGAAATTCCGGACGAGGATGCCGAGAAAATCACCACGGTTCAACAGGCCATCGACTACATCAATTCGCACAAGGGCAAGGCCTAGGAGCCTGTCTGAGCATTTCGCGTGGCCGCGTTGGGTGAGTCGCCGTTGAGCAAGCGACGCGTCGTCATTACCGGTCTCGGAATCGTCTCGCCCGTGGGCAACGACGTTGCCGGCGCGTGGGCCTCGATACTGGCCGGCCGCAGCGGGATCGCCAACGTGGCGCGTTTCGACACCACGTCGTTTCCGACGCATTTCGGCGGTGAGATCCGGGACTTGAATCTCGAGCCCTACATGAGCACCAAGGACGCTCGCCGCATGGACGCCTTCATGCAGTACGGGGTCGTGGCCGGCATCCAGGCCATGCGCGATTCAGGATTGGCGGTGACCGAGGCCAATTCCGACCGGATCGGCGTGCTGATGGGTTCGGGCATGGGCGGTCTCGAGTCCATCGAGGATACCTACGACAAGTATCTGGAAACTCATTCGCCGAAGAAGGTGTCGCCGTTTTTCATTCCGGCCAGCATCATCAATCTGGTGAGCGGACATCTGTCGATCGCGTTCAAGATGACGGGCCCGAATCTTGCCGTCGCCACCGCCTGCACCACCTCGACCCACGCGCTGGGGCTCGCGATGCGGCTGATCCAGTATGGTGAAGCCGACGCCATGCTGGCGGGCGGTTCGGAAATGGCAACCTGCGTCACCGGCATGAGCGGCTTTGCCCAGGCCAAGGCTTTGTCTCAGCGCAACGACGATCCCCAGGGCGCGAGCCGCCCCTGGGACAAGGACCGCGACGGCTTCGTCATGGGCGACGGCGCCGGCGCCATGATGCTGGAGGAGTACGAGCAGGCCAAGGCGCGCGGCGCGCGAATTTATGCGGAAATCGTCGGCTTCGGAATGAGCGGCGATGCCTTCCACGTCACCGCGCCGCCGGACGACGGCGAAGGCGCCCGCAAGGCCATGTCCAAGGCGCTCGCGGATGCGAAATTGAATCCTGAGCAGGTGCAGTACGTCAATGCGCATGCCACGTCCACGGAACTGGGCGATCGCGCCGAGACCCTGGCCATCCGCCGCGCTTTCGGCGCCGCGGCCGATAAATTGGCCGTCAGTTCCACCAAGTCCATGACCGGTCACCTGTTGGGCGCCGCGGGAGCCGTTGAAGCCCTATTCAGCGTGCTGGCCTTGCGCGATCAAGTCGCGCCGCCGACCATCAATTTGCATACGCCGGGCGAGGGCTGCGACCTCGACTACGTTCCCAATACTGCGCGGCCAATGTCGATTGAGTACGCCCTCTCCAATTCTTTCGGCTTCGGTGGCACCAACGGTTCGCTCATTTTCCGCCGAACTTGAGCCGCTGACTCTCATCGAGAAGTTTCCGGCGGCCTATCCGGGGCTTCTGGAGAGCGGCGCCGGCTTAGGCTTGTCGAGCGGCGGCAGCCGCTTCGACATCCTGCCCATGGCCGGCGGCGAGTGCCTGCGCTTGAGTTCCGGCGGCCGCTTGTCCGGACCCTGCGCCGGCGGCCGGGGTTTTCTCGCGGCGCTCGAGCAGTGGTGGTCCGCGCTGCGTGTTCCCGAGACCGAATCCCTGCTGCCGTTCAGCGGCGGCTGGCTGCTGTACCTCGGCTATGAGCTGGCGTCGGAAGTCGAACCGCGCCTGCGGCTGCCGCGCTGCCCGGATCCCGTGGTGGCACTGGCGATCCGCGCGCCCGCGGCGTGGATTCGCGATCGCGCGACCGGCCAGGCGTGGCTCATGGCGGAGCCCGGACACGAAAGGCTGCTCGATGAGTTTACGCAACGCGCTGCAGGTTTGCGTCCGGCACCCGCCGCGGCGTATCCGCAATTCCTGGTCGAAGAAGATGATCCGCAGAGATTTCTCGGCGCCGTGAGCCGGGCCCTCGAGTACATCGGCGCGGGCGACGTCTATCAGGCCAATCTGTCCCGGGGTTGGACCGCCAGGGCCGTCTCCCCGGTCGATCCGGTGGAGGTCTACCGGCGCCTGCGGGCAACCAATCCCAGCCCGTTTGCGGCGCTGCTGCGCCAGGAGGACTTTGCGCTGCTGAGTTCCTCGCCGGAACGCTTGGTGTCGATTCGCGGCAATACCGTCACCACCCGTCCCATCGCCGGAACCCGGCCGCGCGGAGCCACGGCGGAGGCCGACGCCGCATTGATCCAATCCCTCTTGGACAACGAAAAGGAGCGCGCCGAGCACGTGATGCTGATCGACTTGGAGCGCAATGACCTGGGCCGGGTGTGCGCCGGCGGGACCGTGCGCGTGGATGAGTACATGAGCGTCGAAACCTACGCGCACGTGCATCACATCGTGTCCAACGTGAGCGGCCGGCTGCGCAACGACGTGTCGCCCGTGGGCGTGATCCGCGCGCTGTTTCCCGGCGGCACCATCACCGGCTGCCCGAAGGTCCGCTGCATGGAGATCATCGCGGAACTCGAAGCGGTCGGGCGCGGCGCCTACACCGGCTCCATCGGCTACTTGAACCGCGACGGCAGCTGCGATCTCAATATCTTGATTCGCACCATCACCGCGCACGGCGGATTGTTCGAATTTCGCGCCGGTGCGGGCATCGTTGCCGACTCGATCCCCGCCCAAGAATTGGCCGAGACCCGCGCCAAAGCCGAGGGCTTGCTGCGCGCGTTGGTGGCGCCGACTTGAGTGCCTGGATCAACGGCCGCCGTGGCACGCGGGTCGACTATCGCGACCGCGGCCTGCAGTACGGCGACGGTTTGTTCGAGACCATGCGGGTGCGCCGCGGCCGGATTCGGCTTCTGGATTACCATCTCGAACGGCTGTTTGCCGGATGCGCTCAACTGCAGATAGGGGCTCCTCCCGCCGGCGCACTGCGCCGCGAACTGCGTCGCGCCGCGCAGCGGCGCAGCGAGGGCGTATTGAAGCTGATCGTCACGCGCGGCGTGTCGCCCGCCCGCGGCTATCGGCCCACGGGCCGCGAACGCGGCACGCGCATCCTCACCCTGCATGCTCTGCCGCCGGCAGCCCGCAGCGTCGCGGCGCCGGTGCGGATATGCCTGTGTGCGGCGCCGATCGGACTCAACCCGCAACTTGCAGGCCTCAAGACCCTCAATCGATTGGAATCGGTGGTGGCGCGGGCCGAGTGGCGCGACCCGGGAATTTGGGAAGGATTGATGCAGGACACCGAGCAGAATCTGGTGTGCGGTACGATGTCCAACCTGTTTCTCAGGCGGGGATCCACGCTGATGACTCCCTTGATCGACCGCTGCGGCGTGGCCGGCGTGATGCGCCGCTGGATCCTGGCAACGGCCGGGGATCTGCGCCTGCGCGCGGTGCAGCGCCGCATCCGCTGGCACGATCTACGCGCCGCCGATGAGGTGTTCATGAGCAACGCCGTCGTCGGCTTGAAATCGGTCGCGGTGATCGAGCGCGGGAGGGAGCGTCTGCGGCTGCAGGCGTTCGGCGCGGCAACGCAGCTGCGCGCACGGCTGGAACTGCTGTGAGGCGGGCCTTGAGGTGGGCGCTGCTGGTGTGCCTGCTGCTGGGTACCGCGGCGGCCGTCGTGATCGGGGTCGGCGTGCGCAGCCTCGATGAACCGGTGCGGCTCGCGGCACCGGTGCGATTCAAGGTGAATCCGGGCACGAGCTTTGCCCGGGTGGCGGCTGATTTGGCGGCGCGCGGCGTGATTGCGCACCCCAAGGCATGGGTGATGTTCGCGCGCTGGTCGCGGCTCGCGCCGGCGGTCAAGGCGGGGGAATATGAAATTCAAGTGGGTACGACGCCGCGGGAATTATTGACGAAAATGGTGAACGGCCAGGTGCTGCTGCATTCGTTCACCATCGTCGACGGCTGGCGCGTGCAGGATCTGCTCGATGCCTTGCGGCACAATCCGGACGTCAAGGTCACTTTGCCCGACAAGACGCCGAATCTGATGGAAAGACTCGGACTTTCGGGGGTGGATCCGGAAGGCCAGTTCCTGCCCGAAACCTATCGCTTCATTGCGGGCACGCCCGACATCGAGCTGCTGCGCCAGGCGCACGCGGCGCTGAGCAAGGAGTTGGAGGCGGCGTGGTCCGAGCGTGATCCAGGGCTGCCGCTGCAGAATTCACAGCAATTGTTGATCATGGCCTCGATCGTCGAAAAGGAGAGCGGTCTGCCGCAGGAGCTCAAGCTCATCGCCGGACTGTACCTGCATCGCCTGGCCATCGGCATGCGGCTGCAAGCCGATCCCACCGTGATCTATGGCATGGGCGAGCGCTACGAGGGCGACATTCGAACGGAGGACTTGCGCACCGACGGGCCGTACAACACCTACACTCGCACGGGATTGCCGCCGACCCCGATTGCATTGGCCTCTGCCGCAGTGATTCGTGCCACCGCCCATCCTGAGAAGACCGATGCGGTGTATTTCGTCGCCTCGATCAAAGGCGACGGCAGTCATGTGTTCTCTGCGACTCTGCAGGAACACAATGCGGCCGTCGCAGCCTATGTCGCGCATCAACGCCGCAAAGCGGCGGAGGAGGTGCGATGAGCACCGCTCCGGGCCGGTTTCTCACCATCGAGGGAATCGAGGGGGTGGGCAAGACCACGCAGGTGGCACGGCTCTCCGCCGCCTTGAGCGCGCGCGGCATTGCCCATGTCGTGACCCGCGAGCCCGGCGGCACGCCCCTGGCGGAGAAGATACGCGAGATCGTCTTGGACAATGCGCGCGACGAAACCCTGCCGCCCACGGCCGAACTGCTGCTCATGTTTGCCGCGCGTGCGGTGCACCTCGCCAATCACATCGAACCTCACCTGCAGGCCGGCCGTTGGGTGGTGTGCGACCGCTTCACCGATGCCACCTATGCCTACCAAGGCGGGGGCCGGCGCTTGAATGCGGAGCACATTCGGCAGCTGGAGACCCTGGTGCAAGGCACGCGCCGCCCGGATCTGACCTTGCTGCTGGATGCGCCGGTGGAACAGGCGCTCAATCGCGCGCGGCAGCGAAATTCCGGTGCTCCCACCGACCGCTTCGAAAGCGAACGCAGCGAGTTTTTCGAGCGGGTGCGCGATGCCTATCGGGCGCGCGCGGCGGCCGAGCCTGCGCGGATTGCCACGATCGATGCGAGCCAGCCGGTGGAGCAGGTCGCGCGGCGGATTCTGGAATTGCTCGAGGCGCGGCAATGGATATCTTGAGCGCCGACTCGCTGCCGTGGCTGCAGGGCGCGCAAGCCGGCCTGCGCGCCGCGCATTCCGCCGGGCGGCTGCCGCATTCTTTGTTGCTGCTGTCCGCCCCCGGACTCGGCGCGGAGCAGCTGGCGAGTTGGGTCACCGCCCTCGCGCTGTGCGAGTCGCCGAGTCCGCGGCCCTGCGGCACCTGCGCCTCGTGCCGGCTGTTGCGGGCGGACAGTCACCCGGATTCCCACGTGGTGCGTCTCGAGGAGGACGCGCAACAGATCAAGGTTGATCAGGTGCGGGGCTTGATCGAGTCATTGGGACTCAAGAGCTATCGCGGCGGCTGCAAGGTCGGAGTCATCGAAGGTGCCGAGTCGCTCAATGCCAACGGCGCCAATGCTTTCTTGAAGACACTGGAGGAGCCGACCGCCGATACGGTGCTGATCATGATCGCGAGGCCCAGCCACCGCCTGCCCGCGACCATCGCCAGCCGCTGTCTGCGATTGACGCTCAAGCCGCCCCCGGCCGAGGCCGCGGTTGCCTGGCTCGAGGCACATGGCGAGCCCGGTGCGCACACCTGGCCGGCCGCCCTGGCGCTCGCCGGCGGCGCGCCCTTGTTGGCCCTGGAACTCGACTCCTCGGGGATGGCGGCGCTCGACCAGGACATGCACGAGTCCTTGAGGCAGCTGGCGGCGAGTGCCGTCGATGTGACCCTGTTGGCCGAGCGCTGGATGAAGACCAATCCCGGTCTGCGCATCACCTGGCTTGAGAACTGGATCACACAGCGCGTATATGCGTCCCTCGGCACTGCTGTTTCGCATCAAAGTGCGGAACCGGTCCGCTTGCCTGCCGCTTTACTTAAGCCCAAGATAAGAGCTCTATTTGAGCTGCTGGACGCCGCCCGTGAGTTGCGGCGTCTTGCATCGACAGGCGTGAATCAACAACTGGCGCTGGAGGCCTTGCTGGTGGGCGGCCGAACCGCACTGGCGAAGTAAGCTTTACCGTGGGAATGGCAGGAATTGCGAAGTCCAAGTAACAAACCGGGTCTACTGACCCTGACGATCAAGGATAAAAGCGCGCTCTATCTCGCCTATATGCCTTTCGTAAAGAACGGCGGACTGTTCATTCCGACGAACAGCAACTATCGTTTGGGCGATGAAGTGTTCATGCTGCTCAACCTGATGGGCGAGGAGGAGAAACTCCCGGTTGCCGGACGCGTCATCTGGATGACGCCGAAGGGCGCCCAGGGCAAGCGCACCGCCGGCATCGGCGTGCAGTTCAGCGATCAAGACCGCGGCAATACCCAGAAGAAAATCGAGAACTATCTGGCCGGCGCGCTCGGCGGGGACAAGCCCACCCACACCATGTAGGTGATCGCTCAGGAGCCATTCGGCCAGGGACCGCCTCGCGGCGCCTGCTGCAACAATGACCGAAAAATCCCTCGCCCTTGTTGAGATGACCGTCGCGCTGCCGCTGGATGTGGTCGCCAACAAGCTCATGAAGATCGAGGAGGAATTGCGTTCTCTGAACATGAAGGTATTGAACTTCGAACAGGAGCGCGAGCGCGGCGGCCTCAACGGCTTGATCGGGGCGCGACTGGAGCGCATTCACGACACGCTGGATTCGATCCGAGCGCGCTTGTCGCACTTGGATGCGGATATTCAGCCGACGCGCTACCCAACCGGCTCGAGCGTGGACGATTCCTCCGGGTATCGTAAACCGCGTCCCGATCGGGACGATTGAGGCGTCCGCGCAAGACCCTCGTCTATCGAGGCGGCGCGGCCTGCGAAGCCGGCGGGGTGGGCGGCGGCGGGACCGTTTCGACGTACACCGATTGCAACACCGGTGCCGGCGGCGGCGGCGCTCGGAGAATCGACTTGACGAAGTAGATCGCCAGCGCCAGCCCCAGGACACCGAACACGATGGCGAGGACCCGGTACTCTTCGAGCAGGGTCTTCACCTTGTAGGCAGGGAGCGGGTCGGGGTAATCGGGCGGCAGTTCGCCGCGGAATGCCCTGGGTGCGGGCTTGAGCTTCTTCACCCAATCAGCCTCGGTGCGAGCGCGCGGCCTCGGTGGCCGCGAGGCCGCCCTTCAGCACATACGCCTCGAAGCCGCGCTCGCTCAAGATATACGCCGCCGCGGAGCTGCGGCGGCCGGTGTCGCAGCACACGACATACTGGGTGTTCTTGTCGAGCGCATTGAGCTTCAGGCGGATGAAATACAGCGGGATATTGACCGCGCCGTCAATGCGGAAATTCTGGAACTCGCTGGGCAGCCGCACATCCAGCCACTTCCCGCCCTTGGCGACGATTTCCTTGGCCTTGTCCTGTTCCACCCATTGCAGCAGAGGCTCGTTCAACAGGGTCTGAAAGTCGTTCTTGCCGAGGCGCATCAACGTGCCGTCGGTGGACATGGTGACGGTGGCGTTGCGCTTTGCTTCGGCAATCAGCGCTTCCTCGCCGAAGCTGTCGCCGGGGCCGAGTTCGGCGAGTTTGATGCCTTCCTTGTTCAGGGGAGTCTCGCGCGTCACCACGCATTTCCCCGCCACCACCACGTAGAAGTAATCGCCCTCGGTGCCCTGCTTGATGACGACGTCGCCCGAGCGGTAGTTGATGCGCTGCATGCGCATGAAGATCGCCTGGATGTTCGCCGGCGGAATGCGGTGAAACGCCTTGGTTTGCAGCAGTGTCGTCATCCAGTCGCCGGTGACGTCCAGACCGTCGCCGCGCAGCTCCGCCACTTCGTACTGTCCGGTCTGGTCCCAGGTCAGGAGCACGTCGAGCAAATCGCTGTCGATCATGATGTATTCAAGATCGACCGCCGCCCGCGCGGTGAATTTTCGCGGCAGCCCCGGGGCGAGGGCCGCACGCGCTTCGGGGGTGCCGGCGCGTATGGTCCCGATGAGCTTGTCGTCCGCGCGCAATTCAACATTGCCGGCGACCAGATAAAAGGTGCGCTTGTCCGTGTCGCCTTCCTTGAACAGCACCCGCCCGGCGGCTAATTCGCGGATGTGGGTCTTGCGGGCGAGCGCGTGCAGGTTCTCAGCTTTCAGGCCGTCGAGCGGCGAGAAAGTCCGGAGTACTGCGAGATCGAGAGGTCGTTCATCCATCGAAGAATTCGCTGCTGCCTATGGTTTCAACCCTATGATTTTGGCTGCGAATCCTACCATATGCGGCGGCAGATCCGGGCCACGTTGGGTCACAAGTGCTGCCAACCCGCGTCCGGGCGAAAGCGCTCGCCATAGCGTTGCGTGAGTTCCGTCAGACGCGCGGTCACGTTCGGGATACCCCGCGTTTTGGCATATTGCAGCGGACCGCCCCTAAAAGGCGCGAAGCCGGTCGCAAATATGGCTCCTGCGTCGAGTAAATCGGCATCTTCGATGACTCCCTCTCTTAAGGCAGCCACGGCTTCGTTGAGCATGGGCAGGATCAACCGGTCCTCGAGGTCGGCCGGCGCGGCGGCCTGCGGCACTTCGGCACGCGCCGGCTTGCCGTCCCGCCACACGTAAAATCCTTCCCCGCTCTTGCGGCCGAGCTTTTTCTGCTCCACCAGCCTGATCAATATCTCCGGTACCTGCCGTTGCAGCGCCTGAGCGAGAACGCGTCCCACGTGCAGCGATACATCGAGCCCCACGACGTCGGTCAATTCGATCGGCCCCATGGGCATGCCGAAATCCTTGGCCACCCGATCGATAACCGCCGCGGGTATGCCGCTTTCCAGGGCGAACAGGGCTTCGTTGACGTACGGGGTCAATATCCGGTTGACGACGAAGCCCGGCGCGCTCTTGCAGGGCAGGGGCAGCTTGTCGAGTTTGCGGGTGAATTTCAGGGCACTTTGCACCACGGCCGGCCGGGTGACGGCCCCCTGCACGATCTCCACCAATTGCAGCTGCGCCACCGGATTGAAAAAATGGATGCCGACCAGGCGGCTGGGGTCCTGGAGCTTCTCGGCCAGCGTCTCGATCTTGATGCTCGAGGTGTTGGTGGCGAGCACGGCATTGGCTTTGAGCTTCGGCTCGAGCGCCGCATACAGGGCGCGCTTGGCCTCTACATTTTCAAAGATGGCCTCAATGATCACATCGGCGTCCGCCGCGCCCTCACCGGTCACGTCCATCGTCAGCCGCGCCAGCGCGTCCGCCGCCGCGCGCGGGTCTTTGAGCCGCTTGTCGAAGAAGGCCTTGGCGCGGTCCATGGCCGGCTGAATCAGATCGGCGGAGCGATCCTGCAGAGTGACGTTCATGCCGCGGAACGCCGACCATGCGGCGATGTCGCCGCCCATGACGCCGGCGCCGATGACATGCACGTGGCGGAATTCATCCGCTGACTTGCCGCCCAATCCTTTCAAACGGTCCTGCAGCAGGAACACGCGCACCAGATTGCGCGAGGTCAGCGTGCACATCAGTTCGCTGATGGAGCGCGCCTCCGCGTCATAACTTTCGCTGCCCGCGGCGCCGTGGCGCTGCCACAAGTCCAGCGTGGCGTAGGGAGCCGGGTAGTGCTCGCGCTTCACGCTGCCGCGCAGCGTCGAGGCAATCTGCCGGGCGACAAACGGGCGCGCCAATCCTAGGTTCAGAAGCTTGTCGACGAAGGGCGCGGTCGTCTTCGGCGGCCTGGCCAGCAGCCGCGCCTTGGCACGGTCGCGCAGCGCCGCCGGCGGCACGAGTTCGTCGATCAAACCCACCGCCAGCGCCCGCGCGCCTTTATACGGCCGGCCTTTGAGCATGAGATCGAGGGCCGGGCGCACGCCAATGAGCTGTACCGTGCGCACCGTACCGCCGAATCCTGGATGCAGGCCGAGCAGCACTTCGGGCAGCCCCAGGGACAGGCTCGCATCGTCCGCGGCGACGCGGTAGGTGCAGGCCAACGCGAGCTCCAAGCCGCCGCCGAGGGCGAAGCCGTGCAGGGCCGCCACGCTGGGGCAGGGCAGGTCCTCGAGCGCCTGCAGCACCGTTTGACCGGCGCGCACCAACACGTAACCTTCCTCGGGAGTGCGGATCTGCAGAAATTCCTTGATGTCGGCGCCGGCAACGAAGCCGTTGGTCTTCGCCGAACGGATCACCACGCCGGCGGGGCGCCGGCCGGCCACATCGGCCAGCTGCACGGACAGGTCGCGCAGCACCGCGGCAGACAGGACATTGGTCGAGGAGCCCGGCGTGTCGCAGGTAAGCCACGCGACGCGGTCGGCGTCCAGCTCCAGGGACCAGGTGGCGGTGACTGCCATCAGGCCGCCCGCCGCGCCAGTTCATGCACCGTAAAGTCGCAGATCAACGGCAGATGGTCGGAGAATTGCACGTCCGGTATCTCGAAGCGATTCACCTCGATCCTGTCACTGTGCAGGATGAAATCAAGCTCTTTGCGCGGGCTGCGGCTCGGATACGAGGGTAGGCCCTCCAGGTTGGCGCTGCTCAATCCCGCGGCCTGGGTGAACAAGTAAAGCTCGTGATCGCCCCAGTAGGTGTTGAAGTCGCCGGCCACGATGACGGGCTTGTGCGTGCGGCGCACCAGATCGTACAGATAGCGCAGCTGGTACTGACGGTGTCTGAATTTAAGGGACAAATGCACCAGAAAGATCGCCACATCGTCGAGCTCCAATTCGATGATCAGGCGCTTGATTCCGGTATCGAAGTAGTGGAAGCGTTCGCCGCGCACCCGCGGCGCCGCCAGGAAGGCGTTGGCCTGCTTGCGCACGATGGGAACCAGGTGATTCACCGAGGCGACGCCGTACTTACACTCGAAAGTGGAGTAGTGGCCCAAGGAGCGTGCGATGAAGTCGGCCTGGTTGACCATTCCGGTGCGGATCGAGCCGGTATCGACCTCGATCAGCCCGACGACGTCCGGATCCTGCTGCTTGATGAAGTCGGTGATCCGCGACAGGACCTGCCGGCTCGAGCGAAGATAGCCGGCACCGGGGACAGGGAGGTGGAACGCAGGTCCGGTCCCGGTCGCATAGCGTATATTATAAATCAGCAATCGCACCCGGGTCATTGTATCGGCGCCGGGTGCTTCGCGCATGCCCATCGTCGAGCTACACTAGGCGCATGTCGACCCGGGTAAACCCCATTCGCCTGTTCGTCACCCACGCGTGGGAGGAAAACGACGACTACACGCGGGTATTCGAATATCTCGAGGCGTCGGGCACTTTTTACTATCTCAACAGCAGCCAGCCGCAGGCGAAGCGCCCGATCGACAAGGAGTCGCAGCGCGAAGACCTGCGGCGCCAGATCGCCCCCTGCGAGGTCGTCGTGGTGCTGCCGGCGGTGTACCGGATCGCGCCCGAGCTGGTGCTGTTTCAAATGAACTTTGCCAAGGCCGCTGACAAGCCCATCGTCAGCATGGAGAATTTCGGCTCGACGGAACCGCTGCCGAAAGCCATCAAGGACCTTGCCGATGAAGTCAGCGCGTGGAACGAGCGCAGCTTGATCGACGCCCTGCGGCGCCAGGCGCGGCATCAGGAGACGACGCGCTGGGATACGATCGAATTCAAGCTCGATTGAAACGCCTAGCTGTTGGCGATGAGAACCGGGGCTTCGTAGTCGGCGGCAGAGCGGTCGACGCTGTGCAATTGCACCACCGGGTTCGGACGGTTCACCGTGACATGGTCGCGGCACATCAGGCCGAAGATCTCGACGATCAGCGCCGCGCATTCGTCGGCCTCCTGATTCGACATCTTGCGCACCGACGCGGCCACCGCATCCTCGCCCCGCAACGGCTGCACCCCGCGCAAGGAGCGCATGACCTGACCGAAGGATTCGCGGACGTCGCCCGGTAATTGCTCTTCGGGCAGTAAGGCGAGATGACGACGGTAGGCAGCAATCAATCGTTGTTTGATCGGAGTCGAACGGACGAGTTCGAGTGTTGCGAAATGGAAACAATCCCAGGCACTGATCATGGACGCCTCATAACATAACAAACACTGAAACCTAAAGTGGTTTCGAGGATGCTACCGTCGGTGGAGTCTTGTTAAATCAAGACTCTGCACTCGGAATATACAAGACAATCACGGAAACGCAACGCGGATTTTGTCAACACTTTGAAGGAGTCGACTATCTGAGTTCCAGCAGAGGATTTTGACGGTGAACGAAGCGTCTTCTAGAAAATATTTTATATAAACATCATAAATTATTGAATTGTAGGCTAATGCGCACCTCCGGCGACTCCCGGAGCCAGGCTGGTGCGGCTGGGACGTGCCAACCAGATCACGGCGATCATGAGGAGAAACAAGATCGCCGAAATCCAAAACACATCGTTGGCCGCCAATAGATGCGACTCGACGTCGATGCTGCGGTTCACCGCCGCTCCCGCCTGCTGCGCCGACAACCCTCCGGACTGCAGTCTCTGGATATAGTCCAAGGCGGCCGTATTCGAATTGCGGACGTATTCGGTGAGCTGTGCGTGATGCAGGACGGCGCGATTGTCCCAGAGCGTGGTGGCGATGGAGGTGCCGAAACTACCGCAGACGATGCGCGCAAAATTAGACAGGCCCGACGCCGCGGGAACCCGGTCGGCGCTCAAGCCCGACAGCACCAAACTCACCAGCGGCACGAAGAAGAACGCCATGGCCGCTCCCTGCACGATGATGGGCACGACCAGGAATCCGAAGTTGGCCTGGGTGTTGTAGCGGGTGCGCATGTAGAGGGCCACCGCGAAGATCACGAACGCCGTGCTCGCCAACCAGCGTGGATCCACCTTGCCGACCCAGCGCCCCACCAACGGCGACAGCAGCAGCGCCAGGATTCCCACCGGCGCGGTGAGCATGCCGGCTTCCGTGGCGGTGTACCCCATGTACTGCTGCAGCCACAGCGGCATCAGCACGACATTGCCGAAGAACACTCCGTAGCCCAGCGCCAACGCGAGCGTGCCGGTCCAGAAGTTGCGCCCCTTGAACAGGCGCAGGTCCACCACCGGGTAGGGGTTCTCCACCAGTTCCCAGACCACGAATACCGAGAACACGACGGCGGCGACCACGGCGAGCGCGACGATGGTGGAGGAATTGAACCAGTCGAGTTCCTGGCCCTTGTCGAGCATGATTTGCAGCGCGCCCACCCACAGCACCAGCAACCCCAGGCCCACGCTGTCGATGGGCAAACTGCGCCGGGCGGTCTCGCGGCGCCGATAGATGCTCCAGGTCACCACCGCCGCGAAGGCGCCGACGGGGATGTTGATGTAGAAAATCCATGGCCAGGAAATATTGTCGGTGATCCAGCCGCCCAGCAAGGGGCCCATGACGGGCGCGATCAAGGTGGTCATGGACCAGATGGCGAGCGCCATGCCTGCCTTGGCCTTCGGATAGCTCGACAACAGCAGCGCCTGCGACAGGGGAATCATGGGGCCCGCGACCGCGCCTTGAATGACGCGGAACGCGATCAATTCCTGCAGCGAGGTCGCGAGTCCGCACATCAGCGAGGCGATGGAGAACAGCACGATGGAGGCGGTGAACAGCCGCACGGCGCCGAAGCGCTGACTCAGCCAGCCCGTCAACGGGACCGTGATCGCGTTGGCCACGCCGAAGGAAGTGATCACCCACGTCACCTGGGTGGTCGATACCCCGAGATCGCCGCCGATCGCCGACAAGGACACGTTCGCAATCGACGTGTCGAGCACGTTCATGAAGGTCGCCAGCGACAGGCACAGGGTGCCGAGAATCACGGCAGCACCCTTTAGCGGCGGTAATTCGTCAGTCGCGGCCATGGCACCGTGCGCTTGCAGCGACCGCCGACCGGCTACGCCGATTCACCCGCGTTCTCCAGCGCACTCACGGCGGCAATCCCCGAGTGATCGGCGCCGATCATCATGTAGACCGCGGGGACCACGAACAGGGTGAACAGCGTGCCGATCGACAAGCCGGCAAAGATCACCAGCCCCATGTCATGGCGGCCGGCGGCGCCGGCGCCCGAGGCGATGACCAGCGGCACGACGCCGAGGACCATGGCGGCGGTGGTCATGAGAATCGGACGCAAGCGCACCGAGGCCGCCTCTTCGATCGCCTCGCGCTTGGAGTGTCCCGCCCGCTGCAGCTCATTGGCGAACTGGACGATGAGAATGCCGTGCTTGCTGATCAGTCCGAGCAAAGTCACCAGTCCAACCTGCGTGTAGATGTTGAGCGAGGCAAATCCCATGGTCATGAACATCACCGCCCCCAGCAGGGCCAGCGGCACGGACACGAGAATCACGATGGGATCGCGGAAGCTTTCAAATTGCGCCGCCAGCGCCAGGAACACGATGATGATGGCGAAGCCCAGGGTGATGAAGAAGCCTCCGGACTCCTGGACGTACTGTCGCGACTGGCCGGCATAGTCGACGGTGTAGCCGCTTGGGGCGATCTGTGCGGTGGTGTCCTTGAGGAACTTGAGGATGTCTCCCTGAGACATGCCGCTGACGCCCGCGATGGTCACGGAATTGAGCTGTTGAAAGCGATTGATCGACTCGGGAACGACGGAGTAGTTGATGTGCGCCACGGTGCTCGCCGGCACGGTGGCGCCCGACGGGGTGCGGATGTAGTAGTCCAGGACCTGCGCGGGATTCAGCCGGTCCACCTGCAGGACTTGCGGAATCACCTTGTATGAGCGCCCCGAGATCGAGAAATAGTTGACGTACCCGCCGCCCAACGCGGCGCCGAGCGCGCTGCCCACGTCGGCCTGGCTCAGGCCCAACGCAGTCGCCTTGTCGCGATCCACCTCGATGGTCGCCTGCGGCTTGTCCAGTTTCAAGTCGATGTCGGCGAAGAACAACGCATGGGCGCTCAGCGCCTTGGCGACCACGGCCTGGGCGACGTCGTTCAGATTCTGGAACGGCTCGGTGGTCGTGATCACGAACTGCACGGGGAAGCCGCTCGAGCCTGGAAGGGGCGGGAACTGGAAGGCGAACACCTGGGCGCCGGCGATCTGCCCCCATTTTTGCTGCAGGTCGAGCTGCAGCTCATGCGCGCTGCGGGTGCGCTGATCCCAGGGTTTGAACAGAGCGCCGCCGATGCCCTGATTGACGGTGGGAACGCCCGTGATCTGGAACATTTGATTGAACTCAGGTTCTTTTGCCGCGATGGAATACACCTGGTCGGCGTAGGTTTGCATCTGCTGCGCGGTCGCGTTCGGCGGGCCATTGATTTTCGCGGCAACGAGGCCCTGATCCTCTTCGGGCGCGAGTTCCGACTTGGTGAATTTGAAGCACGCCAGCAGCAGCACCAACAAAAGGCATGCCATCACGATCAGGACCGGCCAGGTGTCGAGCAGCGCGTGCAGAATGCGGTGGTAGCGTTCGCGGAAGCGGTCGAAACTTCGATCGATGGCCTGTACGAACCGGCCGGGTTGCTGGCTGGAGCGGAAAAATGTGGCGCACATCATGGGCGAGAGCGTCAGGGCGACGATTCCGGACACGGCCACCGCACCCGCGAGCGAGAATGCGAACTCGGTGAACAAGGCTCCGGTGAGGCCGCCCTGAAAGCCGATCGGCACGTACACCGCGATCAGCACCACCGTCATGGCAATGATCGGACTGCCGAGCTCGCGCGCCGCGATCAGCGCGGCATCGAGGGGCCCGCGATGCTCCATCTTCATGTGCCGGTCGACATTCTCGACCACGATGATGGCGTCATCGACCACCAGCCCGATGGCCAGCACCAGCGCCAACAGCGTCAACAGGTTGATCGAATATCCCAATGCCAGCATCACGAAAAATGTGCCGACCAGCGACAACGGCATGGCGATGACGGGCACGATGACCGCGCGCACACTGCCGAGGAACAGGAAAATGACGAGGGTCACGATGATGAGGGATTCCACCAGCGTCTTCACCACCTCGAAGATGGAGGTGTTGATGAACGCGGTGGAGTCATAAACGATGGCGCCCTTGACCCCGGTCGGCAGCTGCGACTGCAGTTGCGGAAACGCCTGGCGGACACGCTTGGCGACGGTGAGGATGTTCGCCTGCGGCGCGACCTTGATGCCGACGAACACCGAACGCTTGCCGCTGAACGCGACGTTCAGATCGTAGTTCTCGGCGCCGAGCGTGACCTCGGCGACATCCTCGAGACGCACGATCGAGTCGCCGACCTGTTTGATCGCCAACTGCCGGAACTCCTGCACGGAATGCAGATCGGTGGCGGCGGTCATGTCGATCGTGATCATCTGGCCCTTGCTGCTGCCCACCGCCGCCAGGTAGTTGTTCTTGCCCAGAGCCGTGAACACGTCCTGGGCGGTGAGGTTGTATGCCGCGAGCTTCGAGGCGTCGAGCCAGGCGCGCAGCGCGAATTGACGCGCGCCGAGAATTTCAGCGGTCTGTACGCCGGGCAGCGAATCGAGCTTGGGCTTGACCACGCGGATCAGATAGTCCGTGACGCTATTGGTCGGGATGGTGTCGCTGTAAAACCCCATGTACATCGCGTCGACCGTCTGTCCGACCTGCACCGTCAACACCGGCTGCTGCGCCTGGGGCGGCAATTGGTTCCTGACGGAGTTGACCTGCGTGTTGATTTCGGTCAGCGCGCGATTCGAGTCATAGTTCAGCCGCAGGGTCGCCGTGATCGTCGACACTCCGGTCGAGCTCGCGGAGGACAGGTAATCGATGCCCTGGGCCTGTGCGATCGCCGATTCGAGCGGCTGCGTGATGAATCCCGCCACGGTCGCGGCGTCCGCGCCGTAGTACACGGTGGAGATGGTGACGACCGCGTTTTCAGTGTGCGGATACTGATTGACCGGCAGGCTGCCCACCGACCGCAAACCCAGCACCAGGATCAGCAGGCTGATGACGACTGCGAGTACCGGTTTGCGGATGAACAGATCGGTGAATTTCATGGCCGCTGCCTCAGTGTTCTTGAGGCGCCGGGTTTTGGTCGTTCAGCGGCTGCACACTGTTGTCGATGCGCACCGGCGTTCCGTTCTTCAATTTGAGCTGACCGCTGGTAATGACCGTCGCTCCCTCCGACACGCCCTTGAGGATCGCGACCTGGTCGCCCCGTGTGGGCCCCGGCGTTATGAACACTTGCTGTGCCTGGACCTGGGGATGGCCCTTGGCATCTTTCTTCTCGGCCGTGACGAACACGGTGGCCCCATACGGGTTGTAAGTGATGGCCGTCTGAGGCAGCGTGAGATACACCTTCTTTTCACCTGAATCGACCGCGGCGCGGCCAAACATGCCGGGCAACAGGAGCTTCTTCGGATTGGGGATCGTGGCCTCGATCTGCACATTGCGCGTGTCGGTATCGACCTTCGCATCGATGGCCGTGACCTTGCCGCTGAACGGCTGGCCCAAATAGGCATCGCTCGACACCGTCACCGTCTGGCCCACCGAAACCCCGCTGATTTGTTGCTGGGGCAGATTGAAGTCGATATAGATCGGATCGATGGTCTGCAGCGTGACCACCTTGTCGCCCGGGTTCAGGTACTGGCCGGGATTGACGAGGGTGATGCCGAGCCGTCCGGAAAACGGCGCGCGAATCGTTTTCTTGTCGATGGTCGCCTGCTGACTCGAGGCCTGGGCGCGCTTGCTCTTCAAATCGGCCTGGTCGCTGTCGACCTGCGCTTGAGAGATTGCCTGGGCCGCCAACTGCGCCTGATCGCGCGTCAGCGTGATCTGCGCCAGGTCGGCGGCTGCCTTGAGCGAGGCCAGCTGCGCCAGATCCGAATCTGCGTTCAACTGCACCAGCAGCGCGCCTGCCTTGACTTCGTCGCCGGATTTGAAGCGAATCTCACGCACCAGTCCGGCAATTTCCGTGGTGACGTCCACACCGCGCACCGCACGCAAGCTGCCCACCGCGTTCAGTTGCGGCTGCCACTCCTGCGGGGCCGCCTTGATGGCCGTCACCACCACCGCAGGCTGGGGAGCCGACCCTTGGGCAATCTGTTTCATGATGTTGCGGACGACCACGGAGGCAATCACGGCAATCAGGACGACTACCCCTACAATCATGATGATCATGCGTTTGGTCACGGAGCTTCTCTCGGTTCTTGAATGTCTGCCAACGCCTCGCTGCGATTCCACCAGCCGCCGCCGAGCGCCTGGAACAGCGCCGCGGTGTCCGCGAAGCGCTGCGCGCGCGCCTTGATGAGAGCGACGGCGGCGGTTTGATAATTCTGCTGGGCGCTCAGGACTTGGACGTAGCTGGCGGCTCCGCTCTGGTACTGTGCCTGCACCATGGAAAGACTCTCGGCCGCCGTGCGCTCGGCCAGCGACTGGGCGGCGAGGGCATCCGCATCGGCGCGCAGAGCGTACAGCGTGTCCGAGACGTTCTGGAAGGCAACGACCACCGTGGCCCGGTAGTTGGCGGCGGCTTCCTGGGCTGCGGCCACCGCGGCGCGGCGCTGGTGGCGCAATTGGCCGCCTTTGAACAGGGGCTGCGTCAGAGAGCCGATGAGACTCCAGACATTCGACGATGCGGCGAAAATGTTGTCCAGTGTGGGCGAGGATTGGCCGTAACTGCCCGTGAGCGTGATCTGCGGCAACATGTTGGCCGTCGCGATTCCGACCTGCGCCGTGGCTTCATGCAGCAGCGCCGAATACTCGCGCACATCGGGACGTTGCTCGACGAACTTCGACGGCAGACTCACCGGCAGATCCTGCGGCATGGTGAGCGAGTCGAGTTCGAAGTCGGCGTCCGTGTAATCGGCGGGCAGCGCGCCGGTATAGGCGGCGAGCTGGTTGCGCTGTTGCGCGAGCTGGGAGCGCAGCAGCGGCAGAGCGGCGAGCGTGCTTTGCAGGACGGACTGCTGCTGCAGCACGTCGGCGCGCGAAGCGCCGCCGGCGCCCAAGCGGCGCGTCACGATGCCGAGCTGCGCCTGTTGCGATTGCGAAATCTGTTCGGTCGCCGCAATTTGCGCCCGCAGCGAGGCCTCGTTGACGGCCGCGGCCACGATATTGGCGGTGAGCGTGAGATAGCTCGCTTCGAGCGCAAACTGCTGGTACTCAGCCTGGGCCTGCAGGGCCTCGACCTGGCGCCGCGTGCCGCCGAAGGCGTCGAGTGTGTACGACACATTAACGGCCGCGGTGTCGAGGTTGTAGAAAAACGAGCTGGGGAGTCCGGGAATGCCGAAGGCGGCACCCGACGCTTTCTGGCGCTGGCTTCCCAAGGAGCCGGAAACGCTCGGATAGTAAGTGCCGCGCTGCGCCGCAGCAAGTTCCTTGGCCTGCCGCAGCGCAGCCTGCGCAGACTCCAGCGTGGGACTGTTCTTCAGGGCACGCTCGATCAAGGCATTGAGCTGCGCGGACTGAAACAGTGTCCACCACTGGCCGGGGATGTCCAGGCCGTCGACGAAGTGCTGTGCTTGACCGCCCGGCAAAGGCGCCGCCGCCGTCTCGGCCGGTACCTGCCCCGCAGGTACGAAGCGCGCATTCGGCGGGGCCTGCGGTGCCTTGAAGTTCGGACCGACGGCACAGCTCGAGAGCAGGGCGCCCACGGCCATCACTGCCTGCGCTGCGGCTCTACTGAACTGCGAAGGATTTGAGGGAGAGGCCATGGCGGGTCAGTCAATAGCAGCGCTCATCAGAGACCAGACGGGGATGGAGGGGCCCGGGCAGGGCTCTCACGCCAAAAAATGACATGCCTCGTTTAACAATGCAAGAAATATTTACATTATAGATATTCATTTGATAAAATATATTCCATATGATGGTTAGTATGCAAATGAATTACTGCAAATGAGTTGCAGCGAGACCCAGTTCGACAAGTTGGAGGCGAGCCTGCGCGCCTTGAGCGCACGAATGCCGGATTTGCCGTTCAACGAAATCCTGTTGTGCCGGCTGATGCTGCACATGGGACGCGAAATGGCGTCGCAGTTCGAACAGCAGATCCGTCCGTTCGGACTCGCGGAAGCGGAATTTCGCGTGTTGACCACCTTGTTCTCGCAGCCCGAGGGCGTTGCCCACCCGAGCGATCTGTGCGCGCGCGCGGCGCAGAGTCCGGCCAACATGTCGCGCATCAGCGATGCCCTGGTGAGCCGCAATCTCATCACCCGCGTACTCAGCGCGCAGGACCGACGGCGCATGGTGTTGCGCATCACCGAAGAGGGCGAGGACCTGGTGCGCCGCCTGCTTCCCAAAATGTTCGTGTCGCTGCGCGGAATGCTGGCGGAATTCAGCGAGGCGGAACAAAGCCAATTGATTTCGCAGCTCAAGCGGCTGCACCTGAACCTGGAAGAGTCGCAGAAGCAGGATGTGCCGGAGCAGGCGCTATGAAATCGTGGCGCGGCGCTGCGATGTTCATTCTGCTTTGTGCCGGCTGCGCGGGCTTGCCGCCGAAGCAAAAGCCGGTGCAGCTGCCCGACGCGGCACCGTTGGATGGTCTCGAAACTTCCGGGCGCAATTGGCCGGCCGAGGAGTGGTGGAAGCGCTATCAGGACCCTACGCTCGATCGCTTGATCGAGCTGGCCATGGCCTCCTCGCCGACGCTGGCCACCGCGCACGCCCGCTATGATTCTGCGCGCCAGTCGGTGCGAATCGCCGGCGCCGCATCAGGGGTGCGCGTCGACGCCAGTACCGGCATCGAACGCCAGCGATTGAGCGACAACGGGCTCATACCTCCACAACTGCTTGGCTTCAATTGGTACAACCAGGCGGACCTCGGGTTGCAGGCCAGCTATACCTTCGATTGGTGGGGCAAGCAGCGCGACTCAGTGGAGCAGGCCATGGACCAAGCGCACGCGGCGGAGGCGGATCGCAGTGCCGCCGCCTTGATGCTGGCAAGCTCGATTGCGAACACCTACTTTGGCTGGCAGGCCGATCAGAGCCGCCTCGGTCTGGCGCGCGAACGTGCCGACGCCGTGCAACGCGAGGGCGCGATCGCCGCTTCCCGCGTGAAGGCGGACCTGGATGCCGCCGACAGCACGCACCGCACCGATCTGGCCCTGGCCGCCGCGCGGGAACAGACCGCCGCGTTGGAAGGATCGGCGAAGCTGCGCGTGGTCGCGCTGGCCGCCTTGGTGGGACGCTCCGCCTCGGAGCTTCCGCCGCTGCAGCCGCAGTCCCTGCCGGCGCTCGCGGCCGAGCTGCCCGACGATGTCAGAATCGACTTGATTTCGCGCCGCGCGGACATTACGGCAAGCCGCTGGCGCGTTGAAGCCGCCGAGAAGGGCCTGGCCGGGGCGCGCGCTGAATTTTATCCGGACGTGTCGATCAACGCGCTGCTGGGGCTGTCCAGCATCGACGTCGGCAAATTGCTCGAGTACGGCAGCCGGGTGCCGCAGGCCAGCGCGGCGATTCATTTGCCGATATTCGATTCCGGCAGGCTCAAGGCGCGCTATGGAGCGAGCCAGGCCGCGATCGATTCCGCCGTGGCGGACTACCGGGATACGCTGGTGAGCGCCGCCCGCGACGTGGCCACGCAGGCCACCAACCGTGCGCAGCTCGCCGCGCAACGCACCCAGCGCGCCGTCGCGGTCGAGGCCGCGCTGCAGCTCCAGAGCAGCGCGGCGGCACGCGTGCGCCAGGGCATCACCGACGCGCGCAGCGAACTTGCCGCGACCGAATCTTTGATAGAACAGCGCGACGCGCTGCTGCAACTCGACGCCGCGGCGCTCGCGGCCGACATCGCCCTGCAGCGCGCGCTCGGCGGCGGCTACCAAAGCCCGCCCGAGCTTGCGAACATTCACTCGACTCGAGACGCGACGACACCATGAATGCAAACGTAGACCCGGCAGCCCCATCCTCCGCGCCCGCCCCGGGCAGGCGGCGCAATATCCTGATTCTGATTGCGGTGATATTCATCGTTTTGGGCGGGCTGTGGGCCGCGTACTGGGTGCTGGTGCTGGCCAAGCGCGAGCGCACCGACGATGCCTATGTGAACGGCAACAAGGTGGTGATCTCGGCGCAGATCTCGGGCACGGTGATTGCCGTGCTCGCCGACGACACGCAGCTGGTCAAGGCGGGTCAGGTGCTGGTGCGCCTCGACCCCATCGATGCCGAGACCAGTCTGAGCCGCTCCACCAGCGCCCTGGCGCAAACCGTGCGCCAGGTGCGCCAGGAGAAGGCGACCGCGGATCAATACGACTCGGTCATCGACACCCGAAAGCTGGAGTTGGCCCGGGCCGAGGCCGATCTGGCCAAACGCGAGCCGCTGCTGGCTGAGCATGCGATTGCACCGGAAGAAGTGCGTCATGCGCGCGAAAGCGTCGACATGGCGCGCGCCGCGCTGACTCAGGCCGAGCGCCAGTCGATATCGTCGCACGCGTTGGTGGACGGCACTCAAGTGCAGGACAATCCATCGGTGCTGCAGGCGAAGGCGGCTTTCCGCGATGCCTGGATCGCCGCGCAGCGCAATGCGGTCGTCGCGCCGGTCACCGGCTATGTGGCGGAACGCAGCGTGCAATTGGGTCAGCATATCCAGGCGGGTCAGGCGCTCATGACCGTGATTCCGCTGAACTCGCTGTGGGTGGATGCGAATTTCAAGGAAGTGCAGCTGCGCCACCTGCGTATCGGACAACCCGCCGAAGTGCGCAGCGATCTTTACGGCGGGGCGTTCATTTATCACGGTCACGTCAAGGGCATGGCCGCCGGCACCGGCGCCGCGTTTTCCCTGTTGCCGGCGCAAAATGCCTCAGGAAATTGGATCAAGGTCGTGCAGCGCGTGCCGGTGCGAATTCAAATCGACGACGGCGATCTGGTGAAATCGCCGCTGCGCGTGGGGCTGTCGGCCACCGTGACGGTGGACACCGCCAATCGCGAAGGGCCGGTGCTGGCGGTGAACTCGACCGACACTCCCGTGGGCGATACGCACGTCTACACCCGGGATCTCGATAAGGCGAACGCCGAGGCCGACGCCGTCATCCGCAGCAATCTCCAGCAAGGACATTAGCCGCCACTGCGGCGCACTGATCAACTCGCGCGATACCGTGTAGGATTCCGCCATGAATTCGCCTTACATCGTGGCCGTCGGCGGGACTCTGCGCTCCAATTCATCGACCGAGCGAGCCATGCGGCACGTGCTCGCCGCCACAGAGCGCGCCGGCGCAAGAACCAAGCTCATCAGCGGAACTGCGCTGCAGCTCCCCATCTACGAACCCGGCAATCCGGAACGCAGCGACGCAGCCCGCGAGCTGGTGGCCGAACTCGCGCTGGCCGACGGCATCGTTCTGGGCTCGCCGGGATATCACGGCAGTATTTCCGGTCTCGTCAAGAATGCTTTGGATTATGCCGAAGACCTGCGCACCGATCCGCGGCCGTACTTTACCGGCCGCGCCGTCGGCTGCATAGCGACGGCCGGCGGCTGGCCGGGCGCCGTCAATACTCTGGGGGCGCTGCGCGACATCGTTCACGCGCTGCGTGGATGGCCGACGCCGCTCGGCGCAGCCATCAATTCGACGGAGAAGGTGTTCGATGAGCACGGCACCTGCCAGGTGCCGCGCGTGGCGCAGATGCTGGACGTGATCGCCGCTGAAGTCATCGGTTTCATTCGCACGGCAAGGGGAGCGTAACAGTGAGAACAGGATATCTGGCGGCTTTGTTATCGGTGGCCGGCCTGGGATGTACGACGGCAGCGGCAGCCGCGCCTGAGCCGGCAGACCTGGTGCTGCTGCACGGGAAAATCCATACCGAGGACGCAAATCGCAGCGTCGTGCAGGCGTTGGCGGTGCGCGGCAACAGCATCGTCGCCGTCGGCACCGATCAGGCGATCGGCGCCTGGACCGGGGCGAATACCCGTCAGATCGACCTGCGCGGCCGGGTGGTGCTGCCGGGAATCATCGATGCGCACACCCATCCCGCGCAGAGTGCTCAGGATCTCGGCAAATGCAGTCTCGAGGACCGGCCGGTCACGCCGCAGGACGTCAAGAACCGGGTCGCGGCCTGCCTCAAAGCGCAGTCCGGATCGAGCAGCGAGTGGTTCGAAGTCATCATGGTCAACCCATCCGGGCTCACGCTCAGTCTGGCGGAACTGGATTCCATGCTGGCCGACCGGCCGATGCTGCTCAACGGGTCGGACGGGCATACCGCCTGGGCCAATTCGGCGGCACTGAAACTCGCCAAGATCACGGCTCAAACGAAGGACCCCGCCGGCGGTCACATCGAGCGCGACGCCGCGGGCATGCCCACCGGCACGCTGCGGGATACTGCCGCCGAGATCGCGTCCGCGGCAAAACCCCAAGCAAGCCTCGATCACGAGGCAGCGCAGCTCAGCAAGGCGCTCGATTCGATGCGCGCCGCCGGCATCACTTCGGTGCAGGACGCGGCCGTCGATGATCATCTGATGCAGATCTACAAGCGCCTGTACGATGCGCACCGGCTGAACATGCGCGTGCGCGGTTCGATGTATCTGAAGGATCTGCACGAAACCGCAGCCGTGCTGGTAGGCGAGGCGGTCAGGTTCCGGGAGAAATGGGCGGTCGATCCGGATTTTCTGCGCGCCGATGCCGTGAAAATCTTTGCCGACGGCGTCATCGAGTATCCGTCGCAAACGGCGGCCTTGCTCGAGCCCTACCTCGATGCCCGCGGCCGCCCGACCAAGAACCGCGGTCCGTCGTACTTTACCCAGGATAACCTCGATCGGATCGTGACGGCGGCGGATGCGGCGGGATTGACGGTGCACGTTCACGCGATCGGCGATCGGGCGGTGCGGTCCACGCTGGACGCGTTCGCGGATGCCAGAAAGCACAACGGCGCGCTGGATAACCGCGGTCAGATCGCGCATCTGGAACTCATCGACCCGAGGGATTTCGCACGCTTCCGCGAACTCGGCGTGATCGCCAATTTCCAGCTGCTCTGGGCGCAGCGCGACGACTACATCGACGGCGCGACGGTGAAATACATCGGCCCGGAGCGGGCGCGCCATCTCTATCCGGCGCGCTCATTGCGCGATGCCGGCGCCAAGATCGCCGGCGGCAGCGATTGGGGCGTCAGCAGCTTCGATGCGTTCACGGCGATGGAGCATGCCATCACCCGGTCGGAGCGACGAGGCCGCCCGCCGCTGCTTCCCGAGCAAAGCCTGAATCTGCAGGATATGGTGGACGCCTATACCATCAATGCGGCGTTCGCGCTGAAGCAGGAACGTACCACCGGCAGTCTCGAGCCGGGCAAGCGCGGCGATTTCATCGTGCTCGATCGGGACATATTCTCGATCGATCCCTTCGATCTGCACGACACGCAGGTCACGGCAACTTACCTGGATGGACGCGAGGTCTACGCCGCGAAATCCAAGTAGACGGGTGCAGTGCGCCTTCGCACCACGCGCAAAGCCAATGGACATAACGCGCTCGAATTCACCGCACCGAGGGTGCTCGCATTGATATCGATCTCGGTTGCGGCCCGGTGGCCTTGACATAAAACGAGTTTCGCGGACTTTGTCGCAACGAGGAGACGCCGATCACGGTATCACCGGACGTGCTTAGACACTATCCTCACGACACTCCAACCGTTGGTGGACAAGACATACATGGCAGCGCCGACAAAATCGCCATTGAGCGGAGACATTTGGCACCTGACCATCGATGACTTATTCGCGCCTTTGCCGGAGACGGTTCGTCTCGGCGGCCCGGGGCCCTTCGTCATCAATCTCAGTACGTCGACCGCGCCCATCACCCTGCCGCCAAAAGACTTCTCCGGTTACGCGAGTGCGCATGTGTATCAGCTTCAGCGCACCGAAGACCGGCGCATGCGCTATCGCCTACGGGTCGGCCCTTTCAACACCGAGGATGAGGCGGACGCGGTCCTCAAAAAAGTGCGGGATGATTATCCCGGCGCATTGACGGCGACAGTAGACGCCGACGACTTGCGTGCGCTCGCGCCGATACAAGCCAAGATTGATGCGAAGGCCAAGGCTGAAGCGAAGGCCAAGGCTGACGCGCAGGCGAAACTCGAAGCGAAACTCAGAGCAGAAGCAAAAGCGATGGCCGATGCGCAAGCCAAAGCCGAGGCGCGGGCAAGAGCGGAAGCCCAAGCCAAGGCCGCGGCCGAAGCGCAGGCCCGAGCCGAAGCGCAGGCCAAGGCGGAAGCACAGGCCCGAGCCGAAGCACAGGCCAGAGCCGAAGCACAGGCCAGAGCCGAAGCACAGGCCAGAGCCGGAAGCACAGGCCAAGGCGGAAGCACAGGCCAAGGCGGAAGCACAGGCCAAGGCGGAAGCACAGGCCAAGGCGGAAGCTCAAGCCAAGGCGGAAGCACAGGCCCGAGCCGAAGCGCAGGCCAGAGCCGAAGCGCAGGCCAGAGCCGAAGCGCAGGCCAGAGCCGAAGCACAGGCCAGAGCCGAAGCACAGGCCAAGGCGGAAGCACAGGCCAAGGCGGAAGCACAGGCCAAGGCGGAAGCGCAGGCCCGAGCCGAAGCGCAGGCCAAGGCCGAAGCACAGGCCAGAGCCGAAGCACAGGCCAGAGCCGAAGCACAGGCCAGAGCCGAAGCACAGGCCAAGGCGGAAGCACAGGCCAAGGCGGAAGCACAGGCCAAAGCCGAAGCACAGGCCAAAGCCGATGCGCAAGCCAGAGCCGAAGCGCAGGCCAGAGCCGCCGCGCAAGCCCGAGCCGACGCTCAGCTCAAGGCTGCTCAGGCTGCCGAGAAGCGCTCCAACAATTCGCCGGCCGCGCCGTCCAACTCACTGCTTTCAACCGTGGCCACGATGTCGCGACGGTTCATGGGTGCAAAACCCGGGACGTCTGCAGCGCCGGCACAATCGCTGTCATCGCCTGCGGCAAATTCAGTGCCGCGAGCGCCGGCCCCGCGCCCGGTTGAAGAACTCGACAGGCCGGTGGTCAGCCTCGAGTCCACGCAAACCATGCGTGCGTTGACTTCGATCGAACTGGAAGATGAAGAAGCCTTGCGTTGGTTCGTGATCCAATTGGCGCAGTCGGAAGATCCCTTCGATCCGGAAGCCGTGCCCAACCTCGATATCTTCACCGCCTATCGTTTGTATTCCGTTGCCGGGATAGATCAGGGCCGCATCGTGCATTCGCTGCGACTGGGATTCTTCGGCGAAGAAATCTCTGCCGGCGCGGTCGCGAGCTACCTCACCGAATTCTATGAGAAGCCGACGATCAAGCGCGTGAGCGCCGCCGAGCGCCAGCGATTTGCGGACCAGACCATTGAACCACGGAAGGATGTCGGTGCGACGGGCAGGCATGCGGTGATCGAAATCACCAACGAGCGATACATTCGCGAAAGGCGCAGCGCGCGCCCCGCCGCCAAATAACGTCGCGAGCCCGGCTGGCCCAAGGCCGCGGCTAGGGACGCAGGCGAGCGAACACCAGATCCTCACCCTCGCGCCGATCGACGAAATCGACGATCTGATGCTGTGAGTCGCGCCTGAATAGCATTCGACTGCGGGGTTTTCCCGCCACGAAAAATACATCCGGCGCCTCTTCGGCCAGCAGGACCGATGGTCCGCCGTCGCGTTGCGCAACGAGATGATCGCCGTGGCGGTGAATGACGTACGCAAGATCAGCTGCCGCCCGATAGCGGCCTTCATATTCGTCCAACGACTTCCCGGGCACCGTCATCGCCGGCGGGTCCTTGGCGACGACGTACGCGTGAACCATCGCAAGCCGCCATTCGGTCCCTTGCTTGAGCCAGGTCTCAGTCATGAGATAGTTGGCTTGCAGTGGAATGCCGTGATAATCCTCCCGCTCATCGTCCCGGTGCACCACCAACGCGGTGCTTCCGTGAAGCTCGACTTTATAGTCGATGATGGAAATCGTGCCGCGGCTGCCGGCCGGGAGTGGCTTGAGGGAATTTAGAAACTCGCCGCGGCGCATGAGCACGCCGTTCTCGTCCACATAAATGGCGTCCGCCGCCAGCAAACGTTCCCAAGTCGCGCGATCGCCGGGAGCAATGGCATCGAGCAGGGCTTGGTCGTATTGCCGCAGCGTTCGTTCAACCGGCGTGGGCGCGGCGCCGGCCGCGGCTGTGAGCGCGGCAGCCATGACGATAAGCACGACGGCACCCTGGCGGGCCCCGCCGCGGTTCAAGATTCCCGGTTCAGGCATTGATTGAACCGCTGATCGACCCGACGGGCGTACCACTCGGTGGTCAGTCGCCGGGCGATCTTGGGGCCGTGCAGTTGAATTCGCGGCAGCGCCGCCCGAGGTGCCGGCCGTCCCGCCGTTCGATCAGCGAGAGCGAATACCTGTCGGTACAGTGGCGATCGCTCAAATTCCGCGCTCCTACCTTGAGCGAGAGCGGTGTGAATCGCATCGTCGCTCATGTTCAGCCGCCGGCCGAGCGCGCGTGCCGCCAGTTCCGTGCTGCCGGGGCTGCCCGCGTCGACGCTGTGGGGCAGCAGCGCGCCGTCGGGGACGACCGCGACGCCGGAAGCGCGGCTCAGCGCGTTTTGGAATGCAGCGTTGCGGCTTGCATATTGCCCGGCATTGAAGTCGGCAAATCGGTACAGGTAGGAGTCGTAGGGCGGCGCATAAGCCAATAGGTGCGCAGTGCCGAAGTACACGCTTCCACGGCGGGTGAACACTTCGTCCGCCATGCTCGATTTCACCGGATAGGGATAGGGCCTCACCGACGCATACCGCTCGGCAAATTCGATGTTGACCTGCATCGGCCCCCGCGTGCGGATGGGATTGTGGTCCGCAAACAGGCTGCGGCCCATCGGAACGGCGCCAATGAAATCTTCGTAGACATTGCTGAGATCCCTTTCGGTTCTGGCGCCATCGATGCGCTCGCCATAGCTGCGCCCATCGGCGGATTTCAGTTTCAATGCGGTATGCACGAGGACGGGTGGCACGCCAACGCGACCGGCCCGGCTGTCGATCTCGCGCCAGGCCATGGCCGGCAGTCCGGGTATCACGGGGTCGACCTGAAATCCGGATTCCTGCCCGATGACGGCGATGACTGCGCAAATGTTGTCGCTGGTGGGATCGATGTTCAGCACCGTCAATGCCGCCTGGATGTCGCTGCTCCAGCCTCTGCGATCCGTGACGGCGCGCGGCAGGGCGTTCTCGATCGTGGCAAGGGTGCGCGCCTCGCTTGCCGGCGGAGCGGCCGCCGGCGGCCCGCTGGCGCAGCCGGAGAGCAATGCCGCGCAGGCACACATTGATAACGCTTCGGCGCGCAGCGCACGCATCGCCAGTCGTAAGAAGTTCCTTACACCCGATGAATCACCGCGGGAATGGTCAATGGCCGCAATTGCGGGCAACTTAGTCCCATAGAGTGAAACGAGCGGTTGCGCTCTCATCATTGAATACTACCAAGGAACACAAATCATGGGCCGCGGAATTCTGCTTTGGTTGCTGGGGGTTCCCCTTCCGATCATCCTGTTGCTCGCCATGTGTTCGCACCATTAGCCGGCGTGAAGGGCTCGCGCCCCTGGGGACCACCATGGAATCACCCTTGAATCCGCGGATGAACGACACGCACATGGGATCTTTGCAGGCCATCCCGCAAACCGTCTCGCAAGCAGCGGTATCCTGGCCGGCCGTTCTGGCCGGAGCCTTCGTGGCGGCCGCAGTGACCATGATATTGCTGCTGCTCGGCACGGGCCTCGGCTTCGCATCGATCAATCCGTGGCCCGCGCACAGCATGGCGGCGGCGGAATTCGCGGCAAGCTCCGCCATATGGCTCATCGTGACGCAATGGGTATCCGCCGCCGCCGGCGGATACCTGGCCGGCAGGCTGCGCACGCGCTGGATCGGCACGCACACTCATGAGGTGTTCTTTCGCGATACCGCGCACGGACTGTTGACCTGGGCGGTGGCGACGGTTCTGGTGGCCGCCGCAGTGGTGGCCGCCGCGCTGGTAACCTCGCTATCCGCGGGGAGCCGCGAGGTGGTTGCCGCGGCGGCCGCGGGGGTACCGGAGTCGAAGGCTGCGGCGCCAGCGGCCGTCTACACAGCGCTCTCCATGCTGGTGGGGGCATTCATCGCGAGTGTGTCGGCGGCATTGGGCGGCCGCTTACGGGATGAGCATTTGTAGCGGCGTGCTAATCTAACGCGATGATCAAGCGTTGCGGCCTCGGCGCATGCTGCTTGGCGTGGCTGTCCGCCTGCACGTCCTCGGCCTTCATCCTGGTCGGTGCCGCGAGGCCGCCAATTTCTGCCGTCGACGTCAAGATTTATGCGCAGCCGCCGCCGGCATTCGAAGAAGTGGCCGTTCTGAATGCCTACAGTCGTACCCTGTTTCACCCCGGTGGCCAGCATTCCACCGACAAGGTGATTGCGCGCCTGAAGCGACAAGCGGCGAAGCTCGGCGCGAATGGAATCATTCTGGGAGATTTCTCCGACGTCCAAACCACCTCGCTGGGCACGGGAGTGGGTACGGACTCATATACTCACTACTCCTCGATCTCGCTCGGAGTAGGCGGGGCCGTCGGAATCTTCAAGAAAACCGGAAAGGGACGCGCGATTTACGTGCCGCCGGGTTGACCCGGCGCGCCACCGCGGGCTGCCGGAGTTGCCACCAGTGATTCGAACCGCAAATCGATGTTTGACCCCGAGTTCTGGTGCGGGACGCAACTCACGTGATCCTCGATATTCCGGGTCGTAAACATCGGCAGCACATGATTGCGAAACTGCTCGACCAGTTCGCAGTCGCCGATGTTCAACTCGCGCGGCGAATACGGGCTCAGCGCAACCGGGCGCCAGACGGCATTGACTGGTTTGACGTCGGCGGGCGCATCGGCACCGGCCGGTGCCAGCGTGTAGAACGTCAGCGTGGCCGTGGCGAATTTGTCGGGACGTCCGAAGCCGTTTGCACATACTCCGGGCTGCGATTTCGAATCGCGCCGCGCTCCGGCGGCGAGCAACAGAACCTTGATCTTGTCGGCCAATCCATCACAGGAATAGGTCGACGTGAAGCCCATGAACACGAACGAGTATTCATGCTTCTGCCAGACTCCGAGATCGTGAGACGCGGCCGCCGGCGCCGGCTCGGCCGCCAAGCCGAATTGGGAGAGGAGCAGGGCGGGGCACAGAGCCAATCCCACCAAGGCCGTCAGTTTGCTGCAGGTGTTCATGAGAATTCCCCTTGGTTGAAGCCGCCGATAGCTGGATAACGGTGGACATGTGCTTTCGGTTGACGGAATCGCATCATTCGGTCCGCCCCGCGGGATGGTGATTGCGGAATATCGACTTAGGGATCATGCAATGGACGCCTTTGCGGATGTCGACCACCTGGGTGACGCGGCAATCGCCGACGATCGAGGTCAACGCATAGGCCTCTTCACGGCTCATGGGGACGATGGACTGGGTGGTGAGCCAATGCACGGTCTGCTCGACCGCAATTTTCATCGCCTGATTCAGATCTTCGTCGTAACCCATGAAGATCCAGTGCGTCTTGGTTTCCGCCCACGGCCAATCGGTCTTTAGATCCTTGCGCACGACGGGGCGAATCTCGATTTCCTTATAGGCGCACTCGAGCGCCGTCAGATTGACCTCGCCGTTGCCTTGCCGGCAATGAGAATCGCCGGTCCAGATCAATCCTCCCTTGAGGAACACCGGCAGGTACAAAATCGAACCCGCCTGCAGTTCGTTCAAGTCCATGTTCGAACCGTTCTTCCATGGCCGAAGAGTGCTGGTGCGTCCTTTGGCATCATGAATTGGCGGCCCCGCCTTGGCCTCCGGCTCGTTGGGATCGACCCCTACGGCGAAGGTTCCCGGAAAGGGCTTGAGATCGATGACGATCCCCGGCTTGAATTCGGTCTGCATCTTGGCCAGGTCCAATTTGTAGTAGCGGACGAATCCTTCGGGAAACTCCCCGGGCAGCAGCCCGACACTCGGGAAGTCCTTGCCCGGAAGATTGAAATTGAAGGCATCGGATTTGGGAACGATCTTGAGGAAGTGAATCTCCAGCGTATCGCCGGGTTCGGCTTCCTCGACGTAAATCGGCCCGGTGATCGAGTGCGGGCCGCCGCCGCCGTTTTCCTTGCGCAGCTTCATGATCTCGTCCATGCCGACGCCCGGTTTGATTTGCCCGAGTGAATGCGCAAGCGTTTCGATGGACACGGTGTCGCCGGAATGAATGGTGAGCCTGGGCTTCTCAGCGGGGTCGTACCAACCCCATTGAACGTTGTCCGCCGTCGCCGGCAGATCATAGTGCTTGGACACGTTCGCTGCGCCGGCCGCGGGTCCCGTCGTTGCGCAGAAGGCGGCGAGGGCGAGTGCTGCCCCTGCGGCGGCGCGGGACCCGAACCTGGATGCTGGGTTGTTCATCGGCATTTTTTTGTCCTCGTGGTGGCGGGCGCGCCCAATATAATCCTCCCTTGTTTGCAATGGCCGCCCTTGCCCGCAGAATGGACATTGGGCGGCGAAACAGGGGTAAGCTGTCCGGGTCAATCGAAAACGATGCGCGGCAGGTAGAACGATACCGTCCAATTCGGGACGTCGACGATTTCGCTGATGCGCAGATCGCCGCAGACACTGCATAGCAGGTAGGCGTCGACGGCGGACATACCCCGCTGGCGTCCCAAGAGATCGATCATCGACCTGACGGAGTCGCGGGCTGCCGCCATCAAGTCGGGACCGATGCCCGTGGTCACGTCGTACCCCTTGGCGTCGAGATGACGGGACACGGGGCCGGCGGTCCTGAAGCGCGGGAAGGCAAGCGGTTCGCCCTTCAGCAAATCAAACCGAAGCGCGACCCGCATGGGACTCTCGATCGCCGTGCCGCATACTTCACCATCGCCCTGCGCCGCGTGGGTGTCTCCCACGGAGAACAAGGCGCCGGCCACTTCGACGGGGAGAAACAATTCGGTGCCGAGCGCGATGTCGCGCACGTCCATGTTGCCGCCGACACGGCGCGGCGGCACGATGCTGTGCAAGCCCGGCGCGGCGGGCGCCACGCCGATGGTTCCCGTGAAGGGCTTCAACGGCACTTTGGCCCAACGGCCGAACAACGCCGGAGCCAGCGACGCAGGGTCGTAACGCCACAGCTGCAGGGCGGGCTTCGCGAATTCATCGGCCAACAATCCGAAGCCCGGAATATTTGCCGTCCAGCCCCACCCCGACGGAACGAACGAGAGCAGCGTGACCTTCAGCACGTCGCCCGGTTCGGCGCCCTCGACGAACACAGGACCCGCGACCGGATTGACCTTGGTGAAATCCAGCGCGGCGACATCGTGGACGGTCGAGTTTTCGCCGAGCTGTCCGCCGGAGGCATCGGCCACGTCGAATTCCAATTCGTCGCCGGGAGCGATTCGCGCCGCCGGGGGGAAACTGCGATCCCAGCCGTAGTGCGTTTGATGGATGGTGTGCCGATGAACCGCGCCCATGAGCCATTGTACGGAATCCCGGCCGCGCCGTGCACGTAATAATCATCTAGACTGGCGCGCATGTCGCTACAAGAATTCGGATACGAAGAACAATTGCGCCGTGCGCTGACGACCAAGGATCTGATCATCTACGGGATGATCTTCATGGTGCCGATAGCGCCTTTCGGAGTATTCGGTTTCGTTTGGAACGAGTCCAAAGGCATGGTGCCGCTGGCATACCTGCTCGGTCTCACCGGAATGTTCTTTACCGCGCTGAGCTACGCCGCCATGTCGCAGGCGTTTCCGCTGGCGGGGTCCGTGTACACCTACGCACAGCGCGGGCTGCACGAGATTGCGGGCTTCTTCTCCGGCTGGTTGATCCTGCTCGACTATCTGCTGGTGCCGTCGCTCCTGTACTTGATCAGCGCGGTCGCACTGCGACCCATCTTTCCCGCCGTCCCTGCATGGATGTGGCTGGCCGGATTCATTTCCATCAATGCGCTCGTCAATTTGCTCGGCATCGAGTTCACCGCACGGGTCAACCGCTACATGCTCATCATGGAGCTGGCGACCCTGGCCCTGTTCGTCGTCCTGGGGTTGACGGCGCTGTACGGCGGGGCGGGCGCGGGCGGACTGACGCTCAAACCCATTTATGACCCGCAGGTGTTTTCCGCATCGACGGTTGCCAGCGCCACATCGATCGCGGTCCTGTCCTTCCTCGGATTCGACGGCATCTCGACGCTCTCGGAGGAGAGCCGCGGAAACCGCCTTGCGGTCGGCCGTGCAACGGTGCTGGCGCTGGTGCTCGTCGGCGCCCTGTTCATGCTGCAAACCTGGATTGCGACCGATCTGGCCCGGGGCATGCATTTTTCCTCTTCCGATACGGCATTCTACGAAGTAGCGCAGCGCGCCGGCGGTGCGTGGCTGCGCCTGGCCGCGATCCTGGCCACCGTCATCGCATCGGCGATCGCCAATGCCATGGCGGCGCAGGCGGCCGTGTCGCGCGTCTTGTTCGCCATGGCCCGAGACGGAAAATTGCCGGCGATCCTCGCCAGGGTGCATCCGCGCTATAAGACGCCTTACATCAGCACTCTGGCGGTGGCTCTGGTGTCGCTTCTGGTGGGATTATTCTTTGCGCACCGTTTGGATGACCTCAGCCGGGTGGTCAATTTCGGCGCCTTGACCGGCTTTGTCCTACTGCATCTGTCGGTAATCAGCCATTACTTCTATCGCCGGCGTAGCAGAGATTGGCTGCGGCACATGATCTTTCCGTTGACGGGACTGGCCATTATTGTCTACGTGCTCTATGAGATGGATCGCGCGGCGAAAATTCTCGGCGCTTACTGGATCGCCATCGGCATTGTTTATTACCTGCTGCTGGCGCTGCGCAACAGAAAAGCAGTGGCGCTGGAAATCTGATCACGAATGTAACGTAATATCGATCGCCCCGGGGTCGGCAGCCCCGCGGCGGTCTTCTCTCTATTGCGTCACAGAATTGCGTCACAAATTCCGCAGGTCGCGCCGAAAGCGTCTAGCGCGCGGTCTTTCGAATGGCTAACAATCCGACGCCATGAGTCTGAAATCCTCACCAGCGAGCGCGAACCTCACCGGCGTCGCCGCCGAAGCGGCGCAAATGGCGGTGGAGGCAGGCCTCATCTACGTGTCGGACGCGGAGCCCGGCATCCGGCGTTTGCGCGCGGGCAAAGGGTTTCGCTACCTCACTCCGGAGAACCGCCGGCTGGCGGCCGCCAAGGAGCTCAAGCGCATCGCCAGTCTGGCGATTCCGCCGGCGTATCGGGACGTATGGATCTCCCTGAAAGCGCGCGGTCACCTGCAGGCGACCGGCCGCGATGCGCGCGGGCGCAAGCAGTATCGCTACCATCCACAGTGGCGGCAGGTGCGAGACAGCGCGAAGTTCGACCGTATGGTGGCCTTCGGCGAGGCGCTCCCGAAGTTGCGGCGCAAACTCAGGCGCGACCTTGCGCTGCCCGGCCTGCCGCGCGAAAAAGTCCTGGCGGTGGTCGTCAGCATTCTCGATGCGACGCGCGTTCGCATCGGCAACAGCGAGTACGCGCGCGACAACAAGAGCTTTGGGCTGACCACGCTGCGCAACCGGCACGTGAGCTTCATTCACGACGGACGCGCGGTATTGAACTTCCGCGGCAAGGGCGGCGTGCAGCACGAGATTCTCATCGACGACAAGCGTATCGCGCAGATCGTGCGTCGCTGCCAGGAAATTCCGGGCCAGCATCTGTTCCAGTACGTGAACGACGAGGGGCAACGTTGTCCCATCGATTCCGGCCAGGTCAACGATTATCTGCGCGAAGCCATGGGCGAAGACTTCACGGCCAAGGATTTTCGTACCTGGGGTGCGACCCTGCATGCCATTACCTTGCTGGCGCGCACGCCGCTGCCGCAGCCTGCGAGCGAACGCGTGCTGAAGAGTGAGATTGCCGAAGTGGTCAAGCAGGTGGCCGTCACGCTGCGCAACACCCCGGCGGTGTGCCGCAAGTCTTACATCAATCCGGCGGTGTTTGATTCCTGGCGCTCGGGCCTCATCCACCGAGTGTTCAACGGCAGCCTGAGCCTTGCCGCGCCGCGCAAGGCGGAAACTCTGGTACTGGCCTTCCTGCGCCGCGACGACACTCCCTAGCCGCAGGCGGCGCGCGCATCGTCAAGGCTGCTCGCGCAAGGAGCGAGCGACGATCCACGCGGATCCGGCCAAGGCCGACGCCCACATGAGTGCGGTCAATTGAATGCGCATTGTAGGCGCCCAATCGGGAGCGGGCGTGCCGACGAGGCTCGGGACGTGCACCAACATCACGAACGAACTCATCATCAGCGCCTCCAGTATCGCGGCCAATCGTGCCCGGATGCCGAACAGGATTGCCAGGCCCGCCGCGAGATGCGCCGCGCCGGTCGCGTAGGCCAACCACAGGCGCAGCGGCAGCCAGTGCGGAATCATGTCGGCGGTAAAGCCGGCATACGCAAAGTGCGACAGACCGAATACGACACACGATAGGGCGAACAGGCTGCGCGCAATTTGGATCCCGCCGCGCCGCGAGATCGACACCCACAGCAGCCAGCCGCCCGTCATCACGGCAACGGTTTCACACAGACCCAGTATTGATCCGATGCTGACGCCCAGCGCCGCGACCTTGATGAGCTGGGGAAGGACCCAGCACACCAGCAGAACCAGCGTCAGCGCCAAGGCGCAGCGCCGAGCGAGGAGCCGGAAGAACACTCCGATCCCCGCCAACAGCAGGATCGCGCCGCTCAGGTACGCGACCCCCAGCCGCCCGGGAAGCCATGGGGGAACGGGCTGCCACTGCAGCGCGAAATCACCGTAGACCAGCGCCAAGACGCCGAGCCCGGTCATGGCGATGGCGAAGGCCGCGGCACCGAGGCCCATGCTGCGCCAATGCTCGGCCGCCAGGGCGGCAAACCCGCGAGTCTCGGTGTGACTGTGCATGAGCTGTGGGATAGTAGGCGTTTTGCAGGGGCGGATCTTGGGGGAAATTGCTCACCTGGATGGATATGGGGTGGCGGAGCAGGCGTGCCGTCCGGCCCCGCGCAAGCGGGTGCGGGAGAAGCAGTACTCCCGGTTCGCGATCGGTGTGGTGGTGTCCGGATGTTTCGAGTATCGCGGCGAGGGCGGGGACGCCACAGCGGTGCCGGGGACCGTCATATTCGGCAATCGGGGCGAGCATTTCTCCTGTCTTCATCAGGACGGCAGCGGCAACCGGCGCCAGGTGGTGACCTTCGAGGAGGAGTTTCTGCGCAAGATCGCCGAGGAGTGCGGCTTGGATGAGACACGGTTCCCTGTCACCGCCGTCCCGCCGGGGAACTTTTCAGCCGCCGTGTTCGGCTACATGCGCCGGTTGGCGCTGAAGAGCGCCGATCGGGAGGAGAGCGCGTACCGGCTGGCGGCCGCCGCCCTGCAGTTGCATCAATCCCGGGCGATTACCTGGCGGGTGTCGTGGCGCAATCAATTGCGGGTCTTGTCGGTCGTTCGCCACCTCGAGGAATCGTACAGTGAACCTTGTTCGCTTGCCGCCCTGGCCAACCGCGCGCGATTGAGCCCGTTCCATTTTCTGCGCACCTTCAAGCGGGTAACCGGGCAAAGTCCGGCCCAATATGTGCGGACGGCGCGCCTGCGCGCCGCCGCCAATGACCTGCTCGCCACGGGATATTCAGTGGCCCGGATCGCCTTGGCCGCGGGCTTCAACGACATATCGCATTTCAACGCGAGTTTTCGCACGGTATTCGGCCGCAGCCCGACCCAATGGCGGACGCGCTGATTGCAGAATCAGACGAATCAATATTCCGCTGCCTATAAGAGCATGGTGGTGTCGCTGCTGATGACGGCGTACACCTTCAATGCCATGGATCGAACCATCATTTCGATCATCAGCCAATCGATGAAACTGGATCTGAAACTGACCGACACGCAGCTCGGCCTTCTCGGCGGCACGGCGTTTGCCGTCTTGTACGCCTTCGGCGGCGTACCGGTCGCGCGCCTGGCCGAACGCTTGAGCCGCGTCAACATCATTACCGTCGCGCTCATCGTCTGGTCCGCGTTGAGCGCGCTCTGCGGTGCCGCCGCGTCGTTCCCGCAATTGCTGCTGATCCGGGCGGGTGTCGGGGTTGCCGAGGCCGGCTGCTCGCCGCCCGCGCATTCATTGATCTCCGACTACTTCGAACCCGCCCGGCGCACGTCGGCGCTGTCGGTGTACACCTGCGGAACATCGCTGGGATATCTGCTCGCGGCCGTCGGAGGCAGTTATGTGGTCCAGCATTGGGGATGGCGCGCCGCGTGCGCGGCCGTCGGGCTGCCGGGGATCGGAGTCGCAATTCTCATCAAAATGCTCATTCGCGAGCCGCTGCGCGGACGGGGATCATCCCTGCCGCCGTTCTCGATTTGCGGCGAAGCACGTGAGCTGTGGGCCGTCGGCCGGGCCCTCTTCACCGATGGCCCCATCCGCCACATGATTCTCGGTGTCACTCTCGGCGGTTTTGCGGCTTATGGATTCTATGGATTCGTTCCCCCGTATCTGCGCCGCGTGTTCGATCTCGACTACACCACGGTGGGAGTGATCGCCGGCGCGGCGGGCGGCGTGGCGGTCGGCCTCGGCATCATCGCCGGCGGCTTCATCGCCGACGCTTTCGCGAAACGCGATGCCCGCTGGTACGCGCTCGTCCCGGCGCTGGGCGGCGCCACCGCGTTGCCTCTGTATCTGCTGTCGCTGCTGCAGACGGACTGGATGCGCGCCGCCTGGCTGTTGGCGATTGCCGGTTTTTTCCAGTACGCCTCCCTCGGACCGACCTTCGGCGTGGTGCAAAATGTGGTGGAGCAGCGGCGCCGCGCCACGGCCACGGCCATCCTGTACATCTGCTTGAGCGTGCTGGCGCTCGGCGGCGGGCCCTTGTTCACGGGTTGGGTCATCGACCGCTTTGCGCAAAGCGACTTTCGCAGCCGCGGCACGCCGATGGCTTTGTCCATCGCTGCGGACACCCCGTTTTCCGTCGCCTGTCCCGGCGGCGCGGGCGCCGCAACGGCGCCTGCCGAGGTCAGATCGGCCTGCAGGGCGACACTGGCGCGTGCTACGAGGCGGGGATTGATGGTGACGCTGTTGTTTTTCGGCTGGGCGGCGGTTCACTACTTGCTGGCCGCCTCAGGGATCGCCAAGTCATTGCGGGCTGCTGCGAGCGCCCGCTGATCTGGCCTCTTCAGTCCAGTCGGATTGGATATAGAACGGTCCCGGCCGCTCCCGCAATTGCTCGTACTTGCAGATTTCGGGTTCCACTCCGAGGGGAGTCGACACGCCGCCACGAAACGCCCATTCGCCGCGCTCGCTGTCGGCCGCCCGCACGTAGCTATTGATCATGAACCGCCGATCATAATTGCTGACGTTCGGTGCCGAACCGTGCACGGTAAATAGGGTCCACAACAGCAGATCGCCGGGCTCCATTTCGCAGGTGACGATGTTCTTCGGATCGAGTCCGGCACGCCGCAACTCCTCGTCCTGGGTCTGACCGACCATGATGGGTCCGTCGTCGGACAAACCCAGGTAACCCAAGCGGTGGCTCTTGGGCATGACCCGCAATGCGCCGTTTTCCACGGTCTGCCGATCGATGGCGAGTCCGGTGGTCACGGTGCTGCGCAGGTAGGCGAAATCCTTGACGTTGCCCTGCCGGAAGCGGGCGTCCTGATGAAAGCGGTAAAAGGTGTATTTCGCGCCGGGCGGCTTCCAATGCACCTGGTGTGAAATCTGCTTGATGTCCGTTCCCAAAAACGGTTCCAGCACGGAATAGTATTGCGGGCTGCGCCGCATCTGCTCCATCAAGGGACTGATCCACGCCGTCCAGTGCGCCTGCAGAACCACGCGCCGATGGGCCTTGGGATCATCGAGCACCTCGAACAGGAGATTCTTGTCGCGGTAGGTGGCGTGATGCTTCAGGCCTTCCTGGTACATCCGGTCGGCTTCGGCACCGATCGCCGCAATCTCCGACGGCGAGAGAAAGCCGCGGACGATTGCATACCCCTCGGTGTCGAGTTCCGCGGCCAGATCCTGCATGGTACTCAGTGAATCATGTCCTTGTAGGCATGCCAAGTGGCGTGCCCGAGAAGGGGCGCGATGATCAGCAGGCCGCCGAGCAGGGGTGCGTAGCCGACGATCGTCAGCGCCAGGATGGACCCGCTCCAGAGGATCATGGCCGGGATGTTGCGGAACACCGCATTGACGCTCGCGCGCATCGCCTGTCCGGCGGTGGCGTGCCGGTCGATGATGAGCGGTATCGACACCACCGACACGGCAAACACGCCGGTCGCCAGCATTCCGCCGATGACGATGTAGGCCAGGACTTGCGAGCGGTTGGTCTGGTCGATGAAGCCGCGGTACAAAGTCTCGCTGACAGCGGGCGTGACGATGTGGAACACGGTGCCGAGGAGCAGCGCCGACACGCCGAACCACACCGCGGCGCAGATGGCCAGAATCACGCCGAATTCGAACAGTGCGGGGGCATTCCTGCCGAATCCTTCCAGGGAGTCGTCGAAATCGGCCGACTGTCCAAGAGAATAGCGCCGCGACATTTCGCAGAATCCCGCCGACATGAGCGGGCCGACCAGCAGGAAGCCGGAAATGGCCGCCGCGACGAAATAGGGGTGGGTGCCGCAAAACACCAACAATGTCCAGCCCAGCGCAACGATCAATGCACCGTAGCCGAGGCTGGTGCCCCAATGCTTGCGCATGTCGAGCCATCCCGCGTGCAACCAAGCAAACGGCCGGAAAACCGGGACGCGCATGACCTCGAGATGCAAAACCTGATCATCGCCGCTGACGAGTGTAGTGCCCATGGTCACATCCTCCAGATTGAGAATAAAACCCACCGAATCACCCAAGGGGGAGTTTAGACCCAATTGCCGCGCGGCGCCTTATAATGACCCGGCTACCATCCCCGCCGGAATCCTGAACGTTAGCCCCGGCGCCGACCGCAACATTAGGAATCAGCTTTGACCGACCCGCGCACCAAGAAGAGCGACGCCGCCCAGGAGGCGCGCAACCAGGCGGCCCTGGACTATCACGAGTTTCCGACACCGGGAAAGCTGTCGATCACCGCCACCAAGCAATTGCTCAACCAGAGCGACCTGGCGCTCGCGTACTCGCCGGGCGTCGCCGCGGCCTGCGAAGCCATCGTCAAGGATCCGCTCAATGTCTTCCGCTTCACGGCGCGCGGCAACTTGGTGGGGGTCATCACCAACGGCACGGCGGTGCTGGGCCTGGGGACGATCGGGCCGCTCGCGGCAAAGCCGGTCATGGAAGGCAAGGCCGTCCTGTTCAAGAAATTCGCCGGCATCGATGTGTTCGACATCGAAGTCGAGCAGCGCGATCCACAAAAATTGATCGAAGTGATCGCGGCGCTCGAACCGACCTTCGGCGCCATCAATCTTGAGGACATCAAGGCACCCGAATGTTTCATCGTCGAACGCGAATTGCGCCGGCGCATGAAGATTCCGGTCTTTCATGACGACCAGCACGGCACGGCGATCATCGTCGCAGCCGCCTGCATCAACGGGCTGCAGGTCGTCGGCAAGGAGATCGGCAAGATCAAGCTGGCGGTCAGCGGCGCGGGTGCCGCGGCTCTGGCCTGCGTGGATCTGCTGCTCGAATTGGGTCTGGCGCGCGAGAACATTTGGCTCACGGATCTCGCCGGGGTGGTCTATGAGGGGCGGCGCGAGCTGATGGATCCGGAAAAGGCCCGCTTCGCCCAGCCGACCGCTGCACGCACCTTGAGCGAGGTCATCGGGGGGGCGGATGTGTTTCTCGGCCTGTCCGCGGGCGGGGTCCTTACCGCGGCAATGGTCAAGACCATGGCCCCGCGGCCCCTGATTCTGGCCCTGGCAAATCCGACCCCGGAAATTCTGCCGGAGCAGGTCCGCGCCGTGCGCGATGATGCGGTCATTGCCACCGGGCGCAGTGACTATCCGAACCAGGTCAACAACGTCCTGTGCTTTCCCTTCATCTTCCGCGGCGCGTTGGATGTCGGTGCCACCACCATCACGCGGCCGATGGAGATTGCCGCCGTGCATGCCATCGCGGAACTGGCACGCCAGGAACAGAGCGACGTGGTGGCCGCAGCCTATGGGGGAATCGAGGATCTGGCGTTCGGACCGGAATACCTGATTCCCAAACCATTCGACCCGCGCTTGATCGTCAAGATCGCGCCCGCCGTCGCGAAAGCCGCCATGGAATCGGGCGTGGCTGCGCGCCCCATCGCCGATCTGGAAGCCTATAAGCAGCGGCTGCTGCAGTTCGTGTACCACAGCGGTACGCTCATGCAGCCGATATTTGCCGCCGCACGCCGGATCCCGGCCGACCGCAGCCGCATCGTCTATGCGGAGGGCGAGGGTGAGCGGGTGCTGCGGGCGGTGCAAATCGCCGTCGATGAGAAGCTGGCCACCCCGATTCTGATCGGCCGGCCGGCGGTGATCGAGCGCGGCATCAAGCGTCATGGTCTGCGCATCAGGGCGGGAGAGCACTTTACGGTGGTCAATCCCGAGCACGACGACCGGTTTCGCGAGTATTGGCAGGACTATCACCATCTCACCGAGCGTCAGGGCGTGACGGCGCAATACGCCAAACTGGAGATGCGCCGCCGCACCACGTTGATTGCAGCGATGCTTCTCAAGAAGGGCGAAGCGGACGGATTGATCTGCGGCACCATCAGCACCACGCTGCGCCATCTGCACTACATCGATCGGGTCATCGGACGCCGGCCGGGGGTCACTGTGTACGGCGCCATGAGCGGACTGATCCTGCCGGGCCGGCAGGTCTTCATCGTCGACACCCACGTCAATCTCGACCCGACCGCCGCGCAGCTGGCGGAAATCACCCGCCTGGCCGCCGCTCAACTGTGCGCCTTCGGTCTGGTGCCCAAAGTCGCATTGCTGTCGCACTCGAATTTCGGCAGCAGCGATGCACCGTCGGCTCTGAAGATGCGCGCCGCACTGGCTTTGCTGCACGAGCAAATGCCGGAGCTGGAAGTCGACGGTGAAATGCACGGCGACAGCGCCTTGGATGCAGCGGCTCGTTCGGCGGTGTTGCCCCACAGCACTTTGCACGGCAGCGCCAACCTCCTGGTTTGTCCGAACTTGGACAGCGCCAACATCGCGTACAACTTGCTCAAGTCGGCGGCGGGTCACAATGTCGCCATCGGTCCCATCTTGCTCGGCTGCGCCGCCCCGGCTCACATCCTGACTCCCGCGGCCACCGTGCGGCGCATTGTCAACATGACTGCCGTGACCGTGGTCGAAGCCAGCCGCGCGGGCTGAACTTGCTTCTCGGCATTCAGTCTATGAGCTAGGAGTCTGCCCGGAGGAAATCATCGTGTACTGCGCGAATCATGGCCGGATGCCAATTTGGGCGGCGGCGGCGCTCGCTCTGTCGGCAGGGTGGTCCGCCGGTTCCGCCGGCGCCGGTACGGCGGCCCCGGCGCCCGCCGAGGTGGTGGCCGGCGTTTGGCAGCATCACAAGGTGACTTTCGACTACATGGCCTTTACGAGCCTCTACACCTGCAGCGGCTTGGAAGATCAAGTTCGCCGGATTCTTCTGCATCTCGGGGCGCGCACTGATCTCAAGGTGAGGGCCGTGGGCTGCCCGGGCACCGACGGCACTCCCAGCCGCAACGCCTTCGTGGACGCGGATTTCTACTCGCTTGCCCCCGCCGCCGATGCAGCGGGGTCGGATACGGTCAAGGCACGCTGGACATCATTGGAATTGTCGCCGCGGCGCCCCGCCTTCATGGGTGACGGCGACTGCGAACTCGTGGACCGGATGAAGGACACCATCATCCAGAACTTTAGTTTGCGCGGCATCGACTACCGCACCGACTGCCTGCCGCACGAACTTTGGCCGGAGGGATTTTCGGTCAAGGGCCAAACCCTGCGGGCCGTTGCACCCGCCTCGAGCGCGGTGAAGGGCTAATCCGACTCCGACCCGTAGGCGCGGTCTTTCCAACGGGCGCCGCGTCCGCGCCAATGATCGAGCGCCGAGTTCAAGGTCGCGCCCATGTAGAACAGGGCAATCAGGGGCAGCGCGAGCGACCAAAGTGGATGCTGCCGGTAGCGCGTCAAGATGGGTTGGTAGCTGGCGGCCGCGAGTCCGAAGGCGATCAACCCGCACGCCCGCTCCCAGCCGCGGCCGAAGAAAATCGCCGACACCGGCACCAACCAAACCAGCGACAGTCCGATCAGAGCGAGCGCCAACAGAAGGGCGGAGTAGCGCAGTTGCGTGAAGGCTGTGCGTGAAATCATCTGCCAAATATCGGCAAATCGAGGATAGGCGCGCATCGACGTGGCGAGGCCGGAGTGGCCCAGAAAGATCGGACCGGTCCGCTTCACCGATCTTGCCAGCGCCACATCGTCGATCAACTCGTGTTTGATCGAATCGATGCCGCCGATGCGCTGCAGAGCGTCGCGGCGAATCAACACCGTGCCGCCGGCGGCGGCGGCAACCCGGGATTGCGGGTCATTCACCCGCTTGAACGGATACAACATTTGAAAAAAATAGACGAACGCGGGCACCAGCGCGCGTTCAGCCAAGCTCACGCAATTCAGCTGCACCATTTCGCTCACCATCTCCAGCCGGGCTTGCAGAAGCTTTGCAATCAGCGACGAGAGATGCCGGGGATCGTGCACGATGTCGGCATCGGTGAACAGGATGACGGGGGCGGAACTTGCGGCGACGCCCTGGCTCAAGGCCCACAATTTGCCGGACCACCCCGCCGGCTTTGTCTGCAGACGAATTACCGTGAGGCGTGCCGGCCGTGGCGCTGCGCCGGCCGCGGCGGCGGTGCCGTCGCTGGAATTGTCATCGACGAGAATCACCTTGAACGGGCCGGCGTAATCCTGGGCCAACAGCGAACCGATCACCGGGGCGATGGTGGCTGCCTCATTGCGCGCCGGCACGATGATGTCGACGCCGGGGTACTCCGACGGAGCGGCGGGCGGCAATTGCGGCGCCGATTGCCAAAATCTGCCGTGCGCAAGCATCAAATACAACCAGACCAGCAGGGACGCGAGGGCGATCAAATAGGGTCTTCCAGAGACCTGGCCAATGGGGTGAACGGCTTGGGACCCGCGTCGGTCATGACCCAGCAGTCTTCCAAGCGCACGCCGAACTCGCCGGGAATATAGATCCCAGGTTCGTCGGAGAAACACATGCCCGCTTGCAGAGGTGTGGCGTCGCCGTGCACCAGGTAGGCCGCCTCATGCCCGTCAAGCCCGATGCCATGCCCGGTGCGGTGGGAGAGGCCGGGCAGCTTGTAACCCGGACCCCAGCCCTCGCGTTCGTAATAACCACGCACCGCGTCGTCGATTGCGCCTGCGGGCACGCCGATCTTGGCCGTTTGCAGCGCGATTTCCTGTCCGTGTCTGACGGTGTCCCAGATCTTGCGCTGCCTCGCGCTCGCCTGGCCGTACACCCAGGTGCGCGAAACATCCGACTGGTAGCCGTGCACCGCGCAGCCGCAATCCATCAATATGATCGAGCCGTCGCGCACGGATTGCGATTGCAGGGATCCATGCGGATACGCGGAAGCTTCGTTGAGGAGCACCAGCGAGAACTCGGGCTCGCCGCCCAGGGCGACGGTGGCGTGATCCATGAGGGCGCCGATGTCCGCGGAACTCATGCCGCGCTCCACTCTCCGATGAACCGAACGCAGCGCTTCGATGGTCACATGGTTGGCGGTTTGCAGGAGCGCCAATTCGGCCGGCGATTTGATCAGCCGGCATGCGCGCACCAGCGGCTCCGCCGACACCAGTTCGTAGTTCATCGACGCCTGCCTCACGCCGTCGACGATGAAGAATCGCACGGTGGCTTCAACGGCCAGCACTCCCGAGGCGATCCCCCGGTCGCGCAGACCCTGGACGATCCGCTCAAAGGGGCTCTCGTGTTCGTTCCACGGCCGCACATCGCCGCCGACCTGCAGGGTTTCGTTAACGGAAGGCTCCTCGAAAGCCGGCGTTACCACCAGGACCTGTCCCACGGCCGGTATGACCGCGAGCGTGGTGCGTTCGGAACGATGCCAGCGGATTCCCGTGAAGTATTCCAGGGACGAACCCGGTTCCAGCAGCAACGCCGCCACTTTGCGCTGAGCCATCAGCGTCTGAACCTTGGCCACGCGGGCGCGCCGTTCGTCGATCGAGATGGGCTTGGCATCAATGGTGATGGATTTGAGCTCGGCGCCCGCCGCCGTGGGCAGCCATCGGTTCGCCGTGACGGCGATGAGCGGCGCGGCGGCGGCACCTCGGATAAAGACTCGTCTGGAAAGCATGCTCATCCCTTGTGCGATCGGCGCCTGTGGCCGGGAACTCGCGCAAGGATACTGCAATTCAGCACCTGCGAGCTGCGAGCCGGTAATATGCGCACTGGCGTGAAGACCTAAAAGGGGGCGGCGGCAATGTACAAACTCTATGGGCGGCCGGGCTCGGGATCGCTCGCGGTGCAAGTGGCGCTGGAGGAGATCGGAGCGCCGTACGAGAGAATTTGGGTGGGCAACGAAGCGGCGGAAGTGGCGCGCTTTCGGTCGATCAATCCCGCGGGGAGAGTGCCGGCCTTGGCGCTGCCGGACGGCACCATCATGTTCGAGTCGGCGGCGATGCTGATCCACCTCGCGCTCGCTCATCCTAAGTCGGCGCTGGCGCCGCCGCCCGGCGGCGCGGCGCATGCGAAATTCCTGCAATGGATGGTGTTTCTGTCGGCCAACGTCTATGAGGCGGCGCTGCGTATGTACTATTCGGCCCGCTATTCGCCGCGCGGCGCGGCGGATGCCGAAGCCATCCGTGAACAGGGGACGGCGGATTTTCGCGCTCATCTTGGGCTCATCAGTCAAAGCCTCGGGCCCTTCGTGCTGGGCGCCGAGTATTCGATCGCCGACGTGTATCTGTACATGCTGGCGTCATGGCATCCCGGCGAGAAGTCCGAACTCTATGCACGCGCTCCCCGGCTGGAAGAACACGCGCGCGGGGTGTCGGCGCGCCCGTCGGTGGCGAAGGTCGAGGCCGATCACGCGCAATAGCCACGCGGCGGCCACCGTCGTAGGATGGGCCGTCGGCGGGGAGGAGCGGGCGATGGACGAGGTATTCGTGCGGCGTGAGGTGATCGATCCCGCCCTACTACGCAGCCTGTGCGCCGCCTCGAATGGCGCGGGCGCGATCCAGACTCTTTCGCATCTGGGAGCCATCGCCGTCAGCGGGACGCTGCTTGGGCTGTGGGGTGGCACATGGTGGGCCGTGCCGGTCTTTGCGGTACACGGCACGCTGCTCAACTTTCTGTACGCCGGACAGCATGAACTCAGTCATTGGACCGTATTTCGCACCGGCTGGCTGAACGAATGGGTGGGGCGAATTTTCGGTTTCTTGCTGTTCTATCCGCGCACCTTTGATCAAGTGCAGCACATGGCGCATCACCGCTTCACGCAGGACTGGTCGCGGGACGGCGAGCTGGCGCGCCCACGCTACACGCTGAGGTCTTATTTGCTTTGGCTGTCCGGCGTGACGTACTGGTACACCCGGTGGCGCCGGATCCTGCGGTTCGCCGCCGGTATCGTCACCGAACCGTACCTGCCCGCCAAGCGTCATCCGGAATTGATCCGGGAGGCGCGGCTGCATCTGGCCGGCTATGCAGTGATCGCGGGCGCATCGCTGATGGCGGCCAGCTGGGCCGCCGTGATTTTCTGGCTGGCGCCGATGCTGGCGATGAAATGGGTGCATCAATTGCAGAACACCATGGAACACCTGGGCCTGCCGCATGACGACAATGTATTGGTCAATACCCGCAGCACCCGTACCAATGCCGTCATGCGCTGGCTCGGCTGGCAGATGCAGTATCACACCGCGCACCACGCCTTTCCCGGAGTGCCGTTCCACCATTTACGCGAGCTCGATCGGGCCATTTTCGCGGCGCGCGGAGCCGCGCCGCCGTCCATGACCTATCTGGGGTTTCAAATTGCCGTGCTGCGCGCCTTCCGGCATGGCAAAACGGAGGCCGACTATCCCGACGGCCGCGCGTGGATCACCGACGCCCCGCATGGGTAGTCGACTTCTCGTCTATCAAGCCTTGTGGGCGATGGACCGGTTGACCGTCCCCGAAGCTTCGCTCGCGGAAAAATTCGACCGCGTGCGCGCGGCCGGATTCGACGGCATGGCCATCGACCTCGGCGCTCTCACGCTGGAGCAGGCGGAGGCGACCGTGCCGCACTTCAGGCGCACCGGACTGGCAGGCGGGCTGACCGCATTTCCGACGTCGGTGCAGGCGCTGCGGCCGGCGCTGCGGCTGGCGCACCGCATCGCGGCGCCGTTCGTGGTGGTCATCGGCCAGGAGATGCCGCTCAAACTCGCCGATATGGTGCCGGTGATCGAGGGTTGGCTGCGGGTCGCCGAGCAAGAGTCGATGCCGATACAGTTCGAGACCCACCGCAACTGCATAACCAACGATCTTTACACCACCGTGCAGTTGCTCGATGCGGTCCCGCAGATGCGGCTGGCCGCGGATCTATCGCACTATGTGGTCGATCGCGAAATGCCCTGTCCGCCGCCGGCCGCATTGCAGGAATTGATCTCGACGATTCTCCATCGCTCCGATTCATTCCAAGGCCGGGTGGCCGCGCGCGGCCAAATTCAGGTGGCGCTCGATTTCCCGCAGAATGCGAAATGGACGGCGTTGTTCCGTGCGTGGTGGCGGCAGGGTTTTGCCGGCTGGCTGGCGCGACATGCGGGACAGGATGCGGCCCTGGTGTTCCTGTGCGAGTTGGGGCCCCCGGACTATGCGATCACCGACGCGGCAGGCCGGGAAATGTCGGACCGCTGGGCGGAGGCCGCACTGCTCGCGCAATGGGCGCGCGAGATATGGAGCGAGGCCATACGCTGCACCACGGCGTGAATGCCGGGTTTCCGACAGCCGATGAATCTTCCATCCTACAATCAAAAGTTGCGCGCCGCGTAGCATGGATTGCGAGCGCGACGGCTCCTTCGTCGCCGAAAACCCTTCAGGAGTGAGTTCATGAGCATTAACAAAGATCAAGTGGAAGGCCGGGTAAAGGAAGCGGCAGGCAAGGTTCAGGAAGAGGCAGGCAAGGTGATGCACAGCCCGCACCAACAGATCAAGGGCAACATCAAAAAGAACGTCGGTGCGGCGCAGTCCAAATTCGGCGACGCCAAGAAAAATATGGACGATGCGAGAAAGGAGCGTGAGGACTTGCGCGACGATTCGAAATAGCGCGGAACTCCTGCGCTCCGGCCATGCGCCGTTGCGGCGGCGGCGCATGGCGAGGGCGGCCCGGGGCGGTCACAATGCCATGAGGACGGCTCCGGCGCCGATCAGCGCGCCGCCCAATCCGACTTTCCAGGTGAGTTTCTCGCCCAGGAACAGCACCGCGAACAGCACCACCAAGACCACGCTGAGCTTGTCGATCGGGGCGACGCGCGATGCAGGGCCCGTCTGCAGCGCGCGGTAGTAACAAAGCCACGACAGGCCGGTCGCGGCTCCCGATAGCACCAGAAACAGGACGCCTTTCGCGGACAGCGTATCGGGCCGCTGCCATTCGTGGCGCGCCCAGATCACCAGGGCGGTGATCAGCAATATCACGACGGTTCTGAGAAAGGTCGCCAGATCGGAATTCACTTCCGATACACCCACCTTGCCAAAGATCGCCGTCAGTGCGGCGAACAACGCCGAGGCGACGGCAAAGACTCGCCAGTCCAAGTTCAAGTCCGGACCGACTTGACCATGGCGCCGCTCATGATCCGCTCGGCACTCTCGAATAATTCCGGCGCGACATGGCGCCCGGACGCCGACGCGTTCTCCTCGACCTGCTCGGGCCGCGATGCCCCGGTGATGGCCGCCGCGACATTCGGCTGGCGCAGCACCCAGGCCAGCGCGAACTGGGCCAGTGTGAGGCCGGCTTGCGCCGCCAGCGGCCGCAGCGCCTGGACGCCCTCCAGGACCGGGGCCGCCAGCCAATCCTGATTGAGAAAGCCGCTGATCGCGTCGTTTGCAGCGCGGCTGTCGGGCGGAATCCGGCTGCCGGCGAGGTACTTGCCGCTGAGCACGCCCTGAGCCAATGGCGACCAGACGATCTGGGAAATGCCGCGGCGGCTCGACAGCGGAATCAGAGCCCGCTCGGGATCCCGGTGCAGCAAGGAGTATTGCGGCTGGCTGGAGACGAATTTTTCGACGCCGGGAATGGCGAGCGCGGCTTCGATGCGATCGACGGGCCATTCGGAAAAGCCGATATATCGGACCTTGCCGGCCCTGACCACCTCGCTCAAGGCCTGCATCGTCTCTTCGAGGGGGGTGTCCGGGTCGTAGCGATGGCACTGATACAGATCGACGTGAGCGACTCGCAGCCGTTCCAGCGACGCGTCGAGCTGCTTGAAAATTTGTGCCCGGGACAGCCCCCGATCGGTACTGCTCATCGGAAAATAGAGTTTGGTCGCGAGCACATAGCTGTCCCGGCGCAGGCCGTGCAGCGCCTCGCCCAATATCGATTCGGCCGCGCCGCGGCCGTAGACGTTGGCCGTATCGATCAGGGTGATGCCGCGATCGAGGGCACGATGCACGCAGGCGATGGCAGTGTGCTTCTGCGGGGCGCTCGAAAAATTGAGCCAGGAGCCGAAGGCAATCTCCGAGACCGTAAGGCCGCTGCTGCCGAGTTGGCGGTATTTCAACGCATCGCTCCCATCCTTGGCCGTAACTTAGGGCCGATCGGGGCCGCTGACAAGTGCCGTAGGAAACAACCGACGGACACTCGCGGTCCCTGGGCGAGGGCAGCGGCTCCCGCGGCGGATATGCTGGCCGCTGGAGTTGTCCATGCCTCTGCCGATTGAGAACTACGCGCTGATCGGCGATTGTCACACGGCTGCATTGGTCGGCAATGATGGGTCCATCGACTGGCTTTGCCTGCCTCGATTCGATTCAGGAGCATGCTTCGCAGCGCTGCTCGGCAATCCCAATCATGGCCGCTGGCTGCTGGCCCCCGCCGCGCGGCCGCTGCGCGTGCAGCGGCGGTACCGCAACGGCAGCCTGATTCTCGAGACGCGGTTCGCCACGGCCGAAGGATCCGTGCGGATCATCGACTTCATGCCGTTGTCCGACGAGCGCTGGGATATCGTGCGCATCGTCGAAGGGCTGAGCGGCCGCGTCACTCTGCGCATGGAACTGATCGTGCGATTCGACTACGGATCGCAGGTGCCGTGGGTGCATCGAACCGGAGACGTCCTGCTGTTCACCGCGGGACCCGATACCCTGGAATTGTCATCGTCGGTCGCCGTCGTGGGCGAGAACATGAAGACCGTCGCCCGGTTCCGAGTCGGCGCCGGCGAGATGGAATCATTCGTGCTGAACTACCGTCCATCCCACCTGGATACTCAACCGGCGATCGATGCTGCACGGGCGCTGCGAGACACCGGCCGCCTGTGGCGTGGATGGTCCGCCCGTTGCCGCTATCGAGGACGCTGGCGCGCGTCGGTGGTGCGTTCACTGATCACCCTCAAGGCGCTCACGTACAAGCCGACCGGCGGAATGATCGCTGCCCCCAGCACCTCGCTGCCCGAGAGGGCCGGCGGTGTGCGCAATTGGGACTACCGCTACTGCTGGCTGCGGGACGCGACGTTTACCTTGAACGCCTTGCTGCTGGCCGGCTATGAAGATGAGGCCGCCGCGTGGCGCGAGTGGCTGCTGCGCGCGGTGGCGGGTTCGCCGCAGGATCTGCAGATTCTCTACGGAGTGACGGGGGCGAGGCGGCTCGATGAGTATCAAATTGCCTGGCTCCCCGGTTATAAGGGCGCGGCACCGGTGCGCATCGGGAACGCGGCGGCCCGGCAGTTTCAGCTCGACGTCTACGGCGAGGTCATGGATACGCTGCATCTGGCAAGGGCCGCGGGGCTGGCGCCGGAACCGGAAGCATGGAAAGTCCAGATCGCCCTGCTGAAGCATCTCGAATCGCATTGGAAACTGCCCGATGAGGGATTGTGGGAAGTCCGGGGACCGCGCCGCCATTTCACCCATTCCAAAGTCATGGCCTGGGTCGCCTTCGATCGTGCCATCAAAGACGCAGAACGATACGGCCTGAAGGGGCCGGTGCGGCATTGGAGAAAACTGCGCTCCGCCATCCACGCTCAGGTATGCAAGAAAGGCTTCGATGCACGCAGGAACTCATTCGTCCAGTGCTACGGGTCGAAGCATTTGGACGCCAGCCTGCTGTTGATCCCGCAGGTGGGATTCTTGCCCGCGGACGATCCGCGGGTCATCGGCACCATTGCTGCGATCGAACGCGGACTGGTCATCGATGGGCTGGTTTCGCGCTATTCGACGTCGACGCATGTCGACGGACTGCCGGCGGGGGAGGGCGCGTTCCTGCCCTGTTCCTTCTGGCTGGCGGACAGCTATGTGCTGACAGGCCGACGCGCGGAAGCGAAGGCGCTGTTCGAGCGGCTGCTGGCATTGAGCAACGACGTTGGGTTGTTCGCCGAAGAGTACGAGGCCCGCGCTCAGCGCATGCGCGGCAACTTTCCGCAGGCGCTGACCCACATGGCGTTGGTCAATACGGCGCGTCTCCTGTCCATGCCCCGCCACGAGGCGCAGGGCGCGAGTGCCAGGGGCGAACGGCCCAGTGCGGCCGCGCAAACGAATTCCTGTCGGATATGACCGTCAGCCGCTTCCAGGCTAAGCCTACAGATGGGAGGCGCGCAGCGCGTCATGCTGAGCACCGAATGTGAAGCCGAACGGCTGCACAACTGCAAGGAGTAAGTAATGAAACACGTCATACTAGCCAGCATGCTCACGGCCAGTGTTGTCCTCGCGCCGATGGTTTTCGCCGATGATGAAGCAGGCGCGGCAACTGACTCGTCTCATCACATCGTCAAGGATTCCGTGATCACGACGAAGGTGAAGACGAAATTGGCGGCGAAACATCTGACCACGTTGACCCGCATCAAGGTGGATACCGATGACAACGGCGTCGTCTATTTGAGCGGGCGAGCGCCCAATCAAGACGCGGTGGACTTGGCCACCATGATTGCCAAGAACACCAAAGGCGTCACCTCGGTCCAGAACGACGTAGCGGTACAGCCGTAAATCGGCTGATGTGCGCGCAGGCCGCGCGCCGCGGACGCCTCGAGAAATCGGGGCGTCCGCGCCGAGGGGGAGCCTCGGGGCCGATCCTCAGTGCATCTGCTCCACCAATCGATCCGCCAGCTGCCCCAGACACTCGCTGAGTGCCTGGGCGACGGCGGCATAATCCTCGCCTCCCAGGGCGGCGCTGAACTCATCGCCGCCGGCCGCCTCCTTGGAACTGCCTGAGTCGATGATTCGCCAGTGCGCCGCGATGCTCGCGCGGCCGGCTCTGCGCACGGTGATCTGCACCACGTCGACGGTGATCTTGAGGGCGGCATCTTTTGCGCGGTAGGCGCCCGGACCGAATACCACCACATCCGCGCGACGCAGCTCGATATCGCGGGCCAGAGTCTGTGTCATCAAGTCGCCCAACGGCGCCGCCCATCGCTCATGCTCCAGGACGTCGACTCCGCCGGCTGCGCTGTTGAGCAGCATTTCGGGGCGGTCCACCAGGGAGGGGACGCTCAATCTGAGCGCTGCCTGAGCGGCCGGCACCGACCGGGCGGATGCCGGGCCTTGCGGCAGCGGCGTCAGGATGTAGAAATGATCCGGCCGGCTGCTGGCGCAGGCGCCGAGCAGTAACAAGAGAGCGGCAGCCGTGGATGATGACTTCAAGGGGAATCTCCGGGTTTACCGCGCAGCAGGGATTCCGGGTGGCGCTCGAGATATTCGACCAGAGCGGTCACCGCTTTCGCAGCTCTCGACAATTGCACCAGGGTGGCGCCAAGATCACTCTGCAGGGGCGCATCCTGCGCCAGCAGATCTTTGGCATTCTTCATTGCCGCCTGAGCTTCGGCCAAGGTGGCCTCCATTTGCGGCGCGAGGCTGCCGTCGACATGCCGCATCAATTGGTCGGTGCTCTTCAGGGTCTGATCGAGGCTGGTCATGGCGTTGAGCACTCGATAGGAGATTTGGTCGAAGGGGACTTTATCGAGCTTGCGGGCGATGCTTGCGACGGAGTCCTGGATCTCGTCCAGTCCATTGGATTCGGTCGGGAATATCGCGGGCTGTTCGTTCCACCAGACTTTATCCGCGGGAGCGTCGGCGTGCATGTCCAGCTCCACGTACTTCTGCCCCGTCAGCAAGTTGCCGGTCTTCAATTCGGCCCGCAGCCCGTGAGCCACCAGGCTGTCGATGAGCACGCGGCTCGCGGCTTCGGCGGCGTGCGCGCCGGAAGCCTTGGCGGGTTGATGCGCCTTGCGTCCGCGGATTCGCTGCGGATACAGATCCGCCCCTACCGGAAACCGCAGGGCGCCGGCGTCAGAATCGTATTCCACGTCCACGCTCGTGACTTCCCCCACCTCGATACCGTGCAGTTCGACCGGGGCTCCCGGCGACAGGCCGCGCAGCGATCCCTTGAAGTACATGACGACGCTGCGTATTTCCGCATCGGTCGGCCGCATCGCGCGGTCCTGATCGGGATAGAGAGTAAACGCCGTATCGACGGGCACCGCCGTCGGCGCGCCTCCGGGCAGCCCCTGGAAGGCAACGCCTCCCTGCAGGATGGACGTGAGCGATTCGGTGCGCAGCTTGACTCCGTCGGAATTGACCGACATGTCGATGCCGCTCGCCTGCCAGAAGCGCGTGCTGCCGGTGACATAGGAATCGAACGGCGCATTGATGAATATCTTGAGCGTGACGCCGGTGCCGCCGGGATTCAGCGTATAGCCCACGACCTGACCGGCGACGATGTGCCGGTAAAATACCTCGGAGCCGATGCTCAACGAACCCAGGTCATCGGTCAGCAGCACGAATTCCCGGCCCGGCAGATTCGCCGTGACGATTGGCGGCACCTCCAGTCCGACAAAGCGCTTGCTGCGGGTGGCCGAACGGCCCACATCGACGCTGATGTAGGCGCCGGACACCAGCGTGCCGAGTCCGGTGATTCCGGCGGCCGACACGCGCGGGCGCACCACCCAGAAGTGAGTGTCCTCGACCAGATAGTCGCTCGCGTCCTGGTGAATGTCCGCGCTGACGATGACTTCCTTGCGGTCCTTGGAAACATGAATGTCGCGCACGGCGCCGATCTCGACGTCCTTGTAGCGAATCTTGGTCTTGTTGGCCTCGAGATCTTCGGCGGTGCGAAAGCGGATTTCAATGCGGGTTCCCTGCGCGAGCTGTTCATGGATCACCACGAAGGAGCCGGCAAGGACCACCACCGCGGGCAGTATCCAAATCAAGGGAAGTCCGGACCACCGCGAGCGGGCGGGCACCGCGCTCGGCAGTTCGTCCAAGTTGGGAGAGGTGGGCTCAGTCATGCGAGGGCGAGTCCCACAGCAGCCGTTCGTCGAAAGTGCGCGCCGCCAGCATGGTCAACACGACCACGGCGCCGAAGGCCCAGGCACCCCAGCCGACGATGATCGAGGCAAATGATTGAACCTGCACCAGGGTGGCAAGCAGCGATATGGCATAGACATCCAGCATCGACCATCGGCCGATGAACTCCACCATTCTAAACAATCCACTGCGCTGCAAGCGGCTGAGCGGCGAGCCGCGCCACGCGGTGTAGAGTAATACCCCCAAGGCCAGTATCTTCAGCAGCGGCACCACGATGCTGGCGACGAACACCAGCACGGCGATCGGCCAGGACCCCGACTCCAGCAGCACCAGCACGCCACTCATGATGGTATCGTATTCATCGTCGACGAAGGTGTGCGTGTCCATCACCGGCAGCATGTTGGCCGGCACGTAGAGCACGGCGGCGCCGATGAGCAGCAGTGTCGTGAGCAACAGGCTGTGCGGCTTGCGTTCGTGCAGCGGCGCGTGGCAGCGCGGGCAGCGCGAGTGCGGCGTGCTGGCCGTACGAACGGTGGCGCGGCATTGCAGGCAGAACAACAGTCCGAGGCTGCGGCCGGTCACGGGGCTGCTCACGCGCGGCTCCGTTCGATCCAGCGCCAGATCTGTTCGGGGGAGGTGACGCTGGTCAGCTCGGACAGGCAAAGCATGAGCAGGACGCATGCCCAAAGAGAGACTCCGGTGACGATGTGCGCGAAATTGGACAGGCGCACGAGCGCGGCCAGGGCTCCCAGCATGAAGACTTCCATGAAACTCCAGGGCCGCACTTGCATCAGCACGCGGAACACGGTCTCCTGCGCGGGTGCGCGGCGGCCGCCGCGCAGGGGAATCAGCACGTACAGCAGCGCCGCGATCTGCAGCAGCGGCGCGACCACCGTGGTGAGGAACACCAGCGCCGCGAGGCTGTCGTAATTTTGCGCGTACAGTCCGAGCGCGGCGCCGATCAAGGTGGTATCGCGGGAGTTGCCGTTGACCTGCATCTCCACCAGGGGATAGGTGTTGCTCAGCAGCAGCAGCACCAAAGCGCACACCGCCAGCGCAATCGCGGTATCGATGTGGGCGCTCGAGGCCCGCTGCAGCGGGGCGCGGCATCTCGCGCACAGAGTGCGGCCGCGTGCGGGGGCCGCGGTGTTTCTATGCACCAGATCGCAGGCAGGACAGACGACTAGCGGCGACATTCCGTTCCGGTACCCGTCCCCTTCAGGGCGGTTTTGCTCCCGTTTCCATCAATAGACGCGTAAACAAATACAGCCGCGGGACCACGCTGTTCAAGTCTATCCACTCGTGGTCGGTGTGGAAGTCTCCACCTACGTACCCCAAGCCGTCGAGCGCGACAGTGCCCTCGGCCATCGCCAAAGCGGATTCAGAGGCGCCGCCGTTGCCGGACAATTCTACGGTCTTGCCGATTTCGGCGTAAATGGCCCTGGCGCGGGCAGCAAGGGCGTCGATCTGCGCATTTTCGGTGAGCGGCGGATAGGCCGGATCGTGGCTGACCGTGACGTGCGTGTCAGGAATGATGGGGGTGCGCGCCGACGCCTCCACCTTGGCCAGCACGGCGTCGAAATCTTCCTGCTTGCGGAAGCGCACGTTGAGCACCGCCTCGGCATCGTCCGGGATGATGTTGTTTCGCTCCCCCGACTTGAGGATGGTCAGGTTGACCGTGGTGCCGTCTCCGGCATGCGGGAAAGCGTTCTCCAATGCGCTCAGCTGATGCACGAGTTCCATCGCGGCGTTGCGGCCGTCCTGCGGCGCCATTCCGGCATGAGCCGCACGACCCTTGACCTGCAGCCGAATGCTGGTTGCGCCCTTGCGCCATACCGTGAGGGCATCGGGAGGGTCTCCGGGTTCCATGTTGAATTCGACGTGGTGCTGCTTTGCCAGCGCCGTTATCAGTTTGCGGGACCCCCGCGAGCCGCGTTCCTCGCTGTCGTCGAGCAGCAAGGTGATGGTCGCGTAGTTCCTGAAGCCCAGGTCGTGCAGAATCTTCAATGCCATGACGGCATTGACCACGCCGGCCTTTTCGTCGCCGACCCCCGGGCCGTATGCCCGATCCGCATCGCTGCTGAACGGCCGCGCCGCCGCTGTTCCGGGACCGAACACCGTGTCGATGTGCGCAATGATGAGGATCCTGCCCTTGCCTGTACCGTGAAATACGGCCAGCAGGTTGTCCGGCAGCCCCGGCGCCTCCGCGGGTTCGTATCGCAGCTCGGCACCGAGCGCCCGCAGGCGGGTCGCGAGCACGGCTTCAACCTTGGCGCCGCCGGCGGCATCTCCGGTGCCGGAATCGATGTCGACGATCTCCTTGAGCAAGGCCAGAACTTCCGGGCGATTGGCTGCCGCAGCCTGATAGACCGCACCGTTGCGGTGAGGGGCGGCCTCGGTCAAGCCGCCCACCAAGGTCAATGCCGCGGCGAGCGCGCCGGCCGCCAGAAGGATCCGCATTGTCGAGCTCCACGGAAGGGTTGCCCGGAAACGTTAGCACGAGCGAGGGGACTATTCTTTATTTTGGAACAGGCTAGGCTTACGCGTCCGGATCCTAGGGTTGCGCGGGGGGATGACGATGACGAAGGCTACCTCGGTGGTGCAGGTGGAAAACGAACGTGTGATCGTCACCGAGTGGCGTTTTGCCCCCGGCGCGGAAACCGGACATCATGTGCATGCCCATGACTACGTGGTGGTCCCCCTGACCAGCGGTACTCTGCGCCTGGTGGAACCCGGGGGCGTGCGCGACGCTTCGCTGCAAGCCGGCGTCTCGTATGCGCGAGGCGCGGGCGTCGCCCACAACGTCATCAACGTGAACGACTACGAATTTCGCTTCGTGGAGGTCGAACTCAAATGATTCGCTCGGGCGACCCGCTGCCAATGCCCTTCGGGCGGCGCCGCTTGCTGGCGGGCGCGGGAGCCGCCCTCGTGGTGGCCGCGCTCGATGGCTGCAGAGTCAACGCGCCTGCGCCCGCGACTGGGACCTTGCCCGTCCCGGTCCTCGGTCTCGCGCCGCTGCGCGCGAGCACCGACCGGATCACGCAAGTCACCGTCTGCACGCGCCCGTTTCGCGCCCAAGGGCCGCGCCTGGATGTGGAGCAAATCGGCCAAAAAAACCTCGTTCACAATTACGGCCATGGAGGCAGCGGCTGGTCGTTGTCCTGGGGATCGAGCGCGATCGCCGTGCGCAAGGCGATGGCCTTCGGGGAACGCGAGGTGGCGGTCATCGGCTGCGGCGCCATGGGGCTCACGTCCGGGCTGCTGCTGCAACGGGCCGGCGCCCATGTCACCATTTATGCGAAGGATCTGCCGCCCAACGTGCGTTCATCGCTCGCTTCGGGCATCTGGTCGCCGGACTCGCGGATCTGCTTCGAGGAACATGCGACTCCCGCCTTCAGGCAACGGTGGGCGTCGATGGCGCGGCAGTCGTTCCAAACCTATCAAGGCCTGCTCGGCCTGCCGGGCAACCCCGTAGAGTTCATCGACAACTACTTCGTGTCCGATAAAGCCGGCGCGGTCAGGCGCGGCTCTGCGGCGGAGGACTCCCGGCCGAAGTTCGCCGAGCTGCAGACCGACCTGCTCGGCGATCTCATTCCGCACAGCGAGCAATTCGCGCCGGGCACGCATCCGTTTCGCGACCGATACCTCCAGCGCGGTTCGCTGATGATGTTCAACATCGCCCCCTATGCGCGGCTGCTCATGTCGGACTTCCTCGCCAACGGCGGCAAGATCGAGATTGCGGAATTCCATGCGCCGGCCGAGCTTGCCAAGCTGCGCGAAAAGGTGCTGATCAACGCCACCGGCTACGGGGCTCGCGCCCTGTTCGGCGATGAGTCGGTCACCCCGGTGCGGGGGCAATTGGCCCGCATGATTCCGCAGCCCGAAATAAACTACGGGCTGTTGTACAAAGGAGTGTCGTTTCTCCCGCGCCGCGATGGGCTGGTGTTTCAAGTGCTCGGCGCCGACGATTATTATGGTTTCAACGATGACACCACGGTCGCGGACCGGGCGGAAGCGGAACTTGCGGTCAACACCATCGCCGAACTCTACAAGACAGCATAAACAGAGGGAATATTTCCATGGCTCTGCAGATCTCGGGTTTGTCCAAGACCTATCCCAACGGGGTGCGCGCGCTGAAGGATTTGTCGTTGACCGTGGGCAACAACATGTTCGGTCTGCTGGGCCCGAACGGCGCAGGCAAGAGTTCGCTGATGCGCACGATTGCCACTTTGCAGGATCCCGACTCCGGCAGCATCGATCTCGATGGTTTGAACGTGCTGACCCAGAAGGACGAAGTGCGCCGCATTCTCGGCTATCTGCCCCAGGAGTTCGGGGTGTATCCGAAAATGTCGGCGGTCGACATGCTGCACCACCTGGCGATTCTCAAGGGAGTCACCGCCAAGGGGGAGCGCGCGGAAATGGTCGACGCCCTGCTGCAGCAGACCAATCTTTGGGATTCGCGCAAGAAGGCACTGTCGACCTATTCGGGCGGCATGAAACAGCGCTTCGGCATCGCTCAGGCGCTGCTGGCCGGCCCGCGGCTTATCATCGTCGATGAGCCCACCGCCGGCCTCGATCCCGCCGAACGCAACCGGTTCTTGAATCTTCTCTCATCCATCGGCCGGGACGTGACCGTCATCCTCTCGACCCATATCGTCGACGACGTACGGGAACTGTGCTCGCGGATGGCCATCATCGCCGCCGGCGAGGTCTTGCTGGAGGGGTCGCCGGCGGAAGCACTGCGGGCGCTCGACGGCCAGATCTGGTCACGAGTGGTCGCCACGGACGAGGAACTGCGTGCACTGGAGGGGCACATGCAAATCGTCAGCACTCACTTGGTGGGCGGCCAGCATGAAATCCGGGTGTTCGCAGCCTCCTCCCCGGGGGCGGAATTCCGCGCGGTGGAGTCGGGCCTCGAGGACGTCTACTTTCTGAATCTCTCGCGCGGCTCGAAGGCGCGGCACTAGAGCCGGGGATACCAACATGGGAATGTTCTGGGAATTCTTCACTTTCGAACTGCGGTTTCGCATCAAGAGCATTTCAACCTATGTGTATTTTCTGGTTTGGAGCGCTTTTTCATTCTTCTGCATCGCGTCGGAAAACTTCGGGCCGGTGGCCAATGCCAACGGCAAGGTGCTGTTGAACGGGCCCTTCGCCAACAGCTTCAATGACACGTTCTCCTGTCTATTCGGCCTGATCATCATCGCCGCGATCTTCGGCACGTCGATTCTCCGGGATTTCCAGCGCGATACCTATCAAATGATTTTCACCAAGCCCATTTCCAAGTTCGCCTACCTGGGCGGACGCTGGGCGGGGTCGTTCGTCGTGACGGTGGGCGTGTTTTCCGGACTGCTGCTCGGCACCTACATCGGGACGTTTGCGCCGTGGGCCGACCACACCCGCATCGGGCCGAATCACCTGGGATGGTATCTGCAGCCGTTTTTCTCCATCGTGGTCATTCAGATCTTTTTCATCGGCTCGCTTTTCTTCGCCGTCGCCGCCATCACCCGCAAGCTGATCATCGTGTACCTGCAGGGGGTTACCCTGTTCATGCTGTACATCATCGGCATCACGGTGTTCTCGGCGACCCGGTCGCTCGAGCACTTCTGGTCGGGCATCTTCGATCCGGTCGGCGTGCGCCTGTTCGACACGATCACCCGCTATTGGAGCGTCCTGGAGAAGAACAGTCAGCTGCTGCCCTGGGACTTTTCCGGATACTCGCCGGGCGTATTTCTCTACAACCGGCTGCTGTGGAGCGGCATTGGCATTCTCGCGCTGGCCGGCGTCTGGGCGCTGTTCCCCATGTCGGTCGAGGCGCTGACGGCTCGCTCGCAGGGCAAGCGCGCCGCCAAGGCCCGTCAGCAAGAAGAGGCATCGAACTCGACACGCTCCTGGGTGTCGGTGCGCCTGCCCCGGGTGCGGCAGATCTTCGGTCCCCGCACCACGTTGCTGCAGTATTGGACGCTGACGCGGCTGCGAATCCGCACGGTGATGCGCGAAATACCGTTCTGGGCAATCGTCGGCTTGCTGATTGCTTTTGCCGTCAACAATGGGCACTTCGCCGGACGTTTCGGCGGAGTCAATGTATGGCCGGTCACTTACCTGATGGTGCAGGCCGTGGAGGGCAGTGGAACGCTGTTTTTCGTCATCGTCGCCGCCCTGTATGCCGGCGAGCTGATCTGGCGCGAGCGCGACACCCGATTCGACGGCATCCACGACGCGCTGCCCATGCCCGAGTCGATCGACTGGCTGTCGAAGTTCAGCGCCATCGCCTGGATAGAAATCATTCTGCTCGGCATCACCATGCTGGTCGGCATTTTCATGCAGACCATCGACGGCTACTACCACTACGAAGTGCTGCAGTACCTCAAAGAACTCTATCTGGTCACTTTTCCGCAAATGTTGGGGTATGTGCTGCTCGCCATGTTCGTGCAGACCATGGTGTCCAACAAGTTCATCGGCCATGGCATCGTCATCGGGGTGGTGGTGCTGCAGCCCATCCTTTTCAGCTTCGGCTGGGAGAATACGCTCTACCTGCCCGGCGCCGTGCCGAGCTATATCTATTCGGACATGAACGGCTATGGACATTTCGTGCCGGCGCTGACCTGGTCCATCACCTACTGGCTCGCCATCTTTGCGTTTCTCGGAGTCGTTTCCGTCGCCTACAGCCGGCGCGGAGCCGATATCTCCCTGGCGGCGCGCACCCGGCTGGCGCTGCAGCGGGCTCCACGTCTTGCACCGGCGGCCGGGCTGTTGCTGCTGCTGGCCGTGGGCTCGGGCCTTTGGTACTACTACAATGCACACAGGCTCAATGAATATCTCACCGCCGACGACCAGCGTCATATCCTTGCCGACTACGAGCGCCGCTACAAACGCTACGAAAACCTTCCGCAGCCGAAGATCACGGCAGTCGAGACCACCATCAACATCTATCCGGAGCGCCGCGGCTTTGACGGCACCGGCCGGTACACGCTGCAGAACAAGAGCGCGGCGCCGATTTCGCAGGTGCACCTGACCGATCAACACGAATCGGTCAGCCATGTGCAATTCGACCGCCCCTTCCATCTGGTCAGCCGCGCGGCCCGCAATTTGTATTCGATTTACGCGCTCGATCGGCCGCTGGCGCCGGGCGAGGTCATGACCCTGTCATTTTCGGTCAGCCACGAATCAACCGGCTTTCGCGACAACAACGAGCCGGCGCAGTTTGCGTACAACGGCACGTTTTTCGATGCAGAGTTCTTTCCCGGCGTGGGCTACGACCCGCAAATCGAGATCGACGATCCGCGCCGCCGCCACGAGCAGCACCTGGGTGCGCTCGAGGATATGGCCCCGCGCGGCGATCCGGTCAATTCGCGCATCAACCTGTTCTCGGCGCAGGCGGATTGGATCACCTATCACACCATTCTCAGCACCTCCGGCGATCAAATCGGCATTGCGCCGGGTTATTTGGTGCGCCAGTGGCAGGAGGGCGGACGCCGCTACTACGAATACAGCATGGGATCGACGCATATCCAGGACTTCTTCGCCTATCTGTCCGGCAGATATGCAGTGCGCAAACAAGTGCACTCAGGCCCCGGCGGCCCCGTAAACCTGGAGGTCTACTACGATCCTGCGCACCAGTTCAACGTCGAGGAGATGCTCGAGGCGTCGGGCGCCGGTCTCGACTACTTCCAGGCGCACTTCAGTCCCTATCAGTTCACCCAATACCGCATCATGGAATTTCCGCGGTATCGCACCTTCGCGCAATCCTTTCCCAATACCGTGCCGTTTTCGGAGGGAATCGGCTTCATCACCCGGGTGCCGAAGCCTACGGATGTGGACCTGACGTATTTCGTGACGGCGCATGAACTCGGCCATCAGTGGTGGGGGCACCAACTGGTCGGCGGCCGCGTGGAAGGCTCGAACATGATGTCCGAGACCCTCGCGCAATATTCGGCGTATATGGTGATGCAGCAGAAGTACGGCAAGGACTACATGCACCGGGTGCTGCATCACTTCCTCGACAGGTATTTGCGCGGCCGCGCCGGCGAGGTCCGGCGTGAACGGCCATTGGCGCTGGTGCAGCGCGAGAGCTACGTGTGGTATGAGAAGGGCGGTCAGATCATGTACACGCTCGCGGACTACATCGGCGAGGACAAGGTCAACCTGGCCCTGCACGACTTCCTGATGCAGTACCGCTACGCGAATGCCGGCAATCAGGTGGACGGGGCGCAGAACAACGCGGCGGCGGTTGCCGCGGACCAGCCGTATCCCGACACCCGCCAGCTGGTCGAGGCGCTGCGCGCGCAGACGCCGCCGGAGCTGCAGTACCTGATCGACGATGGCTTCGACCGCATCGTGCTGTACGACAACAAGACTGTGTCGGCGACCTCACAGCGGCGTGCGGACGGCAAGTATGTGGTGAAGCTGGAAGTGCAGGCACGCAAGGTGCAGGCCGACGGCAACGGCGTGGAACGCGCCATGCCGCTGGCGGACTACATCGACATCGGCGTCTTCACCGGCAAGAAGGATGAAGAGAAGCCGCTTTACATGCGGCGCGAGAAGATCGCTCAGGAGCGCCAGAGCTTCACCATCGTGGTCGATCAACGTCCGACCCGCGCCGGCATCGACCCTTACAACAAGTTGATCGACCGCATCGCGGATGACAACATGATCGACGTCAGCGAACTGTAGCCGTACCTTGGATTTGCAGGGAGAGATGGCGCCAAGAGACGTCGGCACTCCATTTAAACCTTCGGGGCCGTGCTCCCCTCCAATTGACCATACGACCTGGGAGGGGAATGGGTGGGGATGGTTCAGATGCTGCCAACTGCCGTAGCCACGGATGCCGCCGCTGAACCTACCGAGCTGATCGCCGCGGCGGTCGGCGGCGACGCACGGGCCTTCGAGCATTTGTACCGGCAATTCTCGCCGCGAGTCTACGGCCTGTGTCTGCGCCTGACGGGTCAGCGCGAGGCGGCCGAGGATTGCACCCAGGATTCCTTTGTCGCCGCTTGGCGGGCCTTGGCGGGTTTCGAGCACCGCAGCCGCTTCTCGACCTGGCTGCACCGCATTGCCGTCCATTCGGTGCTCGCGAGGCGCCGGGGGTTGCGAATCGATTTTGAGGTCCCGGAGCCCGCCGCCGGCCTGCCCGACGCGGCAGATCCGGGCGGCGACGGGCCGCCGCTCGACCTCGAGCGCGCCATCGCTCGCCTTCCCGACGGCGCCCGGCATGTGCTGGTGCTGGTGGGAATTTACGGGTTCAGTCATGCGGAAGCAGCGCACGCATTGGGCGTCGCGGAAGGCACCTGCAAGGCGCAGTTGCATCGCGCCCGCGGCCTTCTGACCGCTGCGCTCGGTTTGGAGAAATCATGAAAGTCGATACGCAAAAATCTCTCGATGAATTGCTTGCGCAGTTGCCGCGCGAAATCGCGCCGCCGAGAAATCTGTGGCGCGGCGTCAGCCGGCGGATGGATCTCAGTCCGCGCCGGGTGCGGCCGCTGGTCTACGCCGTGGCGGCAAGCGTGGTCGGCGCCTGTGTCGCGAGCACCATCACCTGGGCGGTGCTGCACCGCCAGCCGGCGCCGCCGGCAGCCCAGCTCGCGGCGCACCCGCCGGCATTCGAAGAACCGCGCAACCCCAGCTACGTGGCGGCGCGTGACGATCTCGAATTGAGTTTCCGCGAGCGCCTGTCGCGGCTCGATCCCGCCACACGCGCTCGAATCGAGGCCAGCTTGGCGGTCATTCGCCGCGCGCACGAAGACATCCGCAAAGCGCTGGCCAGCGATCCTGCAAGCCCGGTGCTCGAGCAGCTCTGGCAAAGCACCTGGCACGATGAACTCGACCTGTACGACCACGTCGTGCGGGCCACACAACCTACGATGACGAGGACATGATCATGTCGACATCACGAGCGAACATCCGTTTGAAGAGCGTGGGCGCCCTCTGCGCGCTGGCCGCGCTCGGCATACCCTGGTCATTGGTCCATGCCGGCAAGACCATTCAGGAGCACCGCCCCGCGGATCCGCAAGGCGAAGTGGAGATCGTCAACCTGTCCGGCGTGGTCGAGGTGAGCGGCTGGGACAAGAGCGAGGTGGAAGTGAGCGGCACCGCCGGCGAAGGCGTGGAGCGGGTCGATGTGACCGGAGCGGGCAACCGCACCTCCATCCACGTCGTCGCGCGCTCCAATCGGAGCTGGGGCACGGATAACGAGGCGCATCTCATCGTGCATGTGCCGGCAAAGAGCGCCCTGCAGGTCACGCTCGTCAGTGCGGACTTCAAGGCAGCCGGGGTATTGGGAAATCTGAAAGTCCAGACGGTGAGCGGCAACGTCAGCGGCGAGGTGGGCGGCAATGTCTGCGCGACCACCGTGAGCGGCGATGTGCGATTGACGGCGAAGGCGGCCAAGGGAATCGAGGTCAAGACCATCAGCGGCGACATCCAAATGACGGGCGGGGGCGGCGAGGTGGACATCACGACCGTGAGTGGCAGCGCCACCGTCGATCTTGCCGATGTAACCCGCGGCCGGTTCAAGAGCGTATCGGGCGATCTGAGCGCCGCCCTGGGACTCGCGCCTGATGGGGAGATCGAGAGCCAGTCGGTCAGCGGCGACGTGGGCTTCAAGTTCGCGTCCGCGCCGGGGGCGGAATTCGACGTACAATCCTTCAGCGGCGACATCAAGAATTGCTTCGGACCCAAGCCGGTGGAATCGCATTACGGGCCCGGGTCCAAGCTGCAGTTCATGAACGGCGAGGGCCACGGCCACGTGCGGGTGAATACCAAGAGCGGCGATGTGCGGTTGTGCGTCAAAGGCATGAGCGGCACGCACGTTTCGGCGCTAGCGCTGGCCCGGGTCACCCGGTCGCCCATGCGGCTGCCCTACGTGTACTAGTCCCGATAGGGGGCAAGCCGTCGGCAAACGCCTACCGAGGATGAAGAGGGCCACCGGCAGCCGTTCCCATGACACTCCTTTATCGTTGACTGGTCACAGTCACAACCCTTAAGGAGGGTCAATGAATTCGGCCACCCTGACATCCTCGCCCATCACACAGTCGCCGCTGCCGTACGAACAGAACGCCCTGCAGCCCGTCATCTCGGCCAACACGCTCGGCTTTCACTACGGCAAGCATCACAAGGCCTATGTCGACACGACCAATAAGCTGATCGCCGGCACCGAGTTCGCGGATCTGCCGCTCGAAAAAGTCGTCAAGGCCACCGCCGGTCGGGCGGATCTTGCGGCAATCTTCAACAACGCCGCGCAGGCTTGGAATCACGCGTTCTACTGGCGCAGCCTGAAACCCAACGGCGGCGGCGAGCCGCCGGCGGTGCTCAAGCAGCTCCTGGATTCATCCTTCGGCGGCGTCGAAGCCTGCAAGAAGGAATGGGCCAATGCGGCCGTCGAGCAGTTCGGCAGCGGCTGGGCCTGGCTGGTCCAGGATGGCGAAAAGCTCAAGGTGGTCAAGACGGGCAATGCGAATACCCCCCTCGCGCAAGGAGCGAAAGCCCTGCTCACCATCGATGTGTGGGAGCACGCCTATTACCTGGACTACCAGAATCGCCGTGCCGACCACGTCAAGGCGGTGCTAGACAAGCTGATCAACTGGGGTTTCGCCGCGGACAATCTCGGCAGGAGATAGCTGCGTGGAGCGCGGCTCACTTCAATCGTGCGCCGCGCTCGGCCAACAGTTCGCGCAGCACGGCGCGATGGCAGCGAGATTCATCGGCGCAATAGCAGCCCACCGAAAACTCCGCTTGATGAGACAACGCGGCGAGAACGTCCAGCAGGGCGCGTGGGTCGGTCGCAGCCATTTCACGGCGGTACTTGGCGGCGAAGCGGCGCCAGTCCCGCGACGTTCGTGCCGCGAGCGCCTGCTTGACCAGTGCCGGACTCGGCGCCAACGATGGCAGCCAGACATCGTAATAATTTCTCGAAGCGTACTCCGTCTTGCGGACGCCGCGGGGCGGACGTCTCACGGTGCCCAGGCGCAAACCTTCTCCGGGGAGTCGGTTGGTGCCCAGTCGGACGATGCGGATTGACACCCTGATTCCTCGACGGCGCGTCTAGCCGGAGATATCTCGACCGGGCGTCCATCCTCCGCCGAGGGCCTTCACCAATAGAATGCTGGCACTCATGCGCCGCAGCTGGATGGCGACGTTCGACAACTGCGCCTGCAGCGCGGTGTTTTCGGTGCTCGCGACCTCGAGGTAGGTGACCAGTCCCGCTTTGTAGCGATACTGAGCCTGTTGCAGAGCCTTGCCGGTCGCGGCCACCGCCGCGGCCTCACTGACGCTTTCCTGCTGCAATTGGCGCAGGGCCGCCAGATTGTCCTCGACTTCCTGATAGGCGGTGAGCACGGTGCCTCGATAACCGGCGACCTGCTCGTCATACGCGGCTTTGGCCTGCATGCTTTGCGCCCGGTGCCGGCCGGCGTCGAACACGGTCAGCACGCCGGCAGGTCCCACCGACCAGAGCCGGCTGGGCGCACTCAGCCAATTCGATGAATTCGCGCTGTCGAAGCCTGCCGCTGCGGTGAGACTGAAGACGGGGAAATAGGCCGCGCGCGCCACCCCGATCGCAGCATTGGCGGCTGCAACCCGGCGTTCGGCCGCGGCGACGTCGGGCCTGCGCTCCAGCAGAGAGGAGGGCAAGCCGGGATCGATGAACGGCGGCGTCAATTCCGCGGGCAGCGGATTCGGCTCCATCTGAAAGCCGCTGGGATTCTCGCCGGTCAATACCGCAATGGCATGCTGGCTTTGCGCGCGCTGCAGCCGGATATCGGCGGCTTGGGTGAGTGCGGTCTGCAGCTGCGCCTCTGCCTGCGCGACATCCGCGATTGCCGCGGCCCCGCCGCCGTACAGATTTTGGGTCAACTGCAGCGACTGGGCGTAGTCGGCCACGGTCTGATCCAGCAGCGCCTGCTGCGCATCGGCGGCGCGCAGCGAGAAGTAGGCGACGGCCAATTCGGCCTGAATCGACAGATGCAGCGCCGCCAGATCGGCCGCGCTCGCTTGCTGGCTTGCCTTGGCCGACGCCACGGCATTGCGCACGCGGCCCCAAACGTCGAATTCATAGGACAGGTCGGCCTGCAGATCGAAATCGTTGCCGACGGGTGCGGATCCCGGCGGAAACTTCGGCGAATTCACCGAAGTCCGCGAACGCGTTGCCGCGGCACCCGCCGACAGCGTCGGGAACAAATCGGCGCGGGCGATGCGGGTCGCGGCACGGGCTTGCTGCAGCCGCGCGAATGCCGCCTTCAGATCTTGATTGGCGCCGTCCGCCTTGCGCTCCAGCGCATCCAGTCGCGCATCTTGGAATAATGTCCACCATGCGCCGCGATCCTCGACATCCAACGGCTGAGCCGTCTTCCACTCGGAGGATTCTTGATAGGCAGCGGTGGGCGGTGCGCTGGACGGCCTGGTATAGGTGGGCGCGAACGAGCATCCCGCCAAGGCGGCGGCGAGCAGCAAACCAGCGCCGGGGTGCGAGGCGTTCATGTGGGCTTCGGGGGTGCGATACGCACCAGGATCCCATCGGTCAGCGAGTCGGGAGGATTCAGCACCACGACATCGTCGGCGTCGATGCCCGACAGTACTTCGATGGTGTTGCCGAAGTCGCGGCCTTGGACGATGCTCTTGAGCTTGATCCGCTTCTGCTTGTCGATGGTCGCGACCTGCAGCCCGGCGCTGCGGAACAGCACTGTGTTGGCGGGCAGGCGCAGGCTCTCGGCACTGGCGGGCAGCTTGAAGTGGACTTCGGCGTAGGCTCCGGGAAACACCTCGCGGTTGACGTTGTCCAGTTCGAGCTCGACCTGCAGCGTTCTCAACGTGGGGTTGAGTGCGTTCGATGTGCGCACGGTGCGCGCGGCATAGGTCTTTTGCGGCTGCTCGGCGAAGCGCAGTTCCGCCTCGAGACCCGCACGGGTGACCGCGGCGTATGTTTCGGGCACCTGCACGTAGATGCGCAGCTTGTGCGTATCGGCGATGCGGAACAGTTCCGATCCGGCGCTCTGGCCGGCATTGATCAAGGCGCCGATATCGGTGTTGCGCGCGGTAATGACGCCGGCGAACGGCGCCACCACGCGCTTGAAGGATTCCAGTTCGCGCAGGCGCGCGACATTGGCGGCGGCGGAATCCGCCGCGGCTTTCTTGGCGGCGGCGTCACCCGCCTTTTCATCCGCATCCTGCTTGGACACCGAGCCGGTGGAGAGCAATCCCTTCCAGCGCACGTTGGTGCTGTTCGACAGCGCTTCGTTGGCGCGCGCAGTCGCGAGATCCGCCTGCGCTTGACTCAGCTGCTGGTCGACTTCCGGCGTCTCGATCTCGCCCAGAAGCTGCCCCTTGCCGACCTCACTGCCGATGTCGGTATGCCATATCTTGAGATAGCCGCTGGTCCGCGCATAGATGGGCGCCTCGATGAAGGCCTGAACGGTGCCGGGAAGCACCAGTTCCTCGCCCAGCGCGGCTCGATTGGGGGTGGTGGTCAGCACGGTGGGCTGCGCCGCATCCGCGGTCTCCTTGCCGAGCGAGGAGCGCGCCAGCACCCGGCTGACCTCCCCCCACACGGCCAAGGCGAGCGCGACGGCGAGCAGGATCAGCGAATAGCGGCGCACCTTGCGGCGCAGACCGGCGTCGGCGGCGCTTGCAGTGTGCTCATTCATGGGGAGTCTCCGCGGAGTAAATCGAGTGCGACGCAAGCCGGCCGTGAATGATGGAAAACACGGTGGGTACGAAAAACAGGGTGGCGACCGTTGCAAAAATCAGACCGCCGATGACGGCCCTTCCCAAGGGCGCGTTTTGCTCGCCGCCGTCCCCGAGGCCCAATGCCATGGGGATCATGCCGATGATCATCGCCAACGCCGTCATGAGAACCGGCCGCATCCGCGTGAACCCGGCCTGCAGCGCCGCCTCGAATGCATCGTCGCCCGCGTTCATGCGTTCACGCGCAAAGCTCACCACCAGCACGCTGTTCGCGGTGGCAACGCCCATGCACATGATGGCGCCGGTGAGTGCCGGAACGCTGACGGTGGTATGGGTCAGGAACAGCATCCAGACGATTCCCGCCAAGGCAGCGGGCAGAGCGGTAATGATGATGAAAGGGTCGAGCATGGACTGGAAATTCACGACGATCAGCATATAGACGAGAATGATGGCGCCGACCAGGCCGATCAGCAGGCCGGTGAACGATGCCTTCATGGTCTGTGTCTGGCCGCGCAGCACCACATGCGACCCCTTCGGCAGATCCTTCTGCGCTTCCGCGATGACCTTGTTCATCTGGGCCGACACGTATCCGAGGTCCGTGCCCTGCACGGATCCGTAAATGTCGATGGCCGGCGTCGCGTTGTAGTGACTCACGACCGCGGGGGCCACGCTGCGGTGGATGTTGGCGACATTCGACAGTATCTGCGACGAGCCGCCGATTCCGCCGCTCAATGGAGTATTGCCCAGATCGTTGAGGCTCGCCAGACGGTATTGCGGCGTTTGCGTGGCGACCTGGTACTGCGTACCGCTCTTCGGGTCCACCCAGAACGACGGCGCGGTCTGGAAGCTCCCGGACAGCGACACCAGCATGTTGTTCGCGACGGATTGTTCCGTCAGTCCCACCAACTGCGCCTTGGTGCGGTCGACGTCGACATTGAATTGCGGGTAGTCGCCGGATTGGTGGATGTGCAGGTCCACCGCGCCCGGCACCGAGTGCAATTTTTGCAATAGATTGTTGGCGAAGGTTCGATTGGCCGGCACATTGAAACCGACGATCTGCACATCGATGGGCGAAGGCAGGCCGAAATTCAATATTTGGCTGATCATGTCCGCCGGTAGAAAGGCGAACGTCGTCGATGGGTAGGTGGCCGCCAGCCGGGTACGCAGCGTGCGCACGAATCCCGCGGTGGGCCTATGACCCTGATTGAGATTGACGAATATGTCGGCATCGCCGGGACCGACCGGTGCTGAGGTGCTGTACGCCAGGTTGATGCCACTATAGGGCAGCCCCAAATTATCGACGATGGTCCCGAGCTGCTCCTTGGGAATGACTTCGCGGATCGTTCCCTCAATGGCATCGCAGAGCGCGGCGGTTTCCTCGATGCGGGTGCCGGTGCGCGCACGGATGTGCAGTTTGATCTGACCGCCGTCGACCGACGGAAAGAAATCCTGGCCGAGGCCCGGCAAGGGGCCCAGGGGAAATGCCAGCAGGGCGGTTGCGGCCATTGCACCCAGGAATATGGCGGCAAAGCGCGGGCCGCTGCGGACGGCCATCCCGAGCAAGGCGCGATACCGCTCGCGCATTCTTTCAAAGGCGTGCTCGAACCGCTCCTGCAAGCGCGCCGGAAAGCTGCGCGTCTTGGATTTTGCCGGCGCGTCGTGCTGCTTGAGCCAAAACTTGGCCAGCGTCGGCACCAGCGTGCGCGACAGGATATAGGAGGCGAGCATGGCGAATACCACGGCTTCGGCGAGCGGAATGAACAGGAACTTCGCAATGCCCGCCAGCATGAACATGGGCACGAACACGATGCAGATGGACAAGGTCGACACCAGCGCCGGCAGGGCAATTTGCCGGGCGCCGTCGAGAATGGCGGTCTCGACGTCCTTGCCCTGTTCGAGGTGATAGTTGATGTTCTCGATCGTCACCGTCGCATCGTCGACCAGAATGCCGACCGCCAGCGCGAGTCCGCCCAGCGTCATGATGTTGATGGTCTCGCCCAGCGCGGACAGGCAGGAAATGGACGCGAGGATCGACAATGGGATGGAAATGGTGATGATCAAAGTGCTGCGCCAGCTGCCCAGGAACAGCAGGATCAACAGGCCGGTGAGCGCGCCCGCGATCACGGCTTCACGGATCACACCCGAGATGGCGGCACGCACGAACACCGATTGATCGCTCAAAGGCTCGATCTTCAATTCGGGCGGCAGCGATGCGCGGATCTGCGGCAGCTTCTCATTGATGCTGTTGATGATGTCGATGGTGGATGCCTTGCCGGTCTTCAGGACGCTCATGAGCACGGCACGGCGGCCTTCCAGGCGCACCATGCTGGTCTGCGGCGAGTAGCCGTCGCGCACGTGCGCCACGTCCCGGACATAGATCACGGTGCCGTTGGCGGCGCGTATCGGCAGGTTGTTCAACTCATCGATCTGCGTCGGGCTGGCGTTGAGCTTGACGTAGTACTCCAGCGGCCCGATCTTTTGTGTACCGGCCGGCAAGATCAGGTTCTGAGCGCCGATCGCGGCGACGACGTCATTGCCCGAAAGGCCGTGGGCGCGCAGCGCCTGGGGATCAAGGTCCACCTGAACCTGACGCTGCTTGCCGCCGAAGGGAAAGGGAATCGAGGCGCCCGCAACGGTCGCCAGTTGCGTGCGCAGCAGCGTGTTGCCGAGGTCGTAGATCTGCGATTCGGGCAGGGTGTCGCTCGACAGCGCCAGCTGCAGAATGGGCACGCTCGAGGCGCTGTAATTGAGCACAAAGGGGGGCGTCGTGCCCGGCGGCGAAAACGCCAGCTGCACCTGCGACACCGCAGTGATCTGCGACATCGACAGATCATTGTCCGCGTCCGGCTGAAAGAAGTACTTCACCACCGCGGTGCCGTTGACCGATTGCGATTCGGTGTGTTCCACGTCGTTGACCGTGGTTTGCGCGACGCGTTCGGAGAATAGTACGATGCGGTTGGCGATTTCCTCCGGCAGAATGCCGTTATACCGCCAGATCACCGCCGCGATCGGAATCTTGATGTTCGGAAATATGTCGGTTGCCGTTTTGGCGATTGCGTAGCCGCCCATCAGCACGATCAGCACGGCCAGCATGATAAACGTGTACGGTCTCTGCAGGGCTACTCTGACAATCCACATGACCAGCTCCGATCGAACCGCGGGAATCTCGATTTCTTGACGATTCGGCGGCGGGAAAGCCCGGCGCAGAGTTTGAGTGAAGTAGGGGCATATGCCCTTAATGCGATCAAAATGTATGTGAAATATCAGCCCAAGTCAATTGAAGGTCGCGGAGCGGCGCATCATTGCGCCACCGGGACGTAGCTAGCGAATCGGCAGCGAATTCAGTTCCTTGTTGCCCGCGATGCTCAGCAGCACGGCCCGCAGGTCCGCGGCGGGCTGCTTGCCGAATATCGCCTCGAACCGCCCTTCGGCCTGGCGCCACAGCCGCCTGGAGCGCTGCAGTATCAGCCGGCCTTTGTTCGTCAACTCGACGTAGCGCTTGCGCCGGTCGTCGTCGGCGAGCCGCAGAACCACCAAGTCGTCCCGCTCCAAGGGCTTGAGGTTGTGCCCCAGCGTCGATCGGTCCATGACCATGGCCATCGCCAGTTCGCACATGCTGACCGGCCCTGCGGCGCTGCCGCGCTCAACCTCCGAAAGGATGGAGAACTGGGTGGATTTGATGCCGATGGGGGCGAGGGCGGTGTCGTAAAATTGCGATATCCGTCGCGATGCCTTGCGCAGGCTGCCGCAGGTGCACGCGCTGTGCGCCTGCGGAGGAGGCATCGGCTTGGCTTTGCGGCTGCTCACGGGCATATGCCCATATTATACGCCCAAGATGCGCCTTGGGTATAATTCGGCATGGGTGGTATTCCGACGCTGACGGTACCGACGGTTGCGATCGCAGAATCGAGCGCGCGATTTCCGGTCCGGCGGATCTTCTGCGTCGGCCAGAACTATGCCGATCACGCCCGTGAAATGGGCTCCGATCCCGAACGCCAGCCGCCGTTTTTCTTCAGCAAACCCGCCGATGCGGTCATCGACAGCGGACGGCGCCTGCGATTCCCTTCGAGAACCGCCGATCTGCACCACGAGGTGGAGATGGTGATCGCTCTCGCCGGCGGCGGCGCCGACGTGCAGCCCAAGGATGCGTTGTCCTTGATTTTCGGCTTTGCCGTGGGCCTTGATCTCACGCGCCGTGACCTGCAAGCCGCGGCGAAGAAAGCCGGGCGGCCCTGGGACATGTCCAAGGGGTTCGACCAATCGGCGCCCATCGGATCACTCCGGCCGGGACTACCGCCGACCAGCGGCGCCATAACGCTGACCATCGACGGCAAGGTCAGGCAATCCGGGCGTCTCGAAGCGATGATTTGGAGCGTGGCCGAGATCATCGGGTTTCTGTCGACGTACGTCGCGGTTGCGCCGGGTGATTTGATCTTCACGGGAACTCCCGCCGGGGTGGGGCCGATTTTGCGCGGCGAGCGCGTGCACGGGACCGTTGCCGGCGCCGAGCCCGTGGAGGTGATTGTCGAGTAGGGCATCTTGAGTTCGACTGCGCGGCGTGTGAACGGCTACTATGCACACGGTCGGAACTTCATCGGGAATCAGAAGAAAATGAGTCAATCGGGATTGATGAGGAGCACTGCAATTCGCGTGCTCACGCTATTGCTGTCGGCTCCCTTGGCGGCTTGGGCGGGGGATAACTATCAACATCGCGTGGAGCAGGTATTGCTGCGCACGCCGCTGATCGACGGGCACAACGACTTGCCCTGGGAGATTCGCGACCGATTCAAGGGTGACCTGGCCGCGGTCGACCTGCAGTCGGACACCCGGCGGCTGCCGTTCCCGGCGGATGCCGCGCCCCTGATGACGGATATTCCACGGATGCACGCGGGACACATGGGCGGCCAATTCTGGTCGGTGTGGATTCCCAGCGGCATGAAGGGCCCGGAGGCCGTTCAGACCACCCTCGAACAGATGGACTTGGTCAAACGCATGGCGGCGCGCTACCCCGGCGATCTGGAAATGGCCTATACGGCGGCGGATGTGCGCCGCATCCACCAAGCGCACAAGATCGCCTCGATGATCGGCATCGAAGGCGGACACCAGATCAACAATTCACTGGCAGCGCTGCGCCAGATGTACGATGCCGGCGCGCGCTACATGACCTTGACGCACACCCTCAACACCGCCTGGGCGGACTCGGCGACCGATTCGCCGGTTCATCATGGCCTCACGCCCTTCGGCACCGAGGTCGTGCGCGAAATGAATCGTCTCGGCATGCTGGTCGATCTGAGCCACGTTTCTCCCGAGACGATGAAGGCCGCGCTGGCGGTGAGCGAGGCTCCGGTGATCTACTCGCATTCTTCGGCGCGCGCACTGGTCGACCATCCGCGCAATGTTCCGGATGACATTCTGCGCCTGGTCGCCGCCAATGGCGGGGTGGTCATGGTCAACTTTGCGCCGGGCTATGTGTCGGACGCACGCTATCACTGGGACGCGGACGAGGCGGCAGAACGGGCGCGCCTCAACAACCCACCCTATATCGGCCTGTACATCGGCCAGCCGGAGCGCGCCAAAGCGGCCATCGACGCCTGGACTCTGAAGCATCCGCGCCCGGCGGCCACGCTGGCGCAGGTCGCCGACCACGTCGAACACGTCAGGCAGGTGGCGGGCGTCGATCACGTGGGCCTGGGATCCGACTTCGACGGCATCGGAGATGCACCGACCGGACTCGAGGGCGTGGACAAATATCCTGCGCTGCTCGAAGAGCTGATGCGCCGCGGCTGGACGGACGCCGACATTGCCAAGCTTGCCGGCGACAACGTGTTGCGCGTGATGGCCGCAGCCGAGAAAGTCGCCGTCAAGCTGCGCGCCTCGCGGCCGGCCTCGAGTCTGATGTTCTCGGAGGCGAAGGCACCCTGACCGTGCCGCCAATCAACCCCGCTCTGGGAGATGATCGCGATGATTGATCGCAGATTCAGCCGCAGACGTTTCATCGGCATGAGCGGTGCCGGCATTGCCGGTGCCGCCGCGGCTCGCTGGGCGGGCGCCGCGGGGCTGTTGGCGGATCCACGCAATGCCGAACTCGTGGTTCTGAACGCCAACGTCTACACGGTCGATCCCGGCATGCCGAGAGCCGAGGCATTCGCGGTGCGCAACGGCAGATTCATTGCCGTCGGCGGCAGCGACAGGATCAGAGGACTCATCGGCAAGAACACCCGGACGATCGATGCCAAGCACATGACCGTCGTCCCGGGTTTCATCGATTGCCACAATCACGCCCCGGGGAATACCTTGCTCTATGAGGTTCTCGTGGGCAATCCGTATGAGGTTGAACTCGTCACCATCGCCAGCATCGTCGAGAAAATGCGGGCCAAAGCCGCAGCCACGCCCGCGGATACCTGGGTGGAGGGATTTTTTTTCGACGACACCAAGCTCAAGGATCAACGTGCCCTCAACGTGCACGACCTGGATCAGATATCCACCACTTTGCCTGTAGCCGTTCATCATCGCGGCGGCCACACGTCGTTTTACAACAGCAAGGCCTTGCAAATGGCCGGCATCACCCCGGCCACGCCCAATCTGGTGAGCGGGACATACGATCACGACTCGAGCGGGGCGCTCAACGGTCGCGTGACCGACCTGGCCCGCGAGGTCTTCGACAAGGTCGGCAAGCGGGCGGTCTACTCCGCCGAGGAAACCATGCAGCGCGACCGCGCGGGCCTGGCCTACATCTCCAAGCAGTTCGTGCGCTACGGACTCACGGGTGTCTGTCATCAGGCCGGCAACCTGCATGCCTTGGAACAGGTTCGGGCGAAGGGCGAACTGTTGCACCGAGTGAGCTACGAGGCGATGGGCGCCGAACTCGAAGCGATGATCACGGCCGGCATGACGACGGGATTGGGGGATGAATGGATCCGCTTGGGCGCCACCTATGAGCACACGGTGGATGGTTCGTTTTCCGAACGCACCATGGCGCTCAGCATTCCGTATCCGGGCACGACCTCGGGATATCGCGGGAACATCACTGAGAAGCAGGAGGATCTCAATGTCTGGTGCGAGCGGGTGCACCGGGCCGGCATCCAGCTCAATTGTCACGCCAATGGCGACGTCGCCATCGACCACGTGCTCACGGCCTACGAACGGGCGCTCAAGCTGGTTCCGCAGTCCGATGCGCGGCCGAAGATTACCCATTGCACCCTGATCACCGAGGAACTCGTGCGGCGCATGAAAGCCATCAACGCGATTCCGGCGCTGTTCACTTCCTACGCCTACTACAATCCCGACAAGTTCCACTTCTACGGCGAGGAATTGATGAAGCGATGCATGGCGTACCGCACGCTGCTCGACGCCGGTATCTACGCGGCGGCGGGTTCTGACTTCGATCCGGGGCCGTTCTCACCGCTGATGGGCATCCAGGGGATGGTGACACGGACCGGCTGGAACGGCGAGGTCTGGGGCGCAAACCAACGAATATCCGTCGATGAGGCACTGAGGGTGAATACGATCAACGGCGCCTACGCGACGCGCGAGGAGGGAATCAAGGGATCCATCACCCCCGGCAAACTCGCCGACTTCGTGGTGCTGGCCGAGGATCTCCACAGCGTGGACCCGGGTAAGATCAAGGATATATCCGTGGTCCGCACCGTCGTCGGAGGCGTGACCGTCCATCAGGCGTAGCAGCCGCAGCCGTCGATCAAGCCCTGATCCGGGGCCTTGCAATGGCGATTTGGGCAGCCATATCTTTGAGTGCTACAGTTACCCAACGGCGATATTGGCGAGGTGTTATGGCGACGGGCTGGGCGAAAGAAGGCGCGGTTCAAGACCAGATAGACGCAACGGTGAAGGATGCCATCAGCCGTGCGAAGAGCCGGCTGCCCCAAGGTCCGGGATTGAGCCATTGCGCCGAATGCGGAGCTGAAATACCTCAGGCCCGCCGAGAGGCCATCCCCAGTGTGCGCCTCTGTCTTGCCTGCCAAGATGAGCAGGACCGCGATGCCGCGCGTTTCAGCGGCTATAACCGGCGGGGCAGCAAGGACAGCCAGCTGCGATAGCGACGGCTAATCAGATAGCTGTCGGCTCCCCGGTGGATGTCACTCCAAATACCTTATACATTAATCAGTTACGATATTGTATTAAAGTGATGTAGCTGCTTCGCTATAATGCGCGCGGGCCAATTCGGTCCCTCGTGATTATGATGCCCATGACGATGCTCTCGCGCCTGTTCCGCAAAAATGCCCCGCCGCTCGCCGACGTTCCGGCGCCCGCGGCGGATTCGCAGGCGGCATCAACGCAGACGGTGGCGCTGCTTGCGGACGGCGCGGAACTGCGGCGGCTGGCCGGCGTCGACGCGGCGGCCGACGCGCAGGACGTCTCAGCAGAGGTGCGGCGCGCGGCACAGGTGCGCTTGGCGGCGCTCGTGGATTCCGGTCAGGTGGATGCTGCGAGCGTGGGAGCCGCAAACCGCTCTGCGGCGTTGTGCGTCCTGGCACTGTGCACGGATCCCGAGCGATTGGCGCAGGTGATGTCCTCGGTGCAAGACCCGGAGGAATTAGCGTCATTCGTGATGAGCCCGTCGAGCCGGGTGCGCCTCGCGGCCGCGCAAAGAATCCAAGATCCGGCCACGCTGCGGCAGCTGCTGAAGCAGGTGCGCGAATGGGACAAGGGTGTCTACAAGATCCTCAAGGAAAAATGCGATGCGCTGAACGCCGAGGCGCGCCGGCTTCAGGAACGTGCGGCCGCGGTGGCCGCGCTCTGTGCATCGCTCGAGCAGCACAGCCAGCGAAGCCATGACGTCAACTACACGGCCGTGTTCGAGGGTTTGAAGAGGAGATGGGATTCACTGACGCCGGAGCCCGAGTGGCAGGAACGAGTGCAGGCGGCGATAGGGCGCTGCGAGCAAGTGATCGCAGCACATCTTGCCGAGGCTCGGGAACAGGCGGCGCGGGACGCTTTGGAGCGCGAGTCGCAGCGGGCTCTCGAGGAGGCGAGGGAACGGGCGCAACACGAACTCGAGGAGGCGGCGGCGGCCGAGGCGCTGAAGGCGGCGAAGGCCCGCGAGGATGAGGCGGCAGCGCAGGCGGCGGCGGCGCTCGCTCGCGCGGAACTGCGCGAGGCTCGTGAGCGGCGGCTGCGCCGCATCGAGGACTTGCTGCGCAATGCCAATGAGCTGTTGACCGCAGGCAATACCAAGGCAGCCGCCGGCCGGCGTCGAGACATCGAAGAGCAGCGCTCGGCCGTGGCCGAGATGCCGCCCACGCTGGCGCGGCAGGTGCGGGAGCTCGATGCACGCTTGAATGAGCTCAAGCACTGGAAGGATTTTGCGGTGGCGCCCAAGCGCCGAGAACTAATCGCGCAGATGCAGGCGTTGATCGGCGCGGCCGACGATCCGCCGGCGCTGTCCAAGCGCATCAAGCGGCTGCAGGAGGAATGGCGCACGATGAGCAAGGGCATCGTGAGCGAGACTGGGCATGATTGGGAGGAATTTCAGCGAGCCTCGCACGCGGCATACGAACCCTGCCGGAAATACTTCGATGAGCAGGCGGCCCTGCGGCAGCAGAATTTGGACCAGCGCCGCGAGATATTCAAGCGCTTGGTAGCGTTCGACGCAGCACAGACCGGCGAGACCCCGGACTGGCGGCTGATTGCCGAGGTGCTGCGGGAAGCGCCGCGGGAATGGCGGGAACAATTTCCCGTGGAGCGCGAGGCCGGGCGAGCGCTCGATAAGGAGTTCGACGCGGTGATGGCGCGGCTTACGGCACGAATCGAGGCCTGGACCGCAGGAAATGTGGCGGAGAAGCAGGCGCTGATCCGGCGCGCGCAGCTGGTCGCGAATCAGGCGGACGGCCGCGAGGCGGCGGATGCGGTGAAGCGGTTACAGGCGTTGTGGAAGGAGGTGGGATTTGCACCTCGCGACACGGAGCAGGCCTTGTGGACGGAATTTCGTGCGGCCTGCGATGCAGTGTTTCAGAAACGTCAGCAGGCCGAAGAGCAGTACCGCGAAGGGCTCGCGGCAAACAAGGCCGCCGCCGCGGCGTTGTGCGAGGAGGCGGAGCGGGTGGCGCAGCTGTCGGGGAGTGGCCTTGCGAGAGAAGCTCAGCGCATGACGGAATGGCGTGCGGCGTTCGAGGCGGTCGGCGAGTTGCCGCGCGCGGAGGCGCGCAGCGTGCGCGATCGGTTCGAGCGGGCACTGGATGCGTGCCGGCTCCGTGTGCAGCAGCAGAAAGATGAAGACGCGAAGCAGGCGTATGCGAATTTGTTCGAGGCCGGTCGGAAGATTCGCGAGGTGGAGTGGGCCGTCCTGAAAGATCTCGCGGCCGGCGAACGGGAGGCATTGAAACAGGCTGCGGAGAATTTCATTGCCGCCGTTCCTACCTGGCCGCCGGGCGGCGCGGAGGTGGTGAAGGAACGGTTGGCAAAGGTCGATTCGGCGCAGCAGGCGGATACCCCAGCCCGCGAGCGGATGCTGCGGATGCTGTGCGTGCGTGCGGAGATTCTGAAGGAAAGGACAACCCCGGCTGAAGATGAGCCCTTGCGGCGAGAGTATCAGGTGCAGCGGCTAATCCAGGGCATGGGGCAGGGGAGGGGCGCGGAAGAGCGCGATGGGCGCGCTCTGGTGGCGGAGTGGATGAGGATCGGCGCGATCGAGCCTCGAGCGCATGAGGCGCTCGAGGCAAGGTTTCTACGAGGATTGGGGTCCTGACCGACTTGGTCAGGAACTTATCGGCTTTGCGCGGCGACCTCGGAGAACTGCCAGGGTACCCAACAACAGCGTGAGGCCGCTCACCGCGGATGCCGGGTCCATCTCCGGCGCGCTAGCGGTTGCGAATACGGTGGAGACGGAAAGCATGTCATTTGAATAACCACTACCGTTGTTGATCGTGATGGAGACGCTTCCCGGTCCGCCGCTGGCGCTAAACGGCGTCTGGGCAGAATTTGAGAACAGCGACCACTATTCATTCGCTTTTTCCCCGGTTGGCCGCGGCGCGTTAGGCTGTTTTGCTTGCGTCCGGCAAATGCCGATTAAGCGGACCGTCGCGACAATTGGGGACACAGGAGGCGTTTCTGCTTAACACTGTTGTGCCATGGAGGAAAGTTGACCGGAAGGATAAATGGTAGTATCGTTTATCGCATGAGTGCCAGGTCGCTATCCGCAAACCAGCTTGCCGCGCTTTCCGCGCTCATTGCAACGCCTGCTATCAAGGCAAAGGCATCGATCACACTTTCAGGCAATCTCCTGAAAGTCGTCGATTCGTTGGCGGGTGAAGCTCAACGGTCTGCATGGATTGAGCGCGCTGTTCAAAGCTATGCGACACGCCAGCTGAAGGAGCGGCGCCGAGAGCGGGAGCTAATGCTATTGAACAAACACGCGGATGCATTGAACGCCGAGGGCGACGAGAGTGCGACGTACCAGGCGAGCTGGACCGCGGAGTAAGTCGTCATGTCTTCGGGTTTGCGCCGCGGCGAGATTTATCGTGTCCGCCAGCCCCAACACGGCGATCCAAAAAAGTCGCGCTGCTTCGCTGTGGTGAGCCGCCAGGATCTGCTTGATTCGAAGGCTAATCGCGTTCTGTGCGCACCAATCAACACTTCTGGCGTAGGCCTGTCCACCGAAGTGCAAGTCGGGGTGGACGAAGGCTTGAAGCACGACTCAGTTATAAATTGCGACCAAATCACACGCCTTGAGAAAAGTATGCTTACCGACTATATCGGTGCGCTGTCATTGGTAAAGCTGAAGCAGCTGCGAAGCGCGTTGGCAGTAGCCTTGGACATTGAAGATGATCCGGACGATGACGCTCTGGAGCTAACGTGAAAGTGGCAGTCGAAGCGGATAACCATCTGTTCCTGCTAAATCAGAATGTCCTCTTTTCGTCTATTTAGAAATGTCCTCTTCGGGCCTTCGACAAAGCTACTTCGTTTTCCCGTTCTTGGCTAGAGAGAACCTCAAGGATCAGTGGCGAGTCTGCGAGCCGATGTGGTCCGATAGGTCGGGGATCGCTACCGCCTGAGCCTCGTCGTCCGATGAAGGATTACTTTGTATCGCTATTCGGGACAGCTTGTTCAAAGCCGCTGCTTCACCCAATTCAGACACGACGACGAAAATCACAATCTGACGTGCTTCCTCAACACTAAATCCAATGAGTGGGTTTCCAGCCAGCTCCACGTCATACATTCCGTCTTCATAGTGATAGAGGATGAAGCGCCACTCGTTCGCGTCAATCGATTCGCCATTTCCCGGCCAAATAAATCGGCGCTCCCACAATTTAGGTGGTTTGGCTGCCAGAAAGGTCCAACCGGCGATGGGCGGAGCTCGGTTTATGATGTTCTTATTGCGCTCGTATTGTTCGCGATCGCCTCGCGTCGAGAGTGCGAAGAACATTTCTTTTGGCCGGTTATCTAGAGGACCGATCTCCCATTGCTCGGCATTGAGTTTGGCTAATCGGGCCGACAATTCGCGGCCGTAGGCTCCGACTAAGTCGATTTGCAATAATGCAGGTGCCACTTCTCCAAACCACTTCCAGAAATCCGCGATCGCGAGTTCCTCGTTCGGCGCCGAGGCAGCGTCATTCATGGCGGAATCCCCCGGCGTCGTTGGTACGCCGATTCATGTCGCTTCGCCACTTTTCCAGCACGTGCTTCACTTCCATGTTGCATTACGCTACTTCGTCTATAGAAATTTTGCTAGAGGAAAGCTCTTGAATCGCTGCATGGAGATCGTCATATCCGAGCTCTCGCTGAGAGCGGGTGCCATGAGCTTTCTTTCTTGGAACCTTGGATCCATCTGCCCTGTGGGCTGTTGAGGGCTTATTAACCACGCGATCGTCGCGCTGCGCTTGAAGGATCTGGGCCGCCTGCAGCGCTTGGCTCAAGCGCTTGTGGTTTACCACGGCGCCCTGGTCGATCACGCCAACTCGGTCATAGGTGGAGTAGGGGAGTGATTGCCCACCTGCCCTGATCTCAACGCGTCCATCCGGGAACTGAATCACGTCGATGTATTTACCGATGAGCCGCCGGTTCTCCGAGTTATCCGCCAGCATGTAGATCTTGCGCTCGTATTGCAGCGTGAGATTTGAGGTGACCTTACGCGCTTCATGCCACGAAAAAGTCAGATCCAGATCTTCGTCTTCCCGCACCGGCCTATGGGCGTCGTGACGGTCTCGAGGCAGCTTTCCGAACCTACGATTATAGTCCTCGATAAAGCTCGGCATGAACTCGTTGGCTGCATCGACGGTTGAGATGCCCTGAAGCCGGAGTTCCTTCACGAGCCGGTCTTGGAGCGTAAGATGGGCACGCTCGACCCGGCCTTTTGCGCCAGGCGTGTTGGCACAGAGTCCCTCGATGTTGAGACCAAACAGTGCGCGAGCGAACTGCGTGTGGCCTTTGCCGTTAGTCGCCGTTTTATGGTTGATCCGGAAAATGCTGGCCTTGTCGCTGTAGAACGCCAGCGGCTTGCCGTATCGTTGAATGTACTGGCGCGTGGCTTCGAAGTACCCGAACGTGGACTCGGAGCCGCTGAAGAGCACGACCATGAGTCGACTGGTGGCGTCATCGACGTAGACCAAGGTCGTACATTGAGGCGCCCGGTCTTCAAACCATGCATGCTCGCAACCGTCTATCTGAATCAGTTCGCCGATGCAGGCACGGCGAGATCGCGGCTGCTGGACCCTTGGAGGCCGGAGCCGCCTTGGCAACCACAGGCCGCCGGCAGTCATCAAGGATCTGACGGTCTCGACCGACAAATCGATGCCATGGCGTTCTCTGAGCTTCTCTGCCGCCAGAGTTGGTCCAAAATCGGCGTATTGAGCGCGGATGACGGCGAAGGCTTCTTCGGCACGCTCTGGCTTTAGACGTCGATTGCCGGGTCGGTCTCGAAGCTTAGAGATGAGGCCCCGCGGACCCTCCAGTTCGTAACGCTCAACCAGCCGCCGAACCTGGCGGACCGTTAGCCCGAGACGCTCGGCGACTGCTTTCTGTTTAAGTTGCTTGTCGATCAATCCCTGAATGCACTTAAGCCGATCCAGCTCTCGCATAGAAATACTTACCCGTGGTATCCGAAACATTGCCGGCCTCCGAGTCCTTTTGGAGAGCCAAAAGACTGGACCGGACGAACGCCAAAGGGGACATTTCTATCTAGGAGAAAGAGGACATTTCTATTTAGCTACCACACCATC
>CAWDAT010000004.1:0-21155 GCA_963800375.1 uncultured Gammaproteobacteria bacterium | reverse complement strand
CCGCCGGCGGAGCCGGACACCGTCACCGTGGTATTGGCTATTCCCGCCTGGCACACCGCGTAGCCCTCGATCATGTCAGGTCCGACATAGTTGCCCGGCGGACAGGTGAGAGTCACGGTGCTGAATCCGGTCTTGACCGCGTCGTTGAGGCCCACGGTCAATATCGGACTGGGCGCGCAATCCCCGGGCACACTGATGTCGCAGGACTGCAGTGCGGCCGGACTTAAGCTGAACCCGGCGTTCACGCCGGCGCCGTAGGAGAGGGACTTGAAAACGCTTGCCACATAGCAGCTGCTGTCGGTTCCGGTCGCGCAGGCCGGATAGCCGGTGACGGGCTCGACGGAGCCGGTGATGGTGATGAGATTCGGGGCATCGTTGACGCCGAACCAACCGCGCTGATGCGGCACCGGCACCGGCTGCCCGGTCGAATTCTCCGTGATCAGAAAGTACAGGAACACCGGCATCACCGCCGTCGTCAGCATCCCGCCGCTGTCGCCGAAGGTCACCTGCGCAAAGCCGATATTGCCCGTCTGAGTCTTGCCGCTGGCGGTGCTGCCGTATTGACGGGTTCCGGATTGATTCGTGACGGTGATGCCCTGGTAGGAAAGGGAGGTCTGGCCGGATGCGAAGACGAAGCCGCCGGCACTGACCATGTTCGCGGGAAAGATATCCGGCGCATACAGGGTGATGCCCGCGGAGCCGGTATCGAACGCCAGCGGCATGCTGACCGGCGCCGTGCCCACAGCCGTCACCATGACGAACAGCCGGTTGCTGTCGGTGGACGAAGTCACCGGATAGAGATTGAGGACAGCGGGTTGCTGGATGCCGCCGGGAGGAGGCGGCGCCGTGTACCCGCCGCCGCCGCCACCACCGCCGCAAGCGCACAGCAGCGACACGGCGGCGGCAGCGGAGAATTGGCACACCAGGCATCGCATTCTGTCGACCCTCGGCCTAGCCCTCCGGAGGGCACATGAGCGGGATCGCCTCGCGCTTATTGCGGCGGAAAACCCGAAAGTCCGTTCGGTTGATGGTAATGACGGAATGCTTAGGGAATAGCTCGCTCATTCGCACCAGACACAAATCGGCAAGATCGGGCTTTTGATCCGAATAACGATCGGCGAGACGAGTGAGCTGCGGAATATGTTCTCGACAGTCGAATGCTGGAGTCACGAGGCCCTCATTCACCATCGCAAGGACCACGGCCGTATTGTCCAAATGAAATGCTGATTCCGCCAGTACAGCCTCACAAGTCAGCAGCGGTTCCGTAACGTCGGCGGCAATTTGAGTCGCCCAAGCGTGGTGCTTGTCGTTGGCGTTTGCGAATGCGACCAGAAATCCGGTATCGGCGATGCCCTTCATGAACGAGAAAATCCCTTGCGCGCTGAAAGGTCGCGTGCTCCGCGAACGCTACCAGCCAGTCTCATGAACGACGGCGCTGATCCACCCTCGCGGGCCTTCTCGAGTTGCTCGCGAATGATCCGGCCGCGCGGAATACCGGAGCGTTTTGCGGCCTCCTCAAGCCAGGCGGCCAATTCCTTCGTAAGACGAATTGTTACTGTATGACTCATTTGCCAAAAGTGCATTACACTCTTGGGTGCGGGCAAATCAAGCCGGGCCGGCCCTAAGCCGACCCGGCACTGCACAGGAACCGCCGTCTCCTAGCTCTTGTGCTCGGCCTTCCACTTCTCGACGGCGGCCATGGTGTTGCCGACGTGCTTCTCCGGATCCATCGCGGTGTACTCGTAAATGATCTTGCCGTTGGGCGCGATGACATAGGAGGTCCGATTGGCATACTCAGGTTTGACCGCGAGCACGGCGTCATAGGCCTTGGTGATGCTTTGATCCGCGTCCGACGCCACCGCAAACTTATTGCGGCACTCGCTCACGGAAAACTTGTTGAGCGTGTCGATGGGATCATGCGAGACGCCGATGACTGTCGCGCCCAACGCCTTGAATTTATCGGTGGCTTCCGCGAACTCATGGGCTTCGACGGTGCAGCCCGGCGTGAAGGCCGCGGGATAGAAGTACAGCACGACCGGACCCTTCTTCAGCGCATCGGCCAGCGCAAACTTGAACGGCTTGCCGGCAAGCGTCGCCTGAGTGGTGAAATCCGGCGCCTGGACACCGGTCTTCAAGGCTGCGTACAAGGGTGCGGCAAGTACCACGCTGCCGAGGGCGAATATCACTAAACGCTTCATGTTGGATTCCTTTGGAGCCAAAAGGGCTCACGGCGAGTCTGCGCCATCCCATTTTTGCTCGCAAGATGACGCCGGCTTGCGCGGCCTTTGGTCCGCCGCCTGTCTACAGCGTGGACGAGGCACCTCGAGCTAGCGCAGGTAGTCGACCGCCAATTGCGCCATGACCCGGACTCCCGTGGCCATGCCGTCCTCGTCGAGGTAGAACAGCGCCGAATGGTTGGGCGCTGCCGTCGCGGGATCCTTATCGAGCGGTGTCACGCCCACGTTGACGTACAAGCCGGGCACCTTCTGCGAGAAGAACGCAAAATCCTCGGAAGCCGTGATCAGCGGCAGCATCACCAATGACGATTTGCCTGCGACTGCCGTCAAGGTCGGCAGCATTTTCTGCCACAGCTTGAGATCGTTCACCAAGACTGGATAACCGTCCGCGTCCGGCGTGAAGCTTGCCGTCGCACCGCTGGCGATGGCGGTGTTCTTCACCAGCCGATCGAGGTCCTCCATGATCACCGTGCGCTGCGCCATGTCGAAGGTGCGCACGGTGCCGATCATCTCCACGCTTTCCGGCACGATGTTCTCTCGCACCCCGCCTTTGATCGCGCCCACGGTCACGATCGCGGGATGCGCGGTGATGTCGACTTGCCGGCTGACGACGGTCTGCAGGTTGGTGACGATTTGCGCCGCAATGACGATGGGGTCAATCCCCTCCCAGGGCCGCGCGCCATGAGTTTGCCGCCCGTGGACGGCGATCTTGAAACCATCCGCTGCAGCCATCATGGGGCCCGGCCGGGAGCCGATCTGTCCCACCTTGAGTGCCGACACCACGTGCAATCCGAACACCGCCTGCGGATGGTATTGGTCGAACAGGCCTTGTTTCAGCATCAGCGCCGCTCCGCCCTCCTGGCCGTCCGGCGCGCCCTCCTCCGCGGGCTGAAACAGGAACAGCACGTTGCCCCTCAAGCTGCCGCGCGCCTTGACCAGAATGTCCGCCACGCCCATGAGCATGGCGGTGTGGGCATCGTGACCGCAGGCGTGCATCACCCCCACCGTCTCGCCTCGATAACTCGCCGTCGCCTGCGACTTGAACGGCAGGTCGGTCTGCTCGGTCACCGGCAGCGCATCCATATCGGCGCGCAGCGCGACGGTGGGTCCCCGTTTACCGCCCTGGAGCAGCGCCACCACCCCGGTGCCGGCATAGAACTCGGGCTCGAGCCCGAGGCTGCGCAGATGCGCGGCCACGAGTTTCGAGGTACGGACTTCCCGGGTCGAGAGTTCGGGGTGTTCGTGAATGTCGCGCCGCCAGGCAATGACCTTGGCTTGTTCGGCCGCCACCAAGGGTGCCAGGTCGACGCCGGACGCCGCGTGCGCAGCCGCCATCAGGGCGATCGAACCCCAGGCAAGGATCTTCATGGCCATCCCCCACGATTTTATTTTTCTAGTACGTTGCGCAGCTCACGACAGAACCTCGCCACCGCATCAGCATCATAGCGCTTCACACGGAATTGCGGGACACGAGGACCACCCCGGCGCAGATCAGTGCGATGCCCAGCACCTTGGCCGGGCCCATGCTCTCGCCCAGCCACAGCACCGACACCGCCGCGACCACCACGTACCCGAGCGACAGCATCGGATAGGCCGTGCTCACCGGCGCCTTGGACAAGGCGGCCAGCCACACACAGACGCTCGCCCCGTAACACACCATCCCGGTCCAGAACGGCGCGCTCTTGAGGAGGATCACCACGCTGCTGCCGAGGGTCCCGATGTTGAATTGCTCGACATGCGCCAGCGGCCGGGTGGCCACTTTGAGCAGCAGCTGCGCCGCCGCGTTCAGCCCCACCCCGGTCAGGATCAGCGTCCAGGTGATCCAGCTCATTGCCGCGCCACCAACACTCGATTGACGGTTTGCGCCAGCTTGCGCATGGGCACGCCGCGGTGTCGAAGATCATTGAACATGCCTTTCTCCATCACCGCAAAGGCCTGCGTGGGCGCCGCCCAACGGCGCAGGAATTCTGCCACATCGCCGATCTCGGCGGCGGGTGCTTTGCCCAAGCCATAGTCCAGCTCGCCGCGGTAGGCCACGAGCGTGACGGTTCGCCGCAGATAGAACGTCAGGGATTGATCATAGGTGCCCACGCTGTACACGGGCGCCGCGGGGTCGGCCGATTCGAGCGCCGCGGCAAGATCGACGCCGGAATAGACGGGCGCGACCAGCGCCGCGGCGCGCGCCACCAACAGCCACGCCAGACACCAGCCCGCACCGAGGAAGACCGCGGCGCCGGTCGCCGTGCGCCGGCGCTGCGCCAGCACAAAGGCGCCGGACACGATGAGCAGCAGCGCGATCTGCCCGAGCGGCCGTTGCAGCGGCAGGAAATACAGGGCGCGGTCCGAGGAGGCGATGACCCTCGGCCAATTCAGACTGGCGAGTCCCAAGCTCACGCCCGCCGCCACGGTGAGCCAGGCCGTGACCCGGAAATCTCGCTCGAGCGGGCGCTGCCGCTGCGCGGCGATGAGCAGCGCCAGCGCCGGCATGACCGGCAGGATATAGGGCATGAGCTTCGAGTCGGACAGCGAGAAGAAGACGCCGATGAAGACCACCCAGATCCAGAGGAACACCGCCGGCTGAAATTCGCCGCCGGCCGGCGGCCCGCGCCGTCGCCAGGCCGAGCCCAGCACCCTCAGGGACGGCAGCGTCCAGGGCATGCTGCCCACCAGGAACACGCCGCCAAAGTACCACCATGGCTCTTGGCGATCGGCAATGGGGGTCAAGTACCGCGCCAGGTGCTCGTGTACGAAGAAGAACTCCAGAAAATCTCTCAGCCGCAGGGCCGCGAGCCCATGCCAGGGCACGCTGAGGGCGAGAAACAGCGGCAGGCCCCAGCGCAGGTTGAGCCTGCGCCAGGGCGCGAAGTCCCGCGTATACAGGCTGTACAAAATCAGCACGGCCGCCGGAATGGCGGCGGCGATCAGGCCCTTGGTCAGCACGCCGCCGGCGGCTGCCGCCCAGGCCAGCAACATCCACCGCGGCGGCCGCGTGGCGCTCTGCGCGACCAAGAAGGCGGCGAGAGCGGCGGTCATGTAGAACGTCAGGCTCATGTCCAGGGTCAAGAGCTGCCCCAGGATCACGAACATCAGCATGCCGGTCAATACCGCCATGGCGCGCCACGCCGCTTGCGCGCCCCACAACCGCCGTGCAGCGCCGCCCACCGTCAACAGAGTCGCGAGCGCCGTCAACGCCGTATACAAGCGCGCGGCGAAGGGGGTGGCGCCCAGGATCCGGTAGCTCACCGCGGTCGCCCAGAACTGCAAAGGCGGCTTTTCGATGTAAGCCAGCCCGTTCAAATGCGGAATCACCCAATCGCCGCCGCTCGACATTTCACGCGGAATTTCCGCGTAACGTCCTTCGTCCGGATTGAACAAGGGCCGCACGCCGAGGATTCCCAGCCAAACCACCGCGATAAACACGGCCAGCCAGCGGTAGGTCCACTGCTCGCGCGGCGTCAGCGCTTGGCTTTCGCTCACGCGGCTTGCACCGCCAGTAAGCCTGATCGTCCCTTGATCTCACCCATGACGACACGGCGGGCGGGCAATGGCCGCTGCATCGCCAGTTCATGAATCTTGGCCATGCGGGTGACCACGGCGCCGGCGTCGCGCCACTTCACCAGCAGCGACTCGAAGGCCGGCAACAGCAGCATGCCCTCGAGCTCGGCGTGCAGGGTGAACACCTGCAGGTTATCCGCGTGGTCCTCTGCCGCCGCGGTGTCGGACAAGCGGAATACGGTGTCCGCGAGAGTCGATTCCTGCACCCCGTCCACGCCCAGAATTTCATCGAACGTGGGCAAGGTGGTGGGCAGCTGGGGACAGGAGCTTGACTGCCGCCCGAGCAGCGGCAGGAACGGCGCTCCGCCGCGCGTGTCGCTGGCATATTCCAATCCATATTCTTGCTCGAGTTCGAGCCCGTGAGCGTTGATCTGCCAGCCCGCCGCGGCATGCGAATGGGGCAAGAATCCGAACACTTTCTCGAAAGCCTGCAGGCCGCGCTCGAACTCGACCCGGGTCCACGCCGCCGACGCCTGGGCCACATAGTCCTGCCAGCGCACATGGTCATAGGTGTGCAATCCGACCTCGAAGCCGGCGTCGCGCACGCCGCGCATCACGGAGCCCGCGCTGCGGCCGATGTCGGGTCCGGGCAGCAGCACCCCATACAGCAGGGTCTTGACTCCGTAGTGTTTGAGCACCGAGGTGCGCGCCACCTTTTGCGCGAACCCCTTGCGGAAGACGCGCTTGAGCGCGCGTCCCGTGTGGTCGGGCCCCACCGAGAAATAGAACGTCGCGTCCACCCCCAGCTTTTTGAACAGTGCCGCGAGGCGCGGCACGCCCTCGCGCGTGCCTCGCAGGGTATCCACATCGACCTTCAGGCCGATGCGCGCATTCTCAAGCATCGCGCGACAACAGCGCGGAGGCCGACGGCAGGGCGTGCGCGTAGGAGTCGAAAATCGCCTTCAAGGCGGCGCGCATGTCGGTGCTCGGGGTCCATCCCAGCTCCGCGGTGGTGTTCTTGATCGACGGCAGCCGCGCCGGGATGTCGGCATAGCCCTTGCCGTAGTAGTCGAGAGCGGAGATGTCGATGAGCTTGGTGTTGCGCGCCGTGGGCGCGTATTCCGGGCGGGATAGGGCGATCTCCAGCATCATTTCCGCCAGCTGGCGGATGGAATACAAATTATGGGGATTGCCGATGTTGTAGATCTTGCCGTCGGCGATGCCGTTCGGATTGTCGATGATCTTGGTCAGGCACACCACGGCATCGTCGATGTAGGTGAAGGCGCGGGTCTGCTTGCCGCCGTCGACCAGCTTGATCGGCTCGCCGCGCACGATGTGACCCAGGAATTGCGTGAGCACCCGCGATGAGCCTTCCTTCGGATCATCCATGCTGTCCAGACCGGAGCCGATCCAATTGAAGGGGCGGAACAAGGTGAACTGCAATCCCTTCTGGCCGTAGGCGTAGATGATGCGGTCCAGCAGCTGCTTCACGCAGGAATAGATCCAGCGCTGTTTGTGGATGGGGCCGAGGACCAGTTCGGAGGTCTCCGGGTCGAACTCCTTGTCCTTGCTCGCGCCGTAGACCTCGGAGGTCGAGGGAAACACCACGCGCTTCTGGTACTTTACGCAGTGCCGGATGATGGGCAGGTTGGCCTCGAAGTCCAACTCGAACACCCTTAAGGGCTCGCGTACATACGTCGCCGGCGTCGCGATGGCCACCAGGGGCAGAATCACATCGCACTTGCGCACGTGGTATTCCACCCATTCCCGGTTGATGGTGATGTCGCCTTCCACGAAATGAAATTTCGGGTTCTCGAGCAGCGTGCTGACGCGCTCGGACTGCAGGTCCATGCCGTAGATATGCCAATCGGTGCAGCCCAAGATGTACTTGCTCAGGTGGTGACCGATGAATCCATTGACCCCGAGAATGAGAACGTTTTTCAAAATTGACCCCAACGGCAGAGATTAATCCGATCAATCACGCGATTCAGACCAGCGCCAGCGGCTGGTGTACCAGGGCCGGCGGCGCACCGGCCGGCGTCACGCGCGTGCCATCCACCTCGAGCCTGAGAACCTTGAGCCGCCGTCCGTCCACGCAGTCGGCGAACCACTCGCCGTCCGCTGCATACAGACAGGGAGCCTGTGTGGGATAGCGCGCCGGCTGCGCATCCACCCGAGTCTCGAGCACCGCAAGCCTACACCCGTTTACCTCGCTAAAGGCACCCGGAAACGGCGGCGCCACGGCGCGCACCAGATCATGAACCTCCCGAGCGCTGCGCCGCCAATCAATGCGCCCATCCTCCGGCCGGCGCCGCCCGAAATAGGAACCCTGGGAAAGATCGAGGGCGCGCGCCGTGGCGCTGCCGTCCACCAATCCCGGCAGGCTGCGTCGCAACACCAGCGCCGCCGCCTCGGCGACCTTGAGGGACACATCGAGCGCCGTGTCGTTCTCCAGAATGGGCACCGATTGCTGGTCCACGAGCGCGCCGGCATCGGGCTCATCCACCATGTAGTGCAGGCTGGCGCCCGTCAGCCGCTCGCCCTTGAGAATGGCCCAATGCACCGGCGCCCGGCCGCGGTACTTGGGCAGCAGCGAGCCATGCATGTTGAGCGCTCCGCGGCGGGGAACGGCGAGCCAGCCGGGCGCCAGCATGTAGCGGTAATAGAACGAGAACAGAAAATCCGGGGCCGCCGCCCGCCCCTCGGCAATCCAGTGCTCCGTATTGGGGGTCGCCGGCGTCGCCGTGCGAATTCCCTGCGCTTCGGCCAGCTGCCGCACGCTGCCGAACCAGCGGCTCTCGCCGGGATCATCGTCGTGGGTGAACAACAGAGGAATCTCGATGTCCTGCGCCAGCAATTCCCGCACGCAGCGAACGCCGACCTCGCTGTAGGCAAACACCACGGCGCGCGTCACCGAGGAGTCACCTGGCCGATTCCTGTCCGTACGCCTCCGCGTTCACCCGACGATCCGGCATGTGCGGCTCGGCCTCCAGCACCGCCTCCACGATATAGCGCGGCCGCTCGCGCACCTGGGCATAGATGCGCCCGACATACTCGCCCAACAAGCCGATGCCGAACAGCGCCACGCCGATCAGGAAGAACACGATGGCGAACAGAGTGAACAAGCCTTCCGCTTCGGGTCCGACGATGAGGCGGCGCACGAACAGATAGACCACGAACAGGGCGGAGAACAACGCCACCGTCATGCCCACCATGGAAAAGAGCTGCAGAGGCACCACGGAAAACCCGGTGATCAGGTCAAAATTCAGGCGGATCAGGCTGTACATCGAATACTTCGAGCGGCCGGCGAAGCGCTCCTCATGGGCGATCGGCACCTCGATCGCATTCATGGCGTACAGCGACGCCAATGCCGGAATGAAGGTGTTGACCTCCCGGGTCTGATTGAGCGCCGTCACCACCGAGCGCGCATAGCCGCGCATCATGCAGCCCTGATCGGTGATGCGCACCGGCGTGATCCACTCGCGCAGTTTGTTGATGCGTTTGGAGAACCAGCGCCGCCACCACGAGTCCTGGCGCTGCTGGCGGATGGTGCCGACATAGTCGTAGCCCTGATCGAGCATGCCGACCAGCTTGCCGATCTCTTCGGGCGGGTTTTGCAGGTCCGCATCCAGGGTCACGACGTAGTCGCCGCGGGCGTAGGCGAGGCCGGCCATCACCGCGGAATGCTGGCCGAAATTCGCGTGAAACAGCACCACCCGCGTGTGCCGCGGCCGGGCGCTGAACTGCTGGCGCAACAGCGCCACCGATTTGTCCTTGCTGCCGTCGTTGACGAACACGACTTCGTAGTCCACCCCGAGCGCATCCAAGGTCGGATAGAGCCGCGCGAACAGCGTCGGCAGCACCGCCTCTTCGTTGTAAACGGGAATGACGACGCTGAGTTTGGGAGTGACGGACAAGGCGCCGCTCAATGATCCGCCGCGACCGCGCCCTGCGACTTGAGCGCACTCAGCAACTCCGCGGTTTTCGCCTGCATCAGGGTCACCGAATCGCGCGCCTCGACGTTGAGCCGGATCAAGGGCTCGGTGTTGGAGCTGCGCAGATTGAAACGCCAGTCCGCAAATTCGAAGGATACGCCGTCGGTGCGATCCACCGCCACGGCCTGCGGCGCATAGCGCGCCTCCAGGGCGGCCAGGGTGGCCTTGGCGTCGGGAACGCGGTAGTTGAGCTCGCCGCTGACTGGAAAGCGGCTGATGCGCTCACCCACCAGCGTGGACAGCGTCTGCCCGGTCTCGCTCAAGAGTTGCGCGATGATGAGCCAGGGAATCATGCCGCTGTCGCAATAGGCGAAGCGCCGGAAATAATGGTGGGCGCTCATTTCGCCGCCGTACACGCCGTCGACCTCGCGCATGCGCTGCTTGATGAAGGCATGGCCGGACTTCGACAGCACCGGCACGCCGCCGGCGGCCTTGACCATCTCCAGGGTATTCCAGGTCAGGCGTGGATCGTGCACCACCCTGCCGCCGGCGTTTCCCCGCAGCAGCACCGAGGCCAGCAGCCCCACGATGTAGTAACCCTCGATGAAGGCGCCGCGCTCATCGAAGAAGAAACAGCGGTCGAAATCGCCGTCCCAGGCAATGCCGAAATCCGCGCCGCGGCGGCGTATGGCCTCGGCCGTCGGCGCGCGATTCTCTTCCAGCATGGGATTGGGAATGCCGTTCGGGAAACGCCCGTCCGCCTGGTGATGAATTTTCTCGAAGGTGAAGGGTAAGTGCGGCTCCAAGGCATCGATGACCGAGCCGGCGCCGCCGTTGCCCGCATTGACCACGATCTTGAGCGGCTTGAGCCGCTTCGCATCGACATAGGACAGAAGATGCGCCACATAGGCCGCCTGCACGTCGATGCGCCGGCGCTCGCCGGTGCGGGTCGGGGCGGCAAACTCGCCGCGCTCGGCAAAGGCGCGGATCTCCTTGAGGCCGTTGTCGCCGCTGATCGGCTTTGACTGCTCGCGTACGAATTTCAGGCCGTTGTAGTCGGAGGGATTGTGGCTTGCCGTGATCATGATGCCGCCGTCGTACCCGCCGTGAAAGCACGCGAAATACACCCCCTCCGTGCCGCAGATCCCGATGTCGATCACCTCGACGCCGCTGTCGGTCAGGCCGCGGCACACGGCATCGGCCAACCCTGAGCTCGACAACCGGATATCGCGGCCGACGACCACGCGCTTGGGCTGTAGAAACTGCGCATACCCGCGCGCCACCCGGTAGGCCACATCGTCATTCAATTCATCGGGGATCCGGCCGCGCAGGTCGTAGGCCTTGAAGCACGTGATCGATTTCAAGTATTCGTTCCTTGCCGCCCGTAGTTGTCCTCGTAGCGCACGATGTCGTCCTCGCCGAGATAGGATCCGGACTGCACTTCCACGATGCGCAGCGGCACCTTGCCGGGATTCTCGATGCGGTGTGTCGCGCCGATCGGAATGTAGGTCGATTCGTTTTCGGACAGCAGGAAGGTCTTCTCGTTGCAGGTGATGCGCGCCGTCCCCTGCACCACGATCCAGTGCTCGGCGCGGTGGTGATGCATCTGCAGCGACAGCACCCCGCCCGGCTTGACCGACAAGCGCTTCACCTGAAAGCGGTCGCCGTTGTCGATGCTGTCGTAGCTGCCCCAGGGCCGGAACACCTCGCGATGCCAGGATGATTCGCTGCGGCCGGATTTCTTGATCGCGGCCACCAGATCCTTCACGTCCTGCACGCGCCCCTTGGGCGCGACCAGAATGGCATCCTTGGTCTCGACGATGACGTGGTCGTCCATGCCGACGGCCGCGACCAGCCGGCTGGTCGAGTGCACGTAGCAGTCATGGGTGTCATGCACCATGACGTCACCCTGCAGCACATTGCCCTCCTCGTCGGCCGGCAAGGCGTCGAACAGCGATGACCAGGAACCCACGTCGCTCCAGCCGGCGTCCAGCGGCAGAACCACCGCGTCGCGGGTCTTCTCCATGACGGCATAGTCGATCGATTCGCTGCGGCACTTCTCGAACTCGGTTTTGTCGATGCGCACGAAATCCAGATCCGATTTGGCCGCGGCCAGGGCCGCGCGCGAGGCATCGAGAATGTCCGGCGCGAAGGCCGCAAGCTCCGCCAGGTAGCGGGCGGCCTTGAACACGAACATGCCGCTGTTCCAGTAGTAGTCGCCCGACGCCACGAATTGCGTCGCCACATCCAGCGGCGGCTTTTCGATGAATTGCGCCACGGGGTAGGCCGGACCCGCGCCCTCGCCGCGGCGGATGTAACCGTAGCCGGTCTCGGGCGCATGCGCCACGATGCCGAAGGTCACGAGCTTGCCGTCCTGCGCGAGCGCCGCCGCCGTCTCCGCCGCCGCCTGAAAAACCTTGGCATCGCGAATCACATGGTCCGCCGGCGCCACGATCAGCGTCGCGTCCGCATCGAGCGTCTGGGCCTTGAGCGCGGCCAGCGCGACGGCGGGTGCGGTATTGCGGCCCGCAGGTTCGAGCAGAATCGCCGAGGGCTGCATCCCCAAGGCGCGCAGCTGTTCCGCGACGGTGAACCGATGCGCTTCGTTGCACACCACGATGGGCGGCTGCGCGCCGGCAATGCCGGCAAGACGCGTGGCGGTATCCTGCAGCATGGTGAGCTTGCCGGCGAGCGCCAGCAATTGCTTGGGATACATCTCCCGCGACAGCGGCCAGAGCCGGGTGCCCGCCCCGCCGGATAGGATCACTGGAACCAATAGCGTCACGTCTCGTCCACCACCGACCGTTTGCCACGGCCTATTGCATAATAACTGAAACCGGCCCGCGCCATTCGCGCCGGGTCGTAGAGATTTCGTCCGTCGAATATCGCCGGCGTGCGCAGCGTCGCCTTGATGGCGTCGAAATCCGGGCTGCGAAATTCGCGCCATTCGGTGACGATCGCCAGCGCATCCGCCCCCTCGAGCACCTCCGGGCTGGACTTGCACAGCACCAGATCCTCGCGCTTGCCGTAGATCCGCAGGCACTCGGGCATGGCCACCGGGTCATAGGCGCGCACCTTGGCGCCCGCCGCCCATAGAGAGTGCATCAGGACACGGCTGGCCGCCTCGCGCATATCGTCGGTATTGGGTTTGAAGGCCAGGCCCCAGAGCCCGATGGTCTTGCCGCGCAACTCGCCGAAGTGCGCCTTGATCTTGTTGAACAGCACATGCTTCTGGCGGTTGTTGACGCTTTCCACCGCGTTCAGAATGCTGGCGTCGTAGCCCACCTCGTCCGCCGAGCGCTTCAGCGCCTGCACGTCCTTGGGAAAGCACGATCCACCGTAGCCCGCGCCGGGATAGATAAAGGCGTAGCCGATGCGTGGATCCGAACCGATGCCGAGGCGCACATCCTCGATGTCGGCGCCGAAGTGCTCGGCCAGATTGGCCAATTCGTTCATGAAACTGATCTTGGTCGCGAGCATCGCATTGGCGGCGTACTTGGTCAGTTCCGCCGAGCGCACATCCATCACGATCATGCGCTCGCGATTGTGGGTGAAGGGTTCGTACAGGGCGCGCAGCAATTCGGTCGCGCGCTCCGAATCGGTGCCGATGACCACGCGATCGGGCCTCATGAAGTCGGCGATCGCGGCCCCCTCCTTCAGAAACTCCGGATTCGACACCGTGTCGAATTCGATGGTCGCACCCCGCGCCGCAAGCGAGGATTTCACCGCGTCCCGCACCTTGTCGGCCGTCCCCACGGGCACCGTCGATTTGGTGATGACGACCTTGTAGTCGGTCATGTGCTCGCCGATCGAGCGCGCCACGGCGAGGACATAGCGCAGATCCGCGGAGCCGTCTTCGTCCGGCGGCGTGCCCACCGCGATCAGCTGGTACTGACCGTGGCGCACCCCTTCCAGGGCGCTGGTGGTGAAGCGCAGCCGCCCCGCGTCGAAGTTGCGCTTGACCACCGCATCGAGGCCGGGTTCATGGATGGGCAGCTCGCCCTGTTGCAGCATGGCGACCTTGCGTTCGTCAACGTCGACGCACACCACATGGTTGCCGGCATCCGCCAAACACGCGCCCGTCACCAGGCCCACGTAGCCCGAGCCAAAAATCGTAATCCGCATGCGTAATATTCTGATTTAACTGGGAAAAGTACCTGGAAGACTAGCGGTTTTGCGAGGTCAAGTAAAGTCTCCCGCGCAGGTGCCGGCTTGAGGCATCATGTCCGGCATGTCCGCTGCCAAGCAAAAAACCAATGGCCGCAGCTCCGCGCAAATCCTCGCCGAGGTCAGCGCCCTCGCGCACGCCGAGGGCAGGCACCCGCAGGCTCTGATCGACGAAGCGCTCAAGGATTTGCTCGAGAAGCGCCAGAACCACCGGCCCCGCGCGCATGTGATGACTGCCTACCACGCAAGCCATGTCTCCTATGCCGAGCTTTACCGAAAGCTCGCGCAATGACCGATTACCTGACCCTACCGGAGGTTGTTTCGGTACACGCGGATCTCATCGACCGTTACGGCGGCAGACCGGGACTGCGCAGTCCCCGGCACCTCGAAGCGGCGCTGCTGCGCCCGAGGGCGGGGCACTATGCCGACCTCATCGAGGAAGCCGCCGCCCTGTGGGAAGGCCTGGCGCAATACCATCCTTTCATCGACGGCAACCAGCGCACGGCCTTTGCCGCCGCCTATACCTTTCTCGCCATCAACGGCGTTCGGCTCAAGGCGAGCGCCGGGGACGCCTACGCTTTCATCGCGGATCTTTACCCCACCAACGGGTTCAGCTTTGAGGTGCTGGTGCCGTGGCTGCGTGGGGCATTGCCTGCGCAGCTCACGCTGCAATCAGAGGATTGACGATCTGGATGCCCACGATCGATTGGCCGCTGTTCAGATCCTCACTGTAGAGCTTTGCGGCACCCGCTTGTTCTGCTGAAGCCAGTATCAAAGCGTCCCAGAACGAAATCTGGGCCATTTCAGCAATGTCGCTCGCGCGCAGCACGGTACCCGCAGTGGTCGCCTCCCGAATCCAAGCGCCATAGCTGCTGACCACTTCACGCGCAACCGACCGCGCCAGCGGCTTCGCAAGCTTGCGCGTCGCATTGACGTAAAATTCCTGAAGTACTTGTACCGAGATCCTGCCGTCGCCTGTTTCCCACAAAGTGCGCAGACTCTCTACCGCCCTGTCACGCTTCGACGCCGCGTCGCTATCGTGGGCATAAATCAGGATATTGGTGTCAACGAAGACGATGTCGCTCATGCAATGCTTCCCGGCTGAGCGGAGTACCCCCTAGGGCTATCGGTGCCGACAACAGAGCGAGCGCCCTCTTCCGGGCAGCAGCGTATTGCGCGTCGCCCTCAACGAGCTCACGCAATTCGTCGGCCAATAAGGCGCTGACACTAAGACCGCGGCGGGCCGCGACTGCGCGAGCCTTCCTCAACAATCCAGGTTCGATAGCTACCGTTATATTGTGCTTGGCGGCCATTGCTTTGGGTCTCGTTCGTGCTTCACGTAAATTACGTGAAAGATACCCTCGAGTCAACTCCAAGGCTTCTCGAGCAGCTGTCTTTCAAAGGCCAGCGAGTGAGTCACGATCGCCTCGAGGTCATCGTAGCGCGGCTGCCAGCCCAACTCCCGGCGGATGCGATCGGCCCGTGCCACCAGGTAAGCGGGGTCTCCCGCGCGGCGCGCCTCTTCGCGGATGACCAGGGACTTGCCGCCGACTTTCTCCACCATGCGCAGTACCTCGCGCACCGAGTAGCCATGGCCGTAGCCCACGTTCAGCGTCACCGAGTTGCCATTGCCGCGCAGGTACGCGAGCGCATTCAAATGCGCCGCGGCCAGATCCTCGACGTGCAGATAGTCCCGCATGCCGGTGCCGTCCGGAGTGGGATAGTCGCTGCCGAACACCGACACATGCGGCCGCTTGCCCACCAGCGCCTCGCAGGCCACCTTGGTCAACAGCGTGGCTCCCAAGGTCGCCTGGCCGATCTGTCCCGCCGGGATGCGCTCCGGCCACATTAAAGTACCGCAGCGCCACGTAGCGCATGGCATTGACCGCGGCGACATCGCGCAGCATCCATTCGCTCATGAGTTTGGAGGCGCCATAGGCATTGATGGGACGGGTCGGCGACTCCTCGTCGGCGTACCCCTGCTCCGGGATGCCGTACACCGCCGCGGTGGACGAAAAAATGAAGTGCTTGACCCCGTTCTCGACACAGGCTTGCAGCAATGATCGAGTATTGCAGGTGTTGTTGCCGTAGTACTTGAGCGGTTGCGCCACGGACTCCGGCACGATGGTATGGGCGGCAAAATGCATCACGGTGTCGACCCCGTGCTCCGCCAACAGCCGCGACACCAGCGCGAAATCGCCGACATCGCCGACGATGAACTCCCCGGCGGTCACCGCCTGCCGGAACCCCCGGCCGAGGTTATCGAGGACAATGATCTTTTCGGCCGCTTCGCCCAATTGACGGACGACGTGGCTGCCGATGTAGCCGGCACCGCCGGTGACTAGAATGGCTCCGTTTGACACCCACACACCCTAAAGGACGAGCGAATCTCCGCTCACGGATGCGCAGTATCGGTGGGTCCGGTGCTTCTGACAATGCGCCGCGGCTTGAGATTGGTGACCTTGCGGTCATCGACGGTGACGGTGGATTGGCGCGCCCAGACGAGGTCATGCGACTCGGGCGCGGGCTTGTATTCCTCGACGACCTCGCCCAGGAGGTGCAGCGCCCGGTGGCAGTCGAACCGGCTCATGGCGATCATGATCTCTTCCAGCATGAATTGCACCCGATCCCAGGGCAGCGAATGCTCGATGGCGCGCAATATCATCGGGTGCTCAGTGCCCGTGACGTTGTTGCCGATCAACAATTCCTCGTAGAGCTTCTCCGCCGGGCGCAGGCCGGTATAGGAAATCTCGATGTCTCCATCCGGATGTTCCTCATCGCGCACCGTCAAACCCATGAGATTGATCATGCGCCGCGCCAGATCCCCGATCCGCACCGGCTTGCCCATGTCCAGCACGAACACATCGCCGCCTTCGGCCATGGAGCCGGCCTGGATCACCAGCTGCGCAGCCTCCGGAATGGTCATGAAGTAGCGGATGACCTCGGGGTGCGTCACGGTCACCGGACCGCCGGCCTTGATCTGCTCGTTGAACAGAGGTACGACCGAACCCGACGAGGCCAGCACATTGCCGAAACGCACCATGCAAAACCGCGTCTTGCTGCCGCGCCGATGCAGACCCTGCAGGACGATTTCCGCAAACCGCTTGGTCGCGCCCATCACGTTGGTGGGATTGACGGCCTTGTCGGTGGATACCAACACGAAGGTGTCCACGTCGGTTTCGTGCGCCGCCTCGGCCGCATACCAGGTGGCAATCACATTGTTGTTGATGCCCTCGATGACGTTCTGCTCGACGATGGGCACGTGCTTGTAGGCGGCCGCATGGTAGACGGTCTGCACCCGGTAAGCCTGCAGGATGTCGCGCAAGCGGAACTTGTGGTGCGCATTGCCGATCAGCCCGACCAGATCCACGGCCAGCGAATGCTGGTCCGCATAGGTCCGCAGCTCGCGCTGGATGTTGTACAGCGCAAGTTCCGACATTTCGAACAGCACCAGGCGCCGTGGACCCAAGCCGATGATCTGCCGGCACAGCTCCGAGCCGATGGAGCCGCCGGCGCCCGTGACCATGACCACCCGGTCGCGGATACAGGCATCGAATAGCCCGGCCTTGGGCGGCACCGAGTCGCGTCCCAGCAGATCCGATACATCCACCTCGCGTATGTCACCCACCGTGGCATTGCCGGTGACCAATTGCTCAAATTCCGGGACAGTCTGCACATGGACGCCCAGCGGTTCCAAGCTGCTCAAGACCTCGCGCCGCCGGCGGCGGGTCAACGACGGCAGCGCCAGCAGCACCCGGTCGATGTTGTGATCCTTGATCAAATGGGGAAGATGTTCAGGGGGATGGACCTTGATCCCATTGACCATGCGGCCCTGCAGACTTTTCTTGTCGTCCACGAACACCAGGGGATCGAACGCACGGGTCGTCAACAGGGCCGTGGACAGACGCGCGCCCGCCTCGCCGGCGCCGTAGATGGCGACGCGCGCCACCGTCGGCTGAATGTGGCGGGTGAGCAAATAGTAGCGGACCACGACTCGCGAGCCCGCGACGTACAGCAATACCAGACAGGAGTAGATGGTCACGACGCTGAAGCTGAGCGCCGGAATCTGCGCAACGAAACCCAACAGGCTCAGCAGGACGCCGCTCAAGAAAATGGCAAAGGTGACGGCGAAAACCGCCTGATGCCCTAAGAAACGAATGACGGCGCGGTACAGGCCGAGGCGCACGAAAATGGGGGTGCTGACGGCGACCACGGCCACATAGGCGGGCCAGTCGGCGAGCGAGAAGGCGGGAACTCCGGCTTTGAGACTTAAGGCGGCCCAAAGCGCCAGGGGCATCATGATGGAGTCGGCGCCAACGGCGATGATGCGCTTGACCGGTCCCGGCAGGTCTACGGTCTGTCGCGCAAAGTAGTCGGTTCTGTCCGCTTCGTTTGAACCCAAGACGAGCCTCCCTGACTATCCCTGAATGTGCCTGAGCGTCACAGTCAAAGTCTTATCTCCCTGTGCGCACAGTGTACCGAATTTCATCGATCAATCACGCAAGTCTTGCAAATTTCCACGGCGCCAAGGCACATAACGCGCCATCTCCAATCGGGTTTACCCGGCGATGCGGGCGGATCAAAGTGAGTAGCGCATTCTTGCAAAGAGGTTAAAGCCGGGCGTCGCCCGAATGACCCCTGAACCACGCATAGGTTGTTTCGATGCCGGTTTTCAATGGAATCTGCGCCCGCCAGCCAAGGCCGGTCAGCCGCGAGACGTCCAGCAGTTTGCGCGGCGTGCCGTCGGGCTTGGTGGAGTCGAAAATGACGTGGCCTCTGTAGCCAATCACCGACATCACCATCTGCGCCAACTCCCGAATCGTCACATCCTCGCCCCAGCCGACGTTGACGATGGGCTCGGCGTTGTACGAGTGCAAAAGATACAAAACCGCATCCGCGAGGTCATCGACATGCAGAAACTCCCGGCGCGGCGTGCCCGTGCCCCAGAGCGTCACGCTCGCATCGCCGCGGAGCTTGGCTTCGTGGAAGCGCCGGATCAACGCCGGCAGCACGTGCGAATTCTCCAGGTCAAAGTTGTCGCCGGGACCATATAGGTTGGTCGGCATCAGCGATATCGCGTTGAAACCGAATTCCCGCCGATACGCTTGACACATCTTCACGCCCGCAATCTTGGCGATGGCGTACCACTCGTTGGTGGGCTCCAAGGGACCGGTCAGAAGGTAATCCTCCTTGATCGGTTGCGGGGATAGCTTGGGATAGATGCAGCTCGATCCCAGAAACACGAACTTGCCGACCCCCGACCGGTGCGCCGCATCGATCACGTTGTCCTGGATTAATAAATTGTCACGTATGAACAGCGCGGGGCGCGAATTGTTGGCCTGGATGCCCCCGACCCGGGCGGCGGCCATGATCACGGCTTCGGGGCGTTCCGCGTCGAAGAACCGCCGTACTTCGGCCTGATCGGTCAGATCGAGCTGGGCGTGAGTTCGCAGCACGAGCCCGGTGTGGCCCCGCTGCTCAAGCGCCCTGACGATCGCCGAACCCACCAAACCGCGGTGACCGGCCACGTAGATCCGACTCGTTGGGGTGAGCTGCACGGGTAGTTACTCGTGGTGGTTGTAGACTTTGTAACCTTCCTTGGCGACCAGGGCGTCGCGCCTCGCGACGTCCAGATCGGAGGCGACCATTTCCGCCACCAATTCCGAAAAGGTGACTTCGGCCGTCCAGCCCAGCTTCTGCCGCGCCTTGGTGGCATCGCCCAACAGCGTCTCGACTTCCGTCGGACGAAAGTAGCGCGGATCCACGTGAATCAGCGTGCGACCGCTCGCGGTATCGACCCCGACCTCCTCGATGCCCTCGCCGCGCCATTCGATGTGCATGCCGAGCAGCGAGCCGGCCGTCGCCACGAAGTCCCGCACCGAATATTGCGTGCCGGTGGCGATGACGAAGTCCTCCGGCACCTCCTGCTGCAGCATCAGCCATTGCGCACGCACATAGTCCCGGGCATGGCCCCAGTCGCGCCGCGAATCGAGATTGCCCAGATGCAGCGAGTCCTGCAGTCCGACCTTGATGCGCGTCAGGGCGCGCGTGATCTTGCGCGACACGAAGGTTTCACCGCGCAGCGGCGATTCGTGATTGAACAGGATGCCGTTACAGGCATAAAGACCGTAGGCCTCGCGGTAATTGACCGTGATCCAATAGGCATACACCTTGGCGGCGCCATAGGGCGAGCGCGGATAGAACGGGGTGGTCTCGCGCTGGGGAATTTCCTGGACCTTGCCGAACATTTCGGACGTGGAAGCCTGATAGAAGCGCGTCTTGCGTTCGAGCCCCAGGATGCGGATCGCCTCCAGCACCCGCAGCGTGCCCACCGCATCGGAGTTCGCCGTGTATTCGGGCGTCTCGAAGGACACCGCCACATGACTTTGCGCCGCGAGATTGTAGATCTCGTCGGGCTGAACTTCCTGAATGATGCGGATGAGATTGGTGGAGTCGGTCAGATCGCCGTAATGCAGCTTGAGCCGCACGTTCTTCTCGTGCGGGTCCTGGTACAGGTGATCGATGCGATCGGTGTTGAAGGAGGAGGCGCGGCGCTTGATGCCGTGAACGGCATAGCCCTTGTCCAACAAAAACTCCGCCAGATACGCGCCGTCCTGGCCGGTGATTCCCGTGATCAACGCTCGCTTCTGCAAATCCCCCTCCAAATTGAAAAATTTTCACATCGGCAGCCTCAGCATCAATCATGCCTTGCGCATATCTACCATGCTTGCAGGGGCCGGTATATACCGGCGTGGCTTCAGCGCAAGCGAAAGTCGCTCGGCGACGACGGTTCGTCCGCAGCGCTGTCCAGCGCTCTGGGGTCGTGGTGGGCGAGCGCCGCCTGTATGCAGAGCACTGTCTGCACTCGCGGCGGGGTCGAAAATAGCCAGCGCAGAATGCGAGCACCTTGCGAGATGCCGTACCACGGAACCTGGGATGCTCCCGGATGGTGTGCGGCAAAATGCTTCAATTCGACCCGCTCGTTCCGGTTGGGCCAGACTCTACTGATGGCGAATCGCAGAGCCTCCAGCGGCGTCCGCGACCATTCAATGCCCGGAAGGGCGTGGACGGCAATGTTAGACCAGGACACGTCGGCGAGGAGCTGGCGACTCGCGACTCTGTCCAGCAACCAATGACAGTTCTTGCGAATACGTCCGATGACGTCCGCAGGAATCGCCGCCGGATAGTACCGCGCCGTCAGCAGCAACGGCGGCACGGCCCACCACAAGCCGCGACCGTTCGGACGCGCGGCCAGCAATTCCTCCCAGTCGGCAGAACCAAATCGTCCGGCCAACAATGCTATGTCATGCAACTGGATGAG
>CAWDAT010000003.1:0-224118 GCA_963800375.1 uncultured Gammaproteobacteria bacterium | reverse complement strand
CACTCCCACTCAATAGTCGCCGGCGGCTTGCCGGAAATGTCGTACACCACCCGCGAAATTCCCGGCACCTCGTTGATCACACGGTGCGCGACGCGATCGAGAAATTCATAGGGTAGCCGCGCCCAACGCGCCGTCATGAAATCGATGGTCTCCACCGCGCGCAGCGCGATTACATGATCGTAGCGCCGCCCGTCGCCCATGACGCCGACGGAACGCACCGGCAGGAACACCGCGAAGGCCTGGCTGACCTTGTCGTAAAGATCGTGGCGGCGCAGTTCTTCGATGAAAATCGCATCCGCGCGGCGCAGCAGATCGGCGTGCTGCTTGTGAACTTCGCCCAATATGCGCACGCCCAGTCCGGGGCCCGGGAAGGGATGGCGATGTACCATCTCGCGGGGCAGCCCGAGTTCCAGGCCCAATTTGCGCACTTCGTCCTTGAACAGTTCGCGCAGCGGTTCCAGGAGCTTCAATTTCATGTGTTGCGGCAGTCCGCCCACATTGTGGTGCGACTTGATGACATGCGCCTTGCCGGTCTTGCTGCCCGCTGATTCGATGACATCGGGATAAATCGTGCCCTGCGCCAGCCATTTGACGCCCTCGAGTTTCGCCGCCTCCTCGTCGAAAACCTCGACGAACATCCCGCCGATGATCTTGCGCTTCTTTTCCGGATCCGCCTCGCCGGCAAGCGCCGCCAAGAAACGCCGCTCGGCGTCGATGCGAATGACGCGCACACCCATGTGTTCGGCAAAGGTCGCCATCACCTGATCGCCTTCGCCCAAGCGCAAGAGTCCATGGTCCACGAACACGCAGGTAAGCTGGGTTCCGATGGCGCGATGTAGCAGGGCCGCGAGCACCGAGGAATCCACGCCGCCCGACAGACCCAGCAACACCTTGTCGCTGCCGACTTGCGCGCGGATTCGCGCCACGCTGTCCTCGATGATGTTGCCGGTTGCCCAATTCGCGGCGCAGCCCGCGATCTCGCGCACGAAGCGCCGCAGGATTTCTCCGCCCTGCAGACTGTGCGTCACCTCGGGATGAAACTGCAGGCCGTACAGTCGCCGCGACTCGTCGGCCATGGCCGCGAGCGGCGCGTTGTCGCTCGAGCCGATGATTTTGAATCCCGGCGGCACCGCGACGACGCGATCGCCGTGACTCATCCACACATCGAGCAGCCGCCGGCCCTGCGCGTCGCGATTGTCTTCGAGGCCGTCGAACAGCCGCGACTCGGCCGCCGGCCGGACTTGCGCGGCGCCGAACTCGCGGTGGCTGGATGACTCGACCTGCCCGCCCAATTGAGCCGCCATGGTCTGCATGCCGTAGCAAATCCCCAGAACCGGCACGCCCATGGAGAACACCTCCGGGGGCGCCTCATGGCCTTTGGCGTCGTACACCGACTCGGGACCGCCGGAGAGAATGATGGCCTTCGGAGCAAAACGCTTGATCTGCTCGGCATCGACGTCGCAGGCGTAGATTTCCGAGTACACGCCGAGCTCGCGCACGCGGCGCGCGATCAACTGTGTGTACTGAGCACCGAAATCGAGTATGAGGACCCGGTCCGCGTGGATGTCCGGCATCAACCGATCCGGTAGTTGGGCGCTTCTTTGGTGATGGTCACATCGTGCACGTGACTCTCGCGTACGCCGGCTGAGGTGATGCGCACGAACTGCGGGCGAGTGCGCATTTCTTCGATGCTGCCGCTGCCCGTATAGCCCATGGCGGCGCGCAGCCCTCCCGATAGCTGATGCAGGATGGCGACCAGACTGCCCTTGTAAGGCACGCGGCCCTCGATGCCCTCCGGGACGAGCTTCTCGAGTTCCGACGTGGTGTCCTGGAAATAGCGGTCGCTGGAGCCGTGTGCCTGCGCCATCGCACCCAGCGAGCCCATGCCGCGGTAGGCCTTGTAGGATCCGCCTTGGTACAACTCGACCTCGCCGGGCGACTCTTCGGTGCCGGCGAACATACCGCCGATCATCACGCAGTGCGCCCCGGCCGCCAGCGCCTTGGCGATGTCTCCGGAGTAGCGGATTCCGCCGTCGCCGATGACCGGGACCCCGGTCCCTTCCAAAGCCTTGGCCACCCGCGCGATCGCACTGATCTGCGGCACCCCGACTCCGGCGATGACGCGCGTCGTGCAGATGGATCCGGGGCCGATGCCCACCTTGACTCCGTCGGCGCCGTGCTTGACCAGGTCCAGCGCCGCTTCGGCGGTCACGATATTGCCGCCGATCACCTGGATGTCCGGATACTTGGCCTTGATTCGCGCCACCGTCTCCAGCACGCCGCGCGAGTGGCCGTGCGAGGTGTCGACCACGACGACGTCGACCCCTGCCTCGCGCAACGCCGCGACACGGTCCAAGGTGTCGGGCGAAGTCCCGACGGCGGCACCGACTCGCAGACTGCCGACGCCATCCTTGCAGGCATTGGGGAATTCGGTGGCCTTTTGAAAATCCTTGACCGTGATCATGCCCTTGAGTTCATGGTCACCGGCCACCACCAGCACCTTCTCGATGCGGTGCTTGTGCAATAGCGCCAGCACCTGATCCTTGGGCGCATTCTCGCGCACCGTGATCAAGCGGTCCTTCGGTGTCATGACGGAGGAAACCGGAGCGTCGAGCTTGGTCTCGAACCGCAGGTCCCGATGCGTGACGATGCCGACCACTTTCGTGCCCAGCACCACCGGTACGCCGGAGATGTTCTTGGCACGGGTCAGTTCGATGACCTGGCGGATGGTCATGTCCGGGTTCACGGTGATCGGGTCGCTGATCACGCCGCTTTCGAACTTCTTGACCCGATCGACCTGGCGCGCCTGATGGTCGATCGACATATTCTTGTGAATGATGCCGATTCCGCCTTCCTGGGCGATGGTGATGGCCAGGCGGGCCTCGGTGACGGTATCCATGGCCGCTGACACCACGGGCAGGTTGACTTGGATTTCGCGGGTCAGTTTGCTTGCGAGTGACACCTCGCGGGGCAAGACTTCGGAATATGCCGGCACCAGCAGCACGTCGTCGAAAGTGAGGGCCTCTTCAAGAATACGCATAGGGTAGCGTTCACAGGTTCATCTAAGAGGCGGCGCATTGTACCTTGCGCCTGCGGTGCGGTAAACCGCTATCATTTGCGCATGGAAACAGCCCCCAGCACCTCCACCCCTCCCCGGCCGGAACGCGATATTTACAGCGTTTCGCGGCTAAATCGCGAGGTCCGAATGCTGCTCGAGCGCGGCTTCGGCAGTCTCTGGCTGGAAGCAGAAATCTCCAATTTCGCCAAACCCGGCTCCGGCCACTGGTATTTTTCGCTGAAAGACGCCGCGGCTCAGGTTCGCTGCGCAATGTTCCGGCAGCGAAATATGTTGTGTGCGTTCACCGCTCGGGACGGCCAAAAGGTGCTGGTGCGGGTGCGCATCGGGCTGTACGAGCCGCGTGGCGAGTACCAGCTCATCGTCGATCACATGGAAGACGCCGGCCTTGGCGCCTTGAAACGACAGTTCGAGGAGCTGAGCGCACGACTCAGCCAGGAAGGACTCTTCGCCGCAGAGCGCAAGCGGCCCTTGCCGGGCCTGCCGCGGCGGATCGGCGTCATCACCTCGCCCACCGGCGCGGCCGTTCGTGACATCCTGCACGTGCTGGCGAGGCGCTTTCCTGCGGCGGCGGTACTGATCTATCCCGTGTCGGTGCAGGGCGCGCAGGCGGCGGCCGAGATCGTCGAGGCACTCGAAACGGCGGGCCGCCGCGCGGAATGCGACGTGTTGATCCTGGCCCGCGGCGGCGGTTCACTGGAAGATTTGTGGGCCTTCAACGATGAACGCCTATGCAGAGCCATCGTCGCCTCACCCATCCCCATAGTCACCGGCATCGGCCACGAGATCGACTTCACCATCGCCGATTTTTCGGCGGATGTGCGTGCTCCCACGCCTTCCGCGGCGGCGGAACTCGCAGTGCCGAATGCCGAGGAGTGGCTCGATAGTTTCGTGCGGCTCGGCGCGCGGCTCAAGCGCGGCCTGCGGCGATGCCTCGAGGAGCGGCGCGATAAGCTGCGTTGGCTCGGCGGACGGCTGGGCCAGACCAGCCCCGCCATGCGCTTGAGCGCGCAGGCGCAGCGCCTGGATGAACTCGAGCAGTCTCTGCTGCGGGCCCTGCGCCGCCGCCTGCAGGAACATCGAGAGCGTTTGCGCTGGTTGACGGGGCGGGCCGCGCTCGTGAGTCCGTCCAATCGCCTGGCTCAGCAGAACGTGCGGCTGGAGAACTTGAGCCAGCACCTGAATCGCGCCGTGCGGCAGGCCATCGGCTCGCGACGCGAGCAGCTGCTGCCCCTGGTGCGCACGCTGAACGCCGTCAGTCCGCTCGCAACTCTGGAGCGCGGCTACGCCATCGTCAGCATCGAGGGAGGTGCGATTCTGCGCAATGCCGCGGACGCGAAGCCGGGGACCCTCATCGATGCGCGCCTCGCGCACGGCAGGCTTCGTGCCAGGGTCGAGGGCGCCTCGTGATCCGCGGGGCTGCTGCTTTCACCGTCCTGGGCGCGGCGCTCGCTTCCCTGCCCGCCGCGGCGCTTGATCTGCCGCAGCAGAACGCGGTGCCCGGCGGCGTGAAGATCATCCGCCTGGATTCAACCGGGACCGCAATGCCCTACGTGGATTCCGAGGGCCATCGTGCGCTGGTGGTTCAGGACGGTGCGAGTTGGGTGGCCGTGATCGGCATCCCCCTGTCAGCGGTGCCCGGATCGCGGCATGTCATCGTGCGCGACGCCGGCGGCCGGCACGAAATCGAGTATGTCGTGGCTGACAAGCACTATGTCACTCAAACCCTGAAGGTGGCGCCAGGCCAGGTCAATCTGTCGGCTGCGGATCTTGAGCGCGTGAACACGGAGAAAACACGCATCGAACATGACTTGAGCCGATGGTCCGACCCGCCGCCGCAATCCTTGCGCCTGCCGCAGCCCGTTGCCGGACCACGCAGCAGTTCATTCGGCTCGCGCCGCGTCTTCAACGGCGAATCACGCAATCCGCACAGCGGGATGGATATTGCCGCGCCCGTCGGTGCTCCGGTGCGGGCACCCATCGCCGGCACGGTGGTCGACACCGGTGAATTTTTTTTCAACGGCAATACCGTATTCGTCGATCACGGCCGCGGCCTGATCAGCATGTACTGCCATTTGAGCGCGGTCGACGTCAAGCCCGGCGAGCACCTGGACGCGGGGACTCGCATCGGGGCCGTCGGCATGACCGGGCGCGCGACGGGTCCCCATCTGCACTGGGGCCTCAATCTCAACCGCGCCTGGGTCGATCCCGAATTGTTCCTGCCCTGACGCCGCGTCCGAGCGGGTTGCCTCGGCTTAAGTCGAGCCCGCTCCCAACATGTGATCGACAGCGGCCGGCTCCAAGGATGGCGACATGGCGGCTTGACGCAGGCGCGCGCTGTGCTCCTGCACGGCCGCACCGGACGGCTGCATTTCGATCTGACCCTGGAAGAACGCGCCTTCCGTAATGCCCACGCGCGGCGCAAATACATTGCCCTTCACTTTGGCGGTGGCGCGGATGTTCACCGACTCGGTGGCATAGAGATCGCCTTCGACCTTGCCGTCGATGACGATGACGCGAGCGCGGATGTCGCCCTTCATGGTGCCGTCGGTTCCCACCGTGAGACTTTGCGTGTGCGTGATCGAACCTTCGACGCTGCCCTGGATGATCAGATCTTCCTGAGCCGACAATTCGCCGCGAAATCTCAAGGTAGGACCGAGGATGGAGGCCTTCGGAGCCGCGTCCGGTGCACGCACCTCGGCTGCGCGCGGCTCAGGAGCCCGCGGCTGCGGTGCGCGGGGTTCCGGTCGCGATTCGACTCGAGGTTCGCGCGGTTCCGGACGGCTCACTGAAGGTTCGGGCGCAGCGGCACGGCCGCCAGAGTTGATATTCAACATGGGAGCATCTCCATCGAGGGGTTTCTTGAACCAAGACATTGTCAGGCGGCGCCACCGGCGATCTTGCCCGGGCGCGCGGCCGCCGACTCAAGCTTGCCCGACTGCTGGCCGGCCTTCTTGCCGTCCATGTCGATGCTGCCGCTGAAATTGGCGCCCTCAATGATGCTCACCGTGGGCGAATAGATATTTCCGCAGACCTTCGCGGTCTCTTTCACGAACACGGATTTTTCGGCCTGCAAATCGCCGTCCACCGTGCCTTCCACGATGATGAGCTGCGCGCGGATGTTTGCCTTGACCGTGCCCTGGGCGCCGACCGTCAAGCGCTGTGTGTGGGTAATGGAGCCTTCGACACGGCCCTGGATCAGAAGATCCTCTTCGGCGGACAAGTCTCCCTTGAAATACAGCGTCGGACCGAGGATGGAGGCGCGCTCTTTGGCACTGTCGTAAGGATTGCTCATTCGAAATCTCTCCCTTAGCGGACGTTTTGCAGGTGGCGTGAGCCTACCTGGCATAATCGTGTACAAAGTGAGACCTGGATCACGATTCCCTTGGCCCGGCAATCGGCGGCGATCCGCTGTCGCCAAATGTGGACGGCCGCGTGACGGAGAATTCAATGTACAACCCAACGATGAGCGGCGCCGTGGCCGATCGGCCTTCGCCCATGAGCGTTCCTCCGCTGTTGAAAGGCCAGAAAGCGCTGGTCACCGGGGCGAATTCAGGCATCGGCAAGGCCGTCGCTATTGCGCTCGCCACCGCCGGTACCGACGTGGCGGTGAACTATGTGGACGGCGAACCCGCGGCCCGGGAGGTCGTGGATGCCATTTTGGCCGGCGGCGGACGCGCCCTCGCCGTCATGGCGGATGTGTCCAGCGAGAGCCCGCGGACATCGGCAGGGTTGCGGTCATGCTCGCGAGCGACCCGTCGGACTACATCACGGGCGCCAGCATCTTCGTCGACGGCGGCATGACGCTGTACACCGGTTTCTCAAGCGGCGGCTGAGGCGCGCAGCCGGTTCCGCGCACGGTGTCAAGATTTGTGGTCGGCCGCGCCGCGCGCCGCTGCCTGCCGCTGCAAGTAGTCGTTCAAGCTGTGGGCCAGCGAGACGAAATCCGAGGGAATCATCAATACCGTCGTACTGTTGTTCTCAGCGCCCACCTCCGAAATCATTTGCATGCGGCGCAGCTCCAGGGCGGCGGGATTCGCGGTAATTTGCGCCGCGGCGGCCGACAGTTTCACCGAGGCCTCGAGTTCCGCTTCCGCCTTGATGATGCGCGCACGCTTCTCGCGGATCGCTTCGGCTTGCATCGCCATCACTTGCTGCATTGCCTGCGGCAGTTCGACGTCCTTCATTTCGAAGCGTTCCACCAGCAATCCCCAGGGTGCGGTCGCGCCCGAAATATTGTCCCCCAGCAGCGTATTGATCTTGTTCCGTTCCTGCAGGATCTCGTCCAAATCGTGCTGGCCGATGATATTGCGCAGCCCCGTCAGCGCCAGCTGATACACCGCGGCGGGAGCATCCGCCACCGCAATCACCGCTTTGGACGCATCGACGATGCGATACCACAACACGGCGTTCACCTTGATGGTCACGCTGTCCCGGGTGATCGTTTCCTGCTGCTCGGCCGAGACGGTGCGGGTTCGGATATCGACCCTGACCGAACGCTCGATGTTCAGCGGAATGATCCAGTACAGTCCGGGTCCGCGCAGACCCTTGTAGCGCCCGAGCCTGAACACCACGCCGCGCTCATATTCCTGCGCGACGCGCAGGCCGGACAGGACGATCAGAGTCACGCCGACGAAGATGATGTCGAGGATTGGCATGAGGTTGGTCTACCCTCTACGATTTACGCTGCACCGAAGCAATACTACTCCTGCGGCCATGGCTTGGGACGGCGCCGCGGCCGTGTTTACTTCAACGTTAGTTCCAAGCGCACCTTGCCGTCTTGATTCTTCGCCTTGTCGTTGACGACCAGGAATACCCGCGCGGGATCCAATTGCGTGTCGGTCAACAATCCCTGCTGCACGGCCACGGCACGTTGTTGACCCAGAGCCGTGAGATCGGCATCGGCCACGACGATGTGCGCTCGCAGCGCCTGTTTGAGAAACTGCACCTTGGCGGCCGCAAGGTCGGGTTTCGTCTTGATGCTGGTGACCTCCGGCGGGTACTTCGGCTCGCCGCCCAGGTTCTTGGCGTACAGCTGCGTCAACAATTCCGCCTGTGCGGCGGGATCCAGCGCTTCAAAGTCCGACGACGACGACGCGGACTTCTTGCCGCTGATGGCAGCCGCCCGAGCATCCCGCACCTGCGCCTGGAATTGCGCTTCGATGAGCGCCGGACGATCCAGATCCCCGACCCAGGCGATGGGAACCTCGATCTTGAGCTGCGGCCGCCCATTCAATGCTTTGACCACGGTCTTGACCTTGTCGGCAGCCACCGCATCCAAGTCCGCTGCTCCCGGCTGGAAATCGATGAACTGTAGATCGGGACCGCCGCCGAACAGGGCTCCCAGCAGGGCGAACGGGGCGGTCACTGCCTTCTCGAGGATGTTGACGAAGACCTTCCAGATGATCGGTCCCAGGCGAAACTTGGGATCGTCCAGGGTGCCGGCTACGGGAACATCCAAATCGATGACCCCGTTGCGGTCCTTGAGCAGCGCGACCGCAAGTTTGATCGGCAGCGACACCGCATCCTTGCTCTCGGTCTTGGCGCCGAATTCCAGCTGGTCGACGATGATATGGTGGTGCGCATCGAGCTTGCGGCCCTCCACTTTGTAGTGCAGTTCAGTGGTGAGCTTGCCCTTGGCGATGCTGTAGCCGGCGAATTTCCCCGAGTAGGGATTGAAGGTGCTGAGTTCCATGTTGCGGAAGCTCAAACCCAAATCGGTGTACAGCGCGGCGCTCAATATATTGACTTCGCCGGTGATTGCGACCGGCGAGAACTGATCAACGGCACCGTGGATATCCACCTTCGCGCGCGAATTGGGTTTGGACGACAGGCCGACGACAGAGCCCTCGATGTCTTGGATGCCGGTGGCGAAACTCGGCTGCACCGACAAATCCGCGAACCTGGCTTGGCCGGCGTGCAGCTCTACTTTCTTGATCGACATCGGCATCGGCGTCTCCTTCGGCGCCGCCGCAACCTGTTTGGCCGAACCTTTCTTCGTTCCGGACTTGGCCGCTGCAGCCTGGCTGCGCGGCGCAGCGGGCGGCGGCGGCGCGGTCTGCGACACGGGAGTGCCGCCGGGCGACGGCAGCGCCACTACCGTCGCTCCAGGACCGGCCAGCACTCGCGTCACGTTCAAAGTGCGGTCTGGCTCGATGATGACGCGTGCGTACAGCTTGCGCGCCGCGACCTTGTCGATGTCGAGCCGGTCCGGATCGTGCTGAAAGTTCACCCCGGTGACGTCCAGCCGGTCCCAATTGATGAAGTCCGCGCGCAGCGCATTGTCCACCGTGCGCAGCCCCGCGACGCTTATATTACCCGTGAATTGCAGCGTCGGTTTCTTGGCCCCGTAGCGCACTTTGCCCTCGCCGCTGAGGCGACCGCCCCGCAGCGTCATCGACGTGTACTGGCCGATGTACGGCTGGACTGCCTTCAGTTCCACGCCGTCGAGCTTCAGCGCCAGATTGGCGGACAGCGGTTGCGGGGTCACATCGCCGCTCGCACGCAGCGACCCGGCCTCGTCGATCCGCGTGTCGAGATCCACCGTCACAGGCTTTGCGAGATCCAGGCTCATGCCATGGACCTTCAGCGACAAAGGCGCGAGCAGCACGTTGGCGGCGGGAGAGGTCCCGCGATCCTCTGTGGAAATACTGGCGTCGAGCAACGCGAACTCGCCCAGGTCGAACGACCAAGGCGGCGCGGCGGCGGACGCGGGCGGCGCAGGTGCGGCCGACGTAGTGGCGGCGGGTGCAGGCGCGGCTGCCGCCGGTGCCGACCCGGGTGCGGGTTGAGCAAGCTTGAGTAAATTGAACGATCCGTCGGGCGCCAACCAGGTCACGAGCTTCGCTCCGGTGATCGACAGCGAATCGACGTGGGCCTGACGCTTTCCGAGGTCCAGCGTGGTGCCATTCACGAGCAGCGACGGGACGGTGATCCAATCCGTCTCGGAATCCTTGGGTCTGATCGCCAGGTCGCTGACGCTGAGCTTCGGCAATGCCGCCTGCAATTGGACCGCGTTTTGCAGCGAAAACTTATAGCTCGCACCGGCATCGATGGTCCCGGAACCGATCACGAAACCGAGGCGGTCCTCGAGGTATTCCCAGATCGTGTGCGCACGCAGCCCCTCGATTTGAATCTCGCCGTCCGATTCGATGGGTTGCACCGAGACGTGTCCGCGCCACGTCAGTCGTTCGCCGAGTTTCGACGAGCCGGTGAGGGTGAATCGGCCGCCGTCGAGGCCGGTGGTAAAGTCCACCAGCTGAAAATTGATCGGTTCGAGCCGCGCCGTGAACACCGACGGACGGCTGCGGTCCTCGTATGCCACGGTTCCCTGACTGACCTTGAACGAGCCGATGCGTAGCGCCGGCAGCGGCTCATTCTTCGACTTCGGCGGCGGCGGCGGAGAGGGAGTTTTCGGTCGCAGCTGCAGAAGATTGAGATTGCCGTCGCCTGCCACCACGGCGTTGATCGACGGCGCATCGATATCGATGTTGGAAAACGTATAGGCACGGTGCCAGATCGAGGACAGCTGGAAGTCGACGAACAACCGTCCGAAGCCCAAAAGTTTGTCGCCGTTCGGGGCCGTCAAGGAGAAGTCTTTGACTTCAACCTGGAACAGGAAGGGATTGACGTGGATCTCGCCCACCGCCGGCTTCACCCCCAGCGTCTTGGGGATGTCTTCCATCAGCGTGGAACGCAGCAGCCGCGGAGCCAGGACGAACCCCGCCAGGGCGTACAGGCCCACCAGCACTGCGATGATCGCGGCGATGCGAAAGGCTTTCGTTTTGATGAATTGCAGCACTGGACTTCCCGCCATTCCGCCGCCCTCGCTCACTTCCGGCGTTAGTCTAGCAAAGATTCTCGGCGACCCGGATGCATGCCTTTTGCATGCGCGGCGACTGCCGGAGACGGGGTTTTCAGCGCTTGTTGCGCTGTATCAGCCGCTTGCGTTTGCGGACCTGCCGCGGCGTAAGGGGATTGCGCTTGCCGGCGAACGGATTCTCCTCGCCGCGGAAGGTGACTCGCACCGGCGTACCCATCAAGTCAAACGCCTTGCGGTAGACGTTGACCAGGTAGCGCCGGTAAGCATCCGGCACATGATCGGTCTGATTGCCGTGGATGACCACCACCGGCGGATTGCGCCCGCCTTGATGGGCATAGCGCAATTTGATGCGGCGGCCGCTGACCAACGGCGGTTGATGGCTTTCGATGGCCGCTTCGAGCACGCGGGTCAATTCCGGGGTGCTCATGTCGCGCATCGCGGCCGTATAGACCTTGCGCACGGCGGCGAATAGTTCGCCGACGCCGCTGCCGTGACGCGCCGAAATAAAGTGCAGCGGCGCAAAGTCGGCGAACTGTAGGCGCTGCTGGATTTGCTGGCGAATCAGATCGCGCTGCTCCATGGGAATGTTGTCCCATTTATTGACCGCCAGCACCACGGCCCGGCCCTGTTCGATCACCGTGCCCAGCAGGCTCGCGTCCTGTTCGGCGACATTGTCGTGCGCATCCATCACCACCACCACGACGTGCGCGGTCTCGATCGCCTGCAGAGTCTTGATGACGCTGAACTTCTCGACCGTCTCCTCGATGCGAGAGCGGCGCCGCAGTCCGGCGGTGTCGATCAGCGTATAGCGCTCGCCGTCGCGCTCGAACGGCACCAGCACGGCGTCGCGCGTGGTACCGGGCTGATCGAACGCCACCATGCGGTTCTCACCCAACAGACGGTTGATCAGGGTGCTCTTGCCGACATTCGGGCGGCCGATCACGGCGACCTTGATGCCGGTGGTTTCCGGCCCGTCCTGTGGGTCGGGGGTCAAGCCGGCCAGGGCGGTCTCGAGCAGCGAAATCACGCCTTGGTCGTGCGCGGCCGCGATCGGGTGCGGTTCGCCCAGCCCAAGCTGGTGAAAATCGGCCACCGCGATGTCGTGGTCGAATCCCTCTGTCTTGTTGACCGCCAGGAACAGCGGCTTGCCGCTGCGCCGGGCCAGTTGGGCCACGAATTGATCCTGCGGTGTGACTCCCGCGCGGCCGTCCACCAGCACGATGAGCCGGTCGGCCTCGCTGATCGCGCGTTCGGTTTGCGCAACCATCAGGCTTTCGATGTCGTCGGCATTTTCAACGAGGCCGCCCGTGTCGACCACGATGCAGGGAACCTCGGTGCGCCGGGCGAAGCCGTACTGTCGGTCGCGGGTGAGTCCCGGCAGATCGGCCACCAATGCATCGCGTGTGCCGGTCATGGCATTGAACAAGGTCGACTTGCCTACGTTTGGCCGACCTATCAATGCGACTACCGGCAGCATCGCCTACGGTGTCGGTGCGGGAGTCGCGGGTGCCGGCGTCGGCTCAACGGGTGCCGGCGCGGGCTCAGCGGGTGCCGGCGCGGCCGGGGGTTGCGCGACGGGGGCGGCCGGCGCCGCGGCGACGGCTTTCGGCGATGCGCGGTACGCCGCCAGTTTGCCGGCGTCGGTCATCACGACCACCGTATCGCCGATCGCTACCGGAGAATTGCTGATCCGCTCCTTGCCGACACGCTCTCTCGCGACCAGTTCACCGGTGCTCTTGTCCAGCCAATGTACGTAGCCCTGGAAGTCGGCGACCACCACGGCCGTGCTGGTCAACACCGGCGTGCTCAGGCGGCGCAGCTTCAATTTCTGCGTGCGCCACAATTCCGACCCGTCGCGCTGGCGCAGCGCCACCACGATGCCGTCGGACTGCGTCACATACAAATTGTCGGCGTCGACCGCCAAGCCACGATAGCTCGACATATCGTGCGCCCACCAGATTTGCCCCGAATCGAGCGCCAGCATCGCGGTGCGCCCTTGGAATCCTGCGGCGAACACGTTTTCGCCCACCGCACGAACCGCGGAGTCGATGTCCACCAACCGGTCGAGCTCCGTGCGGCCGTGGGGCGAGGCCAGGGCCGTGTCCCAGACCGTGTCGCCGCTGTTGAGCGACACTGCCATGACTTTGCCGTTGTCGAAGCCGCTGATCGCCGCTTCTTTCGCAATGATGGGCGTGGCCGTGCCGCGCAGGCTCAAGCGCGGAACCTGCTGCTCGACCGACCACAGCTCCTTGCCGGTGTGCGCGTTGATGCCGTGCAGCCGGCCGTCGACGGAACGGATGACGACGACTTTCTCGCTGATTGCAGGATCGGACAGCAGTTCCGAATTGACGCGCGAACGCCATAGCTCGCGTCCGGTGGCCCCGTCCAAGGCGATGATGCCGCCCTTGCTGGTGCCCACCACGACCATGCCGAAACCCGCGCCCGGTCCGGCCGAAATGGGCACTTTCAACTTCTTCATCCAAAGATGGCGGCCGGTATCGAGCGAGGTGGCAAGCACTTCGCCCTTGTGCGAGGCTGCGAAAATCACGCCGTTGTCGGCCGCGGGCCCCAATCCCAGACGCAGCACCAGCTGCTTCTTGCCGCCGCCGACGCCCTCGCCCCAGAGTTTCTTCACCGGCAGCGTCGCCGGAAATTTCACCAACTTGGCCGGCGGTTCGACGTCTTTGTCCTTGCTGCAGCCGGCGGCGATCAGCAGCGCCGCGAGCCCTACGGAAAGCAATAAACGCATCAGGGTTTGGCCTTGTTCAATGTGTTCACGGAAACGGTGCTCAACGCAGGTGCCGGGACTGCGCCCAGATCCTGCAGCTTCAATTCCAGCAATGAGGAATTGATGCCGCTGGCATCGGCCGCGCCCAGCGCCTTCTGGTACTCGGCGACTGCATGGGCGGTATCCTTCTTCGCAAGGTACGCGTCGCCGCGCACTTCGTAGTAGCGCGCCGCGAATGCGGGCGGTATGGGTTCGGGCAGCATCTTGATCGCCTCGTCCGACTTGCCCTGATCGGTCAGGATGCGCGCCAGCCGCAGCCGCGCGATCTGACGCAGCTCCGTGTCCTTGGAATTGTTCATGATCTGCGTCAAGGGCGCCGCAGCCTTGTCCAGCTGACCATCATCCACAGCCAGCCGCGCCAGCATCAATTGCGCCTGGTCGGCGTACGGGGAATCCGCATACTCCTTGATGAGTCCGTCGGCGATCCGCCGCGACTTCGCACGGTCGTTCGTCTGCAGCGCCGTGGTCATGGCGCTGAATTCCGCCGCGGCCTTCAAATCGCGGCCGTTGATATAGCTCTGGTAGTACGAATAGCCGAAGAACCCGGCCAGACCTGCCAGCACGCCGCCGATCAGCCATGGCGCATACTCTTTGAACCACTGCTTGACTGCCTCTAATTGTTCATCGTCGGTCAAATATTCTTCTGCCATGACTTCTCCGCTACCCGCCCTTGAGACCCAACAAGACCCGCATGCGTTCACTGATTTGTGACAGGGGACATTCTTCCTGCGCAAGCTCCCGGCGCAGTGCCTTGATCGCGACCACGCCCCGGGCCACCTCGTCGTCCCCCAAAACCAGCGCAAATTGCGCGCCGCTCTTGTCCGCACGCTTGAATTGCGTCTTGAAACTCCCGCCGCCGAGATTGATTTGCAGTGCCAGATCCGGCCAGGCGTCGCGCAATTGCTCCGCCAGTTTGAACCCGGCCGTCTCCGTGTGTTCCCCCGCCAATATCAAATAAACTTGCGGGTGCCCGCGCTCCTGGCCCAAACCCTGCTTTTCGAGGAGCATGACGATCCGCTCCTGGCCCATCGCCCAACCGATTCCGGGTGTGGCGGCGCCGCCCAATTGCGCCACCAAGCCATCGTAGCGCCCCCCGGCGCAAACCGTGCTCTGCGAACCCAGGGCATCGGTGGTCCACTCAAAGACTGTGCGGGTGTAGTAGTCGAGTCCCCGGACCAGGTGCGGCTCGACATGATACTCGATGCCGGCGCTGCGCAGGTGGGCGCACAAAGACTCGAAATGCGTGCGCGACTCGGGATCCAGCGATTCGAGCAGCTGCGGCGCGCCGGCGATGATGCGCTGCATTTGCGGATTCTTGCTGTCGAGTATCCGCAGCGGATTGCCCTTGAGCCGCCGCTTGCTGTCCTCGTCGAGCGCGGTCTCGTGCGCGCCGAAATACGCAATCAACTGGTCGCGATACGCGGCGCGCGAGGCGGGCGTTCCCAGCGAATTGACCAGCAGCTTGGTGTCGCTCAGGCCGAGGCGCCGCAATAGACGCGCCGACAGCAGGATGATTTCGGCATCGACGTCCGGCCCCTCGAAGCCGAATGCCTCGGCGTCGATTTGATGGAATTGACGGTAACGGCCCGCCTGCGGGCGTTCGCGCCGGAACATCGGCCCCATGCACCAGACGCGCAGGCGCCCCTCGCGCAGCATGCCGTTGGAAATGACGGCTCGCACGATGCCGGCGGTGGCTTCGGGGCGCAGCGTGATGTGGTCCTCGCCTTGATCGACGAAGCTGAACATTTCCTTCTCGACGATGTCGGTGAAGTCGCCGATCGAGCGCTTGAACAGCTGAGTCTGCTCGATCACGGGAACGCGGAATTCCTCGTAGCCGTATCCGGCAAACACCTCGCGCGTGATCCGCTCGAGGTATTGCCAGGCGGCGATCTGCGCGGGCAGCACATCGTGCACGCCGCGCAGGGGCTCGATAATCTTGCTCAAGAGCGCACTCCGATCAGTTGCTGGGGCGCGCGGCACGCGCCGGTGCGCTGGGAGCCGCCGCGCTGCGCGCGTCGCGGCGCAGGATTCCGTCGGCGCCCGCTTCGAAGCGCGCCACGTCGCCCGCCACGAACTGCGGGCCGATTGCGACCGCGCGGTCGTTGATTTCAAGTTGCACGCCGCTCGCGAAGCCCAGGTACACGCGCATCGGCGCAACCCCGGCAATGGTCTTCACGCTGTTGGCCCGGCCGTTGCCGGCGAACACCCTGCGCCCGGCGGCATCATGTACGTCCACCCAGGAGTCGGCCGAAAAGCTCAGGCGCAGCCGTGCGCGGCCGACGCCCGCCGTCGTATCGCCCTCGGGCGGCGGCGATGCCGCGGCGGCCCCCGAGCCCGTGGCGGTCCCCGCGCCCGCGGCGGACGGCGCCGCCGCGCCGGAGCTCGGCGTCATTGTCGTCAGCATCAATCCGGGTGTTGCCGGCGCGGCCGGCGTCGTCGCGGGCGGCGCGGCGCTGCCGCCCGTCCCTGTGGCGGCATCGGCTGCGCCGCCGGGGGAGGCAGTGCTTGGGCTCGCCGCCGTGTTCTCGCCGACCACCGCCGCGCCATGCCGGTGCCACGGCTTCCACCACAGGGTGCCGAGAACGAGCACCAGCACCGCGGCGGCTGCCGCCACGCGTTGCCAGGGGAAATTGGTCACCGCCTGCTCATCGGTGCGCAGCCGCATGTTGGCCGCCTGCAATGCCGGCGGATTCGGCGTCTGCTCCCGGGATTCGTAGCCGGCCATGATTTCGTCGGCGGGCAATCCCAACAAGGTCGCGTATCTGCGTAAATGTCCCTTGGCGTAGACCGACGGACCGATGCGCGCGTAGTTCTCGGACTCGAGCGCGTCGATCACCCAGCCGTCGAGATGCAGCTCGTCGGCCGCTTTTTGCGGACTCAATCCCCGGCGCTCGCGCTCGGCCTTGAGCCGCGGTCCGGTTGCAATGAGTTCTGTCATCGATCCACGCCGGAACGCATCATTTGCGCCTGTTCCGAGTTGGGGAATTCGCTCTGCACGCGCCGCGCATAGCCCGCCGCCGCGGTGGCATCGCCGAGCTTGCGCTCGGCGCGGAAGCCCAGCCAGAGGACCTCGGAGGTCGGCGGATTCACCGCGAGATAGCGCAGCACGGTGTCGCGCGCCTGCGCGGCATCGCCGCGGTCGAACGCGATATTGCCGAGCTGCAGCATGGCCTCGGGAAGGTTCGGGCGAATCGCCAGCGCCCGGTTGAAATAGCGCTCGGCATCGACCACGTCGCCCGTGCCCCGCACGCACACACCCGCGTTGACCAATGCCACTTCCGGGGTCTGATACAACGGGTTGCGCGCCACCTGGTCGAACAGCTTTTCGCCCGCCACGGCCTTGCCGGTGCGGCACAGATAACCCGCATAGGTGTTTTGAATATTCGGATCGCTCTTCCCCAAACGGTAGCCGGTGGAGTAGTGGCGATCGGCCTTGCTCATGTCGTCCAGCCGCTCAAAGATGAGGCCGGCCGTCATTTGCACATCCGGGCTGCTGGGATTCTCGCTGAGCGCCTTCTCGATGAAATCGCGCGACTGCGCCAGCTTGCCGAGCTTCATGTATTCGATCGCGAGCTGCATGTTGGTGGCCGCCGTCACCGCCGGCGACGCCTTCTTGAAGCCGGTATTGTGCGAACAGGCCGCGAGGCAAAGCCCGAGAGACAATGCGAACATCTTCACCGTGCTGGTTCTCATCGAATCTCCGCAGTCGTACGGGGGGCAGAAGTCAGTTTTGAGCCGAGACGCACCAAGGTGCGGTCCTTGACCCGGCCGGCCAATTGGCCGCAGGCCGCATCGATATCGTCGCCGCGGGTTCTGCGGATCGTGGCGATGACTCCCTGCTCATTGAGAATGTCGCGAAATTTCGCTATCGCCGCCGCAGGCGAGCGGCGATAGCGCGTGCCGGGAAACACATTGAACGGGATCAGATTGAGCTTGGCCGGCCGGCCCTTGAGCAGGCGCGCGAGTTCGAGCGCGTGCTTCGGTTTGTCGTTGACTCCCTCCAGCATGACGTACTCGAAGGTGACGCTGCGGCCGTTCTGCGCGTCGATGTAGTGCCAGCACGCAGCCAGCAACTCGGCGATCGGATGCTTGCGGTTGATGGGCACGAGTTCGTTGCGCAATTCATCGTTCGGCGCGTGCAGCGACACCGCCAGCGCGACATTGCACTCTTCGGCCAGCTTGTAGATCTGTGGAACCAGGCCGGAGGTGCTCAAGGTCACCCGGCGACGCGATAAATCGTAGCCCAAGTCGTCAAGGAATATCCGCATGGCCGGAACCACGTTGCGGTAGTTGGCGAGCGGTTCGCCCATTCCCATGAACACGATGTTGGTGATGTTGGCACGGGCATCACCGCTGCGGCCGTCGCCGTGGCCGGGCCGTGAGTCACAGAGTTCACGATGCGCCAGCCAAACCTGCCCCACGATTTCCGCGACGCTCAAGTTGCGGTTGAACCCTTGCTGCGCGGTCGAACAGAACGTGCAGTCCATGGCGCAGCCGACTTGGCTCGAGATGCACAAGGTGCCGCGGTCCGGCTCCGGGATGTAGACCGTCTCGATCCCCTGCGCCTCGTCCATGCGCAGCATCCATTTGCGCGTGCCGTCGTTCGAGACCTGTTCGGTGACGATTTCCGGAACCGCGATCCGCGCAACCGCCTCGAGCTGCGCGCGGAAATCCTGCTTCAGGTCGGTCATGACGGAAAAATCCGCCGCGCCCCGCCGATAGATCCACTTCATGAGCTGGCGGGCGCGGAACGGCTTGGCGCCGAGACGCTCGGCCACGAATGCCTCGAGCTCCGCACGCGGCAGCCCGAGTAAATTCACGCGTTCGCCCGCCACCTGTTGGTCTCCTTTTCCCCCGCCGCTACGCTAGCGCGTACGCGGGCAGAGCTCAATTTCGCGAAAGAAGTAGCCGATCTCCCGCGCCGCGGTGTCCGGTGCGTCCGAGCCATGGACGATGTTCTCATCGATGCTGGTGGCAAGATCGGCACGGATGGTGCCCTTCGCCGCTTTCTTCGGATCGGTGGCGCCCATGACCTCGCGGTTCTTCGCAATCGCGCCCTCGCCCTCCAGGACTTGCACCATCACCGGACCCGACGTCATGAACCGCACGAGGTCCTTGAAGAACGGCCGCTCGCGGTGCACCGCGTAGAATCCTTCCGCCTCTGCTTGCGATAGATGCATCATGCGCGCCGCCACCACCCGCAAGCCCGCCTGTTCAAAACGGCGATAGACATCGCCGATGAGATTACGGCCGACGCCGTCCGGCTTGACGATGGAAAGAGTACGCTCGATGGGCATGATGACCTCGGGTGAAAAATTGGAAAATCCGCCCCCTCAAGGGGGCTGACAAAGACCGCGAAGTGTACTGGAGCGGGCCCGCTCAAGCAATCAGGATGACAACCGAAGTCCCTGTATTACTTGGAAAAACCCCTTGCTGCCAAGGGCCGGCCGGGGCGACTGAAGCGCCCTTCGGGAGCCGCAGAGATCAGACGTTGAAACTCTCGCCGCAACCGCATTCGCCCTTGGCTTTGGGATTTTGGAACTTGAAAGCCTCGTTGAGGCCCTGCTTCACGAAATCCACCAAGGTCCCGTCGATCAGCGGCAGACTCAATGGATCCACCACGACTTTGACGCCGCGCGCTTCGAACACCGCGTCATCAGGGTTAATTTCATCAGCATAATTCACGACATACGCGAATCCCGAACAACCGGTCTTCTTGATGCCGACCCGCAGGCCCAGACCGGCTCCGCGCTGCGCCAGGTGGGATCGAACCCGATCAGCCGCAGATTCCGTCAACAAAATCGCCATACCAGGCAATCCTCCATCGCGGCCATAGGCGCGGCCGCGATCTATACATAACACGCCGCCGACCCCTGCGCACGGAACCAGGGCGCGTTTTTTAAGATGGGGGCGGCGGGCAGGTACTCAAGGATCGATGCCGCAACGCACGCACGGCGCCTCACGCCGCCCCGTCCCCCGTCACCGCAGCCGCAGCCGCAGCCGCCCAAGCATCTTCGATGATCAAGAGCCGCCCGCGTTTCTCGACCGGCACGGCAAAGCGCTCGCTCAAGGACGGCACGCTCTGCGGCAGCGCCGTGCGGACCGGGTGCCCGGCCGCCTGCTCGGCAACCCAGGCCGACACCGCGATGGTGTGGGGGCAGCCGAACGCCAAGAATCGGGCTGCTTGGACGACCCCGGCGGCCACTTGCAGGTCGAATTGCACCCAGGTGCCCCGGGTACGGCTGCCCGCAGTGCCGCGGAACACGCCGGGTCCGGTCAGGGTCCCCACGGCGGCAGAGGCCTCGAAGTAGCGCAGGGTCGGTTCGTTGTAGATCACAGGCCGCCCACCCGGCGCAGGCGCAACACCGCTTGGGTGACAGCCGCAACGGCGACGTCGATATCACTGTCGCGGGTGAAGCGCCCGAGACCGAACCGCAGGCTGCTCTCGCTCAACACATCGTCACGGCCCAAGGCGCGCAGCACATACGAGGGCTCCTGCAGCGCCGAGGTGCAGGCAGATCCGGTCGAAACCGCCACGCGCCCCCGCACCGCCGCCAGCAGGCTCTCCCCTTCCACCCCCTCGAAGGACACGTTGAGCAACTGCGGCACCGAATGCTGCGCATCGCCGTTGCGGAGCACGCCGCCAAGCGCCGCCAGCCCCCGCCACAAACGTTCGCGCAGCATCCTCAGGCGTTCGCCTTCCGCTTCCATGGCGGCCCCCGCCAGTTCGAATGCCAAACCCATGCCGACGACCTGATGGGTGGGTACCGTGCCCGCCCTCAAGGACTGCTCTTGGCCACCGCCGAATTGCAGCGCCCGCAGGTGCACCGCGGCGCGCTGTCCGCGGCCGCCGTTGCCGCGCGACACCAGCAAGGCGCCGACGCCCTTCGGTCCGTAGGCCTTGTGCGCCGAGAGCGACATCAAGTCCGCACCGGCGCGTGTGAAATCGACCCGGCATTTGCCGACGCTCTGTGCCGCATCCACGTGCAGCCGCGCGCTGCCATGCTGCGCGCAAATCACGCCGATCCCCGCGATGTCTTGAATGACGCCGATCTCATTGTTGACGTGCATGATGGACACCAGCACGGTGTCCGGCCGCAGCGCCGCGGCGATTTGCTGCGGATGTACCCGTCCGCCGCCGTCCGGCGACAGATAGGTGACGCCCCAGCCGCGCCGTTCGAGCTCGCGGCAGGGATCCAGGACGGCCTTGTGTTCCGTGCGCGCAGTGATGATGTGCCGGCCGTGCTCGCGGTAATACTCGGCGGCGCCGAACAGGGCGAGATTGTTGGCTTCCGTGGCGCCCGAGGTCCAAATCACTTCGGCAGGCGCGGCCCCGGCGGCGGCGGCCACCTGGGCGCGTGCCGTCTCGACCAGCGCGGCGGCGGCCTCGCCGAAAGAATGGCTGGCGGAGGCCGGATTGCCGAAGGTCCCCTCCGCCGTCAGGCACTGCGCCATCGCCGCCGCGACCCGTGGATCGACCGGCGTGGTGGCCGCGTTGTCCAGGTACACGGCGCGGTTCATTTGCGCTGGGCTGACTGGCCGCGGCGGCCCTGCACCGCGCTCAAAATGCCGCGCATGATGTTCAGTTCATTGCGGTCGAGCTGCGCTCGATTGAACAAGCGGCGCAGGCGCTCCATGAGATGGCCGGTGCGGTCCTCGAAATCGATTTCGTTGAGCACCTGGTTGAGGTGGGTGTAGAAATGTTCGAGGTCCGCCGACGGAGCCAGCGCCGATTCCAGTTGGGTGTGAGATTGCGGTTGTTCGCGCGACATGAACAGTTCATAGGCCAGGAGCTGCACCGACATGGCCAGATTCAGCGAGCAATACTCCGGGTTGGCGGGGATGCGCACCAGCAGGTTGCAGTGGTTCAAATCCTCGGTGGCAAGGCCGTAGCGCTCCGATCCGAACAACAGAGCGGCGCGGTTTTCCGCGGGCAGGCCGGCGATGCGCGAGGCGACGTCGCGCGGCGTCGCGAACTCCCAGTAGTACGAGCGCGGGCGCGACGTCGTGCCGGCGATGAAGCCGCAGTCGCCGATCGCTTCCGCCACCGTCGTCACGACGCGGGCGCGCTCCAGGATGTCGTCCGCCCCGGCCGCCAGCGCAACGGCCTCCGCATGGGGAAACGAGCGTGGCCGCACCAGCACCAGCTCGCAGAGCGCCATGTTCTTCATGGCGCGCGCCACCGACCCGATATTGCCGGGATGGCTGGGCTCGATGAGGACGATGCGAACCAGGGCGGTCATGCTCTGTTATTCTAGCGAAGCCTATGCAACCACTGCTCAATATCGGCATGCGTGCCGCCCGGCGCGCCGGCGACCTGATCGTGCGCAGCCTTTCGCGCCTCGATTCGCTGAAAATCGACAGCAAGGGCCGCAATGATTTCGTCACCGACATCGACCGCAAGGCCGAAGCGGACATCATCGCCACCATCCGGCGCAGCCACCCGCAGCATGCCTTCCTGGCCGAGGAAAGCGGGCGCAGCGGCGACAACGAGTTCGTTTGGATCATCGATCCGCTCGACGGCACCACGAATTTCCTGCATGGCTTTCCCACCTTCGCGGTGTCGATCGCGCTCCAGCACAAGGGCCGCCTGCAGCACGCCGTCGTCTACGATCCCATGCGTCAGGAGTTCTTCACCGCCTCGCGCGGCGACGGCGCGCAGCTCGAGGGCAAGAAGATCCGCGTGAGCACGCAACGCACCCTGGAAGGCGCCCTGATCGGCACCGGATTTCCGTTTCGGGCCGGCGACAATATCGACGCGTATCTCGCCATGCTCAAGGCCGTCATGGTCACCGCCGCCGGCGTGCGCCGGCCGGGAGCGGCGGCGCTGGATCTCGCCTATGTGGCCGCCGGGCGCATCGACGGTTTTTGGGAATTCGGCCTCTCGCCCTGGGACACCGCGGCCGGGACGCTGCTGATTCAGGAGGCCGGGGGGCGCGTGGGAACGCCGGCCGGTGCCGAATACGCGCTCGGCCCCAACGTCATTGCCGGCAACCCCAAGGTGTATCAGGCGCTGCTCGAGACCCTCGGGCCGCTCACTCCGGCGGCCCTGCGCGCCTGACCGCTCGCCGCGCTAGGCGCACGGGTTGGCAGCAGGCATACTGCCGCACGTCAGACGGGCCGGATAATCACTAGAATTCCGAGGGAGAACGCATGAGTCTGTTCCGCACCAAACCGATCGACGTCAATGCCGACACCGGCCTGAAACGCTGCCTGGGCGCATTCGATCTGACCATGCTGGGCATCGGCTGCATCATCGGCACGGGCATCTTCGTGCTCACCGGCGTGGTCTCGGCGCAGCATGCGGGGCCGGCGATCGTGCTGTCCTTCGTCCTCTCCGGCATCGCCTGTGCCTTCGCCGCACTCTCCTATGCCGAGCTCGCCGGCGCCATCGGCGGCGCCGGCAGCGCCTACGGCTACGCCTATTCCGGCATCGGCGAACTCATCGCCTGGATCATCGGCTGGGACCTGATTCTGGAATACGCCATCGCCACCTCGACCGTGGCCATCGGCTGGTCCGGCTATTTCGGCAAGATCCTCGAACTGCTCGGCCTGCATCTGCCGCATTCGCTGACCAACGCGCCGCTCGAAGGCGGCATCGCCAACGTTCCGGCCATGGTCATCGTGCTGCTGCTGTCGGTGCTGCTGTCGATCGGCGTGCGCGAATCGGCCCGCTTCAACACCGTCATGGTGTTCGTCAAGCTCGCGGCCGTCCTGATCTTCATCGTCGTCGCCGCGCCGCACATCAATCCCGCCAACTGGCATCCCTTCATCCCGCCCCAGGTCGTCGACGCCGCGGGCGAGTCGCACTTCGGCTACGGCGGCGTGCTCACCGGCGCCTCGCTGATCTTCTTCGCCTATATCGGCTTCGACGCGGTGTCCACCGCGGCGGAAGAAACCGTCAACCCGCAGCGCAACCTGCCCATCGGCATCATTGCCTCGCTGGTCATCTGCACCGTGCTGTACATCCTGGTCTCGGGCATTCTCACCGGCGTGGTGCACTATGACCAGATCGACATCAAGGCGCCCATCGCCGATGCCCTGAAACAGCTCGGCATCGGCTGGGCCGAGGCGCTGATCTCGATCGGCGCCCTCGCCGGCATCACCACCGTGATGCTGGTGCTCTACTTCGGCTTGACCCGCGTGGTGCTGGCGATGTCCCGCGACGGACTGCTGCCCAAGCCCATGGCCCTCGTCAATCCGAAAACCCAGACGCCGGTGCGCCTCATTTTGGGATCCGGTGTGGTGATCGCGCTGATCGCCGGCCTGTCGCCCATCGGCAAGGTGGCGCAGCTGGTCAATCTCGGCACGCTGGCGGCATTCTTCATGGTCTGTGCCAGCGTCATCGTGCTGCGCAAGACGCGTCCCGAACTCAAGCGCCCATTCCGCACGCCGCTGGTGCCTCTGGTGCCCCTGCTCGGCATGGGGTTCTGCGCCTTCCTCATGGCGGGACTGCCGGCCATCACCTGGGAGGCGTTTTTCATCTGGTCCGCGGTGGGACTGGCGCTGTTCTTTCTGTACTCACGCAGCCACAGCCAGCTCGCCGAACAACACTGACGGCGCCGTTGCCTACGGTTCGATGCGCCGGCGCAGGCGGATGTTGATCCATTCCACGGCGGCCGAGAAAGCCATCGCGAAGTACAGGTAGCCGTTCGGGATCTCGAGGTCCAGGGACTCGGCGATCAGCGCGGCTCCCACCAGCACCAAGGAGGCCAACGCCAGCACCTTGATCGTGGGGAAGCGCTCGATGAAACGGCTGACCGCCGATGAGACCATCATCATCACCAGCACCGACGCCACGATGGCTGCGATCATGACCTCGATGTGCTTCGACAGGCCGACGGCGGTGAACACTGAGTCGAGCGAAAACACGATGTCGATCAGGCCGATCTGCAGAATGATCAGCCAAAAGCTGTTCAGCGCGCTCGGCCTGCGCTGCTCCGTCTTGCCGCTCAGCATGTCGCGGATTTCCATCGGGCTCTTGACGATGAGGAACAGGCCGCCGCCGAACAAGATCAGATCGCGGCCGGAAATTTCGTTGCCGAGCACGGTGAACAGGGTGGCGCGCAAGGTCGCCAGCCAGGTGATCGAATACAGCAGCGCGATCCGCGTCAGCATCGCGAAGCCCAAGCCCAAGAAACGCGCGCCGCGGCGCTGCCCGCTCGGCAGCCGGTCGACCAAAATCGTCAGGAATATGATGTTGTCGATGCCGAGAACGATTTCGAGCACCGCCAGGGTCAGGAATGACAGCCAAACCTGCGGGTCGGAGAGCAGTTCCATGGAGCCACTCTAGCGCCGCTACGGCAGACCGTCGACTTCCTCGGGTTTGGTGAGCTTGCGCTCCAGCAAATCGTCGGTCCGCAGCCCGAAATCCAGCGCCAGCGCCGCGGAAATATAAATCGACGAATAGGTGCCGGCGACGATGCCGATCACCAAAGCGGCGGAAAACGCGTGCAGGGTCTCGCCGCCGAAGAACAGCAGCGCCAGGACCACCAGCAGGGTCACCAGCTTGGTCATGATGGTGCGCGACAGCGTTTGATTGATGGACTCGTCGATGACCTGCGAGATGCTGAGCTTGCGCGCGGTGCGGGCGCGTTCGCGGATGCGGTCGAACACGATCACGGTATCGTTCAGCGAATAGCCGATCACCGCGAGAATGGCCGCGATCGCCGTCAAATCAAAGGTCATCTGGCTCAAGGCGAAAAATCCCACCACGCAGATTGGGTCGTGCAATACGGCCAGGATCGCGCCGCACGCCAGCTTCGGCGTGAAGCGGAACAGCACATAGATCAGAATCAGCACCAGCGTCGCGAACAACGCCCAGCCGCCCTTGACGAACAGTTCCTGGCCCACCTGGGGACCGACCACTTCGACGCTCTGCAGCTTGACGTCGGGCGCCACCGCACTGAAAACCTGCAGGATGTGCGCGCCGATCTGATCACCCTTGGCATTGGGATCGGGCGGCAGGCGCACCAGGATGTCGCGGGAGCTGCCGAAGATCTGCACCTGGGCATTCTCCACTCCCGACTTGGTCAGGGCCGTGCGCAGCGCCTCGACGTTCGGAGCCTGCGGGAAATTGGTCTCGACCACCACGCCGCCGGTGAAGTCGATGCCGAGATTCAGTCCGCGCACCAGGGCCAGCCCGACCGACGCCACGATCAACAGTGTCGACAACCCGTACCACACCTTGCGGGTGTGCATGAACGGGAAGCGCGTGACCTTGTGAAAAAATTCCATGTACTGACCTCGGATCTAAGCGTTTGCCGTCAAATCGACAGGCGCTCGACCTTGCGTTTTCCGCCGTAAATGATTTGCACCAGGGCGCGGCTGCCCATCAGCGCCGTGAACATCGAGGTCATGATGCCGAGCATCAGCACGATGGCGAAGCCGCGCACCGCGCCGGCGCCGAACAGCCACAGCACCAGACCCGCGATGAACGCGGTGACGTTGGAGTCGAAGATGGCGGAGAAGGCGCGGTCGAATCCCGCGGTGATCGCGGCGCGCGGCGAGACGCCGTTGCGCAGTTCCTCGCGGATGCGCTCGTAGATCAAGATATTGGCGTCCACCGCCATGCCCACCGTCAGCACCACCGCCGCGATTCCCGGCAGGGTCAACGCCACGCCGCCGAGCAAGGACAGCAGCGCCGTCAACAGCACCACGTTCGCCACGAGCGTGAGATCGGCGATCAAGCCGAATACCTTGTAATACACGGCCATGAAGATGAAGGCGGCCAGCATGCCGAACACCATGGCGTGCACGCCTTTGTCGATGTTGTCCTGGCCGAGGCTCGGGCCGATGGCCCGCTCCTGAATCGGAGTGACCGGCGCCGCCAGACCGCCGGCGCGCAGCAGCAGCGCCAGCTCGCGGCCTTCGATCGGATTGACGCCGGTGATCTGAAAGTTGTTGCCGAACACGCCGCGGATGGTCGCGCGGTTGATCACCTCTTCGGTGGTGCGGTCGACGATCACGCCCTCCGCGTTCTTGTCGCGCGAGCGGTCGATGAACACCACGGCCATCAAGTGGCCGATATTTTCCTGCGTGTTCTTCAGCATCTTCGCGGCGCCGCGGCTGTCCAGGCTCACCGACACGGCGGGACCGTCCTGAGAATTCGGCTGAAACGACGCGTCGGTCAATTGATCGCCCGTGACCACCACTTCGCGCTTCAGCAGCACCGGCTGCTTGTCGCGGGTGTAGTACAGCTTCGATCCCAGCGGCACGCGCCCGGTGCTCGCCGCCTCGAGCGGATTGTTGTTCTCATCCACCATGCGAAATTCCAAGGTCGCCGTCTTGCCGAGGATTTTCTTGACCTCGGCCGAGTTCTGCAGGCCCGGCAGTTGAATGGAGATGCGGTCCACGCCTTCGCGCGCGACCTGTGGCTCGGACACCGCGAGTTCCGGGCTGTTGAGGCGGTTGCGCAAAATGGTGATGTTTTGCTGGACGGCGTAATTCTGGCGCTCCTGGATTTCCTGGGGCGTCAGCTTCAATTCCAGCGCGGGCGCGCCGTCGACCGTGGCGTCGGTCAGATTCAAATTGCGGTTGTCCGCCAGGATGGCCGCTTTGCCCTTGGCAAAACTGTCGGCGTCGCGGAACAGCACCCGCACGCGGTTCAATGGGTAGTCGACCTGCACGTCCTGATAGGCGACGCGGGCGTTGCGCAGCGAGGCGCGAAAATCCTGCTCATGATGATCGAGCAGCTGCTTCACGGCGCCCTGCACGTCGACCTGATACACCAGGTACACGCCGCCGCGCAGGTCCAGGCCCAGCTTCAAGGGGCTCAGGCCCAGGTTGCGCATCCACTCCGGAACGCGCGAGGCTTTCGACAGCGCGATGGTGAATTGATTGGGGCGGGCTTCGTTGATCAGATCGCGCGCCTTCAACTGCTCCTGCGTGCTGGCAAAGCGCAGCGTGAGCCGCCCCTGATCGAGAAAGGCGCCGGTCGGCGTGACGCCCTTGTCCTTGAGGATCTGCACCACCGCGGTGCGATCGCTGTCGAGCACGGCGGCCCGGTCCCGCGCCAGTTGCAGCGCATTTTCCTCGCCGAACAGATTCGGCACCGCCAGCAGAATCCCCAGACCCAAAACGATCGCGACCAACGCGATCTTCCAGCGCGGATACGCGATCATGCGCTCTTGACCGTGCCCTTGGGCAGGACCTGGGCGACCTGGAACTTCTGCAGCTTGACGTTGACGCCGGCGGCGATTTCCAGGGTCAGGAACTGCTCGCCCACCTCGGTCACCTTGCCGAGGATGCCGCCCGTGGTCGCCACCTCATCGCCCACGGCGACCTTGGAGATCATTTCCCGTTGCTCTTTGGCGCGCTTGTTCTGCGGCCTGATGAGCAAGAAATAGAAAACCACCAGCAGCAGCACGGGCAGCAGCAACCCGATCATGCTGCTCTGTCCCCCGCCCGCTCCGGCGGCCTGCGCATAGGCTGTATTTATGAAGAAATCCATTGTTGCACCCAATCACTGCGAAGACGCCACGACACAAAGCCGCCGATTATACAGCAGCGCCACTCAAACTTAACGTGGGTTTCCGGCTGCCTTCAAGGCGTAGAACTCGGCGGCGTAAGCCTCGAATCGTGCCGCCTCGATCGCCCCCCGGATCTCCCTCATCAAGCGTTGGTAGAAGTACAGATTATGAATGGTGTTGAGGTGCGCGCCCAATATTTCGCCGCACTTGTCCAGGTGCCGCAAATAGCTGCGGCTGAAGTGCCGGCAGGTGTAGCAACCGCATCCCTCCTCGATCGGACCGGTGTCCTTGTGGTGCGCCGCATTGCGGATGTTGATCACCCCGCCCCGCGTGAACAAATGGGCGTTGCGGGCGTGCCGGGTCGGCATCACGCAGTCGAACATGTCGATGCCGCGTCCCACCGCCTCGACGATGTCCTCCGGGCGTCCGACTCCCATCAGATACCGAGGCTTGCGCGGCGGCATCCGTGGCATCAAGCCGTCGAGCACCAGGTCGCGCTCCGCTTCGCTCTCGCCCACCGCCAGGCCGCCGACGGCAAGCCCTGCAAAGCCCACCTCCTCCAGCCGCTCCAGGGACTCGAGGCGCAGCGCCACATGGGTCCCGCCCTGCACGATGCCGAACAACGTGCCCGGAGGCGCGGTGCGGTGGTACTCGTGATAGCCGCGCACTGCCCAGCGCATGGACAGCTCCATGGAGGCGCGGGCCTGCGCTTCGGTCGCCGGATAAGGCGTGCATTCGTCGAAGCTCATGGCCACATCCGAGCCGAGGACGCGCTGAATGCGCATCGATTCCTCCGGCGACAGGAACACCGCAGCGCCATCGACGGGCGAGCGAAAATGCGCCCCTTCCTCGGTGATCTTGCGCATCTCCGCCAGGCTCCACACCTGAAAGCCGCCGGAGTCCGTGAGGATCGGGCGCTGCCACTGCATGAAGCCGTGCAATCCGCGGTGTGCCTCGATCACCTCGAGGCCCGGCCGCAAATACAGGTGAAAGGTGTTGCCGAGCACGATTTCGGCGCCGACGGCTTCCAGATCCTCCGGCGTCATCGCCTTGACCGTGCCGTAGGTGCCCACCGGCATGAACGCCGGGGTTTCGACCGTGCCGCGCGGAAATTCCAGGCGGCCGCGCCGCGCCGCGCCGTCCTGCGTCAGCAATTCGAAGCGCATCGGCCCCGGGACGCCGCGGATGGAATTCATGGGTGCGCGAGCGCCGACGGCGAAGGAATCAGAAACATTGCGTCACCGTAGCTGAAAAACCGGTACCGCGCCCGTACCGCATGCGCGTAGGCCGCCAGCAGCGCTTCGCGTCCGGCAAACGCGGAGCACAGCATCATCAGAGTGGACTCGGGCAGGTGAAAGTTGGTGAGCAACGCATCCACGGCACGAAAGCGGTGGCCCGGTTTGATGAAAATGCTCGTCGCGCCCCGGTACGGCGCGACGCCCGGTGCCCGGCCGCCGGCCGCGCCGCCGTCCCTCTGTGCCGTGCCGGCCGCCGTCTCCAAACTCCTCACCACGGTGGTTCCCACCGCAATCACCCGGCCGCCGGCCGCGCGCGTGGCATTGATGGCATCGCAGGCCGCCTCGGGCACCTCCAGATACTCTTCGTGCATGTCGTGATGCTCGATGTCCTCCACCCTCACGGGCTGAAAAGTGCCGGCGCCCACATGCAGCGTGACGAAGGCATGCCGCACCTGCCGCCGCTCGAGCTCGGCGAAAATGCCGGCGTCGAAATGCAGCCCCGCGGTCGGCGCGGCGATGGCGCCCGGCGTGCGCGCATAGACGGTCTGGTAGCGTTCGCGGTCGGCGCCGTCCGGCGCGCGCGCAATGTAGGGAGGCAGCGGTACCGCGCCGTGCGCCTCGAAATACGGCAGCACCGCGCACGAGAACTGCAGCTGGAACAGATCTCCGCGCCGCGCCAGCATGCGCGCGGTCTGGCCCCCCGGCAGATGTACCACGGCGTCCTTGCGCAAACCCTTGCTTGCCCGCAGATGCACCAGCGCGGTATCCGCCGTGAGCGCGCGCTCCAGGAGTATCTCCGCGCGTCCGCCGCTGTCCTTGACGCCGAAGACCCGCGCGGCGATCACTCGCGTGTCGTTGAAAACCAGCAAATCCCCTGCATTCAGCAGCGCCGGAAAATCGCGAAACACGAGGTCGCGGCGCTCACCCCGAGCTCCGTCCAACACCAACAGCCGGCTGGCGGAGCGGGGCTCCGCGGGCCGCTGGGCGATGAGTTCCTGGGGTAAATCGAAATGAAAGTCGGTGCGATGCATTCGTTTAAGCATTCTACCAAGCGCGGCATTCGCATATACTGCGCGGTCTGGCATGCCCGGATGGCGGAACTGGTAGACGCGCCGGACTCAAAATCCGGTGGTGGTGACACCGTGTGGGTTCGATTCCCTCTCCGGGCACCAGAATTTTTTAGAGTGTAACCTTGAATTTCTGCAGCAATTGCGGCTCACCCGTTGAATCCAAGGTCCCCGAGGGGGACCACTTGCCGCGCTTCGTGTGCGTGAACTGCGGCATGGTCCACTACAAGAACCCGCTGCTCGTTTTGGGTTGCGTGCCTGAGTGGCAGGGCAAGATCTTGCTGTGCCGCCGCGCGATCGAACCTCGCCTGGGGTTTTGGACCGTGCCGGCCGGCTTCATGGAGAACGGTGAGACCCTGCAGGCCGCGGCGGCGCGCGAATGCTATGAAGAGGCAAGGGCAAAGGTCGAAATCGGCTCTCTGCTGGCGATTGCGAGCGTGACCGGCGTGGGCCAGGTGCACGTAATGTTCCGGGCCAGATTGCTGCAGCCCGAGTTCGCTCCGGGGCCGGAGAGCCTGGAGGTCGGCTTGTACGGCGAGGCTGAGATACCATGGACGCAACTGGCATTTCCTAGCGGCGAATTCACGTTGCGCAAATACTTCGAGGATCGCGGCGCCGGACGCGAGGGCCATCATTTCGTCGAGCTGAGCCGCCGGCTGAAATCTTGAATCCCGCGGCTATGGCAGAATAGACCGCGCGTTCAACGGGTCGATATTTTCAACAGGTCAAGAGAAGGGTAAGTCATGGCATTCGTGGTCACCGAAAGCTGCATCAAATGCAAGTACATGGATTGCGTGGAGGTCTGTCCGGTCGATTGTTTCCACGAAGGCCCGAATTTTTTGGTGATCGATCCCGATGAATGCATCGACTGCACGCTGTGCGAACCGGAGTGCCCCGTGGAGGCGATCTTCTCGGAGGAAGAGATTCCGGACGGCCAGGAAAGCTTTCTCAAGCTGAATGCGGAGCTGGCCAAGACATGGCCCGTGATCAGCGAGAAAAAGGCCGCGCCTGCGGATGCCAAAGAATGGGAAGGCGTGGCGGACAAGCTCAAACTGCTGGAGCGGTGACCGCCCCGCCGCCGCCGGTCTGAGGGCGACGCCGCCGCTCAGCGCTTCGCCAACTGCAAGTCCTTGATCTGCTGCAGCAGTTCGCGCGGCGGCATGTAGCCGGAGATGTATTCGCCGCTTTCCGTGACGATCGCAGGCGTGCCGCGCACGCCGATGCTCTGGCCCAGCGCATATTCGCGGGCGACCGGATTCGCGCTGCAGGTCTTGCTCAAGTCCATCTGCGCGCCCAACTTGGCCTGCGTCAACGCTTCGTTGCGGTTCGCCGAGCACCACACCGCTTCGGCCTTCTTCCAACTGTCGGTGTTGGGTCCGCTGCGCGGAAAGAACATGTAGCGGACCCGGACTCCCAGGCGGTTCAGTTCCGCCATCTCGCTGTGCAGCTTGCGGCAGTAGGCGCAGTCGACGTCGGTGAACACGGTGATGGTGTACAGCGGATTCTTCGGCGAGAAGATCACCATCTGCGATTCCGGAACGGCGTTGATCAGCGCGCTGCGCGCGTGCGTGCGCAGATTCTCGGTCAGATTTTCGCGCGTGCCCATGTCGTACACATTGCCGTCGATGAAATATTTGCCGTCGGCGGTCAAATAGCTGATCTCGGCGCCCTGCATGAATTCGTAGATTCCGGGAATCGGCGACGGCTGCAGGTCTTCCAGTTTCGCTCCCGCCGGCAAGAGCTTGAGCAATGCGGCGCGGGGATCCGCTGCGGGCGCGGCTGCCGGGGCCGCCCCCGGCGTCTGATCCGCCGCCTGCAGGCGCGCGCTGAAGCCCGCTGAGAACAGGATCAAGGCAAGCGCGGTGAGAATTTTCATCATCTCTTCGACCCTGCGGAAACCTTAAGGTTCACGCAATTCTAGCAGAGGATCGCCGGCAGGTTTCAGCCGCGCGGGTGATGCTGAGAATGCAGTTCTTTCAGACGTTCGCGGGCGACGTGGGTGTAGATCTGGGTGGTCGACAGATCACTGTGCCCGAGCAGCATCTGCACCACCCGCAAATCCGCGCCGTGATTCAGCAAATGGGTGGCGAAGGCGTGCCGCAGCGTATGCGGCGACAGCTCCTTCTCGACGCCGGCCTTCTTCGAGTAGCGTTTGATGATGTGCCAGAACGCCTGGCGCGTCATGCGATCGCCGCGGCGCGTCGGAAACAGATAATCCGTCTGCCGTTCCAGCAGAATCTCCACGCGGGGACCCTGCATGAATTGTTGCAGCCACTTCACCGCTTCGTCGCCGAGGGGTATCAGGCGTTCGCGATTGCCCTTGCCGATCACGCGCATCACGCCTTGATTGAGATTGACCTGGTTGTGCTTCAGGCTCACCAGTTCCGAGACCCGCAGACCGGTGGCGTACAGCACCTCGAGCATGGTGCGGTCGCGGTGCCCCAGCGGATCCGACACGGTCGGCGCCTCGAGCAGCGAATCGACCTCGGCTTCGGTGAGGGACTTCGGCAGCGAGCGGCCGATCTTCGGCATGGCGATTTGCGCCGTCGGATCGCCCTCGATCAAACCTTCGCGCACCATGAAGCGGAAGAATCTGCGGAAACTCGACAGCTGCCGTGCGGTCGACCGCGGGCGCGATCCACCCTCGACCCGCGCTGCGATGAATCCCAACAGTTCGATGCGCGTGGCCTTGAGCAGGGCGCTGTCGCGCTCTTCCAGCCACCGCGCCAGAGCGGTCAAATCCGCTCGGTAGGCCGCAAGCGTATTGGCCGACAGGCCGCGTTCCAGCCACACGGCATCGAGGAAGCGCTGCAAAGCGGGGTCCGCAGCCTCGCGCGCAGCGGGTACCGCTGTGCCGGTGGTGCGTGTATAAACCGTCCGTTTCAATGCCGTCGCCATAATTTTCCGCGGGTGTATTCGCACGAAATAGTGCGGTATAAGCGCGCAGGAGCCAGTATGCGAGGGGTCCCTGCGAGTCGGCGTGACCAGAATCACAGTACAGTCAAGTATTAACATAAGGAGAACCAGATCACAGAAGTCAAGCAGGCGCGCCCACGAACGGCGGCGCGGGCGCTGTACCTCGGCTACTGCCTCGGGGTGTTTGCCGCGATGGGGTTGACCGTACTCATCGTCAATTTGTTCGTGCCGAGCCTGCGCCGCCGCCGGCAGGTGGCCGGGACGTTCTCACGCGCCTTCCTGCAGTTCGCCGGCATTCCCTTCGCGGTCGACGGGGTCGAGCGCCTGCCGCAGGTCCCGTGCGTGGTGGTCGCCAACCACGCCAGCTATATCGACGGTTTGGTTGCCGCCGCGGCCCTGCCGCCCGATTTTGCCTTCGTCATCAAGAAGGAGATGGTGCGCGTACCGCTCATGGGCCTGCTGCTACGGCGTTTGGGGTCGCAATTCGTCGAACGATTCGACCGGCACAAGGGCGGGGTCGACGCGCGCCGCGTGCTCAAACTGGCGGCCACCGGCCAGTCGCTGGTGTTCTTCCCCGAGGGCACCTTCACCTCGGTTCCCGAAATCGGCAAGTTTCACGGCGGCGCCTTTGTCACCGCCTCGCGCTTCGATATGCCGGTGGTGGCCATGGCCATTCACGGCACGCGCGTGGTTCTCGCGCCGGGGGCACTGTGGGTCCGGCGGGTGCCGATTCGCGTGGAAATACTTCGAGTGATCAGTCCGCACAATGCCCGCCAGCACAGCCGCGAATTGATCGCAACGGCCGTCGGCGAACCGCTCGCGCCCCAGCCTTGAGGCCCCCTGCCGCGGTACCGGCTATAATGAATGATCCCGGTCAACCGTTGAGAACGCCATGAATTCTGATCCCGTCGTCATTTTGGCTGCCCGCCGCACGCCGGTGGGCGCCTTCCAAGGCGCCTTCGCCGGTGTCACCGCGCCGCAATTAGGTGCGGTCGCCATCAAAGCCGCGCTGGCGGATTCCGGCGTGCCCGCCTCGCAGGTCGATGAAGTCATTTTAGGCTGCGTGTTGTCGGCCGGCATCGGCCAGGCGCCGGCACGTCAGGCAGCCTTGGGCGGCGGCATCCCTGCCGGCGTGCCGGCCACCACGGTCAACAAAATGTGCGGATCCGCGATGCGCGCGATCATGCTGGGCTGCGATCAGATTCTCGCCGGTTCCGCCGGCGTCGTGGTGGCCGGCGGAATCGAATCCATGACCAATGCGCCCTACCTCCTGCCCAAAGCCCGCGCGGGTTACCGCATGGGCCACCAAGAAGTGCTGGATCATATGTTTTGCGACGGCTTGCAAAGCCCCTGGGATGGCCAGCTCATGGGCTGTTTTGCCGAAGCGACATCGGAAAGGTATGGCTTCAGCCGCAAGGCGCAGGACGATTTCGCCGCGGAGTCGGTGCGCCGCTCGCTCACCGCCATCAATCAGGGCGATTTTGCCGCCGAGATAGCTGCGGTGACAGCCAAGTCCCGCAAGGGCGAAGTGCTGGTCGACAAGGATGAGACGCCCTTTACCCTGGATATCGCCAAGATCCCGACGCTCAAGCCGGCGTTCAAGAAGGACGGCACCGTCACCGCGGCCAGTTCCTCCGGTATCTCCGACGGTGCGGCGGCCCTGGTGCTAACCCGCGCCTCGACGGCGGCCGCGCAGGGGCGCAAACCCTTGGCGCGCATTCTGGGATACACGAGCTTTGCGCGCGAGCCCGAGTGGTTCACGTTGGCGCCGGTGGGCGCCATACAAAAATTGCTCGCGCAATTGAATTGGCGGGCCGGGGATGTCGATCTGTACGAAATCAACGAGGCCTTCGCCGTGGTGCCGATGGCGGCGATCAAGGACTTGGGCCTGGACCCGCAAACGGTGAACGTCAACGGCGGAGCCGTCGCGCTCGGCCATCCGATCGGCGCCACCGGCGCGCGCATCCTCACCACGCTCTTGTATGCCCTGCGTGCGCGCGGCAAGAAACGCGGCATTGCGAGCCTGTGCATCGGCGGCGGCGAGGCCACCGCCATCGCCGTTGAACTCTTGTGAGCGGACAACCCTCGCTCCGATGAGCGCAGCGGTTCTGACGGTGGTGCAGGACGGCGTTGCGCGAATCACGCTCAACCGGCCTGATAAACGCAATGCCCTGGACCGCGCCACCGTCGCCTTGCTCGGCGCGGAGCTGCGGCGCTGCGCGGACGACCCCGCGGCGCGTGTCGTTCAGATCAGCGGAGCCGGCGCCGTTTTCTGCGCGGGCGCCGACCTCGGCGAAATGCAGGCGCAGGCGTCCGCGAGCGAGGCGGACAATCTGCAGGACGCCGAAGGGCTGGCGGCGATGTTGTCGGTTCTCGATGCCATGCCGAAGCCCACCCTGGCGCGGGTCAATGGCGACGGCTACGGCGGAGCGCTCGGATTGCTCGGCGCCTGCGACATCGTGGTGGCCGCGGCTGTGGCCAAATTCGCTTTCACCGAGGTGCGGCTCGGGATCATACCCGCCGTCATTTCGCCGTTCGTGCTCGGCAAGATCGGCGAGCGCGCCGCGCGGCGCTATTTTTTGACTGCCGAGACGCTCACCGCGGCGCAGCTCAAGGAGTTGGGACTGGTGCACGAAGTGGTGCCCGAAGAGGGGCTGGATGCGGCCTGCGCCCGCCTCGTCGAGGCACTGCTCAAGGGCGCCCCGCGGGCTCAGGGTGAGGCCAAGGCATTGATACGGGACATGGCCCAGGCCGATGCCCGGCATCGCGCCTCGGCATCGCGGGAAGCCGCTGCACGGCTGGCCGGCTTGCGCGTCCAGCCGGAGGCAATCGAAGGATTCAGCGCCTTTTTTGCCAAACGCAAAGCGAGCTGGCGGCGCGACTGACCCGCCGCCGCCGTGGTAAACGGGGTGGGCATCCTTGCCCCAGCCATGCCCAAATCCCTTGGCCATCCTGGAAGCCGGCGTCCGTGGCCTGTCAACATGGGTGTCCCCACTGTGTAAAGCGACGTTGCTGCGCAAATCCCCTCAGCCCCTATCCGCAGGGTGGATGCCTCCCCGGTGCAGCCGGTTTGTGGTCTACTATCGCCCGTTTTTGGTGCGTCCCGTCCCCGGCCTCAAGGTGTATTTGATGAGCGAAGCCCCCGCGCGCGATGTCATGGAATACGAGGTTGCGATCGTGGGAGCCGGCCCCGCCGGCCTCGCCGCCGCCATCCGTCTAAAGCAGCTCAAACCCGAATTGAGCATCTGCGTGCTGGAAAAGGCGGCAAGCCTGGGAGCGCACTCCTTGTCGGGCGCCGTGCTCGAGCCCGGCCCTCTCGACGAACTCCTGCCTGACTGGCGCAGCCGGCGGCCGGAAATCTGTGTTCCTGCGGTACGGGATGAGTTCCTGTTCATGACCCGCCACAAACGCCACCGCCTGCCGACCCCGCCGCAGATGGCGAATCACGGCAATTTCATCATTTCACTCGGGCAATTGGTGCCCATTCTCGGCCAGGAGGCGGAGAAACTCGGGGTCGATGTGTTTGCGGGCTTTGCCGCGGCCGAGGCCCTCATCGACGCCGCCGGCGCCGTCAAAGGCGTGGTTATAGGCGATATGGGCGTGGACAAGAGCGGCCGGCCCGGACCGAATTTCGCGCTGGGGCCCGAGATTCACGCCAAGGTCACCTTGTTCTGCGAGGGCTGCCGCGGCAGCGTCTCGAAGCAGTTGATCAAGCGCTTCAATCTCGATGCCGGCAAATCGCCGCAGACCTACGGTCTGGGATTCAAAGAGTTGTGGCAGTTGCCGCCGGGACGCGTACAGCCCGGACTGATCCAGCACACCTTGGGCTGGCCCCTGGACAGTCGAACCTATGGCGGCAGCTTTCTCTACCACCTCGACCACGATCGCGTATACGTCGGATTCGTCGTCGGTCTGGACTATGCAGACCCGCGGTTCAAGCCGTTCGAGGCCTTCCAGCAGTATAAGAATCACCCCGACATCAAGCGCCTGCTCGAGGGCGGCGAGATCATTGCCGGCGGCGCGCGCACCGTGATCGAAGGCGGCTATCAATCCATGCCGACTCTGGAAATGCCGGGTGCGATGTTGGTGGGCGATGCCGGCGGCACGCTCAACACCCCCAAGATCAAGGGCATCCACCAGGCCATCCGTTGCGGCATGACCGCCGCGGCGCACGTGGTCGAGACCGGCACGAGCCTGGGGTTCGACCGGCGCTGGCGCGCATCGGCCGGGGGGCGGGAGCTGCACAAGGTGCGCAACATCCGGCCGGGCTTCCGCTTTGGGCTGTGGTTCGGTCTCGCCAACGCGGCGTTCGAGACCGTGACCTTCGGCAAGGCACCGTGGACGCTCGCCAACCACGCCGACGACGCGGCGCTCAAGCGTCTCGATGAGTACGAATCACCCGACCGCGGCTGGGGCGAACGCGAACTGCCGCCGCGCGACCGGGTCGCCTTCGTGTTTTTTGCCGCCACCACCCATGAAGAGAACCAGCCGGTGCACCTGCACGTGGCGGACACCGCGCTGTGCGCCGGCCGCTGCAGCACCGAATTCGGCAATCCCTGCACCAATTTTTGTCCCGCGAACGTCTATGAAATGATCGCGGACGGCAGCGGCGGCAAGCGCCTGCAGATCAATTCCTCCAACTGCGTGCATTGCAAGGCGTGCGACATCAAGGAACCCTATCCCGGACAGATCACCTGGGTGACGCCGGAGGGCGGTTCCGGCCCCAACTACCAGAGCCTCTAGAATCACCGCGCAGCCGGTAGTGGCCAGATCTTCCCAGTCGGTCGAGGCGCACCTGGCACGTGAGATCGCGTCCGGGCGGCTCGAGTTCGACGCGGCCCAGCGGGACACGGCGCAGCGGCTCGACCGCCTGAGCGCAAGTCTCTGGCAGTCGTCCCGATCCCCCCTCGAGCGGCTGCGCGCGCATCTTCACTTCCTGCCGGCGCCGCAACGCGCGCCGCAGCGCGGCCTGTATCTTTGGGGCGGCGTCGGCCGCGGCAAGACCATGCTGATGGACTGGTTCTATGAGTCACTGCGCTTGTCGCGCCGCGAACGCAGCCATTTCTATCGCTTCATGCGCCGCGTGCATGCGGAGTTGCGCGCCCTCCCCGGGCGCACGGAGCCGCTCGAGACGGTTGCGCAGCGCCTGGCGCGGGGCGCGCGGATCATCTGTCTGGATGAATTCTTCGTTGCCGACATCGCCGACGCGATGATCCTTGCCGGCCTGTTCGAGAATCTGTTCCGCCGCGGCGTGACGCTGGTCGCCACCTCCAACACGGCGCCGCAGGATCTGTACAAGGACGGTCTGCAGCGCGAACGGTTTCTGCCGGCCATCGATTTATTGTGCCGCCGCCTGGAGGTGGTGCATTTGGGCGGCGGCATCGACTACCGCCTGCGCTGCCTGGAGCAGGCACCGACCTATTTGGATTCGGCGCTGCCCGGCACGGCGGCGCAGCTGCGGCAGCGTTTTGCGGCGCTTGCCGGCGACTCCGCGACGGGTCCCGCGGAATTGGCGATCGAAGAGCGCGGCATCGCGGCGCTCGCCACCGCCGCGGGGATGGCATGGTTCGAATTCAGCGAACTGTGCCGGGGACCGCGCAGCCCGAATGACTACATCGAACTCGCGCGCTCGTATCACACGATTTTCATTTCCAACATCCCGCTGTTCACCGCGGACGATGAAGACGCCGCGCGCCGCTTCATTGCGGCGATCGATGAGTTCTATGATCGCGGCGTGAAGATCGTGGTGTCCGCGGCGGCGGCGCCCGCGGCGCTGTATCGCGGCGAGCGGCTGCAGCCGGAGTTTCAGCGTGCCGCGAGCCGTCTCATCGAGATGCAGACCCAGCGCTATCTCGCCGGCGAGCATCGTCCATAAACCTGGCATAATTCGCGCATGAAGACCGTCGCGCAGTTCGCAATTCACTACCGGCAGATCCTGGATCCCGGCGGCGAGACCGTGGCGCCGTTGCCGGAGTTTGCGCAGGATGCCGCCGAGGTCTTGCGCATGTACGAGGCCATGACACAGGTGCGCGTGTTCGACGCCAAGGCGGTGAATCTGCAGCGCACCGGACAGCTCGGCACCTACCCCTCCTGCCTCGGCCACGAAGCCGCGCACGTCGGCGTCGGCGCCGCGATGCGTCCCGAAGACGTGCTGGCGCCGGTGTATCGGGAATTCGGCACGCAGATCTGGCGTGGCGTGACCATGACGGAGATCCTGACCTATTGGGGGGGCGATGAGCGCGGCAGCGATTTTGCCGCGGCCCGGCACGACTTCGCCTGGTGCGTGCCGATCGCGACCCAGACCCTGCATGCGGCGGGCGCCGCCATGGCGTTCAAAGTGCTCAAGCAGCCGCGTTGCGCGCTCGCCTACATCGGCGACGGCGGCACCTCCGAGGGCGCGTTTTACGAGGCGCTCAATCTCGCCGGAGCGCGTGCCTTGCCGGTGGTGTTCGTCATCGTCAACAACGGCTGGGCCATTTCCGTGCCCGTGGGTGCGCAGACGGCGGCGCAAACCCTGGCGCAGAAGGCGGTGGCGGCGGGCATCCCGGGAGTGCAGGTCGACGGCAACGATGTGTTCGCGGTGCGCCAGGTGGTGTCCGAGGCGCTCGCGGCCGCGCGGCGCGGCGCGGGCCCCTGCGTGATCGAGGCGCTCACCTACCGCTTGAGCGATCACACCACCTCGGATGACGCCAGCCGCTACCGGCCCGCTCAGGAGGTCAAGGAAGCCTGGCGCATCGAACCGCTGGTCCGGCTGCGCCAGTTCATCGTCAAGCATGCCGGCTGGAACGACGATCGGGAACAAACGCTGCTCGGGCAGTGCGCGCTCAAGGTCGAGGCGGCGGTGAGCGAATACCTGGGCGGCGCCAAGCCGGCGACCGATGCGATGTTCGAGCATCTGTTCGCCGCCCTGCCCGCGCATCTGCACGAACAGCGCCGCGTCGCGCGCAAGTACGGCTCGAAACCGAGCGGGCATTGAGTTGGCGAAAATAACCATGGTGGAAGCCATCGCGATGGCGCATGGCTGGGAAATGCAGCAGGACGCCAACGTGGTCGTGATCGGCCAGGATGTGGGCGCCAATGGCGGCGTGTTCCGCGCGACCGCGGGGTTGCAGGAGCGCTTCGGCAAGGACCGGGTGCAGGACACGCCGTTGGCCGAGGCCACGATCGCCGGCATGTCGGTGGGCATGGCGACGCACGGGCTGAAGCCCGTCGCGGAAATTCAGTTCATGGGATTTTTGTATCCGGCGCTGGATCAAATCGTCAATCACATGTCGCGGATGCGCAACCGCACGCGCGGACGCCTGACCTGTCCGGTCGTCATCCGCATGCCGCACGGCGGCGGCATCCATGCACCCGAGCACCACTCGGAGAGCACTGAATCCATGCTGTGCCACATCCCCGGGATACGCGTCGTCTGTCCGTCCTCGCCGGCCCGCGCCTACGGGCTGCTGCTCGCGGCCATTCGCGACCCGGATCCGGTGATGTTCCTGGAGCCGGTGCGGCTGTATCGCGCCATGCGCCAGGAAGTCATCGACGACGGCCGGGCGCTGCCGCTCGACGCCTGTTTCACCCTGCGCGAAGGCGGCGACGTGACCGTGGTCACCTGGGGCGCGATGACCATGGAAACCCTGCGGGCCGCAGTCGAGCTCGACAAGCGCGGCATCAGCGCCGAGGTCATCGATCTGGCGACGTTGAGCCCGATCGACATCGAGACCATCCTCGACTCGGTGGCCAAGACGGGGCGGCTGGTGATCGTGCACGAAGCCGCGCGCAACGCCGGGGTGGGAGCCGAGATCGCGGCGCTGGTCGCGGAACACGGGCTGTTCGACCTGCAGGCGCCGGTTCAGCGCGTGGCCGGCTTCGACACCATCATGCCGCTGTTCAAACTCGAGCATGACTATATTCCGGGCGTGCAGCGGATCATCGACGCCGTGGAATTCACCCTCGCCGACTAGGAGCCCAAAGGCTGTTTCATGAGTACATTCAGACTTCCGGATTTGGGCGAGGGTTTGGCGGAAGCCGAAATCGTCGAGTGGCACGTCAAGGTGGGCGATCACGTGCGCGTCGACCAGCCCATGGTGTCGGTGGAAACCGCGAAAGCGGTGGTCGAAGTGCCGGCGCCGTTCAGCGGCGTGGTCACGGCGTTGCGCGGCGCTCCCGGCGACATCGTGCCCACCGGCGCGCCGCTGATCGAGTTCGATTCCGGCACCGTCGTCGGCAGCATGCCGGCCACGATCGATGAGGAATACGCGGAAGCCGATGTCGCAGTGGACCGGCGCGGCGCCGGCAAAGCCGCGGGCTCCCGCGCGGTGCCGGCGGCGCGGGCGCTGGCAAAACGCTTAGGGGTGGATCTTGCGTCGATTCTAGGCAGCGGCCGTGCCGGGTTGATCACTCTCGACGATGTGCTGCAGCACGCCGGCATGCCTCCCGGCGCGGGCCGGCCACCGCAGACCAACGGCGCATCCGCCTCGCCGGCCGCGCGTGCCATGGCGGCGGCCGGTCCCGGCGACGGCACCGTCGAACCGCTGCGCGGCATGCGGCGGGCCATGGCGCAGAACATGTCGCTGTCGCGGGATCAGGTCCCCGGCAGCACCGTGTGCGACGACGCCGACCTTCACTCCTGGAGCCGCCGCGGCGACTACATGTTGCGGCTGATGCGCGCCATGATCCATGCCTGGCGCGCGGAACCCGCCCTGAACGCCTGGTACGATCCGGCGACGCAGTCGCGGTTGCTGGTCGGGCACATCAACCTGGCCATCGCGGTGGACACGCCCGGCGGGCTCATCGTGCCGGTGGTGCGCAACATCGAGAAGCAATCGGCGGACGAATTGCGCGACAGCATCATCCGGCAGAAGCAGGCGGCACACAGCCGCGAAACCCTGCCCGAGGACCTGCGCGACTTCACCCTGATGCTGTCGAACTTCGGCACTCTGGCCGGGCGCTACGGAATCCCCCTGGTGGTGCCGCCCGCGGTCGCCATCCTCGGCGCCGGCAAGGTGCGCGAAGATGCCGTGGCCGTCGGCGGCGCGGTGCAGGCGCATCGCCGCATGCCCCTGTCCTTGAGCTTCGATCACCGCTGCATCACGGGCGGCGAAGCCTGCCGCTTCCTCGGCGCGGTCATCGCCGATCTCGAACAGCCGGATTAACAGCAAGGATCACCGTCATGTATCAGGCTTCCTCGGAACAACATCGCAAGATTGTCTCCGCCGTCGCGCGATCTTCCGTCAAGCCGCCGAAGTCCATGCGCAACCTGGACTGGCCGCGCTATCTGCGGGCATATTTTGCCAATGTGGATGCGGCCGACCTGGCTGCGCGCGAACCCAAGGAACTTGCCGGCACGGCGCTGTCGCACCTTCAGTTCGCGCGCCGGCGGGGACGGACCGCGCTGGTGCGGGTGTTCAATCCCACCCTGCGCGAGCATGGCTACACCTCCCCGCACACCGTCATCGAGATGGTGAACGACGACATGCCGTTTCTGGTCGATTCCATCAACCTGGCGCTGACCCAACACGCCCTGACACTGCATTTTCTGACGCATCCCATCTTCGCCGTGTCGCGCGACGCCGGCGGCACGTTGCTGTCGCTGCGCGAACGCGGCGAAGCCGCCACCGACGGCGGGCATCCCAAGGGCGGAAAGTCGCGGCTGGAATCGTTTCAGCATGTCGAGGTCGACCGCATCGTCGATCCCGCCGCTTTGAATTCCCTCGCGGCGCAGATCGAGCGCAGCATGCGCGATGTGCGGGTGGCATGCGCCGACTGGAGCAAGATGCGCGGCGCCACGCGCCAGGTGGCGCAGGAATTGAGTTCTCTGAGCGAGCACTTCGATGCGGGCGATCTGAACGAGGCGCTGGCGCTGCTCGCCTGGATGGAGGACCGCCACTTCACCTTCTTGGGCTACCGCGAATACCGATTGCAGGGCCGCAAGGGCCAGGAAGCCTTGCGGCCGGTCGAGGCCACCGGTCTCGGGATCTTGCGCCGCGGACACCGGCAGGCGAGCACCAGCAACCGTTCTCTGGCCCGCGATATCCGCCGCCAGAGCCGCTCGCGCGACATCGTGCTGGTCACCAAGGCGAACCTGGTGTCGACCGTGCACCGCTCGGGACACCTCGACTACGTCGGCATCAAGCATTTCGACGCCAGGGGCCGCTTGATCGGCGAGAAGCGCTTCCTGGGGTTGTGGACCTCGTCGGCCTACAGCAGCAACCCGCGGGAGATTCCCGTGCTGCGCCACAAAGTGGCGCAGGTGGTGGAGCACTTTGCCTTGGCGCCCGACAGTCATGACGGCAAGGCGCTGATGCACATTCTCGAATCCTTCCCGCGCGACGAGCTGTTCCAGGCCAACGTCGCCGAGTTGAACCGCATCGTCACCGGTATCTTCGGGCTGCAGGAGCGCCCGCGGGTCCGCCTGCTGCTGCGGCGCGACGCGTTCCGCCGCTTCTACTCCTGCCTGGTGTTCGTGCCGCGCGAGAAGTACAACACCCAGGTCCGCCAGCGCATCGAAAGAGTCATCCGCGACGGCTTCTGCGCGACCGGCGTGGAATCGCAGGTGCAGATCGCCGAGTCGAATCTCGCGCGCATCCACATCGTCGCGCGTACCAAGCCCAGTGACGATGCACGCATCGATTCGGATGCCTTGGAGCGGCGCGTCGCCGCCGCGGTTCGCTCGTGGGCGGACGGATTCAAGGCGGCGCTCCTGTCGCGCCTCGACGAGTCCTACGCCCTGCAGCTCTTCGACAAGTACGCCCAGGCATTTCCCGCGGCCTACACCGAGGATTTCCAGGGCGATGCCGCCGCGCTCGACGTGTCGTTCGTCGAGGCCGCCGAGAAGGAACCGGCGCGCCTGCATCTGGATATCTATCGATCCGAGCCGCGCCGCAAGGACAAGTTCTTCCTGAAGATTTTCCGCAATCAGGACGCGATTCCCATTTCCGATCTGCTGCCCATGCTGGAGAACATGGGACTCAAGGTGATCGCCGAGCGGCCCTATGAGTTGGAGTTCCCCGGCGGCCGGCGCGTCTGGATTCAGGATCTCGAGCTGGTGATGCAGGCCGCCTCCGCGGCCACCCGCTTCGAGGCGCTGGAGCGCGAAGTCAAGAGCGCATTCACGGCGGTGTGGACCGGCCGCATGGACAGCGACAGCTTCAATCAGCTGACACTGTCGGCGGGCATACCCTGGCGCATCGTGATCGTGATGCGCGCCTATTGCCGCTACCTGCTGCAGACCGGTCTGCCGTTCAGCCAGGGCTACATCGCGCAGGTCCTGGTGAACAATGCGGCCACTGCCCGGCTGCTGGCCGACCTGTTCGTGGCGCGCCTCGACCCCGGCGTGTCGCCGGCGATGCGGCAAACCACGCTGGCGAGGCTCGATACCCGCATCCGCGAAGCGCTCGAGGAAGTGACGCGGTCGGATGAGGATAGGATCCTGCGCGCCATATGGAATGCACTGTCGGCGACCGTGCGCACCAACGCCTATCAGACGGGGCGCGACGGCCAGCTCAAGGAATACCTCTCGTTCAAGATCGAAAGCCAGCAGCTGCGCGAGCTGCCTTTGCCCAAACCCTTGTTCGAGATCTTCGTGTTCTCGACCCGCATGGAGGGCGTGCACCTGCGGATGGGCTACGTCGCGCGCGGCGGCATTCGCTGGTCGGACCGGCGCGAGGATTTCCGCACCGAAGTGCTCGGGCTCATGAAAGCCCAACAGGTCAAGAACACCGTCATCGTCCCGGTGGGAGCCAAGGGAGGATTCGTCGTCAAGCGCATGCCGGCGGAGCGTGAGGCGCAGCAGGCCGAGGTGATCGCCTGCTACCAGACCTTGATCCGCGGGCTGCTGGACATCACCGACAACATCGTCGACGACGAGATCGTCGCGCCCGCCAAGATGGTGCGCCACGACAAGGATGACGCCTATCTGGTGGTGGCCGCCGACAAGGGCACCGCGACGTTTTCCGACATTGCCAACGCCATCTCCGAGGAATACGGCTTCTGGCTCGGCGACGCGTTCGCCTCCGGCGGTTCGGCCGGCTATGACCACAAGAAGATGGCGATCACCGCGCGCGGCGCGTGGGAGTGCGTGAAGCGCCACTTCCGGGAGATCGGCATCGACATCCAGAGCCAGAATTTCACGGTCACCGGCATCGGCGACATGGCGGGCGACGTGTTCGGCAACGGCATGCTGCAGTCGCCGCACATCCAATTGGTCGCGGCGTTCAATCATCTGCACATATTCATCGATCCGCAGCCCGATCCCGCGCGCTCGTTCAAGGAGCGCGAGCGGCTGTTCAAGATGCCGCGCTCCAGCTGGGATGACTATTCGCGGGCCGCCATTTCCAAGGGCGGCGGCGTGTTTTCGCGCTCGTCGAAAAACCTGACCTTGTCGCGCGAGGCCCAGGTGCTGCTGGAACTTCCCGCGCAGGTCACGCCGAACGAAGTCATCCGCGCCATCCTCAAGGCGCACGTCGATCTGTTCTGGAACGGCGGCATCGGCACGTACGTCAAGGCCACCTTCGAGAGCAACAGCGACGTCGGGGACCGCAGCAACGATGCGGTGCGAGTCGACGCCCGCGAGTTGAACTGCAAGGTCATCGGCGAGGGCGGCAACCTCGGCGTTTCGCAGCTCGGCCGGGTCGAGTTCGCGCGGCGCGGCGGCCGGCTGAACACGGACTTCATCGACAACTCCGCCGGCGTCAATTGCTCCGACGTCGAAGTCAATCTGAAAATTCTGCTGAACGGTGCGGTGCGCGCCGGGGAGATCACCCGCGCCCAGCGCGACCGGCTGCTGGTGCAGATGACGGATGAGGTGGCCGGGCTGGTGTTGCGCAACAACTATCTGCAGGGCCAGGCGATCAGCACCAGCGAGTTCCAGGCCAAGGCGCGCCTAAGCGAAAGCGCCTATGTGATCCGCGCGCTCGAGCGCTCCGGCGATTTGAACCGCTCGCTGGAATTCCTGCCCACCGATGAGGAGATCGCCGAACGCCGCAAGGCCGGCGAGGGACTGACCCGGCCGGAGTTGGCCATCAACTTGAGTTACGGCAAGATCTGGCTGTACCGCGCGCTGATCCTCTCGAACGTGCCGGAAGATCCGTACCTGTCGACCGAACTCGCGCGCTACTTCCCGGCGCCGGTTCAAAAGCGCTTCGCCGTGCGCTTGAAGAAGCACCGGCTGCGGCGCGAAATCATCGCCACCGCCATCACCAACAGCTTGATCAACCGCATGGGCCCGGTATTTCCGGTCCGCGCCCAGGATGATACCGGAGCGGACCCGGCGGCCATCGCGCGCGCCTACAGCATCGCCCGCGAAGTGTTCGCGGTGCGCGATATCTGGGCGCAGATCGAAGCGCTGGACAACCGCATTCCGGCGGCGGTGCAGTACACCGCGATGTTCCAGACCACGCGCCTGCTGCAGCACATGACCTATTGGCTGCTCGAGAACCGGCGCGACGATCTGGACATCGAGCGCGCCGTTTTGCGCTATGCCGCCAAAGTGGCCGAATTGTCCCGCGAGCTTCCCGGCGTCCTCAGCGTCACCGAACAGGCCCGCTTGAGCGTGTTGCGCTCGCAGCTCATTGCACAGCACGTCCCCGAGCAGCTTGCCTCCCGGATCGCCTCGCTCGACGCCCTGCACTGCGCGCTGGATCTGGTCGATGTCGCCAAGGCGGCCCGCGCCCAGATCGGCTATGCCGCCAAGGCATATTTCGATATCGGCGAGCGCATCGGCCTGACCTGGATCAAGGAACAAATCGAGAGCCTGACCGTGGACGGCCATTGGCAGGCGGTGGCACGCGGCACGCTGCGCGACAACCTGTACGAACTGCAGCGCAAGATCACCGGCGCGGTGCTGGCCTGCAAGGGCCGCGATGCCGGCGCGCGCGTCAGTCAATGGATGGCGAGCCGTTCGGCGCCGGTCGATGCGCTAAAGCGCGTCGTCGTCGATCTGCGCACCGGCTCGGCCCCGGATTTCGCCACCTTGTCGGTGGCGCTGCAGGCCGTCCGTCGCCTCGCGCAGGATTGAGGATGACCCCGCATGCCGCCGATTTCGGCCGCGAATACCTGCAGGAGCGCATCGGGCGGGAGTTCCTGCTCGCGCGGCACATGGGGGTCGTGGTCGAGTCGGCCGACGATGCCGCCGTCGTGTTGTGCGCTCCGCTCGCGCCCAATGCCAATCATCAGGGCACCGCCTTCGGCGGCAGCCTGTACGCGCTCGCCGTGCTGTCGGGCTGGGCCTGGCTCACCCGGTATCTCGCGGCGCGCAATGTGTCCGCCGATGCCGTCATACAGGAATCGAGCACGCGCTTCCTGGCACCCGTCGTGGGCGAGTTGCGGGCGCGTGCCGCGGCGCCTTCCGCCGCGCAGATCGCCAAGTTCTATAAGATGCTGCAGCGTGCCGGCCGCGGGCGCATTCCAGTGCGGGTGGACATCGACGGCGGCGGGTCGCCGGCCACGCTGTTCGAGGGTGTATTTGTCGCGGCCTTGCGCCGCTAGGAGAAGGGTGAATGCCCGGAAAGCTGATCTTGGTGCGTCATGGACAAAGCATTTGGAACGTCGAGAACCTCTTCACCGGGTGGCATGACGTCGATCTGAGCGAGCTCGGCCGCCAGGAAGCGATGCAGGCGGGACTGGAGTTGCAGCGCGAAGGACTCGAGCCGCACATCGCCTTCACCTCGGTGTTGAAGCGCGCGATCCGCACGCTGTGGATAATCATGGACACCACCGACCGCATGTGGATTCCGGTGGAGCGCAGCTGGCGCCTCAATGAACGTCACTACGGCGCCCTGCAGGGGCTCAACAAGGCGCAGACGGTCGAGAAACACGGCGATGCGCAGGTCAAGATTTGGCGCCGCAGCTACGACATCCCGCCTCCGCCGTTGGGCTTGGACGATCCGCGGCATCCGCGCTTCGATCCCCGCTACGCCGACGTCAGTGCCGCCTCGCTGCCCGCGGCGGAATCGCTCAAGGACACCCTGTCCCGGGTGCTGCCCTACTGGGAATCGCGGATCGTTCCTGAGCTGCGGGCCAACAAGAACGTGCTCGTCGTCGCGCATGGAAATTCATTGCGCGCGCTGGTCAAGATGCTCGACATGATGTCGGAGAGCGACATCGTCGAATTCAACATCCCGACCGGCATACCGATTCTGTACGAGTTGGACGAGCAGCTGCAGTCGCTCGGCCGCCGCTTTCTCGGCGACCCGCAGAGCATCGCGGCAGCGCAAGAGGCCGTGCGCCGGCAGACTGAAAAGAAGTAGCGTTCGCTCAAGTATCCGGGGCGATGGCCAGCTTGAGGCCCGACAGCCCATCGGTGAAATCCACCTGGCAGGACAGCCGCGAGGTGCCCTCGCGGAAGTCGGGTAATTCCTTGAGCAATTCCAGCTCATCACTTTGCGGCTTCGGCAGACGGGAGGCCCAATTCTCATCCACGTACACATGACAGGTGGCGCAGGAACACAGGCCTCCGCAGATCGCCGCCACCCCGTAGTCGAGCTCGCGCAGAATCTCCATCACCTTCAAACCGGGCTTTGCCTCGATGTCATGCTCTTTGCCATCCCGGTCCACAACAATCATCCGCGCCATTGAGATCTCCGTTAAAGTTTCCCGCCGTGGGGGCCGTCGCCAGGGCGGCTAGTGTGCCGGAAGTTGCCCGGCCCGACTACTTGGACCAAGCCAAGCGCGCCTCGAGCAGCCGGGCGCGGGCCGCGATGCCGCCGTCGCAGCGATCACCTTGGTCGCCGCCGACGCCTTGGTCGCCGCCGACGCCGTGGTCGCCGCCGGCGCCGTGGTCGCCGCCGGCGCCGCGCCGGCTTAAGTAAAGCTCGCTCCACAACCAACACACGTAGTCGTACAGCCAAACCAATCGTCGCAGCCGCCTCTCTTCGTCCGGCGTCGGCGGCCGCTGCGTATATGCCGCCAAGAATTGCCGCCGCAGGGGCGGCTCAAAATCGTTGTTGGCGCTCCAAGCCGCCACATCCCACAGGGGATCCGCGACATGTGCGTACTCCCAGTCGAGCAAGACCAGCGAGCTGCCGCGGTCGATCAGATTCAGAGCGTGTAGATCGCTATGACATACCTGCGCTTCGGCACCGGGCAGCACTGCCAGCGCCGCCAGCTGCGCGGCCGCCATGCCGTGCAGCACGCCGCCGGCATCGCTCGGTTCGTCGGCGGCGTGGCCCTTCGCGGCGCCGTAGTGCTCGATCCATTGCGCAGGGGTCATCAAGCGCGGCGGCGCCGGGATCGGCAGGGCATGGACGCGGCGCAGGAGTTCGGCCATCCGTCCCACATTGGCCGGCTGCCGCGCATCCTGCGGGCTCCAGGGCCGCCCCTCGCTCCAGCGCGAAATCAGAATCCCGTTTTCCGGATCGCAGTACACGGGAGCGGGCGCAAGATCCGCCGCCGCCGCATTCTGCAGCAGTCGCGCCTCCCACTGCCGATCGACGCCCCAGTGATGGGAATTCGCCGATGCCACCCGCAGGGCGAACGCGGCGCCGTCGCGCAGCACCTTATAGGTGTCGTTGACCAGCCCATTCCTCACGCGCGTGATGCCGGGCGGCCCCGCGCCCGGCACATGGCGCGCCGCCAGGGCCGTGAGCTCATCCGGCAGCATGAGCTGCCGCCGGCGTCAGGCTGTGGCGCCATTGCCGCATGCCGATCACGATCAACACCAGGTACGCCGCGAACAACAGCATGGTGAGATACAAGTGGCGCGAGAAATACAGGCACAGGCTGACGGAATCGATCACCAGCCACCAATGCCAATTCTCATAGACCTTGCGCGCGACCAGGAAGGTGGCGAAGACACTGGACCAGGTGACCATCGAATCCGCGAAGGGCCATGCGGCCGGAGTGAAGCGGCCCAGGAAATAGGAGCTGATCGCCGACAATCCCAGAACTCCCAGCAACCCCGCCGCATGACGCGGGAGGGGCCAGCGGCTCACGGCCAGAACGCCGCCGCCCTCGCCCTGCCGCCACTGCCGGTAGCCGTAGACCGCCATGGCGGCATAAAAGCCGTTGAGCACGGCCTCCATGTACAAGTGGGCGGTGAACAGCACCCAGACGTAGAGAACCGAGCTCACGAAGGCGGCGGCCCAGCACTCGAGCCGCTGGCGAATCGCCAGCAGCAGGTACGCGACGGCGAGGACTGCCGCCATGAATTCGACCCAACTCGTGCCGCGCCACGCGCTCACGAGCTGCGCCGAAAGGTCGCGGATCACGGCGGTGGTGCCAGTCCTGGGAGCACCTTCATGACGAACACCAGCTGCGGGGCCCCGGCCGCGGCGGCCGAGCGGGACATCTCCTCCGTCAAGACCGCCATGACCTCGGCGAGCGGACCCCAGATCTGCGTGGCCAGCGAATTGGTCCGCACGGTCAGGCCGGGATGGGTATTCAAGCGATCGATGAAGGTCTGGATGGGCAACAGGTATTCGCCGGTCAACGGATACATGCTGATTTCTACGGCCGAGCGCATTTTATTACCTGCTCCCTACGCCGGCATTGACAGGGTCAGGTTCAATGGGTTCGCAGGACAATCGAGGATTCGAAGACCACCCCTTCGGTTCACAGAAGTGTAGCCTGCGGCGCGGATGCGTGCAAAACTCATGCGACAGGCTGCGGAGACACTCTTGCGCATTTTTCAGGTCGACACCTTTACGGCCACCCGCTTCACCGGCAACCCAGCGACCGTGGTGCTCGACGCCGACGGTCAGAGCGACGCCACCTTGCTGGCCGTGGCGCGGGAGTTTTCGCAGGCGGAGGTCGCCTTCGTGTTTGCGGCGAACGGTCCGGATCATGACGTGCGTTTGCGTTTCTTCAATGCCCGCAAAGAGCTGCCGTTCGTCGGACATGCGACGGTGGCGGCCCATGCGGTCCTGTTCGCCTTGGGCCGGCGCGGCGCCGGCGCGTACCGCCAGCACTCGGGCACCGGCGTCATCGAGGTCGCGGTCCAGGTCGGGCAGTCCGCGGCCGGCGCGCCGCTCATTGAATTTCGCCAGCCGGTACCCGAACTCGACGCCCCCTTGCCGTTCAAGACCACGCTGCGCATCGCCGAAGCCCTGCGCCTGCCGGCCACTCAGCTGCACGAGGTCATGCCTGCGCGCATTGCCCGCAAGGGCGGCACCCGGCTGCTGGTGCCGATCGCCGATGCGCGCCAGCTCGACTCCATCGCCCCGAATATCGACACTCTGCTGTCGCTCGGCACCGAACTCGGTACGGAAGGTTTCTTTGTGTTCGCGCTGGATCGAGCCTCGGACGAGCTGTCGACCGAGTCGCGCATGTTCTGCCCGGCACTCGGCATCCCCGAGGATCCGGTCAGCGGCAATGCGCATGCCATGCTGGCGGCCTATCTGTGGGACCTCGGCCAGTTGAGCAAGAACACGACCGCTTTCATCGGCCATCAGGGCCGACAAGCGAAGCGCCCGGGACAGGTCAATGTGAAACTCGAGATCGACCAGGGCGCCCTGGTGGCCGCGCATATCGGCGGCATGGCGGTCATCGTCAGCGAAGGCACGCTCGCGCTGTAAAAAATTAGCGGGACGCTGCGGACTAGGGTCCGAGTTTACTGCGCCGTCCCGGCGGGCGCACCGGCCGGCAGGCTCAGTTTCAACGCCGCCGCCACGCCTTCGATCTTCGCCTTCACCGCCTGGGCCGTGCTCACGGCCTCCTGCAGATTGCCTGCGGCATACGCCGCCTGCGCTTTGGACCACAGCGAGCCCGCCTCGGCTTGGGCGGCCTTCGCCCCATCCAGATCGATGCCCGCCGCCATTTTCTTGCCGGACTTCTTGCCCAGCAGTTCGATGCGGCTCTGCACCGCGGCGACTTCGTCCGGAATCGACGCGGCGAGCGCCGACCATGAGTCACCCAGCGCCTTCAAGATCTCATCCTTCTTGGTCGCGGCGGCCGTCGCCAAATCCTGCGCGGCGCCGAGCACGGCCGGCGCGCCGCTCAAGACGGCGGGATAGTCCTGCTTGTCGAATGATGCCTGAAGGACACTGAGTCTGGCGCGCACCTCCGCGAGCTGATCGGGCACGTACTTCGCGGCTTCGGGCGAGGCCGCGGTCACCGTCGCGTCGATGTCATGGAGCAGTTTTTGCGCCGGTCCCTTTTGGCCGGCGCACGCCGCCAGGATGATCGCCGCCGCGCAAATCAACGCAGAGCGGCCGATTCGGTGGACCACGTGCATGGGAAATCTCCTGGTTGCGGGTTACGCCGGCGAATTCTAGCTCAACTCGCGCCTCGCACGCTCCAGCCACTCGGCCTGCGCCCTACGGTAGTGGGCGGGTCCGAGTTTGGCGGCGTCCAGCAAATCCTTCAGAACCCGCTGCGCCTCCGGCAATTTGCCGCGCCGCTTGAGCAGCAGTCCGTAGCGCAGGCGCGCTTCCGCGCCGGCAAAACCGGGTGCCAGCGTCTCGTACACACGCTCCGCCTCATCAAGCGCGTTCTCGCCGTCCAGCGTCCGGGCGTACAGGAGCTGCGCGTCGGCCGACTTGAAATCGGCATTGTGCTGCATCAACCGTTCGAGCGCGGCCCGCGCCGCGGCGTAGTCCTGCTTGCCGAAGTGCGCCCGCGCCATTCCGAGCAGCAGGGTCGGATCATGCTCGAAGATGCCGCGCAATCCGCCCTGATAGACGTCGATGGCGGCATCGAATTGGCTGCGCTCGAGCAATTCCTCGGCGAGCCTGCGCCGCGCGTCGACGTTGCCCGAAATCTCCACTTCCGCGCTGGCGCGGCGCAAGTCGCGGTCCGGATCCATCATGCGCTGCACGCCCGATTTGGCGCGGCGCGCCGTTCTGCCGCCCAGCAGCTCCGGCAGGATTTCCGCCACCACATAGGCGATCGATCCGACCACGGGCAGAAACGCCAGCGCCATGATCCACAGCATGTTTCGCCCCGTCTTGATGACGTGCACGATCAAACCGACCTGGACGGCGATCGAGAGAATCGGAATGAGATACAAAGGCGACTCCGGTCGGCAGCTGGATCGAGCCTCGCATTGTAGCGAGAACCGCAGCGGAACTCGCCGGCAGCGCCGCCTACAGCTCGGCCACCCGGATTTTGCGCTCCACTTCGCGGCAGTTCGACCAGCCGATGTTCGACAGGGAATACCCCAGCACGCGTTGCGACCGTGCATCGACGGTGACTTCCATCTCACAGCCATGGAACCCCGTCGGAGCGCCGGCCGGCTTCTCCGGAAGAAACCAAACGTACACCCACTTCTGCGCTGTCTGATCGATTTTGCGTGGTTCGCCGAAGGCCTCCTGCAGCCGGCTCACCGGCTTTCCGACATTGTCGGCGGCGATGCTCGACACCGGCCTGACGGCGTAGGCGGAATGGCCGCAAGCCGCCAACGTCAAGGTTCCGAGGACGAGAATCGAGGCCGTGACACGCGACATAATTACATCCCTCTTCGGGTGGCGATGCCGCAGTCTTGCCGGTTACGCGGCGGCTTGCCGCCGACTCAGGTCGCAGATTGGAAATCGAGCGGGTATGCGCGCCGATTATGTAAATGCAGCGCATGCGTCATGCCGCGCGGCAGGTCCTCCGCATGATGTACGGCGATGACCAGCGTCAAGCGCTTCATCAGCCGCTGCAGTAAGCGCTTCATGATCGCGCGCTGCGTTGGATCCAGACCGGTGAGCGGCTCGTCGAGCAGCAACATGCGCGCGTCCGCCGCCATGGCCCGCGCGATGAGCGCGCGGCGCAATTGACCATAGGACAACTCCTGCGGGCGGTGCCCGGCGACGGACCACAGTCCGAAAAAACGCAGCCAGCGCGCTGCCGCCCGGCGGTCCTGCGCCGTCGGGGCATCGTTGAGTCCGATGCTCGAGTAGCGGCCGCTGATGACCAGATCCATCACGGTCACGTTCACCGCATAGTCGCTTTGCAGCTCGGGCGACACGTAGCCGGCCTGCCGCTTCCATTGCGCAATGGGGGTGCCCGGCGCAAATCCGCGGCGCTCGATCCGCCCGCCGAGCGCCGGCGATAGATCGCCGTACAGCAGCTTCAAGAAGCTGGATTTTCCCGAGCCGTTCGCTCCGTACACCGCCCAGTGCTCGCCCTGGCGCAGGCGCCAATCGAGTTTGCGCAACACCGGCCGGTATTCGACGTACAGATCCACCCTCGACAAGCGCAGCAGCTCGGCGCCCGCACCGGTCCGCGCCGCCTCCGCAGCTCGCTCAGCCCGCGGCCGGGTTGCCCGTGCCGGCTCGCGCGCGCTCTCCCCGGCCCGCCTGCGCAGACGCGCCAGGTCGGAGGCTTGCACCGGTTTGACGGCATGCACTTCCCCTTGGTCGAGCTGCAGCAGGCGCCGGGTTGCGCGCGGCACGTCCACCGCGCGATGCGCCGTTGCCACCCAGGATTGGCCGCGGCGCCGCGCCGCATCCAGCACTGCGTCGATGCGCCGCCGATAGGCGGTGTCGAGGCCGTTGTACAGTTCGTCCAGCAGCAGCCAGTCCGGACGCTGCACCAAGGCGCGCGCCAGCAGTGCGAGACGCTTCTGCCCGTACGACAGCGACAAGAATTGGCGCCCCGCGTGGCGGCGCAATCCGCAGGCCCGCAGCATGGCGTTCACCCGCGCGGCTTCGGCCGCGGTCATGGACCGCAGCAGCAGGTCCGTGCGATGCAGTCCGGTCGCCACCAGCTCGCGCACCGGCAGGTTCCAGCCGTAGCGGGCATATTTGTCCTGCAGTTCGGCACCCACGTAGGCCACGCGGGATTTGGCGTCGATGAGCTCCATGGGGCGGCGGCCCAGCCGATACTGCCGCCCGGCGCCGTGCGGTTCCCGGCCGCGCGGTGTGGGCCAGACGTCGCCGCTCAGCAGCTTCAGCAGCTGCGTCTTGCCGGCGCCATTGTCGCCGAGCAACGCCCAGCGCTCGCCGGGACGCAGCCGCCAACGGATGTCGCGCAGCACCCATTTGCGCCCGCGCCGCACGCTCACGGCGTGCAGCACTATCGTGAGCCTGTCCGTCATGGCCGGTTGAGCCGCCAGAGGCCGCCGCGTTCGCCGGCGCGCCCTTCGCGTGCGAGCTTGATCAAATGCGCTTCCAGCGTCAGACGGGCCCAGACGTGCCGGTCCGCGGCCACATCGTCATAGACCACGGGAACGAGCTGATCGAGAGTCGCGCCGTCCAGGCGCTCGAGGCTGCGCACGACTTTCTCCTCGCGCGCCAGGCGATGCGCGCGCAACGCCGCCAGGACCTCCTTGCCGCGCTCCATCACGCCGCCGTGGCCCGGTGCGATGCGCCCGAAATCATGGGATCGGAGCTCATCGAGCGAGCGCAAGTACGCCGACATGTCGCCGTCCGGCGGCAGGATCACCGGCGATACCCCTTCGAGGACGTGATCCCCGGTGAACAGCAGCCGCTCGCGCTCGAGCAGGTAGCACACGCAATTGGACGCGTGTCCGGGAGTGTGTATCGCAGTCAATCGCTCATCCCCCAGCACCAGGCGCTCGCCGTCGGCGGGCAGATGCTGGGGGTCAAAGGTTGCGTCCTGCCGCCCGTCGCCGGGAGGCGGCAACCCGATCACGCGCGCGCCGGTGCGTTGCGCAAGCCGCTTCACCAGCGGCGAGTGATCCGCATGCGAGTGCGTCGCGATGATCCAGCGGATGGCGGAACCTGCGGCCGCGAGGATGGCCTCCAGGTGTTTGGTGTCATCGGGGCCGGGGTCCAGCACCGCGACTTCCTTGAGTCCGATCAAGTAGGTGTTGGTTCCGGGTCCGGTCATCAAGCCCGCATTGCCGGCGACGATTCGCCGCACTCCTTGGCCGATGGACACGCACTCCCCGGGAACGATGGACTTCATGCGAATATGATAGGGGGCTCGCGGCTCGGCGCGCCGCTTAAATTAATTTTTCCGCGGGCCCCGGCAGCCGGCCGCAGGTCTTGAGCCCGGCGCGAGCATTTTTGCGGATATTCGGTGTGTCAGTGACCTCGGTCGCATTTTGACATAGTTGCGATGAGCAGCGGAGCCGCTACACTGGGGGACATGTCAAAGTCGCCGAACGCCAGACGAATTGGTGGTCCTCTCGTTTGGGAACAAATGGCACGTCCCGACACGGAACAGTGCCAGCGCTTCCTGGCCGAGTCGCTGTCGCTGCTGCTGGCGGATCTGCTGCGGTCGGTGTTGTCGGATGCCAGTCCGGCGTTGCCGGCCGATGAGTCGGCGGTCGAACGCTATCGCACCCTGGCCGACTCGCTGGCGGACGGCGAATCGCGCCGCCGCACCAGCATCGGCATTACTCGCGCCGGGCTGGCCAAGCGCTGCGTGACCTGGCTCAAATTGCTCCTGACCCCGCCGCCGAATGCCCCATGCACCGCGGCAATGCGCGAATTCGTCGATGCCCTTGGGCTGTTTCCGGCGCTGTTCGACAGCGAGCCGTCCGCCCGTTCACGCCGCGCCCGGCTCACGTGGTTGCTCACTCACGACCGGCGTCTGGACGCGAGCACGCGGGAAGCCGCCACGGCCCTGATCGAGGCTTGCGAGCATTTGGGGGTTCTCCTTTGGCCGGATGCCGAGACAGCCTGAGCGGACGCAGACGCATTTTCGTGTCAATTGCCTGAACAGGCGTATAATATAAAGTTAAATGGAAGATTCTCCCGCACCCGAAAGTGACGCCTCGGCGGCTCCCGCTGTCGATAAGTCGCGCTTCAAATTTCAGAAATTGCTGCAGCCGTTCACCGTCGAGCGCGGCATCGCTACGCCGATCATCTGGTTTTTGCTGGATTGGCTGGTGCTGGGGGTGGCGATCGCCAGCCTGCTGTTCGTCGAGACCTGGTGGGTGAAGGTATTCGCATCGCTGGTGGCGGCGTTGTGGATCGCCCGCCTGTTCGTGATCGGCCACGATGCCTGCCATGGTTCGTACACGCCCAACAAGACGCTCAACAAATGGATCGGCAGAATCGCCTTCCTGCCGTCGTTGACCCCGTACAGCCTGTGGGAAATCGGCCATAACCTCGCGCATCACGGCTTCACCAATCTCAAGGGCCGCGATTACGTGTGGACCCCCTACTCCCCGTCCGAGTTTGCGCGGCTGCCGTGGATTCGCCGCCGGCTGGAGCGCATCTATCGCAGCGGCGTCGGTCAGGGCGTGTACTACATGATCGAGATGTGGTGGAAGAAACTGTTCTTCCCGGGACGCAAGCATGTGACCACGCGGCGGGTCAGCTACACCTGGGACAGCCTGCTGGTGGCGGCTTTCGGAATTCTCTGGGTGGGCGGCCTGGTGCTATGGGGCGTGTACAGCGGCCGGTCGATCGGTTCGCTGCTGGTGTTCGGCTTCGTGGTGCCCTTCTTCCTGTGGAATTGCTTGATGGGCTTCGTCATCTACGTGCAGCACACCCACCCCCGCGTGGCCTGGTACGAGCGCCGCGATGAGTGGTCGGCCAATGCCGGCTATGCGACCACGACCGTCCACATCAAGCTGATGCGGCCCCTCGACGGCTTGATTCACTACATTCTCGAGCACGGCGCCCATCATGTGAACATGGGCATTCCGCTGTATCGGCTCAAAGAGGCGCAGGCGCGGCTCAGCGCCACGCTCGATGAGCGGCTGAACTCCGAAGTCTTCACCTGGCGCTATTACTGGAACACCGTGCGGCGCTGCAAGCTGTACGATTTCGCGCAGCATGTGTGGACCGATTTCGACGGCCGCATCACCTCCGAACCCCTGGTTCTGACGCGCTAGCGAAAGCGATAGCGGATGGCGATGGATGCGGCCCGACCGGCCGTGTTGTAGCCGCTGGCGAGCTCATAGTGCCGGTTGCAGGCGTTGTCGAGCCGGGCGGTCGCCGACAGCGCCCCGGTCAAATTCAGCTTGCCGTAGACAGAGGCGAGGAAGTATCCGCCGTCCTCGACCGGCGTGCCGCTCACCACGTCGACATCGGGCTTGCGCCCCGCGAGCAGCAGCTCCGTGCCGAATTCGCCGCGCCCGAACTTGCGGGCGCCGCTCAAGGTGAAGCTGTGCTTGGAGCGCCGCAGCAGCTGAGTGCCGTGCACCAGGTCGTGGGGATCCTGCAGGCTCGCTTCCGCATGGGCAATCCAAGAATCGGTACGCAGATCCCAGCTGGCCTCGAAACCGCGGATGCGTGCGCGGTTGATGTTCCGGTTCTCACCGCCGAAGATCACATTGCCGGGGTCGCTGACGAAGACGATGAGGTCGTCGATGGTGTCCTGGAACGCCGCCAGCGTGACTGCCTGGCCCGCATCCAAACGCCACTTGAAGCCGAGCTCGACGTTGCGCGAACTCTCGGGCAATAGGCCGGGGGTACCGCCGAATCCGAACCGGTCCGTGGCCGATGGCGCACGGAATGCCGTGCCCGCCGAGAGGATCAATAACGTGTCGGCGGTGAGCGAGTAGCCGTACTCGGCGTTCCAGGTCGCATGATCGCCGAACGTCGAATAGTGCGCGACGCCGCCCGCCAACAGCAGGCGATTTGCTCCGGCCTCGAGCTGATCCTGCAGGTAGTAGGTCTGCGCATGGGTGTCGATCGCATAGGCCGTGCCGAAACTCAGCGAATTCGTCTGTTCCGTGTAGGCCATCGCGCCGAAGGTGAGGGTCTGCTTGAGCGACGCCGTGTCGATCTTCACGTCGTTCTGCCAGTCGAGACTGTCGCGCGAGGTGTAGTCGAAATCGCCTCCTGGAAGCAGGGCGTATGGATCATTCTGCTCCTGCCGCAGGTCGTCGATCACCCGGCTCACGGTGAGGCGGGTGTGCCAGTCCGCCGTCACGTCGCCGCCGGCATGCAGAGCGAGCAGCCGGTTCGAGAAATTCTCGCTGAGCGGCGTGAACGACCGGAAGGCGGTGAAGTCGTCGTTGTAGACGGCGTCGGCGTACTGCGTGGTCCCCGTCGCCTGGTAGTAGCGCGCTCCGAACTCCATCTCCCCCACGTGCGTGGTGAATGCCGCGGTGCCCGACAGGTTCTTGTAGCCGCTGTCCTGCGTGTCGGCGGCGTACGTCGGAAAACCGTTGCTCTGCTGTCCGCTCAGCGCGGCCTGCATGCCGGTGCCGCCGTCCGTGTAGTTGCCGTCGACCGCGAATTCACCGGTGGCGTAGCGGCCGTAATCGAGCATCGCGTCCGCGCCGCTCGTGCCATCCCTGCGCGTGATCAAGTTGACGACGCCGCCGATGGCGTCGGTGCCGTATATGGCCGAGCGCGGGCCTTTCACGATCTCGATGCGGTCGAACAACTCCGGCGCGAGGTTCATGAGCGGCGCCAGAACCTGCGTGCCCGAATTGATTCGCACGCCGTCGATCATGACGATCGATTGATCGCTGTTGGCGCCGCGGATGAACAGCGACAGCGGCTGGCCGGGACCGCCGCTGCGGCCGATGTCGAGGCCGGCGTGATAGCGCAGAAGATCGCCGACGTCGACGGCGAGCGAGTTCTCGAGGGTCGCCCGGTCGATCACGATCACGGGCTCCAGGGCCTTGTCGGCCGGTTCCCGGACGCGTGTCGCGGTGACGATGACTTCGTTCAGGGCGGTGTCGGGATCGGCTGCTTGCGCGCTCGCGGCAGCGACAACGAGGATCAGGCAGGCCGCTCTGGCGCCCGTCCGGTCATTCATGGCCATCGGCAACTCTCCACGTCATGCACGCCCGCATGTTTGGGGTGAAAGCAGCCGCGGGAAGAGTTCAAGGGGGATCGCCGATGCCAAATGCCAGCGGCGCCGCCCGGCGCCCTTCGCACCGCGGTTCGTCGCCAGGCCGGTCTCCGGGCTTACGAGCTGCCATGGGGAATGGCGGCACCGTCACCTTCCCAAGCCCTGGGGCTCAGTGGTTGGCCGCTTCAATTGAAGCGGCTGACGATGTTACGGCTCGATCACCGTTGCGGGGGCAGCGTGAGAATTGCGCACTCGAGCGCTCGGCTCACTTCCCGTTTAATTGGATGGAGTGCATCCAACACCTGACGCCGCGCATGGTGCAAGCCATGCACCCGCTCTGTCAAGCGTTCAGTTGCCGCGCGTGGTGGCGAAGATGGTCCGCCATGAAAGTCTGGATGAAGTAGTAGCCGTGGTCATACCCCGGCTGCATGCGCAGCTCGAACGATTGACCCGACTTGGCCGCGGCAGCCTTGAATTTTTCCGGCAGCAGCTGCTCGACCAAGAATTGATCGCTGCCGCCTTGATCGATGAGGATGTGCCCCGGATATGCCTTGCGCGCCACCAGTTCGCTGGCATCGTATTCGCGCCAGGTTTGGCTGTCCGGCCCCAGATAATTGCCGAACGCTTTCTTGCCCCAGGGGCACTGCATCGGCGCCGCAATGGGGGCGAAGGCGGAAACCGATTGGTACGCCTGCGGATTGCGCAGCGCGCAGACCAGCGCGCCGTGCCCGCCCATCGAATGACCGAATATGCCGGTTGCGCCCGCCCGCGCCGGTAGCTCCGCGGCGATCAGCTGCGGCAGTTCCTTCGTGACGTAACTGTACATCCGGTAGTACTGTGACCAGGGGGCGGCCGTGGCATCCACATAGAAGCCGGCCGAATACCCGAAATCCCAGCTGTCGGCATCGCCGGGCAGGCGCGGCTCGCGGGGGCTGGTGTCGGGGGCGATGAGCATCAATCCCAGTTCGGCCGCGGTCTGCTGCGCATGCGCCTTGATGGCGAAGGTTTCCTCGGTGCAGGTGAGCCCGGACAAATAGAACAGCACCGGCACTTTTCCCGTCTTCGCCTGTGGCGGCACATAGGCCGAGAATTTCATGGGCCCGCGGACCTCGCGTGATTCATGCTTGTAGAAGCGCTGCGCGCCGCCGAAGCAGGAGTGCTCCGACACCAGCGTCAAGGCGCTCATGGATACACCACCACGCTGCGGATCGATTCGCCGGCATGCATCAGGTCGAAGGCCTTGTTGATGTCGGCCAGCGGCATCTGGTGCGTGATCAGGTCGTCGATGTTGATCTTGCCGTCCATGTACCAGTCGACGATCTTCGGCACATCGGTGCGGCCGCGCGCGCCGCCGAACGCGGTGCCCTTCCACACCCGCCCGGTCACCAGCTGGAACGGCCGGGTGGAGATTTCCTTGCCGGCGCCGGCGACACCGATGATCACCGACACGCCCCAGCCGCGGTGGCAGCATTCCAGCGCCTGGCGCATCAGGTCGACATTGCCGATGCACTCGAAACTATAATCGGCGCCGCCGTCGGTGAGCGCCACCAAGTGCGCGACCAAATCGCCCTCGACTTCCTTGGGATTGACGAAATGGGTCATGCCGAACTTCTCGGCCAGCGCCTTGCGGCCGGGGTTCAAATCCACGCCGATGATCTTGTTTGCGCCCACCATGCGGGCGCCCTGCACGACGTTGAGGCCAATGCCGCCCAGCCCGAACACCACCACGTTGGCGCCCGCCTCCACCTTGGCCGTGTTGATCACCGCGCCGATCCCGGTGGTCACGCCGCAGCCGATGTAGCACACCTTGTCGAACGGGGCATCCTCGCGAATCTTCGCCAGGGCGATCTCCGGCAGCACGGTAAAATTCGAGAACGTGGAGCATCCCATGTAGTGGTGCACCAGATCCTTGCCGATGGAAAAGCGGCTGGTGCCGTCCGGCATCACGCCCTTGCCCTGGGTGGCGCGGATCGCCGTGCAGAGATTGGTCTTGTGCGACGTGCATGACTTGCACTGCCGGCATTCGGGCGTATACAGCGGGATCACATGATCGCCCTTGCGCAGCGTGGTGACGCCGGGCCCGACGTCGACGACGATCCCCGCGCCTTCATGGCCCAGGATCGCCGGAAACAGGCCCTCGGGATCCGCGCCCGAGCGCGTGAACTCGTCCGTGTGGCAGACGCCGCTGGCCTTGATTTCCACCAGGACCTCGCCCGCTTTGGGCCCGTCCAAATCCACGGTGACGATTTCCAGCGGCTTACGGGCGGCGAAGGCTACGGCGGCTTTGGTTTTCATTTAAGGTTATCCTTTGGACACTTGGGATACTTAGGATGCAGGCGCTAGTCCGCTACCCTAAAACAACCCGCGCCGACTTGGAAGCCGCACATGAATATTGAATTTTCCCCGAACGAAGCGCGCGTGATCGGCTGTCTGATCGAGAAGGAAATCACCACTCCCGATCAATACCCCCTGTCGCTGAATGCGCTGACCAATGCCTGCAACCAGAAGACCAACCGCGAACCGGTGTTGGAATTGAGCGAAGCCGTCGTGCAGCAGGCGGTGGATTCACTGATGAAGAAGCACATGGTCAGCGACAGGTCCGCCGGCTATGGCGGCCGCGTCACCAAGTACAAGCACCGCTTTTGCAATACGGAATTCGGTTCGCTGAAATTCTCCAAACAGGAGCTCGGCATCATTTGCGTGCTGCTGCTGCGAGGGTTCCAGACCCCGGGCGAGCTGCGCTCGCGCACCAACCGCCTCTGCGAATTCGCGGATGCCGACGAAGTCGAGGCCGCGCTCAAGAATCTGATGGCGCGCGAAGGCGGCCCGTTCATCGCGCGGCTGCCCCGTGCCGCGGGCGCGCGGGAATCACGTTACGCCCATTTGTTTTCGGGGTCCATCGAATCGGTCGAGGAACCTGCCGCCGGGGAAGCGGTGCCGGGCGCCCCGACGTTGAGTCAGCGAGTCACCGCACTCGAAGCGCTGGTGCAGCAGCTACGGACGGAAGTCGACGCCCTCAAGGGCTAGCGGGCGCCGGCGCACGACGACGATGCGGTTTGCTTGGCGATGCCTTCCTGCTCCTGCAGCCATTTGCCGAACGCATCGATGTCGGCGGAACGCATCCCGTTGGCCGAGGCCCGATGCGTCTCGAGCCACTTTTGCATCGACCCCATCAGTTGATCCGCGAGCGGCCGCGCATGGTTGAACAGGCTCATGTACACGGCTTTCGCATCGTCCAGGCGGTCCACTGCCACATAAGCCTCGGCGCGATGTTCCACCGCCTCGTACAGTTCCGGCTTGAGCGCCAGCGTATGGTTGTAGTCGTCGATCGATTCGTTGTATGCGCCCAGGCGTAGATGCACGTAGCCGGCGCCGTTCCACGCCTCGACCATGTCGCCCTTGTTGCTCAATGCGTCGGTGAATTGATCCAGCGCCTTGCCATAGGCGTCGCCGATCTTGTCGACGAATTCGGCCTTCTTGTCCGGATTGGTTGCCTTGGCCAGGGCCTCTTCGTATTCATGCGCCCGCTTCAGCGATTTCATTGCGGCGTCATAGGCCTTTCTTGCCGCCTTATCCGGCTTGTCGGCGGCCGGCTCGGAGGAGATTTCGCTGGGGGGCCCGCTCATGCCGGGTTGTCCCATCCCCGGCCGGCCTCCCCCGTTGGGATAACCCTGGCCTCCCGCCTGCGCCGTCAGCAGGCCGGCTCCAAGCCAGACCAGCGGCACGAGGCAATACAGAGACGTCCGGCGCATGCTGCCCTCCCGGCGGCTGGGTCGCGATTTGTGCAATACTCGATGCATGGTGCTCGATTTTAGATTTTTAATTTCCGGCACGCTGGTTTTTTTGTCAACCGCGGCACCGGCCGCTGCGCCCGCCCCTGCGCCCGCCCCTGCGCCTACCACAGCGCCCGCCGCCAAGCGGCCGAGTATGCCCGAGGTTCTGGCCGCGACCAGCCCCTCGGATTGGCGGGGGCTCGATCTGGACAACACCCTGTACGTCGAACTGCCCGGCGGCCGGGTGGTCATCGAAATGACGCCCCGCTTTGCGCCGCTGCACGTCGCCAACATCAAGACGCTGACCCGGGCCAAGTATTTCGATTCCCTGTCCATCATTCGCGTTCAGGACAATTATGTCGTGCAGTGGGGGGACCCGGACAACCGCCACCCCATGCCGGCCGGCATCGGCAAGGTTGCGCCGGAATTCGATTCCCTCATCCCGGCCGGAATGCCGTTCACACCATTGCCGGACGGCGACGTGTACGCGCCCCAGGTCGGCTTTTCCGGCGGCTTTCCCGTCGCGCGCTCGCCCGAGCTCAACCGAACCTGGCTGGCGCACTGCTACGGCATGGTGGGCGTGGGGCGCGACTTGGATGCGCAAAGCGGCAGCGGCGCCGAATTGTATGTGGTCATCGGCCATGCGCCGCGGCATTTGGACCGCAACGTGGCGCTGGTCGGCCGGGTGGTCAAAGGCATGGAGCTATTGTCGGGGCTGCCGAGAGGCGGTGCGGAAATGGGCTTCTACACCAAGACCGAAGCGCCGCTGCCGATCAAATCCATCCGTGTCGCCGCGGACGTCCCGGCGGCGCAGCGCACCAATCTCGAAGTCATTCGCACCGATTCGGCGGCCTTCACCGCGCTGATCGAATCGCGCCGCAACCGTCCCGAGGAGTTTTTCAAGGTTGCCGCCGGTCGCATCGACCTGTGCAATGTGCCGATCGCCGTGCGTGAGCAGCGGGCACCCGCGCCGCGCCGCGCTGCCGTTCATTCCTCGTGACGCGCGGCCGCTTCGATGCCGATTCTCAAGGTGTTGGTCGCGATGCGCACCTCGATGAGGAATGCCGACAGCGCCGCCGCCAACGCCAGCATCGACAGGATGAACATGCTGGCGATGAAGGCCGATAGGTCCCAGCGCAGGAAGGCATTGACGAACAGCATCACCACCACCAGCGCGATGAACAGCGCAGACAAGGTGATGAGGGTGATGGCCGCGTTGATGTAGCGGGCGCGCCGTGCCATCACGTCCAGCGCGGCATGCAGATCCCGCCCATGATGTGGGTGATCCGAGCCGTGCAATATCTCTTCCATCGCCCGCGCGCGATCGACGATGCGCGCCAGCCGGCTGGTCAGCACATTGAGCGTCACCCCGATCGCCGAGATGAGGAAAATCGGGGTCAGCGCAATTTGAATGAGATGGGCGATATCGATGGATTGCACCGTGTTCTCACCACTTCACCCAGCCGAGGCGCCAGGTCGCGATGATAACCAAGCCGAATGCGATACGGTACCAGGCGAAAGCCTTGAAATTGTGGCCGCTGACATAGCGTATCAGGCCCCGCACGGCGATCGTCGCGCTGACGAAGGATGCGGCCGAGCCGACTCCGATGACCGCGAGATCGTTGAATTCAAGGGAATGTCGCGCTTTGAACAGTTCCAATACCGTTGCGCCCAATATCGTGGGAATCGCCAGAAAAAATGAAAACTCGGTGGCGGCCGGCCGGGACAGGCCGCGCAGCAAACCGCCCATGATGGTTGCGCCCGAACGCGAAGTTCCCGGGATCATCGACAGCGCCTGCGCCAGTCCGATCCAGACCGCATCCGGTGGCTGCATGTCATCGACGGCCGCGATGCGCGGCGCGCGCTCGCGGCTCTCGATCCACAGAATGAGGATGCCGCCGACGATGAACGCGGTGGCCACCGGGACCGGGGCGAACAGATACCTCTTGATGGCATTGATGAAGATGACGCCGAGCACCGCCGCCGGCAGGAACGCCAGCAGCAAATTCAGCGTGAAACGCAGCGACTTGCGATCGCGCGGCAGGGTCGCCGCCACCGTCCAAAGACGCTGCCGGTACAACCAGCACACCGCCAGGATGGCGGCAAACTGAATCACGATTTCAAACAGCTTGCCCTTCTCATCGTTCCAATTGAGCAGGCTGCCTGCGACGATCAGATGACCGGTGCTCGACACCGGCAGAAATTCCGTCAGTCCCTCGACGACCCCGAGTACCAGGGCTTTGACCGCAACCATCAGATCCATGCGCCGACCTCCCTAGCGCTCGGCGTCGAGCGCACAAAAAAACGCCCCGGCCGCAGCTAAGCGGTCGGGGCGTTATACCAATATTCTTACTTGGTTGTCGCAGCAGCAGCGGCTTTCTTATGCTTCTTGCTGCTCTTCTTCTTGGTCGCAGGCTTCGCAGCATCCGCAGCAGGGGCGGCGGCGGCAGGAGCTTCGGCAGCCGTCGACGCGGCAGACTTGGGTGCATTGGCAGCCATGGCGGCGGCGGCGAGCCCAAAGGTCAGCAACGCAGAGGTAATCAAGGTTCCGGACTTATTCATGAGATCTCCAAACGGTGGTATTGACAAGCGACTCGAAGAATACGCTTTGATCCACCACTTTCTGCCGACATGAAGATCATTTCACAAAGCCCTTCTGCAGCGCCCTCAAGCCGAGTGCTTGGCCCGCGAATGCACCACGTCCCAGGCGAGATATATGACAATCGCCGTGTTGGCCACCAGGACCGCCGCGATGCCGACCGTCGGCCGGTGGCTCATTTCCCAGACCTCCAGCGGGATCAAGGACGCCGTGATGATGGTGGTCAGCCACTCGGCCCAGCGCTTCTGCATCCACAGGCCGATCCCTTCGGTGGCAAAGACGGCCGCATAGGCCAGCGTCACGATCCGCAATGTGTGCATCTTCGAGCTCGTCAGGCCGCTGAGCCATTGAATCAAATGCGTCACCACATCGTGTTCGAGACCATGCGGCCGCGCCGAGACCCAAACCACCAGCTTCTCTACGAGTGTGGCGTCGCTCAGGCGAACTTCGCCCACGGCCAACGCCAGCAGCAGCAACACCTTCACCAGCTTGTAGACCGCAATGGTGCGCAGGACTTTGAAGCGCGGCGACCGCGCGGGCCGAGAAGCGATTGTCATGAAGCGTTAAGCCTGGCCCGCCGGCGGTTGAAACTCCAGCGTCGCATCCAGCAGCGCGGGAATGTCGAACACCGCTCTTTCATTGTCGATCACCAGGGGGGCGATTCCCGCGGCCGCCACCAGCGCCGCCGGGACTTGAATGCGGTCGCGCTCGCGCGTGACCGTCCACGTTTCCAAGCGCTTGTCCTGAAACGCCAGGTTCAGAGCACCCCAGCGCAACAATGCGGCGCGCGCCAGCGGCGTATCTCCGCCCCAATGTCGCTGCGCCAGGGTCAACGCGGAACTCGCCGCGATTTCCCCCTGCGGCAGCGTCATCAAGTCCTGGATGTATTTCACCATTTCATCCGGTGGCACGTGCAGGTGCAAATAAGGCGCCGTCTCGCTCATGGCCCCATTTTACCCTAAGTGGGATTCTCGAGACTGAACATGGCGTTCTCATCGTCGTAGGCGAAGGCTTCCGCGTATCTGCCCCAGCTGACGATGGCGCGCAGGCTCTGTTCCGCCGCCTCCTCGGTCATGAAATCCTCCAATTCGTCGATGAATCGGCTCCGGCGCGCGGAATGCGAGGCGCGCTCGTCGAGAACCCGGCGTATGTGGGCGGCGAGCGGCACATAGGTCAGCAAGTGGCGCAGAAATATCCGCTTGCGCTCATCGAGAGCGGCATGGGCAAAGGCCATCCCCTCCTCGGTCAGCTTCAAGTCGCCGCCCTCGAGTTCGGCGAAGCGCAGCATCTGCAGAGTCTCGGCCACCGGAAACAATTCATCGATCTCCATCTGCAAGTCCGAGGCAATTTCCGGCAAATCCGCCTTACCGCTGAAAGGCGCGGCCGCGACCGCTTCCATCAGGCCCGCCAGCAGGTTGGAGGACACATGCGGCAACTGGCTGCCGATGCCGAGCCCCGGGAAGCGCTCCTGCCGCGCGCTTGCCCCGCCCTGCGGACGGGCGGTCATTTCCACATAGATGCGCTCGACCAATTCGCGAAAACTCGGATCGAGGCGGTTTCGCGGCTGCGGCAGCGACACCTTGATTTCACTCAATATCCGCCCGGGGTTGCTGCCGAACACCAGGATGCGGTCGCACATGAGCACCGCCTCTTCGATATTGTGAGTGACCAGGATGACGCCCTTGATGGGCATCCGTCCCTCCGCCCACAAGTCCAGGAAATCGGTGCGCAGCGTCTCTGCCGTCAGCACATCCAGGGCGGAAAACGGCTCATCCATGAGCAGAATGTTCGGATGAACCACCAGCGCGCGGGCAAAGCCCACGCGTTGCCGCATGCCGCCGGATAGTTCGCGGGGATAGGCCGACTCGAATCCGTCCAAACCGATGAGATCGATCGCCTGCAAGGAACGCTTGCGGATATCCGCCTTCGGCATCCGCTGTGCTTCGAGGCCGAGCGCGACGTTCTCGAACACCGTGAGCCAGGGAAACAGGGCAAAGCTCTGAAACACCATGGCAATGCCCGGCGCGGGTCCGGAAATCGGCTGCCCCAAATAGCGCAGGTGGCCGGCGGAGGGCTCCGACAAGCCGGCGATCAAACGCAGCAAGGTCGACTTACCCGAGCCGGAACGTCCGAGCAGACCCACGATCTGGCCTTCCCGCAGCTCGAGGTTCATGCCCTCCAGCACCAACAGCTCGGCTCCGTCCGGCTTCGGAAAGGCCTTGCGCACATCATTGCACTGCAGTAGCGGGGAGCTGTTCATGGCAAACCTTAGGTAAGTCGATATTTTCGCTCGGCGTAATAATACAGGGGCCGCCAGAACAATCTGTTGATGAGGACCACGAACAGGCTCATGGTGCCTATCCCCAGGACGATGCGGTGAAAATCTCCGGCGGTGGTCGCTTCCGCGATATAGGACCCCAGGCCGCGTGCCTGCACCTCGGTGTCTCCCCACGTGGCCAGTTCGGCGACGATGGCGGCATTCCAGGAGCCGCCGGACGCCGTGATGGCCCCCGTGACATAAAACGGCAGAATTGCCGGCAACGCGACCTTGCGCCACCACAGCCAGCCCTCCACCTGAAAATTGGCCGCCACGTAGCGCATCTCGGCGGGTATGGCCGAAGCGCCGGCGATGACGTTGAACAAGATGTACCACTGCGTCCCCAGAATCATCAGCGGGCTCAGGTAGACGTCGGGATTGAGCTTCCACGCGACGATGCCGTACACGGCGATGGGAAACAGCAAATTCGCCGGGAAAGCCGCCATGAACTGAGCAATCGGCTGCACGATCTGCGCCGCCCGCGGCCGCATGCCCACCCACACTCCGATCGGCACCCAGACCAGGCTCGCCAGCGCGATCAGGATGAACACGCGCAGCATGGTGAGCGTCGCCAGTCCGCACACCCGCAGGGCCTCATGCAGGGAGGTGTTCTTGATCAGCACCCAGACGATGTGCCAGAGACCGAGCACCACGGCGGCGATGATCAGCGACACCCACAGCAGGTCCAGACTGCGCTTCGGCGCAGGCGGAGCCGGCGGCTTGTCGGTGCGCTTCACCGCGCGGCTGGTGAACATCACCGCCGCGTGAAACGCCACCGTCGCCGCCTGAATCAGACGCGAACGGCGCATCATGGTCAGAGCCCAGGAATCGGGGACCCGCACGCCGGGCTCCTGCTCGACCCGAAAGCGGTCCACCCACGCCACCAGGGGACGGAACAGCAATTGGTCGTAGAGCAGGATCACGATCAGCATGGTAGCGATCGCCCAGCCGATGGCCCGCAGATTCTTGTGCTCGATGGCGAGCGCGATGTAAGAACCGACGCCGGGCAGCGCGACCGTGGTGTGGCCGACGCTGATCGATTCGGAGGCGACGACGAAGAACCAGCCCCCCGACATGGACATCATCATGTTCCAAACGAGCGCGGGCATGCCGAACGGCACTTCCAGCTGCCAAAATCGCATCCACGGGGACAGCCGGAAGGACTCCGCCGCTTCCATCAGTTCGGTCGGTATGGTGCGCAGCGACTGATAGAAGCTGAAGGCCATGTTCCACGCTTGGCTGGTGAATATGGCGAAGATGGCCGCGAACTCGGCGCCCAGCACCCGGCCGGGGGCCAGGGACATGAAGAACACCACCGTAACCGATATGAATCCCAGGATCGGCACCGACTGCAGAATATCCAGAATGGGCACCAGCAGCTTGCCGGCCCGTTCGCTCTTGGCTGCCCATGTCGCATATGTCAGAGTGAACACCAGCGAAAGGAACAGGCCCGCCAGCATGCGAAACGTGGTGCGTGCCGCGTACTCCGGCAGATGTGCCGGATCAAGTGACAGCGGCGTTACATCGAGCTGCGACAGCGGAGCGAACAGGCCCCGCGAAGTCTCGCCGAGAAAGACGATCAACCCGATCACGACAATGAACGCCAGCACGTCCCAGCGAGAGGCGAGTTCGCGCAGAAACACGGAGGGCTCGAAGCGATTCATCCGCGCATTCTCGCAGGACAGGCAACGAAGTAGCTAGTAGGGTACGTGCATATGCAACAAACGCGATTCAATGTGCTGGGCGCGATCAGCTTCTCGCATTTCCTGAACGACATGATGCAGTCCCTAATCGTCGCGATCTACCCGCTGCTGAAGGGCGAGTTTCATTTGAGTTTCGTGCAGATCGGCGTGATCACCCTCACCTATCAGGTCTGCGCATCCGTCCTGCAGCCGCTCATCGGCATCTACACCGACAAGCACCCGCAGCCGTACTCGCTGAGCGTCGGGATGGGCTTCACCTTGATCGGCATGGTGACCCTGGCCTTTGCGCCGAGCTATTTGAGCGTGCTGGCCGCCGCCGCACTGATCGGTGCCGGCTCATCGATCTTTCACCCGGAATCCTCGCGCATTGCCCGTCTCGCGTCGGGGGGCCGCCACGGTCTGGCGCAGTCGATATTCCAGGTCGGCGGCAATGCGGGCAGCGCGATGGGTCCGCTGCTCGCCGCGTGGATCATCATCCCCCACGGACAATCCAGCCTGGCCTGGTTCACGCTGGCGGCCATGCTCGCCATTGCGGTGCTGGCCCGCGTGGGAGCATGGTACAAGCAGCAGCACTTGGATCACGCAGGAAGCTCGAAAGTCCGCGGCGCCAGGGCCGCAGCGCCCGTATCGGCCCGCAGGGTTGTCTGGTCGATCGCCATCCTGGTGATGCTGATATTCTCGAAATATTTCTATATCGCCAGCATCACCAGCTACTACAGCTTCTACCTGATCGCGAAATTTCACGTTTCGGTGCAGGCGGCACAGATCTACCTGTTCGTGTTTCTGTTCGCAATGGCTCTCGGCACTCTGTTCGGCGGGCCGATCGGCGACCGCATCGGGCGCAAGCGCGTCATCTGGGCGTCCATCTTGGGCGTGGCGCCGTTTACGCTGGTCCTGCCCTTCGTCGATTTGCCCTGGACCTGCGCGCTGACCTTCCTCATCGGATTGATACTGTCGTCGGCCTTCTCGGCCATCGTGGTGTTCGCGCAGGAGTTGATGCCGGGCAAGGTTGGCGCCGTTTCCGGACTGTTCTTCGGCTTCGCGTTCGGCATCGGCGGCATCGGCGCGGCCGTGCTCGGCGGCGTTGCCGATCATTACGGCATTGAATTCGTCTATAAGCTCTGCGCGTATCTGCCGTTGCTCGGCATGGTGGCCGCCTTCCTGCCCGACATCGAACACCGCGCCGGCGCCGCCGGCGCACCCCGCGGCGGACGCGCGCTCGCGGCCACCGCCGGACCCTAAGCCCGTGAATCACGAACTGCTCTCGGGTTTCACTCAATACGGTTTGGTGTTCGCGGTCGCGAACGTGCTGCTGGACCAGATCGGACTTCCCGTGCCGGCGGCGCCGACGCTGATCGTCGCCGGTGCCGTCGCCGCGCACGGTCAACTGTCGTTGCCGGCGCTGTTCATGGGGTCCGTGATCGCCTGCCTGGCGGCCGACTGCGGCTGGTACCTGATCGGGGAGAAGTACGGCATTCGAGTCCTGAAAACCCTGTGCAAAGTTTCCTTGGAACCCGATTCCTGCGTCAGCCAGACACAGACGCGGTTCGAGCGCTGGGGCGTGAACTCGCTGGTCATCGCGAAATTCATTCCCGGGCTCGCCATCATCGCGCCGCCGATGGCCGGCGCCTTGCGCATCGGCTGGCTGCGGTTCATCGTGCTGAGCACCGGCTCCGCCGTTCTGTGGGTGGGCGTCGGGCTCGGGCTCGGCATCCTGTTCAACGCGCAGATCGGGAGGCTGCTGGAACAATTGAGCCGAATTGGCGGCATTGCGGGAGTCGGCGCGGCAATCCTCCTGTTCTGCTACATCGCCTACAAATGGTGGCAACGCAGGCGCTTCTATCGGATGCTGCGCATGGCGCGCATCAGCGTTGCCGATCTGTATGCGCTCATCAATGCCGGCGCCGCACCCGTCATCATCGACGTGCGGTCGCCCACGGCGCGCGAACTCGAACCGCGCTGGATTCCCGGCGCCCTGCACGTTCCCCTGCCGGACATGGCACGGCACCTGAAGGAATTGCCGCGCGATCGGGAGATCATTTTGTACTGCACCTGCCCGAGCGAAGCCTCCGCGGCCCGCGTCGCCAAGATTTTGATGAATCACGGCTTCAGGCGCGTGCGGCCCCTGCATGGCGGACTCGATGCCTGGATTGCCGCGGGCTACCTGGTGGCGACCGGATGAGGCACCAGGTGCTGATCGTCGGCGCCGGCTTCGGCGGTTTGTCGGTGGCGCAGGGGCTCGCCGGCGCGGACGTCGACATCACCATCGTCGATCAGCGCAATCATCACCTGTTCCAACCGCTGCTGTATCAGGTCGCCACCGCGTCGCTCGCGACTTCCGAAATCGCCTGGCCCATCCGTCACCTGCTGCGAAGACGCAGGGAGGTGACCACGCTGCTCGGGGCGGTCAGCGGCGTCGACACGCAGAATCGCCGCGTCCAGCTCGAGGACGGCGGCGTGCTGAGCTACGACACGCTGGTGTTGGCCACCGGCGCCCGGCATGCCTATTTCGGCCACGACGAGTGGGAGCCGCACGCGCCGGGTCTCAAGACGCTGGAGGATGCCACGTCGATCCGGCGGCGCATTCTTTTGTCGTTCGAGCGGGCGGAACGCGAGACCGACCCGGAGCGCCGCGCGGCGCTGCTCACGTTCGTGATCGTCGGCGGCGGACCGACCGGCGTGGAATTGGCCGGCACCATCGTCGAACTCGCGCACCAGAATCTGCCGCGCGAGTTTCGGCGCATCGACACGCGCCGCGCGCGCGTGGTGCTGATCGAGGCGGGACCGCGCATCTTGCCGAGCTTTGCCGAGGATCTGTCGGCCTACGCCCACGCGTCGCTGCAGCGTCTCGGGGTCGAGATTCAGCTCAACCAGCCGGTGCGTGAATGCAGCGGCGAGGGCGTGATCTATGGGGATCGGCGGCTCGCGGCGAAGGTGATTCTATGGGCGGCGGGGGTCCGGGCATCGGCCGCGGCGGCGTGGGTCGGACTTGCCGCGGACAACGCGGGCCGTGCGCGCGTCGCGACGGATCTGACGGCGCCCGGCCATCCGGAAGTGTTCATCATCGGCGATACCGCCACCATCGATGCCTGGCACGGCAAGCCGGTGCCGGGCATCGCTCCCGCGGCCAAGCAGCAGGGCGCCCATGTCGCCCGCACCATCCGCATGCGCCTGCGCGGCGAGCAGACGCCTCAGACGTTTCGCTACGTCCATTCCGGAAATCTGGCCACCATTGGCCGGCGTGCCGCGGTCATCGACTTCGGCTGGATCAAGGTTCGCGGCGGACTCGCCTGGTGGCTTTGGGGCCTCGCCCACATCTACTTCTTGATCGGTGTGCGCAATCGATTGGCGGTGGCGTTGAGCTGGCTGTGGATTCACACCACCGGCACCCGCAATGCCTGTCTGATCACCCAGGGCGAACCACGGCCGCCATCGCCGTCTTGAGTGCGGTCAGCCGCTCAAAGAGCGGCATCAAGCGGTCGCGGACGAGCGCCGGGGTCGTCCACCTGTCGGCGAAGCGCCGACAGGTAGTCATACGCGCCGACGTCGGCCATTGCATAATGTGCGCCGTGCGACGTCATGTGCAACGGGATGCCCTTGCAGGGCAAGCATTGGAATGCGGCCATGCATCGGCAGCTACCCCGGGCGCATGCGCGGCCTTCATGGCGTTCATCGCGCTGCCGTATGCGGCGCATGGCGATTGGACGCTGGGCACCGACGGCAGCGTGCGCCGCGACAACAATGTCGGAAACGCGCAATTCTCACCCGACAAAGTGGCCGATACCACCTTGGATGGGCGGCTGTCGATTTTTCGCCTGATCCCCCTGACCGACGGCTACAGCGTGACGATCGGCGGCGATCTCAGCGGCGAGGCATATTACCGCCTCACCGGCCTCAACAACGCCTCCCTGGATGGGTTATTTGCGCTGAAGAAGAAATGGGGCCTCGGCGCCTATGCGCCGTGGGCGCGCATCGGCGCCACGATCGCCCGTTCGAGTTACGACGACAGCTACCGCAACGCCTGGGACTACCGCGCGGCGCTCGCCTCGGGACGGCGCCTCGATGATCGCTGGAACCTGTGGGTGGAGTATGCGTACGAGAGCCGGGTGGCAAGCGCCCTGCGGCAGGAAGTGCCGGGCATCTCGGGCGACGCCTACAGTCAAGTCGGTCAAAGCCTGACGGCCGATGTGGACTACTCATTGAGCGAGAGGGTTTTTGTGTCGGTCGGTTTGTCGGGCCGCCACGGCGACGTGGTCTCGACCACGACGCCCAACCTGACCGTGTTCTATGCCTCTTCGGCCATCGCGGAGGATCCGGCGTTCGGACCCGGAGCCTACGCCTACAAGCTCACCGGGACGACCTGGGGCGCCCGGGTGGGTATCAGTTTCTCTGCGACCGTTCACAGCCTGCTCGGCTGTGCAGTCGGATACTGGGACACGCGCGCGGCCGGCGGCAACGAGTACAGCAAATCCGTGGCGGAAATCACCTGGAATTACCGATTTTAATGAATAGACACCTGGTCCCTGCGGCCGCTCTCTCGCTCATTGTCTGCGCCATGCCCGCCCTCGCCGCGGAGCTGCGCGTCACCGTAAAGGACCACCATGGGAAATCGGTGGCCGATGCCGTGGTGCTGGCCACGCCCTCGGACCCCAAGAGCGCGCAGCGCGCCAAACCGCCCGTGGATGCCGTCGATCAGGTGGACAAGCAATTCGTGCCCTATGTGAAGCCGGTATTCGTCGGATCGAAGATCCGGTTTCCCAACAGCGACAATATCCGCCACCAGGTCTATTCGTTCTCACCTGCCAAGAAATTCGAGCTGCCCCTGTACGGCGGCACCGACGCACCCCCCGTCGTGTTCGACAAGCCGGGGGTGGTGGTCCTCGGCTGCAACATTCATGATTGGATGATCGGGTATATTTACGTTTCCGAAACGCCGTTCTTCGCAAAGACCGAGAGCGCGGGAAGTGCGACCATCACCGACTTGCCGCCGGGCGAGTACACCGTTCGCATTTGGCATCCGAGCCTGGAGCATGGCGAAGAAGCCACGGCTCGAAAGGTCACCTTGAACGCCGACGCTCCCACCAGCGTCGCGTGGGAAGTCGGGCTGAAACCCAGTTTCCGGGTCCCGCGGGTCTCGGGCGCGGCTTCCCCGGGCTACCCTTAGTCCGAAGTGAATGCCTGAATTCCGGTTTGCGCCCGGCCGAGAATGAGCGCATGAATATCGTGAGTGCCCTCGTAGGTGTTCACCACCTCGAGGTTCACGACGTGGCGAATCACGCCGAATTCATCGGAAATTCCGTTGCCGCCCAACATGTCGCGCGCGACTCGCGCCACGTCGAGCGATTTGCCGCAGGAATTGCGTTTGAGCATGGATGTGATTTCGACGGAGGCAATTCCCTCATCCTTCATCCGGCCGAGCCGCAGACACCCCTGCAGCGCCAGCGAGATTTCGGTTTGCATGTCGGCCAGCTTCTTCTGCACCAATTGATTGGCGGCAAGCGGGCGGCCGAACTGTTTTCGATCGAGCACATACTGGCGCGCGGTGTGCCAGCAGCTTTCGGCCGCACCGAGAGCTCCCCACGCGATGCCGTAGCGCGCCGAATCCAGACAGGTGAACGGACCGCGCAGGCCCGTGACTCCCGGCAATAAGTTCTCCTCCGGCACGAACACATCATCCATGAGAATTTGCCCGGTGGTGGAGGCGCGCAATCCGACCTTGCCGTGAATCACCGGGGCCGCCAGACCCTTCCAGCCTTTTTCCAGAATGAAACCGCGAATGATGTCGTCGTCGGTCTTGGCCCACACGACGAAGACGTCGGCGATGGGACTATTGGTGATCCAGGTCTTGGCGCCGGACAAGCGGAAGCCGCCGGCGGCGGCGCGCGCGCGCGTGATCATGCTGCCCGGATCGGAACCATGGTCGGGTTCGGTCAAGCCGAAGCACCCGATCGATTCGCCGCGTGCCAGCCCGGGAAGGTATCTTCTCTTTTGAGCCTCGGTGCCGAAGCGCTCGATGGGCAGCATGACCAGCGAGGATTGCACGCTCATCATGGAGCGATATCCCGAATCGACCCGTTCCACTTCGCGCGCGATCAGTCCGTAGCTCACGTAGTTGAGGCCGCCGCCGCCGAATTCCTCCGGAATGGTCGCGCCCAGCAAGCCAAGCTCCCCCATCTCCTTGAAAATGCCGGGGTCGGTATGCTCGCGGCGAAAGGCGTCGACGATCCGCGGCGCCAGCCGGCCCTGTGAATAGTCGCGCGCAGCCTCTCTTACCATCTTCTCTTCTTCCGTCAGCTGCGCATCGAGCAACAGCGGATCGTCCCAATGAAAGCTACCCATCGCCATATTCAGCCTTTTGTCCTCTCGGAAGAGCGAAGCATCGCATAAACTCGGGGGCCGGTGGGCCTTTCGATCGTGCTAACTTGTGCGGATGAACAGCGCTCTTTCGCATATCACCGTGCTCGATCTGTCGCGGGTCCTGGCCGGACCTTGGGCGGGACAAGTTCTCGCGGATCTGGGCGCTGAAGTCATCAAAGTCGAACGGCCGGGCGCGGGGGACGATACTCGCAGTTGGGGTCCGCCTTTTTTGCGCGATGCGCAAGGCAATGACGGCGGCGACGCGGCGTACTATCTCTGCGCCAATCGCAACAAGAAATCCATTACGGTGGACTTCACCACCCCCGAAGGCCAAGCCATCATCCGCGAACTTGCCCGCAAGTCGGATGTGGTGCTGGAAAACTTCAAGGTGGGCGGCCTCGAATCCTACGGTCTGGACTATGCATCGCTGCGCGCCGTCAATCCGCGCCTCATTTATTGTTCCATCACGGGGTTCGGTCAAACCGGCCCCTACGCACCGCGCGCCGGCTACGATCTGTTGGTGCAGGCCATGGGCGGGTTGATGAGCATCACGGGGCGCCAGGATGGCGAGCCGGGAGCCGGGCCGCAAAAAGTCGGCGTCGCCGTCACCGACATCCTGACCGGACTGTACGCGACGATCGGCGTGCTGGCGGCCCTGGCGCACCGCGACCGGTCGGGCGCGGGCCAGCATATCGACGTTGGGCTGCTCGATGTACAGGTGGCCTGCCTCGCGAACCAGGCCATGAACTACCTGGTCAGCGGCAGCGCGCCGCGGCGCCATGGCAACGCCCATCCGAACCTGGTTCCCTATCAGGACTTTCCGACCAGCGATGGCTACATGGTGATTGCGGTCGGCAACGACGCGCAGTTCGCCCGACTGTGCGCCGTCGTCGGTCTCGCGGCGCTCGCCGAGGATCCGGATTTTCGCACCAACAAGATGCGCGTGGCCAATCGCCGCGAATTGATCGACAAGTTGAGCGCGGCGACCGTGACGCATCCCACCGCCCACTGGGTCGCAGCGCTCGAAACCGTGGGTGTTCCCGCCGGACCGATCAATACCTTGGATTCAGTGTTCGCCGATCCGCAGGTGCGTGCCCGCGGCATGCAGATCAATTTGCCGCACCCCGTTGCGGGCGCAGTCTCCCTGGTCGCCAATCCTCTGCGCCTGTCCGAGACGCCGGTGACCTACCGTTCCGCTCCGCCGCTCTTGGGCGAGCAGACGCAGGAAGTGCTGGCCGAACGTCTCGACCTGCCGGCCGGGGAGATCGCTGCGCTGCGCGCCAAGGGCATCATCTAGTCCGCCCGTCGGGGCGCGCAAGACAAACGGCCGCCGGTTGTGATTCCGCGCGGCGGTCCTGAAGCGCGCGATTCCATCGATTTCGACCCGATAGCGCAGTCGTTCGCTCATGCATGGCTCGGCGGACCGAGTAGTAGAACGGACGAGATGAAACAGACCAACGACGCCATCGCGTTTTTCAAGCGGGTGCTCGAGTGAATCCGCGGCCGCTATTCGCGAATCAGCGCTTTTTCAATGCGGCGGTCCGGTACCAGCCAGAGCAGTGCGACCAACAGATACAGAGTCTGGGCCAGTCGCGGCCAGATGAATGCGGCGGCAATCCCCGCCAGATAAATGACGGGTGAAAGTTTTCCCTTCCAATCGGCGCCCACGGCTTTCTTGAGGATCGAATCCGGTCCCTGAGCGGCGATGATCTGCTGCTGCAATATCCAATATGCAATGGCCGCCATCAACAGCACCAGGCCATACAGCGCCGACGGCGCCGCCGCGGAGTGACTCTCGCCCATCCAAGCCGTGGTGATGGGAAACAAGGACAGCCAGAACAAGAGATGCAGATTGGCCCATAGGATCGGACCGGTCACCGACTCACAGGTATGCAGCATGTGGTGGTGATTGTTCCAATAGATGCCCACGTAGATGAAACTCAAGACGTAGCTCAACAGGTGCGGAATCAAAGGCACGAGCGCGCCCAGGGTATCGCCTCCCGGCACCTTGAGCTCCAGCACCATGATGGTGATGATGATGGCGATGACGCCGTCGCTGAAGGCCTCGAGCCGGCTGTTGTTCACGCGGCGCCGCCGCACGCGATTATAATCGCCGTTCGCATTGGAATTTCCCTCGGTTCCGATATGCTCTAGTGAACTGCATGCAGGGGGAGAATTCAATGCGGGCATTGATCATGGGGTTGGGCCTGGTCGTGACGGCGGCCTCGTGGGCCGGCGCGGCGCCCCCTCTGCCGCCGCCGGCAGATCAAGACCTCGCCCGCGAGTTGCTGAAGGGATTGGTGGAGATCAACACCACCCATGCGCAAGGTTCCACGCTGGCCGCCCTCGCCATCCAAGGCTGGCTCTCGAGCGCGGGCTTCGCCGGCCAGGACCTGGTCTTCCTGGCGCCGCCCGACCATCCGACCAAGGGCAACGTGGTGGTCCGCTACCACGGCAAACACTCCAGCGATCCCGTCCTGTTCCTCGCTCACTTGGACGTCGTGGAAGCCAAGCCCGAGGACTGGTCCGTCGACCCGTTCAAACTTACGCAGCAGGACGGCTGGTTTTACGGGCGAGGCACCATCGATATGAAAGACGGGGACGCCGCCCTGGTCGAGAGCTTGATCCGCTTGAAGCGCGAGAAGTTCGTTCCGGATCGCGACATCATCGTCGCGTTCACCGCGGACGAAGAGGCCGGCGGCGATGCCAACGGGCCGGCCTTCCTGCTCAAAGAACACCGCGACTTGATCAACGCGGCCTTGGTCGTCAATCTCGACGGCGGCGGCGGCGCCACGAAGAACGGGGTGCCGCAGTTTTTCGAGATCGGCACCAGCGAAAAAAGCTACGTCACGTTCACGGCGGAGACCTTGAGCCCGGGCGGCCATGGCTCTCTGCCCGGCCCGGACAACGCGATCTATCGGCTGGCCGCGGGGCTCGGCCGCTTGGCGGCGTACAGATTTCCGGTGATGCTCACGGCAACCACCCGCGCGAGTTTCGCCGCGTGGGCCGCGCTCGAGAGCGGAACGACCGCCGCGGACATGCAGGCCGTCGCACAGTCGCCGCCCGATCCGGCCGCCGCGGAGCGCCTCAGCCAGAATGTGCGCCTCAACGCCGAACTGCGCACGACCTGCGTCGCGACCTTGATTTCCGGTGGACATGCCGAAAACGCCCTGCCGCAGCGGGCCAAGGCAACCATTCAGTGCCGGATGCTGCCGGGAGACTCGGCCGACAGCGTGCAAAATCTTCTCGCCGCCGCACTCGCCGATCCGGCCATCCGCCTCACCCTGGATGCACCGCCCATCGTCAGCCCCGAGTCCCCGCCGACGGCACAAATCATGCGAAAGACGGCGGCTCTCGTGCATTCGATGTGGCCGGGCGTGCCCATCATTCCCACCATGGCGACCGGATTCAGCGATGATCGGCAAACCCGCAATGCAGGAATGCCGAGCTACGACATCAGCGGGGTGTGGGTGGATGTCGATGAGAATCGCGCGCATGGCCGGGATGAACGCATCGGCATTCAGGCCTTCGATGAGAGCGTCGAATTCACCTACCGCCTGCTCAAGGCCATGAGCGGTGCCAGGTGAAGGTGACTTCCTTGCGCGTGCTGGCAGCCGGCGCCGTCGGATTGCTGCTGTACTTCGCGCATGTCGCCTTCGTCCCCGTTGCCCTGGCGCTGCTGCTGGCGCTGGCGCTCTCCGGTCCCGTCGAGGCCTTGCATGCCTGGCGCGTGCCCCGAGGCATCAGCGCCGCGGTGCTGTTGATTGTGATACTGGGAGTCTTCGCCGCGCTGGTGAATTTCGTGTGGGCCCCCGCGCAACAGTGGTTCGCGGCGGCGCCGCACACGCTGCGAATCATCGAGCGGAAGATTCGGCCCGTGGAACAGGCCATGAACCGCATCGACGACCTGCGCAGTTCCGCGGGCAACATCGGCAGTTCCGCCCGCGGCACGCCGGCGCCGACCGTCGCTCCCGCCGAAGAGAGCGCGCCCGCCATGTTGCTGGACGTCACCCGCGGCCCGGTGCTGAGCAGCATCACCGTCATCATTCTTACGTTATTCCTGCTGGCCGGCGGTCCGCCGATGCTGGCACGAATGACCTCGGCATTTGCCGGCGATCTGCACTCGGCCCACATCATCAGCGTCATTGAAAAAGTGCGGGGCGAGGTCGGCCGCTTCTATGTCACGACCGCCTTGATCAATGTCGGACTCGGCTTCGCCACGGCCCTCGCCATGATGTGGCTCGGCATGCCGAGCCCCTGGCTGTGGGGCACCATGGCGGGGATACTTAATTTCATTCCCTATGCCGGTTCGACGACCACGCTCATCGTGCTCACCGTCGTGGCAATCGTTTCTCTCGATGGACTGGGGCACGTCCTTGCGGTGGCGGGGAGTTACCTGGCCCTCGCCACCATCGAAGGGCAATTCGTGCAGCCCCTGCTGGTCGGCCGGCGGTTGCAGTTGAATCCCATGCTGGTGTTTTTGGCTTTATGGTTCGGCGGACTGTTCTGGGGCGTCGCAGGCATCATATTGGCGACGCCCACGCTGGTGGCACTCAAGGTGGTGGCGGAGAATGCCCGGGGCGGACAACCTCTGCTGAATTTCTTGAGCCCGCCTGCGAAGGAATCGGGCGCCGATCGGCGCAGCGACGATTAATGACGGGCGTTGTGCCCCAACCTGTTCCATTGGTGGCGCCAACGCAGCGGATGCAAATCACCGGCGTCCAGTTCTTCGCTGCTGTAGCTGATGATCTTATTGCCGGCCACGTCGAACACATCGATGCGCCAGTGGACCTCGGCCGCGAGCAGATCGGACGCCACGCTCAGCAGCTGATCGGGATTACGGTAGGGGCCTTCGGCAATGCTGCGGCCGGCGCCGATATACCAGTAACCGTCGGCATTTCCATGCACCGCCAACACCGTTTCCCGCTTCTCACTCATGAGGGGTGATTTTGCACATTGGCCGCCGCTGCTATGTAGGCGAAACTCTCAAAGCGATGTCAGAGCGCAAAAGTCGTCGCGCAGCGCGGCCTCAGGCCCGCAGTCGAAATTGCCGGGTCGGCGCATCGATATCAAAGGCGCCCGCGGCGATTTTCTGCATCCAACGCGCGGTTTCCAGCGCGCCGCCGAACGCGAAGAAATGCGGTGCCACGATTTGAGCCGAAACCGGCGCCGCCAGCAAGCCGAGCAGGTGCTGATCCGGACAGGTCGCCAATTCGGACGATCGCGCGGCGGTGCTGAGATTACGCGTCAGGGCCCGCATCGAGGCGCCAATGCCGCACTGAACGGCGAAATGCACCAGTTTGGTGAGCGGCGCGGGTCCCGCGATCCCTAAACGCACCGGCAGCCGAATTCGCCGGCGCACAGCCTCGCGCTCCCAGCGCCTGAAGGCTCCTGCGTCGAGCCCGAACTGAGTGACGACATGTATGCAGTAGCCGCGACGCAGGGCCGTGGCTTGCTTGGCTTCGAGCGCCTCCCACAGCCGGCCGACCGCGACCGCGTTGTGTCCCTCGGGATGTCCGGCGATACCGATCCGGGTGATTCCCGATTCCTCCAGGATCCCTGATTCGAGAACATCCATGGCGCACGAGAATTCGCCGATCGGCCGCGGCGCGTCGCCCGCGATCAACAAGATGTGCTCGACTCCTCCTGCACGCAGCGCAGCGAGCGCCGTGCGCAGCGTCTGCGCATCCGGCACGCGCCGTACCGCAATATGCGGCGTCGCCAGAAATCCGGCGCGCCGTACGGCGAGTGCGGCATCGATCACGTGGGCGAAGCCCGCGTTCGGTGTATGCGCCACATACACCGCCGTACCGCCGGCCAGCAATGTGGCGAGTTCCGGCAGGCGTTCGACTTCCGACGGCGTGATCTCGGTGGAGGCGCCGCTCATGAAGCTGACGATTCGAGCCTTGAGGTCGTCCGTCGCAGGCGCCGCGCGATTCGGTTGACCGACCTTCAGCATGGGTGTCCAGTTCGCGATTGATTGCCCCAATATAATAGACTGGCAGCCTATGAGCGCAATTGCATCGCAATCCGACGAGCCTGGGTACCAAAGTGGGTTCGGCAATGAGTTCGCCACGGAGGCCCTGCCCGGTGCATTGCCGCCCGGGCGAAACTCGCCGCAACGCTGTCCCTACGGATTGTATGCGGAGCAGCTCTCGGGGACCGCGTTTACGGTGCCTCGGTTTGCCAATCGCCGTTCCTGGCTGTACCGGATCCGCCCCTCCGTCACGCACCAGCCGTTTCTCCCCCTGCAACATCCGGGATTCGACCAGTCCGCGGACGAGCAGCCGGCATCGCCGAATCAGCTGCGCTGGGATCCCTTGCCGCTGCCGTCCGCCCCCACGGATTTCATCGACGGCCTGGTGCCGGTCGCCGGGAACGGGTCGCCGGATAACCATGCGGGCTGTGCAATCTACATGTATGCCGCCAACGAATCGATGCGGGAGCGTTTTTTCTACAGCGCCGACGGCGAGATCCTCGTGGTCCCGCAGCTTGGCCCGCTCTGTCTGGACACCGAACTCGGACGGCTGCGGATCGAGCCGCAGGAAATCGCCGTCATCCCGCGCGGGCTGCGCTTCCGGGTCGGTCTTCCCGCGGGCGCCGTGCGCGGCTATCTCTGCGAGAACTTCGGCGCGCCGTTCAGGCTGCCGGAACTCGGGCCGATCGGCTCCAACGGACTCGCGAATCCGCGCGACTTTCAAACGCCGCACGCACGCTACGAAGATCTCGACGGCGAATGCCGGCTGATCGGCAAATTCCTGGGCCGGCTGTGGGCCGCGCGCATGGACCATTCGCCGCTGGATGTGGTGGCCTGGCATGGAAATCATGTCCCTTATAAGTATGATCTGCGCCGCTTCAACACCATCGGATCCATCTCCTACGATCATCCCGATCCTTCGATCTTTACGGTATTGCATTCGCCCAGCGAGACGCCCGGCGCGGGCAACATCGACTTCGTGATATTTCCGCCGCGCTGGCTGACCATGGAAAACACCTTCCGGCCGCCGTGGTTCCACCGCAATGTGGCCAATGAGTTCATGGGATTGATTTGCGGAACCTATGACGCCAAGAGCACCGGCTTCGTGCCGGGCGGCGCCTCCCTGCACAATTGCATGAGCGGACACGGGCCGGACGCGGCGACCTTCGAGAAGGCTGCCGCTGCCGACACGTCCGTGCCCCTGCACATCACCGACACCATGGCGTTCATGTTCGAGACGAGACAGGTCATCCATCCGACGCGCTCGGCGCGGCAGGGAATGCCGCCGCTGCAGATTGATTACATGTCCCATTGGCTCGAACTCAAGAAACGCTTCGACCCGACGCGGCCGTGACCGACCCGATGCCATTGGATGAAACCCACGATCCGCGGGCACGCAGCTGGTTGGCCGCCGCAAATCGGATCGATGGTGACTTTCCCATCCAGAATCTGCCTTTCGCGGTGTTCCGCCGCAAAGAATCCGGCGAAGCTTTTCGCGGCGGCGTGGCCATCGGCGATCAGATCCTGGATCTCGCCGCCGTGGCGGCTCGCGGTCTGTTCCATGGGCCGGCCGTTGCGGGAATTTGCGCAGCCGGCGGGTCAACGCTCAACGAGCTGATGCGGCTCGGCCCGCAAGTGTCGACCGCGGTGCGCCGCGCCCTGTTCCAGGGTCTCCTCGAAGGATCCAGCCTGCAAGGCGCGCTGCAGGCCTGCCTGGTTTCGCAAAGCGACGTGCAATATTCACTGCCGGCGCAGATCGGCGACTACACCGATTTCTACACCTCGATATATCACGCCACGGCGGTGGGCCGGATGATGCGGCCCGACAAGCCGTTGTTGCCGAATTATGAATGGATTCCCATCGGCTATCACGGCCGCAGCTCCTCCATCGGCGTATCGGAGCAGACCTTCCATCGGCCCCGGGGACAGCGGCTGCCGCCGGGGGCAACGCACCCCACGGTCGGCGCGTCCGCGCGGCTGGACTACGAACTCGAGCTCGGCGTCTTCGTCGGCAGCGGCAATTCCCCGGGCGTACCGATAGCCATCGCCGACGCGGAGGCACATATCTTCGGCATGTGCCTGCTCAACGACTGGTCGGCGCGCGATTTGCAGGCGTGGGAATATCAGCCGCTGGGTCCTTTCCTGGCGAAGAATTTTGCCACGACGATTTCGCCCTGGATCGTCACGCTGCAGGCGCTGGCCCCGTTTCGCATGGCGTACGTGCGGCCTGACAACGCTGCCGCGCCTTTGCCATATCTCGCTTCGGCTGAGAACCGCGATGCCGGGGCCATCGATATCCGGCTCGAAGCACTCATCGAAAGCGCGGCGATGCGCGAACGGGGCCAGCCGGCGCGGCGCCTCTCGCTGACCAGCTTTCGGCATGCTTACTGGACGATTGCGCAATTGGTCGCGCATCACACCGTCAATGGCTGCAACCTGCGCGCCGGTGATCTGCTGGGAACCGGCACTCAGTCGGGCCCGACTCCCGCTGAGGCCGGTTCTCTGCTCGAACTCAGCGCCGGCGGCAGTCAGCCGATCCCCATCGGCAACGGCGAGTCGCGCACCTTCCTCGAGGACGGCGACAGCATCATCCTTCGCGCCTGGTGCGAGCGCCCTGGCGCAGCGCGAATCGGTTTTGGCAGCGCGCAGGGGCGCGTGCTGCCCGCCGTCGAGTGAGAAAATTTCACTCTGACAAAGATATCAGGCTTTTTCCTACACCGGCGATCATCGTTTGGTCGCAAATTGCTGTCACTCTCGGTGCAACGGAAATTTGCGGAGGGCACCCATGTACCTACTCATCGGCGTCTTGCTGCTGTTGGTTTTTCTATTGGCCCCAGTGTTCGGTTTGCTGAGCGTGCTCGAAGAGTTGGTGGATCGCCATCACCAGGGTGAGCCGGTGTTTCACGAACAGGGCGCTATTTTCTGCGATCAGGGATCAGGGCAGCGCTTCCGATCGCAATTTTCCTGGCAATCTCGCGCGCATTCCCGGAAACCAGACTGAGCCGAAGGCCCACCCTTGCTGCACTGCGGCAACCATACCCGTCATCGCCCGCGGCGTAGGCACATACTCACACGCAGATACAGGAGCATCCGGCTGCCGCGTCGCGCGGGTGCGGGTAGCGTCTTCCCCATGATCACTCGGATTCTGCATGCCCTGAAGGCAGCCTTGATGTTGAGTTTCGGGGCGTTGCTGTTGGTCGGGAGCAGCGCACTCGGCGGCGAAGGCGTCGAGGTCAAGCTCATCAATGACAGCACCGAAGACATCTTGGTCACGGTTTACGATATGAGCGCTCGTCCGGAACGAATCGTTTTCAGCAACGCCCGCATCAATGGTTTCACCTCGGTGCCGGTATTCCTGAGCGCGGATGCCGACGGCAGAGCCAATTTAGCGTGGACTGCGACCAGCACCGATACGATGTTTCGCAAATGCGGTCGTGCGAATACCGCGGTCGCCAATGCCGGGTCGGTCGACGTGCACGCCGATTCGCACTGCGGCGCCTAGCGTTCGGGCGGCGCGCTCGCAGGCGGCGCATCGGCCGGCGGTGTATCCGCGACGGGCGCCGGCGTGGCATCGGGCGGGGGCGGTGAATTGGGATTTTCGGCTTCGAGCCCCACCGTCGCGATCACTCCATCTGCTTTCTGCAGCACTTCGCGCGCATAGTCCCAGTGAATCGCAACCGTCGTGTCGCCCACGGCCGTGCGCAGCATTTCGGCGAACTGATCGATATTGGGCTCGAAGCTCTGCCCCTGCGCATCGACCGGCGGATGCGCTTCGAGAAGCAATTCGCCGTCGACCCAGGCCACCTTGATCGGTTCGTTGATGAGGCGCACCGATGTGCCCACGGGGATCAGCGGGTAAAGGGCCGCGACATCGTCCGGATACATGCGTATGCAGCCGTGCGTCACCGCCAGTCCGACGGCGATCGGATTGTTCGTGCCATGGATCAAATAAGTGCCGTTTCCCGCCGCCAACCGCATGGCGTAGGCTCCCAGCGGATTGTTGGGCCCCGGCGGTACTCGCGGCGGCAAGGGATCACCTGCCGCCGCATGCTCCTTGCGGACGGATTCCGGCGGAAACCATGTTGGATCCTTCTGCTTCGAGATGACATGGGTGACTCCCAGTGGAGTGCGCCAATCCATCTTGCCGATGCTGACCGGGTAGGTGATGACCTCGATCGGTCCGCCGCGTTTCGGCTTCGGGTAATAGTAGAGCCGATGTTCGGGCAGATTGACGACGATGCCCTCGCGCGGCCCCGGCGGCAGAATATGCCGGCCCGGCACCGTGAGTTTCTTGCCGGCGCCCGGCAGCCACGGATCCACGCTCGGATTGACGCGGATCAGTTCCTCCGATCCCAGGCTGAACTTTGCCGCGAGATCGTACAGCGTATCTTCATACACCGTGTCGACCGTCTGATCGTCGCCCACCACGGAGGCATCGGGGCTGGGGAGCGTGTACACCGTGGCCCGCGCGTAATCCGCGCCGAGGAATGCCAGGAAAACGACGAGTGCAGCGCTGGATTTCACGCCGGGTAGATTAACACGTCGACGTGAACGGAGAATCCGCGCCAGGCCCATTGCGGCAAGCCCCGACAGCAGCAGGAGGTCAAGGCCGCCGCCGCCCGATTTCGACGGGGGAGGCGTGACGGTCAGCACTGCCGAAGTTACCGGTGATGTCCCCGCGGCATTGGTACAGGTCAACATATAGGTGTCGGAACCGACTGCGGTTGGCGTTTCAGTCTGAGTCCCACTGGTTGGCCGCGATCCCGACCAGCTGCCTGTTGCCGTGCAACTCGTTGCATTGAGCGACGACCAGGTGAGCATCGTCGAGCTGCCGACGACGATGGAACTCTCTGAGAGGGTGAGAGAGGGGGCCGCGGGAGGCGGGGTAACGGTCAACATCACCGAACTTGCCGCGGAAGTTCCTTGCGCGTTGGAACAGCTTAGCGAATAGCTATAGGCGCCGCCGGCAGTTGGAGTCACTGTCAGACTCCCGTAGGTGCCCAAGGTCCCACTCCAACTTCCAGCGGCCATGCAGCTCGTGGCATTCGCGGACGTCCAGGAAATGACGGTCGACTCGCCTAGATTGATGACACTCGGGGTGCTTAGCGTCAAGGTCGGCGCCGGGGGCGCTTGGTCGGTCAAATTCACGGAGCTGGTCGCAATGCCACCCGCTGCGTTCATGCACGTCAGCGAATAGGTGTTCGTTCCCATGCTGGTGATCGTTGCGGTCTGACTACCGTTGGTTGCCACCGGACCATTCCAACTACCCGATGCCATGCAACTCGCCGCGGCAATGGTCGACCAGGTAAGCGTCGTCGAGCCGCCAATCGGCACCGCGGTCGCGCCCAGCGACATGACCGGTGCGATGAACGCCGTATCGGCTTGGATAAAGCCGAAACCCGAATCGAAATTCGGCGACGCGCTGCCGAGCCCCAGGGCGCCGTTGCGCAAGGCTTGATAGATCTGCGCCGGCGCGGCCGTTGGATTGGACTGCAGCATCAACGCAGCAATACTGGCGGCGTGCGGAGCTGCCGCCGACGTGCCAAAGAAGTTCGGGTAGCTGAGATTGTCCGCACATGAGGCAATGGTGGTCGCGGCCTGGCTGCTGGTGAGAGCAAAGCCCAAGAACGTATCGTTGCCGCCGTTGGGACCGACGAAATCGGGCTTCTGGCGCACGATCGGCTCGGCGAGCCGGTTGCCGCTCGCATCGAACAAGATGGGTGAACCGCCCTCAGACGAGAAATACTCGAGTCCGAGAACATTGCCGCAAGCCGGTGTGGCCAAATAGAACACAGCACCCACCGCGGCTGCGCCCGCGGCGCCGGGGTGGCCCTGGATGGTGGCGCCGGCGCTGTTGCTCGGGAAGGCGTTGATGGTACTGCCCGCGCCGTCATCCTCGACCGCCACCTTGATGCGTCCGGGCACGGTGCCGCCCGCCAAGCCCACGAAAACATTGATGGTTTCCGCGGCAGAATTGCCGCTGGCATTGGCGGGATTGCCGATGATCATGACCTGGTAGGAATCGGAACCCAGAGCGTTCACGCCCGAACAAGTTGCCTTGTTGCCGCCGTAATCGATGATCTCATCGGCGCTGGAGGCCCCGGTGACGCACACATCGATTTGACTGGTCGCACCGCCGCTGTTGGGCGCGCCCGTCACGTAGGGCTGGTCCCACTCGACCACGATGGCGACGAATTCACCGGGAACCAATGACGCGATGGTCACCGGCAAAGAGGTCGCCGTCGTCGCGCCCGACGGATCGAAGTTCAGCAGATGCTCTCCGGTATTGAAAGTCTGCGTGGACACGCTGCTGAAACTGGGCGTGAGATTCTCGTACGCCAGCGTGCCATCGTTGCCTGCGGCGGAGAAATACGCCACCCCCTGCGCCTCCACCGCATCGATCGCCTGCGCCACGATGCCGTCCTGAAAGAAGGGCTCATCGAAATAACCCACATCGTCGGCGATGACCTTGGCGCCGGCTCCGCCGGAAGCGACGGAGGCCGCCAGCTTGCCGATGCCGTTGGCGAAATCCGCTTCGCTGTTATAGGCCGTGTAGAAGGCGAGGCCCGCGCCGGGCGCGATATCGTGGACGATCTGCAGCATCGCGCGGCCTTCATCACCCAGGGGCAGTTGAGTCGGCGCTCCGTAATTCATGCAGCCGCCGTTTCCGGCTTGCGCCTCCTCGAGCACGTTGACGCCCGCCGGCAGATCCCCCGTCGACACGTCGTCCGCGGCCGTGGCGAGAAATCCGTTGTTGGCGTAGCCCGTGGCGCCGCCGGCGGGGACATGGTTCGCCGCATACACCGAATAACAGTCATAGCTGTCGGACAGGATGCCCACCGTCACGCCTGCGCCCGTGAGCGCATTGTCCGATCGCACCCTGTCGCTGTGCTGCACGAAATCGCCCTGCGACGTCACGGCGCCGCTGCGCGTGCGCGGCATGGCGGCGCGGATGGAATGAACTTCGGCCCTGGCCGTGGCGGCGTCGAGTTGCGCCACCGGCAGCCAGCCGCCCACATCGTTCGAATAGACGGACGCGTGCTGCAATCCCAGGGCCACCAGGGCCGCTTTCAATTGCTGCGGGTCGCCGCGGGTGACGGCATCGATGAGCACCAGCGGCGCCGGGTCCTGTGCCTCTTGCTTGAACCTGACTGCGGGAGCAATCGAGCGCAAATCCTCGACGGCATGATCAGGGCGCGCCTGCGTCGCGTGGCGCGATAGATCCGCGAGTGCGCCGTCGAATTTGGCGCCTGCCGTGCCGAGATGCCGCGCGCCGCGGCTGCCGAAGGCGTGCAATGGCGCATGTCCGGGAATCGCGCCGGGACGCAGGTGCGGATGTCGCACCTTTGCAACGGTTGCCACAGTCGCGATCGCCGTCATCGCCGTCAGAGCCGTGAGCGTGCCGACTACAAAGAAACGTGATGCCATCCCTGGTCTCCCACCGCCAGACGAGTATTTGCGAGAGCCTAACCCGGCGCGGAAAAGATTGACACAAAATTGCAATGAGGCGCACTGCCCGCCGCGGCAAATCGTATCCTAGACCCACATGTTCATGGCTCCAGGAAGAAAAACCGCTCAGGTCGCGGCGCTCGGTCTCGCACTCGGGCTGGGAATGACCTGCGCCGCCGCCGACCGGGCGAAGGTTCTGAACATCTATGCGTGGGCGGAATATTTTCCGCCCGCCGTGATTTCGAGGTTTCAAGCTGAGACGGGTATCCACGTCAACTATGCCGTGCTCGATTCTCCGGAAGCCGCCGAAACCATCCTGTCCGCCGGCCATTCGAACTACGACATCGTGACCATGAATGCCGCACCGGAGCTGGCTCGCGAAATTCCCAAGGGCTTTTGGAGGAAGCTCGACCAGGCGAGCATTCCCAACGTCCGCAATGCCGATCCGCAAATCATGCAGCTGCTCAAGACCGTGGATCCGGGCAATCAATATGCGGTGCCCTGGATGTGGGGCACAACCGGTCTCATCTATAACAGCGACAAGATCAAAGCCATCATGCCGAATGCGCCGCTCGACAGTCTCGACATGATTTTCAAGAAGGATGTCGCCGCAAAATTCGCCGGCTGTGGAATCAGCATGCTGGATTCGTGGGGCGATGTACTCCCCATGGTGTCGCGCTATCTGGGCCAGACGCGCCTCTCGGCCGGCAAAGCGGAGCTCGATGCCGTGATGGCAAAGCTTGCGGAAATCCAGCCCTTCGTGCGGCGCATTGCCACTGCGGGCTATTATCAGCAGCTCGCCGAGGGCGAGCTGTGCCTGGCCATCGGCTATTCGGGCGATGCCATGGTCGCGCGCCGCATGGTGAACGAGTCCCACGGCAGGGCGAAAATCGAATACGCGTTTGCCCGCGAGATGGTGCCGTTCTACATCGACAACCTGGTGATTCCGGCCGACTCGCCCAACCCCGCCGCCGCCCTGACCTTCATCAATTTCGTGATGCGGCCCGAAATCTCCGCCTCGGTCACCCGATTCATCGGCTTCGCCACGGCCAACGCGGCAGCGGTACCGCTGCTCGAGCCCGCGGTCCGTGGCAATACCCTGATCTATCCGCCGCCGGCGATCCGCAATCGCTTCGAACTGCAGAGAGTCTACACTCCCGACGAAACCCGGGCATTTACCCGTGCCTGGCTGTCGTTCAAGTCGGGACTGTGAGCGGCCGGCGATAGCCGCGGATAGTCCGTATAGCCCTGCGCGCCGCCGGAATAGAACTCCGGCACCTTCGGCTCATTGAGCCGCGCCTGCAGCGCGAAGCGCTGCGGCAGATCCGGGTTGGCGATGAACAGCCTGCCGAACGCCACCGCGTCGGCATCGCCGGATTCGATCGTCTGCTCCGCGCTCTCGTAGGAGAATTTCTCGTTGGCGATGTAGACGCCGCCGAACGCCGCCTTGAGGCGTGGACCCAGGCGGTCGGGGCCCAGATATTCGCGGACGCAGATAAAGGCGATCTTGCGCTCGCCGAGACGGCGGGCGACATGGTCGAAGGTGCGCGGCAGATCTGAATCCCCCATCGAATGTGCATCGCCGCGCGGCGCCAAATGCACGCCGACCCGTCCGGGGCCCCATACTGAGATTGCCGCATCGACCGCTTCCAACATCAGCCGGGCGCGGTTTTCGATCGGACCGCCATAGTCGTCGCCGCGCAGGTTGCTGCCATCCTGAAGAAACTGATCCAGCAGATAGCCGTTGGCGCCGTGCAATTCGACGCCGTCGAAACCGGCGAGCTGCGCGTTTTCGGCGCCCCTGCGAAATGCCTCGACGATGCCCGGAATCTCCTGCCGTGCGAGAGCACGAGGCGTGACGAAAGGGGTCGCGGGACGGACCAGACTGACATTGCCTTTGGCGGCGACCGCACTCGGAGCCACCGGCAGAGCACCGTTCAAAAAACGCGGATCGGAGATCCGGCCCACATGCCACAGCTGCAGAAAGATCCGCCCGCCGGCCTGATGCACCGCCCGAGTGGTGAGACGCCACCCATCGACCTGTTCCGGCGACCAGATGCCCGGCGTGCCGGCATAGCCGATCGCCATCGGCGACACCACCGTCGCCTCCGATACGATGAGTCCTGCCGAGGCGCGCTGCGCGTAATACTCAGCCATCAGAGGATTGGCGATCCTGCTGTCGCCGGCGCGGCTGCGCGTGAGCGGAGCCATGAGGATGCGGTTCGGTAAGACGAGGTCGCCTAGCTTGAGCGGGTCAAATAAGGTGGTCATGGATTATTGATGTCGGTCGGATCGAAAGTGAACGGCGCGGTGTTGGGCATCCGCGGGCCGCGCGCACGCTAGAGCTTTTGCACGACCACCCGTCCCTGAGCGTTCACGTAGATGTGATAGCGATTGCCGTCCTTGCAGGACGCCGTGTAGTCGCTGTCCGCGTTGCGTTTGCTTCCGACCAGTTGATCGCAGGGCATTCCCTGCAGGACTATGGTCGCCTTGAGATCCTTGGCAAGCGCCGCGTCATCCGCGGCGGGCAAGCGAGTCGCGATCAACGATGCGAATGCGGCCAATGTAAGCAGGAAAATACGCTGTACCATGATATCTCCTCGATCGTGCTAGATCTTTGCAAATTTTTCCGGGTCCGCGAGTATGTTCCAGATCGCCTCTCGCGAGGATGCGATGGCGGTCGCGAGCGGTTGGTCGCCATCCTGAAGTAACGTGAGCACCTTGAGCAGCAACCCGTCGAACCGTTGCCGTAATTCCGTGGGCTGCCGTCTGTTCGGGCTCCGATAGAGATCCCGAAAAGCCTTGAGCAGGTCGTCAACCTGATTCTTCAGCGAGAGCTTCGTGAACAAGCCGATGGCGCGCGTGTCGCGTAGACGCTGCTCCAGATCCGTCAGATTGAGCGTCGGCGCGGCAGCGGCAGGCGGGGCTGGGGCTGGGGCTGGGGCCGGCGATGGCGGTGGCGATGGCGGTGGCGGTGGCGGCGTTGCCGCGGCTTTGTTCGATGTCCCGGCCGCAGCACCCGGAGCTACCGCTGCCGCGCCCCCGGGTTTGACGGGGTGAGCGGCAATCGAGGATTTCGGCGGCGGCGGTGCAGCCGATGCTGCAGGTGCCGCAGGCGGCGGCGTCACCGGCGATGAATCCGGCGACGGCGACGGCGGCGGAGGCGGCGCGGGCACCGCGGGTGTTGAAGGCGGCGGCGCGGTTGCCGTGGGCGGCACCGCCGGCGTTGAGGCCGGCGCCTGCGGCTTGGCTGCCCCCGCGGCGCCGGTCGGAGCCGGCTTCATCGCCGAGCAGGCCGAAGCCACCAGAAGTACCACAGCAATTACCGGTGCGCGCATTGCGCCGATCCTACACCAGGCACCGTCGCTTGGTGTGGCCGGTTCGGCCCTCAGCGCACGCACTCGAACGAGGTCAGCACCCGCAGCCCCGGGTGATTGTCGCCGAGTGCGATTTTGGCGCTGTGCAAATTGGCAATTGCCGCCACCAGCGCCAAACCGAGCCCATTTCCGGGGGTCGATCGGCTGCCGGTGAGCCGATAGAAGCGGCGAAACACCTTGCCGCGCTCCTCCGCCGGGATTCCCGGGCCATTGTCTTCGACGCATGCGGTTGCGACATTGCCCGACACGTCGAGGCGGATCAGGATCCGGGTGCCCGAAGGGCCATGGCGAATCGCGTTCTCGATCAAGTTGCTGAACATCTGCGTCAGAAGCTCGCCGTCGCCGCGAATCTGCACATCCCGCGACAGTTCCTGCAGGAGCACCTGATCGTGGTCCTCGGCGACGGGACGGTACATTTCGCAGATCCTCTCCAGAAGATCGGACAGCGACAGGACGGAAAATGCGCTCAGCCGAGAGCCCGACTCTATTTGCGATATCCGCAGCAGCGCGGCGAAGATCACCAGGAGATGATCGGTATCTTCGATGCAGCGCGTCACGGCCGCCGCATAGTCATCCATCGTCAGCGATTCTTGGCGCGCTTCTTCCAGCCGGTTGCGCAGATGCGTCAGCGGTGTGCGCAGGTCATGCGCGACATCGCTCGACACCTGCCGCAGATTGTCGAGCAAGGCTTCAATCCGGTCGAGCATGTTGTTGATCGCGCCCGAAAGACTGTCCAACTCATCGCCGCTGCCGCGCAGCGCAATGCGATCACTGAAGCGTCCGGCAACGATCGCTTGACAGGTGCGCGTGATCGCATCGATCCGCCGCATGAATTGCACGCTGAAAAAAATCCCGCCCAATCCGGCCAGCACCACGGCGGCCGCTTCGACCCAGGCGAACGCCGTGAGAATGCGCAGCCGGGTCACCGCGATCTGACCGGTGTCGCGGCCGACGAACAAATAGACGCCCTGCGCAATGTACACGCCGCGGCCGAGTACCGGCGCCTTGGCCTCATGCTTGCGCCCGGCCGGCGCAGGGAAGCTGAACAAACCCAGCTGCGGCGTCATCGGCCGCAGGTTGCCCACGAGGCGGCCGCTCGCCGCATCGTGGATCAGAATGTAGCCGCCGGGCAGATCCGCGCCCGTGTAATCGCCCGATCCCAGCCTCTGCTGCACGACCTCGATGGCCTCGGACAGTCCTTTTTCGCGATAGCCGTTGCGGATGGTGTTGATGTCCGCGTCGACGGCGCCGATCAGCGCCGATTTTTGCGTGTCATTCACGATCCAGTACACGACGCCGAGCAGCACCCAGGACAAGATCAGGAACAGGGTCGCGAACAGCGCGGCCGAGCGGAAGCTCTCGGTCTTCAGGACTCTAGTTGGGCGCAAGGAACTTATATCCGGCGCCGCGCACGGTGTGAATCACTTCGAATTCGAAGCCATGATTGAGCTTGGAGCGCAATCGGCTGATGTGGCTTTCGACGACGCTGGTTTGCGGATCGAAATGGATGCCCCACACGTTTTCCAGCAGCATCCGCCGGGTCAGCAGGCGGTCCGGGTTGCGCGCAAAGTATTCGAGCAGTCGAAACTCTTGCGGCAGCAACTCGATCGGCTTGCCTGCGCGCGCCACGGTGCGCTTGAGCAGATCCAGTTCGATCGTACCGGCGGTGAGGCGGATCGAAGCGTCGATCGCGTTGGCCGGCCGGCGCGACAGCACTCGAACCCGGGCCAGCAGTTCCGCGAAGGCAAAAGGCTTGACCAGGTAGTCATCGCCTCCCGCTTCCAGGCCCTGCACGCGATCATCGATGCCGCTCATGGTGGTCAGATAAATCACCGGTGTCATCACTCCGCGCGCGCGCAGTTCCCGCACGACGCTCAGGCCGTCCAACCGCGGCAGCATGCGATCCAGGACGATGACCTGGTACTCGGTTGCGCAGGCGCCGGCGAGTCCGCTGTCGCCGTCGACGAAATGATCGACCTGATAGCCCTGCTCGCGGAACCGGCTGCGCAGCGAGCCGGCCAGTTCGACGTCATCTTCGACCAATAGGAGGTGCACGTCCGTCACATTACGCCACGGCGCAGGAAAAGCGCACGGTTCGGGCGCGCGTACATTATTACAAATATACAAAAGCGCCTGCTGGATGCGCATGCTAACGTTCTGCGCAATCCTCCTGCGGAAGGTCCCTCGTCCTGCGTCCCACATCGGTCATCGCCCTGATTGCCGCCCTCGGCTCAAGCGGCTGCGCATTGGACGCGGGCAAAGCCGAGGCGCCTGCCGTGCCTGCGGCATTCGACCAGCCGGTGACCCAGGGTGCGTGGCCCGGCGCCGGCTGGTATCACGGCTTCGCCAGTCCCGAATTGGACTCCTTGGAGGCGCTCGCGCAGGACGACAACCTGGACATCGCCGCCGCCGTGGCGCGGGTGAAGCAGGCGGATGCGCAGGCGCGGGCTGCCGGCGCCGCGCTCCTGCCGCAACTCGATGCCGATGGCAGCGCCACTCAATTCGCCGGCGGGAGCCACGGCGCCACGGCCCATGAAACCGACTGGGCGGCGCTGCTGTCGGCCAGCTACGAGGTGGACTTTTGGGGCAAGAATCGCGCGGCGGCAAGTTCCGCGCAGGCGCTCGCCGGGGCCGGCCGCGCGGATCGTGCGGCCGTGCGCATCACCATCTCCAATTCCGTGGCCGTCAGTTATTTTCAAGTTCTATCCCTGCGCGAACGCATTGCCTTGGCCCGCCTGAATCTTCACACGGCCGAGGACGTGCTGCGCGTCACGGAAACTCGTTTCGATGCCGGCAGCCTCGGACCGGCGGATCTCGCCGCGCAGCGTGCCGCGGTTGCAAGCACCGAATCGATCGTGCCGCAATTGCAGCTGCAGGAGGCCGAGGCCCGCGGATCATTGGCGCTGCTCGTCGGGCGCGCGCCCGAAGGGTTCCAGGTCGCAGGAGACCGTCTGGATGCACTCGCGGAGCCGCCCCTCGGCGCGGGTCTGCCCTCGGAGCTGCTGCGGCGGCGGCCGGATCTCATCGCCAGCGAGAGCAACTTGCAGGCCGCCCACGCTGATCTCGCCGCCGCGCGCGCCGCACTGTTTCCCTCGTTGAGCTTGACCGCGGGCGGGGGCGTGCAGAACCCGGCGGTTCAAGCCGCCGTCATTACCCTGGCGGGAACCGGCTGGTCCTTGACCGCGGGCGCGTCGGTGGTGCAAACGATTTTCGATGGCGGCCGCCGCCGCGCCGTCGTCCAGGAAGCGGCCGCGAAGCAGGAGGAGTTGGTAGCCGCCTACCACGCGGCCATTCTCTCGGCTCTGCTCGATGTCGAGAACGCGCTGGCGGCCATTCACTATCTCGAACTGCAGAGACAGTCGCAGCAGCGGACTGCCGACCAGACTGAGCGGGCCTTCCAAGGGGCGCAGCTGCGCTACCGCGAAGGCAAGGGTGAATATCTCGCCGTACTCGAGGCCCAGCGTGCGCTCTACGCCGCTCGCGATCAGCTCGGCCAAATCAAGTTGGCGCGCCTCAATGCGCTGCTCGGCTTGTGCAGGGCGCTGGGCGGCGGCTGGCAGTATCCAACCTCCTCGCAAGAGCCAACGTGATGCCCAAGCAATATCTGCGCCATCGGCAACTCCGCACCTCGCTCATGTTGAGTCTCACCCTGCTCTGCGCCTGCGGCAGGCAGGCCTCAACGCCGGAGGCTGACAAGGCCGCGCCGCAAGCCGGCGGCGACGCGCAGGCAAAGGACGATGCAAGTACCGGCACCGTCAAACTCACGCTGGAACAAGTCCAAAAACTCGGCCTGACGACAACGGCAGCCGGGGCCGTGCATTTCGTCCCCGCCACGCAGGGATTCGGCGTGGTGCTGAATCACGACGTGATCGCGCAGGCGGTCGCCGACGTCGCCACGGCGCAAGCGGCGGCACGGCAGAGTCAGGCCGTGTTGGCGCGTATCGCGCGCCTCGCCGGAACTGCCGGCGCCGAGAGCGCCGAAGTCCGCGAGAGCGCGGTTCGCCAAGCGGCCGTGGATACGGCTGCGCTGCGTCTTGCCGAGGCCAAGGCTTCGGCCACGTTGGGCCAGCATCCGCCCTGGTCGGGTCAGGACGACAGCAGCCTGACCGCTGAACTCGCCCAAGGCCGCTCGAAACTGCTGCGAGTCACATTTCCTCTCGGCACGCTGCGCGGCCCGCTCCCCAACAGACTGCGCGTCTCGCGCCTGGACTTGGGCATAGCCGGCGAGCGCTGGACCGCGCACGCGGTATGGGAGGCGCCGGCCGACTCGGGCTTGCCGGGACGCAGTGTTTTCGCTTTGCTTCAGCATACGGACGCGGCGGAAGGCGAACGGCTCCTGGTGTGGGCGATGGGCGATGCATCCGCGGCGACCGAAACCGGCATCCTGGTCCCGCCGACCGCCCTGATCGTGAGCGACGCAAAATACTGGTGCTATGTCGAGCGGCAGCCCGGCCTCTTCGCCCGCGTTCTCGTGGACATCGGCCGTCCCATGGCCGATGGGTATTTTCTGACACAGGCCATCAAGCCCGGCGACGCGATCGTGACCTCGGGCGCCGGCCTGCTGCTCGCCCGCCAAACCAACCCCCGCTCGGAAGCTGAGTAATCATGCGCGGGCTGGTGTCCCTGTGCGTACGCCGCTACGGCATGGTCACGGTGCTGTCCGTCCTGGGACTGGTACTCGGCTGCTGGGGCGCCATGCACTCGCCCTTGGACGTCTTTCCGGAATTCGTTCCCTCGCAAGTCGACATCCAGACCGAGGCGCCGGGTTTTGCGCCGGAACAAGTGGAAGAACTCGTCACCAAGCGCATCGAGAGCGCCGTCAACGGCGCGGCGGGTTTGGCCACGCTGCGTTCTGAATCGATCCCGGGCCTGTCCGTGGTCACCATCACGTTCACTGACAACGTGGACGTTCACGTGGCGCGTCAGGGGATTTCCGAACGCCTATCCGAGATCGGCAGCACCCTCCCCGCCGGCGTGGGAACCCCGAAACTCTCGCCGCTGGTGTCGAGCACCATGGACTTGCTCAAGATCGGCCTGCAGTCCGACACGGTGGATGGATTTGCGCTGCGCGATGCGGCCGACTGGGTCATAAAGCCGCGATTGCTCGCGGTGCCCGGGGTGGCGCACGTCATCGTGTTCGGCGGCGACGTCCGGCAGATCCAGATTCAGCCGGATCCGGACAAACTGTCGAGCTACCACGTGACTTTGCTCGAGGTCGCCGACGCCGCGCGGGGCGCCCTGGCGCTGCATGGCGCGGGCTTCCTCGATCTCGCCGCGCAGCGCGTATTGCTGCGGTCGCCCACCCCGAAGCCGGACCCGGCCGCCATCGGGCAGGCGGTCATCGCCGTGCGCAGCGGCATGCCGGTGCTGGTGCGCGACGTGGCGGATGTCAAAGAGGCGCCCGCGCTGCGTTCGGGCGACTCCCTGATCATGGGCAAGCCCGGGGTACTGCTGTCGCTGGCCAGCCAGTACGGCGCAAATACCCTGTCGGCGACCCTGGCGGTCGAGGCGGCGCTTGCGGAGCTTGAGCCGGCGTTGCGCAAGCAGGGCATCAAGGTCTATCCGGCCCTGCATCGCCCGGCGAATTTCATCGAACGTGCCCTGGGCGATCTGGAACATTCGTTGGCGATCGCCGCGCTGTTGATTCTCGCGGTGTTGTATTTGTTTCTGCGCGACGTTCGCGCCGCGCTCATTGCCTTCGCCGCCATCCCCCTGTCGCTGCTTGCCGCCGTCTTCGTGCTCGATCGCATGGGCCAGACGCTCAACACCATGACTTTGGGAGGCTTCGCCGTCGCACTCGGGGTATTGGTCGACGATGCCATCGTCGGCATCGAGAACATCATGCGGCGCCTGCGCGCCAATGCCTCGGCCTCGAATCCGCTGCCGCGGCTGGAGGTGATCCGGGAAGCCTCCCTCGAGGTGCGGGGACCGGTCATCTACGCGACCCTGGTGGTGATTGCAGTGTTCCTGCCGGAGCTGTTCGCCTCCAGCGTTCAAGGTCATTTTGTCGGACCCCTGGGGTTGGCGTTCATCCTCGCGGTGACGGCCTCGCTGTTGGTGGCGATGACGGCAACCCCGGCCTTGTGCGCGCTCTTGCTGCGGGACCGTGACCTGCGTGCCGATTCGAGCTGGCTGACCTGGCTCAAAGCACGGCAAGTGAGCGCCGTCCGTTGGGTCGAGGCGCACTTGAAGCTCACCGCCGCCGTGCTGATCGCCGCGAGCCTTGCTGCGGCCGCGGCAGTGCCGTTCCTGCGGGGAACCTTCATGCCCGAGTTTCGCGAGGGTCATTTCGTGATGCAGGTGGTGAGCTCCATCCCCGGCACGTCGCTCACTGAAATGCTCGACGTCGGCAAGCGGATTTCAGCCCAGGTGCTGCGGCTGCCCTATATCGCAACCATCGAGCAGCAGGTCGGCCGCGCGGAATTGGGCGAGGACACCTGGGGGCCGCATCAAAGCGAATTTCACGTCGAACTCAAGGCCGGCGCGGCGGTGGACGAAGCTCGGGCGCAGGATGACTTGCGGGCCATCCTCGCCGGATATCCCGGCATCCAGAGCGAAGTCGTGACCTTCCTCGGAGACCGCATCAGCGAAAGCCTCACCGGCGGCACGGCGCAGGTTGCCGTCAAGGTGTTCGGCGACGACCTGGAGACGCTGGACAGCATCGGCAACCGGATCGTGGCGGCGCTCAAGAGCGAACCGGGCCTGGTCGACCTTGAATTCAAGCGCCAAAGCGGCACTCCCGCCATCGCCATCGAACTCGATCCGCAGGCATTGGCGGCCGTGGGCCTGCGGACTGAGGATGCGCTCGCAGAGATTCAATCGGCGTTCGCGGGAGAGGCGCTCGGGCAGGCGTTCAGCGGCACCCGTATCGTCGATGCCGTGTTGCTGGCCCCGGAGGCCCTGCGGCATCGGCCGGAAGAGCTGGGCAGGCTCATGATCTCCGGACCCCTGGGCGAAGTGCCCCTGTCGCACCTGGCCCGTCTGGCGCCGGCGGCGGATCGCTACAGCATCGAGCACGATGGCGGCCAGCGCCGCATCACCGTGACATTCAATGTGAGCGGGCGCCCGCTGCAGGCGGCCGTGCTCGACGCCAAGCAGCGCATCGCGCGGGCCGTGGCGCTGCCGGCGGGCTTTTTCGTCGCATTCACCGGCGCGGCCGCCGCGGAGGATCGAACGCGAACCGAACTGGCGCTGTATTCGGGCCTCGCGCTCGCTCTCATCCTCATGGTGCTCATCGCCGCGTTTCACTGGCGCGCCAACAGCGCTCTGGTGATGATCAATCTGCCGTTCAGCTTGATCGGCGGCGTACTCGCCATCGCCGCCACCGGCATCGGAATTTCTCTGGGCACGCTCGTCGGACTGATCACCGTGTTCGGCATCAGCGCGCGCAACGCCATCCTGCAGTTGGCACACTACGAACACATGGTGGAGGTTGAAGGGGCCGCCTGGGACCTGCCCACTGCGCTGCGCGGCGCCAATGAGCGATTGATACCCATCCTCATGACCGCCGCGGTGACGGCCCTCGGCCTCGCGCCCTTGGCCTTCAACATGAAGCATCCCGGACAGGAGATCGAGGGACCCATGGCCGTGGCCGTGCTGGGCGGTCTCGTGTCCTCGACGCTCCTCAATCTGCTGGTGCTCCCGGCGCTGGCGCGCCGGTTCAGCCGCTTACCGTCCGCGGTCCCGCAGACTCCGATAACCTGATATAGAATCAAGAAAAACGGGGATGTACATGGGATCCATCAGCGCGGCGGCACTCGATGAGGCGCTGGCGGGCGCCGAGCGCCGGTTCACGGCAGCCAATCCCTTGAGCCAGGCGCGCCACGAACGCGCCCGCAAGGTGCTCCCCGGAGGGCATTCTCGCCAGACGCTGTACTTCGTTCCCTTCCCCCTCACCATCGAACGCGGCGAAGGCGCCCGAGTCACCGATCTTGACGGGCATGTGTACTTCAATCTCGTCGGCGACTATGCCGCAGGGCTCTTCGGTCATGACTGCGAGCCGATCCGGCGCGCCGTGCTCGAGGCCATGTCCTCGGGAATTTCTTTGAGCGGACCGAACCTGCGCGAAGTCGAATTTGCCGAATTCATTTCCGGGCGTATTCCGTCCATGCAGCAGGTGCGCTTCTGCAACTCCGGCTCGGAGGCCTGCCTGTTCGCCGCACAACTCGCCAGGCACGCCACCCAACGCTCCAAGCTGCTGGTCTTCAATGGCTGCTACCACGGCGGATTCATGGCTTACGGGCCGGCGGATCCGCCGCTCAGCGTGCCGTTACCCCTGCTGAAGGCGACCTACAATGACCTGCACGGCACCCGCGCCTTGCTGCGCGCCCACGCGCCCGAAATCGCCGCAGTGATGGTCGAACCCATGATGGGATCCGCGGGCTGCATTCCGGCAAGTGCGGAGTTTCTCCGGATGTTGCGCGAGGAAACGCAGAATATCGGCGCGCTGCTGGTGTTCGATGAAGTCATGACTTCGCGGCTGGCGCCGGGCGGCCTGCAGGAATTGCGGGGAATCCAGCCGGACCTGACCACTCTCGGCAAATTCTGGGGAGGCGGCTTCGCCTTCGGCGCCTTCGGCGGGAAGCGCGAATTGATGCAGCATCTGGATCTGCGCATGGGAGGCCGGCTGTCGCAAGGCGGGACGTTCAACAACAACGTGATGACCATGACCGCCGGCTTGGTCGGCGCACGCGATGTCTACACACCCGAGGCCTGTGCCCGCCTCAATGCGCAGGGCGATGCGCTGCGCGCCGCGCTGAACGAGCTCGGCAAATCTCTGGGCGTGGCCTTCCAGGCAACCGGCATCGGCGGCGTGCTCACCACGCACTGGCACGACAGGCCGATCACGGATCCCTCCCAGGTCGAACCGGCCACCTCGCCGCGGCGCCGGCTGTATCACCTCGAATTGATGGAACGCGGCTACTATATTGCCCAGCGCGGCATGCTCAATTTGTCGCTTCCCATGCAGGACGGCGATCTCGACGGATTCCTGCACGCATCGCGCGAGTTCCTGATTCGCCACGCCGGCATCCTTGGGTTGGTATAGTTGAGATACGGCAGCACGTAGGGAGAGCATTCGCGATGCAATTGCGCACAAGAATCGACGGCGGCGGCACCCGGCCGCTCGACGCCTGGGGAGTCGACAGCGAATACGGCACCCTGCGCGACGTCTTGATCGGGCCCATTGATCATTTCACCTGGCAGCCGGGCAACTCCGTGTGCCAGCGCGCCGAACGGGTCGGCCTGAAATTCGACATCGCCGTGGCGCGCCGTCAATACGCGGAGATGGTCGACGCTTATCGGCAGGCGGGGGTTGCAACGCACTTTCTCACCGCGGACCCGGCGCTGCCCTACCAGATCTTCGCGCGCGACAGCAGCGTCATGACTCCCTGGGGCGCCGTGATCATGCAGCTGCAGAAGCCCTATCGACGCGGTGAATACGCAGCCTGCCTGCAGTTCTATCTCGACGCCGGCATCCCGATCTACGACTGCATCACCGCAGGCAATGTCGAGGGCGGCGACTTCATGGTGCTCAAGCCGGGGGTTGCCGCGTGCGGCTACTCGGGCGAACGCTCCATCGAGCCCGCCGTGCGGCAATTGCAGGGTTGGTTCGAGGCCGAGGGCTGGGAGCTGCATACTTACGCCTTCGACTCGCATTTCCTGCACCTGGACGTGCAGATGGGCATGATTGCCGAAGGTTTGGCGGTCGTGTGCGTGGAGGCGGTCGAACCGGAACTCGTCGACTGGCTGCGCTCGAACGGAATTCGCGCCATACCCATTCCCTACGGCGACGCCATGCAAATGGGCAGTAATGTCGTGGCCTTGGGGAAGGGCCGCGTGCTGGTGCCGGCCTCGAGCAAGAATCTCGTCGCCGCCTGCCGCGCCGAGGGTCTCACCGTCTACGACCCCGACGTATCGATGATCGGCAACGGCGGCGGCGCGGTGCATTGCATGTGCCAGGCGTTGAGACGCGATCATGTCTGAACCTCCTGACATCTCGCGCCGCACCTTCGTGTTGGGCACGACGGCGACCGTCGCGATGTCGGCAGCCGGTGCATCCGCAGGCGGCACCGGCGGCACGGCCGACCTTTGCGACCTGGGTGCGGCGGAAGCGGTGGCCCAGATGTCGCAGGGCTCCTTGAGCGCGGAGCGCTACGCAGAGGCGCTGCTGGCACGCGCCTCGTCCGCTCAAGCGCTCAACGCCTTCATCACCCTGGAACCCGCGCACGTGCTCGAGGATGCCAGGGCCCGCGACCGCGAGCGCCTCGCCGGCGTCAAACCCGGTCCGCTCTTCGGTCTTCCCATACCGGTGAAGGACAGCGTCAATACCCGGGATTACCCGACGACCGCCGGCACGCCGGCGCTGCGGCATTTTCGCCCCGCGGCGGATGCGCCCGTGGTCGAGGCGCTGCGCGGCGCCGGTGCCGTGGTGCTCGGCAAGACCAACCTGCACGAGCTTTCCTTCGGCTGGACCAGCAACAATCTCGCGTTCGGCGCGGTACACAATCCTTATGATCTGACGCGCATTCCGGGCGGCAGCAGCGGCGGCACGGCGGCGGCAATCGCCGCTCGCCTCGCGCCCTTGGGCGTGGCCGAGGACACCGAAGGATCCATCAGGGTGCCGGCGGCGCTGTGCGGAATCGCCGGCTTTCGGCCGACCACGGGACGCTACTCGACGCGCGGCTGCGTGCCCATATCACCGCTCTTCGATCAAGTGGGACCGCATGCGCGCAGTGTTGCGGATCTGGCTTTGTTCGATTCGGTGGTGGCCGGTGATTGGCATCCCTTGGTGGCGGCGCGGCTCGAGGGCGTGCGTCTCGGGGTGGTACGCGACTATTGGTTCACCGATCTTGCGCCGGAAACCGAACGTTTGACGGAGCTCGCGCTGGCAAAGCTCAAGGCGGCCGGGGCCCGGATCGTCGAAACGCAGTTGCCGGGCCTTCGGGCCCTCATCGATCTCACGACGGACGCCGTGCAAAACCACGATGTTCGCATCGCGCTCGCCGGCTATCTCGAGGAGTACGGCGCAGGCATCGACCTTCCGGCCTTGGTCGCGCGGGCAAGCCCCGACATCCAGAAAATCTTCGCCAGCGACGTCCTGCCGGGCGGCGCCAATTTCGTCGGCGAACCGGTCTATGCCGCGGCCCGCGACCGGTATCTGCCCGCCCTCCGCGATCTATACCGCGAGTACTTCGCGCGCACCCAGGTGACGGCCATGGTGTTCCCCGCCACTCTTGTCCCTGCTCCGCGAATCGGCGAAGAACGCACCGTGGAAGTCCGCGGCCACCCTCTGCCGTTCGAAACGGCCGTGGCGCGCAACATCGCCCCCGGCAGCACCGCCGGTCTGCCGGGCCTCGTGCTTCCGGTGGGCCTCACCCACGGGGGACTTCCGGTCGCTCTCGAGTTCGACGGGCCGCGCGGATCGGACCGTGCCCTGCTGGCGCTCGGCCTCGGCGCGGAACGCGTGCTGGGGAGGCTGCCCGCGCCGCGCTTTTAGAGAAAATCGGCGTTCTCTTACAGCCGTTCGCAGAAGAGATGCGCCATGCATGTTCACCTTCAAGGCTGGCGCCTGATGATGAATCTGATTGCCATGGAGACGACCCCGAGCGCCAGGACGCTCATTGACCAGATGGCGAGCATCCAAAGGAGCCGCCGGTACAGGGGCGCGGCCCGGGGCGCGCTCAATGATAGCCCTCGGTGGTGACCTTGCCGCGGAACACCCAATAAGCCCAGAAGGTATACGCAAGAATCAGCGGCATGAGCACGCTCGCGCCCACCAGCATGAATACCTGGCTGCTCCGGGGTGCGGCTGCAGCCCAGATCGACAATCGGCTCGGAATGAGATCGGGCCACATGGAGATGGCCAGACCCAGCAGCGACAGCGCAAACAGGCTCAAGGTGAGGGCGAACGGCAGTGAATCATGCCCTCGTTCGATCCGCCGGTATAGAACGACGCCGATCGCCGCAACGGCGAGCGGCATCAGTGCCGAGCCGGCAAGACCGGGCCAGGTGAACCAGGTGTCGAAGTATTTCGGGTTGAGAAAGGGCGTATAGATGCTGACCGCTGCGATGGCCGCGAGCAGCCCCAAGCTCAAGGGTCCGGCGAAACGACGCGCCTCGGCATTGACCACGCCCGAGGTCTTCCAAATCAGCCAACAAGCACCGAGCAGCGCATAGCCGACGACGAGGCTGGTGCCGGTCAACAAGCTGAAGGGTGTCAGCCAATCCCAATAGCCGCCCGCGTAGGCACGCCCGCTGATCTTGATTCCCTGCAGCAGCGCGCCCAGGGTGATCCCTTGGGCGAAGGTCGCGACGATGGAGCCGATGCAAAATCCCGCGTCCCAGCGGCGGCGGTGGCTCGGGTCGCGCCAGCGGAATTCGAAGGCGACGCCGCGAAATATCAAGCCCAGCAACATGGCGATCATCGGTGCATACAGCGCCGGCAAGATGATGGCGTAGGCCAGCGGGAATGCGGCCAATAGTCCGCCGCCGCCCATCACCAGCCAGGTTTCATTGCCGTCCCACACCGGCGCGATGGAATTCATCGCGGTATCGCGTTCGGCACCCACCTTGAACCGGGTGAACAAGATGCCTATTCCCAAATCGAAACCGTCCATGACGACGTACATCGCGACCGCGAACAGGATGATGCCGGCCCAAACGACGGTCAGCGGACTGTGCATCATCGGCCTCCGTCCCGGTCGAGGCCCGCGGCCGGGGTGATGCCGGCGGATCGGATCGGTGCCGTCTCAGGAACACTCTCGTGAGTGCTCGGCGCCACCGCCATCAATTTGAAAAGGTACACGGTGCCGGAGACGAAGGCGGCGAAGTAGACGACGATGAACGCCAGCAAGGATCCCGTCACGGCGGGACTCGCGATCGGCGACACCGAATCGGCGGTGCGCAGCACGTGATAAATCGTAAACGGCTGCCGGCCCACTTCGGCGGTGACCCATCCCGCGATCACCGCGACGAATCCCGCCGGGCTCATGATCAAGGCGCAGCGGTGCAGCAACCGCCAGTCATACAGCCGGCCGCGCAGCCGCGCCCAGAGGCTCAATAAGCCCAGCCCCAGCATCGCCACGCCCAAGGCGACCATCAATCGAAACGACCAAAAGATGATGGCGACGGGCGGCCAGTCCCGGCGCGCAATGGTGTCCAATCCCTTGAGCGGCGCATTCAGGTCGTGTGCCAGCACCAAGGATGAAAGCCTGGGAATCTCGACGCTGTACTTCATGCGGCGCGCATCCTCGTCGGGGAGGCCCCAAAGCACCAGGGGTGCGCCGGCCGCAAAGGAATCGAAGTGCCCTTCCATCGCCATCACCTTGGCGGGCTGGTATTTCTGCGTGTTGAGCCCCTGGGCATCGCCGGCGACGATTTGCACCGGTGCGACCAACGCGGCCATCCACATGGCCATCGAGAACATGGTGCGCGCGCCCGCATTGTTCCGGTCCCGCAGCAAGTGCCAGGCTCCGACACCGCCCACCGCCAGCGCCGTCGTGAGGTAGGCCGCGATCACCGTGTGCACGAACCGGTACGGAAAGCTGGGATTGAAGATGATCGTCAGCCACGAACCGCTCGGTACGAACTGGCCCGCCTCGTTCATCGCCCAACCGGCCGGAGTCTGCATCCAACTGTTGGCGGCCAGAATCCAGGTCGCCGACAGCAAAGTGCCGGCCGCCACCATGCAGGTGGCCAGAAAATGCAGCTTCGGGCCCACCTTGCTGATGCCGAAGAGCATGACACCGAGAAAGCCCGCTTCGAGAAAAAAGGCCGAGAGCACTTCATAGGCCATGAGCGGTCCCACGATCGGTCCCGCCTTGTCGGAAAACACCGACCAGTTCGTGCCGAACTGATAGGACATGACGATGCCGGAGACCACGCCCATGGCGAACACGATGGAGAAGATCTTCAGCCAGTAGCGGTACAAATTCTCGTAGACGGGCTTGCCCGTCTTCAGCCACAGGGCTTCGAGCACGGCCAGGTAGCTCGCCAGTCCGATCGAAAACGCCGGGAAGATGAAATGGAACGACAAGGTGAACGCGAACTGCGCGCGCGCCAGGTTGAGTGCCGTTACCGTGCCCGTCATGCCGATGGCTCCTAAAGCCGTGCTGCGCTACTCTGTCTCACGAACTCGCCGCCGATGCGGCTATTTTAGTTTACTCCTGGAGGACCCTCTAATTACCTGTGCCGGAAACCTTGGGTTCGCGTCGTTCGCCCCGGCGTTGGCCGGGTTGCTGTTCACGGCCGCACCCGCCTGCCGCGCCGCGCCCGCAGGCGTCGCCGGCCCGGCAGCCTTGGAATCAACCACCGGCATGGTCGTGACGGCTCAGCACCTGGCCTCCGACGTGGGCGCCGACATTCTGCGCCGGGGCGGAAATGCCGTGGACGCGGCCATTGCCGTCGGGTACGCGCTCGCCGTGACCCATCCTTGCTGCGGCAATCTCGGCGGCGGCGGTTTCATGGTCATCCACCTGGCCGATGGCAGGAGTACCTTCATCAATTTCCGCGAGCAGGCGCCGCTGGCGGCGCGCGCCGACATGTTTCTCGACTCCCGCGGCAACCCGGTCAGCGCCAGGAGCGTGAGGGGCTTCCTGGCGGCGGGAGTTCCCGGGACCGTGCTCGGACTCGAGACCGCGCGCCGCGAGTATGGCACCTTGCCGCGGGCGACCCTGATGGCCGCCGCGATTCGTCTCGCGCAGGAGGGCTTCGTGTTGACTCGCGCCGACACCGATGTGCTCGACGGCGGCACGGAGGATTTCCATGCACAGCCGAACGTCGGGGCAATATTCCTGAATCACGGCGCGCCCTTCAAACCCGGCGAACGCCTGGTGCAGAAGAATCTGGCGGCGACGCTGCGGGCCGTCAGCGAAGGGGGCGCCGAGGCCTTCTATCAAGGTTCGATCGCCGACGCCGTGGCCGCCGCCGCCCGCGCCGCCGGCGGAGTGCTGACCCGGAAGGATTTCGCGGCTTACTCGGTCACGGAATCCGCGCCGCTTTCCTGTCTCTACCGCGGCTACACCATCCTCTCGGCGCCGCCGCCGAGCTCGGGCGGAGTGACGCTGTGCGAGATGCTCCAGGTGCTGCAAGCTTATCCGCTCGGGGCGCTTGGGTTTCATACCGCCGATTCGGTGCACTTGATGGCCGAGGCCATGCGATTCGCCTATCGTGACCGCAACACCTATCTGGGTGATCCCGCCTTCGTCGAGAATCCGCTGGCCCGGCTGTTGTCGGCGCAGCATGCCGGCGCGATCCGCGCCCGCATCCAGCCGCATCGCGCGACGCCCTCCACCGCCCTTGGCGGAGTTTCCGCGGCCGATGAAAAGGCCACCACCACGCACTACTCCATCGTCGATGCCGGGGGCAACGCCGTATCCGTCACCTACACCATCAACGATGACTTCGGCGCCCGGGTCATTGCCGGCGACACCGGCTTTTTCTTGAACGACGAGATGGACGACTTCACCGCAAAGCCCGGTGCGGCCAATATGTTCGGACTGGTGCAGGGCAAGGCGAACGCGATTGCACCCGGCAAGCGTCCCTTGAGCTCCATGACCCCGACCATCGTGCTCAAGGACGGCAAACCGGTGCTGGTGGTCGGGACGCCCGGCGGCGCGCGGATCATCACCACCGTCCTGGAAATCATCGTCAATGTCATCGACCATGGAATGGCGGTACAGGCGGCCGTCGAGGCGCCGCGCATGCATCATCAATGGCTGCCCGACACCTTGGCGGGAGAACCGCTCGCGTTTCCCGCCGGCACGGTCAAAGCGCTCACCCACATGGGCTATCACGTGGTTCCCTTGGAACCCTGGGGCACCGGGAATGCCGCCGAGGCGATAGCCATTTCGCCCGCCGGAGTCCTGTACGGAGCCAGCGACTCGCGGGCGCCCGCCGGATCCGCGGCCGCGCCCTAAACGCCCGACCGCAACCGCCGCTACGGTTCGCGGCTTGGGTAGAAGCTCGACGCCGCCGTCGTTTTCAAGAATTGCGCGGCGATGAACGGAGTCGATTGCTCACTCTGGTTGGCAGGATCCGGCCGCAGCGGCACGCGTTGACGGAAGGCGTTCCATACCGCCGTCGGCGCAGCGCCGAAACTGCGATTCGGATCCTGCGTCTTGCGCACGTCCATCCACAGACTGCCCTCGATCAGGTCAAAGCTCAGCAAATCGAAAGTCGTCTCGACGGCCTGCCGTGCCCGTTGCAGTTTGATGCGGGTCTGCGATTGTAGATCTTCGACCGTGCCCACGATGGCGCTGCCGAAGGGCGCGACGGGATTCATCAGGCTCTGGATTTCCTGCTGCAGATCGACCGGGGCGTAGCCGAAGAAGCCGCCGGTGGCTCCGGGCAGCACATCCGCGGCCGCCACGCCGGTGAAGAACGGACTCCTGAAGCGCTCGATGCGCAGCATGACGGCGATGTCCATGTTGCCGAGCGCGATCAGAAAGCTCTCCACCCGATTGGCCATGGGATAGGGGTCCCAATTGGCGTTGGAGACGATGTAGCCATGCTGGCCATGGCTGTGCGGACCGCCCTTGACGTAGAAGCGCATCAGCTGCGGCGTCGCCAGTTCCCACGAGTCCTGCGGACTTAACCCCACATTCACGGCCGGATTGTGATCGGACGAATTGGCTTGAAACACCACCGCATCGCGCAGCGCCGCCCACTCCTCCCAGGCGGATGCCTGGCGGATCGACGAGGCTCGCAGGCTCTCCGGGTCCTGGATGATGCGCTTGGCATCTTTGTCGAAGACATAGCTGCCCTTGATCATGTCGAGCACGCGGGCCGCGTGCCAATTCAACCACTTCTCCGGCCGGTCGCGCTGCACCACCAGGCTCAACGGCGTGATGCTGCTGTTCATGCCGTTCAAGTCGATGGCATAGATCAAGTCCGCCCATTCGAGCGCCTCCTTGGCGTCGTGGACCAAGAGCGCCGCCTGACCCGTGGCGTAGGCGTTGCTGCTGGTGAGCGCGTTGTCGTCCGCGCCAAACGGCTGGAGGGGAGTCAGGCCGGCGCTCTTCAGAGCTTGGTCGGCCTTCATTCGCACTCCCTGAAAATAGGCTTCGCCGGCTCCCACCATGGTGGCCCCGACATTGCCCAACTGCGCCAGATCTCCCTCGCCCAGCGTGCCGCGCGACTGCACCACCGGGGTGATGCGCTTGTTGAGCAGATCCAACAGCATCTGCGACAGCTGCGGACTCGGGGCGTTGTAGACCATGGCATTGGCGCGCACCACCATCATCGCGCGCACGATTTCTTCGTTCGCGATCTCGGGTCCCGTGCCCCACTCCATGCCGGAATGAAATCTGCCGGCCTGCGTCTTTTCGATGTACGCGCGATTCTTCGGCGACAAGGGATCGCCCTCGAACAACACCGTCTCGCGCTGATCGCCGGTGCCGCGGTTGAACCAATACACCGGCATGCCCTCGGCCGACGCCTCGAGCAGCAGGCCGTAATTGTCGGCCTGCTGCCGGCGCGCCTCGGCGCTCAATTCCACCTTGGCGCCGTAGCGCGCGACCATGACGATTTGATCGATGGTCAGATTGCGGCCGTTCAGCGTCACCGTCTTGTCGTTCGAAGACGGCGTGATGGGCACGTAACATGGGGCGGCGACGGCGGGTGCGGCGTCACACAGCGCGGCCGCGCACAGCAATACGGCCACCGGCAGCGCGCGGCTCGAAAATCGGGAACCTAGGAAATGTTGACTGGTCATTGAGCACCTTGGAATGGCAATCGTTCAAGTGGGTTTCGAATCCTGCGGCGGCGTCTCGGCCGGCGAGTCCCGGTGATAGGGCAGCCAGGCATAGATCTCGGGCGATGTCTGCGGGTAGGCAAGAAAGTCCTCATGCGTCTCCACGATGCGATCGGCATGGCGGCGCGACAGGCGCCACACGGCGAACACGGTAAAGGCGAATGTCAGCGCCATGACATAGACGAAGAACGCACTGGGGCGCAGCAGCTGGATGGCGTAGGTACCGACCGTGGGGCCCACGGTCGAACCCAAGGCCCAGACGAACAGCAAGGTCGACGACAGCGCCACATAGTCGGTGGCGACGGCGCGGTCGTTGGCGTGAGCGACGCCCACCGCGTACAAACTCTCCGCGAGTCCGCCGAACACGCCGAACAGCAGCGCCAGCAACGCGAACGGCATTTGCCGCCCGGCCCATGCCAGCGCGGCGGCGACGGCGAGTATCCCGAGGCCGAGACCGATCAGCGCATGCAGCCGGTCCACCTTGTCCGAGAAATAGCCGATCGGCCACTGCAGAAACAATCCACCCAGCGATACGCAGGCCATCAACAGCACGATGCGCTGTTGATCGAAGCCGATGCGGGCGCTGAACAGAGGTCCCACGGTGGTGAAGGCGGTCAGAATGAGGCCGTTGAGCAGACAGGCGCTGACGCTCACCGGCGATGTGCGCAGGGCCTTCAGGATCTCGAGCTTCACACGGCGCGGCAAGACCGGCGCGCGCACGTCGATGGCCACCATCGGCACCAGGGCAAGCGTTGTCGAAATACCGGCGATGATCAATAGCTCCGGACCCCTGACATTGAGGCTTTGGCTCAACAACTGACCGATGCCGAAAAACAGGCCGTACACCAGCACGTAGATCGTGAGCACGCGGCCGCGCTGCTCGTTCGGCGCCAGCGCGTTCAGCCAACTTTCGACGATGATAGCAAGCCCCGCCGCATTGATGCCGATCAGAAAGCGCAACAGCGCCAGAGCGGGGACACCCTCGGCGAAGTACAGCCCTAGAATGGCCACCGATTTCAGTCCGGCAAACGTCGCGTAGGCGCGGTCCAGGCCCACCGGCGCGATCAGCTTGTGGGCATGCAGACATCCGGCCAGGAATCCCAGGGCTTCGGCCGTGGCGATCAGCCCTATCACCCCGTCCGACAGCCCGAGGGCGGAGAATCGAAGGGGCAGCAGCGTACCCAAGAAGCCCGCACCGATCATGATCAAGGCCGTGCTGATCAATGGCGGCGCCACCCGCCATGGAATGGCCGCCGCGGAGCGCGGAAGCGGAATGGTGCGCGCGGAGTTCATGCGGGATCTTATATCTATTTCCCTTGCGCGGCGATGACCGCTAGGCTTGGCCTCATGAGCATCCACCGCTTGTTTCCCACGTACGTCTATACGGCAGCCCTGCAACGAAGCGGCGCAGCCGCCTTCAACCGGCAGCTGTTGAAGGAATGCCGCCAATTGCGCCTCGACGACGCCGCCGGGCGCCGCTGGTCCGCCGAGAATTATCCCGGCGGATATACCTCCTACGGCTCGGTGCATTGGCTGCAGCGCATTTCACCGACCTTCAAGGCCTTGCAGAACAAGCTCGGCCGGCATGTCAAGGCGTTCGCCTCCGCGGTCGAGTGGGATCTCGAGGGCAAGGAACTCAGCATGACTGATTGCTGGATCAACATCATGCCCAAACATGTGGTGCACGGTCTGCACCTGCATCCCTTGTCGACCTTGAGCGGCACCTACTATGTGCATGTTCCCGCGGGGACTCCGGGGATCAAGTTCGAAGATCCGCGGCTGGATCGATTCATGGCGGCGCCGCCGCGCAAGGCCACGGCCAGGCGCGAGACTCAGGCGTGGGGCACCTTTCCTGCCGCCGCCGGCCGGCTCGTGCTGTTCGAAAGCTGGCTGCGTCACGAGGTGGTGCCGAACCGCGTCGCTGCCGAACGGGTCAGCATCAGCTTCAATTACAATTGGTTCTAGGCCCCCGCCGTCGGGAGCGGCCGCGGAATGGAGTAGACTCGCCGCCCATGATCACCACAACCTCCGATGCCACCATGGCGGTTTTCCTCGACTTGGAGAACATCGCGCTCGGCGCGCGCGATGCCAAGTACCCGAGTTTCGACATCGAAAAGGTGCTCGAGCGCCTGCTGCTGAAAGGCCACATCGTCGTCAAGAAGGCGTATTGTGATTTCGATCGCTACAAAGACTTCAAACGCGGCCTGCACGAAGCCGCCTTCGAACTCATCGAAATTCCGCATGTGCGTCAATCCGGCAAGAATTCCGCCGACATCCGCATGGTCGTCGATGCGCTCGACCTGTGCTACACCAAGGGACACGTCGATACCTTCGTGATCTTGAGCGGCGATTCGGATTTCTCGCCGCTGGTCAGCAAATTGCGCGAAAACGCCAAGACCGTCATCGGCGTCGGCGTCAAGAATTCGACCTCGGATCTGTTCATCAACAACTGCGACGAATTCATCTACTACGATGACCTGGTCCGCAAGGAACCCTCCAAGGCGCGCCGCCGCAACTCAGCGCCGGTTCGCCCGCCGGCCACGTCGGCGGAAGCCGCGCCGGCGGAAACCGTGGTCGCGGAGAGCAAGGGTCCGGATGTCGGCGACGCATTCGAAAAGGTCGTGCAGACGCTGGAGGCGCTGATCGAAGAGCGGGGCGAAAACGAATCCATCTGGGGATCGATGATCAAGCAGGCGATCAAGCGCCGTCATCCGGGATTCAACGAGCGCTTCTACGGCTTCAGATCTTTCAACGATCTGCTGGCCGATGCCGAAAAGCGCGGCCTCTTGACGCTGCGGTCGGATGAGAAATCCGGCGGCTACACCGTGCGGATGGTGGATCGAGCCGCGCCGCGCTGACCCGGACAAACCGCCGTTCTCGGCGGTTTCTTTTAAAGACCCCGCATCGACCCTGCCGCCCCGGTTTGACGCAATAACGCCGCCTATTGTACACTCGTTCAGTAATAGGAGAAACCCATGCTTGACCCCATCGCCGCAGTTCCGGTCTCCGAGGCGTTGCTGAGCGCGGCCGTGCTCGTCGACGGCGAAGTGGAGATTTCGTGGAGGGATACCGCCTCCCGGGAGCGCTTCGCGCCGTTCTGGCTGCGGGATCACTGTCATGCCAAGGAGAGCCTGCATCCCGACACCTTGCAGCGCCAGGTCGACACCTTCGCGATTCCCGAGGACATCACCCCGGCCGCGATTGAAATCGCCGATGGCGGACGCACACTGCGCCTCGTTTGGCAGCACGACGGCAGCACCAGCACCCTGCCGGCCGCGTTCCTGTGGAACATCGCCCGCAGCCACGGCCGCAGCACCGCGCCGCGGCGGCGCCTGTGGGATCGCGCGGCCATGGGGGAGAATTTCCCGACGGTCGCCCACGCCGACATCATGTCGGGCAGCGCAGGCTTGCTGCGCTGGCTCTCGTTGGTGGAGGAATATGGCTTTGCCCTGGCATCCGGAGTGCCGCCGACCCTCGAAGCCACCAAGGAACTGGTTACCCGGATCGGCTATGTCCGCGAAACCATCTTCGGCGGCATGTGGGATTTCACCGCCAACCTGGCCTTCAAGGACACGGCTTATACCTCGGATGCGATCGGGCCTCATACCGACGGCACTTACAGCATCGATTCGCCGGGCTACCAGCTGTTCCACTGCCTGAAGTTCGACGGCAGCGGCGGCGACAGCACCCTGGTCGACGGATTCAAGGTCGCGGACTTGATTCGCCAGGCCGATCCGATGGCCTTCCAAGTGTTGTCGACGGTCAAGGTTCCGGCGCATTACCTGGGCGACGGGGTGCACCTCAAGGCCGAGCATCCGGTGATCGGCCTGGATGACAATGGCGACCTTCTGCAGATCGCCTACAACAACTACGACCGGGCGCCGCTGCACCTGCCGACGCCGCGGATGAAGGCGTTCTATCGGGCGCTGAAATCGTTCAACCGGTTGATCAATGACCCCGCCAACGAAATCACCATGCGTCTCGCGCCGGGCACGGCGTTGCTGTTCGACAATTGGCGCACCTTGCATGGCCGACGCTCGTATCAGGGCTTCCGTCGATTGTGCGGTGCATATCTGAACAAGGAAGATTTCGACAGCAAATTGAGGGTATTGCGGGCCGCCGCCGGCGGCTGACCGAACCCGGCCTGCGCCGGTACCCCAACCCTTGAACTTCGCCTCCGGCGGCCGCATTCATGATCCATGAACAGCAGCCGCAGAAGATCCTCGATGTGGGCGGAAGCCTGTGCCCTGCTCGACGAGGCAGAGCGCAAGCACCGCCGTTTTTTCGAGCTCCTGGCCAGGCCGGCCGCGCCGCCGGTGTGGGAACCTCCCGCGGATATCTTCGCGGACGGTCCCGAATTCGAGGTCGTGGTGGCACTCCCCGGCGCCTATGCCGACCAGGTGACCGTGCAACTGACCCCGGCCGGCTTGCAGATCGACACCACGGTGTCGCCGCCTGCACTGCGCACCCGCATGCAAGTCGTGCGCCTGGAAATCCCCTATGGCCGCATGCGCCGGCGCGTCGATCTGCCGCCCGGACGCTATGCGCTGCTTGAGCGGCGGCTCGAACGCGGCTGTCTGTATCTGCGGCTCACGAGGGAGACGTCATGAACTCTGAAGACGTCCTGATCATATTGCCGGTCAGCGACACGGTGCTGTTCCCGGGCGTCGTATTGCCCATCGCGGTGACCGGTGCGGCGGCCTTGGCCGCGGCGCAGGAAGCGGTGCGCACGCAGCGCCGAGTCGGTCTATTGCTGCGCAGAGAGGCCGCCGGCGCCGAGGACGGCACGGCGTTCGGCCCCGAGACGCTGCACCCGATCGGCACGGCCGCGACCATCGTACGCTTCATCACCGCGCCCGACGGTACCCATCACTTGATAGCCCAGGGCGAAGAGCGGTTCACGGTGCTGGACTACGTCAGCCGCGAACCTTTCCCGGTGGCGCGCATCGAGGCGCACCAGGAAGTCACGGTGCTCGACCAGGAGACCGAGGCTCGCGGACTCAACCTGCGCAACAAGGCGCTGGAAGCGGTGCAGCTGCTGCCGCAGGCCCCGGGAGAGCTGGTCAACGCCATCCGCAGCATCGAGTCCATTCCCATGCTCGCCGACATGGTGGCAAGCTTCATGGATCTCAAAATCGCGGACAAGCAGGAAATCCTGGCCACCTTCGATCTGAAGGCGCGGCTCGACCGCGTTCTCGCCTTCCTCATCCGGCGCATCGAAGTTCTGAAGGTGTCCCGCAAGATCGATGAAAAGACGCGCGAAGCGTTCGACGAGCGGCAGAAGGAAGCGGTGCTGCGCGAACGCCTGCGGCAGATTCAGAAGGAATTGGGCGAGACCGACGGCGCCGCCGGCGAGCTCGATGAGCTCAAGCAAGGTATCAAGGACGCCGGCATGCCGGCTGAAGTCGAAGAGCAGGCACAGCGTGAGCTCAAGCGACTGCAGCGTATGCCGGACTCCTCGGCCGAGTACTCCATGACCCGCGCCTACCTCGACTGGCTGCTCGCCATGCCATGGTCCAAGGTCGATCCCGAGACGGTCGACATCGAACAGGCGCGCGCCATTCTCGATCACGATCACTATGGCCTGGAGAAGGTCAAGCGGCGAATATTGGAATTCCTTGCCGTGCGCAAGCTCAATCCGGAAGGCCGCAGTCCCATTCTGTGCTTCGTCGGCCCGCCGGGCGTGGGCAAGACCTCGCTCGGTCAGAGCATCGCCAAGGCGATCGGACTCAAGTTCGGGCGCGTGAGCCTGGGCGGAGTGCATGACGAGGCGGAAATCCGCGGCCATCGGCGCACCTATATCGGCTCGCTGCCGGGCAACATTGCGCAGGCCGTGCGCAAGGCGGGCCGGCGCAATCCGGTGCTCATGCTCGATGAGGTGGACAAGCTCTCGGCGAGCCATCAGGGCGATCCGTTCTCGGCCCTGCTCGAGGTGCTGGATCCCGAACAGAACAATTCGTTCCGCGACAACTACCTTGCCGTGCCCTTCGATCTGTCCAAGGTACTGTTCATCGGCACCGCCAATGTGCTGGACGCCATACCGCCGCCGCTGCGCGACCGCATGGAAATCATCGAGCTCACGGGCTACACCGAAGAGGAAAAGCTGCAGATCGCCAAGCGCCATCTGCTGTCGCGGCAGTTGCGGGCGAATGGCCTCAAGGAGGATCAGATCGATATTTCCGAGGAGGCCCTGCGCCGTCTCATCATCGACCATACCCGCGAGGCCGGCGTCAGAAGTCTGGAGCGTCAGATCGGCTCAGTGCTGCGCAGCGCGGCGGTCACCATCGCCTCCGGCGGCGCGCAGCGCGTCGCCATCGGCGCGGATGATGTTGCGCGAATCTTGGGCGCGCCGCGCTTCGAGAGCGACGTGGCGCTGCGCACCAGCATCCCCGGGGTGGCCACGGGTCTCGCCTGGACTCCGGCGGGCGGCGACATTCTCTTCATCGAATCCAGCCGCGTGCGAGGCAGCGGCAAGCTCATCCTGACGGGACAGCTGGGCGATGTCATGAAGGAGAGCGCACAGGCGGCCGTCACCTGGGTGAAGTCGCAGGCGGACCGGCTGAGGGTGGATCCGACCGTGTTCGACAACAGCGACCTGCACATTCACGTGCCGGCCGGCGCCATCCCGAAGGACGGGCCGAGTGCCGGCGTGGCCATCGCCACCTCCCTGGCCTCGCTGCTGTCGCAGCGCACCGTGCGGGCCGACATTGCCATGACCGGAGAGATCAGCCTGCGGGGCGTGGTCATGCCGGTGGGCGGCATCAAGGAGAAATGCGTGGCCGCGGCACGTGCCGGCATTCGCACCGTGATTCTCCCTGCGCGCAACCGCCGCGATCTCGAGGACATCCCCGAGAGCGTGCGCACCAAGCTCGAGTTCGTCTGGGCGGAGAAAATAGACGATGTTCTGGCGCGGGCGTTGGAGGAAGATGCGCCCGTGCACCGGGCGGCGGCGTAGGCCCGGCGTCCGTAGCGCCGCGGCGCGCCGCTCAAGCCGCCTCGACGCGGGCGCCGGATCCGTGCTCGACGGCGCGGTTCTCCATCAGCATGAGACCGGCCGCGGTATTGGAGATGGGAATATGGTAGTTGCTGTGCAGCTTCGATACCTGTCCCGTCAAGGCGCCGCGCGCCGCCAGCCACATGAGAAACTCCACTCCTTGCGATCCGGCAAGCTCCACCCATTGTGAAGTCGTATACCGGGTCAGTGCCAAAGGATCGCTCACCAGCTTGTCCATGCACATCAAATCGAATTCTTTGTTGATGAACCCGGCGCGGGTCCCTTCGAGCTGGTGCGACAGGCCCCCTGTTCCCAGGATCACCACCTTCAGATCGCGCGGAAACGCCTCGAGCGCGCGGCCGACGGCCTGACCCAATTTGAAGCAGCGCGCCGCCGATGGCAGCGGGTGCTGCACGGTGTTGATGGCGATGGGAACGGTCTTGACCGGCCATGCTCCGGCGCCCGGCCAGAGCAGCTTCATCGGCACGGCGAAGGCATGATCGACCAGCATCTCCTGGCAGGTCGTCACATCGAAGTCATCCCGCACCAGCGATTCGATCAAATGCCAGGAGAGTTGCGCATCGCCGGGAAAAGGCGGAAACATCGCCGGAATGCCCCATCCTTCATCGGCGTAGTGATACTGGGAGGCCGCACCGACAGCGAATGTCGGCATCTTGTCCAGGAAGAAATTCAAACCGTGATCGTTGTAGAAAATCACGGCGACCTGCGGACGGACTTCCTGCAGCCACAGGTGCACGCGCCGAAATCCGTCGAAAAACGGCGCCCAGTAGGCGTCCTGCTGCAATCCGCGCGCAATCGCGGTGCCGATGGCCGGCACGTGCGAGGTGGTGATGGCACCCACGATGCGTGCCATGATTCTTACGTCCCCGCTGCCGCGAGTTTGGATTTGAATGCGGCGACGCTCATGCTGGTTTGTTGAGCGCCGATGTCCTGCACGTTCAGTCCATAGATGCCGGCCAGCTTCGCCAAATAGTAGATATTGCCGCCGGCCTCGAGCATCCGCAGCACATTGCGGCTGTCGACGGCGGCGCGCTGCGCTTCGGTGAGACCGAATTTATCGCAATAGGCCTGCGGGTCTTCCAGGAAGGCGGCGCGGTTCTTCGCATGATTCAGCGAAAAACACATCTTGTTCAACGCGTACCCGCGCTGTGCCAATTCACCGCCGAAAGTCGGCGTTGCCAAGTCCTGTATGTCCATGAATTGAATCTGCCACATCGCGCGGCGGCGCGGCATAGGTAGATCCGGCAATGCGTTAAGGGTTCTTACCGGGGATGAACAGCCACACCGCCGCCGCGCCCATCACGGCGGTGGCGGTCCATCCGAGAACAGTGAAGCCCCGGCCTGCGGTGAACTCACCCATCACGGATTTCCTGGACACCAGCAGCAGAATCACCACCATCAGCGGCACGGCAACGATTCCGTTGATCACCGCACTCCAGAACAGTGCCTTCATCGGCTCAATCGGCAAATACTGCATCACCAGCGCGGCCACCACGCTGACCGCGATGATGCCGTAAAATCCCCGTGCATCGCCCGCCGTGCGCTCCAGACCCGACTTCCAACCGAGGGTTTCGGACAGCGCATACGCGCCGGAACCGGCGAGCACCGGCACGCCGATCAAACCGACACCGAGAATGCCGAGCGCGAACAGGATGAACGCGAAGTCGCCCGCCAGCGGCCGCAATGCACCGGCCGCCTGCGCAGCCGTATGTATGTCGGTAATTCCCGCCGCGTGCAGCGTGACCGCTGTTGCCAGAATGATGAAGTACGCGGTGAGGTCGGAATAGAACATGCCGCTCCACGTATCCCAGAGGATGCGGCGCAGCTCCGTTCCCGCAGCGCGCGAATCGCGCATGAGCGGCGCGGTTCCCGGAACCGACTGCATCTCCTCCACCTCCTCGGAGGCCTGCCAAAAAAACAAGTACGGACTGATGGTCGTGCCGAAGATGCCGACCACGACGGCCGCCGCCGCCGCATTGAGCGTAAAATGCGGCCAGACCGTGCGCAGCAGCACCTGACCCCAGGGAACGTGAACCGTGAACAGCACGGCGGCGTAGGCCAGCAGGCACAAGGTCAGCCACTTCAAGAAGCGCACATATCGATGATAGGGAATGAACACCTGCAGCAGCAGCGTTGCGGTCACGAACAGCGCCGTCATGAGATGGCGATCGACCCCCGTCACCAACTCGGCGACCTCCCCCATGGCGGCGACGTCCGCGGCGATGTTGAGCGTATTGGCGATCAGCAGCAGCAGCACGACCGACTTGACCACGACCGGGGGGAATGCGTCTTTGATGTTGGCCGCGAGCCCTTTACCGGTGACTCGGCCGAGCGACGCGCACAGGTATTGGATCGAGGCCATCAGCGGCAGGGCAAACGGCATGGTCCACAGCATGTCGAACCCGAATTGCGCACCCGCCTGCGAATAGGTGGCGATGCCGCTGGGATCGTCATCCGCCACCCCGGTGATGAGGCCGGGACCGACCCGCGCGAGAGGGTGCTCCTTCAGGCGGGTCCACAGGGTGGCGAACATCGCCCATGCTAACCGTTTTTTGCCGGCAACGTGAGGCCGCGCTTACGACGGGCGACACCTCCATGGCGATCAAGCAACTGCCACGCGATCCATATCTGCGGATCACGAGCAAGCCGATCAGGGCGCAGGAGTCGTTGACGCTGCTGCGGGCGTTGCTCGCCGCCTGAGCGCGCCGCTTGTCGCTAGGGTGGCGGGGCCGGGTTCGGCATCCCGATCAGCCGATCGGGGGTGGCGATGAGTTCGGAGAAAGTGCCGAGGAAGCGCGCCGCGTCGGCGCCCGCCAGCACGCGGTGGTCGCAGCCCAACGTGAAAGACGTTCGCTCACCGTCCGCGGCCGCGACGCAGAGGATGGCAGCGGCGCCGATCGGCAACACCGCATCGAAACTGTGGACCACGGAAAACATGCCGAGATTGGAGAGGTAGAAGGTGGCGCCTTGATAGTCCGAGGCGCTTAGGCGGCGGCTGAGGGCTTTTTCGCGCAGTTTGCGCCAATCGGCGGCAAGCTCCGGAAATGATCGGCCGGCAACGTCGCGGATCACCGGTGCCAGGAGCCCGTCGGGCGTGTCCACCGCGATCGCTACATCGACTCGCTCCCGAAATGCGAATCCCTCGGGGGTATACAGGGCATTGAACCAGCGATGTGTCTTGACCGACAGTGCGCAGGCGCGAGCCAGCAGCAATGTGAGCGACGCCGGCGTGGCCTTGGAGGCCGCCAGCAATGCGGCGAGCGGCAGCCGTGCGGTCATGCGAAATGTGGGGGTCGCAAGGCTCGCGGTCATGTTGCGCGCAAGCGCTTCGCGCGCGCTCGATGCACGCTCCATGCGATACGGTGCCTCACCCGAAGTGACAGCCACGGTCGGCTGCGGGGCATCAACGATACTTGCCCCGGCTTTGCTGCGCTCCGCGATCACCTGCGCGACATCGACCCCCCGCTCCTGCGCGAGACGGCGGGCATAGGGGGAGGCGCGTATTGGGGCCGGTGTGTCAACCGGCGCCGGTTCACCTTCAGCCGCCGCCGCCGTTGCGCAGGGTCCCTCGGCAAGGAAGCCGATTGTTGCGCCGACAGGCAGCTCACTGCCCTCGGCGGCCAGTGGGCCCATCAGATAACCGTCGTGGAATGCCTCCACATCCATCACGGCTTTATCCGTCTCGACGTCGGCGACCGATTCACCCTTTTTAACGGGATCGCCGACCTTCTTGACCCATTTCACCAGGCGCCCATTGTTCATGGTGTCGGAAAGGGCGGGCATTGTGATGGGCCGATTCATGCTATGCAGCCTTGATTCCCGGCTCGCCCCGGCACAGCGCACGCGCCGCCGCGACAATATCGGGTACTTGAGGAATGGTCGCAGCTTCGAGCTTGCCGTTGTACGGAGTCGGCATGTCGAGCCCGGCCAATCGCTTGACCGGCGCATCGAGGGAATAGAAGCAGCGTTCGGCAAGCGCGGATGAGATCTCCGCGCCCGCGCCGGCAAATCGGCAATCCTCCTCGACCACCAGCAGCCGGTGCGTCTTGTTGAGCGAATTGGCGCACGTGTCCCAGTCGATCGGTTTCAAGCTGCGCAGATCGATGACCTCCGCCTCGATTCCCTCCTGGGCAAGCTCCGATGCCGCCGCCTGCGACAGCAGTGCGTGGCGCGAATAGCTCACGATGGTCAGATCCCGCCCCTCCCGCCGTACCGCGGCGCGATGCATCGGCGGCGGATCCGCCAGCAGATCCGCAGGTCCTTTGCTGAAATAGAGCAGTTCGTGCTCCAGCAGGATGATCGGCTCATCGCTGGCGATGGCTTGGCGAAGCTGCCAATACGCGTCCTGCGGCGTCGCAGGAACCGCAATGCGCAGACCGGGTACATTCATCAAGGTGTGTTCCAGCCGCTGGGCATGTTGCGCCCCCAATTGTCGAGCCACGCCGCCGGGCACCCGCACGACGAGCGGCATTTTGAACTGTCCGCCCGACATGAACGGGATCTTGGCGGCGCCATTGATGATGGAATCCAGGGCCAGCAGCATGAAGTTGATGGTCATGATCTCAACCACCGGTCGCATGCCCAGAAGTGCCGCGCCGACGCCGAGCCCGGTGAAGCTATTCTCAGAAATCGGCGTGTCGCGAACGCGCCATTCGCCGTACTTGGCATATAGCCCTTCGGTGACGCGGTAGCTGCCGCCGTACAGTCCCACATCCTCCCCCAGAATGAAGACCGATTCATCGGCGGCCATTTCCGCATCGAGCGCCTGATTGAGGGCCTGCCAGTAAAGCAATTCCTGTGACATGGTCCTTCCTATATCAGTACTTCTTGCCGTCGGTTGCAGTTCAGATGTGCCCATGCCGCATCCATGGTCGGCTGCGGGCTTTGCAGGGCGAACTGCACTGCATCCTCCACGGCTGCGCCGACCTCCTTCTTCAATTCCTCGACTTGCGCCTCGGCCGCATGACCGGCATCAACCATATGTCGCGTGAGACGTGCGATGTTGTCCGGGCCCGCCACGGCCAGCTCGGCCGCAGTCGGATAGTGGTATTCGACCTCGCGAATCGCGGCGGCGATGGGATCGCGCGCCTCCTGAGCCTTGACCTCCACGGCCGGTCGATAAGTCCCGGGATCGGCCATCGAATGTCCCCGATACCGGTAGGTCTCACACTCAATGAACTGGGGGCCGCCGCCGTCGTGAATGCGCTCGAGCGCGCGGCGCGCCGTCTCGTAGACTTTCAGCACATCCATCCCGTCGACCTTCTCGGCAGGAATGTTATAGGCCGCAGCGCGTTTGTAGACTTCCACCACGGCCGAATGCCGGTGAATCTCGGTGCCGATCGCATAGTGATTGTTTTCGCATACAAACAGCAGAGGCAGCCGCCACAGAGCCGCCATGTTCAGCGACTCGTGGAACGTGCCCTGATTGACCGCGCCGTCGCCGAAGAAACAGACCACGGCCTCCGTGCTTCGGCGCATCGCCACGGCATACGCAATGCCGAGCGCGATTGGGCAGCTCTCCCCCACGATGGCGTAACCGCCCATGAAACGGCGTTGGGCGTCGAACATGTGCATGGAGCCGCCCATACCGCCGCTCATTCCATCGGCGCGGCCGAATAGTTCCGCCATCACATTGCGCGGCGGCGTGCCGCGCATGATGGCATGCGCATGCTCGCGATAGGCGCTCACGATATAGTCGGCCGGGCCGGCAGCGTTGATGACACCCGCTCCCACCGCCTCCTCCCCGGGATACAGATGCAAGAATCCAACGATATTGCCTTTGCCGTATTCCTCGGCCGCACGTTCCTCGAAGACTCGCGACAGCAGCATGTCACGCAGCAGCCGATGCAGTGTATCGCGGTCCATCAATGATCCCCTCGGCCGTCGCGGGTTTGCTCGGCCTGGCTAGGGTGCAGGCCAGAGAGCCGCAACGCTATTGTGGGAAACCCGAATGAGATTGCTGCCTTTACGGATGTTTGGCGCGCTGCAGAACGCCTAGGTAGTTTCCCTGTAGTGCCAACCGGGCGGCGGATCTACACTGTCGACATGAAACGATTTCACCAACGATTGGGGAGTTGTCTGGTTGTGGCCGTCCTCGGCATGGCATTGCTTGGCTTGGCGCAAGCCGCACCCTCGATGGGTGAAGGGAGCCGTCTGTACGCGCCTTGCGGAGCCTGTCACGCACTGAAAGCCCGGGGTTCGACCGACGGCGCCATCCCGAATCTTGCCGGCCAGCAAAGACGCTACTTGAAGAAGCAGCTGAACATGTTCCGATCGGGAGCACGCGTGGATGAGGCCATGCAGGTTGTAACGGCACACCCGACAATCGACAACCAACACGACATGGATGCGCTGACCACCTATCTCTCTGGTCTCGATTGGAATCCCACGCCGATGTACGGCTCCGGAGAGCATTTGCGCGTGGGGCAGGAGCTGTACACGCATATTTGCGCCGCCTGCCACGGTGCCGATGGTCGGGGCGAGTCGGCCAACCAGGTGCCGCGCATCGCCGGCCAACATTACCCCTATTTGAGGCGGCAGATCGATGTGGCTGCCGATCTGCACAGGGACCTCGCCCCGCCGGAGATGACGAGCGCGCTTCGGGGCATGCGTTCGGAGGAAAAGAATGCGCTCGCCGATTACATCTCGCGTCTCGGCAATTCGGATACCCTGCTCGATTCCAACCGCTTCGATGCCGAGGGCCATCTACAGCCGCCCCGTTTGCGTTAGCGGCCGTCGATCGGCACAGGGTATAGGTGGACGTTGCACGTCCATAGTGGGAATCACGAATAGCCCCTCCATTTCCTTTACTTCAACATGAGTTGATGAATCAACTGCGTAGGTAGAAGGAGATGAACATGAAAACTGATGTTGAAATTCGGCGTGATGTGGAATCCGAATTACAATGGGATCCCAGCATCGATGCCAAGAAGATCGGCGTCATCGTCAATGATGGGGTTGTGACTCTCACGGGCGAAGTGAGCCACTTCGCGGGCAAATGGACCGCCGAGGACATTACCAAGCGGGTCAGCGGCGTGCGCGCGATCGCCAATGAGATCAAGGTCAAGATCCCTCTGGCCGGTGCACGCAGCGACACGGATATTGCCGAAGCCGCGGCCAACGCGCTGCGCTGGCACGTTGCAACGGGCGGGGAATCCGTCAAACCCGTCGTGGTCGACGGCTGGGTGACGCTCAGCGGCAAGGTGCAATGGGGATTCCAGAAGAGTGCGGCGGAGAATGCGGTGCGCTACCTGATGGGCGTGCAGGGCGTCACCAACAACATCGTGATCGCGGCATCGGTCAAGGTGGCGGATGTGAAGCACAAGATCGAAGCGGCATTCCAGCGGCATGCATCACTCGACGCCAAGGACATCGAGGTGAAGGTGGAAGAGTCCACGGTCACCCTGAAGGGGCATGTCCATAGCTGGCAGGAGCATGCGGATGCCGCTTATGCGGCATGGGCGGCCCCCGGTGTCGCCAATGTCGAAAATCGTTTGCTGGTTCAATAAGGAACCGTGGGTACTTGCGCGCCGGGCATCTGTGCCCGGCGCTCTATTGTCCTTGCGATGTGGCCGGAAGAAGTCAGGTGGGGACGAGTACCGCCGCCCCTTGGATGCGCCCATGGCGCAGATCATCCACTGCCTGATTGGCGGCATGCAGCGCATACCGCGACGTTGACGTTCGTACCTGCGCCTGTTGCGCCACCGGCAAGAACGCTGCCGCGTCACGGCGGGTGAGATTCGCCACCGAGACGATCTCGCGTTCTTCCCACAATATTTGGTATGGAAAGGACGGTATGTCGCTCATGTGGATGCCGCCGCAAACGACTCTTCCGCCCTTCTTGACGGCCCTCAGGGCCGCCGGCACCAATTCACCGGCAGGTGCGAAGATGATGGCGGCATCCAGGAGTCTGGGCGGCGCTTGCTCCGAAGCTCCGGCCCAGGCGGCCCCGAGCGAGCGCGCAAAGGCCTGTGCGGGCTCATCGCCCTTGCGCGTGAAGGCAAAAACCTCTCGCCCCTGCCACCGGCATACCTGAGCAATCACATGAGCGGCGGCACCGAAGCCATACAACCCGATGGTCTTGGCGTCGCCTGTCGCCACCAATGACCGCCATCCGATGAGGCCGGCGCACAAGAGGGGCGCCGTTGAGATCGGATCGGAGAAGGTGTCCAGAGGAATGACAAAGGCGGACTCAGCCACGACCTGTGTGGCAAATCCGCCGTCCCGATCATATCCCGTAAAAATCGGGTTATCGCATAGATTCTCGCGGCCGGACCGGCAATAGTCGCAATGTCCGCAGGTCTTCCCCAGCCAGGGTATCCCCACCCGCTGCCCCACCGACAAATCGCAGGGTCCGGGACCCAGCGCTTCCACGATGCCGACAATTTCGTGCCCGGGAACGATGGGGTGGTGGACATGCGGCAAGTCGCCGTCGATCACGTGCAAGTCCGTCCGGCAGACGGCGCAGGCCTCGACCCGAACCCGCACCTCGCCGGGTCCCGGCACCGGATCGGGCCGCTCCTCGGGCACGAGCGGAGCGCCTCGAGCATGCAAAACCATCGCCTGCATTGAAGTCACCCGGCCCCTGCGGCCCCTAAAACGGCAGATTCTGTGCGAAGTCGTGCCGCTTGACCAACAGGACATCGCAGGGAAGTCTTTCCAACATGCGCTCCGCGGTGCTGCCGATCAGCGCGCGCGTCAGTGCGCTGCGTGAGAGAACCCCCATGACGGCGATATCCGCATGACACTCTGCGGCCATTCGCGGCAGGTACTCTGCGGCCGCAGCGGCGGCCACGTGCACCCTTGCCTCTGCAATGCCATGCGCTTGGGTCAATCGCTTGACCTGCGCAAGTCTCAGCACCCCTTCCGCCGCCAGCACCTGCGCAGAAACGCCAAAGACCGCGGGCATGCTGACAACCGCCGCGGGCATGATCGTCGCGGGTAAAAAGGCATGAACCACATGCACCGGCGCATCGATCGGCTTCGCCAGCGAGGTCGCCGCATCCAAGATTTCATGGTCCAGGGCGGCGTCGGGGTCGTTGGCATGGCCGGGGTCCACGGCGGCCATCACCACCGGCGGCGTGCCCCAGATCGTGGGTTTGGTCAACAACAGGGGTATGAGACACTTTTGCATCAAATGCCAATCCGTGTTGGTGGAAAGCGTGCGCTTGGCCAACGAGTGATGGTGAGTATCCTTGACGAGAAGATCCGCCGGCGAATTACGCATCCAGGTCAAGACGGTGTCGTGCAGCGGGTCGCCGCTGATGACATGGGTGCTGACCTCGAGACCGTCATCCCGCAGCGGCTCGGCCATCTGCTCGAGCACCGATTCCACATTGTCGGTCAGCCGTGCATTGCTGACATCCGGCAGCGTGCCCTCCAGGTGGGCTTCCCGCGAGCTCTTGGTGTCGCAGATGAGCAGCTCGATTCCCGCCCCATACCATCGAGCCAAGGCCGCTGCTTTGGCAACGGCCGGCTGGTCCCTCACCAAGGGATTGACGATGACCAGGATATCGGCGATTCGATCCACAACGCTTGAACTCCGATGGCTCCCCGTAATCAGTCGACGACGACCCCGTTGCTGCGCATTACTTTGTGAACCGCACCGGGGCCCTGCAGACGCGACAAATAGTCCGCGGTCGCGCTGATGTCTCGGTCGTTGAAGCTTCCCAAGAAGCGCACCAGATCCTCGTCGACATTGTGCCGGCGGTACGCTGCCAATTTGTGCAGTTGGCTCGCCAGGTAGGGATAGTTTTGATTTCTCAACGACGGTACGAAGCCGTCTGCGTCGCCGTGTGCGTCCGCTCGATGGCAGCTCGCGCATTGCTCGTGAAAGATACCGCGGCCAAGCGCGACTTGCGTTCCATCCCCGAATTTCGAGCCCACGGATGGAGGCACTCTGTTCACATAGGCCGCGATATCCGTCCAGGTTTGCGGCCCCCGCAGTTCTATCTGCGTCAACACCCCGTGCATGGTGTTGCTGTCGCGCTCGAGCCCGGCAAAATTGGCCAACTGCCGGACGACATAGGCAAAGCGCTGACCGGCAAGAGACGGTATCGCGCGGCCCGCGTCGCCCTCGGCTTTCGCACCGTGGCAGCGTGCGCAGTACTGCGCGAATTGCGCGCCGCCGCGATCCGGATGTGCATCGAGCGACAGTGCCGTTTGCGTCGCCCGGTCCACCGATTCTTCCGAGGCATGCGCGCCCGCATAAGCCAGCGCAAGCCATGCGCCGGCACTCAAAAGAATTGCAGTTCGCGGCACGCCGACCCACGCCATCACGACCTCCTCGAGGCTTGCCAATCCTCCGGCAAAGATACCCCTTGGGGACGGGCACAGAATACTAGGGGATATGCGTAGGGCGCGGTGTCAGGCGCCGCTGAGTTCCGATATGGCCGACAGCAACGCCTTGGTATCGACCGGTTTGCTCAGAAAGCGGCATTGTGGAATCGAATCTTTGACCGCCCGCACGATGGACTGCAAATCGCCGCTGAGCAAGATGGCCGGTACATCGCGGCCTTGCCGGCCGCGCAGCTGCCTCAAGACATCGAGTCCCGTAATATTGCCCTCGAGATGGTAGTCCGTGATGAATACATCGCCGGGGCGCATAGTCTGCAACAGGCTCTCGGCGTCGGCGACGGTAGCCGCTGCACGCGTTTCAAACCCTTCGAGGGTCAGAAACAACTCTGTCGCCATCCGCACGGCATCATTGTCCTCCAACAGCACCAATCGGCACCGCGGTTGTCCGTTGGCCGCCGCAACCTCCGGTGCCGCGCGCGCCGGCGCTGCCGCGTCCGACAGCAGCCGATGCCGGGGGATGCGCACGCTGACGCAAGTCCCCTGCCCCACGGTGGATTCGACCGTGACCGAATATCCCAGCAAACGCGATACTTCGCGCACGATGGCAAGGCCCAGCCCGACTCCCGGGCGTTGCGCGCCTTGCGGGCCGATTTGGTAGTACTCGTCGAATATCCGCTCCAGTTTGTCCTCGGGAATCCCCGCCCCGGAATCCTCGACCTTGAGCACCAGAGAATCCGCATCCAGGACCTGGGATACTCTGACGAAGCCCTGCTCGGTGTATTTGAGCGCGTTGCCGATCAAATTCTGCAGGAGCTGGGCGAACAAGGTGAGGTCGGTGGACATCATCACCTGCGTGGCCGCAAACTCCAACCGAATGCCTTTGGCGGCTGACACCGGTCCGAACTCGCCTGCCAGGTCCGCAAAAGCGCCGGCGAGGCTGACCGGTGTCAACTGCGGCTCGATCGCTCCTGATTCGAGGCGGCTGATATCCAGCAAGGTGTTGAGCATGCGCGTGGCGCTGTCGATGGCCTGTCCCTGGTGCCGCGCCAGATCGGCCAACTCCGAATCCTGCGCCGTGAGCTTCTGCATCGAGGCATTGATGAGGCGGATGGCCTGCAATGGCTGGCGCAGGTCGTGGCTCGCGGTGGCCAGAAAGCGGCTCTTGGCCCGATTGGCGCGATCCGCTTCTTCGCGAGCGGCCACCAGCGCATCGCTGATGGAGCGGCGCTCCGTCATATCGCGAATTGCGGCGGCCACGAAACTGTGCTCGCCGTTCTTGAACGGCGAGAGGCGTATGCCGGCCGGGAATTCAGAACCGTCGGCGCGGCGCGCAAACAAATCGCTGATCCGGGCGCCCATTTCACGGTTGGCGGGTCGCTGCATGAAACCCGCTACAGATGGGCGCCGTGCCGAGTGTGAAACCGCTCCGGAATCAGCAATTTGATGGGCTGGCCAATGAGCTGTTCCGGTCGATAGCCGAACAGAGTGTCGGAGGTCTCGTTGGAAAAGCGAATGATGCCCAGCTCGTCCACCACCAGCATGGCATCGGGGGAAAATTGCAGCAGCCGCTGGGCAATGGAGCTGAATTCGGCCATGAACAGGAGGGCCCCATACGACGCACTGAACTGCACTTATTGGATTATTGCATTTGCGGCGGACGGCAGCCAGCCGACTGGCGCATCCGCGGCGGCCGGCAGCTGGCTGCCGGCGCTGCTGTCGAAGACTCTAGCGAGTTACCGCAATGGAGGGGGGAAATTCCTCATGTTGCGCGGGCGGGCGATTGCCGATACTCCAACACAGGCACACAACTGGTCCGCATCATGCAGTCACCCATCACACTTACCTTTCGTCACGTCGAGCGCAGCGGCGCACTCGAGGATCGGGCGCGCACCCTGGCCTCCCGATTGGAGCGCTTCTCCCAGGGGATCATAAAATGTCATATGACGCTCGAGGGCCCCGCCAATCCGCAAGGCAGACAATCGGCCTATCAAGTCAAGATTGATCTGTCTTTGCCCCGCGCTCACATTCATGCCGACAGCCTGCGCAGCGACGGCGAGGGGCACCGCGATATCTATCTTGCCCTGCGTGAAGCCTTCATCAATGCCAAGCGGCAGCTGCAGGGGCTGGGCCACCATCGCCCCCATACGCAGCCGACCGATCAGATCGATTCCAGATAAGCCACGACCGCCTGCATTTGATCCTTGCTTAGATCCTTGATGACACCATGCATGACCGGCGCGGTGCGCAGGGCACTTTGAATGGCCAGCAGCTGCTTGAGCAAATAGGGCGCATGCTGTCCCGCCAGGCGCGGGAAGATGGCAACGCCTTCGGCGTGCGCACCATGGCAGGAAGCGCACGGCGGAGTCTGGTGCGCCGGCACCCCTTCCTCGAATAAACGCTTGCCTTGGGAAATCAGCGTGGAATTCCCGCCGCGGCCGGCCGCAGCGGGCTGCGATGAAAAGTAATTGGCCAGCGCGCCGATGGTTGCATCGCTCAACGGCGAGGCCATCCCCCACATGTAGGCCTGGGCATCGGGATCGGCGCGCGTTTGATTCTTGAATGCCTTGAGCTGCAGTTCAATGTAGGGCGCCGTTTGTGCCGCCAGGTTCGGAAATGTCGGCGAGACGCTGCGCCCCTTGTCCCCATGGCAGGTCGCACAGGTGACGATGGTCGCTTTCAGGGAGGCGCTTTCAGCCTCGCTCGCCACGTCGGCGGCGTAGGACATTCCACCAATAATTCCAGACACGCCCAGCGCGGCTGCAACAACATCATTCCATTTCATAGCTCTGCTCCGGAATCACTGTCGGAAGGACCTTAGAAATTCAGCCAGACCAATGCGTACAGGGTGTTGTTCTGCGACGCATTGCGTCCGGCTCCATCATAGTTGGTGCTGCTGCCGTTGAATTTCTCGTAGCCCACATACTGAAGCTGCAATTTCGTATTGAGCCACGGCAGATAGTTGACCTCGATGACATAGCCGCTGGAGTTCGGACTGCCGTTCGCGCTGCCGGAAACCGGCCCGGGGGCGTACAAAACGATATCGGTGCTGCCCGTGGTGTCAAAATAGCCGAGCGAGCCGCCGATGCGCCGCTGATAGCTGTATTCGGCTGTCAGTTTGACGGTCTTGAGATTGTTGCTGCCGTTGGCCGATAATCCGTCGATGAGAGTCTGGTTCTCGTGGATGTAAGTCGCCAGCACGGTCGCCAAATGATCCTCGCCGATGAATTGATACTGGACGTCCACTGCGGCGTCCTTGAATTCATTGGCGGCGCCCTGCAGGGCCGCACCATCGCCCGGATGCTCTTTGACATCCATCCCATAAGCACCCACCGAGAGTGAATGGCGGTCCCAGCGTTGCTCATAGGCCACTCGCCAGTAGGGCGACAGGCCGTGGACCACATTGGCCTGAGTGCTGTCGAGGGGATGAGCGCCGCCGACGATCGCCGCCGTATAGCCGGTGAGCTCGGCGTAAAAGTGATCGTCGAACCAGACATACACTCCGAGCCCGGCGACGCTTCCGCCCAGGCCGCCGTCGATCTGGGTTGCGGTGATCGGCCCTGGGGCGACGCCGCTTCCCGAGTACGGAAAACCCCATGCGGGGGTCGTGTTCCAGACGTCCTGCACGGTGGGATTGTTGTTGAGGGTGACTCCGAGAATCAGTTGGTGGTCGTTGCCATTTATGCCGCCGAAGGCCAAGTGATGTGCATAGCGAATGTCCGTGTTGTCGAGCGCAAAATGGTCCGCGGCGCCGTCGTACGTGAGTTGCACGAATGCACCGAGTTCATCGGCGATCTTGCCCGCATAGAACAGGCTCACCTGGTCCGGAAACAGCACTTCTCCGTCCTTGGCGAGCGCACCCGGCAGCGCGCTGTCGGGCAGCGGTGCACCGGTGTGGGTGTAGGAAACCTGCACCATGGCGCTGATCGGCGGCGTCGAATTGAGCGCCAGGGTCTGCCGGCTCTGCGTGTCGATCCCCGTCACTTGCTTGATGTTGTCGAGCACGTAGCCGTTGAGCTTGAATTCGCGCCCAAATGGAGTCAGCTCGGGAAACACCGTGTGACAGGCGGCGCAAGCCATGCCGGTTTGCCGCGCGAAGCTCGGTACCGCCCAGGCAGGCGTGGCCGATACTGCGCACAATCCGAGTGCCAGCAATGGCAGTAGTAATTTGTAGGCCCCTTGAGGTGGCATCCGGATCATCGGCGAATCTCCCTTGTTGTCGACACCGCTCGGCTCCATGACGAACATACCTGCGTTGTGCGCCGTCGCGAATAAGAGGTTTCCCCTAGTGACCGAGGGCTTGTACATTGCAACGCAAAGTGCCCACAGAATCGAGTGCTAGTGATGCGCGTGTGCACTCAAGGGCCCGAGCATAGTCAACAGTCCGAACAACATCAACAAGAGGCCGGCGGCCAGGTTCAATCCTCGCGCCATCGTGACCCGCCACGCTTGTCCGCCGAGCAGGCCGGCCGACAGCACCGCGGGCACCGTGCCGAGACCGAAGCAGAGCATGGTGGCCGCGCCCTGCCAGACGCCGCCGGCGAGCGCAGCCACCAGCAGCATGGAATAGATGAGTCCGCAGGGCAGCCATCCCCACACCATGCCGAGCAGCAACGATCCGCGCAGACCCGCGGCCGGGATGGCGCGGGCAAGGGGAGCCACCCGGCTCCAAAACCGGCCTCCCAGCAATTCCAAGCGTGAGAGCGGACGCCACTTGAACAAAACGCCGAGCGCGGCCATCACCAGGACGGCGCCCGCCAGAAAGCGTGCGATCAGAGAGATGCGATCGAAGTCGAATACCGTCTGCAGCAAGCCACCGAAGCCGCCCACCAGCGCGCCGGCGACGGAGTAGCTGATGATGCGTCCGCCTTGGTAGGTCAGCGCGTGCACAGCGGCCTGTGCGGCCGTCGCGCCGTTGCGTCTGGCGCGCATCCCCAATGCGCCCGAAAGACCGCCGCACATGGCAAGACAATGAACGCTGCCGGCAGCCCCGGCCGCAAATGCGGCGAGCAGGGAAATGGGGCCGGACAGGGTCATCAAGTGATGCATGTCAGCGGCGCGTGTCTTGCTCGGCCGTTTCATTGGGTTCGTCGACGAGAATGTCCCACGCGGGAGAATCCAGTTCGTCGAACTGTCCGGTACGAACCGCCCAGAAAAATGCCCACGCGGCCAGCCCGACCAGGACCAACGTCACGGGAATGAGAACGAACACGATGCTCATGACAGGGGACTCCCCAGCAGTGATTCCGGCAGCGTCTGGGCCGTCAACCCGGCGCGAATCTTGGGTGATTCGGAAGGCGGCGCAACGTCCCGCATCAAACGCAGTGAGTTGAGCACGACAACGATCGAACTCAGCGACATGCCGATGGCGGCGAGCCACGGAGGCACCCAACCAAGGGCTGCCAAAGGCATGGCAGTCAAATTATAGCCCGCTGCCCACAGCAAATTCTGGCGGATGATGCCCTTCGCGCGCCGCGCCAAGCTGATCGCCGCCGGGAGTGCCTGCAAGGAGTCGCCGATCAGAATCACGTCCGCGCTCGCCAGCGTCAATGCCGAGCCGCGGCCCATGGCGATCGACACACCGGAGCCGCCGAGAACCGGCGCATCGTTGATTCCATCGCCCACCATGGCCACGAACTCACCCTGGGCCGTGAGCTTGCGCACGTGCGCGAGTTTGTCCTGCGGCGACTGCCGCGCGGCAAAATCGCGAATTTCGCAATGCTCGGCCATGCTTTGTACGGCCGGATACCCATCGCCGCTGAGAATTTCGGCCTGCAATCCCCGCTCTCGCAGTGCCGCCACCGCGCGCGCGCTGTCGGCGCGCGGCACATCGCCCAGCGCGAAGCGCGCGAGTTCGCCGTTCGAATCGCCGAGTGCGATCGCGCCATCGTCGCCCTGCGGCGCACCCGGGCGGCGGCACGGCGCGCCCCCCACGAACGCCGGGTCGGCCACGAATGCCGCGCTGCCTATGCGGTAGCGGTGGCCGTCGACGCTTCCTTCGACTCCGGCGCCCGACACCGTTACGTCCCTTGCCGGCGGTGCGGCACCAAGCATGCTGCGGAAGGCATGGGCGATGGGATGCTCGGAGGCGGCCTCCAGTGCCGCAGCGATCGCCAGACAGTCTCGCTGCGGCAACGCGCCGGTCACCGTGCACCCGACGAGCGACACCACACCCTTGGTCAGCGTGCCCGTCTTGTCGAAGATCACACGCGTGATCTTGGCCAATCCTTCAATTGCATCCTGATTGGTCACCAACACGCCGCGGCGGGCCAGCGCCGCATTGGCACTGGCCACCGCCACCAAAGTGGCGAGCGAAAATGCGCACGGACAGGCGACGACCAGCACGGCCAGGGTGGCGGAGAATGCCCGGGCCGGGTCGACGACCAGCCAAAACACACACAACAATGCCGCGCCCAGCAGCACACGCGCCAGAAAACGGCTGGCCATCCGGTCGGCGGCGCGCGCGACTCGCGGCCGCTCCGCCTGTGCTCGGTTGAGCAGCGCGACGATATTGGCGAGCACCGTCGATGAGCCGGTCGCGGTGACGCGCAAATGCACCGGTGCCGCGACATTGAGAGTGCCCGCCGCGAGGGCGTCGCCGGGCCCGCGCTCCAGCGGCAACGCTTCCCCGGTGAGCATGGATTCGTCGATACGGGTGCTGCCGTGCACGATCTCCCCGTCCGCCGGCACCACCTCTCCCACGCGCACCAGCAACAGGTCACCGACGGCGAGCTGCGCCACGACGATGTCGGTTACCGCATCGGCAGCGGCGGCGTGAGCCAGCCGATGTGCCGTGACCGGCAGCACGCGGGCCAGCGAATCGGTAACGCCGGCGCTCTGGTGGCGCGCCGCCATTTCCACGTAACGGGCCACCGTCAAGAAGAAGATGAACATGGTGACCGAGTCGAAGTACACCTCTCCCGCATGCCGCCAGGTATTGAAAACGCTGGCGCCGTACGCCAGCATCAAACCCAAGGCCACGGGCACGTCCATGGTGATGCTGCGGACCCGCAGTGCGTGGTACGCGCCGATGAAAAACGGCCATCCGCCGTACAGCATGACGGGGGTCGCCACCAGCATGCTGACGATGCGCAAGTAAGTGCGGATCGTCGGATCCATACCCTGCATGTCGCCGGCGTACATGGCGACGGCAAACATCATGACCTGCATCATTCCCAAGCCAGCCACCGCCAGGCGCTGCAGGATGGCGCGACGTTCCGCGCGCGACCGGGTGCCGGTTGCATCGGCGGTTGCCACGCGCGGGCGAAAACCCAGATCCGAGACGACCTGCAACAGGCGCGAGAAGGCGACCTTGCGGCCGTCCCATACGAGGCGCGCGCGCCCGGTTGCCGCGTTGACGCTGGCGTGCGCCACGCCGTCGATCCTGAGCAAGGTGCGTCCTATCAGCCAGCTGCATGCCGCACAGCTGAGTCCGTCGATCAGCAATATCGCGCAGCGGCCGCCGGGTTCGACCCGCGTCAGGCTGTCGAGCAGTGCAGGATCGTCGTAGGCAAGCCACTCGGTCGCCTCGCCCTGCGGCCTGGCGGAAGGCGCGGTACGGAAATGATAGAAATCCTCCAGCCCGCACTCGGCGATCAATTGTGCGGCCGCGCGGCACCCCGGGCAGCACACGGCCACCGGCCCATCGCGCAGGCGCGCCCACAGAACCGGGCGGCCCGCAAACGGTTCACCGCAATGAAAGCACTCCTCGGGCGTCTCAGGCATGGCCGATCATTCGGCGGGCGGCACTAGGGAATTCGCCGTGCTGCCGTGCAGGACCGGCAGCGTGGGATGCGGAGTACGCACATCCGGATCCGGGTGTTTCAGGATCAGGATCATGGTGATGATCCCCGCGATCACCGACCCCACGGGCGGTGCGACCACCAGCCACATGATCGGATGGCGATACCAGGGTTTGGACGATCCAGGATTCTTCACGGATGATGCTCCTTTGCCGCTCAAGGCCCGGCGAAAAATCGCGCGCGGCTCGCCACGTTGAGGCCGGGGCGGTCCACTGCTTCGGCGAGAATGCGGAAGTCGCGCCCGCCGTGTTGCTCGCCGGCAGGGACCCGCACCCGCACCACCACTGTTTTGACTTCCTCCGCATCCACGTGCTGGGTCGGCGAGTCGCTGTCGATTGCGGCGTCCTGCAAGTTCTGCGCGGACAAGCGGAACTCATGCGCGCGTTGATCCTTGTTGATGATCCGCACGCTGAAGACATTCTCGATGCGGCCGTCGTCCAATTCCCGGTATAGCGTATTGCGGTCGCGCAGCACGTCCAGGTCGACGGGGGACCGATGCGCCAGCGCAAAGGCGAAGCCTCCCACCAACAACAATAGACCGCTTGCATACACCAGGATCCTCGGCCTCAGCACCCGGGGTTTCTTGCCCTCGATTTCGGCCTGGGTCGAATAGCGCACCAGCCCTCGCGGCGAGCCGATCTTGTCCATCACCGAGTCGCAGGCGTCGATGCACGCGGCGCACGCGATGCATTCGTACTGCAAGCCCTTGCGGATATCGATGCCCGTCGGGCACGCCTGCACGCACAGGGTGCAATCGATGCAGTCGCCCTGCCCGGCCATTTTTGCACTCACCCCGCGGCCGCGCGCGCCCCGCGGTTCGCCGCGGACCGAGTCATAGGAGATGATCAGGGTGTTGCGGTCGAACATGGCGCTCTGAAAACGCGCGTACGGACACATGTACTTGCATACCTGCTCGCGCAGGAAGCCCGCGTTGCCGTAGGTGGCGAAGGCGTAGAAAACGATCCAGAACAGCTCCCAGGAACTCAACGTGCCGGCAGCCGCCTCCGCGGCGAGTCCCTCGATGGGCGAGAAGAATCCGACGAAAGTGAATCCCGTGAAGGCCGAAAAGCTCAGCCAAAGGATTTGTTTCAGCGTCTTGCGGATGATCTTGTTGCCGCGCCACGCTGCCTTGTCCAGCTTCATCTGCTGCGAGCGATTTCCCTCGGTGAGCCGCTCCATCCAGACGAACACCTCCGTCCACACGGTTTGCGGACAGGCGAAACCGCACCACAATCGCCCGGCGAGCGCGGTGAAAAAGAACAGGGACAAGGCGGCGATGATCAGCAGCCAGGTCAGCAAGTAGAAATCCTGCGGGAACAGAGTCAGCCCGAAGATAAAGAATTTGCGCGCCGGCAGGTCGAACAGCACCGCTTGCCGTCCGTTCCAGTGCACCCAGGGGAATCCGTAGAACAGCCCGAGCAGGGCGATTACCGCATACACGCGCAGGCGCGCGAATCGGCCGTTGACCTCCCGCGGATACACCTTTTCGTGAGCCGCATACGGGGACTGTACCGCGGCGGCGTTCCCGCTCATGGCGGCCGATCCACGGATTTCGGCGATGGGCCCGGGCCCGAATCGAGCATATAGGCCGTCAAGGTGGAACTGGCGAAGCTGAAGGTCCAAAAAAAGAAGAAGCCTGCGGCATAACCGGCCGGCCGCAGCGCGAGCCAGGGGGGCGTGGTCACCTCGCTGCTGAGCACCAGCGGGTCAAAATACGCGAAGAACACCGCGGTCTCCAGGCAAGCCGCCAGAAATGAAGTCCACAAGGTGACGCTCCAGCGTTCGCTCAAGCGCGACCACGGCGTTCCGTTACCGGCCGGCATTGGCCGGCTCCGCTGCCGACGGGGCGTCGGCCGCCAACGGTCGGGACAGGCTGAACACGTAAGCCGCCAACAAGCGCACCCGGGTTTCGCCCAGTCTCTCGAGGTGCGCCGGCATGTGGTTGGTGCGCCCGTTGGTGATGGTCTCGCGGACATCGTTCGCAGAACCTCCGTACAGCCAGATCTTGTCGGTCAGATTCGGTCCGCCCACCGCTTTGTTGCCGGTACCGTCGGCGCCGTGGCACGCCACGCACATGGTGCCGAACACCGCTTTGCCGGCGGCGAGCGACTCCGGGGGCGCGCCCGGAAGGTTGCGCCCGCTCAAGGACATGACGTAGGCGAGCACTTTGTCGACCCCGTCGTGCCCGAGAACGGGCCCCCATGCCGGCATCAATCCTTCGCGGCCCTGGGCGATGGTTTGGTAGATCGTTTGCTCATCCCCCCCCCACAGCCAATCCTGATCGGTGAGATTGGGAAAGCCCTTGGCGCCGCGCGCGTCCGATCCATGGCAGGCCGAGCAATTGAGCGCGAAGAGATTCTTCGCGGTTGCCATTGCACCGGAATCTTTCGACAAATCGCTCAAGCTCTTGCCTTTGAAGGCGGCAAAGCGTTGCTCGAGCGCCTGGCGGGCGGCCAGATCCTCGTGTTGAAACTGCGACACCTGGCTCCAATGGGCGATGCCGGAAAATCCGCCGAGGCCGGGATAAATGACCAGATAGACCAGGGCGAACAGAATCGACAGCAGGAACAGCCACAGCCACCAGCGGGGCAAGGGATTGTTGAATTCGGTCAGATCATCGTCCCACACGTGCGTCGTCTGTTGAGGGTTGACGTTGCCGCTTCCGCGGGCCGTCCACCAAATCAGCCACAGCGCGGCCCCGATGTTTGCCAGCACCACGACGGCGATGTAGATGCTCATCCCTCGGCTCATGATCGGTCGCTCCGGTCGGCGGGACCTTCGTCCTCATCCAACGGCATTCGCGCCATGGAATCGAACAACTCCTTGCGCCGGCCGCTCCAAGCCCATAGCACCATCATGATGAAAAGAATCAGAAGCACGAGTGTGATCACGCCTCGCAAGATGCCGATCATGGTGTTGCATCCCCGTGAAATTTGAGTCCCTGCAGATAGTTGACCAGTGCGTCCATTTCACTGTGTCCCGCCACTTGCTCGGCCGCCGAGGCGATCTCTTGGTCCGTGTAAGGGACACCGATGCTGCGCAGGGCTCGCATCTTGGCGCCGATCTCCTTGCCGTCGAGCTGCGCACCGGCGAGCCAGGTGAAGCCCGGCATGTTCGACTCGGGGACCACGTCCCGCGGGTTGTTCAGATGTATCCGGTGCCACTGATCGGAATAGCGCCCGCCGATGCGCGCAAGATCGGGGCCGGTGCGCTTGGAGCCGAATTGAAAGGGATGGTCGTATACCGCCTCTCCCGCAATGGAGTAGTGGCCGTAGCGCTCCACTTCGGCCTGCAAGGGGCGCACCATTTGCGTGTGGCAGAGGTAGCAGCCTTCGCGCACGTACACGTCGCGCCCGGCAAGGGCGAGCGGCGCATAGGGCTTGATGCCCGGCGAGGGCGAGACGACCGATGCTTGGAAGCACAGCGGCACGATCTCCACCAAGCCCGCCACGCTGATGACGATGGCGATCAAGGTGCCGAGCAGCCATGCATTCTGTTCGACGATTTCGTGATTCATGGGTGCGCTCCCTCAAGCCCCGGCCGGCGCCGGTGCCGGCAGCGGCTCGGTGCGCGTCTCGGGCACGATCGTCTTGATCACGTTGTAGAGCATGAGGAACATGCCGATCAGGAACAGCAGCCCCCCGCCCAGGCGCACCATGTAGTAGGGGTACGTCGCCTTCAAGGACTCGACGAAGGTATAAGTCAGGGTGCCGTCCGGGTTGGTCGCGCGCCACATGAGTCCCTGCATCACGCCGGCGATCCACATCGCCGTCACGTACAGAACCACCCCGATGGTCGCGATCCAGAAGTGCACGTCGATCAACCGCACGCTCCACATTTCCTTGCGGCCCCAGAGCTTCGGAATCAATGAATACATGGAGCCGATGACCATGAATGCGACCCAGCCCAGAGCCCCCGAGTGCACATGACCGATGGTCCAGTCCGTGTTGTGCGACAGGGCGTTGACCGTCTTGATCGACATCATCGGGCCTTCGAACGTCGACATCCCGTAGAACGACAGCGACACGATCAGGAATTTGAGAATCGGATCCGTCCTTAATTTATGCCAGGCGCCCGAGAGGGTCATGATGCCGTTGATCATGCCGCCCCACGACGGAGCGAGCAGAATCACGGAGAACACCATGCCGAGCGACTGCACCCAATCCGGCAACGATGAATAGTGCAGATGATGCGGGCCCGCCCACATGTAGATGGAAATCAGCGCCCAGAAGTGCACGATCGACAAGCGGTAGGAATAGATGGGCCGGCCCGCCTGCTTGGGCACGAAGTAGTACATCATGCCGAGAAATGCAGCCGTCAAGAAGAACCCGACGGCATTGTGACCGTACCACCACTCCACCATGGCATCGACGACCCCCGAATAGATCACGTATGACTTGGTGAGCGACACGGGTATCGCCAGATTGTTGACGATGTGCAGAACGGCGATGGTGATAATGTAGGCCGCGAAGAACCAGTTCGCGACGTAGATATGCTTCACCTTGCGGATCGCCAACGTGCCGAAGAACACGACGGCGTACGACACCCATACCACCGCGATCAGCAGATCGATCGGCCACTCCAGCTCGGCGTATTCCTTGCTCTGCGTCATGCCGAGCGGCAGCGTGATGGCCGCCAGCACGATCACGAGCTGCCAGGCCCAGAAGGTGAAGCTCGCCAGCTTTCCCGCGAACAGCCGGACGTGACAGGTGCGCTGCACGATGTGGTAGGAGCTGGCGAACAAAGCGCTGCCGCCGAAGGCGAAAATGACGGCATTGGTGTGCAGCGGCCGCAAACGCCCATAGCTCAGGTAAGGCAGATTGAAGTTCAAATTGGGCCATATCAGCTGGGCGGCGATCAGCGCGCCCACCGCCATGCCGACGATTCCCCAGATGATGGTCATGAACGCGAAGCGCCGGACGACCGTGTCGTTGTAAGCCACGGGCTGGCTTGCGCCCGGCTCGAGTGTGCTCTGCATCTTGATTCCGCCCCGATACCTGTAACGAAGATACGGGCGCAGATTACGAGGGGAGGAGTGGCGGCGGTATAGGGAACGCCCCGAGAGGCCTAGGTACTCTCCACGGCCGCCGGGCTTACGGGAAAGTCCCTATTGGCCCGGACGGTGAACTGGTCGACCCTTTGCCTATCGATCTTAAGATCTTCATCCGTCCAAGGACCCGCGACATGACCTCCCCAACGAGCGTGATTTTCGACGCCGACCGAATGCGCCGCTATGACCGGGAGGGTCCGCGCTACACGTCCTATCCCACGGCTCAGCAATTCGGGGGCGGGATCGCGCAAAATGCCTACGAGTGGGCCGCGGCAGCCAGCCGGGGCGCCCGTGAAGCGCAGCCGCTCTCCGCCTATCTGCACATTCCGTTTTGCTTCAGCCCCTGTTTCTATTGCGGCTGCAACCGGATCATCACCCACCGCGCCGATCGTATCGAGTCTTACGTCGAGCATCTCCTGGCCGAGATTTCCCTGCGAAGCCGTTATTTCGACCGGTGCAGAACCATCGACCAAATGCATTTCGGCGGCGGCACTCCCACGTATCTGCCGAAAAAGCTGCTGGTCGACATCGTCGGCCGGCTCGATCGGGAGTTCCAGCTCACCGGCGCCGAGGATCGCGACTACTCCATCGAAATCGATCCACGCGGTGTCGGAGAGGGCCTGTTGCCGCTGCTGGCCGATCTGGGCTTCAACCGCCTCAGTCTGGGGGTGCAGGATTTCGACGCAGACGTGCAGAGAGCCGTGAACCGCGTCCAGCCCGAGGCCATGGTGGCGCAAGTGTATGAAGCTGCGCGAAATCAAGGCTTCCGATCCATCAATTTCGATCTGATCTACGGTCTGCCCCTGCAGACCGTGCCGTCATTTTCCAGAACCCTGGACCGCGTCATCTCCATGCGGCCGGATCGCCTGGCCGTCTATGGCTACGCTCACATGCCGCGGATGTTCAAGGCGCAGCGGCAGATACGCGAAGTCGAGCTGCCGGACGCCGCCGCAAGGCTGTGTCTGCTGCAGCTCGCCATCGGCAAGCTGTGCGAAGCCGGCTATGAGTACATCGGCATGGATCATTTCGCGCTTCCCGGCGACTCCCTGGCCCAAGCCAAGAGGGGCGGCACCCTGCACCGCAGCTTTCAAGGCTACACCACCCACGCCGACCGGGATCTCGTCAGCTTCGGGATGAGTGCAATCGGCCAGGTCGGCAATTTGTACGTCCAAAACCATAAGCTGCTGCCGGAATATGCGGCCGCTGTGGCGGGAGGAGCCCTGCCCGCCAATCGCGGCAAGTCCATGAGCCGCGACGACCGCATTCGCGGTGAAGTCATCAATGCCATCATGTGCCATGGAGTGGTGGACTTGGCGGCGCTCGAAGCGCGCCATGGCATCGTCTTCGAGGAGTACTTCGGCAAGGAGCGGCGCCGGCTGCTTGAATTGCAGGCGGACGGTTTGGTCGAATTGCGCGAGGGGTACATTGCACTTACGGGAATCGGCCAGCTGCTGATGCGCACCGTTGCCATGACCTTCGATGCCTACGTCGGCGCCCCGGCAGTGCCGGCCGCGATGTCCCGGGTCATTTGATCCCCGGATCGCGGGCCCGCTCTTGCAGCACGGCAATCCCGGGCAGAGTCTTGCCTTCGACGAATTCCAGAAAAGCGCCGCCGCCCGTCGACACGTACGACATTCGGTCCTTGACACCATACTTTTCGACGGCGGCCACCGTATCGCCGCCGCCGACGAGCGAGAATGCCGTGCTGTTTGCGATCGCGTGGGCGATTGCCTTGGTCCCCTCGCCGAATTGATCGACTTCGAAAGCGCCCACCGGGCCGTTCCAGACGATCGTTCCGGCCGACGTGAGAATCACCTCGAACCGGCGCAAGGTGGCGGGGCCGATATCGAGAATCATGTCATCGTCGGCTATCTCTGCAAGCCACCGGCCCTTTGCCCGCGCCGTGGCAAGCAGCTCGTTGGCCACGGTCACGTCGTTGGGTAACGCAATATCCTTGCCGCGCGCGTGCGCGCGATTCAAGAGCCGGCGCGCGCCTTCAATCATGTCTCTTTCGCACTGAGACTTGCCGATATTGACCCCCGTCGCCGCCAGAAAGGTGTTGGCGATGGCGCCGCCAAGGACCAGCTTGTCGACCTTCTCGAGCAGCGCGTCGAGAATCGTGAGTTTGGTCGACACCTTTGAACCGCCGACGACCGCCACCAAGGGCCGGGCCGGCCTGCTCAGCGCACGTTCGAGCGCCTCGATCTCGGCCGCCAAGAGCGGGCCTGCGCATGCCACGGGCGCGTATTTCGCGACGCCATGGGTGCTCGCCTCGGCCCGGTGCGCGGTCGCAAATGCATCCATGACGAACACGTCGCACAATGCGGCCATCCGCCGCGCCAGCGTTTCATCGTCGTTGCTCTCGCCCACGTTGAATCGCACGTTTTCGCACAACACCGCCGATCCGGCCCCGCAATCGACGCCGGCCAACCAGTCCTTGCGCAGCGGCACCGTCTTGCCCAGCAGCTCGGAGAGTTTCGCGGCCACGGGAGCGAGCGACAGGGCGGGGTCAGGTTTTCCCTCCTGTGGCCGGCCCAGGTGGGACAGCACGATGACATGCGCGCCTTGTTGCAGCGCAGAGCGCAGCGTAGGTAACGCCGCACGAATGCGCATGTCGCTGCTCACGAGTCCATTGGCCACCGGCACGTTGAAGTCTTCGCGTATCAGCACGCGCTTGCCGGACAGATCCAGATCCTTCATGCGAATGGGCGTCATGGATTCTCGTGGGGGTTCACCCGCGCAACTAGATTCCGCCGCGCACCCCGATGGCGACGGTCGCGACCAGAAACAGAATTGCGGCCACGATCAGCGCGATCCACAAATGCCGGATGTGCAGTTTCATTGGAGTTCCATGTCTGTGTCGAACTAGCGCCGCGAATGCTGTTCGTTCTTCTGGCCCTTGGTCATGATGTCCAAGAGCGCGCCGGCGTCGGCAACGAACAATCGCAGCAAGTCGTCGAGCGTGATGATGCCCACCACTTCCCCCTCGTGGGCCACCACCGGCAGGCGGCGCACGCCGTGCTCGCGCATGCGCTCGATCACTCGAGCGGTGTCTTCGGATTCATGGGCGATCACCACCGGCTTGCGCATCAGGCTGCCCACCGTGGTTTTGGCGGGGTCCAGCCCATTCCCCAGCACTTCGATCGCCAGGTCGCGATCCGTGACGATACCGAGCGGCACACCGTCTTCCTGCGGATCGTCGACCACAACCAGATCCCCCACGTGCTTGTGGCGCATCAGGCTGGCCGCCTGCATTGCAGTGGTTTGAGGGCTGCAACAGACCACCGCGGCCGTACAAACATCTTTGAGTAGCATTATCAATTCCTCCGCACTTGAATTTTCAGACTCACATCGCCAGTTGATGCGCAAGCTCGAGAAGACGCGTATCCGCGGGTCTCATCTTGCCTGCCACCTCGCTGAGCGGCGTGCTGGCGGGTTTGCCGTCGCGCCAGCCAATCAGTGTTCCGTAACGCTTCTCGACCGCCGCATCCACCGCCGCAACGCCGGACAGCGTGCCGAGCATCCGATCAAAGACGCCCGGTGCCCCGCCACGCTGAATGTGGCCTAATTTGGTTACGCGCAGTTCGAACCCAAGACGGTCGCGGTGCTCATGGAAATAGTTCATCAGGGCGTCGGCATTGTACCTGGCTCCTTCCGAGACGACCGCGATCGCATGGCTCTTGCCGCGTTCATAGGCTGCGCAAAGGTCGCTGGCAATGGTTTTTGGATCCGTATCCACTTCCGGAAGTGCGATGACCTCGGCGCCGCCGGCAATGCCCGCCATCAACGCCAGATAGCCGCAATTGCGGCCCATCACTTCCACCAGAAAAGCCCGCCGCATCGAGGACGCCGTGACGCGCAGCCGGTCGATCGCCTGCAGCGCAACGTCGATGGCCGTCATCGCGCCGATGCTGATATCGGTCCCGTATAGGTCGTTGTCGATCGTGGATGCAATGCCGATGACGGGTGCGCCGCCGGCATGCAGGGCGAAGGCACCTGATTGAGAGCCGTTGCCGCCGATGACGATCAAGGCCGAGATTTCATGAATCTGTAATGCCTTGAGGGCAAGCTCGCGCCCCGCTGCAGTCTTCAGCGGTTCGTAGCGCGTGGTGCCGAGTTTCGTGCCGCCGAGCTGGATGATGCCGCCCACATCACGGCGGCCCATGGATATGAAGTTCGCATTGGCCAATCCCAGATAGCCGTCGACGACGCCCACCACCTCGAACTCTCGTGCGATGGCGCTGCGGACCACGGCCCGTATCGCGGCATTCATGCCGGGCGCATCGCCCCCGCTGGTCAAGACCGCCAATCGCTGCACGCCAAGCCCCTCCCCCACGTCGGAAGGCAATGGTCCACATCCTGCCTCGAGCGCGCCATACGTGATACCACCTAAATAACCGCGCTTCCGCTTATCTTGGCGAGCACGACATCGACGCCGGATCGCAATCCCGCGGCATTGCCTTCGTCGCTGTCGAGATGCAGCTCCAGTCTGAATGCGGGCGACACCCGCACGACGATGTCGTCGAAGGTCAATCGACGATCGCCGGCGACCACGGCGACGGCAACCCGGTCGTGATTCTTGAGCCCGAGTACGTCGGCGTCCGCGGGACTCATGTGGATGTGCCGTACGGCGCAAATCACTCCATGCCTCAACGATACCCGGCCCGCCGGACCCTCGATGATGATCCCCGGCGTATTCGCAAGATCACCCGACTCGCGCAGCGGCGCATCGATGCCCAATTGGATTTCGTCGGTACGGGACAGCTCCACCTGATCCTCCGCCCGCGGTGGTCCGACGATCCGCACATCCCCCAGGCGTCCGTCCGGACCCACCAGTGTCACCGTCTCCTCTGCCGCATATTGCCCCGGTTGCGACAGCGGACTGCGAACATTCAATACATGACCCGGCCCGAATAATTCATCGATCGTCGCCTGCGTCAAGTGCACGTGCCGCACGGAAATCGCAATGGGGATCAAAACCGCGTCGCGCGGCTGCGTTGCCGGCGCGCGAGAAGATGCTATTCCGGCGGTCATGCCGACGGATCCGGCCGGCTGAGTCTACCCTCGGTTTCAGCGACCCGTTGGATCGTGGATATGAAGCTGTCGGGATTCAGGGAGATTGAATCGATGCCCTTCTCCACCAGAAAGGCCGCGAAGTCCGGATAGTTGCTCGGCGCCTGCCCGCATATGCCGACCTTGACACCGCAGCGGTGCGCGCGTTCGATGACGTCGCCGATCATGCGCTTGACCGCCGCATCGCGCTCGTCGAAGAGGTCCGCGAGTTCCGCAGAATCCCGGTCGACCCCCAACACGAGCTGCGTCAGGTCATTGCTGCCGATGGAGAAGCCGTCGAAGCGGCTCGCGAATTCCTCCGCGAGGATCACATTGGCGGGGATCTCGCACATGACATAGATCTGCAGCCCGTTCTGGCCGCGTCGCAAGCCGTGTTCTGCCATGAGCGACAAGACACGGTCCGCCTCTTGCGGGGTGCGGCAGAACGGCACCATCACGATCAGATTGCTGAACCCGATTTCCTCGCGTGCCTGGCAAATTGCACGGCATTCGAGAGCGAAGCCGTCCTTGTAACGATCGCTGTAGTAGCGCGACGCGCCGCGCAGGCCGAGCATGGGATTCTCCTCGGGGATTTCAAACTGCGCGCCGCCGATCAGGTGAGCGTATTCATTGCTCTTGAAGTCGCTCAAACGGATGATGACTGGATTGGGATGGTGCGGAGCGGCGATCTTGGCGATGCCGCGCGCCAGGGTGTCGACAAAGTACGCCTCCTTGGTGGCGTGGCCGCGGGTCAAGACCTCGATCCGGCGGCGCGTCCTTTGATCCTTCAATTCGTCGAAATGCACCAGCGCCATCGGGTGGATCTTGATGATGTTGTTGATGATGAACTCCATCCGCGCGAGGCCGACTCCCCGGGCCGGCAGGCGCCACCAGCGGAATGCCGCTGCGGGGCTTGCGATATTGACCATCATGGCCGTGCGTGTCGCCGGCACATCGGCGATATTGGCCTCCGTCGTCTTGAATTCCAGAATGCCCTCGTACACGGAGCCCTGCTCGCCTTCCGCGCAGCACAGCGTGATCGGCTGCTTGTCCTTGATCAGTTCGGTGCCGTGCATCGTGCCGACGATGGCGGGAAGGCCCAACTCGCGGCTCACGATCGCCGCATGGCTGGTGGTGCCGCCATGGTTGGTGATGAGGCCCGCGGCCTTTTTCATGATCGGCACCCAATCGGGATCGGTGGACTCGGTGACCAGAATCGAGCCCTCGCGAAACCGCTCGATGTCTTTGGCGCTGTGAATGATGCAGGCGTCGGCGGCTGCGATGCCTTCGCCGATGGCGGCACCGGTCACGATGACCCTGCCTTTCTTATTGAGGCTGAAAGTTTTCAGGATCGTCTCCGACCGTGAGGATTGCACGGTTTCCGGGCGCGCCTGCACCAGAAAGATCTCGCCGCTGTCGCCGTCCTTGGCCCATTCCATGTCCATGGGCCGGCCATGGTGCTTCTCCACGGCAACCGCCCATCGGCCGAGCGTCAGGATTTCCTCATCGTTCAGCACCATGGTTTCACGCTCGCGGCGCGTTGTGTTCACGTTGCGCGTGCGGGCGCCGCCGCCTTCGCCGTAAACGAGCTTCTTCTCCTTGGCGCCCAGGGTCTTCTCGATGATCGGACATCGATCCTTGTCGTTCAGCAACTCTTTGAAAACCAGATACTTGTCGGGATTGACGGTACCCTGGACGACGTTTTCGCCGAGGCCCCACGCGGCATTGATCACCACGACGCCGGGGAATCCCGTTTCGGTATCCAGGGTGAACATCACGCCCGAACCGGCCCGATCGGCGCGAACCATCTGTTGAATTCCAATGGATAGTGCGACTTGCAGATGATCGAAACCGTTGGTTTCCCGATAGACGATGGCCCGGTCGGTAAAGAGCGAGGCGTAGCACTTGCGGCAGGCGCGCATTACTTCGGATTCGCCCCGCACGTTCAGGTAGGTCTCCTGCTGGCCGGCGAAGCTCGCTTGCGGCAGGTCTTCCGCGGTGGCGCTGCTGCGCACCGCCACCGCAAGATCCGCGGTGCCGCAGCGCTTGGCCAGATCCCGATAGGCCGCGCGGATGGATTCGGCGATCGACGCCGGAAATTCCGCTTCCACGACCAGGCGCCGGATGGCTGCGCCGGCCTCGGCGAGAGTCTCCTTGCCGCCGTGATAGGCGGCAAGGTGCCTGCGCATCTGCGGTGCCAGCCCGTTGGCCTCGATGTAGCTGCGGTAGGCGGCTGCCGTGGTTGCGAAGCCCGGAGGGACGCGAATGCCGGCGGCGGCCAGCCCCTGGGTGAGCTGCGCCAATCCCGCGTTCTTGCCCCCGACGCGGCTGACATCGCCGGACTCGGGTTGATCGAACCGCAGAATCCATTGAACGGCGGCGGCGGGCGATGGGCCGCCCACCGCTGCAATCCGTGAGTCGTGTTGTTTGGATCTGGCCGTCATTTGCGCTCCTCCCCGAGTAGTTCTGCAGCAGTATTCAACGCTTCGGGACGGTGGAGAATTCGGGATTCTACGTAGCGCAGCCGGCAGACCGGCACGCGAATGCGGCGGGGCCTGGACCGCGGCTACGTAGATGACGCAGCGGCGTAAGGAGAGTTTCTCCGCCCTGAAGTGCTACCATGCCCGTAAATAATTGCGCGCAACCGCGCGCCGTCATATATGTCGATTTCCGACAAAGTCGTCTTTTGGAGCCGGCCGCTCGTCGATCTTGAGCGCGAGCTGGATTGTTCGGCCGATGGCTTGACCGCCGATCAGGCGAAGCAGCGTTTGGCGCAGTATGGACCCAATCAAGTCCGGCAGCGCCCCGCACGATCATTGCTCGTCCAGTTCCTGTCGCGCTTCAGGAGTCCGCTGGTTCTGCTGCTGTTGGCAGCGAGCGCCGTCATGGCGATGACCGGGGATCTCACCGGTTGCTTGATCATCAGCTCCATCGTCATCGTCAGCGTCATGCTCGACTTCGTCCAAGAACATCAAGCCGGCAAGGTCGTGGACGCTCTGCGCAAATCGATCGCGGTCCGCGCGCGGGTGATTCGCGATCGCACGCCCATCGATGTGGGCGTCGATGCCCTGGTCCCCGGCGACGTGGTGCAGCTGTGCGCGGGGGACCTCATTCCCGCCGACGGCCGGGTGATCGAGGCCAAGGATTTCTTCGTCAACGAAGCTGCGCTCACGGGTGAGCCGTATCCGGTCGAAAAGCACGCCGTCGACCAGCCGCCATCCGCCGTGGAATTGAGCGATGCACATAACGCGGTGTTCGCCGGCGGCTCCGTCATCAGCGGCAGCGGCCGGATGCTGATCTGCCATACGGCACGCGCCACGCAATTCGGGCAGATCGCAACCGCGCTGGCGGACCGGCGTCCGCCGACGGCGTTCGAGCAGGGAATCCGCCGCTTCGGCATCCTCATCATGAGGCTCACGGCTCTGTTGGTGCTGTCGGTCCTGCTCATCAATTGGTTCCTGCACCGGCCCATTCTCGAATCGTTGCTGTTCAGCATCGCGCTTGCCGTCGGCCTCACACCCGAGTTGTTGCCCATGATCGTCACCATCACGCTGTCGCGCGGCGCGGTGCGAATGGCCAAGAGACAGGTCATCGTCAAACAGCTCGAAGCCATTCACAACCTCGGCAGCATGGACGTGCTGTGCACCGACAAGACAGGGACGTTGACCGAGGCGACCATCCGACTCGCCAAGCATATTGACGGCGGCGGCCGCGACAGCGCCGAGGTTCTGCGGCTCGCCTATTTGAACAGTCACTTCGAAACCGGGCTCAAGAGCCCGCTCGATGATGCCATCCTCGCCCAGGGCGACCAGAAGGTGGAGGCATACCGCAAGATCGACGAAGTGCCGTTCGACTTTGAGCGAAGGCGCGTGTCGGTTCTGCTCGATGACGGGGCGGCGCGCAGTCTCGTGATGAAAGGCGCACCCGAAGACGTCCTGCAAGCCTGTGCAGAATGGCTCGCCGGCGACGGCCGTGTTGCGCCCCTGGATCAAACAAGCCGGGCCGCGGTGCAGGCGACACATGATCAATTGGCCGCTCAAGGTTTTCGTCTGCTGGGGGTCGCGTACCGGCAGGTCCCGCGGACGCAGGACCATGCGCGCCTGGACGATGAATCCCTGTTGATTTTCGCGGGTTTTGCGGCGTTTCTGGACCCGCCCAAGGCCGACGCGGGGGACGCGTTGCGGGCGCTGACCCAAAGCGGCGTGACCGTCAAGATCGTGACCGGAGACAATGAACTGGTCAGCCGCCATGTGTGCGAAAGCGTCGGATTGCCGGTCGCAGGCGTGCTTACCGGCAAGGAAGTCGCGCAACTCGACGACCTCGCGCTCGGGGCGCGCGCCGAATCGGTCAACCTGTTCTGCCGCGTAACGCCGCAGGAGAAGAACCGGATCATCTGCGCGCTGAAGTTGCGCGGACACACCGTGGGCTATCTTGGCGACGGGATCAACGATGCACCCTCGTTGCATTCGGCGGACATCGGCATCTCCGTCGACGGCGCGGTCGATGTGGCCAAAGCCGCCGCGCAACTGGTGCTGCTCAAGCATGACCTCGGGGTGCTGTACGAGGGAGTGATCGAAGGGCGCCGCACCTTCGGCAATGTCATGAAGTACATCCTGATGGCGACCAGCTCGAATTTCGGCAATATGTTCAGCATGGCCGGGGCCGCGCTGATATTGCCGTTTCTGCCTATGCTGCCGGTGCAAATCCTGCTGAACAACCTGCTCTACGACGTCTCGGAAATGGCGCTGCCGTTCGACACCGTCGACGAGGATGACCTGCGCCGGCCGCGGCAATGGGACATGCGTGCCATTCGCCGCTTCATGCTGGTCATCGGCCCCGTGAGCTCGCTATTCGACTTTTTGACGTTCTATCTCATGATGGTGCCCTTTCACGCCGGCGAAGCCGCGTTTCACACCGGCTGGTTCGTGGAGTCCATCGCGACACAGGTGCTGGTGGTCTTCGTGATCCGGACGCGCGCAATGCCCTTCAAAAGCAAGTGCAGCGGGTGGCTTGCCGCCGGTTCACTGGGCGTGGTCTTGCTGGCCGTCGTCATCCCGTTTACGCCCCTCGCCGGCATTCTGGGTTTCGTGCCGCTGTCGCTGCCGTTTCTCGCGGCGTTGTCGCTGATCGTGGCTGCGTACTTGGTGCTCGTTTACTTCGTGAGACAGATGCTCGCCCGCAGCAGCGGCGGCGGCGAGGTCAACCCACCCAGCGGATCCTAGGCTCGTTGCGCGGCACGGCCTCCGGGAAGGCCCGTGGATAGCCGACGATGATCGGAGCAATCGGAACGCAGGCCGGTGCGAGGCCCAGCAGCTTCTTGCCGTCTGCGGTGCCGAGGAAACTCTGGGCAAAACCGATCCAGCAGGTGCCCAATCCTTGGGCATAGGCCGCGAGCATCAGATTTTCGGCCGCCAGCGAGCAGTCCTCGACCATCCAGGGACCCTCGGCAACGGTTGCAATGAGGACGAGCGCCGGCGCGTGGTAAAAGATGTGGAAATCGGCGGCCCCGAGCAAGGTCTGGAAATGGCCGGTATGCGGGCTCGCGGCCATCGTGGCGAGCATGTGGGACTTCGCGCGCTGCGAGAGTTCATCGAGCGTCTTGCGGTCGCGCACGACCGTGAATGCCCATGGCTGTTGGTTCACCGCGCTCGGCGCCTGAACCGCCGCCCTGATCAGCAGTCCCATGGTTTCATCGTCCACGGCCTTGTCCGTGTATTCCCGAACCGCGCGACGTCCGTAAATTGCCTGGTTGATGTCCATTGTTGAAGTGTGGCCCTCCCGGCGGCCCGAGGGTACTCCGCGGATATCCCTACGCGATCAGTGAATCCGCGAATACCTGGGAGCATTGCGCTCCCGGTAGGATTCAGTCATGCGCGCCCCCGTTCCCTTCGCGATCGCCGAGTTGTTGAGGCCGTCGGCGTTTGCGCACCCCGTCACCCAACTGGACGTACGCGAAACCAATATCTCGTGGGTCGTCCTCACGGGCCCCTTTGCGTACAAGATAAAGAAAAGCGTTCAATTCGAGTTCATCGATGCCTCGACGCTGGCCGAGCGCAAGCATCTGTGCGAGGAGGAATTGCGCCTCAATCGACGCCTGGCGGCCGGTCTCTACCTGGGGGTCGTGGCCATCACTCTGGACGCGGACGGGCTGCGTGTCGGCGGGCATGGCTCCATCGTGGAATACGCGGTGCAGATGCAGCAATTTGACGCTTCGCAGGAACTCCCGGCACTGCTCGAGAGGCGCGACGTCAGCCCCCCGGAGATGGCCAACCTCGCGCACCGGTTGGCTGATTTTCATGCAGCCGCGGCTCGAGCCGAATTCAACGCCGATTGTCCGCACACCGCCCATCTGCATGATGCCGTGCTCGGCAATTTGGCCACTTTGTTGTCGCATCTCGGTGCCGCGACATTGCCGCCTGAGATGGGGTGTCTGATCGATTGGATTCATGACTATCTGCATAACTCGCAGGCGGCGCTGCGAGCTCGCGAACAGTGCGGTGCCATCCGCGAATGCCATGGCGACCTGCATGCGCGCAATATCGTTCGATGGCACGGTGAACTGGTGCCCTTCGACTGCCTGGACTTCGATCCGAAGCTGCGTTGGATCGACGTGATGAACGACGTGGCTTTTTTGGCGATGGACTTGACCGCACGCGACCGCCGCGATTTGGCATCCGCATTTCTGAACGCCTATCTCGAGCGCAGCGGCGACTATGACGGCGTTCGGCACCTGGCATTTTATTCGGTGTACCGCGCCTTGGTGCGGGCGATGGTGGACAGCATCGGGGCGGAGCAGGATCCCGAACACGGGCCGGAGCTTCGCAATCGACTGCGCATGCGGGTGATGGCCGCCGCCGCCTATATCAAGCGCCCTGCTCCCGCCTTGATCATCACCCACGGTCCCTCGGGGTCGGGAAAGTCCTGGCTGAGCGGGCGTCTGGCCACGCAGCTGGGAGCGATCCGCATACGCTCGGATGTCGAGCGCAAGCGTTTGAGCGGCATCCCTGCGGAGACAGATTCTTCCGATGGCTATCAACAAGGAATCTATGCGCCCGAGGTCAGCCGGCGCACCTATGCGCGTCTATTCGAGAGCGCGCGCAGCTGCCTCACGGGTGGCCTGGATGTCATCGTGGATGCCGCCTTCCTCGACGGCGCGCAGCGGCGGAAGTTTCGTGATTTAGCCGAGGCGGAGGGACTTGGGTTCATCATCCTGACGTGCGAGGCCGAATCCTCCGTGCTCGCCCAGCGCATCCAGGCGCGCTCGCAGCAGCGCACCGATGCTTCGGACGCCGGGTTGGCGGTACTCAGCCGGCAGCTGTTGAGTCAAGAGCCCCTGAGCGCGCAGGAACTTGGCTGTGCCATCGCCATCGATACAGCGCAGCCGCAGGCGTGCCACGACGCCCTGGCGGCGATTCAGGAACGCATCCACGCCCATGGCAGCCACAGGGCAACCAATATCAACAAGTGACTCGGACAGACTCTGAGGGCGAAGGACCGTCCGCCGGCAATGGCGGCAGCGGCCGCCTTGACCAGTGTGTTCACCGAAATTGCCAGCGTGGCAGCCAGCGCCGCGGGAACCAGACCGAGCGTGCCGGAGGACGCCAAACGCGCCGCGGATGCGGCTGCCGCATGAGTGTCGATCAATCCCCCCAGGGCCACCGTGATCTGCGCACCCGATGGACCCAGTTGCTGTTGCAGCACGGCGGCGATCAGCGAGGTGACGGCAAAGGCGCTGGCGAATATGAACGCAAACTTCGGTTCGAACGCACGCCCCGACTCGGGTTCCGCGGGTATGGTCGCCCTGCGGCCGGAAAGCGCAAAGGCCAATCCGTAGACAGCCGCGACCACCCCCATCGCCAAAATTCCGGGACCGGCATAGGTCAACATTCGACGGTCGGTCATGAACAGGATGATCAGTAATTCGATCGCGGTCGCAATGGAGGAGAAGGAGGCGCCGGCAACCGCGCTCGGCAGCAGCGACGGATGACGGCGGGCCTGTCGGCCGATGGCCGCGATGGTAATGATGCTTGAGATGAATCCGCCGCAGAATCCGGCCACCGCCAATCCCACCTCTGAACCCAGAGCGCGGCGCGCGACATACCCCAAGGCGTTGATGCTCAGCATCAGGATGGTGATGCGCCAGGCGACCCGCAGGTTGACGACGCCGAAAGGATCAATGGGACGGTCCGGCACCAAGGGCAGAACGATGAGCGCGGCACCCGCCAGCAAGGTGGCGTCGTGCAACTCTTGCTCGGACAATTGTGATACTGCAAATTTGTGCAGCCGCGATTTCGAACTGATCAGCAGGGTGATGAGCACGCCGAGCGCGGCGGCGAGTTCGACCTGGTCCACCGCCAGAAAACCAATGGCAAACGTCGCGAGCAGTGCGAATTCGGTGGTGAGACCAGGGTAGCTGACCCGATGGGCCCGATAGGACATTGCGGTCAAGATCACCAGCCCCGCCCCGGATATCGCGACCATCGCGTCGGAATGCAGCAGGGCTGACACCGCCCCCAGCAATGCGACCAAGGTGAATGTTCGCACCCCTGCCGCGCTCGTCGACGCCGCATCCTTATGCTTTTCGCGGTCCAAGCCCACCAATAGTCCCACCGCCACAGCCACGGTGAGACTGACCGCACGAGAATCCCAGAGTGTCACCACGCCGGTATTCGGCGTGGTGACTTCGCACCGAGAAGGCCCGTGAGGAACATGCGTCCCTTAAGCGGCGGAAGCCCTGGCGACCGGCTCCTTGAGCACCGCTTGAGCACTCTGGGGGCCGCCCCGCACCAGCAGGACGGGGACCGGAGCGGCGCGCACCACTTGTTCTGCATCGCTGCCCATGGCCAGCCGCGCGAGCCCCCGCCTCCCGTGGGTTCCCATCACGATGAGGTCGGGGGACCATTCCGCAGCGGTCTTCAGTATGTGGTCGGCCGCCGCGCCGCCGATCGACTCTACCATCACGGTATCGACCTTGATGCCGTCCTTCTTGACGCTGGCCTCCGCGCTCTCCAACACCTTCTTGCCGGCGGTGCGCAGCGACTCGATGACGTTGGCCGCGTACATGCCAGGGCTGTAGGTGTAGTCGAGAATGAACTCATTGACGATGTGAAGCAGACGTATCTGGCTGCCCTGGCTCTTGGCGATCTTGACCGCCTCATTGAGGCCCAACGTCGAGGCTGCGCTGCCGTCCACCGGTACTAGAATTTTGCCGTACATAAAATGTTCCTCAAGTTCTTGTAAACCCCACGGCGGATATCGCATCCGGCCTGACGAATCCCATTCGTCGCCCGCCATTGAATCACCTGCGCCCCGGTTCGCGTGCCCGGAGTTTCCGCTGACATCCTTCGGTTTTTGCGTACTGCCGCGGGTTGGCACTTGCCGGGGGCAGCGCCTGGGCGCTGCCCCCGGTTTCTCGCCTGATTCCAGCCCTACTGGATGGCGATTTGCTTCGGCGTCGACTTCGACGGTGCTGATTTCGGGATGTGCACGGTGAGAATGCCGTCCTTGCTGTCGCAGCGGATCGCTTCGGAGTTCACATTGTCGGGGAGAGAGAACGACCGCTCGAAGCTGCCGTAGAAACTCTCCACGCGATGGAACCTCTCGTTCTTGTCCTCTTTTTGCTGCTTGCGCTCGCCCTTGATCGTGATCAAGCCGTCGTCCAACGTGACCAGGACGTCTTCCTTCTTCACCGCCGGCAGCTCGGCGCGAATGACATACTCTTTATCGGTTTCACTGATGTCCGCCGAGGGTGCCCAACCCGGCTTCCTGCCATTGCTGTCCGCCATCATGCGGGTCAAGTTCGCCAGGCTGCTGGGCAATATGCGGTTCATGACTGATTCAGCCTCGACGAACGGATCCCAACGTATCAAGCTCATAAATTTCTCCTCCGACAACCGATGGTTTTTGAGAATGCCGGATGATGTTAAGTCCGCCGCGGCATTCTGAGAATCCGCATATCTACGTATTGAAGGCCGCAACAGACTGCGTGGATTCGCGTTGACCGGCCGTCAGGACGTGAGCGACGGGTAGTCAGTGTAGCCGGTTGCACCGCCGCCGAAGAATGTCGCGCGATCGGGAGCATTCAACGGCGCGCCCGCGCGCAATCGTTCGACGAGATCCGGATTGGCGATGTAGAGTCGGCCGAATGCGATCAGGTCCGCGCTCAGGCGCCGTCGGGCATCGAGGGCGAGCTGCAAATCGTACCCGTTGTTGGCCATGTAAAGTCCGTTGAAAGCGCGCCGCAGCATCTGCATGTCGAACCCGCGTGTATCGCGCGGTCCCTGGGTCACTCCTTCGATCACATGAATGTACGCGAGGTCGAAAGCGTTGAGTTTCTCGACAACATAGCGGTAAGTGCCCACGGGATCGCTGTCGAGTTCAGCATCGTTGACCGGGCTCACCGGCGAGAGCCGGATGCCCACGCGCCGGGAGCCGCAGGCTTGCGTCACCGCCCGAACGACATCGAGCAGAAATCGCGCCCGATTCTCGCGTGATCCGCCGTAGGCATCGTCGCGATGATTGGTGCTGTCACGCAGAAATTGTTCGATCAGGTAGCCATTGGCCGCATGGATTTCGACGCCGTCGAATCCTGCGGCGAGCGCGTTCTTCGCGGCTTGCCCATATTGCTCCACGATTCCGGCTATTTCTTCCGTCTCGAGGGCACGCGGCGTGACGCACGGCTGGAATCCGGTCGCCGTAAAGGAAGATGCCTTGGGACAGAGCGCAGACGGCGCCACCGGGAGCGCGCCGCCCGGCTGCAGGGAAGGATGAGAAATGCGCCCGACATGCCAGAGTTGGACGAAGACACGGCCGCCACGGTCGTGAATTGCCTTGGTGACGGGACGCCATGAATCGACCTGGGCGGCGGTATAGAGGCCCGGCGTGAACGCGTAGCCCCGCCCCTGCGCGGATATGTTGGTGCCCTCGGCGATGATCAATCCGGCCGATGCACGCTGCCCGTAGTACACCGCCATGAGCGGTGTCGCGTTGCCGGACGCGCCGGCGCGGCTGCGGGTCAACGGCGCCATGACGATGCGGTTGGCGAGCTGGCAATTGCCGAGCTTCACCGCTTCGAACAGATCCGTTCGCGTGGCCGGCGCGGCAATTTCGTAGGCTGTGGACATGTGGGCAAACCTACGCAGGAGCGCGCAGCAATTCCATGCGGGGATGTACTTAAGCGGGCGGTACCGACGCTTGGAAAAAGGCGCGCACTTTCGCTGCGATTTGTCGGTCCGTCATCTTGTCCACGGTCTGAACCGCCGCGATGCGCTTGCCGAGCTTGTTCTTTACAAGCCGCTTCTTCAGCTCACCCTTGGCCTCCCCGGGGCCGAACAGCAGCAGCATATCGATGTTGCGCACAGCCGCAACGACCGCGTCGTAGTACCTGTTGAGCTTGTCGGTCAGCGCCATCTGGCGCCTGTCGTCACGCGGCACCTGGCGCGCCTCATAGCGTCCCTTCAACGGCGAGTCCCCCGAGCGCCTCAGGTCCTTGTCGACGTGCGAAACGACCAGCGCCGCATGCTCGGCACCGGAACCGAGTACCACGATGACGGCCTTGCGATGATCAATCCAGACGCCTGCCTTGTCAGTCATCACCATCCTCCCTAGCCTACGATGGCCCAAGTATGCGCCCCGCGGAGCGTTCGCGACACGCCACTTGTCCGCGTATTGCTGCGGAAACCACGTATCGACTCCGATCCGCGGCAACTCGAGAATCAGTATCATTGAAGATGAGACGATCCCGAATCAGATGTACGCCAGAATCCTTGCACCGGTCGACGGCAGCGAAACTTCCACGCGCGGCTTGATCGAGGCGATCAACATGGCGAAGGCTGAGCGAAGCCACATTCGCCTGTTGCACGTTTTCGGTGAACTCATTGCCGAGTACGCCTACAATCCGACGTTCATACTGAGCTCCGTGATCGACGCGTTGCAGGAGCGCGGCACGACCATACTCGACGATGCAGCGGCGCTGGTGAGGCAACATGGACTCGACGTGGACAAGGTGCTGCTGGCATCGATGGGCCGCCGCGCGGCCGAGATGATCATTGAGCAGGCAAGACAATGGCCGGCGGAGTTGATCGTCATGGGAACTCACGGACGCCGCGGCATCGGGCGGCTCGCTCTGGGCAGCGATGCAGAGCAAGTGCTGCGCGCGGCCGAGGTACCGGTCCTCTTGGTGCGGGGAGCCGACAGACGGCGGCCGCCGGCTTTGCGTCCCATGACAACCGCTGAGGCGTAAAGCGCAGGCTCGCATGCTCGCGGCTCTCAGGCGAATTTCGTGAGTACCGATGCCGGCACGACGGCTGCCGACTCGGGAGCCTTGCTGCTGCGGCAGCTGGCGCTGGATCTGCGCTGGTCGTGGAACCATGCCGCCGATTCACTATGGAGCGCTTTGGAACCGGAGTTGTGGGAGCGGACTCACAGCCCCTCGGTGGTGCTGGGCACCGTATCGCGGCAGCGGCTCATGCAGATGCTGGCCAATCCGGAATTTCGCGGGACCTTGGAGCGCCTGGCCCGCGAATCGCGCGACGCGGCCCGGGCACAGACGTGGTTCTTGCGGCACGCGGATTCGGGACTCTCTCGAGTCGCCTACTTCAGCATGGAGTTCATGTTGAGCGAGGCCTTGCCGATCTATGCCGGGGGACTCGGCAATGTGGCGGGCGATCAACTGAAGGCGGCCAGCGATCTCGGTGTGCCCGTGGTGGGCATCGGGCTGCTCTACAGTCAAGGCTACTTCCGTCAAGTGATTGGGCCCGATGGCGCGCAACAAGCGCTGTTGCCCTACAACGATCCGGGTCAGCTGCCGATCACGCCCGTGCGCACCCCTGCCGGCGAATGGCTGCGCTTGGAAATTCATATGCCCGGCTACCGCCTCTGGCTGCGCGCCTGGCAGGCACAGGTCGGGCGGCTGCGCCTCTACCTGCTCGACAGCAACGATGTGGCCAACTACCCGGCTCACCGCGGCATCACGAGCGAACTCTATGGCGGCGGCCCCGAGCTGCGCCTGCAGCAGGAAATCGTGCTGGGGCTCGGCGGTTGGCGGCTGCTCGAGGCCCTGGACCAGCGGCCCGAGGTGTGCCATTTGAACGAAGGGCACGCTGCCCTGGCCGTCGTAGAGCGGGCGCGCAGCTTCATGGAATCGACCGGTACACCCTTCGATGCGGCCCTGGCCGCCACGCGCGCCGGCAACGTCTTTACCACGCACACGGCGGTGGCCGCCGGATTCGATCGTTTCTCGCCGGACCTCGTCGAACAATATCTCGCCGCCTATGCCCGCGACACCCTGCACATCTCGCCGCGCGAACTGCTTGCCTTGGGGCGCGTGAATGCAGACGACGATTCCGAATGGTTCAACATGGCGTACCTGGCGGCACGCGGCTGCGCAGCCATCAACGGCGTCAGCCGGCTGCATGCAGAGGTCAGCCGCCGTATATTCCTGCCGCTCTTCCCGCGCTGGCCTGCCCTCGAGGTTCCCATCGGCTATGTGACCAACGGGGTGCACGCGCCGAGTTGGGACAGTCCGTCAGCCGACGCCTTGTGGACCAAGTACTGCGGCAAGGATCGCTGGTTGGGATCCTTGGAATCGGTCAGCCGGCGCATTCATGCCGCAGCCGACTCAGACATCTGGCAGTGCCGCACCGACGGGCGCAAGTCTCTGGTCGACTATGCCCGCCGGCGGCTGTCATCGCAGCTTGCAGCCTCGGGAGGCTCCGCCGAGGAGGTCGAGGCGGCAGCGCAATTGTTCAGCCCCGATACTCTCACGCTGGGCTTTGCCCGAAGATTCGCCACGTACAAGCGGCCGAATCTGCTGCTGCACGATCCGGAGCGGTTGGCGCGCATCCTGCGCGACTCACGGCGGCCCGTGCAATTGATTCTCGCCGGCAAAGCTCATCCCGACGACAGTGCCGGCCAGGCGTTGATTCGCGACTGGGTACGCTTCGTCCGCCGCCACGACGTGCGGCGTCACGCAATATTCCTGGCCGACTACGATATGTTGTTGACGGAGCGCCTGGTAGAGGGGGTTGATCTGTGGATCAACACGCCGCGACGGCCATGGGAGGCATGCGGCACCAGCGGCATGAAGGTGCTCGTCAATGGTGGGCTCAATGTGTCCGAACTCGACGGCTGGTGGGCCGAAGCGTATGCGCCCAACTTAGGGTGGGCACTGGGCGACGGTGCGGAGCACGGCGAGGACCCGGCGTGGGATGCGAGCGAAGCCGCGCAACTCTACGACTTGCTGGAACAGCAGGTCATCCCTGAGTTCTATACCCGCGAGCAGAACGACATACCGCGCGCGTGGGTGGCGCGCATTCGCGAGAGCATGGCGGGACTGACGCCCCTCTACTCGGCGAACCGCAGCGTTCGCGAGTATGTCGAGCGCTGCTACATACCGGCCGCCGCCGCCTTCCGGCAGCGCGCGCAGGGCGGCGGCGCGCTTGCGCTCCAGTTGTGCGCGTGGCGGCGCACGATCGAAGTGGCATGGCCGGCGCTGCGTTTCGGCCGTTTGCAGGTCGATACCCGCGGCAATCGTCATCACTTTTCCGTCGCAGTCGGACTGGGCGCCCTGAATCCCGAATCGGTGCGTGTCGAGCTGTATGCGGAGCCGCTGGGGAACACCGAAGCCTTCCATCAGGAAATGACCCCTCTCGATGAGCCTGCGGCCTCCGGCATGCATCTCTACACCGCCAATGTGGCCGCCGTTCGCGGCGCCGGCGACTACACCGCCCGGATCGTGCCCACCCACCCGGGGGTCAGTCTACCGCTGGAGGATCCGCATATTCTCTGGCAGCGTTGACCTCGTCCATAGCCGCATCAACCTCTTTCTGTGGCGCTTGAATGAGCGCACGTAGCGGCGCTTGCGCGCCTTGATCTTGCCGCACACCGGCCGCACCTTGTGCCGGCGCCCGTACCGTCTGCGCAGCGCCTTCAGCAAGGTCTCTTGGTCGTGCAGTTCTCCGAGACAGTCCTGCAGGAGGCGCAGGTGCTTGAGTTCCGAATTGTCTCGCGCCGCGGCACTCGACAAGCCATCCTCCAGGAGATATCGCAGGCTTTTGATCTTGAGACGGATCCGATGCAGCCTGCTCGGCCGGGCGCCCGCGCGGCCCATGGCAGCGCGCAGCCGCTGCCGTTGGTGGTCGAGCAGCCGGTTCATTGCCGCCGCCGCCGGCTCTGCATTGTCGTTCACCAGCCGCGCGTGCATGGACGCTTCGCCGATATCCATCAATTCCTGCCGCCACGACGGCACCGCCATGCGCGCCCGCAAACGGTGAACGGCGGCTTTGTATTCCAGCTCGGCCCGTTGGTGCAATCCGCGCACAAAGGCCGCGTGACTGCCGCGGCCGGAGGCCAATTGCACCAGCTCACGGCGGGCAACGTCTGCTTCTCGCGCGGGTTCAAGATCACGCGTGAGCCCTTTCAACAAGCGCCGGTAGCGTTTCGCCGCAGCTGCATCGAAGTCGCCGCGCTGCGCCCGCAATAGCACGCGCAAGCGGCGCACCGCCACCCGTGCACCGTGGATCGCTCGAGGGGTGGCCGCAAAGGTGAGCGCTGCGGTGGCGCGATCCAGCCGGCGCTGCAGGGCCGCCACCCGGCCCCGCAAATGCGTGCTCCATTTCGCCGTCGCGGATACTTTCATTTGGGACACTGTATCCCGCGTTGGGCCCCCAGGCGAATACGGATAACTCCGTATGGTCCGCAATGCCGCATTGCTCGACCATGAGAGCAGCGGGCTTGCCAGTCATTGCGTGGTGAGGTTGATATGATCAAATCCATTCTGGTTCCCACGAGCGGCACCGAGACCGATCACGGGGTCTTCTCGACCGCGCTGGCCGTTGCACGCCCATTGGCGGCGCACCTGGATTTCTACCATGTGCGCCTGTCAGTGTACGAGGCCGCGCTTCGCTCCCCGCCCGTGCAGTTCTGCAGGGGCCCGGCGCTCAGCCATGCCCTCGACGACCTGCGGAAACGGGATGACAGCCTGTCCGCGGGCGCCGCCGCGCACGTCAAGGCATTCTGCGCCGCCAACGGCGTACCGATTCAACCGGAGCCGGGCGCCTTGCACGAGGTTTCCGCCGATTGGATCGAGGAAACCGATCGCATGGAGCCGCATCTCATGCTCCGTGCCAGGCACAGCGACTTGGTGGTCATGGGCCGGCCGCACACGGTCGATCTCATGCCCTACAATCTGATCGAGTGGCTGCTCATGGGCGCCGGACGCCCGGTTCTGATTGCACCCGATTCGAATGGCGCGGGCGTGACGGGCACCGTGGTCGTGGGTTGGAAGGAATCCCCCGAAGCCGCCCGTGCGGTTGCCGCAGCGATACCGCTTTTGAAGCTGGCCCGCCGCGTCGTCCTGGTGAGCATCGAGGAAGAGTCTGCGGCGGGGCGCGAGGCTCTCGAGCATCTCGCCAAACAGCTGACATGGCACGGTGTTTCAGCCGAGACAAGATATGTTGCCGACCCCGGATCGCAGGCATCCACTCGGCTTGGCCTGATCGCTGCCGAGCTGCAGGCCGACATGCTGGTGGTCGGCGCGTATGGGCACGGGCCCCTGCGCGAAACCATCTTCGGCGGCGTCACTCGTGCGCTCATCGAGCGCGCCGAGATGCCGGTGTTCATGATGCATTGAACCGCGCGTCGAGTCCTTTCAGAAGTATCCGAACGAATAGCCCAATGATTCCGCCGGCAGGCTCACGCGCAGCCGCGTGCCGCGCTTCGCGCTCGGCACTTTGCTGGCAAATTTGGCCGGTTTGATCACCAGGATATCGCAAGTCAAGTCATCCAGGATGCGCTCGGCCGTGTTGCCGATCAGCAGCCGCTGAATCCCGGAGCGGGAGATGGCGCCCATCACGACGATGGCGCTGCGGCTCTTACGTGCCGCCTGAGCTATGGCGTCGATGGGCTGCTGCGCCATGAGGTAGCGCCGGGAGCGAGCGATACGCGCGGGCTTGAGGATCCGGTCCAGACGCGATTGCGCCGCACGCTGCGCCTTTCTCTCGATGCCTTGCAGAACCCCCGGGTTGAGGGCGTCGGGAGGCACTCCCATCGGGAAGCGTGCATACGCGTGCACTGCATGCAGGCTGCCGCGCAGCGCCGCACTCACTGTCTTGCCCATCCGCAAAATCTCCCGATCGAGCTGCAGCGGCTTTTCATTCGCTCGACCGGGGTCGACGGCCGCGAGTACGGCGGGGCGGCGATAGGGACGGGAATTCTTCACCAGCAGCACCGGTACCGGGCTCGTGCGCACCAGTTCCCAATCGGTCAACCGCAGCAGCCACGGCGCGCGGTGCCGCCCCGAATGCGGCGAGACCATGATGAGATCCGCCTTGACGGCGCTCGCCCGGCGGATGATCGCTTCATGACTCGGGTAGTCCCATTCCGCACTGACGGCGACTTTGATGCTGTGCGCACGCAGACCGTCCGCAATCGACTCGAGGCGGCGCAACGCCTGTTGCCGCAATTCCTGTTCCAGTGCATCGAGCCCCTGGTCCTGCAATAGAACGGTATCGACATACAGGGGGGCGGTCAACGCATGATACAGATGCAGCTCCGCGCTGCAGGCCCGGGCGAGCTGCGCTGCCTTGAGAACGGCCGGTCCCGGCCTGCCCTTGAGTTCCTTCACCGGCACCAGAATTCGACGAATTGCAGGCATTGTTCCCCCGCGAATGATTTGAACACTCCGTTCGAGCCGAGTGCAGCATGGCGCGGCGCAAGATCGATGGCTATCCGTACTACTACGGATGCGAGGCATTCTCCACTACGCGCAAGCCCTTATGTGCACATTGACCGCCGTAGAGCAAGATCCGCCGCATGAACGGATTCAGCCATATTTTGGTTGTCGTCGATCCGTCGGCCAGGGGCCGGCAGCCGGCCGTTGACAAGGCCGCGCTGTTGGCGCAGGCCTGCGGCTCCTCCGTTGAACTGCTGATTTGCGACGTAGAATCCGCCCGTGCCGACGCGGCCATCAGGCAGCGTGCACGCAAAGCCTACCCGTCGAATACCGAGCTGCTCAATCTGCTCGACGGCCTCGCCGCTCCGCTGCGTGCGCAGGGACTGCGGGTCGGCGTGCAGCTCATCTACGGCGAGTCATTGCACGAGTCGCTGCTTGATTTTGTCCGCGGATCGAATACGGATCTGGTGGTGAAGGATACTCACCATCACTCCTTTGCGCGCCGGAGTTTGCGCAGGAATACCGATTGGCAACTCGCGCGCCACAGTCCGCTGCCGCTGCTGCTGACCAAATCGCGGCCGTGGAACCAGCCGCCGATCGTGATGGCGGCGGTGGACCCGAGCCGCAGGCGCAAGGACGCCGCCGCTTTGGACCGGCAAATATTGAGATATGCCGCCTCGCTCGCCGGGCACCTCGCCGGCGATTTACAGGTGATTCACACCTACATTCCGGCGGCGCTCGCGGCCGCGACGGCAGCCGGCTCGCCGCGCGAGACCCCGGAAACGGCGCACGGAGTGCAGGTCGAGGATGAATTCAAGTACAGCCAGATCGAACAGTTGGCGAACGCCTGTGGGGTGCGGTCGGGGCGCCTGCGTGTCGAAATGGGGGCGTCCGACGAATGCCTCGTCGATTCGGTGGCCAAATATCGCGCCGACGTGATGGTCATGGGTGCCTCCTCGCACGGCCGCTGGCATTGCCTGATTGCCGGGAGCACCACCTCGACGGTGGTCGAATCGCTGCCCTGCGACATTCTCATCGTCAGAGCGCCCGCTCTCCTGCGCCCGGTGGCATCACCGCAGTGAGTCGCCCGATGCGCTCGATCGCGGGCGGATGCGAGTCAAAGAAGGCCGAGTGAATGCGGTCGGGCGTGAGCGTGGATGCGTTGTCACGGAACAGCTTGACCAGCGCACCGGCGAGTTGGCCGGCATCGGCATATTCGGCTGCAAAATCATCCGCCTGCCGCTCGTGCCGGCGCGACCACCAGGACATGACCGGGGTGGCGAAAAAGCCGAACACCGGCACCGTCAAGACGAACAGCAGCAGCGCCGCCGCCGCCGAGGGCACCGGTACCCCGAGGGCGGCATAGAATCCCGGTTGCCGCGCAGCCCAGGCGAGCAGCGCCAGACCCGCGAAGCTCAGCAGCACCGACGCCGCCAGCCGCTGGCGTACATGGTGCAGCCGGAAGTGGCCGAGTTCGTGGGCCAGCACCGCTTCGATTTCCGGCGCGTCGATTCGGGACAGCAGAGTGTCGAAGAACACGATGCGCTTGTTGCGCCCGATGCCGGTGAAATAGGCATTGCCGTGTGCCGAACGCAGCGATCCGTCCATCACGAACACGCCGCCGCGCGCGGCAAAGCCACAGCGCTCGAGCAAGGTTTCGACCCGCTTCTTGAGCGCCTCATCCGCGAGCGGCGCAAATCGATTGAAGAACGGCGCAATGAACTTCGGAAAAGCCCAGGTCAGCGCGACGGTCCAAACCAGCCAGATCGCCCAGACCCACAGCCACCACCTTGGCCCCGCGCGTTCCATGAGCGTGAGCGTGGCCAGCAACAGCGGACCGCCGATCAATACGGCCAGCAGCAGTTGCTTGGCGAAATCCACCGCGTACAGCCGCGGCGAGACTCGATTGAAGCCGAAACGGGCCTCGATGCCGAACGTCCGCCACAAAGAGAAGGGCAAGCCCACCAGCTGCAGCAGCAACAACAGCGTCGCCACCACGCAGGCGCCGCGCCAGGGTTCGCCCCATCCGGTTCCGCGCCACGCCGCGTCGACCGCCGCGAGGGCCCCGCCCAGCGTCAGCCCGAGTTTGACCAGCGCCTCGACCACGGTCGCGTAACGGCCCAAGCGCACGCGGGCCGCGGTGTAGTCGGCCGCCTTCTGCTGATCGGCGAGTGCGACCTGCCCGCGAAACGGCGCGGGGACTTCATTGCGGTGCGACTGCACGGCCGCGATTTGCCGCGAGCCCAGCCACAAACGGGTCAGAGTCTCTGCCGTGACGGCGATGAGGAACGCCCAGGTCAACCATGGCATCGGATCAAGTCGCCTCTCGCTTGACGAACACCGTGGAGGAATTGTACGCGCTTCGAAATAGGAGCGGCTGCTCCGCCGCGGGTGCTGCCACCGGACGCTGCGCCCGAGCCACGGCCTCGGTCACCAGATGATGGTGCGGCGACAGCTCGCAGACCGGATCCGCATTCGCCGCATCACCCGTCATCAGAAACGCCTGACAGCGGCACCCCCCGAAATCCTTGGTCTTTTCGGGGCAGCTTCGGCAGGGCTCCTTCATCCAGGCATCGCCGCGGAAATGATTGAAACCGGGGGAGTCGTACCAAATCTGGCCCACTCCGGTCTCGCGCACGTTCGGAAACGCCAAACCCGGCAACATGCGCGCAGCGTGGCACGGCAGCGCCGTGCCGTCCGGCGTGACGGTGAGGAAGATGGATCCCATGCCGTTCATGCAGGGTTTCGGCCGGCGCTCGTAATAGTCCGGCACGACGAAAAAGATCCGCATCTTCCCGCCGGCGCGCTCGCGAAAACGCTGCATGGTCTGCTCCGCGCGTTCTACTTGGGCGCGACTCGGCAGCAGCTGTTCGCGATTGTGCCAGGCCCAGCCGTAGTACTGGGTGTTGGCCAGTTCCACATAGTCGGCGCCAAGGCGCTGCGCCATCTGTAGGATTTCCTCCACATGATCGATGTTGAGGCGGTGCAGGACCACGTTCAGCACCATGGGATAGTCGTATTTCTTGATGAGGGCGGCGACCGCCGATTTCAGATCGAAGGTGCGGGTGCTGCTCAGGAAATCGTTCATCTGGCGCGTACTGTCCTGGAACGACAGCTGGATATGGTCGAGCCCGCAATGCTTGAGTGCCGCCAGGCGCTTGTCCGTCAGACCCACCCCGGAGGTGATGAGATTGACGTAGTAGCCGAGGCGGTGCGCCTCGGCCACGATGGGCTCCAGATCGTCGCGCGCCAGCGGCTCGCCGCCGGACAGGCCCAATTGCACGGCGCCCAAGGCTCGCGCCTCGCGCAGCACCCGGAGCCAATCCTCGGTGCCGAGCTCCGCGCCGCTGCCCGCGAAATCCGTGGGGTTGTAGCAGAATGCACAGTGCAAGGGACACCGGTACGTCAGCTCCAATAAAAGCCACAGCGGCGGCCCCGGCCGCGCCGGCGGGCTTACGAGAGGATTTGCAGCCATCGCTTCTCCACCGCCATGCGGATGAAGCGCATGACGTCGTCGGACAGGTCGGCGGCGGCGAAGGCGCGTTCGAGATCGGCCGTGATCTCGGCAATCGTCGCCGCACCGTCGCAGCGCTTCAGGATCTCGCCGGCGCTGCCGTTGAGCTTGATCATCCCTTCCGGGTAGAGCAGCACGTGCGCTTTCTGTGCCGGTTCCCATTGCAGCCGGAAGCCGTGCCCGACGGCGGGACGCGAATTCTCGGCGATGGCGGGCTGATTCATGCCGCACCCGAGTAGCGCAGCGCCATGGCATCGCTCATCTGCCACAGCACGTCGAGCTTGAACTTGAGGATGTCGACCGCGCGTTCCTGCAGGACACGGGTGTCAAAGTGGTCGAGCGTGAACGCCAGACTGAATTCGACATCGCGGCGCGCTAGGCTCACCCGGCTCTGGAAGTAATGCAGCCCGGCGCGGTCGATCCACGGATAGTGCTGCGGCCAATTGGCCAGACGCTGCTTGTGGATTTCCGGCGCGAACAGCTCCGTGAGCGAGGAGCACACCGCTTCCGGCCAGGGCGCGCGGCGCGCGAAGTTGACATAGGCATCGACCGCGAAGCGAACCCCCGGCAGCACCTCGGTCAGACTCTCGACCTGGGTCCGCGACAGACCGACGGCCTCCGCCAACCGCAGCCAGGATTCGATCCCGCCCGGATCTTCGCCGTAGCCGTCGTGATCCAGAATGCGCTGCACCCACGAGCGGCGCACGCTGCGGTCGGTGCAATTGGCCAGGATGGCCGCATCCTTGATCGGGATGTTGATCTGATAGTAGAAACGATTCGCAACCCAGCCGCGAATTTGCAGCGGCGTGGCAGCACCCGAATTCATCAGCCGATTGAAGGGGTGGTGAATGTGATAGGCGCGCTCCTGCGATCGAAGCGTCGCCTCGAACTCCTCCCGGCTCCACGCGGCGGCGCTCACAGCACGATTTCCATGCCGTCCCACGCGACCTCGATGCCGCGGCGCGCAAGCTCGGCGAATTGCGCCGAGGATTCGTCGAGAATGGGGTTGGTATTGTTGATGTGGATCAGGACCCGGCGGGTGGCCGGCGGCAGACGATCCAGCCACTCCAGCATGCCGCCCGGACCGGATTGCGGCAGGTGTCCGATATCGCGGGCGCGCTTGGACGATACCCCCAGGCGGATCATCTCATCGTCGGTCCAAAACGTGCCGTCCACGAGCACGCAGGCGGCGCCTTGCATGGCGCTCCAGACGCGGTCATCGACGGCGCCCAATCCCGGAGCATAGACCGCCGTTTGCCCGCTGCTCTCATCCTCGATGACCAGCGCCAGATTGTCTCCGGCGACCGGCGAGTTGCGGTTGGGAGAATACGGGGCGGGCTTGCCGGCGACCGGCACGGCTCGCCAGCGCACTCCCGGGACGGCATCGATGGTGAAGCCGGCCTCGTCCAGATCGATGCGGCGCCGGTCCACCCCGCAAAAAAAGCCCAACACGCCGAGCACGGGATTGCCGCGGGTAAGATCGGCAAACGCACTGTCGGTGCACCAGATGGGCCAGGGACTTGCCGATTCGCGCAGCATATAAAGCCCGGTGGTGTGGTCGACTTGCCCGTCGACGAGAATGATGGCGGCGATCGCGGTGTCACGCATCGTGCGCGCCGGCTGAAAATCCGGATTCGCCTTCAGTTGCGCCAGCACATCCGGTGAGGCGTTGACCAAGACCCAAGAGGTGCCGCCGGCGACGGCGATGGAAGACTGGGTGCGTGCACGCGCCTTGAGCGTCCCCGCACGATAACCCCTGCAGTTGGGACAATTGCAATTCCATTGGGGAAAACCGCCTCCCGCGGCCGACCCCAGTACCCTGATTTTCAAAGGAAAATTAGGTGCCGCCCGCCGCGCGGGCGCTCACCCTCGCTGGTCAGCGATTCGCAATATACATCGTGATTTCCATACCGAAACGCAATTCAACGGCTTGTGGGGTTTCCCATTTCATGACGATGCTCCTAAAAAGTGGTACCGCCTCATCCTCCTCCGGAAGAGCGGTTCACAGAATCAGCGGGATCATGAAACTTCACTCATGATTTTCTGGAGCACCCCGGCGGCGGGCCGCCGGCCACGGCTCTCCCCCACCCCTGGTACCATGCCGCGGGATGAGACTGCGGACCCGCCTGAATCTCGTGGTGGCGGCCCTGAGCGCCGCCTTCCTGGTCGTGCTGATCGCAACCGAGGTCGCGAGCGCGCGCAGCTCCGTGCGCGAGGAAATCGAGGCTGCAAACCGCGTGGCCTCGCAGCTCCTGGGCCGCCTGGCCGCGGTGTATTCCGAGGTGGGCGGCCCGGATCTGGTGCTGCATTTTCTGGAGCAGCTCGGCCGGGTCCGCGCCAACGAGGTGTGGCTGCAATCGGCTTCGGGCGAGGTGCTGTACCGCTCGCCCGCGGCAACCTATAAAGCCGGACGCGAGGCGCCGGCCTGGTTTACGAATCTCCTGGCGCCGCGGCCGGCGAAGTTCGCGTTTCCGCTGCGCGGCGGCGTACTGCTGGTGGTGCAGTCACAGCCCTCGCGCGCCGTGCTCGATGCCTGGGACGACATCAGCTTTCTGTCCAGCATCGCGGCGGCCATGTTCGTCATGGTCAACGGCCTCGCGTTCTGGTCGGTGAAGCGCACGCTGGAACCCTTCCCGGTCATTGCCGACGGTCTCAGGCGCCTCGAGCAGGGTGATCTCGCCTTCCGTCTGCCGCCGCTCGCCGGCACCGAAGCCCACGCCATCGGCGGCGCATTCAACCGCATGGCGCAAGCCGTGCAGGACAAGGTCATGGCCGAGCGCAAGGCGCATGACGCAGAGGCGCGCCTCGAGGAGCGCCGGGAAATGGCTTCACTCGCCGACCAGCGCGTCGAGGAGGAACGGCGCTTGATCGCACACGAGCTGCACGATGAGTTCGGCCAGTCGGTCACCGCGATCCGCAGTCTCGCGCTCGCGATCGCGAGTCAAGGCGGCCTCAAGGACCCGGCGACCGGCGAGGTTGCGCGGCTCATTTCCGACGAGGCAGCGCGCCTCTACGACGCCATGCATGGCTTGATTCCCCGGCTGGCGCCGCTGTCGCTCGACACCATGGGACTGGCGGCGACGCTGGAGAACCTGGTCCGGGACAGCCAGAAGCGCCACCCCTCCGTTTCTTTGTCGCTGCGCCAGGAACTTCCCGCCGAACTCGGGCCCAGCATCACCCTCGCGATTTACCGGGTGGTGCAGGAAGGATTGATCAATGCACTGCGCCACGCGCAGGCCTCGCACGTGGACATCACGGTGCACACCGAGGCCCGCCGGATCATCGCCACCGTCACCGACGATGGCGTGGGCCTGTCTGCCGAGTGGTCGCGTCCCGGGCATTTCGGCCTGCGCGGCCTGGCCGATCGCGTGCAACAATTGGGCGGTATGTTTGATATCGGTACTCATGAAGGGCGAGGCGTGCGCCTCACCGCCCGCATTCCGCTGGACGGGCAGCCGTGATTCGCGTCCTGCTGGCCGACGATCACGCGGTGGTGCGCATGGGATTCCGTCTCCTGCTGCAATCGGTGGCGGACATCGCGGTGGTCGCCGAAGCTGAATCCGGCGAAGCTGCCTGCCAGCTCTTCCTCGAGCACAGCCCCGACGTGGTGGTCATGGATCTTGCGATGCCCGGCATGGGAGGACTCGAGGCACTGCGCCGAATTCGGGCGCGCCACACTCAGGCGCAGGTGCTGACGCTGTCGGCGCACGATGATCCGATGCACGCCCGCCGCGCATTACAGGAGGGCGCCTTGGGCTTCCTGTCGAAACGCAGCGCTCCGGAGGCGCTGATTGAAGCGGTTACCATGGTCGCCGCCGGCCGCCGTTATCTTGATCCCGCGCTCGCCCAGAAGCTGGCGTTGGCGGAATTCGACGGCGGCGCCAAGTCGCCGGTCGAACGGCTGTCGGATCGAGAATTTGAAGTGTTCGTCCGTCTCGCCGGCGGCGCGACCGTGCAGCGCATCGCCGCGGACCTGAATCTGTCTGCATCGACCATCGGCACTCACCTGTACAATATCAAGCAGAAGCTCGGGGTTGCCAACCAATCCGAGCTCACCCTGATCGCCATACGCCACGGTCTCATTGAAGCCTGATTTCTCACGGCCGCCACTTCATGACCATCAAACCACTGAAAATTCAGCCTCTGTCCGACGATCAACACGCCGCGTGGCTGCCGCTGTGGCGCGGCTACCAAGCTTTCTACAAGACCGACATACCGGCCGACGTATCGGCGGTCACTTGGTCTCGATTGCTGAACCCAGCCGAACCGATGGGAGGCGCGCTGGCGTGGGCGGGTTCCCGGGCGGTAGGTCTGGTGCATCATATCCGGCACCGCTCCTGCTGGACGGTCGGCGACTATCTCTACTTGCAGGATCTGTTCGTGAGTCCCGAGGCCCGCGGCACCGGGATCGGCCGCAAGCTCATCGAATACGTGTACGAGCGCGCCCGTGCCGACGGCTGTGCGCGCGTGCACTGGCTCACGCATGAAACGAATACCGACGCCATGCTGTTGTACGATCGGATTGCGCAGCGATCAGGCTTCGTGCAGTACCGCAAGATCATCGAGTGATCTGCATACCAAGCCGGAATTTCGGCCACCGAGCTCGATCAATCGGTTCGGGCGTCATGAAGCGCCCTGGCAATCGCCGCGAAGGTATTCCAGTTGCGAGTGGTCACGGGAACGCCGTAGAGCCGGTCCAGGGCGCCGAGTAATCCGATGACCTTCATGTGGCGCCTGTACATCCCGATGACGAATCGGCCGCGTGTGGCGAGGATTTTCATCAGCCATCGACCGCCGGACGGGAATCTCATGGGCGTTGCGGGGGTCATGCGGGGGCGCTGGGACAGCACGCTGACGAAGCGGACCACACCTCCCCGCACCGACTGACCCTTGAAGGGATCCCTCGACATCAGACTCAGAATGTCGCGGCCCTGGCAAACAACGATCTCGGCGACAAACGGAAGTTTGCGTGCCACTGCGGCGCGCGCTTTGGCCTGGGTCATCGCCCGCCGGATGACCAGCGTGCCCGCCGCGCCGATATTGACGGCACCGAGGTGCTTCAGTGCTTCGGCCAGCCGGGTCGGTCGGAATGTCCTGTGACCCCCGACGTTGACTCCTCGCAGAAAAACAACGAGTGCCACCCGACCCCCCTCACCGGCTCTTGCTCGAGAGCTGAACATTCTACCCCGGCTCCGGCACCCCAAGGCTCAGGCTGCGGATGAGTTGCCGGCTCTGCATCAGCGCGGCTGTATGCAGCATCAGGAACAACGGGACCAGGAACGCCGGGATCAGCAGCAACGGCAGGGTCGCCATCGGAGCGGTACTGATCTCTCCCGGGGCCCCGGTCGTGAAGAAGGCGCTCGCGGCGCCGATGCTGACGGCGAGGAGAAGGTCCAGTATCCCAAGGACATTCCACCGGATGAATGCGCCACGGGCGGCGAAGCCAGGCTGACGTATCAGGGCGAGAATCATCCACGGGGCTGTGACCCCGATGGCCATGTCTCCGAGACCGGCCGGCAGGGCGAACACGGCCGGGAGTACGTTGTGCGCATAGAGCGAGAGGAAGCCCAGACCCGCCCATCGCCAGGCCTGCATTCCCGCAATGAGCCGAAGATCCAGCGAGAGCACGAACTCGCGGAAGGATTGCGAGAGCCGCAGCCACGCGAAAAACAGCACCAGGGGCGCTGCAACTCCCAGCGCAATGGCCACGGGAGGTTTTCCGGGAAGGCCGACGAACGCGCCGGCAAGACCGAGTGTCACGACGAGCACGAGCCAGACGCTCAGGGCACTCGCAACGATAAGGCGAAGACCCCCTCGTCCGCTGGGCTGAGACTCGGCTGGCTGGGGAAGGACTATGGCAGTCATGACGCTCTCCTATTAGTGACTTGCATTTTGCAAGTATGTAGAAACCGTAGCACAATGACTTGCACACTGCAAGTCACTCGCCTGCATGGCCTGGAGATCTGAACCGATGAATACCGCAAAGCCCTTCGCGCGCTCCGCCTGTGCGGTCGCCAACTCGCTCGACATCTTGGGTGACAAGTGGTCGCTGCTCGTGGTGCGCGACTTGCTGCATGGCAAGCGCACTTACGGCAAGCTCGCGCTTTCGCCGGAGCGCATTCCGACCAATATTCTTGCGGATCGCCTCGAGCGTCTGGAAAGAGCCGGCATCGTCACCCGCGTTCCTTATCAGCAACGTCCGGTGCGCTACTCCTACCTGCTTACCCCGAAGGGCAACGCTCTGGGCGAGGTGCTGCTCGCGTTTGTACGTTGGGGCAAGCAGCATATCCCGGGCACGGTCACGTTGAACCAAGGTCCGGCGGGCGGCGCAGTCGCGGCACCGGCGACGACCCCGCGCCGCAGGCGCAGCAGGCGCGCGGGTTGATGTTCATAGGCAAAGTCCTACAGTTCATCGCGTCCCCCACCGCATAGCCACCGAGAACCGCTTCCGCCGACCATCTTGCATCCGTTGACGATAATGATGTTCAACCATGGTCACTTCAAACGCCTCCCGGCTTTGTTCAACCATGCCGGCCACCTGGGCGTTCGTTCTGTTCGCGGCCCACGCCGCCCTTGCCGACGACCCAAACCCGGACCAACCGGTGCGGACGGAGGCGCCGACCGCATTTGCCGCCGATAAGCCGGCACCGGTCCTGGATTGGGGTGTGGGAAATGGCAGGAGCTACCTCGTGCCTGCCGTCGAGATTCCGGTCTTCGAATTGCTGTTGAACCGCTACGATCACTACGCCGTCGATGCACAAGTGTATGAATCGCCGGTCTCCAACTTCAAAACCAACACCCATCACAAGTGGGTGGTCGACAACGATGCCTTCGCCACCAATCAGTTCTTGCATCCCTACCAGGGTGCCTTCTACCAAGGGCTGGCACGTTCGGCCGGCCTGGATTTCTGGGAGGCTTCTGCGTACACCTTTGCCGGCAGCCTGATGTGGGAAATGGCCGGCGAGACCACCCGCCCCTCCATCAACGATCAAGTCGCCAGCGGAATCTCGGGCAATCTGCTGGGCGAGCCCCTGTTTCGCATGGCGAGCCTGTTGCTCGAGACCGATGGCCGCGGAGAACCGCGGCTATGGCGCAGAGTGGCCGCGGCGGCGATCTCACCGTCCATGGGCGTCAACCGCTTGATCTACGGCAAACGCTTCGACGGCGTGTTCCGCAGCAACGATCCGGCCGTGTTCACGCGCGTCGATCTGGGTGCCAGCCTCGGTACGCATTTCACGTCGAACGTCAACGTGAACGCGGATCTGTCCGCGCCACCGACGGCCCAGGTTTACAAGCGGCAGAGCGAAAGCGCGCTGTTCACCATGTCTTACGGACTTCCCGGAAAGGCCGACTACAGTTACGAGCGGCCCTTCGATTATTTCAATTTCGAACTCGCTGCCGATACCAACAACGCCATCGAAGCCGTATTCAGCCGTGGTTTGTTGTTTGGCACCGATTATGAGGCGGGCCCCAACGATCGCGGCATCTGGGGCCTGTACGGCTCCTACGAATATGTCGCGCCGCAGGTCTTCCGCATTTCGACCACCGCAATGTCGTTGGGAACCACCAACCAATGGTGGCTGTCGCGCCATGTCGCATTGCAAAGTTCTCTGTTGGCCGGCGTGGGCTACGGCGGCGGCGGCGTGTTGCACGGATCCGGCGTGACCACCGCGGGGCCCCTCGGCGACGGCCAGCGCGACTATCACTACGGCCTCACGCCGCAAGCATTGATCAACGCTCGATTACTGCTGGGAGATCGAGTGTCGCTCGACACCACCGCCCGCGCCTACTACATCACCAAACTCGCCGCGACGGAAAGTACCGGGACCGAAGATATCGAGCGCATCGACAGCTCGGTGACGATTCGAGTCTTCAATTTGCATGGCATCACCCTGCGCTACTCAGAATCGGTCCGCAACGGCCGGTACGCCGCCCTGCCCACCTCCCATCAACGGCTGAACACCGTCAGCATCGGCTATACCTTGCTCGGCCACACGCGCCTGGGCGCGGTGGATTGGCGCAAACCGACCCAGGACGAATAGGTCGTCCGGATGGGTATCTAATGCGTCTGTGCCGGCGTTCCGTCGGACCAGCGGGTCACGGGGACGAAGAACGTCGTGACCGGCTCGGGATCGCCCTGCGCCGAAAATACCGGCGAGCCGTGAAGATCTGCGCCCCAGGCGGCACCGTCGACATGCGCAAGAAAGAACATCAGATGCGGATGCCAGTGGCCGCCCCGGTCGCCGAGATACCCCCGTTTCGACATCATGAAGGCCATGGCGCCGGGCTCCGGCATCACAAAGGCATCTGCCGCAAGCGCGGATTTGGTGCGAGCGATCATGTCTGCCTTTGAGACGCCGGCGATGGCCCACTTGGTTCGTTCAAGATAGGCGGGAAGGACGCTGCGCGCGGCGGCGGGGTTCAGGCATATGGGTGAGCGAAGCTTGGGATTCCAAAACTCGGCATCGTTAAAGCCGGCCGTCCAAGACCGCCACACGAGGCAGACAAAGCCGTTCTTACCCTTCAGCGCCGTGTCGAAACCATGATCGCCAAGCGTCAGCACACTGGCATCGGCCGATATCGAAGCCGGCGCGGCGCTGCGCGCCAAGGCGATTTCATCGGACGAGCTTGCCATACGATATTGCTCGATGGGCGCCATGACCGGATAGACGGCCCTGGCATCATCGGCGCCGGCTGACCCGACGACCCCGAGCAGCCACGCCAGTCCGCACACCGCGGGTCCGATTGACATCCACTTCCTTGTCCGCACGGGCAATCTCCAATAGTTTCCTATGTGGTGAAGTATCGAAAATGCGCGCACGCCTGTCAAGCGTCTCAGCGAATCAGGGTCACCGCCGCCGCGCCCGGCTCGAGAAGCACCCTCGACTTAGGCAAGTCGCTCACGCCGAGGGAAAAGATGACATCCCCTGTCGGCAATGCCGCGTGCAGCACCTCCTCGCCGAAGTGCGCGAGCAGATGCCAGGCCGCGCCTGCGGCCGTCCCCCACCCGGCGCGCAGCACCGGACCTTCGACGCTGAAGTAGCCGCCATGCCTCAATGCAGGCAGCAGCGGCACGAGATGTTGCCGGCGCAATGCCAACAAGTCCCGCACCAGCGCCCATTGGGTCGCGTGCGGCGGCCGTTCGCGTTCATCCCACCGGAGTTTGGAGGAGAGGAAGGTGGATTCGGCATTGGGATCGGGAATGCGCGCGGCCGTCTCGGTGGCGAAGGCGGCAAAGTGTTCGAACTCGCGGCGCCGTCCGGCGGAGACGGATTGCGCCAGCTCTGCGCCAAAATCGCAAAAGTATGGAAACGGCGTCGATGCGGCGAACTCTTCGCCCATGAACAGCATGGGGACTTCCGGCGTCAGCAGCAAACAAACATACGCGGCGGCCAGCAGTTGTGGTCCGGCAACGGAGCCGATCCGATCCCCCAGGGCACGATTGCCGACCATGTCATGATTCTGCAGAAATCCGACGAAGGCGGCGGGCGGCAGTCCGGCGCTGGGCTCGCCGCGGGACGCACCGCGAAACTGCGAATACTCGCCTTGATAGACGAAGCCTTCTGCGAGCGCGCGCCCCAACTTCTGTAGCGGCGCCTGCGCATAGTCGGCGTAGTAACCATCGGTTTCACCGGTGGTGAGCACGTGCAGCGCGTGGTGCGCGTCGTCGTTCCATTGGGCCGTCGCCCAGACGGGTTCGCCGTCCGGGCCGCGCTCCAGGTAGCTCGCCTGATTGGCGTTGTTTTCCAGAACCAGGTGCACGTGTCGCCGCCGTCCCGGACCCTCGCGCAACGCGCGGGCGATCGTGCGCACGATGTCCGGAGCCGATGTGTCCCGAATGGCATGCACGGCATCCAGCCGCAGGCCGTCGAACCGGTATTCCTCGATCCAGAACAAGGCGTTGTGCACGAAAAAGTCGCGCACCGTCGCGTTTGATTCACCGTCAAAATTGATCGCGGCGCCCCAAGGCGTGCGGTGCGCGGGATTGAAGAATTGCGGGCAATACGCGTGCAGGTAGTTGCCCTCGGGGCCGAAGTGGTTGTAAACCACGTCGAGCATCACCATCAGGCCGAGCGAATGCGCGGCATCGATCAGCGCTTTCAACTCCTGCGGCGGGCCATAGCAAGCGGCGGGCGCGAACTGCAGCACGCCGTCGTAGCCCCAATTGCGGCGCCCGGGAAAAGCTGCCAGCGGCATGAGCTGCAGCACCGTGATCCCCAGTTCCTTGAGCTCGGGCAGCCGCCGCCGGGCCGCGGCGTAGGTTCCCTCCTCGGTAAAGCTGCCCACATGCAGCTCGTACGCCACCGCCTCGCACCAGGGACGGCCGCGCCAGGCGGTGCTGTTCCAGGCATAGGCGCGCGGATCGATCACGGCGCTGGCCTGGTGCACGCCGTCGGGGTTGCTGCGCGAGGCCGGATCCGGCACGGCCAGCGTCGCACCGTCTTGAACTTGGACGATGAACCGGTAGCGCGTGCCGGCGGCGGCCTGGGTCACGGTGAGTTCGTGCCAGCCCGAATCGCCGGCCTGCATGCTCAGCGCGCCGGCCGTATCCCCGTTCAGTTCGAGTCCGACGCGCGCGCTGCCGGGCGCCCATAGGCGAAAGCGCACGCGCCCATCCCCGAGCAGCGCGGCGCCGAACGGCATTGGGTGCGCGAAATGCTCCGTCACCTGTCGCCGCCCTTGCCGCGCCGCGGCCACCAGCGTTCGAGCATCGCGGCCGCCCAATCCTTGCCGCCGAGGCCAAAGGCCAGCGCCAACGCCAGCATCAGCCCGGCCAATATGATGAGAAAGGTTCTCTGCACGATGTCGCCGCCGACCTCCACCTGACTCAACGCAATCATGATGACGAATATCATGATGAGAGAGCGGGTGATCCGGCCCAGCAGGTCGGCATCCGGGATTTGCTCCTGCTCGCAATACGCTTGCACGGCGCCGCCGGCGAAGCGGGCGCAATACGACCCGAACACCAGCAGCAGCAGCGCCACCATCAGTTTGGGCGTGAACCACACTGCGCGGCCGAGCAGGTCCGTGATGTAGGTAGCCCCGAGGCCGTTGAAGGCGATCATCAGGGCCACCAAGATGACCAGCCAGAACGCGGCCAAGCCGAATACCGTGCAAGTATCGCCGCGCCAGCCGGCCTGACGCAGAAAGTTGTCGGTGCCGGCGCGTTCGGTCAATACCGGGAAATTGACCGCCCGCAAGCTTCTCTCGACGGCGAAGCGCGCCGCCTTGGCGAACAGCCAGCCGATCGCCACCACGGCCAGCGCCAGCAACAGCCGCGGCAGGAACGCGGCGACTTGGTGCATGAACTCCCGCGCCGTCTCGAGCATGATGTCGATGCTTTGCATGTCAGTCTCCGGCCAAATCCAGGATGCTTTGCAGGGGAATACCGGCCCAGCCGGGACGATTGCCGAGCTCGTAGCGCAATTCGTACAGCGCCTTTTCCAGCTCGAACAGAGCCAGCAGGCCGTCCCGCGCCGTCAGCGCACCGGACGCGAACAGATTGGCGTCGCGGACCGCCGCATCGTACGCGGCGAGGAAGGCGGAGCGCACCTCGAGCTCCCAGGCCTGCGCCAGCGGCGCAAGCTTGACGCCCTCGGCCTCGTTGCGCGCGAGGTTGCGCAAGGCGCTGTGCTGCACGTAGCTGAACGAACGCAGCATGCCGGCGACGTCGCGCAGCGGCGACTGCTTGGCCGTGCGCTGCTCCAGGCTGTGCCCGGGCTCGCCCTCGAAGTCGATGATGACGAAATCATTGCGCGTCACCAGCACCTGGCCGAGGTGATAGTCGCCGTGGATGCGAATCTTCACACCCTGCGGCGTCTGGCTCGACAGCGCTTCGATGCGCCGCAATAGCTGATCGCGCCGCCCCAACACCGACTGCGCCCTCTCACGGTCCGGCGGCGCCAGCTGCTCCAGGTTCGACCCAAGCAGCCCGAGCGCATCGCCCGCCTCATCGGCGGCGCGGCGGCGGTAAGCATCCATGTCCGCGCGCGTCAACGGCTGCGGCGCAAATGCCGCGTCCGTCGTGGGGCGCGCCAGTGCCGCGTGCAGCTCCGCGGTTCGCACCGCCAGTACGCGAATCAGCGCGAGATAGGCCTCATGTGCGTTGACCGGCACGGCATCGCCGGCCGGTGTGGTGCGATGCTGCTCGAGATAGCGCTGCACGTACTCGAGCGAGTGCGTCCAGCCATCGCCCTGGTTTGCGACGAAACCCTGCAACAAAGCCAGCAGCCGCGTCTCGCCGTCGCCGGACAGGTACTCGAGCACGCCGGCCAGGGGCGCGCAGTTCGGATAGTGCGCGACCTCCGTGAGATAGCGGCTCATATCGAGTTCCGGGTTCCCGCCGGCGCGCAGCCTCCGGTAGCCCTTCAGCATCAACCGCTCGCCCAAGGGCACGACGGTATTCGAGCTGGAGCCGCGCGGTCGGGCAACCACGAGCTCGCCGTAGTCGCTCCCCGCCAATTGATCGAACGCGGTGGTCGGACGGAATCTCAGCTTCCCTTGGCCGGTGGCTATTTCCCTGCCCGCGCCTATTGCGGCAACCACCGCCTTACAGAACGGATCGTCGGCGAACGCGTCCCCCATCACCCCGACATTCGCCTGCTGGCGAATCTTTGCGACGCCCGCCGCCGACAAGTTGCGCACCCGTTCCTCATCGCGCTCCTCCCACGCCAGCGCCAGCGGCATGAAGTAGCTGCTGCGCTCGCCGCCGGCCTCCAGCTCGAGCAGTGCGACCAGCCAGGTGAGTTTGCCTTCCTGCCACAGCACATGATCCGCGATGCGCGCGCGCTCGATCGATTCGCCTTTCGCCGCATACCAGCGCTGGGTCTCGATGTACCGCGGCAACGTGTCGGTCTCGAATTGCAGCCGGGTCTTTTCGGCGATGCCGATGCGCCACGGGACCACCCGGTCCCTGAACAGGCTGGTCCAGCCGTCGAACAGCACCAACACCGGCCGCTCGTCGATCGGCACGACTTGCTCGTGCCATGACGGCACCTCGACGTCCGCGGCAAGCCTGAACCAGTAAAACCCGTGGGCTGAGATGGTCAGCAGATAGGGCAGCTCGCCGATCGGCGGAAACGCCGTGCGTCCCAGCATTTCGACCGGCACGCGGCCCTTGAAGGCGGACAGATTGAGTTCGACCGGCTGCGCGGAACGCGACAGATTGGCGACGCACAAGATGGCGTCCTCGCCGAACTCGCGCAGGTAAGCCAGAATCTTGCGGTTGCCGGGCCGCAAGAAGCGGCGCGTGCCGCGCCCGAACGCCCGGCTGGTCTTTCTCACGGCCAGCATCCGTTTGGTCCAGCTCAGCAGCGAACTCGGATCGCGGGACTGTGCTTCGACATTGGTGGAGGGATAGCCGTACATCGCATCCATGATGGGCGGAAGATACAGGCGCTGCGGATCGGCACGCGAGAAGCCGGCATTGCGGTCCGGACTCCACTGCATCGGGGTGCGCACGCCGTTGCGGTCGCCGATGAAGAAATTGTCGCCCATGCCGATTTCATCCCCGTAGTACACGATGGGCGACCCCGGCATCGACAGCAGCAGGCTGTTCATGAGTTTGATGCGATCCATGTCGTTCTCCATCAACGGCGCCAGGCGGCGCCGGATGCCGAGATTGATGCGCGCCTGCAGGTCGGCCGCATAGGTGGTGTACATGTAGTCGCGTTCCTTGCTGGTCACCATCTCCAGCGTCAATTCATCGTGATTGCGCAGGAAAATCGCCCATTGACAACTGTCGGGGATATCCGGTGTCTGCTGCATGATTTCGCTGATCGGATAGCGGTCCTCCTGCGCAATGGCCATGTAGATGCGCGGCATCAGGGGGAAGTGATACGCCATGTGGCATTCGTCGCCGTCGCCGAAATACTCGCGCACGTCTTCCGGCCACTGATTGGCCTCGGCCAGCAGAAACCGGCTGCGATAGCCTGCATCGATGGCGGCGCGCAATTGCTTGATCACCGCGTGGGTCTCAGGCAGGTTCTCGTTGTTGGTGCCCTCGCGTTCAACCAGGTAGGGAATCGCGTCCAGCCGGAAGCCATCCACCCCCATATCGAGCCAGAACCGCATGATCTGCAGCACCGCCTCGAGGACCTGCGGATTGTCGAAGTTCAGATCGGGCTGGTGGCTGAAGAACCGATGCCAGTAATACGCCTTTGCATGATTGTCCCAGGTCCAATTCGACGTCTCGGTGTCGGTGAAAATGATGCGCGTGCCGAGGTATTTCTGGTCGGTGTCGCTCCAGACATAGAAATTCCGCTGCGGGGAACCCTCGGGCGCGGCGCGCGCCGCCTGGAACCACGGATGTTGATCCGAGGTGTGATTGATGATGAGCTCGGTGATCACCTTGAGTCCGAGCCGGTGCGCCTCGCGCAGCATGACCTGAAAATCATCGAGCGTGCCGTACTGCGGATGCACGTTCTGATAGTCGCTGATGTCGTAGCCGTCGTCCTTGAGCGGCGACGGATAGAAGGGCATCAGCCAGATCGTGTTGACGCCGAGGTCCCTGATGTATTCGATCTTCGACGTCAGGCCCTTGAAATCGCCGATGCCATCGTCGTTCGAATCGAAGAACGATTTGACGTTGAGCTGGTAGATGACCGCGTCCTTGTACCACAGGGCGTCATCCGCATCGAGACCGGACAGCGCGGCGGGATCGAGGGCGGCGGGTTTTGCGTCGTTCATGGGGCCGAACTACTGGTAATAATCGAAATCCCGCTCGCTGCGCAGGCGCCGCCGCAGCCGAAAGACGTGCGCCGGTGCGCGCTGCGGATCCAGCAAAACATAGTTGTAGCGGCCGCGCCAGATGTAGCGCTGCTCGCTCAGCAGGTCATGCACCTGGTAGGGCTGCTCGGCATCGAGCCGCAAGGCGCTGACGTCCAGGTCCACCCATCCGTACTGAGCTTGATGCGGATCGAGGTTCACCACCGTCAAGATGACATTGCCGGAGGCGGCGTCGATTTTCAGATAGGCAATCAGCTGGTCGTTGTCGATGGCGCAGAAGTGCAGGCCGCGGTCGGATTGCAGCGCCGGATTCTCCCTGCGGATGCGATTCATGCGCGCCACCAGAGACCAGAGACTGTCGGCGCCCCCCACCCGCCAATGCCTCAGCTGATACTTCTCCGAGTCGCGGTATTCTTCGCTGCCCGGTTCGCGCGGCGCGCTTTCCAGCAGTTCGTAGGTCGGTCCGTAAATGCCGTAGTTGGCGGCCAGCGTCGCGGCCAGCACCAGCCGCGCCGAGAATACCGGGCGCAACCCCGTTTGCAGCGTCTCGTGCAGGATGTCGGGCGTATTCGGCCACACATTGGGGCGGTAGTAGCGGCGCCCCGCCCCGAGTGCGAGTTCGGTGAAATACTCGGTGAGTTCCTGCTTGGTGTTGCGCCAGGTAAAGTAGGTGTACGACTGTGAGAAGCCCAGCTTGGCCAGGCGGTGCATCACCTTGGGCCGCGTGAATGCTTCGGCCAGGAAGATCACATCCGGCTGATCGCGCTTGACCGAATTGATGAGCCATTCCCAAAAATCGAACGGCTTGGTATGCGGATTGTCGACCCGGAAGATCCTCACGCCGTGCGCAATCCAATGATCGACGACGCTCTTGAGCTCATCCCACAACGCGCGCCAGTCCTCGGTCTCGAAATCGAACGGATAGATGTCCTGGTATTTCTTCGGAGGATTCTCCGCATACTGCACGCTGCCGTCCGGGCGGTGTTTGAACCATTGCGGATGCGCCGTCACGTAGGGGTGGTCCGGTGCGCACTGAAACGCCAGATCGAGCGCGACTTCGATCCCGAGACCGCGCGCCTTGAACAAGAGCTCGCGGAATTCCTCGAGGGTGCCGAGCTGCGGCAGGATGTCCTTGTGCCCGCCCTCCGCCGCGCCGATGGCCCACGGGCTGCCGACGTCCTGTGGGTTCGCGGTCAAGGTATTGTTCGTGCCCTTGCGGTTGACGCGCCCGATCGGATGAATGGGTGGAAAGTACAGAACGTCGAATCCCATTTCGGCCAGGTACGGCAGCCGCGCCTCGACGTCCTGGAACGTGCCGTGGCGCCCGGGTTCCGTGCCGGCCGACCGCGGGAACATTTCATACCAACTGCTGAAGGCTGCCCGCTTGCGGTCGGCCACCAGCTCGAGCGACATCGTCGCCGCCCGGCTGCGGTCCGCGTAGCGCGCAACCAGGCCGGCACGCGCGGCATCGAGAGCGATCGCCTTGCGCACATCGCCGGCGGCGGCGACACCGTCCTCCGCGCCCGGACTCCGCTCTGCCGCCGCCCGCAATTGCGCGGCCCATTCGGCGAGTATCATCGCGTCGCTGCCTGCGGCGCGGCCGGCGGCTTGGTCGATCAGGGCCGCGCCGACCTGCAGCGCGGCGCGAATATCCGCCGGATCATCCCGGCGTTCGAACTCGTGCCGCCAGGACTCGAAATGATCGACCCAGGCGACCCCGGTGTAGCGGTAGCGGCCGGCGCGCGGCGGCGTGAATTCCGCCAGCCACACATCGTTGGACTGGGGTGTCATCTCGACTTCGTGGACATCGCCCGCGTCGACGGCGCTCCAGCGCAGCACCACGCGCAGTTTGTCGTGACCGTCGGTGAAGCAGTGCGCTTCAACGGTGACGGAATCGCCCGCGATGCATTTGACCGGGAAACGGCCGCCGTCGACCGCCGGCATGAGTGCATCGATCACCGCGCGCACCCTGCCGTCGCGCACCCTGCCGTCGCGCACCCTGTCGTCGCGCACCTTGCCGTCGCGCGCATCCGGTGCGGCTTTCGCGGCGGCGGATTTGCGCCTCGCCTTAGGCATGGGGCTCGTGGCGCAGTACGATCATCGCCAGCGGCGGCACATTGAGATTCACCGACTCGAGACGGCCCTGGGCGCTGACGGGCGCGGACTCCACGCCGCCGAAATTGCCCCACCCCGAACCGCCGTATTCACGGGCATCGGTGTTCAGGATCTCGCGCCACCGCCCTCGGCACGGTACGCCCGCCAGGAAGTTGCTCCTCGGGACGGGGGTGAAATTGCACACCACCAGCAGCGGCGCGCCGTCGCGCGGGGCTTTGCGCAGAAAGGCGATCACGCTGATGTCCGCGTTGCCGATGTCGACCCACTCGAAGCCGTCGGGGGAAAAATCAATCTTGTGCAAGGCCGGCTCGCGGCGGTAGATGTGGTTCAAGTCGCGGATCAAGTGCCGGATGCCGGCGTGCTCCGGCAGTTGCGCCACCCACCACTCGAGTTCGCCCTCGTGAGTCCACTCGCGGCGCTGGCCGAATTCAGCGCCCATGAACAACAGCTTCTTGCCCGGGTGCGTCCACATATAGCCGTAGAGCACGCGCAGATTGGCGAATTGCTGCCAGCCGTCGCCCGGCATCTTGCCGATCAGCGAGCCCTTGCCGTACACCACTTCGTCGTGCGACAGCGGCAACACGAAGTTTTCGTTGAAGGCATAGATCAGGGAGAAGGTGAGCTGGCCGTGATGATATTTGCGATGAACCGGCTCCTGCTTCATGTACTCGAGGGTGTCGTGCATCCAGCCCATGTTCCATTTCAAGCCGAAACCCAGGCCGCCTGCATCGGCCGGACGCGACACCATGGGCCAGGCGGTCGATTCCTCGGCGATCATCGCCGTGTCCGGGTGCTCCCGGTAGACCGCGGTGTTCAGCGTGCGCAGAAAATCGATCGCTTCGAGATTCTCCCGGCCGCCGTGGCGGTTCGGTATCCATTCCCCATGCTTGCGCGCGTAGTCCAGATACAGCATGGATGCCACCGCATCGACCCGCAATCCGTCGATGTGATACTTCTCGAGCCAGAACAGCGCCGATGAAATCAGGAAGCTGCGCACCTCATTGCGCCCGAAGTTGAAAATGGCCGACTTCCACTCGGGATGAAACCCCTGCTGCGAATCGGCGTGTTCATAGAGATGCGTGCCGTCGAAGAACCCCAAGCCGTGCTCGTCCGTGGGAAAGTGCGACGGCACCCAGTCGAGAATGACGCCGATGCCCCGCCCGTGCAGGTGATCGACGAAATACATCAGGTCCTGCGGGGTGCCGTAGCGGGCGGTCGGCGCAAAGTAGCCGGTGGTTTGATAGCCCCACGAACCGTAGAAGGGATGCTCGGTGATCGGCATCAATTCAACGTGGGTGAAACCCAGATCCTGCGCGTGGTCCGCGAGCGCGTGCGCGAGTTCACGATAGTTGAGAAAATTGCCGTCCTTGCGCCGCCACGAACCGGCATGCAGCTCGTAGATCGATATCGGCGCATCCAGGCCGTTGCGCTGCGCGCGCGCGGCCATCCAGGCAGCGTCGTTCCAGTCGTACTGCAGCGTCCAGATGCGCGAGGCGGTGGCCGGCGGCAACTCGCAGAACACGCCGTAAGGGTCGCACTTGTCGGCCGTGTAGCCGTGGTGGCGCGAACGGATGCGGTACTTGTACGCCTGACCCTGCTGCGCGGCGGGCGCGTACCCTTCCCAAATACCGGATTCATCGTTGCGCGCAGTCAGCGCGTCCTCGCCCGCCCGCCAGCCGTTCCAGTCACCGATGACCGACACCGCGGCGGCATTCGGCGCCCACACGGCGAAGTGCGCACCCCCTCCCCGCTGCGGCACGAAGCATCCCAGCTTCGAGTGCAATTGCGAATGCGTGCCCTCACGGAACAGATAAATGTCGTGGTCGGTCAGCACCGCGCGGTTGTCTCTGGATGCATCGTGCTCATGTTAACGGGGTATCCTGGTGCTTCGATGCCCCATTTCCTGTCCCCGCCCGGCGGAATCTCGTGTAGGACTGCGCTGGCTAGGCTGCGAGGCGACCTCATTTGGCAAGTCATACGTTCCAATCTGATACGGCCAAGGCGTCGGGCACCTGGCAAATCGGCGGCCGCACCGTCAACCGTCTCGGCTTCGGCGCCATGCGCATCGTCGGCAGCGGCGTTTGGGGTCCCCCCAAACATCGGGAGGCGGTGCTTCAGACGCTGCGGCGCCTGCGGGACCTCGGCGTCAATTTCATCGATACGGCGGATTCCTACGGTCCCGACATATCGGAAGAGCTCATCCGCGAGGCGCTGCATCCCTTCGGCGACATCCTGGTTGCCACCAAGGCAGGTCTTGCGCGAACCGGACCCGATGACTGGGTCCCGCTGGGCAGACCTGAATACTTGATCCAGCAGGCGCACAAAAGTTGCCGCAATCTCGGGGTCGAACGCATCGATCTGTGGCAGTTGCATCGAATCGATCCCAAGGTGCCCCGCGACGAGCAATTCGACGCCGTGAGAATGCTTTTGGAGAAAGGCATCATCCGCAGCGCGGGCTTGAGCGAGGTGTCGGTGCGCGACATCCGGGCGGCATCGAAGGTGTTCAAGGTGTCCACCGTGCAGAACCACTACAACCTCATCGAGCGCGAACACGAAGACGTACTCAAATTCTGCGAAGCCCAGGGGATCGGGTTCATCCCTTGGTTTCCGCTCGCCTCGGGAGATCTTGCCAAGCCAGGCGCCCTGCTCGATGGCATCGCCAAGCGCCACCATGCCGCTCCCAGCCAGATCGCCCTGGCATGGATGCTGAAGCGCAGTCCGGCCATGCTGCCCATCCCCGGAACCTCCCAGGTGTCCCACCTCGAGCAAAATGTCGCGGCCGCAGGCCTGCAACTGTCCGCGGATGAATTTGCCGCCCTCGATGAGGCCGGCCAGGCAGCCGCCAGGCAGAGGTGACCGCGAAGCGGCGCTCCAGGCACATTTCGTGCCTCTGCAGTGCAGCAGCCGGTCTATAATTCGGCTGCCGGTCACCGACGCGGCGTGAGAAGGGGTGTGATGGTGAGGAGATCGTTTGCGCGCGCGGCCTTGGGTCGGCGCCTGGCACTATTCGTTTGTGCAGCACTCACGGTGACTGCCGGACTCGCGGCGGAGCCGTTTCCCAGCACCTACCAAGTGCCCGTGAATCCACCGCTGCTGATTCAGGGCGCGACCCTGCTCACGGGCACGGGTGCACGCATCGACGGCACCGACATTTTGATCCAGGACGGCCGGATAAAAGCCGTGGGCCCCGCGCTGCAGGCACCGGCCGGCGCCCGCATCGTCGCCGCCCAGGGCCGCTGGGTGACGCCGGGTCTCATCGACATCCACTCGCATCTCGGGGTCTATGCCAGTCCCGGGGTGAAAGGCCTCGACGACGGCAACGAAGCCACCAATCCGAACACCGCGAACGTCTGGGCCGAGCATTCGATCTGGCCGCAGGATCCGGGCTTCGAGACGGCGCTCGAAGGCGGCGTGACCACGCTGCAAATTCTGCCGGGGTCGGCGAACCTCATCGGTGGGCGGTCGGTGGTCGTCAAGAACGTGGCCGCCGTTACCTACCAAGCCATGAAGTTTCCCGGCGCGGCTTATGGGGTCAAGATGGCCTGCGGCGAAAATCCCAAGCGCGTGTACGGCGACAATCATCAGGCGCCCTCCACCCGCATGGGCAATGTCGCGGGTTATCGCCAGGCCTTCGCCGACGCGCAGGACTATCGGCAGCAGTGGGACAAGTACCGGCATGACTTGGCCGAGTACAATAAGAAGAAGACGGACCCTGCGGGTGCCGGCAAGAAGACCAAGGACAAGGAGGGCGGGTCGGACAAGGAGCAGGCCCCGACTCCGCCCAAGCGCGATTTGAAGCTCGAAACCCTGGCCGAGGTTCTGCAGGGCCATATCCGCGTGCACGTTCACTGCTATCGCTCGGATGAGATGGCGACGATGCTCGATGTGGCGGAGGAATTCGGCTTCAAGATCGCGGCGTTTCATCATGCCGTGGAGGCTTACAAAATCGCCGACCGGCTCGCGCAGAAAGGCGTGTGCGCGGCCATGTGGGCCGATTGGTGGGGATTCAAGATGGAAGCCTTCGACGGTATTCAAGAGAACCTGCCGATGGTCGACTATGCGGAACACAGCTGCGCCATCGTGCATTCCGACTCGGAAGACGGCATCCAGCGTTTGAACCAAGAAGCCGCCAAGGCGATGGCGCACGGCGCGCGGATCGGCTTGGCCGTGCCGCCGGAACGGGCGATCCGCTGGCTCACCTTGAATCCCGCCATATCCTTGGGGCTCGACGATCGAATCGGCACGGTGGAGGCCGGCAAGGCGGCGGATCTCGTGATCTGGAACGGCGACCCCTTCAGCGTGTATGCCCTGGCGGAGCAGGTGTTCATCGATGGCGCGGTGGCTTTTGATCGCGATCACCGGCCGGTCAAACCGCGCTCGGACTTCCTGCTGGGATTGCCCAACGACGGAGCGCCGCTGTGAAGCCGTCATGGTTGGTCTGCATGCTGGCCGGCGCGGCCTTGAGCACCGGCGCTGCCTTCGCGCAGGATTTCGTCATTCGCGGAGCGACGGTACACACCGTCGCCGCGCAGGGCACTTTGAAAAACACCGATGTGCTGGTGCGCGGCGGCCTGATCGCGGCGGTTGGAACGGCGCTGCCGGCGCCGGCCGGCACGGCCGTGGTCGAAGCCGGCGGAAGAGAGCTGACGCCGGGACTATTCGGCGGACTGACGAATCTGGGTCTCGAGGAAGTGACCGAAGAGGCGGTTACCGTGGATTCGACGCTCAATCAGAAAGCGCCGGCCTGGGAGCAGCAATGGCGCCCGGAGTTCGACGCGTCGCTGGCGTTCAATCCCCGCTCCACGCTCGTTCCGGTCGCGCGTATCGAGGGAGTCACTTGGACCATGCTTGCGCCCTCCAGCGCCGACAGCATCATCGGCGGTCAGGGTGCCGCCGTCACTCTCGACGGCCGCTACGAGGCGACGCTGCGCGGCAGCGGCTCGCTGTTCGTGTCCATGGGCAGTGCCGGTGCGCAATCAGCGGGCGGCAGCCGCGCCGCCGAATACATGCTGCTCGAGCAAGCCATTCGTGAGACCCGCGCGCAAGGCCCCACCGGAGAAGGGGCCCTGCTGCACGCCGCCGGGCGAGAAGCTCTGGCACGCTACCTGGCGGGCGGGCGGGTAGTGTTCGGCGTGGACCGTGCGTCGGACATTCTCGCGGTCCTGAGTTTTGCCCGGCGCAACGGGATGAAGCCGGTGATCGCAGGCGGCAGCGAGGCATGGGCCGTCGCCAAGGAACTGGCCCAGGCAGATGTGCCGGTCATTCTCGATCCCCTCAAGGATCTGCCCAGCGACTTTGATCATTTGGGGGCCGCCCTCGACAACGCCGCGCGCCTGCATCGGGCGGGCGTGCGCATTGCCTTCTCCAGCGGGGACAGCCACAACGCGAGGCTGATACGCCAGCTCGCCGGCAATGCGGTTGCTCACGGCTTGCCCTGGGAATCGGCGCTGGCCGCCATCACGGCGACTCCCGCCGAAATCTTTGGTTTGAGCGCCGTCCGCGGCCGCATAGCGGCAGGTCAGGCGGCCGACCTCGTGCTGTGGAGCGCGGATCCGCTCGAAGTCACCACACTCGCCGATCGGATTTGGATATCTGGCCGGCCGGTCGAGCTGCGCTCGCGCCAGACCGAGCTGCGGGATCGTTACATCGACAAAATCAAGTCACACCGGGCGTATTGATGCAAGCATTCGAAAAGAAGATGCGGTCGGCGGACTTCGTCGTCACCACTGAATTGACCCCGCCCAAGGGCATCGACCTGTCGGAATTCTTCGCCAAGGCCGACACGTTGAAGGGCTGCATCGATGCGGTCAACATCACCGAATCGCCGCGCGCGCGCATGGCGGTGGAACCAAAATCGGTGGGACATCTCCTTCAAGATCGCGGCATCGAGGCCATCGTGCAGATCACGGCGCGCGATCGCAATCGCATTGCCATTCAGGCTGATCTGCTCGGTGCCTCCCTGCTCGGCATCGGCAATTTTCTGTTCATGACGGGCGATGATCCGAAAAACGGCGATCATCCGGATGCGAAGGGCGTGTTCGACCTGACCACGATCGACATGTTGAAGGCCGCATGTTCCCTGCGCGGCGGGCGCGATTTGTCGGGCAACGAACTGCATGGCGCGCCGGCGCTGTTTCTCGGTTCGACCATCAATCCCGGGACGCCGGATCTGGCCCGCGAGGCCGAGAATGCGCGCCGCAAGATCGACGCGGGCGCGCAGTTCTTTCAGTCACAGGCCATCTTCGACACCGAGGTGTTGGCGCGGTTTCTCGATGCGGCCAGGCTCGGGAGCGTGCCGCTGCTCGCCGGCGTCATTCCGCTCAAGAGCGCCAAAATGGGCGCATGGCTGAACGAGAAGGTGCCGGGCATTCGAGTCCCCGCCGCCATCCTCGAAGAGATGGAACGCGCCGGGCCGGAGGGTGAAGCGGCGGTGGGCATTGACATCGCCGCCCGGACCATTCGCGAGCTGCGCAACCTCTGCCATGGAGCGCACATCATGGCCATCGGCTGGGAGCAGCGAATTCCAGAGATTCTACAGGCTGCCGGCATCGCTGCCGCCGCTGCCGCTGCCACCGCGGCCGGCTCGGCCGGCTCGGCCGGAGCCGCCCGTGCTACCGCCGTCATCGCTGCGGATTGACTCCTGACGGCGCGGCGGGCCCGCGATTCGCGCGTCTATTTCGCCCCACAGGGCCGAATAGATTTGCGCGAACGGGCTGCGGGGAGCATAGGCGGCAAGCGGCGCGCGCCGCAGGCTCATCCTCTCGATCTCGCTCGAATACGGAACCTCCGTGGCCAGAAGTTCCGGGAACTGCTCGCGGGTTTTCGCGATCACCTCGTGGTGCAGCGACTTGCGCCGGTCAACCATCGAGAAGAACGGCAGCAACGCCACATCGGTCCACTCGTTCGCAACGATGAAATCCCGCAATTGAACCAGCATCCGTACCGACAGTGGTGTGGGCAGCAGCGGCACCACGACCGCATCAGCAGCGCGCAGGACGTTCTCGGAGAGCAGCGAAATCCCGGGCGGGCAGTCGAGCAGCAGCGCGCCGTACAAGGCCTGCAGCGAACGGCTCATCTTCAACAGGCGCTCCGTCGGCCGCTTGCGCGCGCTCAAATGCACGTCGAAATTGCGGTACGACAAATCCGACGGCAGTACGTCCAATCTCGCATATTCGCTCGGGATCACCAGCTCGGGGAGCTCGCGCTTTCCCGTCACCAGCTTCTTGGCCGACACATGCTCGCGCGCTTCGCAGCGCAGCAGGTACGTTGCCGCCCCCTGCGGATCCAGATCCCACAACAGAGTGGCTCGCCCCCCGGCAGCGCACAGAAAGGCAAGGTTGACGGCGGTCGTGGTCTTGCCGACTCCCCCTTTGATATTCGTGACGGCAATGATCTTCATTTGTCGAAGAATGGTCGCACAACCGTTTCATAGTCAATCCATCTCCCGCGAGGACTTGCGCGCCTCTGCGGATGTCGTTGAACCAGACCGATGCATCCTTCTCGGAGGTCGCCGTAACGATCCCTCAGTCGCGCTCCAGCAAGCCGAGCAGTTCATGGAAACTCTGCTCCGCGGTCTTGCCCGACGTCATCAACTGTAGCTGCGCCTGCCGGTAGAACGGCTCGCGCACCTTCAGAATGTCCTTGAGTTCTTGCATGGCCTCGCGGCTGCGCGCCATCGGCCGAAGGTCGCCTTGATCGATGACGCGTTGCATGTGATCTTCCGGCGTCGCGCGTATCCACACCGCCAAGGATCGCCCGAGCAGCAGCGGCAGAGTTTCCGGATCCGCCGCCAATCCCCCGCCGGTCTCGATGATGGCCCCCGGGTTCTTCGTGAGGACCGCCAGCAGGCTCTCGCGCTCGAAACGCCGGTAGCCCGGTTGTCCATGCAATTGCAGAATTTCACCGATGGAGGCGCCATACTCGCGCTCCACCTCGCGGTCGAGCTCGAAGAACGGCACGCCGCGATGCTTCGCCAGCCGCCGTCCCAGGGTCGTCTTGCCCGCGCCCCGCAAGCCGATCAGCGTGACATAGGGCTTCTTGTCGTCGGACGCTTGCGCCACGCCCAATTGCTGGGCCAGCAGGCGGCGCGCCTTGGCAAACGCAGCGTCGGGCAGGGATTTCAGCATCTGTTGCAGCAAGATCCGCTCGATCGCCGGCGGCGGGTCGTCGGACAGCAGATCGTCGGCCGGGAAGCCCATGGCCGATGCGACCCGCCGCAGCACCAAGATGGAGGGATTGCCCTGGCCGCTCTCGAGCTGCGCGAGAAAGCGCAGCGACACTCCCGAGTCCGCGGCCAGCGCGTTGCGCGTCATGCCGCGTTGCGCGCGCGCGGCACGGATCTTGCCGGCCAGGATGCGCAGGTAAGCGACGTCCTGCGCATCGGCGCGGCGCGGCGCGGCGCGTGGGCCGGCGCGTGGCGCGGCGCGGGCCGCCGCGGTGCGGCGAGATTTACGTTTTCGTGGCATGGGCGGTCATGAACTCACGCACGGCCGCGAGCACGGCCTGCGGCTGATCGCGCTGCGGGGAATGGCGGCAGGCCGGCAACGCCAGTACTTTGCAGTCGGGGGCCGTGCGGGCGATGCTGGCAAGCTGCTCCATCGTGCCGTATTCATCGTCCTGGCCCTGAATGGCGAGAATGGGGCAGCGGATCGACGCCAGCAGACCTTCGATGTTCCAGCCGTGGAATGCCGGGTCCAGCCAGATTCGATTCCATCCCCAGAACATCGCATCGACATCCACATGATGCCGGCTCAGCCTCGCGCGCAGCTCCGTCCCCAGATAGGCGGTCTTGGCCGCGGCGATGCTGCGAATGCTGAGCTCTTCGACTTTGACATGGGGCGCGAGCGCAATGACACCCGCAACCTCATTCTCGCTGCCCGCCGCATGGATGAGTGCGATCGAGGCGCCGTCGCTGTGGCCGAATAATACGGGCCGGTGAATTCTTAAGCGAGCGAGAATGGCGGGCAGCCAAATGCGCGCTTCTTCATGCATGTAGTCCACCCGCCGCGGCGCGTCGAGCGGCGATGAGCGGCCGTGGCCGTGCCGGGAATAGACCAGGATGCGGCAGCCCGTGGCCTGCGCCAACTGCTCCGGGAAGTCCCGCCACTGGGACACCGAGCCCAAGCCTTCGTGCAGCATCACCAGATCGGCGCCGCCGGCTGCGGCGCCCTGCACGAATCGATATTCGATTCGGCGGCCGTCGAAGTTCAGCCGTTCGGTTTGCATGCGGCGCGCAGCTTGAAGCGTTGAATCTTGCCGGTCGCGGTCTTGGGCAGATCGGCGACGAACTCGATCCACCGCGGATACTTGTATGGCGCCAGCCGCGCTTTGACGAAGGTCTGTAGTTCACGGACCAGCTCTTCCGAGCCGCGGTATCCGCCGGCGAGCACGGCGTATGCCATCGGCTTGATCAGGCGGTCATTGTCCTCCCGGCCGACCACGGCGGCTTCGTGCACGGCCGGATGCGCAACGAGCGCGGCCTCGACCTCGATCGGCGAGACATAGATGCCGCCCACCTTGAGCATGTCATCGGCCCGCCCGGCGAACACATAGTCGCCGTTTTCATCGACCCGGAATCGGTCCCCCGTCCGCGTCCAAGAGCCGACGAAAGTCGCGCGGCTGCGCGCATGCTGGTTCCAGTAGAATTTTGCGCTGGTCGGACCGCGCACCAGCAAATCGCCGGTCTCGCCGGCCGCGGCAGGATTGCCGTTGTCATCGACGATCTTTACCTCATAGCCCGGCACCGGCAGTCCCAGGGTGCCGGGGCGTATGCGGCCGGGGCGGTTGGACACGAAGATGTGCAGCATTTCGGTCGAACCGATTCCATCGACGATGTCTATGCCCGTGCGTTCACGCCAGCGCCGCGCGATGTCCTCGGGCAATGCCTCCCCGGCGGAATTGCAGATCCGCAAGCTCAGTTCCTGCGGCGGCGGCAGCTGGCCGCTGGCGAGCAGCGAGGCGTACAAGGTGGGGACGCCTGAGAAGACCGTCGGACGGTGCCGCCGCAGCCGCGCGGCGATCGACGCCGGTGTGGCACGCTCCGCCATCAGCACGGCGCAGCCACCCACTGCCAAGGGAAACGTCAATGAATTGCCGAGGCCGTAGGCAAAGAACAGTTTCGCCGCCGACAGCGCCACATCGCTCTCCCGCAGTCCCAGCGTGCCCTGTGCGTACAGCGCGGCGGTCTCGATGAGACTGGAATGCACGTGCACGGTGCCTTTGGGAGCCCCGGTCGATCCCGACGAATACAGCCAGAAACACGCCTCGTCGCGCCAGGTGGGCGCGGGTTCGCAGGCATCCGTCGAGCACGCCAAGACTTCGCCCAAGGATCGCATGCCCGCCGGCGGCGCCGTGGCGCCGGATATGAGGACATGCCGCAGAAAGGTCGAATGCCCGAGAATCGGTTGCAACTGCGGCAGCAGCGCCTCAGAAATTACCGCCAGCGGCGCGCGGCTGTCCTCGAGCATGTAGGCATAGTCGGCGGCGGACAGCAGGGTGTTGACCGGGACGGGCACGATGCCCGCCTTGATCGCGCCCAAGAACGCCGTGGGAAAATCGATGCCGTCTTGCAGGCAGAGCAGTATGCGCTGCTCCAGGGCCACGCCCGATTCACGCAGGGCGTTGGCGAAGCGGTTGACCCGAGCCGCCAGGTCGCCATAGGTATACGCGCCGGTGTCATCGATGAACGCGATCTTCGCAGTGCGCCCGGCCCTTAGGTTGCGTTCCAGCAGATCGTGCGCGGCATTGAAGCGCTCCGGGATGCGCAACGCCGGCGGGCTTTGCGTGGCATCTATCTCACACAGATCCGGGTGTGGCGGTGGCGTGTGCATCGAGAATGCACTATATTGCATTTTCTTTGGAGACACCATGGAAAACGCCGCGCCGGTGAACTTCGACACCCATCCGTCGCGCTACCGGCATTGGCGGCTCGAGACCGCGGGTCCGGTCGCGACGCTGACTTTGGATGTCGACGAAGCGGCGGGCATTCGTCCGGGATATCGCCTCAAGCTCAACTCCTACGATCTCGGCGTCGACATCGAATTGCAGGATGCCCTGCAGCGCATCCGCTTCGAGCATCCCGAGGTGGGCGCCGTGATTCTCACCAGCGGCAAGGAGCGGATCTTCTGCTCGGGCGCGAACATCTTCATGCTCGGCCTCGCGAGCCACGCCTGGAAGGTCAACTTCTGCAAGTTCACCAACGAGACGCGCAATGGCATGGAAGATTCGAGCGCGCACTCCGGCATCAAATTCATTGCTGCCTGCAACGGCACGACCGCGGGAGGCGGCTACGAACTCGCGCTGGCGTGCGATGAGATCGTGCTCATCGATGATCGATCCTCGGCCGTGAGCCTGCCCGAAGTGCCCTTGCTCGGAGTACTGCCGGGCACCGGCGGACTGACCCGCTTGACCGACAAGCGGCGGGTGAGGCGCGATCTTGCGGATGTTTTCTGCACCACGGTCGAGGGAGTGCGCGGTGAGCGGGCGCGCGATTGGGCCCTGGTCGATGCCATCGTCAAGCCGCAGCAGTTTCAGGAATTCGTCCGGCAGCGCGCGCAGGCGCTCGCCGCCGCCACCGGTGCCGGGCGCGCCGAGGCTTCCGCCGGCGTTGCGCTGCCGCCGCTCGGGCGCGTGACGGAGGTGCATGGCTTTCGCTACCGGTTCGTCCAGGTCCGCCTCGACGAAGCGGCGCAACGCGCTGAACTGACCATCCAGGGCCCCGACTCGCAGCAGCAACCGGACTGCGCCGAGGCGGCGCTCGCCGCCGGAGCGAACTGGTGGCCGTTGCAGATGGCGCGCGAACTCGACGACGCGATCTTGAATCTGCGCGCCAATTATCTTGACTACGGGGTGTGGGTGCTGCGGACGCGCGGTGAGGCGGCGCCCGTGCTCGCCGCCGACGCGTTGCTTCTGAGGCATCGCAAGCACTGGTTCCTGCGCGAAGTCATCGGCCAGTTGCGCCGCACCTTCGCACGGCTCGATGTCTCGTCGCGCTCGCTGTTCGCCCTGATCGAGCCCGGCAGCTGTTTCGCCGGCACGCTGCTCGAACTCGCGCTCGCCGCGGACCGCGTCTACATGTTGAACCAGCCCGCGGCCGACGGCGGGCCCGAGGTTGCGCTCACGGAAGTGAACTTCGGGCTGCTGCCGGCGGTGCACGGGCATTCGCGGCTGCAGGCGCGCTTCTATGGTGACGCCAAGGCACTCGCGGCGGCGCGCGCCGCCGCGGAGCAACCGCTCGACTGTGCCGCCGCGCAGGCCCTCGGACTCGTGACCTTCGGACCCGACGCACTGGACTGGGACCATGAAATTCGAATTGCGCTCGAAGAGCGCGGCGCATTATCGCCCGATGCCTTGACCGGCCTGGAAGCCAATCTGCGGTTCGGCCCCGGCGAGACGCTGGAGACGCGCGTCTTCGGCCGGCTGTCGGCCTGGCAGAACTGGATTTTCAACCGTCCCAACGCCGTGGGCGACACCGGCGCTCTGAAGGTATTCGGCACCGGCCGAAAGGCGAAATTCAGCCGCGACCGCATCTAGGAACACGCATGAGCATCAATTACGCGGATAAGATTCCCAACAACGTCGATCTGGGCGGCGACAAGCTGCTGCAACGCGCCCTCGAGCAGTGGCAGCCCGAGTTCCTCCATTGGTGGATGGACATGGGCCCGGAAGGAGCAAATACGGCGGATGTGTACCTGCGCACTGCCGTGAGCGTTCATCCCAGCGGTTGGGCCCATTTCGACTATGTGAAGATGCCGGACTATCGCTGGGGTATCTTCTTGAGCCCGGCCGACGGCGAACGCAAGATCAATTTCGGCGATCATCGGGGCGAGGCGGCCTGGCAGGAGGTGCCCGGCGAGCACCGCGCCAATCTACGACGGATCATCGTCACTCAAGGCGATACCGAACCTGCGTCGGTCGAACAGCAGCGTCACTTGGGGCTCACCTGCCCTTCGCTGTATGACTTGCGCAATCTATTCCAGGTGAACGTCGAGGAAGGCCGCCACTTATGGGCCATGGTGTACCTGCTGCACCGGCATTTCGGGCGGGACGGCCGTGAAGAGGCGCAGGCGCTGCTGCAGCGGCGCTCGGGCGACCGCGACAACCCGAGGATCTTGGGTGCGTTCAACGAGAAGACCCCGGATTGGCTGGCCTTTTTCATGTTCACCTATTTCACTGACCGGGATGGAAAATTCCAACTGCTGGCCCTGGCGGAGTCGGGCTTCGATCCCCTGGCGCGCACCACCCGCTTCATGTTGATGGAAGAGGCCCACCACATGTACGTCGGCGAGTCCGGAGTGGGCCGGGTGATCCAGCGCACCTGCGAAGTCATGGCCTCGCACCACACGGATGACCCCGCCCGGCTGCGCGCGCTCGGAGTCATCGATCTGCCCACCCTCCAGCGCTATCTGAATTTCCATTTCAGCGTGACCATCGATCTGTTCGGCGCCGACGTCTCGTCGAACGCCGCCACGTTCTATTCCAGCGGTCTGAAGGGGCGCTGCGGCGAAACGAAGTTCGCCGACGATCACCTTCTGCGGGACGCCGAGTATCCCGTCCTGCAGGTCGTCGATGGGCGGCTCGTCACGGGCCGGGCGCCGGCGCTCAATGCGCTCAACGAAAAGCTTCGCGACGACTACATCAGGGACACGGTCGCGGGCGTCGGCCGCTGGAACCGCATCATCCACAAGGCGGGAGTTGCCTTCGAACTGACCGTGCCGCACAAGGCGTTCAATCGGAAGATCGGACCGCTGGCGACCCTCAAATTCGCTCCCGACGGCCGCATCGTCAGCGATGCAGAGTGGGCCGCCAGGCAGCGCGATTGGCTCGCGACCGACGAAGACCGGGAGTTCGTCGCCTCGCTGATGGGGCGCATCACCGCTCCCGGTACCTATGCCAACTGGATCTCACCGCCGACGCTTGCCATCAACAAGCAGCCCTCCGATTTTGAGTTCGTGCGTTTCAACTGAAACTCAAGGCTGTCACAACGGCGCGCCGCCCTGCGTCTTGACTGTAGACCGACACCCCCGCAATCCCTTGCGCGGGGCAACACCGGTCGAGGAGGACCCATGGCGTCGCGATCGAATTTTCACACGGCTTCCCCCGCCGCCTTTCAGCAAATGCTGAATCTCGAGACTTACTTGGAGGGATGCGGCCTCGAGCATTCATTGCTGCTGCTCATCAAGCTGCGCGCCTCGCAGATCAATCGCTGCGGCTATTGCATCGACATGCACAGCAAGGATTTGCGCGCTGCGGGTGAGTCGGAACAGCGGCTGTACCTGCTGAGCGCCTGGGACGAGACCACGTTCTATTCGGCGCGCGAGCGCGCGGCACTGGCTTGGGCGGAGGCGGTCACGCGGCTGGGATCCCAGGGAGTTCCCGATGCGGTCTTTGACCAGGCGGCCGCGCAGTTCACGGAGCGCGAACTCGTCGATCTGTCGCTGGCAGTGGTGGCCATCAACGGCTGGAACCGGCTATGTGTGGCCTTTCACGCGCCGGTCGGCACCTACGAACCCATGCCGGCGGCGCGCCGCCGGGATCTTCTGGCGGCCGGCGGTGTCACAAACCTCAAGTCCCAGGCGTCTTGAGTAATTGAGGTGACCCCGTGGAAGACAGCACCGCAACATTTGAACAACACCGGCCGCGCCTGTACGGCATTGCCTATCGCATGCTCGGCACGCGCACGGATGCCGAGGACATGGTTCAGGATGCTTATCTGCGTTGGCACCGCAGCGACACCGGCGCGATTCAAAACTCGGAAGCCTGGTTGGTCACGACCCTGACGCGATTGTGCATCGATCGATTACGAATCGCCCGTATCGAGCGCGAGGCCTATAAGGGTCCCTGGCTGCCGGAACCCCTCATGGGTGAACCTGCTGCGCCGCCGGAGCGGGCCTCCGAGCTCGCCGACGATTTGTCGATGGCGCTGCTGGTGGTGCTGGAGCGGCTCGCGCCCGAGGAGCGGGCCGGATTTTTGTTGCATGAAGTGTTCGACAGCGGCTATGAAGAGATTGCCGGCATTCTCGGCAAGTCCGTCGCGGCCTGCCGGCAAATGGTCCATCGAGCGCAGGAGCGGGTGCGGCGTGAGCGCCCGCGATTCCATGTCAGCGCAGCGGCCCGCGAGAGCCTGGTGGACCGGCTCATCGCCGCGATCAAGGCCGCCGACAAGGAGGCCCTGATCGCGCTGTTTGCCGAGGATGCCACCTGGACGGCGGACGGCGGCGGCAAGGTGCCGGCAACCAGCAAGGCGCTGCGCGGCGGCGAGCGCATTGCCAAGCTGCTGCTCGGGCTGGCGCGTCGTCTCGATACCGGTATCAGCATCGAGAAGGCGATGATCAATGGCGAAATGGGGCTCATCCTGCACTTCGGCAGCACGCTCACCACGTCGCTGAGTATCTACACGGACGGTTCACGCATTTTGGCCGCGTACAACGTCGTCAATCCGGACAAGCTGCGCAGCTTCGTGCGCGCCGGCGCGGCGGGCCACGCATGAGCGCCTGCGCTGAGCAACCTCGCGGAATGGGCTCGCGCTCGTTGAGCCGTCACGCCGACCCTTGATCGGAGGCCATGATGTCGCCGGCAACCTTGGATACCGATGTCTTGATCGTTGGAGCCGGGCCGGTTGGACTGTTTCTGGCCAACGAGTGCGCCCGCAGGCGCCTGCGATGGCGGATCATCGAGACGCGTTCCTCGCAGTCGATTCATTCCAAGGCGCTGGCCATTTTTCCGCGAACCATGGAAATCTTCGATATGGCCGGACTCGCGGACCCATTCCTCGAGAAGGCGAACCGCGTAACGTCGGTGGCCGTGGTGACGCAGGGCCGGACGCTGGCGCGCCTGCGCTTCGCGCCCGAGGAGAGTCCCTATCCATTCGTCGCCATGGTGCCGCAGGACGTCACTGAGAGGCTGTTGGTCGAGCAGCTGCATCGCGCCGGCGGCGCGGTGGAATATGCAACGACATTCGTTTCGGCGGTGGAGCAGGAAGATCACGTGAGCGTCGTCGTCGACCGCGTGGGTGAGCCGCTCAATCTCAGGGCGGCCTTCGTGGTCGGCTGCGACGGCGCGCACAGCACGGTGCGCCATCTGTTGAACCTTCCCTTCGAGGGAGGGATCTACGATGCAACCTTCATGCTGGCGGATGTTGAAACCCGCGCGGCGCCGGCGGCGGACGAATTGCTGTTGTGTCCCAACGAATTCGGACCGTTGGCGATATTTCCGATGAGCCCCACTCGCCGCCGCATCGTTGCGGTGATCGCCGACACGGACGGCGACGCGCCGTCGCTGCAGCAGGTGCGCAAGATCGTTGCGGAGCGCGCGCCTCCGGGCCTGGATGCGTCCGCGCTGAATTGGAGCAGCTATTTTCGCATTCATCATCGTCAAGCGGCGCAGCTGCGCGTCGGCCGCATGTTTCTGGCCGGTGACGCCGCGCATATTCACAGTCCTTTCGGCGGACAAGGCATGAACACCGGCCTGCAGGACGTCTGGAACCTGGTCTGGAAACTCGACCTGGCCGTGCGCGGCCACGCGACCGAATCGCTGCTCGACAGCTACGGCGCCGAGCGCCGCCCGGTCATCAAGGAGGTCATCAGGACCACCGATCTGCTCACCAGGGCGATGGGAACGCCGAGCAAGCTCGCGCAGGCGTTGCGCGACGCGCTCATCCCCGCCGTGTCGCGCCTGGCGCCGTTTCAGCGTGCCTTCGTCAACAAGCTTTCCGGGCTCGGCATCGCCTACGGCCGCAGCCCGATCGTCGAGGGCGGAGGATCACGCTACTTCGACGAATCCGTGCGCGGCGGCCGCGGCATCGGCAGCCGATTTCTCCTGATGAGCAGCAACCGCGCGGACGTGGCCACTCGGGATGCAACGAGTCGCTTCGCCGAATCGTTCGGCGATGTCCTGGAGCTTCGCTTCGTGCGGGGCGAGGACACGGTTCTGGTGCGCCCGGACGGCTACGTCGCGTACTCGGCGCGCCATTCCTTAGGAACCGCGGCGCTGCCCACCGTGCGCTCGCTGCTGGCGCAGCAAACTCACTAGCACCGCGCCGCGACCCGGCCCGCCGCGGCGCGAGTGCACCGGCTGCCCTCCGCCAGCCGCGCCACCTCGTGCAGATCTCCCATGACCGAGACCGCGGTCGGCCAGCGCCCGGCGCCCTGCCCTCGCAGCCGGATCGTCTCGCCGTTGGCCAGGTCGATTTCAATTCGATTCTCGGCGCCGCGCGCCTGGCCGAGAAAACTATCCGGCGGTGCGATTTCCGGCTGCACCGATGCCGCGATTCCCGAGGGCCCGCGCCGGGCCCGCGCGATCAGCTGGTAGCCGTCCGAAGTTTCCTCGAGCGCATCGATGCCCCGGGTGGCGATTTCATCCGGCGCCATCCACACGCCGAAGGCGGCGTCGATCAGCAAGGAAAGCTTGTCCGCCGAGTCGCGACCGGACAAGTCCCTGGAGACGTCCGTCTCCGCGAACCCACCCGCGCGCGCCCGCGCGATGGCCTCTTCAAGGGTGCTGCCCTGCGCCCGCGCGGCGAGCACCACACCGCAGGTGCCGTTGACGATTCCGCGGATCTCGAGCACGTCCGCGGACACGGTCGCGATGGTTTCGATGACCGGCAATGCGCCGCCGACCGCAGCCGAGTACCAGAGGCGGCGATCGGGCCCGCGCGCGTGGTGCGCCAGCGCCTGCCAGCGTTGCGTGGTCGCGGCCTTGTTCGCGGTAATCACGAATTTACCGTTGAAAAGCGCTGCCGACACCAGAGGGTACGCCAGACCCGAGCCGTCGAAACACTCGATGACGACGTCGATCGAATCGTCCAGAACGACATTCAAGTCTGTAGTCAATCCCGCCACTCCTCGGTGTCTGCCGACGTCTCGCACGACGACGTGGGCGATCTGATACCGGCTGGGGTGAAGCCTGACGGCCTCGTACACGCCGCGCCCCACCACACCGCAGCCCAGCAGCACGATGCGCAGCGGACGCCAGTCCGGGGCGGGGGCCGCCCATGCATCCGCCGGCTCGCCCACCAGAGTGCACGCCGCTTCATTCGGGCGCCCCACTTCGAAGGGCAGGGAACAGCGGCGGGCATACTGCAATGCCTTGGCTTGAATCAGCGGTCCGGCCACCTCGATCGCGCGGTCCCAAGACAGTGCAGCGAAGCGCCGTGCCCGGGTCGTTTGCGCCGGATCGGCGTCGAATACGCCGCGCACATCCTTGAGCAGACGGCAGTGGCCGCGCAGCCGTGCCGCGAGGAACAGCGCGGAAATGTCCGAGCCGCCGCGGCCGAACAACGTCAGGCGGCCCGCGTCGTCGACGCCGTAGAAGCCCGGCAGCACCAACACGGGATGGCTGTTCCACAGCCGCTCGAGCGCGCGATCGTCCACGTGAGTGGGCGTGCTCTCCAAGCCTGAGCCGCGGGCCAGCAGCGAGATCTCTCGCGGGCAAACCAGGCGTGCCGGGATGCCGAACCGCAGCAGCGACCCGGTCAGAAGCGCCGCGGTTCTCTGCTCGCCGGTGGCGACATAGGCCGCGGTGGCCTCCGGGCAATCCGCGCCGAACACCTGCGATGACTCCTCGAGCAACCGGTCCGTCACGCCCTCGAAGGCAGAGACGACGGCGAGCACCCGGCGCCCGGAACGCCAACGCCGGTAGATTTCATCGACGGCGACGGGCAGATCGGCCGGCGAACGCAGCACCGAACTTCCGAATTTCAAGACCTCGACCAAGGACATAGAGCACCCCGTGTTGATGGGGCCAATCAATCGTCGAGCTTGCGGGATCGGCAGACGGAAGCCGTCGGCCATTCGCTTTAGCTGAATTTGTAACGCGCCCGCAAGCTGAGGATCAAATTGGCGCGGCGGGAGAATATCGGTATACGCCGCCCGCCGTCAATGCCGGCGGCGTCATGGCCGCGACCTGCCGCGCATTGATGCCTCCCCAGGAGCTGCCGCGCATCAAGCCTCGGGCTTTCGCCGAGCGAGACGCTGCATGTCTCACGCTACGCCGGCGCAGCGCCAGAACCTATGGGAGTTCCGCAGCGGCATAAGGGTTTCCCGAGCAAGTTCAAGTTCGCTCATTTACCGGCGCCGCCGGCGGGGATAGAGTGTCCTCACGTACAGGAAAGCCCCATTGGACCCAGTCAAAACAATTCTGTCGGGCCCCGAAGTGATCTTCAGACAGTTGATGGAGATCGCACGCACCTCGGCGCTTGCGGAAATGGCCAGCGGCGTGGCGCACGAGCTCAACCAACCTCTGGGCGCCATCGCCACCTTCGCGCAGGCCGGGGAACGGATGCTTGATCGATCCGAGCCCATGGTGTCCCGCTCTCTGGAGGTATTTCGCCAGATCAATCTCGAAGCTCTCGGCGCGGGCGAAGGCATCCAGCGCATCCGTCGCCTGTTCGAGCGGGAATTGCCCGATCGCCGGCGTTGTCAACTCCCCGACCTGATCACCGAGTTGCTCCCCGTCCTCGAGGTGCTGGCCGTGCCCGCCCGGGCGCAGGTTCAGGTGGACGTGGCGCGGCCGGTTCCCGATTCATTTCTCGACCGTTTGAAAATCCAGTGCGTGCTGTGCGCCCTGGTGCAAAACGCGGTCGACGCGAGCGTTCCGGGCGCGGCGTCCGGGATCCGGATCGCCGTTTCTTCTGATCGGTATACGGTTGAAACGGCGGTTACCGACACCGGGGCAGGGGTGCCCGCCGATCTGTGTGCCCAACTGTTCCGGCCGTTCTTCACCACCAAGCCTCAGGGCACAGGCCTTGGGCTGGCTTCATGTCGCGCGATCATTGAATCGCACGACGGAACCATGGGATTTGATAGAGTACCGGAGGGCGGCAGCCGTTTTTGGTTCAAACTGCCCATCATGGAGAAATGACTCTCATGTCCAAGCCGAACGACAAGGCCCTGTCGCCCACCATCTATGTGGTCGACGATGATGATGGGATGCGTCGCGCTCTCGACACTTTGTTGAGCACGGTCGGCTATAAGACGGCGGTCTTTTCCCGCCCCAAAGAGTTCCTGGCGGGTTTCCGCGGCGATTCCCCCGGTTGCCTGGTGCTGGACATCCGCATGCCCGACATGAGTGGCCTCGAGGTACAGCAGCAATTGAATCGCATGGGTTCGACGCTGCCCGTCATCTTCATTACCGGGCATGGTGACGTGCCGATGGCCGTACAGGCGATGAAGGAAGGCGCGTTTGAGTTCATTCAGAAGCCGTTCCGTGACCAGGATTTGCTTGACCGGATCAATCACGCCTTGAAACAGGATGCTGAGAATCGCAGCGTGGTGGCGCGCCGCTCTGAGGTGCTGCAGCGTCTCGAATCCCTGACTCCCCGCGAACGCCAGGTAATGGACTTGGTGGTGGAAGGCGCGGCCAACAAAGTCATTGCCATCGACTTGAACCTGAGCGAACGGACGGTGGAAATCCATCGCGCCAAGGTCATGGAGAAAATGGGCGCACGTTCGGTGGCGCATCTCGTGAAACTGCATCTCACCTTGACCGACGAACATTAGACGCCGTTCCGCGGCCTTCCAGAGCGACCACGTCTTTCAGCGCAGCGCAGCACACATTAAGATTGCTGGAGCGCGTCCAAGTCGGCGCGATGGCAACGCGCGTTTGAATCCGCAGGAGTAAAGTCTTTCACCGCGCCGCATCGGCGGCGCGGGCGAGGTCGCACCACGGCGTCTCGCCGGATGGTTGCTGCAGACTAAGGACGGTTCCATGCCCAATGATGCAGGCTCATTGTTGTCCGGCGACGGGTTCATGCCCCACGGCATGTGCTATCTGTGGCAGCCGGCGATCCTCGGGCTGCACGTCAGCTCCGATTTGCTGATCGCCCTCGCCTATGTCTCCATATCGCTGACCCTGCTGTATTTCGTGCGCAGGCGCCGCGACATCGTGTTCGATTGGATGTTCATGTGCTTCGCCATTTTCATCGTCGCGTGCGGCGCCACCCATCTGATGGACGTTCTTGTGGTGTGGCATCCCCTGTACTGGTTGAGCGGATACATCAAGGCAACCACGGCGTTCGCATCGGTCACTACCGCCGTTCTTCTGGTGAGGCTCATGCCCGCCGCTTTGCGGCTGCCGAGTCCGATGGCCCTGCAAGATGCCTATGCGCAACTGGAGCGGGAGGTCGCTGAGCGGCGCGCCGCCGAAGGGGAACTGCGCGCCGCCAACGAACAATTGCGCAACGAGAGCGCGCGGGCCAGATTGGCGGCGATCGTCGACTCTTCCGAGGACGCGATCATCGGCAAGACGCCCGAGGGCATCATCAGCAGCTGGAATCACGGGGCGGAGAGGATTTTCGGCTATACGCAGTCCGAAGCGCTCGGGCGTCCGATCTCCATGCTCTTTCCGCCGGGGCATGCGGACGAGGAAGTGGAGATCTTGCAGCGTATCGGCCGCGGCCAGCGCGTTTCCGGTTTTGAAGCCGTGCGCGTGCGCAAGGATGGAACGCGCATCGTGGTGTCCGCCACCATCTCGCCGATACGGGATGTCGACGGCAACATCGTCGGCGCCTCCAAGATCGCCCGCGACATCACCGAGCGCAAGCGCGCAGAGGAGGAGCGGCGCGAGCAGACTGAAATCCTCGATCTCGCCCAGGTGATGGTTCGCGATCTTGCCGGGCGGATAGTTCGGTGGAGCCGGGGAGCGGAGGCGCTGTATGGCTACACTCGCGACGAAGCGGTGGGCCGCCTGTCGCACGAACTGCTCGGCACGCAATTTTCGGAACCCCTCCGGACAATCGAGGCGCAGCTCGAGCGCTCCGGCGTGTGGAACGGGGAGCTGACTCATCGCGGCCGCGATGGCCGGCCCATTGACGTGGCCAGCGTCTGGGTGCTGCACCGGGATTCGGAAGGGCGTGCGACCCGTATTCTCGAGTCCAACACCGATATCACGGAGCGGCGCACGGCAGAGCGCAAACTGGCCTCGCAGGTCGCCAGACTGCATCTTCTGCATGCCATCACCCGCGCCATCGGCGAACACCAGGATCTGGCCAGTATTTTCCAGGTGGTCGTGAGAACTCTGGAGGATCAGCTGCCCGTCGATTTCGGCTGCATCTGTCTGTTTGCTCCGCCCGATTCACTCGTCGTCGCCGCGGTCGGAGTCAAGAGCCACGATCTGGCGCTTGCCCTCGGACTGCATGAGAAGGCCGCGGTGCGCGCCGACCAAAACGGATTATCCCGCTGCGTCCAAGGTCAATTGGTATACGAACCCGACCTGTTGGGGGCCTCACCGCCCTTCTCTCAGCGATTGAGCGACGCCGGACTGCGCGCCATGGTGGCGGCGCCGCTGCTGGTGGAGAGCATGATCTTCGGCGCGCTCATCGTCGCGCGGCGCGCGCCTGCAAGCTTCAGCAGCGGCGAATGCGAGTTTCTGGGGCAGCTGAGCGCGCACGTCGCCCTTGCCGCGCATCAAGCGCAACTGCATGAGTCGCTGCAGCTCGCGTACCAGGACTTGCGTCTGACTCAGCAGGCGGTGATTCGCCAGGAAAAGCTGCGCGTTCTCGGCCAGATGGCAAGCGGAATCGCGCATGACATCAACAATGCGCTCTCGCCGGCTGCTCTGTACGTCGAATTGCTGCTCGACCGCGATCCGAACCAGAGTGCTGAGGCGAAGAATTATCTTCGGATCATCCAGGGGGCAATCGAAGGCGTGGCGAAGACGGTGGCGCGGATGAAAGAGTTTTACGGTCAACGCGACCCCAATCGTGCCTACGAATCGGTGCTGCTGAATCGCGCCGTCGAGCAGGTGCTCGATCTCACCCGGGCGCGCTGGAGCACGATGCCGCAGGAATCGGGGCGCGTGATCGAGCCGAGCATGGATCTCGCGCCGCAATTGCCGGGCGTCCTCGGCGATGAAAGTGAGATCCGCGACGCACTCACGAATCTGGTCGTCAATGCCGTGGATGCGATGCCGGAAGGCGGGCGGCTGACCGTGCGCACGCGCGCCTTGGGGACGGATCGAGTGCAGGTCGAGGTGTGCGATACGGGCATCGGCATGGACGAAGCCACACGCAGCCGCTGCCTCGAACTGTTCTTCTCCACCAAGGGCACGCGCGGCACGGGTTTGGGCCTGGCCATGGTGTACGGCACGGTCGAACGTCACGGCGGCGAACTGCAAATCGACAGTGCGCCGAACGCGGGCACCACCATACGCCTGATTTTTCCCTCTGCGGCCCCGTCCGACTCGAATCGCACCATGCTGCCGGGTGCCCGTCCGCAACGGCCGCTGCGCATTCTTGCGATCGACGACGACCCCATCGTCTTGCAATCGCTGTTCACCATCCTGCAGAGCGACGGACACAGCGTGCAGGTCGCCGATGGCGGTCGGCGCGGCATTGAAGCGTTTCGGGCCGCCATCGCACGCGACGAACCTTTCGATGTGGTGCTGACGGACCTTGGCATGCCTCACGCCGATGGCCGCACCGTTGCCGCCGCCGTCAAATCGGCCCGGCCGGCCACTCCGGTCATTCTTCTGACGGGCTGGGGACACCGCATGCTGTCCGACGACGATGTCCCGCCGGGTGTCGACCGTGTACTGAGCAAGCCGCCCAAGCTTGCGGTGTTGCGCGAGGCGCTCGCCGAAGTGACCGGCAAACCGGCATGAACGCCGTACGTGCTTCCAGGATCTTGATCGTCGATGACGAACCCAACCTGGTCGATGCGCTGACCCAATTGCTGCTGGCGCAAGGGTATTCGACGGCCGGCGCCGCCTCCGGCGTCCAAGCTCTCGGTGAACTACGGGCTGCAAAGGGCGGCGCCGTTCCATTCGATGTGCTCATCACCGACCTCAAGATGCCGGCCATGGACGGTATCGCCCTGGTCCAGGCGGCGCACCGTGTCGACAGCGACCTGGTGAGCATCGTCATGACCGGCCACGGCACGATCGACACCGCGGTTGCCGCCATGAAGGCGGGCGCTCTGGACTATATTCTCAAGCCGTTCAGTCTGCGAATCGCCATGCCGGTCTTGTCGCGTGCGCTCGCCGTCAGAAAATTGCGCCTCGACAACGCGCGCCTGTCGGAACAGGTGGCGAATCGCACCGCGGAACTCGAGGCTGCGAATCGCGAGCTGCGCAGCGTCAACAAGGAGCTGGACTCCTTCGGCCATTCCCTCTCGCACGACGTTCGGCAGCCCCTCAATGTCATGATCGGCTTCGCCGACCTTCTGATGAGCGAAAAACCCGGATCGTTGAACGCAAAACAACGGGAATTTCTCGGCGACATCCGCGACGGCGGACGGTATCTCATGCGCCTCACCGAGGACCTCCTCAAGTTCTCGCGTCTCAGTCAGGTGCCGATGCAGAAGCAAGCCGTGAATATGGAGACGCTCGTTTGGGAGATCCTGCGCGCCGATCAGGCGGCCGAACCCGAGCGTCGCATGGACCTGCGCGTCGGCCCGCTCCCGGTTGCGTTCGCAGATCCGATGCTGCTCCGGCAGGTGCTGGTGAATCTGATTTCCAACGCCTTTAAATTCACGCGCCGGGTGTCCCGCCCATTGATCGAGATCACCGGAGAGTCGCGCACCGGTGAGACGTCCTATTGCATCAGCGACAACGGTGCTGGTTTTGACATGGCCGACGCGACGCGTCTGTTCTCGATCTTTCAGCGGCTGCACAGCGAGGCGGCTTTTGAAGGAACGGGAGTCGGCCTGTCCATCGTGAAGCGCATCATCGATCGTCATGGCGGAACCATTACTGCCGAGGCACAGCTGGGCAAGGGCGCGACGTTCATGATCACCCTGCCGTCGTGAGGCCGGCGCACTGCCCGAACAGCGCATGTCCGGCGCCCGCGCCCCCCGCTGCACCACAACAGCTGCCGGTCGACTCTCACGGGGTGGACTGAATCCTGCTCTCGCCCTTGCGGTGGGCGCGTGCGCGGCCCAGGTAGTAGCCGGCGGCGAATGGCAGGCCGAACAGCAGGATGATGGCCGCAAGCGCGAACAGGGCGAATTCGCGCAGCAACGCGCGCAGTTGATGCCACGAGGAGTCGGTCACTTCGGTCGCGATGCGTTCGGCATCCTTGGACATTGCGGCTCGCTGCACATCCACCGCGGCCAGGAGGTTGGCCCGTTCTTGCTGAACGCTCTGCGTCAGTGCTTCACGCTCGGCATGCATGGCCTGCATCATCCCCATCCACGACCGGTCGAGGCGGTCGGTGGTGCCGAACAGTATGCCGCGCAGGTCGGTGATGGACGTGCGCAGCAGCTCCGGACTCGTCTGCGCCAGCTTGCCGACGTCGCTCAGCGAGTCATTCATGCGATTCATCGCAACCTTCCAGTCGTTCGCGCCGTAACCCGCTTCACGCAGCGCAATCTGTCCCTGCCAGAGAGCCTCGGAGGGGAGCTGGTCCCCGTAGAGACGCACGCGATCGGCAAGATCGCTCACCACTTCGGGTGCCGTGCCGACCGTGGAGAGGAGCGTCGCCTGCTGCCCGGAAAATGCCATCCAACGGTCCGCCACGGAAATCCGCACCATCTCGATGCCGGTCAGCGGCGCCTCCCGAACGTAATCCTCGACGAAGCTTGCGTAGCGTGCGAAGTCCGCCGGCAGCGCGACCTCGCGCGCGATGGTGACGACGTTGTCCTCGAGCGCCGCGGCGGTGCCGCGCGCAATCTCCTGCTGCGGTCCGAACAGCATGGATCCCGCACCGCTGATGAGAAATTCCTTCATCTGCGCCGCCAGCGCCCAGCTGTCGAGCAGTTCCATCATGGGAGACATCTGCAGGGCGGCGTGCCGGCTGGCGGATGCGGCGCGCACCTTGAGTTTCAGGGCGGCCAATTGCACATCGGGGTCGGTGCTTTTCGCCGCGATGTCGTCGCTGGCCAGCGCCATGCTGCGCTGGAAATAGTCGGCGTATTCGCGCGTCAGCATGCGGGCGTTCAGTTCGCGCTGCGATAGCGGCTTACCGGGACTCTTCAGGGAGATGAGCGAGCACCCCGGCAGGGTTGCGAGCAGCACGAGCAGCACGCAACAGCCGGTCACGGGTTTGCGTACCATCACGTTGAAGCCCCTCGCATCGTCTCTCCCCCGCCCTATCTGGCCCCGACACCCCTGCCTCCATTCCCAGCCAGAGCTTACCGAAAAGACGGTGCCGTGCGCCAAGGCCACTGATTGCCGGCATTGCAGCGTATCAACGGAGATCGGTGGGCTGCGCCGCGTCGCGGCCGTTGTCCTTGTCGCGGAATAATCTGGCCAGAACGCCCAGCGCGTTCGCCCGGCATTCCTTCATCACGGCGGCCGGCGTGAGCCTGTTCAAGACGCGCATTCCCACGTACAGGACCGCGGCATCGTCCAGCCAGCCGATCACCGGAATGAAGCTCGGTATCAGCTGAATCGGGCTGAATACATAGCCCACGCTCAAGCCCGCAACCACCTTGGCAAGAGGCGAAGAGCGAGGATGCTTCAGAATCAGATAGATCACGCAGACCTGTCCGATGCAGTCGCGGGCGTTCGCCTTCCAGCGGCGGCGCGGCCCCTGCCCGGCCTTCGCTTCTTCGGCTTCGAGTCTCTTGGCGTAGCTCTCGACCGAGGTCAATGCCGCCGGATCATTGTCCTTGTCGTACACCGGTTTGATCAGCGCTCCCAATGACCGGGAACATAGTGCCATTGCGCGCCCACCGGCTCCCATTTATCGACCACCCAATGAGCGGCCCGGCGCTCAACGATCCAAGTCCCGGAGACCCACACGTAGGAATGCCGATTCCACTCCCAGTGTCCTCCCGCCCATACATAGCCGTCCCGCGGCGGCGGAGCATGCTCCGCCCGGGCGGGAGGCGGCGGGCTATCGGTCACGACTTCGGCTCCCGCCTCAGCGGTGAGAGGGAGTGCTGCGGCGGTGCTCAATCCCAGGGTCAGCAAGGCAGCGTTGAACCAAACTTGGATTCTCGATTGACGGGGTGACATGGCGGCTCCTTGGACAAATATGAACGAATCATACGATATTCGTTCAATTAGTCAATACGGAGCCCGTTATGGTGAACGGTTCTTAGCCGCCGCCTCTCCCGATGAGTGCTGGGCCAGCGCTCTGACCCCCGCGAGATGCGTCAGGGCGAATGCCTGCAGATCGAGTTCCATGTCGGCCGCGCTTTTGCTGCGGTTGGCGATCTCGGCGCTGCCGAAGTACAAGGCGCGTGCCAGCTGTTTCGCATTCCGCGCAAGCGCCGGATCCTCGCTCAAGGTCCTGCGCAGCATCTCCAGAATCGCAGTGTCCAGCTCGGCAAAGATTTCACCGGCCATGCTGTGGGTGTAAGAAAACAGTTCCGCCGCATGTGGCGACGCGCGCACCAGCGCGAATATCGAGCGGTGCTTGGCGATGACGCCATCGGCCAGGCGGGCGTCGAGCGGCGCATCCGGATTCATCAAGGCCTGCTCCACGGCGCCGCGCAGAATGCGCGCCATGCGCGCGCACACTGCCAGGAACAGTTCGTCCTTGTTCTTGAAATAGGTATAGAGAGTGGCTTTGGCCACGTTGGCTTCGCGCGCCACGAGTTCCATGGTCACGGCGCGGAAACCAACCTTCTTGAACAATTCCTCGGCAGCGCGAATGGCCCGTTTGTAACGGACGCTTTCATCATTCACCGAGTCTTTCACATCGCCGGACATGGACGAATCATACGACAGGCGTTCGGGATGGCCTAATGAACGCGCAGCGGCGCCGACACGACTATACAATTCCACCGACTTCATCGGTCCCCGTGCCTGAATCAGGAGTTGTCGATGCTGACGGTCACTGAAGCGCTCAAACGACGCATCTCAACCCGCGAATTTCGGGCGCAGGCGCTGCCCAAGGAACTCGTGCGCGAGATCCTCGACACCGCGCGGTGGGCTCCCTCGGGAGGCAATCTGCAGCCCTGGAAGGTGATTGCCGTGGCCGGCGCGGAGCGTGACGCCGTGATCGAACTCGCGCAACGCGCTCACGCCGCGGGGGCAATCGACGAGAGTGTCGAGCGGCCGGTGTACCCGGCCAATCTCTGGGAACCCTATCGAACGCGCCGCTTCAAAGTCGGCGAGGACATGTATGCCTTGCTGGGGATTTCCCGCTCCGATCGCGACGCGCGGCTTGCGCGTTTCGCACGCAACTACCAGATGTTCGGCGCGCCGGTTGAACTGTTCTTCGTCATCGACGAACGCATGGGATACGGACAGTGGGCGCATCTGGGAATGTTCATGCAGTCGCTCGCCCTGGCGGCGCTGGAGCGCGGCGTCGCCTCCTGCATGCAGGAAGCCTGGGCAACGCTGCGGCGCACCCTGAAATCTCATTTCGCACTGGATGAGCATGAGATGATCTATTGCGGAATGGCCTTGGGCTACGCCGACGAGACCGCGGCAGTCAATTCACTGCGCTCCGATCGCGCTGCGGTGGAGGAATTCGCGAGTCTGCGCGGCTTCACCTAGTCCGCCGCGCTTGCCCGTGGCGAGCCTAGCGGCGCGGCGGCTGATCGATCCAGGTCCAATCCTTGGCTGACGCGCGGCAGCCGCCGCCCGGCGCGCCGGTCCAGGCGCGTCCACGCAGCACTCGTCCGCTGAGCGTTCCGGTGGGCTCCCCCTCCTTCAGGACGAGCTTGCCGTTGACCAAGACATCCCTGACGCCGGTGGCGTACTGCATCGGCTTTTGATACGTGGAATGGTCTTGAATGGTTGCCGGGTCGAATATCACGACGTCCGCAAATGCGCCTTGGCGCAAGCGGCCGCGATCGGTGAGCGACAGCACATCGGCGGGCAATGACGTCAGCTTCCTGACGGCCTCCTCGACCGGCAGCACATGCTCCTCGCGCACATACTTGGCGAAGATGCGCGCAAAGTTGCCATAGGCGCGCGGATGGGTGGATGACAGCAGAAACACCCCCTCCGGCGCGCTCGACTCGGCATCGGATCCGGAACTGACCCACGGCAAGACAAGCTGCCGCGGGATGTTGTCTTCGGTGATGATGGTATAGGCCGCGCCGGCCGAAGCGTCATCCTCGATCACCAGATCGATGATCGCGTCTTCGGCGCTGACGCCGCGCGCCTTGGCGATCTCGGCGATGGTCTTTCCGATCAACGGCTTCAGGGAGGGGTGCTTGACCGCCAACAGCAGCATGCCGTCGGCGCCGGCCTGCCGGTACAGGTTCTCCCAGTCCTTGGGGTGCTCCTCGCGCATGGCCGCGATGGCCTTGGCGCGGACCGCCGGGTCCTTGAGCCGCGCGATCATCGCTTCCGGCCCGCCGTCATGCACCCAGGGCGGCAGCGACGCATCCACCGCCGTTCCTCCGGCCGTGTACACATACATATCGGCCGTGATGCGCACCCCCGAGGCGCGCGCCGCCTCGATCATGCCGACGATCTTCTCGCGCTTGCCCCAATTGGAACGGCCGATGAGCTTCAAATGATGAATCTCCGCCGGCGCACCGCTGTCCCGGGCGATGTCGATGGTCTCTTGCACCGCCTCTTCGATGTGATCGCCTTCGCTGCGCATGTGCGCGGTGTACATGCCGCCGCAGCGCGCCGATTCTCGCGCCATGTCGATCAGTTCAGGTGTCTTGGCGTAATTCATGGGCGCGTAGATCAGCGCCGTGGTAACCCCGAGAGCGCCCTCTTCCATCGCCTGGTGAACCAGCGCGCGCATCGCGCGCAGCTGCTCGGGGGTCGGCGCAACATTGCCTTCCCCCAGAACATTGACCCGCACCTCGCCCGCGCCGACGAAACTCGCCACATTGGGGGCGATCCCCCGCTGCTGCAAATGCTGCAGATATTGGCCGAGAGTGCGCCACGTCACCGCGTACTTGACGTCGCCTTGGCGCTCGGCCGCCTGCCGCGCCATTTGCTCCGTCATCGGGCCCATGGATTGCTCAGTGAACACATCGAGAGTGATGCCCTGCTTCAGACCGCTCACGGCCCGCCCGTCGATGAGCAAGGACTCCTCGGAATGGCCCATCATATCGATGAAGCCCGGTGCCGCCGCCTGACCATGAGCATCGATCTCTTGATGCCCTTCGAGCGCACGGTGCGCGCCGACGTAGGCAAGTCGGTCGCCGTCGATCGCGATGTCGCCGGAATAAGGTTTGCCGCCCGAGCCGTCGTAGATCAGCGCATTGCGGATCACCACATCGTGCACCGGTGCGTCCGCCGCGGCGGCCCCGCCCGCGGCGAGGGCGACGCCGAGCGCGGCGCATCCCATGCAGCGCCGTACTGCGTTGCGAATCCCTTCATTGATCTTGGTTTGATTCATTTCGTCCTCCCCATGCGGCCCGTACCTCATTTCGCGGTTTCAAGCGGCGTGAACAACAGATCCTGGTAGTCGTAACTGAAGTCGGCGGCGGGCGATACCGGCTTCATCGTGATGCGCTCGACGCGGCCGTCGGCGTTGAGGCCGAAAGTGACATAGGCCGGTTCGATCGACTTGTCGTCGAGGCGGGTGATGAAGCTGTCGTACTGCCAATGCTCGAGGTTGCCGCGCATGCGCGGTGTCGATTTGAAATCGATGGTGAGTTTACCGTTCGCCAGCGCCACTTCAATGTTGCCGTACCAGGGATCCGCATAGGTTCCCGCGTAGCGCTCCAGCGGCAGCGATGGCCCGACGTGGGCGGGACTCGCCGCCGCCGCTTGAAAGGCCTTCAGCGCGTCACCCAGCCGTTGCCGTTTCAAGGCTCTGAATTTGGCCGGCCAGTCGTTGGCCGGGAGCGCCAGATAGTGGTCCAGCAGTTCGAACAACAGGCCGTTGATGATCTCGCCGTCTTCGCTGTTGATCAGGATCGAAAAGCCGACGTGCCTTTCCGGGACCAGCACCACCGCCGCGAGAAACCCGAGTACCGCGCCGCCGTGCCAGACGATCTTGGCGCCGCGGTAATCCCGCACATCCCAGCCCAGAGCGTAGGTGTTGAACATGGGCTGCGTGAGCTTCAAGTCAGCCGGGCGCGGCGTGATCGGCTGCAGAGTCACCGGCAGCCACATCTGCTCGTGCGCCGCCGCGCTGAATAGTCGGCCGCCGCCGGGCAGGGCGCCGTCATCGAGTTGGATCTGCAGCCAGCGCGCCATGTCATTGGCGCTGATCGCAAGTCCTCCGGCGGGCGCCGCCGTGCGCCCCAGATCGTCCCGCTCGTCGAGGCGGCTTTGATCACCGACGCCGCGCAAGGCGCCGTTCAGGCGGGCATGCGGCTGGGCCCGGTCCGCGGTGGCGAACCGCAGGTCATTGTCTGCGGTGGAATGCAGCATGCCGGCGGGCTTGAGCACGTGCTCGGCGACGAATTTCTCCCAGGTTTCTCCGCTCACCGCTTCGATCAACTGACCCGCAACCATGTACAGAATGTTGTCGTAGGCGAAACCGCTGCGAAAGCTGGTGGCGGGCTTGATGTAGCGCAATCGGCGCACTGATTCGGCACGGCTCAGATTCGTGCGCGGGACGAACAATAGATCCCCGGCGCCGAGTCCGAGCCCGCTGCGATGCACGAGCAAGTCGCGGATCGTCATCTCCCGTGTCACCCACGGATCGTACATTTGAAATCCGGGCAGACGGTCGATGACCTTGTCGTCCCAGGCGATCTTGCCCTCATCGACCAGGATACCGAGCGCCGCAACGGTGAACGCCTTGCCGGTCGAGCCGGTCGGGAAAATAGTGTCGGCATCGACACGTTCAGGCGCGCCGAGCGCGCGGACGCCGAATCCTTTGGCGAGCGTGACCTTGCCGTCCTCGACGATCGTGATCGCCATGCCGGGCACGCCGATCTCCTGGCGCAGCTTGTCGACGCGGGCGCTAAAGCCGGCGGGCGGCGCGGCCGATGCCGCCGCCGCAAACGCCAAAATCAGCAAGGCTGGAACTGCACGTTTCATGAAGACTCCGGTTTATTGGCAGAGATTGCGTCCGTTTCGGCGGCGCGCAGCGCTTCGATGCGCCGGGTCGCCCGATCGAGAGCGAACAGCAGGGCGGCCGCCAGCGTGGCGATGACGGTCAACAGCAGGAAAAAGCGGCCATGAGTCGTGCCCGTCCACAGGGCGCCGACGGCTCCCGCCGCGAAGCTGCCGCTGAAAATAGCCAGAAACCATGCAGCCACCGTGGTGGCACCGAACCCGGCCGGCGCCAGCCGTGCGAACAGCCCCAGGCCCGTCGGCAGAATATGCAGTTCGCCCAAGGTGAATATCACGAAATACAGCACCAGCCATATCCAACTCGCACGGCCCGTGCCGGCCTCGGTTGCGACGGCCGCCAGCAGCAGATAGGCGGCGGCCACCAACAGCGAACCCGTCGCCATTTTCCGCATCGATGAGGGTGCGCGCCCCGCGGCCGCTTGGCGCCGCCATCGCGCCAGCAGCAGCGGTGTCATGAGGAATACCAGCAAGGGATTCAGCGACTGGAACCAGGTCATGGGAATGGTGAGCAGGGACGTCGCGCGATCCACGCCGGAGTCGGCCCACAGCGCCACCGTATTGCCCACTTGCTCGTAGGCGCCGCGAAATACGGTAACGCTAAGTCCGATGGCAAACAGCAGTGCGAGAGTCGAACGAAAATCATGCGCGCGCGCGGCCGGTGCGCCGGGACTCGGCGCGCCCGCCGCGGCCGGCACGGCCGCACGCACCATCCGCGCCTGCTCGGGCAGGTACTTGCCACCGAGAACGTAGACGGCCAGGCCCGTCAACATCCCGACTCCGGCCGCGCCGAAACCCCAATGCCAGCCGTAGAATTCCCCCAGGGTGCCGCACACCAAGGGCGCCAAGAATCCGCCGAGATTGATGCCGACGTAGTAGACGTTGTAGGCCCAACTTCGCCGCGGATCATCGGCGCGGTACAGGTCATTGATTTGACTCGGGAGGCTCGGCAAGAACAACCCATTGCCGAGCGCGATGGTCGCCAGCGCGAAATAGAAGGACGGCTCGAAGGCCATCATGAAGTGACCGGCCGCCATGATGCTGCCGCCGATGATCACCGCACGCCGTTTGCCCAGCCAGCGGTCCGCGATCACGCCGCCCAGAATCGGCGTGAAGTACGCCATCGCCGTGTAAGTGCCGTAGATGAACGACGCCTTCTCCTGTCCAATGAACAACTGCTTGGTCATGTAGTAGACCAGCAGCGAGCGCATGCCGTAATAGGAGAAGATCTCCCACATCTCGGTCAGGAACAGAATCGTCAGACCCCGCGGCTGACCGAACCATGTGGGCTGGTTCGTGTTCATGCCGACAGCGCGTGTGTTGCCCCCCACACGTCATCGCCGCTCCATGCGGCTCCGTCGGTATAGGTCATGCCGGGCGTGCGATCCCGGGCGAGGAAGATCGGTCCGTCGAGATCGACCACGTCGCACAGTTGACCCACCACGAAGGCGGGTGCCATCGCCAGACTGGTGCCCACCATGTTGCCGACCATGACCTTGAGACCCAGACGGCGCGCCTCATACGCCATGGCCAGGCCCTCGGTCAATCCACCGCACTTGTCGAGCTTGATGTTCACCACGTCGAATCGGCCCACGAGACCGGGCAGGTCGGTGAAACTGAGCGCGCTTTCATCCGCCGCGATCGGGATCCGCGACTTGAAGCCGTCGAGATCTGCTTCGCGGCCGCGCTGCAGCGGCTGTTCGAGCAGCGAGACGGCCGCGGGGATCAGCGCGCTCACCAGCGAATCCAGCGCATCGATGCCGTAGCCCTGATTGGCGTCCACGCCCATCCACACATCGGGCCGCGCGGCGCGAACCGCCCGCACGCGGGCAGTGTCCAGGTCCAGATCCCCGGTCAGCTTCAATTTCAAACAGCGGGCCTGCTCGTACTTGCGCGCGCCCGCGGCCATGACGGCAGGTTCATCGGCGCCGAGCGTGAATGTCGTGAGCAACGGTTTCACCGCCGGCAATCCGGCGACTTTCCATACCGGCATGCGCCGGCGCTGCGCCTCGAGTTCCCACAGTGCGCAATCCACCGCATTGCGGGCGCCGCCGGGCGGCAACAGACCCTGCAGCGCGGTGCGGTCGATGCCCGCTTCGATGGCTCCCCGCACGGCTTCGATCGCCGCCACCATGCCCTGCGCCGTATCGCCCAGGTAGTAGACGCCCGACGCTTCGCCCCGGCCGCGGTGCACGCCGTCGTCAAGGCTCACCACGACGACTTCCTGCTCCTCGAATACAAATCCCGAGATGCGAAACGGCGCGGAGAGACGCAATTTCTCGACCGCGATGCCGAGCCTGAGCACGGCCATCAATAGTACAGCCCGAAGCCGATCAGCTTGAATGCGAAGGCCACCCACAGCACGAACAACGCCGACAGTGCGAGCACGATGCTCCACAGCTTCGCCGGCCAGCGGCGTGTGCCGCTCCAGACGGTCCACAAATGCCACAGCATTACGCCGCAGCCGCCGAGGAAGACGACGACGCCGAAGAACTCCGCGAAGCGCAGCGTCGAATCGAACCTGGCGCTGAGCTTGTTGAGATCATTGAGCATGGAGGTCAGCGTCCAGGTCCAAGTGCCCAAGGCAGCCAGGAGCAGGATCGCGGCGACTTTGCTCCACCGGTACGCGCGCAGCGACTTGGAATCGAGCGCGAGCGTCGCACCGTAGCGGCGGCGCACGATGGCCGCGATCGGCCACATCAAGGCCGTCAGCGCAAACGCAGCGATGCTGGCGCACAACACCGGCAGCAGCCAGGCGCTGTCCTGATACCAAGGGACGCGATCGAACACCATGAACGGCGACAGTTCATCGAAGCTGAAGCGCACCGCCTTGCCGTCGACCACCTTCACCGCGAGGTGATCATGACTGCCCATGTCCTTCCACAGGAAGGGAGCCACTTCGACCCAGTGCCGCGGCTTGCCGTTCAAACCGGGAAACGGCAGAACCAGCTCACCTTTGGCGTTGACGCTGGCCTTGGTCTGTCCCACGAAACCCACGGCCGCAAGGAAATTCGACTGCGAGCCGCGCGAATTCGCCCAGGTGCCCTTCAGCATCGCGGCATGGCTGGCCGCGGTCTTGGCATCGACACCACCCTCCTTCGCGTCCGCGGCGGGAAAGTAGCGGTCGGAGAAATCCTCGAACAGCGCACCGCGCAGGCCGCCTGCGGCGCCCGCCTTGCCCGGGCTGTTGAAGGACACGTAGAAGCCGACGTTGTCTTTGAGGAAAAGATGCAGCGAAGTATGGAAACAGTCCGTATCACCCAAATGCCCGATCACCTCGTGCCCGTTGATGTTGGTTTCGAAGAAGCCCAGTTCCATCCGATTGAGCGGCGGCAGCATGGTCAGCGGGCTGTTGTGCATCATCTCGGCCGTCTCGGCGCGCAGGATCCGATTGCCGTGGTATTCGCCGTTCTGCAGATGCGCGATCATGAAGTGCGCCATCTCCTCGGCCGGAGAGGACAGCGAACCGGCAGGCGCCGGCCCCACGATTTCAAATACGTGCGGCTCCTCGGACGCCAGCGCGTAACCCTTGGACATGAGCGGCACGAGATCCGCGGGCAAGGGTTGGCGGAAGGTGGAGTGCTTCATGTCGAGAGGTGCGAAGATATGCTTGTCCAGGTAGTCATCGAACTTCTCGCCCGACACCCGCTGCACGATGTAGCCGGCGAGCGACGCACCGTAATTGGAATAGGCGGGCGTGGTGCCCGGGGCGAATACGCGTTCGGGCGTCCATTGCTTGAGCAGCTGTTCGTAGCTGGGCCCCTTGGGATCCTCGGAAACGACGTTCTTGGCTTGCTCCTCGAAACCCGCGACGTGCTGCATGAGATTGCGCATCGTCACCGGTTTGCCGTCGCGCGGCGGGATCTTGAAATCCAAGTATTGATTGACGTCGGCGTCGAGGTCGATCTTTCCCAGCTCGACCTGCTGCATCACGGCGGTCCAGGTGATCAGTTTCGACACCGAGCCCGGCCGGAACAGCGTGAGCTTCGGGTCCACCGGTGTGTGCTTGGCCACATCCGAATAGCCATAGCCTCGCTCGGTCAGAACTTGTCCATCCTTGACCACGGCGACGACTGCGCCGGCGATGTCGCCGGTGTGCAGCGCATAGGGCATGTAGCCGTCGAGCCAGGCGTTGAGGTCGTCAGCCGTCAGCGCGACCGGAGCGGGGTCGGTGGCGGCGGCTTGCGCCGCGGCCGAGGCTCCCGCCAATGCCAGTAGACCCGCCGCCAGTATCTTTATCGTATGCATACATGTTCCCGCTTGCGATGAAGTCGCAGTGATCATTGATTTGTGCCGCGCTTTCCCGCCCTACCCCATCTCGGCGAGACAGGCATCGACCAGCCCTTCGAATGCCGCCCCGCCTCGAATCGGGTCGGCGACCGGCAGTCCATGCTGTGCGCTCTGCTCGGCGAGCAGCCGCAGCGCAGCACCTTCGTCCAGGCGCGAGGTGTCCAAACTGATGCCGGCGCAGCGGATCCGTGCATTGGTGCGGCGGCCGAGGCGCAGGTTCATTTCTATGGTTTCGCCGATGGTCGGCAGGGCAAAGCTGCTGTGACCGAGCACCCGCTCGCGGCCCGGCCGATGACACACGACGATGACGTCCGGCTGACTGCCGTGCAGCAGGCTCATCGAAACGCCCGCGTAGGCCGGATGGAACAATGATCCTTGACCCTCGATCACGTCCCAGTGCTGAGCGGGGGCATCCGGAGTGAGCATTTCCGCCGCGCCGGCCGCGAAATCCGCCACCACCGAGTCCATGGGAATGCCGCCGCCCGAAATCATGATGCCCGTTTGACCGGTTGCCCTAAAATCCGCGTCGACGCCGCGTTGGTTGAAGGCCCGCGTGAGCGCGAGAGCGGTGTACTTTTTTCCCAGTGCGCAGTCGGTGCCCACCGTGAGCAGGCGCTTGCCTGACCGCTTGCGTCCCGTGGCGATCGGGATATTGCGCGGCGGTGTGCGCACATCGATCAGCCGGCGGCCGCGCCGCTCCGCCGCACTTTTCAATTGCGGCGTGTCATTGAGCTTGGTGTGCATGCCGCTGACGATGTCGAGGCCGGAGTCCAGCGCTTCGAGCAGCGAGGGCATCCAACTTTCGCTGATGATGCCGCCCGAGTTCGCCACCCCGATCAACAGCGAGCGTGCCCCGCGCGCGCGCGCCTCTTTAGGGGTCAGCCGCGTCAGCCCCGTGGTGACCGTGGCACCTGCGCACGACCACTCCCCTACGCAGCGATCGGCGGCCCAATCGCGCAAACCGAATGCGGTCTTGGCATACCCCGGCTCGGTGGTATCGCCGAGGAACAGCAGATACGGGTGGGGCAGATCCGTCGTCTGCGGCACCTGCAGTTCCCGGCTCGTGCTCATCTGCAGAGCTCTTAAAACTTCGCCGTCAGCGTCACGCCGATGGTGCGCGGCTGAATGAGCGTGAGTTCGCCCGCCGGACCCGGCGCTCCGCTCCCGACGTAGCTGCTGATGCCGCGCTTGTCTCCCAAATTCTTGCCATAGAGCATTACTCGGTAATGCGCGCTATCCAGACCGACGCGCGCCTCAAAGGTGTTGTAGCTCGGCACCTCCAACTGCCCGCCCGCCGGCGAACTCGCGAAGTCCGTGCTGCGCGTACCGACGTAGCTCCAGGCGGCGCCGACAAATCCCTTGAAATTGGCAAACAGATTCCAGTCGTACTCGCCGTCGAGCGTAGTCCCCCATTTCGGGGCATAGGGCAGCGGATCGCCGGGATTACCGTTCACGGCGGGCGCAGAGGAGGTCAGTTTCGCGTCGGTGTAGGCCCCGGTCCAGTTGACGGTCAGGCCATGCACCGGAACGTATCCGAAGGTCCATTCCACGCCCTGCGATCGCGCCTTGCCGCCGTTGGCGTTGATGCCGATGTTGTCGACGACTTCGAACAGCTGTATGTCTTTCCAATTGACATGGAAGGCCGCGACGTCAATGGACAGCCGTCCGTCGAGCTGGGTCGAGCGGACGCCGAATTCAACATTGACGGTTTTGTCGGCGCCGTACGCCCGCGGCACATCGGGCGGCGGCGCGATGGGCTGCGCATTGGGACCGCCCGGACGATAACCCGTGGCGAGGCGCGCATACACCATGGTGTTCGCATCCACGTGCCAGCGGGGCGCAATCGAATAGGTGAAGACGTTGCCCTTGGACGGGGTGGTGAAGGCCTCGGTGCCGCCGCCCAATAACGGACCCCCGACGCTTTCCGTGGCCGATTGTTCATTGCTCGAGTATCGGCCGCCCGCCTGGATGTCGAATTGCGGATTGAAGTGATAGGTGAGGTTGGCGAATCCCGCCGTCTCCTTATAAGTGGAATCGAGCGTCAAGAGCTCCAACACCCCTCCGAACGGGTTGGGTTGCGGTGTGGTTGGAAGCTCTACGCCGACCACATGCTGCAGCAGCCCGCCGGTCTCGCGGGTGTAGTAGCCGCCGATCTGCCACTCCAGCACAGCCGTCGACGGCGATGCGAGCCGGATCTCTTGCGTGAATTTCTTCAAGCCCGCGCTGTTGTCTTCGTAGAGGCCGATGCCGCCGAGAGCCTCCCCATAGGTCACGCCGGGCGCGGCGAGTAACGAGGTGGCATCGGTCACGTAATCGAAATTCAGAATTCCGTAGCTGGTCGTGGACACGACACTGAACGGCCCGGTGTTCCAGTCGACGGTCGCATTGTAGTTCTCATACTTGGCCTCGCTGGCTTCGCCGAGAACGCGCTGTTGCGTCAGGTCGCCGTGCTCCGGCTGCAGGGTCACGGGGTCGACATCGACGGAGTTGGTCCCATTGTACTTCGATTGCTGCGAAGTCGCCGTCAAGTGAATCGACAGATCCTCCGTCGGCGACCACAGCAGCGCAGCGCGGCCGCCCTCCTTGTGGCCGTCGTTCACGTCCTTCTTGCCCAGCGAAGGATCATCGATGTACCCGGCGACATCCTGGTCGTAGCCGCTGACGCGCAGCGCCAGCTTGTCGCCGATCGGCAGATTGACCACCGCGCGTATGGCGCCGCCGCTCCCGCCGTCGCTGACGCTCTCGCCCGTCGCTTCGACCTCGCCCGAGAATTTCCCCAGTACCGGCGCCGTGCTGACGAATTTCAGGAGGCCGCCTTCGCTGTTCGCGCCGTACAAGGTGCCCTGGGGCCCGCGCAGCACTTCGATACGCTGCAGGTCCCAGGTATCGAAGTCGCCGGTGATGACGGAGCCGTTGAGCAGGGCGTTGCTCGAGCCGAACGGCGACTCGTCCATGTATACGGCAACGGTCGAACCGACGCCGCCGCTGTTCTGTCCGCGCAAGGTCAGACGCGTGAGGCCGGGCTGGGAACTGGTGATCGACAGACCCGGCACCAGCGCAGAGTAGTCGCTGAAATCTCTGGCCTGCAGCTTGTCGAGGGCATCGCCGCCCAGGGCGGTCACGCTCATCGGCACATCCTTGAGGGGTTCTTCGCGCTTCTCCGCGGTGACGACGATGGTGGTCAGCGCATCAGTGTCCATCGCGGGAGTTGCGTCGACCGCCAGGCTCTCCTGCGACAGCAGAGGTCCGGCCACGCCCAAGGCGCTGAGAATTGCCATTTTTAGTGTCAAATTCATGGATCTATCCCCTGTCTTGTTCTGTGTCTGCACGCTCGCCGACGTGCTCGATGCCGATGATTTTCAGCGGCGGCGCCATTCATCCCTTGAATGTCGTGGTTGGGCGAGTATGATCCTGCATAGAGAATTGTCAATCAAGTTTCTCTAATCAGGCGCATTCGCTTCAGGCCCGATAATGTGCGGCACGGCCGGTTGCGATGGGCC
>CAWDAT010000002.1:0-676308 GCA_963800375.1 uncultured Gammaproteobacteria bacterium | reverse complement strand
TGCCGAAATCGGAATTCGCTCAAGCGGTCGATAAGATTCAGGCCGCACTCAAACCGCTTCTAACGCTAGTCGGCTTTAAGGCCCGTGGGCGAACATTCAATCGCCAGACGACGGACGGGCTGACACAAGTAATCAGCATTCAAATGGGGGCATCAGATCCTCCGGGTACTACCTACATTCCAGGTCTGCGAGAGAATCTGCATGGGATGTTTGCCGTCAATCTTGGCGTATATGTCCCAGAAGTCGCGCGCTATTCCGGGAGTCCGTCGAAGGCTTGGATTCAGGAATACAACTGCTGTGTGCGTGTCCGACTCGGCGAGCTCATCGGTGAAGGGAAGGAGATTTGGTGGCATGCCAGAGCCGGCGACGACGTCATCTCGGATGTACGGCGCAGCATTGAGGATTTCGCCTTTCCGTTCCTCGATCGCTTCGCGACCCGCGACAAGATTCTGAAGGAGTGGGCCGGCCGGGCCGAGAATATGGGCGCGAGCCGCCCCCCGAGAATTGTCCCGGCGATCATTCTGGCGACGCGCGGCGAAAATGACCGGTCGCGAGAACTACTTGTGGAGCAAGCCAGGCAGGCGGCAAATAATCCCGGGCACAAGAAATACGTCGCAGAACTTGCGGCAAAACTCGGACTGGGAGACTTGAGCGCCTGAATACCGATCCGGTCGATCTAAGTTGGACAGCTACGCGGCGGTCGGCGAGACCTCTCGCGCAATCCGCTTGGCGCTACTCAATTCCGCGACCCGCAGATCGTAGGCCGTCTGGAGATTCAGCCAGGAACGGGCGTCGCCGCCGAAGTAGCGCGCCAAACGCATGGCCGTGTCAGCGGAAATGCCGCGCCGCTCTCGTACGACATCGTTAATCCGTGGTGCGGGCACGTTCAGTGCCTTCGCCAGTGCATTGGCACTCATTTCCAGCGGCTTGAGAAAGTCCTCCCGGAGAACCTCACCCGGGTGAACTGGTCGCATGCCATTCTTAAACATCCTCGTAACCCTCAGTGTTAATCCACGAGTTCGACGTCAGTCGGTCCCTCGGCCGTCCAGCGGAAACAGATGCGGTACTGGTCGTTGACCCGAATGCTACATTGACCCTGGCGATCACCCTTCAGCGCCTCCAGCCTGTTCCCGGGCGGGGACCGCAGAAACTCCAATGTCTCAGCGGCGTCCAACTGCGCTAGCTTCCGCGTGGAAACCTTGGCAATCACCGAAAATCTCTTGCACTTGCCTGTCTCGAATAGGGCTCGTGTGTCCTCGCAACGGAAGCCCTTGATCATGATGAAATGCTATAACGTTTAACGTTAAACGACAAGAGGCCTGTGTCACAATCGAGTCTACCCGGCGACGGGTCGTCAATGGCTACCGGATCTCGAGTGCCCGATAGTTTTGCCGGCAATAACTGTGTGAATACACGGGATATTCCAACGAATGCGCCGACTATCACCAGCAGTACCTCGCGAAGAATCCACCGAAGCGTGCAGTCGCCGACTGAAAATCCGCGTGTCGGGGGTTCAATTCCCTCCCTGTCCGGGGACGTCACACGGTCCTAACCGGGCACATGGTATCCATTTCATTCCGGAGACATGGGTAACACTTCGGCCCCGAACGGGTTTGGGGCACACTCGACGCGACCTGCCTCGTGATCAAAAAACCCCAAATCGTAGTGCATGAAGCTGACCAGCCAGATTTTGTCGGCGACCTCTTTGATACCTACGTTCTGACCGGCAAAAACCTGGCTCAAATTGATCTTACGCCGTCCGATGCAAATCCGCCCACAGGTGGTGACCGTGACGGTGCGATCGTGAAACGGGTACTCCAAGTCGGATAAGCCGACATAGGGACGCCGAGAGGTTCGATACAACTGAGCGGGGCACTGCCCAAGCAAGGCCTGATGAGGGCGTTCCCGGTTGTAATAATCGATGAAGTGATCGAACTTGGCTTGCTGCTGAAGTAGGTTTTTGGCGGCCGGCTTGGTGGCCTCCTTTTTCAGCGTCAGATGCATGCGCTCATGCCGGCCGTTTTGCTGCGGGTTTCCCGGTTTGATGCGCTCGATGCCGATCCCGAGACGCAGCCACCACACGGAGAGCTTGCTCAGGCCGAAGAAGGCGGAGCGGCTGGCGAAGGGTATGCCGTTGTCGGTGCGGATCGCCAAAGGCAGCCCAAAGTCTTTAAAAGCCCTTTCAAACACGGTAAATGCGTACATCTCCTGGGTGGTGCCCAGGGCCTCACAGCACAGCAGATAGCGGCTCACGGTGTCTGTGACGGTCAGCGGGTAACAGTAGCGTTTATCGGCGAGCATGAACTCGCCCTTGTAATCGGCGCACCACAGATCGTTAGGGTCGATCGCATGTGACAGCGGCGTGCCCTGGGCCTTATAGCGAGGACGGCCGCCATTCCTGACCAGACCGCAGCGGTACAAGACTGCATGCACGGTGCTGATCGCCGGAAGATGGATCGAGCTGTGCAACAGTTTGATCTTGTCGCGGATCTTCTGCGCGCCCCAGCTGGCGTGCTTCTCCTTGAGTTGCAGAATCAACTGCTCGATTTGAAATGGCAGCCGATTGGCGTGCCGGTATGGCCGGCGGCTGCGATCGGTCAGTCCTTCGATCCCCGCATCCTTGTACCGACTGTAGATTTTGTAGCCGGTCTTGCGCGAGATATCGAACTCTCGGCACAACACAGCCATCTTCTCTCCCTCCATCAACCGAGCCACAAAGCGCATCCTCTCGTCCATCTTGGATAACTCCTTCCAAGGCATTTCGCGTCTCCCGCAAATGCCAGAAAGTGTTACCTATGTGCTCGGAAAAAGTGTTACCTATGTGCCCGGTAGGACACAACCTCGCGAAGAATCCACCGAAGCGTGCAGTCGCCGACTGAAAATCCGCGTGTCGGGGGTTCAATTCCCTCCCTGTCCGGGGACGTCACACCAAGTACCACCAAGCGCCATTACCGTCTACTCCGTTCCCTTTTTGCCCGAAAGATTCTGCTCTTCCCATGTGTCGCGCACGCTGGGGTCGCGGCCAACTCCATGGACTTCGAGACGAAGATCGCCAGCGGCGCGGTGGAGCGCTTTGCGAATTTCCCCCACTCATTAGGCCGGTTGTCGACTGATTTCCGACAACCGGGATTGCGCATGCTCGAACTTTTCGGGTGTTGAAGTCAGTATAGTCATTGTCGTCGAGCCAATCACTGGGAGATTCATGCAAGCGAAGCGCAGATGATCGGAATGAGCTGATCAAGACGGGCTCGCTGGTGTGTTTTCGCATCGTCGAGGAGGAAGTGCTGGCGGCGCTCGACGAAGCCGAATTCAGCATGCGGCTGACGCTCAGATTTGTCGCGGAGCCGGGCGAGGATGACCAAGATGAAGACGATGTTGCGGAGGACATCGCCGAGTGGGGTGCTTTTGGATTCATGTTTATCCTGGGCGTGCTGTCTTTTGCCGAGGCGAGACCCCGCATCGGTCGATTCCCGCCTTCCCTTGGATCCTCCGCTCCGGCGTAGAGATGAGTGAGAGTCAACTGCTTCGTGCGCGAGTCGAGCTTTCGCCCGGAGTCATCGCAGCGTCAAGCAGTGAAATGAGTTTGCGGCGCGCGCCGTACTGAACGCGAATCTGATTGACCCAGGCCCGCGAACTCGGGCCGGGTGCGAGTGCGAGAATCCGCGCAATCTGCAGCGCTTGATAGGCGTAGTCGCGGGGCTGACACCGCGGAAGTACCGCATCGACGAAGCGTCGCAGGAGTCCGGCGGCGCATTCCGGGTGGGTTGTGGCGATCTGTTGGGCAAGGCCGTCGAGCAACTCGGGCGCGAGCGCATGCTGCTCGGCGAGTACGCGGGCCGCTTCAAAGTCGCGATCGGCGACCAGCAATCTTGTGCGCAGAGACGCATCGCGTCGTCCGTCAGGTAACGCGCGCTCGCGGCGAAAAACCTCGTCCAGTGCCCGCGTGCGGTAGCCTGACCACTGTCGACCGGCCGCGTTCTTCAGGGCTCGCCAAGTTTCGACCGTGGGCTGACGTTGAAACTCTTGCCAATAAAGCTCCAGGGATTCGTCGGTCAGGCCGGCGCGCTCGTATTGCCTCGCGAGGAGCGGCCGCATGCCGCGCCAGTCGGGATGCGCCTTCAGTCCACGTTCAGCCCACTGCGTTGCTTCGCGGTGCCGACCGGCTGCCTCACACACGGCGACAATGCGTTCGTACGAGTGGCCGCTCGCGAGGTCCCGCGAGATGACAGCGATGAGCGTGTTGGTGTCACCGCGTACGGCGGCGAGTGCCTCCATGCGCTCGGTCGGCCAGAAGCATCCGCTTTGGAACCGGTTCCCCTCGGTGGGCGAGCGGGGAGGTAGCGCGTGAAATTCGTCTTCGATGGCTTTTGCATAGACCGCACGGCCCGCCTCATCGAGGAGTGGCCAGACCTCCTTGATCGGCAGAAAACTCCACTGGTCTTCGCGCTGTACCTCAAAAAGGGCCTTGGCGCGTGCTGCGCCGGCGGGAGTACTGCGGACGAGGCCATCGAGGTAGCGCTGGACAAGTTCTCGAATCCGGTCGCCGATATCGCCTCCGGAATCGTCGCTTTGTTCATAGATCTTGAACAAGCGGGTAAGCGCGTACTCGTAGAGTTCGATGCCGTTGTGGGCGTCATTGCTCGTCAATTCGGCAAGCAGCTCAATGACCGGGTCGAGGTCACGGGCAAACTTGCGCGAGGCGCGCCAATCCAGAAATCGCGGCGCACGCAGCAACCTGCCGAGCGCCTTGCGCAGCTCCCGTGGTGAATGCTGTGACTGGTAGACACGCAGACGTCGCTCGATGGCCGGATCGGCTTCGGCGAGATCCGTGAGCCAACCGGCAAGTCTTTCGGCGGGCTGTGCGGCGAGAAAGACGCGCAGATCGGAATCCGCCGTGGCCATAGCCCTGCGGGGCGTGGCGGAATCGGCGCCCGCGCCGTCCTCGGCTGTCGCGTGGTCGCGAGCGACAATCGCGGTGGCGATTAGGTGCTTGCAAAATATCCCCTTCGCAAACGCGGGGCACGTGCAGTGTGATTCCGCTTCACGGCCGCCGAGCAGCAGCCTCACGGAGTAATCCTCTGTACCGGACACTATGGCGTCGATCTGCCTGTCGAGGCGAGCCGTAATCTCAACGGCGCCAGTACGCACGTAGGATTGCGCGCGCTTGAAACTTGCCGAATCGGACAGCTGTTGCAATTGGGCGTCGGTCGGCAGCGGCTGGCGTTCCACGTTGGTTTGTGCGCGCTTAGTCAAGCTGGGAGGTGTTCCGGTCTTAGCGCTAGCAGGAATTCCTCGCACGGGGCACAGGTATACAGACCATTCATCAGGATTGTTTGCACATGGCGTCAACTGCCGCAGGGGCAAGAGATCCCGAACGGGTCTCAGCGTGCCGGCCAGCGTAGGCATAGACGGAGCTGAGCGTCTGATAAGCGGCGAGCGGCATGTTCACTGCTTCCCTGGGCCCAGCGGCAACACATGAACTCGAGTACGACCCGGGTCGACCGTGACTAGCGCGCCTGCGGCTAGCTCTGCGGCCATTTGTCGTAACGCCGCGATCAGCGGCTCTCCAATGGCTGCTGGACTCAGATTGTCTGAGCGGATCTGCACGACACTGGGCTTCGTCCCCTGGGTCGCAGCGAGAATGGCGCTGAAATCCAAGTCATGCGTCACCACGACGTAATCGTGGGTGGCGGCGTATGCCATGATCTCGGCGTCGGGAGCATCCACGCGGCCAACTGTCGACCAGTGGATAGCCGGCAAATCTTCCGCATTCAGCCGATCTACCCAATGCGGCGACAGGTTCATGTCAACGAGTAGCTTCACGCTTTGGCCAAGGCAACCTCTCGTTCCTCGGCTCGCCACGCGGCATACCGAAGCGCCTGCAGGATGTCTTCGCGCTCTAAGTACGGATACTCTGCTAGGAGATCGTCGATGCTACGCCCGGCTCCGATCTGACCGACGATCATGCCGACGGTGACCCGCATTCCACGGATGCAGGCCCTCCCACCCATGATTTCGGGGCGCTGGGTGATGCGATTTAACTGTTCCATCAGTCGTCTCCGGCTTCAAGTAGTGCAATGTTACCGCAACGGTCATTGCTCTTGGATTCGACGACGAAGCGGTTGGCCAAGGTCCCGTTGCGAGCTGATCGATGCGTGGCCCGATGACAATTACCGCCGGCGGTGATAGAGCGCCAGTGCACGCTCAGGGTGCTGATTACAACGGACGTTACGCGGTAAGTCATTGAATTTATAGGGATTACCTGCTTATGACCGCGCCCAGTGTGTTTTTCTCGAAATCCGGATACTTGGACATCATGCAGCTCTCACTGCATAGCCTGGACAGACTCCACCTGACAACCAATGGTCTCCACCACGGAGACCTGGCTCGGATCGACTAGCTTCACCTCTGACTCGCCCGCGAAGAATGTCGTGATGCGGAGGTTGCTCAACGGGGTTTTCAGCACAATATAGTGAGGACCGAATTTCCGCGTCGCCATGGCTGGATCCAGGGAATACGATTGTTGGGCTGCGCACCAAAGCTGATTGGCAAAGCCGGTGGATTTGATGTCGAGTCCCGCTGCGGTGGCCATCTCGTCGCCCAGCCACGTTGCGTGACGCAGACCGCCGGTCTCCGAGCGATTGACGCGATCGTGAGCAGTGTTGAAGGACAGCACCGAATCCGACAGCATCGCCGCCTGGACGCCCAGGTACTTTCGCCAGATGTCGCGATTCACAGCGGAAAGTTCTTCAGGTCGGAACTGCAAGCGACGGAACGCCTTGGTCTCCGCGATACCCCGATAGAGCAGGGCCTGTCCGCGTTCTATGTGGGGTTGATCCTGCTCAGAAATCCATTGATAACTGCCGTGCTGGATCAGCACAGAGCCCGCCGTATCGTACAGCTTCTTGATATGGCGATAAGCGGCCATTGGCGCCTTGACTTCAATGTCCGAGAAAACACCAAATTGAGAGTACTGTTGCAGCGCTGCGCCATTCGCGTTGCGGACGTTTCCCCAGAAGTCGAAGAGAAAGCGCGCGTCGCTCTTGAGGGGACTGCCGAAGTAGCGGTGCTCGCGCAAATTGACTTTCGGGTCGAAAATTCCCGGGAGAATCCAGCTGTACTGGAAAAAGTAATCTGTCGGCGGCGGCTCCTCGGGGCTATAGGCCAAGGGACCTTGCGCGGCCAGCCAAGGAACGGGGCGTCCCAGGTCAAATACAGTGGAGGTTGAAAATCGCGAGAGGGTAGCCATACCGAATACTTACCGGACATCCAGGAGCAATTTCACACCACTGCGCGTTTCCGGACTCAAGCCGGAGAAATCATCCTCCGCGAGCAAGCCAGCTGCGCGAATGCGAGCCAGCACTGCAAGAGCATTAGAGCGCTTTGGATGGTTGAAGATGCTTGCGACTTCGCGGTCACACCGCTCGACGATCTTGAAGATATCGAGGTAACGCTGATGAGGGCTCTCGGCGCTATTGTGTGTCACGCGCTCGATCTCGGAGAGCACGCGCAGCAGTAGCGTTCGAGCGCGAGCGGATGCACGCGCCTCAGCACCTTCCAGTCGGTTTCCGCAATGCGGTGACGTTCCGCTGCATTGACGGTGACGGTGGCATCTGCGCACATGGCAATCATTATCCGGAAGCGGGTAGTGAACGAGCAAGCACCCGAGAACCCAGGTCGCCGAATACCCACGATGAATCCGGGCGCCAAAGGGACTTTCATTGACGGGTGGCAGGCGGAGGCGAGAGCGCGTGGACTAGCCATTCCCTCTTCGCGTCCCGCTTCTTGGACCGGCGCAGCGCCGTTCCTATGTCCATAGAGGTCCATCAACAGCCGTGAGATCCGCTGGGGTAATATGCGGGTAACTGCTAAAGGTGAATCTGAAAAATGCCCTACAAACAATGACATAAGGTGCTCGTTAAGTTCCCTCCCTGCATCAAGCAATAAAAACAATGGGTTATGCAAACGTTCTTCCTTCAATTCGACATCATCCAGATGCGGTGCAAAATCATAGAGCTAGGCAAAATCATCAGCTTGCACGCGCTCTCGACACTCCGACGAAAAATCCGCGTGTCTAGGTGGACTGTCCATTCCCTTTGATATCCGGCGATTGGGCGCGCATTCAACGCGAGGTATTTTGGCATCTTGGTATTTATGGCATAATATGCCAATGAAAAGGAACCGCAGGTTATAACGTCATGCCTACCCGAAACGTTGTCCTCACCGATTACCAGGCCGAGTTGGTGGAGCGCCTTGTGTCCTCAGGCCGCTATCAGAACGCGAGCGAAGTTCTGCGCGAAGGATTGAGGCTGGTTGAGGGTCAAGAGGCGGAAGGGAAGGCGCGCATCAAGGCACTGCGCGATGCCGCGCGCGTCGGGATTGCGGACATTGAGGCAGGTCATTACCGGACGTTTAATGCTCCTGCGGACCTGGAGCATCGCCTGGGCACGCTACGGGATAACGCGCTATCGCCGAAGAGTCGCAACGAGAGCGATGGATGACCGCTGACGCGCCTCCATGGACAGTGCGTCTTACCAAAACCGCCGAGTCCGACTATCAGAGCATCATCGTCTGGACTCTGAGAGAGTTTGGAGATCTGCAGGCGCGAAGCTACGCCGATACGCTTTCGGCGGCTCTCGTGGCACTGACCGCTGGGCCAACGACGGTCGGTGCAAAAGAACGAAGCAAGATTGGAAAAGGGGTGTTCACGCTGCATGTGGCACGAGGCGGCCATAAGGGTCGACACTTCGTACTATTCCGCGTTGGACTGGGCAAGCACCAGCGCCATATCGAAGTTCTACGGGTACTCCACGACGCGATGGACTTGACGCGGCATGTCGCTGGAGCATGAATCGGCAAGGAGCTCAAAAGAACCGGTCAAGTTCCGAAGGTTCGAATGCTGGTAGTGTAACTAGACTGGCTTCGTGTAGGCGAATCTGCAACGCAAGCCGGTCCCGCGCCTGTCGGTTACCAAAATTAGTACGGATTCGTTCTTGCAAATGTACTACGCGGGATCATAGATGGCCTCATGCCATGCTGATACTTGGCTCCAAGTGGGGCAGCATTCCTTTGGTTCGATCAAGCGATCCGAGAGCGCAGCAGCGCCAAAGCCGGACCGCCTGCGGCATATGAGCGAGCCACCGCGGCATGACCGCTGTTCCCCAATACACCCGAACACGAAAACGCTCCCGTGTCCGGGCATGTATAGGATCTATGCGGAGGTGCTGCGCAAGGAAAAGCCCCTGCGCATTCCCGTGCCGCTCCGCTAACCCGCATTTCTCACCGCCGGTCTGATTTTCCGGTCGGCGGCCGGGGTGCTGATTGAGTTTGCAGGGTACCCCAGCGGGTAACGATTTGAGGCGGTAAGAGCATATTTCAGCGACGGCTTCGCGCCGCCGCAGTCGGCGTGGATTCTAGGATTGCTGGTGATTGTGTCTGGTTCGTGGGGGCGGCTTAACGCGCCGCGGCGCCCAAGGCGTGGAAGGCGGCGATGAACTCGCCTTGGTTGGGACACGCTTGGCTCATTGCCAGCTTGACGCGGCGCACGCTCACCGTGACGACCGCGCCGATCTTCAGCAGTTTGAGCCGGATCGTATTGGCACAGGCTCGCGCCAATTCGGTGTTCTTCAGTCCGATCCGGCGCAGCGCATGCATCAGCACGTAGGCGGCCGAGGCCAGCCACAACCGTAACTGGTTGGCGCGGAAGGTCGCGGCGGAGAGCCGGTCGGCAAACAGATCCAGCTGCGCCTCTTTGATGCGGTTCTCGCATTCCCCGCGAGCGCAGTACAGATCTTCGTACAGTTCGCGTGCCGGCCACTGCTCGATCGATAAGTTGGTTACGATGAAGCGCGGGTTGGCTTTGTCCCCGGTCTGCTCGGCTTTGGCGACCACGCGGCGCGGGCGGCACCAACTTTTACGCGTGCGGTACACCAGCTCCTTGAAGCGTCGCGCCGGGCGTTGGGTTTGCCGTGACTCGGCTCTGGCCTGGCGCAACTCAGCCCCGATGCTGCGCACCAGGCGGGAGTTGCGCGCAAGGCCAAACACGTAATGAACCGCGTTTTTCTCGCACCATTGCATCATTTGCTCACGGCAGAAGCCGGAGTCGGCGCGCAGGATAATCTTCACCTTGCGCCAGCGGGTGCGGATCTGCGCCACGATCCGCTCGATCTCCTCGGTGGCGCCGGCCGCCCCATCGATGTTCGCACGGCGCAGCTTCGCACACAGCAGATGCTCCCCGGCAAAGATGTACAGCGGCAGGTAACAATACCCATCGTAGTAGCCGTGAAAGAACCGCCCCTCCTGATGCCCGTGCAGCGGATCATCGGTGGCATCCAGATCCAGGATAATTTGCTTGGGTGCCCGCCGGTGCGCATCCAGATATACATCCACCCACAGCCGCTCGATCGCTTCCGCGTTGGGACGGATCTTGTGATAGCGGCTGCCGCCCTGAACCTCATACAGTTCCAAGCGGTTCAGCGTGCTTTTACCGGCCAGCGCCGCGCAATCGACCCGACGCCTCGGTTCGAGCTTCCCCAGCAAGGTGCCAAATACCGCATCGTGGCGCAGACTCTCGTGGTCGTTGAGGTCTTCATACCCCAGCGCCATCCCAAAAACGCGCTGCCCAATTAGCGTCCTCACCGCATGCTCGATCAACTGCGGCTTGCGGGCGTCGAGAAAACATCCCGCCAGCCGATCGATCAATCCGATCGCCTCATCCGCCCGGCCCAGCAGCAATGCCCCGGCATCCGAGCTGACCGTCCCGCCGTCAAATCCGGCTACCACTTGGCGTCTTTCAACACATGAAAATTGCAGCTGTTCGGCGTTACACTGTGTCGGCATCGGGTCTCTCCTGTGCTCGGTGATAACTCGTTCTGGTACAACAAGTTTCACTCACTCAGAGACTCGATGCATCCTCTATCGGTGAGAAATCCGGGCTAATGCAACCCGAGCGCGGCCGCGCACGCCGGCGCGGCTTGATCCGTACGCTTGCTAATACCTTTCGCAACGACATACGTGACCAGGAAGTGCGCATCAATTGAGCTGCTGTTGACGACATCGTGCAATTTCGTTCCCTCGGTCCACGAGTCGCCCGCATTGTAGACCCGCTTCACGCACGCCGCATCGTACCAATCCACAGGGCCGGAATCTGCCGCCAAGCTGAGCAGCAAGATGCCGGGGTGGGTATGCCAACCGGTGGTGCCGCCGGGGGAAAACTTAATTTCCTGCTGGATGACATTGGCGGCACCTTCCGTTTCCAATTCGGCACTGAAGCCATCCTCGGTGCCGGGCAGTGCCACATGAGCGTGGGCATGGATTTCTTGGTTAACCGTGCCCGTCGACAGAATGACGTTGTACCAGGCACCGATCGTGGGAGTCGCCATTGCGAGCCCGGCGACGATTGATGCGGCCAAGGCGCCACCGCATAGAATCTTAATTTCCTTGTTCATCTCAATCTCCTTTGGTTGGGACTCGGCAAAACAGCCGTTCAAGCGGGGCTCCGCGCCAATGGCTTCGGTGCCTGCGAGAACAGAATAGTCGCCGCGAAATCGCTTGACCTGACATTTCTTGCCAAGAGTTCTCCAACCAGGAAAAATACCCGCTATCTAGCATCTTTAAGTCGTTGGCGACCCGGGACGAACTGGGAAAAATGGATGTAGCGATTCCCTCCGAAATCCTCGATCGCCTAACCACCTTCGGCGAGTTGCTTCGCTATCTTCGACGGCGCGCGGGACTCACGCAGACGTCGCTGTCCATTGCCGTGGGATACAGCGATGCGCAGATCAGCCGGCTTGAGCAGAATTTGCGCCTGCCGAACCTTGCGACGGTGCAAGCCCGTTTCCTCCCGGTGCTGCGGCTCAAGAACGAGCCCGCCGCTCGCGATCGGTTACTGCAGCTCGCGCAGCAGGCACAGCAGAGGCGAGCCGATATGCACCTTGGCGCCGAGATTCGGCCGGCTCAGCGTGCGCCCTCCATTGCCGTACTACCCTTTGTCAACATTGGCAAGGTCGCGGAGAACGACTACTTCTGTGAGGGGCTGGCGGAGGAACTCATCAACGCACTGACCCAGATCAAGGGCTTCTTCGTCGTGGCGCGTGGATCCGCGTTCTCCTTTAGAGGCAAGGAAATGGATCTCCGGGAGATCGGACGGCGGCTCAACGTCGACACCATCCTAGAGGGCAGCATTCAAAAGTTGGGCGATCGACTCCGGGTCACTGCCCAGCTTATTGACGCCGGCAACGGCTATCAGTTCTGGTCGGAGCGATTCGACCGTCAAATGACGGATGTTTTCGCCATTCAGGACGAAATTACGCTGGCAATCGTAAAGCAGCTGAAAGTGGAGCTGCTGGCCAAGGAACGGGTGGCGATGCTTGCGAAGAAGCATGAAAACCTCGAATCGTACAATCTTTATTTGAAGGGCCGCTTCTACTGGGCGCAGCGGCCTCAGGGCATTACGAAAGCCATCGAATATTTTGAATGGGCGATTGATAAGGACCCCAACTCTGCGCGTGCGCGCGCCGGACTGGCTGATTGCTACGTCACTTTGGGTTCCTGGGAGAATGGGACCCTGCCGCCCATCGATGCAATGGCGAAAGCGCAAGCCGCCGCAGGCAAGGCATTGGAACTCGACAATCGACTGGCTGAGGCGCATACGACACTGGCGTACCGCACGACCCACCATGACTGGGACTGGGCTACGGCCGAAGCGCAATTCAAGTCCGCCTTCGAACTCAATCCAAACTATGCTGTGTGCCACCACTGGTACTCTCATTTCCTGACGGCCGTGGGCCGCACCGAGGAGTCTCTAAACGCAAGCAAACGCTGCCTGGAACTCGATCCGCTCGATCTGGTGATCAATATTCACATGGCGTGGCACTATCAGTTTGCGCGTCAGTATGAGCAAGCGGTTGAGCAGTGCTGGAAGACCAACGAGCTTCACCCCAATTCCTTTTGGCCTGCCTATTTTTTTGGCCTGGCTTACGAGCAGCAAGGTCAGTTTGACCGTGCAGTGGAGGAATTTCAGATCGCGGTCAAACTGTCCGGCGACGTCACCTTCGCGAGCGCAGCGCTAGGTCACCTCTATGGAGCAATCGGCAAGACAATCGAAGCGCGGGCTGTATTTGACGAGTTAACCGCCCGTGTCAACCGCGTCTACGTGCCTTCTTATGATATCGCGCTGGTCTGTGCGGGGCTGGAATGGAAAGACCAAGCGCTTGGGTACCTGTCTCAGGCCTACCAGGAGCGGTCAGGTTGGATGACCTATCTCAACGTTGATCCACGGCTCGATCCGCTGCGCAACGACCCGCGATTTATCGATCTCTTGCATCGGATACGATTGACCGATTGAGTCACGAAGTTCGTGCATACAGACGAAGCCTATCTCAATATCAAGGCCAATCATCTTTCGCTCACTTGAAGCTCCACAAATCGAAAGTGCTGTGCCTCATTTGTGACCAACTCAGATTGAATGTGCCGTAATTGTGCCGTGATGTGCCTGGGAAGGGGTCCCCGTCCAGCATAACGTATTGATTATAGCGGGCATTATCTGTGAAAACTCGTCTTCAACAGCGGCAGGCGTCGCTTGATATTTATTCGTTAACACCTTGCGCTGTAACGCGTTACAGATGGAGAAATGGTATGGCGTTAGCGGCTGATCGAATGAAGGCCATGCGTGAGCGGCGTCGTGCACGCGGCCTCCGCGAGTTGCGGTTGATCGTGCCTGATGCGCGATCGAGAGCAGTCCGTAGACGCATCGCGAAGGAGGTGGCTGGCCTGGATCGATCGCGAGAGCTGGACACTCTCCGATGGATCGAAGCGGTATCGGAATTTGATGCCAGATGAGGCGCGGCGACGTTGTGACGGTTGCAGCAACGGGCGACTACGGTAAGCCACGTCCCGCAGTAATAGTTCAAACGGATGCCTTGCCAGCGGCACATGCATCGGTCGTGGTCTGCCAGATGAATTCCGACTGCAGCGATGCACCCGACTTTCGGGTGACGATCGATCCCAGTGAGAGAAACGGCTTACGAGTGAAATCGCAGGTTATGGCTGACAAGCCTGTCACGATACGGCGCGAACGAATCGGGCGGCATATTGGCCATCTCGATGATAGGGATGTTGCGCGACTAAATATCGCATTGGCTTTGGTTATGGGCTTGGCCGACTAGCGGCAACAACTTCAACACGATTCAGATGGCAACAAGGGTTAGAGACAAGGACAGCGGCAAACTGCGGATCGGCGATGATTGGAATGCGATCCGCATAATCGCGCTGTCACAGAGTAAATACCAAGCGCCAGCCGTGCCAGGTCTCGCTCGCCTGAGCGTGACCCAGCGAGATACACAGCCGAGTCCTACTAACCTCGCTGCGAACCAAGCTCGGGCAGCCGGCCAGCTTTGTCACCTTATCCGAAGTCGACCTCAGTTCCGACGCGCAGCTTATCAAGGTAACCCGCGTACACGAAGGTCCGGTCGCGCTGCTTGCCTGTTGTCTCGGTGAGCACACCCAAGTCCTCCAGGATGTGAACGGCCTTGCCGGCGGTTGGCTTCGTCGTCTTGAGTAATTTGACGACAGAAGGAATGGTGACAACAGGATGGGTCGGCAACTGGTCCATTAGTCGTACGGCCATAACCGAGGCGCCTCGCGCGACCAGGAGGCGTTGTCGATCCTCGGTGACAAGCGCGAATACCTCGCGAGCAGCAATGACGGCCTCGTCTGCGGTCGTCTCGACGCCTTCCAGGAAAAAGGTCACCCAGGTTTCCCAGTCGCCGCTTCTTCGCACTTCACCGAGCAGTCGGTAATACTCAGCCCGGTGGCGCTTAAAGAAGAGACTTAGATAGAGGAGCGGCGCGGCCAGCAGCTTCCAATGCTCGAGCAGCAGCGTGATGAGCAGTCGACCGATACGGCCATTGCCATCGAGGTAGGGATGGATGGTCTCAAACTGAACATGCGCCAGCCCGATGCGAACCAGCGGCGGCAACCCGCCTTCCGTATGAAGATACTTCTCAAGGTCCGCCAGGAGCGCCGGCAACTCCTCGGATGGAGCAGGTACAAAAGCCGCGTTGCCCGGGCGTGTCCCGCCAATCCAGTTCTGGCTGCGGCGAATTTCGCCTGGCTGCTTATTGGCGCCGCGGACTCCGCGCATCAGACGACGATGAGCCTCATTCAGTAAACGGATGGAGATCGGCAGCCCGCGAGAGCCGTTGATCTGCGATCTTGCATATTTAATGGCGTCGAGGTAGTTGCAGACCTCATGTACGTCCTCAACGGCAACTCTGGTTGTTTGTTCCGCTTCGAACTCGAGAAGGTCTATGAGTGTGGCCTGAGTACCTTCAATCTGCGACGAAATGACGGCTTCTTTGCGCACAAAGGCGTAGATAAACCAGTCGAGCGAAGGCACTATCTCGCCGGCTACCTCGAGACGCGCAAGCGCATGCTCCGCGCGGGCGAGCGTCGCGGCAAGTTCTCCGCCCACGCTCAGTGGTGGGTCACGAGGCGGAAGCGGGTAGGGGACAAATGTGGCGATGGCCTCGCCCGCAACGGTCCTCGTTATTGTTTTGCCAGTGGCGCGCATGTCAGATCCTCTAGGAAGGCAATCTTTACCAAGATTCTGCGTTAGTAAAGGATCATTGTCTAGAGAGAAGGGCTAGTAAGGACCCTGTCGAACCTGAGAACCCGGCGGCCCGGAGGCCGGTTTGCGGAGGGCGCGCGAGACCGAGATATTTGCTAGCACCCGGTATCCGCCAACCAACCGTTTGTCGGTCGCGGCGGCGCTAGGAGTCTTTGATGGCACACCTGCAAGGACTTGGCCGCCCCATTCATGATTTGTACGGCTAATGTTCGGAAGCGCACGGTCGCGGTGCTCAAGATTTGGTTCACTATCAGCCGCGAGCGCTATTTGCTTGGGGATGTTGTGCCGCAAATAATATTGCTCATTCAGGCTGACCCGACGCAGGCCAAGGCCATTCAAACGGCGCTGGTTGGCTCCCCGGACGGCCCTTTTTACGTTGACTGGGTGCAAACGCACGCGGCCGGACTGAAGCGGCTTGGTCAACAAGCAACCCAGCAACCGCGCATTGGGGCGAACGCAATCGCCGCGGTGCTGGTCGACCTATTTCTACCAGATAGCGAGGGCATCGAAACCTTCGACCGCCTCTTTGATGCTGCACCACACATCCCGATACTCATACTCGTTGGCCCAACAGGTGTGGAGGTCGCGAAGCTCGCAGTGCGGCGTGGCGCTCAAGATTATCTGTTGAAAAGCCGCCTCGACGATTATCTGCTGCCGAAAGCGCTGCGAAACATGATCGAGCGTAGCGCCATTGCAGAGGCGCTTTTTCTTGAGAAGGAGCGCGCCCAAGTCACTCTCAATTCCATCGGTGACGCAGTGATGTCGACCGACGAATCGGGTGCCGTCGCATACCTGAACGTCGTAGCGGAGAATTTGACCGGATGGTCGCGCACGGAGGCCGCGGGACAACCACTCGATAAGGTATTCAGGATCATAGATGCCGGTACCCGCGAACAGGTAGCCAACCCAATGGTTCGAGCCATGCGCGAAAATAAGACGGTCAGCCTTACCCCGAACTGTCTACTGATTCGACGTGACGGCTTTGAGTCGGCAATCGAGGATTCTGCTGCGCCGATTCATGATCGCCAAGGCAGAGTCACCGGTGCGGTGATGGTCTTTCACGATGTGAGCTCGGCGCGGGCGCTATCGACGAAAATGTCGCATCTGGCGCAGCATGACGGCCTAACGGACCTGCCAAATCGGATCTTGTTCAATGATCGACTGACCCAGGCAATGGTAATGTCGCATCGCCATGGCAAAAAGCTCGCGCTTCTCTACCTTGACATAGATCGCTTCAAGCACGTGAACGATTCATCGGGGCACGCAACCGGGGACCGCCTGCTGCAATCCGTTGCATCTCGTCTGCGCGCTTGTGTACGCCACTCCGACACCGTAAGCCGTCACGGTGGCGATGAGTTCGTAATACTGCTGTGTGAAGTGGCGCACCCACAAGATGCCGCCGTGGCCGCGGCGAAAATGCTCGCCGCCTTGGGCGAGCCGCACCATATCGACGAATTGGAGCTGTACGTTTCGGCAAGCATCGGGATTGTGACTTACCCTGAAGACGGGAACACGGCCGAAGCTCTTCTCAAAAACGCCGACACCGCCATGTATCAAGCAAAAGACTGCGGGCGCAACAACTTTCAGTTTTTTAAGGCGGAAATGCATCTTCACACGCTCGAGAGACAAAGTCTGGAGAGTGATCTGCGCCATGCGCTCGAACGGCGCGAATTCGTCCTGCATTACCAGCCGAAGGTCAATCTGCGGACTCGCGCAATTACGGGAGTCGAGGCGCTAATCCGCTGGCGGCATCCAAACCGCCGCCTGATCCGGCCGTCGCGGTTCATCTCCATTGCGGAGGAGACGGGTCTGATTGTACCTATTGGCAAGTGGGTGCTGCGCGAGGCATGCCGCCAAGCCAAGGCGTGGCAGCTCGCGGGCCTGCCACCGATGAGCATTGCCGTTAATATTTCTGCGGTGGAACTACGAGCGAAGGACTTTATCGCGGGAGTGCGTGTCATCCTGGCGGAGACAGGCCTTGAGGCAAGCTACCTCGAACTCGAAATAACCGAGACGTTTCTCATGCAAGATACTGTATCGACGGGGTTGGTTCTGCAAGAACTCAAGGACCTGGGGATTCAACTTGCGCTGGGCGATTTCGGAACAGGGTACTCCAGCTTAAGCTGTTTGAAGCGCTTTCCCATCGATACGTTAAAAATCGACTATTCATTCGTACGAGATCTCACGACCGATGCGGACGATGCGAGTATCGTAAGCGCGGTGGTCAACATTGGTAAGAGTCTTCATATGCGCGTCGTAGCGGAGGGCGTTGAAACGCAGGAGCAATGTGCATTCCTGAAGAATCAACACTGTCCGGAAGCGCAAGGATCTTATTTCGGCGAGCCCATGGTCGCCGAAGAAATCGCCGAACTGTTTGCGCATCAAGTGGGGCGCTTGAGTTCGAGCTATCAGTGAAAGCGTATCTCCATGATACCCGGACCGTCATCCGTTGAGCGGCGGCCCTTTACGGCTGCGTGCAGTAGCATCCAGTCGCGGATAAGTTCATCGACCGACTCCAATCGTCGTGTCGTTTGGTTTCACTCAGTCAGCGCATTTGCAAGAGCCGGTTTCTACCGCCGAACAACCCGCCACGGCCGCTTTCGCCTATCATCCGACCTGTAAGTTCGGCGCGCTTGAGTGTGGAAGAAACTGGCGCGGTGGAAAGGGAAGCAGCCGATCTGTTTCCTTCTTGACTACCGCGTAACATTCGCAACTCAGCTTTTCAAGTTTCATGCGATCCAGTACCGTGATTCGCCCGCGGCCATACTCGATTACTCCCAGCTTCTGCAACTTCCCGGCGGCAGCCGTTACGCCTTCGCGGCGCACACCGAGCATGGTGGCGATTAACTCCTGGGTCATCGCCAATTGGTTGCTCGGCAGGCGATCGAGGCACAGGAGGAGCCAGCGGCATAGCTGCTGGTCCACCGAGTGATGTCGGTTGCACACTGCTGTCTGCGCCATTTGTGTGAGCAGGGACTGTGTGTAGCGCAACAAAAGAAGTTGCATCTCTCCCCCTAGATCAAACTCATGCTTGAACATCTGTCGTTGCAGCCGATAGGCTGATCCAGGGACTTGCACGATCGCCTGGTTCGGCGTGCTTTCGCCGCCCATGAGCACGGCCACGCCAATGAGACCCTCGTTGCCGACGACAGCGATTTCCGCTGCCGCTCCGTCTGCCATTACGTAGAGCAGCGACACGATGCAGTCAGTCGGAAAATAGACGAATTGCAACGCCTCGCCGGATCCATAGAGGATTTGACCCAAGGACAACGACACCAGTTCGAGACGAGGGAACAGGCGGTCCTGAATCTCAGCTGGTAAAGAAGCCAATAGATGGTTCTGCCGCGGAGCGGGAGTCCAAGATCCATCAGTAGCCATAAGCACCTACATGCCCATTGGGGGACAATGTTAGAGGCAACTCATCACACCGGCGATTTCACAGCAATGAGGCGGCCCTAGTCCATACGGAATTGCCGCAAGCAGCCTTTGTATTGCCACGTGCTTCGCTGCAGGGCGGGCTTTGATGGCCATGGATAGTGCGAAAATCCACGCGCTCATCACGCTTACATTCATCATGGCCGTTGCTTGTTTCAAGCCCCGTAGGCGCCTTCCATGTGGCTTCCATTCACATCTCCGCTTCGTGCCCGGTTAGCCTCGGGACGTGAAGGTGCGCGAGATTGGGGGTCAATACGTTGATCCTGTGGAAGGGCGTTGGGCGGCGACCTCGATTTGGCGGTGGTCTTTTGTCCCCGTCGGCAACGTGGCAACCAATGACGAACTCATGCCAATGACGACCACCTGTCTTCGACCAGCCAAAACTGGGACCGCTATGGATTCTTGAAGAGCAACGAAAGCAAGTGACCCACCCAAGTACCCCGGCAGGACTCTGCCCGAATCCGTTTCGCCGTTGACCGGGACTACAGGCGCCCCGTCAACACCAACACGATCAAGATCACGACGATGACCCCGACGATTCCGCTCGGGCCGTAACCCCAGCTGCGAGCGTGCGGCCACACGGGTAGCACACCGAGAAGTATCAGAACCAAAACGATCAGCAAAATGGTACCAATGCTCATGACTTACTCCTAATTTTCATTGTTCTGTGTCGACATGAATATGCCCCAGGCTGGTGATGTGTTCGGCGGCCAGCTTGGGTTTGATCTCCGTCGTGATGGCCGAATCCTTCACAAAGGCCTGCGGATTAGAACGATCCGCATCTAAATCCCTGGGCCATGGTGACGGTCGGCCCTAGCAACATGCCGCAGACGCAAACTTGTCATTACGAGTTTCGCTTTCATCACGTGTTCCTCCAATTGAGCGATCTCTGTTACCCCGTCGAAACCGATCGCTGATCCTTTGGCAGTGCTCATCGCGTATGAGTTTGGTCTCGAGGTCAGTTAAGCCAAAGTAGGTTGCCTGCGACCCAATGTCAGTAAGGAAAATCCCCTATGTGTACGATACCGGACACTCTCGCGACCGCAACTCAGCGGGCATGCCCGCAATAATCCTGGTGGAGGACAATGCATCCGTTCGATAGGCGACCTGCTTGTTGCTCGATTTGGATGGCTATCACTCACCGCGTTGCGTCATTGGCGGCGGCGTTGGACCATGTTTACGCAGGCAAAGGTGTCGATTTGCTGGTTAGTGAGCATCACTTGAGTGACGGCGAAACTGGAACCCAAGTCATCGCGGCGCTGCGCAATGAGCACTTCTTCCGCGTTCAAACACCTACGCAGCGATCCCAAACCCGCGAATTACGAGCAAGCCTATCCGACTGAACGATAATTTCTATTCTATTTTCCTTTGTCGCGCATTCAATGTCGAACGATTGCGGCTGTGGTTCATGTCTTTGATCCTGTCAGCAGCGCACATGATTGGTCTCCTCAAGAATGCGCCGATGCACTATCTCGTATTGCGCTCGGCAATTTGTTGCTCATCGCGAATACCATACTGCGGGATCCATCGACAGAGGGTAAGTTTGGAAAATACCTAGTCAATGTTGGATTCGCGGCCCCGATTGCTGCGGGATACCGGAGCTGCCGGCGCGGCTAGCATAGGCGAAGAGTCGGACGCCACGCCGACCACCAGGATCCCGATTTAGAAGCTCGCCCTGATGGCGGTGGCTCTCAACTCTTTCTCGAATTTCCAGCAACAGGATTCCGCCGACCACAGCACCCAGTCCCGCCCACACCGGAATTTCACGTGTGCGTCTCATGCACGGCGAGATGCACATCGCCGATGTCGGCGGAGTGAGTCTCCTTCGTGTAGCTGAATCCGCCGTAGGCGAGAGCGATTGCCCCGCCGACGATCAGTAGAATGGCCACTAACTTTAATGTGCTCATAGAAGACTCCCGAAGATGCCTATTGTCTATCGTGCTGCTTCCCCTACGCATGGGTTGCCAGGCTGATCACCTGCGAATCGTGCGACAACACCGCGTTGGGTAATTTCTCTATCGAAGATTGATTCACTTTCGCGAATGTACTCAATGGAAGACGCGCGGTGAACAGCGTGCCGTGCGCCGCGGTTGATGTAACAGAGATTTGGCCCCCGTGAGCACGCACGATTTGTGAACAGATGTATAGCCCCAACCCCAAACCATGGGGACCGGCGGACCCCGAGGGCCGCCAGAACGGTTGAAAGATCTTACCAATCCTGTTCTTGGGGATCGGCTTGCCGGTGTTCCATACCTCCAGGACCATGTTTTCATCGGCATGAGCGATGAACTTCACTGGTGTGTCCGCTTGCCCATGAGTGATCGCATTCGCCAACAGATTGGACGCGACTTGCTGGAGCCGCCCTAGATCACAGCGCACGGGGCGGTCTATGCCGATGCTGGAGAGGACTTTGCACCCCGGATGCGCATCCTGAAGTTCCTGAATCACCGCAGTCAGTCCCGTGCTGATGTTCTGAACTTCCGTCAGTTCGAGCTCTATTCCGCCTCCGAGACGCCCGCGCGCAAAGTCGAGAACATCGTTGATCAAAGCGGACATCCGTTTCACGTTGCTCTTGATCCGGGCGACCAACACCAAGAGATCCGGATCAGCAAGCTTTCGCTGCACCTTGTCGCGCTCGCGTAGACGGCATGCGGGGATTGCGCAGATCATGACCTAAATTGGCAATGTTGCTCCCGCTATTGGCCGGCGGCTCGCTCATCCAGCAACGCCCTATGTTCATGTTCATGCTCCAGTTGATGCTCGAGCTGGGAGGCGATTAGCGTGGCAAAGCGGGTGAACATGGATACGACATGCGGTTCTGAAACGCTCAATGGGCGGGGATCGAACGCGCATAGGTTCCCAAAATACCGGCCGTTTGGAAGGAAGATCGGAACCGAAATGTAGCTTTCAACCGGATAAATCCTTGAGCCGGCGGCGGGAGGGTACCTGGAGTCGGTACTCGCGTGCTCCACGATGATCGGCTCACGCGACGACTGCGATTCGAAGGCCAGATTCGTTCTCAAGGCGAAGGGTGCGCCGGCCTTGATTCCCAATTGGAGATCATCTTGGACCGCGCATACGGTCCAGATCTTCTCCGTCACTCGCACCACCGCTGCGAACCTCATCCCGGTGGTTTCGCGCAATACGGCCAGCAGCGTCGGCACGCTGTTGATGCGGCCAATGGCTGCTACCGCCTTGGAGATATCCTGCAGGATTTCGTCCATAGATCAAACGAGCCTCCGTGGCGAGGTGGGTCGATACAAGATTGGGAAGGACACGACCGACGAAACTGGCCCCGGCACTTCATCATGGACCGTGGAAACGCAGGCCGCCGAAGAACCAGAGCGCCAAAAGAATGATCAACACCAAACCCAGAGCGCCGCCCAACCCTGATCCTCCATACTGGCGGTAGCCGTAATAGCCGCTGCCGCCAAGCAAGAGGATGATTACGACTATGAGCAAAATTGTTCCCATCTCCCACCTTCCCTGCCGACCCCCGGACGGAGTCATTGCCGTTGAATGGTTCGAACCACGAACCGATGGCGCCACCTATACGCGAAAACTCAGTTGTGCCTCCAATATGCCCATTAAATACTCAGCGACCGTCTGGCTTCCATCCGCATAAACCCCTATAGGTACGGTACCGGACACATTGCAACGGTCATGGCGCCAAGGGGCCGAAACAGCGCCCCAAGGGCGGGGAATCCTAGGAAGTGGCAACGGGGGCAGTGGCGCCGGGGGGTCTCGGCCATGAATTTGCCGTCGACAGGATTGTTCGCGGCACTCTGATGAGCGCTGCGAATTCAAGATAGTCCATGCGTATACCACGTACCGCTTTGCACACTAGGTGGCCTAGAGTTTCGGCCGAGATGGGATTTTGGGTGTCGCGCCGGACGCTTGCCGGAGTTTGAATCAGGAGCATGTCATGAGTATCAACAAAGACCAGGTTAAGGGCCGCGTCGAAGAGGTAAAAGGAAGCATCAAAGAAGCTGCCGGTAAGATCGTCGGCAACCCGTCGCTGCAGGCAAAAGGGAACATTGATAAGAACTCGGCAAGCTTGAGGCGAAATTTGGCGCCGTCACAGAAGACTTGAAAAAGTCATTGAAATAGAGCATCGCCGGGTCTGCCTGCGCCGCGTGACTCTGGTCGTTAGTCCGACTGCTGGCGACGGTTCAGCGCCATTAAGTAGTGAATGGCGGACTTACGCTGCTATCCGCTGAGCGACGCAGACTCCGCCAAGATGCGGGACTTCGTTTCCCGCGATCCGTATACGTTGTTCGAACCGCTTGAATCAATTCCTGTCGCGCCGTCCTCGTAAGTGCTCGTGCCATCTCTGCCTCCCATCGCCGTTACCTTCGGTAACAATTGCTGTGAGCGGTGAGGCAATGACCCATTAGCTGCGTCAGGATTGTGACGGAAGACTTATCCTCAATTTCCGCCTGGCGAGGAGCGCATGAGCAGCCTCACTGTGCTCGTCGGAAGCAATTCCCGACGGATCACCGGCGCCGCCGCCGCCTCGAGAACGTTGGCGTGCTCCGAGTCACCGACATAGCGCAGGGCCGCTGCCAGCTCCACCGCCGCACTCTGACGGAAAGCCGAATCGAATGGCAGGAGCTTTTCATAGGCCGCGAGGGCCTCGCGGAAAGTGGCCACCGCTTGCTGGTATCGACCTTCGTGCATCAGGAGCAGCCCCTCGCTCTCATGCACGCCCGCCAGCAGCAGCTCCACGCCTCGAGTGACCGTCATGAAAGCTCGAGCGGACTGCTCGAAGCTCACGTGAGCGCCCTCGTAGTCACCGGCTTCAGTCTGTAGTTCCCCGAGAGTCCGCAGCCGCGTGGCTCGAATGAATTGCGGGTAATCACCTTCGAGGGAAGCCGGTACTTCCGGAGCCAACAGGGCCTGAGCCTCCTGGAACTGGTGCAACCGAATCAGCGAACGGGCCAGCTGATAACCGGTGACCAGCGCTGCAAAGGCGTTTTCGTGGACCCGCGCATGATTGCTGCTGTAGGCGGATCGCAGGAATGCGACCGAGGGCTCCAGATCACCGCGCAGAAAAAGGATTCTGCCAAGGCGCCACGCGGCGTTGGCATAATTTTGACCGTCCTGAACGCCTAGTCGAAAGTACGTATCGACGCATTGGCGGGCCGCCCGTTCAGCTTCCACCAGCCGTCCGGCCCCCATGAGTGTGGATGCGAGGTCCTGCCTCGCATCCAGGGTTCGAGCGCTGTCGGCGCCAAACATGCGCTCATAGCCCTCGACCACCTCCTGAAACATGGCTGACGACTCTGGAAAACGATCCATGTTGCCGAGCAGGTTGGCATACAGGTCGAGCGCTTCGAGGTAAGCGCCGCTCTGAGTGCCCGTGCGGGAGCGTACGATCTCGAGACTCCGTCGGGCGGTCTCAAGTGCCTCTCCAGGGCGCTCCATATATTGATAACTGAGCGCGAGGGAGCCCAGAATGTTTGCCGTGGCCAGCACGTCGCCGCTGCCGTCATTGGGAAGAAGGCGTTTTGCCTGCTCGAGCACCACGATGCTCTGCTGGTATTCCTGCAGCGAGCGCAACGCCGTGCCCAACGCCTCCAACGTGTCGGCGAGATCCGGGTCACCGGTCTTGTGTTGCGTCGCTAGCCCGCTCGCGGCCTGGCGCAGTGGACTCTCGGCTAATCCAAAGCGCGATTCATCGACCAACGCGCGACCTTGCCAATGCAACAGCGAGGCAGTCAACAACGGATCCGCACTCGGTGCTGAGCGCTGCAGGGCGAGACCACGTTCCGCTTCCGCCTGACAACGCTCGGGCGCGCCGATGCGGCAATAAAGCGAGGCGAGCACAGCAAGCATACGCGCGCGCAGCTCGGGCTTGTCGCGAAAACGTCGCTCAACCTCTGCGTGGCCTTGATCGACCAGTGCTCGAGCATCTATCGGTTTACCGCCGGTGTTCTCCGGGCGAGCCGCATCGAACAGGGAGCTGAGATATTGAGTGACTTCGTCCGAAATCGCCCCTTCTCGCTCCGCCCGGGCGCGCTCCTTGCCGATCACATGCGCCTGCCACGTCATGGCGGCCGTCGTGCCCACGAGGGTGAGAACAAACACCGTCGAGGCCGCCACCGCCACCATGTGACGCCTGACGAACTTGCCAGCTTGCTTCCCCAGTGCGCTTTCGTTCGCGCGAATGGGGAGGCAGTTCAACCATCGATTGAGATCGTCCGCGAACTGCTCGACTGAGGGGTAGCGCCGCGATGCATCCTTCGCGAGTGCGACCGCCAGGATCTGATCGAGATCCCCGCGCAGGGTCCGAGACAGAGAGTCCAGCCGCTTTGACCGATCCGTGCGCGCGCGCTGTGCGGTGATCTCGCTGGGCAGGAGCATTCGCGAGTTGCATACGTGTCCTGGAGCGGCCGGCTGGGGTTCACACTCGCACGCGGGGAATGTCCGGGTGAGCAACCGATGGAGTACAACCCCCAGGGAGTAGATGTCCGTCGCTGTGGTCAGCGGCTCTCCCCGAAGTTGCTCCGGACTCGCGTAGCTCGGGGTCATCGGGCTCAACCGCTGGTTGTGCTCACCCGCAGGACCCTGTTCCGCGCTCGCGAGCAGCTGTGCAAGTCCGAAATCGAGCAGCTTGATCGTTCCATCCGGCGTAACCAGGACATTCGTGCACTTGAGATCGCCATGAATCGTAAGACGCTGATGAACGTGCTGGACCGCGGCGCAGAGCACGCGAAACAACTCCACGCGCGAGCGAACCGATAGTACGCGGGCCTCGCAATACTCGAAGATGTCCTGGCCGAGCACATACTCCATGACCAGGTATAACCTGCCTTCTTCGGTACTGCCGCCGTCGAGCAGGTGGGCGATGTTGGGGTGATTGAAGGTCGCGAGGACGCGCCGCTCGGCGCGAAAGCGCTCGATCAAGGCGCGACTGTGATAACCCGGGCGCAGGACTTTGACGGCGACCTTCTGCTCGAACTGCCCATCGTCACGTTCGGCCTCGTAGACCTGGCTCATGCCGCCCCGGCCGATCTCCTTGGTGATGCGGAACACGCCGATGCGGCGGCCAATCCAGTCGGTGGAGTCCTCCTCGACGTCCGCAAAGAGGTGAACGAACGCAGGTGTTTCGACGAAGTGCCGGCTCTCCTCGTGAGCGGCGAGCAACGACCGGAGTTCTCGTCGCAACTCGACGTCGGCCCCGCAGGCTTGCTCCACGTACCCGCGCCGCTCCTGGCCCTCCCGGGCGAGGGCGCCGTGAAAGATCTCCTGCACCCGCTGCCAATCCGGGCTTGCCATGCTCAACCCGCCCGATTGAGCTCGCGTTGTAACCAGGCTCGTGCGAGGAGCCAGTCGCGTTTCACCGTGGCGTCAGAGATACCCAACGCAATCGCCGTCTCCTCAATGGTCATACCTCCAAAGAAGCGCAGCTCCACCAGTTGCGCCTGACGCGCGTCGATCCGGCTCAATGTCTCGAGCGCTTCGTCAATGGCACAGACGTCCGCGGCTGCGGACTCCATGTTGGCCAGGGTGGCTTCCAGCAACTCGTCCAGCTCATGGTGGCCTTCCGGCCTACTCGCTGCTGGACGCTCACGCATCTCTTCGAGGCTCAATACGGCGCCCCCACCGCGCTTGATCGCACCACGCGCGCGGGCATGGTCCACCAGAATGCGTCGCATGAGGCGGGAGGCGAGGCGCACAAAATGCTGCCGACTGGTCCAGTTGATCGGGGTACCGTCCAGCAGGCGCAGCAGGGCTTCATGCACCAGGGCAGTGCCCTGCAAGGTGTGATCGCGTCTTTCCCGCTTGAGGTAGCGGCGCGCGTGCTCTTTCAATTCGCCATACACAACGGGGGCGAGCTCGGTGAATGCAGCCTCATCGCCTGCTTGCCAGCGAACCAGTATCTGAGTGACCGATAGTGCGGCCGCTCGTCCGGCACCGACCGGCTCGAGAACTTCAGACTGTTGATTGGACATATCGTCCGCAGCCTCCCGTCTTTTTTTGTTTGAGTGTAGTGGCTCGGCCGTAGATTAGAAACCAGTCGCTGCCCAAAAAAAAGGCCGCCCATGAGCCAGATTGGAGCGCTCCTTACGCTATACCTGGTAGGGAAGTGCTGTTTGCGGAGGTCGGGCATGGGTAAGCGGTGTACGTCGGGCGAGCGGCCGGGCCGCTTTGCCAGTTGGACGTTGTGTCTTGCGGGTTTATCCGTGGGCTTGGGCACTCTTTCGGCGGTGCCGGCGGCGGGCGCCGCCGAGGACCCGTACGCCCTGCTCGATGCCATTCCAGCGCCTCCGGGCGACCTCGCGACGGCAGGTCGGGCTACTCAGGTTGGCTCTGACGGCAGCAACGTTGCTCTCATTGCGCCTGCTTACGATGCACTGAAGAACCGGATCACCGCTGCCGCCTTGCAATCCACTGGACCCGCAGGCGGTATCGATTTCGCTCGGGCGAGCAGTGACCCGGCTTATGCCGCACAGATTCAGGCTCGAATGAGCAACATGAGTACGGCGGACAAAATGGCTCTGGCCCAGCAGATGATGGCCGCACAACGGCAGGGGACCTCTGCGGCCGAATCATCTGCCGTGGCCACGTTCCTTGCAGGCCAACGCAGCGCTGATACGGAGGCCACGAACAAGATCCGGACCCTATTGGACGGTGCGCTGCAGGCAACGGCGGCGAAGCATAAGTCCGTCGACGATACGATCGATGCCATGGCCAAGGCCTGTCCTCAAGGATCCACAGGATGGCCACTGGACTCCTGTACGGGTCCCTTGGGCTCGAAATCGATTGCGCAGCACCGAGCGGTCGAAGAAGCCGCCCTTCCCAGTGAGGATCAGGCGTTTTCGCAGGCACGCTCGATCGCGCGCGCGCAAATCGCCAAAGCGCATGATCTACTCACCAATACGCCGGGTTCTTCGGCAACACCGGTGATTGCGTGGGCTATGACCTATGTGCAGCTACTTGATGACTACGCGCGGACCATCACCGTGCGCGCGGGTTTCTGGGCTCGCGCCAACGCAAGCAAGTACACCGGCAGGGTGACCAACTACATCCACACCCCGGACGGCACGGACATCGACCGGTAGCGATCAGTGCCACCACTGAGGAAGCTTCAGTCAGCGAGTCGCGGACTGCCGGGATGCGATGAGCCAAACCGAGCCGCATTCTGCGCTATTCCCAGTAGAGGCTTTTGTTTCGACCGCATGCGGGGGTTCCGGCGTGTTCGAAGTTCGTGGGCGGCTGGGGTGGGGCGTGGTCTGGATGTTTCTGGCCGCGGGCCTTGCTCCACAGATGAGCTGGGCGCAGGCGGATCCGGCCGCCGTCACCCTGTTTTCCGATACGGCCAGCAACAGCGAGCTGGTGCTCGATTCGGTCAACTACGACGCGGGGAGCAGCTGCGCAACGGGTGGTCAGTCCGGGACTGGACATATTGCCTCACTGGTGCTCTTCGGCCATGACCTCACTGTGTTGGGAGGACTGGCGCCGGCCGTCCCCTTCCAGAACCTTTGCATCGATGCAGCCGGCAACGTGATCGGCGGCAGCGTGAAGCTGAGCTCCGACTTCACCACGCCGCTCATCTTCAGCGGCTTCGGTCTGACTCTGGGACAGGGGACAACGCTTACGGTAACCAACCAGGCCGACGCGAGCTGCAAGAGCATCCCGTGTCTGCGCTTCGGCGGAACCAACATCACCCTGGCGCTGCCGTTGCACGATGCGGCGGGCCAGGCAGTCCAAGCCGTGCTGCCCGAGGGCTCCCTGCTGCTTCAGTCCGGAGGAGCCTTTTCGCTCACCGTGACCGGTATGAAGCTGAAGAATGCCGCCACCGCGCAACTCGGCGGGTTTTCCCTGGACATCGATCAGCAGAAGGGGATCGATCTAGCCCTCGTACGCGCACAGGGCCAGACAAGCACACTCAACCTCAAAGTGAACGGCCCGCATGTTCACGTACCTCTGCCGATACCCGGGCTCCTGACGCAAGACGGCAAAGGAGTGGCGCTCCAGGCAGACTGGGTCGCGGTCAACCAGGCAGGGGAGATCCAGATCAAGAATGGCCAGGCTTCGAATGTCGATCTGGATCTGGCCTCGCCACTCTACTTTGCGTTACACGCGGACAGCGTGCAGTTCGACAAGCCCTTCGACAGCAACGACAAGAGCGTACCGAGCGATTGCAAGCTGACCGGCGCGACCCTGAAGCTCCCCGATCTGGTCCGTGATGCCGGGAGTGGCCAGCCGATTACGTTGGCACTGCAAAGCCCCTGGGATGTGACGAGCTCCCCGGTGATCTCGATCAGCCTGCCGAGCGATGTCGCGATCGGCTGGAACGGGTTTCAGGTCGTCATCCCCAAGAGCCAGGGTAACGCGGCGAACGTCGTGGTCGACCTGTCCAGCACCGCCAAGGGCAGCAGTGAGCCCGCCGCAGTGCCGGACAGTTGGCAAGGCTTGTACATCAAGAACGCGAGTTTCGCGCTCCCGCCCTTGTTCGCCGCCGCGGACGGCGGCGCCGTGACACTCCAGGCCAGCGATCTCGAAATCGGCAGCGGCGGTGTCACGGTGCATGTCGATGCACAGAATATCAATCAGTCCATTCAGATCGCAGCGGCCTTCGGGGCCACTCTGAAGGACGTCTCGTTGCAGATCACCAACAATCACGTCGATCCGCAAAAAATGAAGATCGATGCGGCCGTGACGCTCGCGAACGCGTTCCGCGATCCGCTGCAATGGGCCATGGAGTTCACTGATTCCGGCAACCTCGTGTTCTCCCTGACGGACCAGAATCTGCACCTGGCCAGCTTCGCCGGGACAGACATCGCGGGCATCGATCTCGCGGTCGCTTCCGCGAGCTTCCAACTCCCCGATGCCAACACGCCGGCGATGTTGAAGCTCGACGGTCAGCTCACTCTGAACGCGGCGGGCACCATCAGCGATGTCGCCAAGGGCCTGGCCGGGCTCGCGATCGGCTTCAAGGATTTCGGCGTGGATGCCAACGGCCATTTCCACATGCCGGATGCGGGCTTCATCGAGCTGCCGCATGAGTTGGATGTGGATCTGCAACTGATGCGGGTGCAGTTGAAGAAATTGATTCTCGGTCTCGATGCCGGGGACAAGCCGTATCTTTCGTTCACCGGCGGCGTACAGGTGGGCACCGGCCTGCCGGTCGGAGCCGAGGGCGACTTCGAAGGGCTCAAGGTGGCCAGTAACGGCAGTATCTCCGTGGGCGGGGTTGAGGTCAAAGCTGATGTCGCGGACGTGATGCGGATCGACGCGAGCGTCTCCCGAGCGCCCGGCGGATGCCTCAAAGCGGCGAACACACCGATCGACTGCCTCAAAGGCGCTATGACGTTCCAGGTCAGTGCCGGGCCCCTGTCGACCGGACCCAACGGAAACGGCTTCACGTTTTCAGCTGCCCAGGGTGCCTGGCTCCTGACCGGCAACTGGAGCCTGGGACCTGCAGGCATTCCTCTGGGCGATAACGGGATCTCGCTCTTCGCCTTCAAGGGTGGGGTCGGCTACAAGGCGCAACTGCCCGACTCGCAACCAAACGCCTACGCGCAATTCGGCGACCCCGACTACGTCGTCTATCTGGACCCGAGCGCACCCGGGAGCGATCTGCTGTTCAACATCGGCACGACCATCGGAACCTCTGACGGCTGTTTCAATTTCTGCGGTGATGGGTCACTGACGGTTCAAACAGCACCGGCGTTCAAGCTCGATCTTAATATTCGCGGCAAGCTGCAGGAACTGCCTGCGACGAGCTACGAAGACGCAAATCGCACGGCTACCGCGGACATTCAATACACGCCGCCGGACACATTGCACGCCGCGGCCCTCGCGGATGTCTACTACCCACTGCGCAGCCTGGCCGCCTTCGAAGCGCACGGCTCGCTGGATCTGTTGCTCACTCCCTCTAGACAGCACCTCTTCCTGGGTTGGCCTGTCGACCAGAACCCCATCACGGTGAAGGTCGGAATACCGCCTCTGAACGTCAACGAATACTCCGGCGGCCTCGGCGTCGAGCTGGCGGGCAATGAAAGGCCAGGCTACGCCGCGCCGTGGTTCGCCGCGGGGTTGAGTCGAACCTTGCTGATCGGGCCGCTGAGCGGCTCGATCGGCGGAACCGTGGACATCACGTTGGATCATTCGAGCGGCAAGATCACCGCCTTCGAGGGCCAAGTTTATGCCGAAGGTCAGGCGGACTTCATCGTGTTCAGCGCGACCGCGAAAGCGTGGCTCAGCGCGAATTATGCCGTCCAGGGTACGACTGTAACCATCACGATTCCCTATTCCAGCCCGACTGGCACTGTCCCCCTTCAGCTTCCCTATGATGAATTCATCGTGCAGGGCGATCTGCAGGGCTGCGGCACGGCGATGGGCCAATCGATCTGCAAGACCATCGGGGTCTCCGTGGATCTCTTGCATCCCTCCAATTAGCGGGTGCCCGTACTGACCATTCCCCTATGACTATGCGTGCACTGTTCACCTCCGACGCAGCAGCGATCGCCATCGTCGCTGCGCTTCTCAGCACCGCGCAGGGAGCCGGCGCGGCAACCACGACGCCGGCCGGTGCCGTGAATTCCGTCGTTGGCGCGCCGACTGTCGCCGGCGCTAACACGACCACAGCAAATCCCATCGCGCTCGCTGCGGTACTGCGGGCCGCTCCCGCGCTCAATGCCAACGGCGGACTCGACATTCGCCTGCGCTGGAGCGTCAAGGAGGGTTGGTTGCCCAACGGCGGATTCAACCTCTACCGGTCGGATCGCAAGACGCCGCTCAACGCTACCCCGCTCGGCGGGACGGTCACTCTCCCGGCGAGTCTCGCGCTCGGAGGGGCAAAGCCGCTGCCGCTGCACGATCTGCTGAACCAATCCGTCACACCGAGCGGTGTGTCCCTGCCGCACCCCGCCCTAACGCTCGCTCGACCGCCAAGTGCCGCAAGCACGTTCAATCAGGCGGCCAGCGCGGCCCTGCAGCTACACGCCCAGTCGGCTTCCAAGTCGATGGCAGGAAGTCCCGGCTCGAGCCCGACGGCCACTGCACCCAGCGTGGTCCCGCGTTTGCGCCAGATTCCCACCGCGCCAACTCCCGCGCAACTTGTCCTCGGCGCGCGCCGCACTTTGTTGTTGGGTGCCGCGCTGCATCCGAGCGTCGCCAGTGCACTGGGCCTGAGCTTTGATGACCCGGATGTCACGGCCGGGCAGCAATATAGCTACGAGCTTCGAGCGATCACCAACGGCAGCGAGAGTGCGACGATCGCGACGGTGACGGTCGCTGTACCGGCCGATACCGCGAATCTGAAACCCTCCGCACCCACGGGATTGCAAGCCTTTCAACACGATGCCGACAGCGTCTGGTTGCGGTGGCAAAGGCTCGATGCACTCGCGGATGCGGCCATGGGCATCGCGGGCTACGACGTTTACCGCGTGGCGGGTGCTGCGAGACAAAAGCTCAACAAGACCCCCGTTCTGATCATGGATCACGCGGATGTTGATGCCGACGGCAATGCAACCAATCTGGAAGAGCCGGTCCAGTTCTTTATCGACACCGCACCGCCTTCAGGGGCGGTCACCTATCAGATCACCGTAACGGATATTTACGGCCGTACCAGCGAGCCGGCGCACATCGATCTGACGGTGCAGGATTGGCACAAGCCGCAAGCCGTCAGCTTCGCGCAAGCGCAGCTCCAACCGGCACTCGCGACAACCGTTCCCGACCGCGCTCGGCCCTTCCATATCACTCAAGGCGCGCCGCCCAGCGAGTCCGTTCTGATCGCCTGGACGCCGAGCGCGGATCAAGCCAATGGCGTCAGCTACAACGTCTATCGCATCGATACCGAGCAAGGCGCGGAGGCCAAACAACCCGTGCGACTGACGTCCACTGCTGTTGCGGGCACTACCGTTCAGGTGATGACATTGGGACCAGGTGTGATTCGGGACATGCTCGCTGCTCGGTTCTGCCTCGATTCTCAGCACACCGCGAGTCAGAGTTCTAGCGGCAATAAAGGAAGTTTGATCAGTTTGACGGGCCGGGGGAAGGGCAGCGCTGCAGCCGCGAATAACGGTGGTGCGCCCATCGGACCATGCGCTTTCGATCGCATGAGCGCGAGTGCCCGCGGCGCGGCTGAGAAGGCGCTCCTGGGTTCTGTGCAGGTCCTTGCATATATCGACCGCACGGCACAGAAGGATCATTACTACCGGTATTACGTCGCGGCTGTCTTCAATCGTAACAACGAGGAAGCCACCGCCGTCCAGACAAACGTGGTCGCGTATCCGGATCTGACTCCGCCGCCGACACCTGGGAATCTGCTTGCGTCCTTCCAGCCGAGCCAGGCTGGAACGGCGCGGATGCGCCAGCAAACGGCAGGAACCAACATGGGCTCGACGCCGATGGGCGGTGCGGTCGGGGGCGGCTCCAGTGGCAACGGGGCGGGGGCCACGAGTGGTGCCGGGAAATCGTCGGGGTCGGCCGCCGGCAATATTGCGGGTGCCGTAGGAACGGCAGGCAAAGGGGCGGGAGCCAACAACGGCATTGGTGGCACCCTGGTCCTGGCGGGCGCCGCAGCCAAAAGGGGCCTGACTCTGACCAACTGGACGGGCCCGCTCACGAAGGCCGCGCCTGCGGACATGGGCGGTAGGGCCGTCATCACGTGGAATGCGAGCACCGGTGCGCAGCGATACGAAATCTACCGCGCCACCGCCACCCGCATCTCGAGCCCACAGCGACCGGGCCTGTCCACACCCGGGTGCAGCCTGGGAAGTGCAGCTCAACTGCCGCCGAACGGTACGCACAGCGGAGCCATCGCCACGCCGGTCTGCATTCGTGCAGCCGTAATGGCTACGGTGATCTGGCAGGCGAACCTCAAAGATTCCGATTTTGCGCTGCTGGGCACGGTCACCCAGACGGAGTATGACGACGCGCTCGCACGTTCGAGCGCGCAATATTTCGTCTATCGGGTAGTTCCCGTGAACCGCTGGAACGTCCCTGGCGTCATGGCGGAAGTTAGTACGCGGATTCCTGCCACGGTGCCTCCAACTGCGCCCAAACTCGTTCTGGGAACGGCTGGAACTGACGGAGGCGTCAAGGTCGAGTACCTGCCGGTGTCCGACGCCGGCGAAGAAGTCATTCGATATGAGCTCTGGCGTGGTCTGATACCAGCCGTCGGCGCCGGTACAGCCGTTGCGCGCAGCCGAATCATCAGTCAGCCAGCCTCAGGTGTCGCGAGCAAGGGAGCCGCGAACACCAGCACGATCCACGTCCCTCGATTTCCCGCTGGACCCGTCTCGAGTGAACTGGCGGGTCACGCAGCGACTTATGGCATTCAAGCTCACGAGCCCGCGCTGTCCGCTGCCGTGCGTGGGGCGGTCGACGTGCACAGTCAGCTCGTGGCCAGCATGCAGCAGGGCACGCTGGTCGCGTCCCTCTCGGTAGATCCTGCCGCGACATCCGGCGATGCCGCTTGGCTCGATGACCCGCCATCGGCGCTTCTAAGGTGGCAGAACGGCTACGTCTACTGGGTTCGGGCCATCGACAAGGACAATCTCGAGAATGACTCCGAGCCTGTCGATGTAACACCTCTGAAGGTGAGCGCGAGCGCTCCCGCGGGCGTCACTGCGACCTGGGACAGCACGCAATGTGCGGTCAATGTGGCCTGGCAGACAACCGACTCGGAGACCGCCGGCTTTCTCATTGAGCGTGCGCTCATGCCGACCTCCACCGCGGGCGCGGCCCGTGGGCCAAACATCGTGACTGCCACAGGCCAACACGTGAATCTCGGGATCGTGACCGCGGGGGCTGCCGCAACTATGTTAGCCGACTACGTCCAACTGAGCGGTATCACCCAGGCGGCAGCGGTGACCTACTCCGATAGTTCGGTGTTCCCCGACAACGCCTATCTTTACCGTGTACGAACTCTCGACCAGGCCGGCAATCAGTCACAACCCACCTACCTGGGTACAGCGATCTCGATTCCGGACGGGTGCGGCAACACCAGCATCCACACCGTTCAGCCGCGCTCGAACGTCCCCTCGCAACCGTCGAGTTCCGATTCAATTCCCGTCGTCTCTCCAACTGCGCCGTCGGTGCCAAAGCCCGCCGATGAGATCGACATCCCCGCCAACAAATCGAATCCTCAATGAACGGAAGAACCAACATGCTGAAACTCCCTACTCTTTGTGCGCTCGCCATCGCCACCGTTGCAGCAACCACGGCCTGGGCTGACCCCGATGCGGATGGCTGCAAGGACTTCTACGTCTCGCGTATGGCCGGGTATTACATCCGCTTCTGCGACATGAAAGACTTCGACTCATATAAGTTCATGGAGGGCACCGACCACGAAGCGGCCGTTGAAGGCAAGGTCGTCCATAACCAGTATGCGCAACCAGACGATGCCACACCCAACTCGGGCCTGAAGGTACAGAAGAATTACCTCAACGCACTGACGGCGGATGGCTGGACGATTCTGGATACGCCCGAGGGGGGTGTCACCGCCAAGCAAATCAAGAACGGCAAGGAGCGCTGGGTGGAGCTCACCGGCAATGGGGGTAACATTTACGAGCTGTTCCTGGTCGAGAAGGCAGGTATGGCCCAATCGGTGATCACGGCCGATGACATGGCGACCGCGCTCAACCGCGACGGCCGTATCTCACTGCAGATCAACTTCGATACCGCCAAATCGACCATCCGCCCCGATTCGCAGCCCATCATCCAACAGATCGTTGCGATGATGAGGGCCAATCCGGCGCTGAAGCTGTCGGTCGAGGGACATACCGACAATGTCGGGACTCCTCAATCGAACAAGACGCTCTCCCTGGCTCGTGCGCAGGCGGTGGTCACAGCCGTGTCGAGCGCCGGGGTTGCGGCCTCCCGCATGACACCGGTCGGCTACGGTCAGGAGCGACCGGTTGCGGACAACGGCACCGAGCAGGGTAGAGCACAGAACCGTCGGGTTGTGCTCGTGAAGCAATAGCGTTGCATCGCTCGGCCTTGAAACCACCTTTTTTGTTGCGGAGGATTCCCGTGAAAGCCATCGCTGTAAAGTGCTGTGTCGCGACGATCGGCGGAGCATTACTCCTGCATGTTACCGCGGGCACCGCGGCCGATCCGGGTTGGCAGAAGGTGTCAGCCCGCAAAGGGGGCTGCGTCATGTACGTACCGCCCGATTGGAGTGTCGACCCTGTCGTGAAGGGCTCTACAGAGTCGGCCGATCACACCATCACCGCCGTGGTAAGCATGACCGACTCGGTGAGCACGCTCGCCGAAGTGAAGCCCATCATGCAGAACATGTACAAGCCGACCAAGACCTTCGAAGATAGTGCGCACCGCCTCTGGTATCAGTACGAGTTCAATCAGCGGACGGGGTGGTATATCGGGGTGCCCGTCAAGGGCGGCGTGTGTGGCGCGCAGATCTCCTTCAAACCAGGCAGGGAGCCTGCTGTAGCAAACAAGATCGCCGAGTCGGTCGCTGCAGCGTCTTAGGCAGACCGACTCGAACGGCGGTTCTGTTGCATCAGGGGATTTTGGAGCTGAAAAGCTGCGCTGGCGCACCGAAGACCGACAGACCAGCAATCACAAATGCCTCATTTCAAGGCATTTGTCTTGGCTGAAAGGAGCGAGCCAAAGTGCTTCAGATGTCGAATTGGGGCTGTTGTCCGCATAATGCAACAGTACCCTCGGGCGCGGTCGATCGGAACTTCGGGTCGCTCAAGCAGATCTGGGAACGAGCACTCGCGTAGAACTTCGCGCGGGCTCTCAATCGTTTCGATTTGGCCCTGAATCGTTCAGGGATCCCAATGTCGAGCGCCTGGAATGCAACACTTTCGTCATTTGTCGCAAGTCGAGCCGCGCCGGCTGGCGCGCTTTTGTTTGCTTGATCAAAGACGTCTAGTATTGCCCCATCCAACTTCGCGGCGCGGGCGGTGTTTTATTGCTCATGAAGCGAGTTTACAGTACGTAATGACCGGCACTCCATGGTCAACGCAGAGGGTGCTCCCTTGGTGACAATCAACTCTACATCCGATGCCCGCGTCGAGGATCCGCGTGCCTTGCTCCAGCTCACCGAGGCGCTGCTCAGTGCCGACTAATCCGCCGAGAGACGATGAAGAGGCACGCATGTTGGCTCGCACATTCGACCCCCAGCGGCTGCCCGCTGACTTCTACGAGAATCCGTATGCGACGTATGCCTCGCTTCGCACCTGGGATCCCGTGCACCGCTGCGCCGATGGCAGTTACTTCCTCACGCGTTATAGGGATCTTGACCACGTGTACCGTGACCGGGTGCGATTCAGCTCCGATAAGCGTGCCGTGTTCGGTCCGGTATTCGGCGTCACTTCGCCGCTCTATGCGCATCACACCACGAGTCTGGTATTCAATGACGCGCCCTACCACACGCGCGTGCGGCGCCCGATCGTCGATGCGCTCAGTCCCTCTGCGGTACGTGGACTGGAGGCGAGTGTCACAAGCTTGGTCGACACACTGCTCGAGCGCCTGCGCGATCTGCAGAAGTTCGATCTGATCGAGGATTTCGCCGCTCACATCCCAGTGGAGGTGATCGGCAACTTGCTGCGCGTGCCGCGTGGGGACCGTGGTCCGCTGCGTGGATGGTCTCTGGCCATCCTAGGCGCCCTCGAGGCCACCACGACGGCTGCGCAGCTGCAGCGGGGCAACGAGGCAGTCAGTGAGTTCACCCGCTACCTGCGCGAACTGATCGGTGAGCGGCGCCGGCACCCCGGGCCGGACACGGACCTGCTCACGAGCCTGTTGCGGGAGAAGGAATTGTCGGAGGACGAGCTGCTGCAGAACTGCATATTCTTGTTGAATGCGGGGCATGAGACGACGACCAACATCATCGGCAACGGCCTGCACCTGTTGCTGCGCACACCGGCGGCGGCGCAACGCCTGGTCGAGGATCCCACGCTGATGGGCTCTGCGATCGAGGAGTGCCTGCGGCTGGAGAGCCCCAACCAGCTCGGAAACCGCCTGGTCAGCGAACGGGTCACGATCGGCGGCGTCGCACTGGAAGCAGGCACCTATCTCACTCTGTGCATCGGCGCGGCCAACCGTGATCCGGAGGAGTTTGCGCGGCCGGATCTCTTTGACATCACCCGCAAGCCCAATCGGCATCTCGCGTTTGCCGCCGGCGCTCACGCGTGCGTCGGCATGGGAGTGGCGCGCTTGGAGGCGCAGGTCGCCGTGCTCCGACTGCTGCAAAAACTGCCCGGGCTGCGTCTGCGGGGCGCGGGGCAGCGTGGCGCGCGGGCGCGTTTTCGGGGTTTTGTTGCCCTGCCGGCGGAAATCGTCTGAAGGGCCGTCGCGATTTCAGGCACCGACGGTCGTCGTTCCGGGACACCCATGTCGAGCGCCCGTCATGCAGCAGTTCCTTGAATAGCACGACAACTTCGCCGCAGCGGTTGCCCTATCCGCGTTTGGAGGTCATTGCCAAGGGCCGGGGATAGTCCGATAATTGCGTACGCCACAAAAACTATAGTGAGGGTGGCGGCATGGGGAGCAATATGTGGCATCGCGGATGGAGCGTGGCCTACTTTCTGTGTGCAGTGCTGGCCGGCTGCGGTGGCAAGCCGTCGCCAGATACGCGTAGTACCTCCGTGGGTGGCTCGGACCAGCCGCCCATGGCACAGTCCGACTCTTCCGAGTTCCACCATGACGACCCCTGCTCGTTGCTGGAACCGAAGGAAGTCGAAGCGGTGCTCGGCGGCCCGTTGGGAACCGCTCCTTACCGCGGATCCAATGGCAATCCCGCCGCCGACGGCAGTGACTGCATCTACCAGAGCGCGAACTTCCAGCAGATCAGCCTGAGCGTCGACTTCGACGGTGGTCAGCAGGCCTACCACGTGGGCGATTTCGTCGGCAATCTCGTGAAGGGCACCGGCGCAGTGAACGACAAGACCAAGAAGGCCATGGTCTCGGAAGACGGCTCCGAAATCGCCGGAGAGTGGGATGAGGCGAAGCTCACGCCCTTCAACTGCTGCATCTTCAATGCGCTGCGCGCCGACCAGCAGATCACCATTGATTTCACGGGCTCGGGCGCCAGCCTCAAGCAGGCCGCCGGGCTGGTGGACGCGGCTTTCAAGCGCATCGGCAAGCCGCTGTCGCTCGATGGCGGAGCCAATGTCGCGGCCGCCAAGGCCTTCCTGAAAACGCGGCCGCAGCCCCGGGATCCTTGCAATGTGCTGTCGCAGGCCGAGGTCGAGGCCATCCTCGGCAAGCTGATCAAAGCGCCCGTTGCGAGATAAGGACAGCTGCGCATACGAGCTGCCGACCCCGCCCCAGACCATTCGTCAGATCTACGAGCTGGATTTCCGCTGGCGCGGCGGCAACTACGACTTCCGCACGGACCTGACGGCGGCGAGGATGGGTGGAGCGGCCCTGGGCAGCATGGAGCTCACGTCCACCACGCAGCAGCGCGTCTCGGATTCACACGCCGCAACTCCGGCAAGGACCCACGAATCCGCGATGCGCCTGCCAACCCCGGGCCCGACGCCGGCTCGCACACCGTCACCGTCACCACGAACGTATCGGTCGACGAGGCGGCCCGGCAGATGACCGGCCAGACCTTTACGCAGGGCGCGCATCTCAGCGGTGAGCAAGACGCCTCGGGCGGCGGTCCGTGGGAACGATCCGCGACCGTCGGGCCGAAGTTCGAGGCGGTGAAGCGCGACATCCTGTTGAAGGTCGATCTGCGCGGCGTGAACCGGGACAAGGCCAGGGCGCTGGCAGCGGCGGCGATGAGCAAGCTCTGACGCGAGAATGACTACGATCCACCGCACCGCGCCGCGTCGCGCGATGACGAGTTACGAGGAACAGCCATGAAAACTGCTCACTGTTGTCTATACCTGGCGGCCGCCTGGATGCCGGCACTGCTGCACGCGGGTACCGTGGTGCACACGGACCGGCGCGAGATGTCCGAGCCCAAGGCACACCCGGAGTCGGTCATCTACGCGCAGGATGGACAGTTTCGCATGGATCAGTTGGACGACAAGGGTCACGTGAGGGAGTTCGTCCTGGTGCGCGATGGCAGCATTTGGCAAGTCGATGTCGAGAAGCGCACGTTCTATAAATTCGACAAGGCCGCGCTCGCCGGCAAGCAGGACCAGATGCAGGAGCGCATGCAGGCGATGCTGCAAAGCATGCCGCCGGAGCGGCGCGCCATGATGGAACAGCACATGAAGGGCATGATGCAGAAAGCTGCAGCAGACCGACATCTCGATGACGGACACCGGCCGCACCGAGCGCGCGGGCTCCTGGTCCTGCCAGGTGTGGCAGCTCATGCGTGACGGCAAGCCCAGGAGCGAGTATTGCGTGGCCTCGCGCGGCGCGTTGACCGGCGGCGATGAGCTCATCGACGCCACGCGCAAGGCTTCGTTGTTGGCCACCGACGTCCTGTCGGCCATGCCAGCGGCGCACGCCGCGGCCCAGCAGTTTGCGCTGTACGGCAAGATCGACGGCTTCCCGGTGCGCACGCGGGAGCTCGCGGGCGGCAAGGTGGAATCGGAGGACCAGGTCACTTCCATCGAGAAGCAATCGCTGCCGGCGGACAAGTTCGCCATTCCGAAGGGGTTCACGCAGACGACCCTGGGCGCCGCGGAAGAATAGGTCGTGGGCGAGCGCGGCGCCTGGCAATCCGTCCTGCTGACGCTGCTCATCGTCGGCTGCTCGCGGAACACCGGCCAGCAGGCTGCGCCATCGGCCCCAGTCGCCGCGCCATCCAAGCCGCCCGGCGCCACGCTGGCGATCGCCGGTTCGTTGTTCACGGGCGACGGCGACCAAATTCGCGCCTATCTGCAGTCGGTCAAGGAGATCAAGCCCGCGAAGCTCGACCTGCAGTGGAGTCCCGACACCGTGCCCGTCAGCAAGGACGAGGCCATGCGCTCACTGGTCGCCGTTAGCCGCGACGGCAGCATCTACCGCTTCGACAGTCGCGAGCCGGTCGTTCAGCGGCTCAAGGCGGGCAGTATCCTGTGGATCTACGATCTCGCCTTGCGGCGGGTCGACCGCGTCGACAACACCGGCGACATCACCGTGGTGAACACCTCGCCGGTCGCCGTCACCGAGGCCTTCACGCGTGCCGAGATCGCCTTCGATGCCGCACCGAGTCTGCCGGACTACTACATGGGATTCCGTCCGCACCGGCCGCAGCCGGCGCCCGCCGCGCGCAATCCGCCGCCAATGCTGCGACCGGCCGTGTGGACCAGTCAGGACGGTGGTGTGCTGCAACGCGTGGCGGACGCTCCAGCACCGGACAATGGCGGTGCCAATGACACTACGGAGCAGGACGACTTCGGCGAGGTGCGGCCCGTGGGCGGCGGATTCAACGGCTCGCTCAAGGGTTATCAGTACTCGGTTGGCTACGCGACCCGTCCCGACGGCATCACGCTCACCTTGCAGGCGCGCAAGGCCGACGACGAAGGCGGCGGCGATGACAACGGCGGCGCCAACACCGGCGCGGAGATCGAGGATAAATTCCGCGAGGCGGAAAAGACCCGGGAAGAGGCGAAGCAGAAGCTCGCGGAGACCAAGGTCGAGCTGACCCACGAGCAGGCGGACCTCGATAATCTCGATGCGCAGTACGACAAAGACATGGCCAAGCTCAAGGCCGATCAGTCGCTACGGCAGCAAAACAAGACCAATCCGAATCCTGCGCCCGGCGTCCCGGGTCCGAAGACGGACTCGAACGGCACGCCCTACACGCCCGCGGCCGAGCAGCAGATGCTGAGCCAGCAGTATCAGCAGCAGCGTTCGCTGGAATTGAAGAAAATGGCCGTGGCGCAGCAGATCCGCGATGCCGCCGAGAAGGAGAAGGCCGAGGCGGAGGCGAAGGAGAAAGAGCTGGCGGTGCTCGGTCAGGCCGCCAAGCAGCTGTTCGAGATTGTCTCGGACCTCTTGGACGTGCGCTTCCGGATCCGCGTGGACATGGACAACTTTGCCCTCGGCGGCAATATCAGTGTGGCGGATGGCAGCGTGCAGAGTGCCTCGGCGCAGTTCAAGAACCTGCGCGGCAAGGTCGCCCTCTCCTTCATCGCCAGAATGGGCAAGCCCGGCAACGGCGCCACCAAGGTGCCGATCATGGACGTACCGATCATGTTCAACATCCCGTTCCCGATGGGCGGGTTGCCGTTCGTGATCCAGTTGAGTTCGGATTTCAACATCAACGTGTTCCTCGCCGGCAATCATGCCGCACAGAAATTCGAGGGCACCTACCAGTTCAGCGGCGACGGCGGCTTCCAGTCGACCAAAAGCGGCTCCGATGCCACGAGCACCATGGGCGGTACCAAGCCGGCTGTCGGGGAATATCAGGCGATGAGCCCTGGCGTGTCGGGGGCGGTGCTCGGCATTCAGGCACCGCGCATCGGCTTCGGGCTCGGCGTCATGGGCGCCTCCTCGGTCGCCTACCTCGATGTGGTGCACGTCGTGACGATCACCAATGCCGCCGCCGTGGCCGCCGGCATGCTCGCTCCGCCCTGCAAGCGCATCACCTATACCGCCTACGGCCACGTCGGCGTCGACACCAAGCTGATGCCGCTGCCGATTCCCTTCGTCGGCGACGTGGCTGAGGCGATCAACAAGAAGGGCTCGACGCGCAAGGAAGTCTTCAAGCGCGGCGACGAAGCGCTCGATCCACCCGTGAAAGCCTGTGAGATCTCTGGATGAGTCGCCGCCTGCCGCGATGGCCGACGTACGTCGCGCCGCTGTGCCTTTTGCTCGCTGCGCACGCCGCCGCAGCGGATCTCAGCGTCATTCAGCCGGCCAAGGGACTCGTCATCACCACCACCGTGGTCAACGGCGGCTTCGTCTCTGCCGGCGGTGCCGGCACGCACACCTATTCCGGCATGGACATGGAGCAGTGGGACTCGGTGGCGGACAGTACCGCGGATGACGTCACCTACCAGATCCGCTTGAGCGCGCCCGGTGACATGGAGGCCAATGCCGATCTGCAGAAGGCCTCGTTCCGGCGACGCGTGCGTCGCCAGGACATCGCCCAGGCGCTGCGCATCAGCTGGGGCGTCTCGACTACCGACCCCGAGATGTTCGCCGGGCAGACCTACGAGGAAACCTCCGTCAAGGCGCTGCAGATGCTCAAGTCCGGCGCCGACGTGCCGTTCGTGATCGGCGCCATCGATGGCGAGGATCCGAGCGGCATGGGCGCGCTGCTGCAGCTTGCCGGCCAGGCCGCCGCGGCCGGCGGCAAGTCTTCACCCCTGGGAGGCATGGGCACGATGCTGCAGACGAGCTTCGCCCATACGTATTACCGCGGTACGTTCCGCCGCGTCGAGACGACGCCCGTCACGCTTGCCGTGCTGCTCAATGGAGAGCGCGTCAATCTTCCCGTGATTCACGCGCAGGGCACGTTCACCTCCTCCAGCAACCGTTCCCTGCAGATGCAGTTCTGGTGGCTCGACAGCGACTCCTGGCCCCTGACCCTGAAGAAGAGCTTCGCCTTTGGCGAGAAAGTGATGACCGAACAGGTGACGCGCATCGATCTTCCGCCGGCGGACAAGTCGGGAGGCGAAGCCGCCATGGCCGATCAGCTGCGCAAGTCCTGCCATGTCGAACTCTCCGGCATCTACTTCAACACCGGCAGTGCGCGCCTGCTGGATGAATCACAGCCTGCACTGAAGGCGATTGCCCCCGTGGTGCTGCAATCCAAGCAAGCGGTGCTGACCGTCGAGGGTCACACCGACAATGTCGGCACGGCCGAGTTCAACCAGTTGCTGTCGGAGAAGCGCGCCGCCGCCGTGCGTCAGGCGCTGGTGTCACAGTACGGCGTGCCGCCCGCGCGGCTGGCCATGAAGGGCTTCGGTTTCAGCCGCCCGCTGGAAAGCAACGCGACGGTCGAAGGCCGTGCCCGCAATCGACGGGTGGAGCTCACGTGTGGGAAATAGCGTAACGTCGCTCGATTCACTTTAGTACCAGGGACCCGCGGCGGCGCAGCAACATCGCCGACCAAATCGCGAGTCTCATTTGTCTTGCGCCGGGAAGCTGACCGGCTCAGATCGCGCGGTCGGTAGCGGAATTTCGGATCACTCAAGCAGATCTGGGAACGTGCACCAGTTCCACTTAACTGGCGGCGATCTCGTTGACGGCCGGGAGGGGCATTGCTTGAGCTATGATCGAGTTCTGAATCTCAGGCGAGAAATCCTTGAAATTGGCAAAGATTTTCACTTTTGTCGTCGGCGGGCTGGTACTCGCGGTGGTAGTCGGCGTGCTCCTCGTGTTCATCCTGGTCAACCCCAACGATTTCAAAACCAAGATCGCCGCGTTGGTGAAGGACTCGACCGGCCGGGAGCTCAATTTGAAGGGCGACATCAAGCTCTCGGTGTTCCCCTGGGTAGTCCTCCAATTGGGACCGGCGAGCCTCGGGAATCCTCCGGGCTTCGGGGACACCCCCTTCCTGTCCTTCAGCCGCGCCGACATCCGGGTCAAGCTCCTGCCGCTTCTCGCCAAACGGTTGGAAGTGGCGCGGGTGGTGCTGGATGGGCTGGACCTGCGCCTGGTGAAGCACGCCGATGGCAAGGCCAATTGGCAGGAGGATGAGCAGGAAGTCCCGACCAAGCCCGAAGCCAAGATATCAGGCGGTGGACCGGCGCTTGAATCCATTGCTGGCATCGCGGTCACCCATGGTCGGGTGAGCTACAACGAGTATGTGATCGAAAATTTGGAGCTTGAAACGGGGGCGATTTCCGGCCACCAAGAGGTCTCCGTAGCCCTCACGCTCGATGCTAATCGCGGCATCGCGGGGGAGACCTTTGCCTTCACGGCCAAATTCAATGTGGAGGACAACCCGGATACCAAGGGCCTGCGGATCGAGGCTCTCAATGTGAACGGCTCCGTCACCCGCCCCACGGGCACGCACCTACACTACGAACTCGCTGCGCCGCAGCTGGTCGCGAATCTCGACCAGCAAACCTTGAGCCTGCCGAAATGTTTCCTCATTTTTGGTGCCGCCAAGATCACTGGAAGTCTGTCCGGCACGAAGATCGTCGATGGCATGCATCTCACCGGCTCCATCGCCTTGGCGCCGCTGGCGCTTCACCAGTTCGTGACGAACTTGGGCGTCAGTTTGCCTAAGACGCAAGATCCCAAGGCGCTGTCGTCGCTGTCGCTCGGCACTGCCTTCAGCTACAACAAGGACGGAGTGACGCTGGATGACCTGCACATCAAAATGGATGACACAACGCTCAATGGGGACATCAAGTTCGGTTTCGGCAAAACCGAATCCGTGAAGTTCGAGCTGGGCGCGGACCGCATTGATCTCGATCGTTATCGTCCGCCCGTGGGCAGTACGCCGGATCCTAAGAGCGCGGCGGCGAATCAGCCGAAACCCAAAGCTCCCACCGATACCTCGGAGCCGATGATGGCGCAGGGCACCTTCAGGCTCGCCGCCGCGCAGGCGGCAGGACTGGATTTCACCAACCTCTTGGTCACGGTGGACATGAAAGACAATGTCACGCACTTGCACCCCTTGGAGGCGCAGCTCTACGGCGGCAAGTACTCGGGCGATCTCACCTACGATGCCCGCGCGGCGACGCCCGCGATCAGCATGGATGAGCACTTATCGAGCGTGGATGTGGCGCGGCTCTTGGCCAACACCAAAGCCAAGGGCTGGGCATCGGGCAAGGCCAACGTGAACATTAAGGGCACGGCGCGGGGTGCCGGCGCCGACGACATCATGAAGACCTTAAATGGGCACTTCGATGCCAATGTCGCGAACGGCGCGCTCGAAGGCATGGATGTGGGCTATGAGCTGGCCATGGCGCAGGCGCTCCTCAATAAGAGCTTGAGCACCTCCGTGCGCAACACCCACAAGACCGCGTTTGATGCCTTCAAAGTCAGCGCGCTCATCAGCAATGGCGTTGCTGAGACGAAGGATCTGGCGATTTCCTCCGCCGTGCTCAAAGTGACGGGCCAGGGCACCGTCAATCTACCCACCAGCGTCATCAACATGACGCTGCTGGCGAGCATCATGAAAACCGCCGGCACCACGGCCGCGGGGATCCCGTTGAAAGTGACCGGCACATACACCGACCCTTCTGTAAAGCCCGATCTCACCGAAGCGGCCAAAAGCGAACTCAAGCAAAAGGCGCTGGAGGCGCTGAAGAAGAATGGCCTCGACTTGAACAGTTTGTTCAAGACGAAATGAGCGGGATATACAACGCTTTCTTCAATACCATTATGTCATGATCATGAAACGGCGAATCGACGAGCGTATGAGGCCCGCTTCAGCGAAGCGAGGACGATCGCACGTCGACCCTTAGCCACGTGCGGGTTAGTGAGTAACAGCGATGCTGTTCGTGACGCGGGTTACACCCGGGACCTTGGCGGCCACTGACTCGGCCGTCGTTCGGTCTAAGCCGTCACTTGCAAAGCCGCTCAAATACACCACGTGATCGAGCGTTTGAACAGTGATTGAATTGGGCGGACCTATTTCCGGATATTGATTGAAGACGTTTCGCACTTTATTTGTAATCGCCACATCGCCCGGACAGCCATGAAGTCCGCATTGGCGGTAAGTGGCGCATCCGGGAAGCGCACCTATCAGCGTCAGTGTGAAGACTACTATGGGCAGGGGTTTGAGTGTAGCCATTTCGTGCTCCTAAAGAAAAACGTTTGAGTAATCGCGACAATGATTTTGCAACGGCACAACGCTATGCGTATATCCATTGGGCACGCTCGTTTCTCATATTGCAGGAAGTAAATGCGATCACGCTGCACGACTGTACATTCTCAGTCGGCCGATACCGCGTTGCGGCGGATCCACAGCCAGCAGCTCAAAAATTGACGGAGGAATGCAGGCCGCACTGGGAGCATTCGGAGCGATCTTGAAGCGGCCGTTGGCACCCTATTTCGCGCCTTTCGCGGACCGCTCGGCCGGGCGTTGGCAGGTCTGGTCGCGGATATGGCGCAGGATGCCGCGCTTGCCTTTACCATTCGGCGCCACGTTCTGGCGCCGCGTCGCCGATCAATGCGGGAGGCGCTCGATCGTGCACGACTCCGCGGCGAAGCCAGGGACGATTTGGATGTGGAACTGGTGCTCGATATGCTTACCGGCCCCTTCTATTTCCGAACATTGTTCGGGCATGTACCGATGGGTCTAAAGACTACGAGAGAGGTTGTGGATTGCGTGCTGCGCCTGATCAAACCGGGTTTCGAGGCGCGGCCGCGATAATCGTAAATGCACGTACCCACCGACGAGGTTGGCCGCCAGCGTGCCGGGCGGAAAGCAGGGCACCACGAGAACCGGCCGCCGTTGCTCACTCGATGCGTGTGGTCCTCTTGCATCTGTTACGAGACATAGTGTAGCGTATGCAAAATTGAGTTCGGGGGACCTCGCACGTGAGGTCAATCCAGAACATTGCCGGCTACTGTGTAATCGCCTGCATCGCACTGCTATTCTTGGCCTGCACAAACCAGAGGGACCCGGCGCAAAGTGCGCTTAGCAATATCACCGTCTCGCTCGACTCGGTATCGGCGGATGCGAAGAAGTACATTCCCGATCAACTGACTGCGGTCCAAGGCAAGGTGGCTGACCTGACAGCCTCCTTTGACAAGAAGGACTATGCAGCGGTATTGGCCGGCGCACCGCCTGTACTAACCGAGGTCCAGGATCTGGCGACGGCGGCAGCCGCAAGAAAAAGCGAGATTGAAAAGGCGCTCGGTAACGAATGGAGGGAACTTGCCGGGTCCGTGCCTCCCTTGGTTGAAACGGTATCGAAGCGCGTTGACGAGCTATCGAAAACGAAGCGCATACCGAAGAATATCGACCTTGCTGCGGGTAACTCTGGGCTTGCCGATGCAACGACGCAGTGGGCGACGGCACAATCCGCATTCAAGTCAGGCAACTTTGCGGATGCCGTGAGCGCCGCGAAAGATGCAAAGACCAAGGCCGAATCGGCCGCAGCGGCGCTGAAATTGACGTTGCCGGAAACAGCCAAGTAAATCCAGGCCAACCAAGCGCCCCCGACAGCCTGGCGCATTATCGAGCTTTGGGGGCGCGAGCTATTCGACCGGTTTATTGAGCAGGGCCGCATGGCGAACCTGCTGATTGAAGGAGTCGGTCGCCAAGGGGGGGCACTATTATGGCAACGATATCGGCGGACACTATTCCTCAAAGCCACAAGATGACGGGCGAGGAGCGAAAAGTCATCCTGGCCTCATCCGTGGGAACCGTATTCGAGTGGTACGATTTCTACATCTACGGCACTCTCGCCACCATCCTCGCAAAACAGTTCTTCTCCGGAGTGGAACCACCGGCCGCGTTCATCTTCACCCTGCTGGCCTTCGCCGCCGGCTTTGCAGTGCGCCCATTCGGCGCTCTGCTCTTCGGCCACATCGGTGACCTCGTCGGGCGCAAATACACCTTTATCATCACGATTACCTGCATGGGCATGGGGACCTTCCTGATCGGCGTGCTGCCGTCATTTGCATCGGCGGGCATTGCCGCACCGGTCCTGCTGATCGCGTTGCGCCTGCTGCAGGGCCTGGCCCTCGGCGGCGAATACGGTGGCGCTGCGATCTATGTGGCCGAACACGCGCCGGCCGGCAAACGCGGGCTCTACACGTCCTGGATTCAGACGACGGCAACGTTGGGTCTGTTCGTGGCGCTGCTGCTCGTCCTCGGCGTGCGAACCTATCTCGGGGAGGACGCCTTCGGCGCCTGGGGTTGGCGCGTGCCGTTCCTGGTATCCATTGTCCTGCTGGCGGTGTCGCTGTGGATCCGCCTACAGCTCAACGAATCGCCGATGTTCCTTCGGATGAAGGAAGAGGGCAAAAGGTCTAAAGCTCCGCTGAAGGAAGCCTTTGGAACCTGGCGCTACGCCCGGATTGCGATCCTCGCCCTCCTGGGTGCGACCGCCGGCGAAGCGGTTGTGTGGTACGGCGGACAGTTCTATGCGCTTTTCTTCCTGACCACGACCCTGAGCATCAAGCCGACGGTGGCTCAGATCATGATCGTCATCGCGCTGGCGCTCGGCACACCGTTCTTCATCCTGTTCGGCTGGCTGTCCGACAAGATCGGCCGCAAGCCGATCATCATGGCTGGATTCGCACTCGCCGCGTTGACTTACTTTCCTATCTTCCAGGCCATCACGCATTACGCGAACCCGGCTCTGGAAGCGGCCCTCGCCAACTCACCGGTCACGGTCACGGCCGATCAGGGGGAATGCGCCTTTCAATTCAACCCGGTCGGCACGGCGAAGTTCAAGAGCTCCTGCGACACCGTGAAATCCAGTCTGGCCAAGCTGTCGGTCAACTACCACAACGTGGCGGCGCCACCGGGCACCACGGCCTCGGTCCAGATCGGCGACGAGACTATCGCAGCCGATGCACCAGATTTCGCCACGGTTCTGAAGGCGGCCGTCGTCAAGCATGGTTACCCGGCGAGCGCGGATCCGGCCAAGATCAACAGTGTCATGACGGTACTGCTGCTGACGCTCCTCGTTATCTACGTGACGCTGGTGTACGCGCCGATCGCCGCGTGGCTGGTCGAACTGTTCCCGACAAGGATCCGCTACAGCGGTCTGTCGCTTCCCTATCACATCGGCAACGGCTGGTTCGGCGGCTTCCTGCCGGCGACCGTCTTCGCCATCGTAGCCTCGACCGGGAATATCTACTCCGGGCTCTGGTACCCGATCGTGATCGCGGCGGGCAGCCTCGTGATAGGTATGATCTTCCTTCCCGAAACGCGCAACGTCGACATCACCAAGCACTGAGGTCGGTGTGTGAACGTTGCGGTTCACGCCGCACGGCGACAGCTACGCGAAGCTTCAGTTGCCAGGTGCTCTGCACGTCAACAGCGTGCAGACCTATGAAGCTGCTGGTGTCGCCGGTCTCGGCCTGATTCAGGCACCCCTGATGGCGATTGGCCGTTACTTGGAGAGTGGAGCGTTGCTGGAGCTTCTACCGGATCTTCAACACAAGCCGCTCGACGTCTCCCTGGTGGTAGCTCACCGGCGCAACCTGTCGCGCCGAGTACGCGCATTCATGAAGTGGATCGAAACGGCGCTCGCACCCTACCTAGAATAGCCGCCAGTATGTGAGTCGGAGAGCTGGTTGGGCGCCGACCTGCGCCGCACCCTGTTGATTCGAGGGACACGGTGTCGGAAGTCCCTGGTTACCGATGAACGTCGGTTCACGCGATCGCAACGAGTCGAGGTGGTTCGGAATTTACGGCTCCGGCGGGTGTGAACCGGCATCGGCGATGGACGCACTCGGTGTCGTCCTGAGGATGCTCCTGCGGCACAGCCTTTCTTTGACGCACGCGAGCGACGAGTCCTCACCCCGAAACACCGGTATTTTTGAATTCTGTCACCCAACCGTGGCGAGGGTGGCTGTGGCAATCCAAGGGAAGGTCGCGATCGTCGCAGGAATGTGTCATCTTCTTTGAATGAGGGCGATGGATCCGGTTGCGGGGGCAGAGATCTCGGAGCGCATGGAATGAGCGCGCCGACGATGGCTGTTGCCCTCGAGGCGCAAGACGCCGCAATTGCAGCGTATGTGCCCGGTTTGCGGCGATACTTCTCCAAGCGTGTTCCGGCCGGCGACATCGACGACCTGGTGCAGGAAGTCTTCCTGAGGATGAAGGTTCACGGGGATAATTCCCCGATCGAGCACCTCGATCGATATCTCTTCAGAGTTGCCGCGAGCGTCCTGAGTGACCAAGCGCGCCGGCGCACGGTGCGCCACCACGAAGCGCACGAATCGCTCGAAGAAGTCCACCATCCGATTGAGGATTTGACGCCGGAACGCGTCTTGCTGGATCGAGAGGCGCTTCAGGCGGTGGTGGCGGCCATCGCCGACCTGCCTGCTCGGACGCGCGATGTGTTCGTGCTGCATCGCTTCGAGGAAATGACCTGCGGCAACATCGCCGCTGCGCTTGGCATGAGCGTCAGCGCCGTTGAAAAACACATGATGAAGGCCTTGCGTTTTCTCCACTGGCGGCTCGGGGCGGAGTGACATGGCATTGCGCTTGAAACCAGCCGCCGCCGAGACCACCGCTGCCGATCAGGCCGCGGCCTGGTTCGCGCGTCAGCGGGCAAGTCCATGCTCCGAGACGGAGGCGGCTGAGTTTGCCGCCTGGCTCAAGGCGGAGCCGGCGCACACCGCGGCGTGGACGCAGTACGAACGGCTCTGGGGCAGATTGGAAGGGGTCCGTGATAACCCGGCCATCCTCGCCATCCGCGAGCAGGCCCGGCGGACGGCGGAGCGGCAGTCGCGTCTGCGGAATCGTCGACGCACCGCAGCGGCGCTTGCGGCCAGCGTTCTTGTCAGCGTCGGCGCCTTATGGGCGGTCAAGGACTCCGTCATTCGTGTTGTGCGGACGCCGCCGCTCGCGCAGGCGCCGGCGGCAGCCGCGCCGGCTTCCTTACTCATCCGCAACGCCTCCACCGACATCGGCGAGCGTTCCTTGCTTGTGCTGGCGGATGGATCGAAGGTGACACTCAACACCGCGAGTGCCGTGCGCTCGGACTACTCTGGACGCGAACGGCGCGTGACGCTCGTCAAGGGAGAGGCATTCTTCGATGTGGCCAAGGATCCGACGCGGCCGTTCATCGTCTCCGCCGGCGCGCGCCAGGTCATTGCCGTCGGCACCGCGTTCGACGTTCGGCTTCAAGACCGGCAGCTCCAGGTGACGCTGGTCGAAGGTAAAGTCCGCGTCATCACCGCCCCTGCCGCCGCCGCCACGAATGCGCCGGCTCAGCCCGGGTCGTCGGTGAACCTCGAGGCCGGTTCGGCGCTGGTTGCCCGCGACGATGGCGAGGCGCAGATCGAGCAACTGGACACGGGTCGGGTGACGAGCTGGCGCAGCGGCAAGCTCGTCTTCGAGGGCGAAAGGCTCGCCGACGTGGTGGCCGAGATGAACCGCTATTCCCGCGAGCAACTCGTGATCGCCGAACCTGCCCTCCAGCAACGCAAGGTCAGCGGCGTTTTCGAACCCACCGACGGCGCCGCGTTCGCCAAGGCACTCGAGGCTTACGGCATCGCCAGAGCGACCCGGCAATCCGCCGCCACGATCGAGCTGCGTTCCCCTTAGGAGCGCATCCCGGCCGACTATTTTGGTCGGGCAACGTGAGGACCCGTTCTCCCCGTGCGTTATATGCATCAAGCCGGACATTATTCCGGTAGCTGGGGATGCGAGATGCGCTCAAGTATTCTGTTGGGGGCGGCGTGTGCCGCCATCGTCATGACCGGCGGCTGGGGGAGTGCCGTCGAAGCGGCCGGGGCAGAGCCCGCGGCGGCATCCCCAGTGGTCGCCTTTAATATCAAAGCGCAAGCATTGGCGTCGGCGTTGGACAGCTTCGCGCTGCAGGCCAACCGGCAGATTCTATTCACGCCGGAAATCGCCAATGGAAAAACGACGCAGGGAATCCAGGGCACGTTCACCATCGACGCCGCGCTCACGCAACTGCTCGCCGGTACGGGACTCGTCTATTCGCGGTCCGCTGCCGGAATGATCATGGTCTCCTCAGCCGACGCCAAGGGGGCGTCGGCCGCATCGGGCCCTCCGCTCGCGCCGGGCGGCGCCATACCGGACCCAAGCCCGCGCGGTCCGGGCAGCCAAGCCGCCCCGACCCAGCGGGGCACCAGCCTTGAGGAAATCATCGTCACGGCCCAAAAGCGTGAGGAACGCCTGCAGGAAGTGCCGGTGCCCGTGACCGCGATCAACGCACAGCAGCTCGTCGACAGCAATCAATTGCGGCTGCAGGACTACTACACCCGCATTCCCGGGCTCAACGTGATGCCCGAAGCGTCGTCATCGTTTCAGCAACTATCCATCCGCGGCATCATGTCGGGTCTGTACACGAATCCCACCGTGGGCATCACGGTGGACGATGTGCCTTATGGTTCTTCGACCTTCCTCGGCGGCGGCGGCGGGACTGTGATGCCCGACATCGATCCTGCCGATCTTGCCCGCGTCGAAGTACTGCGGGGGCCCCAGGGCACCCTGTACGGCGCCAGCAGCATGGGCGGCCTGCTCAAGTTCGTGACGCGGGATCCCTCCAACGACGGCATCAACGGCCGGATCGAGGCGGGCATCAATCATGTGTATAACGGCGCCGACCTGGGATATGGCGTGCGCGGGTCCGTCAACGTGCCGCTCACCGACACCTTGGCCGTCCGCGCGAGCGGGTTCACTCGACAGGATCCCGGCTACATCGACAACGTTCAAACCGGGCAACGCGCAGTGAACGAGACGGACGTCAACGGCGGTCGGCTATCGGCGCTGTGGCGGCCATCCGACTTGTTGTCGTTCAAGGTCAGCGGTCTGCTGCAGGACAGCCGAGGACATGGCATGCCCGACGTCGATCCGGGACTCGGCCTGGGGGACTTACAGCAGAGTGAATTACGGGGCACCGGGGGGTATGACCGAAAGCTCCAGGCGTACAGCATCAATGCGGCGGCCAAGGTCGGCGGCGTCAATCTGACGGCCGTCACCGGTTACAACATCAACTCGTTTTCCGACTCCTACGATTTGACCTACTTTGCGGGGCCCTATACGGAGTCGGTGTTCGGCGTGACCGGCACGCCGCTGGTCGAAGATGACAAGACCAGCAAATTCACCCAGGAACTGCGGCTCTCCGCGTCCATCGGCGCGAACGTCGACTGGTTGCTTGGAGGCTTCTACTCGCACGAGAGTTCCGATTATAACTTCCGGTACCTGGCGGCGGATGCCACCACGGGAACGGTGGTCGGCGAGTCGCTGCATACGAATTGGCGAACCACCTTTGCAGAATATGCCGCGTTCTCCGACCTGACCTACCACGCCACGGACCGCTTCGATGTACAGCTGGGAGCGCGTGAAAGCCACATCATGGAAACGTACAACGAGAGCGACACCGGCCCCTTCGTGCCCCTGTTCAACGGCGTGCCCTCGCCGTTGATCCGACCGCAAGCCGATATCGACGCCAACGCCTTCACGTATCTGGTGACGCCGCGTTGGAGGCTGTCCCCGGATCTGATGGTGTATGCCAGGTTGGCTTCCGGCTATCGGGCCGGTGGACCCAATGCCGTCTACGCCGGGCCCGGTACGCCGTCGCACTACGACCCGGACAAGACGCAAAGCTATGAGATCGGCCTCAAGGGCGACTTTCTCGACCGCACGCTATCCGTCGATGCCTCGGTGTACTACATCGACTGGAAGAACATTCAAATCAGTTTGATCAACCCGCAAACCGGCATCACCTACAACGCCAACGGCAGTCAGGCCAAGAGCCAGGGCGTGGAGCTCTCGCTCGAGTCGCGGCCGCTGACCGGCCTGACGATTGCCGGGTGGGTCGCATGGGACGAGGCCGTGCTGACGCAGGCGTTTCCCTCCGCCAGCTCGATGTACGGAGCGTCCGGCGACAGGCTGCCCTACAGCAGCCGCTTCTCCGGCAACCTGTCGGTGCAGCAGGAATTTCCTTTGACGAGCCGCGCGACCGGGTTTGTCGGTGCGGCCGCAAGCTTCGTGGGCGATCGGCTGGGTGAATTCACCGGGACGGCCCAGCGACAGGACCTGCCTGCCTACACCAAGACCGACCTGAAGGTCGGGGCGACGTACGATTCCTGGACGATTAACGCTTTCGTCAACAACGTCGCGGATCGCCGCGGTGTTCTCAACGGCGGCCTGGGGCAATTCCCCCCGTTCGGCTTCGTCGAGATCCAGCCGCGTACGGTTGGCCTGTCCGCGTCCCGGTCTTTTTAGGCCTCTGTGCTGCGCCGGTCTGTGTCGCGGGGCAATCTCGGCGCGTGGGCGCTCGCGGCCTCGCTCGCTACATCGTCGATGGTGTCCTACGCGGCGTCGGCGCCTTGGACCGACTCCTCACCGCACCGCGAACGCTTCGTTGCCGCCAACGGTATTCGGCTGGAATGTCTCGACTGGGGCGGCAGGGGCCCGGCGCTCATCCTGATCCACGGCCTCGGGGACAATCCGCATGTCTTTGACGACCTTGCGGGAGCATTCACCGATCGATTTCACGTCATCGCCTACGCTCGTCGGGGTCACGGACGCTCGGACACGAAGGGGCCGTACGATACCGCCACGTTGACGGAGGATCTCCGCGGCCTGATGGATGCACTGGGAATTCCCAAGGCCCACCTCGTGGGCTGGTCGATGGGCGGCAATGAAATCACCTTGATGGCCGTCAAGTATCCCACGCGCGTGGCGCGGCTCGTTTATCTGGATGCCGGCTACGACTGGTCGGATCCCGACTTCGAAGCCGCGCACAAGGCTGTGCCCACCAGCCTCTTGGCGATGCCCGCCGGCGCCATGGCTTCGCTGGATGCCTATCGACGCTACGAAAAGACGGTGGAATTCTCCGCCTTGGATGACATGGGGCGAGTCGAAGCCTACCTGCGCGCAGGCGTCGACATCCAAGCCGACGGCCGCGTGAAACCCCGAATGTCACAGGCTGTGGAGGACGCGCTTTTTGCCTCCTTATGGGCCAATGCTCGGCTCGATTACAGCGCCGTGCATTCGCCGGCGATGGCATTTTACGCCGCGACAACGTTCGATCCGCACGTACCGGATGCGCGCCGGGGCGCTGATGCCCTCGCGTGGGAGCAGCGCTATATGAGTCCGTTTCGAGAGAAATCCATCGAACGTATTCAGCGCGAGCTTCAGAACGTCCGAATCGTCAGGGTCGCTGGTACCCATGGCAGTTTCTTTCTAACGTCCCGAACCCCAGTGGTCCGCGCCATGCGCCACTTTCTGGACGCATCGTGACCGCCCCGGGCACCCGGCGCCGGACACCGCTCGCGCTGCACGGTCAATCGCGCGAGGTGGTCGAGGATGAGCTGCGGGTGTTGAGGGCGTCGGACCGGCGTTCGATGGAAGGCGTCAAGTTCGGGCGCCGTTTCTTTGGCGGTGAGGTTCCATTCGAGCTGGGCGAATACGCCGGCGGTCTGTTCGCACAGTCCACGCGGACTTCTCTCTACCCTGGCTTGCCCGGCCCGACCCGTGTCGATGGCATGCAGCATGAAATCGTCGATCATGCGCTTGACCTGCTGCACGCGCCGCCGGAGGCACGGGGCGTGGTGACCTCGGGCGGTACGGAAAGCGTCATCCTCGCGCTCAAGGCCGCCGTGAAGCGAGCCCAGAGTCGGGGGCTGGCGGTGCATGAAATGGAGGTGGTGGCCCCTCAGTCCGCGCACCCGTGCATCGACAAGGCTGCGGAACTCCTGAACGTGCGCCTGGTGCGGGTGCGGACGGGCGCGGATTTCACGGCCGACGTGGCACAGATGGCGGCCGCCATGACGCCCAAGACGGTGATGCTGTATGGCTCCTTCCCCAGCTATGCCTACGGCCTGGTCGACGACATCGAGGCGCTGGGCGCGTTGGCGGCGTCGCGGCACCTGTGGCTGCACGTCGATGCCTGTTTGAGCGGACTGCTGGCGCCCTTTGCCCGGATGAACGCCGAGGTCATACCGCGGTTCGACTTCGACATTCCAGGCGTGAGTTCGTTATCGGCGGATCTCCACAAGCACGGCTACTCAGCGAAGGGCGCGTCGTTGATTCTATTCCGCGATGCCGACCTCGCCCGCTTCGCGACCTTCTCCTACGGCGATCATCCGCTGTCGCCCATGACCACTCCCACTCTGGCCGGGACGGCGTCGGGCGCACCCATCGCCTCCGCATGGGCTGTCATGCGGCATCTCGGCGTGGCCGGCTATCGTGAGCTTGCCGCCCGGCTGTTCGCGTCGCGGCGCGCCATGGTGGCCGCCATCAATGGCGTGCCTGGCTTCGCCGTCCTTGGCCAACCGCTGTTCAGCATCGTGGTCGTGACGTCGGACATTCACGACCTGGAAAAGGTCCGCAATGCCCTGAGTCGAAAGCGGTGGTTTATCACCCCCGTGCTCGATCCTCCCGGCATACACATGAACGTCGGCGCATTGGATGAGCCGCTCGCGCAGGAGCTTGCTCGGGACTTGAATGAAGCCGCGGAGATGAAGTCATGATTGATACGGACATCGGACAAATGGTCGAACTCGTCAAGGAGTACTACGAAGGCATGCTCCACGGCAAGGTTCACATACTCGAAAGAGCCTTCGAGGCGGGCGCACGCTTTCAAGGCGTCCGCGATGGCGCACAGGTCCGGCGCGGGCTGGACGAATTCGTCGCCATGGTCAGCGACATCAACGCCGGGCCTCCCGGCGACTATGGCTGGAGCATCGAGCTTCTCGATATCACCGGACCGGTCGCGGTAATCAAGGTCAAGGATCGCTTCCGGGGCAGAACTTATGTGGACTATCTGACCGTGGTCAAGACCGACGCGGTCTGGCGGATCGTCAACAAAGCGTTCACCACCGTTGACTGAAAGACGGATAGTCCAGCGCCGACCCGGCAGCCCGACGAACGCTCACTCGGACACCGAAAAGCCGGCGGAAAGACTCCGCCGTGTCGTCAGCGGCAGCGGGTTCTTCACGCTCGCCTTCGGCGCCATCGTGGGCTCAGGCTGGGTGATCGTCCTCGGCGACTGGCTGCGGGGAGCGGGACCCGGCGGCGCCGTCCTCGCCTTTGCTCTCGGCGCAATCGTCATGATGCTGATCGCCCTCTGCTATGGCGAGTTGGCGGCGAGGTTTCCCCGAGCGGGGGCGGAATTCCTCTATATGCTCGAAACCTTCGGCCCCGATGCCGCATTCATCATGGCATGGTACTTGACGCTCTACGCGATGGCGGCATGTGCCTTTGAAGGCATCGCGCTCGGCTGGGTCGTGAGCGCGATGTGGCCGCAGCTCGATGTCGGCGTGGCCTATACGGTGTTCGGCGCGCAGGTGTCCTGGGCGGCGATCACCGTCGGCGTCGTCGGCAGCGTAGTGGTCGGAGGACTGCACTTCCAAGGAGCCGCCTGGGCGATTCGCTTCCAGAACCTGGTCACGTACGGCTTCCTCATCATCAGTGGAACGCTTATCGTCATCGCCCTGGCACTGGGGAACACGGCCAATCTGCAGCCGTTATTCCCAAACGCTGCCGGGCACGGATGGCGCGGCGGCGCCGTGTGGATCTTTGCCAGCTGTGCATTCTTCCTCAACGGCTGGCAGACCGCGCTACATGCGATCGAGGAGCGGCGCCGCGCCACGACACCGCGCCGTGCCGTGGCCGGCATGCTCGCTGCCGTCGCGGCGGCGGCGCTGTTCTACGCAGCGCTCGTGGTCGCCGTCAGCATGGCGCTTCCTTGGCAACGTCTGGTGGGCAGCGATCTGCCGGCAGTCGCCGCGTTTCGGGCGCTGCCCGGCGCAAGTGCCCTGGGGACGGTGCTGCTCGGCGCCGCGGCCGTGTCGTTGGCAAAAACCTGGAGTGCCATGATGTGGGTGGCCTCGCGGCTGCTGTACGCACAGGCGCGCTGCGGACTTCTGCCCGCGCGGCTTCTGGGATTGCATCCGCACTCCGGCGCGCCGCGTGCCGCGATAGTCGTGGTGATGCTGATCAGTCTTGCGGGAATTCTCGCCGGGCGGGGCATCGTCGTGCCCATCGTCGACATGGTCTCAACGTGCATCGCGCTGAGCTTCATTCTTTGCCTGGCCGTACTGCTGCACGTGCGACGGGTCCGGTCGGCCGAGGACACATTCCGCGTTCCCGGCGGGCGACCGACCATTCTCTTGGCGTTGGCCGGTGCCGTTGCCATGGTCGGGATCGCCGTGGGCCGGCCGCTGCTCGATCACGCGAACGGCTTGCCGCTCGAGTGGATCATGCTCCTGTCATGGGGCGCCATCGGACTTTGCGTGCGCGGCATCGTCAAGGTGGTTTCGCGGGCGAGTATGCGCGAAATGAAGTCCAAGGCTTGATCGTCACTTATTCTTCTTGAGCACCCCATCTGAGTTGATCACGCAGATGCCGTGCGCGCTACTTCACAGAAAAGTGCGAAGCACCTCACAGCAGTCTTACAAGGATCCGGGCGGCCCCGACAGGCCATGAGCCCCTTTTATGTTAAGGTCATTGACGGTCACAATCCACCAAGGACATGCGTCGCTGATGTCAGGTTTGCGCTCCGGCGAATCAAATACTGGGCAGAATCGGCTCGCCGCGCGCCTGGTCGCCGCCACGTTGATAGTAGTGATTGGGTTTTTCGTGGCGGCACGTCTCAGCAGTACGCTGAGCACGGGCCATTACTTCGATTATCTCCACTGGACCATTGCCTACACCGTTGCAGCGACGCTGGCGTGGATGGGCGTTCGCCGTGCTCGGGATGGCGACGTTGCGTCGCGCCGTTGGTTCGCTTGGGGCCTCACGATCACCTTGGTCGCCCAAGTGCTGTTCGATCTGCAGGAGATCACGCAGCGTACGCCCATCGTGAATCTTTCGGACGCATTGTTCTTGAGCATCGGCCCGTGCTTTGTCATGGGATTGTTGGTGCCCACCCGCGGCCGCACATTGACCCAGCGGCGCTCATTTGACCTCAACGCCACCGCACTCGCATTGGTGGTTCTGACTCTGACGGCGGATTTGTACTTGCCGAGGCGCGGCCAGACGGAACCGCTGGATCTGACAATATTGATCATGTATCCGATTTGCATGCTTACTCCCGTCTGCATTGGCCTGGTGTTGGCCCCGACGCTGCGCTGGACGGTGAGCTATCGGTGGCTGCTGCTTCTCACGGCCTCGTTTTTAAACAGCGTTGTCTGGATGATTTGGAATGCCACTTACGCAGTGGGCACTTGGGTGAACGGTTCCTGGCTCAATCTGGCGTTTTCTTTCATCGCGGTCGGCATGGGCTACGGCACGTTTGTCTGGCACACGGAACCGAACGAGGATCCGGTGTGGCAGCGCCGCTGCGAAGCCGTTGTCCGGCTCATTCCGCTTATTGTCGTGGCCGCGGGCGTCATCAGCCTGGCGCTGGTCTGGGCGCTGCCGAACGTTCGCGCCTCGGTAAAGATAACGACCATCGCGGGCGCGACGGTGGTGATCATTTTGGCGACGCTGCGCCAGAGCCTGTCGTTGCAGGAATACGATCGCTTGATGGCAGCGGAACAGCATTTGCGCGAGCGCACGCGAGAGTTGGAGGGCAGCAATGCGCGCCTCGCCGCGACCAACGAGCAGCTCCTGACCGCCACGCGGGAGGCCGAAGCCATGGCTAAGTCCGCGCAAGTCGCCAATCAGGCTAAAAGCGAGTTTCTCGCCAACATGAGCCATGAGATACGCACCCCCATGAATGGGGTTATCGGCATGACCGACCTCATGCTGGATGGAAGCCTGAATGATCAGCAACGCGACTATGCGGAAGCCGTCCGCCACAGTGCCAAGGCGTTGTTGACGGTCCTGAACGATATTCTGGATTTCTCGAAGATTGAGGCGGGTAAGCTCGAATTTGACGTCACTCGCGTCGATTTGCGCGAGCTGGTCGAGGACGTCGTGCGATTGATCGGCATTCAGGCTCACGCAAAGAACCTGGAGGTGACGGCCTACATTGATGCCGCGGTTCCGGATTTCATACAAGCAGATGCGGGTCGATTGCGGCAAATACTGCTCAATCTGTTGGGGAATGCCGTCAAATTCACCGAGGCGGGCGAGATCGCCCTGAGCGTGCAACCCACGGCGCGGGATGCGGAGTCGACGACCTTACGCTTTGACCTGCGCGATACCGGGATCGGCATTCCTGAGGCGCGCTTGCACAGCCTGTTTCAGGTGTTTTCTCAGGTCGACAATTCGACTACGCGCCGCTTTGGCGGCACCGGTCTTGGACTGTCGATCGTCAAACGCCTGGCGGAAATGATGGGGGGTGAAGTAGGCGTCGAAAGCCGAGAAGGCCTCGGATCCACATTCTGGTTCACGGGGCGCTTTGGCGTTTCGGCCGTCGAGCCGCGCGCACCGGGGCCGCCGATCAGCGCCGCGATACGCGGCCAACGAGTCCTGGTGGTCGATGACAATCGCACCAATTGCAAGGTTCTCTCAGGACAACTGCGTCGGCTCGGCATGGAATTCGTTTGTGTCAATTCTGCGGCGGCCGCGCTGACGATCATGAGCGCCGAACGAGGAACCAAGCCGTTCGAGGTGGCGCTGATCGATCATCAGATGCCGGATTGCGATGGCGCCGAGCTCGGACGCCGTATCAACGCGGCGGATTCACTCTTGAAATCCACTCGGTTGGTACTTTTAACCTCCTCGGGTCAAAAAAGCGATGTTACCCGTTTCGCAGAACTTGGCTTTGCCGGCTTTCTACTAAAGCCCGTGGCGCTGCGAGAACTCGCTGCGTGCCTGGAAAGTGTCTTGTCGGCCGAAGCTGCAGAGTGGCACAGCCGCACGCAGGGCATTGTCACCCAACAGGCACCCACCCGGGAGGCGAACAGGCGCCGGATCCTCCTCGCGGAAGACAACCCCGTGAACGAAAAGGTGGCAACGCATACATTGCGCAGGTTGGGATACGAGGTGCACGCCGTCGCCAACGGGCGCGACGCGGTGGCCGCTTGGCAGGAGGGGCGCTACGATTTGATTCTCATGGATTGTCAGATGCCGGTCTTGGATGGATATGAAGCGACGCGTGAGATACGAGCCCTCGAAGCGGGAAGACGACACATACCGATTGTTGCCCTGACGGCGCATGCGATGAAGGACGACGACGCCAAATGCATGGCCGCCGGCATGGATCATCATCTGACCAAGCCGCTCGACCGCGAACGATTACAGGCGTGCCTGGATCAATATTTCGACGTTGACAGTAGTGTGAAACTCACCGCATCCGGTTAGCGACTATTGTCCAGAAGTCGGCGAGCAGTGATTGTCCCGGATGAATTCTCGACGGCGTACCGGCGGGCGAGAACCGTGGCTGTGTACTCACCGAGGCTGGAGATGAATATCGGCTATGCGGTGGTGCCGATCGGCAGCACGGCGCCAGATACTCGGCTCGAGATCGCGGCACCGTGGGGGCCGGCAACCGCGATCGTCAGCGCGCTGCCGTTCATCAAGCGGCGGCAACCGCCGCCGGCTCTCTATGACACATCAAAGCGGCGTGCTTCGCTGATGAGCCAGGAATGAAAGGCCGCGCCGAGCGGCTTGTCGAGTGCCGCGCCGCTCCAGGCAAGAAAATGAGCTTCGGGGAGTTGCAGCTCGAGGGGCAGCACCTGGACGAGAGTTCCCAGGGCCAAGGCGCTGGCCACCATTGAGTATTGCGCCAAGGCAAAACCAAGGTTCTCAAGAGCTGCGTCGACGGCCGCGCTCGGCAATGAAAAGACCAGATCGGGGTGCAAGCGGGTGGCCGAAACTCCGGCCGCCGCGAACCAATCGGGCCAGGAAGGAAGAGCGAGGTACTCATTGCCCCAGTCCACCCAGAGCAACTGCCGGCTACACAGTTCCTCAGGACGTTTCAAGCCGCCGACGCGCTTGACCAAAGCGGGACTGGCGACAACCATCACGCGATCCGTGAAGAGACGGACATAGCGTGCATGATGACGATGACGATTTCCATAGGAAATCCGAAAGTCCGCCTCGCCGTCATCCAAACGCGGTTCCGGATGGACTCCAGCGATCATGGCGCAAGCATCGGGATACTTCTGTTTCCAGGCAAACATGAGCGGACCCAGCCATTTGGTGGCCAGCGACGGATAGGTACTGATCATCAATCGGCTCGAATGAGCGGCCCGCTCAATCTCTTCCTCAGCCTTGCGCAACTCTTCGAACCCAGCCACCAGCCGCGGCAGGTAGAGTCTTCCCCAAACCGTGAGTTCGATTCCGCGGCCATTGCGCTGAACCAAGCGGCGCTTGATGTGACTTTCGAGGGCATGCACGTGTTGGGTGATTGCGCCCGAGGTCACTCCGAGTTCATCGGCGGCTCCCTTGACGCTGCCGGTCCGGCCGACGGCCTCGAATGCTCGAACGCTTGCCAGGGGCGGCGGCTTGTTCATAAACCTCACGCAGGCATCGCTATATTAGTTTAGCCAGGCTAAATCATAACGCAGGAAGCGTCTAATGATTTCTTTCCAGCCGGACCTTAAACTCGCGCAAAGTGCCGCACAGGACACTTGTCGTTGCAAGCAACCGAACAATGCAGCGGCGATAAGAAAGGGATGGGGGATATGCGCCAAAATACTAAACTTTCCGTCGCAATCGCCGCGGTTCTCGGCAGCAATGCGCTGAACGCATCGGCGGCAGAGCAATCACTCGCGGCAGGCGGCGAGATACCCGAGATCGTGGTTACCGCGACACGTCGATCCGAAAACCTCCAAAACGTGCCGATCGCCATCACCGCTCTGACTGCAGATACGTTGGCGCAGCTGAACGTGCAAACGTTCGACGACGTCGTGAAGTATCTGCCCAACGTGAGCACGGCCAGCAAGGGACCGGGTCAGAACGAGATTTACATGCGCGGTTTGTCGACCACTCAAGGCGGCAACCAGGGTGGCGGCGGCATCAACAGTTTCCCGAACGTCGGCGTATACCTCGACGATCAATCCGCACAGTTGCCGGGGCGTAATCTGGATATTTATGCGGCGGATCTCGAACGCATCGAAGTCCTCGAAGGGCCTCAAGGCACCTTGTACGGCGCCGGCGCCCAGGCGGGCGCCGTTCGCTACATCACCAACAAGCCGAAGATCAACGCCACCGAAGCGGGATTCAATGCGAGCTACTCGACGACGGCTCACGGCGATCCCAGCAGCAGCATCGACGCCTATCTCAACCTACCATTAATCGCCGATACTCTCGCAGTCAGAGCGGTCGTGTACGACGATTCCCGGGGTGGTTATATTCACAACGTTCCCGGGACTTTCGCCCGGTCAGGTACCGACATTGGAATCGTCGACTACTTTGGCGGCGTGGTGCCCGCCGGCAGCCCGACCGTCTCGAACAATGCATTGGTCACGAATGCGTACAACCCCACCGAGTATCAAGGCTTGCGGCTGTCGCTATTCTATAAGATGAACGAGGACTGGAACCTGCTGCTGCAGCAGAGCTATCAGACCCTCGAGGCGAGCGGCGTGTTCGCTTATGACCCTACGCTCGGCGACTTGAATGTGCAGCAGTACAACCCGTCCAGCGACAAGGACCAATTCGAGGACACCGCCTGGACCTTGAATGGCCACGTAGGCGCGCTCAAGCTCGTGTACACGGGAGGTTATCTCGATCGAAAGGTCTCCCAGGTGACCGATTACACGGCATATGCCCGCGGCGTATACGCGGCGTATTATCAGTGCGACGGCCCGTCGCTGAGCGCAAAGGCATCGACGAATGTCTGCTACTCGCCGAGCGCCGTGTGGAAGGACTCGGAGAGAAATACCCACCAGACACATGAGCTGCGGGTCAGCACTCCGGACGATTGGCGCGCGCGGGGAATTCTCGGGTTGTTCTGGGAGGACTACAAGATCGAAGACAACACGAACTGGTCCTATGGAAACCAGGCAGCCGGCTTCAATGGCCAAGCGCCGCTCGCCGGTACCACACAGATCGATCCGTCGGTGCGCCCGGCGGGCGACGTGTTCTTCGACGACATCACCCGCGGCTACAAACAGAAGGCAGTGTTCGGGGATTTTGACCTAGATATCGTGCCGAAGCGGCTGACGCTTTCGCTCGGCAGCCGCCTCTACAGCATGGACACCTACGAGTTGGGGTCGGCCAATTCGGGCTACGGCTGCCGCGATGTGCCCACGGGTCAGTGTCAGAACGGCAAGAACCTGGACGCCGATAATCTGCACAAGACGTTCTCCGGACACAAGAGCCGGGTCAACCTAAGCTGGAAGGCGACGGATGACGTCCTGGTGTATGCGACCTATTCGGAAGGATTCAGGCCGGGCGGATTCAATCGCGGCCAGGGCGTGATCACACCGAATTCCCCCTTGTATGGCAAATTCGAAATTCCACTGTTCTATGCGCCCGACACGCTCAAGAACAAGGAAATCGGCTGGAAGAGCTCGTGGCTGAACCATCATGTCCAGTTCAACGGCGCCCTTTATCAGGAAGACTGGTACAACGTTCAGTTGGCGATCTTCGATCCCGGGTTGTACGGCAATCAGATCTTTACCGCCAACGGCCCCGATTACCGGGTGCGTGGCGTCGAAGGCGATCTGATTTTCAATGTCACGGAGCATCTCGCCTTGATGTCGTCCTTCGCCTGGAACAGCAGTTCGCAACAAACAGTGCCCTCGTTGGCCGGCAACAGCGGCGTGCCGGTCTCGCTGTTCCCGACGGAGGGCCTCGGCAGCACGTTGGCGCAATCGCCGCCATTCCAAGGGAACATTCGGCTTCGCTACGAGATTCCCTTCAACGATTATCACGGCTTCTGGCAGGTAGGCGCGCAGCATTCGGCGCACTCCTACGCCTCGGTCATTACCCAGGGCGCTTTCGAATCGCCCCGTCAGGACCAGCCTGCCTATACCACCTACGACGCGTCTGCCGGGGTTAGAAAAGATGCCTGGGCAGTGGAGGTGTTCGGTGAAAACATCACCGACACGCGAGCACAGCTCTATGTTAATGGCTTTGATTTCGTGCATCTGGTCACCGTCAATCGGCCCCGAACGCTGGGTCTGCGGCTGTCCTATAAATTCTAAAGAACATGCAGCCGAGTCATCTATTCGACGGGCAGAAACTCACCATCGCCAAGATAGCGCAGCTGTCTCGAGGACCGGGGCTGCTCGATCTGACACCCGAGGCATGGCGTCGCGTTGCCGCTTCGCGTGAGATCGTCGAGAGAGAGTTGGCCGCCGGGTCGACTATCTATGGGGTGACCACCGGCATCGGATCGCAGAAGGATGTCGACGTGTCCGCCGACAAGTTAGCCGAGTTCGGCGATCGGATGATTATCAGTGAGGCCACGGATTTCCCCGGCCCGGCCGCCCCCGACGCCGCGGTACGCGCAATGCTCGTGGTCTTGATCAACAATCTCGCCGGCGGTCGCACCGGCGTGAGACCTGCCCTCGCCACGCGATTGCTCGAGTTGTACGCCGCGCCGCGCATGCCCTTGGTGCGTCTGAACACATCGTTCGGCGCGGCGGATCTCACGCCCTTGTCGCAGCTCAGCCTCGCCTTGCTCGGCCTGTCATTGGACCAGGGTGCTCCCATTCTGCGCGAACGCTTTACTCTCGCGCCAAAAGAGTCCGTTTCCCTGATCGACAATAACAGTTTTGCGCTCGGTTCCGCTGCCCTGGTGCTGAACGAGATCGGACGGCTGTTGGGCGCGTTCGATCTCGCCGCCGCCGCCGCACTCGAAGGCTTGCGCGGCGGGACTCGAGCCCAGGCCGAAGCGGCGGCAGGAGGCTATCGGGGCGAAGGGCAGGTGTGTTCGCGTCGCACACTGTTGGGCGCGCTCAAGGGAAGCCGATTGCATCGGCAGGGCGAGGCGAGATTTCTACAGGACCCGTTGAGCTTTCGCAGCATCACACAAATCAACGGCGCCGCGTACGAAGTGTGGCTGTGGGCAAAGGCGCAGTTCGAAGCGGAAATCAATTGCTCCGCGGACAATCCGCTGGTCGACATCGAGAGCGGCGAACTGTACACATCCTCGAGCATGGTGTCGCTTCTGCCGACCGTGTCGCTGGACGCGCTTCGGCAGGCGCTCGCGAAGGCGGCGGTACAGAGCATGGAACGGGCGCTGAAATTGCAGTCGCCGCCGTTCTCCGGCTTGCCCGTTGGCCTTGCACCGGATGGCGCCGCAGACGGCGGCATCCTATCCATCAATTTGAATTACATCGGCGCCGCGCGCATGGGGTCGTTGATGGCGGCGGCGGCACCGGTGCTGCTGCACTATGTGGGACACACGGCCGACGGGGTCGAAGATGTCACCAGTCTTCTACCGCTGTCCGTGACACAGACAGAAGCGGTGGTGGAGCATGCGTGGGAGGCGATTGCGCTGGAGATGTCGATTGCCGTGTGGGCGATGGCGCGCCGAGAGCTGGCACCGGATGACCTTGGTGCCGCTCCGCGCCTCATCTATCAGACACTCCTACCCCTGTTGCGCATCGGCGAAGAAGGCAGGCGTGTATTTGACATGCGCAGCATTGTCGAGACGGTGCGCCGTGGGGGATTGGTGGAGCGGTGTCTGTCGATGGCGGCGGGGGAGTGACGGCTCGTGCGCAATAGCCATGCCAATCTCGCGGCGGGGTCCACGGTGCAGCGGCTGCAATCGGAACTTGCCGAATTGGGTCAATTGCCACGCGCAGAAGCCCGAGGATTGTCCGCCGGATTCTACACCTCGCCGGAGTATCTGGCTCTCGAGCGAGACCAGCTGTTTCGCCACGCATGGGTCTGCGTCGGCCACGTCGGCGCAATTCCGAATGTCGGCGATTACTTCACGACCGAGTTCATAGATGAGCAACTACTGATCGTCAGAGAGACGGCGTCGCGCGTCAAGGTGCTTGCCAACGTGTGCCGGCATCGTGGCAGCACGGTGATGCAAAACGCAGGCCATGCCGCGAGATTTGCGTGCCCCTATCACGGCTGGACCTACGCGTTGGACGGCCGCCTCGTTGGCGCACCGCTGATGAAGGAGACTGCTCATTTCGACAAGAAGGATTTTGGTTTAAGGCATTTCCCGAGCGAGGTGTGGCAGGGGTACATCTTCGTCGATCTCGGCGGAAGCGAGCTCCCGCTCGCGCCACAGTTACGGCCGATTGAACCGTTGATCCGCAACTATCACCCGGCCGAGCAATTTTTCCTGTATGAAGCGGATGAAGTCTGGAAGACGAATTGGAAGTGCCTGGTGGAGAATTTCATGGAGGGCTATCACTTGAGCCCTCTGCATGCGAAAACACTGCATGCCATTACGCCGACGGTCTTGTGCGAGAAGCTGCCGAGCGGCCCTGCATTCACAGGATATCGCGCGAATTTTCACGCCGACTGCCCCGAGCGCGGCCCGTTTCACCCTGATCTGACCGGGCAGGAACGCCGATCCGATGTTTTTTACTGCATCTATCCGAGTTTCGTCGTCGGCTTTTGTCCGCATTTCACACTCTACATGTGCATTCGACCCTTAGATGCCGATACGGTGGGGGTGCGATGGGGGGTGACGGGCGTGCCGGACAATCCGGCGGCGGCGGAAGTTACGGATTACGTGCGCTTTTGCAAAGCCTTCTGTGACGAGGATCGTGCACAGCTCGAGAGATTGCAAAGCGGGCTTCATAGTCCTTCCCACAGGTCCGGACCGCTCGCGCCTGACGATTACGAAGGCACGGTGTGGGACTTGGTTCAGTACATGGCGCGACGGCTCGGTCAGGCGCGAACCGGGTGCGACCCTTCAATCGGCGCCGGCGAGGTTGAATGATGTTTTTATTCGATGCGTGGTACGTGGCCGCGATGGATCGAGAATTGGCCAACTTGCCGATGCCGATCAAGATTCTCAACGAGAGGATTGTCTTGTATCGCCAAACCGACGGCACGGCGGTTGCACTGGAGGATGCCTGCGTGCACCGCAAGCTGCCTCTCTCGATGGGCCGCATCCGAGGCGACGACATCGAGTGCGGCTACCACGGACTCGTCTACAATTCGGCGGGTACGTGCGTGCGAATGCCGTTCTCGGACCGCATCCCGAAGAAGGCGCGCGTGCGCAGTTATCCCCTGGTGTCCCGCTTCGGATTGCTATGGATCTGGATGGGCAGCCCGGAGCACGCCGACGCGTCGAAGATATTCCATGTCGAGCATTGGGGCAATCCGTCGTGGGGCGTGACTCGGGGTGATGCCATGACGGTAGACTGCAATTACCTTTACATGACGGATAATCTGCTCGACCCGTCGCACGTCGCGTGGGTGCATCGCAGCTCCTTCGGAAACTCAGCGTGTGAATCGACTCCGGTGCAGGTATCCGTAACCGAGACAGGAGTGATTGCCTCGAGGTGGATGCGCTCGGTCGACGTCGCGCCCATCTACGTCCCGTTCATGCGTTTTCAGGGCCTTTGCGATCGATTGCAGCATTACGAAGTGCGTTATCCCAGCCACGCGCTCATCAAGGCGGTGTTCGTGCCGGCCGGAGAAGGGGGGCCGGATGTCGAAAGCAGCGAGTCCGCCTTCATCATGGACTCGTACAATTTTCTGACCCCCATTGATGCTGAGCACACACGCTACTACTGGTTCCAGATGCGCAACGTTTTCGCGGACGATGAGGAACTGTCGGCCTTGATGGGCGATGGCGTCAGGGGCGCTTTCGAGGAGGATCGTGCGATACTGAACGCGGTTCAACGGAGTTTCGCGGATACTCGCACGCCGAACATCGACATTGCGATCGATTCTGCGCCATTGCGGTTTCGGCGCCGGATCGGGCAGCTGATCGGGCGGCAGGTTGCGGACCGTGCGCCTGCGCCAGGGTGATTCGCTTCGCTCAAATGGTTCAAATCCGCGTTCGCTGGAATATCTTTGCCTTCCTATTCGGGTTTGGGTTCATAGCTTACCTGCAGCAGAAAAGCATCACCGTCGCCGCCGAACCGATGATGCCGCAGCTCGGCCTCAGCCAATTGCAGATCGGATGGCTCGAGCAAGCGTTCGTCATTGGCTATACGGTCTTCCAAATTCCAATCGGGGCGCTCGCCGAGCGCTTCGGCTCGCGGCGCGCCTTGGTGGTCATGGGGTTGACAGCGTTCGTCGCCATGATCATGACGACGGCGGCGCCGTCAATATTTCACGGACCCGAGCTATTTGCGGCGCTGCTCCTACTGCAACTACTTTTGGGCACCGCGCAGGCGGCCACATTCCCAGTCTCGGCCGGCTTGTTTCAGGCGTGGTTCCCGCCGAGCCGGTGGGCATACGTAGTCGGATTGCAAACGATGGGGCTGCAGCTCGGTGCTGCGGCAACTCCGCCATTGATAGCCACGCTGATGACCTCGTTTGGTTGGCGCAGCGCGCTCTTTTGGACCACTCTGCCGGCCTTGGGATTGATCGTTTGGTGGGCGATATACGGCCGCGATAGTCCGCGGCAACATCCCGCGGTCTCAGCGCGAGAATTGCGGGAAATAGGCGATCATCTCGGCGCGCTGACCCCGCAGGCGACGGGCGCGCGCCATATTGTGCGTGTCCTCATGAATCGCAACGTGCTGCTGCTGTTTCTCGCGTACACGTCCATGAACTATTCGTTTTACTTGCTCGGCAACTGGGCATTTCTCTATCTGGTTCAAGAACGGCATCTTTCCGTGGTCGAGAGTGGTTGGCTCGCCAGCGCGCCGCCGCTGGCGGCGGCGGTGGGCTCGGGACTCGGCGGACTTCTGACCGCATTGGCCTGCAAGCGCTTTGGCCCGCTCGCCGGCTATCGCATGGTGCCGCTGTTGGCGCTGCCGACGGCCGCGACGTTATTGTGGATGGGGGTCAACGCCGCCAATGCCTATTGGGCGGTGGCAGCGCTTGCTCTTTGCTTCGGATGCATCGAATTGACCGAGGGAGCGTTCTGGGGCGCGGCCATGACATTGGGACGCAGCGATACGATGATCGTGAGCGGCTTCATGAACACGGGCGGCTCTCTCGCCGGCGCGATTGGGATCCCAGTGGTCGCCTATTTGTCAGGGCATCACCAATGGAACGCGGCGTTCAACATTGGTGTTGGCGCTGCACTGCTCGCCGCGCTGGCCTGGATGGCGATCCGGGTCCACGAACCGGCCGCGCATGCGATTCAGTTGGAGGGGCTGGCGTAGCCCTCAACGGGCCGGTCGCGGAAGATAGATGAGGGGCTATGCCGTAGAAATGGTTCCACGCCCAGCGATTCCTCAATTCCACCTGCAGCCACCTTGACGTTGGCTGGCAGCCCACAAAATCTGTGTGACCGGAACGATTCGAATCTACCGGAGCAGGGCGGAGGTCATGTTCTCCGGACCGGACCAAATCGGACAATCGATTAGCAACGATGTCCAGCCTGCCGGCGAGATCGGGTCTCTAGCGCGGATTACGAAGACGATGATCGAATGGGCCGGCAGGCTCCTGATGCATATCCCCAAAATGGTCAGGGCAGGAACCGGGATCATCGGCAAGAACCGAGGCATGGCGCGCTGACCAACGGGCGCCAAGGTGCGGTCCGCCAGGCGGGAAATATTTGTCAGCTGCCTTCACAATATGGGTGGATCGAGGGGTAGTGTCCCGTAGGCGACTCTGCGGGCGAACCGGGGGAATGCCGAAATGCTCGTCGTATTCGTACATGGATGGGGCGTTACCAATACCGATACCTACGGTGGTCTGCCGGAGGCATTGGCCAAGAATGCGCCGTCCTCGCTCGCCGTGACGGTGCAGCATTTATATCTGGCCAAGTACGTCAGTTTTGCCGATGAAGTCACGGTGGACGACATCGCTCGAGGCATGCAGAACGCGGTCAACGCAGAAATCGCCCCGAAGCTCAAACGCGGCGAGCGCTTTGCCTGCATAACGCATTCGACCGGCGGCCCGGTTGCACGCCAATGGATCGACCTTTACTACCGCGACAAGCTCGACAAATGCCCTCTGCAGCATTTGGTCATGCTCGCGCCGGCCAATCATGGTTCGGCATTGGCGCAGTTGGGTAAAGGCCGCCTTGCGCGCATGAAATTCTTCGCGGAGGGCGTCCAGTCCGGTACCGGTGTCCTCAATTGGCTTGAGTTGGGAAGCGACTTAAGCTGGGATCTCAATGTTTCTTGGCTTGACTATGACCCGGTGGCGGGCGGCCTTTACCCGTTCGTGTTAACCGGACAGTCGATCGATCGAAAGTTCTACGACAACCTTAACTCCTACACCGGCGAAGCCGGCTCCGACGGGGTGGTTCGCGTCGCCGCTGCCAACATGAACTACGGGTTGATCCGCCTGATCCAGGAGGGCAGTGGCTTTACGCTGTGCAAAGAGGGCAGATCGGCGAGGACCGCACTCGGAGTTCTTCCCGGCCGCTCGCATTCGGGTCCTGAGATGGGCGTCATGGCCAGCGTTCCGGCCGAGAGCGATGGGAGTCATCCGACTCTGCGGTGGCTGCTGCGCTGCCTCGGCGTCAGTGGCAAGACCACGTACAACGCCCTCGCCAAGGAACTTGACCAGTTGACGAAGAGAACTCAGGAGCATGAGAAAACCACGCGCAAAAAGGCGGTATTCCTGATGCAGCGGACCTTCATCGTCAACCGCTATTGCATGTTGGTGTTTCGCTTGCGGGATGATCGCGGCAACGGCCTTGGCGACTATGATGTCATTCTTACCGCAGGTCCGGACTACGATGAAAATCACCTAGCGCCAGGATTCTTCAAGGATCGACAGCGGAATCAGCGCAACCCGGGGAAATTGACCTATTACATCGATTACGACGTGATGGCGCAGTGGCTCGCGAAGCCGCAGCTGGAGGGGAAGTTCGGATTCAAGATCATCGCCCGACCGGACTCCGGGTATGCCTCGTACTGGCGAGCCGAGTATCGCGGCACCTTGGCCGCACTGAAACGCTACTTCGAACCGAATCAAACTCTCATGATTGACATTCAATTGAAGCGCCATGTGGTCGAGGGCGTTTTCAAGTTGACTCAAGACCTGACACCGGAGTACTTCGCATCGCAGGACAAGGGCGCGGACGTCAACGAGGCGCGGACAGACTGACCTGCTACAGAGGGTGTGGGCCCGTTCGGCACAACGCTCGGAATTGGTGCTTGACCTCACTGACCCGACAAGCGTTTCCCAAACGAGACCGCATAGGCCGGGGAGCGGAACAGCAAGATGGGGTCATTGGTCGGGGCGATGCCGTCGGCCATGATCAACGGGTCGAAGTTGATCGGCTCGCAGGCCACACCCTTCTGCTGCGGCGTGGCCGCGGTGATGGTCAGGGTGCCTGCGCCAAAATGCTTGCGGCTTTCGGGCCACGCCAAGGTCGGATTGTCCTCGGGATCCCCGGGTTCGCCGACATAGACCACCATGTCCCACAGCACCGGTCCTTTGTGGGTGCGCTCGATGAGATTCTTCTCGAGGAAGTCATGGGGTGCCGCTTTCATCTCCGCCGCCGTCAATTCTTTCGTGCCGTCGCGAGGGACGAAGCGCCACTTCACCGGATGCGCGGCGCCCTTGGCATCGATGAACTTGAAGGTGTGAATGCTGAAGTAGGTGGATTGGTAATAGTTCGCCGTCGGCGTGTGTTGGCTCGAGAGCTGCGTCAGCGCTCCGGCGTCGGGATGGCTGGCCGCATAGGCCTTTAGCTTTTCCGGGTCCGGCTGACCCGTCTTGGGATCCGGCTTCGCGGCGACCAGTGCATCGCGGAAGGAAGCGGGCGAGGTCGCACCGAAGATCGGCACGTCGATCATGGTGATGTGCTGCAGGGCGCCGCCGGGAAGATGCAGCTCAAGGGCCATGCCGCGGGGCGCCGGAGCCGCATCCGGAACGTCAGGGTTGCCGCCGCCCAAGGAAAAGCGCGCGATCACCGGAATGGATTTGCCTGAAAACAGCGCGGAACGGCTGAGAGCTGCCGCGGCCGGGGTGCCGACGAACTCCCCCGCCGCGCACAAGCCTTTGGCGTGGTTGCGGCGCTGACCCGCGTGTACGCCGAAGGTTCCTTCGAAGGCATCGATCATTTGTGGGGCGGTGACATCGGCAGCGGCAGGCGGCGCGCCCAAGGCCACCAAGGGAGCCACGGATGCGGCTGAGGCCAGCGTAAGGAACGCGAATCGCGTGCTGCTGCGGAAGAAGTTCGGATTCATGTGAAAGATGCCTCCAGCGATGGGTTGAGCAATGCACATCTTGTTAAGAACATATTAGAGCATAGGGTGCAAGTGCTCGATACCCAAGTCGCGGTGACGCAGCCGCCTCACCGTTCGAATGGCGCGTAATGCGCTCGACCGGAGGCGCCTGTCGGCGCCATCCGCCGCGTCTCTGGTCGGTGTTCGGGTGGGCAAAATGGTTGCCGAGATCGAGAGGCAGGAAAGCGAGAGGTCTGGAGACCGCCCGTCGCCGGGCAAAAAGTTTGAGGGCGACTTTCGGGGCTGATCCGGCAGCTCATGCATTGAATTCACAGGTGGATATCCGTGCTCCCGGCACTAGGGGATGGCACCTGCTCTGTACGTACAAACCCCAAATGTTGTCGAACGGGATGTTCGCTACCGTATGTCTGAAGGGTCGAAATACGTGAGACGAGAGGAGTAGAAGCAATGGCAACGAAGCGCAAGACCAGAAGGGCGAAGATGCCGAAGATCAGCCGGAACACAAAGTTCTGGGCATACATGAACACTGTGATGAAGGACAACCTTGAATTCGAACTGAATCGCATCATTCCAAGGATCTGGAACCGCGTGGTGAAAGAGTTTCGGGCACAACAGAAAGCTCTTGGCGTCAATCTGATCGTTGAGGGCGAGAGACTTGTTCAAGGGAAGCGGCCAAGGTTCATGACTGCGCGAAAGAAGAAGTCCTCAAAGAAGTGAGAGGTACAGCCGCACGTCCTACATCGTGGGCCGAGCGGTCTCTGTCGGGCTACCCGGAAGCGATCGGATTCCGCAGAGCACAACGGGTCAAGAGGATTCATTCATTGCGCTGCCGCACTCGGGTTGCGTGGCGCGCAGTCTACGGCTGACCACTCCTCCCGGCGGATATCCCTGATGACGGCGCGCTCTGGGCTTCGTATCCTGATCGCAGGGAAATCGTCACAAGGGAAGGTGTGTCCCATGACTAGCATTATTGCCGATAACGCCTTGGCCCTTCAGCGCCTGTACCATTGGGAGGGCACCGCACCCAATCGGGTGGCGCTCACGCAGCCAATCGGTGATGGCAATGTGCGCGATTACACGTGGGGCGAGCTGCTCGACCAATCGCGCCGTGTCGCCGCGCACCTTCATAGCCTGGGCCTACAGCGTGGCGACCGCATTGCCATCTTCTCAAAGAACACCGCGCACTGGCTGATGAGCGACTTCGCCATCTTTCTCGCGGGCGGCGTCTCGGTGCCGCTCTACCCGACGCTGGCGTCAGGCACGATCCGCCAGATTGTCGAGCATAGCGAGTGCAAGTTGCTGTTCGTCGGCAAGCTCGACGGTTGGGAGCACATGCGCGCAGGTGTGCCTCCCGGCCTGCCATGCATCAGCCATCCGCTGTCGCCGCCAGAGGCAAAGAAGAGCTACCCGCAGTGGGACGACATCGTGGCCAAGACCGCTCCGCTCCAAGGAGAGCCGGTGCGTCCCAGCGACGAGCTCGCGACGATCATCTATACCTCGGGCACCACGGGCACACCGAAGGGCGTCATGCACAGCTTCGCGGCGTTCGCTTGGGCGGTGCAGACCGCGATAAAGCGTGTCCCGCTGAGCGGCAGCACGCGCATGCTCTCGTACCTGCCCCTGGCGCACGTGGTTGAACGCGCGCTGGTCGAATTCGGCCAGCTTGAAAGCGGCATGCACGTGTTTTTCGCCGAGACTCTGCCGACCTTCTCCGCTGATATGCAGCGCGCCCGGCCGACCGTGTTTTTCTCTGTGCCGCGTCTGTGGGTCAAGTTCCAGCAGGCCGTGCTGGCGCGGATGCCGGCCACCAAGCTCGATTGGCTGATGAAGATGCCCATCGTCAAGGGCATCGTGAGCCGGAAGATCCTCTCCACGCTCGGCTTGGATCGGTGCATCTTCGCCGTCGGCGGCGCGGCGCCGATGCCCGAGGAATTGCTGCGCTGGTATGCCAGGCTCGGCCTGAAGATCGGCGAAGGCTACGGCATGACCGAGAACCTCGCGGCCAGCCACATGGCGACGCCGGAAATGCAGGCATTCGGCACGGTGGGGCAGACCTACGAGGGCGTGCAGTGTCGGCTCGACTCATCCACGGGGGAGATCCAGGTCAAGAGTCCGGCGACGATGCTCGGTTACTACAAGCAACCCGACCAGACCAAGCGGACATTCACCGATGACGGTTGGCTGCACACCGGCGACAAGGGTGTTCTGGACGCCGCGGGCAACCTGAAAATCACCGGCCGCGTGAAGGACATGTTCAAGACCAGCAAGGGCAAATACATCGCGCCGGCGCCCATCGAGGACAAACTCATGATGCATGCGGCGGTGGAGGCCTGCTGCGTGACCGGCGCCAACCTCGGGCAGCCGATCGGCTTATTGATGCTCAACGACAACGCTTTGAAGAGGATTGCGGAGCCGGGCGGCCGCATCAAGCTCGAGGTCTCGCTCGCCGAGCACTTGAAGAAGATCAACGCAGCCCTCGACCCACACGAGCAATTGAGCTGTCTGGTCGTGATGACCGAGGCCTGGACCGTTGACAATGATCTGATCACCCCGACGCTCAAAGTCAAGCGCAATCGCATCGAAGATCTTTTCGCCAAGAACTTCGAGGCTTGGAGCGCCATGGGCCGGCCGGTGGTATGGCATGAACAGTGAGGGCGGAGGCGCGCTCGCGCCTGCCGGCCACGGAGGGGCATCAGGGCGCGGCGGATGCCTGCGGCGGGGCGTCCGAAGATTGCCAGCCCCCACCGAGTGCCCGGTATAACCTGACCAGATCGACGCTCACCGCGGTGCGGGTGTCGGCAAGCGACAGCTCGCTCTGCTGCAGGGTGCGCTCGGCATCCAGAACGTCGATGAAGTTCTCAATGCCGGATTCATAGCGCTGGCGCGACAGCGTCAGGGCGTCGCGGCTCTCCCTGACCGTGGCCTCCAGCCACGTGCGGCGCTGTTGGTCTGTGCCGTGCGCCGCCAATGCGTTTTCGACTTCGTGCAAGGCATCGAGGACTGTGCGTTGATAGACGACGGCGGCCTCCTGCGCGCGTACATCGTCCAGGTGCACCGTGGCCCAGCGGCCGCGGTCGAAGATCGGCAGGTCCAGGGCCGGACCGATCGACCCAAACCGGCTGGCCCATTCGAGCAAGTTGGCTGCGCTCTCGGATTGGAAGCCTCCATTGGCGGCCAGCGTCAGGCGCGGAAACAGATTGGCCACGGCAACGCCGATCTGCGCGGTGGCGGCATGTAAATTGGCTTCGGCCTGGCGGATGTCGGGCCGGCGGCGCGCAAGATCGGCCGGCAGACCGATCGAGATGTCCGGCGGCACGATGACCTCGCCGGCCGGTGTCTGCAGGTCTTTGCGCAGTGCTTCGGGTTCGCGGCCGATGAGCCGGCTGAGACTATTGACGCTCTGGGTGATCTGCAGTTCGAAGGCGGGCAGCGAGGCGCGGATGGAATAGTCCTGCGCAGCCGCATTGCTGACGTCGATGTCGGTGGTCATGCCGGCCGCACGCCGCTGGCGGGTCAAGTCGAGCAGTTGCTCCAGGGTGGCAAGATTCTCTTGCGCGACCCGCAGCCGCGTCTGCGCGCCGCGCAGCTCCAGATAATTTTGCGTGACATCCGCCAGCAGCGACATCCGGACGGCGTGCTGATCCTCGACCGAGATTTGCACATTGGCGTCCGCGGCTTCGACCAAGCGGCGCACGCGGCCGAACAGATCGATCTCCCAGGACGCGCCGGCGCTCAGCTGAAACTGGTTATAGGGATTCGGGACGTTGATGCCGCCGCCACCGGGCAGGCGAATGTTGCCGACAGAGTTGAACAGGGAGCCGGTCGGCGTGGTTTCACTGAGGCGCTGGCGGGTAATTGAGGCATCGACCGCGACAGTCGGCCAGTAGGCCGCCGCGGCGATTGCGCGTTGCGCGCGCGCTTCGTCAACCCGCAGCAACGCGGTGCGCAGATCCAGATTCGACCCCAGGGCTCGATCGATCAGAGAATTCAGCATCGGATCGCTGAAGCCGGCCCACCAATCACGCAGGTCCGAGGATTGCTCCGTGACCCGGGTCAGGTCCGCGGTCGCGCCCGGCGCCGGTTGGCCGTCGGTCGGCGGCGTCTGGATTGCGCGGGCGGACCAGTGCGCCGGTGTCTGCGGTGCGGGGCGCACGAAGTTCGGCCCGACGGTGCACGCCGCGACCGAAGCCGCCAAGAACATTGCGCCGGTCAGGGCGCGTAAGGTATTCATCGACATCACTGCATCCGGTGGCTGAACATCCAGGAGGCGGCCGTCAGCGTCAACACGGCGAGCACCGCCAACGGCCACAAATCGGCGCCCAGCAATTCGAGCCCCGCGCCCTCCAAATACACCCGCCGCGTGATGTCGATGGCGTAGCTCAAAGGATTGATCGCCGACAAGTATCGCACCAACGTCGGCATGCTGCTGATCGGCGTGGTCAGGCCCGAGAGCAGCGAGAAGGGCATGATCAGCAGCATGGAATACAGCATGGCCTGCTGCATGGTCTGGGCAACCGCCGACAACAACAGACCGATGCCGACCGCCGCCAGCAGGAACAGCAGCAATCCCGCGAAGAGCGCGACATACGACCCCGCAAACGGAATGTGAAACCACAATTGAGCCACCAGCAGCACGCCGCCGGCTTGAATGATGCCCACCAGCATCGAAGGCATCGCCTTGCCGGCCATGATCTCGAAGGGGCGAAACGGAGTCACCAGGAGTTGATCAAAGGTGCCCTGCTCGCGCTCGCGCGCCACCGACATGGCGGTGAGCATCATGGTCTGTATGAGCGTCAGGGTGCCGATCATGCCGGGAATCATGAACCAGCGGGTCTCCAGATTGGGGTTATACCAAGCGCGAGCCACGATCTGCACGGGCGCGCCGCTGAATCCATGATCGTGATTCCAACGGACATTGAACTGCTGCACGATGCTGCCGACGTAGCTCATCGCGGTGCCGGCGGTGTTCGAATTGCGGCCGTCGGCGAGGAGCTGGATATTGGTGCTCTGCCCGGACAGCAGATGCCGTTCGAACTGCGGGTCGATCTGCACCACGAGCAACGCGTCGCGCGCATCGATCAATGCGCCGATATCCGCCGATCGCCGCAGGTCGGCGACCCGCTCAAAAACGCCCGAGCCGTCCATCGCCGCCAGCAACTGACGCGACGCGGCGGTGTGATCCTGGTCGAGCGCCGCATAGGTGACGTGATTGAGATCGTAGGTGGCCGCGTAGCCGAATATCAACGCCTGAAGCACCGGAGGAATGAACAGGCTGAGGCGGGCGCGCGGGTCCTTCAGCACCGCCAGCAATTCCTTGCGGGTCAGCGCCGCGATTCGCAGGACGGTGGCGAGCACGCCGCTCATTCGAGACTCTTGCGCATGGCAACGCGGCTGGCGAACGCCAGGATGGCCACCATGGCGATGAGCACCAGGGTATTCGGCACGATCACCGACCATACATCACCGGCAAGAAATACGGTTTGCAGCAGGGCCACATAGTAGCGCGCGGGAAGTACGTAGGTGATCAAACGCACGACCGTGGGCATGCTGCGCAGATCGAACAAGAATCCCGACAACATGAAGGCCGGCATGAAGGTCGCGAGCATCGCGAGTTGACTGGCGATGAGCTGATTCTTGACCCAGGAGGAGATCAGCAGGCCGATGCCGAGCGCTATCAAGACATACAACATGGAGTCGCCGAGCAACACCCAGAGCGAGCCGCGCAGCGGCACGTGGAACAGATACTTTGCCGACAGCACGCACAGTGCAAAGCCGAACAGGGCCAGCACGAAATACGGCAACGTCTTGCCGAGCAAGATCTCCTCCACGCGCACCGGGGTGACCAGGAGCGATTCGAGGGTGCCTCGCTCCCATTCGCGCGCCATCACCATGGCGGTCAGCAGCGCCCCGATCAGCGTCATCACCAGCACCACCAATCCGGGGACCAGAAAGTAGCTGCTGTCGTTGGCCTCGTTGAACCACAACCGCGATTGCACGCCGACGAGAGGACCCGGGCGCGCGACACCCTGGGCGGCGTGCCGGGCCGACCAGGAGCCCACCACGCCCTGCACATACCCCTCGATGATCCGCGCCCGATTGGCGTCGCCGCCGTGCACGATCAGTTGCACGGTGGCATCACCCGCCGCAACGTGGCGGGAGAAGTCGGCAGGGATGCGCAGGATGCCATCGACACGATGCTCGAGCAGGAGCCGCTGCGCCGGCGGCATGGATCGCGTGATCGTCGGGTGAAAGTACGGCGACAGCTGAAATCCGCTGATCAGGTCGACCGCTTCGTCGGTCGGGTAGTCCATCACGATGGCGATGGGAACGTTCTTGACGTCGAGCGATAGACCATAGCCGAACAACAAGATCAGGATCAGCGGCAGTACCGCGCCGATCGCGATGCTCGACGGGTCGCGCACGATCTGACGCATTTCCTTCAAGATCAGCGCGCGAATTCTGGTCAGCTTGGGGGCCCAGGCAGGGGATGACGATGTTGGGACGACGTTCGTCATGGATCGCCCTCCTCAGGCAGCGGTGGGCGATGCGGCCGCCGCCGATTTCCCGCGATCGCGCGATTGCTCGACCACGGCGATGAACGCATCTTCCATGCCCGGTTCGGGCCGCGCATCGGTCCTGGCCAGCGCTCTCACCTCTGCCGGCGAGCCTTGCGCCAGAACCCGGCCGGCATCCATGATCGCGACGTGATCGCAATACTCCGCCTCCTGCATGAAGTGCGTGGTGACGATGATGGTCACGCCTTGTTCGGCGAGGGCCGTGATGCGGCGCCAAAATGTGCGGCGCGCCGGCGGATCCGCGCCGCTGGTGGGCTCATCCAGGAACAGAATCTCCGGCTCGTGCAGCAGCGCGGCCGCCATCGCGAGGCGCTGCTTATAGCCTCCCGGCAGCTGCACGCTGGGAGTGTGCGTGTGCCCGCCCAGTTCGAATTGCTCGATCGCCCAGCGTATGCGCGCGTGCTTGCGTTCGCCGCGCAATCCGTAGGCGCTCGCGAAGAAATCGAGATTTTCGCCCACGCTCAAGGGGCCGTAGAGCGAGAATTTCTGTGCGACATAGCCGAGACGTGCGCGAGCCGCGGCGGATGATTTGCGCACATCGGCACCGGCGACGAACAGCTCGCCGCCACTGGGGGCAAGCAGGCCACACAGCATGCGAAAGGTCGTGGTCTTGCCTGCACCATTCGGCCCCAGCAGTCCGAAGATCTCGCCGCGATTGACGCTGAAGCTGATCCGGTCGACCGCGGTGAAGGTGCCGAACTGTTTGACCAGATTCTTGACCCGCACCACTGGTTCCCCGGTCTTCTGCATCAGAGGGTGTTCGATCGCAATGGGCATGGAGGGGTCACGGTCGGATTGGGCCTGCAAGAGGATCATGAAGCCATCTTCGAGGCGGGGCGCCACCGGTACGACATTCAGAGAATCCAACGCGTCGTGTACCTGCAGCGCGCTTACCGGATCGGTCGTGGAGCTGCGGATGAAGCGCACCCGGCCGCCGTCGGGGACGGCGTCGATGATGTCCGGTTGATCGAGCAGGCGCGCCTGCAGACTGCGTGCCGACCGGCCTGCCGCCGGCGTTGCCACGAAGCTGCGGCCTTGAGCCTGCGCCGCGACCTCTTGCGGTGCGCTTTGCGACAGGACCCGCCCGCGGTGCAGCATGATGACGCGGCTGCAGCGTTCGGCCTCGTCGAGATAGGCGGTGCTGAGCAGCACCGTCAGCCCCTGATCGGCGACCAAACGCTCAACGATGTCCCAGAGTTCGCGCCGCGACAAGGGATCGACGCCCACGGTCGGTTCATCCAACAGCAAAAGATCCGGAGAACGCACCAAGGTGCATGCCAACCCTAGTTTCTGCTTCATCCCACCGGACAACTGGCCGGCCAGACGTGTGCGGAACGGCCCCAGCGCCGTCATTTCCATGAGATCGGGATAGCGCTGCGCGCGCTCCTTGGCGCCGACTCCATGCAGGTCCGCGTACAGATCCAGATTCTCCGCCACGGTGAGATCCTCATAGAGACCGAAGCGCTGCGGCATGTAGCTGATGCGGTCCTGGACCCGCTGGGGATCTGCGGTGACATCGACTCCGAGCACGGTCAGGGATCCCGTGTCCGCACGCAGCAAGCCTGCGGCCATACGCATCAACGTCGTCTTGCCGGCGCCGTCCGGACCCACCAGCGCCGTGAGCTCGCCGGGAAGGGCTTCCAGTGAGACCCCGTCGATGGCGAGGATTGGCGGCTCGCCCTTGGGGGTGAATTCCTTGCGGAGCGCCTGCGCGACGAGCGCCGGCACCATCAGGGTCCCTTCGAGGCAAGCTGCACGGTCGCCGGCATCCCCAAACGCAGCTCATCATGAGCGTCATTCACGAACACCCGCACCTCGTAGACCAAGCTCGAGCGCAATTCACTGGTTTCCACCGACTTGGGCGTGAATTCCGCCACCGGCGAAATAAAGCCCACCCTACCCAAGAAGCTGCGGCCGGGGAACGCATCCACCGTGATGCTGGCGCCTTTTCCTTCGCGGACAGCCCCCAGATCCGTCTCCGCCACATACACGCGCACCCATTTCGGATCCGTGATGGCGAGCGTGAACGCGGCCTTTTGGGGGGAAGACATCTCACCGGGCTCGACGATGCGTGAGCGCACGACGGCATCGAGCGGCGCCCTCAGTTCGGCGTCCTTGAACTGTTGCTGGATCATGGCCAGTTGCGCCTGGTCGGCACGCAGCTGCGCTTCCGCCTGCGCGATGTCTTCCTTGCGTGGGCCCACTTGCTCGAGAATCAGCGCCTTGCGATTCACCGCGAGCCGCGCCTCCGCCGTTTCGAGAGCGGCCTTGGCCGAATCCATTTCTTGCCGGCTGACCGCACGTCCGGAAGAGCTGGCGGATAGCACGCGCAGTCGATCGAATTGCGCCCGTGCGTTATCCGCATCGGCCACCGCCGCTGTCACATTGGCCTGGGCCTGAGCAATCTCTTCGGGACGATTGCCATGATGCAGGCGCTCCACCGCCTGCGCCTGGGCGGCAAGATCAGCCTCTGCCTTGGCGACCTGCGGCGCCAACCGGCTGGTATCGAGACGCGCCAGGACCTGGCCCGCCGAGACACGGTCGCCCTCCTGGACCAATACCGCGGCGACGCGTTCGCTGTCATTGAACGGCAGCTCCACCTGGCGCAGATCCACGTTGCCGTAGAGGCGCAGCTCGGTCGGGCTTTGATGGCGCCCCATCCACCACCAAATCACAGCGCCAATGACGATGATGCTGAGGGTGAGGATGGCGATTCGCGCGTTCTTGGTCATACGGGCACCCGGACTTGCCATAGATACGGCCGCCGTAGGCGAGATATCGCTGCCGGAAAGAACGACCTACGAGATGCGGCAATACTAGCAAATTCGTCCAGTCAGCGTGGTGCTGACGGAGCGATCAAGCCCGACTCGACGAAACCTTCTCGCGAACTTGGGTCAGATCGAGGCACTCACTGCGCGCTGATAGGCAGGCCGTGCCGTCAAGCGATCGTGATAGGCCTGCAGTTTGGGCGACAGTTCGATGTCGCCGGCGAAGCCCGCGATGCCGAGGGTGTAGCCGACGGAAATGTCCGCCGCAGTGAAGCGATCGCCGACGATGTAGGGCGAGTCTCCGACATGATTTTCAACGTAGTTCAGCCGCTTCGCGAAGGTGGCCTTGAGATAGTCGCTGGTCCAATTGACGCGTTTGTCTTCGGGCGCCCAGAATTTCGTCGCCACCAGCGGATTGCCATACATCGCCAAACCGGCTTCGCCGTACAGCAGAAATTGCAGGTACCTGGCGTAATTCGCATCGCCGGGCTGCAATTGAAGATCGGTGGGTCCATAGCGTCCCATGATGTAGAGCATCATGGCGATCGACTCGATCATGGTGACGTCGCCATCCTGCAATGCCGGCAGCGATTTGAGGGGATTGACGGCCAGCAACTCCGGAGACGGGTCGCTGAATTTCACCGCCGATATCTCATAGGGAACTCCCATTTCCTCGCACAGCCACAGGATGCGATGCGACCGAGTCCGGGGTGCGTGAAAGATCGTCAACATGGAGGTCTCCGTTGCGGGTTGCCGCACGCCACAGTCGGGAATAGGCTACAGGAATAACGCACCGGGATCATCATGCAACACGTTGCATTTTGATTGATATCATGAGCGCGGCCTTGGGATGAGCGCGGCCTTCGGACTGTGGGGATCGATGTCGACACGAAAAGCCAATTTGACGACCATGGATGATATCGCCCGGCTGGCCAAGGTATCGAAACCCACCGTCTCGCGGGCGTTCAAAGACAGTCCATTGGTCAAACCTGCCACCAAGGAGCGCATTCTGGCGATCGCCCGCCGGCATGGGTATTCAGTCAATTGGAACGCGCAGAAGCTGAGGACCAACCGGACGCACACCATTGCGGTGGTGATGCATCTGCCGCAGCAGAGCAGCGAGCACGCCTCGGCGCCGTTTTTCTTTCAGCTGCTGAATGATGTCGCCACCGGCTTGTGGGTGCGGCGGCACGACCTCTTGCTGTGCTCGCCCGAGGCGGACGATGCGTATACCTACGAGGTGATGATCTCTTCCAAGCGTGCCGACGGCATCATCTTTCTCGGCCAGGGTCCGGGTGACAAGTGGCTGAAGGATTTGGCGCGGACCCGCGTGCCCTTCGTGGTGTGGGGCGCGGTGGATCCGCGCTCAGCCTATTGCACGGTGGGCAGCGACAACAAGAAGGGCGGCTGGCTGGCCGGGCAACGATTCGCGGACATGGGCCGCGACCGCATTCTGTTCGTCGGCAATCGCTCGCACCCAGAAATGGAGCAACGCCACCAGGGGCTGCAAAGCGCCCTCAAGCAAGCCGGAAAAGACAACTCCGTGCTCGATCTCGAAATCCCGGACTTCACCTTCGAGACCGGCTACTCCGCCATGAAGACATTCCTGGCCGGCGGCGGCTCGAGGGTCAACGCCGTGTTTGCCGGCAGCGATACCGTGGCCATGGGGGTGGTCGTTGCACTGCTCGAGGCGAAGCTGCGGGTGCCGGAGGACGTGTCCGTCATCGGCTACAACGATCTGCCCATCGCGCAATATTTTCAGCGCCCGCTGACCACCATCCGGCAGGACACCTATCAGGCGGGAAGCCTTTTGGTCGAAAAACTGTTCCAGATCTTTGACGGCGGCAAGCCGCCGTCAACCACGGTGCCGACGGAACTGGTCATTCGCCAGACCTGATTGGCCCGCGTGCCGGGACCTCACGGCGCGAGGTGGCTCACGAAGAACGCCGCCATGGCTCTGAAGGCTTGATCGGACTCCGGCAGGTCCAGATAGATCCAGTGGGCGTGCGGCATCGCTTCAAACACCTGCAGGCGCGCATCGACGCCGGCCTCGAGCAAGGCGCGGTGAAACAGCGAGGTCTGGCTGAGCATGAAATCCCGCGTGCCGGCGATGCACAGGGTGGGGGGCCAGTGCGTGAGATCCGAGAATATGGGTGAGACCCGCGGGCTCAGTCGATCATGCTCCTTCAGGTAGGCGGAAAATTGATTCTCCACCAGCGCAGGATCGCCGGCGGGCCGGAAGAAGAATTCAGAATCGCCGCCGCGGCTCAAATCGGCGGTGCCGGTGAAGAAACCGAAGGCGCGGGGCAGCGGCCCGCCTTGCTCTCGTACACGGACCAGCAACTGAGCGCACAGGCACGCGCCTGCGGATGTGCCATACAGGCCGATGCGCTCGGCCGGCTGCTCCGCGAGGAGGGCGCGATACACCGCCTCGGCGTCGTCCACGGCGGCAGGATAGGCATGCTCGGGGGCCAAACGGTAGCGGGCCGCGACCACCCGCATGCCGGCGTAGTCCGCCACCGCCGCGTTCTCGGTCACCGATCCGGCATCGACGGTGAAGCCGCCGCCGTGAAGATTGAACAGCAAGAACTCCTGATTCCGCGGCGCCAGCCGCGCCGGCGTGAAAATTCGCACCGGCACTCCCGCCATCGTCGCATCCTCCAGGGTGACTCGATGCCGCTCGAGCAAGGCCGTGCCCAACTCCTGCTGTACCCGTGCGCACATCGCTCGATGCGCCTGCAAGTCATCGGGTGCGAGGTCCTGGGGAGGATTCCCAAGAAATCGCTGCGCCTCCAGGCTCACGGTCTTCGGCGGCGGCGCGTGCGGGGCTAAGACAGCGGATCGAGCGGCTTTGTCCACGAAAATTCCTCAGCGACGGAACCCGAGAGGCAGCGAGCAATTATGCAACATGTTGCAATAAAATGTTGGAGGCGCAAACGATCGCTAAAGCCCGCTCCAGCCCAACATGAAGCGGAAAAGTGGCTTAAATGTCGCGAAAAGTAGCGACCATGAATTCATAACTCACTGATAAGCTACCATTTGTGATGTTGATAATGCAACGCGTTGCATTCTGTGGAGACCGCCGGTAGACTGCCAGCCGTGGATGCCAAAACGGCCGCAGAGCCCGCGAACAACCAGAGCACGCTTGGATGGGAGCTATCATGATTCGAGACAATAATGCACCGGCACGCGCGCCGGCGTGCGGCGCGACGGCCTTGCTGCTGGCGGGCTGCTTGCTGGGCCCCGTCGCACCGCCCGCCTGGGGTCAGCAGACAAGCTCCCAGGACAACCCGGCGTTGGATGAAGTCATCGTGACGGCGCGGCGGCGCGATGAATCGCTGCAGCAGGTGCCGATCTCCATCACGGCCATCGATCGCGATGCGCTGCAGCGACAGGGGGTCAGCACGCTGACGGATCTGCAGCAGCTGGTGCCGTCGGCATATGTGAGCGGCTACTCACACGGCAGCACGCAGCAGTTTCTGTCGCTCCGCGGCCAGAGCGAATCCGGACTCAATACGGGAGGCGGGGCGGGCGGCGGCCCGGCGGTGGTCGGATACCTCTCCGAGGTACCGGTGCCGATGTCGGGTCCGGGCCTCTACTACGACCTGCAATCGGTGGAGGTGCTCAAGGGCCCGCAAGGCACGCTGTTCGGCCGCAACACCACGGGCGGAGCGGTGCTGTTCGAGCCGCAGCGCCCGGAGCTGGACAAGGTGACCGGCTACGGCCAATTGCTGGCGGGCAACTATGACCGGGTGCAGGCTGAAGCAGCCATCAACCTTCCCGTCATCGACGGCAAGCTTGCCATTCGCATGGCGGGACAGATGGAATCGCGCGAGGGGTATACGCGTGACGTCAATACCGGCGTCGACTACGACAATCGCCATTATCAGGCGGCCCGCATCGGCATCCTGTGGCAACCCAATGATGCCGTCGAGAACTATTTCATCGGCAATTATCTGGCGGTCAAGGAGCATGGGCCGGGCGCCGAATTGATTGCGGCCAATCCGGCGACCTCGGCTGCCGGCGCCTCGATTCTCAATTATTTGACCGCCCAGCAGGCGCGCGGCGTGCGCGCGACCGCGCTGAATACGCCGGAGCTCGATCAGGGCATCTTCTTCAATCTGATCAACAAGACCTCCATCAAGCTCGGCGATGACATCAAGCTTAGAAACATTCTGAGCTATTCGGGCCAGAGGGTGCGGCGTGACGATGACGAGGATGGCACGACCCTGGTGCTGCTCGATTCCCTGGGTCCGGCGCCGGGAACCTGGCAGGTTGACACCACCACCACGACCGAGGAGCTGCAGCTGCAGGGCGTCTCTCTGGCCGGCGCATTCAACTGGCAGACCGGCGTCTATTACGAGAACGACAGCAGCCCCAATCCGGCAAGGCAATCTTTTACTCAGCAAGTGGTGCTGCTGCCCTTCTACTTCAACACCACCGGCACCGATCTGGGCGGCACCACCACCGGCGTGTACGGACAGGGGACCTACCAACTCAATCAGCTGCTCCAGGGCCTGAGCTTCACGGCGGGGTACCGTCATACCTGGGATCGATTGCACGAAGGCTACAGCCAGACCTTGAGTGGCGCGCGCACACCGGCACCGGGCGACTTCTGCCTATCGGTCTCGGGCGGATTGCTGTATCCGAATTGCGCCGTGTACGCGGCCGCGAAGCATGGCGGTGATTCCTACACGGTGGGATTCGACTACCAGGCGAGTCCCGCCACACTGCTGTATCTGGTGTCTCGGCAGGGCTACAAGAGCGGCGGCTTCAACATCGTCGCCGCCACCGTCGGCGACATCGGCAGTCCCGCGTTTTCCTACAAACCCGAGACGGTGAGGGATGTGGAGTTCGGCCTCAAAACCGAGTGGTCGCTGGGCGCGCTGCGGGGGCGCACCAACATTGCCTTGTACAACAGCTGGTACCTGAACGCGCAGGTCAACACCAGCGAGCTCATCGACAATGAACAGGAGGCGGTCACGCAAAATGCGGCGCGTGCCACCATCCGCGGACTCGAGATTGAGAACACCGTGCAGCCGACCCGCTTCACTGAGCTCACGCTGAACTATTCATACATGGATGCCTTCTATACCCGCTACGTCACGCCGCTCGGTCAGGATCTCACCCGTCTGCCCTACGCCTACGCGCCGAAGAACAAGCTGTACGCAAGCGCACGGGCACGTCTGCCGCTGCCCGCAGCCCTGGGCGACGTGTGGCTCGGCGGAAACTTCAGCTATCAGGACCGCGTGTTCGCCGGATTTTCGGCGGTCACGCCGGGCAGCTATGTGCCCTCCTACGGGTTGTTGGGCCTGCGGGGAGATTGGGAAAAGATCAACGGCAGCGGCTGGAGCGCCGCGGTGTTCGTGACCAATCTCGCCGACAAGATCTATCGGGTGACCAACGAGGACCTCTATACCACCATTGGCAGCTCGACCACGGTGTACGGCGAGCCACGGATGTATGGTGTTACGCTCAAGTTCCAATTTTAGGATGGCCGGCGCGGCGGACGCTGCTCGGCCAGCCCTGGACGGCCACCCCGTGTCAGCAGAGAGGACGTCAGGAACCCGATGGATCTGGCCGGTGGCGGTGCTGGCACTGTGCCATGCGCAAGCCATCGCGAGCTTTCAAATACTCAACATCCTGATCGATCCGATCAAGAGGAGTCTCGCCATTTCCGACACGCAGTTCAGCCTGCTGCAGGGGCTGGCGGTGGCGATTTTTGCGGCGCTGCTGGGGATTCCCGCGGCACGATGGGCCGACCGGCGCAGCCGCCGCAATGTCATTCTGGTCGGCGCCTGCGGTTGGTCGCTGTCGACCCTGGCCTGCGCCTTCGTCACCGATGTCGGCCAGCTGTTCACGGCACGCATCTTCATGGGCATCGGCGAGGTGTTCCTGTTCCCGGCGGCGCTGTCCTTGATCGCCGATCTCGTGCCGCGACCGCGGCTGTCGAGCGCCGTCGCCGCCTTCGGCAGTGGCGGGCCCCTCGGCGCGGCCGCTGCGCTGTTCGGTGGCGGATGGATCCTGCCGCATCGCGCGGAGCTGGTCGGACGGCTGCCCGCCTTGTCTGGACTCGACGGCTGGCAAGTGGCATTTCTGCTGTGCGGCCTGACGGGATTGATCACGGCGGCCTTGTTGCTGACGGTCAAGGAACCGGCTCGTCATGAGCGTCTGGGCATGGATGATTCCTTCGCCGCCATTCGGAACTGGGTGATCGCTCACGGGCGCGCTTACGCGTGCGTCAGCGGTGCCATGCTGTGCCTCGCGCTGTGCGCCTTCGCCACCTCGGCCTGGGGTCCCACGGTGTTGACGCGAGTGCACGGCGTGCCGTTGGCAGCGGCCGGGCGCATGACCGCCGCGGCCGCGCTCATCGGCGGGATGCTGCTGGCCTATCCCTGTGGCCTCTGGGTCGACGCGCTGCACCGGGGCGGGCGAGCGGACGGCGTGCTGCGGGTCAGTCTCGTGCTCGGCGTTGGGATTGCGGCCCTGGCGATCCTAGCCGCGACAGCCCCGAACGGCGTGGCGGTCGGCGCTTGGGTGAGCGTCTATACCTTACTCGGGCTGCCGACGGTATTGGCGGGAACGGCGCTGCCCATGATGACCCCGAGCCCGATGCGGGCGCAGATCATGGCACTGCATCTGTTGTTGATGAACCTGCTGGCGTTGTCGCTGGGACCCTTCATCGTCGCGGTGTTGACGGACAAGATCTTCGGACGGACGGCCGCCGTGGGATATTCATTGGCGTGCGTCGATGCCGCCGCAGGCGCAATGGCGGCGTACCTGGCTCTCAAAGGGCGTCGCGCATTCCAGTCGAGCTGCTCGACCGCCTGATGCGCGGCGCGCCGCTGCCATCGCCGGCCGAGTACTTCGGCGAGCTGCTGCATGAGGTGCAACTGCGGCGCCTGTTTCCCGATGGGAAATACTTCGTCGACATGCAGCCGCGCCTGCACCCGGCGCAGATCATGTCCCGCTATCGGCGGCTTCCGGAATTTTGTGACGACGCCACGCTCGCCGCGTTTGTCGCGGAACACTTCGATCCGCCGCCCCTTCCCGCCGCGGGGAGGGACCATGTCAATGGCCGGCCGGCCGCGAGCCTGCTCGATCATATCCGCGCGACCTGGGATCTGTTGATGCGGGCACCTCAGGCAGTCCCGGCGTTCTCCTCCGCGCTGCCGCTCGCCGCGCCATACCTCGTGCCCGGCGGGCGATTCCGCGAGCTCTACTATTGGGACTCCTTCTTCACCATGCTCGGGCTGCGGGCGGACGCACGGGAGGATCTCATTGAGGCGACGATCGAGAACTGCACTTCATTGATCGAGCGCCATGGCTTCATTCCCAATGGTTCGAGAACTTACTACCTGGGCCGCTCCCAGCCGCCGGTCTACTATCTGATGCTCGATGTGTCGCGGGTGGCGAGCGACAGCGACGCCCGGCGGCGATTGGAGGCATTGCTCACGGAACATTCGTTTTGGATGGCGGATTCGGCGTCGCTGCGGCCCGGCGATGCGTCGCGCCGCGCCGTGTGCCTGCCGGACGGCTCCCTCCTCAACCGATATTGGGATGAGTCTGACCGCCCCCGCGACGAATCCTATGCGGAGGATGTGATCACCGCCCAGCACAGCGCAAGGCCGCGAGCCCAGGTGTACCGCGACCTGCGCGCGGCCGCGGAGAGCGGTTGGGACTTCTCCTCCCGCTGGTTCGGCGAGGAAGAAGGTCAGGGCCTGAGCTCCACGCGCACCACGTCGATCGCACCCATCGACCTGAATTGTCTGTTGTTCGGCCTTGAACAAGCGATCGCGCGGCGAGCCCTCGACCTGGGCGATGCGGCGGTTGCGCTGCGCTTCGAGCAGCTGGCGCGGCGGCGGCGCCAGGCGCTGCAGAAATATGGGTGGAGCGACGCGCACCAGCGCTTCGGCGACTGTCTGTGGTCGACGGGACGCATGACGTCCTCGATCAACGCCGCCGCGCTCTTCCCGCTGTTCACGGGAATCGCGCGCGGCTCCCAGGCACGGGCCATGGCGGCCATGGTCAGGCGCGAGCTGCTGGCCCCGGGCGGACTGCGCACCACGACGGCTCGCTCGGGCGAACAGTGGGACATGCCCAACGGCTGGGCTCCACTGCAATGGATCGGCGCGATGGGCTTCATCCGTCATGGACATACGAAGCTCGGGCGCACCATCGCCGCGCGCTTTACGGCAACGGTGAGAAGGGACTACGAAGCACTCGGACCCCTGTTCGAAAAGTACGACGTTGAGCGTCAAGTACCGGGACGCGGCGGGGAATATCCGGTCCAAAGGGGCTTCGGCTGGACCAATGGAGTGGCCCGCGCATTTCTCCAAAGGTCAATGCGTTAGCCGGCGGCGTGCCGAACCGATCCGTGGGCCGGCTGCCAACCCGCGGCCAATTGATCCGTGGTCTATTTGATGTTAGAAACTGTCCACAGCACGGCCAAAGAGCCGTCTGAAAAGTATAACAAGGGGATGATTGATGAATTCCAAGCTTGCCGTATCGATCGCGGCTGTCCTCGGCACCCTGTCCGCCGCGAGAACTCTGGCCGCGACCGTCGAGGGGGGCAGCGATGCCCTCGAGGAAATCACCGTGACGGCGCAGCGGCGCGCGCAAAGCATGCAGGACGTGCCCATCTCGATGCAGGCCTTTACGGGCCAAGCCCTGCAGCAGCTCAACATCCAGACCTTCGACGACTACATCAAGTATCTGCCGAACGTCACCAGCGCCAACAACGGGCCGGGCCAGAACGAGGTATTCATGCGGGGTTTGAGCGCGGGCTCCCAGGCGAGCCAGGGCAGTTCCTCCACCGGACTGTTCCCCAACGTCGCCATTTATCTCGACAATCAATCGGGCCAGTTGCCGAACCGCAACCTCGACATCTATGCCGCGGATTTGAACCGTATCGAAGTTCTCGAAGGCCCGCAGGGCACCCTGTTCGGCGCGGGCGCCGAAGCCGGCGTGATCCGCTACATCACCAATGAACCCAAGATCGATGTGACCGAAGCCACCCTCAAGGCGGGCTACGGCACGACCGCCCATGGGGACAACAACGCCGATCTCACGGCGGTCCTGAATCTGCCGTTGATTGCCGAGCACATGGCGGTGCGTGCCGTCATCTATAACGATCAGCGCGGCGGCTACATCGACAACGTCCCGGCGACGTTCACACGCAAGAACACCGATCTCGGCATTGGGTATGCCAACTACCCGGCCGTCAACGGTCAGTGTCCGGACGGGCTGCCGAACAATGGCTTTTGCGTGCCGCCCGGCAGTCCGACGCTCAACAATAATAGTCTCGTGGGGCGCGCCATCAATCCGGTGACCTACCAGGGCCTACGGGCAGAGTTGCTGTACAAGTTCAACGACGACTGGGATGTGCTGATCGCGCAGAGCTACCAAAACATGGATTCGCGCGGGGTGTTCTACCAACAGCCGAACGCGTCGGACGGCGCTCCGCTGCAGCCGCTCGAGGTCACCTTGTTCAACGGAGCCTACAACAAGGACACGTTCGAGATGACGTCGTTGACGATCGACGGAAAACTCGGCCCCTTGAAGGGCGTCTACACGGCCGGCTACCTGGATCGACACGTGGAACAGCAGGGTGACTACACCAACTATTCGCGCGCGGTCTACGCCGAATACTATCAGTGCTACGGCAAGTTCGATCTGACGCCGACCTGCTTCTCGCCGAGCGCCTCCTGGCACACCAGCGAGCAGAACAAGCACTTTCAGCAGGAGTTCCGCTTGAGCACTCCCGATGACTGGCGCATACGCGGCATCGTGGGCGCGTTCTACGAGGACAACAAGCTGTCCGACCGCACCGCGTGGAGCTACAAGGGAATCCCGGAATGTACCGCCACCCTCGCGGCGGGCTGCTTCACCCCCTTGGGCACCTTCCCCGGAAGCTCGGTCGACCCGGCCGGGATCCGGCCGGCGGATGAGTCGTTCTACCAAGACACGCCGCGCGAAACCAAACAGACCGCGTTCTTCGGCTCGGCCGACATCGACTTGATCCCCAAGACGCTGACCTTCACCGCCGGCACGCGCCACTTCTTGTTCCAGAATTCGTACCAAGGCAGCGTCATGTCGAGCTTCGGGTGCTACGAGGCGGGCGTACTGCCGGGCGGCTGCACCTCCTCATACTCGTACAATCTCGACGCGCAAAACCTGCATGGTTCGGAATCGGGATTCAAGAGCCGCGCCAATCTGACCTGGCACATCACGCCGGACGTCATGGTGTACTACACCTGGTCGCAAGGGTTTCGGCCGGGCGGCTTCGATGAGAATGGGGGCACCGGACATATCTACGGGACGGACGGCCAGCTGCAATACCTGCTGCCGCGCTCCTGGGATTCGGACAAGCTGACCAACAACGAGATCGGCTGGAAGGCGGAGTTCTTTGACCATCGCTTTCAGTGGAACGGCGCCATCTACCGTGAGAACTGGGACAATGTGCAGATCTCCTTCTTCGATCCCGGGCTGCTCGGCAACTTGTTCTTCAATACCAACGGGCAGAACTTCCTGGTCAAAGGCCTCGAAACCTCGATGGTCGCGCGGGTGGCCGGCGGACTGACGCTGCAAGGGGCCGCCTCCTGGAATCAAACGCGGCAGACGAATTCGCCTGCACTGATCGACAACAACCCCTCGAGTGCCAATTTCGGTCATCCCATCACGCAACAATGCGACTCCACGGGGGCCAACTGTGCGGGCATCGTCAATCCGTTCGGCCCGGTCGGATCGCCCACGGCCAATGCGCCGCCGCTGCAATTCAGCCTGCGGGCCCGTTACGAATGGTCGTTCGGGGATTACAACTCCTTCGCGCAAGTGGGCGCTTCGCACTCGGGGCATTCATTCACGCAGGCGGGCTCCAACCCAACCTTCGCGGCGGGATCGATCGGCATCGGCACCTCACGGCTGCGATTCGAAAATCCCGCGTATTCGACCTTCTCGGCATCGGTGGGAGTCGCGAAGGATGCCTGGAATGTGATGCTGTACGGTGAGAATCTTGCCAACTCGCATGCCTCCACCTTCACCAGCACAGACAATTTCATCGTGGAACAGACACCGCTTCGTCCGCGCGTGCTCGGAGTATCGTTCGGCTACAAGATCCTTTGATGAGGGGATCAGTGACCTGACGGGGGGATACTAAGGCAGCCGGGTGGGCGCGACGGCGCCGGCCGGGTGAATTGGCGCGCCTGCATGGCGATCGCGGGCACCTCAACCTCTGAATCGCCGCTATGTGGGTTGGCGTACAGAGACTCGCCGTCGGGTCGACCATACTCCCCCGGGCATCAACGACACGCACAGCCACGCCGTGGGCGACGCAGTATTGAAGGAAGTGGCAAGACGCCTGTCACAACACGCTCGCGACGAAGACACCGTGTGCCGCAACGGCGGCGATGAGTTCCTGTACCTGGTGATGAACCCGCGAGGCAGCGAGAATAGCGAGCGAATTGCCCGCACCCTGTCGACAGCGATTGCGCAGCCCATTGACCTGGGGGACCTGCAACCGGTCATCAACGCGAGCATCGGCATCGCCGTTTATCCCGGCGACGGCGGCAGCGGGGAGGAATTGATACGCAGGGCCGACACCGCCATGTATCGGGCCAAAAAGGCGGGAATCGACTGGTTGTTCTTTGATGCATCGGACATGGAAGGTGCCGCAACCAGAGTTGCACCGATCGATCCGGCCGATGATCGTCATAGACAGGATCAACTTCAATGCGCTTCTCCCGCGAGATAGCATTCACCCTGATTTAGTCGAGGAGAGAGCATGGCAACCGAGAGCAAGTGCCCGTTCAACGGCGGGACCCGAGCACGTTCGATCCAGGACTGGTGGCCGAATCAGCTGAACCTCCAGGTTCTCCATCAGCAATCCAACCTGTCCAATCCGATGGGCGAGGCATTCGACTATGCCGCGGAGTTCAAGAGCCTCGATCTGAACGCGGTGATCAAGGATTTGCGTGCCTTGATGACGGATTCACAGGATTGGTGGCCGGCCGACTTTGGTCACTACGGACCGTTGTTCGTTCGGATGGCCTGGCACAGTGCCGGCACGTACCGCATCGGCGACGGCCGCGGGGGCGCAGGAGCCGGCCAGCAGCGTTTTGCACCGATCAACAGTTGGCCGGACAATGCGAACCTCGACAAGGCGCGGCGACTGCTCTGGCCGATCAAACAAAGGTATGGCCGCAAGATCTCCTGGGCGGATCTTTTGATCCTCACGGGCAACGTTGCTCTGGAGTCAATGGGGTGCAAGACCTTCGGTTTTGGCGGGGGACGGGTCGATACCTGGGAGCCTCAGGCGGATATCTACTGGGGGTCCGAGGGCAAGTGGCTGGCGGACGAGCGCTACACAGGCGACCGTGATCTCGAACATCCGCTAGGCGCGGTGCAAATGGGCCTGATCTACGTGAATCCGGAAGGGCCGAACGGCAGGCCGGATCCGCTTGCAGCCGCTCGCGATATCCGCGAGACCTTTGCCCGTATGGCGATGAACGATGAAGAGACGGTCGCGCTGATTGCGGGCGGTCACACCTTCGGCAAGACTCATGGAGCCGGCGCTGCGTCATTGGTGGGCGCGGAGCCTGAAGGCGCGAGCATCGAGGAGCAGGGCTTCGGCTGGAAAAGCAAATTCGGGTCGGGCAAGGGGCAGGACGCGATTACGAGCGGCCTGGAGGTCACGTGGACGACGACGCCCACGACGTGGAGCAATGATTTTTTCAAGAACCTCTTTGGCTACGAATGGGAATTGACGAAGAGCCCGGCCGGAGCGCATCAATGGAGACCCAAGAACGGTGCAGGCGCAGGCACGGTGCCGGATGCGCACGACTCCGCCAAGCGGCATGCCCCCTCCATGCTGACGACCGACCTCGCCTTGCGGGTCGATCCGGCTTACGAAAAGATTTCAAGACGTTTCCATGAGCATCCGGATCAATTCGCGGACGCGTTTGCACGCGCATGGTTCAAGCTGACGCACCGGGACATGGGACCGATCGTCCGCTATCTCGGCGCGCTCGTTCCGAAGGAGCAGCTGCCGTGGCAAGACCCGATCCCCGCCGTGAATCATGCTTTGATCGGGGATCAGGAGGTCGCTGCCCTGAAAGCGAAGGTGCTCGCCTCAGGCCTGACCGTTCGGCAGCTGGTGACCACGGCTTGGGCGTCGGCCTCGACGTTCCGTGGCTCCGACAAGCGTGGCGGGGCGAACGGCGCGCGGATCCGCCTTGCTCCGCAAAAGGATTGGGAGGTGAACCAGCCGGCCGAGCTTACGCAGGTGCTCAAAGCCTTCGAAGCGATTCACAAAGAGGGCAATGCTTCGCTGTCGGGCGGGAAGAAAGTCTCGCTGGCTGACCTGATCGTTCTCGGCGGCTGCGCCGCCATCGAGAAAGCGGCCAAGGCCGCGGGGCACGACGTGACGGTTCCATTCACACCGGGGCGCATGGACGCGTTGCAAGCGCAAACCGACACTCACTCCTTCGAGCCGCTTGAACCGATCGCCGATGGGTTCCGCAACTACGTTCGCGGCAGGCAACGGCTGTCGCCCGAGGAATCGTTGATTGATCGGGCGCAATTGCTGACGCTCACGGCGCCCGAAATGACGGTTCTCGTCGGCGGCCTGCGCGTCCTCGGTGCGAATGCCGGCAGGTCCACGCACGGGGTGTTTACCCAGCGGCCGGAGACTCTGACGAACGACTTCTTCGTCAACCTCCTCGACATGAGCACGTCGTGGCAGCCGGACGGATCCGATGCCCTCTATGAGGGACGAGACCGGAAGACGAACGAGGTCAAGTGGCGCGCCACCCGCACCGATTTGATCTTCGGTTCGCATTCGCAGCTACGCGCCGTCGCGGAAGTCTATGCGTGCGCGGACTCGAAGGGGAAGTTCGTGACGGACTTCGTTTCGGCGTGGGCCAAGGTAATGGATCTCGATCGGTTCGGTCTTTGACGGACAGTACACCGACGTGACGGCGGTGCCGCTTCCCGCCTCGGTCTGGATGCTGCTGTCCGGGTTGGCGCTGGTGGGAGGCACGCGGATTCGCCGGGCTCAGGGTGATTTCGCCTGCATCTGGTCACAAGGGCGTACCATGCGTCGTACAGCGTCACGTGGTGAGGGCCCATGGAAGAGAAGCAGGTAAGAGAGCAGTTCGACACGGGCCTTGCCAAGATTAGGAACGAAATCAAGAGCCAATTGGTGCCCCATGGCTTATTCGGCAGCGTTACCTGGGTTGACACTGAAGGCGCGGATCATCTCCTCACCGGCTCGACCATCGCAATCGCCGTGAAGGGCAGATCCGTCGAAAGATCCTTTAGCCGCCCGGAAATTGAAGGTTGTCGTTTGCGGGTGGGCGGCGTGGTGCTGTCCAGCATCGTTGCCATCGTCGATGAGCTCTCGAAGCAAGCTGAGACCTCAAGGGTTCCCATCTAGCTGACGTGTCCGCACGGCGCGGCCGGAAACGTGGTACACGTGGGGCCGCCAGTTGAGCCTGTCGGTCGGTGCCGCGCTGCAACGACGCTCTCCCTTGTTCCGAGTAAGACAACAGTCCATGCTGAAACGCCTCCGCGGTCATTTTTCCAATGACCTCTCGATCGACCTGGGCACCGCCAATACCTTGATATACGTCAAGTCGCGGGGAATCGTGCTCAACGAGCCCTCCGTCGTCGCCGTACAAAACGAGCCGGGCCGCGGGGGTAAAGTCGTAGTCGCCGTGGGCGCCGCGGCCAAGAAAATGCTCGGACGAACGCCTGAGCACATCACCACGGTGCGGCCACTGAGGGATGGCGTCATTGCCGATTTCACCTACACCGAAAAAATGCTGCAGTACTTTATCAAGAAGGTGCATGGCGACCGCTTTTTCAGTCCGAGTCCGCACGTGCTCGTCTGCGTGCCATTCGGCTCGACCCAGGTTGAACGCCGGGCCATCAAGGAGTCCGCCGAGGGGGCCGGGGCGCGCAGTGTCGACATCGTGCCTGAGCCGATGGCGGCCGCTGTCGGCGCCGGTTTGCCGGTGCACGAGGCGCGCGGCTCCATGGTTCTCGACATCGGCGGCGGCACCTCCGAGGTCGCCGTGGTCTCCTTGAACGGCATCGTTTACGCGGCGAGCGTGCGCATGGGCGGGGACAAGTTTGATGAAGCGATCACGCAATTCGTGCGCCGCAATTACGGTATTTTGATCGGCGAAGCCACGGCGGAACGCATCAAGATTGAAATCGGTTCGGCCTATCCTGACGCGCAAGTGCGTGACATCACCGTCAGGGGAAGGAACCTCTCGGAGGGCGTGCCGCGAGCGTTTACGTTGAACTCCAATGAAATACTGCAGGCCCTCGAGGAGCCATTGCAGGGAATCGTGAGTGCGGTGAGGCAGGGCCTCGAGCAAATACCGCCGGATCTCGGCAGCGACGTGGCGGAGCGCGGCATCGTGATCTCGGGTGGAGGCGCCTTGCTGCGCAACATTGATAAGTTGATCATGGAAGAAACCGGACTACCGGTGTTCATCGCGGAGGATCCCCTCACTTGCGTTGCCCGCGGCGGCGGACGAATTCTCGAACTGATCGAAGAGCAGGGCCCGGGAGTCTTCGGCCTTTCGTAGTCAGCGGCCGCCTGCGTGCCCGGGAAGAGCGTCAGTCCGCGGCGTGCTGGACCGCCATATTGGCCCAGTCATGCAGGTAGATGGACTCCCAATACTGCGCCGCCTCGGCAAACGCATCGCAGGAGAGCAAGCTGCCCGGAAAATACTGCGCCATCACATTGTTGAGCCGGGGTTCCTGCATGGCGCGGGTAATCGAGGCATTGATGAGATCGATGTCGCTCTGCTGCCAGTCGCGTGTCGAGCCCAGGAAGATATTCTTGAATCCCATCTGCGGCACCGTCCTGCCGCCATGAAAAATAAGATCGTCCAGGGGCGATGGATTGATTCCCGGTGCATTCGCCTTGGGCGACGGCCATGGAGTTCCGGGAAGCGAGCTCTGAAGATAACCGACAAAGCGGATGTGGGCGTGGCGCTCGCATCGAGGGGGCAACTACTGTAGCCCTGTGGTTTTCGCCGGGCAACGCGCGCGCATGCGCTGCAATGCGGCGGCAGATCGGTTCCGTGGGCCAACCCATAGTACACTTCCGATTTGACCGTTGACGAAGAGGCGGGCCTTCAAGTGACAGCAAGCACATCGAAAGGTCTCGGCAGAGGGTTGCAGACCCTGCTCAACCCACAACCGCGCAATCTGTACCGAACGGGCGCCATTCCCATTGCGGCCATCCGGCAGGGGAGTCTGCAGCCGCGAACCCAGGTCCACGATGAAGCACTCGATGAGCTTGCCGCTTCGATCAAGGCGAACGGCGTCATCCAGCCCATTGTGGTGCGGCCGGTCCCGGGATTTCCGCATCAATTCGAGCTGGTCGCCGGCGAGCGCCGCTGGCAGGCCGCGAAGGTGGTGGGACTGACGGAAATTCCGGCGGTGGTGCGCGAACTCAACGATCAAGAGGCGCTCGCCGTGGCGCTGATCGAGAATATTCAACGCGAGGACCTGACTCCGGCGGAGGAGGCGCGGGCACTGAAGCGCCTGCTCGGCGAGTTTTCGCTCACGCACGATCGCCTGGCCGAAGTGATCGGCCGCTCGCGCGCGGCGGTGACCAATCTGATCCGGCTCTTGGAACTATCGCCACCGGTGCTGGCGCTGGTGGATTCGCGAAAAATCAGCATGGGCCATGCCCGGGCGCTGCTGGGAGTCGATGATGAGGCGGGACGCGAGCAGCTGGCACAGGTCGTGGTGGAGCGAGAACTCTCCGTGCGGCAAACCGAGGCACTGGTTCGCAAGGGGCGGGCAGGGGCGGGCGAAGCTCAAGCGAAGGGACGGGGCCGCCCGGTGATCAGCGAAGTACTCAAAACGCGTTCGGTTCATGTGCAGCTGCGTCAGAAAAGCAACGGTGCCAGCCGGCTCATCGTCGATGTCAAGGATCCCGACAAGCGCGATCTGATTCTCGAGGCAATCAAGAACGCTGCTGGGTAGGCTTGCGCGCCGCTCAGGCAAGGGCGGCGTGGGAAAGGCCGTCATTCGCGGTCTGATGTAGGATTCGGCCGGAGCCTCGAACAGAGAGATGCATGCCAAAGATCGACACCCGTTCCGTACCCGCACGACAAGGGTCGGGCTATCCCTCACCCTTCGATGAACCCTGTGCCGCGCGTACGCGCCGGCGACTCGGCGATGCGGGTGGCCTTCGCGATTTCGGCGTGAATCTGATGACCCTGCCGCCCGGCGGCTGGTCCAGTCAGCGCCACCACCATAGCCACGAAGACGAGTTCGTCTACCTGCTCGAAGGCCAATTGACGCTCATCGAAGACGGCGCCGAAACCGTGTTACAGGCGGGCGATTGCGCCACGTTTCCGAAGGGCACCGGCAACGGCCACCATCTGGTCAACAAGTCCTCCGCGCCGGCGGTCTATCTCGAGGTGGGCTCCCGCAATCCGCAGGATCTCACTACCTGCTCCGATATCGACATGATGAGTTCCAACGCCGACGGGAGGTTCGTGCATAAGGATGGCGCGCCCTATCCCTTAACGACCCGGGTGGCTTCCCCAAACCCAAGCGGCCGATGAGGAATCTTCAGTCTACCGCCGGCCGGCACCCATGGTGAGAGGCCGTCAGACTCGAATCAAGAACATCGGGGCTGAGAAGCAACTATTCGTCGTCCGCAGCGTTGTCGCCGCCATCATTGCGGGGCTGCTGTTGGTCATCGTGGCGGGGCGTCTGTTCCAATTGCAGGTCCTGAAGCACGAGTACTACACCACTCTGTCGCAGGGCAATCGGATTCGCACCGAACCCGTGCCCCCCAGCCGTGGGTTGATTTTGGACCGGCACGGCGTGGTGCTGGCCGACAATCTGCCGGCATTTCAGATCGAGCTGGTGCGCGAGCAGGTGGGCGACAACCAGGCGCTCGATGCTGCGCTCGCGCAAATGGTGGAGATTGGATTGCTGCGCAAGGAAGAGATCTCCAATATCAAGCGCACCATCCTGTTGCACAAGGTGTACGAAAGCGTGCCCATCAAGCTGCAATTGAATGATGAAGAGATGGCATTGTTCGCCATTCACCGCTATCAGTTCTCGGGGGTGGATATCCGTCCGCGTCTGGCGCGGCACTATCCGCTGCGCGAGGTGGCGGTGCACGCCATCGGCTATGTGAGCGCCATCAACGAACAGGACATGAAGCAGATCGACAGTGCGGAGTATGCCGGCACCAGCCTCATCGGCAAGCTCGGCGTGGAAGCCGCCTATGAACAGCAGCTGCACGGTAAGCCTGGCTATAAGGAGATTCTGGTGAATGCCGCCGGCCGGCCGGTGGACAAGCAAGGAGACTACGCGCCGCAATTGAGCTCCCGGCCGCCCGTGGCGGGCGAGGACTTGATCCTGGGGCTGGACATACGCGTTCAAGAAGTGGCGGAGGCGGCCTTGGTCGGCAAGCGCGGCTCGATCGTGGCGCTCGATCCGCGCACCGGCGATGTGATCGCGCTGGCCAGCACCCCGGGATTCGATCCCAATGATTTCGTGCGCGGCCTGTCGGTCGCCCAGTACGGCGCCCTGCAAAACGACATCGACAAGCCGCTGTTGAATCGCGCGTTGCGCGGCGCCTATCCGCCGGGGTCCACGGTCAAGCCGCTGTATGCGCTGGCCGCGCAGGTCTACGGAATCATGACACCCCAGCAAACCGAATTTTGCCCGGGCTTTTTCACGTTGCGCGGCAGCAGCAACAAGTACCGCGACGACAAGAAGCATGGGTCTTTGAACATGCGCCAGGCGATTGCGGAGTCTTGCGACGTCTATTTCTACCGGGTTGCCGAGCGCATGGGCATCGCGCACATGGACGAGTTCATGAAGGCGTTCGGCTACGGCAGCCTGACGGGCATCGACATACCCGGCGAGAAGCCGGGTCTGTATGCATCGCCGGAATGGAAGCGGCATAACTTCAAACGGGCGGCCGACCAGGTGTGGTTTCCGGGCGAAACCATCAGCATGGGGATCGGCCAGGGGCCGATCACCGTCACTCCGCTGCAGCAGGCGCATTTCGCCGCGGAGATTGCCGAACGAGGCCAACTGGTGGCAACGCCGCGGCTGGTCACGGCCATCCGTGCCGCGGGTTCCACAGTGATCACGCCTCGACAACCCACCTTTGCGAGCCCGATCAATATCGCCACAGCAGAGCAATGGGGTGTTGTATACGACGGCATGCTGGGCGCCACCTCCGCCGGCGGTACGGCCTACCTGGCGGGCCTCGGCGCCAAGTATAAAATCGCGGGCAAGACGGGCACCGCGCAGGTGTTCACCATCAAACAAACGGAAAACACCCGCGCCAAGATCGTCGATGAAAGAAAGCGCGACCACGCCTGGTTCATCGCCTACGCGCCGGCCGACGACCCCAAGATCGCGATTTCGGTGCTGGTGGAAAACGGCGGGTTTGGTGCCGCGGCGGCGGCGCCCATCGCGCGCAAAGTGCTCGATGCATTTCTATTGGAAGGCGAGACTCCGGCGGAGCCGAAGAAAGCCGCGGTGAATTGAGGGGCACTGCCCCGAGGTAGAGAGATGTCGACTGCGACCTCGGATTTCGCGGCCACACCGGCCAGGATGAGCCACGCGCGGGTGATTCTCGCGGCGAGCCTCGGCACCGGCTTCGAATGGTATGACTTCTTCTTATATGGATCGCTGGCAGGGGTCATCTCGAAAGAATTCTTTGCCGGAGTCAACGAGACCACGGGATTCATCTTCGCCCTCCTGACCTTCGCCGCCGGTTTCGCGGTGAGGCCCTTTGGCGCGCTGCTGTTCGGCCGATTGGGCGACCTGATCGGCCGCAAGAAGACCTTTCTCGCGACCATCGTCCTCATGGGTGCGGCGACCACGCTGGTCGGCGTTCTGCCCACGTATCGGTCCGCGGGAATCGCGGCACCGATTGCGCTCATCGTGCTGCGCATGCTGCAGGGCTTCGCGATCGGGGGCGAATACGGCGGCGCGGCGATCTACGTGGCCGAGCACGCGCCGCCGGAACAACGCGGCCGCTATACCAGCTGGATCCAGACCACGGCGACTCTGGCGCTGCTGCTGAGCTTGATCGTGGTGGTGGCGTGCCGCGCCGCCCTCGGCGCCGAGTTCGAGACCTGGGGCTGGAGGATTCCCTTTCTGATCTCGGCCGTATTGCTGGCCATCTCGGTGTACGTCCGCCTGCGACTCGCGGAGTCGCCTGTTTTTCTGCAATTGGTGGCCGAAGGATCGCGCTCCCAGGCGCCGATCCGGGATGCATTCGGCGACGCCCGGAATTTGAAGATGATTCTGGCCGCGCTGTTCGGGGCGACCGCGGGGATGAACGTGGTCTGGTACGGCTGCCAGCTGTACTCGCTGTACTTCCTCACGCAGGTGCTCAAAGTGGCGCCGCAGACGGCCACGTTGCTGCTGGGGGCGGCGCTCGCCATCGGCACGCCGCTGTATCTGGTGTTTGGGCGGCTCTCCGATCGCATCGGCCGCAAAAAAGTCGTGATGCTGGGAATGGCGCTGGCCGCGTCGACGTTTATTCCCGTCTATCACGGCATCGCGCACTTCGCGAACCCCGCGATCGAGGCCGCGGCACGGCGTGCACCCGTGACGGTGCTTGCAAGACGCGACGGCTGCAGTTCGCAGTTCGACCCGATCGGCCAAAGCCGATTCGTCAACTCCTGCGACGTCGCGAAGGCGGCGTTGGCCAAAGCCGGCGTGCCCTATGCGACGGAATTTGATTCGGCTCGCAGCGTCGCCGTGGTGCGCATCGGGCGCGCCGGCGGCGCGGCAACCGAGGTCTCCTTCACCCAGCCCAGCGAGGCGTTTGCGCTGAACCTGACGCAGGCGCTCACGGCGGCAGGCTACCCGGCGAACGCGGACCCCGCGCATCTCAATCATCCGATGGTGTTGCTGATGCTGGTGATTCTCATGGTGTATGCCACCTTGGTCACCGCCCCGATGGCGGCGTGGCTGGTCGAACTGTTTCCGGCGCGCGTGCGCTATACCTCGATGTCCGTTCCGTATCACATCGGCGCCGGCTGGTTTGGCGGCTTTCTGCCGGCGGTGGCCTTCACGCTGGTGGCGATCACCGGCGATTTGTACTCGGGCCTTTGGTATCCGGTGGTCGTGGCCGCGGTGACGGTGGTGGCCGGCATGTGGTTCTTGCCGGAGACGGCGGGACGCGGCATCCGGTCTCCCACGGCCTAAAACCATGTACTCCGATGCGCACCACCAGGTGCCGGTGCTTGAACCGTTCTATTACCTGAAGAACTTTGAGTGGGTGCTGTCGACGATTCTCAGTCGATACGCAGATCTGTTGTCGGGGGAGGAAGCGGGATTCATCCGTGCATTCCCCCAGGCACCCTTGGCGTCCCGGGCGTTGCTGGCGCGGATGGTCATGCGCCGTGGCGATCTTTTCCGGCTGAGCAAGCTCAATTATCCGGAAATCGGGGACACGCGGGCGGCCGCCGCGCCGCTGATCGAGGCTGAATGGGTCACCGATCGGCCGCTGCTTGGTCTCGAGCAACTGCAAGGGTTCCTGACCAAGGCAGAATTGATTCGATGCCTCAGGCTGCCGGGCCGCTACGGCAATTGGCGGAAGGCAGAGTTGGTGGCGATGCTCAGACCGCAATATCCGGGATCGCGGGAATTCGGCGAGTGGTGCGTCGGGACCACCGAGTCGGTCTATGCGCTGTCCGTCGCCCCGCTGTGCGAGCGCTTCCGGCTGATGTACTTCGGCAACTATCGACAAAGCTGGTCGGAATTCGTGACCGCGGATCTGAAGATCTTTCACTACGAAAAGGTCGGCCGGTCCTCCTGCAGCCGGCCCTTTCAGACTCGCGCGCAGATCGAGGTGTTCGAGCGGCTGCAGGCATGCCGGGAGTTGATCGAGGCGGGCATGCCGCCCGGTGAGATCATGCAACACCTTCCGGTGCCGATCGAGGACAGTGACTGGCTCGAAGACCGACGGCAAAAGTTGCTGTTCAACATCGCGCGCGAGTTCGAGCGCGCGGGCGAGATCACCCGAGCGCTTGGCCTGTATTCGGACTGCCGGCATCGCGAGGCACGCACGCGCGCCATTCGCCTGACATCTCGTGCACATGATTGGGCGGCGACGCGGGCACTGTGTCTTGCGGCACGACAGAATCCCGAAGGCGAAGCCGAACTGCAGTACGTGCGACGAGTCTTGCCGCGGGCCAATCGCAAACTCAAGATTGCAACGGATGCCGACGCGGCGCCCCCGGATATTCCGGAATTCGAAGTCCTTTTGGAGACAGCTCCCGGCGTGGGCGGCGTCGAATATCGCGTCCGTGACCATCTGGCCCGAGATCTCAGTGATCGCAACACCGTGAGGTATGTCGAGAACGGGTTGATCAATTCGCTGTTTGGGCTGCTGTGTTGGCCCGCCATTTTCGCCGCCATCCCAGGCGCGTTTTTTCACGACTTCCACCATGGACCGGCTGACCTTGGCAGCAGTCATTTCTATCCGCGGCGGCAACGGCAATTCGAGGATTGTTTCGCCCAATTGGATACAGGACAGTATCGACAGAGCATTTGGGCCACGTTCAAGCAGAAGTGGGGTATCCAATCGCCGTGGGTCCGCTGGGCTGCCCTGGATGAGACCCTGCTGCGGTGGGCGCTCGATTGCTTTCCGGCGGCGCACCTGCGGCTGTGGTTCGAGTGGATGGTGCGCGAGATTCAAGATAATCGCGCCGGCTTCCCCGATCTGGTGCAGTTTTGGCCCCAGGTTCGACAATACCGAATGATCGAGGTGAAGGGGCCGGGCGATCGGGTTCAGGACAATCAGCGCCGGTTCCTCGAATACTGCGTGTCGCATCAGATGCCGGTCGCCGTGTGCTACGTCCGTTGGATCCCGCGGAGAAAATCTTCTGCATCCCTTGAATCTCCGCAATAATGCCATTCATGGGAAATGCCCGACCAGGAGACAGCCGAGGCCGAATCGCCGATGGAGGTTGGCGCTGGAACTCACCCTGGGCCGGCGGCCTGGTTCTGTTCCTGGTCTACGTCGCGACCACGGCCGCGACCATCGGGTTGGTCGAGCACGCTGAAGAGTCCTCGCTGTTGGCCATGTCGATGGCGACGCCGTGGCTCGCCATCGGTGTCGGAGTGATCGGCCTGCTATTGGGGGGACTGCGGCTCTGGCCTGCCGTGTTCTTCGGTTCCTGGGTGGGGTGGGGTTTCATCGTCGGCGACCCGCCCCTGTCGGTGACGATTGATGCGGCGGTGGAGGCGGGCAGCATCGTGCTCATCGCTCACTTGCTGTCGCGGTGGGGCTTTCACCGCAGCTTCGACCGCCTCCGCGACCCCCTCATCCTCTTGGCCGCGGCAACCGTGGGGCGGGCGCTCGACGTGGGGCTCGACTTGATGAACGGCTTTGTGTTGGGGTGGCTGGCGCCTGATTCGCTCGCACCCTTCTATCGCCGGATCATGACCGGTGCGAGCGGGACCTTTCCTGCGCTGACACCGGCCTTTGCCTTGAACATGTTTCACTGGGCGGTGAATTGCATTGCCGGCATCATGCTGGTGGTGCCGCTCGTGAGCGCCAGGCGGGAGGACCTGCAGAGGTGGTATCACCATCAGCGGCTGTCGCTGCTCGCATTGCTCGTCGCGCTGTTCGGATGGAGCGCCGCGGCGCTGACGCTGCCCATGGCGGCAGCGCAGCCCCTGCTGATCACGGCACTGATGTTGGTGGCGTGGGCTGCGGTGCGCTTCGGGCCGCCGGCCGCCGCCTTCGCCACCTTGACCCTGTCGGTGGTGGTGACGATCGGCATTGTGATGCGGCGGGGGCCCCTCGCCGGCAGCACGATAGATGACATCGGATTACAGTGGGGGTTCATCGCGCTCCTGACGCTCACCGGTCTTTCGCTCACCGCGCTGCTCGCGGAGCGACGCCATGACCTCGAGCAGCTACGCATCGTTGCGGAGCGCTACCGGCGCTTGTTCAAGTCCAATCCCTCGCCACTGTGGGTGGCGGAGCCGAACGGCGGCCGCATTCTGATGGTGAATGACGAGGCGTTGCGGCACTACGGCTTCAGCGAGGCCGAGTTTCTCGCCTTGACGGTGTCGGACCTTTGCGTGGGCTCCCGCACGGACGAGGGGGTCGGGTCGGCCGGCGCAGGCGGCGGGAGCCGGATGCTCCGCCATCGCACCCGTGCCGGCGCGATCATCGATGTCCAACTCCTCTCGACCCCGATTGAGCTGGATGGCCGAGCCGCCGATCTGTGCTACGCGATGGACGTCACGGATCGCTTTGAAATCCGCTCGCGAATTCTCGCATCGATGGATCTGGAGCGAGGCCGACTGGCGCAGGATTTGCACGACGGTCTTGGTCAGATCCTGACGGGTTTGAGTTTGGGTGCGCGGGCCGCGATCACGCGCGCGTCGCGCGCGGCGGACATCGATCCGACCTTCGTCGATTTTCTGCTCGACAGTACCGGCGAGGCACTCAAGCTGTGCCGGCAGCTGACTCGCGGGGTCTCCCCGCTGCACGATGCCAACGGCAATCTGCTCGAGGCGCTGCGCCACCTGCCCCACACGGTGCCTCCGGAGTCCGGCCCGAAACTGCAAGTTGAAGTGGAGTCTTGGTCGCCGCTGCGTCTGTCGCTCGCGCGCAGCGAACATTTGTACCGCCTGGTGCAGGAGGCCGTCACCAACGCGTTGAAGCATGCGCGTGCCGCGTCCATTCGGGTGCACGTGATCGTCACCCCGGAAACGGTGCAAGTCGGCATCGAGGATGACGGTGTCGGCATCGGAGACTTCGCGCGCGCGGCGGGTGGCTTTGGCTTGCGGTCGATGCGGCTGCGCGCGGCGGCCGTCGGTGCGACGGTGGAGGTGCTCGCGAGAGCGGGCGGCGGCACGCTCATCCGCTGCGAGTGCCTGCAACGAGAAGAGAGCGAGGCCGCCCCGCGCGCAGCAGGGTCGGATCGCAGCCCGGCCGAGGCGTGGGGCGCGTCCCGCGTCGACAGCAACACTCCGTCACCCGAGGGCCGGCCGCGGGGATTGACCTATCTCGGGGAGTGCCTTCTGCTCGCCGCCGCCTGTTTTGCCGGGCTGTCAGTCACGGTTCTCCTGGCCACTCTCATCGATCCTCGTCTCGACATCTATGGCGCCCGGCTGGCAGTGCCCTCGCTGCTGGTGGGGTTCAGCGTGGCGGGCTTGATGTGGGGCGGCCGGCGGCTATGGCCGGGAATTGCCGCGGGAACCTGGCTGGGGGCGGTCGCATTGCTGCATGAGACATGGCTCTATGGCCTCTACTACGGCGCGGCGGTGGCGCTGGCCGCGCTGATCATCATCGAGCTGCTGACGCGTTGGCGCTTCAGCCGCGCCTTCGACCGTTGGCAGGACCCGCTGTTGTTGGTGGGCGCCGCCCTCGTCGGCGGTGGTGTGATTCAAGTGTTCGATTTTGTCGGCATCTTGATTTACCAGTGGCTGCGGCCGGGCGAATTGACCCCCGCGGTCATCGCTCTGGTGACGAGCGGCGGCGGCGCCACGCCGGTGGTGAGTGTGGCATTTCTGTCGGCGCTGTCGCGATGGTGGGCGGACTGCGTTGCCGGCGCGGTGTTGTTCGTGCCGCTGCTGGTTGCAACGCCGCCCATTCTGCGCACGTTGCGCGGCAAGGCGGTGGAGGCGGGCGGCTGGTGTCTGGTGCTGCTTGCCTGGGTGGTCTGCTTGTTTGTGCTGCGAGACGCCGGAGCGCGGTTGCCCATGGTGGCGATGGCGCTGGTGCTGCTGGTCTGGGCGGTCGTACGCTTCGGCGTCGCCATGGCGTCGATTGCCACATCCGTTTGCGCCATGGCCGCCACGTTGAGCTTCGTCCTGCAACGGGGGGTGCTCACCACCATCGGGGTCAACGAAGGCATCGATACGCTGTGGGATTTTCTGTCGTTGCTGACCGTGACGGGCATGTTCCTGACCGTGCTGCTGGCCGAGCGCAATCGCACCTTGCACGAACTCGATGCCGCGGTGCAACGCCATCGACGCCTGTTTGCCGACGGTCCCCATCCCATGTGGGTGCAGGATCATGCGACGGGACGCATCCTAATGGTCAACGAACAGGCCATTGCCCACTATGGTTACTCCGAGGATGAATGGTTGGCGCTCACCGTCGAGGACTTCACCGTGACTCCGGGGAGTGCGGTGTCGGGTGCGCCGGGCCGCGGCTATGGATTGGTCGAGACACGTCATCGTCTCAAGGACGGCGCACTGATCGACGCCGAGCTGTCCCATGCGCCGATCGACATGAACGGCCGGCCGACGCTGCTCTGCTTTGCGGTGGATGTTACCGAGCGCAACACAGTGCGGCGTCAATTTCTTGAAGCGATCGATCTTGAACGCCGGCGCCTCGCCAATGAGCTGCGTTGCGGATTCGACCGCACGCTGGTGGAACTCGAGTCGGCGGCAACGCGCTTGGAGCTGGCATCAGGCGGCGGCCAGGTCGATTCGGTGGCCATCGAACTCATCGCGCACAGCAGCCAGCGGGCCGTGGAGCTGTGCCGACAGATCGCCCACCGCGCAACGGCCTCCGGTAATCTTTTTGCAGCGCAAGCGGGCGCCTTCCCGGGCGGCGGCTGACCGGCTGCCGCGTCAGAACGAGCGATGTTCAGCTACTACCTGCATCTCGCGGTACGAAATCTCAGGCAAAACCTTACGTTGACCACGTTGATGGTGATCGCCATCGGCGCCGGGATCGGCGCCTCCATGACAACGACGCTGGTCGCCGTGACCGCCTTCGGCATGTTTGGACTGACGAGCTACTGGGTGTCTCAGCGACGGCGGCAGGTCGGCATCCGTCGGGCACTGGGCGCCACCCGCCGCGCCATTCTGCGGCAGTTCCAGCGGGAAAACCTAGTCATTGCGTCGGGCGGCGCGCTGGCCGGCATCGCCCTGGCCGTTGCGCTGAATCTGTGGCTGGTGGGGCATTTCGACATGATTCGAATCCATGCCGTTCAGGTCGGCAGTGCCGCCCTCGCCATGCTGTTGCTCGGGCAGATCGCGGTGTATTGGCCGGCGCGCCACGCCGCCAACATCCCGCCGGCCCTCGCGGTGCGGGGCGCTCGATTGCGCTGAGAGGCGGGGCTAGGTGCCCCCTTTGCAGTGCTTGGAGTCCGCCAGCTGCATGAGGCGGGCAAGGCGCGGATTGGATTGCAGTTGTTGGGCGAAGTCCGAGCCAAGCCCGGCCGTTTGGCTGGTCATCTGCTGTGTGACCGGCAGATCCTCGCGTATGACCCGCTCATTGTTGGCCTTGTGTTTGGCGTCGAGAGTCTTCTCGACCGCATTGAGTGCGCGGCCGCGCACCAGACCTCCGGTGGCGAGTTCGGTCGCCGTGTCCGCCGCGGTCGCTGCTGCGACGGCACTCTGATCTTCGGCCTGCATCTTCAGCATGTTCGCGTGTTCTTTGTGGATGATCTCTTCCTGCTTGTTGACGGTGGCCGTGGCCTCGGCCACTTTGGTCTTATCCGGTGCCGTGTACTGCTGCTGCTTCAGTTCAGCGGTAATCTGCGGGCAGGTCATTTGATCATCGCCGGGGCGCGAGGCGGAAGGGTCCGCGGCCGCCTGGTTGTAGATCTGCTGCGAACTCTGCATTTTCTCGCAGGCCTCCACCGACATGGGCGCGTTCGGCATGCTCGCAATCTTTGCGCAGTCCATGCTGCTGTTCGTGCTTCCTGCCGCGGGCTTGGGCGGCGTGGAATGATGACCAAAGAGTGCACCGAACGCCGAGGCGTGCCCGGTCGCGGCAACGGCCTCGCCGGAGGCGGCGGGCGGCGCCGGCGCGGCCGTCGGCGCAGAATTGTGGGCCGCGGCAACGACGGCGCCGGCCACCTGGGCGACCAGCGGACTGACGAGGTCCTGACCGTCGCCGCCCGCCTTGCCGCTGTCAAAGCTCTCAGCCCTCACGGGGTCGGTCGACCCGACCGGCATGAGCCGGTAGGCCATGGTCATGGTGTCACCCTGCTTCACGGCCGCCGAGGGCTGCGATGCCGCTCCGGGGTTCGCCCCCTGCATGAGGTTGTTGCTGATGGCATTTGCGCCCTTCGCGGAGAATGCGGTGAAGGCGAACGGGTTGGTCATGCCCGATAGCTTGCCGCGCAGGCCGCTCGAGCCATGCTTCTCCAAATGCGTATAAAGCACGTAGCTGCAGTGCTTGGCCTGCGCTTCCGCAGTCGCGAGATCGGGAGTCGCGGCGCTCAAGGGCACCGCGTCGAGAGACTGGGCCTGCAACTGGCTGATGAGGCTTTGGCGCAGGGGCTCCGCCACGTCCGCGCTTTGCATCGGTTGACCTTGCGGCAGGGCGATGCCGATGGTCACCGGCGCCGCGCCCGCTTGGTCCAGCATGAGCCGCGCCGCCGCCGTGAACACGATCGACCAGCGCCAGAATTGGGTGGACATGATACTCGCCTCCGCTCCCGCTGAAAAAGTGAATCACTGACTCAATGACGCGCGATGCGGGGGATTTCGGGCTCAAGAAACGGGTCCATGGGCGGTTGAGCCGTGCGGCAGCGACTTTGCGCGCTTATCGATCAAGCGCCACCCGTCGGCGCGGATGAACCGGAAGGAGCAGCGAGCGATGCGCACAATTCCCGCGGCGCCGGCCCTGTGTGCGGGGCTCTTGTTGGCGGCCTCGGCGAGGGCGGCGACCTATATTGCCCCCATGCCCCCCGATGCAGTCGTCCTGCGCGGCGTGAACGCCAACAGTTCCCACTACGACATCTTCCTCTCCAAGCGCCCGGCCGATGAGATTCGCGCTTTCTACGCAGCCACGCTCGGGCCGATCTCGAGCCGCGGCGGCATCCCCAATGAGGCCGACTCACCCGTGGTCATCCCCTACCAACAGGTGGTGGACATCTTGATATCGCGGCATCGCGATGTGACGCTCGCGGACGATCTTAGGGTGGCGGTCCGCTGGAAGCCGCCGGGAAATGGTCAAACCAACTGCACGGGTGATTTTTTCCGGGAGCTCTATGCGATATCGCAGATACAGAAGCGGCAGACGGAGTTCGACGCCTTGTGCAAGCAGTACGGCTACTTACAGAACGCGTACTTCCAGCGAGTGCCGGACCCACATCAGGCCGGTCAGTGGATTGACGCGGACAAGGTCATTTTGACCCAGGCGCACGACACTCACGGCGGCCAACAGGCGAAGGCGCTGAGCGCAACCTCGGCGCAGACGTCGCAGCAGATTGCGGCGCTCGCTCTCAGCGGCAACGGCGCCGCGGCCAACGCCTTGGCGCGCCAGTTCACGCAAGCGGCCACCCACACCGCCGGCAGCGTGGCGGATTGGAACGGCTGGGTGGCAGTCCTCAAGCAGGGAGATGCGGTGGGCTATCGCACCTGGATCCTGTTGCCCACGCATCCCAATTCCTGGTAGCGCCCGTCACAATGAGGATGCGGCCCGGGCCTGCAGTTCCTTGTCCTTGGTGATGAACGTCGCGTACTCCGGAGCCATCTCCGGTTTCTTGGCAAGGATGGCCTGGGCCATTTGCAGCGAGTCGGTGGCGGTGATCCGTGCCTCACGCCAGAACTCCGCGCGAGTCTTTGGTGCGGCACCAGGTGCTTCGGCAGCGGCGGCATAAGCCGCCGCGAGATCCATCTGCGCCTCGATCAGCGCGGCGCTGATTTCCAGATCACTGTCCGGCGGGGCGGGCGGGGCGCCCAAGAGCTGCACCGCGTGTCGGCCGTAGTCCACGGCCTTCGCCGGATCGCCCAGCGAAAGCCAGAGACCGCTTGCATTATCATCGCTGACCACCAGATCCAGCCGCGCCAGGCGGCTGGCCTTGTCGGCATCGTACAGGGCGCGGAAAATGGGCATGCTTTGATCAAAGTAGGGCAGCGCCTCGCGGGACTGACCCACCGTCACCAGCGCTGCGCCCAATTCCGCAGCGCTCATCGCCAGGTGCCGCTGGGCGCTGACATCGTCATGTTTGTCGGCGGCCAGGGCGGATTGCATGTTGGCAAGCGCCTTGCGCAGAAATCCAATGCCGCTGGAACGGCTGGCGGGGTCGTCGCTCTTCAACAGTATCTCGGCCAGGTTCGAATACGCAAAGCTCAGATTGTCGCGGTGCTTGTATTCAGGATCCCGGGCAACGAGATCTTCATAGAGATCCACCGCATGCTGGGCGTCGGCCGTGGCGCCGGCCGCATCGTCCTGCGCGCTGCGGAATTGCGATCTTCTGTAGAAGGCGTGTCCCACTCGCGCGCGCACGTCCGTGGAGTCCGGCACCCGTTCCAGCCGGCGCTGCGTAAGGGCGAGCTCTTTGGAAATCATCTGGAGCTCCTCGGCATGCCGTCCCAGGGCCGCAAGATTGGCGCTGCTGAGATTGTAGGCGCGCGCCAATTGCATGGATTCCGGTCGCGAAGCGGGATCGGGGCCGAGCGCCCGCTCCAGGAGCGCAATCGACTTCTGATAACTCGCGAGCGCGGCCGCATGGTCGCCCAAGTTGTTATAGCCGACCTGACCCTGCACCATCCCCAGGCGCATGTAGGCTTCGGCGAGTTCCAGCTGCAACTTCGGGTCGCCGCCGGGTTCTTTGGCCAACAGATCCAGATAAACGAGGGCCTTTTTGACCAGGAGCTGACGCGCCTTGGTCGACCCCGGGAGCTTGGCGATCTCATCATGCATGTCGAACATGAACGAGTTGGCGAGCTGCCGGACGCTGTCGAAGTGCCGCTGGGCACGGTCGCGCTCCGCCGCCGCAATTCTTGCCTGCCGTTGCGTCGCCACGATGCCCGCCACGAGCACGACGATGAGCAACAGGCTGGCGAAGGACAGCGCGCGATTGCGGGCGACGAAGCGGCCCGCGGCATAGGACCAGGTGCGCGGCCGCGCCATCACCGTTCGATGGTCCAGATAGCGCTGTACATCGGCGGCGAACTGCTGCATCGACTCATAACGCCGGTCGCGCTCCTTGCGCAGGGCCATCAAGACGATGCTGTCGAGGTCGCCGGCCAATTGCTTGCGGCCGCTGAACGTGGCTTCGTGCGCCACGTTGGCGCTCGGCTTCATCGGTTCCGTGTCGCAAACCTCGCGGGCCAGCGCGTAGGGATCGTTGCCCGAGGATTGGTAGGGGCTGCGGCCGGTCAACAAGCGATAGAGAATGACCCCCAAGGAGTAGATGTCGGTGGCGGTGGTGATCGGCTCGCGGCGAATCTGCTCCGGGCTCGAGTACTCGGGAGTCATGGCATGCAGCGAGGTCGGCGCGTCGACCGAGCCGCCGGCATCCAGCACCTTGGCTATGCCGAAGTCGAGGAGCTTCACGATGCCATCGCCGGTGACCAGGATGTTGGCCGGCTTCAGGTCGCGATGCACGGTCAGATGCTGATGCGCGAAATGAACGGCCGCGCACACATCGATGAACAGTTCCAGGCGCTGCCGCACGCTGAGTCCGTGATGCTCGCAATAGCGGTCGATCGGTTCACCGTCGATCAATTCCATGACGATGTAGGGCAGGCCGGCGTCGGCAATGCCGGCGTCCAAAATGCGCGCGATGTTGGGATGCTGTAGTGCCGCCAGGATTTCGCGCTCGGCGCGGAAGCGGCTCAGCAAGACCTGGCCGACCAGTTCGCGGCGGATGAGTTTGATGGCCACCGCCTGGGGATACAGACCATCGGCACGAACGGCGCGGTAGACTTCGCCCATGCCGCCGACGGCCAGCAGCGAGATGATCTTGTAGGCGCCCAGCGTGCGTCCGATCCACGATGACTCATCGCCGGCGGCGGCCGATTCCGCCGCCGGCGTCTCCATGAAGGTCTTCGACGCCGCCAGCGAGGAGAGCAGAGACTCCACCTCCAATTGCAACCCGGGATCACCGGCGCATTCGCGCATCAACAGCGCTTCTTGCTGCGCCCGATCCAAATCGACGCAGGCGTGAAACAGCTCGCGCGTTCGTTGCCAGCGGGCGTTGGTGTTCACGGCTCCGCCCCGGCCAGTTCCCGGGCCAGCCAGGCCTTCGCCATCATCCAGTCGCGTTTCACGGTGGCATTGGAAATGTCGAGCACCTGCGCCGTCTCTTCCACCGTCAACCCGCCGAAGAAGCGCAGTTCCACGATTTGTGCCTGACGATGATCGCGGGCACCCAGCCGTGTCAGCGCGGCGTCGATTCCGAGCAGGCGCTCTCGCCCTGCCTCCCCGCCGCTCTCGCTGTGCGCCTCGAACAGCAGGTGCTCGCCAAGTCCATCGAGGGTGGTGTTTGCGGCGTCGAGATTCAGGTTGGCCTTGCCGCCGCCGCGCTTCTGCGCCAGCCGCGCGCGCGCTTGATCCACCAAAACACGGCGCATCAGGCTGGAGGCGATGGCGAAGAAGTGCGAGCGGTTTTGCCAGCGCGGCGAGCGCTGATCCACCAATCGAAGGAAAGCTTCGTGCACGAGCCCGGTGGTCTGCAGCGTCTGCGCGGCCGGCTCGCGGCGCAAATGCCGGGCCGCCAGTCCCCGCAGTTGCTCATAGATGAGCGGCGTCAGGTCGGAAAGCGCGCCCGAATCGCCCTCGCTCCATGCGACAAGCAACTGGGTGATTCGACTTTCTGGTGGTTCCGCCATTGTCCTCCCGTGCGCGTGGTCGCTGCCATGAGGATCGGTATGCGCAAAGTATAACGGAACCAACGGACGCTCGACCCGGCCGGCCCCGAGGCTTGCGGCCGCGCTTTTTTCAGCGCGCTAAAGTGTTGATTATGTTGGGTATTGTGATCAGGCCCGCAGCTTCGCCGCCAGTTCCTGGCGTTCACTCTCGCCCAAATCCCACTGCCAGTCATGACACTCCGCATATGCGCGAATCGGTTTGTTGTCGGCGAGTGCGGACAGGAGTTCGCCCTTGGTCCCTTGTGACATCCATTCTTGTTTGCACACCGGACAGTGCACGGCATAGCGGAAGAACACTTCAGTCACGGCACTTTCCTCGGAGAACGATGTGGCGTCATTTTCGGGGGATGGCTCTCGCGGCGTCAAGATGAGGGGTGGTTCAGTCTCCGGCAAATTCCCGATATGGATTCGGAACCGGGTCGATCGTTTGAAGATCGAGAAAGTTGGCCACCTTTCTGGGCGGCCATCCGAGATTGGCCGGCACCCCACCGAAGAATCGATCATTGAACAGGATCGCGTGCGTTCCAGTGGCATAGTCCGAACAGGAACCGCCCGCGAATCGCGCGTAATAGGACTTCTCTGCATCCACGGTCCGCCAACTCGACGCCAGAATGTTCCCCCTGTGCCAGGGCGTTCGCTCTTCAAGAAGAGTTCTTGCCCGAACTATGGTGATGCCGAGGATCACACCCTCATCATCGCGCAGCATCCGGCGCGAGTCTTCCTGCCACCCTGCTCTTGTGGCGGGGGAGCCGGAGGCGAATTGCGTGTTCCAGCCGGTGATGGCGTCATCGATTGCTTCTATCGGTCGTTTGCAGGTATTGATCTGTACTTCCTCTATGTCGCCGCGAAGAGCAGGTGAGGGCATGATCGAGCACAAAGTGACGATTGCAAGAACGAAAGAGAAAACCCAGATGCTGAGCCGTTGCCGTGACGGCGATATGCGCAGCAGTTTGCACATTCCGCCGATCAGCCCGCCGAGGAGCGCTCCGCCGGGTCCCGACATCAGGATGCCCACCAGGGGTCCCTGATTTGAGTCCGGCGCGAAAACCAGCGGCCCAAAAAAACCCGCCGCGAAACCCGCCGCGCCCAACATCAATGCCCATGTGAGCGGGGAGGGAGGGGCTGACGGGGGGATGGGAGGATGATTCACAAAGCCCCGAATACACGGTTTTCCATTGTTTTGGCTCAGCTTGCATCACAGTTTCCGGTCATTTAGGGGTGAGAAGAATGCGCCAGCCGCTCAATCTTTATCAGCTGACATTCGTTGTTCATTGGTTGACCATAGACTCTGAGCTTCTGTGCTCATGGACCTTAGGAAATCGCCAATGACCGACACCCCGCTCAAGCACTACCTGCTGGCCTCGGATTTCGACCAAACGCTGAGCTTCAATGACTCGGGTCTGGTGTTGAGTGAACTGTTGGGGGTCACGGGATTTGAAGATCGCGTGGCCGGTCTTGCGCGGAGCAATCTCGTGCAGCAGGGCGGTGAACTGGCCTATTTGATCCGTCATGATCCGGAGTTCCGCGGCGTGCGCCGCGAACACCTCCTCGAAGCGGGCCGCCGTGTGCGTCTCAAGAGCGCGATTCCCGCCCTGGCTGATTTCATGAAGCGCGGCACGGGAGGATATCGTTTCTCCTTTTTCGTCATCTCCGCCGCCCCGCGCGAAATCGTCATTTCGGCGCTGGGCGGCGTGATACCGCCTGAGCATATCTACGGCACCGAGCTGGAGTTCGACGCCCGGTCGGGCGAGGTTCGTGCCATCAAGCGGGTGCCCGCCGGTTACGGCAAGGTCGCGGTCATCGAGGAGCTCCAGCATCGCCTGGGAGTGACTCCGGATCGCATGATCTATGTCGGGGACGGCAGCTCGGACGTGCACGTCATGCTCCATGTCAACAATCACGACGGCTTCACGATCGCCGTTTCCGAGAACAAGCAGCTCGCGCACATTGCCAGGAGCACGGTGCTCAGCGAGAGCGCCTTCAGCATCATGGTCCCCATTCTCGATCAATTGCTGCACTGGCGGACGGGAGACATCCGGGAATTGTTTGAAACCCACGGGCTGTCGCTCAACGAGTGGGAGAAGGACCGAACGGATCGCGTGAAGATCGGCGACATGTTGGGCGTCGCCGCCCGCCCGGAAGCGCAAGCCGTATGAGCCACGTCACGACTGACCTGCTCGGGTGGACGGCGACCGCGGTGTTCGTGGGCTCATACTTTTTCGCGCGTCCCGGACTGCTGCGGGGCGCGCAGATGTTGGGCGCGCTGCTGTGGTTGACCTACGGCGTGATGATCAACGCCACTCCCGTCATCGTCGCCAATGTACTGGTGTTTTCCGCGGCCGCATGGACCGCGCTGCGCAAGGCGCCCGCACGGACCGCTTGAGGGTCGGCTCAACGCGCCGGGAGGGTCCACGCGCCCTTGAACATCGCTTCGGCGTTGCGCCGGTAGATCTTGTCGATCACCTGCCGCGGCAGGTGCATCCCTTCGAAGACTGGGGCAAAGTCGGGCGAGTGCGCCACGGCGGAGGTCGCCAGGAACCGCCAGTCCGCCGCCCAATCGGCATGCACTTCGGCCGCGGCCTTGGGGTCTGAATCCTTCGGTCCGTAGGCGTCATCGCTGCCGTACAGAATCCGATCCTGATAGCGGATGAGAAACTGCCGGACCTTGGCGGGATGAGTGGTCGCCTGATACTCCAAGTGCACCAGGCGCGCGGCGAGGTCGACATTGGCCGTGGGAAAGCGATCGAGAAAGTCCGCGACCTTGTCGACGTCCCATTCGAGCGAGGCCAGGTGCACCGCGTCGACGCGCAGCGCGGGATGTGCCTTCATCATCCGATCGCGGGCGGCGAGGATGGCATCATGCGAGGGCATCTCCGGGTGCTTGTACATGTAGTACTGCGGGTGCTCCTGGAAATACTCCCGATCGGAGCGCACGGTCATTTCATCGAAGGGCAGCCAACAATTGAGAGGCTCCGCCTGGTGCGCCAAAAGGGGGATATGGTCGCGCTCCAGCCGCGAGAACACCGGCTCGAACCGCGGGTCATCGAGCATGACGTAGCGCCCGTCGGGATCCTTGAGGCTCATGCCGATGTTCTTCCACACCTTGAAGCCCACGGCGCCCTGCTCGAGCGCACGGTCGATCTGCTTCAGCGCCTCCTCGGCCCAGCCCGGCGATGGGAAGTTCTGAACGGAGAAGGCGCCGGCGAAGGCGACACGTCCGGGATAACGCTGCTTGAGCGAGACCGCGTCGCGCAGCTGCTCGGGGAGGGGCGGAAAGTCGGGATAGTCGACATTGATGGTCAGGATGCGCATGTGATCGTGGATGGCCTGCGCGACGAAGCCGTCGGCAGAGCCATGCAGGTGGACGTGCGCGTCGATCTTCTCGACGCGGGCAAAATCGTCGCGCGAGTAGTAACCGTCGCCGGCGGCGCCGCGCGCGCAGGGAGCGGCGGTTGCGAGCACGGCGATGAGCGCCGCCAGGGGCGCCGACGTCCAACCGCGGGGATGGATCATACGAGACGCACCTCGACGCCTCGCTGCCGCAGCGCCTCGACGGCTTCCGCGGGCGCGGCGCGGTCGGTGATGAGTATGTGAATCTGTTCGGTCTTGGCGATGAGTGAGACATTGCGGCGGATGAGCTTGGAGGAGTCGGCGACCACCACGACCTGCTGCGAGATCCGGATCATCTTGGCGTTGAGCTCCGCTTCCTGCAGGTGCGGCGTCATGACGCCGATTTCCGCATCCAGGCCGTCGGCGCCGAGATACAGACGGTCGGCCTGCAGATTCTCGAGCGCCGCCTCGGCGATCGGACCGGACAGGGAATTCGATTCACGCCGCAACAGGCCGCCCGGCACGATCAGACGCACCGACGGCACGTCCATGAGCAGGGCCGCGAGATTCAATGCGTTGGTGATGACATTGATGGACTTAAGATCGGCCTTGCGCAGCGCTCGCGCTATCTCCGCGGTGGTGGTGCCGGAATCCAAAATGATGGTTTCACCATCCCGGATCAGCGAGACCGCTTCCTGCGCAATGCGCACCTTCTCCGCGTGATGCTTCAATTGTTTGACGCCCAGCGGCTCGTCAGCGTCGGCCTCCTCGGCGCGGATGGCCCCGCCGTGAGTGCGGGTGAGCGCGCCCGCGGCTTCGAGCGCAGAGAGATCGGCGCGGATGGTGACCTGCGAGGTGCCGAAACGCGTCGCCAGGGACTCGACCACGACCCGGCCTTCTTCGCGCAACAGTTCGCAGATGCGCCGGCGGCGCTCCTCGATCAACAGACCCGATTCGGCTGAGTTCATCATGAGAAGGGTGCGGCCTCCAGGAGCAGGGAGCCCCGGAAGGCGATTTGCAGTCGCGCATCGGCGGCCGAGATCTCGCCGTAGTCATGTCCGTTGATGTAGTCGCGCAGCCGGTAGCGGCCGGCGCCGAGACCGCGCAACGGCACCCGCCCGGAAAAATCGCGCGCGTAAAAGGCATAGTACAGGCGGCCGGATTTCTCGACGACGTGCGTCTCCGGCTTGTCGAAGCCGATGTCGTAGAGCTCACCGCGATAGATCCCGAGCGGCAGCATCTTCTCTTGGTACAGCGCGATCCAGCGGCGCCATTCGGCTTCCTTCTCGGGGGTGAGCAAGAACGAGTCCTTGGGCTTTGGATCGAGCGGCCAGGTGAATTTGGTCGAGACGATGCCGCCCACTCCCACGGTCGATGCGAAGTCGTCTTGGTGGTCGCTGAGTTCGACGTGATCCCCGGCGAAGGCTGCGCTCGGGCCCATCAGTCCCTTCAAGGTCTTGCCCTTGAGCCGCACCTGCCAGGAGGACTCGGGATCGGAGGCGGGGGCCTGATTCATGGACGGAAAATTGAAGGCCGAATAGGCGGTGCCGCAGGGACACAGCTCGACCACGGCATCGGGATTGACGGACGTGGCCGTTTGGTAGATGGCGCGGAAGAACGTCTGCAGTCCCTCCACCGATTCCTCGGGGCGGGCGTGGTGATGCGCGGGATTGAAGCAGGGGGCGACATTGTTCAGATGCTGGCCGTCGATCTTGAGTCCGGCAAATCCCCAGTCGCCGATGAATTTTTTGATCAGGCTCTGCGTGTACTGCACGGTCCTTTCATAGGCGGGACAGAGGTAGAAACTGTTCCACCAGGAAATGGTCTGCACGGCGCCTTCCTTGTCGAGCAGCAGCATGTCGGTGTGGTCGTGCAGCAAGTCCGATCCCGGTGCGGCGGACAGCGGGGAATACCAGAGCCGCGGCTTCAGGCCGGCGGCGCGAATGGTCGAGACCAGGCGGCGCAGGTCCGCTTCGCCGTTCGGATACTTCGCGCGATGGGGATTCCAATCGCCGATCATCGCCTGCCAGCCGTCGTCGATGACGGCCCATTGAAGCCCCAACTCCTTGACCTTGGGCAGCGTTCCCTCGATCAGCGCCGTGGTGCACTCGCGTTCGTAGCCCCACGCACACCAGATCGCCTCGTAGGCCGCGGGCGGCGGAACCGCCGGCGTCAGCCCGCGTTCGGACATGAGAAGGCGATAGCGATTCAAGACGGCGAAATAGTCGCCCTCATGAACCGCGACGAAGGTCTGGGGCGTATCGAACCGCTCGCCCGGTCTGAGGTTGCGCTTGTCCCGGCCGCACACGGCCACCCGGGCGGCGGCGCGTTGCCCCTCCACCGGAAGCGACACGCGTCGCGGCGTGGTTTCGACATGGCCCACGGCAAGTCCGCCGTCGCGGCGCCATACATCGACGATGGGCGTGCCGCCGCCGTAATCGGAGGCCTCCATGCCGAGGAAGTTGTCCTGCGCGAAGCCGGGTTCGACCGGCTGCACCCAGTCGCGGCGATCTTCGTAGGACGCACCCGAGTAGCACCAGAATTGCGGCGCGCGGGCGCCGGACGCGGGCACCCGGGAATCCCCATTGGTCCAGCTGCGAAAGCTCAGGATGTGCGGGCCGGCGTTGCGATACGAGACCCGGACCAGCGCGAGGCCGGGATGACGTTGATAGAGGGTCACCTCGACGGTTTTCTCGACGCCGTCGTCGGAAGTGCCGGAGAGGGTGAGCCGCTTGGCCGGACCGTTGGCATCGTCGAGGGTGTCCTGCGACTGATGCTGCAGGGCAAAGTCGGCAATGTGCGAATCGTCGGCGCGCTGCAGGTATTCGCTCGCCCCCCAGAGGGTCTCGGGAATCAACCGCCCGCCGACCTTGCGCGACAGCTGTGTATGCAGGTTCGCATCCCACTCGATGCGCAGCACTGAATCCTCGATGCTGGCCGCCGCGCGAGTTCGGGGTGATGCCCCGTTCGGCGCACCGCTCGCGGTCTGCGCCGGCAGCAACCCATGCCGCAGCGCGAGAGCGAGTCCCCCGGCGAGTTGAACGAATTGTCGACGCGAAGTGTTACCGAGAGTCATGGGCTTTTATTCATTGACGGATGCGTCGCCTATTGACTTGTTCGAAAATAACAATAACATTAAATGTAAGAATGCGAAAGTAAATACCGGGATGTAGCTTTCACTTACTTTCGTTTGTCGTTCTAAGCGATGCGTCTAAAAGCCATTTCAAAATGGTCCGGGAGAAGAAGCGTGCCTAACCTCAAGCGTACTTTGATTGCGATTTGCCTGCCATTCGCGGCAGCGGCCGGTGGGATCGCCTGGGCCGCCGAGGGTTCCGGTGCCGCGGAGGGTTCCGGTACCGCGGATGCGGCGGCTACCACCACCGCAGCGGCCAGCACCGCGAAGGGCGATGAGCTCCAGGAGATCGTCGTGACCGGACTTCGTGCCAGTCTGGAGAAGTCCCTGGAAATCAAGAAGAACGCCACCGTCGTGCTGGACTCCATCAATGCCGAGGAGCTCGGCCGGTTTCCGGATGCCGACGTCGCCGACTCGCTGGAGCATTTGCCGGGCATCACCATCAGCCGTACGACCGGCGGCGAAGGACAGAAGGTGTCGGTGCGCGGCTTTGGACCGCAATACAACATCGTCACCCTGAACAACCGCATTCTCGCCACCGATGATGATGCCCGAGACCTCGCGTTCGACGTGCTGCCCTCGGAAGTGATCTCGGGCGCCGACGTGCTCAAGTCTTCGGAAGCCTCGGCGGTCGAAGGCAGCATCGGCGGCACGGTGAACCTGCGCACCGCGAGTCCGTTCGACAACATGGGCTTCCATGGCGGCGCGCATGCCGAGGGCAACTACAACCAAATGACCTCGCTGCATGGCTACAAGGTCTCGGCGTTCGCCTCGGACACGCTGCTCGACAATACCCTGGGATTCCTGATCGCGGGCGTGCGGTCCGATACTCACACCCGTACCGATGCGCTGAACGCCTACAGCCAAGACATCTACGATGCGAACGCCTTCCCCTTCGAGGATTCCAACTCAATCCCGCCCACGGGGACGCCGATCGCAGCCGCGCCGTGCTGCATCACCTTCGGTTCGATCTTCGACGAGAAGAAGCGCGATGCCTTGTCCGGAAGCCTCGAATGGCGCCCCAATGACACCTTGAAACTGGTCGCCGACGGCCTGTGGACCAAGCTGCAAGATCCGCAGATCGGCTACAACCAATCGTATTATTTCCCGTATACCGCGTTCGACCAGCACGGCAACACCCAGGAACCTGGGCCGACTCGAGCTGCGACGATCAAAACGGCGTGGTCACCGGGGTGACCTCGAGCAACTTCACGCCGGAGATCGTCAACAACACCATCAACCGCAACGTCGTCACCACCATGTATGGCTTGAAGGGCACCTGGACGCCCACCGACAAGTTCTCGCTCGGCTTTGATGCCTATCGCTCGGAGCGCTAATCGGCCCGAGGGCGGCACCGACACCTTCGTGACCGCGGGCTTGGTGTCGAGTCAGCTCAATGCCGAAGACTTCATCACGGTCACCGACCTGCCGCACAGTCTGCCGAGTCTCAATGTGATGATTCCGCCCAGCCAGCTCGGCCTCACGACCTGCCCGAGCGGGCACCGCGAGCGCTACCAAGGCCGGCTACTGCTCGTATACGGCGCTGATGAACTCTGGCTTCCTCAACAACAACAAGTACTGGTCCACGCACTACGATGGCCTCAACGGCTACTCCGTGCATGACCAAGTCACGGGTTTCACGCTCGACGGCGACTACAAAGCGGGCCTGGGATTCTTCGACAAGCTGCTGTTCGGCGTCGGCTACAACCACCGCGAGAAAAACCGTGTCGACAGCAGCAACGACTGGACCAACGGCTCCGGTCAGTACGGCACGCTGTACCAAACCGGTCCTTGCCCGGTGCAGTGCAGCCCTTATTCCTTCGGTTCGCAGGGCTTCAATGTCATTTCCTTCATCAGTCCCCCGAATTTCATGCAGGGCGCCGGCGGCTCGTACCCGATGGTGCTGCCGCAGTTGAATACCGCCCAGCTGCTGGCATTCATGGCGAGCTTGAACGGCAAGCCCAACCCTGCCTACTGCTCTTCGCTGCCGTGCGCCACGCCATTCAACTTTGCCAGCACGCTGCCACAGCCGAACCCGTTCAACTCCTATCAAGTCACCGAGAAGACCTATTCCTTCTATACGGAAGCCACCTTCGCCGGCAACAACTGGTCGGGGAATGTCGGGGTACGCGTGGTGCGCACCCAGACCCTGGCCGCCACCGCCGAATCCGTGCCGACGGACATATGGACCCTTAATTCGAGCAATTCGGTGCAGAGCTTCAACGTCGATTACAGCACCGCGACGCAGTTCCAGCAGGACGCGAGCTACACCGTGGCGTTGCCGTCCGCCAACTTGAGCTACTGGGTGGTGCCGGACCGGCTGCAGTTTCGCGCGGCGGCGGGTGAGACTCTCTCGCGTCCGAATTTGAACCAACTGGCGCCGAACTCGACCAACCAGGCCATCAACGGCACACCGGAACTCGATTACACCGGCACCGCGGGACTCAAGCCGATCAAGGCGTGGTCTTTGGACTTGTCTCTCGAGTGGTACTACCAGCCGCATTCGGCGCTCAACGCCGCGCTGTTCGGCAAGAAGGTCACGAACGACATCTACACGGCCACCCAAACCAGCGTCGATCTCGGCACTCTGGAATACGATAATGGGCAGCCGGGCGCACCGAACAACCCGTCGAAGCCGTTTCTCTGGACCATCACCGCTCCGGCCAACGGCGCCAAGTCGACCTACACCGGAGTGGAGTTGAGCTGGCAGCATTTCCTCGACAATGGGCTGGGCACGCACATGCAGTACACCCACACTTGGAGCAAGGGCTACGATCAGTTCGGCAACCCCACCGGCGCAGTCAACGAAGCGCCGCCCACCACGTTTTCGGTCAGCCTGATCTTCGACAAGGGGCCGTTCAATGCGGACGTGAACTGGGACTACACCTCGAGCTATACCACCTATTGCTCGGCGTGCACGGAAGTCCCGGGGTGGCCGGCCATCGCCGATTCCTTCTCGTGGGTGACGGCGAGCGCCCATTACCGGATCTACAAGGGCTTTGAGGTGTACGTCGAAGGCAAGAACCTCACCAACGCCATCGCGCGTACCTATCTCAACGGCAATCCCTTGTTGCCGTGGGGACCGGGCCAGCTCGTCGGCGAGAGCGCCAGCGGCACGGGTCAGGGCTACAGCGCCTACGGCCGCAGCTACGTGTTCGGCGCGTCGTATCGATTCTAAAGGTGAAGAAGCCCTGGCTCACGTATGCGCTGATCACCACCGGGTTCTGGGGGGTCTGGGGCGCGTTCGCGGAATTCCCGACGCGCCACGGATTTCCGGAGACGCTGGTGTACGTGGTATGGGCGCTGACCATGATTCCGCCCGCGCTGTACGCCATGCGACGGGTGGGTTGGCGGGTGCTGCGCGACCGCAGGTCGGTTCTGCTCGGCTCGTTGATCGGGCTGACGGGAGCCGGCGGGCAGATGCTGCTGTTTCATGCGGTGCACACCGGACCCACCTACCTGATCTTCCCCATCATCGCGCTCTCACCGGTGATCACGATTGCGCTGTCGATGCTGTTCCTGAAGGAACGGGTGACCAAGGTGGGCGCGCTCGGGGTGGTGCTGGCGCTGATGGCGCTGCCGTTGTTCAACTACTCACCGGGCGGGGACGCGGCTGCCCCCGGGATGCAGAACGTCGCCTGGTTCGCCTATGCCTTGATCATTCTGTTCGCGTGGGGCGTGCAGGCCTATTTCATGAAGCTCGCCAATGCGACCATGGATGCCGAGAATATTTTTTTGTACATGACGGTCACGGGCCTGGCGTTGATTCCGGTGGCGCTGGGGATGACCGATTTTTCAGTCCCGATCAATTACGGGTGGCAGGGACCGGGGCTTGCGGCGATCACCCAAATCCTGAACGCGGTCGGCGCGCTGACGCTGGTGTATGCCTTCCGTTACGGCCGGGCGCTGGTGGTGGCGCCGCTCGCGAATGCGGGCGCGCCGATGATTACCGCCATCGTATCGATGATCGTGCTGGCCGCCACGCCGAACGGCATCACCATCATCGCCATCGTGCTGGCCTTTCTCGCCGCCGCGCTGCTGGCCATCGAACCGGAAGAGAAGGCCGTCGGGCACGCGGCGTGAACTCATGTTGAGCGATCCTTCTTGAGACCGTTGCTCGATTTGCTTCGAGGTCACTGGGCCGGCGGCGGCGGGGGCATCTATTCGGTGTGCTCGTCCCATCCGCTGGTCATCGAAGCGGCGCTGCGTGAAGCCAGGAACGGTGGCCGCCACGCACTGATCGAAGCCACCTCGAATCAGGTCAATCAGTTCGGCGGCTACACGGGCATGACCCCGGTGGCGTTCCGGCACTATGTCGCGGGCATTGCCGGGCGCGCGGCGCTGCCGATGGAGCGCGTGCTGCTCGGCGGCGATCATTTGGGCCCGAACTGTTGGCGCAGCGAACCGTCCGCCGTGGCGCTGCAGCGTTCGGAGCAACTGGTCGCCGATTACGTGAGCGCCGGATTTCGCAAGATCCATCTCGACTGTTCGATGAGCTGCGCCGACGATCCGGCCGTGTTGAGCGATACCGTCGTGGCGGCGCGCGCGGCGCGCCTGTGCCGGGCGAGCGAAGCGGCCTGGCGCGCGAGCGGCGGCGAGCCGCCGGTGTATGTGATCGGCACCGAGGTGCCGACGCCGGGCGGCGCGGCCGAGAGTCTGGAAGCGCTGGCGGTGACGACACCGTCGGCCGTGACGGTCACGCTCGAGGCCCATCGCCGGGCATTCATCGAGGAAGGCAGCAACGCAGCCTGGGAACGGGTGGCCGCGCTGGTGGTGCAGCCCGGGGTGGAATTCGATCATCACAAGGTGATCGATTACGAGCCGGCGAAAGCCCGCGAGCTGTCCCTGCGCATCGAACGTGAACTCGGCCTCGTGTACGAGGCGCATTCCACCGATTACCAGCGGGCGGACTCGCTCGCGGCGCTGGTGCGCGATCACTTCGCCATTCTCAAGGTGGGCCCCGGTGTGACCTTCGCGCTGCGCGAAGCGCTGTGGGCGCTCATTTCCATCGAACGCGAGCTGGGGGCTTCGCCGCCGCAATCCTTGAAACAGGTGGTGCTCGGCGCCATGCACCGCAACCCGCGCTACTGGAAACCGTACTACACCGACCCGGCAAGCGAAACGTTGGATCTGCAATACAGTCTGAGCGATCGCATCCGTTATTATTGGTCCGTGCCCGAAGTGCAAGAATCGTGCGACGCGCTGCTGACCAACCTTACCTCCCGTGGGATTCCTTTGACGCTGCTCAGCCAATATCTGCCGGCACAGTACGCCGCGGTGCGCGCGGGTGCGCTCGCCAATGAGCCGCGCGAGCTGTTGCTGGACGCGGTGGGGCGGGCGCTCGACGGCTACGCGCGGGCATGTCATCCGGCGGTGAGTAGGGAATCGTCCGCGAGAGCAGGGGGCCGATGATGATGTTCGGGTTGAGCGCCAAGGAAATCAAGGAGGCGGGCGGTGAGTGGACCGCCCGGGAAATCCTGCAGCAGCCCGAGGTGTGGGCGGAAATCGAGAGACTGATCGCCGGCAGCGCGCCGGATCACGCCGAATTCCTGGCTCCGCTGCTGGCGCGTCCCGAGTACCGCATTGTGCTCACGGGCGCCGGGACGTCGGCTTATATCGGACGATGCCTTGCGCCGGCCCTCGCGAGGGGTTTGGACCGGCGCGTCGACGCCATCCCCACCACGGACTTGGTGGCGAGCCCTCGAAGCTTTCTGTCGCCCGCCACGCCGACCTTGATGGTGTCGTTCGGGCGTTCCGGCAACAGTCCCGAGAGCGTCGCGGCGGTTCGATTGGCCGACTCAATTCTCAAGGACTGCGCCCATCTCATCGTCACCTGTGATGCGGCGGGCGCGTTGGCGCAGTACGCAGCGACGCATGCTCGGGCGCGAGTCATCACGCTGCCGGAGCGCAGCAATGATCGCAGCTTCGCCATGACCTCGAGCTTTACCGGCATGCTGCTGGCCGGCGGGCTGGCCTTGGGCGCCGTGCGCAGCGACAGCGCACGATTGACGGCGCTCAAAGCAATGGCGGCGCGCGTGCTTCCGGAGCGCGTACCTTTTCTCCAGGACTTGGTGCGCACGGGTTTCGAGCGGGTGGTGTATCTGGGCAGCAAGGAGTTCAAAGGACTGGCGAGCGAAGCGGCACTCAAGATGCTGGAACTCACCGACGGCAACGTCGTGGCAGTCGCTGATTCGCCCTTGGGCTTCCGCCACGGCCCCAAGACCATCCTCAATGGCAAGACGCTGGTGGTGGTGTTCGCCAGCAGCGATGACTACACGCGGCAGTATGACTGGGATCTGGTGGAGGAATTGCGCCGAGATAAGGTGGCGGGCCGCGTCGTCACACTCTGCGCCAAGGCCATCGCGGCACCCCAACAGAACGATATCGTCCTGGGGTCGGTGGACACGGCGGACCTGTCGGATTTGGAACTGTGCCTGCCGTATGCTCTGTTTGCGCAATCCATCGCACTGCTGCGCTCGCTGTCGCTTCGGTGCAGGCCGGACAATCCCAACGCCGCCGGTACGGTGAGCCGGGTGGTGAAGGGCGTCTCGATTCATCCCTGGCGCGGCGGCGCGTGAAGACCTACCTCGGGGTCGACGGCGGCGGCAGCAAGACGGCCTTCCTGCTCATCGACGAGTCGGGCCGGGTCCTGGCCTCACACACCGAAGGTCCTGCGTACTATCTCGAGGTCGGTTGGGACGCACTGCGTGCGCTGCTGGCGCGCGGGATCGGCGCCATCCTGGCGCACGCCTCCTTGCCGATCGCGAGCGTGGATTTTGCCTTCCTCGGCCTGCCCTCCTATGGCGAGGACAGCCGGCTTCTCGCGCAACTCGATGCCTTGCCGTCGCCGCCGCTCCTGCCCGGGCGCTACCGCTGCGGCAATGACGCCGCGTGCGGCTGGGCCGGAGCCCTCGCCTGCGAAGACGGCATCAATCTCATCGCGGGCACCGGCTCGATCGGCTATGGCGAATATGGCGGACACACCGCGCGGGCGGGGGGCTGGGGCGAACTATTCAGCGATGAGGGCTCGGCCTACTGGATCGCCCGAGAGGCCTTGAGTCTTTTTTCACACATGAGCGACGGCCGCGCGCAGCGCGGCCCCTGGTACGACATGGCGCGCCAGCACTACGGCCTTACGTCCGATCTGGATTTGTGCGCAGCCATCTATGGCGACGGCCACGGCGGCCGCAGCCATATCGCCACCCTGGCACCGCTGGTGGCCCGTGCGGCGGCGGCGGGCGATGCGCAGGCCGCTGCGTTGTTTCAACGGGCGGCCGGCGAACTCGCGCGAATCGTCGATGCCGTGTACGACCAATTGATGGTTCCGGCGCATGCCGATATACCGGTGTCCTATTCAGGAGGAATGTTCAACGAGCGGCAGTTGCTGCTCGAGCCCTTTCTCGCCAAGCTGTCCAAGAATGCGCGCAGCTACCGGACCATGCCGCCGCGCCTGCCGCCGGTGGCCGGTGCCGCGCTGTATGCCGCTTCCTTGGGCGGGGCGCCTCTCGGTGCGGAGGCCATTCGCGCGCTGGAGGCGAATTTCTCGAGGGGCCGCAAGGGGGGTGAATGGGCAGGGGTGCTTGGAATCTCGATCGATAACGCCTAAATTGCATTTGTCTTGTCCTGCAAGGAATCGCCATGATCGCGCGGGAAATTCTGGCGAATTTGGTACCCGGCAAGGTACCCGACATCGCGCTGCCTCCCCCGGTTGCCGCGCTGGTTTCGGAAGATCGTGTGCTGAGAAATCTCGCCCTGTGGTCAGCACTCGTCCAGCAAGACCTCGATAGACTGCTGCGCGGCGAGGGCGAGAGCGCCTTGAGGCCGATGCTGGTGGATTCGGACTTGATCGGCGTCGGCATTTTCCACGCGTCTGACGCCATTCCAGCAAACGATGATTTTCCGGTGATCGCAGGCTTCCGGTTTGGCCTGTCCATCTATCATCCTCGCAACTTGATCAATCGCGACGGCATCGTGGGGCCTCGCCGATCCAGCATGCGGTTGAGCTTCAATGACATTGAGCTTCCGGTGGTGAGCGTCGCCAGCGATTTTATCTTGCACAATCATCCCAAGGACGGCCGCTGTTCGGCCCTGCTCGACATCCGCGGGTCATCCTACCTGCTGACCGCACGCCACGTCGTAGAACATCTGAGAATCGGCAACTCCGTGGATCTGCGCTGCAATCATGGCGCCACCAAGAAGTCGACGCTGATCACCAAGGCACCCGGTTGCATAGACGCGGCTCTGCTTGCGCCCCTCGATCCATACAGACTGTGCGAAACGCAGAGCGCGCCCTCCGCCGTACCGGCGGTGCAGGGGCTGACGGTCAACAGCCATTTCGCCTCGAGTCCCACGCCTCAGTCCGCAACCATCATGCAAGCGCTGCGCAGTGGACAGATACTTTCGGCCGTTCAGCCGCACATGTTCCTCATGAGCATCCCGGGACTTCCCGGCGACAGCGGCGCCGCCGTTTCATCCACGCAGAACAAGAACGAAGTCATGGTGGGAATGTACTTGGGAGAAACGGATGTCGAGGACCAAGGCGTTCGGAAGACCATGGGCTATGCTCTGGAGACTCTGCAAACGTTGTGGATTTTCAAGGCCAATCTACTCGGGGGGATACTGCGATGAGCAAAATAGATCTGGTGCTCGTTAGCGTGGACGGCGCGGCGGGCTCAAAGGGCAAGGGCCGCGGCAAACCGACCGGAAAGCTTCCCGGACAAGAGTTCGGTGTTCGTCCGCACAGCGGGCGCAGCGCGGACGCCGAGAAACTGGCCAAGGCTTGGCCCGAAGTCATGGAGAAGCTCTCGGCCATCGTCAGCAACTCCGAGCTTCCCTCCGGTCACGGCGATTCCGGCCTTCACCTGGACTCGATCGAGGTTCACCTGGGTATCGAAGCCGGCTTCACGATAGGTTTCTCCGCAAAGACCAACGCGGATCTCACTCTGACGTTCAAGAGGCCCGACGTTTCCAAGTGAGTGCGAATTACGATGGCGTGCCCGCCTGGGCGGCATAGATCCTACGGACTGAGTCCAGGGTGTCGGCCTCTGCGGCGGGCTTGTCGTCGCGATAGCGCCTGACCCGGGCGAGCCGCAGCGCCAAACCGGCCGGATATCGGGGACTGACCTGTAGATCGCTGAAGGCGATTTCCACCACCAATTCCGGCCGCACGTACACCGTCCACTGGTCGCGCCGTGTCTCACGCGCCAGCAATTCCCGGGTCTGCCGTTCCAACATGGCATCCGTGAGACCTTTGAAGGTCTTGCCGAGCATGACGTAGTCGCGCGTCACCGGATCGAGCGCGCCGAGATGTAAATTCGACAGTTTGCCGGCGCGGCGGCCGTGTCCCCATTCCGCCGCCAGCACCACGAGATCGAGCGTATGTGCGCGTTTGATCTTGAGCCAGCTCGCGCCCCGGTTGCCGGCCTCGTAGGGCGCCGGCAGCGACTTCGCCATGAGCCCTTCATGACCGGCGTTGATCGCCGCGTCGTAGAATTCGCCGGCCGCGGATTCGGAGGAGGTTACCAGCCGCGGGACCCGCATCGACTCCGGCACGGACTCGGCCAGCGCTGCGAAGCGTTCGCGAGTGGACAGATCCGTAATGCTTCTGCCACGGACATGCAGACAATCGAAGAAGAACCCTCTGATCGGCAACTCGAGGCGCATCGCATCGACTTGGAGCTTGCGGCCGAAGCGGCGCATGGTGATCTGAAAGGGGTGCGGTCGCCCCGACCCGTCGAACGCAATCGCTTCGCCGTCGAGCACCAGGGTGTGCGCGGCGAAGGCGCGTACTGCGTCGGCGATTTCCGGCACGGCGGCCGTCACCTCGTTCAACGCGCGGGTATAGATACGCACTTCGTCGGCGACCTTGTGCACCTGGATGCGGGCGCCGTCCATCTTCCACTCGAAGGCTGCCTCGCCCCCCAGCTCCTTCAATGCTTCGGCCGTGTCGGCTGCCGTTTGCGCGAGCATCGGCGAGGCAGGCTTGAATGGTTCGAGCTGAAACTTCGCGAGCGCCGCCGCTCCTTCCAGCAGCGCGGTACGCGCCACCACGCCGAGGCTCTTCGAATACATCGCCGCCTGGCGCAGCGGTGCCGCCGGTATGACGGCGGCCGCGCTGATGGCATCGATCATGACGCCTGCGAGCGCGCCTTGCCGCAGCTCGCCGACGATCAGCCGCAGCAGGAATTGTTGCTCGGCCGGGGTGGCGCGTGACAACACGGCCTGCAGCGCTTGCGTGCGGCGTGCCGTGGAACCCGTGCCGCGAATGACGGCAATTGCCGCGAGCGACCGATCGACTTCGGCAATCGACAGGTGTTCCTCCTTCGATGCGTCGGCCGCCGCGGCTGCTGCGTGCAGTGCCTTGTAGGCAATGCCGATCTTGCCCTGGGGCAGCTCCCCCGACAGATAGTCCACCGCGGTTTCAACTTCATCCGGGGGCAGCGTCTTGAGAAACAAGGCCAGTTCCTGCACCTTGGCGCGCCGCGCGGAGGTGCTTGCGACGCGTTGCGAGGTGCGTACCAGGTTCGCGAGGAGGGACATGGGCCGATTGTAAATTGAGAAGCGAGCGCCAGGCGGAGGAAACTTGGCTATCATTCTCGCCCAGATCGAATTGTGTATGAGGGTATCCGCCTGAAACCGATCAGAGAGCGCGCCTGCGATTGGAACGGACTGTGAGCGAGCTCGCCGGCTGGGACTTGCCGGCGCCGTTCCTTGCCTCGGTCGCCGTCGCCCCGGCCGACATCGACGCCTATGACCATGTCAACAACGCGGTCTACATGAACTGGTTCGACCGGGCCGCTTGGGAACACTCGGCAGCGCTCGGTCTGCCGATCGAAAAATGCCTGACGCTCGATCGGGGCATGGCGGTGGTGCGCAGCGTGATCACCTATCTGCGTCCCGCCCTGCTGGGCGACACCCTTGGTGTCGCAACCTGGCTACTACCGGCCGACGGCAAGCTGCGCGTTCGGAGGCGATTCCAGGTGCGCCGCGAAGCGGACGGCGCAACCCTGGCGCGCGCCGAGATCGAGTATGCATGCATCGAGCTGTCGAGCGGACGTCCGATGCGCTGGCCGCCGGAGTTCCGCGAGCGCTACGTCGCGCTCATTGAGGTTGCGCGCGCAGGCGAGACATTGGCGCCGCTGTGACGCAGCTCAACGCAGGGTGCCCTCCAAGGCATTCACGAGGCTCCCCGTGCCAGAAATAACATATTGATTATATTCATAATAACGGAGCAGCAAAGTGATTGGAATTGGCCCGGATGAGAGGTTGTAAAGATTGCATTCACGACGTGAAGCGATCGAACGAAATCGGCTGCGGAGAGTCTAGAATTAAATAACAGAAGGACATGGTGGTCTTTGAGAATTACGGCGATGCAAAGATCATGGCGCAATCCGACCACCCGCACTCCAGCGAGGCACTGAGCCGGAAGGCAGCGAACAATGAGCACTGAACCGTGCGCTGATTCATGAACAGAACAGATCCCCCCACCGATACTCGGCCGCGCGCCGTTGACTCTCGCAGCACCGATCGCATGGGCCGCAAGACGTCCGCGTCGGCGTCGGCGTTCGAAAAAGTATTGCGGGCCTACGAGACCGGCGGATTCACTTACAGCAATGTGCTGGCGCGCCTGAAGCTGCTGCTCGCGATCGGTGCATCGCCCATGGAGTTGTCGGAAGTCCTGCGCCGGCGCGAGTTGGTCGAGCGATTGCCGGAACATGCGCATGCGGAAATCCTCAATCTTCTCAATGAAGCAATAGCGAGGGCCGCGGCGGAAGCGGCGGCGGCGGAAGCGGCGGCGGCGGCAGAAGCGGCAGCCGCGGAGGAGGCCGCCGCGGAAGAGGCCGCCGTGGAAGAGGCCGCGTTGAGCGGCGGCGCGCCGAACGCAAACCCCGAGGCCGCGGCGGACCCCATCCGGGATTCAGACTCAGCCAAGGAAACTGCCGCTTCAATCGCCACCGTGGCGCTGCGGGAGGCGGTGCTTCCCGAGGCCGCTCCGGCTGCCGCTACAGAGGGCGCCGGGCCTCGCTCCTCGACTGCGTCGGCAACGCCCGCGGCGGCCACCTCGAGCGTGCCGTTGGAAGTGTTGTTCGCCGAGAGACTGCGCACGCTCGAGGCGCGGATCACCCGGAAGAATGCCGACTTTGAGGCGCTGACTCGTTCGTACGAGCGCAATATGGATTCTGAGCGGGCCGCCGTCGCACGCGGCGCGGCACTTACGGCGGAGCTCGCAGCCGCCCGCACCGCACTCGAGTCGGAGCGAAACAGGACTCGAGAAATTGACCGGATACTCGCTGAGCGGGACGCAATGAGCGAATCCGAACGGTTGCGCGGCGAGGAAATCCTGCGGGAATCGGAGCGCTATCAGAGCGAATTGCGCGGTTTGCGTGATTCGCTTGCCGAGCGCGATGCACACATCGCGGAACTGCAAACGGAACAGGCGGAAATGACGCGCTCGCTCGAGGCGCGCGATCAGGCCGCCGCGCAGCTGGAGCAGGCCTTGCTGGCGGCGCGGTCGCGTTCCGACGCGCTTTCGTCGGAGTTGAAGGCCAGCCAGGAGGCCGCCGCGAAGCTCAATGCGCAGCTTGCCAACAGTGCTTCTCGCCTGAATGCCGTGCGTGGCGAGTTGGGAGCCGCGAATGTGCAGTCGCTGTCTTATCTGGAATCCTTAAGCACGCGCGAATGGCGGCGTGGATTCGATCAAAATCTGGTCCACGAAGCCGACTCCCGGCTCGACGCCGCCCGCGTGGAGGGCAATGAGCTCCAGGCGCAGCGCGATCAGCTGCAAGCCGAGGTGGCCAGCCTCAAGTCGCAACTCGAGACTCAGCGTGCGCTGCTCGACAAGGTACGTGCGGCGGCAAGCGCCGAGGCTCGACGCGTGACGGAATTGCAAGCCGAATTGCAGCGCCGTGATTCCGAGAACTCGGCTAATTTGACGCAGGTGCGCGCGCAGCACGTCGCGCACATGACACAGCTGCGATCCGTGCAAGAAGCGCAACCCGTGCAATCGGTGCAAGCAGCGCCACCGGCGCGCCCCGCGCCCGCGGTGGCCGAGGCAGCCCCACGGCTGCGCGAAATATCTCCAGCGGCGGCCGTGCCATCGGCACCGAAGCCCGCGACGGCCGGACCGGGCCGGCGCGCCATATCCGCTGCGATCGCACGGCGCATTGGATGGGGAGGCGTCGCCGTGTGCGCGCTCGCTGCAGTCGCCTGGGCCTTTACCCATAAAGCAGCGGCGCCGGTACCGCCGCCGCCGCCGGCTCCGGTGGCGGCACTGCCGAAACCGGGCACCGTGATTCACGACTGTCCGACATGCCCAGCGATGAGGGTGCTGGCCAACGGCCGCTTCAAGCAGGGTGCTGCGCCCGGCGAGGGCGACTCCACGGCATTCGACAAGCCGCTGCATTGGGTGAACATCGGCCGCTCGCTGGCGATGGCGACGAATGCCGTCACCGTGGATGAGTTCCAGCAATTCGTCGCGGCCACCGGACGGGATATGCAGGGCTGCGACACTTACGACGACGGCTGGAAGCATCGGCCCAAGAGCAGCTGGAAGGATCCGGGTTTCGCGCAGACCGGAATGCATCCCGTCACCTGCGTGTCCTGGAATGATGCCGCGGCCTACGCGGCCTGGATGTCGGCGAAGACCGGGCAGAAGTACCGGCTGCCGAGCGCTTCGGAATGGGAATATGCCGCCCGCGCCGGCAGCGAGGCGGCGCAGCCCTGGGCTTCCGGCGGTGCGGATGCCTGTGCCCACGCCAACGTCGCCGACCAGAGCGCGGCTCGCCGTTATCCCGGGTGGACGGTGTTCACCTGCAACGACAGCTACGTCTACACGGCGCCCGTCGGTTCGTTCAAAGCCAATGCATTTGGGTTGAACGACATGCTGGGCAATGTTTTTCAGTGGACGGAGGACTGCTGGAATTCGGACTATTCCGGTGCACCCATCGACGGGTCGGCCCGCAGCGACGGCAATTGCTCCGAGCACGAGCTTCGCGGGGGCTCCTGGTTCAGCACCCCTGCCTATGTGCGGGCCAGCTACCGCAATCACTTCGCCGCGGATTACCGCACCAGCACCGTGGGAATCCGGCTGGTCAGAGAGTTTACCCGATGAGGATGCACAGCCTGGCATTCCTGGTGCTGCTCGCGGCAGCGTCGTCGCACGCCGCGGCACCTCCCCTCAGCAGCGCTGACGCAGCGGCGCTCAAGCGTGATTCCGCACGCTGCACCGCGCACGCGGATGTGGATGCCTGCTACGACGCCATTCGCCGCAACCCGAGTGATTCCGCGCTGCTGGTGGCATTGGGCGATGCGCTGGTCCGTGCAAACCGTCCGACGGATGCCATCCGTAATTACCGGCGCGCCGTCGTGCTGGCACCGAATACGCGCGGCCTTCCCGGCAAAATCAGCGCAGCCGAGGCGAAATTGGCCGCGATGAACGCTGCCGCCAGCAAGCGCTACTCGAACGCAGCCCCGGAAACGCAATCGCACTGAACCGCGCGTGCCAGCGCGCACAGCGCCTCGTCTTGATTGCGGCCGCCCACGAGCTGCAAACCCGCGGGTAACCCACCGGCGGATGCCACCGGCAAACTCAGCGCGGGATGACCGGACACATTGAATTGCCGCACGAATGACGTGGACATGAGCGCCGCGCGGGCATCGGCGGCGGCGGCGAGGGTGAGAGGAAAATCCGGCATGGTCGGCAGGGCAAGTGCATCGACCCGGGTGAGCGCTTCGTCGACTTCGGCGCGAAATGCGCGGCGCACCTTCTCGGCCGCCTCGACCTCGGCGGAAGTGATTTCGCGCGCGGTGAGCAGCCGGGTCCGCACATCGGCGCCAAGCGCGTCGCACGAGATCAGGTGGCCGTAGGCCGCCCAATTCTCGGCGCCGATGATGGCAATCCCGGCGGCGAAGGCCGCGTCGAGCGTGGGCAACGACAGGGGACGCACCGCAATGTCCGCTTTCTCGAGCGCCGCACGTGCCGCGGCCGTGACTTCCCGGTTGGCCTCGACTTCCACCCAACCCACGGTTCCCCGCGCCGGGGATGGTTGCGGGTGAAACGAGCCGTCGAGCATCTGCATGGCTCGCTCCAGCGTCGGGACATCGCGCGCGAAGGGGCCGACGCAGTCGAGCGAGGAATGATCGGGATGTACGCCCGCGCGGCTGACTCTGCCGAAGGACGGCTTGAGGCCGTACACCCCGCAACAGGCGGAAGGAATACGGATGGAGCCGCCGGTGTCGGTGCCGACGGCGAAATCAACCAGCTCGAGCGCCACCGCCACCGCGGAGCCGCTGGACGATCCGCCCGGCACGCGTCCCGGAGCTCGTGGATTGACCGGCGTACCGGTCCAGCGATTGATGCCCGTAACGCCATAGGCGAGTTCGTGCATATTCGTCTTGCCCACGATCCGGCAGTTCGCTTCCAAGAGCGCGCGCACCACCTCGGCATGTCGCTGGGCCGGGGGCGCATCGGCGAAGCAGGGGCAGGCGAGGCGGGTCGGCAGACCTTGAATATCGATGGAGTCCTTTACCCCCACTCGCAGCCCGTCGCCGCCCACTTCCAGAACCTGCACGAACACAAATTCGGTCATCGTGACTCCGGTATTTCGCGGACAGGCGGGCGGCCAAAGCGCGGCTGCTTTCGGTAAGTACCTATGCAAAGCGGCCCAAGAGCTGCCGACATGACGAGAGATTCAGTGAACATCCCCTTGCGGCGAAAAACATTGAGGACTGCCCCATGCATAAATCACTTGTCGAAGAGAGCGATTGGTTCCTCGAATTCTGCCTGCTCGTCATCATGATCTGCGTTGCGACGGCATCTTGGATGCAATCTTAGTGAGCGCGGCGAGCTAGCCGGTGCGGCCTTCCGGAAAGCTCAGCGTCTGGAAGCGCTTGGCCTCGACCTCGCCCAGCTTCTTCTGCGCGCGAATCTCGTTCACCAGCTCCAATGCGGTCTTGGTGCAGGGCGGCAGCTCGGCATCGCAGGGCAGCAGCGGCGTCACGCGCTCGCCCCAGCGAAGCAAATGCGCGGACAGAGTGAGTCCGCCGCCGAACGCCGGCATCAGCACCAGTCCGCCGGGCGGCACGCGGCCCTCCTCCACGGCGTCCACCAACGCGATCGGCGCCGTCGCCGAACTCATGTTGCCGTACTTGTGCACCGTCAGGTAAACCTTGTCCGGGCCCGCGCCCGCGCGCTTCGCCACGGCGTCGATGATGCGCAAGTTGGCCTGGTGCGGCACCACCAGTGCGATGTCGTCCATGGTCACCTTCGCACGGCGCATCACATCGAGGCTGGCTTCGCTCATGCCCTGCACGGCCTTGCGGAAGATTTCCTGTCCGTCGAAATCCCAGCTGGTCTGCCCGTATTGCACGCCCAAGTTGGCGTACATGGTCCCCATGCCGCGCACCCTCAAGATCTGCCGCGAGTCCGCGTAGCACTCGAGCTTCTCGGCGATGACGCCCGTCTCCTGTTCGCAAGCTTGCAGCACCATGGCGGCGGCGCCGTCGCCGAACAGCACGGCCACATTGCGGTTGTTCCAGTCCATGTACTGCGAGATCAGCTCGACTCCGATGACGAGCGCGTTCTTGACGATGCCCGTCTTGATCATGGACGAGCCGATCGACAAGCCGTACATGAAGCTGGTGCAGGCGGTGTTGACGTCGAAAGCGGCGGCGTGGGTTGCACGGATGCGCTGTTGCACTCCCGAGGCGCTGTTGGGTACCGTTTCGTCATTGCTGCAGCTGCCGTAGATCACGAGTTCGATGTCCTCCCCGCGCATGCCGGCACAGGCGATGGCACGGCGCGCGGCGGTGACGGCGAGCTCGGTGCCGCGCACGTGAGAGATTCGCCTCTCCTTCATACCGGTGCGCGAGGTGATCCACTCATCATCGGTGGGGAGAAACGTGGCCAGATCTTGATTCGTCAGGATGGACGGTGGCAGGCACTTGCCCCAGCCGACGATTGCAGCGTGAGTCACTGAAACTCCCCAGGGCGTTATATGTGGCGCATTGTCGCCGAAATGGCGGAACTGCGGTAAACGGGAAAGGGCGGGTGTTATAAGCGTTTTGGCACCTGGCTGGCACGCGGCAAACCGAAACTGTATATTCATACAGGTATCGCGAAAGGCTCCGGAAACTCCATGCTCGATCTGTTTTCCCAGTTGCCCGCCGCCGAATTCGCGGCGCGCGCCATCCGACCGGCACGTGAATTGGGCGCTTATGAGGCGCTTTGGGCCAGGAAGAGCACGACGTTCAAATGGCTTGCGGACACCTTCAGCAAGCACCCGCACTCGTTGCCCTCTGATTTCGTATCGAAGCCCGACGCCGACCGGCATTCGCGGATGGCGCTGGACCGTATTCGCGCCGCCGGCATAGAACATTTCGGAATTCGCGTTCACGGGGCCGGTGACTATCCGGCGACACTGCGCGACGCCAGACATCCCATTGAACTCCTGTACTTCCAGGGCCGCTGGGAACTCACCGCCTCACGATGTGTGGCCATCGCCGGCACGCGCAATCCCTCGCACGCAGGGGTACGGCGCGCGGCCAGGCTGACGCGGCAATTCGTCAAAGCGGGATTTACGGTGGTGTCGGGATTGGCCCAGGGCATCGACACGGTGGCGCACGAGACGGCCATCGACGCCGGCGGCCACACCATCGCGGTGCTCGGCACACCGATTACCGGCTCTTATCCGTTCGCGAATCAGCGCTTGCAGCGGCTCATCGCCGATCAGTTCCTGCTGATCAGTCAGGTGCCCATCCTCCGGCACTCGCGCCAAGGTCCGCACAGCAATCGGCTGTTCTTTCGAGAGCGCAATGCCACCATGTCGGCGCTGAGCGAAGCCACGGTCATCGTTGAAGCCGGCAATAACTCAGGGTCGCTCATTCTGGGGCGCAACGCGTTGCTGCAAAGGCGCAGGCTGTTCATCCTCGACAGCTGCTTCGACAATCCTGACCTGACCTGGCCCGCGAAAATGGTCGAGCGCGGCGCCGTCCGCATCGCAGACTTCGACCAGATTGCGGCCCACGGTGCTGCCTGAGCGCCTCACCTCGGTCGACGAGACAAATCGAGAACAGCATGTGTTCCTCGAGCCGGCCGACCGGTGTCTATTCTTCGGCGAATACTTCACCGCCCACGGGCATCAAGGCGGCGGCACCAATCAGTTGATATTCAACTTCAAGTGCAAACCATCGGACGCGGCGGAAAGCCCGGCACGGCACAACTATAAGGAGCAGGCCATCCACTGTGTTGCCGCGGGGCTGCGGCGGGCAATTTCGCGCACCAACGCCGAATGTTTGACCTGGGTGCCGATGCCGCCATCCAAAATACCGGGCCATGCAGACTACGATGACCGGCTGAACCGCACCCTGGCCACGGCGTTCAGCGGCTACGACGTCGACGTGCGGCCGCTGCTGCGGCAGGCAGCGAGCACTGAGGCCGATCATTCCGGCGGCGACCGGCTTTCGCTCGACGCGTTGTCGGCACTGGTCGAACTGAATCACGCGCTGCTCGATGCGCGGCCCCTGCGCGACGGCATCGTGCTGTTCGATGACGTGCTGACCACGGGAAAGCACTTCAAGTCCTGTCAGCGCCGGCTGCGAACCCGAGTGCCGGAATATCTGGCCATCACCGGAATGTTCATCGCCCGCCGCATTTTGCTTCCTCAAGCGCCGCTGTAGCCGCCCAACGGTGCGCCGACGGACGCGCATGCCGCGGGACGAAACCGTCGATGAGCGGGACGAGTTCGATACGGCGCTGCGGACGCGGCCGGACGGCGGCTGTCTCATACATGAGCCAATGGTCGTTGCCGGTTCATGGGGAGTCTCGCCGGGATGCGCTTACTCGATAGGGTTGCCCGCTGTCAGGCGCCGACGCGCCGCGCTCTCGGCCACGCGCCCGCGGAGGAGTTCGACGTCACGGCGCCCGGCCACTATGCATCACGGGTCGCCGGCTGTCCCCTGCGCTATGTGCTCGATGACGATCTCACGCGTGCGAGCGCCGAACTCGCCTTTGCGGACGGCGCGCGCCTGGCGGGATGTCTCGACCTGTTGCGGATGCCCGCGCCGCAGCTATGGGTCGAATGGAATGACGAGGTTCACAAGCGTGTGATCTACGACACCCGGGTGGCGGCCGACTATGACACGGCGGCGGCGGGTCGGCGGGTCGGTGTGCTCCTGCAAGGCCCCGTGGACGGTTACAGCGCGATGGCCAGAACCTTTTGGGCCGATGCGGCAGCGGATGAGACGTCGGAGGTGACCCTGTCGCCGCTCGAAACGCACATCGACCTGCGCGGCCGGCATCCCGAGGCGGTGGACATGAGCGCAGTCCTGACGGGCGGCTTCGTGACGCTGAAGGATTCCGCCGACTCCGCCATGGCCTCGTTGCTCGATCATGTGCGATTTCGCTTCGACGATCGCTGGGCCGGCTACTATCGGGCCGTGGCCGCCCGTCCCGACGCGCAGCGACGCGTGGTGCATGGGTCGCTCGCGGCGGTGGCGCGGGATGTTCCCATGCTGCTCGGCTTCTTCCTGCTGTTGTCGGCCAAGGATGCGACGCGCTCGCTGGCGGTATCGCGGGCCGCGATCAACCGCAAACGCATGGCGCATGGCCGGCCGCCGCTGCTCGATCACATCGAGGTGCGCGCCTCGCTCGATGCGGTGCGGGACGGCGACCCGGGCGGCAGCGAAGGCTCCGGCCGGCAATCGCCGCGGTTGCATCACGTCCGGGGCCATCTGGTGCGGCGGGACAACCGCGTATTCTGGCGCACGCCGCATCTGCGCGGCAGCGGTTCGCGCGGCATGGTGCACTCGCGCACGGTGTGCCTCTCGTTCGCCAGAGCCGGCGCCGCCGCGGCGAGTCCCTAACTGCCGGTGCGAGGATTCAAGATCGGCGTCAGTAGATCGGGGACGGCGGCATCGCGTTCCAGCCGGGCGTGACGCGCATGGCCTGCATAGTGCAGCTCCACGGTCTTATAGGTGTCATCCTTCTGGATCAACAGATTGATGACGCGCGGCGCATCGCCGCCCGCTTTGAGCGCATCCTCCAGTACATCCTTGGAATACTTGCGGCCGTTGACGGCGATCAGATTGGAGTCGGGCGCGAGGCCCGCCGCATCAGCCGGTGTGCCGGGCACCACGTCGACGATGGAGGCTCCCTCATCCTTGAGCCGGATGCCGAGTGAATAATACCAACTGGTAATTTTCTCGGCCGCAGCATCGCCTTTTTCCACCGCCGACGGCTCGGCAGCGAACACCAGCCGCCAACCGCCGGCTGCCAGGCCTTCGAGCGGCGCGTCGGGGCGCACTCGGTTGAGGCGCAGGGTCCAGAAGCCGCGCCAATCGTAGGGCATCACGGTATTGAGCGCCTTCACCACATCGTTGAAATCATAGGGGATCAGTTTGGGCGCCGTGCTCGGCGGCCCGTAGAAGAGCCGGCAAAAATCATCGAGGCTCTTGGCGCCGTGGGTGGTGCTGCGGATCAGGGTATCCGCCTCCAGCCAGAGCATGGCGGACTCGACGTAGAAATCGACGCCGCGGGTTCGCCCGCGCCAGCCTGGGGCTTGAGTGTAGCCGAATTGCGCGCCGACCGCGGTGTCGGCGAGCGGGCGCCATTCGCGTCCCTTGCGCGTTTGCAGCCAGGCCGCAGCCCCGGCCCAGGCGTCGCGCGCATCCGCCGGCGAGGCCAGACCGCTGCGCGCGCTCAAGACCATGCCGATGTACTCGGTAAGTCCTTCGTACACCCACAGCAATTCGCCGCGCATGGGCGAATCATAGTTGCCGGTGGCGAGCCCGATGGGCCGCCGGAACTTGCCGTTCCAAGAATGCGTGTATTCGTGCGGCAGCAGCTCGTAGATGGCGGCGCTGTGGCGCAGGTCGTCGTCGATGAGCGAACGCTCGCTGCTGCGATTGTCGCTCGACTGGTGATGCTCGATGCCCTCGAAGCCAATCTGATCGCTCAAAGTCCAGAGAAAGTGATACTCGCTGTAGTGGGTTGCGCCGAACAGGGCGGCCGCTTCTTGCACCAACTTGCGAAAGTGCGCGGTGGTGGCGTCAGGGATGTCGAGCGCCGCGTCGCTGTCGGCCGCGAGATGCAGGTACACGGAAGGCGTCCCGCCGAGTTCCACGGTCTTGAAATGGCGGCCGGAGAGCACGGGCGAATCGATCAGGGTGGTGAGCGATACCGCGGCAAACCGGGTGGTATCCGCCGCGCTGCTCTGCCGCGGCAACGCCGTGCCGAATTCCCAGCCCGCGGGCAGCCGCAGAGTGGCTGAGTACTGCAGGTCATCCGAGCGCGCGCCCGCGGGATACAGGACCAATTCATTCCACAGAATGAGTGACAACGATTCGGTGCTCAAGCGCTGCGCGTTGTTGTCGGTGGCGCCCGCCACGGCGTCCACTTCGAACACCGCATCGAGGACGTCGTCCCCAGCGGGAACGGTGAGGTGAAAGGCGTACATATCGACGGCATCGCGCTGCCAGGGGATGGTCTGTCCCTTGCTTGAAAACTTCAGACCCGAAATTCCCGCGACCGGACCATCGGGGGCATGGTCGCCCGGCAGCCATTTCGGGTAGAGCAGGGTAAGTTTGCCGGGCTTGACCGGCAGCAGCAGGTGCACGCGCTGAATGCCGCGCGGCGCGTCGCGCGCGTCGACTTCGACGCTGGCGGCCGCCGCGCCTGCGGCGGCATGAGCGGAGCGGGCGGCAAAGACGGACAGACTCAAGTTCAACACGAGAATCGCGGCTAGTAGCCGCCGGGTGGACACTGGCATCGTGGATCGGCCCTTTCTTATTGATCGGATGGCGTTTGCCGATCATATAGACCTTGGAGCCTGACCCCAAGGAGGGCTTGCAAGCGGTCTGGCTGGGACGCAACGGCGGTCATGTGCGAAGCAGTTCTCATCTTGAGGACTTGGCGTGCGGCCTTGGCCGGTGATTGGTTGCCGACCGCATCCAAAATGTGACCCAAGCCATCTCGCGAAATCCCTATTTCCATGAGGATCTTGCATGCGCCGCCCTAGGTTCGTTCGAGACGGCGAGAGCCGCGAAATTGCGGTGCAGCAAATTGGCCGGTTAGGGATTCGCGGAGGGTAGCGGTGCAGAGCGCAACGAGAAATAGTGAGCCCGCGGCGTTGGAACCTGCGGTACGTAAAGCAGCACCCGCTCCCAAGCGAGCCAAGCTCTCGGTGCTGCTCGTTACCGGCGACGATCTACTGTGGCCGCAGATCGGTTCCCATCTCAGCACTGACTTGGTCCTCAAGCAGGTCGACAGCGTCGATGAATTGATCACGGCGACGACCCCGGGCCAGCCGGCCATCGTTTTATTGGATGCGCGGGGTCAGGCGGATGCGCCCGGCACCCTGTCTCGCCTGCAATTGCATTCACCGCGCTTTGCGGTGGTCGCGCTCGACGAGGTGGGCAGCGCTCACTCCTGGACCGGTCCGATAGCGCTGCGGCAGGTGGTTGCGCTGGTGGCGGTGCCGATCCAAGCCGACAAGCTGGGTCAGGCCGTCGAGAACGCGCACGAAGAAGTCAACGCGCGCGTGGCGTTGCTCGGTGACTCCTCCGCCGCGGCGCCCAACCTGCCCACCGCGGCGAAGAAATTTCCGCTGGTTCCCGCAGCCGCCGTCCTCGCCGTAATCATTGCCGGCGTGGCCGCCTTCTTTGTCATGCGGCAGAGCGACACGCCCGTGAAGGCGCCCCCGGCGGCGACCGCGCAGCAGGCGCCGGCGGCGACACCGACCCAAACCGCCGTGCCGTCCCCGGCCGCCGACGAGAAGGTCGATCTGTTGATCGAGAAGGCGCGGCAGGCGATGACGGAGCGGCATTTCATCGATCCGGCCGACGGCAGCGCGCTGGCGCTGTATCGCAGCGCGCTGTTGCTCGCTCCGCAAAACGGCGAAGCGCAGCAGGGTCTGCAGCGGCTCGCCGAGGTCCTGTTCGCGCGGGTGCAATCCGCATTGGACGAACGCAAGTTCGACGTTGCGCTGCAATCGCTCGAAACCGCCCGCAGCATCAACCCCAACGACAGCCGCTTGGGCGTGCTCGATGAACACATCGCCGCCCTGCGGGCCGAGTTCGGCCCTGCGCAGATATTGGCGGCGATCAATGCCCAGAACTTCGACCGTGCCGCGCAGCTGATCGACGAGGCCGCCCGCAGCAAATCCTTGAGCAATGCGAAAATCGCGCAGCTGCGCGAAGAACTGCGGCGGCGCCACGAAGAATCGGACGTGGCGGGCATCGTGAAGCTGATCGATGCGCGGCTGCAGCAGGACAAAGTGCTCGAACCGCGCAACGACAGCGCCGCCTACTACCTCGCGCAGGCCCGCGCCGCGGGCGCCGGCGCCGCCGCGCTGCAGCCGCAAGCCCAGGAGGTCTACAAGCGCCTCGCGCAGATAGTGCATACCGACATCGAACAGCGGCACTTGTCCGACGCCGACCGGGCGCTAACCGAGCTGCGCGGCCTGGGCTATCCGGCCTCCGCCGCGACGAGCCTGCAGCGCGACTTGAGCGCCGCCCGCGCAGCGCAAGCCGCGCCGGTGGCCGAACAGCCGCAATACCTGGACCTCGCGCAGTCGCGCCTGGCGCAGGGGAAATTGACCGAACCCGACAATGACAGCGCGCTGTACTACGTCAACCAGCTGCGCGCCACGGACCCGAAGAACAGTGCACTGCCGCGGATATCCGGCGCGGTGCAACAGCAGATTCTCGAGCAGGCCCGCGTGGCGATCGACACCGGACAACAGGCTCGGGCCGAAATATTGCTGCAGCTGGCCGGCGGCTTGGGCGCCAACGCCGATCTGGCCGCGCTCAATGAGCGCCTTGCGCTGTTGAAGCAGGCCAATGCCGGCACGCTGGACGTGACGGAAGCCACGCTCACCCGCCTCAAGCAAATCGAACTCGACTATCCGGACACGGCGCTGCGCAAGAACATCGAGGGGTGGGTCGATCTCGCCTACGCGATCGGTGCGGACGGCAAGGTCAGCAAGGTCAAAGTGCTCGATTCAAGCCCGGCGGGCGTATTCGACACCGCCGCCACGCGAGCGATATCGCGGCTGCGCTACAAGCCGATGGTGGTTGGCGGAAAGCCGGTCGCCGTCAGCACCAAGCTGCGCATTGCGTTTCGAATGTCGAAATAGCCATGAACGTCCCGATGAACAAACCGACCGAGCACACCGATCGAATGGAGCCCGTGCCCATAGCCAAGCGCGCCGTCGGCCGCTGCCTGGTGGTGCACGATGACCTGGAACTGCGGCTGCGGCTCGCCTCATTGGTGCGGCGCGCGTTCCCGAAGCTCGATGCCGATTGCATCAATACGGCGAGCTTCGATGCGCTCACCCAGGAACGCCTGGGCGGCTACGTTGCGTTGCTGCTCATCGTCGAATTCAGTGTGCGCGACGACGCGTTGGATCCCCTCGCGCGCCTCGCGCGCGCGCGCGGCCTCGCACCGCACCTGCCCATATTCATCTTTGCCCGCGGCGGCAACGAACGCAATGCCGCACGCACCATCAAGCTCGGCGCCAACGACTACTGGCCCATCCATGCGGTCAAGATCGGCGAACTGACCGAGGTGCTGCGGCCGCTGGCCGAACCGCAAGCGGCTCCCGGCGCTCCCAGCGCAGCGGCAAGCGCCACGCCCGTCGATCCCTGGCGGCAGCAGCAGATTGCCGGCTACAAAGTGTTGAAGACCATTGCCGAGTCGACCACCGCGGCCGTCTACCTGGCCCGCAACAATGAATTGTCGCAGCCGGTCGCGCTCAAGGTGCAGATGCTGAAAGGCCGTTATGTGGTGTCCGAGGCCGACCGGCAGCGCTTCGTGCGCGAGTGCCAGATTCTGTCCTCGCTGAACCATCGCTCCATCGCGGATGTGCTGGATTTCGGCATCACGGACGACTATTTATTTCTCGCCCTCGAATATTTTCCCTGCGGCAGCCTGCGCGAACGCCTGAAGAACCCGGTGAGCGAGGCCGATGCGCTCAACTACGCACGGCAGATCGGCGAAGCGCTGCAGGTGCTGCACGCGGCGCATGTGGTGCATCGCGACCTGAAGCCGTCGAACTTGATGTTGACGGACGACAACCGCGTGATCTTGATCGACTTCGGCTCGGCGGCCATGCAGCTCGAGCCCAGCGACTTGTCGCGATCGGATCTGTGCACCGGCACGCCGTACTACGTGTGCCCCGAGCAGATCGCGAACCGCGACCCGGACGGGCGCGGCGATCTCTATAGCCTGGGCGTGGTGCTGTACGAGATGCTCACCGGCACGCTGCCCTACGTCGGCAATACCCTGAGCGACATATTCGCCGGTCACCGCTCCGCACCGGTGCCGCGTCTGCCGCGGCATGTTCTTCGCTACCAGCCGATCATCGATCGCCTCATGGCCAAGGAGCCCGGCGACCGGTACCCGACGGCAACCCTGTTTCTCGAGGACTTGAGCGCGGTCAGCGCGCCGATCCGCACCTCCGTCGACGGCGCTGTTCATAAGGGGAGTGAGTAATTCATGATTTCTCGTTTAACCAAGGCCCTGGGTGCGGTCGTGACTCCGGCCGGCCTGCTCGTGCTCGTGGTCATCCTCGGCATGAGTTTCGTCGCCGTGGTGCTCGTGCCGGGACTCGAACTCGCCAGCGAGGTGGCGGAAAGTTCGACCGCCTTGAAGTTGTTGGGCGAGCAGCAGCGTCATCCCACGCTGATCCGCGCCTCCTTGGAGACCGCGCACGACCGCCTCGGCACCCGCGGATACATCCAGGAGTCCCTGGATGAGCTGCGCGCCTCGAGTTCGCAACTCGACACCGCCCTGCATGAAATGACCAAGCCCCGTCCGGTGAGCTGGTTCGCGTTGACGGCCGATAGGGGCGCGGCCGGCGCACCGATCGCCGGCAAACATGCGGCGATGCTGCTCGATACCTGGTCGCGGGAACTGGTGGTGTTGAATCCGCTGCTGTCGTATCGCGGCGTGCCGTACCAGGACAACGAGGCCACCGGCACCAACTTGAACGAAAGCGGCCGGGAGCTGGAGCGCGACGTCACGACGGCGCTGCGCACCAGCCGCCACACCCTGCCCCTGCTGGACAGCGAATTCTCGGCCATCGCGGCCGAATTGCAGTCCACCAATCTGCGATCGGCCACCGAACTGCGGCTGGTGATGCTGTCGGGCCTCGTGATCGCGATTGCGCTGGTGGCGCTGGTCACCGTGCTGTTGAACGCGCGGCGACGGCAGGAGAGCAGCCTGCGCCAGGCGCGGCAGCAGACCACCGACATTCTGCGCACGGTGAAGGACGGGCTGTTCCTGCTCGACCAGAATCTGATCATCGGTTCGGCCTATTCGGGCGCGCTGGAAACGCTGTTTCAGCGCAAGGACTTCGCGGGTCTCGCCTTCGAGAACCTGCTCAAGAACATCGTCTCCGAGAAAACCTTGGCGACGGCGGTGAAGTTCGTCAAGATCCTCTGGTCCGACCGCACCAATGAAAAGCTGGTCAAGACCATCAACCCGCTGGGAGAGGTGGAAGTTCACCTCGACGGCGGCAACGGCAAGTTCGACACCCGCTACCTGCAGTTTGATTTCCACCGCGTGCGCGTCGACGGCGAAATGACCCATGTGCTGGTATCGGTGTCCGACGTGAGCGCGCGGGTGGACCTGGCGCGGGAACTGCAAGCCTCGCAGAACCAGGCACAGGGCCAGGTGGACACGCTGCTCGGCATTCTGCACATCGACCCGGCACAGCTGACGTCGTTCCTGAACGATTCCAATGCCGCGATGAAGATGATCAACGCGGTGCTGCGCGAGCCGACCCGCGAGGAAGGGGTGTTCCGCAAGAAGCTCGACACCCTGTTCCGCCAGGTTCACTCGGTCAAAGGCGAGTCCGCGGCCCTGGGTATGTCCTCGATCGAGACCCGCGCGCATGCCTTCGAGGAGGATTTGAAGGCGCTGCGGGACAAGCCGAGCCTGTCGGGGAACGACTTCCTGCCGCTGGTCATCAAGCTCGATGATTTGTTGACGCACCTGCAGTCGGTCAGCGATCTGGTGTCGCGCCTGTCGCGGCTGCAGCTCGCCACGCATGATATCGCCCACACCGCCACCGCGGTGCTGGACGATGAGAGGCAGAAGCAACAGCCGCCGCCCGGCGGTGCCGCCGATGCCGGGCTTGCCGGCACGCTGCAGCAACTGGCGGCGCGCGTCGCCCGCGAAAACAACAAAGAGGCGTCGCTGAAGTGCATCGGCTTCGACATGGTGCCCGACGACTACCGGCGCGCCGTCAAGGACATTGCGATCCAGGCCGTGCGCAATGCCATCGTGCACGGAATCGAGGCGCCGGCGGGGCGCTCGAGCGCGGGCAAATCGCCGCAGGGCATGGTGCGGCTGACCTTCCAGGATTTGGGCGAGGCCGGCTACAAGCTCATCATCGAGGATGACGGTCAGGGCCTCTCCACCGAGCGCATCAAGGAGGCCGCGCTGAAGAAGGGCTTCATCACGCCGGAGAAGGCGCAGAACCTGGACACCAAACAGGTGTTCTCGCTGCTGTTCCATGCGGGATTCTCCACCCTGGAGACCGCCACCAAGGATGCAGGTCGCGGGGTGGGCATGAACCTCATCGCCGATCTGACCAATCAGATGGGCGGCAAGGTGTCGGTCGCGACCAGCGCCGGCAAGTTCACGCGGTTGACCATGACGCTGCCGCATTCGGCCAAGCGTGCAGACGACACCGAGGCGGCGTAACCGATATGGACGTCGAACTGAAGGGTCCGTTGAAGCTCATGATCGTCGATGATTCGAACATCATCCGGCGCCGGATCGAGCGCTCGCAACAGATCGCCCGTCTGGAAGTGGTCGGCGCCGCGAGCAATGGCCGCGAGGCGGTGGACCTGTTTCGCCGCACGCAGCCCGACGTCGTGACCATGGATTTGACGATGCCCGAGATGGACGGGGTGGAGTGCGTGCAGGAACTGGTGGCAATCAATTCCAAGGTCCTGATCCTGGTGGTATCCGCCCTCGCGGACAAGGCAACGGCGGTGGATGCCATCGAAAAAGGCGCCAACGGCTTTCTGTGCAAACCATTCACCGATCGTCAGCTCAATGACGCATTGGAAGAGCTGTTGTCGGAGGCCTGATGCTCAAGGAAGCCGAGATCCGCACGTTCGTCGAGGGGGCAACGAACTATTTCGAGATATCCGCGCAGCAATCAGCCACGGTCGGATCGCCCTATCTCGTGACGGACGGAAACCCGGGCGCGTACGAATACACCGGAGTCATCGGCATTTCAGGCACGCGCAAGGGGGTCGTCTACTTCACGGCACCGCGCGGCATGCTCACGGTGCTGCTGATGCGCATGCAGGAAACCGATACCAGCGACGAGAACATCAAAGATCTGGTCGGCGAAGTGGCGAACACCATCTCCGGCAACGCCCGCAGGGATTTCGGCAAGAATTTCGTCATCTCGGTGCCGGTGATCATTGCGCACGACGCGGACAAGGTCACCGCACCGCATAGCCGCTCCTATGTGATTCCCATCAATTGGCGCACCCACTCCGCCAAACTCGTCGTCTGCCTCGAATAGCGCCAGAGCGATCTGAGAAAATTCAGTACATCCTGCCGCTGACCCGCGCTCAAGTTGTTGAAGCGCTGAATCACCGCGTTTGCCTCGCTGCCGTCGCCGCTGTGCGCTTCGATGGCCTGCACCAGGTCGCGCGTGCGGCCGTCGTGCAGGAAGAATACCCGCTGACCGACTCCCCACAGCGGCGCGGTGCGGAATTCATCGGGCCCGGCGGCACCCTGGGTGATGCCGTCGGCGAGCCTGTCGCCCATGTGCGAACCGGATCGTTGGGCGCATTGAACCACGGCACTTCATTCGCAGCGCCGTCCGCCATCGCGACCTGGATCAACGGATTTTGCGGCGGGCTGCTGCCGCCCACATTGGGCTGCAGGTGGCAGGAGGCCCATTGATTCGAATTGAAGCGCGGGCCGAGGCAGCGACGTCCTGAATCTGCGACAGGGGGAGCGCGAAAAATTCACGGCGGCCGGGAAATTACTTGCAATAAAAATTGCAACTACAAATGATGGACGCTCCTTCACTCGGATCCCAACGACTTCGACAGACCAAAGAACAGGCCGCGCCGCGGGCCGTACTGCGAAGCACCGACTCCGACCCCCGTGCCATTGCGGATTTGATATTCGCGGTCGACGAGGTTGATCACGTCGAAGCGCGCCGTCAGCGTGCCCGCACCGGGAATCGCAAAGATATGCGTGATGCCGGTGTTGACCTGCGTGTAGTAGGGCAGGTGCGCGCCGTTGGGAATCCCGGTGCCGCCATAGGGCGTGGTCTGTCCCGGCGGCAGATCGAGATCGGCGCGCAGTCCGGAACCAACGAGAAAATCGGCGCTGAAGCGCGTGTCGTGCCAGAGATAGGAAATGCCGCCCGAGGCCGTCTTCTGTTGCTCGTGATCCAGATGGATGTAGTTGTTGGCGATGTAGGCCAGATCCTCGGGAGCGAAGTTGAATTGTGCCGAATCGATCTGCTTGCCCTTGGCGCTCTGCGCCGCGAGATTGAGGTACGCCGTGAGTTCGCGCGTGGTGTAGTTCAGCGTCAGCTCGGCGCCGTACTGCTTGCCGTAGCGGTAGTTGAAGGGTGTGAGAATGATGGGCGCACCGAATTGACCCTCATCGATGAGATCGACCGATTGCTTGTAGTAGCTGTCCACGCCGACGGTGAATTCGTGGGTGATTCTCTGCTGCACCCCGAGGTCGTAGTAGTTGGCCTTTTCAGGAAGCGGCGCGGCCGCGGTGGGCGACGCCGGCGGGGAGGTGGTGTGTTGAAACAGCGCGATGTCCTTGCTGCCCACCAGTTCAAAGGGCGGCGGCGAAATGTAGCGCGAGTAGCCGGTGTGCACGGTGGTATCCGGCAACGCCTGCCAGACGATGTTCAGCCGCGGGCTGGTCTGACTGGCTGAGGTGTAGGCGGTAAACCGATCGAAGCGCAGGCCGTAGTTGACCGTGAGCGTCGGCTGGATCTTCCACTCGTCTTGAAGGTAGGCGCTTTCGAGCCACTCCGTCTTGGCGCCATCGTCGACAACGGAGGTGGGGACGTCGCTCAAGGGGATGCCGGCGTCATCGGTGAGCAGGACCTGCGAGTCGGTACGGCTGATGGAATGATCGGTCTGCAGAAACAGCCCGGTGCGCAGCGTGTGGGCGTCATTCAGCTGGAATGCGCCGTCGCTCTGCAGGGCGTAGGCGGTGTTTTGCTTGAAGGCGTCCTGTGCGATGCCGGTGAACAGCAAATCACCCAAGGGGTCGGGGGCGAAGGTGAGGCTGGAATAGCGGGCCACGAAGGAGGTCTGAACGTCCACACGGCCGGCTGAATGCTGCCAGCTGAAGGCGCCGAACTGCGTGACCTCACGCTGATTCTCATCCAGAATCTGGCTGGGGTACATGGTTTCGCCGTCGACAGTCAGACCGAGCGAGGGCTGCAGGCCGAACTGGTTGGGAATCTGGAACTTGCCGACTGAGCTGCCGAGCATCAAGGCGAGCCGGTTTTCGTCGTTCAAGACATCCTCGAAGTAACTGAAGCCGTGGTACTGCGAGGTGTGGTCATGGATGGGATTGGTGCTGCCGTCCGGCGATTCGATGCCGAGGTCGTTGCGCAGGAAATCGCCCGAGACGAAGTAGCTGTACTGGCCGGAGCCGCCGCCGTAGTTGAAACTGGGTTGCACCTGGCCGTGGCTGCCGCCGTAGAGCGAAAGCGCTCCGCCCGGTATTTGAATGCCGCTCTTGGTGGTGATGTCGATGATGCCGGCGGTGCGCAGGCCATATTCCGCCGGCAGTGCGCCCGTGATCAGGCTCATCGACGAGATCAGCCGCGGGTCCAAGGACTGCCCGAAGACGCTGATGCCCTCGGGCAGAATCACCCCATTGATGCGGTATTGCAGTCCGTTGTGCTCGCCGCGAACGTGGAATTGGCCGAAGGAATCCTGCGCCACCTCGGGCGCCTGCATGATCACTTGATTGAGCAGAGTGTTGTCTCCGCCCGGAGTGGCCGCGACGGCTGCGGCATCGATGGTATAGGTGGAGGCGCCGGTCTGGGTCTGAATGCGCGAACGGCCCTCGTCCAAATGCTGAGCGGTCACGACCACCGCCGGAAGGGTGGAGATCTCGGCGGCGGGTGCGGCCGAATCGAGCGCGTCATCGGCCGCCGCGGCGCATGCCGTGGGCGAGTGAACGAAAAGAACAATGGCGGCCGCAGCGCCGGACGCTGCGACCAGGAATTCGAATCTGGACATCGGATGTCTCCGCAATAGCTGAATGAATGGAGCCGCAGCCGATCGCTCGGGCAGCTCGACGCAAGGCCTGGTTATTCAGCTCAGGGAGGGAGGACCGCGGCTGCGCGGCCGGGGAACGGCGGAATCCGCCACGGCAAAACGCGGTTCAGAAATAACCTGCGATGCGACGCGGAGCGGAAGGGGGATTTGAAACGCATGACTGAACGCCGGACTGACCGCCTGCGCGAACGCCGGACAGAGGGCGCAGGTGGTGTCCACCACGCCGCCCGAACTGACTTTGAGCTGCGCATGGCCCGGGTTGGAGAAATGGCTGAGCTCATGATCAACAGCACCCTGCTGCGCCGTCAGCAGCAGCAGCCATAGACCCAGTGCCTTGTACATGTTTCTCATGCGGTCCAAAGAAGAACCATAGCCAGAGACTTAAGAACGCTAGCAGATCCGAAAGTTCGATACCGGAAATGGCACACGGGTTGACGCACGCTCCGCCACGGGTGTAGATTGAGTTGAACGATCAATCAAGTGATATCATGGACCCCACGGATACCCGCACCCGCCTCGTCCTGACGGCCATGCAGCTGTTCTGGGAGAAGGGCTACAACTCGACCAGCATTGCGGATGTGCTGCAGACGGCCAAGGTCAACAGCGGCAGCCTGTATCATTTTTTTCCGAGCAAAGCCGACCTGCTGGCGGCGGTATTGGATCTTTACCTGGGCGGCATCCGCCCGATGCTGCTCGAGCCCGCGTGGGCCGGAGTGGACGACCCGATCGACCGTATCTTCGCGCTGCTCGCCCGCTACCGCCGTTCGCTGGTGGACACTGATTGTTTCTACGGCTGCCCGATCGGCAGCCTCGCGCTGGAGTTGCACGAACCCGACGAACCGGTGCGCGAACGCTTGGCGAGGAATTTCAGCGCTTGGATTGAGGCCATCGATGAATGCCTGCAGGCGGCCAAACTGAACATCGCCGACGCCGCGCAGCGGCGCGAGCTTGCGCAGTTCGTGTTGACCACCATGGAAGGCGGCGTCATGCAGGCACGCACCTTTCGCGACGTGGCCCACTTCGACGCCGCGGTGCGCCAACTGCGGCGCTACGTCGACGGATTGCAGCGGGAGGCGCCGGCCCGCGCCAGCGAGCCCCGGCCAAGATCCGCCAAGAAGAAATGAAACCGACACCCATCACCGCTCGAGGAGTGCCCATGCGTCAAAGATTCGGATCGTTGCTGCTGTTGTTGTCGCTGACGGCGGGCGTCGCCGCCGCCGATCCGCCGACCCCGTACCAACCCTTGGCATTTCTCGCCGGCCATTGCTGGAAGGGCAGCTTCCCGGGCGGCAAGCTCACTGACGAGCATTGCTTCAGCTGGATCTATGACGGTAAGTTTCTGCGCGACGTGCACACGCTGCGCGGTGAGGGGCGGCCCGACGCCCAGGGAGAATCGACATACTTCTGGAATTCAGCGGCGCAACAGATCGAATACCTGTACATCGAGAGCGAGGGCGGCTTCAGCCGCGGGCCGCTGGCCTGGGACAAGGACGCGCTGGTGTTTCCGGACACGAATTTCGTCGAGAACGGCACGACGCAGGTGTATCGCAGCCGCTGGCAGCGCAATGGGGCGAACGCCTACGACGTGATCACGGAGTTCCGGGGCAAGGACGGTTGGATGCCGGGATTCAAAGTGCACATGGAGCAATCGCCGGCGCGGTGAGCGATCCCCGCGCGGCGAGGCGCAGCGCCGGTATTTGACATAAGCGCTGATGGTCGCCCCGGGGAATACAGATGGTATTTGCATCCCACAATCCCCGGGTGTGTAATCCGCTGGTCAATCGGAATCAATAAGAACAAGTAGGGATGCTCATCATGAACAATCGATCAAAGGTAGTGCTTTTTGTAGGGCTGCTTTTCGGCTCGCTTGCGGCGCAGGCGCAGTTCGTCACCTCTTCAACCAGCAGTGAAGCGACATCGCGGGATTGTGTTGCGGGGACTTCCGGCTGCGATGGCATTTCCAAGATTGTGCAATTCACCATGGACGGAAATCCTGGGTCGACGTCGTCGTCGGCCAGTCAATCATTGCCCGGCTACGGGCCGGTGTCGGCGAGTGCCTCACTGACGGGAGTGATTGGGGCGCCCATTCTCAATGTGGCCGCATCGAGCGGCGCCGGGACACGACAGGGAGCCACGGCCTTCGCCCTGCAAAGCTACACCTACATGGGATCCTCGCCGATCACCGATACATTCGGCGGCACGGTGACCTATAGTCAGACCATCAATGGCAGCTACCCGCAGACGACGACCGGATCGGGGACCGGTATCGGCATCGAAGTGTTCACGCTGGCTCCCGGCGCACTCTTCAATGCCGGCGTTACGGCGTCCGACAACAATGCCGCGTTGGCCGATGCATTTAACGGCAACACTCCCGTCGACGACGGCATCATTCAGACCGGCTTTACCTTGCTGGGTTCCAACAACGCGGGCGACCCACTGACCAACCCGCTGGGCACGTTGAGCACCAGTGTTACTGTGGCGCTAACCCAAGGAGAGACGGTGTGGGTCCTGGCCGAAGTCGGCGCGTTCGCCCCCAACGGCAGTACGGTCGACCCGACGTTTACCACGCAGTGGAGCAATTCGGCCAATCTCGTCACCGGTGTGGTTAGTGCACCCGAGATTGATCCGGCTTCTGCGGCCAGTGGTCTCACCCTGTTGTTAGGCAGCCTGTTGGTGCTGCGCGGTCGGCGGCTCGCGCGACCGAGAAACACCGCAGTCTAAGTTCACTGCAGAGTTCCTCGGGGGTTCAACTCGTCGCCGCGGACGGCCGTATAGCGCTGAGCCGCGTGCCGGCGCGACAGGTTCGGGCGCAAGTCGTCGCGCGCCTTGACCAGCCGCTGCCAGTCGTCGGTGTCCGGCAAGGATGGAATGGTGATCGCCTCCCCCTGATCGAGGCCCGACAGAGCCGCGTCCACCATTTCACCCACGTTCATTACGGCCTCCGCAGGCAGATCCTTCAACTCCACGCCCGAGCCGTTCCACAGCGCCGTGGCGGTGGCGCCCGGCAACACGGCCTGCACGCGGATGGCGGTGTCGCGCAGTTCGGCGGCGAGCACTTCGCTGAAATGTAACAGGTAGGCCTTGGTGCCGCCGTAGACCGAATTGCCGGGCTGCACCATCTGCGACATGACCGAGGCGACATTGATCAGCGTGCCGCGGTTGCGCGCGAGAAATGCGGGCAGTACGGCGCGCGACAGGCGGGTCGGGGCGACGATGTTCAGCTGGATTTCGCGGTCGAGCCGCTCGATGTCGGCGGTGGCCAGCGCGCCCAAGGTCGCGGCTCCCGCATTGTTGATGAGTAGGGTGATGCTGGGATCGTCGCGCAGCACCGCCTCTACGCGGCGCAGGTCAGCGCCGACGGTGAGATCCGCCGCCAGAACGCGAACGTTGACGCCGACGTCGGCCGTCAAGCGTGCCGCCAGTTGCTCGAGGGCGGCATGCCTGCGGGAAACCAGGATCAAGTCGTAGCCGCGGCGCGCCAGGCGGTCGGCGTAGGTGGCGCCGATGCCGGTGGAGGCGCCGGTGATCAGTGCGGTACCCAATTTGCTTGCTGTGCTCATAAAAGCCTCGTTTAGCTGAATATTGTGGATGATGACTGTAATCTACAGAATCAGCATAGACCTCGAATTAATTGGATGTCAAGTATCATCCAGAGGGAGACCGCGGGGCCCGGGTGTGCTATACGAAGGGCATGGGACACTCAAAGGCCAGTAAAGCACTCACGCACGCGCGGCTGGTGGCAGCGGCAGCCGCGCGTTTCAAAGAGCGCGGCGTCGACGGCATCAGCCTGGCGGACTTGATGCGCGACCTTAAATTGACCCACGGCGGCTTCTACCGGCACTTCGACTCGCGTGACGCGCTGGTGGCGGAGGCGTTGGAGACGGCGCTCGAGGAGAGCGGCCAGATCATGCGCGAACGGTTGTTGGATGGGGATGAGCCGGACGTCGCCGGATTCGTGGATTTCTATCTCAACGAAGCGCATCGCGACGAGAGAAGCAGCGGTTGCGCGGTGGCGGCCCTGGCGGGTGATGCGGCGCGTAAGAGCCCTGAGGTGCAGGCGCAGTTCCGCCGGCAGATCGAGAGCAATCTCGCGATCTTGAGCGAGGCGCTGAATCGCAGCGGCGCCAAGGAACCGCGCGAGAACGCCCTGATGCTCTTGAGCACGCTTTACGGCGCCTTGATGGTGGCGCGAGCGGTGGGCGATTCACCTCTGTCGCGCGAAGTCCTCCACAGCGTGCGCAAGCGGGCGGCGGCGGGTATGGGGGCAGCCACCGGCAAGAAGAAGCGAACCCACCTTAAGGCGATAAAGTAATCCCGCCGCAACCCCATGCCTGACTGTCCCCATCGATGACGGGCGCGCGGCATCATGCGCCAAGTGGCGGCGAATGCCGCCGACGCCGATGTGGCCGCGGCCGCAGATCATTTTGCCGCGCAGCCGCTGCGGCCCGCGTGACGGTGATCGAGCGCGCGCATTCCGCGAATGCAGGTCATAGGCTGGGTGTAAGCTCTCGATCCGCACGGCGGCCATGAGGCGCTAGGCCGGCGACTCATCGAGTGGACTCCCGACCCAAGCCGCCATGAACGACATGATCGCGGCGGTGGCGTACGCGGGCTCCCTCTAGAAGCGCAAACCCACCCGGATGGGTATGAAGCCCAGCATCTTGCGGTTGGGAGTAATGCGCTGGTAGCGCGCCTCGACGAAGAAGCTGGTGCGATTCGCAAGCGCGAACTCAAATCCCATCCCCGCATTCCACGAGTTCAGCCAATCGGTGGTGCTGCGCGCCACGGTGTATTCGAATGGGAAGTAGCCGTAGTAGCAATAGTAGAAGCAGCCGTACCCCTGGGCGAACACCGCCTGCTGAAAGGTGGTGCGTTCACGGTACCTGCCGAACCCACCGAAGAAGTACTCCCGTGCACGTTCTCCCATGTGCAGATCGAGTTCAAGATCGAGGTCGCCCCCATACAGTTCTTGGTAGCCGTTGGTGATGGGCGTGCCGAGGGTCTGTGAGGCGAGGCCTAAAGCCTGGGTGTTTTCCTGGAAATTGCTGTAGGTGCCGTCGAATCTGATTCCCAAGGGCAGCGCCGACGAGGGATACCAGGTGAGGCCGAGACCGGTATTGAAGCCATTGTTGAGCGTCTTTGTCGTGTCCCCCTGGCCCAGCGTGTAGCCGGCCTCGATCTGCCACACCAGCGGATGATATTTAAACGTCGGTCCATACGAAGACACTATGACGCGAGGCGGCGGCGGTGGGGGCGGCGCAGCACTGGTGACAGCGTACCCATGCGACTGCAGGCAAGCGATCACGGCGCCCCGATACTGTTCATGGCGCGATGCGGCCTCATTCGGCGGAACGCCCCCGCCCGGCTGAATCGGATCGTAACCGCTCTGCGTCTTCGACCAGCGGTCGCACTCGTAGCGATCGGCCCACTGCTGATCCCGGGTTTGCCCATTCTTCGGGTAGACATTCATACCCTCAATGCTCATCGCCGGCGACGCCGGCCGCGGCATGCTTGGGGGTGGCACCGCAGCTGCTGGGGGCGGCACCGCAGGTGGTGAGGCAGACGGTGCGGTGGGGGCGGGCGTCGGGTTCTGGGCAAGCGCGGGCGCCGACACCCAGGCTGCGTTGAGGAAGCTGATACCGACGGCGGCAAACACGCAATCCTGTAATCGCATTGCAGCTCTCCTCGCCGAGAGAAAATTAACGCGATGAACGAACGGTTGACTTCAACAGGTCTCGTGTAGTTCCAAGAAAACAATGCCGACGGCCACGCTGCGGCTTTTACGACGCATGATGCAGTGCGCAGCATTGCACTCACGGCAGCAGGGCCGACGCGGTGCGCGAGATCAGGCCACGCTTTCTGCGCTGTAGCGCGCCAACAATCCGGTGCGCACCACGTGCCGGTACACGCGGCCGTAGACATACGCAGCCAGCAGCAACTCCACAGCGGCGACCAGCGAGCCCTGCAGCATCAACAGCGCGGGAAACGACTGATGATCCAGCAAGGCGCGCATGCCCTCGAAGACATAGGAGGGCGGCAGTGTGTGCGCCACGGCCTGCATCCAATGCGGCAGTACGGCGAGCGGATAGAACACCGCCGCGAAGGGCGAGAGCAGCGCCGGCAGCGGCCACAGCAGCCATTCGGACGCCGGCCCCAGCCGCAATACGATGGCGCTCGCGAAGATGCCGAGGGTGATGCCGAACACGAACAGCAGTAACAGAAAGGCGAGCAGCGGCAGCCCCATGGCAAAGAACTGCAGGTGAAACACCGCGGTGGCCAGAACCACCATCACCACGACGCCGATGCTGCTGGTCAGAACGCTGGTGATCACGAGCCCGGTGATGTACTCGGCGATCGACAGCGGCGAGGCGAACAGATTCAGGAAGTTGCGGGACCAGACATCTTCCAGGAACGCCGTGGTGACGCCCTGCATCATGCGGGTGCAGAAATCCCACAGGAGCACGCCGCCCAACAGGGTGGGTACGAAGTCCATGCCGCTGCCGCTCACGGTGTTCAGATAGCGGGTGATGAAGCCCCACAGTACGATGTCGATGGCCACCCAGGTCACCATGGGAAACACGCGCACCGGACTGCCGCGCAGTAGATAGATCTGCCGCAACACGATGCCGGCGATGGGACGCAGCTTCATGGCGCCACCGGCGCAACCGCCGCCAGCGGCTCGCGCGCCACGCGGATGAAGAGATCCTCAAGCGTCGCAGAGCCATGCTCATGCGGCAGGGTGCGGGGATTTCCCTCGAGCAGCACCTTGCCATGGGACAGAAACAGCACGCGATCGCAGACTGCCTCCACCTCATTCATGTTGTGCGAGGTCCAGAGGATCCCGCAGTGACTCTGCGTGGCGAGACTCTTGATCTTGGCGCGAATGAGCTGCGCCGCGGAGGGATCCAAGGATGCGGTGGGTTCATCCAGCAGCAGCAATTGCGGTTTGTTGAGCAGCGACTTGGCCAGAGCCGCCCGGGTCTGCTCGCCCGACGAGAGCAGCCCGCACTTGGTATGCCGCAGATGTTCAAGATCGAATTCCCGCAGCAGTTCTTCCACGCGGGCGCGCAGCGACGGGATGCCGTACAGCAGGCCAAAGAAACGCAAATTCTCGCTGACGGTCAAATTGCCGGGCAAGGCCGCATACACCGCCGCGAAATTAGTGCGCGCCAAGGCTCGCGCCCGGCGCATCGAGATATCGATGCCGTCGATCTCGACACTGCCGGCGGTCGCGGCCAGGACGCCCAAGACCATGTTGATGGTGGTGGTCTTGCCGGCGCCATTGGGCCCCAGCAAGCCGACGATCTCGCCGCGACTCACGGTAAAGGACACGTCATCGAGCGCGGTCAGGCCGCCGTATTGTTTGCGAAGATGGAAGGCGCGGAGGGCGGGGCGGTCGAATTCGGCTTCCGAGGTCGGCGTGGACATGGATCCAATTATGCAGGCAGGCGAGAACCTCGACGATTCTTTCTCGGCGAACCCGGCATTTAATCGTGTGTAAGTCGGAGTGCGATGCACGCAGACTGCCTGCCACGCGACGGATGGAACAATTCAAGTCGCGCATCACCATCGTCAAGGAGCAGACATGAATAGCTTTACAGTAACCGCGGTCGGCAATCTCGCGAAAAACCCCGAGCTTGCCGCAAAAGGCGACACAACGTACACGCGGCTTTGCCTGGTCGGCAATGACTACGCGGGTAAGGACGAGCAGGGCAATGCACGAGAGGCGGCAACCAGCATCTGGTTCGTGGCTTTCGAGAGCCTCGGGGAGGTAATCGCCAAGAACGCCCGCAAAGGCGATCAGCTGATCCTCCAAGCGCAGATCCGTTCCAACAATTGGACCGACAAAGACGGCGAAAAGCAGTACGACTATTCATATGTCGTCCAAAGCTTTCGGTTTGGAGCGCCGGGCAAAGCCAAACGCGAGGAACTGGCCGCGCGCCAGGATGAAAGAGAGGCGGCGTTCGAGACCGATCCAAGCTAAGGGTCCCCCGCGGCAAGCTGATTGCAGCGTCCGCACTAATCAGGATAAGGAAATCCGCCGTGCACCACCCCAGTCTGCTTCGATTTGGCTCGCAACAACTGTTGCTGCCGCTTCTCTTGGCCATCCTGTTAGCGGGCACGCCCGACTTGGCGATGGCTCAAGCGTCGCCCTTCATGACGGGCGCAACATCACTGCAAACCAATTTGCTCGCTTGGCTGACCCCCGTGGCCATCATCCTCGTGATGGTTCTGGGCGGAATGGCCATGGCAAACCGAGTTTCCTGGGGCTGGTGCATCGGCGCAATTCTTGGAATAGCGATCGGCTTCGGAGCGCCGCAGATCGTGACCTGGGTGCGCGGGATGTTCGGAGTCTAGGAGCCGGCGATGAGCGATTCCAACCTCGGGCTTATTGCCGATCCCCTGTTCGTGGGCGCGACTCGCCCGCCGATGAGATGGGGTGTCACCTACTCCGCGCTGTTGGTCAACATGGTATTCACTTTGGAAACCTTCTTGCTGACCAAGAATCTATTGACTCTGTTGCTATGCGCACCGATTCACGCCGTATGCATGCTGCTCTGTGCGCGCGATGCTCGATTCTTCGATCTTGTGCTGATATGGGCGCGAACCCGGATGCCGGCACTGTTCGCCAACTTTCGCCTCTGGCAAGCCAGCAGCTACTGTCCGCTGGAGCTTGATCTACCGAAGCGCAGCGGACGCAGGCAAGGCAAGATCTTCGACGTGCATATGCCGAATCGACGTGGCGAAAGCTGATTATGCCCATGCATGCGCGCACGATTGCCTTGCGCCGCGAGTTCACGGCGGCCGAGAGAATTCCGTATACAGCTCATGTGACGCCGACGGTGGTCAGGACTGCGTACGGCGACTACCTGCAAGTGTTCAAGCTGGGGGGCGCCAGTTTCGAAAGCGCCGACGATGCGGACCTCAACAATTGGCACGAGCGACTGAACGTGCTGTGGCGCAATGTCGCGAGCCCGGGGGTCTCTCTCTGGACCCACGTGATTCGCCGTCGAGCCGGACTTGGTCCGCACTCTGAGCGCAGCTGCGCGCGATTCCGCGCGGACAGCAACTTTGCGGGCGCGCTGCACGCAAAGTATCGAAGCCGGCTGGCAAACGAGATCTTGATGATCAACGAAGTCTACCTTGCAGTGGTGTACCGGCCGACATCGGGCGCAGCCACGGGATTGGTCTCGAAGGTCCTCGCCCGGACACGGCGCGACGAACTGCAGCGGGTGTTTGCCGATGCGGTGGATGCCTGCGAGAAGCTGGCGCAAACGCTCGCCGCCTCGCTCGCTCGGTATGAGCCCGACCTTCTGGGTACCTATCGACGGGGGGACGCATGGTGCTCTTCGTTGCTCGAATACCTTGCAATGCTCGTCAATGGCGAATGGCAGCGCATACCGCTACCGAGTGGGGCGCTCAATCGAGTGCTTGCGACCACGCGGCTGTTTTTCGGCACGGAAGCCATCGAGTATCGCTTGCCCACGATGACGCGCGTCGGCGCGATGCTGGGAATCAAGGAATATCCTGCGCCGAGCGTCGTCGGCATGTTCAATCGGCTTCTATCCGCGCCGTTTGCTTTCGTCCTGACTCAGTCTTTCACGTTCCTGACCAAGGCAACGGGTCAGTCTCTGCTCCAGCGTCAACACAATCGAATGGCGAATGCCGGCGATTTCGCCGTCTCGCAGGCGGCTGATCTCAAGGAGGCGCTTGACGCCCTGACTGGAAATGAATTCGTGATGGGCGACCACCATTTCTCGCTTCAGGTTCTGGCGGAGGTGACCGAACCCGGAGGAGAGACCGTCGGAGCTGCGCGCCTCAAGTCGCTCAACGATTGCACGGCATTGGCCCGCAGTCTTCTCGCCGACACGGGCATGTTGGTCGCGCGGGAAGATCTTGCGCTGGAGGCCGCTTTTTGGGCCCAGTTGCCGGGAAATTTTCCGGTTCGGCCGCGCAAGGCGCCGATCACGTCGCGAAATTTTGCTGCAATGGCACCTTTTCACAACTACCCGACTGGGCGCGCGACCGGCAATCATTGGGGCGACGCATTGAGCCTTTTCGTCACCAGTGCTCGCTCCCCATACCACTTCTCGCTTCACGCCAGCGACCCGACAGATCCCGAAGGCGGCAGCCGTAAGGATGCCGGACATACCCTCATTTGTGGGCCCACCGGGTCGGGCAAGACGGTCTTCATCGGATTTCTGATTGCAATGCTGGAACGTCGTGGCGTGACTCAGGTGATCTTCGACAAGGATCGCGGACTGGAGATTCTGATCCGCGCCCTGGGGGGTGAGTATCTGCCGCTGAAAAACGGTGCTTCCACCGGCTTCAATCCCTTGCAATTGCCGGTCACGCCGGCAAACGTCGAATTTCTCAAAACCTGGTTACAGTCCCTAAGCGCCGCGCCAACCCAATTGCATCGGGCCACTGTGCGCGAGACGGCCGATTTGGATCTAGCGCTGCGCGGTACGTTGGCGCTCGATCCGCCGGCGCGACGCCTTTCTCGGCTGGTTGAATTCCTCGATCCCACGGATCCGGAGGGCCTGCACGCGCGCCTGGCGCGCTGGTGCGAATCATGCCGCGGGGAGTACGCCTGGGTATTCGACAATATTCGCGACACCGTGGTGCCACGGTTGGCGGGCCGTTCGGTGATAGGGTTCGACGTCACGGAATTTCTTGATCATGCACTGACGCGTTCGCCGATCACTCTCTACATGTTTCATCTGGTGCGCCAATTACTCGATGGCCGGCGCCTCGTATGCTGGCTGGACGAATTTTGGCGGCTGCTGGCCGATCCCGCGTTCGAGAACTTTGCGAAAGACGGGCCGAAGACCTGGCGAAAGCTCAATGGTGTGATGTGCCTTGCCACCCAGAGTCCGAGTGATGTGCTCGACAGTCCCATCAGCCGAACCTTGATCGAGCAGACGCCCACAAAGGTATTCTTTCCAAACGCCGACGCGAATCTCGAGGAATACACGCTGGGATTCGGGCTGACCGTTCGAGAATTCAAACTCATCAAGGAGCAGCTGGAAGCCGGCTCGCGAATGTTTCTGGTCAAGCAAGCGCATCACAGCGTGGTATGTCAACTCAATCTCAGGGGCTACGACGCAGAACTGGCCGTGATTTCCGGTCGCGCCGCCGAGGTCAAACGCATGTACGAGATCATGGCGACGACGGGATCCGAGCCGTCGGCCTGGTTGCCTCAATTTTTGGCGGCAAGCGGCCGCTGATCGGTGTCAATCCCTACAGTTTTCCTCCAGGAGATGCTCATGTCCATCCGCAATATTCGATTTGTTGCAGTGTGCCTGGTGATTTCGATGGTGACCGCGCCTGCGGCGCGGGCTCAATGGGCGGTTGTCGATGCACCAGCCATCGTGCAGCTGATACAAGAGGTGCAGGACATGGAAAGGCAATTGGCGATCGCGGCCAACCAGCTTCAAACTGCGCAACAAGGGCTCCAGGCCATCACGGGCAATCGCGGCATGGATCGCCTCCTTGGAAGTACGCAGCGCAATTATCTGCCTGGCAATTGGAGTCAAGTAACCGCCGCCGTGCAGGGGCAAAGCATGAGCGGTTACCCCGGACTTTCGGGAGACGTGCGGGACGCAATGGCTGCGAATGCAGTGCTGTCGCCGCAGCGCTTGGCCACGCTTTCACCAGGCGATCAGCAACAGATTCAGGCGGCGCGTCAGGCGGCCGCGCTGCAACAGGCTTTGTCTGCGGAGGCGCTTGCCAACGCGAGCGGCCGCTTCGCATCGATTCAGAGTCTGATTGCCGCCATCCCGACAGCGGCTGATCAGAAAGCAATTCTGGATCTACAGGCAAGAATCTTGGCTGAACAAGGAATGCTGCAAAACGAACAGAACAAACTGCAAATACTGCGTCAGGCCACGCAGGCCCAGGAATCGGCGATCCGACAACAGGCGCGAGAACGCGTGATCGGCGCTCATGGACGTTTTGAAGCCCGATTCCAACCAGTGCCTTGAATGACGCCGGATTCGAGAGTGCGACATGGGATTTTTCGCGACATTTTGGACCTGGCTCAACGGCCAACTGACGAGCTACATCGGCGCAAACACAGCGCGGCTCGCAGCCGCTCTCGAGCCCGCAGTTGTCACCATGGCCACTGTCTACATCATGGCGTGGGGTTACTTGCTGCTGACGGGCAGGATTGACGAACCCGTGGTGACAGGACTTAGGCGAATCCTGGTAATGGCGCTGATTTTCGGGACGGGATTGCGGCTGTGGCTCTACAACAGCTTGATCGTTGACACTTTCTATGATGCGCCGACCCAGCTTGCCGCGGCCGTGGTCGGAAGTGCAGATCCAGTCGGCACGATTGACGTCATCTGGGAACGCGGTGGCACCGTGGCCGGCAATTTATGGGACAAGGGGGGCGTGCTGGCGGGAGATTTCGGTTTCTATCTTGCGGGGGCTTTAGTCTGGTGCCTGATAGGAATGTTGTGTGTCTATGCGATGTTCCTGATCTCCCTATCGAGTATTGCCTTGGCGGTGCTATTGGCGCTCGGACCCCTGTTCATTGCCATGCTGCTGTTTGATGCAACCAAGCGATTCTTTGCCGCCTGGATTGCGCAGCTCGCCAACTACGCACTGATTACCGTTCTGACCGTGATGGTGGCTGCTCTGTTGCTCCAGGTGGTGCAATCGTATGCGACGCAAACGGCGGCGCGGGGCACGGCCATCTTGACCGTCGACGCGCTTCACATGGTGTTGATCGCCGTACTCGTGTTTCTGGTCCTGCGCCAAGTCATGCCGATCGCATCGGGACTGGCCGGCGGCGTCTCCCTCAATTCCTTCGGTCTGGTCAGCCGCGGCATGGGTTGGGGGTTACGCGTCGGGAAGGCGGCCGTCAGCACGGGCCTCGGCGCCGCCACGCCGTACGTGGCACGCAACGTCGGAGGCGCCGTTGCCGGCACGGGAAGGGTGGTGCGTGGTGCATATCGCGCGGCCGGTTCCGGTGTCGAGGCTCTGGGCAGAAGTTGGCGGAATATGCGTCATTAGGTCGAACTACCAGGGAAGGTCCAATCATGCGCTTGATCGTTTGTCTCGTACCGTTGCTGTGCGGATGTTCTGCGTCCGTGTTGCGGTGTGATGCACAGCTCCAGCCGATCAATCCGCCGGCGGCCAGTCCCAACTTCCAGCCGACGCAAAGCCCCTCCACGCGGAGAACTCCTTGATCACTGCTCCGATGATCCAAGACTACTTTCACGAGGCCGAGTCGTGGGACGCGGATCGCGCGTCGCAGTATCGCCGCAACGCGCGCGCCGCATGGTGGGCGGCCGGGGCGGGATGGTCGTGCGCCATGTCAGGCGCGATCGCGCTATGCCTGCTGATGCCTTTGAAGCGGGTGGACCCCTTCGTGGTGCGGGTTGACAGCAGCACGGGCATCGTCGACGTGGTGCCCGTCTACGCGGGTCGCGCGACACCTGAGGAGGCTGTAACCAGGTACTTTCTGACGCACTATCTGACCGTATGCGAACGCTTCAATTTTGCAACCGCAGAAAGCGACTACGAAGAGTGCGGCTCCTTTCACTCGGCGCAGCGTAACCAGGCGTGGTACGCGCTGTGGACGAGCACCAACCCCGCGTCGCCTCTCAACCTGCATAAGGATGGCAGTACCGTCCGCGTGCAGGTCAACTCGGTGAGCTTCTTTACCCGATCGAGCGGGCTATCCGATCTGGCCCAGGTGCGCTATCTGAAGGCGACACGCCAAGGCTCCGGCGCCGAAGAGTCGTTTACTCACTGGGTGGCGACCATTCAATTCGCTTACGCGGAGCCTGCAAAAGATCCAAAGATTCGCCGATGGAATCCGCTCGGCTTCAAGATCATCGATTTCCGCTCAGAGCCCGAGGTTTTGGTGGAACAACCGGCTGCAAAAGAGGCGCGCCATGATCAATAAGGCCCGAGCCGCGGCGCTCGCCGCCTGCAGTCTGCTGATCGCTACAAACGCGCGGACAGAAGCCGTGCCTCCCCGGGGTGCCGTCGACGGCCGCATCAGGGTATCGGCCTACGACGGCGACGAGGTCTACAAGCTGCACGGCTTCGTCGGCTTTCAAATCGATATCGAGTTCGAGATTGGCGAAGTCTTTACCGGCCTCGGGGCGGGTGATTTGGAGGGACTGTCGTTCGTTGGCCAGGAAAATCACCTGTTCCTGAAGCCAAAGGCGGCGAGAGTGGCAACCAACCTAACCGTGATCACCAGCAGGCGAAACTACCAATTCGACTACACCGTAACTTCACAACGCCCGGCGGCAGATGACCCGAATGTTATCTACTCGTTGCGATTCACCTACCCGGCGCCGCCACTGCAATCCGCCGCCGACCTTGCGGCGAAACGGGTGGACACACAACTCGATAACGCTTCAGCCGGGCGACACCGGAACATCGACTATTGGTATTGCGGCCGGGCCGCCCTGAAGCCAGTTGCCGCGTCAGATGATGGCGTACACACGCGGCTGCGCTTCGCCGTGAATGCGGACTTGCCGGCCATATTCGTTCGCAATGACGACGGCAGCGAGTCGCTGTTGAATTTCAGCATGGATGCGGGCGACGTCATTGTCCATCGCGTCGCGCGACAGTTGATTTTGCGGCGAGGAAGGCTCTCGGGTTGCGTCGTGAACCAGGCATTCACCGGAGGCAGTGAGCGATTGGATTCGGGAACCGTGGCGCCGAATGTCGAACGTAAGGTGCGAGGGGGAACGCCATGATCGGACCGGAGGGCGGACAGGGCGCGGTACGCGGCGAGCGCGACGTAACGGCGGTGAGTCGCGCATCTTCATTCCAATCCCGCATCAGCAGCATATTGGCACTCGGCCTCATGAGCGTTCTTGGGTTGGGAATGCTTGCTTGGTACTACGCCAACGCCGTGACCCGGCAAAGTCGGGCACGACAGGGCGCTCAAGCATTGGCGACGAGCCGCGCCCAAGGAGAGATGCCCCTGCCAAGCCTCGGGAGGATCGATCCGCCGCCTCTGGATCCGCCGTCCTCGCCCATTTCGCTGCCCGCAACGACCTTGCCCGAGGTTCCGCTGGAGGTCAGCGCGGCGAACAGTGCTTCGAGTGCCCCCGGCGCGCCGCTACCCAAGACTGACCAGCAGCTGACAATGGAGCGCCAACTGTCGGGGACTGTCTATTCCACGTCCGGTGCGGTTTCGATCACGGCGACCGAGGCGGGTGCGTCGTCAGCGGGGCCGGCCGGTTCGCAGGATGCGGGCCAATTGGCGGCAATGCTGCGACCCAACACCAGTGCCGCGGTCCGCGCCCAAGTATTGCCGACGCAACGCCTGCTGCTGCCGAAGGGAGCATTCATCGATTGCACTCTGGAAACCGCCATCGATTCGACGCTGCCGGGCATGACTACGTGCGTCATGGCCACCGACACCTTTGGTGCGGACGGCCGTGTCGTTCTGTTGGAGCGCGGCACCAAGCTGGTCGGCGAGACTCGAGGTCAGGTCCAGCTGGGATCGGCGCGAGTATTCGTGCTCTGGGCCGAGGCACGAACGCCAACCGGCGTGATTGTTCCACTGGCGTCGCCGGGTGCCGACGAACTGGGTAGGTCCGGTCTTCCGGGTACGGTCGACAATCACTTCTGGCAACGCTTTGGCGCCGCACTGCTGGTCTCCGTCATCGACGCAGGCGTAGAGGGCGCGGTGCAGTCCGCCCACAGCGGCAGCGGGACCGTCGTCGTCAACCCATCGGCTGCCCAGGACGTGGCAACCGAGGTGCTGAAGGGGACGGTAAACATTCCTCCGACAGTGGTCAAGCGACAGGGCGACCGCATTCAGGTGCTGGTGGCGCGCGACCTGGATTTTAGATCAGTGTATGAACTCCAATCCGTCGCCGTCGACCGCTAGCTCCGGGGAGGAAGTATCCGCGCTAGAGCTCACGCTGCGCGCACTGCGGCCCTTGCTCGCCAATTCCAATGTGATGGAGCTCTGCATCAATCGCCCGATGGAAGCGTTTCTCGAGACCCGCGAGGGGTGGCACCGGGAGCCGATCCCATTTGCAGATTTCGAATGGTGCAGCCGGCTGGCGAAATTGGTGGCCAATTCCACACAGCAGCGCATCGATGCGTCGGCGCCGTTGTTGTCCGCATCGTTGCCTTCCGGCGAACGCGTGCAGATCGTGATTCCGCCGGCCACGACAACAGGGTGCGTGGCAATTGCGATAAGGCGTCCGGCAGAGCAGGTGTGGAGCATCAAAGAGTTGGGGCGCCGCGGAATCTTTCGTGCCACCCGTCACGCAGGTCAACGGCCCGACGAAACCGACGGAGAATTGCTCCGGCTACTTGCGTCCTGTGACTACGAAGCCTTCATGTGTCTCGCGGTGCGCAGCCGAAAGAACATTCTTGTTTCGGGGCCGACCGGATCGGGCAAGACGACATGGACCAAAGCCCTGATTCGGGAAATCCCCGCCGATGAACGATTGATAAGCATTGAAGATGCGAAGGAGTTGGTTCTCGACCGGCACCCGAATCACGTGCGCCTCTATTACTCCAAGGATGATCAAGGTGCCGCGCGAGTCACGCCGAAGCAATTGTTGGAATCCTGCCTTCGAATGAAGCCGGATCGAATTCTGCTGGCGGAATTGCGGGCCGAGGAAGCCTTCGACTACCTTCGCAATGTAAATTCGGGCCACCCAGGGTCTATCACCAGCGTGCATGCAACGAGCGCCGCACTTGCCTTCGAGCAGTTGGTTCTACTGGTAAAACAAAACGCAGGAGGCCGAGAGTTGGCGCGGAGCGACATCAAGAGCCTCTTGTACCTGCTCATCGATGTGGTGATCCAGTTCGGCGTCGAGCGACATGAACGCTACATCAAGGAAATCTGGTTTGACCCGGAACGCAAGCACCGATGCTCGATGCACTGACACATGGGTGGGCGGGACTCGCGACGGCGTACACCGTGGTTCAAGCACCAATGATCCTGGGCCTGATGCGCTCCCGTGCCCAATTTCACCACTACCTGGCTTCTCCGGTTATCGCGGTGCCCCTGACGGCGGTCGCCGCGGTAGGCATTGCGCTGTCGAGTACGTGCCTGAAACAGCTCGGATTTGAGCTGCACGGCCTCGCGCAACTAGGCCTGGGAGCCGGCATGAGCGCAATGCTGGGCTACACGGGAGCAGCAAGTATTGCACGCGGCACGCCGCATGATACGTCCCATCAAAGAGGCGCATTGGTCGCAGATGGCGCGGCACCGGTTGCGCCAAATAAGCGTCGAAATGTGCGCGACACGGGCATCACATTGGCCGGCGTGGCGGTACGGGAACAGGATGAGACGAAGCACTTCAAGTTGATCGGCACCACGGGCACCGGCAAGAGCACGGCAATCCAGGAGATCCTTGCCAGTGCCCTGGCGCGCGGCGATCGCGCAGTGATTGCAGATCCGGACGCCGGTTACTTGGAGCGATTCTATCGCGCAGACCGGGGTGACGTGATTCTCAATCCCTTCGACGGGCGTTCGGTCAAGTGGGATCTATTCTCCGAAATCAACAGCGCCTATGACGTTGAACAGTTGTCCAGATCCTTGATTCCCGACCATGAAGGACAGGACAGAAGCTGGCGAGCGTACGCGCGGACGTTCTTTACGGCGGTCACCCGCCAGGCGCACAAGGCCGGAATCAAAGACGTGGACGAACTCTACCGTCTGCTGGTGACCGCCGACGCCGAAGAGCTGCGAACGCTGGTGCGCGGTACTCCTGCGCAACCGTTTCTGGATGAGCACAACAGCCGCATGTTCGACTCGATTCGCTCTGTTGCAAGCTCCGCCGTCGGCGCCCTGGAATATGTGGGACGCCAGGATGCACGCGCATTCTCGGTAAGAAAATGGGTCGACGAAAGGACTCCCGGAGTGCTCTTCATTCCCTACAAGGCCGGACAAATCGCCGCCCTACATTCGGTCATTTCAGCATGGATGCGTTTGGCCATATTTGAAGCAATGGACCAGAAGGATCAACGCGAGGCGAGGGCAGGCGACTCGAATGATCGAATGTGGTTTGTGGTCGACGAATTGGACGCCCTGGGGCAAATCGACGGACTGAAGGACGCACTGGCTCGCTTACGCAAATTTGGCGGCCGTTGCGTCCTGGGTTTCCAGTCTATTGCCCAGGTCTCGAGCACGTATGGGCACGGCAGCGCGCACACCATCATTGAGAATTGTGGCAACACGTTGATCCTGCGCTGCTCGGCCAGCGAAGGTGGCGGCACCGCCCGATTCGCGTCCCAATTGATCGGCGAGCGCGAGATTGTGCAAACCACGGTGGCCAGGAGCCGCAGATACTCCGAGTTGTGGGGCTCTGTGACCCGCAGCGAGCACCGAAGCGTGGAGCCGGCGGTACTGCCTTCGCAGGTCGAACAATTAGCGGATTTTGCGGGATATCTCAAGTGCGCGTCCGACCCGCGGTGGCAACGAGTGCGCCTCGACGCCAAGCAGGTCTGGCAACGTCACCGCCAGGAAGCACCCGCGCATCAAGATTCAACCGAATGGTTCCGCGACAGAGAATGCGATTAGGTGTCCGGCACATGGCTGATCGGAATCCGGCGATGGAGGACGCTACCACGAAGTGTGGCCTTCTCATGGAAAGCGCGACCGCGCACCAGAAGCTGGCTGAAACCCAACTCGAAAGACTAAGAGCGCACACCCAAGGCCTGGACACGGTCGTGCGAGACGAAATACGGCGCACGCTGCGCGAAGAACTACAGATGCTGACCGCGGAAGGCAGGCGTGCAGCCGAAATATTGCGAGGGATTGGGCGCGGCGTGCCCTTGCGCGGCACTCTCTGGAGCCTCGCTGTTGTCGTACTCAGTACGGGCATTCCGGTCGCAATCATGCGCTGGACACTGCCGTCGGCAGCCGAAGTCGCCGCCCTGCGGGTGCGGCGCGAAGAGCTGACAGCGACGGTCAAGGATCTGGAACGACAGGGAGGACGCGTCCAGCTGCGCCACTGCGGCGAAACGGCTCGACTGTGCGTTCGCGTGGACAGAAAGGCAGCGCCTTTCGGAGAAAAAGCGGACTTCTTCATTGTGGCGGGCTATTGAAGCCATGGTCGGGTCTACGCTGCTCGAGTGGACACAACGCCCCGGCACGATCGCCGCAGCCGCGGTCCTGGTGCTGTGCATCGGCGGTTGCGCGAAGCTTGCTCGCCGACAATATCGGGATACGCACAAGCGCGGTGTGGTGTTGACCGACGGGCGGCCCCGGCAGCGCCGCGCCGCGAGACTAAAGAAATCGAATCCCCATCTATTGACTCTTGCGGGGACCGAGATTGCGGCCGCGGATGAAACAAAACACTTCAAGCTAATCGGCACGACAGGAACGGGAAAGTCGACAGCCATTCGGGAGCTTCTCGGCGCAGCCATTGCGCGCGGCGATCGTGCCGTGTTCGCCGACCCGGATGGGGGGTACCGCTCGGCGTTCTACAGCAGAAGCCGAGGCGATGTCGTGCTCAATCCGTTCGAATGCGATACCGTGAAGTGGGACTTGTTCGCCGAAATCCACGATAGCTTCGATATCGAGCAATTGGCTGCGGGATTGATAGCCGCAACGGAGGACTCGTCGGCAAATGAGTGGCGCGCCTACGCGCGGACGTTTCTGACCGCGGTGGTGCGGAACTGTCATGAGGGCGGCCGACGGGATATTGCCCTTCTTTGGCGGCTGTTGACCAGAGCATCAATCGAAGAACTGCGGCCGATCGTCGACAGTACGCCCGCGCAGCCTTTCCTCGATCCCGATAACGTTCGAATGTTCGGCTCAATTCGCTCGGTGACCGGATCCTCCATCGCAGCGCTCGAGTACATTCTGTCCCAGCGCGCAGCGCCATTCTCGGTACGCAACTGGGTCCGGACTCGGACCAGCCCGGGCGTTCTGTTCATTCCGTACAAGGCGGGGCAGATTGCGGCACTTCGCACGATAATCGCAACTTGGATGCGCCTCGCCATATTCGAGGCCATGAATCAGCCGGAAGACTGTGATCAACGCCTCTGGTTCGTAATCGATGAGCTGGATGCGCTGGGCGCCATCGATGGTCTGAAAGATGCGCTGGCACGATTGAGGAAATTCGGATGCCGTTGCGTGTTGGGATTTCAATCGATTGCGCAAGTGTCTGCGACCTATGGGCATAGCGCCCAGACAATAGTGGAGAACTGCGGAAATACGCTCATTTTGCGCTGCTCCGGCAGCGAGAACGGCGGGACGTCACAATTCGCTTCCAGGCTGATCGGTGATCGAGAAATTCTCAGGCGGCAGGTATCCCGCGGTAGTGATCGCGAGGCGACGCTGTCGGTTCGCGGCGCACGCCGCTCGCGCAGCGTTACCGAACAGAAAGTGACGGAACCCGCGGTGATGGCGTCCGAACTCGAGCAATTGCCCGACCTCTGCGGCTACTTGAAGACCTCGTCGTCGCCGCAGTGGGTGAAAGTAACATTTCCACATGCCTTCAAGACGGCGTGATTCCATACGGTGATATTCCATGTCCGAGAACCAACGGCCTTCCGGCCCCAATATACGATCGAAGACTTACTACGTGGCGAGAACCGTCGCACCGTGCCACCACTGCCGTTTGCCGACTTGCCTCCTGGCCTTGGCCCTGCCGCGAGACCACGAAACCCTGGACCCGGATGAATCCGGTGCGTGGCATCCGGCACAAGCCAACGCGTTCTTATTCCATATTGAACGTCTGCCAGAGGACATTCAGAGCCAACTAAGTCGTCTATCGCAGCAGTTTCATTGGTCAAGAGGCGCCGCGCCGCTCGGTTCCTATTGGGCAAATCATTGCGATCACTGCGGCGCGCTTCAGGGCGATGAAGAACTGCACTGCGAGATGGACGCCGCCTTCATGCCGTCGAACGGCGCAGCGGCGGCAAAAATCGAGCTGTTGGAGATACCGAAGCCTTTGGAGGTGTTGGCGCACGGCTACGCCATGGAGCCCGAGCATTTTCAGCTCATGCGCAGGAGCTGAACAGCATGGCGATCTATTTTTTGAATATCAAGACGTTTGGCCGCGGCGGCGGCAGCAGCGCCCCAAGCGCGGCGGCTTACAGAGCCGGTGAGAGAATACGTGACGAACGTACGGGCAGGATCTATGACCATGCCGAACGCCTGGACGTAATGCACAAGGAGATTGTGCTGCCCGGCAGGTTTGCGGACGACGATATGGCTTGGGCGCAAGATCGGGCCAACCTTTGGAACACTGCCGAAGCCGCCGAGTCGCGGAAGAACGCGCGAGTCGCCCGCGAATATCTTGTTGCGCTGCCTTTTGAGCTGACGCCACCGCAACGAGTCGGCCTCGTCAAGAGATTCTCGCAAGAATTGTCGGACCGGTACGGCTTTGCGGTCGATCTTGCCATCCATGCTCCCCGTGATTTCCCTGGAAGTGATCCTCGTAACTTTCACGCTCATCTCTTGACGACGACACGCGAAGTGGCAATCGAGGGGTTGGGGGCGAAAACGACTCTTGACATGAACGACGGTAACCGCCGCCAGATGGGTCTCGGCCCGGTCATCAATGAACTACTGTACGCGCGCGAGCGTTGGGCGGCCGCTGCCAACCAAGCCATGCTGGAGGCCAGCATTGCGGCGCGCGTTGATCACCGCAGCCTCGAATCCCAGGGGATCGACCGGGAGCCCCTCCCACGGATTCCGCGCGCAGCATTTGAAATGGAGAGGCACGGCTACCGCAGCGTCATGGCGGAGCGCATTCGGGAGGAGCATCAAGCACGAGTGCAGGCTCGTCTTGACAGGGCGGCCGCAGACGCAAAGTCGACTGTTCTTGAGCCGACCATCGGGGTACCGGCCGCCAAGTCCCAAACTCTCGAGGACGTTCAGCGCGAATCGGTCGAGAACTGGCTGCGATACCGGCATGGCCGCAGCCAGGATAAGACTGAGAGCCTGGCGGCTTCCAAGCGCATCCTGACGAAAGATCGCGCGCGCGATGATGATCTCGGCCTTTGATTCGATCCGTCACCTGACGATCGTCGTACTTGGCTAAAGCGCCACCACGTTGTATACGGGATCAGCGATTCCCCGAGGCAGGTAACGGTATTCAGATTTGCCAATCGTCGACGCCAAGACTCCTCCGGCCAGCCGGCCGCTGCTTGCCCTGACGCAAGTAGACATCACCAACCGCCTGGTGCAGGCCTTGGCCGCGGGCGACGGTGTGATGGGCGCGCACTGCATCCACGAGCTATGGATGCGTGGGGAGATGTCGCTCAACATCGAGCGGGCGCTGGAACGGCTGTGGGCCAGGGCGGCGGCGTCGGTCCCGGAATGGCTGCCCATGCGCTATGTCGAGTGGCTGCCCACGGCGTACGAAATCGCCCTTGAGTTCAGCTCCTCCGGCAAGGGTCGATCGAACATCTACCTGGTGCTGCTCGACTATCAGGACCGTGAGGGGACTTACGGAATCTACGTCGGCATGAGCAAGTACAGCCCGTCACAGCGATTCGATCAACACAAGGCCGGCATCCGCGCCGCGGGCAGCGTCCTGAAACGGGGCCTGGAAGTCCTTACCGGGCCCACTCTGCACTTACAATACATCAAGCGTTCGGAGGCCGCGCGCATCGAGGAGGAAATGGCGCTGGCGCTGGCTGCCGCGGGGCTATTGGTCAAAGGGGGACATTGAGATGATTCTCATCGGCATGTTCGATTCACCGTTCGTGCGCCGGGTCGCGATCAGCATGAAGCTGCTCGGAATGCCGTTCGAACATCGCGATTGGTCGGTGGGCCGGGACTTCGCGTTGATACGGCAGTTCAACCCCCTGGGCCGGGTGCCCACCTTGGTGCTGCCCGGCGGCGAGGCACTGATTGAGTCCGGCGCGATCCTGGACTATCTGGACGACTGCGCCGGTCCTGAGCGCGCGCTCGTCCCGCGGACGGTCAAGGATCGACGCGACACGCTGCGTATCATGGCGGTGGCCATCGGCGCGGCCGAGAAGGGCGTCTCCCAGGTTTATGAAAGCGTGTTTCGGCCCGCGGACAAGCGTCATTCGCCGTGGGTAGAGCGCTGCAGGACTCAAATGCACGCGGCGCTCGCCGAACTGGAGCGGTTGGCGCAGGTCCGCGCGGGGAACTGGTTGATCAGCGATCGAATGACGCAAGCGGACATCACGGCGACCTGCGTCTACACCTTCTTGATGGGGAACCCGGAGATCGACCACACCGCATTCAACTACCCCAGACTTGCAGCGCATGCGGCGCGCTGCGAGGCGCTGCCGGAATTTCGCGCCGTCAACGCCGCATGGTTCTCGCCGGGCAAGACCGGCTGAACTGTGGCGTTGATCCCAGAATGCCCTACAATGGGGCATGGTCACCGTGCACCACCTCAACAACTCGCGTTCGCAGCGGGTGTTGTGGTTGCTGGAGGAGTTGGGCGTCCCCTATGAGGTGAAGCGCTACGAGCGGGATCCGAAGACCATGCTGGCCCCGCCGGAACTCCTGGCCGTTCATCCCTTGGGCAAATCCCCGGTCATCGTCGACGGCGCGGTGACCGTGGCTGAATCGGGCGCCATCGTCGAGTACCTGATCGACCGTTACGGCCGCGGCCGCTTGATACCCGCGGCGGGCACCCCGGATCGATTGCAATACACCTATTGGCTGCACTATGCCGAAGGCTCGGCCATGCCGCCCCTGCTGCTCAAACTGGTGTTCGACCGGGTTGCCAACGCCCCCGCCCCGTGGCCGATCAGCGCCATCGCGCGGCGCATCGCCGGCACGGTGCAGAATTCCTTCATCGGTCCGCAATTGAAGCGGCATTTGGACTTCATGGAGGCCGAGTTGGCCGCGCACCTGTGGTTCGCCGGCCAAGAGTTCACGGCGGCGGACATTCAGATGAGTTTCCCGGTGGAGATCGCCGCCGTGCGCGCAGGCTTGAATGCCAGCCGCCCGCGGCTGACGGCCTATCTTGACCGCATTCGCGCACGCGAGGCTTACAAACGCGCGCTGGAGCGCGGCGGACCCTATTCCTATTAGATAAGAACATGTTTGGATAAATAACGAAGGGGGAGATGTCATGTCGAAGTCGCTGAAGGCTGTAGCGGCATTGTCCGGAGTCTTGTTTCTGGCCGTCGCCGGCTGCAACCAATCGCCGCCGGCGAAGAAGGGACCCAAACCACTCTCCGAGGCCAGCCGGCAATGGAACAAGCTCACGGCGGGCTTCATTGAAGGATATTTCCAGGCGCAACCGGCCTTCGCCGCGGATTCCGGCCGCCACGATTTCGACGGTCAGCTGCCGGATGTCAGCAATCACGGGCTGCGGCGCGAGATTGCCCGCCTGCACGATGCGCACAATCAATTGGCCGCGGTCGACCCGAAGACTCTCGAACCGCGGGAACGCTTCGACCGCGAATACATGCTCGCCGTCGTCGACAAGGATTTGTTCTGGATCGAAAAGGCGAAATTCCCGTTCAGCAACCCCGCCTGGTATATCGACAAGCTCGATCCTGATGTCTATATGAGCCGCAATTACGCGCCGTTGGAGGTGCGCATGAAGGCGTACATCAAGTACGCGCGCGGCATTCCCAGGATGGTCAACGACATCAAGGCGAACCTGCAGTCACCCCTGCCGCGGACCTATGTCGAATTGGGTATTGCGCAATACGGCGGATTGGCGGAGTTCTATGAGAAGAACGTCGCCGCAACCTTTGCGTCAGTCAATAATCCTGACCTGCAGAAGCAGTTGACCGAGGTTGACAAGGCGGCGGCGCAGGCCATGGACGCATTGAAGCTGACGCTGGTGGAGGAGCGCAAGAAAGCGAACGACAAATTCGCGCTCGGCCAGGATCTGTACGCGCAGATGCTGGCGCAGACCGAGCGGGTGGATATTCCCGTGGAGAAGATCGAAGCGGCCGGCCGCGCCGACCTCGAGCGCAACACAGCCGCGCTCAAGGCCGAGTGCGACACCTATGCGCCCAAGGCCTCCCTGGCGCAATGTGTCGCCAAGGTATCCGCCGACAAACCCAAGGGCGGAACGCTGGAAGCCGCGCGCGCGCAGCTCATGAGTCTCAAGGACTTCGTGGTCAAGAACAACGTGGTGTCGATACCGAGCAGTGACGAGGCGCTGGTGGCCGAAGCGCCGATCTACAATCGCTCCAATGCAGCGTTCATTCAGACGCCGGGCCCCTACGATCATGGCGTGGCGTCGGTATACAACATCGCGCCGCCGGATCCGAAGTGGAGCAAGGCCGAACAGGCGGCCTATATTCCCAGCGAGGCGACCCTGCTGTTCACCTCGGTGCACGAAGTGTGGCCGGGACACTTTCTGCAGTTCCTGCATTCGAACGCCAATCCGTCGAAGCTGGAGGGCCTGTGGGTGGGCTATGCCTATGCGGAGGGCTGGGCGCACTACTGCGAAGAAATGATGTATGAGAAAGGCCTCGGCAAGGGTGATCCGGAGAAGCATATTGGGCAATTGATGGACGCCCTGCTGCGCGACGTCCGACTGCTGTCGTCCATCGGTCTGCATACGCACGGCATGACCGTGGCGCAATCGGAAAAAATGTTCCGGGAGCAGGCATTTCAAGACCCGGGCAACGCGCGCCAGCAGGCCGCGCGCGGCACCTATGATCCGGCGTATCTGAACTACACGCTGGGCAAACTCATGATCAAGAAGCTGCGGAGCGACTGGATCGCCAAACACGCGAGTGCCGGCGGTGCGGCGGCCGCCGACCCCCAGACTTTGTGGCATGACTTCCATGACGCATTCCTGTCCTACGGCGGCCCGCCGATTCCGCTGTTGCGCAAGCAGATGCTGGGCGAGGAGGGCGACCTACTCTGACGCCGCGCGGCGGCGCCCGGAGCCGTGCCGGGAGCTGCGCCGGGAGCCGTGCTAGCCGATGCCGATGATCATCCCGCTGTCCGCCCACAGCCCGAGCAACCCGGCGGCGCGCAGCGGGATCTCGGCGTCGGGCAGCCACTCGGCGAGCGCGGCGCAGATGTCGCCGAATTGATCGCCGCGCAGCGCCGCGTCGAGCGCCGCCGCTTCGTCGGCCGGCATGGAGCGGAAATAATTCTGCAGATCCTGCCGCCAGAGCAGCCATGGCACGGCATGCTCCGCGCACTGCGGCTCCGGCGGCGTCTCCTCGTGGCTCATGGCCTGCCATACCGCGGTGGTGTTCCACATCAGGTGCAGGCGGCGCAGCGAGGGGTGGAATTCAAATTGCAGCTCGCTCCACGCCGACGGATCGATGGCGGCAAGCGCCGCGCGCGGCACGGGCGTCGCATCGGCGGAATCGAAAACTTCCGTCAGCGTCCATTCGAGCAGCGCGAGTTCCGCCAGAATCGGCTGCCCGGCATAGGGCGCGTGCCGTTCCATGAACTGCGCAAGCTCGCCGCCGTACCAGCGAATCGAACGGTGCACCGATGGCTGGGCTGCAATGAATTCATGGCAAAGCGCGACAAACACCTCATCGCCGAGCACGGCGTGCAGCATGGGGTAGGTGTCGTCGAGCGCCTCGATCAACCGCACTCGATAGCCGTTGCGGTAAATGCCGAGCCGTTCCAGGGTGGGCAGCGGCGGGGCATCGACGATGGCGGCGGCAATGGCGCCGTCTCCGTCCAGCAAATGGTTCTGCAGCTCCTGTTGTAGTTGACGCAGGCGAGACACCGGGTGCTGCTGCACTTCAAGCCGCCTGCCGGGCATGACGGCGGCCCAATTGACGGGCGATGTCGAGCTCGGCCACCAGTTCGGCAAGCTCGGGAATGTTGTCGTCGCGTTCGATCATGGTCGGAACCTCGCCGAAATGCGCGACGGCGGCGCAGTACAGATCCCATACCGGCTCCGCGATGGGATGATCGTGGGTGTCGATGAGATGGCCGCCGAGATCGCTGTGACCGGCCAGATGGAATTGCCGCACCCTCGATGCCGGAATGGCCTTGAGATAGGTCAGCGGATCGAATCCATGATTGACGCTGCTGACGTAGATATTATTGATGTCGAGCAGGATGGCGCAGTCGGCGCGTTGCGCGACTTCGCTCAAGAACTCCCATTCGCTCATCTCGGATGCCTGATAAGTGAGATAGCTGGAGACATTCTCCAGCAGGATTTGCCGGCCGAGGACCTCTTGCACTCGAGCGACCCGCCCCACCACCGTGTCCAGCGCCTCTTGGGTGTAGGGCAGGGGCAGCAGATCGTGCAGGTTGCGTCCTTCGATCCCGGTCCAGCACAGATGATCGGATATCCAATGCGGTTCGATACGCGCGGCCAGCGCCCGCACCGAGGCCAGGTATTGAAGGTCGAGCGGGTCGGTGCTGCCGATGGACAGCGAGACTCCGTGCATCACCAGCGGGAAGCGCTGGCGGATGCGCTCCAGGTAGTCGAGCGGCTTGCCGCCCGGCACCAGATAATTTTCGGTGATGACCTCGAGCCAGTCGATGTCGTGGGACTCGTCGAGGATGGCCTCGTAATGCGGAGTCCGCAGACCGAGACCGAAACCGGATAGTTGCATTGGGAAGGGCGCTCAAGAAGGCCGGGCGCGGAACGCCCGGCCTCACAACTCAAGTACCGCGCGGCTTACTTCGCCTTCGCCTTGGCAGCATCGCAATCGGCCTTGGTCATCGAGACCCAGCCCGTACCCTTGCAGCTGTTCATGCCCTTGCAGCTATTCTTTGCCGACTTACACTCAGACGTTCCCTTGCAGGAATTCACACCCGAACAGTGAACTTTGGCGGCATCCGCTGCCACCGAGACAGTCGCGAACCCAGCGGTGAACAACATCGCGGCTGCGGCAGCCATCGCCGTGCTCGACAGTTTAGTGATCTGCATATATGAGTCCTCAATTGTTATCGAACGCAGCGATATTGCTGCTCCCCTACAAAGACCCGGCCAACCCGGAGATTATTACCCAATTATCTGAGCTTATGCTTTCAAGGACATGTCGTCATCGGCCACCCTTCGGATGCGCCGTGGGAATAAATTGCACTGCAGCAAACAGCCTGGCACCCTGCGGAGGGCCCCCCGTCCCGGCCGCCCGCCGCTCCATCCCTGCGAGGGCACAGCCCATCCCTGCCGCAGTTCAATCCATCCCGGCCCTCGTGCTGCGGCATTTTCCCGGCTCCCATACTGACGTATCATGTCTGATTGGGAATCAACCCGAGGGATGCCTACATGCGAGCAATGTTTTTGGTCACCGCTGCCCTGGTCATTGCCGGATGCGCCGGTCAACCGGCCGCCACGCCACCCCCGTCCACGCGCTATCTGACCGCGACGGGCGAGACTCAGCCGACCATGTCCGAAGGTGACATCGACGCCAAGAGACTTACCGAAGCCAAGAAACACGGCTACACCTTGGTGAACACCAACGGCGAGACATTGTACTGCCGCACCGATTTCAAAACAGGCTCGCATGTGGAAAGAAATACGACCTGTCTGACGGCGTCGGAGCTCGACACGCTGCATGATCAAACCAAGAATGCCATGCGCAACCAATTCCAGCAGAACGCGCCTCCCTCGGGCAAGTAGCAGCGGACGTTAGCGGCGAACGGCAATGTTAGAGCTGCCAGGACAGCCGCGCCTGAACAAGGCCGATCTGGTCGGCGGCTGCTTGCGCTTAGGGATGCGAATCGACGCCGCGCGCCTCGCTGCCGAAGTCGCGGCATTGCCTGAGAGTTTCTGGGGCACCACGGGCGGCCGGGTGGGAGTGCACCGCGCTGCCGAGGGCGTGTTCCTGCGAGGGTTTGCGCCGGCCGAAGGCAATCTCCCCATCGAGGATCGCCCGGCGCTGGCGCATCTTCCCTATGTCAGACAGCTCATTCAGGCCGATATACCGGCGCCGCCCATGCGTTGTCTGCTGGCACGGCTGCCCGGCGGGGCTTGCATTGCGACCCATGTCGATCGGGCACCTTACTTCGCGCAAACCATCCGCTTGCACATTGCCGTGACCACGCACGAGCACGCCTACATGCTGTGTGCGGGCCGTTGCTATGTCATGAGGGCGGGCGAACTCTGGGCACTCAACAATACCGCTCCGCACGGGGTGTGGAATGCGGATGTATCGCGCGCACGCACGCATCTCATTGGTGATTTCCTGCCCACCCCGGCGCTGTTGAGCCTGCTCGCCGCGGGCGAGCGCAATCTCGGCGAAGCGCGCCCCGACGTGGAGACGCGGCTGTCGGAGCCGGCGCGCTTCCAGTCCGCCGGCTGAGCGTCGGTTGCGGCGATGATCGTCACCGACCGTTTCGTATTCCTGCATCTGCACAAGTCCGGCGGCACGTTCGTCAACGAGTGCCTGCTGCGCTTCCTGCCGGACGCCCGGCACGTCGGCTATCACCTGCCGCGAACGATGACTCCGCCTGCGGCGCTGAATCTGCCGGTGCTCGGGTTCGTGCGCAATCCCTGGAGCTACTATGTGTCTTGGTATTCGTTCCAGTTGGAGCGGCCCAACCCCAACTTTCTGTTCAGAATATTGAGCGACGACGGCCGACTGGATTTCGAGCCGACCATTCGCAACATGCTGAACCTCGGTGCCGGCAGCCTACGCCTGGACATGGCGATACGGGCGCTGCCTCAGGCTTACAGCAATCAAGGATTGAACCTGCCGGGCTTTGCCCTCGAACCGATCCGCAACACCCGCTTGGGGTTTTATACCTATCTGTACCGCTATCTCTACACCGGCCCGGGCAATCCCGTGAGCGTCGGGCGGCTGGAGGAATTGCGGGATGATTTGCTGCCGATGCTGGAGAGCGTGGGACAGCCGATCAGCGAGCCGATGCGCAAGTATGTGGCGGAAGAAGGCCCGAGCAACACCTCCACGCACACCGCGTACACCGAGTATTACAGCGAAGGATTGCGGGATCTGGTGGCCGAACGCGATGCGGATGTGATCACCCGGCACGGCTACCGTTTCGGCGGCTAGTGTTCGCGCCGCGCCTCGACGAACAGAGAATAGTAGCGCTCACCGTATTTCGCGTTGGCCACCGCGCTGATGTGATCCACGCGCAGCGCTTCATGCGCGCTTTCCATATAGTTCGAGCGCACGACGGCGCTGAACCCCGCATCGGTCAACACCCGCGATAGCGTTTCAAAATCATAACCGTACTTGTGCGACTCAAACAGATAGGCGGGTTCGGCGCCTGCGCCGGCGTAGGCCAGAAAATCCTCCAAGCGGGTGGGATTTTCCGGCCACCAGGGCCAGGTCTCGCGCCGGTTGCCGAAAAAAGTGCGGTCATTGTTGACGTAAGCCTCGATGCATTGCTCGACGTCGGGCACGGCGATGCGCACGACCCCGCCCGGCGCGAGAACGCGGCGCAGGTGCGCCAGAAAGGGCTTGACGTCGCGCGGAAAGAAAAGATGCTCGAGCATGTGCGAGACAAAGATATAGCGCACGCTGCCGTCGGCGAAGGGCAGACCCCAGAGCACGTTCATGGCGAGGGGCGCCGGATACACATCAATGTTGATCCAGCCGTCCAGGTGATTCTTGCCGCAGCCGATATGCAGTTTCTGTTCCCGCGCGGCGGGATCCACGCCGAGCGCGGCGAGCTGCGGGGCAACATAAGCCTGGCGCATGGCGTGAAGTTCGCTGCGCAGACCGTCGATGGACGCGAGCAAGGCCATCAGGCGCCGTTCGACGCCGACGCCCGTGCGCTGCTCCATCTGGCTCTCGGCAAAGGGTCCGAAGCTCAACAGGTCGCACGCCGTATCGTAGAGACTACGGGCCAGCAGCCGCAGATGATTCTTGGTGCGTGCGGTCAACTCCTCATCCGGCGGCCCGGCGGCGGCGGAATCCGCATCGACCAGGGCGCCGCCGCGCTTAAGGTAGTCGATGCTCTGCGCGCCGGTCGTCCGATCGGCTGGCTGCAGGGCTGCAATCGCCGCGTCAGCCGGCGTGGGTCTGTAGAACTGGCACAGCCAGCCGATCAACGGGGGACTATCGCTTTCGAACGCGGGCAGTTTGCTCGAGGTGGTGTGAATCAAGATCCGGCCGCCGCGGAAGCGGATCAGCGCGTCGGCCGCGAACACTAGGCGATTCGCCACCTAGGTGAACTCCTGCAGGCGCAACCAGGTTTCACGAATGCCCGGCATGACGCTCAAAATCCCGGCCTCGTTGCGCCGCCACTTGTCCCGGGCAGGCGCAGTCTGGGTAAAACGTGAGAGAGGCAAAGGGCCGGACAAGCGCTCGCGCAGCGGTCCATCGACTTGCATACCGGCGAAGGCGCACAATTTCCCGATGGCGGTGGCCGGATCCGCGACGAGATGGGCATAGTTCACCACGCTGCGGCGTTCCCGCGGCAACGCATTCAAATCATCCAACAGAATGCGATTGGTAGTCTCCCACTGGAACGCGGCAATCTCTTCCAGACTCCGGCCGCGCATCTGCGGCCAACCGGGCGGCAGCAGCAGCGACCAAGGTCCGTCGAAGTCCTCGAGACCGTTGTAGGTCTTCCAGTTTCCCGAGCGCCAGGCTTCCATGATGCTGCTCAAGTTTTCGTGCGGGTCGCGCCACAGGAAAATGAACAGTGCATCGGGAAAGAGCCGATCAAAGAAGGGCACCCGCAGGGCGTTCTTCGGCGTTTTCTCCAAGAACCGCAGCGGCGTGTCGGCGGGCAGCGGCCGCCCCCGATGGTCTTTCAACTGCGCGGTGATCTGACTCAGGACGCGTTCGGCGACGGCCTCGCTGCAGTGCTCGGCGCCGAGCCGATTGGAATCGACCCCGGCGGCGCCCGGGCGTAGTTCCGGAATGCTTTCGACCAGCCAATGCGCCTCGCCGCCCACGGTACAGAGCTGTTCACTGGCCGCCAGAGTCTCGAACAGCAAGGTACTGCCCGAGCGCGGTGCTCCTACTATGAATATAGGTCGTCGCAGAGTGACTTGGCGCCGCGGACCGGCGGCCGCTGGAGCGGCCAATGGAGCGCCGCCCGCGGTCTGCGCGCGCAGCACCACGCGCAGGACCCGGCCCTCCAGAACCGTATGCGCGGCGACGCGGTTGGTGCGCATGATGAGACCGTCGCCGGCGTCCCTCGATGCCGCCCGCAGACTGTCGCGCAGCTTGGTGAATTCGGACCAGCCGGCCGCGGACTCGCCCAGTAGTTGATACAACTGGCGCCAGTCGCGGCGGAAGGAATCGAGCAGCGCGTGATATTCCATGCGCCGCTGCTGCGAGGCTGCATCGGGCGGTGCCGCGAGCTCGGCCTGAAGATCGAGCAACAACAAGTCGACTTCGGCCGGCGGCATCACCGGGCGCAGCACCGTTTGTTCGGTGAGCAGCTGCACCTCGCGCGCCGCGTCGTAGCGATGTTCGTAGGGCACCACGGCGGGGGAGCCGCTTTGTGCGACGAAGCGCCAGAATGACGCGCTTCCTGCCGTATCGGCCACCAAGTGTATGCGCTCGGCATCGACGGGATTCTCGACCCGATGCAGGCGCCAATTGTCGAAGATCCACGCTTCGCCCTCGGCCATGTGGACCGAATCATCACCGCAGAAAAAACGCACGCCCGGATGGGTGACGATAGGAATGTGCAGGCGCACGCGATTGAACCAGTGGTAGTTGATATCCGCATGCGGCGGCACGCCGGCCAGGGGCTCGAGCTTCAGCAGCCGCGAGCGGCTCCACACCACGCCGAAGCTGGCCAGAACCTGCTGCAGATAGGGTGACTGCATGAGCCGTGGCGTGGGCAGCATCACGCCGTCGACCTCGTCATTCTCGCCGCCGCCCGCGCTGATGAGCCGCAGCGATCGGTTGCCCTTGATGTCGTTTGGATGCTTGGCCCATGCCGCCGCGGGCTGCGCGGCGACTTCCTCGCGAAGCCGCTGCACATCGAAGCGCACGGGCAATCGGTAGAATGGCTTGTCGAGCTTCATGGTGGATGTGTGCAGCCGCGGGCGCGGCGTGGTCCCTTGTCGCTAGGCTTTCTCGACCGTCTCGCGAAAATCGCCGATGGCCGATATCAAGTCCGCGAACGCGAGTCGTTCGATCTCGGTCAAGTAGGGATTCCACAGGTCGAAAATCAACACCACCCGGGTGCTGGCGCTGCGATTCCAGGCTTCGTGTTCGTAGGTGTCGTCGAAGACCACGGCCCGGCCTTCGACCCAGGCATGGACTTCGCCGCCAACCTTGAGCGCGCAGTCCTCCGGGATGATGAGCGGCAAGTGACCGACCACGCGAGTATTGGTGACGCCGCGATGCGGCAGCAAATGAGTACCCGGCGTGAACACCGAGTACAGGACTTCAGGTCCGTGGCCCCGCACGCGGGACAGAGGAAGAGGCAGAAGGGCCGCGGCGGTCTTTGGGCACGTGGCGGAATTATCTTCGCGACGCTCGCCGTGGCGGTAGAAATAGTACCCCGTCCAACTGGGAGGCTCGCGCGTGCTGCGCAAATTGGCCTGCTCGAGCTCCTCTGAATTGAAGACTTTCTCGCTGCCCTGCGGGCGCGGCAGCACCCGGTGCAACTCCGCTTGAATGTCGGCGGTCCGGCTCTCGAAATCTTCCATCCAGGGAAACAGGGATCGGTCGAAATACGGTACCGCCGGCAGCCCGGGCATGAACATGAAAGTGGGGCGTTGGCGCGGATCGGTGGATTCGGCCGTCTCTTGCTTGAAATAAACGCGCAGGGTGCGAGCCACCCGCGACAGTGAGTCGACGCCAAAGCGCTGGACCAGCGGTTCAAACAAACCGGCAAATACCTGATTGCGATGCCGGCGAACAGTCAGAACGGCATGTTCGATCAAAGGCCGAAGCCCCGGCGGCGTCGAGTCGGGGGTCAACCAGCGGCCGCCTCTTTGCGCGTCTTCCAAGGCACGTGCGTACTGGATGACGGCCGGGTCGAGATTCTGTGCGCGCTCCAACGCCTGTGCCCAGTGCAGGCGGGCCACGGAAAAATCGGGCCGCAGCCGTACCGCGCCCTCGTGCGCGGACAAGGCGGCCGCGGCATCTCCCACGGCGTCCAAGACGCGGCCCAGATGATGCAAAGTGACCGCATCCTTGGGGTCCAATTGGGCGGCCCTCTGCAGCAGCTCCAGGGCGCGCGGCAGTTGTCCGCGCCGCAGGGCGGCGAGCGCGACGACATTGAGCGCCTCGATATGATCGGGGGATGATTCCAGCAACCGCGCAAAGGCCGACTCGGCCTCCGGAATGCGCCCCTGCCGCAACAAATCTTGCGCCTCGGAAGCGAGAGTTGGCGGTACCATATTGTTCATGGACATCAGCAATTTAAAGCATTACATCCGGGTCTACGATCATAACCTGGATGCCACGCTGTGCCAGAAAATGATTGGCTCGTTTCACGCCCTGGAGAAGCTTCAACGGCGCAACGGCCGAGGGATTCGTGCCGGCCTCGAAGGCTCGTCCTGGACGGAACTGAATGTCTCCAAGCTCTCCGATACGGCCTTTCTCGATATGTTTCGCCGGATAATTTCTGCTGCGCTGGCCCGCTATAACCATGACATCGGTCTGACCATCGCGCTGCCGAATTCACACACGTTCTCCGATCTGATCATGAAGCGCTATCGCCCCGACGCGGACGAGCGCTTCCAGCTGCATTTCGATGCCATCAATCACGTCGCGAATCGCTACATGGTTTTTCTTTGGTATCTGAACGACGTCGCTGAGGGTGGCGAAACGCGATTTCCCCAGCTCGAGCACCGCGTCGAGTCGCGTTCGGGCCGGCTACTGATGTTCCCTCCCTACTGGATGTATCAGCATGAGGGACTGCCGCCGCGCTCGGGAGAGAAATTCATTCTGTCCACCTATTTGTTGTTCGTCGACCCCAAGCCCTCGTAGCCCCAGCGGTCAAGATAGGGCTGGATGATGGGCACCACCGGCGCCAGGCCGCGCTCGTATGAATGCCAGCGTCCGACGGCCTTGTTGCTGACGGGCTCCATGACCTGGGAATAGCTGGGCGTGCTGATGAAGCGCTTGTCGCGCGCGGTCTCCTGGGGCCGCAGCACCGCATCATCCCAGGGGAGGGCGAGAAACTCGAGGACGGCGCGGGTCTCCCCGGCAAAGTTCTGGGCAAAGGTTTCGTAGCGCAACTCCAGGGACCTGGGCTGCAGCAGTTCCCTCTGCCGGTACCAAAAATCGAACGTCCTTTTGTAGCCCACCGCAAGCGACGGCAAATCGCTGCACAAGAACGCGAAATCAGGCGAGCGGAAGTGCTGCATGAAGCAGCTCAACATCACGTCGCAGGGATGACGCACGGCGAGTATGACCGGCGCATGGGGAAACAAACGGCGAATCACCGGCAACCGCAGAATATTGAGCGGATTCTTGTCCACCAACCGTTGCCCGGGCTCGAGCCGCACCTTGCGGCGCACGCGCTCCCAATATCTGGCACGCACCGAGCCCAATTGCGCGGGGCTCAAGCCGCGCATCTTCTCCGGGTAGGAAATCCCCTCGGCCACCAAATCGTCGAGGGCATTTTGCACGAAGGGCTGCTCGTCCATCGACTTAAGCTGCGGGTGTGAATCCAAGGTCAATTCCAGCAGCGTGGTTCCCGAGCGCGGGAAGGCCACGATGAACACCGGGCTCTGTTCGAGCGCGGGGGCGCGGGAATCCTGCCATTCGGCCACATCATCGGGATCGCAGCCAAATTGCGTAATCATCATACTGGGCGCGCCGCGTGCGATCAGCGCGGGGACCGTCATCCGCATCAGCTCGAGCTGCGAGCGGTGCGCGGCGAGCAACGTGTCGAATGCCTCGTCGTAGCGCTGCAGTGCGTCGAGGGATTTGGCGAGAGGAAACTGCAGCAAGTGCTCCATATGAGTCTGTTTGCACTCTTGCACCAGCTCGCTGAACAGGGCGCGCGCCGTCTCATGATCCGAGGCACGCTGCGCCAGTTTGGCGCGAATCAGCCGGACTTCGGATCCCAGCGAGGGCATCTCAGGGTTGGCGATGAGCTGCGGCAAGAGGAGCGTCGCCTCATCGAGACGATTGGTTCTCTCGAGCAGCTGGATGAGATTGAGCAGGGGTTGGGGATCCGAATCGGCGGCGGCCGCCGCGCGGCGTACCGCCGGCTCAGCCAGGTCGGCGGCGCCCAAGTTCATGAGCAACAATCCGATGTTGGCGATGATCTCGGGAGTCAGCCCGGACAGACTCTCCCAACGCTCGAGTGCCGCCAGCGCCTCGTCGGCGCGCATACGCTCATAGCAGCAGAGCGCGTAGCGGTAGCGGATCTCCGCATCGTCCGGCGCCAGTGCGCGAGCCTGAGAGAGGACGACGCGGCCGGCTTCGTAGTCATGTCGATCGATATGGGTCAAACCGACGTTGTAGAAGAAATCCGCGGTATTCGCGCCGCGCTCCGCGGCCCTGGCATAGGCCGCCAAGGCGTCCTCGAGCCGGCCGCCGCAGCGGCGCGCGGTACCGAGATTCATCCAGTAGAGGGGTTCCGCCGGCTGCAATTCCGTAAGCTTCGCGAACACATCCGCGGATTCATCGTATTGCCGGGCCGAATGCAAAAAGATACCCAGCGATCCCAGGACTTCGACATTCTCTGGTTCAGCCAGCGATGCCTGTCGGGACAGGTCGATGGCGGTCCCAAGGTCATTGCGGCCGAATGCCTCCCAGGCCAATCGCCCGAGCTCGGCAAGAGTCATCGCAGGGATGGTCATGGACGAAGCATACGAGAAATAAAAAGGCCGCGCGTCGTGAAACGCGCGGCCTGAATCAAGGCATCAACTTGAGGTTAGAACTTCTGCGAAATCGACAGCAGCCACCGGCGGCCGATGGTGTCGTAGGTGCTCACGTCCGTGTTCGCATTGGTCACATTGTTCTGATAGAAAATCGGCGGTTGCTTGTCGAACAGGTTTTGACCGCTGAACAACACCTTGGTCTTGGTCGGGAAGTTGTAACCAATCGAGGCATTCCAGTACATGACCGAGCCGATGTAGAGCGGCGGGAACGGCGTCGTAAGGTCAGACTCCACTCCGGACACCGAGGGATCGGTGACATTGACGTGGTGGATATACTGAGCCGAAATCAGCGCCTCTGCACCGAAACCCGCCCAGCTGACCTGTGCCAGACCGCGATACCGTGCATAGTTGCCGAATTGCTTGTTGAACGTTCCGGCAATCTGCTGGGGCGCTGCGCCCGGTGCCGCGATGCTCAAGTAGCTCATCGTGTCGGTTATATCAGCCGAGAAATTGAACGCGCCGATCGGCGTGTTGCGCAGCTGGTAGTGAATCGACAGGTCCACACCATCGGTCGAGAGAGAACCCAGGTTCGTGGTCGGATTCTGGAACACCAGGATCTGGCCGGACTGCGGGCCCGAGGTATACCGATTGATCAGACCGCAAAAGTACGGACTGCCCGTGGCGACGCACTGGTTGACCGAGTAGTTCGAATCCAACAGCGTGATCACATTGGTCAGGTCGTATTTCCAGTAGTCGATGTCGATCGAGAAGCCCGGCAGGAAGCTCGGGTCGAACACGATACCCGCCGTCTTCACCGTGCCGGTTTCCGGCTTCAAGGTCGGTCCCGCCAAGTTCAAGCCCGTGATCTGACCATTCGGCTCCTTGAAGTTCGTATCCGGCGCCACGCCTTTGCAGGCCAGAGCCAGATTCGGATTGGCCGCCAAGGCCGCGGAGGTCAGACTCTGGCAAGGATCGTTGAAGGTGACCGAGGTATTGACCGGCGAGGCGAACAAGTCGGTGATCGTCGGAACACGGAACACCTGCGCCCACGTACCGCGGATCAAGACATCCTTGACCGGACGATACTCAAGCTTGAATTCGCTCTTGGTGGTGTTGCCGAACAGCGAATAACCCGAGTGGCGCACACCAACGTCGATGTTGAGGGCGTGAACTCCCGGCAGGTCCTTCAAGAGAGGCGCGAACAACTCGATGTACTCTTCCTTCGAGTTGTAATGGCCGGACGTATTGCCCGTGCAGGCCTCGTTGGAGACTTGGCACTGCAGATACAAGGGCGGTTGAGCGATGGCCAGGGTACTCGGGTTGAAGTCCCCTTCGGTGCCCTGGTAGGTGAACCCGACCGCCGCCTTCAGGTCGCCCGCCGGCAGCGGCACGATGGTGCCGTTGAAGTCGAGTGCCGCCGTCTTGTACGAGGAACTGTCGATGTTGACCACGGTAGCGCCCAATTCGTGCAGAACCGTTAATTGACCCGCCGCGAAGGTGTTGAAGATGTTCAACGGCGTGCAATTGCCAATCGGAGCCGCTGCGGTGCCGCAAGTAGGCACTGCTCCCGGCGTACCGGCCGCCACCGGATTACCAGCCGCATCCGCGTAGAACGACGGTCCGACGGCATTTTGGAACGCCGACTTTAGAAAGTAACCGCCCTGGGCCTGCGTTTGGTCGAGCCGGCTGTAGCCGATGTTCAAGTCATAGGTCCAATCCGACAATCCCGTCTTGCCCTTGACGCCCATGTTCATGACGGTGGTATTGGTATCGGCGGTGAACACGCGATCGCCCAAACCGGTGAGGCGCCAGAGTGCGGCTTCGTTGGCGCCCGAGATGCCGCCGAAATCGATGCCGAAGGGGTTGTAGATATTGTTCTTGGAAATGACCACGTCATCCACCGGCGAGTCGAAGGGCAACTGCGCCTCTTCCGATTGCGAGTGCGTGTGAGTGAACGTGAAGTTCGAATACACCGTCGCGTAATCGTTGATGTCGTACGCCAGCTTGGTGAACGCCTGGGTGCGATCGACCGGGGTCGTCAGCAAGTTGAACGGCTGATAGTTGTAGTGGTCAGGGCCGGTGAAACAGCGATAGTCCGCCAGAGTCGAACCTGCGGCACCAGTGATGCGCGTCACGCTGCCGCAACCGTAGTTGCCCGCGAGGCTGCCTGGTACGAAACCGCCGCCCTGAGACTTCGGAATGACTCCCGGCAGGAAAATGCGCCCGGTCGGGGTGCGGCTCGATCCGCCCTTGACCACGCCGGAGGAACCACCGTAGAGGTACAGTGCGTACTTCGAGTAATCACGCGCTCCGGCGTATACCGCCTTCTGCTGGAAGTAATCGCCGCCCGCGGTGAAGTGGAAATTGTCCGTGGACTTGCCGAAAATCACGTTGACGCCGTGCTGCGGGCCGTCGTCATGAGTCGTCTTGCCGTAGTCCGCGCCGATCTCCAAGCCATCCACATCGTTGCGGGTGATGAAGTTGACCACGCCGCCGACCGCGTCGGAGCCGTAGGTCGCGCCCGCGCCTTCTTTCAGCACTTCGACGTGATCGATCAGGTTCAAGGGAATCTGGTTGACGTCGGTCGCATCGGCGCTGCCGACGATGCCTTGACGGCGGCCGTCGACCAGAATCAAGGTGCGCTTCGCGTCGAGGCCGCGCAATTCCACCGTCGATTCACCGAATCCACCGCCGTTGTTGAGGCTGGGATTCGTGGCTGAACCTGAAACGCTGGGTAAGCGTTGCAGAAGATCGCCGACCGTTGAATAGCCTGAATCTTGAATCTGCTTTTGATCGATGACGATCATTGCGTTCGCAGTTTCAGCTTCGACGCGGCGAATTCGCGATCCGGTTACGACGACTTCCTGCAGTTCGGTCGACGGCGCTTCCGTCGCCGGTCCGGTTGCATCCGCTCCCAACGCCAGTGGTGCAAATCCCACTGAGGCGGCAGCGGCGGCACCAGCGGAACCCACCGCGAGTCCGACTGCTTGCCTGATCGATAAATTACTCGACATTTTTGGTGCTCCTTGTCCCATTTCATAACAGGCGCAAATCAATGCGGATGTGGGCTGACCGGTCCGCCTTGGCGCGGTCCCAATCAACCACCCTGTTTGTAATTAAAAATTTTACCCTTAACGCTGAACGTTGCGCTCGTGCGACAGGTTCAGATCATGTGAGCGAACAATAGCACCCTGCCATGGAATTACCAGTAGTTCCGAGGGCTTTTCTTGTTGTTTTTATGCTACGGATAGAAAAACAAACCCCCGAACCCTTGCGAGTTCGGGGGCCGTTTCATGACTGCGCGAAGCGATGCGGATTTTATGGCGAAACTTGCTGAAAATCCACTCGCAATTTGCCCAGCGCCATTTGCCTAATCCGCCTCACGGGCCGCCGACGATGCGCAGACCGACTCGGCGATTTTGTTGCCGCCCTTCGACCGTGGAGTTGTCGGCCAGCGGATCCTCCTCCCCATAGCCATGGGCGGTCATCCTGTTGGTCACCCCATGGGCTTTTAGATAACCCAAGACCGTCTCAGCACGGCGCTGCGACAAGCCTAGATTGTGCTGTTTGGTGCCGCGATTGTCCGTGTGGCCGGCCACCTCGATCACCAATTCGGGATACTTCTTCAGCGTGGCGACGCCATAGTCCAGGACCTGGCTGTTTTCACCCTGCAGCTCGGCGGAGTCGGTGGCGAAATGGACCCGGTCCAACTTGATTTCGTCCTTGATGGTGCAGCCGACGGCGTCCACCCGATCGCCTCTGGGGGTGTTGGGACATTGATCGATGGAATCGGGCACGCCATCGCCGTCGCTGTCGACCGGCGCGGGCGGCGGCGGCGGCGGTGCTGCCGGGGGCGGCGGCGGGGGCGGGGGCGCCGCCGCGGCCACGGTGCGGGCGACGGGAGCCCCGAACATGACTTGAAAACCCGCACTCACGACGACGTCTCCCGGATCTCTCGGGTCGTAGGCATTGGCGCCGAGAAATTCCATGCGGTATTTGGCTTCGGTGCGCAGCAGCAAGCGGGTCGACCCCTCCTGGCTGCCGATGCCGAACAGCAGGCCGCCGCCGGCTTCGGCGGCGCCGGCATGGTGGTCGGTGATGGTGCCGCCGATGCGATCGGTCAGCTCGCCGCCGCCGACCATGAGATAGGGCCGAACGGGCGAGTCGGGCAGGAACTTATACAAGAAATCCAGGGAGTATTCGCTGAGCTGTTGGTGCGCGCCGAGGGTCGGGGGAACCTTGAAGCTGGCGCTGCTGCCGTTGATTTCCGCGGCCCAATTGGGCGCGAAATCGTAGCCGCCGCCGACCTGGTAGCCGGTATTGTCGCTGGCGGCGCGTTTGCCGTCCAAGAAGGTGTACTGCCCCATCGGCGCCACGTACCACGCCCCGGTGTCGTCGGCGGCGAGCGCGCCGCTGCCGGTGGCGAAGGTCCCGGCTAACAGGCCGCCCCAAATGATTCGCTTCATATCCTTTACTCCACATGATTTGTTTCAGCGCAACAGCAGCATTTCCATCAATCGGCGGCCGACACGACGGGAAAGTCCACAAACCAAGCTGATTGGAAAGGATGTGAAAAGCCTGCGCGACCGTATGTTGCATTTAGACTACAGACGAATGCGCTTGTCTGTAGGACCTTGGCCGTATCGGCAGGTAGGAATCGGCTTAACTTAACGTGGAAAGGTGGCGTGCTCCATGACGCTCGCCGGGCGCAGGCGAATTTCGAAAAGCTTCGGCCAGTTCTTGCCGGTGACGAACAGACGGTCGCCCTTGGCGTCATAGGCAATGCCGTTGAGAACGTCGGTCTGTCCGGGGACGATGTCGGACTCCTTCAGCAGCCCGGTCAGATTGACGAGGCCGATCACGCGGCCATCGTGCGGGTCGATGCGCAGCAACCAATCCGTCTGCCACACGTTGGCGTAAATCTCACCCTTGACCCATTCCAGTTCGTTCACATTGTTCACGGGCTTGCCCTCGAGCCTCACCTCAAGGCGGCCGGTTTCCTGCAGGGTATCGGGATTGAGGAAGCGAAGCTCGGGGGTGCCGTCGCTCATGATGATGCGCTTGTCATCGTGGGTCAGCGCCCAGCCCTCGCCTGAATAGTGAAACTGCCGCTGCAGTTTGAAGCCGGCCAGATCGAAGACGAAGCCGAGCTGCGATTTCCAGGTCAGGCTGATGAGATGTCCCTGCCAGTTGACGATGCCTTCGCCAAAGTATTGCGGCGGTATGTCGACCTTCTGCAGTACCTCCCCGGTGTCGAGCCGCACCTTGCGGATGGAAGAGTGCGCCTCGAGGCCGGTGCTCTCGTACAGAAAGCCGTTCAGATAGAACAAGCCCTCGGTGAACGCCGCGGTGTCGTGGCGATAGGTGTGCACGATGTCGGCGTCATAGATGGGCACGGCCGCGGGCGTTGCCGCCGCGCCAACCAGAGCCGCCATGAATAGAGCGGCGGCCTCAGTTGTTCGCCGCGTCATAGGTCACGAGTCCGGCGAACTCGAAGGTGCTGACGAGCAGCGCGCCCTCGCCGCGCACCGCGTGCGCCGGCTGGGTGCAGAAACCGCGCGCCTCGACCCGATACGTCCCCTTCACCGCCAGCGGCCGCTGTGTCAGCGAATCGGCGGTGCAGCGCGAGTCGCCGAGCGTGCCGTAGAGATGGTCGGTTCCTTGGACGATGACGGTCAGATTCACGCCGGCCGCGCGCGCCGGCTTGCCCTTGGCGACGCCGGTGATGCCGAACACGAACAACAGGTCGGGCGCGCCGCGGGGAACGCGCTGAAAACTCAGGCGAACACCGCCCGGATTGTCGCGGGGCTCGCCTTCGCAGCGGGTGCCGCTGTTCGGCCAATCGATATGCGCATCGATGGCTCCCGCCAGATGCGCGCGCAGATAACCGTCCCCGGTCGACAGACAGGACGCGCGGCCGGTCTGGACCGGGTGCGACGCGGCGCCGGAAGCAGGGCTGACGATGATGGGCATGGGCGGCGTATCGGCGGCAGACGAGGAAGCGGCGGCGGCCAGGACGACGGCCAGCGCCGCGGTGCCCGCCAGCCCGACGATCATCGGCGCCCGGATAAACGGTATCATTTCACCCATGTTGCCATGGAGTTCGTCGGAATGTTGCAGCTGAAGCGGGGGTTCCCGGTCGCTTTGTCGGTGATTTTGGCCGCCTGCTCGACGTTTGCCCCCAAGTTCAACCGGCCCACCGTGTCCGTGGTCGCGGTCGAAATGCGCGGGGGCAATCTGCTGCAGCAAAACTTCGCGGTCAAGTTCAACATCCAAAATCCCAATGACCGCGCGCTGCCGGTCAACGGCCTGCACGTCGCGCTCAGCAGCGGCGGCGAGGAAATCGCGAGCGGGGTCAGCGATCATGCCTTCGTCGTGCCGGCCAACGGCGAATCCGAATTCGACATGACCATCAAGGCCAACATGGCCCTCGCGCTGCTCAAGCTGAGCCAAAAGGCGGATCAGCAGGCCGACTCCATCGACTACGACGTCAGTGGTGCCGCCGACATCGATTTGCCCTTCCTGCGCGACGTCCCGTTTCATCAAACGGGCTCTTTTTCGCTTAGGGGCTCACATTAACTCGTTGAAATAGCTAATTTTTTTTAAAGCAGAGGTCCGGATCCAAGCGGCCGTCTGGTAAGCTGGGTGGCAAATCGCTGGCGCCGCCGCCTTTCCATGGCAGCGCCTCACAAGGTAATCATGGCTGCCTCACCCTACGAGCAATTGGAACAAGAGTTTCGACGCCTGCATGCTTTTCGCGGCGCGCTGTCGCTGCTGCGCTGGGACGCCGCGGTGATGATGCCGCGCGGCAGCGCCGATGTGCGCGGTGAGCAGCTGGCCGCGCTCGAGACCGAACATCACGCTTTGCTGACCACCCCCAAAGTGGCGCGGCTGCTGGAGCGTGCCGAGGCAGGCGCCTCGCAGTTGGAGGACTGGCCGCTTGCCAATCTGCACGAGATGCGCCGCCAGCGCGACCACGCGATTGCGACGCCGCCGTCGCTGATCGCGCGCCTGGCCAAGGCGACGGCGCGGGCGGAGGTGTTCTGGGTCGAAGCCAAGAAGGCCAACGACTTCAAGCTGCTGGCGCCGCACTTGGAAGAGGTGGTGCACCTGGTGCGCGACAAGGCAGCGCTGCTGGGGCAGGCGCGCGGCCTCGCGCCCTACGACGCCTTGGTGGACGGCTTCACGCCGGGCATTTCGACGGCGGACATCGACACCATTTTCAAGGCGCTGTCGCGCAAGCTCCCCGGTCTCATCAACGAGGCCATCGAAGTGCAGGCGGCGCACGCGCCCGCGCCGCTCACCGGCAAGTTCACGGTGGCGCGCCAGCGTGCGCTGTCCGTGGAGGTGCTCAAGGCGCTGGGCTTTCCCTTTGACCGCGGGCGGCTGGACGAAAGCGAACATCCATTTACCGAGGGGGTGCCGGGCGACATCCGCGTGACCACGCGTTTCGACTTGAGCGATCCCTTCTCCGGCCTGCTGGGCGCGGTGCATGAGACCGGCCACGCCATGTACGACCTGGGACTGCCGCTCAAGTGGCGCGATCAGCCGGTGGGCCGCGACCGCGGCCTCGCCCTCGAAGAGAGCCAGTCGCTGTTGTTCGAGATGAACCTGTGCCGCAGCCGCGCCTTCGTGAAGTATGTGCGGCCGCTGATGGAAAAGTACCTGCAGGTGAGCGGCCCGGAATGGGAGGAAGCGAATCTGTACCGCCATCTGATCCGCGTGAAGCGCAGCACCATCCGCATGGATGCCGACGAGCTCACCTATCCGGTGCACATCATGCTGCGCTATGAGCTGGAGAAGAAGATTCTGGAAGGATCTCTGCCCGTGGCGGATCTGCCGGAGGCATGGAACGCCAATCTGGAGCAGCGCCTGAACATCCGGCCGGTCAACGACGTCGAAGGATGCCTGCAGGACATCCACTGGGCCGTCGGCCATTTCGGATATTTCCCCTCGTACGTGCTCGGCGCCGTGATCGCGGGGCAGCTCAACGAAGCCATGCGCGCGGCGCGCCCGGCGCTCGATGAGGAAATCGCCGCCGGCCAGTTCGGCGGCGTGATGGATTGGCTGCGCGACAATGTGCACGGCGTCGGCGCGCGGCTGCCGGTGCAGGATTTGATCAAGCAGGCCACGGGCAAGCCCCTGAGCGCGGCGGCGTACCTGCGCTATCTCGAAGCGAAATACCTCGAGGTTCCTTGAGTGGACGCCGGGAACGCCGCGGCGAGGCCGTCCAACAACTTCAAGAAGCTGCAGGCCGAGCTGCGCGGTGCCGTGGGCAAGGCCATCGCCGATTACCGCATGATTGCGGAGGGCGATCACGTCATGGTGTGCCTGTCCGGCGGCAAGGACTCGTACACGCTGCTCGACATTCTGTTGAGCCTGCAGCGCAGCGCCCCGGTGCGCTTTGCAATCACGGCGGTCAACCTCGATCAGAAGCAGCCGGGATTTCCGGCCGAGGTGCTGCCGCGCTACCTGCAGGATCTGGGCGTCCGCCACCACGTGATCGAACAGAACACCTATGCGGTGGTCAAGCGTGTCATCCCGGAGGGCAAGACCCTGTGCGGGCTGTGCTCGCGCCTGCGCCGCGGCGCCTTGTACCGCTACGCGGCCGAGAACGGCATCAACAAAATCGCGCTCGGCCACCATCGCGACGACATCGTCGAGACACTGTTCCTCAACATGTTCTTCGGCGGGCGTTTGAAGGCGATGCCGCCGAAACTATTGAGCGAGAACCGCCGCCACATCGTCATCCGGCCCCTGGCCTATGTGAGCGAGGCATCGATCGCCCGCTACGCCGCTGCGCGGCAATTCCCGATCATTCCGTGCACTCTGTGCGGTTCGCAAACCCATCTGCAGCGCCTCGCGGTGAAGAACATGCTCAAGGAATGGGCGCAGCAGCACCCGGGCCGCATCGAATCGATCTTCTCCAGCATCTGCAATGTCGCGGGCTCGCAGCTCGCGGATCCGGCGCTGTTCGACTTCGCGGGCCTGGACGGCCAGGTCAATTCCAATGTCGACGCGCCGAAATCAAGCGCCGCAGAACTCGAGATTGCAGGCCTGCACCCTCTCGAGCTCTGAGGTAGGCGTCGCGCGCCAGGCGCGAGCGCAGGCCTCCGGCGTTTTCGTAGACGGAGGCATAGTCGATTTGCCGCGGACTCCATCGGGTCTTGGAGATATCCTTGGCGGGCGAGAGGTTGACGGTCTTGAATCCCTGCGCAATCGCATACTTGATGGCTTCGGCCACCGTGGTGGTCATGACGCTGTAGCGCGCCCAGGCCGGATCGAAACCCGAATAGTACAAATACAGACTGTCGCCCACCAAGAAGCCGATGCGCGTCGCGACCACCCGTGACGCTACCTTGAGCTGAAACAACCGTACCGCGCCGCGCCGGCACAGCCGATCGCAAACATCGCGCAGGAAATCCCGCAACAGCGGGTTGGCGAACCGGTCCGAGTGGATCGGCGCATCCTGCAACGCGGCGCGCATGCGGTGCAGTTCGAAAAAGCGCTCCAAGCCGCCGTGCAATTGCGGCAGGCTGTCGATCACGTGCAGCTCGAAGCCATGCCCGTCGCGCTTCAAAGAGTTGTAGCAATGGCGCAGCGACTCGCGAATGTTGCGCTTCAGCCCGCGGCGGAAATCCTCCCAGGTCGGCGTCATATCGAGCACGAAGGTCGACTGCGGGGGCGACCAGCGCAGGTTGCCGCGGATGGCGAGGGTTTCGGCAAAGCCGGCGTCGATGCCGGTCCAATGAACCCAGTCCCAGCGACCGGTCCTGATCAGATGTTGTTGCACCGCCTGCGCGGTCAACTGCTCGTACCCGGGATGAATCAGCGGGACGCGAATCTCCGTGACGGCCGGATCGGCGCCCAACAGGTCGACGGACACGATCTTGAGCGGCCCGAAACGCCGCTGGCTGATGATGAAGGGGAGGATGGCGACGCAGGCCCCCGCGGGATTGCGCAGTACATAGAACCGGGGTTCGTCGCGGATGTGCGAGTGGCAATTCAGGAAGTGTCTGATCCACGCCACGTGCCATTCATGCAGGGCAAACGGTAAGGTATTGCCGGTAACCTGATGTAAGTGCTCGTAACACGGTCCGAGCGCGGCCACTGCCTCCGCGGTGGTCGCCAATTCGACGACCACCGTGGATTTTGCGAGCATGGTGCCCGGCCCGGTAAGATTTACAAGTGACACTACTAGCAGCTCCGCGGATTATGTCGCCAAAAAGTACAAGCAAGTCCATCCAGCGGCCGAGAGTCTCGCGCCGTCCGCGTCATGGCTGGGAATCATTGTCCGACGAGCAATTGCTGAGCCTGCGCCTGTGCGACCTGAAGCTCAAGATTCAGGGCACAGAATTGGAAGATGCCATCGAGCGTCTGTACCGCGAGCTCGAGATGCGTGCCATTCGGTTCCGTCCGCATTGCTGGCTTGCACAAGAATGGTTTTCGCCCGACGGCATCCCCGGCATCGCGATCCCGTTCTATCTGGCGCACCGGCGGCTGATGAGCATCGAGCGGCGCTTCATGCGCGAAGTGGAGGGCGGCAACCGCAACTGGCTGATGCGCATCCTGCGCCACGAAGCCGGCCATGCCGTGGACTCCGCCTATCGGTTGCGGCGCCGCGCAACCTGGCGTGCGGTGTTCGGGCCCGCCTCGCTGCCGTATCCGGATGCCTATCGCCCGCGCCCGGGAAGCCGGCGCTTCGTGCAGCACCTGGGCGCCTGGTATGCGCAGGCCCATCCCACCGAGGATTTCGCCGAGACCTTCGCGGTGTGGCTCAAGCCGCACTCGGGTTGGCGGCGCGAGTACCTGGGCTGGCCGGCGTACGCCAAGCTGGAATACATCGACGGTCTCGCGCAGGACATCGGCCGCAGCAGACCGGCGGTCGCGGACCGCAGCACCATCGAAGAAGTGACCCACGAGACCTGCACGCTGCGCGAGCACTACGAGCGCCGGCTCGCGCGCGCGCCCTTGCGCCGCCGCTCCGGCGCCGATGAATTGCTGCTCAAACTGTTCACCGCCGCGCCGCGCACCCGCAACGCCGTCAAAGCGGCCAGCGTGCTGCGCGAACTGCGCTATCCGCTGCGCCAGCAGATCGTGCGTTCCGGCGCGTTCAGCGAATACCTGGTGCATCAGGTGCTGCGGTTGATGATCGAACGCTGCGAGGCGCTGAACCTGTTCGTGCGCGGGCCGCGGCGGGAACTGAGGGCGCATCTGAAGTGGGTGATAGCGCGGCTGGCTGAATCGTACGAGGAGCGCCAATTGCCCAGGGTTTCACTGTGACCGGAATGCTACGTTGAAAAAACTGCGCGCGTTGGTCCTGGTGCATGCGACGCTGGTGCCGCCGGACTCGCTCAAGGGCTCCACCGAGAAGGAGATCGACGAGTGGCGCACCGAGTACGACGTCATCTCTCACTTGAAAGCCGAGGGCCATGAGGTCAGGCCCATCGGTTTGAGCGACAGTCTGTCCGAATTGCGCGGCGCCATCCTCGATTGGAAGCCGGACATCGTGTTCAACCTGCTGGAGGAATTCGACGGCATCGTCACCTACGATCAGCACGTGGTGGCTTTTCTGGAACTCATGCATCAGCCGTACACCGGCTGCAATCCGCGCGGCATGCTGCTGTCGCGCGACAAGGTGCTGTCGAAGCAGCTGCTGTCCTATCACCGCGTGCCGACGCCGCAATTCATGGTGTTCCCGCGCGGCAAGAAGCCGCGGATCCCGAAGAAGCTGCGCTTCCCCTTGTTCGTGAAGTCCTCCACCGAAGACGCCTCGCTCGGCATTGCGCATGCGTCCGTGGTCGCGGACGAAAAGCAGCTGGGCGAGCGCATCGCGTTCATTCACGAGCAGACCCATTCGGACGCCCTGGTCGAGGAGTACATCGAGGGCCGCGAGCTGTACGTGGGGGTGCTCGGCAACGACCGGCTCAAGGTGCTGCCGGTGTGGGAAATGACCTTCGGATCCCTGCCTGAAAACCTGCCGGCCATCGCCACCCGCAAGGTGAAATGGGACCGCGCCTATCAGAAGCGCTACGGCATCACCACGGCGGCCGCGGAGACTCTGCCGGACGGCACGGTGGCGCGACTCGAGCAGCTGTCGAAGCGCATATTCCGCGCATTGCACTTGACCGGCTACGCGCGCATGGATTTCCGCCTGCGCGCCGACGGCGAGCTGTTCGTGCTGGAGGCGAACGCCAACCCCAACATCTCGGCGGCCGAGGATTTTGCGCAGTCGGCGAAGACCGCCGGCATGAGCTACGATGACCTGCTGCAGCGGATCATCCAGCTCGGCGAAAACTATCCTGCCGCCTGGCGCGTGGTCGAACCCTAGCGATCGCGCGGTCGCGGCGCTTGCACTACGGGCGCAGCCAGCGATTCATCCAGGCGAGCACGGTGTCGTACCATTGCACGCTGTCGGCGGGCTTCAGCACCCAGTGTCCCTCGTTCGGGAAATAGAGCAGCTCGCTGGGAATGCCTTGGCGCTGCAGGGCGGTGAAGACCGCGAGTCCCTGGGAATCCGGGACCCGGTAATCGAGCTGGCCGTGCACGACCAAGGTCGGCGTCTTCCACCGGCTGACATAGTCGATGGGATTGTGCTTGGCGTAGCCCGCCGGATTGCGATATTCGGGGCCGCCGTTCTCCCACTCGGGAAACCACAGCTCCTCGGTGGAGTAATACATGGTGCGATTGTCGAAGATGCCGTCGTGACTGACGATGCACTTGAAGCGGTCCGGCCATTGGCCGGCGATCCAGTTCATCATGTAGCCGCCGTAGGATGCGCCGAGCGCGCAGGCGTGCTCGCCGTCCAGCCAGGGATACTGCTTCAGCGCCGCGGCGAGGCCGAGCTTCAGATCCTCGAACGGCTTGCCGCCCCAGTCGCCGCTGATGGAGTCGGTGAACGTCTGGCCGTAGCCGGTGGAGCCGTGGAAATCGATCATGACCACGCCGTAGCCGGCAGCCGCGAAGGTCTGCGCGTTCCAGCGCCAGTTCCAGGAGTTCGCGAAACTGCCCTGCGGCCCGCCGTGCACCACGAAGGCCACCGGATATTTCTGGTCGCGCTTGAAGTCCGGCGGCTTGACCACGTAGCCGAACACATTCTCATTGTTCCAGCCGGGGAAGCTGAATTGTTCGTACTCGCCGAACTTGCGCTGCGCGAGCACCGCCTCGTTGATGCGCGTGAGCTGGGCGGGCGCGCCGCCGCCGAACCCCACGGAGTACAGATCCGCGGGGCTGCCCAGAGTGCTCGCGGCGTAGACGATCTTGCGCGGGCCGACGCTGAAGCCCTCGACCTCGCCGGCGCCGGTGATGGCGGACGCTCTGCCGGTGCTGGCGTCGATGGTCCACAGCGGCCGCTGTCCCAGATGATCGGCGGTGGCATACAGGCTCTTGCCGTCGCCGCCCCAGGCAAAATCCACGATGGAGCGGTCCCAGCTCAGCGTCAGCGGACGCTTCACGCCGGATTTCAGATCGAGCAGCACCAGGTGGAAGCGGTCGGCCTCGAACCCCGGCCGGTCCATCGCCAGGTAGGCGAGCCGTGCACCGTCGGGCGAGAACACCGGATGTGCGTCCCACGCCGGATTGTCCGCGGTCAGATTTCGGGGCGCGCCGCCGGCGGCGGCCACCTCGTAAATGTCGAAGTTCGTCGACCAGGGCTCGCCCGCCGCGGCGCGCACGGCAAAGGCGACCTGGGCCCCGTCGGGGCTGAACGCATAGTCTTCGCGCCCGCCGAAGGGCTTGCCCGGCACGTCGCCGATGCCGGCGGTGAGATTCAGCGGCACGCCGCGCGCCACGTCATCCAGCGTCATGGCAAAGAGCTGCGACCGCCGCCCGTCGCTCCAGGCGTCCCAATGCCTCACGAAGAGCGCGCCGTAGAGCACGCCGCTCGCCTTGGACTGCGCCGCCGCGTCCAGGCGCTGCTTGGTGCAGGCGAGATCCGCGCAATCCAAGTACACCTCGACGCTCACCAGTATCCGGTCGCCCTTCGGCGAGACCCGGAAACTGCCGACGTCGAGCGGCAGATTGGTCACCTGCAGCGCGTCGCCTCCCGGGGCATCGGCGGCACGCGATTCGCCGCGCCGCGAAGGCACGCCCGCGGTGACCCGCCACACTTGCATGGAGCCGCTGCGGTTCGAGAGGAAGTAGAGGAAGCGCCCGTCGGCGCTCCACTCGGCGGCGCTCGAGTTGGCCGCGAGGTCGGTGAGGCGCAGGGCGGCGCCGCGCTTGGCGGAGTCCGCCAGCCAGATGCTGGTGCGGCCCTTGTTGGCCTCCATGTCGGTGGTCCGCAGGGTATAGGCCACGCGCTTGCCGTCGGGCGAGGAGGCGACATCGGAGACGCGCTCGAGGCGCACCAGGTCCTGCACGGTGAAGGGCTGCAGCGGCTCGGCGGCCGGTTTGGCGGCTGCATCGGCGGCGGCGGCGGCCGCGGCTGCGATGGCGGCACTGAGGGCGACGCAGGCCAGGCAAGACAAGAAGCGATCAACAAACATGCTCATTCCCCCTCAAGACCGCGGCAAAATCTCGGCGCCGGTCAGGCCGAGGTGATGGTCTCTCATCGGCGGCGCCGTCGATGGTTCCGGCGTTTCATCGTATCACCCCTCGGTTGGATGATAACGTACCCAGATGAAGGCACCGCTGGTGTTGAGTTTCGATTTGGACGATACGCTGTGGCCCGTGGGGCCGGTGATCGCCGCCGCCGAAGCGCAGTTGCTGTGCTGGCTGCGCGAGCATCATCCGCAGACGGTGAGCGGCCACAGCAGCGAAACCCTGCGCGAGCTGCGTGCCGCGGTGGCCGAACGCCATCCGCAGCACGCCCACGATCTGACCTTCCTGCGCCACCGCGCGCTCAAGGATCTGTTCGGTGCGGCGGGCATGCCGGAGTCGCGGGCCGACGATGCGCTGGAGGTGTTCCTGCACGCGCGCAACCGCGTGGAGTTCTATGACGACGTGCGGCCCGCGCTCGAGCGCCTGCGTACACGTTACCGTCTGTTCGCGCTCAGCAACGGCAACGCCGACCTCAAGCGCTGCGGAATCGCGGACCTGTTCGCCGGCCACGTCACCGCGCGAACGGCCGGCGCGGCGAAACCGGACGCGCGCATCTTCGCGCGGCTGGCGCAGCTCGCCCAAGTCGAGGCCGCGCATATTCTGCACATCGGCGACGATCCGCTGCTGGATGTGGCCGGCGCGACGCGGGCCGGCATGCAGGCCGCATGGCTCAATCGCGAGGCGCGCGCGTGGCCGGCAACGCTGGCGCCGCCGCCGCGCACCATAAGGACGCTTGCGGAAATCACTTAGCACCAATGAGAAGCACGGCACACTTGGCAGCCTACCGCGCCGATTGCTGATACGAAAATGCCCAAAAATCCCGGCATTTTCCGACACCAGTTCGCGTTTTTGCCCTTCACTTGCGCGTAGCGTTGTCGATAGGATGGTGTCGGTTGTAAAAGGATGCCAAGCATGCAAGCAGCCACGGCTGGATCACTTGTAGCGGTCAGTTCCTTGCGCGAATTCTTTCGTGACGCGTTTCACGCGGCCAGCGAACATCAACATCTCGACATCGATGAACAGGCAGAGCAGTACGTGGTCAACCTGCTGACCATGTTCTCGCGCGCGGATGCATTGTACGAGCGCACGCCGGACGGGCTGCGCATCCGGCCGCTGGCCCACATGCTGTCCGACGCCCTGGAGGCGCCGACCGCGATGGCGCGGCAGCGCGGCCTGCAGCGTCTCGGCGACGTCTCGCTGTTCGTCGCGGGGTTCTTCGCGCGCAGCTTCGCCCGAAAATTGATTGATATCGACTACCACATTGCGATGGGCGGCAACGCCTACAGCTCGCTGGCCGATACCATGCAGCGCTCGAACTCGGGACGCTGCATCGCCGCGATCTACGCGCAGCTTGCGCAGAAATTCCAGCGCTTGGTGGATGCGCTGAACGAAATCAGCGAAACCTCTTACCGGCACACCGACGCCGACATACTGCGGCTATACGAGATCTGGATGAAGACCGGCAGCCCGCGCGCGCACGGACTATTGCGCGGTCTGGGCGTGCAGCCCACAGCGGCGGCGGTCGGCGCGCGCCGCGAGCACTGAGGCTCAACATGGTTCTGCACGGACTGCAGTCGCTGCTCGGACGCCTGTACGACGTCGAGCTGAACTACGATGTCTACGATTTCTTGGTGACGGACCGCCGCGCGCTGCGCGGCCTCGCTCCCGCCGACGATGCGCGCGCCGCCGAAGAGGAGCTGTTGCTGGCGGAAACAGGCGACGGCGCCGGAGTCGCGCTGTATCTGGACCCGGGGTTGCTGCGGCGGCTGGAAGGCGCGGATCCGGTCGGCGCCTTGACGGAAAATAATCTCGCGGACTATTGCACGGCGCTCGAGGGCGTCAGTCATTTCGTCTACACGACCTGGCGGTTGGACCGCGATCTGCCGGTATCGCTGCTGGAGCTCGAAACCCAGGCGGAAGTGGACAAATACGCGGTCACGGTGTTCCTGCTTGCCGGTCAGCAGGGCGGCGGCTACCCGGCGCAGGTGCATCCGCGGCTGTTCGACCGCGTGAGCTTCGATGCGCGCCTGGAGCCCGATCAATACCACCGCTACCGCACCGCGCATCGCTGCGCCGCGCACTATTGCCGCCGGTTGGAGCATCGCTACGTGAGCCGCGGGCGGGCGCGGATCGAGGCCCTGGTGCGCGAGTTGCGCAGGTTCTATCGTCTGGGAAGCACGGCGAAACTGCGCCACGCCCTGGCTTGAAGTCGCAGCGAACTCGCAGCCGCCCGCGCTATTGGTCGCCGTCCTTGTTGCCTTCCGCCTGTTTCTTCAGCTTGATGAATTCGCCCAGGCGGCGCAAATCCTTCTTCTTCGGCGGTTCCGGCCGTTTGCCGAGCTTGCCGCTGTCGTACGGGTCATAGCCCTTCTTGGTGCCCAAGGGATTGGAACGCACGCTCTCGAACGGGGTGGGCGCATCGTCGGCGAGCGACAGCGAGGGGTGTTCGAGCTTCTGCAATCTTTCGGTCGTGACCTCGCGGCCGAAGGCACCGGTGGCGATCGACCACTCCCACACCGCGGTTCCACGTTCGTCGAATTTCACGCGGCCGGTGCTCTTGCCGCCGGATTTGGCGTCCGGGGCCGGCGCCTTCGCAGCCGGCTCAGCGCCCGGTTTGGGCGAGGGTTTTGAATGATCTTTGCTCACGATACCTTTTTAGCAAGCGGCTGAATTAAGTCAATCTTCGAACGCACAAACCTCGCGGAAGGTCACAATTGTAGTTGGTGTTGAGCGCGCATCAGGGCCAGGGCGGTCTTGCCGTCGTTCCAGTCGCAGCGCAACACGAGCGCGACGGCCTCGGGCAGCGGCAGCCACTGCAATTCCAATTCTTCGTCGGCATCCGGCGCGGCCGCTCCCACGTCCAGATCCTGCGCCAAGTAGAGGTGAATGACCTCGGTGAAGATGCCGGGAGCCGGCAGAAAGGTGCCCAGGGCGGACCAGCGCCGGGCGGATACCCCGGTTTCTTCCGCCAGTTCGCGCACGGCGCAGACCTGCGGCGGCTCGCCCGCGTCGAGTTTGCCGGCGGGTATTTCCCACAGAAAATCTGTGACGCCGTGCCGGTACTGGCGCACCAGGCAGACCCGTCCGGCGGCATCCACGGCGACCACGGCGGCGGCGCCGGGGTGGCGGACGTAGTCCAGGTCGTATTCGCGGCCGTTGGCGTAGCGCAGGCGCTCGGTGGAGACGCTGATGATGCGTCCGTCAAAAATGTGATGGCTGGCGATAGCCTTGGGTTTCTTGAGCATGGAAGCGAGTCTAAAGCTGCGCATGTGATCTGTCTCCGCGCGCTCGAGGTGGACGATGCGCGATCCTCGAGCTGTTTGCAGTGCATTGCATCGCGATCTGGATATACGTACAGTACCGGCATCTGCCCATGATGAAAGCCAAGACAACCGCATTCGATTCGCTCAATCCGGCGCAGCGGCGCGCGGCGACGTTCGGCACGGCCGCCGCGCAGGAAAAAGCATTCAACGCGGGCCCTTTGCTGATACTGGCCGGCGCGGGCACGGGTAAGACCAACACACTGGCGCACCGCGCCGCGCATCTGGTGCTGAACGGCGTGGATCCTGCACGCATCATGATGCTCACCTTCACGCGCCGCGCCGCGCAGGAAATGATCCGGCGCACCCAGACCATCGTCGGGGAGATCATGTCGGACCGCGGCCGCGCGGGCGATCGCAGCGTGACGACGCGAATGCAGTGGTCGGGAACCTTTCACTCGGTGGGCAACCGGATTCTGCGGCTGTACGCCAAACACTTGGGGTTGGATCCGAACTTCACCGTGCTCGACCGCGCCGATGCCGCCGACCTGATGGACGTGGTGCGGCATGAGTTGGGATTCTCCGGCAAAGACAAGCGTTTTCCGCGCAAGGATGCCTGTCTTGCCATCTATTCCTACCGGGTCAACACGCGCCTCTCGCTGAAGCAGACCTTGGAGGAGCAATATCCCTGGTGCCGCGAGTGGGAAGCGGATCTGACGCGCCTGTACCGCGAATACGTCGGCCGCAAGCAGAAGAACCGCGTGCTGGATTTCGACGATCTGCTGCTCTACTGGCACGTGATGATGCAAAACCCGGCACTGGCGCAAAGCCTGTCCAAGAATTTCGATCATGTTCTGGTCGACGAATACCAGGACACCAGCACGCTGCAGGGCGAGGTGGTGCATGCGCTCAAACCCGACGGCCAGGGAGTGACCGTGGTCGGCGACGACGCCCAGGCCATCTACTCCTTCCGTGCGGCGGCGGTGGAGAACATTCTGGGGTTCGCCGAGCGCTACAAGCCCAAGGCCGAGACGGTGGTGCTGGCGCAGAACTACCGCTCCACCCAGCCCATTCTGGACACCTCCAATGCGCTCATGGCGGACGGCGCCCGGCAGCACCGTAAAACCCTGCTGGGCCTGCGTCAATCGACGCAGAAGCCGTTCTACGTCTCCATGGACGACGCGCAGGGGCAGGCGGAGTACATCGCCGGGAAGATATTGCAGACGCTGGAAGTCGGCGGTTCGCTCAAGCGTCATGCCATCCTGTTCCGCAGCTCACATCACAGCGACGTACTCGAAGTCGAACTGACCAAGCGAAATATTCCGTATGTGAAATACGGCGGCCTCAAGTTCCTGGAGGCGGCGCACGTCAAGGACATGATGTCGGTGCTGCGCTGGGCGGACAATCCGCGCAACTCAGTGGCGGGCTTTCGGGTGCTGAAGCTGCTGCCGGGCATCGGCCCCGCCAACGCCAAGCAGGCGCTCGACTACTTGGAAGCACAAGATTATCAGGTCAAGAGCCTGGCCGGCTTCGACGCGCCGCAGCCGGCGAAAATGGATTGGAAGCGGTTTTGCAACGTGTTCGAGCGGCTCGCCGATCCCTCGACCCCTTGGCCGGGCCAGGTGGGCCAGGTGCGCGAGTGGTACAAGCCGCAGCTCGAGCGCATCTACGATGCGGCATTCGCCCGCACCGGGGATCTGGATCAGCTCGAGGCGCTGTCGACGCAACATTCCAGCCGGGAGCGATTCCTGACGGAACTGACGCTCGATCCGCCGACGGTGACCGGTGACAAATCGGGAGGCGCTTCGAAGGACGAGGACTACGTCATTCTGTCCACGATCCACTCGGCCAAGGGCCAGGAGTGGGACATCGTCTATGTGTTGAATGTCTCCGACGGCAATTTCCCGTCGGAATTCTCCACCGGCAAGACGGAATTGATCGAAGAGGAGCGGCGCCTGCTGTACGTGGCGATGACGCGGGCGCGCAACGAACTGCATCTGTGCGCGCCGCTCAAGTATCAGGTCACGCAGCAGCCGAAGGACGGCGACAAGCACGTGTACGGCGCGAAGAGCCGGTTCATGACCGACAAGCTGCTGGATACCTGCGAGAAAATTTCACTGCGCAACATGCGCGGCGTCGAGAACTTGAAAGAGGACGAAGCGGCAACGGTCGACGTTGTCGCGCAACTCAAGGAAATGTGGTGAGCGGGCCGCGCTCGTCAGGACCCGCTCACCGGTAACCGGTCACCAGCGGCGCGGGCCGCCGCCGCCGCCACCACCACCCGCTTGCGGGCTTGGATCGAGGCGCCCGTTCCTGGGCCTCGTTGACCCGCAGCGGACGTCCTCCCATCTGGAAGCCGTTGGTCTGTTGAATCGCGTTTTGCGCATCGCCGGCAGCCATGTCCACAAACGCAAAGCCGCGGGGACGCCCGGTCTCGCGATCGTTGATGAGCTTGACCGATTCGACTTTGCCGTGGCGCTCGAACAGCGCGCGCACTTCATCTTCTGTCGCAGTGAATGGCAGGTTGCCAACGTAGATCGTCGTCATTCAACTAATCTCACTAACAGTGTTTCTACACTCAGGCTGCGTGCCTCATTGCGCCGGAGCCTGCACCCTCGGCCGATGCTACGCTTTGGGCTAATTGTTGGCAAACCCAAGGAATTGTAGGACAGGGACTTAAGCCTTCACTCAACCTCGTGATAGGCGTAGCCGTTCAGTTCCTGTTCGTAAAAGCGCTTCACGGCCTGCGCTTCACCGAGCGACATGCGGCCTTCCTGGACCGCCCGTTCACAATCCCGGGCGATGCCGGGATACAACTCGTCGGTGTCGTACTCCATGTACTCGAGCACCTTGTTGGCCGTGTCGCCCTTGACGATTTCCTCGATCCACCAGCCGCCGCCGTCCTGCAGGCGGATGTGCACCACGTGGGTGTCGCCGAACAGGTTGTGCAGGTCGCCGAGGGTTTCTTGATAGGCGCCGACCAGAAAGGCGGCCAGGTAGTAGGGCTCGCCCGGCGTCAGTTCATGCACCTCAAGAGTGCGCTTGGTGACCCTGGGGTGCACGAAGCGGTCGATTTTGCCGTCCGAATCGCAGGTGATGTCGGCCAGCACGGCATTGCGCGACGGCCGCTCCCCCAAGCGCTGGATGGGCATGATGGGAAACAGCTGGCCGATGGCCCAGCTGTCGGGGAGCGATTGAAACACCGAGAAGTTGCAGAAATAAATGTCGCTGAGCATGTCCTCGAGGTTTTCCAGCTCTTCCGGCACCCGGTCGAGCTTGCGGCAATGGTCGCGAATCTTGGTGCAGGTGGCCCAGTAGAGCTTTTCCGCCAGCGCGCGAAACTCCAGGCTCAAGTAGCCCAGATTGAACATCTGCAGCGCCTGCTCGCGGGCCTGCAGCCCGTCGTGGTAGCACTCCACGAGGCGGCGCTCATTCACCGAGCGGTAGCTGTCGAACAAGTCGCGGACCGGCTGCGGCACTTCTTCCCGGCCGTGGTAATCCTCTTCGGGGCGGCCGGTCACCTTGAATTGATCGAGCGTGGACGATCCCAGGACGTCGAACACCAGCAGGCTGTGGTGGGCCGCGATCGCCCGCCCCGACTCGCTCACGATCATGGGATGCGGCACGTCGCGCGCGTCGCAGACGCTCTTGATGCGGTAAACCACGTCGCTGGCGTACTCGTTCAGGGTGTAGTTCATCGACGATTCGAAGTTGGTGCCGCTGCCGTCGTAGTCGACCCCCAGGCCGCCGCCGATGTCGATGTACTGCAGCCCCGCACCCATGATCTTCAGTTCCGCGTACACGTGCGCCAGTTCGTTGATGGCGTCCTTGACGCGGCGGATGTCCTGCAGCTGGCTGCCCGGGTGGCAGTGCACCAGCTGCAGGCAGTCCAGCATGTTGCGCTCCTTCAGGAGCGCATGCAGATCGAGAATTTCGCTGATGAACAAGCCGAACTTGGATTTCTCGCCCGCCGATTCGCGCCAGCGCCCGGCGCCCTCGCTGGCGAGCTTCACCCGCACGCCGATCTTGGGCCGCACGCCGTAGCGCTCGGCGTGCTTCAAGATCAGGTGAATTTCTTCGTAGTTCTCCACCACCGGAATGATGGTGCGGCCGAGCTTGGTGGCCAGAATGACCGCCTCGATATAGGAGTCATCCTTGAAGCCGTTGCACACCACGATGCGTTCGGGCGCATTTTCGGTGATGGACATCACCGCGAGCAGCTCGGGCTTGGAGCCGACTTCGAGGCCGAAGCCGAATTCCGCACCGTAGCGGTAGACTTCCTCGACGACCAGCCGCTGCTGGTTGACCTTGATCGGAAACACCGCCGCGTAGCGGTTCTTGTAATCGTTTTCCGAAATCGCCGTGGCGAAGGCGTCGGCGAGGTGGCGCAGGCGGTGCGCGAGGATGTCGGAGAAGCGGATCACCACGGGCGTGTGCAGGTCGCGGGCCTTCAAGCCCTGCACCACCTCGTAGAGATCGATTTCGCGCGCGGCATCCATGCTGGGGCGGATCACCACATGACCTGCATCGTTGATCGAGAAGTAGCCTTTGCCCCAGGCTTCCACCTGGTACAGGTCGAGCGACTGTTCGATTTTCCACGCGTTGACGGGCAGCAACTTGGCGGGTGTGTTCATGTCGCGCGCACGATAACAAATTGGTGCTGCATGTAAATGACCGCGCGCGCCTCAACCGCCCGGCGCGGCACTACTCCTTGGCGACGGGCCTGCGCGGATCGCGGATCCACTCGCTCCAGGAGCCGGCATACAGCATGCCGCCGGGCAGGCCGGCCGCCTCGAGGCTCAGCAAATGATGGCAGGCGGTGACGCCCGAGCCGCACATGGCGACCACCTCCTCGGGACTTCTGCCGGCGAGACGTTCCTGCCAGCGGGTCCGCAGCTGGGCGGCGGGGAGGAAGCGGCCGTCGGCGGCGAGATTGGCGGAAAACGGCTGATTGACGGCGCCGGGGACGTGCCCGGCCACCGGGTCGATGGGTTCCGCCCGGCCGGCGAAGCGCTCCGCGGCGCGCGCGTCCACGAGCAGGATCGTTCCGTCCTGCAGGGCGCGCTCGACTTCCGCGGTGCTCACCACGGCGCGAGGTTGGGCTCGAGGCGTGAACTGCCGCGCCGGCCCGGCCGCCGCGCGCGGCTCGAGCGCGCCGCCGCGGGCGACCCATGCCTTGAAACCGCCGTCGAGAACCGCGACGGCCTCGTGACCCAGCCAGCGCAGCATCCACCACAGCCGCGCCGCAAATGAGGAATTCGACTCGTCGTAGGCGACCACCTGGGTGTGATTGCCGATGCCGAGCGCGCCGAGACGGGCGGCGACAACGTCCGGCGAGGGCAGGGGATGGCGGCCAGTGTCGGGCCCGATGGGCGCCGACAGATCCCGATCGAGGTCGGCATAGCGTGCGCCGGGGATATGACCCCGCAGGTAGGCCTGCCGTCCCGCCTCCGGATTCGACAGGTCGAAGCGGCAGTCGACCACCACGAGGGCGGGCTGCCCGAGCATCCTCTGCAGCGAGTCGGCATCGATCAGCGTGCGATATTGCATCGATGGCAGCTTAGCGCGCCGATGATCGAACTGCATCCGCTACAATCAGGCATGGCGATCACTCTTTACTGGGGCAGCGGCAGTCCGTTCTCGTGGCGGGTGCTGCTGGCACTCGAGCACAAGGGCTTGCCGTATGAGTCGCAGCTGCTGCATTTCGACAAGCAGGAGCATCAATCGCCGCAGATGCTGAAGCGCAATCCGCGCGGCCGCGTGCCGGTGCTCAAGGACGGCGACTACGTGGTGTTCGAATCGGTGGCGGTGCTGTACTACCTCGACGTCAAATACCCGCAGGCACCGATATTCGGCAGCACCCCCGAGGAGGCCGGCGTCATCATGCGCGTCATCTGCGAGTTCATGACGTATGCCGAGCCGTCGCTGCTGCGGATCACGGAGGCGATCTTCAGCGGCGAGGTCGCCGAGCACATCGATGAGCTGACCGATGCCATGCACGTGGTGGCGCGCGAGGCGCGCACCATCGAGGGCCGCCTGAGCAAGGAGCAGTGGATCGTCGGCGCCAATTATTCGGCCACCGACATGGTCATTTTTCCCTGGATACAGGTGCTGCGCCGTGCCTTGAACAGAACCGCGGCCGCCGAGCTCGGTGCGCGCTTTCTGCCCATGGAGCGCAACTATCCGGCCCTCGCCCGCTGGATCCACCGCATCGAAGCGCTGCCCGGCTACGAGCGCACCTACCCCCCTCATTGGCGCGAAAGCTGAAATTTAGCGTGCCGCCAGGTAGGCTGGCGGCGTCCGCCGTCGGGCGTCAACTTGAGGGTCAGACCAAAAATGGTGCATGTGAAATTTGCCGGCAAGATCGTGTTCGTGGGATTCGGCAGCATTGGACAGGGTGTCTTGCCACTGATCTTGCGTCACGTCGGCATTTCGCCCGATCGCATCACCATCGTTACCGCGGAAGACGCCGGCCGTGCCGAGGCCCAGGAATACACGGTGAAATTCCAAAGGATCGCGCTGACGCGGGAGAACTACCGGCAGGTGCTCACGCCGCTGCTGGCGGCGGGCGATTTCCTGTTGAACCTGTCGGTCGACGTATCGAGCGTCGCGCTCATCGAATTGGCGCGTGAGCGCGGCGCGCTGTACCTCGATACCTGCATCGAGCCGTGGGCGGGGGGCTATACCGACCCGCACGCGACCGTGGATTCGCGCAGCAACTACACCATGCGCCTCGCGGCGCTGGCCTTGCGCGACGGCAAGAAATCACCCACGGCAGTGCTCACGCACGGCGCCAACCCGGGGCTGGTCTCGCACATGGTCAAGCAGGCCCTGCTGAACATCGCCAAGGACACCGGCGTCGATGCGGGAGCACCGCGCAGCCGCGAATCCTGGGCCAGGCTCGCGCAGACTCTGGGCATCAAGGTCATCCACATCGCCGAGCGCGACACTCAGATCACCAACGTGCCGAAGCAGGCGAACGAGTTCGTCAACACCTGGTCGGTCGACGGCTTCGTCAGCGAAGGCGCGCAGCCCGCCGAGCTCGGCTGGGGCACGCATGAGAAGCATTTCCCCGCCGATGGCGGGCGCCACACCGAGGGGTCGGGCTGCGCGATCTACTTGAACCGGCCGGGCGCGAGCACCCGGGTGCGCACCTGGACCCCCAAGGCGGGGCATTTTCACGGATTTCTGATCACCCATTCGGAAGCGATTTCGCTGGCGGACTACTACACGGTGATGGACGGCGCGCGCGTCGCGTACCGCCCCACCAGCCACTATGCCTATCACCCGAGCGACAATGCGGTGCTGTCGGTGCACGAGTTCGCCGGCAACAACTGGCATTTGCAGGACCACAAACGCATCATGCTGAACGAGATCACGGCCGGCATCGATGAGCTTGGGGTGCTGCTCGCGGGGCACAAGAAGAATGCCTATTGGTACGGCTCGCAGCTGTCGATCGAGGAGGCCCGGAAATTGGCGCCCTACAACAGCGCCACCAGCCTGCAGGTCACGGCCGCCGCATTGTCCGGCATGATTTGGGCCATGGAGAATCCGGACCGCGGCGTGGTGGAACCCGACGACATGGACTTTGAGCGGCCGCTCGGGATCTGCATGCCGTACCTGGGTACCGTGGTCGGCGAGTACACGGACTGGACACCGCTGTATCAGCGCGGCGAGCTGTTCGCCGAAGACGTGGACGCCGCGGATCCCTGGCAGTTCAAGAACATTCGAGTGGTCTAGGGCCGTAGCTGATCGCAACGATGGTGATCTGCGCGGCGCCCGTGGGCAGGGCCACGCTGAACTCATCGTCCAGACGCTTGCCGAGCAGGCTGCGTCCGAGCGGTGAATCCATGCTGATGTACTCCGCCGCCATGTCGAATTCGTCGGGTCCGACGAGTCGGTGCCAGTGAAGCGCGCGCAGTCCCTGCGCGTCGCTCTCGACCTGTACCCAGGCGCCAAAGTACACCCGCTGCGGATCGCGCCGGCCGGGACTTTCGGGGTCGACGACGGTCATGCCCTCGAGGCGCTTGCGCAGGAAGCGCACCCGCCGGTCGATTTCATGCAGGCGTTTCTTGCCGTAGGTGTACTCGGCGTTCTCCGAGCGGTCACCCTGGGCCGCGGCTTCGGCCACCGCCAAGGTGACCCGGGGGCGCTCGTCGTGCCACAGCCGATCGAGTTCATCCTTCAGCCGCCGGGCGCCTTCAGGAGTGATGTATTTGGAGCCGGCGGGAGTGGGCGGACGATACCTTGACACGGTGCATCAAAACCAGGACGTTTTCAGGACGTGAACTCGGTTCACAGGCGAATGCAATCGACTGAGTGTTCGTTCACAGATTGCGCGGGCCGCGAATCATAAGCTTTCGCCCCATGAGCGTTAAATATTACACCCACTTTATCGCGCAATCGGAAGGAGCCGTTGAATACAACGAATATCGGGGAGTGGTGGAGCTTCTCGATCGATCGGGCCACGTCGAGGGCGACCGCGCCATCGCACGCATGCTGGCGCGCAGCTTCGATCTCGAGGAAACCGATATTCAAGTTTTGCAATGGGACCATTTGCACTAGGCCCCCCCAACTTTGATCCCCTAGCGGGCTTTACTTCCCTTCATTGAAGTCCGCATTCTCAGCCCCGAGCTTCAACCCTCGGGGCTTTTTTTTCCAGGGTGTTAGACTGGAAAGACGCTCCCAATCGAGGAGCAGGAGGGGACGATGCGTAAATTGGCTCTAGGTTTGGCCGCGTTCGCCGGCTTGTGGCTGTCGGGTTGCGGCTACAACACCATGCAATCCCAGGACGAGAAGATCAAATCCGCCTGGTCCGAAGTCCTGAATCAATACCAACGGCGCGCCGATTTGATCCCCAACCTGGTCAATACGGTGAAGGGCTATGCCGCCCAGGAAAGCTCGGTTCTGCTCGGGGTGACCGAGGCCCGCGCCAAGGTGGGCTCCATCCAGGCGACCGCCGAACTGGTCAACGATCCGGCGGCCTTCGCCAAGTTCCAGGCCGCCCAGGGGGCATTGACCAGCGCGCTGTCGCGCCTGTTGGTGGTCACCGAGAACTACCCGCAATTGAAGTCCGATCAGAATTTCCGCGATCTGCAGGCGCAGCTCGAGGGCACGGAGAATCGGATCACCGTGGCGCGCAACCGCTACATTCAGGCGGTGCAGGACTATAACGTGACGGTGCGTTCCTTCCCCGGCAATCTCACCGCCATGATGTTCGGCTACAAGCCGAAGCCGAATTTCACGGTGGAGAATGAGGCGGTGATCGCCAAGCCGCCGAGCGTCGATTTCTCCAAGCCGACCGCCCCGCCGCCGGCGGCCCCCGCTTCCGCCCCGGCGCAATAGCAGGCTCCTGGTTGAGCGGGCGTGGCGTCGCGGGGTTGTTGTTGCTGCTGGCGGCCGTGTCGGCCGCGGCGCAAGTCGCCGTGCCGCCGCTCACCGCGCGCGTCACCGATCTCACCGGCACGTTGTCCGGCGAGGCGGTGAACCGCATCGAGGCCAAGCTCGCGGATCTCGAGGCCAAGAAGGGCAGTCAGATCGCGGTGCTGATCGTGCCCACCACCCAGCCCGAGGAGATCGAGCAATTCAGCATCCGCGTGGAGGATGCGTGGAAGCTGGGCCGCAAGGGGGTGGATGACGGGGCCTATTTGATCGTGGCGAAGAACGACCGGCGCGTGCGCATCGAAGTCGCCTACGGCCTCGAGGGCGCGATGTCCGATGCGGTCGCCAACCGCATCGTCGATGAAACCATCACGCCGCGCTTCAAACTCGGGGATTTCGACGGCGGGATCGAGGCGGGCGTCGACCAGATGATTGCCGTGGTGAACGGCGAATCCCTGCCGGCGCCCGACAAGAAATGGGAGCGCTCCAAGGGCCTGGGGAATCTATTGCCGCTGCTGTTGGTGGTGTTCGTCGCCAGCGGCGTGCTGCGCGCCCTGTTCGGCCGATTATTCGGGTCCCTGATCACCGGCGGCCTGGCGGGCGCCATTGCGTGGCTGCTGAGCCACGCGCTGCCCATCGGGCTGGGCGCCGGCCTGTTTGCCTTCCTGTTCGCCATGCTGGGCGGCGCCTCGCGCGGATGGTCGGCCGGGCGCGGCTGGGGCGGGGGCTTGGGCGGTGGATTGGGCGGTGGCTTCGGCGGCGGTGGCTTCGGCGGGGGAGGCGGAGGGTTCAGCGGCGGCGGGGGCGGCGGCGGGGGCGGCGGCGCCTCGGGGAGTTGGTGATGCGCACCGGTCGGCTGTTCCGTCATGGCATCGCGACGCACTGGCGCACGCGGATGCTCTTTCCCAAGACGACCCTGGATGCCATCGAGCAGGCCATTGCACGCGCAGAGCGGACGCATGCGGGGGAAATTCGCTTCGCCATCGAAACGGCGCTGACGCCGCTGCACATCGTTCAGGACGTGACCCCACGTGCCCGCGCGCTCGACGTGTTTGCGTACCTGCGCGTGTGGGACACCGAACACAACAATGGGGTGTTGATCTATGTTCAGCTGGCGGACCGCGACGTCGAAATCGTCGCGGACCGCGGCATTGCCGGGCGGGTTGCTCCGGCCGAATGGGAGGCGGTATGCCGCCTGATGGAAGAGCATTATCGCGCCGGACGGTTCGAGGCGGGTTCCATCGCCGGGGTGGAGGCCATCGCCCACCTACTGGCCCGCCACTTTCCGCAGGGGCCCGGGGCACCGGCGGCCCCCCGCAATCAATTGCCTGACCGCCCAACTTTGCTGTAGATAGAGCGAATGAGACATTCAACCAAAGCCGTTTGCATCGGCGTCTTGGCCCTGACCGGCTGCTCGCTGTTCCGGCCCGTGCCCAAGGCTCCGCCGCCGGTGGTCAAGGAACTGCCGCCCCCTGCACCGCAATATCCCAAGCCCAGCGCCACGCATCGCTTTGCGGTCGATCCGGCCACCGACGTCGTGGGCTATGTCCAGAAGACCATCGTCGGCAAGGAGGACACGCTGCCCGACATTGCGCGGCGCTTCGACGTGGGTTATGAGGAAATGGTCACGGCGAATCCCGGCGTGGATCCGTGGCTGCCGGGGGTGGGCAAAGAGGTGATCGTTCCCACGCAGTTCGTGTTGCCGGCGGCTCCCCGTGAAGGGCTGGTGGTCAACGTCGCGGCGATGCGCATCTACTACTATCCGCCCCACAAGAAGGGCGAGCCGCAAATGGTCTTCACCCACCCCATCGGCATCGGCCGGGTGGGCTGGAAGACTCCCGAGGGCACGACCAAAATCGTCAGCCGCCAGAAGGATCCCGAGTGGGTGGTGCCCAAGTCGGTGCGCGACGAACATGCCGCCGACGGCGACATGCTGCCCGCCAAGGTGCCGGCCGGTCCCGACAATCCGCTCGGCGCCTATATGTTCCGCCTGCAATGGCCGAGTTACTTGATTCACGGCACCAACAAACCCTACGGGGTGGGCATGCGCTCGAGCCACGGCTGCATCCGGCTCTACCCCGAGGACATTGCCGTGTTCTTCGACATGATACCCATCGGCACCAAGGTGACGGTGGTCAATCAGCCGTACCTGTTCGGCTGGCGCGACGGCACGCTGTACCTGCAGGCCTACAGCGTGATGGAGGATGATTCGCGCGATTGGAGCAAGAAGCGCAAGGCACTGCTGGCCAAGCTGCTGAACCCGAAACTGCAGAAGAAGATCACGGACCACGACAAGGACATCGATTGGCAGCGGGTCGGCGATCTGGCGCACAGTCCGCGCGCGGTGCCGGTGCCGATCACGGGCGGCCTGGGCGGCATCGACGATGTGCTCGGCAAGTCCCTGCTGGTGGAGAACACCCTGCCCCAGGGCTCCAACTGGGACGGCCAGACCGGCTTGCTGGTGGACGAAAAGACGTACAAGGAATTGGTCGGCGGCCGGGCCGAAGCACCCGCCGCGACTGCACCGCAGACACAAGCCGCCGTTCGCTGATGCCGCGGGAACGGACGCGAGAGTCGATGGCCGGCGCGACGCTCGCCGGTGTGATGGGCGCCATGGGCGCGATGGGCGCCATGGCTGCCGCTGCCGCGTGGGGTGCGGATACTTCGCCCATCGAACCGGGTTTCGACTATCACTCCTTCGCCAACGTCGATCAATTCCGGGTGACGCATCTGGACCTGGACCTGCGCGTGGATCTCGACTTCAAGGCGATCAGCGGCGTGGTCACGCTCGAGATCAAACGGCTCGATCCGCGGGCGACGCAGTTGGTGCTCGACACCAAGGACATGACCATCAATGACGTGAAGCAGAAGTCCACGGATGTCCTGGGCGCCACGTCGAAGAATCAGACGATCTGGGTCAGCCGGCCGTTTCATCTGGAGAAGCCGGATCCGATCCTGGGCAGCGCGCTCATCATCGACCTGCCACCGTCGCGCAAGGGCACCGAGAGCATCCGCATCGACTATGAAACGCTGCCGACGGCGGCCGCGCTGCAGTGGCTCAGCCCCAAACAGACCCCGGACCGGCACAAGGGATTCTTGTACACCCAGTCGGAGCCGATCGGCGCGCGCACCTGGATTCCGCTGCAGGACACGCCGCAGGTGCGCGCCACCTACCAGGCCTTGGTCCACACCGATCCGGGCGTGCGGGCGGTCATGAGCGCCGAGAATGATCCGAAGCACAAGCGCGACGGCGAATATGCCTTCGCGATGCCGCAGGCAATTCCTTCGTACTTGATCGCGCTGGCCGTCGGCGATCTGGAATTCAAGGAGACCGGCCCGCGCACCGGCGTGTATGCCGAGAAGCCGGTGATCAAGGCGGCCGCCAAGGAGTTCGCCGATGTCGAGTCGATGATTGCGGCAGGCGAAAAATTGTTCGGTCCCTACCGCTGGAGCCGCTACGACATCCTGGTATTGCCGCCGAGTTTCCCCATCGGCGGGCAAGAGAATCCACGGCTGTCGTTCACGAGCCCCACCCTGATTGCCGGCGACAAAAGCCTGGTGTCGGTGATCGCGCACGAATTGGCGCATTCCTGGTCGGGAAATCTCGTCACCAACGCGACCTGGCGCGACGTCTGGCTGAACGAGGGGATCGGCGTTTTTCTCGAGAGCCGCATCATGACTGCGGTGTACGGTGAGCAGCGCGCGTCCATGGAGGCGGTGCTGGGCCTAAGATCGCTGCGCGATGAATTGCCGGCGCTCGCGGCGCGGGATCAAGTGCTGGCCATCGACCTGCGGGACCGCGACCCGGATCTGGCATTCAGCAGCGTGCCCTACGAAAAGGGCCGGCTGTTCTTGAGCTTCCTCGACGCGAAATTCGGGCACGAGCGCTGCAACGCCTTCCTGCTGGGCTACTTTGATCACTTCGCCTTCAAGAGCATCAGTACCGAGCAGTTCAACGAGTACCTGTTCGCGAATCTGCTGGACCGCTTTCCCGGCATCGTCAGCCGTGATCAGGTGTCGGCCTGGGAGCACGCGCCGGGCATTCCGGCGGATGCGGTGCTGCCCTCGAGCAGCGCCTTCCTGCCGGTGGATGAGGCCCGGGCGGCGTGGCTCGGCGGCACGCTGCCGGCCAGGAAAATCGGGCCGGATTGGGTCGCCCAGCAATGGCTGTACTTCCTCGACAACCTGCCCGCCGCGTTGAGCGCCGGGCAGCTGGCCGAATTGGACGAGGCTCGTGGCTTGACGCACAGCCAGAACGCCGACATCGAACACAGCTGGCTGAGGATCGTGATCCGCAACAACTATCAACCGGGCTACGCGCGTCTCGAGGATTACTTGAAGACCATCGGCCGCCGCAGGCTGATCGCACCCCTGTACACCGAACTGATGAAGACTGCGAGCGGCACCGAATTCGCAAAGCGCGTCTACGCCAAGGCGCGTCCCGGCTACCACCCGGACACGGTTGCGGCCATCGAGGCGATCGTCACGCCGGGCGCGGCGGAAGGGTCGGAATGATCAGCGAGTGGCTGAAGGTCATGCTCGAGGAGATCGCCCGCAAGAAGGCGGAGGCGGAGCAGGCGCGCATGGAAGAGCAGCTGCGCCTCGGAGAACGACGCCGCCTCGAAGAACAACGGCGGCGCGATGATTCCGCTCAAGGATGATACGCCGTCGGCGTTGAAGCCGGCCGTGACCCTGTCGCTGATCGCGGTCTGCGCCGTGGTGTTTCTCTGGCAGCGGTCGCTGGATGCGGCGGCGGCCCGTCAAGCCGTGGCGGCGCTGGGCGCGATACCGGCGGTGCTGCTGACCGATGCGCGTCTGCCGCCCAATCTGCAATGGATCCCGCGCTTTGCGACGCCATTCTCCTCGATGTTCCTGCACGGCGGCTGGGTGCATTTGCTCGGCAACATGCTGTTTCTGTGGATCTACGGCGATAACGTCGAAGATGCCCTGGGACATGCGCGCTACCTGGCGTTCTATCTGCTGTGCGGCATCGCCGCGCTATTCGCGCAGGCCCTGTCCAATCCCGCTTCGCCCTACCCCATCATCGGCGCCAGCGGCGCAATCTCCGGGGTGCTCGGAGCATACCTGCTGCTGTTCCCCAGGGCGCGCGTCCTGACCCTGGTGCTGCTGCCGTTCTACGTCACGACGCTGCGCATGCCCGCCATGCTGCTGCTGTTGCTGTGGTTTGCCGTGCAGCTGATCAGCGACCTTGCGGTCCCCGGCGGCGGTGCCGGCAGCGGCGTTGCGTTCCGCGCGCACATCGGCGGCTTTCTCACCGGACTCGTTCTCGCACCCTTGTTCAAGCGGCGCGACCCCAAGCTGCTGTGATACAGTCGCATCCCGTGACGCCGATAAACTTTGGGATTAAGGTCGAAGAGCAACGCGGCCCTGATCACGCCATCACGCGCTTAGGGTCGGCGCGCACCGCGTTCGTCGGCCGCACTTTGCGCGGCCCGGTCAATCGTCCCATCCTGATCACGAGCTTCACGGAATTCCAGCATGTGTTCGGCGGGCTATGGCAGCCGAGTCCGCTGGGATATGCCGTGGAGCAGTACTTCGACAACGGCGGCCGCGAAGCGCTCATCGTGCGCGTGGTCAACGGCGCGCGCTCCGCAACGCTCACCCTGAGCGCGGGTGCCGGCGCCCTGCGGCTGCGGGCCTTGCGCCCCGGCACGCGCGAATTTCTGCGTGCCAGCGTCGACTACGACAACATCCAATCGGAGCAGGAATTCAATCTCACCGTGCAGCGGGTGCGCATCCAAGGCACCGCCCTGGTGGAGGATCAGGAGATCTTTCACAAGCTGTCGCTCGACCCCAAGGCTCCGGAGTACCTGCCGCGGGCCATCGCCGATTCGGCGCTGGTCCGGCTGGCCGACGGCCTGCCGGCGCAACGGCCCGACAGAACCATGGATGCATCGAGCGGCCTGGCGACCGGCTACGTCAATTCGAATTCCGACGGCGATGACGGCGCGCCGCTCACCGACTATGACTTGATCGGGCGTGAGAGCGACAGCACCGGTCTGTTCGCCTTGGACCAGGCGGATTATTTCAATTTTCTGTGCATTCCTCCGTTGTCGCGCGATACGGACGTGGGGCCGAGCGCGCTGCTGATCGGCATACGCTATTGCAAGGAGCGCCGCGCGCTGTTGATCATCGACCCGCCGTCCGGCTGGCTCACGGCGGACGATGCCCTGCGGGGCATCCGCGACTGGAACTTCCGCAGCGAGAATGCCCTGATGTACTTTCCGCGCGTGCTGGCGCACGACAAGCTGCGCGGCCATTTCGAATCCTTCGCGCCCTGCGGCGCCGTCGCGGGGATGCTGGCGCGCTGCGATGAGACCGCGCCGGTGTGGGTTCCGGTGAAGAACGATGAGGCGGTCCTGCGGCCCGGCTACCGGCCGACCTGTATCGTGAGCGAAGACCGCCGCATGCGGCTCGCGACCCTCGGGGTCAACACCATCCAGGCGGTGCGGTCGGCGGCGCGCATCGGCGTCGCCGCGCGCACTTTGGCCGCGGGCGCGGCGGCGAATGCCGATTGGCAGTATCTGGCGTCGCGCCGGCTGGCCCTGTTCATCGTCAACAGCATTTTCCACGGCACGCGCTGGATGGCCGAGCCGCAGCCGCTCATGGCCGATGCCGCCGAGACGGCGGCGGCGCGGGCGCGCGCTTTTCTGGAATCGCTGCATGAGGTGCAGGCCTTCGGTCCGCGCAGCCTGCGGGATGCCTGCTTCGTCATCGCCGATCATCGCACCGAGGGCCAGCTGGTGATCGGCTTCGCCGCGCATGCCAGGCCCGGGTTTCACACCTTCCGCATCAGCCACGCCGGGTCGGGCGGCAAGGTGGTTCCCATCAGCCTCAGCCGGATGAATGCGGCACAGTTGAGCCCGGCGGAACTCGAGTGGGTGGAGGAGCTGGCGCAAAGCCTCTCGCCCTGAGCCGCGGGTGCTTCAGGTCGTGGCGGCCAGCCGGCGTTCCAGTTCGGCCACCAGTGAACTGCGATGCGGGCGCTCCGCGGCGGGGTGCTGCCGCGGCACCACCGGCAGGGATTCGAGGGCGCAGCGCGCATAGTCGTAGCCGGCCTGAATCGCCCGATCGAATGCCTGCCAATTGAGCAGATCGACGTTCGCCAGCGGGGGTTTCAGCAGGACATCGGCGAACTTGCGCTGCGCGGCCGCGCTCGATGCATTGTTGATCATCCCGGAATACATCAGGATCTGGAAGATATTGATGCGCCGCTTGCCGCGGCTTCCCAAGGCGAAGCGGTCCGCGCCCACATCGCTGCCGATCACGAGGCCCGGGGCATGGGACTGCATGAGGTCGACGGGAAGGTTGTTGATGGCGGCGCCATCGACCAGCACGTCCTCGCCGCAGTACATGGGCGGCATGACGCCGGGAATCGCCACCGACGCGCGCAGCGCATCGGCGAGCCGGCCATCGCGATGTTCGAGCACGCGGCCGGTGGTGAGGTTGGCGCTGACGCAAAAATACGGCAGGGGCAAATCTTCGATCAGTACGTCGCCGTATTCCCGCTGCAGCAGCCGCGACACCTTGCGGCCCCGGGTCAGCGCGACCAGCGGGAAGGTATAGTCGTTCACCGGGTTGGTGTCGACGAAGCTTCTGCGGTAGCGCAGGCGCATCTCTTCATCGCTCCATCCGACCGCGACGCCGGCGGCGATGATGGAGCCGATGCTCGATCCGCCGACGAAGTCGATGGGCACGCGCGCTTCGCGCAGGGCGCGAATCACCCCGAGATGGGCAAAGCCGCGCGCACCGCCGCCGGACAGCACCAGCCCGACGCCGCGGCGGGCGACCAAGCGGGCGAGCCGGCCGAGATCCGCCAGGTCGACGATGTGGTGGTGCTGGGCGACCGGTGAGGCCGCCAGCCAGCGCCGGGCGGCGCCGGCTTCGATGCGCTCATCGTGCAGCAGTGCCAGCTCGACGCGCGCGCCGCGAGCCAGGGCCGCTTCGGTGACACCGGCCGGCCAGGGCTTGGGGGAGGCGCCGGCGGGCGCCAGCAGCAGGACCACATCGGCCTGGCGGCAACATTGCCGCGTCCAGCCGGAGGGCTCCGGATCCGCGACGTACACCACGTAGTCGTTCGATTCCTCGATGCCGTTGAACCAGGCCGCGGTGTGGCTGCTGGCCCGCGCATCCCACACCAGCTCGGCGCGGCCCGCGCGCGCGAATTCGCCGACGGTGCGTGCTGCAAAGTTCGCGACATCGATCTCGACACTGTTCGGCACGATGGCGAACACGCGCGCGCGCTTTGGCCGCGGCTCCTGTCGGTTGCTGCGGCGCATGCGCCGGGCGCACAGCCGCGCCAGTGCCAGAGAAAAAGGCGTCGATTGTGCCGCGATGGCGTCGAGCACCGCATTCGGCACCTGCAGCAGCTCGCTGTCGCGCAGCGCGACCACGGTGGCGCTGCGCTGCTCGTTCAACAGCCAGCCCGCCTCGCCGACCAGTTCATTGCGCTCGATTTCCGCGATCAATCCGTAGCTTCCCGCGGATTGGACGCCTAGCCGGCCGCTGATGACCAGATATACTCCGTCCGGAGCGGATCCCGACTCGAACAACAGGCTGCCGGCCGCCAGTGAAAAGTGCACGGCGCCCATGCCGAGCGCCTCGAGGCTTGCGGAATCGAGCTCGGCGAGGTCGGCACAGTCGCGCAGAACGTCGATTGCACGGCGCACTTCATGCGCGGCGCTCGATTGCTCTTCATCCAGTGCCATCCTTGGGTTAACGGCAGCAACAGGGGGTTTCTTTAGTGAGCATGGTGGTGTTCTCGCATGGCAAGGAAAGCGGTCCGTGGGGCTCGAAAATCACGGCCATGGCGGCGGTGGCGCGCGACCTTCAGTGGGGGGTGGAATCGGTGGATTATCGCGGCCTGGACGACCCCGGGGCCCGGGTCGGCAAGCTCATCGACCAGGCCGCCAAGTTCGAGGAGCCGCCGGTGCTGGTGGGCTCGAGCATGGGAGGGCACGTGGCGGCAGCAGCAGCCGCCCGGCTCAAGGCCCGCGGTCTGTTCCTGCTGGCGCCCGCGTTCTACATGGCGGGCTACGAGCAATACACCCCTCAGGACATCCCCTGCCCGACGGTCATCGTGCATGGCTGGCACGATGACATCGTGCCGGCGGACAACAGCATTCGCTGGGCGCGCGAGCATGATGCGGCGCTGCACCTGCTCGACTCCGACCATCGGCTGGAAGATCAGATCGATGCAATATGTCTGCTGCTGCGGGCGTTTCTAGTGGGCCTGCGCCAGCTCGCGTAGGCTCTCGCCGAGCTGCTCGCCGCAGCGCCGGCCCATGGCGTCGAATCCCGCGCCCAGAGAGGCGATGTAGGCGGCCACGTAGCGCTTGCCCGGCGCCGACTCCAGAAATGCCAGCAGGTGCTTGAGGTCGGCATCGCTCATGTCGCGATAGCTGTAGGCGAGATAGCGCCGCAGCGGCTCGCGCATGTTCTGTTCCAGCCCCTCGCGGCCGGCTTCGCCGGACTTGCGCGCGCTGGCGGCGACCGCGGCCGGATCTCTGCCGGCGCCCACCGCGGTGCCGATGGCCACCGCCTGTCCCATGCTGATGAAGATCTGCACCGTGGATTCAGTGGAGCGAGTGGCGCGCTCCAGCTTGTCGAACAAGGCGTCGCGCTGCTTGGTCGACGGCGCGGTGATCTCACCCTTCATGATCTTGTCGATGGTGGGCTCGTCGAGCGCGGCGGTGGCGACGTCCGCGGCCACCATGCGGCGGCCGAGGTCGCTCATCAGGAAGGCATCGGCCTTCTTCACCGTCGCGGCATCGAGGTTGGCGGCGAGCGCACTCAAGGCGGGCGGCTCGAAAACGTCGATGCGAAAGCCGTGTTCGGCGGCGGCGGTCACGGCGTTCAACTGCTGATCCGAGAGCTGCGCGGCGCTGTCGGCCGAGAACATCTGCCGGATGTGCGCCGGCATCGTGCCGAGCGAGGCACGCACCTGTTGGCGCATGGACGCATCGTGATAGATGGCGGCCGCGGTCTCGATATCGACGGGCTGCGCGGCCACGGGCTGCGCAACCGCCGTTGCGGCAAACAGGAGCACGACGAAGGCGGGGCGAAACATGAGCGAACTCCGAGTGACTGCAAGTCCGGAACGATTGTACACTCCGGGCCTCAACCGGCCGGCGGTTCCGAGGTGCACATGGACCATTGGAAGTTTTCGACATTGTCGCTATCGGTTTTGTTCATCCTAAGTTGCACGGCCCCGGAGCCGCCGCCCAAGAAAACCGTCTTCGATCCCCTGCTGCGACCGGTGCAGCGCGCGAAAGACGTGCAAACAACCGTCGACAAGCAGGCCGAAGAGGCGCGCAAAGCGCTCGAGTCTCAGGAGCGCGGCGAGACACAAGAGCCCGGCGAGAAAAGTCCCTAACTTGCGCCAGGCCTGGCATTGGATTGTCCGCAAGGCTCTCGGCCGCTGGGTGCGCGTGACCATCCGGCCCGACGATGCCGCCGCCGCGATCGCGGCGCGGCCGCGCCCGGTCTGCTACGTGCTGGAGCGCGAAAGCCACACGGATCTCGCCGTCCTCGGCATCGTGTGCGCCAGACTCAAGCTGCCGAGTCCCGACCGGGCCCACGTCGAACTGGCCGCACGCACCCCACGCTACCTGACGCAGCTCATCGCCGAGGCCGCCGCTCACCCCGAGGCGGACGCGGATCTGGTGCCGGTCGCCCTCTTCTGGGGCCGCGCGCCGCGCAAGGAGGCCAGCTTGTGGCGCCTGTTGTTCGCCGAGGACTGGGCCCTGGTGGGACGTTTCCGCAAGTTCCTGGGCGTGCTGGCGAACGGCCGCAACATCCTGGTGCACTTCGGCGAACCGCTGCGGCTGCGAGATGCCTTGCAGGAGGGCATGAGCGAGCAGCGCGCGGCGCGCTGGCTGATGCGCACCTTGCGCGCCGGCCTGCGCGCGCAACGCGCCTCGACCATCGGCCCGGATCTATCGCACCGGCGCACCATGGTGACCCAGCTGCTGAAGACCGCGGACGTGCGCAGCGCCGTGCGCCGCGAGATGCAGGTGCGGGGTCTGACGCGCCGCGCCGCCCTGCTCGCCGCCAGGAAGCATGCCATCGAGATCGCCGCGAACTATTCCGAAGCGTTCGTGCGCTTCATGTCGACGGTGCTCGGCTGGCTGTGGAACCGGCTGTACGACGGCGTGGATTTCGAGCATGTGGAGAAGCTCAATGAGATCGGCGACGGCGCGGAAATCATCTACGTCCCATGCCACCGCAGCCACATGGACTACCTGCTCCTCTCCTATGTGATCTACCACAAGGGGTTTGCGGTTCCGCACGTGGCGGCCGGCGTCAATCTCAACCTGCCGGTCATCGGCCACTTCCTGCGGATGGGCGGCGCGTTCTTTTTGCGCCGCACCTTCAAGGGCGATGCCCTGTATGCGGTGGTGTTCGCCAAGTACCTGGGCTTCATGATGGCGCGCGGCCACTCGCTGGAATACTTCATCGAGGGCGGCCGCAGCCGCACCGGCCGGCTGCTGTCGCCGCGCACCGGTATGCTGTCGATGACTCTGCGCGCGTACCTGCGCGACCCGAACCGACCGGTGGTCTTCATGCCGGTATATTTCGGCTACGAGCGCATCGTCGAAGGACGCACCTACATCGGCGAGCTGTCGGGCCGCCCCAAGGAGAAGGAGAGCGTCTTCGGCCTGCTCAAGGCCACCGTGTCGGTGCTGCGCAGCAAGCTCGGCAAGGTGCACGTCAATCTGGGCCAGCCCATCGCCCTCGACGATTTGCTGGACCGGCACAATCCCGATTGGCGCCGCGCCGCCGCCGCCGATGTGCCGTCGCGCCCGGGTTGGCTGGAACGCGCCGTCGCCGACCTGGCGGTGCGGATCAACACCGAGATCAACGCGGCCGCGGCCGTGGCGCCGATCAATCTGGTGGCGATGGCCATTCTCGCCACGCCGCGCCAGGCGCTGGCCGAAGCCGATCTGAAGCTGCAGGTCGAGCTGTATCAGCGGCTGCTGCGCGAGGCCCCCTATGGGCCGCTGGTGACCGTCACCGCCGACAGCGGCGCGCAAATGATCGCCTACGCGGAAGCCCTCGGTTTGCTGGAGCGGCAGAAGCATCCGCTCGGCGACATCATGCGCATGAATGCAGAGAATGCCGTGCTCGCCACCTACTACCGCAACAACATCCTGCACCTGTTCGCCATGCCCTCGCTGCTCGCCTGTTGCTTCGTGAGCAATGCCGGCATGCGTACCGCGGACATCCACCGGCTGGTGTGGCGGGTGTATCCCTACATATCGGCCGAACTCTACCTGCGCTGGGATGAGGCATCGGTGCATGAAGTCGCGGATGCACTGCTCGAGACCTTCGCCCGGCTGCAGCTCTTGCAGGCCAACGAGGATCGCAGCGAATGGCGGCGGCCGTCCTCGACCTCGCTGGAAGCGATCCGGCTGTCGGTGCTCGCGCAGGCGACCATACAGACGCTGGAGCGCTACTACCTGGCGATCGCGCTGCTGCTGCAAGCGGGCAGCGACAGCATCACTCAGGAGGCGCTGGAGCAGCGCTGCCATCTGATGGCGCAGCGCATGTCGGTGCTGTACGGACTGAATTCCCCGGAGTTCGTCGACAAGAGCCTGTTCCGCAACTTCATCGACCTGCTGCGCGGGCGCAGCGTCATCCAGGCCAGCCCGGACGGCAAACTACTGTACGGCGAGCCCCTGCTGGCGGTGGCCGCGGACGCACAGCTGGTGCTGTCCGAACAAATCCGCCACAGCATTTTGCAAGTCACCCTGGGGCAGTAGCCAAGCTAGTCCCAGCCCTGCCGGCCGCGCGACTGCTTGGCCGCGCCGCGGCGCTTCTTCGACTCGATGCGCCGCTCCTGCGAGCCTTTGGTGGGACGGGTCTTCTTGCGCACCTTGGGCTCCACCAGGGCGGCGCGAATCAAGGCCGTGAGGCGCTCGAGGGCCGCGCGGCGATTGCCCTCCTGGCTGCGCTCGCTCACGGACTTGAACAGGATGCTGCCGTCGTCGGTGAGCTTCTGCCCCGCGAGGCGGCGCAGGCGGTTTCGGGCGTTCACCGGAAGACTGACGTTTTGCGGCAGCAAGAAGCGCAGCTGCGCCGCGCTCGCCACCTTGTTGACGTTCTGGCCTCCGGGCCCCGAGGAGCGGATGAACTTCCATTCCAGCTCCTCGTCGGGAATGACGAGGTCCGGCGCGACGATCAGGGCCATTGCGAGGCGTTGTGGACGATGATCTCGCGCTGCGCCACCGGGATGGTGATCCCGTGCTCCTTGAACAGCCGCCAGATGGTGCGATTCACTTCCGAGCGCACGTTGTTCACGCCCTCCTGCGGATCGGAGATCCAAAACCGCAGCTCAAGTTCGATGCCGCTGTCGCTGAAGTGCATCAGGCGCGACACCGGCGCGGGTTCGCGCAGCACGCGGGTCTGGCCTTCACAGGCGGTGAGAAGAATGCCCAGCGCCAGTTCCGGATCATCGCGGTAGCTCACGCGGATGGGCAGCTTCAGGCGGATGCGCGGATCGGTGTAGCTCCAATTGATGACGGCGTTGGAGATGAGCTGCTGATTCGGCACCAGCATCTCCACACCGTCGCGGTCGCGCACCACCACGTAGCGGCCGCGCAATTCCTGCACCCAGCCGAAATTCTCGGTGCTGGTGCCGCTTTGTCCGGAGAGGCTGATGACATCCCCGGGCTTGATGGAGCGATCCATGAGCAGCACGAAACCGCTGACGAAATTCGCCGCAATGGACTGCAGACCGAAGCCCAGCCCCAAGCCGATGGCGCCGGTCAGCACCGTGAGCGCGGTCAGATCGACGCCGGCGGCGTTCAGGCCCATGAGAATCGAGAGCCCGATCAAGAAGGCATTGGCGAACTTGCCGATGCCGATGCGCGTCGAGGGCGCCAGAGTGCTCAAGCGCTTCAGCCGGCGTTCGACCCAGCGGCTGATCCAGGCCGCCACCAGCACGAACAAGGTCAGGGTGAACAGCAGCTTGAGCACCGACCAGACGCTGACGCGGTTCTTGCCGGTGGCGATGCCGATGCTGTCGAGGCCCGCGATGATGGGGTCGAGCCACCCCAGATATTCGGCGGCAATCGCCAGCCAAATGAGCAGCGTCAGGCGGCTTTCCCAATGCTGCATCCAGGACTTGTTGCCGAGGCTCGCGGCAAACAGCAGGACGCCGAGGCGCACGATGATGTACGCGCCGATGAGATGCGCCGCCGCGTCCAGCACCGAGACATCCCAGTGCGCGGCCATGAGGCTGCGGGCCAGCACCACGAGAAACAGCGCCATGACCACCGGAAGGATCACGACGCTGCCCTGCGCCGCGAAATAGTTCCAGGTCAGCGCGGTCGGCGCCTTGATGCGGCGCCGCTCATGGCGCCTGCGCAGCAGGACGGCGACCACCCAGCCGCCGAGCAGGCACAGGGCGACGGCGCCGATCTCGATCAGCACATTGCGCGTCGACAGGATCTCGAAGAATGCCTCGATGCGCTGCAGGATCTCCGTCATGCGTTCAGATCCGGAATGAGCTGGCTTTCCAGTCTCGCAATTTGATCCTTGAGCATGAGCTTGCGGCGCTTGAGGCGTTTCATTTGCAACTCGTCGATCTTGAAGTCCATGGTGAGGCGCGAAATGACGTCATCGAGATCCCGATGTTCGATGCGCAGCTGCCGCAGGCGCTCGATGTTCTTGAACAGATCGGTATTGACGTTGCTGTCGTCGTCGCTCACGTGTCACGTTTCTAGGTAGCTGCGCCACACCGGGATGACGCAATCGGGTAGCTTAAGGGAGCGGCCGAGGGGATTCCACGTGAGTTCTGGATCATGGAAGTCCGAACCCACCGACCCCATGAGCCCGTGCTTCACCGCCATCACGGCCAGGGCGTCGACATGCTCGGCGCCGTTGGCGCCGGACACCACCTCGAGCGCGGCACCGCCCGCGGCGACGAAATCAGCGATCAACGCGCGCCTGGCGCCCGCCGACAAGGTGTAGCGGAGCGGATGGGCCAGGGCGGCGACGCCGCCGGCGGCACGGATCCAGCCCACCACGACCTCGAGCCCGGGCCACTCGGCCGCGACATTGGCGGGCTTGCCCGACCCCAAATACTTGCGGAATGCATCGTCGACCCGCGGCACATGGCCGCCGGCGAACAACGCCCTGGCCAGGTGCGCGCGGGTCGGCAGGCCGGGATTCGACTGCACTGCGGCCAGCAGTTCGTCCCCGGGCAGGCCGAGTTTGCCGAGCCGCGCGCACATTGTGCGCATGCGTTCGCGGCGCCGCTCCTCCTGGCCGAGGAGCGCCTCGCGGAGCTCGGCGTCGCCCGGATCGATCCACAGCCCCAGAACGTGAATGGACTGCGCGCGCCACGAGGCGGAGATTTCAACTCCGGGGACCCAGCGCAGCCCGAGGATGCCCGCGCTGTGCCGCGCCGCCTCGAGGCCGGCCACGGTGTCGTGATCGGTGAGCGCCAAGACCTCGATTCCGGCCGCCGCCGCACGCGCCACGAGATCGGCCGGGGATAAAGTGCCGTCCGAACAGTTCGAATGCATGTGAAGATCAATGTTCACGGCGATACATTGCCCGCGAGGCCCACGGCCTGAAGTCGCAGGCCCGCCAGCACGATGAACCCCTGGGCGCGTTCGAAGCCGTCATGGGTGTAGTCGAAGGTATAGGTGCGCAGCAGCCGCCGCCGGCCGGCGTCGCGGGTGAGCCGAAAGCCCGCAAAGGCGACGGTGCCGTCGAGGAATTGAACTACCGCGCGCGAGCAGGTGTCCTTTGCAATGCGATTCGCGGCCGCACGCGCATCCAGCGAGCTTTGCCACAGTCGATAGCCCCCCGCCAGGAGGGCGGCGGTCAGGATCAACCAGACGAGGTCGGCGCTCATATCCTCAAGCTTACCCTGGAATTCCGGGCGGGACGCCCCATACAAGCGGTTATGAACCACAACACGCAACCCAATCTCGCCGTACGCGTCGATCCCAATGAAATGGTGCGGTACGTCCTGGATTTAATGGCCACCCCGGAGAGCGCCACCGCGCCGGAGACTTCCATGGCGCTGGCTCAGCGTCAGTGGGGCGGCGATACGCCGCTGGCGCGCGCCGCGCAGCTGCGCTGGAGCGCGCTCAACCGCGCCTTCCGCGATGAGCGGGTGGGCACTTGGACGACGCACCCGATGAGTGACCAGATTCACGTCCCGGCGGCGCTGATCGCGGCGGCCGGCGTGGCGCGATTGACCATGGCGGAACAGGAAGTGGTATTCGATATTCCGACCTTGCTGGATGCCACCCTGGAATTGTGCGAGCCCGTCGGGCACGCCTGAACCGCCCCCTCAAGACACGGGCAGCACGCTCGGGTCGTTGAACGCCAGGAAGTCGCCGTTGATCAGGCTCTCGCGGCAGTTGTAGCGCAGGCGATGGCCGTCCAACCGCGTGACGTGGCCGCCGGCCGCTTCGAGCACGGCCTGGCCCGCCGCGGTATCCCATTCCGAGGTGGGGCCGAAACGCGGATACAGGTCGGCCCTGCCGTCGGCGATCAAGCAAAATTTCAGCGAGCTGCCCATGCCCGTCATGACGTGCGCACCGAGCCGGGCCAGGTAGCCTGCGGTCTCGCGGCTCGCGTGTGAACGGCTGCCGACCACGCGCACGGGGTCGTGCGGGGCGGAGACGCTGATTTTCAAGCGCGCTGCGCCCGGGTGTTGACTGAAGGCGCCAACCCCGGACGCGCCCCAGTACAGAAGGCCCAGGGCGGGCGCCGCCACCATCCCGAGCACGGGCTCGTGCTTGTGCACCAGGGCGATGTTGACGGTGAATTCACCGTTGCGCTTCACGAACTCGCGGGTGCCGTCCAGCGGATCGACCACCCACAGTTCGTCCCAGGCGCGGCGTTCGCTCCAAGGCGCCTGCGCCGATTCCTCGGAGAGAACGGGCACCTCCGGGGTGATCGCGGCGAGCCCCTCGAGGATCACCCGCTGTGACTCCAGGTCCGCCAAGGTCAGCGGCGAGTCGTCCTCTTTGCGCTGCACCGCCACGCTTGCGCCGCCGTACACGCGCATGATGGCCTCACCGGCCCGGGCGACGATGGGCATCAGGGCCTGGGCTAGGACGGGAAGGTTTCGCATCGGTTGGTATCATACCCATATGAACAACTCGCCCGCGCTCGACTGGTCGGCCATCGACACGGTGCTGCTCGACATGGACGGCACCTTGCTCGACCTGCGCTTCGACAATTGGTTCTGGCTGGAGTTGATTCCGCGCCGCTACGCCGCCGCCCACGGACTCGAGGTTGCGGAGGCGCAGCGGCGGCTCACCCCCAAGTTCGTGGCAGTCCGCGGGACTCTGCAGTGGTATTGCATCGAATACTGGAGCCGGGAGCTGAGGCTCGACATCGCGGGCATCAAGCGCGAGGCGCTGGCCGAGGAGGTGCGCTTCCTGCCGGGCGCCCAGGAGTTTCTCAGGAAACTCAAAGCCAGCGGCAAGCGGCGGGTGCTGGTCACCAACGCGCATCCGAAGACCTTGGCGATCAAGAACGAGCGGGTGGCGCTGGCGCAGTATTTCGATGCCTGCTATTCGACGCACCCGTTCGCGGCGCCCAAGGAACACGCGGCGTTCTGGCCGCGGCTGGCGGCCGAGGAGAAGTTTCAGCCGCGGCGCACCTTGTTTGTCGACGATTCCCTGAGCGTGCTCAAGGCCGCCGATGAGTTCGGCATCGGATGGCTGCGCGCCGTGCGCCGGCCGGATTCGGGGCTGCCGCCGCAGCACACGGGGGAGTATGCGGCGGTGGACCGGGTCGCCGAGTTGCTGGTCGGGGCGTTCTAGCGGCGGCGCTTATGGCCTTGCGCCGATGTTTCGGCGGAGGGCGGACCGCGGCGCGGGCCACCGCTGCGACCGCCGCCCGGCCCACCGCGCCCGGGGCCGCCCCCGGAACGCCCGGACCCGCCGCGGCCTGAACCGCCGCTGCGGCCGCCGCCGCCACCGCCGCCGCGTGATTGGCCGTGGCGCGGCGCACGCTCACGCCACGCCGCGGGGGGCGGCGCGGTCACCGCCGCCAAATCTTCGGGAGCGATGGCGGCGCGCGGAATCTGGTGGCCGATGTAGCGCTCGATGTCGGGCAACGCGATGGCGTATTCCTCGCAGCCGAAGCTGATGGCATCGCCCTCGGCGCCGGCGCGCGCGGTGCGGCCGATGCGATGCACGTAGTCTTCGGCGTCGTTCGGCAGATCGAAATTGAAGACATGGCTGACGTCGGGAATGTGCAGGCCGCGGGAAGCCACGTCGGTGGCGATCAGGACGGCGATCTCGCCGTTGTGAAAATCGCGCATCATCTTCAGGCGCTTGGTCTGCGGGACGTCGCCGGAAATGGCCTGCGCCACGAAGCCGTTGGCGGTCAGGGTGCGCTCGAGCACTTCGGCAACGCGCTTGGTGTTGACGAACACCATGGTGCGGCGTGCGTCGATCCGGCGCAGCAGCCCCATGAGCAGGGGAATCTTCTCTTCGGTGGACGGGAAGTACAGCACCTGCGTCACGCGATCGACCGTCATCTTGTCCGGCTCGATGCGGATCAGCTCGGGATTGTTCATGTGCTCGTAGGCGAGTTCCATCACGCGGTGCGACAGGGTCGCCGAGAACATCATGGTCAGGCGCAGCGTGGGATGCGGCAAACGCCGCAAAATGAAGCGTATATCCTTGATGAAGCCGAGATCGAACATGCGGTCGGCTTCGTCCATGACCGCCACCTGGATATGGCGCAGATCGAAGACGTGCTGCTTGAAATAGTCGATGATGCGGCCGGGCGTGCCGATCAACACATCGACGCCCTCTTCGAGAATGCGCCGCTGCTTCTCATAGTCCACGCCGCCGAACACGATGGCGAGCTTGAGGCCGGTGTACTTGCCCAGCCCAAGCGCGTCGGAGTGGATCTGAACCGCCAGCTCGCGCGTCGGCGCGATGACGATGGCACGCGGCGCATTCAGCGGTTTGTTCGCGGCGGCAGGTTCGGTCAGCAGCCGGTTGAACAACGCGATGAGAAAGGCCGCCGTCTTACCGGTGCCCGTCTGTGCCTGGCCCGCGACATCGCGGCCGGCGAGCGCCACCGGCAGAGTCTGCGCCTGAATGGGGGTGCAGCGGGTATAGCCCAGTTCGGCGATGCCCCGCTTCAAGGATTCGGTGATGTGGAGGGATTCGAACGTGAGCTGACTGAGATGGGCGTCTGACATTTTCTCTATGTGAACTGCATAAACTTGCAAAATGATGGGGACCGGATGACAATACAGTCAATCCGGAGCCGGTCTATCCGCTCCCATCAACCGTATCATCGGTACCCTTTTAAGGTAATCAAGACCGCTAAAGCCGCTGTATTGTGCCCGAACGGCCGCGCATCGTCACTTCGCGCAGGTTTGGGCAGTACTTGTCACCAATAAACCCGCTCCTTCATTTTCCAACGAATCTCCAAAAGGAGGTATTTCCGCAGTGAGTAACCCCAGTATCGTCCACACCAGCGACGCCACGTTCGACAAGGACGTTCTGAAGTCCGACAAGCCCGTATTGCTCGATTTCTGGGCGGAATGGTGCGGACCTTGCAAGATGATCGCGCCCATCCTCGATGAGATTGCCGACCAGTACAAAGACAAGATCCGGATCGCCAAACTGAACATCGACGACAACCCGGCGACGCCACCCAAATTCAACATTCGCGGCATTCCGACGCTGATCCTGTTCAAGAACGGCACCGTGGAGGCCCAGAAAGTCGGAGCGGTCACCAAGTCGCAGCTCGCGGCCTTTCTGGACAGCAACCTGTGAGGGGCTACTTAGGAAATCAATCCCGCGGCGGCGGCCAGGGCGGCGGCCAGCAAGGCGGCGGCCAGGGCGGCGGACGATCCAATCGCTCCAACCGCGGTCCCCGCAACGACAACCGCAACGGCAACACCAACGGCGGACGGCCCCCGCAGGAAGATTACGGCGACCTGCCGGAGGGCGGCGACGACCTAGAGATCATTGCGCCGACCGACCTCGCGCGCAGCCGCAGCTCGATGAATCTGACCGAGCTGAAAAAGCGTCCCATCAGCGATCTGGTCAAACTGGCCGAGACCATGGGTCTCGAGAACATGGGCCGGTCGCGCAAGCAGGACATCATATTCGGCGTGCTGAAAGCGCACGCCCGCAAGGGCGAGGACATCTACGGCGACGGCGTGCTGGAGATCCTGCAGGACGGCTTCGGCTTCCTGCGCTCTTCGGACTCGAGCTATCTGGCCGGTCCCGACGACATCTATGTCAGCCCCAGCCAGATCCGCCGCTTCAATCTGCGCACCGGCGATTCCATCTCCGGATTGATCCGCCCGCCGAAGGACGGCGAACGCTACTTTGCGCTGCTGAAAGTCGGCGAGATCAACTACGATTCGCCGGAAAGTTCGCGCGGCAAGGTGCTGTTCGAGAACCTGACGCCGCTGCATCCCACCGAGCGCCTGAAGCTCGAGCGCGGCAACGGCTCGACCGAGGACTTGACCGCGCGCGCCATCGATCTGGTGGCGCCCATCGGCAAGGGCCAGCGCGGCCTGATCGTCTCGCCGCCGAAGGCCGGCAAGACCATGCTGCTGCAGAACATTGCGACCGCGATCACCGCCAATCATCCCGAGGTGTATCTGATCGTGCTGCTCATCGACGAGCGGCCCGAGGAAGTCACCGAGATGGCCCGGACGGTGAAGGGCGAAGTGGTCTCCTCGACCTTCGACGAACCGGCCAGCCGGCACGTGCAGGTGGCCGAAATGGTGATCGAAAAGGCCAAGCGCCTGGTCGAGCACAAGAAGGACGTGGTGATTCTGCTCGATTCCATCACGCGCCTGGCGCGCGCCTACAACACCGTGGTCCCAAGTTCCGGCAAGGTGCTCACGGGCGGCGTCGACGCCAATGCGCTGCAGCGGCCGAAGCGCTTCTTCGGCGCCGCGCGCAACATCGAGGAGGGCGGCAGCCTGACGATTCTCGCCACCGCGCTGGTCGACACCGGCTCGAAGATGGACGATGTGATTTTCGAAGAGTTCAAGGGCACCGGCAATTCCGAAATTCACCTCGACCGGCGCATCTCCGAGAAGCGTGTGTTCCCGTCCATCAACATCAACCGCTCGGGTACGCGCAAAGAGGAACTCATCACGGAGCCTTCGGAGCTGTCCAAGATGTGGATTCTGCGCAAGCTCCTGCACCCCATGGACGAACTGGCCGCCATCGAGTTCCTGCTCGACAAGATGAAGGACACCAAGACGAATGCGGACTTCTTCGACGCCATGAAGCGGTAGGGTCAAGCTAGGAGCGGGATATGCAGTGGTGGGCGTGGATTGCGGTCGGCGCCATACTCTTGGGTTCGGAGCTGGCCTTCGTCGATGCACAGTTCTATCTGGTGTTCGTCGGCGCTTCCGCCTTCGTCGTGGGAATGCTTCAGCTGAGCGGATTGGGAATGCCGGAGTGGCTGCAGTGGCTGATATTTGCGGTATTGGCCGCGGCTTCCGTGTTCACTTTCCGGCGGCGGATCTACGAAAGAATGCGCCGCAAGCTGCCGCCGCTGAAGGGCGGTCCCGCGGGTGAAATCATCACGTTGCCGACCGACCTGCCTCCGGGCGAGACCTGCCGCCTGGAATATCGGGGCGGTTCGTGGAGCGCGATCAACGGCGGCAAGGTGGCGATTCCCGCAGGTGCCAGGGCGCGCATCGATCGCGTCGATGGATTGACATTGGTCCTGCACGGCGACGCCTAGACGGCCATGGCCTTGCAATAACTTAGGAGAGTCTCTTGGGCATTTCATTCAGCTACGCGTTCATCCTGATAGCCGTAGTGGTGGTGATCGTCATCGCGAAGACCGCCGTGGTCGTGCCGCAGCAGAGCGCCTACGTCATCGAGCATCTGGGAAAGTACAGCCGCACCTTGCAGGCCGGCTTCCACATCCTGACCCCTTTCTTCGAGAAGGTGGCCTACCGGCACAGCCTCAAGGAAATAGCGATCGACATCGCTGAACAGATCTGCATCACCAAGGACAACGTGCAGGTCGGGGTCGATGCGGTGCTCTACATGCAGGTCATGGATCCGCACCTCGCGTCCTACGGCATCACCAATTTCGGCTTCGCCATTTCGCAGCTGGCACAGACCACGCTGCGCAGCGAAATCGGCAAGATCGAACTCGATCGCACCTTCGAGGCGCGCGGGACCATCAATACCAACGTCGTCAGTGAACTGGACAAGGCGTCCGCGGCCTGGGGCGTCAAGGTGCTGCGCTACGAAATCAAGAACATCACCCCGCCGAAGGACGTGCTGCAGGCGATGGAGAAGCAAATGCGCGCGGAGCGCGAGAAGCGCGCCGTGGTGCTGACCTCCGAAGGCGAGCGCGACGCCAAGATCAATGCCGCCGAGGGCGACAAGCAGCGGGTGATCAAACAGTCCGAAGCCAGCAAACAGCAGCAGATCAATGAAGCCGAGGGTCAGGCGGCGGCCATCCTGGCGGTTGCCACCGCCACGGCCGAGGGCCTGCGCCAGGTCGGCATCGCGCTCTCCGACCGCGGCGGCATCGAGGCCATGCAGCTGCGCATCGGCGAAGAATATGTGAAGCAATTCGGCAGGCTGGCGCAATCCGGGACCACCCTGGTGGTGCCGGCCAATCTGACCGACCTCGCGTCCATCGTCACCATGGCCACCAGCATCGCCCGAAAGCAGCCGGCCGCACCGGCCGCTTAAGCTTTGCTCAGCAAGATCGGCTTTACCGAATTCGTCGTGCTGGCGGCGGCGATGATGTCCACTCAGGCCATCGCCATCGACGCCATGCTGCCGGCGTTCCCCGTCATCGTGCACGCGCTTGCGATCACGAACGAGAACCACGTGCAATGGGTCATCACTGCGTACATGGCGGGCTTGGGGTGCGGGCAGTTGTTTTGGGGACTGATGTCGGACCGCTTCGGCCGGCGGCCCATATTGATCGGCGGCCTCGGTCTCTACGTGCTGGCCGCGCTGTTGTCCGGCCTCGCCGGCAGTTTCCACGCGCTGCTCGCCTGGCGCTTCGTCCACGGACTGGCGGCGGCGAGCGTCGTGGTCACGCGCTCGGTGATTCGCGACTTGTACTCCGGGCGGCACATGGCGCGCGTGATGTCGCTGACCTTCATGGTGTTCCTGACGGTGCCCATCCTGGCACCGAGCCTGGGCGCGCTCATCCTGATGGCCGCGGCCTGGAGGTATATATTCATCGCGTGCGGCGTGTTTGCCGCCTTCGTGTGCACCTGGGCGATGTTGCGGCTGCCGGAAACCCTGCACCCGGAATACCGCCTGACCTTGACCCGCGCGCACATCTTGGGCGCCCTTCGATTGGTGCTCTTCAACCGTAGTTCGCTCTGCTACACCCTGGCGGCGACCGTCATGTTCGGCGGAATCCTGGCTTATGTGGGCATGGTGCAGCAGATATTCGGCGAAGTGTTTCACCGCGCCAATCTCATGCCCAGCATGTTCGCGCTGTGCGCGACCACCATGGGGATCGCCGCGTTTCTGAACTCGCGAATCGTGGAGCGCTTCGGGATGCGGAAGATTTCGCACTCGGCGCTGCTGATCTACATCATCATCACCGGCCTGCACTCGTCGGTAGCCGCTCTTGGGATCGAGCCGCTGTGGCTGTTCGTCCTGTTCCAGTCGGCGACCATGGCCTGCTTCGCGCTGTCGATCTCCAATTTCGGAGCGATGGCGATGGAGCCGGTCGCCGCGGTGGCGGGAATCGGCGCCTCACTGCAAGGATTCATCTCGACCTCAAGCGGCGCACTGGTCGGAGCCCTCATCGGCAGGCAGTTCAACAGCACCCTGCTGCCGCTCGCGGCCGGATCGCTGTGCTGCGGGCTTGCGAGTCTGCTGTTCGTGCTCCTGGCGGAGAAGGGCAGGCTGTTCCGAGGCCAGCACTCGGCCGGCGAGGCGCGTCACGATCCGGCGCAAGTCGTGGGCGGTCACTGACTCAAGGCGCCGGCGCGGAAAAACGCGTCCACTTCGCCGTGCGAGGCGGCGTTGGCGAAGCCGTCGAACTTGCCCTGTTCGGCAATGAGCTTGGCGGCGCGGATGAGGCCGCCCCAGGCGGAACCCGCCAGTGCGCCGCCGACGCTGATCCGGCGCACGCCGAGCGCCGCGATCTGCTGCTGGTCGAGGCCTCCCGGCCAGCCCACCAGCAGATTGACCGGCTTCGGCGCCACGGCGGCAACCACGGCGCTGATGTGCTCGGGTGTGCGGATGCCCGGCGCGTACAGGCAGTCGGCGCCGGCGTGCGCGTAGGCTTTGAGCCGCTGGATGGCGAACTCGATGTCGGGCTTGCCATGCAGAAAACATTCGGCCCGGCCGACCAAGATGGTATCGCCGCCCGCCTTGTCGATGGCCTTGCGCGCCGCGCGCAGGCGCTCGACCGCGGTGTCGGCGTCATGCAGGGGGCGGGACGCATCGCCGGTCGAATCCTCGATCGACAGTCCCGCCACGCCGGTGGCGACGGCGAGCCTGACGCTTTCGCCGACGCCGGCGGCATCGGGCGCGAAACCATTCTCGAAATCGGCATTGATGGGCAGATCCGTGGCCTCGACCATTTGCGTCAGGTGATCGAGCACCCGGTCGCGCGACATTCCGCCGTCACGGTGGCCATGCGACCACGCGAATCCGGAGCTGGTGGTGGCGAGCGCCTTGAACTTCAGTCCCTGCAGATAGCGGGCGCTGCCCACATCCCAGGGATTGGGAATGACGAAGCAGCCGGTCTCGTGCAATTTATGAAATGCGCGGCGCTTATCGGCGATACTGGGACGGACATGGGTCATTTGGAGGTACTCCTTGGCGGTGAGCCACAGTAGCACTGCATTATCGCTCGAGGAAATCGTCGAAGGCGGCCTGTGCATCGGCTGCGGATTGTGCCGGTCGTTGGCCGGGCCGCGGCGGATCCACATGGTGCTGACTCCGGAGGGGCGCGAGCGGCCGGTGGCGCAGGAGGCCTTGGACGCGCCGACCCTGGCGCGCATCAATGCGGTTTGTCCGGGCACGCGGGTCGAAGGGGCCCGCACGGGAGATCAATCCGCGCAGGCGAGCCACGATGTCGTGTGGGGACCCGCGGAGCACCTGGCCATCGGCTACGCGAAGGATCCTGAGGTGCGCCATCGCGGTTCCACGGGCGGTTTGCTGACCGCGCTGGGCCAGTTTCTGTTGGCGAGCGGGCGGGTGAAGTTCATTCTGCACGTGGCAGCATCGGCCCGTGAGCCGCTGCGCACCGAACGGCGGCTGAGCTTCGATGCCGCCTCGGTGCTCGAGGGCGCGGGCTCGCGCTACGGGCCGGCGGCGGCGCTGGTCGACTTCACTGCGCTGTTGGAGCGCGGCGAACCGTTTGCGCTGATCGCCAAGCCCTGCGACGTCGCAGCGGTGCGCAATCTGGCGCGGATCGACTCGCGGGTGGATCGATACCTCGAGTACGCGCTCACTTTCGTCTGCGGCGGCGCCTCGGATCTCACGAAGTCCGAAGAGGTGGTGAGCGAATTCGGGATCGATCCCGGGCAGATTGCTCTATTCCGGTACCGCGGCCACGGCAATCCGGGTCCCACCCGGTTGGAGACCCGGGACGGGCGCTCGTTCGAACTGACCTACCAGGACATGTGGAGCGACGAGGCGACCTGGCGCATCCAGCCGCGGTGCAAAATCTGTCCCGATGCCATCGGCGAAAGCGCGGATCTGGCGGCGTCCGATGTCTGGCCCGGCGGCTCCCCGGCCGGTGAAAACCCGGGGTTCAATGGGATCATCGTGCGCACGCAGCGTGGGCTCGAGCTGTATCGGGCGGCGCTCGCGGCGGGCGCCATCGCGGTGGAGGCGCGCGCGGTGAGTTTCCGCGACTTCGATGATTTTCAACCGCATCAGGTGCACAAGAAGCGCGCGGTATGGGCCCGCATGGCGGGCATGCGCGCCGCCGGCCGGCCGGTGCCCGAGGCGCACGGCTTGCGTCTGGAGGCATGCGCGCGGCTCAACACCTGCGCGGAGAATCTTGCGGAGGCGCGCGGCGCCCGCCGCCGAGCCAAACTGGGGTCCTTGAGCGAGCCGCCCGCGATCGAGCGCACCGCAATCAAACGTCCCTAGCCGCGCGCGCCCACGAACTCGAACGCGAATTTCACGGCGGCCTCAACCGCGGCGTCGAACCTCAAGCGATCGTCGTCGCTCATATAGAACATGGTGTCGACGTCATGGCGGATGTAGCGCGGCGGCAAACGGTTGAGGGCCACGCAGGCCACGTCGGCCAGGAGGTCGGGCTGTGCGGAAACCAGGGGATAGAGGCCGGCAGTGTCGGCGATCAGGCGGAAAACGGCATCGTCGTTGTAATTATGGACCGTCTCGAAACGCGAACTCATCCACTCTCCTTGGCACGGGCGATGGCACGATAACCGATGTCACGCCGGTATTGCACAAGATTCCAATGAATTGCGCGCACGAGTTGGTAGGCCTGGGCCTGCGCGGCGGCTACGCCATCGCCCAGGCCGACGGCGCACAGCACCCGTCCGCCCGCCGTCACGATGTCCCGGCCCTGCGCCAGGGTGCCGGCATGAAAAACTTTCCCCGGCAGCCGCGCGGCGGCATCGAGTCCGCTGATGACGTCGCCCTTGCGGTAAGTGTCCGGGTAGCCGCCGGCCGCCATCACCACGCCGAGCGCCGCGCGCGGGTCCCAGCGTGCCTCGCTGCGCTCGAGCGTGCCGGTGAGCGCCGCCTCGCACAGATCGAGCAGATCGCTTTGCAGCCGCGCAAGAATCGGCTGCGTCTCGGGGTCGCCGAAACGGCAGTTGAACTCGAGCACATTGGGCGTGCCGTCGGCGGCGATCATCAACCCGGCATAGAGAAATCCCAGATAGGGATTGCCGTCGGCGCGCAGGCCGCGCAGGGTGGGCTCGATGACTTCGCGCATGATGCGCGCGTGCAATGCCGGCGTGACCAGGGGTGCCGGCGAATACGCGCCCATGCCTCCGGTATTGGGTCCTTGGTCGCCGTCGTCGCGGCGCTTGTGATCCTGCGAGGTGGCGAGCGGCAGCACCGCTTGATCGCTCGCGATCACGATGAAGCTGACTTCCTCGCCCGCCAGGAATTCCTCGATCACGATGGTGCGGCCGGCGGCGCCAAAGCTGCCGCCCAGCATGGCCTGCGCCGTCTCGATCGCCGCCGCGTGAGTCTCGCAGATGACGACGCCCTTGCCCGCGGCCAGCCCGTCGGCTTTCACCACCACCGGCAGGCGCTGCCCCCGGACGTAAGCCGGATCAAAGGTGGCGGCGGTGAAGGTCTGGTAGCTGGCCGTTGGAATGCGGTGGCGCTCGAGGAAATCCTTGGTGAAGGCTTTCGAACCCTCGAGGCGCGCGGCGGCGCGTGAGGGCCCGAAGCAGGCGCGGCCCGCCGCGGTGAATCGGTCGACGATACCCGCCACCAGCGGACCCTCGGGACCGATGATGGTGAGTCCGATGTCTTCGCGCACCGCGAATCCCAACAGCGCATCGATATCGTCGGCGGCAATGGCGACATTACGCACCTTGGGTTCGAGCGCCGTGCCGGCATTGCCGGGCGCCACGAATACTTCGGAGGCGCGCGGCGACTGCGCGCACTTCCAGGCGAGCGCGTGCTCCCGGCCGCCGCCACCGACGATGAGTACTTTCATCAGTGGCGAAAATGCCGCATGCCGGTGAACACCATGGCGATGCCGTGTTCGTCGGCCGCCGCGATGACTTCCGCATCGCGTTTCGAGCCGCCCGGTTGAATCACTGACTTGATGCCGAGGTCGGCAACCGCGTCGAGACCGTCGCGGAAGGGGAAGAAGGCGTCGGAGGCAATGCTGGCCGATCGCATGTCGAGGCCGGCATCCGCGGCCTTCAGCGCGGCGATCTTGCTGCTCACCACGCGGCTCATTTGGCCGGCGCCGATGCCCACGGTCGCTTTGTCCTTGACGCAGACGATGGCGTTGGATTTGACATATTTCGCAACGCGCCAGGCGAAGATGAGATCGTCGAGCTCGGCGAGGGTGGGAACGCGCTTGGTCACGGCGCGCAGTTCCTGAGCGCGGATGAGGCCGACGTCGCGGGTTTGCACCAGAACTCCCCCGGCAACGCTCTTGTATTCGAGCAATTGGGTGACGGGCATGATCACATCGCCGACTTGCAGCACCCGCACATTGTCCTTGGGGGCGAGCACGGCCCTCGCGTCGTCGGACACGCTCGGCGCGAGTATCACCTCGACGAACTGCCGCTCCAGAATGGCGCGCGCCGTCTCGGCATCCAGTTCGCGATTGAAGGCGATGATGCCGCCGAAGGCCGAGGTGGGGTCGGTGCGGTAGGCGAGGGCGTAGGCTTCGGCGACGCTGCCGGCCCGGGCGGCGCCGCAGGGATTGGCGTGCTTGACGATGACGCATCCGGCCGTGTCGAACTGGCGCACGCATTCCAGTGCGGTATCGCTGTCGACGATGTTGTTGTACGAGAGTTCCTTGCCCTGAATCTGTCTGGCCTGGGTGACCGATGCGCCGATGGCACGCGGATCCGTGTAAAACGCGGCCTGCTGGTGGGGATTTTCGCCGTAGCGCAAATCCATGTGTTTGCGGAACGACAGATTCAGGTCGTCGGGAAAGGTCGTCGCGGTGCCGCCGATGGCGCCTGTGAAATAGGCCGATACCATGGCGTCATACTGCGCGGTATGCGCAAAGGCCTTGGCGGCGAGTTTTTGGCGCATGACGATGTTGGTGGCGCCGGAGTTCGCGGCCAGTTCGTCGAGCAGCGCCCGATAATCGCCGGGATCCACGACCACGGTCACCGAGGCGTGGTTCTTCGCGGCGGCGCGCACCATGGCCGGTCCGCCGATGTCGATATTGTCGACCGCGTCATCGTAGCTGCAGCCCGGCCGCGCCACCGTGGCGGCGAACGGATAGAGATTGACGGCCAGCAGGTCGATCGCTTCGATGCCGTGGGCGCGCATTACCGCCTCATCGACGCCGCGCCTGCCCAGCAGGCCGCCGTGAATTTTCGGATGCAGGGTCTTGACGCGGCCACCCATGATTTCCGGAAATCCGGTGTGCTCGGCCACTTCCTTGACGGTGATGCCGTGGCTGACCAGCAGCTTGGCGGTGCCGCCGGTCGACAGGAGCTCGATGCCCCGCTCCCGCAACTCGCGCGCGAATTCGACGATGCCGGTCTTATCGGAGACGCTGAGCAACGCGCGGCGGACGGGCGTGAGCAATGGCGGCCCTACTCGTGGATGCCGAACTCTTTGAGTTTCTTGCGCAGCGTGCCGCGATTGATGCCGAGAATCGTCGCCGCGCGGCTCTGGTTGCCTTGCACGTGGCCCATGACCACCTTGAACAGCGGCTCTTCCACCTCGCGCATCACCAGGTCGTACAAATGCGCGGGCTTGTGGCCGTTGAGCGTCTCAAAATAGCATTGCAACGCTTCCTCGGCCTGCGAACGCAGGGGCACGCCCTTGCCGTTCACCTTCAGATCGCGGCCGTTGAAGGCCGGCGGCATTTCTCTGCGTTTCGCTTTCTTTTTGGCAGCCATGATCCCGTCCAGATTCCCGCAATCGTTGTTGTTATCCAAACGCCTATGCCGCGCGGTGCACTCTCGTATCGTAATGTTCCAGCAGCGTCGACAGTTGCTCCCGTGGCGTCTCGATTTGCACGAGACGATTCCGCAAGTCCTCTTGTCCCGGGTGCTGCCGGAAATACCAACTCAAGTGTTTACGTGCCACTCGAACACCCGTCTCATCTCCGTAAAAGGAGTACAGGTCTTCGAGGTGGGCGCGCATAATATCACGGACTTTTTCCAGCGCCAGATTTGCGCGCGATTTGCCTTCGGCGAGGAAAAAATTGACTTCGTCGAAAATCCATGGCCGGCCTTGCGCCGCTCTGCCGATCATGATCCCGTCGCAGCCGGTGGCCCGCAAAATCTCGGCGGCGCGTTGCGGCGAGTCGACATCGCCGTTCGCAAACACCGGAATCTTGATCGCCGCCTTGATGGCAGCCGCGGTTTCGTGTTCGGCCTCGCCCTGATAGAGATCTGCGCGCGTCCTGCCGTGGATCGCAAGTGCTTGAATACCGTTGTCTTCCGCAATCCGCGCGATGCGGATGCCGTTCTTGTGGGCGCGGTCCCATCCGGTGCGCGTCTTCAGCGTCACCGGCACGTCGACTGCCTGCACCACGGCATGCAAAATTCGTGCAACCAGCGCCTCGTCCTGCAGCAGAGACGACCCGGCCAATCGATTGCAGACTTTTTTCGCGGGACATCCCATGTTGATGTCGATGATTTGCGCGCCGGCATCGACGTTGCGGCGCGCCGCCTCGGCCATCATCGACGGATCGAAGCCGGCGATCTGCACGACGCGGGGGCCGGGCTCGCCGGTGTGGTCCATGCGCCGCCGCGATTTCGGCGTGTCCCAGAGACGCACGTCGGCGCTGAGCATTTCCGAGGCGGCAAGGCCCGCGCCGAAGCGTCGGCAAAGAATTCGAAAGGGCCGATCAGTAACGCCGGCCATTGGCGCCAGCAGCACCTTGGAGGGCAGGGTGTAGGGACCGATGTTGAGGCTCATTGCCTGCTCTGCGGCGCAACATCATTGGCACAGGCGATCCGTTGCTCGGCACCGCGGACACACACGTCGATTTCAAATCCTTCAGCGTTCTTGCCCGGATCCAAAATCTCCAGGGTCGCATCGGCCCGTTCGCCCGGCGCCAGCAGGCGCGCCGTGGGTTTGCCCAGATATTCTCCCGGCTCGAAATCGCGAGTGCCGATTTTCTTGCCGAACCGATCGGCCAGCGTCACGCGCAGCAGCGGATAGGGCTGCAACTGCGGGGCGGTGTTCAGAATGCTGGCGCGCAGCCGCAGCGTGCCGTTCGCATCCGGGTCGCCGGTCACTCCCCACTGGCGCAGCTGGTACGCGGACAAATTCGCGGGCGCAGGCACGGGCGAGCCGAGCAGTCCGAACAGAGTCCGCGACACGGCCCAATCTCGATTCTGATGAATGATCTGCACCAGCAGCAGCAACGCTAAAGCGACGGCAGCGCCCAGCCACGCGCGAAACACGCCGCGGCGCACCGGGGGCCGGGTCATGTAGTGCACTGCGACCGCCGGTTCGAGGTCCTCGTCATCCTCCAATCCCGCCAGCATCTCGCGGCGCACGTCGTCGGGAACCTCGAGACCGCTGATGCGCTGACGAAGGCGCGGCGTCTGCGACGGTGGTTCGGCCGGTTCGTCGACCGGCTCCTCGATCGGCGCCTCGGGTGGCGCCTCGGGTGGCGGTTGCGGTGGTGATTGCGGCAGCAGCACCGCCGGGAGCTTGGTTTCGACGAAGATCCGATCCAGCTCGCCCGGGGGCAGCGTGAATTCCATGGAGCGGTCGATGTCCACTTCCTGAACATCGTCGTCCACGAATTCAAGCTGCACGATCTCGACCCCCGGCGGGACGAATTCCTCCTGGTCCTTCGCCACCGCGCGAGCTACCTGCGGTGGCGACTCTGTGGATTCCAGAATGCTGTCGGCGCGCGCCTCCAACTCCAGCGGCGACTCGCCGCCCGCGAAGGCGTTCGAATCCTCGGCAAGGCGTGCCAGGGCGTTGAACAGCTCGCCGCACCGCCCGCAGCGCACCTGGCCGCCCGCGGCGCGCAGCACTTCCGCCGACAACTTGAAGACGGTCTCGCATTTTGAACATTGCGTGTACACCGCTTAGGCGCCTCTTTGAGCGTAGATGCAGCACCACTCATCGCGTTCAACGACCTGCACCATAGCAAAAGCTGCGCTGTACGCCGCCTTTACCGCAAACGCCTGCGTCTTCAGCAGTCCCGACAGCAGCAAGCGGCCCCCCGGCTCGCAGGCCGCCGTCAACGTGGGCGCCAATTCGATCAAGGGGCCGGCAAGAATGTTGGCCAGCACGCAATACGCCGGCTGCAAACCGACTGCCGGGGCCGTGCCGCTCGGGTCGACGCCGCGCACTTCGATGCTCGCGGCAACGCCGTTGGCGGCGGCATTGTCGCGGGTTGCGATGAGCGCCTGAGGGTCCAAATCGACGGCGGTCACGTGCGCCGCTCCCAGCTTGAGCGCGGCAATTCCGAGAATGCCGGAGCCGCATCCGTAGTCGATCACGGTGCGGCCAGCCAGGGGCAATGAGTCCAGGATCTGCAGACACAACGCCGTGGTGGGATGCGTGCCGGTGCCGAACGCGAGGCCTGGGTCGAGCCGCACGATGACCGCGCCGGGATCCTGCGGCGCTTCGGCGCAATGCGGGCACACCCACAGTCGCCGCCCGAACCGCATGGATTTCCAATCGGCGAGCCACACGCGCTCCCAATCCTGGTTCTTCACCGCCCGCACCCGTGCCGCGGAGCCGATCTCGGCGCCGAGGCGGGCCGTCAGGAGGCCGATGCTGAGTGCCGCATCGTGGGATTCATCGAACAGCGCTCGAACCAGGGTGTCGCTCCACAATCTTATCTCGCCCGGCTTGGGTTCGAGCACCGGCTCATCGCCGCGATCGACGAAGGTGATCGATTCCGCGCCGATCTCGAGCAAGGCCGCCTCGACCGTTTCCGAGCTCAAGGCCGCGAGCGGAAATTCGATTTCAAAGAACGACATCGTCGGTACGCGTACGGTGGTTACTTCAGCCCCAAGCGTCGCTCTAGATAGTGAATGTCGGTGCCACCCTGGCGAAACGCCGAGTGATTGAATATCTCTTGGTGCAGCGGAATATTGGTCTTGATGCCCTCGACCACCATTTCCGCCAAGGCATTGCGCATGCGCGCGATCGCGGTGTCGCGCGTGTCGCCGTAGGCGATGACCTTGCCGATCATGGAATCATAGAAGGGCGGCACGTTGTAGCCGGTGTACACGTGGCTGTCGACCCGGATCCCCGGTCCGCCGGGCGAATGCCACAGCCGGATGGGCCCGGGCGAGGGCACGAAGGTCTTGGCGTCCTCGGCGTTGATGCGGCACTCCACGGCGTGGCCGCGAATCTGGATGTCGTTCTGGCTGTAGCCCAGGGGCTCGCCGGCAGCGATCAGCAGCTGCGCCTTGACGATGTCGATGCCGGTCACGAGTTCGGTCACGGGATGTTCGACCTGCACGCGGGTGTTCATCTCGATGAAGTAGAACTCGTTGTCCTGGTAGAGAAACTCCAGAGTACCGGCATTGCGGTAACCGAGTTCGCGCGACGCCCGGGCGCAGCGCTCACCCATGGTCTTGCGCTGCTTGGTCGTCAAGCCGGGCGCGGGGGCCTCTTCGATGACCTTCTGGTGGCGCCGCTGCATCGAGCAGTCGCGCTCCCCCAGATGCACCACATTGCCGTAATTGTCGGCAAGCACCTGGAACTCGATATGCCGCGGCTTTTCCAGGAACTTCTCCATGTAGACCTGGGGATTGCCGAAGGCGGCGAGCGCTTCGGACTGGGTGACGCTGATGGCATTGAGCAGCGAAGCGTCGGTATGCACCACGCGCATGCCGCGGCCGCCGCCGCCGCCGGAGGCCTTGATGATCACCGGGTAGCCGATGTCCTTGGCGATGCGGAAGTTCTCGTCGACGTCGTTGCCGAGAGGTCCATCCGAACCGGGCACGCAAGGGACTCCGGCGGCCTTCATGTGCTTGATGGCCGACACCTTGTCGCCCATCATGCGGATGGTTTCGGCCCGCGGGCCGACGAAGATGAAGCCGCTCTTCTCGACGCGCTCGGCGAAATCGGCGTTCTCCGACAGAAAGCCGTAGCCCGGGTGAATGGCGACCGAGTCGGTGACCTCGGCGGCGCTGATGATGGCGGGCATGTTGAGGTAAGACAGGGCCGATTGCGGCGGCCCGATGCACACGGTCTCGTCGGCGAGCAGCACATGCTTGGTGTTGAAATCGGCGGTTGAATGCACCGCCACGGTCTTGATGCCGAGTTCGCGACAGGCGCGCAAGATCCGAAGCGCGATCTCGCCGCGGTTGGCGATGACGACTTTTTCGATCATCTGGCTTCCACTATTCGATGATGAACAGCGGTTGGCCGAATTCGACCGGCTCGCCGTTCTTGGCGAGTATCGCCGTGACCCGCCCCGCCTTATCGGACTCAATTTGGTTCATCATCTTCATGGCTTCGATGATGCACAGAATCTGGCCGACCTTGATTTCGCTGCCGATCTCGACGAAGGACTTGGCGCCCGGCGAGGCGGCGGAATAGTAGGTACCCACCATCGGCGAGGTCACGGTGTAGTCATCGTTGCGCGGCTTGTGCTCGCCGGCCGCGGTGGCGGGAATGGCGGGTGCGCTTGGCGGCGGCGCCTGCATCATGGGAGTTGCCAGGCTCAAGGGCGCTTGCATGGCCATCCGCGGATGTCGGCTGATGCGCACCGACTCCTCGCCCTCGGAAATCTCCAGCTCCGAGATTCCGGATTCCTCGAGCAGCTCTATCAGTTTCTTTACCTTGCGAATATCCATCCGAGAACCCCTTTGAACTTTTTAGGTGCCGGTCAGGCGGGCGCAGGCGGCGTCGAGCGCGAGCTCGTAGCCGATGGGGCCCAATCCCACGATGCAACCGGCCGCGATATCGGACAAATAGGAATGATGTCGAAATGCTTCTCGTGCGAACACGTTGCTCAAGTGAACCTCGATGAAGGGCAGGGCCACGCTGAGAAAGGCGTCGCGCAGAGCCACGCTGGTGTGCGAGTAGCCCGCCGGATTGATGATGGCGAACGCGATGCCGTCGCGTTTCGCGCTTTGTATCTTGCCGATCAGCTCATGCTCGGCATTGCTCTGGAAGGCCGTCAGAGCATGGCCGCGGGCCCGGGCGAGCCCGGCGAGCTTGGTCTCGATGCTTTGCAGGCTCGCGGACCCGTAGATCTCCGGTTCGCGGAGCCCCAGAAGATTCAAATTCGGACCATTGAGCAGCAGAATTCCAGCCATCTGTCGTTGGGTCGGTCCGTGCCGGATTACAAAGGTCCGCGATAATAACCAGAAATGGGGTTGAAATGGCAAGCTTCGGCGGCGAACTTCTCCCTACGTGCTGGAGTGGAGCGCATGTAGGGCCGCCGTGATGGCGGCCCGGGCGGCCGGCAGGTCGGTTCGGCCTTGGTTCAGCTTTGCACTTGCGACAGGATGAGTTCCGCCTGCGGCTTGTGCAACTCCCCGATATAGAGAGCGACCACCTCGCCGCGCCGGTCGGTGAACACCGTGAACGGGAACACCGGCGTTGCAACCCCCAATGCGGCGGCCGCATCGAGGGCATCCTGGTCGCCGATGAGCAGCGGATAGCCAATCTTGAAGCGATCGGCGAATTCCAACACCTTATCGCGTTGGTCCACGGCGATGCCGACCACGCTCACGCCGCGCCCGGCCCAGTCGGCGTGCAGGGTCTCGAGCAGTGGAATCTCGCTGCGGCAGGGCGCACACCAGGTGGCCCAAAAATTGATGATCAGGGACTTGTCGGCGAAGGACCCGATGGCGGTGGGCTTGCCCGAGCGGTCCGCCAGCGAAAACTGCGGCAACCGGTCGGGAATCTTCGTGGGAGGCAGCGCGCCCGGGGTTATCGGGTCAGCAAAATCGGCGGGATTCGGCGCACTGGCCTGCCCGGCGGGTACCTTGACCCAGTGCGGGGCGGGGGTGTGGCCGAACCTGAGATGAACCGCCACCCCCACCAACAGGCCCAGGGCCACGCATCCCGAAGCCAAAGCGATCCGTGCCGTGTTCATGCCGCCGGAAGTTCGAGCTTGCGCCCCTTGCGTAGCATTGCCCCGGCCAGCAGGAAGGCAAGAACGCCGGCGAGGATGGCCGCCCCCTCCCAGGGGTGAGACGCTGCGGCGACCGCCGTCGGCGCGCCATGCGGGAAGAGCACCTTGGTGATGGGTGGGTAGCAGAGGCCGGCATCGGCGCAGCCCTGGTAAGTGACTCTGATCTCCAGAGGATGGGCGCCCGCATCGAGCCGGGTGTAGGTTGCCGTGGCCTGCACTTGCTGGCGATAGATTTCTTGGCTGCCGAAATAGGGATCGACCTTCGTCTGGCCGGTGGGCAGAACCGGCGCAGCCAAGATCAGGTCAGGGCTTTCTGCCTTGATCTCCATCTTGTGCCGATAGAGATAGTAGCCATCGGCAATGATCCAACGCACTCGGATCAGGGTGCCGTCCTCGACGGCCGCCACCCGGAACGCAACGTCGGGGGGCAGAAAGTCGTTCTCGTTGGAGTCGACCCCGCGCATCCACCAAGGCTTCGCGGTCGCGGCGCCGGCCAGAATCGCGGCGCCGGCCAGAAATATCAGCATTAGGAGCGATTTCTTCATGCCCGCACTCTATAGCAGCCGCCCTGTGCTGCGTTACAGCAAAAATATCGTGATCCAGGCCTTGAATCAGACGAATTCGTCGCTATCATTAGCAGCCACAGGTGGAGAGTGCTAATAACCCTCTCCTTCTTCAAACCCCGTATTTCAAGCATCAGGAGTCTTGTCTTATGAAGATTCGTCCCCTTCATGACCGTGTGATCGTTAAAAGAGAAGAGGAAGAGCGCAAGTCGCCCGGCGGCATCGTGATTCCGGATACGGCCACCGAGAAGCCGATCTTCGGCAAAGTGGTCGCCGTCGGCAAGGGCAAAATTTTGGAGAACGGCGAGATCCGCCCGCTAGACCTCAAGGTCGGCGACAAGATTCTGTTCGGCAAGTACAGCGGCACCGAAGTGAAGATGGATGGCGACGAACTGGTTGTCATGCGTGAGGAAGACGTCATGGCCGTGGTCGAAGGCAAGTAATTCACTCGCCGCTATCACTTCCCGCTCATTAATTTATAGAGGTATCAGCAAATGGCAGCAAAAGACGTACGCTTCAGCGACGACGCTCGGCAACGCATGTTCAAGGGTGTGAATATTCTGGCGAATGCCGTGAAGGTCACGCTGGGTCCGAAGGGCCGCAACGCGGTGCTCGACAAGAGCTTCGGCGCTCCCACCGTCACCAAGGACGGCGTCTCGGTCGCGAAAGAGATCGAGCTCAAGGATAAGTTCGAGAACATGGGCGCGCAGATGGTGAAGGAAGTCGCTTCCAACACCTCCGACGAAGCCGGCGACGGCACCACCACCGCCACTGTGTTGGCGCAAGCCATCATCCGCGAGGGCCTGAAGGCCGTGGCCGCGGGCATCAACCCGATGGACCTGAAGCGCGGCATCGACCAGGCGGTCTTGGCGGCGACCGACGAGCTGAAGAAGCTCTCCAAGCCCTGCAAAGATCCGAAGGCGATCGCGCAGGTCGGCACGATCTCCGCGAACTCCGACGAGAGCATCGGCAAGACGATTGCCGACGCGATGGCGAAAGTCGGCAAGGAAGGCGTGATCACGGTTGAAGAAGGTTCGGGCCTCGAGAACGAACTCGAAGTCGTCGAAGGCATGCAATTCGACCGCGGCTACCTGTCGCCGTATTTCATCAACAACCAACAGAGCCAGAGCGCCGAGCTCGAAAAGCCGCTCATTCTTCTGGTCGACAAGAAGATCTCCAACATTCGCGAATTGCTCCCGCTGCTGGAAGCCATTGCGAAGGGTGGCAGACAGCTCTTGATCGTCGCGGAAGATGTGGAAGGCGAAGCGCTGGCCACGCTGGTGGTCAACACCATCCGCGGCATCGTCAAGGTCGCCGCCGTCAAGGCGCCGGGCTTCGGCGATCGCCGTAAGGCCATGCTGCAGGACATCGCGATTCTCACCGGCGGCACGGTCATCTCCGATGAAGTCGGCCTGTCGCTCGAGAAGGCGACGCTGAACGATTTGGGCGAAGCCAAGAAGATCCTGGTGGAGAAAGAGAACACCACCATCATCGACGGTGCCGGCAAGGCTGCGGACATCAAGGGCCGCGTCGAGAGCATTCGTCAGCAGATCGAGGAAGCGACCTCCGACTACGACAAGGAAAAACTGCAGGAGCGCGTTGCCAAGCTCTCCGGCGGCGTTGCCGTGATCAAAGTCGGTGCCGCGACCGAAATCGAAATGAAGGAAAAGAAGGCCCGCGTCGAAGACGCCCTGCACGCGACCCGTGCGGCCGTCGAAGAGGGTGTGGTCCCGGGCGGCGGTGTCGCTCTGGTACGTGCGCTCAAGGCCATCAACAATCTGGTCGGCAAGAACGAAGATCAGACCACGGGCATCAAGATCCTGGCCCGCTCGATCGAAGAGCCGTTGCGGCAGATCGTGACGAACGCCGGCGAAGACGCTGCGGTGGTGCTGAACCGGGTCCGCGAGGGCAAGGGTACCTTCGGATACAACGCTGCGACCGGCGAGTACGGCGACATGATCGAAATGGGCATTCTGGATCCCACCAAGGTGACGCGTCTGGCTCTGCAGAACGCCGCCTCGGTCTCGGGCCTGCTGCTCACGACGGAAGTCATGATTGCCGAGTCGCCCAAGGAAGAAGAGCACTCACACGGCGCCCCGGGCGGCGGCATGGGTGGCATGGGCGGTATGGACATGTAATACCCCTCACCCGGGTATTCGGTCAAAAGAGAGCGGACTTCGGTCCGCTCTTTTTTTTCGCGTGCTTCAACGGTAGAAATGCCCAGCACCAAATCAAAGCCCTTCCCGCCAAGAAATAGGCACTGACCCCCAGAGAGGATGCATGCAAGCGGCCGCGTTGTGGCGGCTCCTGGGGGTGGTCGCGGGCGCGTATTTCTATTTTGGATGGCACTACGGCGCCGCGGTCTTCTCTGCGGGGTCCGAATCATTCCGGGGCATCGATACGCATTTGATCGCGCTGCCTTTTGCTCAGGTCAGACTGGCCACAGGCCGTTGGACGGCTCAATACCCGCTGCTGTTTCTGTGCCAGAGGCTGTTCCACGGGTGCTGTTTGTTGAATGCGGCCTATCGAGATGGATCGTCGTCGCAGCCGGGGTGGTGCCGCTCACGGTCATCATCGGCGCCGTCGCGATGTACGCGTTGGCGATGCGCGATCGACAGTACGGGTTGACGGTCGAGCGGGTATCGCGCGGGTCAACGTGGTTGTCGCGGTGGTGTTGATGGCGTTGATTGCCGCGGCATTGACACCGCTGCTGTCGCCGTATCGTCTCGCCGCCAATAGTCAGTTTCGATTGATCCGGGAAAGAGGCCTCGCGGCCGTGCAAACCGACCGTTGGGAGGCGCCGTCCACGCCGGACCTCGTCGCAGCAGTGGCCCAGCTTCGCGTCTATCCGGCGGGTCGCACTCTCGATGCCAACCTGCGTTGCACGGCCACTAACGGCATCCACCAAGCCTGTTGGTGATCAACCGCGCCACTCCCGGCTCTTATTAGTTAGTATTCCCCCCTGATGTACAAGACGGGGGATGTCGGACCATGATCAGCTTGGTTTTCGCCGCCGCGGCGCTTGCCGCGAATTTTCAGCACCCGACTCCCACGCCACCCGCCGATCTTCCGGCCGCCGTGTATCGGGAGCGCCGTGAGCGGGTGATGAAGTCTCTCGACGGCTGCATCGGCATTCTCGCCGCGCAGGGTGAGGTGTCGGGAATAACCGAGGACTATCGCCAGGATGCGGATTTCTTTTGGTTGACGGGCGTCAATGAGCCCGGGTCCTATCTGGTGTTTGCGCCCAAGGCAGCGTTCAACAAGGTAACGCTGTTTCTCAAGCCGCGGGATCCGGAAGCCGAGCGCTGGACCGGGCCGCGGGAGGCGATTTCGCCGGATCTGATCGAGCGTTATGGCGTCGACAAGGTGCGGCGTGGTTCGCCGGAGACGGTTCTGGAAGGCATCGGCCAGAACCATGATTGCGTCGCGATCATGGCGCCGGCTTCGATGGCCAGGGACGACCGCAACGATGCGGAACTCGCGTCGCGCACGGCGCAGCGCTTCGGATTGCGCACGGTCTATAAGCGTTCGCTGCTGGCAGGCTTGCGCGAAGCGCATTCTCCGGAGGAAATCGAACGGATGGAACGGGCGATCGCGATAACGCGGGCCGGCCACGAGGCAGTGGCCAAATCCGCCGTTGCCGGCGTGTCCGAGCGCGACGTGCAGACGCAGTTGGAGTACGCCTTCTTCGCGGCGGGCGCCACGGGCCTGAGCTATCCGTCCATCGTCGGCGCGGGGCCTGACGGCGCGGTGTTGCATTGGGACAAGAATTCTCGGGTGCTCAAAGACGGCGATGTGGTGGTGGTCGATGCAGCAGCCGAGTACGGCCGCTATGCGGCGGACGTCACCCGCACCTATCCGGTGTCGGGACACTTCAGCGAAGCACAGGCGAAAGTGTATCGGGCCGTCTATCAGGCACAGGAGGACATTTTCGCCGCCATTCACCCCGGCGTATCGATGGCGGATCTGCAGCATGCCGCGGAGACCTCGTTGCGCCGCGCCGGGTATTTGAAGGATTTCATCCACGGCTTCGGACACTTCGTCGGTCTCGACGTGCACGACGCCGGGCTTTACGAAAAGCCCCTGCCGGTGAACGCGGTCTTTACCGTCGAGCCGGGCATCTATCTTCCCGAGCAAGGCTTCGGTGTGCGCATCGAGGATGAGGTGATCGTCACGCCCACCGGCTACCGGCTGCTGACGAAGGACTTCCCGCGCAAGCTCGAGGACGTCGAGGCATGGATGGCTGAAGCGCGGCGCTGAACCGCGGAGGCGAGCGCGGCGCCGTGGTCGCGGATGCGCGTCTAGCCCGCGAGCATAGTCCAGTCCTCGGGAGGATCTTCGTTGTCGGGCAGGAACGTTTCCGCGGCAACGTCGGCCAGGCCGCAAGCGCCATTGGGCGCGCTGTTGGTCGCGCCGTTGCGGCCGCGCTCGGCCTGCTGGCACAGCACCCAGACGCCGAGGTCATAGTCCATGCGCTCGCCCTGCCAGCGCGTCGCCGCGGTCTTGCTGTCGATCTGTATCCCCAGTCCGGTATGGGTCTGTTCCAGATCTTCCCAATTGTACTCAGCGTCTCCTGAACAGCGGATGACCTCGAAGTGCCGGCCGTCCGGATGTAGGAAGCGCCAGCCTCCTTCGGCCGATGTCTCGATGAGGATTTCGCCCTCGTGAACCAGACGGTGGTGCAAGCGGCACAAGGTGATGAGATTCGAGAGCTTGGTCGCGCCGCCGTCTGCCCAATGCTCGATGTGGTGGGCGTCGACGTACCGTTGGTGGGTGCAGCCGGGGAATCGGCAGCCGCTGTCGCGCGTGTTGAGCGCGCGGCGGATGGCCGGGGGAATGCTGCGGGTCTTGCGTCCCACATCCAGTGGCTCGCCGTGCTCGTTCTCGATCACCCTCAGCAGACTCGAGTCGCAGGAGATGCGGCGTGCGGTCTCGGCGGGGATGGTGGCTCCCTGCTCGATTTCGCAGCGGCCGGCCGCATGAGTGTGCAAGGTCTCGGCGTCCACGTGCACCACCACTTGGTAGCGGTCCGCGGTATTCGACGAGGTGTCGGGATTGGCGAGAAAACTCTCGGCCAAGTATGCGAGCGCATCGGCCCGGCGCGAGGCGTACGAGATCGGCCGCTCTGCGACCACCTTGGTGGAAATCTCATTCTCTGGAAGCGCGTCGAGGGCGGCATCCAGCGCCTTGAGCAACAGCGCGCCGGTCACTGCGGGCAAGCGGGCCTTGAGCACCAAGCTGCCGTCCTCGTCGAAGCAGTAGCTCACTCCGCGATTCGCATGCTGCTGCGCTTCGCGGGAGAGCTCTTGGGCTTCCTGGGCGCGGCGATAGCAGCGTACCAGCCGCTCCACATGATGCGCGGTGCCATGCAGGGCAATCATGAGAAGGGCATCCTCGGTGGCTTCGCAGGCGACTCGTGTCAGCGCCCGCGCTTTGGAATAGCTCAGTTCGCCGCGCGACATGGAGGCGGCGATCTTCGGCAGGCCGACGAGGGCGTGCGCGACGCGCACCTTCTCGCGCGCAGCACCCAAATTCAGGCCGCATTTGAAGTTCAGCCAGTGAGCGCAGGATGGCAATTTGCCATCCGCCCAGCCGTTGCGGCGATCGAACTCGGCGATCAGCGTGAGCCAACGATAGTTTGCCGCGTTGAGCTGACCGGCGAGAGCGGTGATCTGAGCCTCAAGTTCTTCCAGCGAAATAGTTGCGGCGCCAGCCGTCGTGCCACCGTCCATTGAGGTCTCCTCGATACTGGTTTTATATCCAGCATTGTACGAAATTTCGACCGCAGAATCACCTTGAGAAACTGGAGTTTTCCCTTTATTTCTAGATAGTTAGACCGTACGATCGCTGCCGTGACCTGGTCTGCCAAGCAATACACCATTTTCGAGGATGAAAGGACCCGGCCGGTGCGGGACTTGCTATCGGCGCTGCCCCCCATCGATGCGCAATCGGTGGTGGACTTGGGATGCGGGCCGGGGAATTCCACCGAGGTGTTGGCGGCCTGCTTTCCCAACGCGGCCGTGCAGGGCCTCGACAGTTCGCCCGACATGATTGCCGCCGCCCGGCGTCGTCTGCCGCAGGTTCAATTCGTGGTCGCCAGCGTAGAAGACTGGAAGGACGCCGGCCCGTTCGATGTGATACTCGCGAATGCGCTGCTGCAATGGGTTCCCGATCACGCCAAGCTGCTGCCGGCTCTCATTGCCAAACTTGGGTTGGGCGGCGCTCTGGCGATTCAAATGCCGGACAATCTCGGCGTCCCCGCGCATCAGCTGATGCGCCAGACCGCGGCGGCGGGGCCCTGGGCGTCAACGCTGGCTGCGGCGGCGGCGAGCCGCACCCCGATTGGCGATGCCGATGAGTACTACAAAGTGCTGCGACCCGTGTGCACCAAAGTGGATGTGTGGCGCACGACGTACGATCACGCGCTGGCGGGCGGGGCGCTTGCCATCGTGGAATGGTTCAAGGGCAGCGGCCTGCGGCCATTCCTCGAGCCGTTGGATCCCGCGTCGCGTGCGGCCTATCTGGAGCGCTACACAGCAGCGGTGGCGCAGGCTTATCCGCCACTCTCGGACGGCACGGTATTGCTGCCGTTCCCGCGGTTGTTCATAGTGGCGATTCGCTAGTTCCGAGATTTGACTAACCTATGGAAGGGAGGCCAAAGCGAATGCCGCTCACGGTCGTCTAATTGTTCTAAATTAGGCGTCTGACAAAAGACTCTATGTCAAAGCAACTATCACGCATCGCACCGTGGCAAGCCGGGAAGCTCTTCGCCGTAATGTATTTCTTCTTGAGCTTGGTATTCGCAATTCCAATGATTCTCATCACCGCGATAGCGCCGATGCCCACGACCCCTGGGATTCACTTCAGCGTCGGCGCACTAATCCTTCTACCTGATATTCGTCCCATTGGGTTGCTGGTTCTATAACACCGCCGCGAAGTTTGTTGGCGGCCTACAAATTACGGTAACAGAAATCCCTGATGTCTGATCGAACGGGGGTGGGGCAGGGTAGCCGCTGAGATAGCCGCTCCATCCTTGCATGGCAGCCGCGTTAAGATCCACGGGTGAGAAACATACCCGAGATCTTGCGCGAACCCTTGGAGCGGTGGTGGGAGCGAGTCAGCGCCGACGCTGCGTTTCTCGAGGCGCATGCGGCGCTCGCCGATACCTTGCGCGAGGAACTGCCGCTGGTGGCGGCCGGCAGCGAGTTCGCCGCCGCCGCCCTGATCCAGGATCCGCGGGCGCTCGGCTGGTTTGCCCGGCACGAGGATCCCGGCGCGGCGCGCGCCGCGAACGCCGAGTATGAAAGCCGCGCCGCGGCGGCACCGACCGTGCCGGAGGCACAGCACATCCTGCGCGAGTGGCGGCGCCGCGAAATGCTGCGTATCGCGTGGCGCGATATTGCCGGGCGCTGCGCGGTCACCGAGACTTTGCGCTCCCTGTCGGACTTCGCCGACGCCGCCATCCGGGCCGCCGCGGCCTGCGCGCAGCTGCATCTGCAGCCGGTATTCGGGATCCCGCGCGCTGCCGACGGTGAGTCGGTGCCGCTGATCGTGCTCGGCATGGGCAAGCTGGGCGGCCGCGAATTGAATTTCTCCTCCGACATCGACCTGGTGTTTCTGTACTCGCAGGGCGGGCAGACCGACGGGCCGCGCCAACTCGACAATGAGGAATATTTCAACCGGCTCGGCCGCGAGCTCATCCGGCTGCTCGGTGCGAGAACCGAGGATGGCTTCGTGTTTCGCGTGGACATGCGGCTGCGGCCGTTCGGCGACAGCGGCCCCCTCGTGGTGAGTCTGTCCTCGCTCGAGGCCTACCTGCAGGAACACGGCCGGGACTGGGAGCGCTATGCCTGGATCAAGGCGCGGGCCATCGTGGGGATGGAGCCCTATGCGCTCGCGACCCAGGAATTCGTGCGGCCGTTCGTTTACCGGCGCTATCTCGACTTCGGCGTGATCGAATCGCTGCGCGACATGAAGGCGCTGATCGCCCGCGAGGTGTCGCGGCGCGAACTCGATCAACATTTGAAGCTCGGGCCGGGCGGCATCCGAGAGATCGAATTTATCGTGCAATCCATGCAGCTGGTGCGCGGCGGCAGCGACCGGCGCCTACAGAATGCCGCGCTGCTCGAGGTGCTGCCGCTGCTGGAGGGCTCGAAGCTCATGTCCGCGGCCGACGTGGCGGAGTTGACGGATGGTTACTTGGTGCTGCGCAAGGCGGAGAACGCCGTACAGATGATTCGCGATGAGCAGAGCCATTCGCTGCCCGCCGAGGCCATCGATCAGGCGCGCCTGTGCGTGAACATGGGCGCGGCGGATGCGGCGGATTGGCCTTCCTTGAGAGCGCGCATCGACCTGGTGCGCGAATGGGTGGCGAGACAATTCGAAGCCTTGCTGTCGGATGAAAAGGGCGCTGAGCGGCCGGCGTCCGCGGATTGGCTGGCCTCGGCCGATGCGAAGATCGGCGAGGAACTCGAGCGCGGCGGGTTCGCGAAGGGCGACATCGTGGAACTGGCGGCGACCTTGGAGGTGTTTCGCAACGCAGCCGCCTACCGGCGCCTGGATGAGGCGGGACGCCGGCGTCTGCATCTCATCGTCGGGGGGTTGCTGAAGTCGGCGGCGCGGCTCGCCCAACCGGCCGTCGTGGCACAGCGGGTATTGCGGGTGCTGGAAGCGATCGGCACGCGCTCGTCCTACCTGGCGCTGCTGACGGAGCAGCCCGCGGCGCTCAATCGCTTGATCGAGGTCTGCTCGATCAGCGGCTTCTTGTCGCGGCAAGTCGCCGACTTTCCCCTGTTGCTGGACGAACTGATCGATGCCAAGGCGTTCGATGAAATGCCGTCGCGGCAAAACTTCGTCTTGGAACTGGCCGCGCGCACCGAACGGCTGCCCGCGGATGATCCGGAACGTCAAGTAGAGGCGCTGCGGCAATTCCAGAAAGTGGCCGTTTTTACGGTGGCGCTGGCCGATCTCACCGGCCGCCTGCCGCTCATGAAGGTGAGCGACCGGCTGACCGACATCGCGGAACTCATCATTCAATGCTGCATGGATCTGGCGTGGCAGCAGATGACCGCGGTGTACGGGATTCCTTACTGTGGCGACCAAGAATCAAGCCTGCGCCAGGTGCGCGTCGCCGTCGCCGGTTACGGCAAGCTGGGCGGCCTGGAACTCGGCTATGGGTCCGACCTGGACCTGGTGTTCCTGCACGACTCGAGCGGGGAGATCCAGCAAACCAAGGCGGCACGGCCGCTCGACAACGGCGTTTTCTTCCTGCGTTTGGGACAGCGCATCGTGCACCTTCTCACCATGCACTCGGCGGCCGGCCGCCTCTACGAGGTCGACATGCGCCTGCGGCCGAACGGCAAGGGCGGATTCCTCATGACCGGCATCGAGGCGTTCGAACGCTACCAACGTCAGGATGCCTGGACCTGGGAACACCAGGCATTGCTGCGCGCGCGCCCCGTGGCCGGAGATGAGAGTCTTTGCCATGCCTTTGCAGCGGCACGGCGCCGTATACTCGCAACGGCGGTGCACCGCGACACCCTGCGCGTCGATGTCGTGGAGATGCGGCTGCGCATGCAGCGCGAGTTGTCCAAGGCCGGCGCCGGACAGTTCGACATCAAACAGGATGCGGGCGGCATCGCGGATATCGAGTTTTTGGTGCAATACTGGGTGCTGGCGGCGGCGCATGAGCACCCGGATCTGTTGACGTACACGGACAATATCCGGCAGCTCGAGGGCCTGGCGGCGGCGGGTGTGCTCGAGGCGGCGACGGCGCAATGGCTGACAGAGGCCTACATCGGCTATCGTACGGTCCTGCATCACCTGTCGCTCGAGGGCCAGGGAGAGCGGGTGGTGGAGGCGGCGCCGTACGCGTCGTCGCGCGCGCGGGTGGTCGAGATCTGGCGCAAAACTTTCTTGGGGGAATGATGGCGGCAATGATTCAGGCGAATGCGCAGCACCAGTACACCGTGACCGCGGCGGACCTACCGCTGTCCTGCCCCATGCCTGGCATGTATCTGTGGAATTCGCATCCCAAAGTCTATTTGGCGATCGAGGCGAGCGGCTGGGCCAAATGCCCCTACTGCGGCGCCGAGTACACCCTCAGGGCTGAGTAGCCTTGTAATCCCGGTAGGACTTCTCTTCGATGATGCCGGAGCCGAGAGCGGTGTTGATCCGCCGCTTGATGGCGGCCCGTTCGTCATTCTCGAAATAGACGGCGCGCGCCAGCCGGATGAACTCCGCGTCGAAGGTCTGCGCCCGTTCCTTGTCGCGGATGTCGTCTTCGATGACCCAGAGGCGCTCGTTCACGGCGAGCAAAGCGGCGACGTCGGCGGCCACCTCGTACTTCGCATAGACCGAGCCGGCCCAGGTTTCTTCCAGCATGCGCAGCTCGAGACGCACGTTGGATACTTTCACGGGGTCGCTCATGCGCTGCGACTTGATCCGCAGGATGGTGATCTTGTCGAGCAATTCGCCGGGGGAAACCGGCACCTTGATTTCGTTCATCTAGCCATGGTACCCCATGAGCGCGTCGAGCTTGGCGGTCACGTCGCTCACGCCGATCAAGTCCATGACGCCATCGCACTCGATCTTGGTGGTCCAAGGCAATTGCGCGGCCGGCTTTCCGAGGAACTTCTGCGCCGCCGCGTCGTACTTGTCGACGCACCATTGCCGGCTGTAGTAGGGACCGGCACGCGCCGGGTTGGTCGCGGCATACAGACCGATCACCGGCAGCCCCACCATGGTGGCCATATGCGCAGGACCGGAATCCGGCGACAGCAAGACGGTGCTGACCGACAACAACCCCAGCAGCTGCGGCAGCGTGTCCTTGCCGATTTGATTGACGAGGCCGGCACGGGCCGCGGCGGCGATGCTCGAACCGAATTGGCCCTCGAGGGCGCTGCGGCCGCCGGCCAGCACGATGCGCATGCCGTGCGCCGTGGCCGCGTAGTCCGCCACCGCGGCATAGCGCTCGGGCGACCAGTTTCGCGCCGTATGTCTGGAGCAGGGGCTGATCACCAGCGTGGGCCTGCCGTCGGTGACGATGCCGCGCGCATAGTCGAGCGCCTCGGCGGGCAGATTCAAGTCCCAGCGCGGCGCCCCCGGTTCGATGCCGCAGGCGCGCACGAATCCCATGAATGAATCCAGCACATGCTCGGCCGCCGCCGGCGCGATGCGCGCATTGGTGAACCACCATTGCAGCTCGCGTGCGCGCGGCCGATCGAAGCCGAGTTTGATGGGCGCGGCTATCAGGCTGCTGACCAGGCTTGCGCGAAACGCCAATTGCAGGTCGAGCAGCAGATCGAAGCGCCGTCCGCGCAACAGCTTGCGCAAACGCCACAGTTCCCCGAGAGTTGCGCTCTTATCGAAGGTGATAAACTCGACCTCGGGCAATATCGGGGTCATCAGCTTCGCCTCGAGCTTGCCGATGATCCAGGTGAACCGGGTGTCGGGCCATGCCGCTTGGAAGGCTCGAAGCGCCGCCACGGCATGGCAGGTATCGCCGATCGCGGACAGACGCAGTAGACACACACGCTGCAGCGGCGGTTTGAAATTTAGGGTCATCGTATACAGTGATTCAGTCCGAACGCGTTGCCACCTTCAGCGGCGCCATGCTGTCTGATCCCGCTTGCCTTGGCAATCTGCCGCCGAACGCCGAAGAGGCGCTGTTCGATCCGGAGTATTGGCGCCGACGCGGCGAACTGCAGGAGGTGAGCGGCGGCCGCGGGTCGGCGTGGTTCATCGTATCGGGCACTCGCCAATGGGCGCTGCGGCACTTCCGCCGCGGCGGATTCATCGCGCGCCTGTCGCAGGACTGCTATGTGTGGACCGGCGAGAGCAGGGTGCGGGCCTTCGCCGAGTGGCGGCTGCTCAAGCTGCTGACCGAGCGCGGCTTGCCCGTGCCCAAGCCCATCGCCGCCCGCTATCACCGCAGCGGCCTGTGCTACCGCTGTGATTTGATCACGCAGCGAATCGCCAATGCCGAGCCTTTGAGTGCGGCGCTGGCGCGGGCACCTTTGGCCGAGGCGCGATGGCGCGCGGCCGGCGCGGCCGTCGCCAAGCTGCACGCGGCGGGCGTGGATCACGCCGATCTCAACGCGCACAACATCTTGATCGACGCGAAGAGCGTGGTGACCGTGATCGACTTCGATCGCAGCCGCTTGCGCGCCGCCCCCGGTGCGTGGCACCGGCGGAACTTGCAGCGCTTGCAGCGCTCGCTGCTCAAGATCGGAAGTTTCTCGGACGAATCCTGGCGCTGGTTCATGGCGGGATACGGCGGCGCATGAGCCGGCGACTGTACTCGCTGCTGATCTATTGCGCGGTGCCCTGGGCATTGGCGGTGGTGCTGTGGCGCGGCCTGCGCGACCGCGGCTACCGCCAGGGCTTGGGCGAGCGCTTCGGGTTGGGCCGGCGCAGCCCAACGCCCACGCTGTGGCTGCATGCGGTCAGTCTGGGGGAGATGTCGGCGGCCGCGCCGCTGGTGCGGGCGCTGCGGGCGCGCTACCCGGACGAGCCGCTGGTGGTGACCACCGCGACGCCGACCGGCCGGGCGCGGGCAGCAAGCCTGTTCGGCGCCGCGGTGGACGTGCGCTTCCTGCCCTACGACACGCCTGGTGCAGTGTCGCGCTTCTTGGACCGGATCCGGCCGCGGCTCGCCGTCATCATGGAAACCGAACTCTGGCCCAATCTGTTCGACCGCTGCGAACGCCGCGGCGTGCCCGTGGTGCTCGCCAGCGCGCGCTTGTCGGAGAAATCGGTGGCGCGCTACCGGCACCTGCGCGGACTGTTGCGTCGAGTCTTCTGCGCCGTCTCGTTGATCGCGGCGCAGACCCGCGAGGATGCCGAGCGCTTCATGGCGATCGGCGCGCCCGTCGCGCGCACCCGCGTGGTCGGCAGTATCAAGTTCGATCTCGAGCTTCCTGCGGGAGCGGCGCAGGCCGGCAGGGAATTGCGGCAATTTCACGGCGAGGCACGGCCCACCTGGATTGCCGGCAGCACTCACGCCGGCGAAGAAGAGCAGGTGCTCGCGGCGCATGCCACACTGCCGGACGATGTGCTGCTGTTGCTGGTGCCGCGACATCCGGATCGTTTTGCCGACGTGGCTCAGCTGCTGGCGAGCCGCGGGGTGAGGTTCACCCGGCGCAGCGGCGGCCGGGCGCCGGACGGCGCAACCCGGGTGGTGCTCATCGACAGTGTGGGTGAACTCGCCGCCCTGTATGCGGCGGCCGATGCGGCATTCGTCGGCGGCAGCCTGGTGCCGATCGGCGGGCACAATCTGCTGGAACCGGCCGCGCTCGGCGTGCCGGTGCTCACCGGACCTTCGCATGCGAACAGCAGGGAGATTGCGCAGCTGCTGCTGCAGCAGGGCGCAGCTCTCGAGGTCAAGGATGCGCGCGAGCTGGCGACGGCGCTGCGCCGACTGCTGGCCGATCCTGCCGAGCGGCAGCGGATGGGGGCGATCGGACGGCGGATCGTCGAAGCCAACCGCGGCAGTGTTGCGCGCCTGCTCGGCCTCATTGAATCTTTGCTGCCGGATCCGGCACCGACACCGGTGCATCCGTCAGCAAGACGTTGAGTTTTTCCAGGCTCTGTTGCGACAGGGTGCCGGCGGCCTGCTGCAGCTTGACCACGTTCAGCATGTAGTCATAACGGCTGCGGGAGTAGTCGGTCTGCGCCTGCACCCAGAGCTGCCGCGACTGCAGCACATCCACGGCGGTGCGGGTGCCCGCCTCATAACCCGACTCGGTCGCGCGCAGCGACGTCGCATTCGACTCGACCGCCCGGCGCAGCGCCTTCACCCGTGAAATCTCCGACAGCACGCCGAGATAGGAATCGCGCGCGTCGTGCTCGGTCTGGCGCGCCACGCGCTCCACCCTTTCCTTGGCCGCGCGATGCTGGTAGACGGCCTGGCGCACCTGCGAGGAGACCATGCCGCCGGAATAGATGGGAAAGGTCAATTGCAGGCCGATGGTCCGCTGTTGCTGATCCAAGGTCGTGCCGCCGGCGGGGGTGCCGTCGGTGAAGGTGTCGACGCCGTTGCTGGTCGCCTTGTAGCGGCTGCCCACCAGGTCCAGCGAAGGGAAGTGGCCGCCGCGCGCGGCGCTGACATTTTCGCGGGCGATGTCGGCCGCCAACCGGCTGGATACCAGCGCAAGATTCTGCTGCAGGGCCATTTCGACCCAACGGTCTTCGCTGACGGGGTCGGGGTCGGCGAGTTCGAAGGGTTCGATGGGGCGCGCCAGGGTATCGAAGGCATCGCCGGTGATTTCGCGCAACAGCTCCTGGGCGGAGGCGAGGGTGCGTTTGGCCGCAATCACCGCCGCCGCGCCGCTGTCGTGGGCGGCGCGCGCCTCCTCGACGTCCGTGATGGCGATCAGACCGATTTGAAAGCGTGACTCGGCTTGTTCGAGCTGCCGCTTGATCGAGGTCAGCGCGACCTGCTGAGCTTCCAGATCATCCTGTGCGGCGAGCACATCGAAGTACCGCTGTGAGACGCGCGCGATCAGGTCCTGCCGTGCGGCCTGGTAGTCCGCTTCGGCCTGCGCCACTTGGGCGTCGGCGCGCTGCAGTGACACCCAATTTTCCCAGCGAAAGATGTTCTGCTTCAGGTCGATGCCGTAGCGGTGGCTGGTGGTATCGATCCGCCCATTGAAGGGAAAACTGAGGAACTGCGGCGGTGAGCCCGGGGCGCTGACGGATTCGACGGTATTGGTGGACCCGACATCCTTTTCACGGGTGACGACTCCGCTGCCGGAGAGCTGCGGCAGCAACGCCGACAGCGCCTGGGGCTTGGCCTCCAGCGCTGCCAGCCGAGTCGCCTCGGCTTCGCGCAGCTGCGGATCGTTCTGCAGGGCCCGTTGATAGACCGCCAGCAGGTCGGCTGCCGGTGCGGAGCCGGCGACGGCGCACAAGGCCAGTAAAATCAGTAGTCTCTTCATGGTTATATAGTGTTATATATAACTATATCACCTGTCAATACTGCGGGATTCCAGGATCCAAGTCCCGCGACCAGGCCAGTATTCCGCCGGCCAGGTTGAAAACCGAGACAAATCCGTGGGTGGTGAGGAAATGCGCCACTTCCAGGCTGCGCCCGCCGGAACGGCAGATCACCACGGTTTCCTGCAAGGGGTCGAGCTCGCTCAGGCGGTCGGCGATCTGACCCATGGGGATGTGGACGAGGTCGGTGGGCACCGGCGCCAGTTGGGTCTCCCAGTCCTCGCGCACGTCCAACAGCAGCATGTCGGCGCCGCCTCGGCGCCGCTCGAGGAAATCCCGAGGGGTCATGTCCTTGACCATCAGAACACGAACTTGGCCGCGGCGGTGGCGTTGATCAGCGGGTCGATGACCGTCTCAAACAAGCTTTCGCGGATCCATTCGTTGCTGTCCACGCGGCGCACCAAGACGGCGTCCATCACGGGTGCCGTGCCGACCACGGCGAACAACCGACCGCCGTTCTTAAGCGATCGTTCAAAACGGGTGTCATACACGGGCAGTGAACCGGTCACCGCAATGACATCGAATTCACCCAAGGGCGCGGGATCGAAGGCATCGCGTGCTTCGAATTGCACCCGGGCACCGGGCACTGCGCGCAGGTTCGTGCGCGCCAGCTCCACGAGTCCCGGGTGAATATCGATCGAGTGGGTGGCGGCGCCGAGCAGCGCGAAACAAGCGGCCAGGTAGCCGGTGCCGCTGCCGATCTCCAGCACGCAGTCCCCGGCCTCGACGCCGAGCGCCTGCAGGATGCGGCCCTGAATCTTCGGAGGCAGCATCGATTGGCCGTATCCGATGGGTATCGGCGCATCGGCAAACGCAAGCTCCCGGTACTCGGCGGGCACGAAGGCTTCGCGCGCCACCTCCGACAATGCATTGAGCACGCGCGAGTCGAGCACTTCCCACGTGCGTATCTGCTGATCCACCATCTGCCGGCGAGCGGCCAACGTATCCATGATTTCTCGCATCAACTTAAGGCTGCTGATTATGGTCAATTTCGACAGGCTTCGCGAGCCCCTTGAGCTATTCTTCGCAATACGATGATTGGCGACGTGCACAACCCAACATGGGTTCTAAGATCAAGCGTCGTTGAAGTCCATCGTTATCGAGGTCCGCGTTGATCTTGTCTTCCTTCGTTCTGTGGTTCTTGACCTCGGCCGTTCTGGCGGTGGGCCTCACCCTGTTGTTTGCGTGGAAGAGGCGCCAGGAACGCGCCGTGAGCGAGTTCTCCGCGCGGGTGTGGGAAATTGCGCGCGACACCGGTCCGGCGGCCCGCATCGGCCTCGCCGAGGGCCCGAAGGGGCTGGGCCAGCTCGGCTCCGCGGTCAACCAACTACTTGAAAATCTCGAGCAGCGCGGCGCGCGGCTGCTTGACCGCGAGCAGCTGTTTCAACGCCTGGTGGAGACCGTGCACGATGCCGTGCTGGTGCACCGGGAACGCATTCTGTTCGCCAACTCGCGTTTTCTGGCGCTGCTCAACCTGAGCGCTCCCGAAGTCATCGGACGGCCCCTTACCGATTTCGTCGCCGCGGAATATGTCGAGTTGGTGCAGAACAATTTGCGGCGGCGCCTGCAGGGCGAACCCGCCGCGGCGCGCTACGAAGTGGAACTGGTCGGCGCTCAGGCTCAGGTGACGCGGGTGGAATTGTCGAGCAGCGTGATCGACAGCGCGGGCGAAGCGGCGCTGCTGCTCACCGCGCTCGAGATGCTGCCGGAATCGGCGGCCGCGCCCGTGACGTCGCGGCCGCGCGCCATGGTCACTCTCGACGCCATGGGTGAAAGCGTCATCACGGTCGATGCCGAGGGGCGCATCGACTACGTCAATCATTCGGCGGAAGTCCTGCTGAGCCAGCGTTTCGATCAGGTGATGGGCAGGGCCTTCGCCGACGTCGCCGCGCTGGTCGATGAGAACGATCGCCGCTCCCTGGGAGATCCGGTGCGCAAGGCGCTGGCCACCGGCGGCCGGGTGACCATGGGCCGCCGTGCCGTGCTGGTGCCGGCCGGCGCGGGCCCCGAACGGTCGGTGGAAATCAGCGTCACGCCGCTGCGGCTCGACAACAAGGAAGTCTCCGGGCTGGTGCTGGTGCTGCACGACACCAGCGAATTGCGCGGACTGACACGCCAGATGACCTATCAAGCGAGCCATGACGCGCTCACCGGCCTGGTCAATCGCCGTGAGTTCGAGCGGCGGCTGCAGGAAGCGATGGATTCCGCGCAGACCGGCAACGTGGCGCACGCTCTGTGCTACCTCGACCTGGATCGCTTCAAGGCGGTGAACGACACCTGCGGCCACACCGCCGGCGACAACATGCTGCGCGAGGTCGCCTCGCTCATCAAAGAGGCGGTGCGCGACTCGGACACCGTCGGGCGCATCGGCGGCGACGAATTCGCGCTGCTGCTGGTGGGATGCCCCTTGGAGAAGGCGCGGCAAATCGCCGACGACGTGGTGCGGTCGGTGAACGACTACCGGTTCGTGTGGAAGGACAAGATCTTCAACGTCGGCGTCAGCATCGGCCTGCTCGAGATCGGGCGCGGCGGCGGGGCCATCGAAGACATCATGAACTCGGCCGATTCCGCGTGCTACGTCGCGAAGAAACAGGGTGGCTTGCACGTCCATGTGTATTCGGCGCGGGAAGAGGCGGCCGCGCGGCACAGCGGCGAGATACATTGGCTGCAGAAGCTGCAAGGCGCGCTGCGCGACAACAAATTCGAGCTGTATTACCAGCCCATCATGCATGCCCGCGCCGGCGGCCTGCGCGGTCCGGCGCTCGAAGTATTCGTACGCCTGGTGAGCGAGAACGGCCAGCCGGGAGCGCCCACCGCGGATTTCATCCGCGCGGCCGAGCGCTATCGCCTGATGCCGCACATCGATCGCTGGGTGGTGCAGACCGTGCTGTCCGCGCTCGGGCGCGGCGGCTTGAGATTGCCCGCAGGACGCAGCGTCGCCATCAACATCGCCGGACAAACGCTGGGGGACTCGGAATTTCTGGAGTTCGTCGTCGACTGCTTCGATCATACGGGTGCGAATCCCGGCGACATCTGCTTCGAGGTCACCGAGAGTTCGGTGGTGGCGAATCTGGATCACGCGCAGCGCTTCATCGCGGTGCTGCACGGCATGGGCTGCGAGTTCGCGCTGGATGATTTCGGCAGCGGCCTGAGTTCCTTTTCGACCTTGAAGACGCTGCCGATGGACTATTTGAAAATCGACGGTTCCTTCATCCACAACCTTGCCGGGGACAGCGTCAACCAGGCCATGGTCGCGGCGATGATCGAGTTGTCCCGCAGCTTGAATTTTCGCGTGGTGGCCGAACAGGTCGAGGATCAAGTGTCGCTGGACGCCGTGATCGGCATGGGCATCGATTTCGTGCAGGGCTTCGTGGTGGGGCGCCCGCTGCCCCTGTCCATGGCACCCTTATAACCGCCCGATAGGGGCTCATAACAACTTGCTATGGCATTTCGTGCGTGCTTAGGAGGAAAATCCTAGGCCAGCCAACGAGGTGACCTATGCATGTCTATGACGACAATACCAAGTCCATCGGCCGCACGCCGCTGATCCGCATCAACCGTCTGGACGCCGGCCATGGCGCGACCATTCTTGCCAAGATCGAGGGGCGCAATCCGGCCTACTCGGTGAAGTGCCGTATCGGTGCCGCCATGGTGTGGGACGCCGAGGAGCGGGGTGTCCTAAAGCCGGGAATGTCCATCGTCGAGGCGACCAGCGGCAATACAGGCATTGCGCTCAGCTTTGCGGCCGCGGCGCGCGGCTACGGCTGCGTGTTGACCATGCCGGAGACCATGAGCATGGAACGGCGCAAGGTGCTGGTTGCCTTCGGCGCGAAGCTGGTGCTGACCCCGGGATCCAAGGGCATGAAGGGAGCGATCGCCAAGGCCGAGGAATTGGCCGCCGCGGACCCCAAGAAGTTCCTGTTGATGAAGCAGTTCGAGAATCCGGCCAATCCGGCCATCCATGAGAAGACCACGGGACCCGAGATTTGGGAGGACACCGACGGCAAAGTCGACGTGTTCGTCAGCGGCGTCGGCACCGGCGGCACCCTGACCGGGGTGTCGCGCTACATCAAGAACACCCGCGGCAAGAAGATCCTCACCGTGGCCGTGGAGCCCACGCTGTCGCCCGTCATCGCCCAAACACTGGCCGGCCAGCCCTTGACCCCGGGACCGCACAAGATTCAAGGCATCGGCGGGGGCTTCATTCCAAAGAATCTGGACTTGTCGCTGCTCGACCGGGTGGAACTGGTGACCAACGAGGAATCCATCGAGATGGCGCGCCGGCTGGCGCGTGAGGAAGGCCTCCTGAGCGGCATCTCCTGCGGCGCGGCCATGGCCGTGGCGCTGCGTCTGGCCAAGGAGCCGGCGCAGAAGGGCAAGACCATCGTGGCGATATTGCCGGATGCCGGCGAGCGGTACCTGTCGGGCGCCTTGTTCGAGGGGCTGTTCGAGGAAGTCGAGAAGATGCAGGCGGTGGCTTAACAAATGAAGGCCGCCGCTCAGCCGCCGCCCACGGTGCTCGAGGAACTCACGGAGGAGTTTCTCGCCGGCTATCTCGGGGATGAGCGCGCGCGGCGCATCTCGCACCGCTACCTGCCCTCACGTGAAGCCATCGTCGAGATCCTGGAATCGGTGCTGGATCTGATGTATCCGGGCTATTTCGGCCGGCGCGATCTGAACCGCGACAACCTCGGCGAACACGTGGCGCAGAAGGTGGCGGTGCTCGCGCCCAAGATCGAGCGCGAGATGGAGCACTGTCTGTGCTACGGGCGCGAGCGCGAGTCGGGCCGGTCGGAGCCCAGCGAATGCGCGCCGCGCGCCCAGCAATTGGCGCAGATCTTTCTCGGCCGGCTGCCGAAAATCCGCAGCATGCTGATACGGGACGTGCAGGCGGCGTTCGACGGTGATCCGGCGGCGACGAATCTGGACGAGGTGATCCTGGCGTATCCCGGCGTGCTGGCGGTCAGCGTGTACCGCATAGCGCACGCCTTGTACGACCTGGGCGTGCCCATGATGGCGCGCATCATGACCGAATGGGCGCATTCGAAAACCGGCGCCGACATTCATCCCGGCGCGACCATCGGTGCGGCGTTCTTCATCGATCACGCCACCGGGGTGGTGATCGGCGAAACCACCCACATCGGCGACGGGGTCAAGCTGTACCAGGGTGTGACCCTGGGCGCGCTGTCCTTTCCCCGGGATGCGAGCGGACAAATCATCCGCGGCAAGAAGCGTCATCCCACGGTGGAAAGCGGCTCGACGCTGTATGCGAATGCCACGGTGCTCGGCGGTCAGACGGTGGTGGGCGCCGACAGCGTCATCGGTGGGTCGGTGTTCCTGACCCGCAGCGTGCCGGCACGCTCGCGCGTGTCGCTGAAGGAGCCGGAATTGCGAGTGGCGAGCCGCGACGGCGCCATGGAGAGCGACGCCATCTACTTCGACATCTGATTCGACGGGCCCTATGAAATTCATCGCCATCGCCGCCTGGGTTGTACTGGGGGCGGCGGCGTCGGGTGCGGCGGTGGCCGCGGCAGCGACGCCGGATCCGGCGGTGATCGACGCCGACAACGCGTTTGGCCTCAAACTCTTGAAAGTGCTGCGGGCCGGGGGCGCCGAGAACGTCGCGATCTCCCCGACCAGCCTCACGATGGCGCTGCAGCTGGTTTTCGGCGGCGCCCGGGGGCCGACCCGCCAGGCAATGGCGGCGGCGTTGCAGCTCAACGGCCTCACCTCGGAAAATGTCGACACCGCGAATCAGGCACTGCAGGCATCCCTGGCGGCCCCCGGCCCGCAAATTCAATTGAGCATCGCCAACTCGCTGTGGCTGCGGCGGGGCGGCCGCGATGTCGCGCCGTCGTTCATGCAAACGGCCAAGCACGACTACGCGGCGGAAATCGGCGGCCTGGCCGGGGCGCCGGACAACGTCAATGCGTGGATCAGCCAAAAAACCCAGGGATTGATCCCGCGGCTGCTGCCGGCGAAGGACTACGGAGACGCGGTGGCGCTCATCGTGAATGCCATCTATTTCAAAGGAACCTGGACATCGCCGTTTGATCCCGGCGCCACGGCACTCGCGCCGTTCACGACGGCAACGGGCGGCCGGGTGAACTGTCCGATGATGAAGCAGCACGAACACGTGCCCTATCTGGAGGCCGCGGATTTTCGCGCGATTCGTCTGCCTTACGGCGCGGAGCGCCGCCTCAGCATGGTGATTCTACTGCCGAACGACGCACACTCCCTGGAAGCGGTGGCCGCCGAGGCCACGTCCGATCACTTGAAGCAGTGGCTGCCCCGCTTCCGTTCAACCTCGGTAGATATCTCGTTGCCGCGGTTCAAAGTGTCCTACCAGAAATCGCTGCGGACGGCACTGCAGGCTCTCGGAATGGGAATGGCGTTCGACTCGCGGCGCGCCGACTTCAGCGGCATTGCGCCCGCCACCTACTTATCGGATGTCGAGCATGCAGCGCTGGTGCAGGTGGATGAGTCGGGCACCACCGCCACCGCAGCGACGGGCGCCACGGTGTCGTTGACCGCGCTTGCGACTTCACCCGTGGTTTTCATCGTCGATCATCCGTTCTTCTTCGCCATCGTCGATGATGCGACCGGCGCCCTGTTGTTCGTGGGTACGGTGGGCAACCCAGGTTAGCCGGCCGGCGACAACAGGCGCTCGGCCACGGCCCGCGCGGCCTGCGGGGCTCCAAGGTCGTGATCCAAGTACGCCGTCATGGCGGCGCGCGCGAGCTCGGTGAACTGGCTGCGCGGCGTCTGACACTGCGGAGTGGCGCTCACGGTGGCCGCGCTGCCGCACGGCCTCATCTGGCTGTTTCTGTTGGGCACCAGCGTCGCCGGGATCGGCTTCGCCGCCGGCCTGACGGGCGCCGCTACATCATCTTGCCGAGCACCGGCACCAACAGCAGCGCGACGATGTTGATGATCTTGATCAAGGGATTGATGGCCGGACCCGCGGTGTCCTTGTAGGGGTCGCCGACGGTATCGCCGGTGACCGCGGCCTTGTGGGCGTCGGAACCCTTGCCGCCGAAGTGGCCTTCCTCGATGTATTTCTTGGCGTTGTCCCAGGCGCCGCCGCCCGTGGTCATGGAGATGGCTACGAACAGGCCGGTGACGATGGTGCCGATCAGCAGGCCGCCCAGGGCCTGCACCCCGGTGCCCGGTCCCATGAGGAAATTCACCACGAACACCAGCACGATGGGCACGAGAATCGGCAGCAGCGAGGGCACGATCATTTCTTTGATCGCCGCCTTGGTCAGCATGTCGACCGCGCGCGAGTAGTCGGGCTTGGCCGTGCCCTCCATGATGCCCTTGATCTCACGGAACTGACGGCGCACTTCGTTGACCACCGCGCCCGCGGCGCGGCCCACGGCTTCCATGGCCATGGCGGCAAACAGATACGGCACCAGACCGCCGATGAAGAGCCCGATGATCACGGCGGGATTCGACAAATCGAAACTGGTGGCGTGACCCAGGGTTTCGCCCAGCTTGTGGGTGTAGTCGGCGAACAGGACCAAGGCGGCGAGGCCCGCGGAACCGATGGCATAGCCCTTGGTGACCGCCTTGGTGGTGTTGCCCACGGCATCCAGAGGATCGGTGACATCGCGCACTTTCTTGTCGAGCCCCGCCATTTCGGCGATGCCGCCGGCGTTGTCGGTAATGGGTCCGTAGGCGTCCAACGCCACGATCATTCCGGTCATGGACAGCATGGCGGTCGCGGCGATTGCGATGCCGTACAGGCCCTCCAATCGATACGAGGCCCAGATGCTCAACGCCACCGCAATCACGGGCAGCGCGCAAGCCTTCATCGACACGCCCAAGCCCGCAATGATGTTGGTGGCGTGCCCGGTCTGCGACGCCGCGGCCACGTGCTGCACGGGCTTGTATTCCGTGGCCGTGTAGTACTCGGTGATCACGATCATGGCGGCGGTGAGCGCGAGGCCGACCAGGGTGCACAGCCAGATGGACATGGCGTGCCCGCCCATGACGGCCTGCGCAACGAAATAAAACGCCACCGCGGAAATGACGGCGGAGACGATGACGCCCTTGTACAGGGCGTTCATGATCTTGCCGCCTTCGCGGGTGGAGACGAAGAACGTGCCGATGATGGAGGAGACGATGGAAATCGCGCCGAGCACCAAGGGGAACAATATGGCGCGCTCGCCCATGTTCACCATGACCAGCCCGCCCAACAGCATGGTGGCGACCAGGGTCACCGCGTAGGTTTCGAACAAGTCGGCCGCCATGCCGGCGCAGTCGCCGACATTGTCGCCGACATTGTCGGCAATGACCGCCGGATTGCGCGGATCATCCTCGGGGATGCCCGCTTCCACCTTGCCGACCAGGTCCGCGCCGACGTCGGCGCCCTTGGTGAATATGCCGCCGCCCAATCGCGCGAAGATTGAGATCAACGAGCCGCCGAAGGCAAGACCGACCAGCGAGCGCAGCGCGGATTCGGAATCGCCGAGCAGGCGCAGCATGAGAAGGTAGTAGCCCGCGACGCCCAGCAGGCCGAGGCCGACCACCAGCATGCCGGTGATGGCGCCGCCGCGGAACGCGACCTTGAGCGCGGCGTTGATCCCTGAATGCGCCGCCTGCGCAGTGCGCACATTGGCGCGCACGGAGATGAACATGCCGATGTAGCCGGCGAGTCCGGAGAGCAGCGCGCCCACGGCGAAGCCGCCGGCAGTGGCCCAGCCCAGGGCCAATCCCAAGGCAAAGAACAGGATGACGCCGACGACGGCGATGGTGGAGTACTGCCGGTTCAGGTAGGCCTTGGCGCCCGCCTGAATCGCCGCGGCGATTTCCTGCATACGGGGATTGCCCGCAGGCTGCGCCAGAATCCAGCGCACCGAAACGACGCCGTACAGGATCGCAACAACACCTGCTGCAATAGCCAGCCATAGCGCACAGTCGAGGGTCATGAGTCGAATCTCCGGTGGGATCTTATGTTGTTGATATGTTTACAAAAACGGCCGCGACTATACCACAAACGGGGTGCGCAATCGTTTGACAACGCTGACACCCTTGAGCGTGACGTAGGTGGGCAGACCGTCGCGATAGGGTGGATAGTCCTCGCCGCGGATGAGCGGCTGCAGGTATGCGCGGCAGGCCGCGGTGATGCCGAATCCATCCGCGGTGATGAAATGACGCGGCACCTTCTTCTCCTGGTTGGCGACCGCCGTCAGCGGCGCCTCGCCGATGCTCCACCGGTAGGGCTTGGCGGATTTGCGGATGATGACCGGCATGGTGGCGTTCCTGCCCTTCAGGGCCAGTTCCACGGCCGCCTTGCCGACGGCGTAGGCCTGGTCAACGTCCACCTTCGAGGCGATGTGACGCGCCGAGCGCTGCAGATAGTCGGCGACCGCCCAGTGAAATTTATAGCCGAACGCTTCCTGGGGCATCTGCGCGACCACCGGTCCCACGCCGCCCAATTGCGCATGGCCGAAGGCGTCCTTGGTGCCGGCCTCGGCGAGAAACTTGCCGCTGGAATCGCGAACACCCTCGGACACCACCACCACGCAGTAGCCGTGCTTGTCGACCGCCGCCTTGACCTTGGCCAGGTACTTTTCGCGGTCGAAGACGATTTCCGGAAACAGGATCACGTGCGGCGCATCGCCGGCCTTCGCGGCGGCCAGGCCGCCGGCCGCAGCCATCCAGCCGGCGTGCCGGCCCATCACTTCGAGCACGAATACCTTGGTCGAGGTGCGCGCCATGGACGATACGTCGAGCGCCGCTTCGCGCGTGGACACGGCGATGTACTTGGCGGCGGATCCGAATCCCGGGCAGCAGTCGGTGATCGGCAGATCGTTGTCGACGGTCTTCGGAATCCCGATGCAGGTGATGGGATAAGACATTTGCACGGCGATTTCCGACACCTTCTGCGCGGTGTCCATGGAATCATTGCCGCCGTTGTAGAAAAAATAGCCGATGTCATGGGCGCGGAATATGTCGATCAGACGTTCGTACTGGGCGCGGTTCTTGTCGATCCCGGCCAGTTTGTAGCGCGCGGAACCGAAGGCGCCGCCGGGGGTGTGGCGCAGGGCGCCGATGGCGGCCCGGCTTTCCTTGCTGGTGTCGATCATGTCTTCGGTCAATGCGCCGATGATCCCATGCCGCCCGGCATACACCTTGCCGATCTCGTCGCGGTGTTTGCGCGCCGTTTCGATCACGCCGCAGGCTGAGGCGTTGATGACGGCGGTCACCCCGCCCGACTGTGCATAAAACGCGTTCTTCATGGGGACCCCCTCCGGCGCAAGGCGCGCAGAATAGCCGATCTCCCTAAGTTTGACGACCGCGCCGCCCAAAGGTACGGTAGCGCGCTTTCGGCCAATAAGAGAATCATGCGCATAGTTCTATTGGGAGCGCCGGGGTCCGGGAAGGGCACACAGTCGCAATTGCTGGTCAAAGCCTTTTGCGTACCCCAGATATCGACCGGCGATCTGTTGCGGGATGCGGTGTCCAAGAGCACCGAACTCGGCCTGCGGGCCAAGGCCGCCATGGACTCGGGCAAGCTGGTCGACGATGCCACGGTGCTCGGCATGATTCGCGAGCGGCTGCGGCTGCCGGACGCCACCCGCGGTTTCATATTGGACGGCTTTCCCCGCAATCTCCCGCAGGCCGAGGCTCTGCAGACAATGCTGGCGGAGATGGGTACGCCGCTCGAGTCGGTGGTGCTCTTGAATCTTGATCTGGGCATCCTGTTCAAGCGGCTGACCGGCCGGCGAATCTGCCAAGAATGCGGCAAGGTCTTCAACGTACACACCGCCCCGCCGCCGGAGGGCAAGCACAAGCTGATTCAGCGGCCGGACGACAAGGAAGAGGTCATCGGCAAGCGCCTGGAGGTGTACGAAGCGCAGACCAAGCCGCTGATCAAGTTTTACGAAGCGGCCGGATTGCTGCGGACCGTGGACGCCGACGCCGACGTGAACACGGTGTTCAAGAGCATCGAACACGCGGTGTTCAAACACGAGATCAAGAAATAGCCTCGAGCAAGCGGGTTCCGATTTCTTCCCGACGCCAGCCTGTCAGGGCGTGCGACTCACGCAGCGCGGGTGGGCCCGCGGCCATGGCCAGCGCCTTCAGTTCGCCGCGCGGCGCAAGTATTTCAGCGCTCACTTCCAGCTCGGCGGCGCGCGAATCGACTATCTTGGCCAGGCGTTCGATCAGCGCTTTTTGCTCAGGGGTGGGCCGCGCATCCTGGCCGGGCTGAAGGTCGTCGGGGTCGTGCACCGCGAGTTCGAGCGCGCTCGCGAGGCTGGCCGCGAGGCTGTCATTGAGCGGCGGCGGCGAGCCCTGGGCCGCGGCAAAAATCGCCGGGTCGGCCAGTATCCAGGCGCGCGGCAAATCGCGGGCGCGCGCCAGCTTTTCGCGCCACACGGCAATCGCCTTGGCCCGGGTGCGCTGCGCCGGCGCCAGCTGCGCGAGACCCCGCAGCCTCATCCATGCTTGATTGGGATCGGGCTCATACAGCGACAGGTCGGCGAGCGCCAGGCAATCCTCCGACACCCAGTGTTCGCGCTTGAGCTCGCGCAGCCGCTGCGTCAGGCGATCCGCGACGTCGCCGAGGTACAGGACGTCGTCCGCGGCGTACTCCAGCTGTTCGGGCGACAGCGGCCGCTTCGACCAGTCGGTGCGGGTTTGGCCCTTGGGCAGGCTCACGCCCAGCAGGGTCTTGACGAGTTCGGCGTAGCCGATCTGCGGTTTGAGGCCGATGCAGCCGGCGGCGATCTGCGTGTCGAACACCGGCGCCATGACGCGCCTGGTGGTCAGATACACGGCCTCCAAGTCCTGGCGCGCGGCGTGAATCACCTTGCGGGCCTTGCCCGAGGCGAGGGCGGGCATCAGGGGATCGAGACTGCCGAGCCGCAGAGTATCGATGCACCAGATGCTGCCGGCGGCCGCGATCTGCAGCAGGCACAGCTTGGGGAAGAAGGTGCGCTCGCGCAGAAATTCCGTATCGACGCCGAGCCACGGCTGCGATTCCAATGTCTGCCCCAACTCCGGCAGCTGGGCATCTTTATCGATCCAAATCGCGTCGGGCATACCATTGATCCGCGTGTACAATTTGGTCCGGGATTATGACTGAATCGAACGATGCTGCGACTCGCAAAAGCATTTTGGGACATTGCACTGTGGAGGCGCACGCCGGCGCAACTGCCGGCGTCGCTGTTGCTGTTGACGCTGGTGGCGGCGGCGACGGCCCTGCTCGAAGTGGCGGACTATTTTCTGCCGCCGGTGTCGAATGACCGGCTGCTGGTGCGGATCGTGCTGAGCGTGGGATCGCCGCTGGGCTTTGCCTGGACGGTGCTGGCGCTGGCGCACCGACGGCAGCGATTCCTGCAAACCGGCGCGGCACTGCTGGGAGTCGGAGTGCTCGCCGGGCTGGTGTTGTATCCCATGGGCTCGCTGGCTCAGCTGGTCGGGTCCGAGAGCCCGGCCTCGCTGCCGCTGGAAATTCTGATGCTGGTGGGCTTGATCTGGTACCTGCTCGCCTGTGCCAACATCTGGCGCTCCGCCCTGGATTGCGGCATCGCGCTGGGCGTCACGGTGAGCCTCAGCTATACACTGCTGGACATCCTGCTGGGGCAGGAGCTGCTGCCGACATGAGCATGCACGTGCATATCCTGGGGATCGGCGGCACCTTCATGGGCGGCGTGGCGAATATCGCCAAGGCGGCCGGCTTTCGCGTGACCGGGGCTGATCTCAATGTGTACCCGCCGATGAGCACGCAGCTCGAAGCGCTCGGCATCGAGTTCTTCCAGGGCTACGGCGCGGAGCAGCTGGATTTGCGGCCCGACATCATCGTGGTCGGCAACGCGCTGAGCCGCGGCAGTCCGGTGATCGAAGCCATGCTGGACCGGGGCATGGCGTATACCTCCGGGCCGCAATGGCTGGCGGAGCAGGTATTGCGGGAGAAGCACGTCATCGCCGTGGCGGGAACGCACGGCAAGACGACCACCACCGCCATGCTGACCTTCATACTCGAGGACGCGGGTCTCGAGCCGGGATTCCTGATCGGCGGCGTGCCGAGCGATTTCGACGCCACCGCGCGCTTCGGGAAGGGAAAATACTTTGTCATCGAAGCGGATGAATACGACACGGCGTTCTTCGACAAGCGCGCAAAATTCGTGCACTACCGGCCGCGCACCGCGATTCTCAACAATCTGGAATACGATCACGCGGACATTTATCCGGATGTCGCCTCCATCCGCCGCCAGTTCCATCAGTTGCTGCGCACCGTGCCGGGCGCCGGCCGGCTCATCGTCAACGGCGCGGATGCGGAGCTGGCGGCGACCCTGAAGATGGGCTGCTGGACGCCGCGCGAGACCTTCGCCCTGGGCGAGGCCGACTGGAGCGCAAACATTGCGGCCGGGTCGGCGGCGGGACGCTTTGCGGTGCGGTTCCGCGGCGAGACCGTGGCCGAAGTGAACTGGCCGCTGTTGGGCGAGCACAATGTCATGAATGCGCTGGCGGCGATCGCAGCGGCGCGGCACGCGGGGGTCGAGCCTGCGCGCGCGGCGCGCGCGCTCGGGCGTTTCCGCGGCGTCAAGCGCCGCATGGAGATTCGCGGCGTCGTGGGGCAGGTCACGGTGTATGACGACTTCGCGCATCACCCCACCGCCATCGACACCACGGTGCGCGGCTTGCGCGCGCGGGTCGGAGATGCGCGCATCGTCGCCGTGCTGGAGCCGCGGTCCAACACCATGAAACTGGGCGTGCACCGCGAGCAGCTGGCGCCGGCGCTGGAGTCGGCCGACCGGGCGTGGTTCCTGAATTCACCGGACATGGGGTGGGATCTGCCGTCGGCCGTGACGGCGCTCGGCGAGCGCGCGGCCTTTGCCGCGAGCGTGGATGAGTTGGTGAAGGGCTTGGTAAAGGACAGCCGCCCGGGCGATCACATCCTGGTGATGAGCAACGGCGGCTTCGGCGGCCTGCACGAGAAGCTGCTCGCAGCCCTCAAGGCCCGGCAGTGATCGCACTATTTCCCCTGAACATCGTGCTGTTCCCGGACGGCCCGCTGCCGCTGCGGATCTTCGAAACGCGCTACGTCGACATGGTGCGGCGCTGCATGCGCGAATCACAAGGCTTCGGCGTGGTGTTGATCCGCGAAGGCGGCGAGGTGGGTCCCGCCGAGACCTTCGATGTCGGCACGCTGGCGGAAATCGTCGATTTTCACCAGCTGCGGGACGGTTTGCTCGGCCTGTCGTGCATCGGCCGGCAGCGCTTTCGAATTCGCAGCCGCGGCCGTCAAGCGGACGGCCTCAACGTCGCTGAAATCGACCGCTTGGAGCCTGAACCCAGGGTGCCGGTGCCGCCGCGCCACGCGCGGCTGGCGGAGCTGCTCGGGAGCGTGCTGCCGCAACTGGGCGAAGTGTACGAGGGAATGGAGATGCGCCTGGAGGATGCGGCCTGGGTGGGACACCGCCTGGCCGAAATTCTGCCGATTCCGCCCGCCGACAAGCAATCGTGCCTGGAACTCGACGACCCGATCGCGAGGCTGGACGTGCTCAGCCCGCTCGCGCCGGCGGTACCCAGCGCGCGCGCGTGAACCAGAGCGCGGCGGCAAGGCACAGGCCCCAGGGCAGCAGCCAGTAGCCCAGCAGTCCGTCGAAGCGGCCCACCCACGGGGAATAGGCGGACGAGGTGCCGCCGGCGGTGGTGCTCTCCTGCAGCATGCGCAACACCACCACCCAGCCGGCATGCAGTCCGATCGCGACCGCAATATTGCCGGTGAGCACGCGCGTGAGGCTCAGGATCAAACCCACCGTGAGCCAGGACAGCAAAGAGTCGGCGACCAGCGCGGGATGGCCCAAGGGCGCGAACGAGCGCTGCAGCAGATCGAAGCCGCTGCCCCAGCCCAATTGATCGGGAGCAATTCTGACCTTGGCGAAAAAATGCAGGACCGCGAACAGCGGCGCGGTGCACAGCGCAGCGGTCCAAGGGCCGGCTTCGCGTTCGATGGCGGTGTGCATGGCGCCGCGAAACACGGTTTCTTCGAGGAGCGCGACGCTGATGCCGGAGAGGAGTCCCACGAAGAAAATGCGCGCGAACGCCAAGGCGCCGGGAATGACGTCGGGCGCGCCGACGCGCAGCTGCGTCAGCAACAGAAACGCGGCACCCGCGCCGGCGCTCGCCATGCCGACCGCTCCCCACACCACACAGAGCTTGAGAAAGCGGCGCCAGGGCAGGCCGTACCCTAGGTCACGCTTGCTGCGAACCTGCAAATGCCGGCACACCCAAATGAGCGACAGCGCCAGCACCACCATGGCGATCCGGCTCACGACGCGGTGGAACGGCCAAGAGGCGAAAGAGGACGAGAACACATAAACCGGGTAAGCGATCGCCCCGCCGATCAACCCGGTGAACAGCAATGCGGCCAGGAACCAGGCAAATGCGCGCATCAGCGCGGCGCGGACGCGGCAATGGAGGTAAAGACGCGGGAGGCCGCGGCGATGGTGGCATCGATGTCGGCATCGGTATGCGCGGCGGACAGGAAGCCGGCCTCGAAGGCGGAGGGCGCCAGGTAAATTCCTTCATCCAGCATGCCGTGGAAAAAGCGCTTGAAGCGTTCGACATCGCAGGCCATGACCTTGGCGTAGCTGTCGACGCGGCGCTCGTCGGTGAAGAAAAAACCGAACATGCCGCAGACATGATTCACGCTGAGCGCAATGCCGGCGCCGCGCGCGGCGTCCGCCAGCCGCCGCATCAAGCCGTCGGTGGCGGCTTGCAGCCTCTGATGAAATCCTGGCGTGCCGAGAAGCTGAAGGGTGGTGAGCCCGGCGATCATCGCCACCGGATTGCCGGACAGCGTGCCGGCCTGATACACCGGTCCCAGGGGCGCGAGGTGCTGCATGATGTCGCGGCGCCCGCCGAAGGCGCCCACCGGCATGCCGCCGCCGATGATCTTGCCGAGGGTCGTGAGATCGGGCCGCACGCCGTAGTGCGCCTGCGCGCCGCCGAGGGCGACGCGAAAGCCGGTCATGACCTCGTCGAAGATCAGCAATGCGCCGGCGCGGTCGCATTCGCGGCGCAGGGTCTCGAGAAATCCCGGCGCGGGCGGCACGCAATTCATGTTGCCGGCCACGGGTTCGACGATGACGCAGGCGATCTGCCCACCGATCTGCCGGAACGCTTCCTCCACCTGCCCGGCGTCGTTGAAGGCCAGGGTGACGGTGTGATTGGCCAGCGCCTTGGGCACGCCGGGCGAGGTGGGCACGCCCAGGGTCAGCGCGCCCGAGCCTGCCTTGATGAGCAGGGAATCGGAGTGTCCGTGATAGCAGCCCTCGAACTTCACGATGGTGTCGCGTCCGGTGAAGCCGCGCGCCAGGCGGATGGCGCTCATGGTGGCTTCCGTGCCCGAACTCACGAAGCGCACCAGTTCCAGCGAAGGCATGAGCTCGATCACGCGGCGCGCCAACTGTGTCTCGAGCTCGGTGGGCGCGCCGAAGGAGAGGCCGTCGGCGGCGACTCTTTGCACCGCCTCGATCACCTGCGGATGCGCGTGGCCCAGGATCATGGGTCCCCAGGAGCCGACGTAGTCGATGAAGCGGCGGCCGTCAGCCGCGGTCACGCGGGCGCCCGCGGCTTTCTTGAAGAAGATCGGCTCGCCGCCGACGCCGCGAAAGGCGCGAACGGGCGAGTTGACGCCGCCCGGTATGTATTTGCAGGCTTCTTGGTACAGGCTCATCTGCTCAATCTAAACAGCGAGGGCGCTCAACGGCAAGCTGAGACGCACTTCGAGGCCCCCGCCCTGCGCGTTGGCCGCCACGGCGGAGCCGCCGTGAGCCTTCATGACCTGGGCCGTGATGGCGAGCCCGATGCCTTCGCCGCCGGTGTCGCGGTCGCGCGATTCGGCGACGCGGTAGAAGGGCTCGAAGATGCGCTCCAGATCTCGTTCCGGGACGCCGGGCCCGCGATCGCGGATCAGAATCGACACGCCGCCGTCGGGACGGGCCACCGACACGTCGACGGGCGCATCCCGGGGACTGTAGCGCACCGCGTTGCGCAGCACGTTCTCCACGGCGCTGCGCAACAGGTCGCGGTTGCCGTTGACGGTGGCGTACGCCACCCCGTCGAGCCGCACCGGGCAGTTCTTCACGGCCGCCTCGAAGTTGGCATCTCGCACCACTTCCTCGATCACCTCATCGAGATCGAACGGCTCGCGCGCCAGGGACGCATCGGTGCCGTGCAGCCGCGCCAACTTCAGCACCTGCGAGATCAGTGAATCGAGGCGTTCGATCTCCCGCTCCAAGCGGTCGAGCTGGCGCGGCAGGTCCGCCGGCGGCCGGCGCGCCAGGCCCAACGCGACGCGCATTCGCGCCAGCGGCGAACGCAGTTCATGCGAGATGTCGCGCAGCAGCTGGGTGACGGCGCCGCGATTGGCGCGCAATTGTTCGGCCATGGCGTCGAAATCGCGGGCCAGCACCGCGAGCTCGTCCCTGCGCCCCTCGAGGCCCGCGCTGACCCGCACCTCGAGATTCAGAGAGGCCGAGGCGAGCGCGCGCGCTCCCTCCTGAATGCGCCGAATGGGCGCGCTCAGGTGTTCGGCCAGCCACCAGCTGGTGAGCGCGCTCACCGCCAGCGCGATGCCGAGGATGGCGAGGGATATCTCCGGCAGGCTCAAGGCACCGAATATGCTGGGCCGCCGCGGCACCAGCAGCACGGTGTAGGTCGCGCCGTCGGCGGCGATGATCTGCGGCGCGGCGCGCGGCAACCGGCGTCCGGCGAATTCGTCGCGATTGAAGAATTCCATGCGCCGCGCCGCGCCCTCGGACAATCGCCGGCCGAGGATGTCGGCGCCGTCCGCGCCGATGATGAAGAGATCGCGGTCCGGAATGGCGTTGCGGTTCGCGCCGAGCCAAGTCTTGAGGGCGGGTACGCCGCCGCGCGCCAGGACCTCGGAGGCCTGCACCGCCACGGACGGCCGGCGCTGCAATTCCGGCGCCTCGTACTCGCGGGCGGCGATGGTGAAGGTGATGGCAATGCTGCCGCCGACGATGAGCGCCATTGCCACCCAAAACAGCATGAAGATGCGCAGGAACAGGCTATGCATGGGCCCGGGTGAGGGTATAGCCGGAGCCGCGGACGTTTTTGATCTCGGGATTCTTGCCGGCTTCCAGATCGAGCTTGCGGCGCAGATTGCTGATGTGGGTGTCGATGCTGCGATCGTAGGCCACGAGCTTGCGGCCGAGCGCCTGCTCGGTCATCGAATCGCGCGAAATCACCTGCCCGGCGGAACGCATCAGCAGTTCGAGCACGCGAAATTCAGCCCCCGTGAGCGGTACGGACCGGCCCGCGACGTGCACCAGGTGAGTTCCGGTGTTCAGCATGATGGGACCCACGGTGAGCTCGGCCGGCAAGGCATTGCGGCCGGCGCGGTGGTTGGCGCGGCGCAGGATCGCGCGAATGCGCGCCACCAGCTCGCGCGGATTGAAGGGCTTGCTGAGATAGTCGTCCGCGCCGAGCTCCAGGCCCACGATGCGGTCGACGTCATCGCCGCGCGCCGTCAGCATGAGGATGGGCGTGGCATAGGACGCCCCCAATTTGCGCAGGACATCGAAGCCGCCGACGCTCGGCAGCATCACGTCGAGTATCAGAATTTCGTAGTCATTGGCCCGCAATTCTTCCAGCGCATCGCCGCCGTCGTGCACGCTCTTCACGTCGAAGTGCTCGGCGTCCAGGTATTCGGTCAGCATCTGACAGAGCTCGCGGTCGTCATCGACCAGCAGCACGCGCGCTTCGGGATTGGAGGAGGTCATAAACCCATACTCTGGCACAGTCCGCGGCCGGCGACGGCACCAACACCGGAATTCACAATTCTTGACAGATCGTTGCCTTCGTTGCGACACATGTTTGCACGGACCAAGCCTAGGATGGGGCCGTCCAACCCCTACCCAATCCGGAGCTGAACATGAAATCGATTCGCAAATTGCTGTGGCCGGCGCTGCTTGCGGCCGGAGCGGTGCTGACAGCCGCCGCCGCTGTGTCGGTGGCGAGTGCGGCCGATGCGCCGGGCGCGCATGAGTGGCATCATCATCGAGGACCGTGGCACCTGCTCGGCAAGCTGAACTTGAGCGCCGACCAGAAGCAGCAGGTCAAGGACCTCATGACGGCGGCGCGGCCGCAGATGCAAAGCCTGCATGAGCAAATGCACGCGAACATGCTGAAACTGCAGCAGACCAGCCCGACCGATCCGAACTACAGCAGCATCGCATCGCAGGTGAGCCAGGCTCAGGGCGCCCTGGCGGCGCAGGCTTTCACCCAGCATGCTGAAATGCGGGCGCAGATATTCAAGATATTGACTCCCGAGCAGCAGACCCAGCTCGCCACTCTCGAGGCGCAGAGGGGGGCTCGCAAGCACGGCGCAATGCCGGAGGCGCAGTAGCGGCCCGCCGGCTCATCCCGGGTCGGCGGCTACCGTTGGGTGGCGCCGATCCCGTCTTTCTTCAACAGCTCGATCACGCTACCCCGGCCGACCAGATGGCCGGTGCCGACGATCACCAAGTAGTTCTTGTCGTCGCTGAGCAGCGCTTCGATCTTCGGCAGCCACTTGCGGTTGCGCGCGCCGATGATGGATTCATAGAGCCGCGAATCGCGGCCGAACTCCGACTGCATCTGATCGGCAAACCATTGCGCATCGCCGTGCTGCCAGGCGCGGACCATGGAGTCGATGTCCTTGGGCAGGTCATGCGCCTGCTCCAGGCTCGACACCAGGTAGTCCGCCTGCGTGTCCATGGACATGTTCTGGAACAGTGCGATCTGATCGTGCACGGTCTCGAGGCCGGCCACGCTCTTGCCGTCACCGCGGGCCTTGTCCATGAAGTACATTTCGACGCCGGATTCGGCTTGAAATCCGAGCTGCGCGAGCTGCAGTTGCGAGATGGCCTCGGCCGCGAACCAGGGGGCGAATTGCTCGAACATGGAGAGCTCGACGCCCACGCCGTGCGCCAACCCATCGGCGCGCCCGTAGCGCTCCTTGCCCAAGACCTCGGTGAGGGTCCTGCCCTCGGGAAGGACGGCGCTGCCGAGCATTTCCGCCTGCACTTGCTCGGAACTGATCTCTTCCAGATTCACTTCCATCAACAGGGATTTCGAATCGGCGTAGGCCGCGAGCACCACCGGGGACAAGGGATAATCGCTGGGTCGCAGCACGTGAATGGACCCCAGCAGGTAAACGGTGTTGTGCCTGCCGTGCAGTTCCCAGAGTGTGTGCAGAGCGCCGTCCGCGCGCACCGTGACGCAGAGCAACAGGCCGCACAGCAGCAGACCCAGCCGGGAGAGGAGAGTGCGTCCCACGGGGTGGCGTCTAGCGCGCCACGACGTGCTTCAGGGCCAGCGACTCGATCCAGTGCACCGTGGTGTCCATGCTGCCGTCGGCGTGCAGCTCGAAGCGCCGATAGGCGGGAGGGCGCGAGTCGACCGCGTAGCGATCGCTGCCGGGCAGGAATTGGGCGCCGGTCGACGGGGTCGCCAGCAGCCGGACCGCGCCGCGCCGGCCGTCGTAGGCCTGATGCACATGTCCCCACACCACGGCACGCACATGGGCGTGCGCATCGATGGTCTGCCAAAACGCGTCGGGCTCGACGAGTCCGACGGTGTCCAACCAGCGGCTGCCCATCGCGATCGGGTGATGGTGCAAACACACCATGGCGTGTTTTTGCGAACCCTTGAGCGCGTTGTCGAGCCGCGCCAGTTCGTTGCGGGTCAGTCGGCCGCCGACATGCCCGGGATCGTAGCTGTCGAGCATGATGAATTGCCAGTCGCCGATCTCATGCGTGCCGCAAATCTGAAACGGCGCGCCCTGCAGTTCGCGGCGCATGGCCTGCGGCTCGTCATGATTGCCGGGTATGCACAGCACCGGTTTCGTGAGGCTGCCGAAGATGCTGCGAAAGCGCAGATAGCCCGAGGTGTCGTCCTGCACCAGATCGCCGGTGACCAACACCGCGGCATAGTCCGGCACTCGCGCAAACGCGTCGTCCAACACAGCATGCAAACTCGGATCGCTTTCTACGCCGCGCAGCCGCCCGCCGGCGCTGCCATAGAGGTGTGGATCGGTTATTTGTAGAATTTGCATCGTTGAAATGGTAACAAAGCGCCCTGCCGATGACGGTGAACTGGGTCATGGCGGCATTCATACGCGTTATACATAAAGGGACCACACTTGTGTGAACGCGTTCCGTCGTCATTTCGCGACCTGCATCCCGGTTTGCCGACGGGGGGCGCATCGGGGACAATACGCGCCCGGTCCGCCGTCACACATGTTAAATAAGAAGCCTCTGATGCCCACTCGCCGCGAGCTTGCCAACGCCATTCGTGCCCTGTCGATGGACGCCGTCCAAAAGGCCAATTCAGGCCATCCGGGCGCACCCATGGGGATGGCGGACATCGCCGAAGTCCTGTGGCGCGACGTGCTTAAGTTCAATCCCGGCAATCCGCATTGGTGGGACCGCGACCGTTTCGTGCTCTCGAACGGGCATGCCTCCATGTTGCTGTATTCGGTGCTGCATCTCACCGGCTATCCCTTGTCCCTCGATGAAATCAAGAATTTCCGCCAGTTCGGCTCCAAGACCGCCGGCCACCCGGAGCGCGAACTGCACCTCGGGATCGAGACCACCACGGGGCCGCTCGGCCAGGGTTTCGCCAATGCCGTGGGCATGGCCTTGGCCGAACGCTCGCTGGCCGCCGCTTTCAACCGGCCCGGCCACAACATCATCGATCACCATACGTATGTATTTCTCGGCGACGGCTGCATGATGGAAGGGATCTCGCACGAGGTCGCCTCCTTCGCCGGCGTGCAGCGCTTGAGCAAACTCATCTTGATCTATGACGACAACGGCATCTCCATCGACGGCAAGGTGGCGGGCTGGTTCGGCGACAACACCGCCGAGCGCTTCAAGTCCTACGGCTGGCACGTGCTCGCCGGAGTGGACGGACAGGACAGCGCGGCCATCGGCGCGGCGTTGGCCGCGGCGCGGGCACAGACGGCACGCCCGTCGCTGATTTGCGCGAAGACCGTGATCGGCTGGGGAGCGCCGAACAAACAGGGCAGCGCTTCCATGCACGGCGAAGCGATGGGCAACGAGGAGATCGCCGCCACCCGCAAGAACCTCCATTGGACCTCGCCGCCGTTCGAGATTCCCGCCGAGATCAGCGCCGCCTGGGACATGCGCGCCAAGGGCGCGCGCGCGGAGCAGGAATGGCGCGCGCGGTTCGCCGCCTACAAGGCCGAATTTCCGGCATTGGGGGCCGAACTCACGCGGCGCATGGAAGGCGATTTGCCCGGCGGCTTCGCCGATCTGGTGAATGACTACATCGCCCGCACGCAGGCCGAGGGCAAGGCGCTCGCGACGCGGCAATCCTCGCAGGCGGCCTTGAACGCTTTCGGACCGGCACTGCCCGAGTTGCTGGGCGGATCGGCGGATCTCACGCCGTCGAACGGCACGTTGCGCAAGGATTCGACGGCGCTGACGGCGGACTCGCCCGGCGGCAATTACCTACACTTCGGCGTGCGCGAATTCGGCATGTCGGCCATTCTGAACGGCATCGTCTGCCACGGCGGGTTCATCCCCTACGGCGGCACCTTCCTCACCTTCTCCGACTATGCGCGCAACGCCGTGCGCATGGCGGCGCTGATGAAATTGCGCGTGATTTTCGTCTACACGCACGATTCCATCGGCTTGGGCGAGGACGGCCCGACGCACCAGCCGATCGAGCACCTGGCGTCCCTGCGCCTCATTCCACAGATGGATCTTTGGCGCCCCTGTGATGCGGTCGAGACCGCCGCGGCCTGGGGCGTCGCCCTGGAGAATCGCGACGGTCCCGCCTGCCTGATTTTCACGCGTCAATCCGTGGTCCACCAAGCGCGCGACGCATCGCAGGTCGCCGCCATCCGGCGCGGCGGCTACGTTCTGATCGATTCGGCGGGGACGCCGGAGGTGATCGTGATCGCCACCGGATCCGAGGTGGGCATCGCGGCAGAAGCGGTGCGCGCGGTGGCCGCCAAGGGCCGAAAGGTGCGCTTGGTGTCCATGCCGAGCACCCATACATTTGATGCCCAGGACGGCGCCTACAAGCAGAGCGTGCTGCCGGCGGCGGTGACCCGGCGGGTGGCGGTGGAGGCGGGCGCCACCGCGGCGTGGTGGCACTATGTGGGATTGCAGGGCGCGGTCGTCGGCATCGATCATTTCGGCGCGTCGGCGCCGGCCAAGGAACTGTTCAAGGCCTATGGGTTCACCCCGGAGCACGTGGTCGAGGCAATCGAAAAAGTACTGGCCTAATCCGGTGCATAATACTTTCGGCCGGGGTCGACGACCCCGTTAATTGTTGCGCGCAGCGCACGGAGACATGATGGCAATCAAGGTGGCGATCAACGGTTTTGGGCGCATCGGCCGCAACATTCTGCGGGCGCTGTACGAAGGCAAGCACATGGGCGAGATCAAGGTGGTCGCGATCAACGACCTGGGCGACGCCAATACCAATGTGCATTTGACGCGATTCGATACCGTACACGGGCGCTTTCGCGGCGACGTGCACGTGGACGGCGATTCGATGGTGGTCAACGGCGACCGTATCCGCGTGGTCGCGCAGCGCGATCCCTCCAAACTGCCGTGGGCCGAACTCGGCGTGGATGTGGTGCACGAGTGCACCGGCCTGTTCACGAGCAAGGCCAAGGCATCGGCGCATTTGACGGCCGGCGCCAAGAAGGTCGTGATTTCCGCCCCCGGCGGCGACGACGTCGATGCGACCGTGGTGTACGGCGTCAATCACGGGATGCTGAAGTCCAGCCACACCGTGATCTCGAACGCTTCCTGCACCACCAATTGCCTGGCGCCGCTGGTCAAGGTGCTGCACGAGAAAGTGGGCATCCTGGCGGGGGTGATGAACACGATTCACTCCTACACCAACGACCAGGTGCTGACGGACGTGTACCACACGGATTTGCGCCGCGCGCGCTCCGCCACCATGTCGATGATTCCGACCAAGACCGGCGCCGCCGCCGCGGTGGGTCTGGTGCTGCCCGAACTCAAGGGCAAGATCGACGGCTTCGCGATCCGGGTGCCGACGATCAACGTCTCGCTGGTCGATTTGAGCTTCACCGCGGCCCGCAAGACCTCGGTGGAGGAAATTCACGGCGCCATCAAGGCGGCCGCCGCCGGCGCGCTCAAGGGGATCCTCGCCTACAACGATGCGCCGCTGGTATCGGTGGACTTCAATCACGACCCCGCCTCCTCGACCTACGACGCCACGCTGACCAAGGTCATCGAGGGCAATCTGGTCAAGGTGTGCTCGTGGTACGACAATGAGTGGGGCTTCTCCAACCGCATGCTCGATACCACCCTCGCCTGGTCGAAGGCCCCTTGAGCTCGAATATCATAAAAATGACCAACCTGGATCTGCGCGACAAGCGCGTGCTGATCCGCGAAGACCTGAACGTGCCGATTCAAGATGGTACGGTGAGCAGCGATGCGCGGATTCGCGCCGCGCTGCCGACCATCCAGGCGGCGCTGACGGCGCGGGCGCGGGTGCTCGTCATGTCGCATCTGGGCCGGCCCGAAGAGGGCAAGTACGCCGAGGAGTTCTCGCTCGCCCCCGTGGCCAAGCGCATGGCGCAGCTGCTGGGGGTCCCGGTGGCGCTGAAGAAGGATTGGCTGGAAGGCGTGGAAGTGCAGCCCGGCGAGGTGGTGCTGCTGGAAAACGTGCGCTTCAACAAGGGCGAGAAGAAGGACGTGGACGAACTGGCGCGGAAAATGGCGGCGCTGTGCGACATCTATGTCATGGATGCCTTCGGCACGGCGCACCGCGCCGAAGCCAGCACCCACGGAGTGGCGAAATATGCGCCCATCGCCTGCGCCGGACCGCTCCTGGTGAGCGAGCTGTCGGCTCTGGAGACGGCGCTCGAGAAGCCCGCGCGGCCGCTGCTCGCCATCGTCGCGGGGTCCAAGGTGTCGACCAAGCTCACGGTTCTCGAGTCGTTGCTGGGCAAGGTCGATCAGCTGATCGTCGGCGGCGGCATCACCAACACCTTTCTCGCCGCCCTGGGCTTCAACGTGGGCAAGTCGCTGTACGAGCCGGCGATGCTGGACATCTGCAAGCGCCTGCTCGAGCAGTCGGCCAAGCGCGGCATCGTCATTCCCATGCCCACCGATGTGGTGGTGGCCACGCAGTTCTCCGCCAAGGCGGAGGCGGACGTGAAGGCGGTCGGCGCCGTCTCGGACGATGAAATGATCCTGGACATCGGACCGGATTCGGCCGAAGCCATGGGCGCGCTGATCGAATCGGCCGGCACGATTCTGTGGAACGGTCCGGTCGGAGTATTCGAGTACGAGCAATTCGGCGAGGGCACCCGCACGCTTGCCAAGGCGATCGCGCGCAGCAAGGCGTTTTCGCTGGCCGGCGGCGGCGACACCCTCGCCGCCATCGAGAAGTACGGCATCGAGGACAGCATCTCCTACATTTCGACCGGCGGCGGCGCCTTCCTCGAGTTCGTCGAAGGCAAGAAACTGCCCGCCGTCGAAATTCTGGAGAAGCGCGCCGCATGAGTGCCGTGCTGAGACAGACCAAGATAGTCGCGACCTTGGGGCCGGCGACCGACGAACCGGGGGTGTTGGCGGAGATCGTGCGTGCCGGAGTGGACGTGGTTAGGCTGAATTTTTCGCATGGCGCGGTCGGCGATCATGCGCGGCGCATCGAGCTGGTGCGCGAGGCCGCGCGCGAAGCGGGCCGCTATGTGGGCGTGCTCGGCGACCTGCAGGGGCCGAAAATCCGCATCGACCGCTTCGCCAACGGCAAGGTACAGCTCGCCGACGGCGCAGAGTTCACGCTGGACGCCGCGCTCGCCGTCGATGCCGGCACCGAGCGCGGCGTAGGCATCGCGTACAAGAAATTGCCGACGGATGTGTTCGCGGGCGACGTGCTGCTGCTGAACGACGGCCAGATCAGCCTGCAGGTGCTCTCCACCGACGGGCCGCGCATTCTGACCAAGGTGCTGGTCGGCGGCGAACTCGGCAACAACAAGGGCATCAACCGCCAGGGCGGCGGCCTGTCGGCCGGCGCCCTGACCGACAAGGACCGCGAAGACATCCGCACCGCGGCGCAGCTCAAGGTGGACTATCTCGGCGTGTCCTTTCCGCGCGACGCGGCGGACATGGACGAGGCCCGGCAATTGCTGCGCGAAGCGGGCGGCCATGGGCTCCTGGTGGCGAAGATCGAGCGCGCCGAAGCCATCCAGAATCTGGCGCAAGTGGTGCGGGCCAGCGACGGGGTGATGGTGGCCCGCGGCGACCTCGGCGTCGAAATGGGCTACGCCGAACTCGCCGGTCTGCAGAAGCAGATCATCCAAGAGGCGCGCCATCAGAACCGCGTGGTGATCATGGCGACGCAGATGATGGAGTCGATGATCACCAATACCATTCCGACGCGCGCCGAGGTGTCGGATGTGGCGAATGCCGTCATGGACGGCACCGATGCCGTGATGCTGTCCGCCGAGACCGCCTCGGGCAAGCATCCGGTCAAAGTGGTGGAGGCGATGTCGCAGATCATCGTCGGCGCCGAGAAATACCAGGTGAAGACCGTGCGGGTCCGGCAGCGCAACAGCGGCTATTTTGGCCACACCGACGAGGCCATCGCCTCGGCGGTCATGTATACCGCCAATCACCTGCATGTGAAGGCCATCGTCGCGCTCACCGAGTCAGGGTCCACCTCGTTGTGGATGTCGCGGGTGCGCTCGGATATCCCGATCTACGCCTTCACCCGGCACGAGAACACCCGCCGCCGCGTGACCCTGTACCGCGGCGTGTTTCCGGTGGCCTACGACGTCACGCACAAGGGCGAGGCGTTCTACTTCTCCATCTTCCGCCTGCTGCTGGACTTGAAACTGGTGGAGGAGGGCGACTCCGTCATCCTCACCAAGGGGGAACTGAGCGGCGTGGCCGGCGGCACCAATTCCATGCAGATCCTGCAGGTCACACGCAAGTAAAATGGCTGCCGAATTCCGCGGTACGGACCGTTACATCGCCACCGAGGAGCTGATGGCCGCGGTGAACGCGGCCATGGTGCTGTCGCGGCCGCTGTTGATCAAGGGCGAACCCGGCACCGGCAAGACGCTGCTGGCGAACGAAATCGCCCGCTCCTTGAGCAAGCCCTTCTACGAGTGGCACATCAAGTCCACCACCAAGGCGCAGCAGGGCCTGTACGAATACGACGCGGTGTCGCGCCTGCGCGATTCGCAGCTCGGCGATCCCAAGGTCAAGGACATTCACAATTACATCGTGAAGGGCGATCTGTGGGAGGCCTTCGACAGCGACGTGCAGCCGGTGCTGCTGATCGATGAGATCGACAAGGCCGACATCGAGTTTCCGAACGATCTGCTGCGTGAGCTCGACCGCATGGAGTTCTACGTGTACGAGACGCGCGAGACGGTGCGCGCCAAGCACCGCCCCGTCATCGTGATCACCAGCAACAACGAAAAGGAACTGCCGGACGCGTTCTTGAGGCGCTGCTTCTTCCATTACATCCGCTTTCCCGATACCGCCACGATGACCCAGATCGTGGACGTGCACTTCCCGGGCCTCAAGCGCGAGCTGCTGCATGAAGCGCTGACCACGTTTTTCAAGATTCGCGACACGCCGGGCCTGAAGAAGAAGCCCACCACCTCGGAGCTGCTGGATTGGATCAAGCTGCTGGTGACCGAGGACATTCCGCCGGAAGCCCTGCGCAGCGACGATGCGAAGAAGCTGATTCCGCCGCTGTACGGCGCGCTGCTCAAGAACGAGCAAGACGTGCATCTGTTCGAGCAGCTGCTGTTCCTGCACCGCCGGAATGCTCGTTAGATTTTTTTTCCTGCTGCGCGGCGCCGGCATACCGGTATCGATCACCGAACTCCTGACCTTGCTCGAAGCCCTGAAGGCGGGTTTGGGCGACTTGAGCGCGGAGCGCTTCTACTCCCTGGCGCGCACCTGTCTGGTGAAGGACGAGCGCTACTACGATCGCTACGACAAGGTGTTCGCGGCGCACTTCAAGGGCGCCGAGGACATCTTCGCGCTGCTGCAGCGGGAATTGCCGGAGGATTGGCTGGCCAAGCTCGCGGTGCGTGAGTTCACCGATGCCGAGAAGGCCGAGATCGAGGCCTTGGGGGGTTGGGAGAAATTGATGGAGACGCTGGCCAAGCGTCTGGAAGAGCAGACGGAGCGGCATCAGGGCGGCAATAAATGGATCGGCACGGCGGGCACCTCGCCGTTCGGCGCCCATGGCTTCAACCCCGAGGGCGTGCGGGTGGGGCAGGCCGGCGGACGCAACCGCAGCGCCGTGAAGGTCTGGGACCGGCGCGAGTTCGCCAATCTCGATGACAAGGTCGAACTCGGCACGCGCAACATCAAGCTGGCGCTGCGCAAGCTGCGGCGCTTCGCGCGCCGCGGCGCGCCCGACGAGCTGGCGTTGGCGGATACCATCGATGCGACGGCGCGGTCCGGCGGCTGGCTGGACATCCGCATGCAGGCCGAGCGCCACAACGTGGTGAAGGTGCTGCTGCTGCTCGATATCGGCGGGTCGATGGATGATCACGTGAAGACCTGCGAGGAACTATTCTCGGCGGCGCGCAGCGAGTTCAAGCACCTCGAGCACTATTACTTTCATAACTTCACCTATGAGGCGCTGTGGCGGGACAATCGCCGGCGCTTCAACGAACACATCGGCACCACCGAGGTGATGCGCACCTACGGCAAGGACTACAAGCTCATTTTGGTGGGCGATGCCACCATGAGCCCGTATGAGATCACCCAGGCCGGCGGCAGCGTCGAGCATTGGAACGCCGAGCCCGGCAGCGTGTGGCTCACGCGCCTGATCAGGCACTATCCCAACTTCGCGTGGATCAATCCGCAGCCGCAAGCGCGCTGGCGGCACAATGCCTCGATCGAAATCACGCGCGAGCTGCTCGAGGGGCGGATGTATCCGCTGACTTTGGCGGGGCTGGATGATGCGATCGACGCGCTGAGCTAGCTGTCGATAACTAACATATACTTGACTGTGTTCGCCTCTGGCGATAAAGTATATGTTATGACTAAAGCGTCAGGCGCACTTACCCGGATGCCCCCCTCGACTCTCGCAGCGCTGGCTCAGCTTGGGGCAGACCTCGCGGTCGCCCGCCTGCGCCGCAAGGAGTCGCTAAAGACCTGGGCGAAACGCCTCGGCGTGAGTGTCCCGACCTTGCTGCGACTCGAGGCGGGTGAACCCAGCGTCAGCCTGGGCGTGCTGGCAACCGCGCTCTGGCTGATCGGCCGCGACGGGGCGCTCGGGGCCCTGGCCACGCCCAAGGAAGACCGCGGCGCACTCGAGCTCGATGTACGCCAGGCCGAAACACTGGGCGAGGAGCGGGTGCGTGCCACGGCGCAGGCGAAGATGCGAAGGGCGATGCAGCGGCGTCAGAAACCTTCATGAGATACGACGAGCTCTATCTGTGGTACTTGGCGGACCCCGCGGAGCCGCGCCCCGTCGGCCGGTTGCGACTCGTCGACGCCGGCAAGGGTGTTTCTCTGCAGTATGGAGCCGATTGGCTGGCCGATGGCTTCCCCTTGAGCGAAGATCTGTTGCTGACGGACATTGAACAGCTGCCGCGCTGGAAAGGAATGGCTGTCGGCGCCGTTGACGATGCCCGCCCCGACCGCTGGGGTGAGCGGGTCATTCAGTACCTCGACAAGCCCGCGCGCCTGTCCCTCATGGAGTATTTGTACTACGCGGGCGATGACCGCTTTGGTGCGCTCGGTGTGTCGACATCGCCGACCGCGTACGTTCCTCGTACCAGGAGTCCGCTGCCACGGTTGGAGCAGGCGCAGCGTTTGAGTGAAATCGTGCACAAGGTCACCGCCAGGGCGCCGGTCAGCAACCTCGAACGCCGGATGCTCAACGCCGGCGGCAGTTTCGGCGGTGCAAAGCCGAAGGCGCTCATCGAGATCGGCGCCGTGCAATGGGTCATCAAGTTCTTTGACAATGAGCCTGTCGACATACCGCTCATCGAGCATGCCTCGATGACACTTGCCAAGTCGGCGGGCATCCACGTGGCCGAAACGCGGATGGTTCCGCTGGCCGGTGAGCACGCGCTGTTGGTGCGCCGTTACGATCGAGACGGCGCGCGGCGTATTCATTGCCTTTCGGCCGGAACCGCGCTGCGGGCGCAGACCATCGCCGGGCAGGAACCGGAACTGGGCTACCCGAGCCTGGCTCAGCTACTGCGCCGCGCCGGCGTGACGGAGGAGGACCTCAACCTGCGAGACATGCGCGAGCTGTTTCGCCGCATGGTGTTCAACATCCTCATCGACAACACCGACGACCACGAGAAGAACCATACGCTCCAGGTGGTGGCGCCGACGCGGCAGGGCCGGTATCGGCTGGCACCCGCCTACGACATCCTTCCCACGAACTCAGGTCAGGGTTATCAGGAGTTCATTGTCGGAGCCGATCAGCGAGATTCAACGCTTGCCAATGCCATGTCGCAATGTGAGCTGTTTGGCTACACCCCGGCGCAGGCCGGTGCCGAGGTCGTCCGCGTCATCAGGGTGATCGACGGGTGGCGGGGGCACTTCGCTGCGTGCGGCGTCACGAAGGCGGATATCAAGAGTTTGGCCGAGCGCATCGACGGCGAATCGCTGCTGGACCAGCGACGGGCATTCAATCCCGCGGACCATGCGACGGCGCGAGCGTCAAAACGCCGCAGCCCCTTTGCCAGATAGACGCGCACGGCGCAAGCCGCGCCGGGGCAAGCACAGTACAATGTAACCGAGAGGTGTTGGTCCGTTGAAGACGCCGAGCGATCCAGGTTCCGCAAGCTCCACCGGTCAATGGCTGGCCACCAGCGTCGTCACCATCGACACGCCTGCGATCGGGCTGGTGCTGACGGGCGGCGGCGCGCGTTCCGCCTACCAGGTCGGAGTGCTGAAGGGCGTGGCCGAACTCCTGGGGCGCGGCGCCGCCTGTCCGTTTCCCATCATCACCGGCACTTCCGCCGGCGCCGTCAGCGCCGTGGCGCTGGCCTCGGATGCAGCGCATTTCAGGCGTTCGGTGTACGCGATCGAGCGTGTCTGGCGCGACTTTCGCGTCCATCACGTGTTCAAGGCCGATGCCGTGAGCATGCTGCGGTCAGGATTGCACTGGATGCTGGCGGCCATGACGGGCGGATGGCTGGTGCACCCGCCGCACTCGCTGTTCGACAATACGCCGCTGTGGAATCTGCTGCGGGAACAGCTGCGCTTCGACGGTATCCCACGCAGCTTGTACAAGGAGCACCTGCGCGCACTCGGCATCTGCGCCACCTGCTATGCCGATGCGGATTCGGTGACGTTCTATGCCTCGTCCTCGCCGATCGAACCCTGGGCGCGGGTGTACCGCAAGGGCGCGCGGGTGCCGCTGACCTTGGATCATTTGATGGCCAGCCTGTCCATCCCGTTCCTGTTCCGGCCGGTGCTGCTGCATGATCAATATTTCGGCGACGGCGCCATGCGTCAAACCTCGCCGCTGAGCCCGGCGATTCACCTGGGCGCGAACCGTCTGTTCATCATCGGCGTCAACGATCCCCCGCCCACCGGCGCGGCGCCGGGCCGGCGCGCCGTCGAACCGAGTTTCGGGCAGATGTTCGGTTTCATGCTGGATTCACTGTTCATGGACCAGCTGCAGGCGGATCTCGAGCGCATCAGCCGCTACAACGAGAGCAACACGCAGCGGCGGGTCGAGTTCCTGGTGATGACGCCGTCGCAGGACGTCAACCAAATCGCGCGCCGGCACGTCGGCGAGCTGCCGCGCAGTCTGCGCGCGCTGATGCGCACCATGGGCGCCAGCAGCGCGGCCAGCACGCTGCTGCTGAGTTATCTCTTGTTCGAACGCAGCTTCACCCGCGACATGATCGCCCTGGGCGTGGCGGATGCGCGCACGCGGGCCGACGAGATCCGGGAATTCCTGGATGTCAGGAGCTCGCGCCGGCATCGCGCCGGCTAGTGCTTCTGCAGGGAGTCGTGCCGGGTCAGAACCTGCGGATATTCCTCGCGAAAATGCGCGGCAAGCTGCTCGGCGATGAACACCGAGCGGTGCTGGCCGCCGGTGCAGCCGATCGCAATGGTCAGATAGCTGCGGTTCCCCTGGGCGAAATCGTCGACGCGCCGCTCCAGGAAGCCGATCAGATCGGCGATCATGTCGCGGACGCTGGGATGCCCCGACAGAAATTCGATCACCGGCGGGTCGCGCCCGTTCAAGTCGCGCAGCGCATGTTCCCAGTAGGGATTCGGCAGGCTGCGCACGTCGAAGACGAAATCCGCATCGCCCGGTATGCCGTGTTTGTAGCCGAAGGACTCGAACATCAGCGAGAGCCGCCCCTCGCGCCGCCGGTCGACCCGCCCGCGAATCAGTTCGCGCAGATCATGCACCCCCATGCGGGAGGTGTCGACGACCAGATCGGCGGCGCTGGAAATCGGCTCGAGCAGCCGGCGCTCGGTGGCGATGGCCTCGCGCAGACTGACCTCGCCGGTCACCAGAGGGTGCTTGCGGCGCGTTTCGGCATAACGTTTGAGCAGCACCTCGTCGCCCGCATGCAGGTAGAGCACCTCGCAGCCGATGCCGCTGCGCCGCAGCTCGCCGACCAGAGCCGGAATGGTCTCGATTTCGTTGGGACGGTTGCGCGCGTCGAGCCCCACCGCGGTTCTGGGGTAGGTGTCCCCCATACCGCGGACTGTGTGTGAAATGAACGGCTTGAGCAGCGCCGCGGGGATGTTGTCGACGCAATAAAAATCGATGTCCTCGAGCATGTGCAGAGCCACGCTCTTGCCCGAGCCCGACATCCCGCTCACGATGATCAGCCGCATCGACACGCGGGCGCCCCTTTGAGAGTCAATTCGATAAACGAGCCTTGATCACATCAACGGCGTGATGGTCGGCGGCCTTTTCCTTGTGCTTCTTGACGCATCGATCGAGCTTGTCGGCCAGCGCGTCGATGGAGGCGTACATGTTGGTTTCGGTGGCATCGGCGTAGATCTTGTTTCCCCGCAGCATGAGGGTGGCTTCGGCCTTGTGGCCGAATTTTTCGACGGTGAGCACGCAGTGAACATCGATGAGCTGTTCGAAGTGCCGTGAGATGCGCTCGAATTTCTTGATGACGTAAGCGCGTAGTGAATCCGTGACTTCAACATGATGACCGCTGAGATCGAGCTGCATGTTTCCTCCTACCACTGGTTACGACGCGCGGGCAGCCGCTCGCTTCCGTTCGTTGGACGGCGCGATCTGCATGCCTTCGCGATACTTGGCAACGGTGCGCCTCGCCACCGGTATGCCCTCCTGCGACAGAATTTCCGCGAGCTTGCTGTCGCTCCACGGATTTTCCTGATTCTCCTGTGAAATCAATTTCTTGATCTTGGCGCGAATGGCCGTGGAAGACATCTCGGTGCCGTCCGCGGCCTCGACGTGACTGGAAAAGAAATACCTGAACTCGAACACGCCGCGCGGGGTGTGCATGTACTTGGCGGTGGTGACGCGGGAGATCGTCGATTCGTGCATTTCGACGGCCTCGGCGACATCCTTGAGAATGAGCGGTTCCATCGCTTCCTCGCCAAGCTCGAAAAAACTCGTCTGCCGCTGCACGATGCAGCGCGCCACCTTGATCAGCGTCTCGTTGCGGATCTCCAGGCTGCGCATCAGCCAGCGCGCCTCCTGCAACTGGGTGCGCAGCATGGCGTGATCGGGGGAGCGCGATATCAGGTTGGCGTAGGTGTTGTTGACGCGCACGCGCGGCACGGTGGCCTGGTTGATCTCGACGATCCAGCCGTGGTCGGTGCGGCGCACGAAGACGTCGGGGATCACGTATTCCGCCTGCGCCGGGTTGACCGCGGCGCCGGGGCGCGGATGGCAGGAGCGCACCAGCGCCAGCGCCATTTCCAGATCGCTTTCGCTGCAGCGAAGCTGGCGGCGCAGCAGCACCAGCTGCTGGCCGGCGACCAGGTCCAGATGGTCGAGCGCCACGCGGATCGCGACGTCCCGCGCCGGCGTGTCGGGATGCAGCTGGCGCAGCTGCAGGGCAATGCACTCGCCCAGGTTGCGCGCGCCGACGCCGGCCGGTTCCAGCGACTGGACGGCGTGCAGCACGCGCTCCACATCGGCGGTGGTGGCCTCGATCTCGGGCAGCAGACTCAAGCGGATATCTTCCAGCGAGTCCTTCAAATAGCCGTCGTCGGTGATGGCGTCGGTGATGACGCGCGCGATCGCCATGTCGATGGCGGACATCTTGGCCAGTTCCAGCTGCTCGATGAGCTGTTCCTGCAGGGTTTGGCCGTGCTGGTCGCTGAAATCGCTGCTGCGGTCGTCATCGCCCGACCAAGGGGTATCCGACGGGCCGCTGGTCTGCTCGCCCCAGGCTTCGTCGGCAATCTCCACCTCGGGTTCTTCGCGCTGATCGCCGACCGCGGTGTTGCCGTCGAGCTCGGTGTATTTTTCTTCCGCTGCGGCTTCTTCCGCCTCGCGCACCTCGCCGCGCACGGCTTCCGCGGGAACCTCCAAGGTCTCCTCTTCCGCCTCGAGCATGACGTTGGTTTCGAGGGTCTCGCGGACATGGGCCTGCAGGTCGAGAGAGGGGAGCTGCAGCAGCCGGATGGCCTGCTGCAGCTGCGGCGTCATGGTGAGCTGCTGGCCGATGCGAAGCTGCAGACTTGGCTTCAACATATTGCTTTGCGATCCAAGCCTACAGTTTGAAATCCTGACCCAAGTACACCTCACGGACCTGCGGGTTGGCAAGAATCTGATCCGCAGATCCAGAGGCGAGCACCGTCCCCTGACTGACGATGTAGGCGCGGCCGCAGATTCCCAAGGTCTCCCGGACATTATGATCGGTTATCAGCACGCCGATGCCCTTGTCCGACAAGTGTTTGATTATTCTCTGAATATCGGCAACCGACAATGGGTCCACCCCGGCAAATGGTTCATCCAGCAGGATGAACCTGGGATCGGCGGCCAGGGAACGGGCGATTTCCACGCGCCGCCGTTCGCCGCCTGAAAGGCTCAACCCCAGACTCTCGCGCACATGGCCGATATGCAGTTCCTCCAGCAGTTCCGTCAGACGGGCGTTGCGCCCCGCGTCGTCGAGCCCCGGACGCGTTTCGAGAATCGCCATGATGTTATCCGCCACCGACAGCCGGCGAAACACCGAGGGTTCCTGGGGGAGATAGCCCAGGCCCAACTGCGCGCGCCGGTGCATGGGCAGACGGCTGATGTCGCGGTTGTCCAGATAGATCTCGCCGTGTTCGCAGCGGGTGAGGCCGACGATCATGTAAAAGGCGGTGGTCTTGCCTGCGCCGTTGGGGCCGAGCAAACCCACAACCTCGCCGCTGTCGACCTCCAGCGACAAATCCCGCACTACCTGCCGTGATTTGTAACTCTTGGCGAGGTTGAGAGCCCGCAATACGCTCATGGTTTGGGTTTGGCCGGCGGCGTGATGATGATGTGCACGCGCTGGGAACCCTGTTCCGAGCTTTCCGCGATGATGCTCTGTGAAAGTACGTTGTATTTCAGGGACTCGCCACGAATTTCGCTGGTGCCGTCGCTCAACCAGGCGTTCTTGAACAAATGCACCACGCCCTTGGTCACATCGTAGTCGATGGAATCGGCGTGGCCCTGCGCCAGTTTGCCGGATTTGGCAAGCCGCTGCTCAAATGCGGCCGGGCGGCCGTTGACGACCGCCTTGGACAGCAGTTTCTTGGCGAAGGTGAGGTCGGCATCGTCCGACGTGAGCTGTCCTTGATCCATGTTCACTTTGACGTTGCCGCGAAATACCCAATGACTGTTGTCGAAATCCAAGCCGGTACCCTGCCCTTGGTCGGCGAGCACCGACATGTTGCCCTGAGAGATGTGCACCTTGTGATAAATGACATTGTTGCTCTTGAGGTCCATCTCCAGGTACGCGGCGTCCAGCACGATGGTCTGTTGTTCCACATGCGCCGGACTCGCCGCGGCGGCCGGCAGAGCGAGCGCGGCGAGCACGATAACCTTAGGGGTGAAAGCGGCCATTGACCTTCGATTCTAAGCGCAGCGTGCGCTCCTTCAAATTGGCGACCAGACCGCGCGCGGTCAGGGTGTGACCCTCGTAATCAATGCGCACGTCGCCCTTGGTGCTGGCGATGGAGGCCGGGACATCGTAGCTCAAGGTATCGGTGTGCAGTACGGCGGGAGCTTCGCTTCCCGGGGCCCCGGCCTCGCCCTGCAGGCGCACATTGCCCGTGACATCGACCACCTTGCCGCCCGGCTGCACGTGCGCGACGTCGCCGACCATCACCCAGGCCTGGCCGCCGGGCGCCTGGTAATTCACGCGGACGTTGTACAGAGCCACCTCGTTGCCGTGCGCAATTTGATCGATGCGTTCCGCCTCGATGCGGATGCTGGGATCGCCGGCCAGATCATAGTCGGTGAGCACGGCGTTCTTCAGATAGTAGCCCGGCAGGTCCGCCTGCGCGGCGTTCGGCTGCGTTTGCAGCCGGCGCGCCGGCGCACTCAACATCCAGGAAACGACGGCGAGTACCAGCAGCGTCAGCAGCGTGATGATTCGAAATGCCATCAGCGTTTCCCCGCGCGGGCGCGAAGTATGGCGTCGCACAGTTCGCGCACGGCGCCCTCGCCGCCGTTGGCTGCGGCGATCCAATGCGCCGCGGAGCGCACCAACGGATGCGCGTCGGCGACGGCCGCGGCCAAACCGACCGCCGACATCAGCGGCAGATCGGGCGTGTCATCCACGATGCAGGCGCAATGCAAGGGGTCGATGGCCAATCGCCGCGAGAGGCGATGCAGGGCCGCGACCTTGTCGCCGCAGCCTTGGACCAGGTGGCGGACGCCGAGTTCTCGCATGCGCGCGGCAGCCGCGGGCGAGCGCCGCCCGCTGAACGCCGCCACGCCGACGCCGGCGGCCAGCAACAGTTTGATGCCGTGGCCGTCGCGCACGTGAAACACCTTGAGGGTCTCGCCGCGCGCCCCGAAGTACAGGCGCCCATCGGTGAGCACTCCGTCGACATCCAATATCAACAGCCGAATCCGCGCCAGGGGCGCCGCCTTGCGCGCCTTCAAACCACACCCGCGCGCAATAGATCATGCACATTGAGCGCACCCACGATCTTGTCCTCGGCATCCACCACGATCAGCGAGGTGATGCGATGGGTTTCCATCAGATGCACCGCCTCCGCGGCGAGCGTGGTGGGGCGCACGGTTTTTGCGCGTCGGCTCATGACCTGGTCCATGCGGGTGGTGCGCAGGTCCGTGGACGCGTCGAGCGCGCGCCGCAGGTCGCCGTCGGTGAACACACCGAGCACCCGCCGCTCGGCATCGACGATGGCCGTCATGCCGAGGCCCTTGCGGGTCACTTCCATCAGCCCCTCGGCCAACAGAGTGCCGGGCTGCACGGTGGGCACATCGGGGCCGGTGCGCATCACATCCTTGACGTGCAGCAGCAGGCGCCGGCCCAAGGTGCCTGCCGGATGCGAGCGCGCGAAGTCCTCCTCGGTGAAGCCGCGCGCCTTGAGCAGCGCCACCGCCAGGGCATCACCCACGGCCAGCGCCGCGGTGGTGCTGGCCGTGGGGGCGAGGTTCAGCGGACAGGCTTCGGCCGGGACGCCGATGTCCAGATGCACGGTGGCGACCCGCGCCAGCGCGGAGGCGGGGTTGCCGGTGAAGGCTATCAGAGGCACCCCGAGGCGCGCGATCACCGGCACGATGGTCAGGATTTCATCGGTTTCGCCGGAATTGGACAGGGCGAGCACCGCGTCATCGCGCGTTATCATGCCCACATCGCCATGGCTGGCTTCGCCGGGATGCACGAAAAACGCCGGCGTCCCGGTGCTGGCCAGAGTGGCGGCGATCTTGCCGCCGATGTGGCCGGATTTGCCCATGCCGGTGACCACGATCCGTCCCCGGCACTCGAGACAAATGCGACAGGCGCGCGCAAACTCCGGGCCCAATCGCGGCAGCTGTGCACGCAAACCGTCGATCTCGATGCTGAGCGCCTGGCGGCCGAGATCGACGAGGCCTTCGTCGGTGAACTCGAGATTCATGCACGAATGATACAGGGTAAGCTTAGGGAATTTTCGGGAGCCAAGCATGAATCCAGAAGAGGTGGCGCGAATCATAGAAGCGGGTCTCGCCGGCGCCAAAGCGCGGGTTGTGAGCGAGGATAACGTGCATTTCGAGGCCGTGGTGATTGCCGCGGCGTTCGCCGGCAAGCGCGCCGTGCAGCGCCACCAATTGGTCTACGGCACCCTCGGGAAGGCGATGGGCAACGAAATTCATGCGCTCGCCCTGCAGGTGTTCACGCCTGAGGAATTCGCCGGCCAGGGACGTGGATAAGGCACGTGGATAAATTACAGATTCAGGGAGGCATTGCGCTCGAGGGCGAGATCCGCATTTCGGGCGCAAAAAACGCGACTTTGCCGATTTTGGCCGGGTGCCTGCTGGCGGACGGCCCGGTGACGGTTTCAAACGTCCCGCACCTGCAGGACGTCACCACCATGATCGAGCTGCTCGGACGCATGGGCGTTTCGGTCACCATCGATGAAAAGATGCGCATCGAAGTCGATGCGTCGACCATCAAGGAGTATTTCGCGCCCTACCAGCTGGTGAAGACCATGCGCGCGTCGATTCTGGTGCTGGGACCGCTGCTGGCGCGCTTCGGCCGCGCCGACGTGTCGCTGCCGGGGGGCTGCGCCATCGGCGCGCGTCCGGTCAACATCCATGTCGCCGGCCTACAGGCCATGGGTGCGGACATACATATCGAGAACGGCTATATCAAGGCCCGCGCCGATCGCCTGCGCGGCGCGAGCCTGGTGCTGGATACCGTCACGGTCACCGGCACGGAAAACCTCATGATGGCCGCCTGCCTGGCGGACGGGGAAACCGTGCTGGAGAATGCCGCCCGCGAACCCGAAGTGGTCGATCTGGCGAATTTTTTGTGCGCCATGGGCGCGAAAATCAAGGGGGCGGGCACCGACCGGATCGTCATCGAAGGGGTGAAGCGCCTCAACGGCACGGCCTATGAAGTGCTGCCCGATCGCATCGAAACGGGCACGTACCTGGTGGCCGGCGCCATCACGGGCGGTCATATCCGGGTCAAGAACACGCGGCCGGAGCACTTGGATGCGGTGATCGGCAAGCTCAAGGAAGCCGGCGCCAAGGTAGGGGTCGGGGATTCTTGGATCGAGGTCGACATGCGCGGCTTGCGGCCCCAGGCCATCGACATCCGCACCGCGCCCTACCCGGCGTTCCCGACCGACATGCAGGCGCAGTTCGCCGCGCTCAACACGGTCGCCGAGGGCGTCGGCACCATCATCGAGACGATTTTTGAAAACCGCTTCATGCACATGCTGGAAATGCGCCGCATGGGCGCGGAGATACGGCTCGAGGGCAATACCGCCATCATCAAGGGAGTGCAGAGACTGACCGCCGCGCCGGTGATGGCCACCGACCTGCGCGCCTCCGCCAGCCTGGTGCTGGCGGCGATGGTGGCCGACGGCCGCACCGAAATCGAGCGCATCTATCACATTGACCGCGGCTACGAGGCCATCGAGGAAAAGCTGCAGCAATTGGGAGCGAAGATCCGGCGCACGCCGTGAGCCGCGGGCGGCTATTGCGGCTGCACCTGGCGGGTCGGGCGCTCCAGCACCTTGAGTTTGACCGTGTAGGGCTCGCGGCCGTGCCGGCCCTCGAGATCGACGACGGCTCCCGGCGGCAGCGCCGCCACCCGGCTGACGAGGTCCTGCGAGTTGCGCACCGCCTCTCCCTGCAAGCCGGTGATCAGATCGCCCGGCCGCACGCCGGCCTGGTATGCCGGGCTTTGCACCAGGATGTTCACCACGGTCACCCCGCCCCCGGCGGCGATGCCCAATTGCGCGGCCTGTTCATCGGACAGATCCTGGGGCACGAATCCGAGCCAGCCTCGCACCACGTGACCCTGCTTGAGGATCTGTTCCATGACGCCGCGCACCAGGTTGACGGGAATCGCAAAGCCGATCCCTTCGGGTCCGCCGTAGGCGCGGTTCAGCACCGCGGTGTTGATGCCCACCAGATCGCCGTTCGCATCGATGAGCGCGCCGCCGGAATTGCCGAGATTGATGGCGGCATCGGTTTGAATGAAGTTTTCGAACGTGGCTAGCCCCAGCTGGCCACGGCCGGTGAAACTGACGATGCCTTGGGTGACGGTCTGACTCAGACCGTAGGGGTTGCCGATGGCAAGCACGATATCGCCGACGCGCAGCGTGTCGGAACGGCCCATCGGCATGACGGGCAGCTTGGCCAGCCCCAAATGTAAAATCGCCAGATCCGTGTCGGGGTCCTGGCCGATGATGTTGGCATCGGCGATGCGGCCGTCCGCGAGCTGCACGCGGATGGAATCGGCGCCCGCGATGACGTGCTGATTGGTGACGATGGTGCCGGCGGCGTCGACGATGACGCCGGATCCCAGGCTGCGCTCGACGCGTTGCCGGTAGCTCGGCCAGAAGTCGCCGAACAATTGATTGAGCGTGGGCGCCTGCGTGCGCTCGGTGACGACGCGCGCGGTGTAGATATTCACCACGGCCGGCGCGGCCCGCGCCACGGCGTCGGCAAAGCTCTGCATGACCGCAACCGGGCGGGCGGGGGCGATGGGCGCGCTCGGCGGCACAGCCACCGGCTTTCCCAAAAGTGCTGGCTTCCACCAGACCACGAGAAAGGCGGCCGCCAGGCCGACCACCGCGGCCCTGATCAAAAAACCTACGAGAACGCGAGCGTGCTGCATCTGTGTATAATGCGCTCCCATTATTCTTTGGGAAACACTACGGCCAAAGGGGTTTGCGTGAAGATTTGTCAGTACGTCTCGAGGGCATTCGCATGAGTGAGCAGGTTGACCACAGCCGGCGCCGCCTGTTGACGGCCGCCACGGTCGGCACCGGAGCGATCGGCGTCGCGTTTGCCGCGGTTCCTTTCCTGGCGTCGTGGCAGCCGAGCGCCCGGGCCAAGGCGCTGGGCGCGCCGGTGGAAGTGGATGCGTCGAAGCTCGAGGCCGGGCAAATGCTGAAAGTGGTATGGCGCGGTCAGGCCGTGTTCGTCGTGCGGCGGGTCAAGAACATCATCGATCAGCTGGGCGGCCACGACGACATGCTCGCCGACCCCAAGTCCGACGATTCGCAGCAGCCCGACTACATCAAATCGAGCGGCGCGGTACGCGCCCGCAATCCCGAATACTGGGTGGGACTGGCGGTATGCACCCATCTCGGCTGCTCGCCCTTGGGCGCGTTTGAGGCGAACAATTCGTTTCAGGTTGCCGGCGCCGACCTGGGTGCGAATTGGCCGGGCGGATTCTATTGCCCGTGCCACGGCTCGAAGTATGATTTGTCGGGCCGTGTCTTCAAGAGCATGCCGGCACCGAAGAATCTGACCGTACCGCCCTACGCCTTCGCGAACGAGGCGCGCATCGTGATCGGCGTCGACGACGCCGCCAAGACAGTTTAGCTACCAGAGGTTTACGATGGCCGCAGCACCTGAATCCGCCGACAGCAGCCAAGGCGGAGGTTTGATTGGCTGGATAGACCAGCGCTTTCCGCTGACCAAATTGTGGAAGGAGCACCTCGCGGAGTACTACGCGCCCAAGAACTTCAACTTCTGGTACTACTTCGGCTCGCTGGCGTTGCTGATCCTCGTCAATCAGCTGGTGACGGGGATCTTCCTGACGATGAACTACAAGCCGTCCTCGGCCGAGGCGTTCTCGTCGATCGAATACATCATGCGCGACGTGGATTGGGGCTGGCTGATCCGCTACCTGCATTCGACCGGCGCGTCGGCATTCTTCATCGTGATTTATCTGCACATGTTCCGCGCGCTCTTGTACGGCTCGCACCGCAAGCCGCGGGAACTCTTATGGATTTTCGGCTGCCTGATTTTCCTGCTATTGATGGCGGAGGGCTTCATGGGCTACGTGCTGCCCTGGGGCAACATGAGCTACTGGGGCGCGCAGGTGATCGTGTCGCTGTTCGGCAGCCTGCCGGTGGTCGGCCAGGGCCTGGTGGAATGGATCCGCGGCGATTACTACATCGCGGACGCCACCTTGAACCGCTTCTTTGCGCTGCACGTGGCCGCGCTGCCGCTGGCGCTGGTCTTCCTGGTCATCGCGCACCTCCTGGCGCTGCATGAGGTCGGCTCCAACAATCCCGACGGCATCGAGATCAAGAAATACAAGGACGCCCAGGGGCATCCGCTCGACGGCATTCCCTTCCACCCCTACTACACGGTGAAGGATCTGGTCGGCGTCGCGGGATTCCTGCTGCTGTTCTGCGCGGTGATTTTCTTCGCGCCCACCTTCGGCGGCCTGTTCCTGGAAGCGCCGAATTTCGAGGCCGCCAATCCGCTGCAGACGCCGCCGCATATCGCGCCGGTGTGGTATTTCACGCCGTTCTACGCCATGTTGCGCGCGGTGCCGTCGTTCTTCGGCACGCAGGTGTGGGGCGTGCTGGTGATGGGTGCCTCCATCGTGGTGCTGTTCTTCCTGCCCTGGCTGGACCGCTCACCGGTGAAGTCGATCCGCTACCGGGGACCCATATACAAGTTCATGTTGGGCGTGTTCGTCATATCATTCATCATCTTGGCGATCTGCGGCCTGAAGCCCCCGTCGGGCATCTACCCCACGCTCGCCAAAGTCTGCACGTTTTTGTACTTTGCTTTTTTTGTGCTCATGCCCTGGTACACGAGATTTGACAGCGTGAAGCCGGTGCCGGAAAGGGTCACAGGACATGCTTAAAAGCTGCGTATTGATCACCATGGCGCTTCTCTCGGCCGGTGCGGCCATGGCCGAGGAGGAGGGGGGCATCGCGCTTAAGCCTGCGGGCACGGACATCAGGAATACCGAGTCCCTGCAGCGCGGCGCCCGTAATTTCATGAATTACTGCTCCGGGTGCCACTCGTTGAAATATGTGCGGTTCAACCGCTTGGGCACGGATCTCAAGATCCCCGAGTCGGAGCTCGGCAATCTGATGTTCACCGCGGACAAGGCCGCCGACACCGTCAATTCGGCGATGCCCAAGGATTCCGAAGCCTGGTTCGGCAAGCAGCCGCCCGACCTGTCGCTGATGGCCCGCGCCAAGGGCACGGATTACATCTATTCGTTCCTGCACGGCTTCTACCAGGACAATACCCGGCCGTGGGGCGTGAACAATCTATATCTAGCGAGTGCTGCAATGCCAGACGTGCTGGCGTCGCTGCACGGAATACAAAAGCCGGTATTCAAGAACGTGGCCGATGAGCGGGGCAGCGCCAGAATGGTGCTCGACGGGGTCGCGCCAATGACCCCGGGCGCCCTGAAGCCGGAAGAGTATGATCAATTCGTTCGGGACATCGTGAATTTTCTCGACTACGCGGGTGAGCCCGTGAAAGAGAAGCGCCAATCGATGGGCGTGTTCGTCACGCTGTTCTTGCTGGTGTTCTTTGTGTTCGCCTACCTCCTTAAGAAAGAATATTGGAAGGACGTACACTGACGCAGCAACCGGGAGTCCCATTTTGTTCCTAGGAGATCGCGTTAGTGGCACGTCGCTCGGTGATGACACTGTTTTCCGCACCGGCTGACCCCTGGAGTCACCGGACACGGTTGGTGCTTGCCGAGAAGGGAATCGCGATCGAATTGGTCAACGTCGACCCGAACGATCTGCCGGAAGATCTACTCGACCTGAATCCCTATCACAGCGTGCCGACCTTGGTGGACCGGGACCTGGTGCTGTACGACTCGCGGGTGATCATCGAGTACCTGGACGAGCGCTTTCCGCATCCGCCGCTGATGCCCATCGATCCGGTGACCCGGGCGCAATTTCGCGTGGCTCTGTACCGCGTGGAACGCGATTGGTATGCCCTGGCGCGCGACATCGAATTGGACCCGCAGAGCAAGACGGCGGCCCACAGCCGCAAGGTGCTGGGCGAAGCGATTTGCGCGAGCGCGGATGTGTTCAAGGCGAAGCCGTTCTTCTTGAGCGATGAGTTCTCGCTGGTCGACGCCAGCATCGCGCCCATTCTCTGGCGTTTGCCGAGCTACGGCATCGAGCTGCCCGCCCAGGCTCAGCCCATCATTAAATACATGAATTCGATATTCGCGCGCGCCACGTTCCGCGCCTGCCTGTCCGACGTCGAAAGGGGCATGCGCCATTGAAGCCGCGCCGCCCCTATCTGCTTCGTGCCCTGCACGAATGGATTTCGGACAGCGGCGAGACCCCGCACATCGTGGTGGACGCGGCCGCCGAAGGCGTGACCGTGCCGCGCCAGTACGTGAAGGACGGCAAGATCGTCCTCAATGTCAGTTTCTCTGCGACGCAGATGCTCAAGTTGGGCAATGATTTCGTGAGCTTCGAGGCGCGATTCAGCGGCGTGGGTTTCGCGGTGCAAGTCCCGGTGCGCGCAATTCTGGGCATTTACGCGCGCGAAACCGGTCAGGGCATGATTTTTCCCGAGGGGGATGCGGACCCTGATCCCACCGACCGGCCGCCGGCGGCACCCGGCGCCGCGAAGGACGGCCAGCCCAAGCCTAAGCGGCCGAAGCTGCAGGTGGTCAAGTAGCGCGGAACGCGTCCTTGTGCCACAGGATGCGCTGCGCGCCGTGCGGCGGGCCGTCGAGGGCGAGCACATCGAAGCGCATGGCGCGGCACCGCGGCTCGAGCTGCCGCAACAAGAAAAATCCGGCGGCGCGAATGATCCTGCGCCGCTTGGCAACGCTGACCGAGGCGAGCGCGCCGCCGAACCGGGCGCCGCTGCGCTGCCTCACCTCGACGATCGCCAGCACCTCGCCGTCGAGACCCACGAGGTCGAGTTCCCCGGCCCTGCATCGAAAATTGCGCAGCATGAGGACAAAGCCTCGGTTTTGCAGGTAGTCCACCGCCTGCTGCTCGGCGGCGGCGCCCCGTTGCTGCGGGGAATCGAGGGGCGGCATGGGGCGATCGTACGCTGTCACGGGCCCGGACTGCAGCAGCCATATGCCGCGCGATCGCGGCAATATGCGAGGAGATGCGATGGTTCGAGCGGAGCGCGACAGCCGTTGATCGACATCGACGCGTCCGCCCTCCTGGAGATGCTGCCGCAACGAATTCGACTTGATGTCTCGATTTGCAGACATTGTCGAATCGATCGAGTGCTGGCAGAATTTAACTCATCATGGCCAATCCGCTTGCCAACGCGATGTATCAGCTGCAACTCGGCGAGGAGTTGTTGACGGCCGGCGTCGACGAATTGGTTCGCCGCTGGCAAGCCTCGGCGAACGCGCTCGGCAAGCTGTGCATCGGCCCGGAACGCTGGCAGGCGGCATTCCGTCAGATGCAAGCGCCGCTGAATCTGGCCGAGATCCTGCGGTCCCGCACGATTCTATAGACGCGGGAAACGGCCCTCGTGTTGATGCCAGCGGCGGCTACAGGCTGTTCGGGACTCCGTTCCTGATCTGTGCCCAATCCAGTTCGCGGTGGATGCGGTTGCGCTCATCGAGGTGCAGCTTGCCGGTGACCCCGGAAATCTGGCTGCCCTCGGCAGCCTTGGAGCGCAGCGTCGGCAGCAGGCGGTAGGCGTCGAAGCCGAAAGCATACAAACGATCGCGGCGCGCGGTGCGGGCCGGCCAGGCTGCGCGCACCGCGTCGCGAATCTGCGCAGTCACCGGATCATCCCCGACCATCCACGGCATGTCGGGAAACAGCATCCCCTCGACGTCGCTGTTCGCAGTCGCGTCGGGCTCGAAACTGTCGGAGGTGCTGTACACGGGCACATCCCCCACATAGTGGAATTTCAGCTGCGGCAGAATCTGGCGCGCGACGCCCGCCGAGCCTGCGGCCACGAATATGAAGGCCGCGTCGGTGCGGTGCGTGACCGGCTCGCCCTTCACGACATGCACCTGCATCACCTGCTTGATGATGTCCGTGAAATCGACCTGGGCAGTCTCGTAGCGCTGGCTGTCGAGCACCGAGCCGCCGAGATGCGAGAGCTCATCGGCAAAGGCGGCGGCGACGCGGTTGCCCCATTCATTCGCCGGCACGATGGCCACGCCATTGAGCCTGCCGTCGGCCGCGGCGCGCCGCGCGACACTGCGCGCCTCATCTTCCGGCGATAGCGCGAATTGATAGAAATTGCGCGGCGTGCTCACCGTGTCGCCCAGAAAATTTAGAGCCAGCACCGGCATGCGCCCGCCGCTCAAGGGCACCACCGCAGCGACGTCCTCCTTGGTGAGCGGACCGACGATGAAGCCAGCGCCGTCGGCGACGGCTTGGTTGTAGGCTCCGGCCACGGTTTCCGCGGCCACATCGTAGATTCGCAGCCGCGGACGGGTCGCCGCGTCCTGCTCGAGATAGGCGGCGATGAAGCCGTCGCGCACGGCGACGCCGGGCGCCTCGGAGCGGCCCGACAGCGGCAGCAGCAGCGCGATCTGATCGGGAAATTCGGTGGCCTGCGCAATCTGCGTGCCGGCGCTCGCGAGCACGCTGTCGTTCGCCGGATGATTGGGGTAGAGGCGCTTCCAATTGTTCAGCGCAGCGGCGGCACGCATCGGATCGCGGACGAGGCCGACGGCAACGGGCCCCAATTCCAGCCAGCCGACCACGATGGGGTCGGTCTTGGCGGGCGGCTTCAAGGATTGGCCATGTTCGGCGGCGTTGCGAATCTTGTCGTACAGCAGCGCGCGGCTGGCGCGCAGCGCGGCGGGATCAGCCAGCCAGCGCTCGCGTTCGACCATGGCGCGCGTTCCCTCGACAGGATGCCCGGTAAGGAAGGCGCTCAAACCGCGGATGCGCCAGTAATTCTGCGCCTGATCGGCGGACGTGGGCAGGGGGATTTGATCCAGCTCGTGAATGGCGCGGGCGCCGTCGTTCTCCGCAAAGGCGATTTCCGCGGCCACGAGCGCGCGCGGGGTCGGCAGGCGCGTCCGGGCATCCGCCGACAGGCTGTCGAATGCTTGCTTGGCGGCGGCGACGTTGCCGGCGGCCAGCCATTGTTCGGCGCTCAGCAGTTCGTAGTTGTCATGGGCGTCGGGTTGCTGGGTGGCGAGGTCCGCGTAGGCCCGCGCCGCGTCGGCGTGCTTGCCGGTTTGCGCCAGTTGCTGGGCTCGCTCCTGTTTGTCTTCCGGGGCCTGTTCCTGCTTCAGCAAGCTGCATGCAGCCAGCAGCAGCACTGCCGCAAGCGCCGCGAACAGCGGTAGCCGTGGACGTCGAGCGATTGCTGCCATAACCTCAACTCCCAGAAAATCCTTACAGGCGCAGATTATAGTGACTATTGAAACGACGGGGCGGCTGTACGTGGTCGCGACTCCGATCGGCAATCTGGGCGACCTGAGCCCGCGGGCGCGCGAAGTACTGCAAACCTGTTCCTTGATCGCGGCGGAGGACACGCGCCACACCGGGGTGCTGCTCAAGCATTTCGGGATCGAGACGCCGCAGCTGTCCTTGCATGATCACAATGAGAGGCAGCGCGTCGGCGACATCATCGAACGGCTGCGGCAGGGCGCAGCGGTGGCGCTGGTGAGCGATGCCGGCACGCCGGCCATCAGCGATCCCGGCTTCGAGCTGGTGCGCGCAGCGGCGGCCGAGGGCGTAGAGATCATCGCCGTGCCGGGGCCGTGCGCGGCGATCGCGGCACTGTCGATCGGCGGATTGCCGACGGATCGATTTTGTTTCGAGGGCTTCTTGCCGGCGCGCGGCGCCGCCCGGCGCAAGCGCTTGAGCGGGCTGGCCGGCGAAACCCGGACGTTGGTGCTGTATGAGGCGCCACATCGCGTGCGTGAGACGCTCGAAGATTGTGCCGCGGCGTTCGGCGGCGAGCGCGTTGCCGCGGTCGCGCGCGAGATCACCAAGATGCACGAAACAACCTATCGCGGCACCTTGCGCGAGCTGCTCGAGCGCGCCGAGTCCGACGCTGATTTCAGCCGCGGGGAAATCGTGCTGGCGGTGGCGGGCGCGTCGCCCCCAGCCGACGGCGATGAGCGCGGCGCCGACGGGCACGGCGGCGCGCTCGACCGCGTGCTGAAAGCCCTGTTGGCGGAATTGCCGCTGAAGCAAGCGGCGCGCCTAGCCGCGATCATCACCGGGACCCGCGACAACGAGTGCTACAAGCGGGCGCTGCAACTCAAACAACCGCTATGAATGCGGGTCGAACCCAAGTATGGTGCACGCCAAGAGTCGGCCAGGCAGTCGCTGTGTGCGCAAGCACATGGAGGAAAGTCCGGGCTCCACAGGGCGCGGTGCCAGGTAACGCCTGGGGGGCGCGAGCCCACGGAAAGTGCAACAGAAAGATACCGCCTAAGCGCCGCGCAAGCGGCGCCGGTAAGGGTGAAATGGTGCGGTAAGAGCGCACCGCGCGGGTGGCAACACTCGTGGCACGGCAAACCCCACCGGGAGCAAGACCAAATAGGGAAGCACGCGGCGCATGTCGGCCGCACCATGTGGCCCACATGAGGCTTCCGGGTAGGTCGCTAGAGCTGCGCGGCGACGCGCAACCCAGAGGAATGACTGTCCACGACAGAACCCGGCTTAACGGCCGACTCTTTTCTTAGTGCTGACGCACCCTATCAACGGGGTCGAGGACGACCCCGAGCGATAGTCGCTCGCCAAGGGCGAGCGGGAAGAGAAGAGTAATTAAAAAATAACAGCAAGATCGACGAGGTTTGGCGAAGATCACGTCTTTTAGCTCCTGCGGGCTGTTTCAGGAAACCCTCCTAACAGTCTGATTCAAAACAGACTCAAGCCTTGCGCCCTCCAGCGCTGTACAAAATGTGACCTAAGTCACTGTCGGTACGGGTTTTTTTTAACTTAACCCGTTGACAGTGCGACTTGGCGCTCCCTATAGTGGTGCCCGGTGGGAAATTGTGGGAGAAAATGGGTTTCTGGACCCATCCAAAGATGTTTCGGGGTGCCAACAAACTGACTTTGGACGCGAAGGGCCGGCTGGTGATGCCGACCCGGTATCGCGAGCGGCTGCAAGAGCGTTGCGGCGGGCACTTGGTGGTGACGGTCGACAAGGATCAGTGCCTGCTCATCTACCCCCTCCCCGATTGGGAAGACATCGAACGAAAACTCACCAAATTGCCCACCTTGGACCCCCGCACGCGCGGTTTGCAGCGGTTGATGGTGGGTTACGCGACGGATTTGGAGCTCGATGGGCATGGGCGGCTGCTATTGCCGGCCAATCTGCGGGAATTTGGCCAGCTGACCCGCGACGCCATGCTGATCGGCCAGGGGCTGCGGTTCGAATTGTGGGACGAGGCACGCTGGAACGAGAGGCGGGACGAATGGCTGGCGAGCGCCGACAGCGCGGGCCATTCGCCGGGCGAATTAGACACGCTGTCGTTCTAACCGGCCGGCGCGGTGAGTGACACGACAGCGGAACATACGCCGGTACTGCTACCTCAGGTACTGGCCGCGTTGAGGATACGGGGGAGTGGCACCTACTTGGACGCCACTTTTGGTCGAGGCGGACATGCAGGGGCGATTTTGCAGAACCTCATCGCGAACGGTCGTTTGCTGTGCCTCGACCGTGACTCTGCGGCCATCGCAGAAGCGCGGGTCAGATTCGCAGGCGATCCACGGGTGGCGTTCTTTCTCGCGCCGTTTTCCTCGCTGGCGGAATGCGCGGACCAGGTCGAGCCGGATCTCAAATTCGACGGCATCCTGTTCGATCTGGGCGTCTCCTCGCCGCAGCTCGATGATGCCATGCGCGGCTTCAGCTTCATGCAGGATGGGCCCCTGGACATGCGTATGACGGCGGGGGTGGGCGAGAGCGCCGCCGACGTCGTCAACGGCGCCTCCTTCGAGGAGCTGGTGCGAATCTTCCGCGAGTACGGCGAGGAACGCGAGGCGCCGCGCATCGCGCGCGCCATCGTGAAAGACCGTGAAACGCAGCCGTTCGAACGCACCTTGCAGCTCGCGCAGATGATTGCGCGGGTCGCCCGCAGCAAGGAGCGCCACAAGCATCCCGCGACCCGGGTATTCCAGGCGCTGCGCATCCATGTGAACCACGAGCTCGCGGAGCTCGAGGCCGGACTCGACGCGGCGCTCGCGCGCCTGGCGCCCGACGGCCGCCTCGCGGTGATCAGCTTCCATTCGCTGGAAGACCGCATGGTCAAGCAGTTCATGCGCCGCCACTCGCTGCCTGACCCTATGTACGCGGGCCTGCCCGACATCCCGGCGCACGCCAGGCCGGCGCTCAAGCTCGTCGGCAAATCGATCCAGCCCGATGCGAACGAATCGTCCGCCAATCCACGCGCACGCAGTGCGCGCTTACGCGTTGCTGAACGCCTCGCCCCAGGAATAGCCGCATGAAATACCGCCGCCTGCTGCCGCTCGCCCTGCCCCTGTTGTGGCTCGCCGTGCTCGGTTCCGCCGTGCAGGTGATCTACGCGCGGCACAAGGCCCGCGACATGTTCGTGCACCTGGAGAAGCTCAATGCCGAACGCGATGCACTCGACATGGAGTGGGGACGCCTGCAGCTGGAGCAGAGCTATTGGTCCTCGAACGCCTTCGTCGAAAGAGTCGCCAACGCCAAGCTGCAAATGAACCTGCCGCAAACCCGCGATGTGCGGATCGTGCGGCCGTGAAATTGCGCCCCGGCGACAACGACGCCCAGGCGAGGAGCTATCGCTGGCGTTCGACCGTGATTCTTTCGCTGGTGCTGCTGTGCGCGGCGGGGCTCATCGCGCGTGCGGTGGAGTTGCAGCTGCTGGATCACGGCTTTCTCGCCAGCCAAGGCGATGCTCGTTCGATGCGCGTGGTCAAGATCGCGGCGCACCGCGGCGCGATCACGGATCGCAACGGCGAGCCCCTGGCGGTCAGCACGCCGGTCGACAGCGTGTGGGTGAATCCTCAGGAGATCAACGACAACATCGACCAGCTGCCGAAGCTCGCGCGCGCGCTGAAAGAGGATCAACAGACGCTTGCGCGGCGGATCACCAGCAACCTGGACCGCGAGTTCCTGTATCTGGTGCGGCACATGCCGCCCGAACAGGCGGCGCACATCAAGGCGCTGGGGATTCCCGGGGTGTATCTGCTGCGCGAATACCGGCGCTACTACCCGGCCGGAGAGGTCTCGGCGCATGTGGTCGGCTTCACCACCGTGGATGACAAGGGCCAGGAGGGTTTGGAGCTCGGCTTCGATCAATTGCTGAACGGCGAGGACGGCGCAAAGCGCGTCATTCAGGACATGCAGGGGCGCTACGTCGAGAACGTCGAAAGCATCCGCGCACCGCGCCCGGGCCGGGATCTCGTGACGAGCATCGACCTGCGCATTCAGTACCTCGCCTATCGCGAGCTGAAATCCGCCATGCAGGAATACCGCGCGCGCGCCGGTTCCGTGATCGTGGTCGACGTCGACACCGGCGAAGTGCTCGCCCTGGTGAATCAGCCCTCGTACAACCCCAACGATCGCGAACAGCTCAAAGCCGGTCTGTACCGCAATCGCGCCGCCACCGACATCTTCGAGCCGGGATCGAGCATCAAACCGTTCATCATGGCGGCGGCGCTCGCCTCGGGGCAGTATCGCGCCGACAGCATCGTCGACACCTCGCCGGGTTTCCTGAAAGTGGGCAGCAAGGTGTTCGAGGATGAAACCAATCTGGGCGCGATCGACATGGCCACGATCCTCGCCAAGTCCAGCAATGTCGGCACCGCCAAGGTCGCCCTGTCGCTGCAGCCCGAAGAAATCTGGAGCACGCTGACGGGCCTGGGGTTGGGACAGGTGACCGGCAGCGGCTATCCCGGCGAATCCGCCGGCATGCTGAGTCCGTACACGCACTGGCGCCCGATCGGCATCGCCACCATGTCGCATGGCTATGGCCTCTCGGTCACCCCGCTGCAACTGGCACATGCCTACGCAACCATCGGCGCCGGCGGCATCAAGCGCCCGATCACCTTCGAACGCGTCTCCGGGCCCGTGCATGGCGAGCAGGTGCTCGATCCCAAGGTCGCGCATGCGCTGGTGCAGCTGATGGAGCAGGTGGTCGAAAAAGGCGGCACGGCGACCCGCGCCTCGCTGATCGGCTATCGGGTGTCCGGCAAGACGGGCACCGCGTTCAAATCAATCGCCGGCGGCTATTCCACCGACCGGATCATGGCGGTGTTTGCCGGCCTGGTGCCCGCCTCGCACCCGAAGCTGGCCACGGTGGTGGTGATCGATGAGCCGAGCCGGGATCCGCACGAGCTGGGCGGCGTGCTGGCCCAGGGCGGCACGGTGGCCGCGCCGGTGTTCGCGAGCGTGATGTCGGGCGCACTGCGCCTGATGGACGTTCCGCCGGACGATCTGCAAAACGTGCCGGCCGCGACGCTGGTGCGCGCCAGCGACATCCAATGAGCACCTCGCTCACGTGGCTGCTCGACGGCATTACGGCGGCGCCCGCGAATGATTCGCGCATCGAGGATCTGACCCTCGACAGCCGCGAGTCGCGTCCCGGCAGCCTGTTCTTCGCATTGCAGGGCCGCAGCACGCATGGATTGAAATTCGCGGCGGAGGCCGCGGCCCGCGGCGCGAGCGTGGTGCTGTGGGAACCGAGCGCCGAGGCGGCGCCGCCGAAGCTGCCGCCGCAAGTGTTCTGCGCGCCGATACCGGGACTCGGCGCGTTGCTGGGGCGCATCGCCGACCGATTCTTCAACTGGCCTTCATCGCAGCTGCGCATCACCGGCATCACCGGCACCAACGGCAAGACCACCTGCGCCTATTTGCTGACGCAATGTCTCGACAAGCTCGGATTGCGCGCCGCCTACATCGGCACGGTCGGCTGGGGCCGGATCGCGGCGCTCGAGCCGCCGACGCTCACCACGCCCGATGTGGTCACGATGCACCGCGTGCTCGCCGCCTTGCGCGCCTCCGGCGTGCGCGAGGTCGCGATGGAGGTCTCCTCCCAGGCACTCGATCAGGACCGCATCGCCGGCGTGCGGCTGCATTCAGCGGCGTTCACCAATTTGAGCCGCGACCACCTGGACTACCACCAGACCATGGCGGCCTATGGCGCCGCCAAGGCGCGCTTATTCGATGCCCCCGATCTCAAGCACATCATCATCAATGTGGGCGACGCGTTCGGCCGGGAACTGGCGCAGAGGTATGCCGGGCGCGCGCCGCTCACCGCCATTTGGATCGGCAGCGGCGGTTCGGGATGGCTGGCCGAGCGGGCGCTGTGCGCCTCGCGCGTGAGCCTGGATCTGCACGGCATTTCGTTGCAGTTGGACGGCAGTTTCGGCAAGGCCGAAGCGCCGACCCGGCTGCTCGGACGCTTCAACGCCGAAAACGCCCTGGTCGTTCTTGCCTGCCTGCTGTCGCTCGGCGCAACGCTCGGCGACGCAGTCCGGGTGCTGGCCGACTGCGTGCCGCCGCCGGGACGCATGGAAGTGGTCGAACCCGCCGGCCGCGGCAAGCCCGTGGCCGTGGTCGACTACGCGCATTCCCCCGATGCGCTCGCGCAGGCCCTGCGCGCGTTGCGCGAGCATTGCAAGGGCGCCCTGTGGTGCGTGTTCGGCTGCGGCGGCGACCGCGATCCCGGCAAGCGCCGCATCATGGGCGCCGTTGCGGATGAACTGGCCGATCAAATCATCGTCACCGACGACAATCCGCGCTCCGAGGATCCGCAGGCCATCACCCGCGACATACTCAGCGGGATCGCATCGCGCGAGGCGCGGGTCATTCATGACCGCGGCGAAGCCATCGGCGCCGCGCTCAAGGAAGCGCGGGCCGCGGATATGGTGCTGATTGCCGGCAAGGGCCACGAGGACTATCAGATCTACGGCGACACGCGGCGCAGCTTCAGCGATCGGCGCGAAGCGCAGCGCTACCTGGGGGCGGCGGCATGATCCGGGAGCGGCCATGAAACGCACGCTGCACGACGCCGCAACCGCGGTGGGCGGTGAACTGGTCGGCGATGATCGTCCCTACGGCGCGGTGGCCACGGACAGCCGCACGCTCATGCCGGGATCGCTGTTCGTCGCACTGCGCGGACCGAACTTCGACGGCGGCGAGTTCGTCGCGGCGGCCGCAGCGCGCGGCGCCATCGGCGCCATCGTCGCCCGCGCCGTGCCGAATTCCCTGCCGCAAGTCGTGGTGGCCGATCCGTTGCGTGCGCTGCAGATGCTGGGTCAAGCCTGGCGCGCCCAATTCGACGTGCCGCTGGTGGCGATCGGCGGCAGCAACGGCAAGACCACCACCAAAGAAATGGCGGCCGCCATCCTGTCGCGCATGGGCTTGGTGATGGCGACCCGCGGCAATCTCAACAATCACATCGGCGTCCCGGTGACGCTGATGCGGCTCGAAGCCGCGCACCGCAGCGCCGTGGTCGAAATGGGCGCGAATCGCATCGGCGACGTCGCTGAACTGGTGCGTCTCGCGCGCCCCACGATCGGTCTGATCACCAACGCCGGGGCCGAACATCTCGAAGGCTTCGGCAATCTGGACGGTGTCGCGCAGGGCGAGGGCGAGATGGTGTCCTGTCTCGACCCCGGCGCCACCGGGATCATCAACGCCGACGATGCCTACGCGGGCTATTGGAAAAGAACGGCCGCGGGACGCCGCATCGTGACCTTCGGCATCCACGCGGACGCGGATTTCATGGCGAAGAATCCGCTGCAGGCGATCGAGCGCGGCGAGTTCGCCACGCGCTTCACGCTGGTCTGCCCGCTGGGTGAACGCCTGATCACGCTCAAGGCGGGCGGCATGCACAACGTCGGCAACGCGTTGGCCGCGGCCGCCGCCGCCGCGGCCGCCGGCGCCTCCCTCGATGAAATCGCCGCGGGACTGGCCGAGTTTCGCGCGGTCGCGGGCCGCCTGCAGCTGAAAGCCGGCGCGCGCGACAGCTGGATCATCGACGACTCGTACAACGCCAACCCCAGTTCGGTGCGCGCCGGCCTCGAGGTGCTGCGCGCGCTGCCGGGCGCGACCTGGCTGGTGCTCGGCGACATGGCCGAACTCGGCGAGTACGCCGAGGACAGCCATGCGCACATGGGGGCGTACGCGCGCGATTGCGGGATCAAACGCCTGTTCGCGGTGGGCGCGCAGAGCTCGCGCGCGGTCGAGACCTTCGGCTCGGGGGGCGAGTGGTTCGCCGATGCCGACTCGCTGACGCGCCGCTTGCAGGCGGAGCTTGCGCCCGGCGTCACCGTGTTGATCAAAGGCTCGCGCGTCAACCGCCTGGAGCGCGTCGTGCAGGCACTCACCGGCGGAGCGAGTTAAACGCGATGTTGCTATCCCTCACTGAATATCTCGCGCGGTTCTACAGCGGCTTCCACGTCTTTCAATACCTCACGCTGCGCGGAATCCTCGCGGCCGTCACCGCGCTGGCGCTGGCGTTGTTCATCGGTCCGACCATGATTGCGCTGCTCAGCCGCTATCAGATCGGGCAGCAGGTGCGCACCGACGGCCCGCAAACCCATTTGGCCAAATCCGGCACCCCCACCATGGGCGGCGGGCTCATTCTGGTGTCGATGGTGCTCGGCACGCTGTTGTGGGCCGACCTGTCCAGCCGCTTCGTGTGGATCCTGCTGGCGACCACCCTGTGCTTCGGCCTGATCGGCTTCTATGACGACTACCTGAAATTGGTGGTCGGAAATTCCAAGGGACTGGCGGCGCGCTACAAGTATCTGGCGCAATCGGTGCTGGGCCTCGCGGCCGCCCTGTCGGTGCACAACCTGCACCAGTTCTCGGGCGAAGCGATCCTGTACGTGCCGTTCTTCAAGACCGTGGCGGTCCCCATGTCGACGGCGGCGTTCCTCGCGCTCTCGTATCTCGTCATCGTCGGCACCAGCAATGCCGTCAATCTGACCGACGGCCTCGACGGCCTCGCCATCATGCCGGCCGTGATGGTGGCGGCGGCGCTCGGCGTGTTCGCGTACGTCACGGGCAACTTCAAATTCGCGACCTATCTGCAGATTCCCTACATCCCCGGCGTCGGCGAGGCGCTGATCTTCAGCGCGACCTTGGTGGGCGCGGGCTTGGGGTTCCTGTGGTTCAACTCCTATCCGGCGCAGGTGTTCATGGGCGATGTGGGGGCGCTCGCCATCGGTGCCGCGCTCGGCACCCTCGCGGTTATCGTGCGCCAGGAAATCGTGCTGTTCGTGATGGGCGGCGTGTTCGTGCTCGAAACCGTGTCGGTGATGCTGCAGGTGGCGTCGTTCAAGCTGACGGGCAAGCGGATATTCCGCATGGCGCCGATCCACCATCATTTCGAACTCAAGGGGTGGGCGGAGCCCAAGGTGATCGTGCGCTTCTGGATCATCAGCTTCGTGCTGGTGTTGGCGGGCCTTGCAACCTTGAAGATACGCTGATGCACAGTGTCGTGGTCGGTCTCGGCAAAACCGGCGCATCCTGCCTGCGCTATCTCGCGAAACGCGGGATCCCGGTGCGCGCCACCGACTCGCGCCGCACGCCGCCCGGTCTTACGGAGCTGGGCGCGCTCGCCCGCTCGCTCGACCTGCGGCTCGGCGGCTTTGATTTATCGCTGCTCGACGGCGCCTCGCAGCTGCTGATGTCCCCGGGAGTGGCGCTCGAGGAGCCCATCGCCCGTCTCGCGCGGGATCGCGGCATCGAGGTGCTGGGCGACGTGGAATTGTTCGCGCGCCACGTGCAGGCGCCGGTGATCGGCATTACCGGCACCAACGGCAAGAGCACGGTCACGAGCCTGGTTGCGCGCATGGCCGCCGCCGCGGGGCGCAGGGTGCTCGCCGGCGGCAACCTGGGGACCCCGGCCCTCGACCTGCTCGAGCAGCCGATCCCCGATCTGTATGTATTGGAGCTGTCGAGCTTCCAGCTCGAGACCACTTCGTCGCTGCATTTGCAGGCGGCGGTGGTGCTCAATGTCACCGCCGATCACTTGGACCGCTATCCGTCGGTGGCGGCCTATGCGCGCGCCAAGTCGCGGATCTTCGCCAAGGCGGCCACCGTGGTGTTGAACGCGGACGATCCTCTGGTGGCGGCCATGCGCGCGCCCGAGGGCGCAGGCGCGCAGACCCGCACCGTCACCTTTTCCATCGAGCGGACGGACGCCGACTTCACGCTGCTGCGCAGCGGCGCCCGGACCGAGCTCGCCCGCCGCGGCGAGGCCGTGCTGGATGTGTCGCGCATGAAGATCACCGGACTGCACAATGCCGCCAATGCGCTCGCCGCGTTGGCCCTGGGCGAGGCGGCGCAGCTGCCGATGTCCGCCATGATCGCGGCCCTCGAGTCGTTTCCGGGATTGCCGCACCGCTCCGAGTGGATCGCGGACATATCCGCCGTGCGCTTCGTCGATGACTCGAAGGGCACTAATGTGGGCGCGACCATCGCGGCGGTGGCCGGCATGCCGGGGCCGCTGGTGATGATTGCGGGCGGATTGTCCAAGGGCCAGGACTTCACGCCGCTGGCGGAGGCCTTTCGCGGCAAGGTGCGGCACGCCGTGCTGATCGGCAAGGATGCCGCCGCCCTGGCGGCGGCGATCCGGGGCATCTGCCCCCTCGAGACCGCCGCGAGCATGCAAGAGGCCGTGTTTGCCGCAGCACGCGCCGCGCAGCCGGGCGACACCGTGCTGCTGTCGCCGGCCTGCGCCAGCTTCGACATGTTCCGCGACTACGGCCATCGCGGCGACGCCTTCGCCGCCGCGGTTCGTGAACTCGGGAAGGGCGCGCAATGACCTCCGCCAGCATGTCCGCGGGCTTGAGGGCGCGCGAGCGCATGCCCTTCGCCTGGGATTCGATCACCCTCGGGTTGGTGGCGAGCCTGCTGTTGGTGGGCTTGATCATGGTCACATCCGCGTCCATGTCCATTGCCGCGCGCGACCTCGGGAACCCGTTCTATTTCCTCGAGCGCCAATTCATCTTCGGCGCCGCCGGACTCCTGTTTGCCTGGGTCGTCACGCGCGTGCCGGCCGAACTGTGGGACAAGTACAGCCTCGCGCTGCTTTGCCTGGGGCTGTTGCTGCTGCTGCTGGTGCTCATTCCCGGGATCGGCGCGATGGTGAACGGCGCGCGGCGCTGGCTGCGCGTCGGCCCGATCAACTTCCAGGTCTCAGAACTCGCCAAGGTGCTGGTGCTGATCTGGGTGTGCAGCTACTGCGTGCGCAAGCGCGGCGAGCTCGAACAGACCCTGCCCGGCCTCGCCAAACCGGTGGGGCTGCTGACGGTCACCGCTCTGCTGCTGCTGCTCGAGCCGGATTTCGGCGCCGCCACGGTACTGTTCGCCACCGGCTTCGCCGTGCTGTTCGTCGCCGGCGCGCGCCTGCGCTACGTGCTGCTGCTGGTGGCGGCAGCCTCGCTGTCGTTCGCGGTGCTGGCGCTCACCTCGGCCTATCGGCTGAAGCGACTCACCGGATTCCTGCATCCCTGGGACGATCCCTTCAACGGCGGCTTTCAGCTGACGCAGTCGCTGATCGCCATCGGCCGGGGAGCCTGGTTCGGCGTCGGTCTCGGCAGCAGCGTGCAGAAATTGTTCTACCTGCCCGAGGCGCACACCGACTTCGTGTTCGCCGTGCTCGCCGAGGAGCTGGGGTTGGTCGGGGTGCTCGGCGTGATCGGGCTGTTCATGGCGCTGGTGTGGCGCGCATTTCAGATTTCGCGCATGGCGGCGCATGCCGGCATGCGCTTTCAATCCTATCTGGCGCTGGCCTTCGGCGTGTGGCTGGGATTGCAGGCCACCGTGAACATCGGCGTCAACATGGGCGTGCTGCCGACCAAGGGCCTGACGCTGCCGCTGTTGAGCTACGGCCGCAGCAGCCTGCTGGTGAGCCTCGCCTGGCTCGGCGTGGTGCTGCGCATCTATCACGAGGTCAAGGCGAACTCGCGTTCGGCCGTGATGCGCATGCCGGGGGGACCTCGATGAGCGCACCGGTGCTCATCATGGCGGGCGGCACCGGCGGGCACGTCTTTCCCGCCCTTGCCGTGGCGCGGGTGCTGCGCGAGCGGGGAGTCCCCGTGGTGTGGCTGGGTGCGCCCGGAAGCATGGAGTCGCGGGTGGTGCCGGCCAACGGCTTTCCCATCGAATGGGTGCGCGTCGGCGGCGTGCGCGGCAAGGGCCTCAAGACCTGGCTGCTCGCTCCCTGGCGCGTGGTCAAAGCCGTGGCGCAGTCCTTGAGCGTGCTGCGACGCGTGCGGCCGCGCTCGGTGCTTGGTCTCGGCGGCTATGTGAGCGGGCCGGGCGGCATTGCCGCCTGGATGCTGCGGATGCCGCTGTTGATTCATGAACAGAACGCCGTCGCCGGACTCACCAATCGGACGCTGGCGCGTTTTGCGAGCCAGGTGCTCGAGGCGTTCGAGGGCAGCTTCGGGCCCAAGGTCGGGGCACGCGTCATCGGCAATCCGGTGCGCGCCGACATCGCCGCGGTGCCGGACCCGCAGACGCGTTTCGCCGGCCGCGACAACCGTTCGCGCCTGCTGGTGTTCGGCGGCAGCCAGGGAGCGCAGCGCTTGAATTCCGTGGTGCCGCAGGCGCTCGCCCGCCTGGCCGCGGCGGATCGCCCGCTGATCCGCCACCAGACCGGCGAGCGCGGGCTCGAGACCGCGCGTGCGGCGTACGCGCAAGCGCAGGTCGAGGCCGACGTGCTGCCTTTCATCGACGACATGGCCGAGGCCTATGCCTGGGCCGATCTCGCGGTGTGCCGTGCCGGCGCCATGACCGTGACCGAACTGCAGGCCGCGGGCCTCGGCGCCATTTTCGTGCCGCTGGGGGTGGCCACCGATGATCATCAGACTAAGAATGCCGAAGTATTGGTGAGGAGCGGTGCCGCGCGGCTCATTCAGGAGCGTGATCTCACGCCCGAGCGACTGGGCGAGGCGATCGGCGAACTCATCAACGACCGCAAGCGCCTCCTCAGCATGGCGCAAGCCGCCCGTGGGTCGCGCATCGTCGATGCGGCGGCGCAGCTTGCGGACCTGTGCATCGCCGCCGGAGCGCACGCATGAGCGAACGCCTGCGCACACGCACCGATGATCGAATGCGTCGCATTCATCGCATTCACCTGGTGGGCATCGGCGGCAGCGGCATGGGCGGCATCGCCGAGGTGCTGCTCAACCTGGGCTACGCGGTGCAGGGGTCGGATCTCAAGGCCAACGCCGTGACGCAGCGCCTCGGACGCCTCGGCGTCACCGTCTTCATCGGTCATTCCGCCGATCATCTCGGCGACGCCGATGTGGTGGTGGTGTCGAGCGCCGTCAACCGCTCGAACCCCGAGGTCGCGGCGGCGCTGGCCAACCACATCCCGGTGGTGCCGCGCGCGGAAATGCTGGGCGAGCTGATGCGCTTCCGCTACTCGATCGCGGTGGCCGGCACGCACGGCAAGACCACCACCACGAGCCTGGTGGCCAGCATGCTCGCCGAAGGCGGCCTGGATCCCACCTTCGTCATCGGCGGCCGCCTGAAGAGCGCCGACAGCAATGCCAAGCTGGGCGCAGGCCGCTATCTCGTGGCCGAGGCCGATGAAAGCGACGCCTCGTTCATGCACCTGCAGCCGATGATCGCCATCGTGACCAACATCGACAACGATCATTTGACGACGCATGAGGGGGACTTCTCGCGGCTCAAGCAGAGCTTCGTCGACTTCCTGCACAATCTGCCGTTCTACGGACTCGCGGTGCTGTGCAGCGACGATGCGCAGGTGCGCAGCATTCTCGAACTCGTGGCGCGGCCGTTTCACACTTATGGTTTCGCGCCGGAAGCGGACATCCGCGCCGTGAATGTGGTGCGCGACGGTCTGCAGTCGCACTACGACGTGCTGCGCCCGGGCCGCGAGCCGCTGCATCTCACCATCAACCTGCCCGGCCGCCACAATGTGCTGAATTCCCTCGCGGCGGTGGCGGTGGCCACCGAACTCGATATTGCCGATGCCGCGATCCAGCGCGCGCTGGCGCAATTCCAAGGCATCGATCGGCGCCTGCAGCAACTGGGTGAAATTCAATGGGCGGGCGGCCGCGCCCTGATCGTCGATGACTACGGCCATCACCCGACCGAAATCACCGCCACCCTGGATGCGGTGCGCCAGGGGTGGCCGGAGCGGCGGCTGGTGCTCGCGTTCCAGCCGCACCGCTACAGCCGCACCCGCGATCTGCTCGATGACTTCGGCCTCGCGTTGAGCGAATGCGACGTGCTGTTGGTGACGGAGGTCTATGCGGCCGGAGAAGCGCCGATCGCGGGCGCCGACGGCCGCGCCATCTGCCGCGCCGTGCGCACGCGCGGTTTGGTGGAGCCGGTGTTCGTCGAACACGCCGATGACCTGGCCGATGCCTTGCGCGGCGTGGTGCATGACGGCGACGTGGTGCTCATCATGGGTGCCGGCAACATCGGCGCCGTCGCGCAGGAACTGAAGAGCCGGTTTGCGGGAGCCGCGGCATGAGCGCACAACGGATGGCCGATCTGCCGCCTGAATTCGCCTCGCGGGTGCTGCACGACGTGCCCATGGCGAAGCACACCTCCTGGCACGTGGGCGGGCCGGCGGACCTCTTCTTCACGCCGCGCGACGTCATGGATCTGGCGGCCTTCGTGCGCCAGCTGCCGCCGGAGGTGCCGCTGCTGTGGATCGGACTCGGCAGCAACCTCTTGGTGCGCGACGGCGGAATCCGCGGCGCCGTCATCGCGACCCACGGCGCGCTCGGCGCGCTCGAGCGCCTGAGCGCCACCCGCATCCAGGTGGACGCGGGGGTGCCGTGCGCACGCATCGCGCGGCAGTGCGTGAAATGGGGCTTAGGTCCCGCGGAATTCTTCGCCGGCATTCCCGGCACCCTGGGCGGCGCGCTTGCCATGAACGCCGGCGCGTGGGGCGGGGAGACCTGGCGCCACGTGATCGAGGTCGAGGTGCTGGACCGCCGCGGCGTACGCCACGCGCGCAAGCCGGCCGACTACGACATCGGCTACCGCCGGTGCCAAGGGCCCGGCAATGAGTGGTTCATCGGCGCGCAGCTCGAATTCGAGCGCAAGCCCGGCGTCAATACCGAGGCCATCCGGGAACTGCTCGACAAGCGCAAACAGACCCAGCCCATCGGCGAGTGGAGCTGCGGATCGGTATTCACCAATCCTCCCGGGGACCATGCGGCGCGCCTGATCGAGAGCGCCGGCCTCAAGGGTTTTCGCATCGGCGATGCCTCGGTATCGGACAAGCACGCGAACTTCATCATCAACCACGGATCGGCGCGCGCGGCCGATATCGAGGCCCTGATCGCGCACGTGCAGCGCACCGTCGCGCAAGTGCACGGCATCCAGCTTGCCACCGAAGTGCGCGTCGTCGGAGAGCCGGCATGAGTCTGCTCACCTTGAAGGCCGTCATGCACCGCACTTTGCTGCCGGAGGATTTCGGCACGGTGGCGGTGCTGCTGGGCGGCGACTCCAGCGAGCGCGAGATTTCCCTGCTGAGCGGCAATGCCGTGCTCAAGGCCCTGAAGCGCCGCGGCGTGAATGCGCATGCCTTCGACCCCAGGGACCGGCCCGTGCAGGACCTGGTGAGCGACGGATTCGACCGGGCGTGGATCGCGCTGCATGGGCCGGGCGGCGAGGATGGCTTGATGCAGGGCGCGCTCGAGTGGCTCGGGATCCCCTACACCGGCAGCGGCGTGTTGGCCTCCGCGTTGACCATGGACAAGCTCAAGACCAAGCGTGTCGTGGTCGGGGCGGGCTACGTTGCGCCGGAATATACGGTGCTGTCGGGCCCGGCCGACCTGGCACGCGCGCTCGATGAAATCGGCCTGCCCCTGATGGTCAAACCGGCTTCCCAGGGGTCGAGCGTCGGGATCACCAAGGTCAAGACCGCGGCGCAATTGCCGGGCGCCTACGCCGAGGCGCGCGCCATCGACCCCATCGTGTTCGCGGAACGCTTCATCGCCGGCGATGAATACACCGTGGGGGTGCTGCACGACCGCGGCTTGCCGTCGATCCGCATCCAGCCGGCGACCGAGTTCTACGACTATCAGGCGAAATATTTCCGCGACGATACCCAGTATCACTGTCCGAGCGGCCTTGACCCGGCGGCCGAAGCGCAGCTGCAGGCCGCCGCGCTGGCGGCCTTCCGGGTGACCGACTGTTTCGGCTGGGGCCGCGTCGATTTCATGCGCGATCCGGCCAACGGACGCTTCTATTTCATCGAAATCAACACGACTCCGGGCATGACCGATCACAGCCTGGTGCCCATGGCGGCGCGTCAGTCCGGCATCGACTTCGACGAGCTGGTGTGGCGCGTTCTCGAGACCAGCTTTGTGCGAGCCCGCAAATGAACCTGACCTTCGTCTGGCGCCGCAATCGATTCAAGAACAAGCCCAAGGCGCCGAAGCCCACGTGGCAATGGCCGGCGTTCGTGACCGAATGGCGCCGCCATGCACGCCGCGCCGCCCTGCTGGCGCTGCTGGTGGGGGGATTGACGGCGCTCACCTGGGCGCTCGACCGCCCGTTGCGCGTCATCTCCATGGACGGCAGCTTTCAGCGCGTCTCCCCCGGAGAGATCGAGAAGGCGGTGGCGCCGTTCAGCCAAACGGGGTTCATGTCGGCGGACCTCGACGCCATCGAGCGCTCGGTCGAAGCGCTGCCCTGGGTGGAGCACGCGCGCATTCAGCGCCGCTGGCCCAACAGCCTGCACGTGACCGTGGTCGAGCAAACCGCTGCGGCGCGCTGGGGAGAGTCGGGACTGCTCAATACCCGCGGCGAGCTGTTCGTGAGGTCCGCGACCCACGTGCCGGCAGAACTGCCGCACTTGAGCGGCCCCGAGGGCACCGAATCGCAGGTGGCGCAGCGCTACCTCTCGGTGCAGGGCCGGATGCTGGAAGCGGGCATGCGCATTGCCGCGCTGCGGCTGGATGAGCGCGGCGCCTGGGAAATGGATCTGGACAGCGGGGTGACCGTGCGCCTGGGCAGGCGCGACGTGGATGAGCGCATCGATCGCTTCATCCGCACCGCATCGCAGGTCATCTCGCATCGTTTGAATGAAATCACTTACGTCGACATGCGCTACTCGAATGGCTTCGCCATCGGCTGGCGCAATCCCGCGGTGCCGGCCCAGGTGCCGTCCAAGCGCAGCGAAGATACCGATGCCTGAAGGAATACTGCACAGACATGGCTAAGCGTTCTGATCGAAATCTCCTGGTGGGCCTGGACATCGGCACCAGCAAAGTCGTCGCCATCGTGGGCGAAATCAAGGCCGACGGCGCGCTGGAAATCATCGGCATCGGCAGCCACCCCTCGCGCGGCTTGAAGAAGGGCGTGGTGGTCAACATCGAGTCCACGGTGCAGTCCATCCAGCGGGCGGTTGAAGAGGCCGAACTGATGGCCGGCTGCGAGATCCATTCGGTGTACGCAGGCATCGCCGGCAGCCACGTGCGCAGCCTCAATTCGCACGGCATCGTCGCCATCAAGGACAAAGAGGTGGTGCAGGGCGACGTCGAGCGCGTGATCGACGCGGCCAAGGCGGTCGCGATTCCCGCCGATCAAAAGATCCTGCACGTGCTGCCGCAGGAATACATCATCGACAGCCAGGAGGGCATCCGCGATCCCATCGGCATGTCCGGGGTGCGGCTCGAAGCCAAGGTGCACATCGTCACCGGCGCCGACAGCGCCGCGCAGAACATCGTCAAATGCGTGCAGCGCTGCGGCCTCGCGGTCGACGACATCGTCCTGGAGCAGCTCGCCTCGAGCTACGCCGTGCTCACCGAGGATGAAAAGGATCTCGGCGTGTGCGTCGTGGACATCGGCGGCGGCACCACCGACATCGCGGTGTTCGGCGGCGGCGCGATCCGCCACACGGCCGTGATACCGATCGCCGGCGATCAGGTGACCAACGATATCGCCGTGTCCATGCGCACCCCGACCCAGTACGCCGAGGACATCAAGATCAAGTACGCCTGCGCTCTGTCGCAGCTGGCGAATCCCGACGAGACCATCGAAGTGCCGAGCGTCGGCGACCGCCCGCCGCGGCGCCTGGCGCGGCAAACGCTCGCCGAGATCGTCGAGCCGCGCTACGAGGAATTGTTCGGTTTGATCCGCGACGAGCTGCGCCGCGCGGGACTGGAGGAGCAGGTGGCCACCGGCATCGTGCTCACGGGGGGCAGTTCCAAGATGGAGGGCGCCATCGAGCTCGCCGAGGAAGTGTTCCACATGCCCGTGCGCCTCGGGGTGCCGCAGTACGTCAGCGGGCTGGTGGATGTGGTGAGCAATCCCATCCATGCCACGGGCGTGGGCCTGCTGCTGTATGCCAAGGGCAATCTGGACGTGCAGCGAACGGATGCGCCGCTGCTCGCGGGCGGCATGAAGAATATTTTTGAGCGGATGAAGGCCTGGTTTGCAGGCAATTTTTGAGGGGCTTCAAGTCGGTTTGTGGGGCGATTACTAAAGATAGGAGAACTGGAATGTTCGAACTGATGGATTCTTACAGTCAAAGCGCCGTCATCAAGGTGCTGGGCGTGGGCGGCGGCGGCGGCAATGCCGTCTCGCACATGGTCCAGGCCGGTCTCGAGGGCGTGGATTTCATTTGCATCAACACCGATGCGCAGGCGCTGAAGCACTCCAAGGTGCGCACCGCATTGCAGATCGGCTGCAACATCACCAAGGGCCTGGGCGCCGGCGCCGACCCCGAAGTGGGCCGCCAGGCGGCCATGGAAGACCGTGACCGCATCATCGAGCTCATCGAGGGCTGCGACATGCTGTTCATCACGGCCGGCATGGGCGGCGGCACCGGCACGGGCGCGGCCCCGGTGGTCGCGCAAGTCGCGAAGGAGCTCGGCATCCTGACGGTGGCCGTGGTCACGCGGCCGTTCGAGATGGAAGGCAACAAGCGTTCGCGGGTGGCCGACCAGGGCATGCTGGAGCTGTCCAAGTACGTGGACTCGCTGATCACCATTCCGAACCAGAAACTGCTGTCGGTGCTGGGCAGCAGCACCACGTTGCTCGACGCCTTCAAGGCGGCCAACACCGTGCTGCAGGGCGCGGTGCAGGGCATCGCGGAACTGATCACCCGGCCGGGTCTGATCAACGTCGACTTTGCCGACGTGCGCACGGTCATGTCCGAGACCGGCATGGCCATGATGGGTTCGGGCAGCGCCGCCGGGGATGATCGGGCGCGCGAGGCGGCCGAGGCGGCAATCTCCAGCCCCCTGCTCGAGGACATCAACCTCTCGGGCGCTCAAGGCATCCTGGTCAACGTCACCGCGGGCATGGATCTGTCCATCGGCGAGTTCCAAGAGGTGGGCAATGTCATCAAGCAATTCGCCTCGGACGATGCCACGGTGGTGGTGGGTACGGTGATCGACCCCGATATGGCCAACCAGATCCGCGTCACGGTCGTGGCCACCGGATTGGGCAAGCCGGTCGCGGTCGCACGGCCGGCATCCCATCAGGTGCAACAAGCGGCCGCGGCGATCGCACCGCCCTTGACCATGCGGGTGGTCCGGCCCAAATCGCCGATGGCGCCTACCGACTACGCCATGTTGGACAAGCCGACGGTGCAGAGGCAGCGCGCGGTGGGCGACGGCTTACGCACCGAAGTCGAGTCGGAGGATTTGCTGGATATTCCGGCATTCTTGCGCCGACAGGCGGATTGAGGCTTAAGCAGTACATTCCAGGCTTTGGCGCCCCTTGGGAGCATTGTTCCGGGGCGCCGGTTTGGATTGCCGCTTTAGACCCGGGTCAACGGTGTGGTACCTTTGCCGTTATTAACTTAAGTCCGGCTGGTTTCCTCAAGATGCTGAATCAGCGAACACTCAAGAATTCGATTCGCGCGACCGGCGTCGGTCTGCACACCGGCAAGAAGGTCTTGATGACCCTGCGGCCGGCACAGCCCGATACGGGCATCGTGTTTCGCCGCACGGATCTAGAACATCCGGTCGACATCAAGGCGCATGCCGAGAATGTCGGCGACACCATGATGGGCACCACCCTGCACAAGGGCGACGTCAAGGTCTCCACCGTCGAGCATCTGCTGTCGGCCCTCGCGGGCTTGGGGATCGACAACGCCTTGGTCGAGGTGAGTTCCGGCGAAGTTCCCATCATGGACGGCAGCGCGGGACCCTTCGTGTTCCTGCTGCAGTCGGCAGGCATCGAGGAGCAGAAGGCTCCCAAACGCTTCATCCGCATTCTTGAAAGTCTGCAGGTGGAGGACGGCGACAAGTGGGCACGCTTCGATCCGTATGATGGTTTCAAGGTCAATTTCGAAATCGAATTCAACCACCCCACGTTCAAGAAGCACTCCCAGGTCGCCTCGATGGATTTTTCGACGACTTCATTCCTGCGCGAGGTGAGCCGCGCACGCACTTTCGGCTTCATGCGCGACTTGGAAAGCCTGCGCGCGCGCAATCTGGCCCTCGGCGGCAACATGGACAACGCCATCGTGCTGGATGATTACCGGGTGCTGAACGAAGACGGCCTGCGCTACGAAGATGAGTTCGTGAAGCACAAGATTCTCGATGCCATCGGCGATCTGTATCTCTTGGGACACAGCCTGATCGGGGAATTCAGCGGCTACAAATCCGGGCATGCGCTCAACAACAAGCTGCTGCGCACCTTGATCGGCACGCAATCCGCCTGGCAGGAAGTCACTTTCGAAAGCCTGGCCGACGCGCCGATTTCCTACGTGGCGGCCGCCGCGGCGACGGCGCGGGCTTGATTCACGGCTCCATCCCTTCGCCGGGCACTTTGCGCCGCGCTGCCCGCTCCAGGTATTTTTTTCTGAATTCTGTCGTGGCTGCCAAGACCTGTGGCCAACGTTTGGCCTGAAAATCGGCGACATCAATTGCCGACCACGGTACCGATGTCAGGGGATCGAGACTGTAGTCGATGGCCACGACCGCCAAGCGCTTGTCCAGAGCGATTTGCACAACTCGCTCGACCGCATCGAGGATGGTTCGGGTGTGCTCGCCAGAGTCGACAAGGGACTGGAGGAACTCACCGACAATGGAAATGGCGAGTGCGGCTTGCGCAACCCCGGCCGGGGTTCGTTTCGAGGGCAGCCTTTGTAGGTTTCTCAAGCGGCTTTCCAGGACGTCAAGCGGGTGGAGGATCCGGACCAAAGCACCGGAGGGCAAAGTCGCTTCGACCGCCCGAGACTGAATCCCTTGAGTATCGAGCCCGACGATGGCTCGCAAGAAATCCACCTGCTTCACACCGCCGCCGGGAGTGGGCGCCGTTACTTTCGCCGTCTGCTCGGTCGCATCGTCCATGGTCGGTATCCAAATGTTCCAATCAAGCGACCTGCGCAGCATGTCAGCGACCCGCGCCGTACCGATAAAATCGACATCGGACGTGACACTAGCGGAGAGCACCCCGACGGGCTCGACTTCCGCTCGACCTCGGCGCGCGTCAGCGCCACTTCGTGCAGACGGTCAGTCACTTAGTTTCGCTGCAGGCCACTTGATCTTGGCGCCACGAGCTTCATCGGGACGAATGAGCAGCATCTCCCCACCCGAAAGGTCTTGGTGGGCGGCTATAGAACGATCCCGGGCCTGTGCCGCGCGTTTGATTCTGCGCATTCGTCTGGAAGAAGCCACCGCAATGTTCCGTTGACCAAGGATCGGAAAGGGAATGCCGCCATGCAAAACGACTTGCTGCAGAAACAGCCGTATCGCATCGCTGGGCTCCAAGCCACAGGAGGCCAAAACCTTCGAGGCTTGAGCCTTCAGGCCGCCGTCGATCCTCGCTCGGATGACACTATCCTTCATGAAGCTACATTGTAGCTACAAAATGCACTTCTTCAAGATGTGGGTGGTACCACTCTCACTTTAACGCTGACAATGACGCTACCCGTAGCTTCGGCCACGCGCTTTCGTACAGATTCTGTCAAATAGCGCAAGCGCGAGGCCCAGACCGCTCCCACCACCCCAATGGTCAAGCGTCCTTGCTCGAGTCCGGCACTGACCACGGCTTGCGACAGTCGGTCGGGCAGGGCCGCGCGCACCTGCTCCACAATGAGAGACCGCTCACGAGACCGGGCTTTGAGGGCCGTAAGTTTATTTCCAGTTCGTGACAATAAGTCACTGAGACTCCTAGGATTTTGCATTGCAGCACGCGAGTAGGGCCTTGAACGGCATGGGAAAAGTGTGCGGAAATCCTTGTTTTACGTCGCTTATCTGCATAGTCTAGCTGCACCACTCGGGGCATGGTCTCCGTCTTTCGTAGGACATAATGCACCGGTTTAAAGCACGATGACGGCGTTGGAAGCATAATCCGCATGAATGTCATTTTTGTCGGCCGCAAGTCCGGCCGGGTAAGACAATTTGACCTGCGACACCCCCTGGTCGTCGCAGCAGCCGTCGTGATGGTACTTGGAATCGTGGGCGGTGCCTTCTCCGTGGGGGTCGGGCTGGGGGCGCACCATGGCGCCGCCAATTCCATCAATCAACTCGGCAGCTGGTCGGCCGACCTGATGCGCCAGCAGGCCCAGATCGAGGACGTCAAGCGGGTCCTGCAGGAAAAAGTCAATGCACTGGCCATGCGCGTCGGCCAGATGAATGCCAATGTCATCCGCGTCAATGCGCTCGGTAAGCGCTTGACCCGTATGGCCAATCTCGATGACGGTGAGTTTGATTTCGGCAACCCGCCGGCCCTGGGCGGCTCGGAAAGCGGCGCCGACGGGCAGCCGGCGCAAATTCCGAACCTCACGGCCATGGTGGATGACCTGCAAACTCAGCTGTCCAGCCGCGAGCAACAGTTGGGGGTTTTAGAAAACCTCATCCTGACGCGGGAGCTCAACAAGCAGGTCTACCCGGAGGGGCGTCCGGTTCAGGACGGCTGGATCTCCTCTTATTTCGGGCGCCGCGCCGATCCTTTCACCGGCTATTCCGCGGTGCACAAGGGCCTGGATTTTGCCGGTCCCGAGGGCACCAAGGTCATGTCGGTGGCGGCGGGTCTCGTGACCTATGCCGGCGATCGCGCCGGATTCGGCCAGATGGTCGAAATCAACCACGGCAATGGACTGGCCACGCGCTACTGCCACAACGAAAAGATTCTGGTGAAGCAGGGTGACATGATCCGCAAAGGCCAGGAGCTGGCCCTGATGGGCTCCACCGGCCGTTCCACCGGGCCCCATCTGCATTTCGAAGTGTTGAAGAACGGCACCCAGGTCGATCCCCTGCGCTTTATCGGAGAGGATCGTTAAGCCCGCCGCCTAGCCTCGCCGCTTCACCTGCGGCGAAACGATTTCCCGACCCTCCGGTCTATCCGTACAATACCCAGTTTTCTTAAAGGACCTCCCTCGCGTGTGGAAGCTTTTGACGCATGTATTCGGCAGCCGTAATCAGCGCCTGGTAAAGGAGCTCTCCCGTACCGTCGCGGCCGTGAATGCCCTCGAGGCGGGCATCAGTGCTCTGCCCGACGCGCAATTTCCGGAAAAGACGCGAGAGCTCAAGGCGCGTTTCGCGGCCGGCACGCCGCTCCAAGAGCTGGTGCCCGAGGCCTTCGCCCTGGTGCGCGAAGCGTCGCGCCGCAAGCTCGGACTGCGCCACTTCGATGTGCAGCTGATCGGCGGCCTGGCACTGCACAACGGCAAGATCGCCGAAATGCGCACCGGCGAGGGCAAGACGCTGATGTCGACCCTGCCGGCGTACCTCAATGCCCTGAGCGGCGAGGGCGTGCACGTGGTCACCGTCAACGAATACCTGGCGCAGCGCGACGCCGACTGGATGGGCCCGGTGTTCCGCTTCCTGGGCCTCGAGGTGGGGGTCATCAAGAACGCCCAATCCCCGGATGAAAAGCGCGCAGCCTACGCCTGCGACGTGACCTACGGCACCAACAACGAATTCGGCTTCGACTATCTGCGCGACAACCTGGCCTTCCGGCTGGAAGACCGGGTGCAGCGCAAGCTGGCCTTTGCCATCGTCGATGAGGTCGATTCGATCTTGATCGACGAGGCGCGCACGCCCTTGATCATTTCCGGGCCCGCCGAGGAAAGCACCGAGCTCTACATCAAGATCAACGCCCTGATCCCGCGCCTGGTGCGGCAGAAAACGGAGGACGGCCCCGGCGATTACGCCGTGGATGAAAAGACCAAACAGGCGACCCTCACGGAAGACGGCCATCAGAAGGTCGAAGAATTGATGGCCGAGATCGGCCTGTTGCGCGACGGCGAGAGCCTGTACGACGCCACCAACATCCGTCTGATGCATCACTTGAACGCGGCGCTGCGCGCGCATGCCTTGTACAAGCGCGATGTGGAGTACATCGTGCGCCAGGGCGAAGTCATCATCGTCGATGAGTTCACCGGCCGCACCATGCAGGGGCGGCGCTGGTCCGACGGCCTGCATCAGGCGGTCGAGGCCAAGGAGGGGGTCAAGGTTCGCGAGGAAAACCAGACCGTCGCGTCCATCACCTTCCAGAATTATTTCCGCCTGTACGCGAAACTGTCCGGGATGACGGGCACCGCGGACACCGAGGCGTTCGAATTCCAGCAGATCTACGGTCTCGAAGTGGTGGTGATCCCCACCCACAAACCGATGATCCGCACGGACAAATCGGATCTGGTGTTTCTGTCCGAGCACGACAAGTTCCAGGCCATCCTCGAGGACATCGAGGAGTGCGTGAAGCGCGGCCAGCCGGTGCTGGTGGGCACGACCTCGATCGAAACCTCCGAACGGCTGGCGAAGCTGCTGCAGGGCGCGAAGATTCCCCACGAAGTCCTCAATGCGAAGCAGCATGAGCGCGAGGCGCACATCGTCGCCGAGGCCGGCCGGCCCGGCGCGATCACCATCGCCACCAACATGGCGGGCCGCGGCACCGACATCGTGCTGGGCGGCAGCCCGCAAACACAGATCGACGCCATCGAAAATCCCAACGAGGGCGAGCTGAAGCAGATTCACGACGACTGGCGCAAGCGGCACGAGCAGGTGCTGGCCGCGGGCGGATTGCACATCATCGGCACCGAGCGCCATGAATCGCGCCGCATCGACAATCAGCTGCGCGGCCGGTCGGGCCGCCAGGGCGATCCGGGCTCGAGCCGCTTCTATCTGTCGCTGGAAGACAATTTGATGCGCATTTTCGGCGATCCGACGCGCATGAAGGCGCTCATGACCCGGGTGGGCATGAAGGCCGGCGAAGCGATCGAAAGCGGCATGCTGACGCGGCAGATCGAGCGGGCGCAGCGGCGGGTCGAGCAGCACAACTTCGATGCCCGCAAGCAATTGCTGGAGTACGACGACGTCGCCAACGACCAGCGGCGCGTGATCTACCAGCAACGCACCGATCTGATGGGCGCCGAAGACGTGGCCGAGGCGGTCAAGGGCATCCGCGAGGATGTGGTGGCGCAACTGGTGGATCAGTATGTGCCCGGCGGCGCGCCGGAAGAGCAGTGGGATGTGGCGGGATTGACCCAGGCCATCGAGCGGGACTTCGGTCCCCTGTTGCCCATTGCCGACTGGGTCAAGGCCGAGGAGGCCGGCGACGGGTCCGGCCTGCGCGGCAAGATCATCACCGCGCTGGAACAGGCCTACGACCTGAAGCAGACCAATGTCGGCGTCGAGGTCATGCGCTACATCGAAAAAGAGGTGATGCTGCGCACCCTCGATCAACACTGGCGCGAGCATCTCGCGGCCATGGACTACATGCGCCAGGGCATTTATCTGCGCAGCTATGCGCAGAAGAATCCGAAACAAGAATACAAGCGCGAGGCGTTCGAATTATTCTCCGCCATGCTGGACCGCATCAAGTTCGACACCGTCACCACCGTGTCGAAGATCCAAGTGCGCAGCCAGGCCGAGATCGAGCGCGAGGAGCTGGAGCGGCAGCAGCGGCTGGCGCGGGCCTTGCGGGCGCAGCATGCCGAGGCGATTTCGCCGATTCAAGCGACGCCCGACGCCGAGCCCGTCGGCGGAGGGCCGCCGAGCGCCGGCGGCAACGTCATGGAATTGGATCCACGGTCGAGCACGGCGCCGGCCGCGCCCTTCGTACGGCCTATCCCTAAGGTGGGGCGCAATGAGCCCTGCCCCTGCGGCTCCGGCCGCAAGTACAAGCACTGCCACGGCGCCCTGCAGCAAGCGAGCGGTTGAACCCCGTCAGTCCCCCACCGTCCGTTCACGTGGTCGCCGCCGTGGTGATCGACGCGGCGGGCCGCGTGCTGATTGCCCAGCGCCCAGCGGGCAAGCACCTGGCTGGCGGCTGGGAATTTCCCGGCGGCAAGCTCGAACCGGGCGAGCAGCGCCTGGCCGGGCTGGCGCGGGAGCTGCGCGAGGAACTCGGCATCAGCATCGAGACGCCGCGGCCGCTGATCCGCGTGCGCCACACCTATCCGACCCGGGAAGTCTTGCTCGATGTGTGGGTGGTGCGCCGCTACGCCGGTGAGCCTGTGGGACTCGACGGCCAGGCGCTGCGCTGGTGCGCGCAGGATGAGCTCGCCGCTGCGAACCTGCTGCCGGCGGATGAGCCCATCGTCGCGGCGCTGCGGTTGCCGGAGCGCCTGCAGCAGGCATTCACGCCGCACTACGGCATCAGTGACCTGAGTTCGTTCCGGCAGACAAGAACTGACGCGCCGAGTGCGCAGCGCGCCGGCCGGCTGCGCGGCGTGTTTTGCGCGGGCGCTGTGGAGGGCATTGCAGCGGCGCGGATCGGTGCGGACTTCCTGGCGATGAGGAATGCGCTGACGGACGAGGCACTCGCCACATTGTGCGGCTCGCTGGACATGCCGGTGTTCGCGCGCGGGCTCACCCTGGAGCAGGCATGGGCCTTGGGCGCGAGCGGATTGAACGAGATTTGACCCGCCGTGATCGTTTTGTGTCCGCAGCACGGTGGGCAATGCGCTCTGAGGGTTGAAATCCGGTGTGGAGCCTGTTGGAATTTTTCCCCGAAGACTTCCGGATCAATATTCTCGACGTCGGGGCTGCACTGGTCGAACGACCGGCCTATCAAGCACTGGTGGACCGCGGCCGTGCGAGGATCTCGGCTTCGAGCCCAATCAACCGGCGTGCGAACAGTTGAACCGCGAGTACGGGAGCCCAAACCGCTTTTTCCCGTTGTTCGTCGGTGACGGCGGCCCAGCGATTTTCCACGAAACAAACTGGGCGCCCACGGGATCGCTCTACGAGCCGAACACCCGGCTGCTCGAGAAATTCCAAAATCTTGCGGAAGTCGTGACGCCGGTCGCTCAACACCCGGTGGATACAACGCGGCTTGATGACATTGCAGAGATAGGCGACATCGATTTCATCAAGATAGATGTTCAGGGCAGCGAGCTTACGGTTTTGCAGAACGCGGCGCGCGTGCTCTCTACGGCGGTATTAATTCAGACCGAGGTCGAATTCGTCGAGATCTACAAGGGACAACCGATGTTCGCGGACGTGGACACTTCTGCGAGGCAGCGGCTTCCAGTTCCACACCATGAACGGCTTTAGCGGGCGTGCCTTCAAGCCATTGATCGCCAATGGCGACGTCAATTCGGCGTTTCGCCAGGCGCTTTGGTCAGATGCGCTTTATGTTCGGGATTGGATGCATCTAGCGGACCTCTCCGAAGCAAAACTCAGAATACGCCTACTTGCCCATGATGTCGTGCGCTCGTATGACCTCGCACATCTGGTGCTTTTGGCGCTCGACGGCAAACGGGAGCAGCCCGCCGCTGACTACTGCGTCGGTTGGTGGAAGCACCCCGCCAAGCCGGTAACATGCCAGGCGCCGCCTTCCCAGATATCACTTGGCGTGATCTTCGAGCACATTCTCGAGATGCCGGATCGAGCGACGTCGTCATAGAGACTGAACGCAGCCGGCGACTTCGGAGCGAGTGCTGCCGGACTCTTGGTCTGTGCCAGCTTCACGGCGAGTCGACATATCCTCGCTTGTCTGTGCGATCAGTCGGTCATCCCAAGCTGCCGCAATATCCCGTTGCCAATCGACCCGAGACGACCTTCACGCGTGACGAGCCAACCCGACTCAATGCTTGTATGCTGTATAGCCTGAGACCAACGCATCGAGAGCGCAGCGCGCGCCCCAGCAGACTGAGTCGCCGACCTGTGCAATTCACCGCGTCCGGCCGGCGATCGGCGCCAGACCCTTCGCGGCTCGCGCGCGGTTGATGCGCAGGCGGACCAAGTCCAGGCGACGCTCCATGTCCGGATTGCCGAACCCCAAAGCATGGATGGCCTCGAGCCGATCGAGCGCGCTGGGTCCCACGTAGAACGTGGAATAATGCTCGCGCCTTTCGAGTTGCTCCAGGACCGCACCAAGGATCCATTTCTCAAGGGCCTCGCCGGGTGGTATCGAATCGAACCGTTCCAGCGGGGCCAGGAACGGCTCGTTGGGATCCGCTCCCTTCAGACGAATGGACTCGAGCAACTCTGTCAGCGCCTTGACCGCCACGGCACGCTGGCCAAAGTCGTGCGCCACCCGCGCAAAACTTGCGAGCCGCAGGCGCGAGGGTCGCTGCCGGCAAATACCCGTGAATTGCAAATAGCTGGCTTCGAGTGAGCGAAAGCGCTCCGCCATCGTCAACGCGGCATCGCGGCTGCGTGCATAGAGCGCCAGGGCTTGGAGGACGTCGGCGCTTTCGCCTGCTTGCTCTGCCACTTCCCATGCCGACGCGAGCGGCGCCGCGTAGGGTAAGGGCGCCAAGGCGCGCCGCCAGCGGTGGCGGGCGTCAAGGGAGTCGTTTGCGCCCGCGAGGTCCGCAGATCGCAATAGGGCTCCTGACTTTGCAAGGAGGCCGGCGCGAGCCGCGTTGCAGCAGAATAAATTGAGAAGGTAGGGATCCGACGGCGATGCGGCATCAAAGGGGACCAGCAAGTTGAGGGCCGGCAACAAACGATAGGAGTCGTAGCCGATCGCCTTGAATTCACTTATCAAGCCGAAGTTCGGATCGAGAGCGTTTTTCAGCTCGTACTGCACCAGCGGCGCAAGCTCCGCAAAGAAGCGGAGTCCACCTTTCACAATATTGGACTCTTCCCCTTCCGCGTCGATCTTGATCAGATCGATGTCGGTCCAGCGATAGCGATCCATGCACTCGTCCAACGTCACGACAGAAACCGTTTCACTGCCGCCCGGCGAATCTGTGCCGTGGACGATCGATCTCAACTCGGAGTGGACGTGCAGGGCAAGCTGCGCACTCCCCGGCTTGCTCGAGACGGCCTTCTGCTCCAAGGTCACCTGCGAAAAGCCGTTGGCCGCGATACTCTGCGCAAGAAATTGCGCCGTGCCGGATGCCGGCTCGAATGCCCACACGTGTCCGCGCGCGCCGACCTTTTGGGCCATCGGCAGCGTGTAGACGCCGTAATTGGCGCCTATGTCGATGACGTGTTGACCCGGCTGGAGCAGTTGCCGCACGAACGGCAGCTCATCCTCGAAGAAGTCCTGCTGCTCGCGCAGCACGTAAGGAGTGATCAGATCGAGCGAGTCGGGAACGACGATTCGAACCCCATCGAGCAGAGTGAGCACGACACTATCTAGCATATGAGTTCGCTATGCTGTTGATTGAAAACTCTTCAACAAGTTAACACGGCCCCGCGGTTCTCAACAGTACCGCCGGTTGCTAAGGCCGTTACGGTGCTCAGTTCTTTCCGAACAGTTGCGAGGCCGAGTGTGCGATGAGAAATTTCGATCCGCTCACGCTGAGATGGTCCCTGTCGCGAAATAGCAAATCCGGCCTCGACGATGATTTATCCCCCACGGTCAGACAGCCGGACTTGTCGCAAAAATACTTGAGAAGGGAGACGTACTGGACATTTTCAGCGGCTGCCTGCGCAGCCATGGCGGCATCAAGATTCCAAATGGCCTCGGATACATTCCCTAGCCGCTCGGGAATTTCGTTCGACCGGGTTCTGGCCATGTACCTGAAGAGGTCAACTGGCAGTGACGTACCCCAAAGAGGGCCAGGCCCGAAAACTACAATTCGTGGGATACCGAGTGTCTTCAGGCGGCGAATGGTTTCAGTGAGCCTAGCGATGATTTCCTCTGGAGGTCGACCGCCTTCGCCTTCCAAGTATCGCTGCCACCCGCCTGCGACCACAAGCGTGTCGGGCTTGAGCTTCGCCAGATTGACCATGGCGGCCGCACATCTGGCAATGCAGGACGCACCTCCGCCTCCGAGTGGCGCCACGGTGGGGGGCAGCCGGCCACGGTCCACTGAGCGATGTCGATGGCCTTCTTTGATTGAATCGCCGCTAATCCGGAATACAGGTCCGCCGCGTGCGAGTCGCCCCACAAGAGCACAAGTGGTACACCCGGTCGTTTGATGGGCGTGCATTCACTCGAAAACTCGTTCGTGGCATTCAGAGCAAGATAGCATTGAGGGATTCTCCAAGCGTCCACATTGTCTTCCGACCAATCAGCGACTGCTTGCAGCCTGGGTGGGAACCGCGAGGGCACATGGTTGATGGCAATAACCAGCGAGCCCAGGATTCCCGCGAGCGCTAAACCTGATATCACGGGCCAGAGCGGTGGGCGCGGGAAGGCGGTGCCCCCGAGCCTGCCAAATCTCACGGGATCTTCCACGAGCATTTTGGTTAGCCACGCCAACACAAAGGACAAGGTCAACGGAATCAATAGCTCGGCGGAATGGGCGCCGGGACTCAGCAACTTGAAGATGACGATTGAAGGCCAATGCCATAGGTACAGCGCGTAGCTCATTCCACCGATGAAGACCAGCGGTTTGCGTGCGAGAAACCTGGCCGGTTGCGTCCATGGACCGGCCGCGATCAACATTACCGTGCCAAGCGCGGGGAGTGTGGTCTGCGCACCCGGCCAGTTCACAGAGGTCAGTGCAGCAATCGAGCCAACGATCAGGACGGCGCCGGCGATCGAACCTGTTGCGGCGACCTTGCCATGTTGCGGGAACCAGAAGGTAGGGTGTGCCATGCATCTTCCCGAGCGCAACGATCGATGAACCACGCCGTCCCAATGGCGAGGATAATCGTCAATGCCAGCGCGCCGTCACTTAGAACAGTATTCCACTCCCACCGCGGGTGGCTTGCGCCCAACGCGAGAACGGAGCAAAACAGGATCGCGACGCAAAACACCAGAATTTCACAGGCGTCTCGCTTCCGAACAGATCGAATAACCGCCTGCTGCTGCGCATGTGCTTGCATTCGCAGCTCGGCTTGGGCAAGCAACACCCCGGCAGCCAGCTCCCAAAAACGTGTGTGTAAGAGAAAGAACGAACCGGCGAAGTCGAACTCGCCCAGAACAATCGTCGACAACAGCGACAGAGCGCCCAATCGTGCCACCCAGCGAATCGATCCTGTCGTGCCCGTGGAGCTCAGCCACAGTATCGCCGGGACAAGGAGATAGAATTGCTCCTCGATACCCAGCGACCATAGGTGCAATAGCGGCTTGTCGAGTGCCAATGTGTCGAAGTATCCGCTTTCCGCCCAAAGCAAAAAATTATCGAAAAGAGGACTGCGGCCACGATATGCCGGCCTAGTGCGGCGAACTCCGAGGCCGTAAAGAGAATCCACCCTGCACACCAAACGCAAATCAGCATCAGTGCGAGGGCCGGAAATATGCGTCTGGCTCGCTTAGCGTAGAAGCCCAGTATGCTCAGCGGCCCTTCTGAATGTCTTGGAGCAGGTGCCGGCCAATAAGGTAGCCGGATATCACAAAGAAGATATCGACGCCGATGAACCCGCCTGGGAGCGCTTTTGGAAATGCGTGATTGACGAGGACGGCCAGCACGGCAAGCGCGCGTAAGCCTTCGATGTCGCCGCGGACCCGACGGCCGGTCTCCTGGGGGCTAGGGGCGCAGGTTCTCGTCAAAGAAGCGCTTGATGGTCGCGTAGGCATGTCGCCCGTCATGTTGCCGTATCAATCCGTGTCTCGCGCCGGGGTAAACCACGACCGCAAAGGGTTTGCCCAAGTCCTGTGGCCGGCGGAATAGTCGGTGCCGTGCAGAAATAGCACATTGTCGTCGGCCATTCCGTGCATGACTAACAGTTTGCCTTTGAGATCCCATGAGTAAGGCAGCACGGAGCTCGCGGCATAGCCGGCGGCTGTCCTGGGGTCGCTCGAATTCCTGCGAAACCAGCCAGCGCACGCCCCTACAACCGAGTCAACCGGTAGCAGGTGGCATGCAATTCCGTGAGCCCGCGCGAGCGCAACCGCGGCTCATGGGCCAGGATGTCCACCTTGGAAAGCTGCCGAATGTCGTGATCCTTTCCGTACAGGCGTCGACTTCCACGGCGCCTACGGAGAAGGGCGGGCCCGCCATTTGGTCTTGCGGGTACTCCGTGGTGATTAACAGGGTCTGCGTTCCGCGCCTGGTCAGGGTCATGATGTGTGACGCATATGCCGCACGAGCTCCGGCGCCCAGGAAATCAACGCAGCCCGGTCGTAGACCGCGGAGACGGGACCGAGGACCTGCGCCGAGAGAGCGAAGAAATCGCCACGGTAAAGTTGCAGCGTCGTCGCCTCGTAGACGTCGAAGTCATCGAGCGGTCGCCGCCTCGCGGGCACCCCTTGCTCCAGGCAGAAAGACTCGAGCGCGATGGCCGATAACTCGACGCCCGTCACGGCATGAGCGGCTCACGCAGCCACAAGAGGTCGAGGCTCTTGCCGCAGAGGGGAACGAACACACGGCTGCCGTTCGCCACCCCAAGGTCCGGCCAGTCTGCAGCAGATGCCGGTCAACCGCCGACTGATGAAAGCCGATCTGACCCAGTCCGCCAACGCTTGTGCCAAAATTCCGGCTGCAAGGTTCAGGGTTCCTCGGTCGAAGCGCCGGCAACGGCTCGGACACGTTCGGTCGATTCGGCCGGAATCTTATGCTGTTCGCTGAACCAGGCGCCGAGATCGATGAGCCGGCAACGGTCGCTGCAGAAGGGCCGATACGCCGAGTCGGGCGACCATTCCACCGGCCGGCGGCAGGTGGGACATTTGACGCGTCATCATCTGCGCTCGTCGGTCACACGCAGCAGGTCAACAGGAACGGCACATCCATTTCGACGTGCACGGGGCGGCTGGTGGCATCCAGCCAGTTCAAAAACCGGATCGTGCAGCGATGCTGGCTGCCGCTGATTTCGGGAAACAAATCCATGTCCGGAGGCAGCGTCATGCGCACCAATTGACACGGATTCTCGCGATCGAACTGCAACTGGAACATGCCGCCGACCGCGGTCTCGGACTTGCGCCTGGCATTCTGGCGGGTGAGCCACAGCAGCTCCGCGATGCTGTCGCACAACGGCCGGATCAGCGCGAGCCAGGCGCCGAACTCCGCGGCCGAACTTCGGCGGGGCGGTTCAGCCAGTACGAATAGTCGGGCAAATCGAAATCGCAGGTGCCGCCGGGGATGGCGCTGCGATGCTTGATCGCGCTCAGGAACTCCGAATCCCGCAGCGGCCCCATGAAGTTGCCGCCGACGGTCGACAGTCGTTGCGCAACTTGACCAGGTTCGACATCAGCGACTTCAGCCGGCCCGGATCGACGCCGGTCTTGGACTGATATTCCTTGAGGACATTGACGTGGCGTTCGAGTTCCTTCAGCACGTCGCTGCGCGAATCGCCGCGCGCCGTGATCGCCAGGATCTCGAGCAGGCTCGACACCGCGGCGCGCGCGCTCCAGGCATTGGGCGATCTCGCTGTGATAGGTGGCCTGGGTGTAGAGGAACTCCAGCCGCAGGAAGGTGCGCATGCGCTCGTTGAGCGGCTGTTCATAGACGACCGGGCGCCGGCTCGGGCTTCCGCTTGGGCCTGTGGATCGGGGTAGGAATTCATCCTCCTATTCTGAGCCAACCCGAGGCCCAGGGTAAACCTCGGGTTTAGGTTAAATTGCCCTTGGAGGCTGAATTCCTGCGGCCAGCCGCAGATAGCGCCCGTGCAAGCCGTCCACCGCCTGTCGCAAATCGGTGACGTTCCCGCGTTGCGACGACATCGTCGGCGGCGGCGAGGCGGGCGGCGCGGCTTGCCTGCGACGCCAGTATCGCGCGCGCCTGCTCGCGGGAACCGCCGTCGCGGGCCAGCAAGCGCTGCATTTGCATCGCCTCATCGACGTCGACCACCAGAATGCGGTCGACCCGTCGCATGGCGCCGCTTTCGACGAGCAGCGGAATGGCCAGCACCAGATAAGGGCCTACGGCCGCCTCGCGCGCGCCGCTCCATTTCGCGCACGAATCAGCGGATGCAGGATCTCCTCGAGGTCCCGCCGCGCGCCGGGGATCGCGAATATCAGCTCGCGCAGTGCGCGGCGGTCGAGCTCGCCGTCGCGGGCGAGCACGTCGTGCGCCGAATCTGCTCGACGATCTGCGGCGAGCCCGGGCGTGCCCGGCGCGACCACGCGCGCGCGCCGCCTCGTCCGCATCGATGACCGGGACGCCGAGTTCCGAGAATCGCTGCGCAACCGTGCTTTTGCCGCTGGCGATGCCGCCGGTGAGCCCGATCGCAGGCGGCGCCGCCATGCCAGGCTCAGTGCTTGAGTCCCGAGATCCGCAGATAGCCGTCGACCATCGCGTCGCCGTACAGCATCGCGAGCCAGCCGGCGGCCGCGAGATAGGGACCGAAGGGCATGGGCGCGGCGATCGCGGCCGCGCAACACGATCATCAAGATCCCGAGCACGGCGCCGGTCGCGGCGGACGAGCAGGATGACCAGGGGCAGGAGCTCCAGCCCAGCCACGCGCCCAGGGCGGCGAACAGCTTGAAGTCCCCATAGCCCATGCCTTCTTGCCGGTGAGCAGGCGAAACGCATGGAACACCAGCCAGAGGCTCAAGTAGCCGGCGGCCGCGCCGAGGATGGCGTCGCGCGGCGCCACCGGCAGGGCTGCACCGCCGAGGGACCCACGATCACGGCCGCGAGCAGGCCGGCCCACAACAGCGGCAGCGTGATGCTGTCCGGCAGCAATTGATGGTCGATATCGATGCCGGCCAGGGCGATCAAGGCCCAGGTGAGATCAGCGCGCAGGCGGCCGCGGCGCCGAAGCCGAAATGCCAGGCGACCCAGGCCGACAGCAAGCCGGTGGCCAGTTCCACCACCGGGTAGCGCACGGAGATCTTCGCCTTGCAGGAAGCGCAGCGGCCGCGCAGCATCAGCCAGCTGAACACCGGCATGTTCTGCCACGCCTTGATCGGCGCCTTGCAGGGCGGGCAAGCCGAGCGCGGGCCGATCAGGTTGAATGGCGGGGGCGGCTCGGCCGGCCGGTGCGGTGCGCGGCGCTTCGGCAGCGGCGCTGCCGACAGCAAGTCCGCCGCCTGTGCGCGCCACTCGCGCTCCAGCATGATGGGCAGGCGATAAATGACGACGTTGAGAAAGCTGCCGACGACGAGGCCGAGGAGGAATACCGAGCCTGCGAACAGCAGCGGGGCTTGCCGGCGTAGAGCGCGGCGAGATCGTTCAGCATGGGCTAAACAAGCTCCGCCGCGCGCCGACGACCGCTAACGACCGCGCCGAGCTTGAATATCGGCAGGTACATCGCGATCACCATGCCGCCGACCAACACGCCGAGTATGGCCATGATCATGGGTTCGAGCAGGCTCGACATGCCGTCGACCGCCTTGTCGACTTCGGCCTCGTAGAATTCGGCGACCTTGCCCGACATCGTGTCGAGCGAACCGGACTCCTCGCCGACGGCGATCATCTGCACGACCATGTTCGGGAACAGCCCCGTGTTCTCCATGGCGCGCTGCAGGCGCTGGCCTGTGGCGACTTCGTCCTTCATGCGCAGCGTCGCCTCTTCGTAGACGATGTTGCCGGTCGCGCCCGCGACCGATTGCATCGCCTCGACCAGCGGCACGCCGGCGGCGAACATCGTCGACAGCGTGCGCGCGAAGCGCGCGATCGCCGACTTGACCAGGATCGGGCCGATGATCGGAAATCTTCAGCATCATGCGGTCGATCGCGAGCGCATGTTGCGCGAGCGCTTCTTGAAATAGAAGAACGCGTAGACGCCGCGCCGATCACGATCAGCATCCACCAGCCCTGGTGCTGCACGAACCGCGACAGATTGACGACCATTTGCGTGAACGCCGGCAGGTCGGCGCCGAAGCCCTTGAACAGCGATTCGAATTGCGGAATCACGAAGATCAGCAATATCATCGTCACGATTACCGCAACGATCAAGACCGCCGCCGGATAGAACAGCGCCTTCTTGATCTTCTTCTTCAGGGCCTCGGTCTTTTCCTTGTAGGTCGCGATCTTGTCCAGCAGGGTTTCCAGCGCGCCCGCCTGTTCGCCGGCCTCGACCAGATTCACGAACAAGATCGTCGAAATACAGCGGGTGCTTCGCCAGCGATTCGTGCAGCGTGCTGCCGCCTTCGATGTTCGCCTTGATGTCGAGCACCAGCTTCTGCATGGCCGGCTTTTCATGGCCGTTGCCGATGATCTCGAAGGCCTGCACCATCGGAATGCCGGCCGACATCATGGTCGCGAGCTGGCGGCTGAACACCGCGATGTCCTCGGGCTCGACCTTGCCGCCCGACCTGAACGCGTTGCTCTGCGTCTTGACCCGCGTCGGCGCGACGCCCTGGCGGCGCAAATCGGCGCGCAGCGCCGCTTCGTTCGCCGCCAGCGACTTGCCGCGAACCTTGTTGCCGCGCTTGTCCTTGCCCTCCCAGAGAAACTGGGTCTCTTTCTTGGCCTGCGGTTGCCGATATCGCCATAAATCCGTCCTTGCGGTTACCTGCTAATCGATGGTGACGCTGTTGACTTCTTCCAAGCTCGTCACGCCATCCTTCACCTTCTGCAAGCCCGCGCGGCGCAGATTCCAGATGCCGTCCTTGGTCGCCTGATCGTTGATGTTCATCGCGCCGCCGCCTTCCATGATGATGCGGCCGATCGGTTCCGTGACCGGCATGACCTGATAGATGCCCATGCGGCCCTTGTAGCCGTCCGTGCACTGGCCGCAGCCGACCGCCCTGTAGACCCTGATGCCGCTCTCGATGTCCGCTGCCTCGAAGCCCTCTTTGCGCAGGCCTCGGGCGGGATGTCGATCGGCTGTTTGCAGTTGGTGCACAGCTTGCGCGCCAATCGCTGCGCGATGATCAGGCTCACCGAGGTCGCGATCGCGTAGGGCTTGACGCCCATGTCGACCAGGCGGGTCAGAGTCTGCGGCGCATCGTTGGTGTGCAGGGTCGACAGCACCAAGTGTCCGGTTTGCGCGGCCTTGATCGCGATCTCGGCGGTCTCGAGATCGCGAATTTCGCCGACCATGATCACGTCGGGATCCTGGCGCAGGAATGCGCGCAGCGCCGCCGCGAACGTGAGTCCCACCTTGTTGTTCACGTTGACCTGGTTGATGCCGGGAAGATTGATTTCCGCCGGATCCTCGGCCGTCGAAATGTTGCAATCCTCGGTGTTGAGGATATTGAGGCCGGTGTACAGCGATACGGTCTTGCCGCTGCCGGTAGGACCCGTCACCAGGATCATGCCTTGCGGCTTGGCCAGGTACTTGAGGTACAGTCTCCCGCTGCACCGGCTCGTAGCCCAGCGCATCGATGCCCAGCATCGCGCTGGAGGGATCGAGAATACGCGTGACGACCTTTTCGCCGAACAGCGTCGGACAGGTGCTGACGCGAAAATCGATGGCGCGATTCTTCGACAGGCGCATTTTGATGCGGCCGTCCTGCGGCACGCGGCGCTCGGCGATGTCGAGTCGCGCCATGACCTTGAGGCGGGCGACGATCTTGACCGCCAGCTGCACGGGCGGCAGCGCGACCTCCTTGAGTACGCCGTCCAAGCGCGTGCGGATGCGGAACGATTTCTCGTAGGGCTCGAAGTGGATGTCCGACGCGCCCTTCTTGATGGCGTCCAGCAAGATCTTGTTGACGAAGCGCACGATCGGCGCATCTTCGACGTCGTCGCGGCCCAGCGCTTCGGCGTTGGGGTCTTCGTCGCCGCCGGTGACTTCGAGATTCTCGAGATCGAAGTCATCATCGGTCAGGCTCGGCATGGCCGCTTCGGCCTGATCCATGGCCTTGCCGACCGCCATTTGCAGCTTGTCGTCCTCGACGACGACGAACTCGATGCTCATCGAGGTCTGGAAGCGAATCTCATCCAGCGCGTGGAGATTGGTCGGGTCCGCCACCGCGAGGAACAGCCGCTTGCCGCGCTTCATCAGCGGCAGCACGCGGTGCTTTTGCATCAGCTTGTCGCTCACCGCGCGGACCGCGTCCATGTCGGGGGCGACTGCATCCAGATCCAGCAGCGGCACGCCGAATTCGTTGGAGGCGGAAATGGCGATGTCGCGGGCGTCGCCAGGTTCGACTCACCAGGTGGGTGACCAGATTGAGGCGCTTTTCCTTCGCCGGCAATGGCATCCTGCATGGCCTGCTCGTCCAGCAGCCCGTCTTGGACCAGGCGTTGCGCAAGGCCGCCCAAGGCCACGCGACCAGTGCCGCCAACCGACGCTATTGCGTTATCATTCATGGACTTAAGTAAACCCCATGCCGTGATTCTAGTCTACTATTGGTAGCCGGAAGAGCAATTGTCAAATCATCCGCGGATAGTCGCACATTGGCGCCGTCGGGCTCGTGACTTTGATCGCAAAATAAGCCTTTCGGCGCGGCCAGGCTGGCGGCCCAAAAGAAGAAGCCCCTCCATGGAGGGGCTTCAGGTGCTGTTACAGCGACGGAGACCGTCAACAGCGAATCGTCATTACTTGCAGTTGGTCGGCACGTACTTGGTCAGAAGGGTGCCGCAGCGCCGCTGCGCCCATCGACTGCGCCGCCGCAGTGGTGTTGGCCGCCGAGGTGCAGGCCCAGTCGATGTTCCCGACAGGCTGGTCGGCAACGCGGCGGCATCGATGAACGGTGACAGTCAGAATCGTGTTGGCAGCCGCCAACTGCGGGATCTGAGCCGCGTTGTAGGTCACCGTGATGACGCCTGTGGCCGGCATTGATCGTAATGCCAGTCACGTACTTGGTCGGCGTGAAGCTGCTGGTCCATGAAGTCGCGGCCGCAGTAAGTCCCGTCATGTCGCCGGACTGCCATGATTCGGCAACCGCAGTCTTCGCCGAGTCGGCCAGGTTCAGGCCTTCCGTCACTTTCGCGCGAATGGTGTAGTCCTGATACGCCGGGATGGCGATCGCGGCCAAGATACCGATGATGGCCACCACGATCATCAATTCGATGAGGGTGAAGCCCTTTTGCATTTTCTTAAGCATTTTTACTCCTGGAGATGAACACGAAATTGAAGACTTATTCGAACAACGGCTTTCGCCGGTGACAGATAATGAGCAAGCGTCATGCCAATTCTGTGTGCCATCATGTAACCACTTGAATTTATATTGAAATAAGAGAATATCGATTGCAAGGTTGACATATTTGCGTCGTCCGGAGGAGTCACGGGGGACGCGCCACGTCAATTAGTGACAAAATTTGTCAATGCTTGGTCGCGGGCGAATTACTTCCAAGAGCCTTCAGCGGACCGATGAACTTCTCGTAGTTGCGCCACCGAGCTACAGAGCTCGTGTAGATCTTCTGCCGCACCTGCCAGGCGCTGGCAGTGGCAACCGGCCGCGTGTTCGTATGGAACTGCAGGCACCGCGCGTTCCATTCGAGATCGATGAAGTCCAGCATTTTGCGCGTCCAGGCCTCCTGATCGGCGACCAATTCCTCGTAGGGCACGTTGAGAATAAATCCCGGCGGCAATACTGCGCGCCAATGCGCCATGAGCCGCTGGTGTTCGCGGTAGTAGTGCGCGAGGTCCGACAAGATCCAATGTGAAGTTCAGTGCCCGCCAAGAACTGCTGGAAATAGCAAGACAGGCAGGTGTCGATGGGATCCCGCTGCATGTAGATGATGCGAGCGTTCGGGAAACACCGAATGGATGACGCCCAGATAATCGGAGTTCGCAGGCGCCTTGTCGATGACTCGCGATGCTCCCGCAGAGCGTCCCTCCAGAACGCGCAGATAATCTTCGGCCACCTTTTGCTGGCTTGGGCTGTCTAGAATACCCTGCGCTATCCGCGTATCCGTCGAAATCAGCATCGATCCCAAAATTGCAATTCTCCGGCTCCGAATGCATCCGGATGCGATGCGATGATTTGCTCGGCGAGAGACGTGCCCGAGCGCGGCATTCCCACCACGAAGACCGGTTTAGCCGAGGCCGAGCCCGGGACCTCAATTCTCGTGAGCGCCTCGTGCGTGTAGGCCCGGATCAGATCGTCGATCAGCTGCGAGCGCTTGCCCCGGTCATAGTCTTCGACCAACGTGTCTTGAATAATTCGTTGGCGCGCTTGATAATTCTGGAAAGCCTCCGCGAAATCGTTAACGTCGTCGCAATATTTGCCCATGGCAAAGCGCAGATTTACCTCTTCCAAGGGAGGGAGGCCGCTTTTCGCCATCTCCTCTGCACGCTTGAGCCAGTCGCCGTCGGCGCTGGTCATCTTGCGAGTGCCCGACAGTGCCGCCCAGGCGGCCGCCATCTTTGGATCAAGCTCGATAACCCGCTTGAATATTGAATCGGCCTCTTCGAACCGGCCCTCCAACATGGCGATTTGCCCCATCCCGTGCAAGGCATGAACATTGCGAGGGACAGTCTTCAGCGCCTTTACCAAGCATGCCTTGGCATCGCGCAGGCGCCCAAGAAATACGAGAGTCAATCCGAGGTGGATCCTGGCGTCGGTGAAGTTCGGCTTTAACTTCAGGGCGCGCCGCAGTAATGTCTCGGCATCGACGAGGTTGGATTTCACCCGCAGCAAGTTTCCAAGATTGCCGTACGGATCTGGGTAATTCGGCTCTGCCGCCATTGATTGGCGATAGCACTACTCTGCCTCTTCGTAGCGGCCCAGATGTGACAGCGACGCCCCCAGATTGTTGAGCGCCACGGCATGCGAGGGGTCAAGTTCGATTGCCTCCTCATAAGGCTCAATAGCCTCAGCATAGGCGCCTTGCTCAAAGAATTTATTGCCGCGGCGGAAGTGTTGCTGGGCCGCGGCCTTGTCTGGCGTTTGGCCGGTGCCTCCGGCAGAGTCCTATTCGAGGCGGGATCCTGGCTCTGCGAGAGATGCAGCACCAAGGACTGAGTCACGTGATCGGCTGTCTCTCGCGCAATGCCGTTCTCGATCAACCGCCACTTGAAGGAATTCGCGAATTTCGCCTTCTTATAAAAGTTGAGCTTCAATGGGCGCACTTCGCTGTCGGCACGGCGCAGCAGCAATCTCCATCGATCCGGAGGTCGTCGCTTTGAATTGAACCCCGCGTGTCTGCAGATTGCGTCCGCGGCGCAAATTGGTCGGCCAGAGCGGCGCCGATGTTCGGCGGCTTCACGTCCGTTTAACCACTCGAGGATCATCGTTCTGTATCCAAGTATCGAGGCATGCAAATGGTTTTCCGATCCTGACTATTACATAATCACAGGATATCGCTTTGTGCTTTGAGTCACGAAAGCCTTTATTCGATACCCAGCTTCTTGATCGCGGTAGCGCAACGCGCGGAAGGACATGCCCAAGACCTTTGCCGCCGCTGTCTTGTTGTATCGAGTCTGCTCCAGTGCCTTGCGAATGGCGTCGCGCTCGATATCTTCCAGATGATTCCCCAGCGCTCCCTGGCTTTGCGTATTCGTCTGCGGCGGGCGCATCGCCGCGGGTCGGCCGCAGTTGGATGTCGCGGGCGCTGTATTTCTCCGCTCGTGCTCAAAGTAATTGCGCGCTCTAGGATGTTCTCGAGTTCGCGCACGTTACCGGGAAAGGAATAGCTTTCGAACGCGAGCAGCGCATCCTTCCCGAGCATCGGCGGCGATATCTTCATGCGTCGTCCCAGCCGCCGCAGTATGGCATCGGCAAGTTCCGGCACGTCCTCCGGCCTTTCGCGCAAAGACGGTACGCGCAACTCGATGACATTCACTCGATAGAACAGATCTTCGCGAAATTTTCCCTCGGCGACCAGGCCGACGAGATTCTTGTGCGTGGCCGACAGGATGCGCACATCGACGCCGACCTCGAGTTGCTCGCCGAGCGGCCGCACCGCCTTTTCCTGGATGACGCGAAGCAGCTTGACCTGCATATGGAGAGGCAAGTCGGCGATCTCATCGAGAAATAGCGTGCCCCCTTCCGCGGATTGAATGAGACCCTTCTTGTCGCTCACCGCTCCGGTGAAGCTGCCGCGCTTATGACCGAACAACTCGCTTTCCATGAGTTCTGTTGGGATGGCGCCGCAGTTCACCGGTACAAAGGGACCGTCACGCCGCGGACCGGATTCATGGATGAGCTTCGCAACCAACTCCTTGCCGGTTCCGGATTCACCGAAAATATGTACGGGTGCTTGGCTGCGCGCGACGCGGGCGATCATTTCGCGCAGGTGTTGCATTGCCGCGGACGTTCCAAGCAGGCGCGGACCGAAAACGCTGGTGTCGGTGTCCTGGGGCCCGACAACTTGATGGCGCTCGCCACCAACTTGCGCAGTCCGGCGAGGTCCAGGGGCTTGGACACAAAATCGAAGGCGCCCAGTTTGAGCGCACGCACCGCAGTTTCCATATTGCCATGAGCAGTAATCACCGCAACCGGCACGCTCGGCGAGTATTGCTGCATCCACTTGACCAGTTCCAAGCCGTCACCATCGGGCAGCTGCATGTCGGTCAAACATAAATCAACTGTTCGGTCTTGAGCAAGCGCTGCGCGTCGGCGACACTGTTCGCCGTTCGGGGATCTAGCTCCATGCGCTGCAAAGTGATCGACAACAGTTCGCAAATATCGGGCTCGTCGTCGACTACCAATACAGCGGGTTTCGGCATATGCCTATTGTAGCTTGCCGGTGACGCAGCGGCGGAATGCATCATCAAGACCTAGCAACTGTCCCCCGTACGCCTAAGGTATTGGCGTCGATTCCGGCAAAACCGCAAAATACCGCCCATTGCGGCGGCCGCAGCGGATCCCGACGGGGGCCTTTATCCAGTCCTCTTCGGGACCAAGATGTACCACATCCCCCCCACGGACGGCTGCAGAAACTTCACCCGACCGTGGCTCACCCACGCTATCAAATCGGTGCCCCATAGCGCCGGAGTCCTCCGTCCCCGCTATATTCCGTACGCTGACGGCGTGGCTGAAAGAGGGCGGGACAGGCGTCTTCGAGGTGGTCGAGCGCCAGATCGATATCGTGGAGTGCCGGCAATTGCGCTGAATAATCGGTATTGTCCGGAACAACGAGACAGCTCAGCAGATACGTCGTCTCGCGCGATTGCGGCACCGCGGGCTTCGAGGTTGCAATTGTGAATTCGAGCTCGGGCGGCAGGCCATAGACGGCAATTGCCGCACAGTCGCGCTCATCGATGCGCAGCCTGAAGGGCCTGAGAGCGTCATCGATTTGAGCGCGGTTCGGCGTACGCCGCTCATCTTCGCCGTACAGCCGTTCACCACGGATGAGCATGCGTATGTGGGGTGCGTAGCGCTTGATCATTGCCGCGATACGGGCCCCGCTGGCCCCGTCCGGACCGAGCGTGTAAAGGCCCAAGAAATTAATCAATCCGGAACCAGGAGCCAGATAAGGAGCAACGAACGAGTTCGTCTGAGCACCGATGGTCAGGTAGAGGTTTGGTTGCGACTTCAGCTTGGCCGGCACCGCAATGTTGATCCAACGGCCGTCCCAAGGCGCTTGATTCCAGCGATAGTCAGCGCCCATCCAGAGCTGCACGCCCTGAATCCCAAGAATGCCTGCGAGAACGTAATTGCGAACTCGCGGCTGCGCCGCAAACAGGCGAAACAGCAACGCCGAGATCACCACCGCGGCGACGCTGGACATGGGCAAGAAATAGCGGCTATTGCCAGAACCACTTAGCCAGACCACCCAAGCCAATGCGAAGCCGCCTCCAAGTGCAGTCAGCGTCCGTGCGGAGGCCGCGTCGGCGCCGATCACCGGCTCGATCGGGGAAGCAGCGCGTCGGTGCCGTAGCCAGCGTCAGAACAGGGCGCCCGTCAGTATCAGCAGTACCGCATAGCGCGGATCCGGAGCCCGCAGTTCTTCGTGCACCATGGTTACAGGATCGATCATGGCGAAGGGACGCCAGAGCGCCTCTGCAACCGTTTCCGGAACGAACGCAGAGCACGCGCCGGCTCGGTCGTGAGTTCCGGTGAGCGGAATATGTTGTTCATCATGGGAAACAGGGGATTGCCGAAACGCTTTTCGAGACGATAGGACCAGGGCGCGGCGACGACGAGAAACCCGAGTCCGAGCGAAATGCCGTAGGCAAGGCCATGACGGAATCGCCCCCGCAGGTTCATCGGCAGCATGATCAATATGGCAAATCCGCAGATTGCGTATACGGCGTTGGTGAGTTTCAACCCGGTTGCGACCCCGCACAGAAGGCCGGCGCCGATGATCCGTGCTGCGCTTGGTGTGCGTATAGACAAGGCAAGCAGCAACCAGCCGGCCAGCGCGAGTTCTCCGGTCGTGATGTCGGCGAAGGCCGATCCCATCTGCTGCAGCAGGATCGGATTGGTGAGTGCGAATGCGACTGCGCAAAGACCGAACTTCAGACGTTTGCGCGCGTCGCTCGACGGAGATACGGAGGCGGCGAGTTCATAGGTGAGCCACAGGAATCCGCTGTGCACCAGTGCCAGCAAGGAACTGATCTCGAGCGACGACAGGCCGGCACGGACCAGAAGTAGAATGGTACATAGACGTAAGGATTGAAGTAGGACTGCGGACCGGCTGCAAAGTAGTCCTGGGCGAAGCGGTCGTCGACCGCACTAAACCCCGCGTAGAGGTGATAGCTCAGAGTATCCGACGCCATGTCCTTACCGAGGAGGTAATTGATGAGCAATGCGAGGACTGTGCAGGCCGCGTAGACCGGCAGCCGGTAGGGCGCGCCGACACCTGGCTTTGCCGCGATCGTCATGGCCCGGTCTTCAATTTGGCAAAGTAAATGCCGTGCCGGCGTCCGCATTGGAGCGGCAGAGGGCCCCTGGCCCAAGCTTCTTCGCGCCCAACGGAGATCTCATGAGGTTCCCGGGTCGGGTCGATGAACTTGACTTCCCCATCGCCGACCCAGGCTGTCAGGTCGGTCGCCCCATAGGTTCGCAACCACAATTGATTGACGTGTTCCGTTTGTGGACGAGGAGGTTGAAACAAAGCGGGACAGGCATCTTCCAAACGATTCAGCACAACATCGACGGCTCGACGAGCCGCTATTTCCCGCGATCTATCGCCCGTGTCTGCCACGAGGTGGCAGCTTGCAAGATGACTCGCGAAGCGAATCTTGCCCGGGATTACCACAGGCCCCGCGAGAGAGCTTCCCAGCGGCCGCCAAACCATCGGCCGTAATCCATGCACGGTGATCGTCTCGCAATCGCCCATGTCAACGCGCAGCCCAAACACGCGCAGAGTATCGTCGACGTCCGACTGACGCGGCGCGCGCGACGCGGAATCCTCGTAAATGCGATCCCCGCTCACCAGAACGCGCAGGTGGGGCGCATTGCGCGTTATCATAGCGCGAACGCGCGAGGCGGTTGTGCCGTCAGGTCCGAGCGCGTATCCGCCGGCAAAATTAACGGCGCCTGATCCTTTTGCGAGGAAGGGAACAATAAAGGAATCGGACTGCATGCCAATCGACAAATATAGATTCGGCTGATTGGCGAGTCTTTCCGGGATTTCCACGTTGAACCAGCGCCCATCCCAGGGTCGCCCGGTTCCAGCGATAGTCGGTTCCCAGCGCAAGCTGAGTCCCTTGGGCGACAAACAGGGCGAGCAATATGCCATTGCGGCCGAGGGTATGATCGGCCAGTAGTCGAAACAAAAATGCGATCGCAAGCACGGCCGCCACACATGCCATGGGGATGAAATACCGGCTATTCCCTGAACCGCTCAGCCATACGATCCAATCAGCGGCGAAAGCGCAGCCGAGCGCGGTCGAGCGCGCGGGTTGAAGATGCAGAGTACGGAATTGCGGCAGGAATCGAAGCGCGTTTGACGGACTGCCAAGACCGAGCAATGACGAACGCCAAAAAAACCATGAGCAACAGGACGTAACGGATGTCCGGGAGAAGACAATTCCTCGTGAATCATGCCCCCCGTACCTGACATTGCGAATGGACGCAGAAGGGCATCGGTCAGTGAATCGGGTATAAAGCGGTAGGCCTTTGCCGGCGCAGTACTAATGTCGGGAGATTTGAATATGTTGTTCATCAGCGGAAACACCGGGTTTCCGAACATTCTTGCCAGCCGATAGGACCACGGTGCGGCGGTGACCACAAAGCTCGCGCCAAGCGCCGCGCCAAAGTAGAACAGACTGCGAAGTCGTCCGAGTAACGGCAGAGGCACAAAGGCCACCAGGATAAATCCAGCGAGCGCGTGGATGCCGTTGGTCGGCTTCAGGGCCGTCGCCAGCCCTAGTAGGATCGCGCCGAACACGATGGGCCGCGTGCGCGGGGCACGGACGGCTTGAACCAACAGGAGCCATCCGCCGAGCACCAAGACCGTGGTGGTGATGTCAGCAAAACTCGAGCCGATCTGTTGCAGCAAAACGGGGTTCATGAACGCCAGGATGGTGGCGCACAAGCCGAACAGAAAGCGCTCCTTCTGGTGCTCCGACGGACAAACTCTGCATGCGAGTTCATAAGTGAGCCACAGGACGACGCTGTGAATCACCGCCAACACGGTGCCCACCGCAAGTCCCGGGAGACCCAGTTTTACCAGGACATAGAAAGGGACGTAGGCGTACGGATTGAAATACGATTGCGGACCGGCCGCAAAGTAATCTTGGTCAAAACGATCGTTGAGAGCGCTGAATCCCGAATAGAAGTGGTATTGCAGCAAGTCCGATGCCATTTCCTTGCCGAAGACATAGTTCAAGGCAATCGCCAAAATCGTGCACGCGGCGTAGACGTACCATCGATAGGGCGCTGCTTGGCCGAGGGCCGGAAGGGCGGTTGCGCTGTTTCGGAGGGCATCACGAACGTGCGGAGGCATGGCGCGCCGCATCGGCGGCTGCGTCATTTCTCGTGGTAAGACTCTTCAGCGTTGACGTTCCAGATCTCCTCCTTCGGCGTCCTTCTTACGATCGCGTTTACCGCCGTGTTGGCGGCCAGCATGGAATGGTCCTGATTGTTGTACCGGTGCATTCCATTTCTACCGATCGGGTAAAGGTTGGAGAATCGATCCAGATAATTGCGCAAGTCGCCAAACTGGCGGTATGCGCCGAAGTATGCAGGATATGCGCCGGGGACCCGCACGAGAGTGCCGCCGATCACATCTTTGCGGTCGATGAGACCGATCTTCTCGAGTTCGCCGCCGGCGAAGTTCAGAAATTTCTCATCCTGCATGCTCCATAAATCGTCGCCTTGGTCGCAGAAATACTCCAGACCCAGCCAGACGGTGCTTGGGTCGGCAACCAGCGCGGGGCTCCAATTGTTGAAGATTTGCAGTCGCCCGATGCGCACATCAGGCTCCTGAATGTAGACCCAATTGTCGGACGGAGTCGGGCGGCCGCGCATGCTTCGCAGCAGCAGGCCGGCCGTCATGAAGCTTCGGTAGGGAAGATCGGCGGCAATCTGCGCGATGCGTGAATCCTCAGGTCTCAACATCGCGACCAAATCTTTGACGGGCATCGTCGAAAGAAAGTAGTCGCAAGGCACGCGCCGAATTGCGCCGGCAGCCTCATCCAACACATCGACGCTGACGATCTTGTCGGCCACGCGCTCCAAGGCCACGACGCGCTGCCGCAGGTTAACCGTTCCCCCCAGCGCGGCCACACGCCGGGCCACTTCCTCCCACATCTGGCCGGGTCCGAATTTGGGATACAGGAATCGCTCTATCAGACTGGTTTCCGTCCTCTTTTGAGCGGCGTCGGATGAGCTACGAAACGGGCTCCGCCAGCGCGTGGGAAATGGCTTTTGCCACCGACAGGCCTTTGATGCGCTGCGCGCCCCATTCCGCGGAAATGTCCTCGCATGGGACACCCCACACCTTTTCGGTGTAGTCCTTGAAAAAGGTTCGGTACAGACGGGTACCGAATCGGTTGATGAGAAAATCTTCCAAGGTCTTTTCGGGTGATCGGGATTTGACTTGCGCCCGGCCGTAGCTCAATCCCATTCTGAGGGATTCGACGATCCCTAGATTCCTGACCGTGCCCGAGTTCAGCGTCAACGGGTAATCGAAAATCGGCGTCGATAGAAAATTCGTGAAACACGCTTGCGAACGAGCATGACGGCGTCGGCGGAGACGGGCGCAATTCCCCGCGGCCGTGAACTCGCGCGATTGGCCTTGGTACCGAATGAGCAGTGGGTTCGAGGACGGTGCTTGTCCCTCGGCCACCGGTAGCATCTCCTGCCACCACCGCATCACCCAATCGGACTTGGAAAAGAATCTGTGACCCCCGAGATCCATTCGATTGCCGCGATAGAGGATGGTCTTGGAAATGCCGCCCACTTGATTGTCGGCCTCGATGACGATGGGCGTGATATCGGAGCGCCTCAACAGTTCGAGGGCGGCTGTCAGGCCGGCGGGTCCCGCCCCGGCTATGACTGCGATCTTGCTTGGATTGTCGCTGGAGGGCATCGGAAGCGGCATTCAACGAATGGGATGTTTCACGAAGAGAAACTGCCGGCGTGCCAGGAAATTCCAAACGAAGGAAAGGCCGGCCGACCCGCACTTGGCGATGAGGTAGTGTACGCCCACGATTCTGACGCCAAACACGATGGCGGCGGCGTTGATCGAGAGCCCGACCAATCCAATATCCGCGAAGCTCGCAAACTCGATGCGCGGGTCTTGGAGCCGGCGATACTTGAATACCAAGGTGACCGACAGTACATAGCCGAAAAGCAAACCGGCGAGAAAGGATGCGCTCGCGGCTGTAACATACCACCAGGAGAGATAGTGGACCAAGGTGAACAAAACTGCGAAGTCGATGACGAACGCGCACGCAGAGACGGCGCCATACCTGATTGCTTCCTGAACGACCGTCTTCATGTTGCCGACCGCACCGATCTTACCTTGCTGCAGTCATATAGGTTCCAATCCTTCCAAGCTCCGGCATGCTCGTGACGCAGGGGATCGAATCCCACCTGTTCCGGGCGCAATGACGAATCCAAGCTGGGGGTCCGTGCAGACTTGGGTCAAATTCTCAGCTGTCAGCGGCCGTATCCCGGCCTCGTTCTTGCGCCCGCTGCCGCCTGGGCACGCAGACTGGTCAGTATCTTCCAGTCCGGATCCATGAGCGGCAGAAGAATCTCCGAACGTCTCCGAACCTCAAGCGCGGTCTTGCGGGAAAACACCACGCCGCTCGATTGATCCAGAGCCAGATAATTCGGCCGCTCCAACGTGAACCAAACGAACGCGCCCACATCCCGCATCGGCGCGACCAGCACCGTGCCGGCCGGTGGAATGGCATTTTCCCAATCCGCGAATTCACGCCTGTCCGCGGCGGCTGCCAGGGTGCGGGATTGCTTGAATGCCGCCGGAAACGCGCATACGGACAAGACCATGAGCATCGCGCCGATGAGCATGGACATCCGACATCGTGCGGCCGGTCTTGAGTCCCTAAATACCAGTGCCGCCAGCAGAACAGCCAGGATTCTCAACGCGAGCATGCCCTGTCCTTGCATCGCGTCCGAGGGCGCGCGTCCCGACGGGGCCATCGACGGCGGCACGACGGGCCAGGATCTCACCAAAGCCCACGCCACGATGCCGACGCCGAGCGCAGCGGCCACCCATCGACCATAGGCGGCCAGACGCGGCTGATACGCGCCCGGGTCAACCAAAGGATCAATGCCAGTGTCGCAAAAACCGCGCGAACACCCGCGGGCAGAGTCCATGCCGACACCAGTAATAGAGCGCAGAGCCGGCCGCATTTGTCATCGCTCCACACCCGCCGGGCCGTGATGGGAGCCAGCGCGGCGCCGATGAAAACGGGAATCCAGAGCCACCGCCAGGCCTGGCCCTGCACCAGGAGCGCGACCGGGTCATCGAGGCCGCCGATCAGCGCCACCGCCAAGCCGGCGGCTCCCACCAGCGCCGCCGTCGCGCAGAGTTTGCGGATGCGTTGGTCCTCCACCGAGATTGCCGTCAACCCCAAGGAAATGAACGGCTGAGCGTTGATGTCCCAGTCGCGCATCGACCAGAGTTGCAAGAATAGAAATTGCGAGCGTTCCCGCACCACGTCCAACCACGGGGCATCCATGACGGTCAGCACAGCCGAGGCCGCCGGCAGGTGGCCGGCGAGCGAGCGCGATGGCGAGGGTCGCAAATACGCCTCCTATTGCACCCATGACAGCTGCGCGAACCGGCAGCCAGAGGCAAACCAGCAAGAGTAATCCGGGCAGCGCCATCAGCGGATGGATGAAAAGCGCGCCCAGCGCGAGCAATACACCGAGTCCCTTCCTATCACGGACGTGGCAGGCAAGCGCGGTGATGATCAATGCTTCGGCCGGCAGGCGCGCTGTCAGAAAGGGATCTAGGATCCGAAACACCCCGGACGCGCCAAAATCTCCGGCGATGATCAATAGAAATGCGGCCGTCAGCCAGCCGCTGTCGCGGCCGACGACGGCAGAAGCAAAACTCCAAGACGCAGCCAGGAACCAAACGGAACAAACCAGGGTGAGCAGTCGAGCCGCATGCTCCAATCCGAGCAAACCGATGCACCACGCGTACAGGGGAGAAAACAAGGTGAATTGATCCTGCGAAGTGTTTTGCAGATAGAGATCGGCGGTGAGATTCGGATGCAGTCTAGCGATTGCCTGGAACGCATAGATCTGCCCGTCGCCCGTGAGGCCGTGGTAGCCATGCAGCACTAGCCAAAGCGTTAACAGCAATAGAGCAAGGGAGAGGGAGGAGAGTTTCGACTGAAATCCGGGGTTCGACGAGTGCATTGCCGGACGTCTTGTATAAACCTCTCATTATGCACGAGGCCGCATTCGCAAGGTGCTTGTCGGCAGCTGCGCGAGCGAGGCCGAGGTTGTTCAGGAGTCGGGTGGCGGCACAGCCAGATAGGCGAGACGGCGCATCTCCAGACGTCCTCTCGTCACCGTGTCGAGGATGATTCCTGCGATGAAGCTGAGGGCGGACAAAAGGACCAAGCCCGTGGCTAGAATGGCAGTCGGCTGGCGCGGCACGAGGCCGGTCTTGATGAAAGTTATAACCAGCGGAATGCCGAGGGCGAGAGCAACCGCAATGAGGACGCCCCCTATTGCGGAAAAAAATCGAACCGGGCGTTCGTTCTTGTAGAGAACCACTATCAAGCGAACTATTTTCAAGCCGTCTACATACGTGCGAAGCTTGCTGGTGGATCCGGTTATCCGAATCCGGTAGGGCGTGACAACCTCGGCGACCGGCAGCTGCAGCTCCAATGCGTGAATAGTGAGCTCGGTCTCGATCTCAAAACCGCTCGACATGGCCGGGAACGACTTCACGAAGCGGCGCGAAAAAACCCGGTACCCTGAAAGCATGTCGGAGAATCGCTTGCCAAACAGATTCGCGACAGCGAATGTCAGCAACCGGTTGCCGAATTGATGACCTAGCCGGTACGCAGCAACGTGCGAAGCGACCCGAGTCCCAACGACCATATCGAGGCGCTCTTCGAATAACCGATTTACCATGTGGACAGCGTAGCCAGGGTCATACGTCGCGTCCCCGTCCGCCATGAGATATGCGTCTGCGTCCACGTCGGCAAACATGCGTCTTACGACGTTGCCCTTTCCTTGCAGCGTTTCCCGCCGTATTAGGGCGCCGGCGGCGCTGGCATTTGCGACCGTTTCGTCGGTCGAATTATTGTCGAATACATATATCCTCGCGTTCGGCAGCACGGATTTGAAACCATGAACTACTTCCGCAATGGATTGCGCTTCGTTGAAGCATGGAATTATCACGGCGATCCTGCGCCGTGGATTCCAGCAATGAATTGGCGGCACCAGGGTCCATTTGCTAGGGCATCCGGATATCAGACGGTTCTATCGGGGCGAGGCTCACGTATTACTCTTCATGTTGAGTCTCGACCCTCTCATTCTCGTCCAAGCTCATTTTACATCTTCGGCATGGATCATTTGTGCTCAAAGCGGGTGACCCGGACGATCCTGATGCGCCAGACCATACCGTACCGTACCGGTCTGCATACATCCTGTGAAGCTCCGGGTAGTACTGCGCCATCATCCGCCCGTCTGCGGTCGCGCCATGACTGTACATCCGGATCTCGTTTCGGCGGAGCCAGGGATCATTTTGCACCAGGTCCGCCCCGTAAAAGGAGTGCCTACCGTCCAGAATGACGACACGCCTTTCGCTGCCAGCATATTGAGGAACCTGACGCACGTCGCGGGCGATGAAGTCCTCCAGTTGCCACGCGCGGAACCCCACTCCGAAGACCAGGGTAAGGAGCAGGCAGGTTGCAACGAAGCCCTTGGTCTCGCCATCCTCGAATAGCCGCAAGTGGGCGCCGGCTTCGCTGAGGGTTCGGACGGGACGGAAAAGAGCAGCCGTCGCCAGCAGGGGCAAGGCCATCCAGGCGGAGTGGAAGTACCGATAACCCCAGCCGTGCCCCTGGTCGACCGGCACCAGGAAGTATCCAAAGAGTGTCAGGAGTGCCGAAGCGGTGAATAGCCGGCACAATGCATCCTGGCGCCAACGTGCGGCGCCGGTGGCGGCAAGAATCATCAGTCCGGGGACGGCCCACACCCATGTCTTGGCGATCCCAATGAGACGTGCAAGCAGCACCGTCGTATCGGGCAGCGAGAAGATCTCGATCATGTGCTGCAGGCGATGCGAGGGTGCGACGGACGCCACGCCTTCGCTCAGCAGATGTCCGGAGAATAGAAACCAGCCTAGTCCCAGCAGCGCAACCAGAGGCAGATAGCCCGCGATCAGCGCGGCAAGCAACCGTGAGCCCCCCTGGCGAGTGCCAACCCAGATCAGCCAAGGTGCTGCGAAGAGCATGTGTGGCACGGGGTTGTGCAGGGCGAGAGCGAGTGATCCCACGACACCGGCTGCGACGGCGCGCGGCAGAGTCGGACGGACCAAAAGCAGGGCGAATCCGGAGTTGGCCAGCAGGTGAGCCGGCATCGAGTAATAGGAGATGCCGTTGGCAAAGATGACGGGCGAGGCGATCGTCAGCAGCAGCGCAAAACCCGCGGCTTCCCGGCTGCCGAACATCTCGAGCGCAAGCCGATGAATGATGAGCAGGGTGGCCGCGGATATGACGGGATTACACAGCCATGGCATGCCCGCCCACATGAAGGGCGTGAGTAGAAGCGCAAAACCCGGCCAGTAAGTCTCGGCCACGCTGCCTGTGACTCTTGACACATTTAGAAAGTAGTCCTGGAATCCAGGCGGGATGAGCCAGTCCAGCAGCGGTACTGGAAATTGGCCATACAGCCGGCCAGCCGCGAACGCGCTGCTTTGGAAGTACGCTGCATACTCGTCCATGGCGAGCGGATGATTGTGATAGACAACCAGGGTGCCGAATGCGAACAGCGGTGTGGTGATGGCTGCGATGATAAGAGGTTGATCGCCGGCCCAGTGCACGATCCGTCGCGCAGAAAGGTGCCGAGATCCGAACAATGCGCCCACGAGTATGAGCAGCGCACAAATCGCGCCGGGGTAGTCCTTGTCTGCAAACAAGACAAAGAAGATGGTTGCCAGGCCGTGCAGGTCGCCACTCCGGCGCATGTCGAGCGTCCACAGAAGGATGGCGATGGTTACGACCGCGCCGACCAGGAACAAGGTGCGCGGACCACCGGACGGCACTGCAGGACGTATGCGCAACACTATCTCAACTCCGGTCAAAGACCGTTCGTGGTGAACCCTGATCGAACGGCATACGTTCGCTTTGAACAGACCCCGGCGATCGATTTTGAGACTCTCGGGCGCGGGTGATGCGCTACCGCTTCAGTAAGTTAGCATAGACTAAGCGCGGCAGCTGTGGCCGGGACCAGGAAACCTCGGTGAATATCCTTACGAAAATACTCCGGGTGATATGGATACGCGAATATCGGTGTGCATTATTGCGTGCACGAGTATTCGCGTCGACTGAGCACGATCGGATCCTGGCGGGACTGCAACTCAACACGGTAGTCGACATCGGGGCCAATCGTGGCCAGTTCGCACTGTGTATCCGCCGCCTGTACCCGCAGGCACAGATATTCTCGTTCGAGCCGCTGAGCAAGCCCACCCATGCTTGGATGCGAAATTTCCGCGGTGACACGCGGGCACAACTGTTCAAAAAGGCCATTGCGCTACAATCCGGATCCGCCACCATGCACGTATCCCGCTGGGACGTTTCTTCATCGCTGCTGCCTTTCGCTCAGGCGCAGCACGACAACTTCCCGCTGACCGAGGAGGCATCCAGGGAAGTCGTGGAAACCACGACTCTGGAAACCTGTGTCGAAGAACGCCTGATCCAAGGCCAAGCTTTGCTGAAGCTTGACGTACAAGGGTTCGAGCTGTCGGCGCTACAGGGCTGCGGGCGCCTCCTTGAACGGTTCAGGTATGTCTACGTGGAAGCATCCTTTATTGAGCTCTATGTAGGTCAGGCGCTCGCCACCGAAGTGATTGAATTCCTGTTTAGTCGGGGCTTCAAACTGGTGTGCGTCGCAAATCTGTCGTACGGCGCGTCTGTGCGACCCATTCAGGCTGATTTTCTGTTTTCGAAATCTTGAAGATTGTGAGCCATTTGCAACCGTTCCTTTCCATCATTACGGTGTCGCTCAACGCCGAGGCAACGATCGAGGACACTCTCATGTCTGTCTCATTGCAACATTGTGGTTTCGGCATCGAACACATCTGTGTGGATGGGGGCTCGACGGACCGGACGCGGGATCTGATCGATGCATGGGCGCGGCGGGCCGGCCACATTAAGCGGATTTACGAACGCGACCAGGGCATTTTCGATGCGATGAACAGGGGTTTGCGGGCTGCGACGGGCGAATACGTGATTATCTTGAATGCGGACGATTTCCTGGTCGCGCCCGACACTCTTGCGAAATCGATGGGCGCAGCGCGCCCAGGTGGCGAGGGAAATCCGGATTTGATCGCAGGCGACGTCGCTATGGGAGCGGTCGGCAGACACGGACTGTGGCGGCACCGGCGCGCACCGCGACTGCTAGCGCGAGTGCGCGGCACCGGGTTGTTTCCGATCCAACAGGGCCTGTTCGCGAAGCGCCGGGTGCTGGAGGATGCCGGCGGTTTCGACCCCCGTCTGAAGCTCGGCTCCGATGTGACCCTGTTCTACGACCTCGAGTGGAAAATCAAGCCCACGATCCACTTGCTTCGGACAGACGTGGCCTTCATGCGTGAGGGAGGCGCCGCCAACGCCGGGCTGGCGGCGGTCTGGCTCGGAACGCGCGAGATCTACGCTCACCTCGTGCCCACGCACGGCGTCGCCCGATCCCTGATCATGGTGCTGGTCAAGACCCTGCAGTCGCTAAGCGAACTGCGCTATGGACGGTGCACGCATGGCCGCTGGTTCGCCACAACTTGCGATGAGAAAAGAGTCGCTCAATGAGGCTGCGTTGCATTTGTTACACTACCGGCGATGGGACCCATTGGTGAAGTTATCTTCGACTTCTTGAAACCCCCATGTTAAATACCCTGCCGCCGTCGGAGGCATTGGCGTGCGCAATCTGCGGCAGTCGACTAGATAACCGGATTCACGTCGCGCGCGAAATGATGTTCGGGCTACGCGATGAGTTTAGATACCTTGAATGTGGAAATTGCCGCTGCGTGCAACTCATCGACATTCCCCAAGACATGTCGAAGTACTACCCTGAGAACTACTATTCGTTTGCACCTGCAGGCGGACTGGAGGCGATGATTGAAGACCGTTGGGTCGCTTACGCCAACGGAAGATCGAGTCTGACGGGGTGGCTAGTCGACCTGTTGGTCGGGCCGCATGTGACGATGACGGCAATTCGGCGCGCGCGCATTCCGTTCGATGCAAGTGTACTTGATGTCGGATGCGGTGCCGGTCGGCTTATTCACGCCATGAAGCGATTCGGTTATCAGAATGTGTCCGGAATTGACCCCTTCGTCAAGAGCGATCTGCGCGGCAGCGACGGTGTCGTGGTTCTGAAGCGGTCGCTTAGAGAGATGACCGGGGAATTCGACATGATAATGTTCCATCATTCGTTCGAACACATTTCCGACCAGGTCGGTGCGCTCATGGAGGTACGCCGGCTGCTTCGCCCCGCGGGCCGCGTCTTGATCCGGATTCCTATCGCCGACTCGTATGCGTGGAAACATTACGGAGTGAACTGGATACATCTTGATGCGCCTCGACATCTTTTTTTGCATTCTCCAACGAGCATGCGCCTGCTGGCTGAAAAGTGTGGCCTGCATGTTTCGGAACTGACCTACGAAGGCAACGCGAGCCAATTCATCGGCAGTGAACAATATGCCAAAGATATTGCGCTGGTGGATCAACTCAAGGGCGGCTCTCTGCGCCGACTGCAACAATTGTGGCATGCCCGTCGGTACCGTGCGCTCGCCAAAGAGTTGAATCGCAACGCTCAGGGGGACTGGGGTTGCTTTGAACTGCAGAGCTAGCAGATTCCCGCAGGATCGACGGTCATGTTCGGCAGCGTGCCGTTCGCCGGCTGCACCGTACCGGCGTCAGGAGCCCATTGGGTGAGCGTCAAAGCAAATGTCATAGCAAATTACTTCAGCCAGGCCTACGTGGCCCTCATGGGCTTTGTGTTCGTTCCCGTGTTCATAAAGTTCCTCGGTGTCGAGGCATTCGGGCTCCTCGGCATATTTGCCATCCTGCAAAGCAGCCTGGCCTTGCTCGACATGGGCATGAAGCCGGCGTTGGGACGCGAAATGGCTAGATTCACGGCCGGGGCACTCGACGCACAGTCCATTCGAGATTTACTTCGCAGTGTCGCGATTGCCGCCGCTGCGATGGCGGCGGTGGTTTTCCTCGGCACATGGTGGTCGGCAAGATGGATAGCGTCCAAGTGGCTGAACGTACAGACTCTCCCGCTGAACACTGTAAGACATGCACTCGTCGGCATGGGCATACTCTGCGCCTTACGGTTCGTGGAGAACATATATTCAGGCAGTATCGCGGGTCTGCAGCGGCAAGTCCTGCAAGGCGTATTGAGCAGCAGTCTGGTCACGGCGCGCGCTCTCGGCGCCATCGCCGTACTGGCTTGGGTCTCACCTACCGTGGAGGCGTTCTTCATCTGGCAGGTTCTGATCTCGGCAATCACCATTCCGATATTGGCGTCTGTCGTCTACAGGGAACTTCCGACGTGCCCGCGTCCGGCTCGCTTTTCCTGGGCTTCAGTGAGGAGTATTTGGCGTTTTGCGGGCGGAATACTGACGATCACGCTGTTGTCGCTTCTGCTAACTCAATTCGACAAGATTCTGCTTTCACGGTTGTTGCCGCTGAGCGTGTTTGCCATCTATGCCGTCGCCAGCGTGCTAAGCAGCGCTTTGTATATGCTATCGACTCCGATTGGTGCGGCATTCTATCCATCATTTGCGCAACTCATAACGCTCGGCGATGTGGCGGCGCTGCGTCATGCATATCACCAGGCCGCGCAGTTGTCCGCGGTCGTGATGGGCAGCGCGGCCATCGTACTGATCATTTTTGCCGATACAGTTTTGAGTGCATGGACCGCCAATCCTTCGTTGACCCGAGATGCCGCGCCCATCCTAAGGGTTTTGGCGTTCGGCACATTGCTCGGTGGGTTTATAGGGGTTCCTTTACAGATGCAATTGGCCTACGGCTGGACGAAACTGACGATCCAGATGAACTTCATTGCCGTTGCTCTTTTGGTGCCCATGTTGTTCTTGATTGTTCCGAGGTATGGTGGAATCGGTGCAGCTTGGGTCTGGGTTGCGCTGAACTCGGCGTACCTGCTGTTTGACATTTACTTCATGCACTTGCGACTGCTCCCATTGGATAAATGGCGCTGGTACGGCCGAGACGTTGTTGTGCCGGCATCGGCTGCTGCTGCTGCCACTTTGGCATGCCGCTATTGCATGCCTCATCGGGCGGGCACGGTGTGTGAGCTTCTTGTCCTGCTGTTCACCTCCGCTTGCGCAGTCACCGCGGCGGTGTTGGTCAGTCCGCTGGTTCGTGCCCCTCTGGGTGCGCATGTGCTCGCTGCCGTCAAGCACGTGCGCCTTAGACTGGGCACGTGAGCCCAAATCTTGACCCAATGGGAAACGCACAATGAACTTGGAAAGCCCGCCGCCGACCGTCACCGTCGGGATTCCGGTATTTAACGGAGCACGGTTCATACGCCAAGCAATCGAATCAGTGCTGGCGCAGACCTTTACCGACTACGAGCTATTGATTTCCGATAATGCTTCGGCGGACGGCACGGCTGCGATTTGCGACCAGTTTGCCGCAAGTGACCGGCGGATCAAATTTGTACAGCAAGACAGGAACAGAGGCCCTTTCTGGAACTTGAAATTCGTGACGGAACGAGCTACCGGCGGACTCTTTGTATGGCTGGCTCACGACGACGCCTTGGACAGGCGGTTCATAGAAGAGTGCGTCGCGTACTTGGATCGGAACCCCCGAGCGGTAATTGCCTGTGGCGACTTTCGAATCGTGGATGAGTCGGGCAATCAGATTGATATGGAGATTCTCAAGACCATCAGAGAAGACATTCCGTGGGCGCAGCGATGCAGTCAATTTTTCCACTATCCAATCTTCTCGAACGTGTTCTATGCGTTCTACGGGATGATGAGGGCTGATGCCTGCAAGGCGGTCATGAGCAGTGTCAAAGAGCCGAAATACATGTCGCAAATCGAGTTACCGGTTCTCTCGAGGCTCGCTACCATGGGTGAAATAACGTCATTGCCTACGATACTGCGGGACTATAGGCGAGTCAGCACCTCTCTCTACCATTCCGAAATGAATTCTCTTTCGAGAAAATCGAGATATGCGAGAAGCATTATCCAGACAGGACACATAGCTCGATTGATAATCGATCAGGTGACTGTCCTGTTGCGCTCGGATTTTTCACCAAATCGCAAGCTTGGTGTGCTGCTTCGGGTCGGAGCATATTATTGCGCGAAATTGATCGAAGTTTGCTCTGGACGCGGGCGAGCGCGGCAATAAGGGCGGCGCGCCCGCCGTTGGCGGCAGGATGCGCTGCCCATCATCCGGTGGATTTCGCTGATTTCTTGTAGCGCTCCTCGAAAAACTTGGACTGGATCGGCGCTGCATGAGACAAATCTAGGCTCCAATTTCTTGGAATTGGATAATCCTGCTGATGAATGACCACATCTTCATAGGGCACGGCGCCGCGCTTCCATTGCTTGAAATAGAAGGTGCCCCCTTCTTTCAACAATCTGTCGAATTGTGAAAGGTAAAAGCCAATCTGTTCAAGGCGCATCTCGTGCAGCGACGAAACATTGATGACCAGGTCAGCGAGCCCGTCCGGGAGCTGGCTGATCTGCGTCGAAAGAAAAAAAGCGATATCGGACTCCAAGAATTCCTTTTCGATGTCGGCAAACTGCCCAAAATCCCGGTATAAAAAGATACGAAGATCCGGAAACTCTTTGCGTAGATATGTCTCTGCAACCCAGAGTGCGGGTGCAATATCGACAATGACATATTTTATTCCCGGATTTGTGGCCAGTATCGCGTGGGCGTCGCGGCCGTACCCCGCGCCCAATTCGAGTGCCACCGAACCTGGACCTAAGGAGAGGTTCATCGCGGAGATTTCCATGATGGAATTTGCTAGGTCCTGAGAAATCAGTGCACCAGATCGGTCAGTAATGAGGGCCGGATTTCCTTCCGCAGGTTCGCGCAACGCCAGGAGATTCGGGTCGCGAACCGCGTTTCGTGAATATTCCCACGATGCGAGCGTAAGAAAATTATACAGCACGGATTGTGCCCAATTGAAAGTTGAAAAATAATCATGCTTCGGCGCCGAAAAGGCGCGCCACAGACAATCAAGACTCACTGCCAGCGGCAAGTGGCGAAGCAGAAAAATGATCTGTGAATCCCAGGGCAAGATGCGTACAAACGTGAAGTAGTTGAGGGCGATGGTTCGCTTGAAATTTTCATAGCCATGCTGCTGCAGCTGAGCCAGATTCATCCGATTTAGTTCGATCCAGTATTTGGAAGGACGCGCGCGGCTGTCCCCGGTATTCATAGCGGCGAACATCGATTCCAATCGCTCCAGGTCCTGCGCCCCCAATCGTTGAGCATCGGCCTCCTGATTGCGTTTAATGATCAACTTCGTGATCCGCTGCATCAACTTCTATCACTCCCGGTGCGAAGTACCGGTGTTTACCGGCGACAGAACGCGTCCAAGCATCGCGTTAACGGTGCCTGCAACCATGAGAAATCATGCTGGTAAACGCCGATGATGGGTGCAAGCGCAACCGCCAAATTCATTGCTGACTCATACGATGTTTAGTATTGCATATAATTACGGCGGGACTTTGTGTTCTGGGTGTTATTCCGGGGCATTGCTGTCGCCGTCCGGTTCTGTAGAATCATGTGCCGCTGCTGAATCTTATTACGTCGGTAAAATGACGCTGTCATCATCGAATATCACTATGCAGCCAAGCGATGCGCGCGAACCCCGCTGTCCTCACCTACGCGGCTTTGCGCCGCGACATACGACGTTGTGTTCTCGGTGAGTAATGGTCGAAAACCCGGCGGGGCGTTCGGACGGCTCTTGCGAAGTGTCCGTGCGGCGCTTTTCGGGAACAAAGCGATCGATCCCTCCCAGGCGTCGGGGAGAGCCGCTGCGACCGGCGCTGGCGCTGCAAATGTCATAACCGGCGCGCCCTCCGTTGCGGCAGTGAATGCCGCGCCGGCGCCGAGCGCGGCCGATCTCATCAATGAAGGTCTGCGGCAGCGGCAATTGGCCGGCACGGCGGCGGCGCGGCCCTATTTCGAAAAAGCCGCGCAACTCGAGCCGAATTCCCCTGTGCCTTGGTTCATGCTGGGCAACGTCGCCAGCGAGTTGGGCGAACTCGATGCCGCCGTTGCCCATTACGCGCGGGCGCGCGATCTGAATCCCAACGACCACGTCATCCGCTACAACCTCGGATTGAACCAACTTTGGCGCGGTTATATCGATACCGCCATCGAGGAACTGCGCGCGGCCTGCGCCCTCAACCCAACCTATCTGCAGGCGCACTCCAGTCACCTCATGGCGCTGCATAGTTCGGATCGGATCAGACCCGAGGAGATCGATGCCGCCGTGCGCGAATGGGGGACGCGGTTCTCTCTGCAACACCCTGCATCGATGCCGCCCGCGCTGCGTGCCGGCGAGGAGCACGCGCGGCGATTGCGCGTCGGGTTCGTGTCCGGCGATTTTCGGACACATTCTGTCGCTCACTTCTTTGAGCCCATTTTGAGCGCGCGCGACCGCAGCGCATTTTCCTATGTTCTGTACAGCAATCATCAAGTTCAGGACGCTGTCACCCAGCGCCTGCGTTCGTACGTCGATGATTGGCGCGAGACCTGGCAACTGACCGATGATGCGTTGATCGAGCTGATCCGCAACGATCGGATCGACATCCTGGTCGATCTGTCAGGACACACGGCAGACAACCGGTTGGCGGTTTTCACACGGCGTGCCGCGCCGGTGCAGGTGAGCTACCTCGGATACCCTTCCTCGACCGGTCTTGCGACGATGGACTATCGCATCACCGATGCGGTCACCGATCCGCCGGTGCCTGCCGACGCCTGGCATTGCGAGCGCCTGCTGCGGCTGCCGGATACGCAGTGGTGTTTCCGCCCCTTCGGATCGCCGGCGATGCCGGGCCCTTTGCCCGCGCGCGAGGCCGGTTTCATCACATTCGGCAGCTTCAACAACCTGACCAAGGCCAGCGACGCATTGCTTGCTTGCTGGGCGCAAATCCTGCTCGGACTGCCGATGTCACATTTGCGCTTGACCCGCGTGCGCAGCGCGCAGCGCGCGGCCGAGATCCTCGCCCTGTTCGAGCAATCGGGAGTGGCCCGGGAGCGCGTCGAGTGCGTGGCCTATGCCGATGACCCTCCCTATGGGCAGCAGTTCGCGGGGGTGGACATCGCCTTGGACAACTATCCCTACAACGGCGTCACGACGACCTGCGAGACCCTCTATTTCGGCGTGCCGGTCGTGACCCTATACGGCCGACACGGCGTCTCGCGCAGCGGCCTGAGCCTGCTTGGCGCACTCGGATTGGGCGAGCTGGCGGCGTCCACTCCGGAGCAGTACGTTGAAATCGCGGTGGCGCTGGGCGGCGACCTTGCGCGGCTCGAGCAACTGCGCAGCTCGCTGCGTGGGCGCTTCGAGCAATCGCCGCTGCGCGATGAGAAGCGCTTTGCGGCAAATTTCGAGGAGCTATTGCGCACGGCCTGGCGGGAATACCGCAATCGCGCCGGCTGACACCGGGCCTATTCCTCCCAGCGCTGCGGGTCGCTGAACACGATCCTGAAAATGCTGCCGTCGCCGCCGCGCGGCTCGTAGAGCAGAATGGCGCGGTTCAGCTGGCACAGTTCGCGCGCGATGAACAGTCCGAGCCCGGTGCCGCCTTTGCGGCCGGTGAAGAACGGCTCGAAGATTCGATCCACGGCGTGGGGCTCGATTCCGGGTCCCCGATCGGCGACCTCGAGAAAGGGGCGGTAGCTGGGATTCAAGCGTCCCAGCTTGATCTCAACGCTGGTCGCGCCTCGCGTCTCGCCGTACTTGATGGCGTTGTCGCAAAGATTCCAGACCACTTGATGCAGGTGGCTGGGATCGAAGCGCACCTCCAGCTCTCCGTCATCCTCATGGAACCCGATGCGGCTGCGGGGCACCTGCATGGTTTCGCAGAACTCGCTCAGGAATTCCTCGATCCAGTCGCCGAGGGTCAGGCGGCTGGGTTGGGTCGCCTCGCGGCGCGACAGCTGCAGCACATTGTTGATGATGGTGCTGACGCGTTCGGAATTGTTGCGGATGATGTCGGTCAGCCGGCGCTCGTCGGGCCCGATGCTGGGGCTCTCGGCGAGCAGCTGGCCGGCGTGGCTCATGGCGCCCACGGGATTGCGGATTTCGTGCGCAATGCTGGCGGACAGTCGGCCGAGTGCGGCAAGTTTTCCCTGCTGCACGCGTTCGGCCATGAGACTGGTGTCTTCGAGGAATATCAGCGTCGGCCCGGGAGAAAGGCCACCCAAGGGCGCGAAATGCGGTTGAATCACCCGCGCGCCGTCCGCCGCGACGAAGCTTGACGGGGAATTCTCGCCACGTTCTCGTTGCCGCCAGGTCGTCAATGAGTACAGCAGGCGCGGCGACACCTCGCCCACCAACGCTCCGGGCACGGCGTGGTCATCGCCCAGGATCTCCGCGGCCGATTCATTGATCAGCCGTATCTTGTCGGCCGCATCGACCACCAGCAGGCTCTCGCGCAGATGCTGCACGATGTACTGCGACAGTTCGGCGAGATTGGCCAGGTCGATGTCCTTCTGGCGCACCAGATCCTCGCTCTCGCGCATGCGGCTGGCGACGAAGCTGGCGGCGGCCGCAAAGGCGAACAGCACCACGCCCAGCAGGCCGGCCGTCGCGTACGAAACGATGTCGGTGTGACCGCTCAATTCCTGCCAGATGGTGTCTCCCAGCACCGCCATGGCGGCGACTGCCGCGAGGAACAGGGCGCTGCGCGGCGGCAGCAGGAACGCGAGACCGCCAACCGGGAGCAGCAACAACAGACCTAAACCGCTGGAAATGCCGCCGCAGGCATGCAAGACCAACAGCAGCAGGGAAATATCCACCGTGGCCTGCAGAATGGTCTGCACGTACAGGCTGGCGAGACGCCGGCGAACCAAGATGGTGTTGCCGAGCCCGAAGCAGAGATAAGCCACGGTGGCGCCGAAGAACAGCTGCCGCGATTCAATGGTGAAGCCGCGCGCGGCGCCCAAGGGAACCAGCGCCAGCAACAGCAGCGGCGCCAATACTCGATACAAATTGAGCAGGCCGAGCACGCGCCAATTCAGGGCGGACTTGGAATTGCTGCTGCGTTCGAATGGGGGGGTCAAATTACGTCCTTGCGGCGGCTTTGCGCTGTCCTTGAGCTTAATTCAGAATAGCGCGCCTTAGCGCGATCGGATCGGCATTCAAGGATAATTCATGAATTTGCACGAGTATCAGGCGAAGCGGCTATTTGCCCAATATGCCATTCCGGTGCCCAAGGGCGAGCTCGCGGATACCGCGGACGGGGCGCTGGCCGCCGCCCGGCAGTTGGGAGGCGCCGTCTGGGTGGTCAAGGCGCAGGTGCATGCGGGCGGCCGCGGCAAGGCGGGCGGCGTCAAAGTCGCGAAGGATCTGGACGCGGTGCGTGACGCGGCCTCGACAATGCTCGGCACGACTCTGGTGACCCATCAAACCGGTCCCGAGGGGCTTCCTGTGCATCAGGTCTACGTGGAGACGGGCTCGAGTATCGCGCGCGAGATATACCTCTCCCTGGTGCTGAATCGCGAGGCCGGACGCATCGCCTTCGTCGCCTCGGCGGCGGGCGGCATGGATATCGAGCAGGTCGCGGAGCACTCGCCCGAGAAGATCATCCGGGTCAATGTTCATCCCACCGCCGGTCTGCAGGATTTCCAGACACGGCAACTGGCGTTCGGCTTGGGCTTAAGCGGCGCCCAGATCGCACAATTCGGCAAGATTGCGCACGCGGTGTATCGGCTGTACCTGGACTGCGATGCCAGCCTGGTGGAGGTCAATCCGCTGATCGTCACCGGCGACGGCGACCTGCTGGCGCTCGATGCGAAGATCAACATCGAGGACAACGCGCTGTTCCGGCACAAGGATCTGGCGGCCCTGCGGGATGACTCGCAGGAGGATCCCATGGAGCGCAAGGCGGCGGAGTATGAGCTTAACTATGTGTCGCTCGAGGGCAATATCGCCTGCATGGTCAACGGCGCGGGCCTCGCCATGGCCACCATGGACCTGATTCAATTGCACGGCGGTAAGCCCGCCAACTTCCTGGACGTGGGCGGCGGCGCCACCAAGGAGCGGGTCAGCGCGGCGTTCAAACTGATTCTCTCCAATCCCAAGGTGACGGCGATTCTGATCAATATTTTCGGCGGCATCGTCCGCTGCGACATGATTGCGGAGGGCATCATCGCGGCCGTCAAGGAGGTGGGGGTGAAAATTCCCGTGATCGTGCGTCTCGAGGGCACGAACGCGCCGTTGGCCCGCCAAATGCTGGCAAGGAGCGGCCTGGCCATCACTCCGGCGAGTGATCTCACCGATGCCGCCGTCAAGGCCGTGAGCCGCGCCGGTGCACACTCATGAGCATCCTGGTCGGCAGCAACACCCGAGTCATCGTCCAAGGATTTACCGGCAAACAGGGCACGTTTCATTCCGAGCAGGCGCTGGCCTACGGCACCCGGCTGGTGGCGGGGGTAACGCCCGGACGGGGCGGAGAGAAGCATCTGGGATTGCCGGTTTTCGACACCGCCAAGGAGGCAGTGGCCCGCACCGGCGCCACGGTGAGCATGATCTACGTGCCGGCGCCGTACGCGGCCGATGCGATTCTCGAGGCGGCGGACGCCGGACTCGAACTCATCGTCTGCATTACCGAAGGCATACCGGTGAACGACATGGTGCGGGTGAAGGCGACGCTGGCGAGCTACAAAACGCGTCTCATCGGCCCGAATTGTCCGGGCATCATCACGCCGGGGGAGTGCAAGATCGGCATCATGCCGGGATTCATCCACAAGAAGGGCCGGGTGGGCATCGTGTCGCGCTCGGGCACGCTGACCTATGAGGCGGTGTTTCAGACCACGCAGAACGGGCTCGGCCAGAGCACCTGCGTCGGCATCGGCGGCGATCCGGTGCGCGGCATGAACTTCATCGAGGTATTGGAACTGTTCGAGACGGACAGCCAAACCGAGGGCATCCTCATGGTGGGCGAGATCGGCGGCAGCGATGAGGAAGCCGCGGCCGCCTACATCCGCGAGAATGTGAGCAAGCCGGTGGTCGCCTACATCGCGGGCGTGGCAGCGCCTGCGGGCAAGCGCATGGGACATGCGGGCGCCATCGTTGCCGGCGGCAAGGGCACGGCCGCCGCCAAATTTGCGGCGCTCGAAGCGGCGGGAATCACCACGGTGCACTCGCCGGCGGAAATGGGCGCGGCGATTGCCAAGCGGCTCAAGGCAAGACCGGCGGCGAAGTCGATGGCGAAACCAGCCAAGAAACCGGCCAAGAAGGCCGTCAAAGCGGCGGTACGGCGCGGCGAAAGGCGCTCGGGCGTGCAGCGCGGGATCGCCGCCCGGCGCCCGAAATAGGAGACTGATGTGACTCAATCGCGGCGGCTGCGTTGTGTGATGGCGCAGCTCAACCTGGTCGTCGGCGACGTCGACGGCAACACGTCGCGGATCGTGGCCGCGGCGGTGGCGGCGCGCGATCAACATCGCGCGGACGTGGTGCTGGTGCCGGAACTCGCCGTGTCCGGCTACCCGCCCGAAGACCTGTTGTTCCACTCCGGCATGCGCTTGCAGGTGGGACGATCGATCGAGCGGTTGAAACAGGAGGTGCGCGGCATCACCCTGATCGCCGGCTATCCGGAATACGCCGGGACGCAGATTTTCAATTCGGCGATCGTGATCCGCGACGGCGTGGTGCTTGCCAATCATCGCAAGGCCTGCCTGCCGAACTACCGCGTGTTCGACGAGAAGCGCTATTTCACGCCCGGCACCGACCCCACGCTGGTGGACCTCAACGGCATCAAAGCCGGCGTGCTGGTGTGCGAGGACATCTGGGATGCGCAGCCGGCGCAGCAGGCGCGCGCGGCGGGCGCCGAGGTGCTGTTGGTCATCAATGCCTCGCCCTACGAAGTCGACAAGCAGCTGCAGCGCGAGCAGGAAATCGCCCGCGCCCGTGTCGGCGATACACGAATTCCGCTGCTGTTCGTCAATCTGATCGGCGGACAGGACGAATTGGTGTTCGACGGCAATTCCTTCGTCATGGATGCGCGGGGGACGGTCACGCAGCGGGCACCGGCCTTCACCGCAGGCCTGTACGTCGTCGACCTCGAGACCGACGCCTCCGGAGCCGTCACGCCCGTCCCCGGCGATATGGTGCCGCTGCAGAGCCAGGAAGAGAGCGTGTATGGGGCACTGGTCCAGGGCACGCGCGACTATGTGGACAAGCACCGTTTTCCCGGCGTGGTGCTGGGCTTGTCCGGCGGCGTGGACTCGGCGCTGACCCTGGTCTTGGCGGTGGACGCGCTCGGCGCGGAGCGCGTGCACTCGGTGGCCATGCCCTCGCGCTATACCTCGCAGATGAGCAAGGATGATGCCGCGCTGCAGGCGCAGTGGCTCGGCGTTCAGCACAGCGAGATTTCCATCGAAGGGATGTTCGAAGCGACGCTGGCCGCCCTCAAGGATGAATTTGCCGGCCGCCCGCCCGACACGGCCGAAGAGAACATCCAGGCGCGCTGCCGCGGCGTGCTGCTGATGGGCATCTCCAACAAGACCGGCCGGATGCTGCTCACCACCGGCAACAAAAGCGAGATGTCGGTGGGTTACGCCACCTTGTACGGCGACATGGCGGGAGGTTTCGCGCCCATCAAGGATTGCAGCAAATTGCTGGTGTATCGCCTGTGCGCCTGGCGCAACGCGCAATCCCGGGCGATTCCCGCGCGGGTCATGGAGCGGCCGCCCTCGGCGGAACTGCGCCACGGGCAAAAGGACACCGACAGCCTGCCGCCCTATGAAGTGCTCGACCCCATTCTCGAAGCCTTCATCGAAGAGGATCTATCGGTCGATCAGATCGCCGCGCGCGGCTTCGACCGGGCCACGGTGGGGCGGATTCTGGACCTGGTGAAGCGCAACGAGTACAAACGCCGCCAGGCGCCCCCCGGGGTGCGCGTCAGCGGCCGCGCCTTCGGGCGCGACTGGCGCTACCCGATCACCAGCGGCTACAAGGCGCGGTGAGCATGAGGTGCCCGTCGTTGACATACAAGCGACATACATTGTGTCATTGCACATCATGGCAATCCTGACAGTGCGTCTTACCGCAGAAGAAGAAAAGCTTCTAGCCCGGCGTTCGCGCAAGGCGGGAATGAAGAAAGCGACGTATGTTCGTCAACTGATTCGCGAAGAACCTGTTGTTACCGGCGCTGACGTGCTTGTCGATGCCGCGCGGCACATGGGCGATTCGCGGTGGAAGGGGCGGAGGATCCGGAGGCCGTCAGGGAATATCTGGCGCGCTTTTCTTGGCAAGGAATTCACCGAGTCCATGCTGACAAAGTCGCAAACCGTCAGCGGCGAGCCTCCCGTCGCTTGGGCGAAAACGATGCCTGGCAAATCGCAATTGCCGAGCAGATGGGAGCGGTCTTGGTAGGCCACGATCATGCAGCCTTCCAGCCGCTTGGGGCGGGCTACGACGACCACCGACGCGCGGTTCGAGGCTAGTCCGGCGCAGGCGAGCGCGCTAGAAAATCGCCCACCAATGCTTCTTGGGAATGATGTCCTTGGTGTCGCCGGGGAAATTCTCGGCGTAGACCTTCTCGGCGTTGGCTGCCAAATCCACCATGTGCAGCTGACGGTACGCGTCCACCAGGACCTTCATCGAGCCCTTGACCGCCGGCGCACCGTCGTAGTTTTCGACGCAGTACTTGGCGCGATTCAGGGCGCCCACGTAGGCGCCGCGACGCATGTAGTACAGGGCGACATGCAGCTCGAAGTCAGCCAGACGATTGCGCAGGTAGATCATGCGCTGGCGCGAATCGGCCGCGTACTCGCTATGCGGATATTTCTCGATCAGCTGCTGGAAGGCCTCGAAGGACTTGCGCGCATTGACGGGCGGGCGCTGCGACAGATCGACGTTGAACCTGCGCTCCAGCCAATTCGACTGGCGCTCGAAATACACCAGGCCCTTCATGTAGTAGGCGTAGTCCACGCGCGGATTGGTCGGGTTCTCACGGATGAAGGTATCGGCGGCATCGATGGCAGGATCGGTCTGGTGCGCCTTGTAGTAGGCGAAGATCAAATCGAGCTGTGATTGACGCGCCGGCTCGCTGAACGGGAACCGCGATTGCAGGGCTTCGAGCTGCTTGATGGCCTCCCCGTAGCTGGAGTTCTTCATCGCCTTCTGCGCGCGAGCGTAGATCACTTCGGGGCCGGATTTGGCATCATCGCCGCGGTGACTGCGGCAGCCCGTGGCCAGCATCACTAAGCCGACGGCGACGAGGAGCACGCGGCTCGGACGGACAAGATCACACAGTCTCAAAGGCGATTCCTTACAATGGGTGGATTCCGAAAGCGCGGCAGTATACCCGATGCCCCGCCGCTTACCTTCGAGTGCCCCATGACCCCGGAGTTCCAAGTGATCGAATTGACGATTCCGGCCGAATTGGCGGGCCAGCGGCTGGATAGCGCGCTGGCCAAGCTGATTCCGCAGCACTCGCGCACCCGGATCAAGGGTTGGATCGAGGCGGGCGCGGTGCAGGTGGGCCACCAACCCTGCAAGCCCCGCGACCTGGTGGAAGCCGGGGCCCGTGTCCGGGTGCAGATGACGGTAGACGAAGCAGCCCAACCCCAGATAGAGCCAGAATACATGGCACTGCGGCTGGTCCACGAAGATGCGGATCTGCTGGTTGTCGACAAACCCGCCGGGCTGGTGGTGCATCCGGGCGCGGGCAATCCGCGCCACACCTTGCAGAACGCTCTGTTGGGGTTCGATCCCCAATTGGCGGCGCTGCCGCGCGCGGGGCTGATCCATCGCCTGGACAAGGACACCAGCGGCTTGCTGGTTGTGGCGCGCACGCCCGCGGCGCAAACCTCGCTGAGCCGGCAGCTCGAGGCGCGGACCATGGCGCGGGAATATGTGGCCGTCTGCGTCGGCGTCATGATCGGCGGCGGGACCGTGGACGAACCCATCGGCCGGCACCGCGGGGACCGGTTGCGCATGGCTATCCGGGTGGCGGGCCGGCCGGCCGTCACGCACTATCGCGTGTTGGAGCGCTTCCGGGCACACACCTATCTGCGCATCAAACTGGAGACCGGCCGGACCCACCAAATTCGTCTGCATCTGTCGCATATCAAGTACCCGCTCGTCGGCGATCCGGTCTATGGCGGACGCTTCGGCCTGCCGCGCGGTGCAACCCCGGAACTCATCGATGCCTTACGCGGTTTCAAACGCCAGGCGCTGCATGCCGCCACGCTCGGATTCGAGCATCCGCGCACCGGCAAGACCCTGTCCTTGGAGAGTCCCGTGCCCGAGGATTTCGCGCGATTGCTCGCTGCCTTGCGCACGGATGCGCGGGAGGCTGCGCAGGCCGGGGCGGTGCGCCCGGGGCGGGCGCGGTGAACGTCTCGTGGGTCGAGCCGGACTGGCCGGCCCCCCTCGGCGTGCGAGCGCTCTGTACCACGCGCGGCGGCGGGACGAGCGCCGCGCCCTATGCCTCGCTCAACTTGGGCGAGCATGTCGGAGACGATCCCGCCGCCGTGGCCGAGAATCGGCGGCGCTTGGCGGCGGCGGCTGGATTGCCGGCGCCGCCTAACTGGCTGCGCCAGGTGCATGGCGCGAACGTCGCCGATCTGGATGGCGCGGAGTTCGCTGCCGGGGCCACGGGCAACGGCCCCCCGGTCACCGCAGACGCGGCCTTCACCCACCGGCGCGGCCGGGTGTGCGCCATTCTCGCCGCCGACTGCCTGCCGGTATTGCTGGCAGCGGATTCCGGAGACTGGGTGGCGGCGGCGCATGCGGGCTGGCGGGGGCTGGCCGCCGGCGTGATCGAGGCCACGGTGTCGGCTTTGTCGGCGGCCGCGGGCCCCGGGGCGCTGCCTCCGCATAGGCTGCTGGCGTGGCTGGGTCCGGCCATTGGGCCCAAGCACTTCGAGGTGGGTGCCGAAGTTCGCGATGCGTTGTTGGCCGGGGACGCCGGCGCGGGCACCGGAGCGGGCACCGCGGCGGGCGCGGCGAAGGGTGCAGAGGCTGCTTTTGCGCTGAATTCCCGCGGGCGGTTCATGGCTGATCTTGAGATGCTCGCGCGCCGCCGCCTGGCCGCGGCCGGAGTCGAGCGCATTTACGGCGGCGGCGAGTGCACCTTTGCGGACCCCACTCGATTCTTCTCGCACCGGCGCGATGGGGTGACCGGCCGGCAGGCGGCGCTGATTTGGCTGGAGCGCTGATCTGGCTGGGGCGCTGAGACCCGAGCACTTATTTGGCCGCAGCGGTGCTGATCAGCCGTTGAATTGGTCCTGAGGACCCCCATTGTTCAAGCGTTCGGAGCGCTATCTGAAGGACTTTTTATGCGGATGGACAAGCTGACGACCAAATTCCAAGGGGCCCTGGCCGATGCCCAGTCGCTTGCCGTGGGGCGCGACAATCAATACATCGAGCCGGTGCACCTGATGGCGGCGTTGCTCGAGCAACAGGGCGGCACCGCGCGGCCGCTGTTGGACAAGGCGGGCGCCTCCGTGGCCAAGTTGCGCTCGGATCTCACCGGGGCCTTGGACCGGGTGGCGAAAGTGGAGGGCGCCGGCGGCGAAGTACTGCTCGGCAACGACCTCAACAAGCTGCTGAACGTGACGGACAAGCTGGCGCAGCAGCGGGGAGACCAGTTTATCTCGAGCGAATTGTTCGTGCTCGCGGCCTGCGATGATCGCGGCGAACTCGGACGCTTGCTCAAGGCCAACGGCGTCACCCGCGCCGCGATCGAAAAGGCCATCGACGAGGTGCGCGGCGGCGCCAAGGTGGAGGATGCGGGGGCGGAAGAGAACCGCCAGGCCCTGGAGAAATACAGCATCGATCTCACCGAGCGCGCGACCTCGGGCAAGCTCGATCCGGTGATCGGCCGCGACGATGAGATTCGCCGCACCATTCAAGTGCTGCAGCGGCGCACCAAGAACAATCCGGTGCTGATCGGCGAGCCGGGCGTCGGCAAGACCGCCATCGTCGAGGGCCTGGCGCAGCGCATCGTCAACGGCGAAGTGCCGGAAGGCCTGCGCAACAAGCGCATTCTCTCGCTGGATTTGGGGGCGCTGATCGCGGGCGCGAAATTCCGCGGCGAGTTCGAGGAGCGGCTCAAGGCGGTGTTGAACGATCTGGCCAAGCAGGAGGGCCAGGTGATTCTGTTCATCGACGAATTGCACACCATGGTGGGCGCCGGCAAGGCCGAGGGCGCCATGGATGCGGGCAATATGCTGAAGCCGGCATTGGCGCGCGGCGAACTGCACTGCGTCGGCGCGACCACGCTGGATGAGTACCGCAAGTACATCGAGAAGGATGCGGCGCTCGAGCGGCGCTTTCAAAAAGTCCTGGTCGACGAACCGTCGGTGGAAGACACCATCGCGATCTTGCGCGGCCTGAAGGAGCGCTACGAAGTGCACCATGGAGTGGAAATCACCGACCCGGCCATCGTGGCGGCGGCGACGCTGTCGCACCGCTATATTTCGGACCGGCAATTGCCGGACAAGGCCATCGACCTGATCGACGAGGCCGGCTCGCTGATCCGCATGGAGATCGACTCGAAGCCGGAGGCGCTCGACAAGCTCGACCGGCGCATCATCCAGCTGAAAATCGAGCGCGAAGCGCTGAAAAAAGAGGCCGACGAGGCCTCGCGCAAGCGCTTGAGCACCTTGGAAGACGCGTTGAAAGCGCTGGAAAAGGAATACTCGGATCTCGAAGAGGTGTGGAAGGCGGAGAAAGCCTCGGTGCAGGGCGCCGCGCACATCAAAGAGGAATTGGAGCGCACCAAGCAGGATCTCGACACGGCGCGTCGGGCACAGGACCTGGCGCGCATGTCGGAGCTGCAGTACGGGCGCATTCCGGCGCTCGAGCAGCGCCTCGCCAAGGCGCTCGAGGCGGAGCAAAAGCCCAATCAGCTGCTGCGCAACTCGGTGACCGAAGTGGAAATCGCCGAGATCGTGTCGAAGTGGACCGGCATTCCGGTATCGCGCATGCTCGAAGGCGAGCGCGACAAGCTGCTGCGCATGGAAGAAGTGTTGGGCAAGCGGGTGGTCGGGCAGCAGGAGGCGGTCAAAGCAGTGGCGGACGCCATTCGCCGCACCCGGGCCGGCCTCTCGGATCCGCACCGGCCGAGCGGCTCATTCATGTTCCTGGGACCCACCGGCGTCGGCAAGACCGAACTGTGCAAGGCATTGGCGGAGTTCATGTTCGACACCGAGGAATCCTTGGTGCGCATCGACATGTCGGAATTCATGGAAAAGCACTCGGTGGCGCGGCTGATCGGCGCGCCCCCGGGCTACGTGGGCTACGAAGAGGGCGGGTATCTCACCGAAGCGGTGCGGCGGCGCCCGTATTGCGTGATCCTGCTCGATGAAATCGAGAAGGCGCACCCCGATGTGTTCAACGTGCTGCTGCAGGTATTGGATGATGGGCGCCTGACCGACGGCCAGGGCCGCACCGTGGATTTTCGCAACAGCGTGGTGATCATGACCTCGAACTTAGGCTCGCAGGTCATCCAGGAACTGTCCGGCGAAGCCAACTACGCCAAGATGCGCGACGCGGTGATGCAGGTGGTGAGCCAGCACTTCCGGCCGGAGTTCATCAACCGCGTGGATGAGATCGTGGTGTTTCACTCCCTCGGGCGCGAGCAGATCCGGGCGATCGTCGATATCCAGCTGGGACGGCTGCGGCAGAGGCTGGCGGAGCGCGACATCACGCTGCGGCTGGAGGATGACGCCCGCGACAAGATCGGCGAGGCCGGTTTCGACACGGTGTACGGCGCCCGGCCGTTGAAGCGCGCCATTCAGGCGCAGATCGAGAATCCCCTGGCGCAAAGGATTCTGCGCGGGGATTTCGTGGCCGGCGACCGCGTGGTTGCCAAATTGAAGCGCGATGAGCTGGTATTCGAGAAGGAGCGGGTACACTGATTTCGCTATACTTCCACTGACGCCGGGCTTAAGAACACCAGGAAAGCGATGCCGTTCTACGAATATCAATGCAAGAGCTGCGGCCATGATCTGGAAGCCATGCAGAAGTTCAGTGATCCGCCGCTGCGTAAGTGCCCGCATTGCGGCAAGTCGCAGCTGCAGCGCCTGATGTCGGCGCCGGTTTTCCGGCTCAAGGGCGGCGGCTGGTACGAGACCGATTTCAAGGGCGATCAAGACAACAAGCGCAACCTCGCCGATCGGCCGGAGGCTGACTCGCCCAAGGACACCGCCAAGGATGCCCCTGCCGCCGGCACGGAGGCCAAGGCGAAAGGCTCGGATTCCACGGCAGAAGCTGCCGCACCCAAGGACAAGCCGGCCGACAAACCGGCGCAGAAATCCGCGCCGGAGCCCGCGAAGAAGCCGGACACCGCCAAGAGAGCCTCGCGGGTGCGCCTGGCCTCACATGGCAAGTCGGCGGCAAAAAGGCCGATCAAGCGAGCCGTGCACAAGGCGAAGCGCCGGGTCTAGCGCAGGGTGAGGGCTTGCCCAGGCCGCCCTCAAGCCTTAGCATCGCGCGCTTTCCCATTTGCGGTTTAAAGGCTAATGCGCACTCATTATTGCGGGCAGGTCAACGAGTCACTGGCGGGACAGACCGTCACCGTGGCCGGCTGGGCGCATCGCCGCCGCGACCACGGCGGCGTCATCTTCGTCGACTTGCGCGACCGCGAGGGTCTGCTGCAGATCGTGTTCGACCCCGACAAGGCCGCGATGTTTGCGCTGGCCGAGCGCGTGCGCAATGAGTTCGTGCTCAAGGTCACGGGGCTGGTGCGCACGCGGCCGCCCGGCACGGCGAATGCCCACCTGAAGTCGGGTCAGGTCGAGGTCCTGTGCCAGGAACTGGAGATCCTCAACCGCTGCGAACCGCTGCCCTTCCAACTCGACGAAACGGTGAGCGAAGAAGTGCGCCTGCGCTTTCGCTACCTCGATCTGCGCCGCGAGGACATGCGCGAGCGGCTGCTGCTGCGCCACCGGATCACGCGCGCGATGCGGCACTATCTGGACGAGGCCGGCTTCGTCGACATCGAGACGCCCATGCTCTCCAAGGCGACGCCCGAGGGCGCGCGGGACTACCTGGTGCCGAGCCGCACCCATGCCGGCAAGTTCTTCGCCCTGCCGCAATCGCCGCAGATCTACAAGCAACTGCTGATGATCGCAGGATTCGACCGCTATTATCAGATCGTGCGCTGCTTTCGCGACGAGGACCTGCGCGCCGACCGGCAGCCGGAATTCACCCAGCTCGACATCGAGACATCCTTTCTCGATCAACCGCAGATCCAGGATTTGATGGAAGGCCTGGTGCGGCATTTGTTCAAGCAGGTGCTCGGCGTCGATCTGCCGAACCCCATGCCCCGGATGAGCTATGCCGAGGCCATGCGCCGCTATGGGTCGGACAAACCCGACCTGCGCGTGCCGCTGGAATTGGTCGATGTGGCGGACCTGGTGCAGGGTTGCGACTTCAAGGTGTTTGCCGGCCCGGCGGCCGACCCGCGCGGACGGGTCACCGCCCTGTGCGTGCCGCAGGGCGGCCGGCTGTCGCGCAAGGAGATCGACGACTATACGGCGTACGTGGCGCGCTACGGCGCCAAGGGCCTGGCTTACGTCAAGGTCAACGACAAGTCCAAGGGCCGGGACGGCCTGCAGTCGCCCATCTTGAAATTCTTGAGCGACGCGGCAGTGAGCGGCATTCTCGAGCGCACCCACGCCGCCGACGGCGATTTGATCTTCTTCGGCGCCGACAGCGGCAAAGTCGTGAGCGACGCCTTGGGCGCACTGCGGCTCAAGGTGGGCCAGGACCTGAAGCTGGTGCAACCCGGCTGGCGGCCGCTATGGGTGGTGGATTTCCCCATGTTCGAGTGGGACGGCGAGGCCAAGCGCTGGCAGGCCATGCATCATCCGTTCACCAGCCCGGCGAACCTGGACTATGCGGCCCTCGCGGCGAGCCCCGGCGAAGCCACGGCCAAGGCCTACGACATGGTGCTGAACGGCTCGGAAATCGGCGGCGGCTCGGTGCGCATTCATTCGCAGGAACTGCAGTCCGTGGTGTTCGACTTGCTGGGCATTTCAGCGGACGAGGCTCGGCTCAAATTCGGGTTCTTGCTGGATGCGCTCAAGTTCGGCGCACCACCGCACGGCGGCATTGCCTTCGGCCTCGACCGACTGGCGATGCTGATGGCGGGCGCCGAGAGCATTCGCGACGTCATCGCCTTCCCGAAGACGCAGACGGCGGCCGATCTTCTGATGGACGCACCCACCGAGGTCTCCGAGGCGCAGCTTCGAGAACTGCACATTCGCGTGCGCGTCCCGCCGAAGATCGAGTGAGCGCGGCGGATCAGGCCGGGGGTGCGCGGTATCGGCGGCCCGAATCGGTCCTGATCGTGATCTACACCGACGGCGGGGAATTCCTGCTGCTCGAGCGGCGCCGGCCTTTAGGGTTCTGGCAATCGGTGACCGGCAGCATGGAATGGGGCGAATCCGCCGACCGCGCCGCCCGCCGCGAGGTGGTGGAAGAAACCGGCATCCTGCAGGGCGTGCTGGTCAATCTGCAGTGGACCCAGGTGTACGACATCCTGCCGGCATTCGGCAAGGTGTACGCGCCCGGAATCACCCGCAATCTCGAGCATGCGTTTTCTCTCAGACTGGCGCAGCGCGTGCCGGTGACCTTGAGCGATTCGGAGCATGCGCGCTTTCAATGGGTGTCGGGCGGCGATGCCGCGGGCATCGTGTCCTCGAGCACCAATCGCGCCGTCATCGAAGAACTGCGCCTGGACACGAACGCGTGAGCACCGTGGTCGTGTATGTGCATGGCCTGTGGCAGCGCGGCGCCGAATCGCTGTGGCTGCGCCGCCGCTTGGCGCGGGATGTCGAGGCCCAAACCCGCACGTTTTCATATCCATCGATGGCGGCCGATGCCACCAGCAATGCGCGCGCCCTGGCGCAGTATCTTTGCACCATACAGGCCGACACCCTGCATCTGGTGGGGCACAGTTTGGGCGGCTTGATGATCTGGAAGGCTTTCGAGGAGGAGCGGGTGGGGCCCCAATTGCCACCGGGGCGGGTCGTGATGATGGGCTCGCCGCTGGGCGGCAGCCGTGCGGCGCGCAATCTGGCCAAACTGCCGTACGGCAGGAAAATCCTCGGAGTCGGGGTCGTGCAGGAATTATTGGCGGCGCGTGAGCGCCGCTGGAGCGCCGGGCGGCCCTTGGGAATCATCGCCGGCGACGCCGGCTTCGGGCTGGGCCGCCTCACCGGCCCGCTGGGAGGGCCCAGCGACGGCACCATCCTGGTGGACGAGACGCAAATCGAGGGGACCGCGGATCATGTGGTGCTGCGCGTGAGCCACACGGGAATGCTGTTCTCGGCAGCGGTGGCGCACGCCGCCGCCGTGTTCTTGAGGAGCGGGAGATTCAGCGGCTAAGGAGCGTCGCCGCGGTCCAGCTGTTGCAGACGGAACAGCAGATCGAGCGCATCGCGGGGGCTCAAGGAATTCGGATCGAGCGCACGCAGGGCTTCGAGCGCGGCGGAGGCGGGCGGCGCGAGTGCCGCGGCGGGCGGGTCGAGAGGGAGCTGTGCCTGCGGCGAGGTCGAAGATCGCAGCGCGTCGCGCTCGCGCTCCAGTTCGGTCAAGTAGCGCCGCGCCTGCGCCGTCACCGATTTGGGAATTCCGGCAAGCGCCGCGACCTGCAATCCATAGCTCTGGTTCGCCGGTCCCTCCTTGACGCTGTGCAGGAACACCAGGGTCTCGCCATGCTCGACCGCGGCGACGTGCACGTTGCGCACCCCGGCCACCTCGCCGGCGAGACTGGTGAGCTCGAAATAGTGGGTGGCGAACAGGGTGAAGGCGCGGATTTTTTTCGCGATGTAGGCGGCGCAAGCCCAGGCGAGGGATAGGCCGTCGAAGGTGCTGGTGCCGCGGCCCACTTCATCCATGAGCACCAGACTTTTGGCGGTGGCGTTGTTGAGAATATTCGCCGTCTCGGTCATCTCGAGCATGAAGGTCGAGCGGCCCCCGGCCAGATCATCCGAGGCGCCGATGCGCGTGAAGATGCGATCCATGGGCCCGAGCACGGCACGGCGCGCCGGTACATAGCAGCCGATGTGCGCCAGAATCACGATGAGCGCGGTCTGGCGCATATAAGTGCTCTTGCCGCCCATGTTCGGGCCGGTGATGATGAGCATGCGGCGCGAGTCATCGAAGCGCAGGTCGTTGGGCACGAAGGGTTCGCGGCCGGCCCGCTCCACCACCGGATGGCGTCCGCCGTCGATCCACAGCACCGCTTCCTCGGTCAGTTCGGGCTGCGAGCAGTCCAGCACGGCCGCGCGCTCCGCAAAGCAATTGAGCACGTCGATTTGCGCAATCGCCGCCGTCGCCGACTGCAGCGCCGGCAGCCGCGAGGTCAGATGGTCCAGCAGGGATTCGTACAATGCGCGCTCGCGCGCCAGCGCCTTGTCGCGCGCACCCAGCACCTTGTCCTCGAAGGATTTCAGTTCCGGCGTGATGAACCGCTCGGCGGATTTCACGGTCTGACGGCGCAGAAAATCCGGCGGAACCTTGTCGGCCTGGCTGCGATTCACTTCGATGAAAAACCCCTGCACCCGATTGAAGCCCAACTTGAGGCTGGAGAGTCCGGTGCGCTCGCGCTCGCGCTGCTCGAGGTCGAGCAGGAACTGTTCGGTATTGCTGCCGAGGAGGCGCAGCTCATCGAGTTCCGCGTCGTAGCCTGCGGCAATCACGCCGCCGTCGCGCAAGTGGTGCGGCGGCGACTCGACGATGGCCTTGGCGAGCAGCGCGTGATCGGCGCGCATATCGTCCTCGTGACGGCCGAACTCGCCGATGAGCTGTTCGAGCAGGGGGGACGAGGACGCTGCGGAGCCGAGCAGCCGGCGCAAGCCGGGCAGTACGGCGAGCGCGGCGCGCAGCTGGGTCAGATCGCGGGGCCTGGATGAGCGCAGGGCAATTCTCGCGATGATTCTTTCCAGGTCGCCGATCGCCTTCAAGGGTTCTGCCACGGAGGTGTATTGAGCGGACTCGAGCAACGTCGCCACGGCTTGGTAGCGGGCGCGCAAGGTGGCGCGGTCGCGCAGCGGCCGATGCAGCCAGCGGCGCAGCATGCGCCCGCCCATGGCGGTCGAGGTGCGATCGAAAACCCCTGCCAGGGTCAGTTCCGGCTTGCCGGCGAGACTCTCGTCGAGTTCCAAGTTGCGCCGCGTCGCGGGATCCATGATGAGAGCGGCGTCGCGCTCCTCGGTACTGATGCCGAGCAGATGCGGCAGGGCCGATTTTTGCGTTTCGCGCACATAGGCGAGCAGCGCGCCGGCGGCCGCCAGCCCCAATGGCTTGTCGGCGCAGCCGAAGCCGGCGAGATCGCGGGTGTGAAATTGTTCGGTGAGGGCGCGGGTTGCGGATTCCGTATCGAAGTGCCAGGGCGCCCGCAGGCGCCAGAGCCTGTCCTTGAGGCCGGCGGCCGCGAGCGCAGGTTGAGCGCCGTCCGGCGCCAGCAATTCGGCGGGACGCAGACGCTCGATTTCCGCCTCCAAAGCGCCGCTGCCGGCGACTTCCATGATGCTGAAGCGGCCGGCCGACAAGTCCAGCCACGCCAGGCCAAAGCGGCCGCCGGCGCCGCAGACGCTCGCCAGCAGGTTATCGCGCCGCTCCTCCAGCAATGCGTCGTCGGTGACGGTGCCCGGCGTCACGATGCGCACCACCTCGCGTTCCATCGGGCCCTTGCTCTTGCCCGGCTCGCCGCGCTGCTCGCAAATGGCCACCGACTCGCCCTTGCGCACCAGCTTGGCCAGGTAGCTGTCGAGAGTCGCGGCCGGGACCCCGGCCATGGGAATCGGCGCGCCGGCGGAAGCGCCGCGCTGCGTGAGGGCTATGTCCAGCAGCTGCGCGGCGCGGCGGGCATCGTCGTAGAACATTTCGTAGAAATCGCCCATGCGATAGAACAGCAGCACATCGGGATGCTGTGCCTTGATGCGCAAGTACTGCTGCATCATGGGGGTGTGATCGAGCGTGGTCTTGGGATCGTTGCTGGGGGTATGAATCATTTCCTGACTTCGCGGCGGTGCCGGGCGCTTTCGCGGCGGTTTTCGGGCCGAAATGGCGTGTTTGGCGGCTACAGCAGTTCTATGGCGCCCCCGTAGGCGGCAAGCACTGGATCGGCGGTCACGAAGCGCAATGGCTCCAAAAAGGCTTGAGCCAACAACAGGCGGTCGAAGGGATCGCTGTGGTGCAGCGGCAGCTTGGCTACCGCCGCCGCATGATGGCCGCTCACCGGGAGCTCTTGAAAGCCGCTGCTGCCAATCGCGTCCACGAGGAAGGCTGCGTCGGCCTCGATCTTCCCCAGGCGTGCCTTGAGGGCGATTTCCCAGATGGAAGCAGCCGACACATAGACGGCGTCAGCGCGCGAGAGAAATTCACGCGCGCTCGACTTCAAGCGTCGATTGGCCGTAACGGCCCATAGGAAAACGTGGGTGTCGAGGAGCAGGCGCATCACGGCCCCTCGAATTGCCTCAAGACCTCGATTGGCAGCGGTGCATCGAAATCCGCCGAAACCTTGATCTTGCCTTTGAGGACGCCAAATTTCAGCTTGCGCTTGGGCGAGCCCAGCCGCGTAAGGCGCGCCACGGGTTTGCCGCCGCGGGCAATGACCACGTCGTTGCCCGCCGCTGCTTCCTCGATGAGCTTGGATAGCTGCGTCTTCGCATCGTAGATGTTGACGACGGTCATGAGGATCTCCTCTCGTTGAGATGGTTAGTCTAGTCTAGTCAGGTTAATGGAGCAACGGTGCCAAACCGCGCCCGCGGCGGCCTCGGGATGCGGGATTTGACTGATTTGATCTTTCTTGCTATCAGCGGCAACGGCTTTTCGACAATCACACTAAGGACGGCGCCATGCTCGACGACGAATCTCCCTCTCACACGCGCCGTCTGCTGCTGGGAGGGATGGGGGGAGCTGCGGCGCTGCTCGCCGTGCCGCGGCGAGGGTCGAGTTTCGCGGCCCCGGAAGCCGCCGCCGAGGCGCCGCTCACGGCCGATCAAGTGCTCAACATTGCGGATTTCGAAGCGCTGGCGCGAGCCAAACTGCCGCCGGCGCATTTCGGCTACGTCGCCTCGGGGGTCGACGACGACCGCACCGTCGGCTTGAATCATGAGGCGTATTCGCACATCCAGATCCGCTCGCGCCGCTTCGTCGACGTCAGCAAGCTCGATACCAGCCGGGTGATTCTGGGCAAGCGCTGGAATCTGCCGCTGTATTTCTCGGCCGTGTCGAGCATGCGAGCCTTTCATCCCGATGCGGAGGCCGGCGTGGCGCGCGCCGCGGCGAACCGGCAGCTGCGCATGATGCTGTCGACCGGTGCGTCGTGCCCGGTCGAGGAAGTGGCGGCGGCGCGCAACGCGCCGTTTTGGCAACAGCTGTACGCCACGGACGACTGGGACGTGACCCAGGCAATCGTGCGGCGCGCGGAAAAGGCCGGCTGCGACGCCGTCGTTCTCACCGTCGATGTGCTGCCGGGCCGCAATACCGAGACGATGTTCCGGGCGATGCGGCAGGACACCCGAGTGTGCACGCAATGTCATGTCGGGGGTTCGCACGACATGGTGCGCAGGGCGCCCATGTTCGCGGGTATCGACGTTTCCCACGTCGCGGAACTGACGCCGTTGAACATGTCGGGCAATTATCTGGAGCGCCTGCGCAAGGTGGTCTCGGTCAAATTCATGGTCAAGGGCATCGTGACGGCGGAGGACGCGGTCTTGGCCCTGCACGCCGGCGCCGATGGGATCGTGGTGTCGAATCACGGCGGACGAGCCGAGGAAACGCTGCGCTCGACCATCGAATGTCTGCCCGAGATCGTCGCAGCCGTTGGCGGACGCATCCCGGTGTTCATCGATGGCGGCATTCGCCGAGGAACGGATATATTCAAGGCGCTGGCACTGGGTGCGGCGGCCGTGGGCATCGGACGGCCCCAGGCCTGGGGGCTCGCCGCCTTCGGCCAGCCCGGCGTCGAAGCGGTCGCCGATATTTTCGCGCGCGAGCTGCAGATCATCATGCGCCAGGCGGGAACGCCCAGTTTGGCGTCCATCAACAAAGAGCACCTGGCGTGGTCGAAACTATAGTTCATGCGCGGCACAGATCTTGATCTCGAGCGGCTCGCGGCCCGAGTCGGACGGCACTTGCTGAAAACCCGGCGCACGGTGGCGACGGCGGAGTCCTGCACCGGCGGCTGGGTCGCCAAGGCGTTGACCGACATTGCCGGCAGCTCGCAATGGTTTCTCGAGGGTTTGATCACCTATAGCGACCGGGCCAAGCAGCAAAGGCTGGGGGTGGCGCGCGCCCTACTCGCGAAGCACGGCGCCGTGAGCGAGGCGGCCGTGCGGGCCATGGCGGCGGGCGCCCTGAAGCGCAGCCGCGCGCAGCTGGCGGTGGCGGTCACCGGCATCGCCGGTCCCGGCGGGGCCGTCCCGGGCAAGCCGGTCGGGACTGTCTGGCTGGGATGGGCAGAACGGCACGGGCGCAGAATTCGTGTTGCCGTGCAGTTGCGGCATTTTCGCGGTGACCGCGCAGCGGTGCGCCGAAAGACCGTGCGGGCGGCGCTGCAAGGGCTGCTGCAGGCCTAGGCCCGCCGGTGCGCACATTCTTTGCGCTGTGGCCCGATGAGCTCACGCGAACACGGTTCGCTGCAGGCCGCGGCCGCGCTGCCTGATTACCGCGCGCATGGCGTGCCGCCGCAGAATTACCACCTCACCCTGGCCTTCCTCGGCGAGGTTGCCGTGTCGCAGCGCGGAGCATTGCAGCAGATCGGCGCGTCGCTGCGTGCGCCCGGCAGCACGATTACGTTTGATGCGTACGAGTACTGGCGCGAGCCGCGGGTGATCGTGGCCGCCGCGCGCGAGACTCCGGCGGCGTTTCTCGCGCTGTGGTCGGGTCTGCACCGCGCCCTGCAGAGCAGTCAGGCCGCGCCGCGCTTTCAGCCGTCGCCGCCGCGCGCGCATGTCACGCTCGCGAGGAAGGTCGTGCAAGCCCCTGTGCTGCAAGCAATGTCACCCGTCCGCTGGAGCGCGCGTTCATTCAGTCTGGTGAACTCCGATACCAGCGGCGCGCACTCGGTTTATACAGTAGTCGACACCTGGTCACTACTGGATGAAACGGAAAAACCGTAGCAATCTCTGTAATTTCGATGCATATCAGATGAGCGTTGGGCGCTGAATATGAAATAATAGCGCCACACTTTGTTGAGGACTCCCCATGGAAGAGAATCGCAAGAAAGCTCTCGCGGCCGCGCTGAGCCAGATAGAAAAACAGTTTGGTAAGGGCTCGGTGATGCGCTTGGGCGATGCCGGCGCGACCTACGAGGTGGATTCGATTCCCACGGGGTCGCTGGGATTGGATATTGCGCTCGGCGTCGGCGGCATACCGCGCGGCCGGGTCATCGAGATCTTCGGGCCGGAATCCTCCGGCAAGACCACGTTGACGCTGGCCATCATCGCCTCGGCGCAGAGCCACGGCGGCACGGCGGCATTCGTCGACGCCGAGCACGCGCTCGATCCGGTGTATGCGGAAAAACTGGGGGTCAAGGTCAACGATCTGTTGGTGTCGCAGCCCGATACCGGCGAACAGGCGCTGGAGATCACCGACATGCTGGTGAGGTCGGGTGCGGTCGACGTGGTCGTGGTCGACTCGGTCGCGGCGCTCACGCCGAAAGCGGAAATCGAAGGCGAGATGGGCGATCAGCACATGGGTCTGCAGGCGCGCCTCATGTCGCAGGCGTTGCGCAAACTGACCGGCAACATCAAGCGCTCGAACACCATCGTGATTTTCATCAACCAGATCCGCATGAAGATCGGCGTCATGTTCGGCAACCCCGAGACCACCACCGGCGGCAACGCTCTGAAGTTTTATTCGTCGGTGCGCATGGACATCCGGCGCATCGGCGCGATCAAGAACGGCGAGGAAGTGGTCGGTTCGATGACGCGGGTGAAAGTGGTCAAGAACAAGGTGGCGCCGCCGTTCCGCGAAACCGAGTTCGAGATCATGTACGGCACGGGAATCTCCAAAGAAGGCGAGCTCATCGAGCTGGGCGTCCTGCACAATCTGGTGGAGAAGTCCGGCTCTTGGTACAGCTACAAGGGTGAGCGGATCGGGCAGGGCAAGGACAATGCCCGCACCTTCCTGCAGCAGCATCCCGAGATTGCCAAGGATATCGAAGGGCAGATTCGCACCAAATTGATTCCCGAAAAGGCGACCATGAACCGGGGCGGCGACGTCAAAGAGGCGTAGCGCCCTGGTCCGCCGCGAGATAGAGCCTCTCGATGCGCGGGCGGCGCGCGCGGCGGCTCTCGATGCGCTCGCCCGCCGCGACCATGCGGCCGGGGATTTGCGCCGTAAGCTGCTCGAGAAAGGTTACGATGCGACCGTCGTCGCATCGCTGCTCGAGGCATTGCGTGCCGAGAAACTGCTCGACGATAGACGCTACACCGAGAATTTCGTGGCCTATCATGCGGCGCGGGGCCAGGGACCGGTGCGCGTGCGCGCGGAATTGCGCCGGCTGGGCCTTACAGGGACTCTGGTGGAGGAATGCCTCGACGCATACCCTGACTGGATTGTGCAGCTGCGCAAAGCGCGGCAGAAGAAATTCGGCGCCCAGTTGCCGGGCAACTACGCCGACAAACAGCGGCAGGCGCGCTTCCTGGGTTACCGAGGTTTCACGAGCGCTCAAATACGGATGGCTTTAGGCTTCGACATAGACTTGGACGCAGACTGAACACACATGAAACGCGATGCTAGATTGAAATCGATGACGAGCTCGGAGATCCGGGGCAGTTTTCTGGAATTCTTCCGCAAGAACGGCCACGCCGTGCTGCCCTCCAGTTCGCTCGTGCCCGGGAATGACCCGACGCTGCTGTTCACCAATGCCGGCATGGTGCAGTTCAAGGATCTGTTCCTGGGCAAGGAGGTACGCGACTATTCGCGCGCGGCCACCTCGCAACGCTGCGTGCGCGCCGGCGGCAAGCACAACGACCTGGAAAACGTCGGCTATACGGCCCGGCACCACACCTTTTTCGAGATGCTGGGCAATTTCAGCTTTGGCGACTATTTCAAACGCGAGGCGATCCACTTCGCCTGGAACTTCATCACCGGCGCTCTCGGGATTCCCAAGGAGCGGCTGTGGGTGACGGTTTACTTGGAGGACGACGAAGCGGCCCGCATCTGGACCGAGGAAATCGGCATCGATCCCACGCGCTGCACTCGAATGGGCGAGAAGTCCAATTTTTGGTCCATGGGCGAAACCGGGCCGTGCGGACCGTGCACGGAGATTTTCTACGATCATGGCGCGGAGATCCCCGGCGGCCCGCCCGGCTCGCCCGATGAAGACGGCGACCGCTACGTTGAGATCTGGAATCTCGTATTCATGCAATACGACCGCTCATCGGACGGTGTGCTGCTGCCTTTGCCCAAGCCCTCGGTGGATACGGGGATGGGCCTCGAGCGCGTGGCCGCCGTCATGCAGGGCGTACACAGCAACTACGACATCGACTTGTTCCGCTCCCTGATCCGCTCGGCTGCCGAGATTACCGGCACCCGGGATTTGGAATCCTCGAGCCTGCGGGTGATCGCCGACCACATCCGCGCCTGCACATTCTTGATCGTCGACGGCGTGGTGCCCTCCAATGAAGGCCGGGGCTATGTACTGCGGCGCATCATCCGCCGCGCGATTCGTCACGGCTACAAGTTGGGTCAAACCCAGCCATTTTTCCACAAGCTGGTGGCGAGCGTGGTGCGCGAAATGGGCGGCTATTATGCGGAACTGGTGAGCGGCGAGGCGCGCGCCGCTCACGTTCTTGCACAGGAAGAAAGCCGCTTCGCCGAAACGTTGAGTACCGGCATGGCGCTGCTCGATGCCGAGGCCGGCAAGCTCACCTCGACCGTGATCCCGGGCGAAACGGTGTTCCGGCTGTACGACACCTACGGCTTTCCGCTTGATCTGACGGCGGACGTGGCGCGCGAGCGCGGCCTCACCATCGACCAGGCGGGATTCGATGCGGCGATGGATGCGCAGCGGCATCGCGCCCGCGCGGCCAGCAAGTTCGGCGCAGGATCCCGAGATGCGGTGACGCTGTCCGGCAAGACGGACTTTTCGGGCTACGACCGGCTTGCCGACCAAGGCATCGTCACGGCGCTGATTTTCGACGGCGCCGAAATCGCTGCGATGCGGCCGGGCCAGGAAGGCCAGGTGGTTCTGGACCACACGCCGTTTTACGCCGAAAGCGGCGGCCAGATCGGCGATGCCGGCGTGCTCATCGGAAAAACGGCGCGCTTCACGGTGCGCGACACGCAGAAGATCGGCGCTTCGTATGCTCATGTGGGCGTGCTCGACGCCGGCGAGTTGCGCGTGGGCGATGAAGTCGAAGCGCAGGTCGACAAAGAGCGCCGTCTTGCGGTGGCGCTCAATCATTCGGCGACGCACCTGCTGCACGCGGCTCTGCGCAAGGTGCTTGGACTGCACGTCGAGCAGAAAGGCTCGCTGGTCGCAGCCGACCGGCTGCGTTTCGATTTTTCGCACACCCAAGCATTGTCCCCGGCGGAAATCCGACAGGTCGAGGAACTGGTGAATCGTGAGATTCGCGGCAATACGCCGGTGGAAACGAAGGTGATGGCGCTGGATGAGGCGGTCGCCGCGGGGGCGATGTCCTTGTTCGGCGAAAAGTACGACAGCGATGTCCGCGTGCTGAGCATCGGTGATTTTTCGATGGAACTCTGCGGCGGAACCCACGTCGAACGCTCTGGCGACATCGGTTTGTTCAAGATTTTGAGCGAATCGGGAGTTGCCGCCGGAGTACGCCGCGTCGAGGCCGTCACCGGACAGATGGCGTATGAGTGGGTCGTGCACACCGAGCAGGTGCTGCGCGACGTTGCGACGATGTTGCGGGGCAGTCGCGAGGACGTGGACGAAAAGGTCCGTGAATTGCTCGAACGCTCCCGCAGGCTGGAGAAGGAGGTTCAGCAGCTCAAATCCAAACTTGCGAGTGGCCAGGGCGGCGATTTGACATCACGGGCAAAGGACGTAGGCGGAATTAAGGTTTTGGCCGTTCAAATCGACGGCGCGGACGCCAAGTCTTTGCGCGATGCGGTCGATATGTTGAAAGGCAAGCTGGGGACTTCAGTCATCGTGCTGGCGACCGTGCAAGAGGGCAAAGTCGTGTTGGTGGCCGGTGTTTCAGCGGATTTGCTCACTCGGATAAAGGCCGGAGAGATTGCGGGAGCCGTCGCGGCCCAGGTGGGCGGCAAGGGCGGAGGCCGTGCTGATTTTGCCCAGGCAGGCGGCACGCAGCCGGAAAACTTGGCGAAGGCGCTCGCTGGAGTGGAAACCCTGATTCGCGCGCGACTGTCTAATTGAACGATTGTTTATTCCGGTCCCAAGAGCAAGAATTCTGCTTGGGATTCTTGTATTCTTGGCGCCGGTTGAATTGAGGAATCCTTAATGGTGGTATGTGGTATCCACCGTTCGGTTCTCGAACGAATGCTTGATGGCGATGCGGCAGCCAACGATTGTGTCGTCGCTGCAATGCCAGGGAAGCTAGGAGCTCGATTATGTTGATATTGACTAGACGTGTCGGCGAGACCGTGATGATCGGCAACGAGGTTACGGTGACCGTGCTGGGGGTGAAGGGCAACCAAGTCCGAATCGGCGTCAACGCACCGAAGGACGTGGCCGTACATCGCGAAGAGATTTATGAGCGCATCAAGCGCGAGGGAGACCTCGACTCCCGAAACGGCGCTCCGGTTGCCAAAATCATCGATGATGCTTGATAACGCCTGACTCGGGCGTTTAGACCCCTTTAGCTTTACCTGGACTGCTTCAGACGGGTATCATCCCGCGCTCCGCGAATGGGCTTGCCTGTCCGGAGAGATGGCCGAGTGGTCGAAGGCGCGCCCCTGCTAAGGGCGTATGGGTCAAAAGCCCATCGAGGGTTCGAATCCCTCTCTCTCCGCCAAATTCAGTGCCAGACGCTGAATCTGTCACCCGCCTCGGACTCCGCCCGAGCGCCCCGAATCAGCCCCGCGCGAGCCGCCGCAGTAACCCGGGCCGATCTGTCTTTGCCGCGATCAATTGCTCGGGCTCGCCGATCCGAAACGGATCCGGCCGAATGCGATCCTTGCGCGACATGCGGCAGCCGCGCAGGCCGAGCGCGGGATTGATGTGGTGCGGGTGGTTGCGGTAGCCGAATTCGAAGGCGCGTCGCAGGACGCTGACCGCGTTGTTGAACGTCTTCCTGCTGCAGCGGTTGCCGCCTTCGGATCCGGCGGAACAAGGTCGGTGTGATGATTATTTCTCGAGTGGCTTGCGGACGTCACCATTAGGAATTGCATGCGCGAGCCAATAGCGCGTGCCCTTGAGTTGCCCAGTGCGTCGCAGGGCTCCTAGCTCCACCAATTGCGCTAGGTCGCGCCGCGCAGTGGCCGCCGGGGCGTTCGTCATCGCCATGAACTTCCCGGCCGAGAGGCCACCGACAAAGCCTTCGACCCCAGCATGCATCAATCGCGATAGCGCCTTCTCCTGCCGCGCGTTGAGTTGGCCGCGCAGCCGGTCCCACAGCCGCGTATTCGCCAGCAGGAAATCCAGTCCCTCGAGCGTGTGTTCTTGCGCAGCCAGGACCAGATCGCCGAACCAGTCGAGCCAGGGTTCCACGTCCAGCGTCTTGTTCGCCGCTTCGAGTTGCGCGTAGTACTCCTTGCGGCGGCGATGGATGAGGAGCGACAGGGCGGTTAGGCTCGGTTGACCGGCGCCTTGTGCCAGCGCCTTCTCGGCGATAGCGCGTCCTATCCTGCCATTGCCGTCTTCGAACGGATGGATGGATTCGAAGTACAGGTGTGCAAGCCCGGCGCGCGCCAGCGACGGCATCGGCGCTGCGCCCGCAGGGCTCGTGTCGTTGAACCAGCGACAGAATCGAGCCATCTCCGCGGCAATGGCCGAGGAAGGTGGCGCTTCGAAGTGCACCCTGGGCCGGTCCAACCGTCGAGAGACGACCTGCATGGGTTCTTCATGCCTGCGGTACCCGCCGATGGTGCGCAACTCGCTACGCCCTGGCATCAACCACTGGTGCCATTGGAAAAGAGTGGCGTCGTCGAGAGGCTCGTTCCAATGTCGGTAAAGATCGGCGAGCATCTCCGAAATGCCCTGCTCGGCGGGTGCGACGCGACGCCCGTCGCCCTGCAGTCCGAATTGCCGTCGGAGCGACGACTGGACGCTGTCGCGGTCGAGGATTTCGCCTTCGATCTCCGAGGTCTTGAGGGCTTCCGTACTGATCAGTTCGATAATCAGCGAGAGTCTTTCGTCGTCTCGAACGTGACGCACAGTCCCGACCACGATTCCGCTCTGGCGCAGGAATAACGCCTCTCGTTTCGCCAGCAGAGTCTGACGGAAGCGGAAATTCGGCCAGTCAGGGTGCTGCCAGTTCCAGCGCATGAGCGACAAGGTAGCATGTTATCGCTCATTAATCATGCTTAGAATGAGCGATAAATGTGAAAAATATCGCACCGTGTCCGATCTGGCTCAGTTCAGGTCGTCGATTTGTTGGTATCAATTGCTGGTACCAAAATTCGAATGCCGCTGAAATCGACAAGTAGAATCGCGCCTTTTCCGGTCTTCCGTCGCGAACGGGATTCATCATCGTCATCGCACCGGATGGTATGCGACCTATTTTTCGCTGTTCCGGTTTTCCACCATTCGGAAAAGAAGTTCAGCGGGCGTAATCAAGCTTTGGATACCAGTCCGTCCCTCGGCCTTCGGGGGTCGCATCGAGAATGGTCCAAATCGGCATGAGATCCGGCGCACCTCGGGGATCCTGGCCGGGATCGGACGTCTCGAGACCCATTTCGCCGCTCCAAAAGTGACGGATGGTTCCGTCGCGGCGGGTGAACACGTTGAACGCAGGATTGTCACCCCCGTCGGGCGCGAGCGCGTGATAGTCGCGGCTGAATTCACCGGTGAGGTCACAGTAGAGCTTGAGGTTGCGCCAGCCGCGCTCCGTCTTGAAACCCAACAGCCGCTGAATCGGCGAACGCGCCATCACCGCCAATGCGACGCGCTGCTCGACATCGCGCGCCTCGCCATCCCAGGCGCTGAGCAGCGAGGTGCACATGGGGCACGGCCGATCGCGCTGCGGCCCAAACATGTAGCTGTACGTCACGAGCGTTTGCTTGTCACCGAACAGAGCGGCCAAGTTCGCCGGTCCGCGTTCACCCTCGAACCGATAATCCTTGGTCACCTCGCCACCCGGGGGCAAGGCGCGGCGCTGCGCCGCCACGCGCTCAATGTGCCGCCTGAGTTCGATCTCCTCGGCCAATAGCGCCTCGCGCGCTTGCCGATATTCCGTACTCTCGTTGGGAAAGCGAACCGCGTTGCGCCTCGCCAGATCGATTGCCGGCGTCAGAGTGTGGTGTGTGGACACGGTGTTCTCCTTCATTTCTCGGTTAGACAACCGGGGCCGCTCTCCCGGAACGCCGCGCATACACGTGACATCTAATGTCACAACCGGCTCTATCGCGTGCGCGAACGGCCGTGCAGTCCCGAATTCGCCCCATCGTAGGAGTCTCTCAATGAAAATCAAGCATGCAGCCTGGTCCGGAATTCTCGCTCTGGCCGCCACGGCCAACGTCGCGTTCGCGGCCGGTCCTTCCGATCCGCAAATTGCGGCAATCGTCGTCACGGCGAATCAGGTCGATATCGACGCCGGCAAACTCGCCCTGTCGAAGTCGAAATCGAAGAACGTCAAGAAATTCGCGCAGCTGATGGTCACGGACCATACCGGAGTGAACAAGTCAGCCAGCGATCTGGTGAAGAAATTACACGTGACGCCCGAGAGCAATCCGACCAGCCAAAGCCTGCAAAAAGGCGGCGACGACAATCTGGCGGCGCTGAAGAAACTCAGCGGCAGTGCCTTCGACCGTGCGTACATCGACCACGAAGTGGCCTACCACCAGGCTGTCATCGACGCCGTCGACACGACTTTGATCCCCAATGCGCAGAATGCCGAGCTCAAAGCGCTCCTCGTCAAAGTCAGGCCGGCGTTCGTGGCGCATCTCGAACATGCCAAGCAACTGCAGAGCACCTTGGGCAAGAGCGGTGCTTGAGCCGGGCTTCGCACGGACTTGCGGTGCCGCAGCAGCGGGCCTGTTGCTGGCCGGGGCTGCGGCGTCGACTTCGGGGGCGACGCCCGCGCCGGCGCGCGTAGTTGTCATCGAGAACGTGCAGTTCAGTCCGCAAAACCTCGTGGTCAAGGCCGGTGAGCGGGTCACCTGGGTCAACAAGGATTTGTTTCCCCATACCGCCACTGCCGACGCCAAATCCTTTGATTCGCAGGCCATTGCGCCGAATGCTTCTTGGAGCTGGGTGGCCGGCAAGGCCGGTACTTATGCCTATGGCTGCACGTTTCATCCTACAATGAAGGGAACGGTGACGGTGCAATGAACGGAAGAGGCTAGCAGCATGGTCGAGACTGCAACGGCGTGCGAGGAGACTGCGGGCCATCCCGATGAACGATCGATCGCGGGCCGCATTGCGGCCGGGGACCGGCTGGCCTTCGAGAGTTTGATGCGAAGAAACAACCGCCGCCTGTATCGATTGGCGCGCGCCACTCTGCGTGACCGCACGGAGGCCGAAGATGCGCTGCAGGATGCTTACATCGCTGCGTATCGCTCGATCGGGCAATTTCGCGGTGACGCCGCACTGTCCACGTGGCTTTCACGTCTGGTGCTCAACGAATGCTTGGGCCGGATGCGCCGCAACACCCGCCGCAATAATGTGATCCCAATCGTGAGCACCAACACACCCATCGAGCCGAGCCCTATGTTTGCACGCGAGTCCGATCTGCCCGAAAAAGAACTGGGTCGAACGCAAATGCGCGAATTGCTGGAGCGGAAAGTGGACCAGCTGCCCGAGAACTTTCGGGCCGTCTTCGTGCTGCGCTCGGTGGAAGAGCTGAGCGTGGATGAAACCGCGGGATGCTTGGGCATTCCGGAAGAAACCGTGCGAAGCAGGCATTTCCGTGCCAAGGCCATGCTGCGGGACTCGCTGGCGCGTGACTTGAACCTGGCCGAGCGGGATTTGTTCGAATTCGGCGGCCCGCACTGCGATCAAGTGGTGGCCAATGTGCTCGCGCGGCTGGAGTCGGAGTTCAGCGCAAATTCTCCGCCACAAAATCCCAGTTGACGAGATGATCGAGCACGGATTTCACGTGGTCGGCGCGGCGCTGTCGATAGTCCAGATAGTAGGAGTGCTCCCAGACATCGAGAGCCAGTAGCGGCTGCATTCCCTGAGTCAGCGGATTCCCTGCGTCCGCCGTACCGACGACTTTGAGTTCACCGGCATCGAGAACCAGCCATACCCAGCCGGAGCCGAATAGACGGGACGCGGCACCGGCCAACTCCTGCTTGAGACCCCCAAGTCCGTGGAACGCCGCGTCGATCCTCGCAGACAGCACCCGGGGCAACGCGCCATCGCGTTTCGGCCGAAGGCTGTGCCAGTAAAACGTGTGATTCCATACCTGAGCGGCGTTATTGAACAGGGCCGCGTGACGGCGCTTGCCGGCGGTGGCCATCATGATCTGCTCGAGAGTCATGTCGCCGAAGGATGTGCCGGCAACGAGCTCATTGAGAGCGCCGACGTAGCCTCGATGATGCTCAGCGTGGTGAAGTGCCAGCGTGGCGGTGGAGATCACCGGCTCGAGGGCGCCCGGCTCGTAAGGGAGCGCCGGCAGCACATGCGGGGCCGACCGATTGAAAACATCGTAGATGGAGGTCGAGCCCTCAAATGCCTCATGCATGAGGCATACGGGCGAACTATATTCCCGCGGCAAGTGCTTGCGAGACATTGTATAACTATCTGATTTAATTAAACATTGTGCCACGCAGAGAGATCAGCGATAGCCTAGCACATCGCTCATCAATGAAATGGTGATCGGCAATTGATGTGGTAATATTCGCGCCCCTAACGCAGCCGGAATCCGGCGCGTTTTAACCTTGCGCCCGTAGCTCAGTTGGATAGAGCGCCTGGCTACGAACCAGGAGGCCGGGAGTTCGAATCTCTCCGGGCGCACCATATTTCAAATACTTACGCTGCTCACTTTTTGGCCACTGTGCCATTCAAAGGCAGTTGTGCCATTCAAAGATCGTTAGGAGCCTTTCGCGGCCGCACTTTTCACCGTCCTCAATTCCAAGGTTAGGCGCTCGCCCTCTGGGGTGGCAGACCAGAACAACCCCAGATCCCATCGCGCACGCGGCCCAAAGGCAAAAGAGCGCGACGCATGCAGCTGCGAACTTACAATTTGTCAAATTAGCGCGATCCATGCGTATGGCTCGGGTCGGTAAAAAGAGACTTAGCCTACCGCAAGGCGGAAACGGCAGCTAACTGGGGACGATTTCATCACTACGAACTTCGCCTTTTGGCCGCCAGCTGCCCGATGGCGGTCGTCAGACCGGCGACTGCCCGCCCTCGACCCGTTTCTGCCGGTGACGAGCGACAGCTACAGGGAGTTAGAGATCGCTCTTCCATCAGATTTGCTGCGGCAGAGGTACCCGATTATTGGTACTCAACTCCTCGAATAGGTAAATCTAGCCCACCAGGCCCAATGGCGGCCTGCTCGTTCAGTGGTCAGTGCAATGGATCTTGCCGAAGTCGGCAGTCCAATTGGTCTCCCAGGTCTTGCCACCGTCACCGGAGAAGGCCTGCTCCCAGTGGGCCGCGGCGGCGGTGATGTTCGACCAGGTGAAGCGCACCTTAATGGGTTTGCCGCGCAGGGTGTCATCGGAGTAGAAAGTGCCCACGCCGTCCTTAAAGCGGCCCGTCACCGGCGGGTCCAGGTTGGCGGGATCGCGGCCGTCGTACCACCAGATGGACCAGGTGCCGGTCTTGGGGTCGTAGGTGCGCACCGTCACGCCGTAGTAGGTACCTTCAGGCTTGCGCAGCTCGGTGTCGTCCGCGTTGCCGTAACCGCCCATGGTGAGCCACAGGCGCTGACTGCCGTGGTAGTCGAACCAGTCGTGGTTGTCGGCCAAACGTTCTTTCAACACGTGGTTGTGGATGGTCCAGCACCCGGCCCTTAGGTCAAAGGCGTGTAGGCCCGAAAGATCATTGCCCTGTAGCGGCGACAGCTGATCCTGGGTGGCGAGACTGAGATCCGAAAGGCCGATGAGGGCGGCGGCCAGGCTGAACTTGCGCAAAGTCTGTATAGACAAGAGGTTCTCCCGTTGCGTGCCAGTGGGATATGGAAGGGATTGGTGCCGTACCGGCGTGCCATCTACCGGCAATAGTTCGGTTTGATCGAATTGTATGCGCGTGGGTGTCGGTGCTCTAACCGTCGAAGAGGGGCGCCTATTGTATCGAGTCAGCGGCAAGATCATAGTCAGAAATATTGACAATCATTTGAAGTAGTCCTTTAAATGGAGGGTGGCCAAAAGACAACCCTCGTTGGATGCACTGCGTGTTCTGGCCGCCTGCGTCCGGCACGGTAATTTTTCTCGCGCTTCGGTCGAGCTCGGCGTTACCCCCACCGCCGTAAGCCAGCGAGTCCGGGCGCTCGAAGTGGAAATTGGAGTCAAGCTGTTCCGGCGCCACGGCCCCACATTGGTAACCACCCGCCGCGCCAAGGCGCTCGGGCAAAGGGTGGAGCAGGCTTTGTCCCTCATGCGAACGGCGGTGGATGATTGCCGGCGCGTCAGGCAGCCGCTTCGCGTGACTTGCGCGCCGACGTTTGCTTCGCGGTGGCTGGTCCCGCGATTGGCAACCTATCACACGATTCCGGGCGCTGATGCGATCGTATTGGATAACACCCAGGCGGTTTTGCCTGCCGGTAGTTTCGACGTCGCCATTCGAAGTGGGGTTGGCCCGTGGCCGGGATTCACCTCTACGATGCTCATGCTTGAGGCGCGCACGCCGATGTTTAAGCCGTCGTGGGCTCCCAAACGTATGACGGTCAGAAAGCTTTTGGATCTGCCATTGATACCGGATACCGGGTGGTTCGAATGGTTCAAGCTGGCCGGCATCCGAAAAGCTAATCCGACATTCGTCGCGACCCGCTATTCAAATTACGAACTCGAAGCGCAGGCCGCGGAACAGGGTATCGGTGCAGCCCTGCTTTCACCCGTGCTGTTTGCCGACCTAATCGCGCATGGCCATCTGATTGCTCCATTCGCGTTGACGATCGAGGGGCAGATTGGCTACTGGTTGCTTTGTGCTGACGAATCGCGGGAGTGTCACTTCGTCAAATGGATGAAAGCGCAATTCCGTATTGGGACGGAAACGTTTATAAATTAAACACTGTAGTTTTGGGCCGCGACATGTAGCTGAGATGTCAAGCTTCGCCGCAGTCTCTCACGTCTGAATGGCAGCTTTGCCGTCAGCACTCGAGGGGCTTCGCCGTCCGGAGTTGGCCGATCAGAGACCGCCGATCGCAGCTTTAACTCCAAGCTCGCTGACGTCGACGATCGCCCAGGTCCAGCCGCGATAGCTGCGCTTGCTGCGCAACTGTTCGATAGTGGACGGCTTTGGAAAGCATAGACCGTCATCGAGTAGACCTCCCAGACGAAGCAGGATGGTCTCCCGCGCGTTCGTCAACGCCTCATCCAAGGTATCGCCTGCCGAAAAGCAGCCGGGCAAATCAGGTACTACAACGCCGTACGCGTGTTTCTCGTCTCCAGTCTCAATTGCAATGGGATATCGCATCGGAAACCTCACCTCAGACCGGCCTGCTTTTGAATCGCCGCGCTCACCTGCGCAAAGCTTCCCCGCTCAGTCCGATTTGGCGCTGCTAGGGGATCAAGCCGCTTTTCGAACGCTTAGCTTGACGCGTAGACCTGCCGCCGCCGCCATGTTCACAAGCGCATCCAAACCAAACACGTCGATTTTCCCGCGCATCAGATCTGAGACACGCGGTTGGGTAACGCCGAAAAGCTTGGCGATCTGCGCCTGACTGAGACCAGAGCCGGCCATGTGCTCCTTCAGGGCGATCATGAGCGACGACCGCAGCTTCATGTTCTCCGCTTTCTCGGGCGTGTCCTCAAGCGCATCCCACACGCTGGCGAATCGCTTCTTGGTCACTTGTCTAGCTCCTTTGTCAGCTCGCGGTAACGTTTTGCGGCCAGATCAAGATCCGTCTTGCTGGTTTTCTGGGTGGTCTTCCTGAAGCAGTGCAGGACATAAACCGCATCGGCAAACTTCGCGACGTAAATAACACGAAACGCCCCGGCGGCGTCCCGAATTCTAATCTCCTGCACACCCGAGCCGATACTTGTCATCGGCTTCCAATCGTCGGCTTGATAGCCTTGCTGTACCTGGTCAATTTGATGGCCTGCCTCGTGCCGTGCAGAGCTTGGAAAAGCTCGAAGATCATCGAGCGAACTTCCCCGGAACTCGACAGGTTTGCGGGCTGCCATCGCCGTCCTCTTATACAATATTTTGTATATACCTGCAAACCAGATCGATCATCTTGTCGAATCACGTCATTTGAGTATCTATGACGGCGGCACTGAGCACCGTAGCGAAAACGTAGCGCTTGATGCCGTTTCATGCGCCACGGTGCCTATTTCGAGTGAGGGCGGGCCTGCTAAGTGGTTGAAAAATAAGAACCTACAAAACCATCTATGCGACTACGAACCAGGAGGCCGGGAGTTCGAATCTCTCCGGGCGCATCATATGCACAGAAGATGCCGGCTCTGAGCCGGCATTTTCTAGTGCCGTGCGCGACGGCGTGTTTTGAGTCCCGGCCGGTGGAGGCCGTAGAGTTCGACACCTTGGCCGCAGGCGAAGTTGAGCGCCGTAGGGCGAAGCCCTGAGGCGGCCCCCAAAGGGGCGAGGCGCGCAGCGCCGAGTAATCTCTCCGCACATTCAATCAAAAACCTACGCGCTCTCAATTGATCGACCGCAGCGAAAACGTAGCGCTTTTTGCTGCACTCCACGAAGAACTTAACCTCAGTTTAGGTGGCTCCCGCAGCAGTTAGCGCGCTCTGAGCCGCTGCGAGTACATGAGCCGCGTCGAGTCGGATCGTGTAATCAGGATCGTAGTGGCGAAAGCGAATGACACCCCCGCGATCAATAATGAAAACCGAAGGTACGGGCAATTCGTGCTTTGTATTTCCTTGAGTCGCCTCAAGATCAATTCCGTAGGACTTCATTTTCTCAAGCGTCGCCGTGTCAACATGAAACGCGACACCAAAGGCATGCGCTGCATCCATCGTCGAGTCGGATAGAATGTGATAATCCACCTTCTCCTTTAGGCTCGAATATAGAAGCTTGGGCTGATCGGTGCTCAAGAACAACACCTGATATCCCATTGCGGATATCTTCGGTACTACGCTGTGCAAATCCTGTAGCTGTGCATTGCAGTAGGGGCACCACCCGCCTCGGTAGAATATGATCATCGTCGGTTGCCGTAGAGCCGCAGGGTCAAAAACGAAAGCTCGACCGTCCACTTCTTGGGCAGTGAAGCTCGGCGCCTTCGAACGGACTTCCATCGGAGTAACGTTGTGTGGATCATCGGGCACCGCAGCGGCAGCGACTCCCACGGCCATTATTCCTACCGCCAAGAATCTTTTGAGCACGCGCATGTCTTGGTTCCTTGAGTTGTGCAAGATGACCATCACCAGGATATGACCGTGTCAGGGAGGGGTTTATTGCACCTGGTAGAAAACCCATCCCAATCGTCCCGCCGAGGCGATTACGCGTGAGCAGGCGCTGAGTGCCTGGGCTCGGCGTATGCGGAATTCGCGTGCTCGCCGGAGCCCGGCAGATTCGCCGACCTCGCGGTATTATCACAAGACATCTTCCAAGTGCCGCCGCAGGCTTCGCCCAAAAGAACCGTACCGATCCTTACCATGGTCGGCGGCAAAATCGTCTATCGCAAACCGTGATTTAGACGGCTTGGTAGATATTTTCTGGGAATTTCCAGTCCAGTCATCGCATGGCGAACCGTGACAGAAGGCGACGCTCCTCAGCCGCGGCGCCGAATTCAGGAGGTGCAGAAGTACATGCCGACCAGAATCGCGGCGATACAGCCCCACTGCAGCAGCATGATCCGCTCGCGCAGCACGAGTGCCGCGAAGGCGAGGGTCACCAGCGGGTAGGCGCCGGTGAGCGGTGTCACGATCGAGATCTTGCCGTAGCGGCTCGCGACCAGCACCCCAAGGTCACCCGCAGCCATCATCCCCATCGGCAGAAACGAGCGTGTCCACTCGATCACCGAGTGCGTACCGGCGCGTCCTTTCCAGAAGCCGTAGACGCCCAGCGTCAGCAGCGCGCCGATCATGCTGTAGAGCGCCATATTGGCGTCAGTGGCCCCCAGACTGTAGTCGTACTTGACTATCGTCTGAGCACCGCCCCACAGCACGAGGGCCGAGAACGCGAGCGGAATCCAGGCCCGCCCGGTCACCTTGTTCGCGGCTTCCGCCGGCTGGTAGGCCAGCCCAATGCAGCCGCCGATGACCAGGACCACCGCGCCGTACTGGAGGGGAGTGAGCGTCTCGCCCAGGAACCAATGCGCGAACACGATGGTGAGCGCAGGGTAAGCGGCCGAAAGGGTGCCCACGATCGTGATCGGACCTGCGATGATCGACTGGAAGTACATGATCCAGCCGGTGCCGTCGAGCAGATAGGCGAGCACGCCGATCGCAAGAACGTGGCGACCTTCGGCCGCGAACACCGCTGTGTGCGGGCTCGCGAAGAAGTAGCAGACCATCACGACCGCGCGGGCGCAGGCGAAATACAGGCAAAAGCGCGCCGGCGGCACCTCGGTGATCCACATCTTTACGAACCCCTGCCCCAAGCCGTAGAGCAGGAGGGCGAGCAGCGCCGGCGTCAGCCAAAGTAGGAGCGGTGCGGCGGTCGGTGAGTCGGTCATCGCCCATTTTAACGCACCACGGAGGCCGCTCCACTCCGGCCGTCACGGCGGTGACAATGGCGGCCCCGCAGCAGCCGCTCGTTGCTTACAATACTGATTTGCCCCGGCACTGGACCGGACGGCCTGCGAGCCACGTGAATCAACCGAACACCGGAGGAAGTACTTGAAAGCCATGACATGCGGTGAGGCCGTAATGAAGCTACTCGCGGCCTACGGGGCGGACACGGTGTTCGGCATGGCCGGAACCATGACCGTCGAACTGTATCGCGGCATCGGACTCGCCGGGATCCGCCATGTGCAATGTCGCAACGAGCAGGGCGCCAGCCTCATGGCCGACGGTTATGCGCGCGCCACCGGTAAGCCGGGCGTTTGCACCATCATTGCGGGCCCCGGTGTCACCAACGCGTCGACCGGCATCGCCCAGGCTTACTGCGATTCGCAGCCCATGCTGGTGCTATCCGGAGCGTGCGCTACGCGCACGTTGGGGAAAGGCTGGGGAGCGATCCACGAACTTGCGGACCAGGCCGCGGTGACGGCCGGGTTCACCGCCTTCAGCGCCATGGTCCGATATCCTGAGGAGGTTCCCGAGCTGATGGCGCGCGCCTACGCGGTGTTTCGCGGCAGCCGCCCCCGTCCGGTGCATCTGTCGCTGCCCCGGGACATCCTCCCGGACGCCGTCGAGGACGGTTGGAAGCCCCGCCGCGCGCCGTCTCTGCCGATGCCCGATCCGGCAGCGATCGACGAAGCTGCGGATCGCCTGGCGCGGGCGAAGCGTCCGCTGATTCTCGTCGGCGGCGGCGCGGTCGGCACGCGCGAGGCGCTGACCGCCATCGCCGAGCATGTCGGGGCGCCGGTTCTTTCCACCAATGCCGGCAAGGGGATCCTGCCCGAATCCCACTCCTTGTCCCTGGGCTGCTCGATCGTGCAGAAGCCGAGTCAGGAGGCTCTGGCGGAGGCCGACGTGGTGCTGCTGGTCGGCTCGCAAGTCGGTCAGGGGGACAGTTTCCTGCCGAAACTCGATATTTCGGGCGACATCATTCGGATCGACATAGATCCCACCGAATTGACGGCGATGTATTCCGCGGCGGTGCCGATTCAAGCCGATGCCCGTGCCGCGATGCTCGCCTTGTCGTCCGCCCTTGCCGGCCGCAAGCCGGCGGAGCAGCGGGCGCAGGGCGAGACCCGGGTCCGCGACATTCAGGCGCGCAACGCCGCGAGCATGACCAATCTCGAGAAGCAGCACGCGCGAGTATGGAAGGTACTGCGTTCGGTTCTTCCCAAGGACGCAATCGTGATGGGCGACGCCACGCAGATTGTGTACACCGGCTCTTTCGCAATGCCCATGGAAACGGAGCGCTGTTGGTATTATTCCGGCACGTACTGTGCCCTGGGTGTCGCCTTGCCGATGGCCATCGGCGCCAAGATCGGCGCGCCGCACCGGCCGGTGATCGCGGTCGCCGGCGACGGCGGAATCATGTTCACGGCAAATGAGCTCGCCACGGCGGCGGAAGAGCGCCTCGCGTTGCCGGTGATCGTGTGGAACAACGATGCGTTGAACGCGATCGTGGAGCAGATGGACCGGGCGCAAATTCCGCGCATCGGTGTGGAGCCCAAGAGCCCTGACTTTGTGGGATTGGCGCAGAGCCTCGGTTGTCATGCCGCGCGTGCCGCAAGCGCCGAACACTTGGCGCACGCCGTGCGGGATGCTCTGATCGCCGATCGACCGACGCTGATCGAAGTGCGCGAGAATAGCCCGTGGCTGATGACCTGACCTTTGGGATTCAGTCCGGATGCAGCGCACGAGGGCGCCGCACCAGCTTCTGATCGTTGATCTCATCGCGCGGCCGGTACGGCGCCTCGAGAAAGTCCCTTTCGCCGGCATCGAGCTGCAGCCCGAGCGCCTCCACGGCGACATCGAGATGAGCCGTCTTTGCTGCCCCCACGATCGGAATGTTGGGGTGGGAGCTGCCCGCGACCCAGGCCATCGCGACGTGCGCCCTGCTCACGCCCCGGCGCGCGGCCACCTCGCTTACGCGGCGGGTGATCTCGCGGTCGATTTCGTCGCCGTAGAATTCCTGATAGAGGTCGTGGGCCGTGCGTGCGGTGCCGGCGTTGCGCGCGAGGAAGCCGCGTGCGAGTGGGCTGAAGGTCGTGACGGCGATGCCCCGGTCCCGGCAATAGGGGAACATCTCCCGCTCTTCCTCACGGTAGAGCACGTTGTACTGGCACTGCATGTTGACGAACGGAGTCCAGCCGTGCGTCGCCGCCACATGGTTCATTTTTGCAAATTGCCACGTGTACATCGTCGAGGCGCCCAGATAACGCACTTTGCCGGCGCGGACCGTGTCGTGCAGCGCCTCCATGGTTTCCTCGACGGGCGTGTCGGCATCGAAGGCATGAATCACGTAGAGGTCGACGTAGTCGGTACCCATCCGCGCCAGTGACCGGTCGATGGAGGTCGTGATGTGCTTGTGCGACAGGCCGCGATCGTTCGGGTCGTCGCTCATCGGGTAGTAGACCTTGGTCGCGAGTACCAGCTGCTCGCGTTCAGTCATCTTCAGCAGATTCTTGCCGACGACCTCCTCATTGCGGCCGGCGGAATACCAGTCGGCCATGTCGAAGAAGGTGATGCCGAGGTCGAGAGCACGGCGCAGGATGGGAATCGAATCAGCTTCGTCGAGCACCCAACCCTTCCAGGCGGAGCTGCCCATCGACATGGTGCCGAGGCAGAGCTGCGATACCTTGAGGCCCGTCTGCCCGAACCGGACATTTTGCATGCGAGATTTACTCCGCCGTGTGGATTAAACGCGATTGCATTCCGGCATCAGTCGTCAGCCCAGGCCCAGCCGGTGATATGCCACACATTCTATTGAAATCTTCACGTCATTGCAGATCGACCCGCGGCCGGTAGCCCGATGTTTGAGTCAATTTAAGGGTGGCTCGAGCAGAAAAATGGGGAGCCTCCCCGATTCGTGCAATCGCTGCGCGGCGTAGCTTGTCCAGCAACCGGAATTGCCCGGCCGAATGCAGGAGTTGAACGCCATGTCCCGCCTATTGAAGATGAAAGCAGCTGTCCCGTGCGCGCTGTTGTCGATCCTTGCCGGTTCATTGAGCGCGGTGGCTGCCGTCGCCGCGCAACCGGATGATCCGCCCTCGCGCCGGGTCTATTTCGGCGACCTTGATCTGACCCGCGATACCGGGGTCGCCACGTTGTATTCACGGATCAGTTCGGCGGCCCGGGAGGTCTGTGCGACCAACGATGGCTGGGAGCCGAAACTGTTTGCGCATTCGATTGAATGCAGGCATCAGGCGCTCGAGCGTGCGGTGTCGGACATCAATTTACTGACGCTGACGAATTACCATGTTGCGAAGGCCAGGCCCCCGGCACACAAGGATTCCACCTCGCGATGAGATCAGCGTCGGGGAACGGGCCGAATCAACCGTTCTCTCGGCCGCCGATCAGCCGTCGGGCTTCAGGATTCCCAGGCCGAACGCGGCGGCGACGGCTTCGGTTCGCGAACGAACCTCGAGCTTCTCCAGGATGGAGGAGACGTGATGATCAATGGTCTTTGCCGAGATGTGCAGGCGGCGGGCAAGTTCGCTGTTGGTGTGCCCCTGCGCGAGCAGCCTGAGCACTTGAACCTGGCGTGAGGTGAGTCCTGCCGGATTCCCGCGCGTGGAGGCTCGTGGGCCGCGCGGAATACCGCGCACTCCGCGCTCCCGCAGCCGCTGACGCACGATGGCGGCGAGCGGTCCCGCGCCGAGTTGTTCCAATATGCCGAGCGACTCGAGCAAAGCCTCTTCCGGGCCGTCGGCGAGTGCCAGAGCGCGTTCGTAGGGCGTGCCGAGCTCAGCCCAAGCGGCGGCCGCGCCCTGCCAATCCCCGTCAATCATGAGCGCGTACGGTCGGGCGATGGGGGCAGACGGCCGGAATGCGGGGTCGGCGCGGTGCGCCCAATAGGCAAGTTGTCCCGGAATCCATGAATCAAGATGACCCACGGCCGCTTTCAGGCCAATGGCTGCCTCCTCGGCCACGCGCTTCAGGTCGCCGCGGTACCAAGCAACCTCCGCGCGCACCGCCGCGATCGGTCCGATGCGCTGCAATTCCCCTGTCGGCAAAGCGAGCTGCAGAGCCTCATCCAGCAGCGAATCCACCCCCGGATCGCCGCGCCGGGCACGTATGCAGGCCAGCACGATCAGGGCCGGCACCCGCTGCGCGGTTGCGAGGGCATGCGTGTCGAGCAGCTCGGCCGCCACCTGCGCAGCGCCATCCCATCGGCCGCAGTCGAGTTCGGCGTGGGCGCCATACACTCGCGTGTAGACGAGAGAGTCCTGCACGTCGTGAACTTCGCAATACTCGATGCCTTCGGCGATGTAGCGCATCGCCACGCCCGGCAGATGCTGGCGCGTCGCGGTGCTCACCAGGTTGGCATACGCGCGCCCTGCGTCGTCATGCAGGTTGTGCTGCAATGCCAAAGCCAGACTCTCCTCGAGTTTCGCCAGTCCCGTCCGGTTGCTGGATTCCATGAGCGCAGTGCCCATGTTGTTGAGCGCATGCGCCCGCACGCTGTGGTCGCCGGACCGTACCGCCAGGTCCAGTGCACGCTGCCCGAACTCGAGCGCCTCCTGCATGTGATCGCTGGTCATCGCCAACTGCGAGCGAGCGCTGTAGGCCCTGGCGAGACCGCGATCCTCGGAATGGCTTTCGAGCAAGGCGATGGCGTCGCCGACATGCCGGTCGGCAAGCACCTTCTGACCCGATTTCCAGTACTGGCGTCCGAGCAACAGCAGCAACCGTGCTTGGGCAGGCACATCGCGGAGTTCCGCCCAGAGAGCCAGAGCCGCCGCCGCCGAGGCCAGTGAGGCGGAGACCTGATTGGTCAGATTGCACTCGATTGCATGCTGCTCATAAAGCTGCGCGCGCTCCGGCGCTCCCAATGATTCGACGAAGCGCAGCGTCGTCGCCAAGTGCGCGGCGGCCTCCCGATGAGCGCCTTCACGCGCCGCCAGCTGTGCCGCGCGGGGGGCGTATTCCAGCAGCGCCTTCACGTCCTGCGCGTGCAAGGCGTGATGCACGATTTGCGAAACGTCGGCCTCGTGTTCGATGAGGCAGCGCAGAATGCCTTGATGCAGACCTTGGGCACGCCCGCGCGCAGTGGTGCTCGCGACCGCGAGCCGCCCCAATTCGTGGCGAAAGGCAAGCGCCGCCTCTTGATACTTGAGCAGGCCTCGCATGACCGCCTCATCCGCGGCCGCACCGACGTCGCCGAGAAGCGCGCGCGTGAGCCAGGTCTCGGTTTTGCCGGGCAGCAGCGATACGAGTTCCGCGACTTCGCGTGCGGCCGGGGAACATTGCATGAGACGCGCCAGCACCGCGTCGCGCACGGTCTCCGGCACCGTGTCCACGGGCGCCGACAACAGCTCGCGCACGAAAAACGGATTTCCGCCGGTCACCGCGAAAACCTCGCGTGCGTCGCGAGGCGTGCCTCGGGCGAGTTGCTCGATCGCGCTGAGCGACAGTGCAGGCAGGTGGATGCGCGCCGTGTGCTGTCCGGTCAACTCGCCGAGGACGGCACGCAGCGGATGCGCGGGAGCAAGCTCATCGTCACGATAGGTCGCGATCAGCAGGCAGCGCGTGCGCTGAATGCGTCGTCCGAGAAAGCGCACGAAATCCAGCGTTGCTTCATCGGCCCAGTGCAAATCCTCCAGCACCACTACGCTGAGAGGGCTCGGCGCCGAGAATCGCTCGAACAGCCCGGCGAAGAGCTGCTCGCGCGGCAGGGCGGACTCGCGCGCCGTGCCGGGCAACAGGGACACCGCAGCGGCCAATTCATTGACGGGACCGAGCACGCGCGAGGTCTGCAGAGCGTCGGAATGGCCCCAGAATACGCGCGCCCCGCGGCCCGCTTGGCGCGCAAATTCCTCGACGAGGGTGCTCTTGCCGGCACCGGCTTCGGCGCCGATGAACACGATCTTGCCGGCGCTGCCTCCCGCGTCGCGCAGAAGCTGCGTCAGTGCCCCGAGCTGATGTTGGCGCTCCAGCAGGTCCATGGTGATCCCGAAGTATCCGTCAAGGCGGGGCCCTTGGGTACGGGTGGCGCAACATAGGGATCGGAAGCCCCCAATTTGGGTATGTCGGCCGATTGGCGGCCGTATGGGCCCAACCTATCGTGGTCTGCGTAATCGTCTGCTTGCCAACCACGGAGACCAGAATGCCGCGCTACCTCGTCGAGAGAGACTTTCCGGATGGGCTCAACGTCCCCATCGACGAGACCGGTGTCAAGGCGTGCCTGGCCGTGGTCGAGAGCAACATTGCGGACCAAGTGACCTGGGTTCACTCCTACGTGAGCGTGGACAAAAAGCGGACCTTTTGCATTTACGACGGGCCGTCGCCCGAGGCCATTCGGCGCACGGCAGGCCGCAGCAAGCTCCCCGTCGGACGCATCACCGAGGTCCGCATTCTGGATCCCTATTTCTATCGATGACAGCCTATTCGGCGCTCACCGTGCGGCCGTCTGCCCAGGCGCGCAAGGCCGCGACCTTCTCCGCCATGACGGTTTCGAGCGGATGAGTGGCGGCAATCTCCGCGCGGATCAGCCGCGCGCTGGGCTCGGTTTTCTGCGCATGCGCGGTGTATAGCGCAGCCACCACGGCCTGCTCGATCTCGGCGCCGGCAAAGCCTTCGCAAGACTGCGCCAGCGCCGTCAAGGTGGCCGAATCGAGCGCAATTCCACGCTTTGCCGCATGAATGCGCAAGATCTCCGCCCGCGTATTGAGATCGGGCAGGTCGACGAAAAATATTTCATCAAAGCGGCCTTTGCGGATCAACTCGGGCGGCAACGCTGCGATGTCGTTGGCAGTGGCCACCACGAACACCCGGCTGGTCTTCTCCGCCAGCCAGGTCAGAAACGCGCCCAATACCCGGCGCGTGGCGCCACCGTCGGTATCGCCGGCGGCGAAGCCCTTTTCAATCTCGTCGATCCACAGAACGCAGGGCTCGAGCAGGTCGGCCGTAGTCAACGACTCGCGCAGATTGCGCTCCGATTCACCGACAAACTTGTCGAACAGCGCGGCGCAATCCAGGCGCAGCAATGGAACGTTGAAGATGCCGGCGCTCGCGCGGGCCGCCAGACTCTTGCCGCAGCCTTGGACGCCCAACAACATGACGCCTTTCGGGGCATCCAGCTGCGGAGCGGAACCGTCAAAGGCGTCGCGACGCTTCTCCAGCCAGGCTTTGAGATTCGAGAGGCCGCCCACGTCCGCAAAATGCGCCGTGTCGTGCTCGTAGCGCAGTATGCCGTTGTGGTTCAGCAGTTCGTACTTGGCCCGCATCATCGCGGGCACGTCCGATGATTGCAGCGCGCCATCGTCGAATATCGCCTTGCGGGCGAGCCTTTGCACATCCGATGCAGTCAAACCGTTCATGTTTTCCACCAGCAGCATGAGGGCGTGGCTGTCGACCTTGACTGCTTGCTGCGGGTTGGTGCGCATCCATTGGCGCGCGACCTCCTCGACCAGCTGGCGCCGCTCGTCGCGATCCGGCAACGCCAGCACGCAGCGGGCCGACAGGTGTTCGATTTCCTGGGGAATCTGGATTTCGCAGCTGATCAACACGATGGTGCGCGGGCAGCGCGCATAGTCCTGGGCAATATCCTTGAGCAGACGGACCAGCGTCGGGTCATGCAGGTAGGGATGAAAATCCAGCAATGCATAGGCGCCGGCAACGGTGGTGGCGCGCAGGTGTTTGAGGATGTCGATCGGCTCGGTGACGGTGCGTTGCGGCGGACCGACATCGATGTCGAGACGCTTCAGCCCGTCCGTCACCGTCCACTGAAAGAGGGGCAGGCCGGCATCGACGCTGCGGCCGGACACCGTATTCGCCGCCGGCTTGCCGGCGGGTACGCGCGCGCAGGCGCGGGTCAGGGCTTTGAGGACTTCGGACTCGTCCCGCGACTCGACCACGATCAACGGGACGCGCGAACGGAGCAGGACCTCGAGGTCATCGTGTTGCATGGAGCGCCAGCCTATCAGAATGAGAAATCCGGTGGCTCGGCCGGACCGCGAGATTCAGCGCGCCGTGGCTGCCGGCCCGGGACAAATGGTCCGGGGAGGCGTCGCGCCCGGTGCATAGGTGCTCGGCCCCGCCACGGCAATTTGGTAACAGCTCTCGCTCACCCAGACGATCCAATCACCATTGGCGGTTTTATATTGTTCGCCGGCGTAGTGGCGGGCCCGCGGCCACCAATTCTCTTCGGCCGGGCCGCCCGAGACCGAGGGGTTGCTTGGGGGCCGATGGCTGCGAATCTCGTACGCCTGCAGAGCGCGGCGCGCCTCTGCCGCCCAATCGACCCCCGATCCGGCACCATTCGACGCCGACGAAGACTGCCCCGAGGGCAGGGACGGATTCAGATCAGGCGCAACCACACTGAGGGCCGTGGGTCCGCTCAGGCGCCGCGGGCGAAGGTTCTCGGCGCGTACCTTGGGAAGGACTGCGGGCGGCAAGTACAGCAGTTCAACGGAGGGCTCGTTCGCCAGTGGGGGAATTTCGCCTCGAGAAGCCCTGACGAGCAGCGCCAATAGCGCCATATGCAGAGCCAACACGCACACCAGAATCGTGAATCTCGACAGGTCCCATGGTCTCGACTCGTCCATGCCGAAATGGACCTGCATCGCGGGCTATGGTTCCCGCCGGCTCAGCGGGCCCGCGATCTCAAGTAGGCCATGGTCTTCCTGATTTCCGTCGTCAAATTTTCCGCAAGCGCAGGAATTCGATCGCTCATCCCCGAGCCCGCCGCCGCCTCGAGTTCGACCGCGGCCGAGGTGACGGCGGCAGCGCGCAGATTCGAGCTCGCACCCTTCAGGGTGTGCGCGCAGGTGCGCAGCGCCGCCGCATCGCCCGCACCGATCGCCGTCGCGATTGCCGCAAGCTCCCGCTCGCCGGTGCCGATGAATGCATCCGCCAGGTCGTGCGCGAATTTTTCGTCGCTGTCGATCGATTTGAGGAGAGATTCCCAGTCGACCGGATTCGGAGGCGGCGCGGGCGTGTGTCCGGAGCCGCCACTTTGCATATCGGGCTCGGCGGCCGCGCACGCCGCCGTCGCGGCGATGCTCGGCAGCAGCCGCTCCAAGGCGGCGTCGAGTTTGATGCGGTCGATCGGTTTGGACAAGTAGTCATCCATGCCGGCGGCGCGGCACTTTTCCTCATCTCCTTTCATGGCATGTGCCGTGAGGGCCACGATGGGAATGTGGCTCTTGCCGGCCTCGAGCCTGCGGATCTCGCGGGTCGCCGCGTACCCGTCCATCTGCGGCATCTGGCAATCCATGATGATGAGATCGAATTTGCCGCTTTGCCAGGCGGCGACGGCCGCCAGCCCGTCCGACACGACCTCCACGCGATAGTCCATCTTCTCCAGCAGACTTCGCGCCACCTTTTGATTGACGAAATTGTCCTCGGCCAGAAGAATCCGGTTGCGGGTGCGCGCCCGTTGCGCGCGCAGCGCATGCCGCGTAATCATCGGCTGGCTGCGCATGTGCCAGGAGTCCGCCGTGTTGGCCAGGACCAGGATCAAGCACTCCATCAGATCGCGCTGCGTGACCGGTTTCAGCAGATAGCCCGCGAACCCAATGTCGGCAAACAGCCGGCCGTCGCCGCGCTGGCCCGACGAGGTCAAGAGAATCAAGCGGGTGGCTTTGAGCGATTTATCCTGGATGATGTTGCGACCGAGTTCCGCACCGTCGCATACGGGCATCAGGTGATCCAGCAGTGCCGCATCGAAGGGACGTCCGGCGGCGGCGGCCTGGCGTACGAGCGCGAGCGCTTCGTCCGCCGAGCTCGCGGACATGGGCTCGACGCCGCACAAGAGAAGCTGCCCCATGAGTACTTTGCGATTGGTCGCGTTGTCATCCACCACGAGTACACGCTGGCCTTTGAGGGAGGCCGGCGCCGGGTAGACCGGCTGCACGCTGGTGCTGGCCGGCGGAAAAATCACGGTGAACCAAAACAAAGACCCGACACCTTCGACGCTTTGCACGCCGGTCTCGCCGCCCATGAGGTCGACGAGATGCTTCACGATCGACAACCCCAGGCCGGTGCCGCCGAAGCGGCGGGTCGTCGATGCGTCCACCTGCATGAATGGCGCAAACAACGCCCCCAGCCGGTCGGCGGGAATGCCTATACCTGTGTCCCTGACTTCGCAGCGCACTGTGGTGCCGCCGGCGCCGGAGTCGAGCACCTTGAGCTCCAGCGACACCTCGCCCTTGGAGGTGAATTTGATGGCATTGCCGGCCAGGTTCAACAGAATCTGGCGGACGCGGCCCGCGTCGCACTTCACCATTTGGGGGAGCTTCGAGTCGATCTGCGCGGTGAGCTCCAAGCCCTTGGCATGCGCCTGAATCGACAGGAGCCGGGCGACATCTTCAAAGGTGTCGCGCAAGTCCACGTCCAGCGGCTCGAATTCGAGCTTGCCGGCTTCAACTTTGGAGAAATCCAAAATGTCGTTGATGACGGTCAGCAGCGAGGTGCCGCTGTCGCGGATGGTCTCTGCATAATCTCGCTGCAGGGCATCGAGTTGCGTATCGAGCAGAAGCTCGGTCATGCCGAGCACGCCGTTCATCGGCGTGCGGATCTCATGACTCATGTTGGCGAGGAAGTCGCTCTTCGCGCGGTTGGCGGATTCCGCCACCTCCTTTGCCCGGACCGTTTCGATCGCGGCCGACTTCAAGTCGGTGAGATCGAGCACAATTCCGTGCATTTCCAGCGGCTGGCCGCGGGCGTCGGTGCGCGCGGCGACGGCGGCACGCACGTACTTGACGGCGCCGTCCACGATGAAACGGTGATCCAAGGTGCGCGATCCGCCGGCGGAGGCGAGATCCGCGAGCATGGCATCGACCGACGCCCGGTCATCCGGATGAGTGACGGCGAGGTAGGCCGCCAGCGGCCGGTCGCCGGCGTCCGGATTGCCCAGCAGCTGCCGCAGCTCATGGGATAGGGTGCCGGTACGGGTTTGCAGGTCCGCGTGCCAGGTGCCGAGGTTGGCGAATTGCTGGGCACGCTTCAACTGATCTTCGGTATCGGCCTGGGCCGTCATGGCCCGGCGGCGGGCGGATTGTGCGCGCCAGATGGCGAGCCCATTGAGGAAGGCGAGGGCGCCCGCGATCAAGACGCCGAGCACGGCCGAGACGTCGACTCGCCGCACCAACTGCCGATACCGATCGGCCCGCACCGTGATTCCCACATAGCCGGCCATCGCGCCGTTCTTCGCGAAAATCGGCGCATGCGCGCGGATCCCCATGCCCCAGGCGGTGGCCGTCGGTTCCTTTTCAACCGTCAGCCGATGGGTTTTCGAGACTTCAATTTCCCCCGGGCTCGGATCGTCCACCTCCATGGGCGGAGAATGGTTCGGCCGGCCGGCCTCGTCGAACGTACCGGGCCGGGTGCCGTCGAGCACGAAGTGCATGACGCTTCCCTGCATGACGCCGACGTAGGCGAATCGAATGTCGGGATTGGTGTCGAGCAACGCTCGAAGCGGCCGCGAGGCGCGGTTGTATTCCGGCGAGCCGTCCTGGTCCGCGCGGGTAAATGTCTGCAGCTGGTCGCCGTCGATCAGCGCCGCGGTGTCGGCTGCGGTGCGCGCAAGATAGGTTCTGACATCCTCCAGAAGAATCTGCCGCACGATGACATCGACCACGGCGATTCCCGCGATGGCGGTGCCCCACGCAATGAGGCCGCCGGCGACGGCCGAGAGCACGGGACGCGCTTCTTCGCTCCTGCCGCTCGCCAGTCGAAACAGGCGTGGGTCCAAACGCTTCCAGAGGGGAGTCGTGTTCTTCATAAGGCACTTATGGGCCGTCTTCGCGGCCGATATCCCAGAGTAATCCGTTCACGTGGCCTGTGACCATCCTCTTTCGTGTGAACCGCGAAGCGGATCTCGAAACCTCGGACTGAGAGGCAAGGTCATTTCGCCTTGAATATGGCCGTTAGCTTGACGCCGGCCGGATCGAATACGGCCAGCAAGGGGTGCCCGCGTCCGGTCAGCGGCATCGTATCCGGCTGATCGGTGGCCAATCCAGCCGCGTGCATGCGCTCTTTGAGCTTCTGCTTCTCACTGGGGGCGAAGTACGCGACATCGTCGACTCGTTTCAATTTCGCGCGCAGGGCGGGCAAGCCCTGCTCCCAGGGTTTGAAGTATCGCGGCATGGAGATCACGTCGTCGCCGCCCGTAAGCACCGACGTGACGATCTTGGCGCTTTCCTGCGCATCCTGCGGCAGCGGCGCCCAGATCCACCGCGGCCGGCTGTACCAATGCGGCGCCAAGGCGGGATTCTGTTGCAGACCAAGCGCCGTCTCCTTGGCATCGATGTCGTACGCCTGCACCAGCTGCAAGAGATTCTCCGAAAATGCGTAGTACAGCGGCCGGCCGTTCCAGAGGGACACCGCGCCGTATACCAGCGCGGACAGCTGCACGGCCACGATGACGGCGATATCGCGCGTGAGCTCGCGCCGCGGCTTGCTGGAGCGGGCGATCACGAAGGTGAGCAAGGGACCGATCACGATATCGACTGCGACCATCACCACGACTACGGAGGCCACATCGGTCAGGTACCAGCCCGGCCAGCGGTACCATCCGAAATAAAGCGTGCCGAGTATCATCGACAGCGCAACGCTGCTCGCCAGCAAGTGCAGGCCGAACGCCTTGAAGCGGAATTTCATGCTGATACTTTCCGCATGGCCTCAGGGCACGGCAATACTGCGCCGGTAACCCTTGCCGGCTGCGGGCGCAGCGGTGGCGTGATGCCAGATGCGAAATCCGCCGAGGAAGGCGAAGTCGTTGCTGCCAAGGCGCGCGTTCTTGGGCAGCTGCTTCAACTTGCGCGCATTGCCGCCGCCGATGACGACATAGTCAGCCTCCAGCAATGTGCTGAGCTGCGCCACCACCTCTTTCACGGTCCGGCGCCATTTCTTGCCGCCCATGCGCTTCAGCGCGCGCTCGCCGACGAAGTATTCGTAGGTGCGGCCCTTCTTGTACATCAGATGGGCGAGTTCCATGGGGGCGATGACGCCGTCGACGATCATGGCGGAGCCCAAGCCCGTCCCGAGTCCGAGAAACAGCATTCTGCCGCCTTCGTAGCTTCCCACCGCCTGCATTGCGGCGTCATTCATGACGCGGGTCGGCCGCCCGAAGGCCTTGCGAAAATCAAATCCCACCCATCCCGGTCCGAGATTGTGCGGCTCGGCAACCACCTTGCCGTGCAGGACCACTCCCGGATATCCGATGGAAACCACATCGTAAGTCCAGTCTCCGGTCATCTTGTGGACGTGGGCAACCATTCGACGCGGCGTAAGGCCCGGCCCCGATTCAAATTGGCGCAGCTCGCGGCGGCCGAAAACACGCATCTTCACGTGACTTCCGCCGACATCGATGGCGAGTACCCGCTGGTGGCGTTTCGGCGGCATAGGTGCAGCGAAGAATACCTCAAGGCGATTTCACTAACCTCGAATATACTCGATTTCAAGGTCGCGCAAATCCAAGCGCGCGCAGCGGCTGCGGCGAAGACGAGCGCCCGTGAACGGCACCCGAGGTGAGGCATGTTCAATGCAATTCTGATCGAGCGCGATGAGCGACCCTACCGCGCGACTTTGACGGCCCTCGATGAGGGGCGGCTGCCGGCGGGCGAGGTCAGCGTGCGCGTCGAGTATTCGACCCTCAACTACAAGGACGCGCTCGCCATCACCGGCAAGGCACCGGTGGTGCGGCAATTTCCGATGGTGCCCGGAATCGATTTCGCCGGCACGGTGGAGGAGTCCGCCCATGCCGGCTACCGCGCGGGCGACCGCGTCTTGCTGAACGGCTGGGGAATCGGGGAAACTCACTGGGGCGGCCTTGCGCAACGCGCGCGAGTGAAGGCAGATTGGCTGCTCCCGCTGCCCGCAGCGTTCACCCCGAAGCAGTCCATGGCGATCGGCACCGCCGGCTACACCGCCATGCTGTGCATCCTCGCTCTCGAGCGCCACGGGGTGACGCCGGACAGCGGCGAGATTCTGGTGACCGGCGCGGCGGGCGGCGTGGGCAGCGTGGCGGTCGCGCTGTTGGCCCATCTTGGATTTCGGACCGTGGCCGTCACCGGCCGTGCCGCGGAATCCGACTACCTCAAGCGCTTGGGCGCGGCCGAGGTACTTGACCGGGCGCTGTTCGCAAACCCCGGCAAGCCGTTGGCCAAGGAGCGCTGGGCGGGCGCGATCGACGTGGTCGGCAGCCACACCCTGGCCAATGTGTGCGCGGCCATGCGCTACCGAGGTGTGGTGGCGGCATGCGGACTCGCCGGCGGAATGGATTTCCCGGCCTCCGTGGCGCCCTTCATCTTGCGCGGCGTCACCCTTGCCGGCATCGATAGCGTGATGTGTCCGCGGGCGCAGCGCCTCGAGGCCTGGCGACGCTTGGGGAATGACCTCGACATCGGCAGGCTCGACCTATTGACCGAAGAAATCGGCCTTTCGCAAGCGATTGACCGCGCCGCCGGATTCTTCGACGGCCGCACACGCGGCCGAGTCGTGGTGGACACGGCGCGCTAGTCAGCGATCAACCCCGGCCCAGGGTGATCCAGCTCAGCACAAGCAGCGCCAGGAACACCGTCTCTGCGGCAATGAGAGCGATCGCCGTGGTGCCCACGGCCATCATCGCACGCAGGCTGGTCTTCATGCCGAGCGCCGCCACGGATATGACCAGCAGCCAGCGCGACAGATCGGTAAGCACCGAGGCGACCGGCTTGGCGACCAGTTCGAACCCGTTGAGCGCGGCCAACAAGACGAAGCCGATGAGAAAGCCCGGCAGCAATGCGATTTTCTTCTCGCCCGGTGCACGCGTTTCCATGCCCCGCGCGGCGACCAACGTGATGATCAACACCACCGGCAGGAGCATGGTGACGCGCATCAGTTTGACGATGGTCGCGGAGTCTCCCGCCTGCGGCGAGGATGCGTAGCCGGCGGCCACCACCTGGGCGACGTCGTGAATCGAGCCGCCGAGGAAGCGGCCGGTCTGCAAGGGATCGAGATGCAGGTGCGAGAGGAGCGCGGGGTACAGCAGCATGGCGATGGTGCTGTAGGTGGTGATGCAGGCGATCACCACCACGGTGTCGCGCTCCGAGTCCTTGCGCGGCCAGGCCACGGCGATGGCCATGGCCGCGGAAGCACCGCAAATGCCGACTGCGCCGCCGGAGAGGACCCCGTAGCGGCCGTCGAGTTTCATGGTCTTGGCGGCGGCCCAGCCGAAGGCGATGGTCAGCGGCACCGTGACCATCACCATGATGGCGGTGGACCAGCCCAGGCTGCCGATTTGACCGAAGGTGATGCGCAGACCGAGCAGCGCGACGCTGATGCGCAACAGGGTGCGCGCGGATACGTTGATGCCCGGAGCGTAGCGCGCTTCGGTGGACATTTGATTCAGGGCCATGCCGAGCAGCAGCGCGAAAATGACCGGCGGCGCGTGGTAGTGATCGGACAGGTAGGTCGCGGCCAGGCCCACGATCAAGGTGGAGGCGATACCCGGGCCGAGGGTGCGGCCGATTGAGCGCAGAGAACTGGGGCGCCAGCGGTCGAGGAACGTGGATAACTGCATCAGGCCGATCTTACGCGACGCAGCGCCGCCCGCCACCCGGCGATTTGCATCTCCCGCTCAGGCGTGGCGATCGCCGGCTCGAAGCCCGTCTCGCAGCCGCGCAGCGCGGCGATCTCCTCAAGCGATCGATACAGGCCCAACCCAAGTCCCGCCAGGCAGGCAGCGCCGAACGCCGTGGACTCGGCATTGACAGGCCGCCGGATGCCGATTCCCAGCACATCCGCCAGGCGCTGCATGAACAAATCGTTTTGCGCCATCCCGCCGTCCACTTTGAGAATGCCCGGCCGCAGACCGTCCGCAGCCATCGCATCGAGCAGGTCGTAGGTTTGGAAAGCAACGCTGTCCAGGGTCGCGCGCGCGATCTGCGCACGCGATGTCGCGCGGGTCAGGCCGAGAATGGCGCCGCGCGCGTCGGGATCCCAATAGGGCGCTCCCAGTCCGGTGAAGGCCGGGACCAGGTACACGCCGCCGCTGTCCGGCACCGAAGCCGCCAGCGCTTCGATGGCGGGCGCATCGGAAATGATTCCGAGCCCATCGCGCAGCCACTGCACCGCGGAGCCCGCGGAGAGGATGGAACCTTCGAGCGCGTAACTCACCACGCCGTTCAGCCGATACGCAATGGTGCTGAGCAGGCGGTTCTTGGACAACACCATCTGCTGCGCGGTGTTGAGCACCAAAAATGCACCGGTGCCGTAGGTGCTCTTGGCGTCGCCGGCCGCAAAGCAACCCTGGCCGATGAGCGCCGCTTGCTGATCGCCCGCCACCCCGCAGATGGGCAATGATTCACCCAGGACGGCGGAGTCGCTGCGGCCGAACTCACCCGCACTGTCCCGCACGTCGGGCAGAACGCTCATCGGCACCGTGAACATGTCGCAGAGGGCCTCATCCCAGCCGCCCTTGCCGATATCGTAGAGCGCCGTGCGGCTGGCATTCGTGGCATCCGTGACATGCAGACGTCCGCCGCTCAACCGCCACAGCAGAAAGCTGTCGACGGTGCCGAAGGCAATATGACCCGCCCGCGCGGCCTCGCGCGCGCCCGGCACGCGGTCCAGGATCCAGGCGATCTTGGTGGCGGAGAAGTAAGGATCGAAGCGCAGGCCGGTCTTGCGGTGAATGTCCGTCTCGCCGTGACGTTGAGCCAATTGCCGGCAGCGATCGGCAGTGCGGCGGTCCTGCCAGACGATGGCGTTGTAAATGGGGACGCCGTTGCGGCGATCCCAGAGAATGGTCGTTTCCCGCTGATTGGTGATGCCGATGGCCGCCGGCGACCGCCCGGTGTCGCGCAGCCTCGCGAGCACGCGGCGGCTGGTGGATATCACCGTGGCCCAAATCACTTCAGGGTCGTGCTCCACCCACCCGGGGCCTGGGTAGAGTTGCTCGAAGCCCTCCTGCTCCACCGCCAGCACGTCGCCTGCGGGCGAGAAACCGATGGTGCGCGTGGAACTCGTTCCCTGGTCGATCGCGAGCAATATGTCATCGGGCACTGCGGTTCTCCGTGGCTCAGGATAACTGCTTGCGGCGATGAGACAAAACGCGCGCGCGAAGCCGGGCTGCACGAGGCAAGGTGTCCGGTACCGTCCGCGGACAGTGTCCGCGGACACCTCGCGTCCCGAACGACAAAAATACGCCATCAAAAACAATAGCTTGCACGTGTCTCACGCTGGCACGGCGCTTGCTTTGCTCAAGCCATGCGGCGTTATACCTGGACCTTGCTGGCGATGACCTTGGCGGTGACGGCCGCCCGCGCCAACGATTTGAAGGATCTGTATGAACTGGCGTTGTCCCGCGATGCCACGCTGCAGGCGGCCGGGTTCCAGCGCGACGCAGCCATCGAGGTCAAGCCGCAGGCGCTGTCGCAATGGCTGCCGCAGCTGTCGGCCGGCGCGGCGGCCAGCCGCGAGCGCGCGGGTTTCAACAGCCAGTCGACGGGCAGTCAGGCCGCCGACTGCGCCATCAGCTCCTCCCCGGGCACGCAGCATTGCTACGGCACCGTGCACAGCCTGGGATTGAACATGTCGCAGACGCTGTGGAGCTTCCAAGCCTTCAGCCAGCTGAAGGAAGCCAATTTTCAGGCGGCCGCCGCCGAGGCGGGGTTTCGCAGCGCGCAGCAAAATCTACTGCTGCGGGTCGCGCAAGCGTATTTTGCGATTCTCTCGGCCACCGATCAGCTGACCACCAACCGGGCCGAGCGCGACGCCTTCGCCACGTTGCTCAACCAGGCGCGAATCCGGCAGCAAACCGGGGTGGGGCCGCGCAGCGACGTGGAGCAGGCGCAGGCCTTCTACGATGCCACCGAGCAGAGCGTCATCGATGCGCAGAATGCGCTCGATGATGCCAATCTGGCGCTCACGGAAATCGTCGGCGCACATCCGGCGGCGATTGCGCCGCTGCGCCAGGACATCCCCTTGGTATCTCCCGATCCCGCATCGGCCGACGAATGGGTGACTTCCGCGCGCCGGGACAATTTCGACGTGCGAACCGCCGAGCTCAAGATGGAAGCAGCGGAACGCGACATCGGTGCGCAGCGCGGCCGGGGTTTGCCCTCCTTCGCACTGATCGGCTCGAGCTCCAAGCTCACGCAGGATGAGGTGCTCGGCGGCAATCAGACCTTGGATACGGTCGGCGTCTCCTTCAGCTGGCCGCTGTTTCAGGGGGGCGCGATCGCCTCGGCGGTACGCCAGTCGCGGGCGCTGTACCACCAGGCGCAGGCCACCTACGACTCGGTGCAACGCGACACCGAGCGGCTGACCCGGGCCTCTTATCGCGGCGTGGTGAGCGGCATACAACGCATCGGCGCCGCGCACCGCGCGGTCGACTCGGGTCACGGCGCGGTCGAAGCGAGCCGGCGAAATGTGGAGTTCGGCACCGGCACCGAATTCGATTTGTTGAACGCGCAGAACAATTACTACGCGGCGGTGCGCGCCTACAGCCAGTCGCGCTACGACTATTTGACGAGCGTGCTGACGCTGAAGCAACAGGCCGGCCGCCTGGGTGAGCCGGATCTCAGCGCCGTCGACGACCTACTCATCGAGGCCGCACATGAATAGTCCGCATATTCTCGATCTGACGCACGGATGGAAGCGGCGCTGCCTGCCGGTGATCGTGGCGCTGGCGGCGGTGATCGCCTTGAGTGTTTATTTCCTGGGGGCGGTGCTGTGCGCGTACAGTCAATCGCCCTATGACTACCTCACCCGCGTGCCGGCCGTTTCATCACCGGCAGATCCCGCATGAGCATGCGGCTGCTACCCAAGGAACCCGTCATGCTGCGTGACACCGCCGGTCAGGATCGCATCATCGAGCGCGCGAGCATCTGGCAGCGCCATCGCACCCTGCTGCTGGCGGTGCTGGCGGCGCTGGTCGCACTCGGCGTGCTCATCGGCTACCTGCTGCGCTATTCCGGCGCCGGCGTCTCGGTCGACCGTTCACGTTTGTCGATTGCCAAGGTTGAACGCGGCAGCTTCGTGCGCGACATCGCGGCCGACGGTCAGGTCGTGGCCGCGGTCAGCCCGACTCTGTACGCCGATGCCCTGGGGACGGTCACGCTCAAGGTGCACGCCGGCGACACCGTGACCAAGGGACAGGTGCTGGCCGTCATCGACAGTCCGGACCTGACCGCCAAGCTGTCCCAGGAGGAGGCGACCGCGGCGGGGCTGCGCATCGACTGGCAGCGCGCCACGCTCGATGCCGAACAAAAGCTGCTGCAGCTGCGCGACGCGTTCAACCAGGCGCAGGTCGATCAGAAGACGGCGCAGCGCGAGCTGGACCGCAGCCGCAAGGCGTATGAGCTGGGTTCCTACACGGAACTGCAGGCCCTCAAGGCACAAGACTCGCTGGAGAAGGCGCAGTTCGCCTTCCAGCAGGCCAAGATGAATGTCGAGTCGCAGCCGAAGCAGAACCGCTTCGACATCGACAGCAAGAAGGCGCTGTTCGACCGGCAGCAATTCCTGGTGACCGATCTGAAACGCCAGGTCGACGGGCTGAACGTGAAATCGCCGGTGGACGGCCAGGTCGGCCAGGTGCAGGTCGCCGACCGCGCCAGCGTGGCGAAGGACGCGCCGCTGCTCACCGTGGTGGACCTGTCGGCGCTCGAAGTCGAAATCAAAGTGACCGAGAGCCTTGCCCGCGATCTGCGTCCCGGAATGAAGGCGGATCTGGAAGGCGGCGGCCGCCGCTGGGCCGGCACCGTGAGCGGCGTGTCGCCCGAGGTGGTGGCAGGACAAGTCACCGCCCGCCTGCGCTTCGGCGAGGAGAAACCGGCCGGCCTGCGGCAGAGCCAGCGCCTGTCGGTGCGCATCTTCATCGACCGGCGCGACAATGTGCTGATGGTCGACCGCGGTTCCTTCGTCGATCAAGAGGGCGGCGGATTCGCCTACATCGTCCACGGCAACGTCGCGGAACGCCACCCGGTGCAGCTCGGCGCGGCCAGCATCTCCAAAGTCGAAATTCTCGATGGCCTGGCTGCCGGCGATGAGATCGTCATTTCGGGCACCGATGCCTTCAACGGCGCACAGCGCGTCATCCTGAGCCACTGACCGATTCATCAAGTACCTGTCAATGAACCCACCCGCCGCAAGAGGCCACCATGCTTAAAATGACCCATCTATCGAAGGCGTACCGGACAGAAGTCGTCGAGACCTTTGCGCTGCGCGATTTTTCGATCAATGTGCGCGAAGGGGAATTCGTCGCAGTGACCGGCCCCTCGGGATCCGGCAAGACCACCTTCCTCACCATTGCCGGACTGCTGGAGGAATTCAGCGGGGGCGAGTATCAGTTGGACGGCGCCGACGTGCGCGGCCTCAATGACAATCAGCGTTCGCGGCTGCGCAACGAAAAGATCGGCTTCATCTTTCAGGCGTTCAACCTCATTGCCGACCTGAACGTTCAGGACAATATCGACGTGCCGCTGCGCTACCGCGGCTTCGACGGCGCCGAGCGGCGGCGCCGCATTCAGGATTCGCTGGCGAGGGTGGGCCTGTCGGCGCGCGGCCGGCACTACCCGGCGGAGCTGTCGGGCGGTCAGCAACAGCGGGTGGCCATCGCCCGTGCGCTCGCCGGCTCGCCGCGGCTGCTGCTGGCGGATGAGCCCACCGGCAATCTCGACACTCAGATGGCGCGCGGCGTCATGGAACTGCTCGAGGAACTGCACCGCGACGGCTCGACCATCGTCATGGTGACCCATGATCCCGATCTGGCCGTGCGGGCGCAGCGCGAGGTTCACATCGTCGACGGCCAGGTGGTCGACCTGGCGCCGCAGCCACGCCTGGTTGCGGCCGCGCACGCGAACGCGAACTCCTAGGAGCCCGCCATGCTCAATTACTACATCACCCTGGCGCTGCGCAGTCTCAAGCGCAACGTCGTGCTCACGGTATTGATGATTGCTGCCGTCGGGGTGGGGATCGGCGCGTCGATGACCACGCTGACCGTGTTTCGCGCCATGGCGGGCGATCCCATCCCGGCGAAGTCCCGGCAATTGTTCGCCGTGCAAATCGACAACTGGGGGCCGAAGAAGGGCGTCGTCGGCAGCGACAAGGACAACCTGCAGCAGCAGATCAGCTACATCGACGCGATTGGTTTGATGAATGCCCGCGCCGCGCACCGGCAGTCGGCGATGTATACCACGGGCATGGCCCTTACCCCGTCGAATGCGGATTTGCGCCCGTTTCAGGTCGGCATCCGCGCGGCCTACGCCGATATCTTTGCGATGTTCGACGTGCCGTTCCGCTATGGCGGACCGTGGACGCGGGCGGACGATGAGGGTCACGCGGCGGTCATCGTGCTCGGCCACGATCTGAACGACAAGGTCTTCGGCGGCGCGAATTCCGTCGGCAAGACCATGAACCTGGACAATCACGAATACCGCGTGGTCGGGGTGTTGGATCGCTGGGAACCGACCCCGAAATTCTACGACCTCAACAACAACAAGTACGGCAAGCCTGAAGCGGCATTCATTCCCTTCACCCGCGCCATCGATCAGCAGCTCGTCACCTGGGGCAACAATAATTGTTCGGGCGATCCCGGCGAGCCGGGCTGGGAAGGCCGGCTGCGCTCCGAATGTATCTGGCTGCAGTTCTGGGCGGAGCTGCCGACGCCCGCGGATGTCGAGCATTACCGCACCTTCTTGAACGGCTATGCCGCGGAGCAGCGGCGCCTCGGCCGATTCCATTGGGCGCCCAACACCAGAATCCGCGATGTGCGGGAATGGCTGGTCTATGAGCACGCCGTTTCCGATGAGGTCAGGATTCTGGTGCTGGTGTCCTTCAGTTTTCTGCTGGTGTGCCTGCTCAACGCCATGGGCCTGATGCTGGCAAAAATAATGGGTCGTGCGGGCGACATCGGCGTGCGCCGTGCCTTGGGCGCCAACCGCCGCGCGATTTTTGCGCAGTGTCTGATCGAGGCGGGCGTGGTCGGCCTGGCCGGCGGCCTGCTGGGCCTGGTGCTCACCGTGCTCGGTCTCATGGGCCTGCGCTCGCTGCTCTCGGAGCAGGTGAGCCGGCTCACGCAGTTCAGCCTGAGCGACATCGCCATTGCGGTGACGCTCTCGGTCGGCGCCACCATCCTCGCGGGGCTGTATCCCACCTGGCGCGCCGCGCAGGTGCAGCCCGCCTGGCAATTGAAAGCACAGTAGGGGAAACTTCATGGAACTGCGTCCCATTCTCTCCGCCATGCGCCGCAATAAAGTCGGCGCCATCTTGATCGGCGTACAAATGGCCATCACGCTGGCGATTCTCTGCAATGCGCTGTTCATCATCGAACAGCGCGTTGCGCTCGCCAAACGTCCCACCGGCTTGGACGAGAGCAATACCTTCGTCATCAACAATCAGTGGGTGGGCGATCCCCCGGATTTGGCGGCGAAATTGCAGGCGGACCTCGCGGCGCTGCGCGCGACCCCCGGAGTGGTGGATGCGGTGGCGAGCAATTCCTATCCGTTGAGCGACGGCGGCTCGACCGAAGGGGTCCTGCTCGCTCCGGAGCAAAAGGAGCCGACGGCGTTGACCGCCGTGTACCTGGTCGACGAGCACGGTTTGAACGCCATGGGGCTCAGGCTGATCGCCGGCCGCAACTTCAATGCCGACGAGGTGATCGACAAGGCGGGATACACGGACTTGAGTCCGCCGGCCGCCGTCATCATCACCAAGGCCCTGGCCGACAAGGCGTTCCCGGGGAAAAGCGCGGTGGGCGAGTCCATCTACTCCGAGTTTCCAAAGAAGCGGGTGCCGATCGTCGGCGTGGTCGAGCGCCTGCAGGTGCCGTGGACCCAGGCCGGCGGCTGGGGCAGCAAGTTCAACGGCAATTCGACCCTCATGCCGTTCCGGTTCGTGGCCGGCTATAGTCATTACATCGTGCGCACGCAGCCCGGCCGGATCAAACAAGTGCAGAAGGCCGCGGAGAAGACGCTCGTTGACCTGGACCGCGCGCGGGTGATCGAGAAGAACTGGACGCTTGACGAGGCTCGCGCCGACGCCTATCAAGACGATCGCGGCTTGGTGATCATCCTGAGCGTGGTGTGCGCGGCGCTGGTGGCGGTCACGGCGTTCGGCATCGTCGGCCTCACCAGCTATTGGGTCGCGCAGCGCCGGCGGCAGATCGGCATCCGCCGGGCGCTGGGCGCCACGCGCCATGCCATCGTGCGCTACTTCCAAACCGAGAATTTTCTGATCGCCGCCGCCGGTTCCCTGCTCGGGGTCGGCCTGGCGGTGTCTTTGAATCTCTGGATGGTCACGACGTTCGAAATGGAGCGCTTGCACACCGCGTATGCATTCATCGGGGCCCTACTCGTGCTGCTGCTCGGACAACTCGCGGTGCTGTGGCCGGCGCTGAAGGCGGCGTCGATTCCGCCGGCACTGGCCACGCGGTCGGCTTGAAGGCCGGCCGCGGGCGCGCGGCGCGGCGCGCGGGGTTTGGGGCGCGGCGCCGTGCGCGTGTGATTCGGCGCCGCACCCGCTAACATTCACCCATGCGCACGGTACTGGTCATCGACGACAACCCGGCAGTGGCTCAGGCTCTGTCGCTGTTGTTCGGCCTGCACGACATCCGCACGCTTGCGGCCGCGACCCCCGAGCAGGGTCTGGCCCTGCTGTCGCGTGAGGGGGCTGACCTGGTCATCGCGGACATGAACTTCAGCGCGGATACGACGTCGGGCGAGGAGGGCACAGCGCTGTTTCGGGCGCTGCGGATCAATCAGCCTGATTTGCCGGTGATCCTGTTGACGGCGTGGACGCATCTGGAATCCGCGGTGCAGCTGGTCAAGGCCGGGGCCGCGGACTACATCGGCAAGCCCTGGGACAATGACAAGCTGCTCGCCGCCGTGGAGAACCTGCTGGAACTGGCGGAGGCGACCCGCGAACGGCAACGCCTGCTGAACGAACAGCGCCGCCGGCGCGAACGTCTGGCGGAACAATACGATCTATGCGGCATCGTCTTTGCTTCCGACGAGATGGAGCGGGTGGTCGAACTGGCCTGCCGCGTCGCGCGCGGCGACGTGCGCGTGTTGATCACCGGCCCCAACGGCGCCGGCAAGGAGCGAATTGCGCAGATCGTGCACGCGAACTCGCCGGTCCGCGGCGGGCCCTTCGTTGCGGTCAACTGCGGCGCCATCCCGGCGGAGCTGATCGAGGCAGAGCTGTTCGGCGCCGAAGCCGGTGCCTTCACCGGCGCCGGCCGCGCGCGCACCGGCCGCTTCGAGACGGCGGACGGCGGCACGCTGTTCCTGGATGAAATCGGCAATCTGCCGCTGGCCGGCCAGGTGAAGCTGCTGCGCGTGCTCGAGACCGGCCAGTTCGAAATGCTGGGCTCGAGCCGTACCCGCAGCACCCGGGTGCGGGTGTTGAGCGCCACCAATGCCGACCTGCCCGCGCTGATCCGCGAGGGCCGGTTTCGCGAAGACTTGTACTACCGGCTCAATGTCATCGAGATCACAGTGCCCGCCCTGGCGGAGCGGCCTGCGGACATCCTGCCGCTGGCGCGGCACTTTCTCGGCGAGGGACTGGCGTTGAGCGATGATGCGGCGGCGGCGCTGCTCGCGCACGACTGGCCCGGCAATGTGCGCGAGCTGCGCAATTCGATTGAGCGGGTCAAGCTGCTGGCCCGCGGCAGCAGCATCGGCGCCGCCGATTTGAACCTGCCGCCGCCGCACCGGGCGCCGGCGGAGGCTGAAACGGCGCGCCGCGACGCCGATCACCCCAATCGCGAGGCGATCGAGGCCGGCTTGCGCGAGGCGGGCGGCAATATCAGCCGGGCGGCGCAGGTTCTCGGCCTGTCACGCCAGGCGCTGTACCGTCGCCTGGAGCGCTTCAATTTACGGCCGCCCGGCGGCGGCTGATCCGGCGCCATGAGCCGGCCGAAGCTGAACCTGCGGGCCAAACTGGCGGCATTGCTGTTGGGGGCGGTTGCTCTGTCCGCGGCGCTGGGCGCCGGGGCCGCGCACTACTTCGGCAGCGTCCTCCTGGCGTGGGCATTGGTGGTTGCCGCAGCCGTACTCCCGGTAATGTGGCTGGCGGCGCGCGTCATGCAGCCGATCGCGCAAATGCTGCGCGCCCTCTCCAGCACGGTCGCAAGCTACAGGGAAGGCGACTTCAGCTTGTCGCTGGTGGTACGGCGCGGCGACGAATTGGGCGAGCTGATGCTGGCGCACAATGAATTGGCGGCGGCGCTGCGCCTGCAACGGGCGCACCTGGTGCAGCGTGAATTGCTGCTCGACACGGTCATGCAGAACTCCCCGGTGGCGCTGGTGCTGGTCGACGCGCACGAGCGCATCGCCTATGCCAACCTCGCGGCCCGCCACTTGCTGAGCGAAGGCCGGAGCCTCAACGGCCTGCGCTTCGGCGACATGCTGGAGCGCGCGCCGGCGGCGCTGCGCAACGCCGCTTCCGCCCAGGGCGACAGCCTGTTCACGGCCGACATCGACGGGGTGGAGGAGACCTTCCATCTGTCGCAGCGCGCCTTCATCCTGCAGGGGAGCACGTTTCAGCTGTACCTGCTCAAGCGCTTGACCCGCGAGCTGTCCCGGCAGGAAGTCTCGACGTGGAAAAAGCTGATCCGCGTTCTCAGTCATGAACTCAACAATTCCCTCGGGCCGCTCTCGTCGCTGGCGCATTCCGGCGCCGAAATCGCGCGGCGCGGCGACACTGCGACGCTGCCGACGGTGTTTGCCGCCATTGCGGAGCGCGCCGAGCATCTGCATCACTTCGTCAGCGGCTACGCCACCTTCGCGAGGTTGCCCGCGCCGCGGCCCGAACGCATCGAGTGGGGGTCTTTCGTCGCCGACCTCGCCCGCCAACAGCCGTTCTTGGTGCCCGGCACCCTGCCCGCGCTGCCGGGTTGGTTCGATCGGGCGCAAGTCGAGCAAGCGCTGATCAATCTGCTCAAGAACGCGCATGAGGCGGGAGGCGCGGAGTCGGCGGTCGAACTTGTGATCTTATGCGTGGGCACCGATCAGCGCATCGAAGTGCGCGACCGGGGGGCGGGCATGAGTCAGACCGTGCTGGCGCAGGCGCTGCTGCCGTTCTATTCGACCAAGCGCAGCGGTACCGGTCTCGGCCTCGCGCTGGCGCGGGAAATCGCCGAGGCCCACGGCGGGCGCATTCAGCTCGCCAACCGCGAGGGCGGGGGCTTGAGCGTCGTTCTGGATCTGCCCCTGGTGCAGCACTGAGCGATCAGTCGAAGTCCGCCGCCAGTTCCGGATGCTGGGCGTGATGGAACATGCGGTCGATCTGTGCCGCGGTGGTCCGTCCCAGCGACAGCGGCGGCAGCGCGTCGCGCGCAAAGAAGGCCACGTCGCTGGTTTCATTGCTGGGGCGCGCAGCGCCGCCGGTAATCTCGCAGATGAAGAACATCTTGTAGATGGAGTCGACGTTGCGCGGCGGGTGCCCGCTGCGCTGATAGTCGCGCACGGCGGCGAGCTTGAGGGCCCTGGCCTCGAATCCCGACTCTTCGGCGATCTCCCGCACCACGCATTCGGCGGCTGATTGATTCACGTCGGCCCAACCGCCCGGAAGCGTCCACTGGCCGTCGCTGATTTCGCGCACCAGCAGCACGCGTCCGTCGACGAAGGCCGCGCCGCGGACGTCGACCTTGGGGGTGGTATAACCCCAGCCTTCCCGCAGGATCTCGATGATGACCTCGAAGTGTTCACCCGAGCCCTGCGCCAGCATCGACGCCGCCAATTCGCGCACTCGCTCATAGCGCTGCCGGTCGAAGCGGTCGGCCGTGAACGTCAGGCCGGTTTGCGCGATTGCGCGCAATTCGCGCGCGATCTTCAACCACTGCGGTTCGTCCGCCGGCATGGGGGTGCGTGGCGTCGAGGCTAGCGAGGTGCGAAGAACTCGGTATAGGTCAAGATGCGGTCCTCGCTCAACTCCACCAGATCGACGAGTTCGGTGGGGATGGTGACGCCGGTGACCTTCGAGTAGATGTCGGCGCGCCAGTGCGCCGTTGCGCGGGGCCATTCGACCACCAGCGACAACAAGGTGTAGTCGTTCAGCTTGAACACCTTGACCATCATGGCAAGCCAGGGCCGAAATTCCGCGATGCCGTTCGCCCGGATGGCGATCGGCTTGTCGGCGCTGGCGCCGACGATTTCATACCGCCCCTGATCGGCGAACAGCCGGCACAGGCCGGCGAGATCGCCGCCGACACGCGCCGCATGCAGGTCCCGAATCATGCGTTCCGCTACGACGCGCTCCGCCACAGTGCTCTCCTTCGTCAGGCCAACGCAGCCCGAATTTCACCGCCGATCTGCTCGAACGCGGTGCGGGCATACGGAATCACGGCCGCCAGGCCGTAGAAAAGATGAATCATACCCGGGTGGCAGGTGTAGGACACTACCGAGTGCGCGCGGCTCAGGCGCTCGAAATAATCAAAGGCCTCATCGCGCAGCGGGTCGAATTCCGCCGTGTGGATCACGGTACGCGGCAGGCCCGCCACATCCGCCGCACGCAGCGGCGAGATCCGCGGATCAGCCGGGTCGGTGCCGGGCGGCGCGTAGTACAGCAGGTCGTGATCGAGAGTCGACTGATCCACCAGATAACCGCTCGCCAGCTCGCGCCGGGACGCGGTGCTGCGGCTGTAGTCGAGAATCGGGCAAATCAGCAATTGCAGGGCGAGGCGCGGACTGCCGGCCTTGGCGATGGCCTGCACGGTCGCGGCGGCGAGCGTGCCGCCGGCCGAGTCGCCGCAAATACCGAGGCGGGAGCCGTCGATGCCGAACTCGGCGGCGTGCGTCCCGATATAGGTGACGGCCGCCCGGGCGTCATCGAGGGCGGCGGGAAACCGATGTTCGGGAGCGAGACGGTAATCGACGGAGACCACCCGGCAGGCGCCGGAACCCGCCAGCGCCCGGGCAATGCCATCGTGCGTCTCGACGGTGCCGGCCACCAAACCGCCGCCGTGGAAGTACACGAGGCCGGGCAGCAGCGCCCCGCCGGGGTTGAGCGGGGTATAGATTCTAACGCCCAGGGCCTGACCTGCGGGTCCCGGCAGGGTGCGGTCTTCGACGCTCGCGACGGCCGCCCCGGGCCCCGCCAGCTTCATGAGCTCCGCAAGGCCCAGCCGGCGCTCCGCGACCGTGGTGTCCAGCGTGTTGGGCGGTTTGCCCGCCGCCAGCACGTCCAAGAAGCGTTTTACGCGCGGGTCCAGCGGCACGGATTGAGCCTGGCGAGCGCCTACAGGGCCAGCGCGGCCTTCGGGTTAGCCGGCCATTTCTTCAAATCGAGGCCATGAATGGCGAACAGCGCCACCGTCAACCGGTCGATGCCGAAGGCGACGCAACTGGTGTGCGCCAATTCGCCCTTGTCGTCATGAATGCCCCACACCTGGCCGAAGTGTTCGCGGTGATAGTTGAAGCTCATGCAGGCCGTGGGGGACGCCCCCGGGTAGTAGGGAATCAACAATTCGAATTTAAGCGCCTGCTGCCGCTGACTCACGGCCATGACCTGGCCGACGCGGCCGAAGAACGGGTCGTTCGCGACGTCGATGGTGAAAGGCAGGCCCAGATCCGCCGCCAGCCCCGGCGCTTTGGCCATCCAGCTTTCGCGAAACTCGAGGATTTCCTGGGGTGAGCCGATTCTCACGAACTCACGCATGCGAAAGGACTGCAGGCGATCCAGACTGCGCGAGGGCTCATGGCGGAACACATCGGCTTCGATATCGAACAGCAAACCGCCGCGGGGCAGCGGACCGCGGGTCGCGACGATGGGATACACGGGATAGCACGCGGCCGGCGACAGCACCAAGTCCGAGGAGGTCACGGACGTGGTCCAGTCGCCGCCGTTGTCGTAGCGGTCCACGGCCGAGCGAATCGAGGCCTCGGAGCCATGCAGCGCGCACACGCATCCCAGCAAATTGGGGAAGCTGTTCAAATAGCCGGATTTCTCCAGCTGCTTGCGGCTCATGACCGGCGGGAAGCGCATGATCTCCGCTTTGGGGTCGCGTTGACGGGTGATGTAAGCCTCGAGGCGTTCGACCACATGCGCGTAGAGTTCGGTGCGGGCGTACACGCCATCGACGCCCATGGAGCGGAACAGACCGTCCGCGATGGAACTCAAGGGATCGGCGGGCACAGCGGCGGCGGCCGCGAGGCCTGAATTGCTGACATTGGACATTGTTGGTTCAACCACTAATTGAAGTCGGCAACGGCGTCATCAGCGACGTCGTGGCCAAGTTGGAGAGAATGCGATCATTGTTGATCATCAGCGGCGCAGATAGTACATCGCGCAGCAGCCGGCCGATCGTGAATTCAGTGTCGTTGCGATAGCCGGACAAGCCGCAGGCGCGCAAGCTGTGCAGCACGGTGGTCACGGCAAGCTCCGACGCCTGCACCTTGGTCAAGGTGATCAGCGCCTGAAACTCCAGCGAGGAGATCGCCTTCTCATCCGACATGATGGCTTCGTAGCTGCGCAGGTTGGCCGCCAGCACGCCGCGCAAAGTCCGCAAGGTCGAGACCGCCTGTGTGAAGTGCGGGGCGCCGGGCGGCATCTGGCCGTTCGCGCCGCGCACCGCATGACGAATGAAGGCCTGCGCCTTGCCGGTGGCGGCGGCGGCGATGCCCGCCCACACCGACCCCCACAACAGATGGGCGAACGGCACCATGGTCTGTGCGTGAATACGATCATACGGCTCGGGCATGATCTGGTCGGCCGCGGCGCGCGCGCGCAGGGTGAACCCTTCGCTATGCGTGCCGCGCATGCCGAGCGTGTCCCACACCTGCAAACGCTCAAGCGTGTAGTCGGACTTCAAGAGCACCAACAGGACCTGGTCGGAGCCCGCGGCGTCGGCTGCGCGGCGCGCGGTGGTCACCACTCCGTCCGCCTCGACGGCATAGGAGATGACGGTGGCCTTGCGTTCCAGGGTCACTTGATCGCCGTCATGCTCGACGGCCGCCTCGCTGGAGCGCACATTGCCGCCGGCCTGGCCTTCGGTGGTCGAGGATGCCATCAGCAATTGTTCGGACGCGATGCGCCCCAGAATGCGATCGAGGGCGGCATTGCCTTTGGTGTGGCGCGTGATGCACGCCATCTTGATCTGGTGCATGGCGTAAATCAGGGCGGTGGAGGAGCAGGCCTGGCCGAGGATGTAGCAAACATCGGCGATTTCCGCGATGCTCGCGGCTTCGCCGCCGAGGGCCTGCGGGACCTGGATCCCGAGCAGGCGTTGCTTGCGGATTTCCGCAAAAGCCTCGCTGGGGAAGCGCGCTTCGGCGTCGACCGCCGCGGCGTAGGTCTTTGCCGCTTCGGCCGCGGCGCGGGCGCGTGCCGTCAAGTCGTTCTGGCGAACACTGAGTACCCGGGCAGCACCCGGCATTCGTTGAGGTTCCATCGAAAATCCCCCAATCAATTAAGGGTTGCGGCACTCCAAAAAGGCATTATGCGGAGAGTCCCCAGAGGGGACAACCGCACCTACCCGCCGAATCGCCGGATAGTGACATCTGGCTCAGCTTCGGTAAGGATATGTAAAACTCTATATTCATTGTGTGACAGGCTCAACAGAGCTTGATTGTCCTTCGCAAGTCAGCACCGCGCCGCGTCACACGGTATGATCGGGCGGCTTTTTCTACGGAGTGACGTGGTGGATCCGAAGACTCTTGAGGGGGTGGGCGAACAGCTCATCGCTCTCGTGAAACATCTGCTGGGGGTCAATGCGGTCATTCCCGACCCATTTCCGGTCGGCCAGCAATTGAGCGACTTGGGCGTCAGTTCGCTGAAAATGGTGAATCTCATGCTGGCGGTCGAGCTCGAGTTCGATATCGCCATTCCGCAGTCGGACATCACGCCGGAGAATTTTCACTCCGTGGCGGCGATCGAGTCTCTGGTGGTGCGCACGCTGTCCCAGCGTAAATAGCCTAGGAGGCCTCCCGGGGGGGTGGCCGCGCCCCATCGTGGAGCGCGGCAATCAGTGCGTCCACATCCGCGAGGGTCGTTTCGCCGTTGGTGACGCAGATCCTCACGACATCGCGGCCCTCGAACGTCGTCGGCGCGACCCAGGCCCGGCCCGAGGCCACCACACGCCGCACCAGGGCCCGCACCTCGCCGAGTTCGGGCGGCGGGACTGCATCCAGCACCGCCAGTACGGAGTCGTTCGCCACCGTCCACCCAAGGCCCAGCAGCCGCTCCTTGATCGCCTCCGTCACCAGCGCGCTGCGCTCCACATGCGCGCCCAGGCCTTCCCAGCCGGCGCTGGCCAAGGCCAGAAACAACCGCAGGCCCAGGAAGCGGCGCGACCATTGCACGCTGTTCAGATAGGGATCGACGCCCGACACGCTCGACGGCATGAAGCTGGTCGAGGCGTGAAACGCTTCGGACAGCAGGGGTGCGTGACGCGTGATGAACAGGGCACAGCCCATGGTGGTCGCGAGCCACTTGTGGGCGTCGATGGTGATCGAGTCGGCGCGTTCTATGCCGGCGAGCGCCTTGCGCAATCGATTCGACGCCAGTGCCGCACCGCCCCAGGCGGCATCGACGTGGTACCAAAGACCTTCCGCTTGCGCGATGTCGGCGCAGGCGTGCAGGGGATCGATCATGCCCGCGCCGGTGGTGCCGGCCGTGGCGACGACCATCACCGGCACGGCGCCCGCGGCGCGGTCCTCGGCGATGGCGCGTTGCAGGTCATTGGAATCCATGCGGCCCATGCCGTCGGTGGCGACCAGGCGCAATGCGCTGCGGCCGACGCCCGCCTGGTGCGCGATTTTCAGCCATGCAATGTGGCAGTCGCGTGACGTATAGAACCTTACCGGCCCCGCAAAGGCGCGGGCGCCATCGTGGGAGAAGCGCGGATCGGCGGCCGTCAGGGCGCAGATCAGCGAGGTGTAGTTCGATTCGGAGCCGCCGGTGGCGAAATGCCCCGTGGCCTCGTCGCCGAACGCCGCACGGCGCGCCACCGCGCGAATCACGAAACGTTCGAGTTCCACGGGCACCGGCGAGGATGCCGAACTCGCCAATTGCGGATTGAAAACGCTGGCAATGCGGTCGGCGCACTGCGCCGGATAGCTGGGCCCGGGATTGAACAAGCCGAAGTAGCGCGGATTCGCCATCTGCACGATGCCGGCTTGAAGGCGTTCGATGGTCCAGCGCAGCATCTCCTCGAGCGGGCGCGGTGCATCGAAATCCATGCGCTCGAGTTCGGCGCGAAATGCCGCCATGTCGAGCGTCGGCGCGACGGGGCCCGCTTGAAGCTGCAGCCGTGCCTGCCGCAGCTCGCCGCTCAGCCATTCCTCGATGCGCGTGCGCTCGGCATCGTGCGGGAATAAGGCCGCGACGGGGTCCGGCAATGGATCGTGATTCAACGTCGCCCCAGGGTGCAGCCTAGCCGACCGCCACTTTGAGCGCCTGATCGAGGTCGGCGAGAATGTCGTCGATGTGCTCGATGCCGACGCTCAGGCGAATGCCGCCCGGAGCCACACCCGCCGCCAGCTGTTCCGCCGGCGACATCTGCCGGTGGGTGGTCGAGGCGGGATGGCAGGCGAGCGACTTCGCGTCGCCGAGATTCACCAGCCGCTTGAACAGCTTGAGCGCATTGTAGAAGCGCATCCCGCCGGCCAGGCCGCCGCGGATCTCGAAGGTCATCAGCGAGCAAGCCCTGCCTCCGAGGTATTTCTGCACCAGTGAATGATAGGGGTTGTCCGCGAAGCCGGCGTAGTTGACCGACTCGACGCGCGGATTGCCGTGCAGGAATTCGGCCACTTTGCGCGCGTTCTCGACGTGCCGATCGATGCGCAGGGAAACGGTTTCAATGCCCTGCAACAGCAGAAAGGCATTCATCGGCGACAGCACCGCGCCCATGGTGCGCTGATACACGCTGCGGCAGCGGCCGATGAAGGCGGCCGGACCGTAGTGGTCCGTGTAGACGAGACCATGATAGGACTCATCGGGCTGGGTGAACATGGGATAGCGGGCCGCATGGTCGGTCCAGGGGAACGTGCCGCAATCGATGACGATGCCGCCGAGCGTGGTGCCATGGCCGCCCATGAATTTCGTCAGCGAGTGAATGATCACGTCGGCGCCGTACTCGACGGGACGCACCAGAATCGGCGTGGCGACGGTGTTGTCGACGATCAGCGGCACGTGGTGCCGGTGCGCGACGGCGGCTAATGCTTCGAGGTCGCAGACATTGCCCGCGGGATTGCCGACGGTCTCGCAAAACACGGCGCGCGTATCATCGTCGATCAACGCCTCGATATCGGCGGGGCGGTCGGATGGGGCGAACTTCACCTGCACGCCCATGCGCGGCAAGATGTGCGCAAACAAAGTGTAGGTGGTGCCGTAGAGTTGCGGCACCGAGACGATGTTGCGGCCCATTTCGGTGACGTTCAACGCCGAGTAGTACAGCGCCGTCTGCCCCGAGGCCACGCTCAAAGCGCCGACGCCGCCCTCGAGTTCATTGACGCGGACTTCGAGGATGTCGGTGGTCGGATTGCTGATGCGCGTATAGCGATAGCCGGGCACTTCCAGATTGAACAGCGCGGCGCCGTGTTCGGCGCTGTCGAAGGTGTATGCAGCCGTCTGGTAGATCGGCACTGCCACGGCCTTGGTGGTGGGATCGGACTCGAAACCACCGTGAATCGCGATTGTTTCTCGCTTCATTGCTGGGTATTTGTGTGGTTGGAATTGCGACCAGTGTAACTCGAACACCGCCGGTAGTCGTGGTACGGTTCGCAATTCCTATGACGCAATCCACGGAAGCGAATTCGAAAATCGCTCGCGAGGCATGGATCCGTGCCCTGCAGCGAACGGCTGCCATCGACCAAGACGGTACCATCCTGCCGGTATTGATCGGGCGGCTGGCGGCCCAATTCGGCGCAGCCCCCGCGCTCAAGTCGGCCGAGGCCGAGTTGAGCTATCAGGAGCTCGCGATTCGCTGCAATCGATATGCGCGCTGGGGGGCAGGCCAGGGCCTCAAGGCGGGGGATACGGTCTGCTTGATGATGGCGAACTGCGCGGACTACATGGCGATCTGGCTGGGCCTGTCGCGCATCGGGGCGGTGGTCGCGCTCATCAACAATAATCTGGCCGGCGACGCCTTGATTCATTCGGTGAACATCGTTGCGCCGCAGGCCCTCATCGTCGGCAGCGACCTCGCGGCGCGGCTGACGGCGGTGCGTGCGCGGCTGCGGGCCGGCCTGCCCTGTTGGGTGCAGGGGCGCGGCGCCGCGGACATGCCGGCACTGGAGCCCGAACTCGCACGCGTTCCGGGAGCGGAATTGCGCGAATCAGACTGCGCACCGCCGCCGCTCGATGCCACGGCGCTGTACATCTACACCTCGGGAACCACCGGCCTGCCCAAGGCCGCCAAGGTCAGCCATTACCGGGTGATGCAATGGAGTCATTGGTTTGCCGGTTTGCTGGACACCCAGCCCGGCGACCGCATGTTCAATTGTCTGCCGCTCTACCACAGCGTGGGCGGCGTGGTCGCGACCGGCGCCACCCTGGTGGGCGGGGGCGCGGTGGTGATCCGTCCGCGCTTCTCGGCGTCGGATTTCTGGCGCGACGTGCGTGACGAACGCTGCACACTGTTTCAGTACATCGGCGAACTATGCCGCTACCTGGTCAACTCGCCCCACCAGGATATCGAAACCGCCCACTCGCTGCGCATCGCGTGCGGCAACGGCCTGCGGCCGGAAGTGTGGGAAGCCTTTCAGAGCCGCTTCAAGATTCCGCGAATCCTCGAATATTATGCGTCCACGGAAGGCAATTTCTCGCTCTACAACTGCGAGGGCCGCCCGGGAGCCATCGGCAAGATCCCATCGTTCCTGGCGCACCGCCTGCCGGTGGCGCTGCTGCGCTTCGATGTCGATCGCGGCGAGCCCTGGCGTAACGCGGAAGGATTCTGCGAGCGCTGCGGACCCAACGAAGTCGGCGAGGCCGTCGGCCTGATCCCCAGCGCCGGCGCCGGCGCCGGCAAGGAACTTGCGGGACGCTTCGAGGGATATGCGGACGCGGAAGCATCCGCACGCAAGGTTCTGCGCAATGTTTTCAAGGAAGGCGACTCCTGGTACCGCACCGGCGACCTGATGCGCCGGGATGACAGCGGCTTCTATTACTTCGTGGACCGCGTCGGCGAGACCTACCGCTGGAAGGGCGAGAACGTCTCCACCGCCGAAGTCCTGACCGCGCTCACGGCGTCGCGCGGCGTGCTCGACGGCGTGGTGTACGGCGTCGCCGTGCCGGGCGCCGACGGCCGCGCCGGAACGGCCGCATTGGTGGTGAACGCACAATTCGACCTTGCCGCGTTTCGCGCCGATGTCGCGCGAACCCTGCCGGCCTACGCACGCCCCGTGTTTCTGCGGCTGCTGCAAACCATCGAGTCCACCGGCACCTTCAAGCCGCGCAAGCAGGAATTGGTGCAGGCGGGATTCGATCCGGGGCGCATCAAGGATCCCTTGTATTTCGACGATGCACGGGCCCAGGCCTATGTGCCCCTGGATGCGGCATTGTTCGCGGCGATCGCGGCGGGGACGATACGGATCTAGAGAGCTCGGTCGAACCAGCCGAGGCGCCCATCTTCCAGGATCAAGCCGTGCCGGCGATCATTACGACGTGCGGTCCGATGGGTGTACCGCGCTTGGTCAATCAATGGGCGATCCTCGTCGAGGCCGTCAGGCGTTGGGCCGCACCAATTTACCGGCGGCGGTGAATTCCAATGACGGCACGAAGCGCAGCATGGCCGGGACCTTATGGGCCGCGAGGGTGCGCCGGCAGGCATCGAGCAAATCGCCCTTCACCTTCTCGGGCGCGTCGAGTGAGGCGGTGCTCGCAGGATCCGCGAGCACCACATCGGCGACCACCACCGCGCCGGTGATGGGATTGCGCTTCGCGCGCACCAGGGACATGCGCACCCGAGGATCGGCATTCAGCACCGCTTCGACTTCTTCCGGATAGACCTTGAGGCCGCCGACGTTGATGACGCCGCCGACGCGTCCCATGAAATAATAACGGCCGTCCTTGAGTTCGACCATGTCGCCGGTATCTACGAAGCCGTCACCGCTCATGAGCAGCCCGGGTGCGTCGCCGAGGTAGCGTGCGGCGTTGCGCTTCGAGCGGATTCGCAGCGTGTGGTCCACGACCTTCAACTGGATATCCCCTAGGGGATCGTCAATGAACGACGTCGGAAATCCCGCGCGCCCGTCATTCACGTCAAAGGCGACGCCTGCCTCGGTCGAGGCAAAGGCGTGTGCCACGCGCGCCTGCGGGTACACGGCGCGAAGATTGTCGAGCACCGCCTGATCCGCCACTTCACCGGACAGCCTGACATACTGCGGGTGAAGTATCGCGGCCTCACCGCTCATGAGCGCGCGTCGCCAGTGGGACGGAGTTCCCGAAATGTGCGTGACGCCGGCGGCCGCGGCGCGGGTAAGAAACTCCAGTGTCGGCTCGCCCGTGCTCGACAGCACCAGAGGCGAACCCGACAGTACGGCGCGCAAGTAAATCTGCAGGCCGCCGTAGCGGCGGATATCGTAGAACGTGCTCCAAACCGATCGGGCCGGCGACTGCGTCGGCAGCGAACCGCCGAGGCTTTGCAGCGTGTGCACCACCAGTTTCGGCGTGCCGGTGGTGCCGGAGGTCAATAAGATCCACTCCGTCGCGCCGCCGCCCCGGCGATCGACGGACCCCGGAATGGGCCGCGGAGCGACGAAGTATGGCTTGACAGACGCCGGCAAAGCCGCGGCCGGCGACTCCGGTGCGGCGGTTGCCGAAGCAGGCGCAGCGTCCAAAACAACGGCATCGGCGTGCGCCGTCGCCGCCACGCCGGCAAGCTGTTCCGCCGTGAGATCGGGCGTGCACAAGACCATTCGCCGCGCGACGCCGTCGAGTTCGATCAGCGCCAGCGCGGTCGGCAGCTGCTCTCGCGTTGCCAGCAGGACCGAGCGGCCGCGCAGCGATTCGAGCGCCGGGCCGAAGATCGATCCGCCGGCCAGGTCCTTCAGCGCGACCGACATCCCGCGGCCATGAAATTCGCCGCCGATGCCGGCGTCTGCCGTTGCCATGGATTCCCAAAGACTCACGTCATTCCTCTCCTGCTCGGTCCAGCGCAAATTCTAGGGGGTTGCGGCAATCGCGCAAGTCGGATCCAACAATAATTCACCGGCCGGTCCGTCGGCGGCGAGCAAAATGAATCCGGGCCCCTCTTTGAACTCCATGCCCGCCACCACCAGCGTGTAGTCACCCATGGCGGCTCTCGCCTCCGGCACTCCCGCCGCGAGCAATGCGATGGGATCGGCGCCGTCCAGATCACCGCCCATCACGCGCAGCGCTCGAGTGCGGCGGCCGTCGATCGACATGGGCGCCCAAGAGCCGCCGATGCGCGGCGCCGCGAGTTCAAGCGCCCGGGCGATATCCGGGCGCAGGCATTCGATGTGAATGTGGAATTGATCCTGTGTGCGGGCGTGGCGCGGATTCAGCGCAAGCCCGACGTCGCCGCGGCGAATCGGCCGTCCGGCGGCACCGGGCAACAGATCGCGCGCCTCCCAGGCAGCCGCGAAGTAGTTCGGCGTGCCGGGCTCGAGAAGCTCCGGGCTTTCCATGCCGGCGACGGTCTTGACCGGGATCAACAGAAAATGCGCGCCGCCTTTGCGGTCCGCCAGGATGGCGAAGCCGTCGCGCTCATGCGGCGGTTCAGGCAGAGCGATGCGCGCACAAGGCCGCGCGTCGTGTTGCTGCGACCAATGCACGACGCATTGTTCCTGCACGATCCGGCGCAGCGCATTGCGCTGCGCGGCGAGGCAGGCGCTCATCTGCAGGGAGATTGCGAACAGAGCGCCGCACGCGCAATACAGAAGCGTGGGAGAGCGATCGATCATGGCTTTTTGTCTTGGTCGCAGCCCTAAATCGGCGCCGGTTCGCTGACCTGCAGCAGGGCGTTGACGGCGGGAATTTGCACCAGCAGAGTGGTGCCGCCCGAGGCGGGGCATCGAACGTCAAAGCGTCCGTTGAGCGCGCGCGCCCGGTGGCGCATGGCCGCCATGCCGTGCGAACCGACGGCGGTGAGCCGGCCGGCGGGGATGCCTTTGCCGTCGTCTGAAATCAGCATGACGATCGCGTCCGAGTGGATGCTCAGCGTGATGTCCACGGTCGTCGCCGCCGCGTGTTTCAAAATATTCGTGAAGGCTTCTTGAGCGATGCGGAACAGCGCGATGGCGGCTTCGGAGGTGACCCTCGGCTCTTCGTCCGGATACGACTCGATGCATTCGAGGCCGGCGCGTCCGCAGGTCTCCTTCAACTGCCAGCGCAGGGCGGCGAACAGCCCCACATCGTCCAGCAACGTGGGCCGCAATTCCTCGATGATCCGCCGCTTCAAGTCGACCCCGGCGGAAAGACTTTGCTGCACGCGGCGCAGGCGCATCTTGAGGTCCGAATCGCCGTCGCCGAGATGCTGCTCGGCCCACGATATATCCATGCGCGCGCCGACCAGCAGGCCGCCGAGCTCGTCGTGCAGTTCACGCGCGAGGCTGGCCTTCTCGCGTTCCGCGACGCTTTGCAGGTGGGTCGAGAGCTCGACCAGTTCGCGATTGCGCTCTTCCGCCTCGCGTTCGAGCTGCAGCTTCTGATCGCGCAGTTCCGCCGTCTGCAGGGTGCGCCGCCGCATGTCCATGTACACCAGGCGCGCAGCGACCCCCACCAGCAGCATGTTGAAAATCGTGCCGGCGACGGTGACCCAGCGGGCCAAGGTCAAGGATTGGGACCAGTGCGCTTGCGCCGCGGCGTGCTCCAGGGATTCCCGGTAGCGCAATTGGTCCAGCACATCGTTGATGGCCTCCCCGGTGTCCGAGCCGACGCTGGTCTTGACCAACGCGATCGCGCCCGCCGTTCCCTGGGTCTTTTGAATGGTGATCAGCATCGACAGATCGGCGAGCCGTTTGCCGATCAACACGTGCAGGGTGCGCACGTCGGCGAGATTCGCGTCGGAGCCTCCGTAGGCCACCCGCAACTGCTCCAGGCGGGGTTCCACGTCGGCCACGATCTTGTCGTAGCGCTTGAGAAATTTCTCATCGCCGGTCAGCAGGAAGAGGCGCTGGGTGCCGACGGAACGGGCGATCGAGGTTTGCAGCGCGTCGATGGCGAGTTCTCGTTCAGCGGACTGCTGCAGCAGTCCGCTGGCTTTCTGCAGGCGCTGCTGGCCCGCGCCCGTCAAGAAGAACAGCGCAGCCAAGAAACCGATGATCAAAAAGGGCGGTACCGCGACGTACCAGCGGCCCAGTCCGTCCAGCGCCTCGCCCAATATGTCCACGCGATGCATGGCTCACTGTACGCGAAAAACGGTCAAACGCGAATGTCGGAAAGCGCCGTCAACCAGGCGCGTCAATAGACTGACAGAGTCACCGTATCGGACAGGTCTTCGGTGGGAAAATCCACCGGGAACGCCACCACCGGCACTCGCTCGCGGCCGGTGAGCCATGATTCGAACGCGGCCAGCGGCATGGGTTTGGCATACAGGTAACCCTGACCGACGTCGCAGCCGAATTCGCGCAGTCGCAGGGCGGCCGCCTCGGTCTCGATGCCCTCGGCCACCACCTTGAGCCCGAGGCCGTGGCCCATGTCGATGGCGGACTGCACCACGGGAGCGAACTCCGGGTCGGATTCCAGGCCTTGCACGAAACTGCGGTCGATTTTCATTTCGTCGACCGGCATGCGAGCGAGGTGGCTGAGCGAGGAATAGCCGGTGCCGAAGTCATCGATGGAGAGGCTCACCCCCAGGGCGGAGATCGCCTCGAGCATGCGCAATGCCCGGGTGGGATCTTCGATGAAGCCGCTCTCGGTGAGTTCGACCGTCAACAGCTGGGGCGGCAGCTGATGCTTGGTCAGCAGGCTGGCAATGCGCGAATCGAGCCGTACGTCGCCGATGTCGTCGACGCTGATGTTCACGGCCAACCCCAAGGCATTGCCGGCGTTGTGCCAGCGCGCGCCCTGCGCAATGGCGTGATCCAGAGTCCAGCGCGTCAGCCGGCGAATGAACCCGGTCTGTTCCGCAAAGGGAATGAAGTCCGCCGGGTAGAGCAGCCCGCGCGTCGGATGCTGCCACCGCAGCAGCACCTCGGCGCCCATGACACGGCCGCTGCGAAGTTCGATTTTTGGCTGGAAAAACAGCCGCAATTCGTCATGCTCGACCGCGCGGCGCAGTTCGCCCAGGAGCGACAGCTGATCGCGCGCCGCGGGTTTGAGGGCCTCCTCGTAGATGGCCAGGGCGCGCTTTTCGCGCCGCGCGTGTTCCAGCGCCAGGTCGGCGCAGCGCATGACCTCATCGGCCGACGACGCCCCTGCGCCGGCCAATGCCAACCCCAAGGTCGCGGTGATGTCGATGGGCTGGGCCTCGACGAATACGGGGTCGGCCAGCGCCATGATCAGCGACGTGCCCCAGGCCTGCAGGCTCTGCGAGTTGCGCAACCGCGCAAAGGCCGCGAACTGATCGGCCGCGAGCCGCGCGACCGCTGAATTCACCGAGGGAACCGCCGCCAGGCGCGCCGCCATCTTGGTGAGCACGGCATCGCCCACGGAGTATCCGAGATGCTCGTTGATGCGGCGAAAGCGATCGAGATTGATGACGGCGACCGCGATCGGCGCGCCGTCCGCCTCCGTTAAGGCCTTGCCCAGCGCCGCGCCGAATGCGGTGCGATTCATGACGCCGGTGAGGGAATCTTCGTACGCCAGACGGCGGATGGAGTTGTCGCGGGATTGCACCGCCGTTTGCATGAGCTGCAGTCCTTCGGCAAGCACCCCCAGTTCGTCGCGCCGCTGGACGCTCAACGCCACATCGTAGGTGCCGGCGCGCATCTGATCGACGGCCTGAGTCAGGTCCAGCAGCGGCCGGGTGATGTTGCGGGCGAGCCAGAAAGCGGCCAACGCCGAGGCGATCAAGCTGATCGCGGCGATCAAGAACAACACCTTGGTCAAACGTTCGAAGGGCGCGCGGGCATCCGCCAGCGACCGCGACAGGACGGCGACGACTTCGGCGTTGCCCCAGCGCGACATTTCGATGCGCCGGGACACGACGTCGGATTGGCGCGCCGCGCCGGCCGGCACGGTGCTCACCATATCGGTCCAACGGCCGCCCGAGTTCACCGACAGCGTCACCGCCAGGCCGGTGATGTCAGCGAGTTCGCGCGCCGCCTTGGCGTCGAGTTCGAACCCCATGGCGATCCATGCCACCGGCAGGGGGCTGCGCACCGACACGGTCACGAGCTGATAGATGCGGCCATTGTCGACCATGAGGCTGGTCGCGCTGTCGCCGGTCAGGTTGCTGCGCTGCTCCGACAACAAGGGAAACTGTGTGCCGGCCTTGACGTGCAGGCCGGAGGCCGCGATGACGTCGCCGTTGAGCGAGGTCAGCACCACCATGGCGGCGCCGATGCGCTTGCCGCTGTTCTCCAGCACCGAGACCAGCGTATCGGTGTCGCGCGTCGCCACCGCTTCGCGGAATCCATAGTCCGCCGCCACCGCCTGCGCCGCCTGGGTCAGCTGGCGGCGGTTGCTTTCCAGCAGCCGTGAGAACACCGAGGCGCCGACATCGAGCTGCCGCTGGACCTCACGCTCGGCGTTGCCGCGGTTGGTCGCGGACACGGCGCCCAGGGCCGCGGCGAGCACCGCTGCCAGCAGCAGCAGGAAGGTCACCGCAATTCGCGTGCGCAGGGCCACGGCCGTCTACTCGGGCCACGCTGCGACCGCGGTGGACGTTCCGTCCACATCGATCGACACGGGCAAGGTGAGCGGTGCCGCGGCAACGGTGATGTCGCGCGGCGGCACGGCGGCGGCCGCATTCGGATGCCAGGCACGCAGACGATAGCGGCCGGCGGGCAGATTCAACGTGGCGGTCCCCGCTTCCGTGATCTTGGCAAAATACGGGGAGTCGACCACGCCGATGTACGCGACCATGCTGTCGTGAATATTGCAGCCCAACACCACCAGACCGGCTTGACCGAACGTGACCGGCATTTTCGGCGAACCCGCATAGAGTTTGAGGCTGAACGTCTTGGCCGGCGAGAACGAATACACTTGATGCCGGATGTGATCGCTGTTGGGAAAGGTGATCGTGGTGCCGGTGCGCACCACGCTGACGCGCGGCACGAACCGCTTGTTGACTTGATCGATGACGGCGGCGTCGTGCCCGGCGGGCGGCGCTGCATCAAGAGGATCGAATACGATCACCGCATCCTCGGCGGCGCCTCCCAAGCGGGTGGTGACGTTCACCGTCACCAGACCGGCGAGCGCCGAATGCGCGGCCAGCGCTCCGAGCAGCACGGCGGCGAGCCGCAGGTGGCAATGCGGGGTGTTCATCGGGCGGCGGCGGACGCGGGCTCGACCACGTCGCGCTTCATCGGCGCAAGCAGCCGCAGCAACTCGTTGATGGCTCCCTGGCTGACGTGCCGCTCCTTCAGCACCGCGCGCAGATCGTCGACCATTCCGTAGAATTCGGCCTGCGAAATATGATGTCCGGCGTGAACCTCTCGCATGGAATCGCCCGAATAACGGCAAGGGCCGCCGGAAAGCTCGCAGATCTGTTCGGCCAGCAGTTTTTTGATCCGATCCAACTTCGCATCCTTGAAGCTTCTGCCGAGCGTGGGGTCGGCGCTCACCCGGTCGATGAGCGTGCCGGCAATGGCGGTGACGCCGGCCTCGCCGCCCAGCCGCTCGTACAACCGCGACGGCGCGGCCACGGCCAACCCGGAGAGCAGCAAGAGCGTAGAACCCAGCACTCGGTATGCCATAGCTGTCATAAGTCAAGGCTAACAAAGGCTTAGGTTAGACGTGCCCGGCAACCCAGGCTGTGCGCTTGGACACAATATTCCGTAGGCGCGAGCCCTAACCTTGCGTGCCGTGAAAACCAGCATTCGAATCGCGCTCGCCGCGGCATCCGCGGCGGCTGCACTCAGCGCGCCCCTGCCTGCCGCCGCCGGAGACCGCTTGCAGTGGACCGGCGCGGTGACCCAGATCGAAGGGGCCGGCGGCGGCGGTCTCGTACCCTGGGCCCTCATCGGTGGCCTGGGCACGGACGTCGACATCGGCGCCTCCGCATCTGTGACCTACGTCTCGACGCAGGATTTCACGCTGCGGACGGCCGGAGCCGGCGTCGATGTGGACGATCGCGTGGAGGTCTCGGTTGCGCGCCAGCGCTTCGATGCCGGCTCGGTCATCCCCGGTCTCACGCTGGGGCAGGACATCGTCGGCCTCAAGATCCGCTTGGCGGGCGATGCGGTGTTCGCTCCCGATCAGTGGTGGCCGCAGATCGCCTTGGGCGCGCAGTGGAAGCGAACCCTCGACTTCGACGGGATCCCGCGTGCCGTGGGCGCTGCGCGGGGCGAAGACGTCGATCTGTACATCGCCGCGACCAAGGTTTATTTCGCCGCGGTCGCGGGCCACAACGTGATCCTCGATGCGACCCTGCGGCGCTCCGAGGCCAACCAATTCGGACTGCTCGGGTTCGGCGGTGCGGGGAGCGGCCATCGGCTGAATCCGGAGGCGTCCGCCGCGATTTGGCTCACCGACGCGGTGCTGTTGGGGGCGGAGTACCGCGACAAGCCGAACAACTTGGGCAACGCGCTGCGCGAAGACGGCGCCGAGGATGTGTTTGTCGCCTGGGGCCCGGCGAAGAATCTCACGTTCACCGGCGCGTGGACCGATCTTGGGCGAATCGCCGGCCGGCCGCCGCAGCGCGGCGTCTACTTTTCCGTGTGGCTGGGTTATTGAGGCGAAGCCGCTTACCATACGCGGCCTCATGCCCACCGTCCGACTCGACAAAGTCTCGCTCAGCTTCGGCCTCAAACCCTTGTTGGATGGAGTCGCCCTGCAGATTCGCAAGGGTGAACGCGTCTGTCTGCTCGGCCGCAACGGCGAGGGCAAATCCTCGCTGCTGCGGCTGATCACCCGCCAAATCGTTCCCGACAGCGGCGACGTGTGGGTCCGGCCCGGCGCCCGGGTTGCGAGCCTCGCCCAAGAAGTATCCGCCGCCAGCGAGACGGCGGTGCGCGAAGTGATCATGAGCGGCTTCGAACCCGCGGCGGCGGCCCACGCCGATTGGCAGGATGAGATGCAGGCCGATCAGGTGATCTCGCGCCTGCAGCTCGATCCGGACGCCGCGATGAGCGCCCTGTCCGGCGGCTGGCGGCGGCGGGTGATGCTCGGCCGCGCACTGGTGGCGGCACCGGATCTGTTGCTGCTGGATGAGCCGACCAACCACCTTGACATCGACGCGATCACCTGGCTCGAGGACATGATGCTGGATTTCAAGGGGGCGCTGCTGTTCATCAGCCACGATCGCGCCTTCGTGCGCCGCTTGGCGACGCGGATCGTCGAACTCGACCGCGGACAGCTGCGGGTGTGGCCGGGCAACTATGACGACTATGTGCTGCAAAAAGCCGCGGCGCTCGACGTCGAGGCCAAACATGCCGCCCTGTTCGACAAGAAGCTCGCGCAGGAGGAGGTTTGGATCCGCCAGGGCGTGGAGGCGCGGCGCACGCGAAACGAGGGCAGGGTGCGCGCGCTCAAACAGCTGCGCATCCAGCGCAGCGAACGGCGCGAACGCATCGGGCAGGTGGAAATGCGGGCGCAGGATGCCACGCCGTCGGGCAAGCTGGTGTTCGAGGCGGTGCAGGTGAGCCACCGTTTCGGCACCGCGCCGGTCATTGCGGATTTTTCCGCACGCATCATGCGCGGCGACCGCATCGGCATCATCGGGCCCAACGGCTGCGGCAAATCGACGTTGATAAAACTGTTGGTCGGCGAATTGGAGCCCGCCTCGGGCCAGATCCACCGCGGCACCGGCCTGGCCTGCGCCTACTTCGATCAACAGCGCGAACAATTGGATGAGACGGCCTCGATCATGGACAACGTGACCGGCGGCAGCGGCGATACGGTCACCATCGACGGTCAGCCGCGGCACGTGTCCGGCTACCTGCGCGATTTTTTGTTTCCGCCGGAGCGGCTGCGCGCACCGGTGAACATGCTCTCGGGCGGCGAGCGCAACCGCCTGTTGCTCGCGCGTCTGTTCGCCCGTCCGAGCAATCTTCTGGTGATGGACGAACCGACCAATGATCTGGACGCAGAGACGCTGGATCTACTGGAGGAGATGGTGGCAAATTATGCGGGGACGCTGCTGCTCGTCAGCCACGACCGCGCATTTCTCGACAACGTCGTGACCAGCACGCTGGTGTTCGAGGGCGCCGGCCACGTCAACGAATACGTGGGCGGCTACAGCGACTGGCTGCGGCAGCGCAGGGCCGCCGCGCCCTTCGCGGCGGCGGCCCCGGCCGCGCGAACCGCAGCGCCATCCGCCGCGCAGCCCAAATCCCGGCGACTGTCCTACAACGAGCAGCGGGAACTCGCGGCCCTGCCCCAGAAGATCCAGACCCTCGAAGCAGAACAGCTGGAGCTGCAAACGCAGATCGCCGATCCGGCGTTGTTCAAGACGGATCCGAAACGCGCCGAGGCGGCGTTGCAGCGCCTGCAGGCATTGACGCTGGAAATCGACCAGGCCTATGCGCGTTGGGACGCGCTGGAAACTTGACCTCTCAGCGACGCGAGCGGCCGCCGCGGCCGAGCAGATCGCCCGGATTCGGCAGCGCCCCGCCGGCCGCGTCGGGAATGACCAGGGAGGATGCCTGCTCGCGCCGCATTTCCTGCAGCTCGCGCATGGTTTGATGCACCGCTTGTTCCGCGGCCGCACCGAATTTCTCGATCGCCACATCGAGGGTCGCCGCCTCGAGTTCAAAACTGATCGGCACCGCGCCCATCGGCGTCATGATCTGTGCCTGTCCGACAAAGACTACAGGCCGCGCGGAATCCGCGGAACCGTCCGCGGTCACCGGAGTCAAGCGGCGGATCGTGCCCACTTTGCGATCGGTAAAGGTCTCTTCGCGATAAATCTGCGTCGAGTCCATGGTTGCCTGCCGGCTGTCGGTGGTGGAACTCATGCGTGGGCTACCCTTATGCGTTACAACTTGAGTGCCAACCCTAGCAGTTTGCGGCGCTGCCTGGGAGGCCCTGATACGATACCTCCTTGGCACACACGGTCACAGCTCACAAGGTCCCCCGGTGGACCACCTTCCTGGGGCTCGCCCTGTTCGGGTTGGCCCTGTTTTGGCTGCACCATCTGCTCAGCCAATATCGTTGGCAGGACATTCTCGGCCGCGTCGCGGCCATTCCCACGGCGAAGGTGCTGCGGGCGGCGCTGTTCACGGCGGCCGGCTACGGCTGCCTGACCCTGTATGACGCCCTAGCGGTGCGGTTTGCGGGCGCGCGCGTACCTTATCACCGCATTGCATTGATTTCGTTCATGGGTTACGCCATCGGCCACAACATCGGCCTGAATACCTTGAGCGGCGGGGCCGTTCGCTATCGCGCCTATACCGCGCTCGGCCTCGGCGCAAAACAGATCGCCACCATCATCGCCTTCGGCACGGTCACGTTCCTGTTGGGGGCCGCCTTGCTTCTCGGACTGTCGCTGCTGACGCAGGCGGGCATGTCGGGATCAGCGCTGCGCGTACACGCCTCGATCGCCATGCTGGCGGGAGTCGCGCTGCTCGGGGTGGTCGCCGCCTATCTGTGGCTGGCATCCACGCGGCACGAGCCGCTGCGCTACCGCAGCATCATCATCCCGGTGCCGAAGCCGCGCGTCGCGTTCGCACAGATTGCCGTGGCGTGCGCCGATCTGTTGTGCGCCGCCAGCGTGCTGTATGTCCTGCTGCCGCATCAGGCTGCCATCAGCTTCCTGGCGTTCGCCGGCATCTACCTGATCGCCATCGCCGCCGGCGTGATCAGCAACGTCCCCGGCGGTATCGGCGTGTTCGAGACCGTGCTCTTGCTGCTGCTGCAATCCGTGCCGAAGGACCGGCTGCTCGGCGCCCTGGTCGCCTACCGCGCCATCTATTACTTCGCGCCCTTTGCCCTGGCGCTTGCCTTGCTGGGCGCCCACGAACTGTGGGCGCATCGCGGGCCTGCGGTGCGCGTGGTGCAACTGGCGCGCACATTCCTGACCGCCGTGACCCCGCAGGCCATCGCGATCGCGGTGTTCCTGGCAGGCGCGGTGCTGCTGTTCTCCGGCGCGACGCCGGGACTCGGCAATCGTCTCGATCTGCTGCGCAACTACCTGCCGCTGTCCATCCTCGAGCTGTCGCACTTGCTGGGCAGCGCCGTCGGCGTCGGGCTGCTGGTGATTGCGCACGGCCTGTATCGCCGCCTCAGCGCCGCATGGTGGCTGACCATCTGGCTGTTGTGCGCCGGAATCCTGCTGTCGCTCCTCAAAGGATTCGACTACGAGGAAGCCACGATTCTCGGCGCCGTCGTCGTGGCGCTGGTGTCGGCGCGCACGCGCTTTCGCCGGCGCGCATCCCTGGTCGAGCAGCATTATTCCGGTCCGTGGATCATTGCGCTGGTCCTGGTGCTGGTGACCGCGGCCTGGCTGGTGGTTTTCGCCAATCGGCACGTGCCGTACGACAATCAACTGTGGTGGGAATTCGCGTTCCATGCGTCGGCACCGCGCAGCCTGCGCGCCTCGCTGCTCGCCGCGGTGATCGCGGCGGCCTACGGCCTGTGGCGGCTGCTGCGGCCCGCGCCGCCGCCGAGGGTGGCGCCGAGCGCCGCGGACATGGAACGCGTCGCCGCGCTCATTGCCGATGTCGACGACACCACGGCGAATCTTGCCCTGCTCGGGGACAAGAACCTGCTGTTCAACCGGCAGCGCACGGCGTTCATCATGTACCAGGTATCCGGCCACAGTTGGGTGGCGATGGGCGATCCGATCGGCACCGCCGAGGACTGCGAGGCGCTGGCCTGGGAATTCCTGGAGAATTGCGACGTGATGGCGGTCTCGCCGGTGTTCTACCAGGTCAAGCCGCAGAATCTGCCGCTCTACATCGATCTCGGATTGAACCTGAGCAAGCTCGGCGAAGAGGCGCGGGTGGCGCTCGACACATTCTCCCTCGAGGGCGCTGAGCGCGCGGATCTGCGTCAGGCACACCGGCGCGCGGTGCGCGACGGCGCGCAATTCGAAGTCGTGCCGCCCGCGGGCATCGGCGCCATTCTGCCGCAGCTGCGAGCCGTGTCCGATGCATGGCTGGCGGCGAAAAACACCGCCGAGAAGCGCTTTTCTCTGGGGTATTTTGCCGAAGATTATCTCAAGCACTTCGATTGCGGGGTGGTGCGCCGCGGCGGCAACATCGTGGCTTTCGCCAATCTCTGGCGCGGCGCGCACAGCGAATTGTCGGTGGATCTGATGCGCTACGACGACGGCGCGCCCAAGGGGGTCATCGATTACCTGCTGGTCGAGTGCATGCTGTGGGGCAAGGCGCAAGGTTTTCAGTGGTTCAATCTGGGAATGGCGCCGCTGTCGGGATTGGAGGAGCACGCGCTCGCGCCGGCCTGGCACAAACTCGGCCGCCTGGTGCAGCGCTACGGCGAAGTGTTCTATCACTTCGAGGGGCTGCGAAAATACAAGGAGAAGTTCCTGCCGGTGTGGCGTCCGAGATATCTTGCGGCGCCCGACGGCCTGGCCACGGCGGGCGCGCTGCTCGACGTCACCGCATTGATCTCCGGCGGCGTAGGGAAAGTGTTGAGGAAGTAATTGATCCGGAGCGTCATCAAGATTGCGGTTCTGCTCGCATGCTCCGTGGGCAGCGCGGCCGCTGCTGAAACGTTCAATCAAGGCCGATTCGGCACCGTCACACTGTACCGAAGCGACGCCGAACCGCGCGACGTGGTGTTGTTTCTGTCGGGCGACGGCGGCTGGAATCTGGGTGTGATTTCGATGGCGCAGCGGCTTACCGCCAAGGGCGCGGTGGTCGCCGGAATCGACATCCCCCACTATCTGGCGCAGTTGGAAAAGTCCCGCGACCGGTGCGTGTCGCCGGCAGCCGATCTCGAAAACTTGAGCCGTTACCTTCAGTCGAAGCTGGGCCTCAAGCACTATCTGCAGCCCACCCTGGTCGGCTATTCCTCGGGCGCCACGCTGGCATACGCCACTCTCGCCCAGGCGTCGGACGGCTTGTTCAAGGGCGCGTTGTCCATTGGATTCTGTCCCGATCTCGATCTCAAGAAGCCGCTGTGCCAGGGCGAGGGGGTCGCGGCGACGCCGCGGCGCGATGCGCAGGGCGTGCTCAAGGGGGTCGACTTCCTGCCCGCGAAAAGACTTTCCGGGCGCTGGATCTCACTGCAGGGCGAGATGGATCAGGTGTGCCCGGCCGCCGCGACGCAAAAATTCATCGCAACCGTCCCCGGCGCCGAGATCGTCATGTTGCCCAAGGTGGGTCATGGCTACTCGGTCGAGAGGAACTGGGTGCCGCAATACGAAGCGGCGTATGAAAAGATTACCGCGGCGTCTTCCAAGTCGCCATCGGCGCTGCCCGCGCCGGTGGCCGATCTGCCGCTCACCGTGGTGCCGGCGGCTTCCGGGACCCACAGTCCCTGGTTCGGAATATTTCTGTCGGGCGACGGCGGTTGGGTGGCTCTCGATCGCGGCGTCTCCGCCGAGCTCGCGAAGCACAACATTCCAATCGTCGGCTGGGACTCGCTGAAATACTTCTGGTCCCCGCGCACACCGCAGGGAGCCGCGCGGGACCTCGACCGGGTGGTGCGCCATTATTCGCGGGTCTGGGGCAAAACCCATGTCCTGTTGATCGGCTACTCTCAGGGCGCCGACACCGTGCCGTTCATGGTGAACCGGCTGCCCGTGCGAACCCACGACATGGTGGGGTTCACCACCCTGCTCGGCATCAGCGACAGTGCCCTGTTCGAATTTCATGTGGGCAATTGGCTGGGGAATCCGAGCGGCGGCTTGGCCACCGCGCCGGAGCTGCAGCGCTGGAGCGGCGCGCCCTACCTCTGCCTGTACGGCGAGGACGATCCCAATTCGGTCTGTGCGGAGGTGACGGGGAAGGATGGCGTCGCCGTCAAAATGCCCGGCGGCCATCATTTCGGCGGCGGCTACGCCGCCATCGCCGCTGAAATATTGAGCCGCCTGCCGAAATTCTGAGCGCGCGCGCGGCCCCGCCGGGCCCTGCCTAGCCGAACTCGCTTTCGATTTTCTGCGCGACTTCGCGCATCTTCGGCAGGAACTGTTCCACGGCCGTGCGCAGCGGCACTGCAGTGGCGGCATAGCGCACGGTGACCGTGGCCAGAATGCGCTCCTTGGCGCGGACCGGAATGGCGAGGCTGGTCTCCTCCGACACGCGCCGCGCGCGGTGCGCCATGCCGTAGCCCTGGGTGCGGGTCTCATTGAGCAGCCGATCGACCTCGATGCGGCTGCGTGCCAGGCGATCCTCGGGCAAAGACGAACGCGACAACAGCTCCAGCAACGCATCGCGCTCCTGAGCGGAGCAGAACGCAAGATACGCGCGTCCCGCCGCGGAGCCCAGCATGGGTACGCGCACCCCGGCGCTGTACTGTTCCAGGGCGAGAGGGCTCTGGCGGTCGGTGGTCTCACGGATCATCATGGTCGCCCCCGACGGCGTCGCAATCGCCACCGGCCACACGATTTGTTCGCCGAGTGCGGCGAGATGCGGCTTGGCGATATGCGCGATCATGGCCTCATCGTCGAAGCCGTCCGACAGCGCGCGCACCATGATGGTGGGCCGATAGCAGTCATCATGCGGGTCGCGATCGACGTAGCCGGCCAGGCGCAGCGTTTCCAAAATCCGATAGGTCGTGGTGCGCGGCAGGCGTACCGCGCCCGCGAGCGTGTTGATTGCCGCGCGTTCCAAGCGGTTCAGCTCGGTCAGCACTTCGAGTCCGCGATTCAGGGCGCGGATCGGGCGGGTCGAATCGTGTCCGGCGTCAATAGCTGGCGGGAATGGGCTGACTTTCGCGTGCATGATCGCCATCCTTAGGGATATTTTGTTCGGTAAAACATGTACATACCTTCCAGTGGACGAAGAGCCCCCATGTGCTCTTGCCGGGCCTGCGACGGCGGCGGCCACGGACCCTGGGTGCTTTCGCAGACCCGCTCTCATGCATAAGTACCCTGCCGACGGCATCTGGTTGCCTGTGCTGAAACGGTCGGACGGCGCACCGGGGATGCGCGCGCGCCCGGCTTCGCGGAGCGACGCAGGCAAAGGCATTCAGCTACAATTTCAGGTTATTTCCAGAGAATCGTAAGGAATCAGGCTCAATGTCGGAAAACCCCAGCGCGGCCGAGGCCGCCCCCACGCCGGTCGAGACGGTCATCATCGGCGCAGGCCCCGTGGGATTGTTTCAAATCTTCGAACTCGGCCTTCTCGGCATCAACACGCACATCATCGATTCGCTGGCGCAAGCCGGCGGTCAATGCACGGAACTGTATCCGGACAAACCAATCTACGACATCCCGGCGTTGCCCATTTGCGGCGCCCAGGAATTGATCGACCGGCTCTTGGAGCAGGCCAAGCCGTTCAACGCCACCTTTCACCTGGGACAGGAAGTCACGGAACTGCAGGCGTTGCCGGGCGGCAAGTTTCACGTGGCCACCTCCGCCGGCACTCGCCTCACCGCCGGTGCCGTGGTGATCGCGGCGGGGGTCGGTTCGTTTCAGCCGCGGCGTTTGGCGCTGCCGGGCGTCGAGGAATTCGAGGGCCGCAGCGTGCATTATCGCGTCAAATCGGCTGCCGACTTTCACGGCCGCGATCTGCTGATCTGCGGCGGCGGCGATTCGGCTCTCGATTGGACGGTGGCGCTGTGCGAGAAGGCACGCTCGCTCACGCTGCTGCACCGGCGCGCGGAATTTCGCGCCGCTCCCGCCACCGTGGCGCGCATGCGTGAACTGGTCGGCGCGGGCAAGATGCAGGTGCTGGAGGGCAACGCCGTGAGTCTGCGCAGGAATGACGGCGCGCTTGCGGGTCTCAATGTACATACGGCGGACGGGCGCGATCTGCCGCTATCCGCCGACCACATTCTCGCCTTCTACGGACTGCATCCGAAGCTCGGTCCCATTGCCGAGTGGGGCATGGAACTGGAAAAGCGAGCGCTCAAGGTGGATACGGAGAAGTTCCAGACCAGCATTCCGGGAATCTTCGCCATCGGGGACATCAATACCTATCCCGGCAAGAAAAAGCTCATCTTGAGCGGCTTTCATGAAGCCGCGCTCGCCGCATTCGCCATTCAGCATCATTTGTTCCCCGAGAAGCGCCAGTTCCTGCAATACACCACCACGAGTCCCATCATGCAGAAGCGTCTCGGCGTTGCGCCGACCGATCTGATTTGAGGCCCGAATGAATCAGCTGCTGGACGACTTGATCAAGGTGATGACCCTTGAACGGCTCGAAATGAATCTGTTTCGCGGCCAGAGCCGCGACATCGGCAGCCCGCAGGTCTTCGGCGGGCAGGTGCTCGGACAGGCGCTGACGGCCGCGACCGCCACGGCGGAGGATCGTGTGGTGCACTCGCTGCATGCCTATTTCCTGCGCCGCGGCGACTTCAATTCTCCCATCGTTTACGAGGTCGACCGGGCGTTGGACGGCAAACATTTCTCCTCGAGGCGGGTCGTCGCGATCCAGCACGGCCGCCAAATCTTCAACATGTCTGCCTCGTTCCAATTGCCCGAGACCGGTCTCGAGCATCAGAGCCCCGTTCCGGACGTGCCGCCGCCGGATTCGTTGCCCGACATGGAAACCCATTATCGCGCCATCGTGGACAAGTTGCCGCCGGTCGCGCGACGGATTCTCGAGCAGAAGCGCCCCTTCGAATTTCGCCCGGTGCACCCGCCCGACCCGCTGCGCCGGGACAAGTCGGCGCCTCTCAAATACATCTGGTTTCGCGCCGTGGACCGTCTGCCCGACGATGAAGCCCTGCATCGCAGCCTGCTGGCCTACGTATCGGATTTCCACTTGCTCGACACGGCCCTGAAGCCGCACGGCGTGCCGATGATCTCGCCCAGATTGGTGATCGCCAGCATCGATCACGCGATGTGGTTTCACCGCAGCGTGCGCGTGGATGATTGGCTGCTGTATGCCATCGACAGCCCGAGCGCCTCGGGGGCGCGCGGCTTCACGCGCGGCAGCGTGTTTGCGGGCGACGGACGGCTGGTGGCGAGCGCCGCGCAGGAAGGCCTGATCCGGGTGACCTCGGAATCATAGGAGCTACGCCGTGCTCAAGGCCGTCATCATCATCGCGCTGGTCGTCGCCGTATTGGCCGGCGGACTGCTGACTCTGCGCCGCAGCGGCCGCGCGGGAATGCCCGGCGCAGAGGTGCTGGAGCGCGCCGCCAAGCGTGCGCGCGAGCAGGCCGCTGCAGAAGAGGCCGAAGAAGCGGTGGACAAGCATCGGAACGGCGGGGAGAGGAAGAGTTAGTCCCATCGAGGGCGGCGCTCTGAGCACGTCGCCGCTGGCGTTTGTCACACCAGCCTCTGCCGCTTCGACATCGAGTTAACTCCTTCTGTAGAGTCTGCTCGATCTCCGCACGCACTAGAACACCAAGTTATCGATGCCACCTCGGGAACCCCGCTTCAGGTTGCGAGCATCCAAAAATACGGTTCGAAATTCAAGTTCACAATTTACTTCTATAGTACGTTTGTGCCGGCAGCGTTTGTCGAACCGCTCCGAAGCTTTATGGAAACAGGCAGCACTCTTTCCAACCGCAAATGAACAAGTTAAGGAATCAGCATCATTGTGTCGCAGGGAATTGATTCCTCGCTGGCGCACCGCCGCCAATGCTCGTTTTTGGGGCAGTTCGCGATTTGAGTACTCGGAAGCCGACGGTCGCGAGTGCCTGCAACGGGTCGACTCCGGAAGTTGGGTCGCCGACCGGCAGCGCCCGGCCAAAAGCCGCCGCCAGCCATCGCCGTCTGGTTTCCTGTAAGCAGACATCGAAAGCGGTACAGTGTGTACTGGCACCGCGGGGGCATCTATGAAACTGTCCAGCCTTATCCTCTATTTCATAACCGGCGGATTGTTTACCACGATCATCGTAACGCTGGAGGAGAATGGTCAGCGGACCTTGTCCGGTTTAGCGACACTGCTTCCAGTTTTTACCCTCGTCGCATATCTCTTCATCGGTCAAACTGCGGGAGCCAATGCAGTCAGTCAGCACGCGAAATGGGTGCTTGCTGGCACGCTGGTGAGTTGGGTACCTTACATGCTTGCGATTGTGTACCTCGCACCAAAGGTTGGCGCCCACAGAGCCATTATTGCGAGTCTTGCCATCTTCTTCATCATGGCGCTCGCGTACATCGCGATCGTCAACCGTTTCAAGCTCTTTCAATGACCCGCCGCGGACCTCAATTGGCCTACGGCCGACGGCTGCAAAGCACGGAAGACGGCTCAGCGTCCGAGATACGACTTGCGGCCAACTCCAGACGATCGCGCGGTCGGATGACCTGCTCTTAAGCGGACGCTGGCGAAACAGATCGCGGATGCGTAGGTCGGGAACTTCTCCATGGGCGATACCGTCGAATAAAACGACATGGAAGTTGTTGGCAGGAATCGGAATCGAAATGGCAAACGAGGGGTTGTCTGCTTTGCTAAAAGCAACTACGCGCTGGACAGGAGTTCAGACATGACAATATCAACGCGTCGCGAATTCATATTGTTTGCCGGTTCTCTATCAGTGGGTTGCGTCGCTGGCGGAGCCAAAACATCGCCGCCGAGCGGTCCCCCGCCGGTGGTCCGCGCCCCCGCAGTGGGTCAATCTTGGAGGTACGCCAAGCATGATTATTTTACGGGCTCCATTGTGGATACACAGGTAGATCGTGTATCCAAACTCGGCCAATCCGTCGAAATAGAGTCACACTCTGAGACATCCACGGATAATCTGATTAAGTATCGCTTCTGGGGCCCGCGCTGGTGGCAAGAGTTCATGGGTTCCGACACAAATGACGCACGAACCCCGACCGAAGTGCAAAAGCCATGGGGAATGATAGTCGTCGACCCCCATTGGAGTGAGCTGCAGGCGTTTGAGAAGGCAATTCCGCTCTGGCCCACACAGTTGCGGCCCGGTTGGTCGACGACCGTGAGTACTCAATATATGATTCCGGATAGCCACGAAACGATGCCAACGCAACTGACGATGCATGCTAAGGGGTGGGAGTCGATCACCGTCCCTGCCGGCCGCTTCACCGCGCTTCGCTACCAGAACTACATCGATTTTCGGTTCAAAATGGAGGCTGAACGAACTGCCGCAATACGCCAGGAAAACATTTGGTTTGCGCCAGAAATTGGACGCTGGGTGGTACGCGAGAGTCGTGGAGTGTTCCGCGAAGATCTCGGAAGCGAGGTCAATGAGAGTAGTTATCGTTGGGAGTTACTTAGCTGGACATGACTTGCTAACCAGCACCCTGCGCTCCGTCAAAGAGACGGGGGTGTCGCGCGGATTCGATTGGTGGGCCAGTACGGATTGACGTTCCGGCAAACGTCCGCGGGCCGGACGCCGAGAGAATCACTAATTGATTTGGCTGTTGGCCCGACCTGCACGACGCAGTACCTCGGCGGCCGAAGCAACAACTTGCTGATACTGAGCAGGTATGCCTCATATATTGACGCACCGTGCCCCGTCTTTCGTCCACCACCGAAACGCGGCCACTCCCACGATCAAAGTCGTGACGGCGACAAGCACGCCGGATTCGCCGACCCAGAGCGTGGCGCCGGGTCCGACCGATGAGCGGTCGAAGGGGTTCTGAATGATCGAGTTCCAAGCGCTGTGTAAAGCAATCGCGGGCCAGAGGCTGCCGGAGCGCAGTCGTAAAACGCCCGCAACAATTGCGTTGCCGATGACCATGATCGTGAACAGGCAAAGGGAAGTGCTCTCAGCGCTCTTCGGGTTCGGGCACCTGAGCAACAAAGGAGAAGACATATTGGGTGCGCTGTCGGTCGTGTCGTTTGGACTGTTGTTGTGTTTGTTTCTGCGGCGAACTGGAACTCTATGGTGCGCGGTGGGCTTTCACCTCGGCTATGACTGGGGCCAGACATTTTTTTATGGGGTGCCCAACAGCGGATTCACCCCGTCGCACAACCTCTTCAATGTGACTTTGAACGGGCCACGGTGGCTGACGGGAGGAACGGTGGGTCCCGAGGCGAGTGTGATCTGTCCGCTCGTCTTGGCCGTTGTGGCGATTTTGTTCAGCCTCAGACATCGGGAAGCCCGATATCAAGCATGAGACTCTTCTGTAGAGCTGGAGCCTTCCGCTCCTGATCGCGCCCGCGGTTTCCGTCTTCCGCGAGGCGCCGTGCGACGGTGCGGATCAAGTCACGATCCGCATCGAGTCCGAGTTCCTCTGTGTAGAGGAAATAGTAGCCAAATCATTAGGAGAAACGATAACCGGGAGAAACGACGGTTGCTAGTTCGACGGACGTCTTTTGAACATCTGATCAATCTTTGCGTTGAGCTCGTCGATGGCGGCGGTATTCGACTCGGCGATCGACAATGCTTTCGTCGCGGCGCCGGATGCCGCCGAGGCGGACGCTGCAGTGGCCTTGTTGGCCGCGGCCGCATTGCTCGAGGATTTTGCGAGGTCGGCCTGTAGTTTATTGACCTGTTCCTCAAGATCCGTGATCCGCGCTTCCAAGGGTTTGAGGTCGGTACACCCCGCAGTCATCATCAGTACGGCGAAGATGAAAACCTTTCGCATGGTCATGCCCATCCCTTTGTGTCAAAAGCCGACTTTAGCAAAGTGGAATGTCGCGCACGCAGGGTTTGCCACCCAGTGGACTTTCTCGTCCAGCGACGCCGTGAAGAACGCGCTCGCCAGTGCGCCGCTACGCTGCGATCACGGGGCGTAGTCGACCCGCGACGTTTCCCAGACCTCCCGCGGCAGGACGAACAGGTGGCAATCCCACCAGCGGTTCTTGGCGCGCCGATGCTTGCGAAACACCGCTTCCCAGCGCATGCCGATTTTCTCCAGTACCCGGATCGAGGCGCCGTTGTTCACGTCGACCGTGGAGATCACGCGCTCGGCGCGCAGATCGAAAAACGCCGCGTCGATGAGCGCCAACGCAATTTCGGTCGCGTATCCCTTGCCCCAGCTCTCGGTCCCCAGCATGTAGCCCAGGTCGACGACATTGCGCTCGATGAACGACAGGTCGCAGGCGCCGATCACCTTGCCGGCGGCGATTTCCTCGACGGCGAGCTCGAAGCGGGTTCGCGGCCGCTCGCGCTGCGAGGCCAGCAATCCCTCGAGATAGTCGGCGGTGCTGTCCTCGTCGCGCGGACCGAAGAACAGATAGCGGGTGACGCGCGGATCGGACGAATACGCATGTACCGCATTGAAATCGCCGATCACGAACTCGCGCAGGTTGAGGCGGGCGGTGCGAAGCGGCACGGTCAGCGTACGCACAGTACCTTGCCCGGATTCAAGATCCCCTTCGGATCGAGCGCGCGCTTCAACTCGTGCATGACGGCAAGCTCTACGGGGTCCGCGCGGCGCGCGAATTCCTCCGCCTTCAGGCGTCCGATGCCGTGCTCGGCGCTGATGCTGCCGCCGAGGCTCTCCACCAAGTCGAACATCGCAAGCTCGAGCACGGGTCCGCGGGAGATGAATGTCTTGATGTCCGACCCGGGCTTTTGGCCGACATTGAAATGCAGGTTGCCGTCGCCCGCATGACCGTAGGAGATGACGTCGCCTTCCGGAGCCAGGCGCCGCACCAGCGCCGATCCTTCCTCGATGAGAGCCGGAATCGCCGACACCGGCACCGACACGTCGTGCTTGAGACTGGCGCCGTGGCGGCGCTGCGCCTCCGGCACCGATTCGCGCAGTTTCCACATGGCCTGCGCCTGCGCGATCGACGAGGCGAGCATCGCATCCTCGACGGTGCCGGCGGCGGCGGCGTCTTCGAGCGCTGCCGCCAGAACGGTGCTCAAGTCCTGCCGCGGATTCGGCGAGGACAGCTCGATGAGCAGGTACCAGGGCGTACCCTGTTGCAGCGGATCGGCGACGCCCGGTATGTGCTTGACGGTGAGTTCCACCGCCAGGCGGGGCATCAACTCGAATGAGGTCACTTGATCGCCCGCCGAGGTGCGCAGGCGGGCGAGCAGATCCAGAGCCTTTTGCGGCGAGTCGATGCCCACCAGGGCCGTCGCCGTGTCTTTCGGCTGCGGGAAGAGCTTCAAACAGGCCGCCGTGATGATGCCGAGCGTGCCTTCGGCGCCCACGAACAAGGATTTCACGTCGTAGCCGGTGTTGTCCTTGCGCAGGCTCTTGAGGCCATGAATGATGCGCCCGTCCGCGAGCACCACCTCGAGTCCCAGCACGAGATCGCGCATCATGCCGTAGCGCAGGACGGCCGTGCCGCCCGCATTGGTCGACAAATTGCCGCCGATTTGCGCGGTGCCCTCGGACCCCAGGCTCAAGGGGAACAGACGATCGGCGTCGCGCGCGGCGGCCTGCGCTTCGGCGAGGGTGCAGCCCGCCTCGATGATCATCGAATAGTTGGCGGCATCGATCTGCCGAACGCGATTCAGCCGCCGCAGGGTCAGCACGATCTGCGAGCCGGCTTCATCGGGGGTGGCGCCGCCACAGTAGCTGGTGTTGCCGCCGTGCGGCACGACCGCCACTTCTTCGCGATGGCAAATCCGCAGGATCTGCGCGACTTCGTCCACGTTGCACGGCATCAGCACCAACGGCGTGGCGCCATGGTAGAGCCGGCGAAAATCGGTGAGAAAGGGCTCCACCGTCTCCGGCGAGTCCAGCCACGATCCGCTGCCGACGACGGCTTTGAGCTCGCCTAAAGTCTTGAGGTCAGGCGGGCGGGGCATGGAGGGTCAGTAGCGCTTGCCGTTCCCTTCGCGCACCGCTGCCGGTACGGCTTTCAGATCCCATATCAGACCAAGGAAGGACATCAGCTTCAACATGTAGAAGGTGATGTCGAATTCCCACCAGTAAAAGCCCTGCCGCACCGATGCCGGGTAGTGATGGTGATTGTTGTGCCATCCCTCGCCCAGGGTAATGATGGCCAGCCACACATTATTACGGCTGGCATCGCCGGTCTTGTAACGCTGGCGCCCGAATACATGCGACAGCGAATTGATGGTGTAGGTCCCGTGATAGACCGCGACGGTGGAGATGAAGAATCCCCACACCAACATCTGCCAGCCATTGGTTCCCAAGCCGGGCGCCACATGCTTCAGCAGCACGCCCAACAGAAAGACGCCGACGCCGAGCAGGGTCGGCACCGCGATGTCGAAGCGATCCAGGAAGCGCAGCTCGGGGTACTTGAGCAGATCCTTCACCCGCGAGAGATCGGCGGCGAAGTGCTTGTGGGACATGAACCAGCCCATGTGGCTCCAGAAGAAGCCGTGCTGCACCGGCGAGTGCACGTCATCCGGCTTATCCGAATGGACGTGGTGGTGGCGGTGATGCGCCGCCCACCATATCGGACCGCGCTGCACCGCGGATGCGCCGAGCAAGCCGAAGACGAACTGCCCGATTCGCGAGGTCTTGAAACTGCGGTGGGAAAAATAGCGGTGATAAAAACCCGTGATGGCGAACATGCGAACCAGATACAGCGCCAGTGTGACCAGGAGCGCGGTCCAGCTGAAGCCCACCCAGATCACGGCGAGACAGGCGGCGTGCATCAGCAAGAAAGGGATCACCCGCGCCCAATCGACATGCCGGCCCGAGCTGTGCGCCAGCGCCGCCTCGTTCGTGCGGGACGCGAGATCGTTGTTGCCGAACCAGCGCGACAGTTCGCGGCCCACCCGCAGGGCGGCCGGCGGCTCTACCAAGATTTCATTTTCCGGCGTCATCGGCCTTCCTGTGATTGGAGCGCGGCAATGCGCTCATCGAGTGGCGGGTGGCTCATGAACAGTCGCATGAAGCCGTTCGTGCTTCCCGTGTTGATTCCAAAAGCCTGCATCTGCGGCGGCATCGGCTCTCCATGACTTTGTTTCAACGCCTGCAGCGCACCGATCATGCTGCCGGTGCCGGCCAGATCGGCGCCGCCGCGATCGGCGCGGAATTCCCGCCGCCGCGAATACCAGCTGACGATCAGGCTGGCAAGAATACCCAGAACGATCTGCGCCACCATTGTGGTCAGAAAAAAGCCGATGCCGGATTCTTCGCGATCGTTCTTGAACAGCGCCCGGTCGACGATATTGCCGATGATTCGCGCGAAAAATATCACGAAGGTATTCAGCACACCCTGCAACAAGGCCAGTGTAACCATATCACCATTCGCCACATGGCTGATTTCGTGACCCAGTACCGCCTCGACCTGCCCGCGCGACATGCTGCGCAGCAGGCCGCTGCTCACCGCGACCAGGGCCGCGTCGCGACGCGCGCCCGTGGCGAAGGCGTTCTGCTCCTCCGCATCGAAGATACCGACCTCGGGCATGCCCACCTGAGCCTGATCGGCCAGGCGCTTGACCGTGGTGAGCAGCCAGCGCTCCGCGTCGTTTTGCGGCGCAGTGATCACACGCACGCCCATCATGCGCTTGGCGGTCCACTTCGACAGTGCCAGCGAGATCAACGCGCCGCCGAAGCCAAAAACCGCCGCAAATACCAGCAGACCGCCGCGTCCGCCGCCCGCCAAGTGCACGCCGAAGATCCGCTCCAGGATGAAAACCACCACGCTGAGCAGGGCCACTACGGCCAAGTTCGTCACGACGAAGAGGAAAATGCGCTTCATGAGCCTTTTCTTTGGGAAACCGACCACAATATGGTACCGCAGTGCCGGTCATGGTCGGGACGATCCGCTGCATTTCAAGTTCTGACGCCGGCGGCCCGGCGGGCGACCGCCGCGCCGGACAGGTTATGCTATGTGCCGGTAATTCATAGAATTAATCGTCCAAAGGTTGGGCATGCAATATAAGGATTATTACCAGGTTCTGGGCGTGGCGCGCGGCGCCGATGCGGAAGTGGTGAAACGCGCCTATCGCAAGCTGGCGCGCAAATACCATCCTGATGTCAGCAAGGAGAAGAACGCCGAGAACAAGTTCAAAGAGCTCCAGGAGGCCTATGAGGTGCTGCGCGACCCCGAGAAGCGCGCGGCCTATGATCAATTGGGCCGTGATTACCGCACCGGGCAGCAATTTCGTCCGCCGCCGGACTGGTCGCAGCGTTTCGGACATTCCGGCAGCCAGCGTTTTTCCGACCTCAATGGGTTCAGCGATTTTTTCGCCAGCCTGTTTGGCGGTGCGGCGGGAGCGCCGCCGCCCGAGGCGGATGCGGGCCAGCTGGAGGTCACCGTGGAAGAGGCCTTCGCGGGCACGCGGCGGCGCGTCACTCTCAATGAGGGTGGGCGAGCACGCTCGGTCGATGTGCAAATTCCGCCCGGCGTGAGCGATGGTCAATCGCTGCGCATCCCCGGCACCGGCGGCGGCCCGTCATTGATATTCCGGCTGCGGCTGCGGCCGCATCCGCTCTACGTCCTGCAGGGCAGGGATGTACAGATCGAATTGCCCCTGGCGCCGTGGGAGGCTGCGTTGGGCGCCAAGGTGGCCGTGCCCACGCTCGGCGGCACCGTGGAGTTGACCGTGCCCGCGGGCGCGCAATCGGGGCAGAAACTGCGCTTGCGCGGACGGGGTTTCCCCGGCACGCCCAGGGGTGACCAGATCGTCAGCATCAAGCTGGTCACCCCCGCCGCGCAATCGGCCCAGGCGAAGCAGGCCTACGAACGGATGAAAAGCGAATTTAATTTCGATCCGCGCGCCGGCTGGCCGTAGAATCCCGGGTCGGGAGGCGGTTGTGCGCTACTCGATTCAAGTCAACGGCAAGCGGCAGAGGGTCGACGCGGATCCCGACATGCCGTTGCTGTGGGTGCTGCGTGATCTGCTCGATCTCAAGGGCACCAAGTTCGGATGCGGCAAGAGTCTGTGCGGGGCCTGCACCGTGCATCTCAACGGCACTCCCGCGCGTTCCTGCGTGACGCCGATCTCCGCGGTGGGCTCAGCCGCCGTGACCACCATCGAGGGCGTTTCGGACACGGCGGCCGGCCGCGCGATTCAAGCGGCCTGGCTGGCGGTCGACGTGGTGCAATGCGGCTACTGTCAGGCCGGCCAGATCATGACGGCGAGCGCACTGCTGAAGAGCACACCACGGCCCACCGATGCCGACATCGATCGCGCCATGGCCGGCAATATTTGCCGTTGCGCCACCTACACGCGAATCCGCGCGGCCATCAAGCAAGCTGCGGGATTGCCGCCCGCCGACTCGCGGGATCGGACGCCGTGAGTTCGCGGCGCGCATTCCTGCGCGCGGGCGCCGCCGTCGGCGGCGGTTTGTTGCTGGATTTCTCACTGAGTGCGGTGCTGCCCGGCGCGCCGGCGTTTGCGCTGCCGGGGGCGGCTTCGCCGACGCCGAGCGCGGCAAAAACCGCCGCGCTCAACGCCTTCGTGCAGATCTCGAGCGACGGGGTGGTCACCATCATGTCCAAGAATCCGGAGATCGGTCAGGGCATCAAGACCATGCTGCCGATGCTGATCGCCGAGGAGCTGGATGTGGACTGGCGCGACGTCCGTATCGAACAAGCACCCTGCGATGCGGCGCGCTTCGGACGGCAGTTTGCGGGAGGCAGCCGCGCGACGCCGCTGAATTGGGAACCGCTGCGCCGCGTCGGCGCGGCGGGCCGGCAGATGCTGGTGAGCGCCGCGGCGCAGACCTGGGGCGTGCCCGAAGCCGACTGCACGACGCGTGCGGGGACGGTCATGCACACGCCGACGCAGCGATCCTTGAGCTATGGCTCCCTGGCGGCCAAGGCCGCATCGCTGCCCACGCCGGATCTCGAGCGCGTGGTGCTCAAGGAGCCGAAGGATTTCAAGATCATCGGCAAACCGCAACCCGGCGTCGACAGTCCGCTGGTGGTTGCCGGAAGGCCGCTGTTCGGCATCGATGTCAGCGTGCCCGGCATGCGATACGCCGTATTCGTGAAATCGCCGGTGTTCGGCGGGACCGTGCGCAGCGCCAATGTCGGAGCGATCAAGGCCATGGCCGGCATCCACGACGCTTTCGTGGTCGAGGGCGGCCCCCTCTTCGATGGACTCGTCGGCGGGGTGGCCATCGTCGCGGCGAATTGGTGGGCGGCCAATCGAGCGCGCGACAAGCTCGACGTGGTGTGGAACGAAGGCGGCGCCGCGGGTCAGAGCAGCGATGAGTTCGCGCGGCGCGCGGTGGAATTGTCCACACAAGCGCCGACGGTGAAATTGTTCGCCGACGGCAACGTGGATCAGGCGCTCGCCGAGTCGGCCGCGGTGCTGGAAGCGGCGTACCGCTATCCCTTCCTGGCGCACGCGACCTTGGAGCCGCAGAATTGCACCGCGGACTACCGGGACGGGAAGGTCGAGATCTGGGCGCCCACGCAAAATCCGGAGCCCGGCCGAAGGATCGTCGCGAAGACGCTCGGCATCGGCGATGCGGACATCACCATTCACATGATCCGCTGCGGCGGCGGATTCGGCCGGCGCCTCATGAACGACTACATGGCGGAGGCGGCCTTCATTTCCAAGCAGACCGGCGCGCCGGTGAAACTGCTGTGGAATCGGCAGGATGATATCCAGCACGATTTTTACCGACCCGCGGGATTCCACTTCTTCAAGGCGGGTCTCGGCGCCGACGGCAAGCTGACCGCGTTCCGCGATCACTTCGTGTCCTTCGGCGAGGGCGACAAGTTCGCCAACAGCGCGGCCATGAGCGGCGAAGAATTTCCTGCGAAATTCGTGGCCAACGTGGAACTCGCCGCCTCGCTCATGCCGCTGGGCGCGCCGACCGGACCGCTGCGCGCGCCGCGCAGCAATGCCCTGGCGTTCGCGTTCCAATCGTTCATCGACGAAATCGCGCAGGCGGCCGGCAAGGATCCGCTGCAATTTCGCATCGATCTGCTGGGCGGGCGCCGCTCGCCCCCGGCGGCGGCCGTGCCCGGCCAGGACCCGCCGTTCGATCCCCGCCGCATGATCGAGGTGTTGGCCGCGGTGCGCGAGCAATCCGGCTGGGGGAGGCGCAAATTGCCGCCGCGGACCGGGCAGGGGGTCGCCTTCTACTTCAGTCACCTCGGCTATTTCGCGGAGGTGGTGCAGGCAACGGTCGCCCCGGGCGGCCGAATCACCGTGGACAAAGTGTGGGTGACGGGCGATGTGGGCAGCCAGATCATCAATCCGGCCGGCGCTGAAAATCAGGTGCAGGGCGCGGCTCTCGACGGTCTCGGCGAAGCGCTCGGGCAGGCGATCACGCTGAAACATGGCCGGGTCGAGCAGAGCAATTTCGACGACTTTCCGCTCCTGCGCATGCCGCAGGCGCCTCCGGTCGCCGTGCACTTCCTCATGACGGATCACCCGCCCACGGGGATGGGCGAGCCCGCGCTGCCGCCGGTCGTGCCCGCGCTGTGCAACGCGATATTCGCGGCCACGGGCGTGCGCATCCGCAGCCTGCCCATCGATCGGAAACTGCTGATTTAGCCGTCCCCGATCTCGCCCGGCCGGTCCGCCGTCAAGCCGAAGCCACCGTCCTGCGCGCCCTGCGCGGCCGTCAGCACGCTCTGCGGTTTGACGAACAGCGCCGAGACCTCGGGATGGGCGGCGCGAATCCGCGTTTCCAATTCGACCACGGCGCGCTCGATGTCGGGGGCCCGCAGGTGGTCGAAAAAATCGAGGCTCAAGGTCGCGATCACATTGCGCGGCGCCAATTGCACGGTCACGATGCTATTGGCGCGGCACACGCCGGCAATGCCGGAGGCGGTGCGCATGATGGCATCGCTCAAGCGGGGGTCTGCGCGCTCGCCGATCAGGAGGGCCTTGGACTCTCGCGCCAGCAATCCCGCCACCCCGGCCAGAAGCAGGGCGATGGCCAGCGAGGCCGCGCCGTCCCAACGGCTGTCCCCCGTCAGCACGGTCGCGCCCGTCCCCGCGGCCGCCACGCCGATTCCCAAAATGGCGGCCGTATCCTCGAAGACCACGATGAATGCCGGCGGATCTTTGGACCGTCTAAACGCCTGCCACCAACCGAGATTGCGCTGTGCGGCGCGGAAGGCGCGCACGCCGACCGCCCAGGAAGCGCCCTCGAACGCGAGCGAGGCGGCCAGAACGATGAAAACCACGGCGGGCCGCTCGATGGGCACGGGGTGCAGCAGCCGTCCGATGCCCTCGTAGGCAGAAACCCCCGCCCCGAGAGCGAAGATCAGCAGGGCCACGACAAAGCTCCAAAAATACAGTTCACGGCCATAGCCGAAGGGGTGTACACGGTCGGCGGGGCGCTTCGAGCGCGCGATTCCGTAGAGCAGCAGGACCTCGTTGACCGTGTCCACCAGGGAATGCACGGCTTCGCTCAGCATGGCGGCCGAACCGGTGAGCGCCGCGGCCGCGAATTTCGACGCGGCAACCAGCAGGTTGCCGGCCAGCGCCGCCCAGACAGCCACATTGGAGCCGGTTTTTGCCATGATAGCTTGAAGAACCCTGCAGCGGCCCCATGTCGCACGGGGCAAACCGCTCAATGCCCCGCATGCGTAGGGCGCACCCGTAGAACAAACCGATTGTAAGGCCATGACCAGCGAAACACAGCCGCAAACCAAAGAGTTCCAAGCCGAGACCAAGCAGGTATTGCGCTTGGTGATCCACTCCCTGTATTCGCACAAGGAAATCTTCCTGCGCGAGTTGATCTCAAATGCCTCGGATGCCTGCGAGAAGCTGCGCTTCGAGGCGCTCGCCAAGCCCGATCTGCTGGGCGCGGATGCCCTGTCCGTCACGCTGGTGCCGGATTCGGCCGCCGGAACTCTGACCATCAAGGACAACGGCATCGGCATGAGCGAAGCCGAGGTCATCGACAATCTGGGGACCATCGCGCGCTCGGGCACCAAGAGATTTCTCGAGGCCTTGAGCGGCGATTCCGCCAAGGATGCGCAGCTGATCGGCCAGTTCGGCGTCGGCTTTTATTCAGCTTTCATCGTCGCCGACAAGGTCACGGTGCTCACCAAGCGCAGCGACGCCGCGGCCGTACGGTGGGACTCGGACGGCGAAGGCCAGTACCAGATTCAAACCGGCGGCAAGACGGACCGCGGCACCGAAGTCATCCTGCACTTGCGCGAAGAAGACAAGGAATTTCTGGAGCCGTCGCGCCTCAAGCAATTGGTGCGCAAGTACTCGGATCACTTGAGTCTGCCCATCGTCTTGAAGACCGGCGACACCGAGGAGACGGTCAACCAGGCCAAGGCATTCTGGACGCGCCCCAAGGCCGAACTCACGGACGACGATTATCAGGCCTTCTACAAGCACATCACCCACGACTCGGAAGCGGCACGGGTTTGGGCGCACAACAAGGTCGAAGGCAATATCGAATACACCTCGCTGTTGTATCTGCCCAAACGGGCGCCCTTCGATTTGTTCGAGCGGGAGCAGAAAGGCGGCATACAACTCTACGTCAAGCGCGTGTTCATCATGGACAAGGCAGCGGAATTGCTGCCGCCCTACCTGCGCTTCATGCGCGGGCTGGTCGACACCGCCGACCTGCCGTTGAACGTATCGCGCGAGCTGCTGCAGAACAACCGCACCGTCGAGAAGATCAAGTCCGCGCTGGTCAAGCGCTCGCTCGACATGCTCGAGGATTTGGCGGCGAACAAGCCGGAGGAGTACGCGGAGTTCTGGAAGACTTTCGGCGTGGTGCTCAAGGAGGGGATCATCGAAGATCCCGCCCAAAAGGAGCGCATCGCCAAGCTGCTGCGCTTTCATTCCACCGCCGCGGCCGGCGATGCTGCCGAGGTCACCCTGGAGCAGTATCTGTCACGGATGAAACCCGACCAGAAGGCCATTTACTATCTGACGGCCGATTCTCCGGCCGCTGCACGCAACAGCCCGCATCTGGAGGCCTTCCGCGCCCAGAATATGGAAGTGCTGTTGCTGACGGACCGCATCGACGAATGGGTGGCCGGCCATCTGCATGAATTCCAGGGCAAGCCGCTCGCGAACGTGTCGAGCAGCGCGGCCGATGTGGCATCGGCGATCGAGACCCCGGACAAGGCGGCCGCCGAATCCGCGTTCAAGGACACGGTCGAGCGGCTGGGCAAGGTTCTGTCCGGCAAGATCGCGAGCGCTCAAGTGTCCGCGCGCCTGACCGACTCGCCCGCCGTGTTGGTGGCCGGCGAATTCGGCATGAGCCTGCGCATGGGTCGCATTCTCAAGCAGGCGGGCCAGAGCAATCCCTTTGCGACGCTGCCGATACTTGAATTGAATCCGAAGCATCCCATGGCCCTGCGCCTCAGGGACACTGCGGATGACGCGGCTTTTGCGGACCTGGCCCACGTGCTGTACGACCAAGCCATGCTGGCGGAGGGGGGCGAATTGGAGGATCCGGCGATTTTCGTTCGCCGCGTCAATCGCCTCATCGTCGAGGGCTTTGCCGCGCAGCCGAAGATCATTTTGAGCTGAAGCATGCTGGCACCGCAGTGGGTATCGGCACAGGAAGCGAACGACGGCGCATCGCACGACGATACGGAATTGCTCGATGCTTATTCCGGCGCCGTCATCGGTGCCCTGGAGCGGGTGGCGCCGGCGGTGACCTTCATCGAAGTGGTGCACACGCAAGCGGCGCGGCGCGGTGCGCCGAGAGGCCGCACGGCACCCGGCGCGCGCCGTCCCGCACACGGCAGCGGATCCGGGTTCCTGTTCACCCCCGACGGCTATCTACTGACCAACAGCCATGTGGTTCACGGCGCGGAACGCATCACGGTGCGGCTGAACGATGACACCCGGTTCACCGCCGATCTCGTCGGGGACGATCCGGACTCGGATTTGGCGGTGGTACGCATCGGTTCGCCCACGGCGCTGCCCTACGCGCAGTTCGGTGATTCCGCGCACTTGCGCGTGGGACAGGTCGCGATCGCCATCGGCAATCCGCTCGGATACTCCAGGACCGTGACCACCGGAGTCATCTCCGCCCTCGGGCGCACGCTGCGGGCCAGCTCCGGCAGGCTGATGCACGATGTCATTCAAACCGATGCCGCGCTCAATCCGGGCAATTCCGGAGGTCCGCTGGTCGACTCCAAGGGCCGGGTGATCGGCGTCAATACGGCGATGATCCCGCAAGCCCAGGCGATCTGCTTCGCCACGGGAATCAACACGGCAAAATGGGTCATCGGCCAGCTGTTCGCGCACGGCCGGGTGCGCCGCGCCTATATCGGCGTTTCCGGGGCGACGGTGCCGATCGCCACGCGCGTCGTGCGGCATTTCGGCCTGCGCAGTTCCACGGCGGTGCATGTTCTGGAGCTGGTGCCGGGCAGTCCGGCGGCAGTCGCGGGGGTCGAGGCGGGCGATCGCATGATTGCGCTCGACGAGGTGCCCGTCGAAGGGATCGACGGCCTGCAACGGCTGCTGGACTCGAGCTGGATCGGGCGCGAGTGCGAGTTGCAGTTGCTGCGAAGATCGAGTGTGATTCGTGTGAAAATCCGTCCCATCGAATTACCGACCGGCGCCTAGAATCGGGAGTCCTCTGAAATGAGTCCACAATCGCATGCGACCAGTCTGGCCGTGCCGCCCGAACCCACGGATCATCTCGAGGGCTCGGAGCACGCCCGGGTGACTCTGGTCGAATATGGCGACTTCGAATGCCCCAGCTGCAAAGTCGCGGTCACCACGCCCAAGCTGTTGCTGGAGCGGTTTCCCAATAGGATTCGCTTCATCTTCCGCCATTTCCCGCTGCAGGACGCCCACCCGCACGCCTTGATGGCGGCCGAGGCCTCCGAGGCCGCCGCAGCGCAGGGGAAGTTCTGGCAGATGCACGGGGTACTGTTCCAGAATCAGGCGCATCTCAAAGACAGGGATCTGTACCGCTACGCCGCCGACATCGGTCTGGATCTGGCGCGCTATACGGCAGAAATGGACGACCACATTTATCTGCAGAAGGTGAGGGAACACATCGAGGGCGGTCGCCGCAGCCATATTCGCGCCACGCCGACGTTCTTTGTCGATGGCATCGTGCAGGACATATCCTTCGGCATGAAGGCCCTGCACGATGCGGTGGCAACCGCCGTGGGGCGCGGCGGGTAGGGGTTTGCGAAGCGGAGGCGGCTCCGGGCGGCCGCCTCTACTCTCGCTCGTGCCGCGAAGAATTACCGCTGCACGACTCGAACGGGCGCCGAGTTGCCCGGGTTGGCCTGGGCTTGAAAGTAGGCGGTCAGCAAGGGCCGGTCGATCTTCACCACCGCGGCCTGCATATTGGTCTGAATACATGAATCGAATCGCGCCTTGGTGGCCAGGTTGCCATTTTGATTCGGCGTGCACACGATCTGTGCCGCGTGCTGCAGGCGGTGATAGAGGATTTTCACGGCCTCGGTGCGGTTGAGATCAAGATCCGAGTAGCGGACGGTCATCTGCCCGGGGTCGGCACCGGCGGTCTGATGGATCAGGGCGAGGGCGAAAATCAGGGTCATTGTGCTGAAGCGATTCATGGCAGTCTCCTTTAAGCTTGAGTTGAGTCTTGGTGTTCCAGACCCGCCGGGTGACCGTTGGATTTGGCGTCGTTGCGGGATTTAGGTTGGGACAAGACCCTCCGCCGCTCCATGCTCTGCGCCTGACCCGTTGCTGAATTAACTCTGTTCGGGGACTGATCTCGAATGAATAACAAGAAAATCCGCTTCGACGGATGGGTTTTGGACCCCGAATCCGGAGATCTGGAGCGCGCCGGGGTGCGAACCCGCCTGCAAGAGCAGCCGGCCCTGGTCCTCAAAGAGCTGATCGACCATGCGGGGCGGGTCGTGACCCGCGAACAGCTCATCGCCTTGCTCTGGCCGAAAGGGGTGGTGGATTTCGATACGGGTCTCAACACCGCGATCCGCAAGCTGCGCAGCGCCCTTGGGGATGATGCGGAGACGCCGCGCTACATCGAAACGCTGCCGCGGCGCGGCTATCGCTTCGTCGGATCCCTCGACCCGGATGTTGGCGAGGCCGCGGGGGTGCCTGCGCCGACCCCGACCCCGCCCCCGCCCCCGGCGCCGATGCCGGTGCCGACGCCGCCGGCCCGGATACCTCGCGCCGCTACGGGCACGCGCACCTGGGCTGCGATCGGAGCGGCCATCATCGTGCTTGCGGGCGCCATGCTCTGGTTCGGGGCCGGATCCGGTCATGGCGGCCGTAATTTGTTGGTGAACGCCAAAATCACCCGACTCACCGATTTGTCGGGAAAGGAGCAGGCAGCAGAAATCTCACGTGACGGCAAACTTGCGGTGTTTCTCTCGGACCATGACGGAGTCCCGGATGCGTGGATCACCGACATCGGCAGCGGCAGCTACCGAAATCTGACCCAGGGCAAGCTGCGTGAGATCATCAATCCGCTGGTCCGCACGCTGGGCTTTTCCGCCGACGGGTCCTTGGTGACGCTTTGGCAGCGCCGCCAGGGCAGCTTGCGATCGGGCGACACCAATATCTTGGCGATGCCGACCAAGGGGGGTCCCTTGCAGACCTATCTGCCGGACGTGGCCGAGGTGTCATGGTCGCGCGACGGCGCGCGTATCGTGTACCACTCGAGCGCGCCCGGCGACCCGTTGTTCGTCAAGGATTTGCGGCAGGGGGACGCCCGCAGAATCTATACGGCACCCGCGGGAGTGCATTGCCATTTTCCCGTGTGGTCCCTCAATGATGAATTCATTTACTTCGTTCGCGGCGTGCCAATCGACGCCTGGGATATCTGGCGCATCCGGCCTTCGGGCGCGGATCTCGAGCGAATCACCACCCAAGATTCCCGGGTAAGCCATCTGGTTCTGATTGACTCGCGAACGATCGTGTACCTCGCGACCGACAGCGATGGCTCGGGCCCCTGGTTGTACGCCATCGACGTCAAGGAGCGTGTGCCTCGTCGCATCAGCTTCGGCTTGGAGCGCTACACCTCATTGGCTGCGAGCGCGGATGGCAGGCGGCTGGTCGCGACGGTGGCCAATCCTAAAACCAGCCTTTGGGATCTTTCGATTGCGGAGGCTGGCACCGTGCAGACCAGCGCCGTACGCATTTCATCGGAGTCGGCGTCGCAGCTGGCGCCCCGAATCGGTCCGGACTACCTGCTGTACGTCTCCTGGCGCGGCGGCAGGCAAGGCATCGGCAAGCGGGTGAACGGAACCACGAGCGAGCTGTGGAGCGACGCGCACGGGGCCATCGTGGGAGCACCCGCGATTTCGCCGGATGGACAGCGCATCGCGTTCACGGTGTCCGACGGCACGAGAACACTGCTGTACGTGATGGACAACGATGGCCGCCATGCAAGAGTGGTGACGGATTCGCTGCTGTTGAGGGGCAATCCCGCCTGGACCCCGGATGGGAAAGCTGTGGTGTCGGCGGTCGTGCGCGACGGCGAGCCGCGTCTGGCCACGATCTACTTAAACGGCAGCCCGCCCATCGAGCTGGTGTCCGACTATTCCATCGATCCTGTGTGGTCCCCGGACGGTCAATTCCTGTTGTATTCGGGCGCTGATCTCGGCATGACCTTTCCGCTGCGGGCGGTTGCCGGCAACGGCAAGTCCTATGGTGGTTTGTTGACGCCGGTCCTCACCCGCGGCGCGCGGCGCGTGGTGTTTTGGCGCGACAGCCAGGCAATCGTGGTGCTTCGCGGCGAGATCGGCCACAAGAATTTCTGGCTGATGGAGCTCAAGACCGGCGCCGAGCGCCAGCTCACGGAGCTGCCGCCGGACTTCGACATTCGAGACTTCGACATCTCGGCGGACGGCAGCCACATCATCTTTGACCGCGTCGAGGAGAATTCGCAAATTGCGCTGATCGAGCGATCGCTGTAACGAAACGGGGCGCCCTCGAGGGCGCCCCGGTTGTCCATCCGGCGGATCAATCGCCTGCGCTAGCTCCAGTCGCCGCCGCCGCCATCGCCGCCAAAACTTCCGCCATCATCCCAGCCCGAGCCGGGATCGTTGACGCCGAAGTCTTGGCCGCCCATGTCGGCATTGCTGAATCCTGATTCGCCCGCTTCGGCCGGCGGAATGACCCCGCCGCCACGGCCGCCGTCCAGAAAGTGATGCGCCAATTCCTCGCCGGCCACCACGCCCGCGCCCACCGCAAGTCCGGACGCGAGTCCGCCCGCAATCCCGGAGCCGATGCCGCCGCCGCCCATGGGGGCGGGACCGTAGCCCGGACCATATCCGGGAGCGCCGCCCATGCCGGGGCCGGCCGCAGGATATTGAACATAGGAATTGCGGCGGCGAAACAGCATCAACAGAAGGGCGACGGCGCCGCCCAGAATCAGCACCGTGCCCCAGGGAAATGACCGCTCAGCCGGCACCGATCGGATGACGGTGGGAGTCATGCCGGACGGCCGCATCACGCCGCCGCTCAGCCCCAGTTGGGCCTTCAGTTGCTGCACCGAGCGAGGATTCTCCTTGGGAAGTCCCGGCTGGAGTCGTTCGGCGGCGGCAAGTTCAGAGCGTGCCAGAGCGGTCTTGCCTTCTCTCGCATACAGCTCGGCCTGCACGTAGTGCGCTTTGGCGCTGTTCGGGTGATCGGCCAGCACCTGGCTGATCATTGTTTGCGCCTGATCGAGGTGACCGCTGCTTGCCGCAGAATAGATCTGATCCACCGTGGGGTCGCTGTCAGCGAGCGCCGGCGAGGTGAGGGCAAGCGCGAAAGTCGCGGTCGCGGCAAGGGTTGCAGCAGCTAGTAGTCTTCGCATAATGAGCCCTCGACAGGTCAAATTGACCGTTACCGCGTTAGATAAGGGCATTCGGGCGAAGTTCAACACCCGCAAAAGCGGCTGTTGGGTGGCGCGAATGCGGGCGACGCCGCAGGCGGGCCGCCGGTGGGGCCTCCGGATACCCTAAATGACCCCGCGCCGCTTCTGATCGAGTTCGATCGACTCGAACAGGGCTTGAAAATTCCCCTCGCCGAATCCCTCGTTGCCTTTGCGCTGGATGACTTCGAAGAATATGGGGCCGATGGCGTTCTTGGTGAAGATTTGCAGCAGGATGCCGCTGGCGGCATTACCGTCGATCAGCACGCGGCGGGTCTGCAACTCGCGCAGCGACTCGCGATGGCCGGGGACGCGGGCATCGATGCCTTCGTAGTAGGTGGCGGGAGTGTCCTGGAACTCGACGCCGCGCTGGCGCAGGGCGTCGACCGTCCGATAGATGTCGTCGGTGCCGAGTGCGATGTGCTGGATGCCCTCGCCCTTGTACTCATTCAGGTACTCCTCGATCTGGCTCTTGTCGTCCTGGCTTTCGTTGATGGGAATGCGGATCTTGCCGCAGGGCGAGGTCAGGGCGCGCGAAAACAACCCGGTTTCCTTGCCCTCGATGCTGAAGTAGCGGATTTCCCTGAAGTTGAATAATTTCTCGTAGAAGCCGGCCCAGACGTTCATGTTGCCGCGCCGGACGTTGTGGGTCAGATGATCGATGCGGACGAGGCCCACCGGCGCCGCGGCTCTCGCCGCCGCCTCGGCCCCGGGCACGGCCACGAAATCGACATCGTAGATGGTGCGCTCGCCGTAGCGATCAACGAGATAAATCAGACTGCCGCCGATACCCTCGATCGAGGGAATGTTGAGCTCCATGGGTCCGGCGGTGGCGGGTCCGGGTTTGGCGCCGAGTTCCAGGGCGCGCGAATAAGCGAAGCGCGCGTCGGCAACCCGAAATGCCATGGCGCAGGCACAGGGTCCGTGCGCCCGCGCGAAATTTTGCGCAAAACTGTCGTGTTCCGCATTGATGATGAAGTTGATGTCGCCCTGGCGGTGGAGGGTGACATTCTTGGAGCGGTGCCGCGCCACGGCCGGCAACCCCATGCTCTCGAACAACCGGCGCAGCAGTTCAGGATCCGGCGCTGCGTACTCGACGAACTCGAAGCCGTCGGTGCGCATCGGATTGCCGGTGTTCGGCAGGGCGCTCATGGGGATGCCACGGCCTTGCCGCGAACCCGGATGACGGTGCCGAACACATGGTCCCAGACGTGCGTGGTGACGCCGAAGTTGCCGCCGCGCGGCGAGTAGTGATGCCGCATATGCCAGGCGCGCAGTTCGTTGAAGTAGGAAGGCGAGGGCGAATTCACATGGTGATGAATGATGTGATGCACGAGCCCGTACCACCAGTAACCGAACATCACGCCCACGGTGAGTCCGTCCGCCACATTGAAGCCAAAGCTCCGCCACGCGGGCAGCAGAATGACCACGCTGAGGACCGTCACGCTGATCCATGACGGGGTGCCGATCAACGCCAGCGGCGCCGCGTGATGCTCGCCGTGCATGGGCGAGAAATACGGCATTCGGTGCAATGCAATCCGGTGCAAGGCATACTCCGCCAGGGTCCAGAGGACCAGCCCCACCATCACGACACCGAGCCATTCCGTGCCGCTCGCCCACGTGACATGGGTGAGATTAGCCGCCGTCAGAACGGTGAGCACCACAGGATAAACGACGAAATCCGAGTAATAGCTCAATTTGCTGAGTTGCACGAATTGCCCCTCGCTGGACTTCGATGCGCCATTTGACCACGAATTCTGCAGAATGTTAGCGAAAGAATGAACCGGCTGCTTGGTAGAATTTTCAAAGATGCGTAACACCATAGTCATCGTCGGCGCGGGATTCTGCGGCACGGTGCTGGCCACCAACCTGCTGCGCCGGCCGCCGTCCGCAGTGACCGATATCGTGCTGGCCGAGCGCGCCTCCGAGATGGGCCGCGGCGCGGCGTACGCGGTCCGCGATCATCCCTATCTGCTGAACGTGCCGGCGGGCCGGGTGTCGGCCGACTCCCGCGACCCGCCGCAATTTCTGCGGTTCGCGCGGCGCCGGGCGCCCGACGTTGACGGCGAGGATTTTTTGCCGCGCGCCCTGTATGGCGACTACTTGCAGGACACGCTGCTGCAGGCCGAACGCGCGGCCCCCGCCCACGTACGGCTGCTGCGCATGGGCGGCGAGGTTCGCCGCATCGTGCCGCGCGGCGGCCGGCCGCTGCTGGTGGAATTCGCGGAGCGCGAGCCCCTTGCGGCGGACCGCGTGATCCTGGCGCTGGGAAATCCGCCGCCGGCGCTGCCGCCCTGGGCCGCTGCGCTACGCGATCACGCGGCCTATCGGAACAATCCCTGGGACTTGCCGCAGACCCTGGGCCCGGAGCATTCGGTGCTGATCGTCGGCAATGGCTTGACCATGGCGGATGTGGTTTCGGCGCTCGCGGACAATGCCCGGCGCGCGCCCAAGATCCATACGATTTCGCGGCGCGGGCTGCTGCCCCAGCCGCAGACGGCGTTTCGCCCGGCCGCGCTGCGGGGCGACGGCGAGGCGCTGCTGGCGCGGGCGGATTCGCTGCGCCGGGTGTTGGCGATGACCCGCGACCTCGCGCGCGAGGTCGAGAACCGGGGCGGCGACTGGCGTGAAGTGGTCACCTTCGTGCGCCACCTGGCGCCGGCCCTGTGGCGGCGGCTGCCCGATGCGGAGCGCCGGCGCTTCGTGCGCCATCTGCAGACGCACTGGGTCACTCACCGGCATCGCCTGCCGCCACAGCTGGCCGAGCGCCTGAATTCACTGAGGCGACAAGGACAGCTGCAGGTGAATGCCGGCCGCATCGATTCGGTGACTTGCGCCGGCGAACGACTGCGCACGAGCTGGCGCGCGCGCGGCGGTGCGGCGGCCACGCTGACGGTGGACCTGATCATCAACGCCACCGGCCCCGACTATGTGCTCGAGCGCTCCACGGATCCGCTGCTCGCGTCGCTTCGCGCGGCGGGACAGGTGTCGGCCGACACGCTGAAGCTGGGGCTGCGCACCGCGCCCGGCGGCGCGTGCATCGACGTCAAGGGACGCTCGAGCGAGCATCTCTACTATCTCGGACCCATGCTGCGCGCCGATCATTGGGAAGCGACCGCCGCCACCGAGCTGCGCGACCACGCAGAGCGGCTGGCGGCGCACTTGGCCGAGTCCCCGACCGGCGGGTCGACGCTCAGGCCAGCCGGGTGAGTCCGTCGAGCAGGCGCTGCAATTCGTCGGGGGTGTTGTACATGGAGATGCCGGTGCGCAGCAGGCCGCCGCGCTCGGCGAGCCCCAGCACTTCCACCGGGCGCGCGGCGTAGAAATCTCCGTCCCAAACGCAAATGTCCTGATTGCCCAGCGCCGCCGCCACCGCCGCCGGAGTGGTCTTGTCGAAGCTGATCGAGACGGTCGGCGCGCGCAGCCGGCCGGCGGCAAAGTCCGGACCCCACACGCGCACGCCGGGAATGCGGCGCACCGCGTCGTGATAATCCTTGGCCAATTCGTGCTCGTAGGCGCCGATCTGCGTCATGGCATCGACGATCCGCTCGCGCAAGCCGGTGCCGCCGCCCCAGCTCGCGATGTACTCGATTGCCGCGCGCACGCCGTCGATGGCCGCGTGATTCAAGGTGCCGGTCTCGATGCGGTAGGGTGCCGCGGGGTCCTGCACGCTCAGCCGGTCCGTCGGCAGCTCATCGAGCGCGCCGGGCCGTGAATACAGTATGCCCACGTGCGGCCCGTAGAATTTGTAGCCCGAGCACAGCAGAAAATCCGCACCGAGCGCCTGCACGTCGATGGGAAAATGCGGCGCGTAGTGCACGGCATCGATCACCAGCAGCGCCCCCACGCCGCGGGTGAGCCTGCGCGCGAGCGCCAAGTCGTTGACCGTGCCGAGCGAATTGGCCGATGCGCCGATGGCGAACAGCTTGGTGCGCGGCGTGATCTTGGCGGCCATGTCGGCCGGATCCAATTCGCCCGATTCCAGCAAGCGCACCTCGCGCACCACCACGCCGCGCTCCTCGAGGCCCAGCCACGGCCCGCGATTGCCTTCGTGGTCGAGCTGAGTGATGAGCACTTCGTCGCCGGCTTTCAAGGTGCGGCCGATGGCCGTGCTCAAGTTGAAGCAAAGAGTGGTCATGCTCTGGCCGAAGGAGATGCACGAGCCGCCCGGCGCGCCGAGAAATGCCGCGACCACGCCGCGCGCCGCCTCCATGCGCCGATCCACTTCGCGGGACGGCGCGAAGTTGCCGTGAGTGTTCACGTTGCAGGAGGCATACACGTCCGCAATGGCCTCGACCACGGCGTTGGGCACCTGACTGCCCCCCGGTCCGTCCAGGAAGGCGAGACCGGGGTTCTTGGTCAGGGCCGGAAAATCACGCCGGCTGCGCAGACAATGCTGGAGCGTGTAGGCCATTACAGAAGATCGTAGGTGAAATCGTAGCTGGTCGATTTGGCATCGCGCGGATGCAGTTTCATGCTGCCCTTGGCGCCCGCGTACTTGCCGGTGCCGCCGGTGACGGCGAACAGCGAATCACCCTCGTCCATGAACGGCCCTTCGACCGTGATCTGGCCCGCCTTCAGGGTCATGGTCCAGAAGCATTCCCAGCTCTTGCCGACCACGGTACGCACGCAATAACCCTGATCGCTGCCGATCTGCGTCTTGTTGGCGGGGTCGAAGATGCCGTTGGCGAACACCAGCAGATCGCCGATGGAATCGCCCTTGGCGCCGAGATCCACCGTGGTCTCGCCCACCGGCCGTTCGACCACTTTGATTTGTTCGGCGGCAAAAACCGGAAATGTCAGCAGCGCCGCCGCCAGCGCCGCCATGCAGCCCATCGTGATTTTCATGGTGTCCCCTTCTCGTGAGTATGGTGTTGCCGTCTTCGCGCCGGCATTCCCGCTCATGATAGCAAGTTGCGGCGCGCTATTGATCGAAGCACGAGGCAGTGACCTCGATCAAGGTGGGACCCGCCTCACTGAGCGCGGTCGTCACGGCCTCGGTGAGCGCAGCCGGGTCACGCACACGGTAGGCTTCCGCGCCGCAAGCATGGGCCAGCGCGACGAAGTCCGGATTGCGCGCGATCACGCCGAGCGCGGGAATCCCGGCAGCCACCATGTCGTCGCGAATTTGACCCAGTGCCGCGTTGTTCCACACCACGATGGGCAGGCTCAAGCCCGCCTCGACCGCCGTCATGAGTTCGCTCGAGGTGAACTGCACGCCAAAATCGCCCGCCAGCGCGATGACGGCGCGCGACGGGCCGGCGATCTTGGCGCCGAGAGCCGCCGGCAAGGCGAACCCCAGGGTGCCGTAGCCGGATGGGTGGAACCATTGCCCGGGGTTCTCCACCGGATAGGCATAGTTGCCGAAGTAGGCGATCTGGGTCATGTCGCTGAACACCACGCCATCCCCGGGCAGCGCCGCCTTGATGGCGCGCAGCGCGCTCAACCATGCCCGCGCCTTGGCATCGAAGCCGCTCTCGATGGCAGAACGGATGGCCGCACCCCCGCCCATGGCGGTGAGCCAGCCGGCGCGCGGCGCGGATCCCGCATGGCCTGCCAGCGATTGATTGATGCCATCGAGCGCCGCGCCCGCATCGGAGCAGAGCGGCAGATCAGCCGCGTAGTGATCGAACAGCTTGACCGGATCGACGTCGACGCGGATGAGGCGGCCGCCCAGCGGCAGCCGCGTGCTGGAGTAGATGTCGGTCTCGCTCAATTCCGTGCCCACGGCGAGCACCACATCCGCGTCGAGTATCATTTTCTGAATGGGAGGATAAGGCAGGGATGCGCCGAAGTTCGCGGGATGGCTTTCGGCAAGCACACCCTTGCCGGCGGCGGTGGTCACCAGCGGGCAGTCCAATGCCTGGATGAGGCGGCGCAGCGGCTCGCCGGCGCGGCGCGCGCCGCCGCCCGCGATGATGAGCGGACGCGCGGCGGCCTCGAGCATGCGAGCCGCCGCCTCGATCTGCGCCGCGGACGCCTGCGGCAACGGCGGTGCGTCGGCAAAACGCCGCGCCTCGAGCGACGTCGGCTGTGCCAGAACATCGAGAGGAATCTGCAGATAGGCGGGACGCGGGCGTGCGCCGCGCAGCGAGGACAGGCACAACCGCAGGTGATCGCGCACGTCCTCGGCGCTGGCGGCAGCGCGCGCGATGCCGAATACGCCGGCGGCAAGCGCGGCCTGGTCCCGCAGCTCGTGCAGCACGCCCCATTGCTTGGTCAGGGAGGCGCGCACCGGCGCGCTCGCAACCACCAGCAGCGGCACCGAGTCGGAATAAGCCTGCGCGGCCGCGGTCAGGATGTTGGTGAGTCCCGGTCCCGAGATGACGAAGGCGGCGGCGGCACGGCCGCTCAGGCGCGCGAAGCCGTCCGCGGCGAAACCGGCGCCCTGTTCGTGGCGCACCAGCACATGGCGGATGTTCGCCGCGGTGAGGCCGCGATACAGCTCCAGATTGTGCACGCCGGGAATACCGAACACCGTGTCGATACCGTTCTGGGCCAGCAGTTCGGCGAGATATCCGCCGACGTTTTGCGGCATGAGAGCCTTTTTGATATTGAACACTAGTTCACGAAGCGCGCTAGGATTGCGCACCGACACAGTCAAGGCAAGAGAAATAGATGGAATATTCCCCGTTGGTCAAGCGAATCGCGGGCGACGGCGCGGATGCGTGGCTGATTCATTACACGGCGCGGCTGGCGCAGGAGCGCGGCGAAGACGTCATCTTGCTGAGCGTCGGCGATCCGGACCTGGACACGCCGGCGCCGATTCTGGACCGGGCCATCGAACGACTGCGCGCCGGCGACACCCATTACACGCCGGCCAGCGGCCGGCAGCATCTGCGCGAGGCGATCGCGGCGGCGCACCGCGCGCGGTCCGGCCAGCCGGTGGACGCGGCCAATGTGATTTTTCTCGCCGGCGCGCAGAATGCCTTGTTCGTGGCCTCGATGTGCATCGCGGGCCCAGGCGACGAGGTGATCGCATTGGAGCCCTTGTATCCGAGTTACCCCGCGACTCTCGAAGTGTCGGGCGCAAGAATGGTGCGCGTGGCCTCGCCGGCGGCGAACGGCTTTCGCGTCGATCTGGCGGCGCTCGAGGCCGCGGTCACGCCGCGCACGCGGGCGATCTTCTTTGCCACCCCGAACAATCCGAGCGGCGTGATCCTGAGCCATGAAGACTTACGAGTGATCGGCGACCTCGCGCGCAGACATTCCCTGTGGGTGGTGGCGGACGAAGTGTATGCGGGGCTCGCGCCCGGCGGGCGAGTGCCGAGCCTGGCCGCCTCATTGCCCGAACAAGTGGCGACCATCAGCAGTCTGTCGAAGTCGCACGCCATGCCCGGCTGGCGCGCGGGCTGGCTGGTCGGTCCTGCGCAACTGGTGCAGCATGCCGAAGCCATGGCGCAATGCATGCTGTTCGGGCTGCCGGGCTTCGTGCAGGAAGCCGCCGTGACCGCCCTGGGAGTCGCGCAGGCCGCCGAATCCCGGATCCGCGAATACTGCGCGGTGCGGCGTGATCTTCTGCTCGCCGGACTTCAGGGCGTCGCGGGCATCGAGTGCCATGTTCCGGATGCCGGAATGTTTTTGCTGCTGGATGTGCGAGGCACCGGCCTTTCGGGCTACGATTTCATGTGCGAGCTGTACCGGACCGAGCGGGTATCGGTGCTCGACGGCGGCGCCTTCGGCCGGCAGACCGGCGGCTGCGTGCGGGTATGTTTCGCCACCGACGAGGGGCTGCTGCGGCAGGCCATCGTGCGCATACGGCGGTTCGTCGACTCTCGGATGAGGTAGGCAATGACGACGCGAATGACGGACATGGGAGTGGTGGTACGCAGCGCGGGCGGCCCGGAGGCGCTGGAATGGACGGCGCTCGACACGCCGGCGCCCGCACGCGGCGAAGTGCTCATCGAGCAGCGCGCCATCGGGGTCAATTTCATCGACACTTATTTCCGCAGCGGTCTATATCCCTGGCCGCACACTCCGCTGATCCCGGGCGCGGAGGCCGCGGGGGTGGTGACGCAGATCGGCGAGGCCGTGAGCGACCTTCGTGTCGGCGACCGGGTGGCCTACACCCTGCCGCTCGGCGCGTACCGCACGCGGCGGGCGGTCCCCGCCGAGCGCCTGGTCAAACTGCCGGACGGCATCGATTTCGACGTGGCGGCCTCCGTCATGCTCAAGGGCCTGACGGCGCAATTTCTGCTGACGTCGTGCTACGCGGTCAAGCCGGGCGATACGGTGCTGGTGCATGCGGCGGCGGGCGGGGTCGGACTGCTGCTCGGCCAGTGGCTCAACGTGCTGGGAGCCACCTCGATCGGCACGGCGGGTTCGCCGGACAAGGCCGCTCTGGCGAAGGCCAACGGCTACACCCATGTCATCGACTATCGCGCCGAGGATTTCGTCGCACGGGTCAAGGAGCTCACCGGCTCCCGCGGTTGCGATGTGGTTTACGATTCGGTGGGCAAGGACACCTGGCGCGGCTCGCTCAAATGCCTGCGGCTGCGCGGCAGCTTCGTGCATTTCGGCCAGTCCTCCGGAATGATCGCGGATTTCAAATTCTCGGACCTGGCCGCGGGCGGCTCGCTGTACGCCACCCGGCCGATGCTGTTCGATTACATCAAGACCCGCGAGGAGCTGACAGCGCGCGCCGCGGACTTGTTCGCCAAGCTCAAGTCCGGGGAAATCAAGGCGCACGTCGGTCAGCGGGTGGCGCTGCGCGACGCGGCCGCCGCGCACCGTGACCTCGAAGGCAGACGAACCATGGGCGCGACGGTGCTACTGCCTTGAGGCCGCGGCCGCCTGCGATGGTGTTGCCGCCCGGCGGTCCCCGATGGTGCTCAAGTCCTACAGATTCGCATCGATGAAGGCCGCCAACTGCGCCTTGGATACGGCACCGATCTTGGTGGCCACCACCTCGCCGCCCTTGAACAGCATCAGTGTTGGAATGCCGCGCACATGATAGCGGGCCGCCAGGGATTGGTTTTCGTCCACGTTGATCTTGGCGATGCCCAGCCGGCCGGCATAGCTTTTCGCTGACTCGTCCAAAGCGGGGGCGATCATTTTGCAGGGTCCGCACCACTCCGCCCAGTAGTCCACCAACACCGGCAACTCGGATTGCAAGACCTCGCTGTCAAATGTGTCGCCGGTGATGTGTTTGATCGTGTCGCTCATGGAAGGTCCTTGTTGGATTGGGTAAAGCTTGGCGCATGGTATTGTTCGCATTTGACGGTTTAAAGAGGCCAGTATGAAATGAGTATTCACATAGGTGAACAATAGTGAACAAACTGCAGGCCATGCAGCTGTTCGTGCGCGTGGTGGAAAGCGGCGCCCTGACCCGGGCAGCGGACAGCCTGCAGATGCCCAAGGCCACCGCCACCACGCTCATTCAACAATTGGAGGCGGCGCTCGGCGTGAAGCTCCTGAATCGCACCACCCGCCGCGTGAGCGTCACCACCGACGGGGCGGCGTACTACCCACGCTGCGTCGCCATCCTGGATCAGATCCGCGAAACCGAAGAATCGCTGGCACGGCGCCATGCCGCTCCCGGCGGCCGCTTGCGCGTGGATGCGCCCACCTTGATGGCGAGGCTGGTCATCGTGCCGGCCCTGCCGGCGTTCTTCGCGCGCCACCCGGACATCGAGTTGCAGCTGGGCTCCAGCGAACGCCGCGCCGATCTGATCGAGGAGGGCATCGACTGCGCGGTGTGGAGCGGCGAGCTCGAGGATTCGACCTTGATCGCGCGGCGCGTCGGGCAGCTGTATTTCGGCACGTGCGCGGCGCCCGCTTATCTCGCCGCGCACGGCCAGCCGCGTCATCCCGATGAGCTCGCGTTGCACCGCTGCATCAATCATTTCTCGCCGCGGACGGGCAAGATTTTCGACTGGGTGTTCGCCAAGAACGGCGCCCGTCTGCAGACTTCGCTGCGCGGCCACATCGCGCTCGACGATGAGAACAGCTATCTGGCCGCGGCCGAAGCGGGCTTAGGCATCGCGCAGATTCCGGCCTTCGTGCTGAAGGAGGCGCTGGAACGGGGCAGTCTGGAGCTGGTGCTGGGCGACTGGTTCCCGGAGCCTGCGCCGCTCAACATCGTGTATCCGGAAAATCGGCACCTGTCGAGCAAGATCCGCGTGTTCGTCGACTGGGTGGCTGAGCTGTTCGCCGAGCACGACGGCATTCAACTACGTTCGACGTTGAGCAAACATTCCTGAGGTATGCGATGAAAGCGATGTGGGGATTGACGCTCGGTCTCGTCGGCCTGCCCGCAGCGGCGCAGAGCCCGTCACAATCGATCGACCAGACGCGCTACTTCGCCACCATCGAGGGTGAACGAACCGAGTTCAAACGGCGCCTCGATGAGGCCGCTGCGTTCCCGGCGGCGGCGCCCGCGGATCCGGTCGAGCTCGGCAACTACCTGCGTCGCGCGGAAGCTCTGCTGGCGCAATTGCAGCGGCATGATGCGTATCTACTGCTGCGGGCCTCGCGGGACATTGACGATGCGGCCGATGCCGACGCGGTGAACCGGGCCGATGACGCCATGGCGCGGCTGATCACCAGCGTGGGGGCCGGCTTGCGCGGGCTCGGCGCCGCCGCCTTCGCCAAGGACACGGCGGCGAATCCTGCATTGCAGCCGTACGCGTATCTCATGGCTCAGGCGCAGCGCGAATTGCCGCATGAATTGCCCGCGGGCGAGCAGCACATCCTCGATGAGGTGGCGGATCCGGCGGGGTTGAACCTGTGGACTCTGTATCAACAAACCGTGCGCAGCACGCCGTTCGCGACAATCGGCACGCCAAGCGGCGCGCTCGACGCGCGCAAGGATAGGGCGATTCTGGCGGAAAACCCGGACCGTGCCGTGCGTCAGGCCGCCTGGGCCGGCCGTTGGGACGGCTTTGCCTCGCGGACGGATATCTACGCCACCGTGCTGTTCGGGGTGGTGCGTCTGAATGACCGCGTGGCGCAGCTCAGGCATTTTCCCGATGCGCCGAGCGCGGTGTATTTCAAGCGCAATCTCGATCGCCCGCGCGTGACCGAGGCACTGAATGCGATCGCGGGCCACGCCGAACTCAACAAGAGTTATCAGCGGCTGCGGGCGCAGCATGTTGCCGCCATGACGGGCATCGCCGAGGTGCGCTCCTGGGATTTGCAGTTGCCGGCGCCGGGCTTCACCACGCCGCGCATGACCCTGGATGAGACGCGTGCCGCGGCGCTGGCGGCGCTCGAGCCATTGGGCGCGGATTACGTGGAACAATTCCGGCAGCTCCTCGATCCCAACAACCGGCGCATGGATGTGGCCACGGAGCGCGGCAAGCGCACCAACGGCGGTTTCTCGGTGGAGGCGCCGGGCGTTGCCTCCGGCCTGTTCGTGGAGAGCTATGAGCGAGGGTTCCTCAACGAGAGCCGCGTGATCGTTCACGAAGGCGGCCACGCCATCCACGCGCAATTGATGAATGAAAGCGGCGTGTCGCCGTTCTACACTCGCGGCCCGAACTGGATGTTCGAGGCGTTCGCCACGCTCAACGAATTCTTGCTCTACGACCATCTGTACCGCAGCAGCGCGGGCCTCGAGCCCAAGGCCTATTATTTGCAGGCGCTGATCGATGACATCGATTTCAGCCTGTTCGGCTCGGCCGAGGAGGGCACTCTGGAGCAGTCGATCTACGACGGCGTGATCGCAGGACGCATCAAGAACGCCGCCGACCTCGATGCGCTGACCTTGTCCATTTGGAAGCAGTACGAAATTTGGCCGTCGCTCGAGCCGCAGCTGGCACACGGCTGGGCCGCCAAGAGCCTGATGTTCCAGGATCCGCTGTATCTGGTGAATTACCTGTACGCTGGCCTGCTCGCCACGGTCATGCTCGACATGATCGAACATGACCCGGCATCGTTCCGCGTCCGCTATGCGCGGCTGTTGGCCAAGGGCTTCTACGCCCCGCCGGAAGAATTGCTGCGCACTTTCTTCGGCCGCGACCGGTCGCAGCACGAACTGGTCGAGGACGCGATGCGCATCCTCGAGAAACGCATCGGAACGCTGGCCGAGATCTACAAGAAAATCGACGCCGCAGCGGCGCCGGCGCTCAAATTCCCAACGGCAAGGCCGTCGATTCCTTGATGACGGTGACCGCCACCGATGAATTCACCGAGCGCACGCAGGGAATGCGCGACAAATAGTCGAGATAGAAGGCTTCGTAGGCCTTGATGTTCTTGGTAACGATCTTCAGCAGAAAATCCCATTCGCCGGTGAGCGTGTAGCACTCCAGCACTTCGGCACGGTCGCGGATCGCCGCCTCGAATTCCGCCAGGGCGTCGCGGCCGGTGGTGGCAAGTTTCACGTGGGCGAAGATGGTCACATCGAGCCCGAGCGCATTGCGGTCGAGCAGCGCCACGCGCGCCTTGATCACGCCGTTCTGCTCGAGCGCCTGGATGCGCCGCCAGCAGGTGGTGGTGGAGAGGCGCGCCTGCGCGGCGACGTCGGCCACCGATAGCGCCCCCTGCCTCTGTAGAATATCGAGCAGGCGCAGATCCAGGCGATCGACCACGGGATGAGATGAATCTTCCATTATTCAAAGAGATTCGGAATAAACATACCGAATTATCCGGCGTCTCCCTAATGAATGCAATCCGTCGGGGCGAAGGGACGTAGATTATGCAAATGAACAAACACTCGCGTCTGCATTTGCCCCGAGCTCCGGCCCGACCCGGCGAAACCCCGGATTTCAGCTATGTACAGCTCTCGCCGGCCGGCGCGGTGGCGCGGCCCGATGTGAATGCGCGCGCGCGGGACATGGAGTCGTTGTCGGTGGATCTGGTGCGCGTGCTCGATGATGCCGGGAACGCGGTCGGGCCCTGGCATCCGCATCTCGATGCGGCGGATTTGCAAGTCGGGCTGCGCCACATGCTGCTCACGCGCCTGTTCGATGACCGCATGCAGCGCAATCAGCGCGCCGGCAAAATCTCGTTCTATATCCGCTCGCTGGGCGAGGAGGCCGTCTCGGTGGCGCAGTGCATGGCGCTGCGTCCGGGCGACATGCTGTTTCCCGCCTACCGCAATCAGGGACTGCAGATCGCGCGCGGCATCGCGCTGGTTGATCTGATGTGCCAGTGTCTGTCCAACACGCGCGACATGTGCAAAGGGCGGCAGCTGCCGGTGATGTATCACTCCAAGGCGGGCAATATTTTCTCCATTTCCGGCAATCTGGCCACGCAGTTCCCACAGGCCGTGGGCTGGGCCATGGCGGCGGCGATCAAGGGCGAAGACCATGTGGCGGCCAGCTGGATGGGCGAGGGCAGCAGCGCCGAGGCCGATTTTCATCACGCGCTGTTGTTCGCTTCGGTGTACCAGGCGCCCATCATTTTGAACGTGGTGAACAATCAGTGGGCCATCTCGACGTTCCAGGGCTACGCCGGCGGCGAGCAGCGCTCGTTCGCCGCGCGCGGCCCGGGATATGGGATCGCCGGCATCCGCGTCGACGGCAACGACTTTCTCGCCCTTTACGCGGTGACACAGTGGGCGGCCGAGCGGGCACGCACCGGCGCCGGCCCGACCCTCCTTGAGTTGGTGACCTATCGCGCCGCGGCGCATTCCACCAGCGACGATCCGGCGCGCTACCGCGCCAAGAATGACCAGGAACATTGGCCGCTGGGCGATCCCATCTCGAGGCTCAAGCAACACTTGATCAACCTGGGTGAGTGGTCGGAGGCGCGGCACGAGGCCATGGCGGCCGAGCTCGAGGCGCAGGTGGCGGCGAGCTGGAAGGAAGCGGTGAGCTTCGGCACCATGACCGAGGGTCCACGGCTCAATGCCGATCTCATGTTCGAGGACGTGTTCAAGGAGATGCCCGACAACTTGCAGAAACAGCGGGCTTTGATGCGCGCGGAGCGGAGCCGCTCCGCCCAAAGTTAAGCGCCATGGCCAACATGAACATGATTCAGGCCTTGAACTCCGCCATGGACATCATGCTCAAGAAGGATCCCTCGGTGGTGATCATGGGCGAGGACGTCGGCTACTTCGGCGGCGTATTTCGCGCCACCGAAGGACTGCAGCGCAAGTACGGCGCGCATCGGGTCCTCGACACTCCCATCGCCGAGGGCGGCATCGTCGCCGCGGCCATCGGCATGAGCGTCAACGGCCTGCGTCCCGTCGCGGAAATTCAATTCGCGGACTACATCTACCCGGGTTTCGATCAGATCGTGAGCGAACTGGCGCGCCTGCGCTACCGCAGTGCCGGCGAGTTCCATGCGCCGGTCACCATACGCACCCCCTGCGGCGGCGGCATCCGCGGCGGTCAGACGCATTCCCAGAGTCCGGAAGGAATTTTCACCCACGTCAGCGGCATCAAAGTCGTCATGCCCTCGAACCCCTTCGACGCCAAGGGCTTGTTGATCACGTCCATCGAGGACGAGGACCCCGTCATATTTTTCGAGCCCAAGCGCCTGTACAACGGCCCCTTCGACGGCGATCCGGGCAAGCCGGCCGTCCCCTGGAGCGCCCATCCAAAGGGCCAGGTGGACGAGGGCTACTACAAGCTGCCGCTGGGCAAGGCCGACATCGTGCGCGCCGGCGCCGATGTCACCGTCATCACCTATGGCACCATGGTCTACGTCGCCGCCGCCGCCGCGCAGGCGATGGCCTTGGATGCCGAGATCATCGATCTGCGCTCGCTGGTGCCGCTCGATGTCGATACGATCTGCAGTTCGGTGCGCAAGACCGGCCGCTGCGTCGTGGCCCACGAGGCCACCCGCTTCTCAGGCTTTGGGGCTGAAATACTCTCGATCGTACAAGAAGAATGCTTCTGGGATCTGGAGGCGCCCATCCAGCGAGTCACCGGCTGGGACACGCCCTACCCGCACGCCTTCGAATGGGAGTACTTTCCGGGTCAGGCACGGGTCACGATGGCGCTCAAAGCCGTCATGGAGCTTGGATGAGCGAATTCGTCTTCAAGATGCCGGACTTGGGCGAAGGCACCGTCGATGCGGAAATCGTCGCCTGGCACGCCAAACCCGGCGACACCGTGAGCGAAGATCAGCTCATCGTCGAAGTGATGACGGACAAGGCGGCGGTGGAAGTGCCCGCGCCGGTGAGCGGCCGGGTGGTGTCGATCAGCGGCGGGCCCGGCGACAAAGTGGCGGTGGGCGCACCGCTCGTCGTCTTCGATGTCGCCGGCGACACCCTGGCACCATCGCCGAGGCCGGCTGCGGCAGACCTCGCGCCGGCGGCACCTGCACCCTCGGCGACGACCGCGCCGCCGGCCGCGGCGGCACCGGCCAGGCAGGGCAGGGTCATGGCCTCACCGGCGAATCGGCGGCGCGCGCGTGAAGCGGGCATCGATTTGGCCACCGTGGTGGGAACGGGTCCCGGCGGGCGAATCCTGCGCGACGACTTGGCGGCGGCCGGGCCGGGCGCGGCAACCGGATCCGCGGCGCGTGCGGCCGTTGCGGCGGAAACATCGGAAATCAAAGTGATCGGACTGCGCCGCCTGATCGCCGAACGCATGAGCGACGCGAAGCGCAATATCCCGCACTTCGCCTATGTCGAAGAAGTCGACGTGACGGAGCTCGAATCACTGCGGCATCAATTGAATCTGTCGCGGCCGGCCGATGCGGCTTCTTTGAGCTACCTGCCGCTGGTGGTCATGGCGCTCGTTCGGGTGCTGGATTCCTTTCCGCAATGCAATGTGCTGTACGACGCCGCGCGCGGCGTCCTGGTGCGGCATCGCGCCGTGCATGTGGGCATCGCGACCCAGACCCCGGATGGCCTGAAAGTCCCGGTGGTCCGCCACGCCGAGTCCTTGGGACTGTGGGAGGTGGCCGCCGAGATCCGGCGTCTCGCCGAGCGCGCGCGCAGCAACCAGGCAACGCGCGACGAGCTGGTCGGTTCCACCATCACGGTGACCAGTCTGGGCAAACTCGGCGGCATCGCCTCCACCCCCATCATCAACGCTCCCGAAGTGGCCATCATCGGACTCAACAAGGCGATCGAGCGGCCCGTCGTCCACCACGGCAGCATTGCGGTGCGGCGAATCATGAATTTATCGTCCTCGTTCGATCATCGCTTCGTGGACGGTTATGATGCGGCGGCGATGATTCAAGCACTGAAAGAGTTGCTCGAGCATCCCGCGATGATTTTCATACCCAAGGCAAGATCCACATGACTGCGCAACCTCAACGACCCGCGTTCGGCACCGTATTGACGTCCCACATGGCCGTGGCCACGTATCAAGCCGGCCGCTGGAGCTCCAGCGAAATCAAACCGGTCGCTCCGCTCGAACTCAGCCCGGCCGCGCATGTGCTGCATTATGCGAGCACCTGCTTCGAGGGCTTCAAGGCGTTCCGCCGCGCCGACGGTTCCATCCACATTTTCCGCATGGACCGGCACATTCAGCGCCTGCGCCAGAGCGCGCGGCAGCTGGTGCTGCCTGAACCGGATCCGGTTCAGCTCGCCGACATGGTGCGCGCCGTGATCCGGCGCTGCCGCGACGCGGTGCCGGAGGCTCCGGGCGCCTTGTATTTGCGGCCGATCCTGTTCGGCACCACCGCGAATATCGGTGCCGCGGCGACCCCGGCCTCGGAGGCTTCGCTGATCGTGCTGGCAAGCCCGGTGTGGGACTACTTTTCCGGCGGAATGAAGCCGCTGCGCATTCTGGTCGACGATGAGAACACGCGGTCGGCGGCGCAGATGGGCATGGTCAAGACGGGCGGCAACTATGCCGCCGCCCTGGGTCCCACCTTGAACGCCCGGGCCAAGTACCAGGTCGATCAGGTCCTGTTCTGTCCCGGCGGACAGGTGCAGGAAACCGGCGCCGCGAACTTCGTGTTGATCCGCGACGGCGCGCTCATGACCCGGGGTCTGGACACGACTTTCTTGCACGGCGTTACGCGGGATTCCCTGCTCACGCTCGCCCGAGATCTGGGCTACCAGGTGTTGGAAAAGCCGTTTACCGTCGCTGAAATGCTCGAATGGGTGAAAACCGGCGAAGCGGCGCTATCGGGCACTGCCGCGGTGCTGGCGGGAGTGGGGACCCTGATCTATCGCGGCGCCGAGCACCGCGTCTCGAGCGGCGAAGTCGGACCGCTCACGCGCGCTCTGCGCACGAAACTGGTGGCGATACAGCAGGGTGACGCGCCTGACGAGCATGGTTGGCTGGAGCGCGTCGAAGCTTAAGAGTCCGCCTTTGGCTCAGTATTCCTCGCGGTCCTCTTCATCGTCGTCGAGGTCGTCGTCGTCGTCATCCTCGTCGTCTTCGTCCTCGTCCCAGTCGTCCTCGTCGTCGTCCTCGTCCTCTTCCTTCTCGGCCCGGGAGCCCGACCAGCCTTCCGGCTCCTCGGTGAGCTCAAGATCGAGTTCCGCCCAGCCGTCGACGTCGAATTCCTCGATGTCGCCGTCGAGGTGCTGAATCTCGACGATTTCCCGATCCTCATCCACCTTGAGCACCTGGAAGGTTTCCTCGTTTTCCAGGTCTTCATACCATTGCCCGACGGTCGGTTCGTACTCTCTGCCCACGGTTGATCCTTATTTGAGCTGCTGCTGACGGCCTAGCGGATATTAGGTGAGGCTGCTTGCTCAAGTAAATGGCAATATTGTGATCCTATGACCGTCGCCGACCGCAAACTCATCGCTCGCCGTTTGACGGACGCCAAGCGCGTCGTCGTCAAAGTCGGCTCGGCATTGCTGGTGGACGCCGAGAAGGGACGCCTCAATCGCGCCTGGCTCGAAACCTTTGCCGAGGATGTCGCACACCTGAGAAAGCGCGGTCAGGAAGTCATTTTGGTGTCCTCCGGGGCCATCGCTTTGGGGCGCCGCCACCTGGGATTGAGCGACGGCAAGCTCAGGCTGGAGGAGAGTCAGGCTGCCGCGGCTGTAGGACAGATTCGCCTGGCGCACGCCTACAAGGAACTGCTGGATGCGCATGAAATCACGGTGGCGCAGATTCTCCTGACTCTGGGCGACACCGAGCAGCGCCGCCGCTACCTGAACGCCCGCGGCACGTTGAACACTCTGTTGGCGCTCGGCGCAGTGCCGGTGATCAACGAGAACGACACGGTGGCGACGGCCGAAATCCGCTATGGCGACAATGACCGTCTCGCCGCACGCGTGGCGCAAATGGTGGGCGCGGACTGCCTGGTCTTGCTGTCCGACATCGACGGTTTGTACACCGCCAACCCCGCTGAAGATCCGGACGCGGAGTTCATCGCCCGCGTGTTGGAGATCACCCCCGCCATCGAGGCCATGGCGGGAGGCACGGGGAGCGACATGGGTTCGGGCGGCATGCAAACGAAAATCGCCGCCGCCAAGATCGCGGTGGGCGCGGGTTGCCACTTGTGCATCGCCAAAGGGGCGCACCCGCACCCCTTGCAGCGCATCGAGGAGGGCGCGCGCTGCACCTGGTTCGTTCCCTCCTCCACGCCCGTGGCAACCCGCAAGCAGTGGATTGCCGGTACCTTGAGGCCGGCCGGGGCCATCGTCGTCGACGAGGGTGCGGTGCGCGCACTGATGGGCGGCAAGAGCTTGCTGCCGGCCGGCGTGACCCGCGCGGTGGGCCGCTTCGACCGCGGCGATACGGTGAGCATCATCGGCCCCGACGGCACGGAAGTGGCGCGCGGCATTTGTGCGTATTCCGACGGCGACGCGGCGCGCATCATCGGCCGCAAGTCCGGCGACATCGAGACCCTGCTGGGGTACCGCGGCCGGGATGAAATCGTGCATCGCGACGATCTGGTATTGATCAAAGCCCACGTGACCGGCTCCCTATGATACGGGAGACGGTGGCGGATCTTATGAGCGGTATCGGCAGGGCCGCGCGCGCTGCGGCGTCGGTCCTGGCGCTGACGCCCGCCGAACAGAAGAATCATGCCTTGCTGGCGGCTGCGGCGGCCTTGCGCGAGCGGCGCCTGGAGATATTGGCGGCCAACGAGATCGATATGCGCCAGGCCGTGCAGCGGGAAACGCCGGGCGCGCTGCTCGATCGCCTGTTGCTCGATCAGCAACGCATCGACGCCATGGCCCGCGGTCTGGAGGACATCGAACGGCTCCCCGATCCCATCGGCCGGTGCCTCAAGGCATGGTCGCGGCCGAACGGCCTGAGGATCGAGCGGGTGAGCGTGCCGCTCGGCGTGATCGGCATCATTTACGAGAGCCGTCCCAACGTCACGGCGGATGCCGGCGCGCTGTGCCTGAAATCGAGCAATGCCGTCATCCTGCGCGGCGGGTCGGAAAGCGCCCGCTCCAGCACCGCCATTCATGCCTGCCTGGAGCAGGGGCTGGACGCCGCGGCGCTGCCGCGATCCTGCATTCAACTGGTGCCCACCACCGACCGGGCCGCCGTCGGCGAGATGCTGGCGGAGATGGCCGACAGCATCGATGTCATCGTGCCGCGCGGCGGCAAGAGCCTGATCGCACGCGTCCGCCGGGAAGCGCGGGTGCCGGTGATCGGACATTTGGAAGGCGTGTGCCACGTCTATGTCGACCGCGGCGCCGATCTTGAGATGGCGATGCGCATCGTGCTCAACGCCAAGATGCGGCGCACCGGAGTTTGCGGATCGGCGGAAACGCTGCTGGTGGACCGGGGCTGCGCCGCGACGCATCTGGCGCCCTTGATCAAGACCCTGCTCGACGCCGGCTGCGAGGTGCGGGGCGATGAGACGAGTGCGCGGGCGGATGCGCGCGTCAAGCCTGCGACCGAGCAGGACTGGTACACCGAGTATCTCGATGCCATCATCGCGGTGCGCGTGGTCGACGATGTCGACGCCGCGATTGCGCACATCACCCACTACGGCTCGCAGCACACGGAGTGCATCGTGACCGATGACGCCGCCGCCGCGGAGCGGTTTCTGGCGAGGGTCGACAGCGCCATCGTGCTGCAGAATGCGTCCACGCAATTTGCCGACGGCGGAGAATTCGGCATGGGCGCCGAGATCGGCATCAGCACCGACAAGTTCCATGCCCGCGGACCCGTCGGAGTGGAGCAGCTGACCAGCTACAAGTACGTGGTGCGCGGCAGCGGGCAGATCCGGGCGTAGGTTTTGCCCCTCACAGCATCTCCTCCCAGGCGCGGCTCAGGCGCACGGCGCGTCGATGGTTTCATCCGACGCCAGAATGTATGCGAGCGGTGTGCCGAGCACGAAGGCACTCTCGTCCAAGAGTGAAGACAGAGAGCCATTCGTGGTGATGCGGTAGTTGAGCGCCGGGGACAAGAAGCGGATGTGATGGCTGCCGGCAACCCGCTGCGGCTCGGCGGCGCCGTTGTCGCATTGCGGCCGCCGCCGCACCTTGACGATGGGCCGGAAATTGCGGCCGCGCGAGCGAAAGCGCCGGCAGAAATCGGCATCCGGCTTGGGCAGGCAGGCCCAGACGATGCGGCCACGGTCGTCGACCAAGGCTGCCACCTGGCCATTGCCGATGACCGCGAGATCGAGGTTGGCGGTGCTCATTCGCGGTGGGAATCGTGCAGTGCGGCGATTGCCTGCAACCAGGCGCGCGCCGCGCCGGCATCGGCAAGCGCGAACTGGGCGCGCACACGCGGGCCGACGGCAATGGAAATACCGCCCTGATCCTCGACCATCCGAAAGCCGTCCTGATCGGTGAGATCATCGCCGATGAACACCGGCTTTCTGCCCGAAAATGGCGGTTCCTTCATGAAGGCCTTGATGGCCGTGGCTTTCGAAAACCCGCTCGGTTTGATCTCCAGCACGTTATTGCCTTCTTGAATGTGATAATTGCTGCCCAACCGTTGGGCGATCTCGGCAAGGCTGCGGCGCACGCTCAACTCGAATTGCGGCGCCAGGCGAAAATGCACCGCGATGGTACGTCCCTTGTCCTCGACCATCGTACCCGGGTGGGCCTCCACCAGCGCCTTGGCCGCCGCGCGCGCAGGATCCAGGCGCGTATCGACGAAACTCGCGCCGTGCATGCTGCCCGACGCTCTGCGCCGCTCGACACCGTGCAGGCCGGCCGCCGGCAGACGCAACGGAGCAAACAGCGCGTCGAGATATTCAATGCTGCGTCCGCTCACCAGCGCGACCGCGCCTCCCAAGCGCTCGGTCACCGCCCCCAACAAGGCCTTGAGCTCGGGGTTCGCGAACGTCGCCAACGGTGAATCAGTCAGCTCGATCAGTGTTCCATCGACGTCCAGAAACAAACACCAATCAAGCGAAGGCAGCGGCGGTGTTTGCATCGACGTAGCCTACAACATCACTGCCGCAGGTGGATCGCTCGACCGCACGTGTAATATTTACACGAAATCCACCATGGAAATTCGAGACTGCACCGGCGATTTTCGGTATTTTGTGAGCGATGTTTCGCTCCATCATGTTGCGCTTCGTGCTGCCGGTGGCATTCGCATCATGCGTCGTAGCGTACTTCGGATTGCCGTATATCGAACGCTTGCTGGCGGAGTGGTTCCGCTCGGACGTGGAGCTGCGCGCGCAACTGGTGATGCACTCGATGGAAGAGCCGATCACGGATCTGGTCGAGAAAGGCAACGAGTCGCGACTGCGCACCTACCTGGCAAAGATCACGGCCGACGAGCGCCTGCTGGCGGTGCTGGTCTGTCACACCAACGGCACCACCATTTTCAAGACCGACCGCGCGCCCGCGGCCGTGACCTGCGATGAGGCCGGCGCGGAGAACGGCCCGGCCACACGCATTGCGCAATTGCCCTCCGGCTCAGTGCAAATTTCGCGGTTCAACTTCGACTCCGCATCCCCCGTGCCGTTTCGGGTGATGATGCTGCATGACCTGAGCTTCGTCGACCGCCGCCAGCGGACGGCGCGCGACTTCGTGCTGGTATTCGTCGGCATCTCGGTGTTGCTGCTGGCGCTCTTGATCGTGCTGGTGGCCTGGCTGCAGCTGCGCCGTTGGGTCGAGGTGCTGATCGGCGACATTCGCGGCAAGCGCTATCTCGACGACGCCGAGTCGCCGCGCGCATCCATGCCCATTCTGTCGCAGGTACGGCAGGTGCTGGCCGAAGCGGAGGAGAAGCAGCGGCTGGAGATCGACTTTCACGAGAACTGGACCCCGCAGGCCCTGCGGCAGGTGGTGCGCGATCACCTGCGCTCGGCGCAAGTCATCATCGTGTCGAACCGCGAACCCTACATCCACAATTTCGATGCGAATCACCGTCCCGCGGTGCAGGTTCCCGCGAGCGGCATGGTGACCGCGCTCGAACCCATCATGCGCGCTTGTTCGGGTGTGTGGGTGGCGCACGGCGCCGGAACCGCCGACCGCGAGACCGTGGATCGTTACGATCAACTGCGGGTGCCGCCGGACGATCCGTCCTACACCTTGCGCAGAGTCTGGCTGACGCCGGAGCAGGAGCAGGGCTACTACTATGGATTTTCCAATGAGGGGCTGTGGCCGCTGTGTCACCTCGCCTATGTCCGTCCGGCCTTTCGCGCCGGCGACTGGCGGGCCTACGAAGAGGTGAACGCCAAGTTTGCCGAGGTGGTGGCGGCCGAGTCCAATACCGACAGTCCCGTGATCCTGATCCAGGATTTTCATTTCGCGCTGCTGCCGCAGCTCATCCGCAACAAGATTCCCAAGGCGACCATCGCGCTGTTCTGGCACATCCCCTGGCCCAACGCCGAGACCTTCGGCGTTTGTCCGTGGAAGCGCGAGATGCTGCTCAACATGCTGGCGGCGGACATCCTCGGGTTTCACACCCGCTACCACTGCCACAATTTCCTGGACTCGGTGGACCGGTTCGTGGAATGCCAGATCGATCGCGAGCACATGACCGTCACCCTGCAGGGCCATGTGTGCCGCGTGGCCCCGTATCCCATCTCCATCGAGTGGCCGCCGCGGTGGCTGCAATATCTTCCGGACATCGCGACCTGCCGCGCGGCGGTGCGCGCCCGCAATAACATCGGCGCCGACGTGATGATCGGGCTCGGCGTGGAGCGCTGGGACTTCACCAAGGGCATCCTCGAACGCTTCCAGGCGCTCGAGATTCTGCTCGACAGGATCCCACGGCACCGCGGCCGGGTCTGCCTGCTGCAGATCGCCGCGCCGTCGCGCAGCCAGTTGCCGGCGTATCAGGCGCTGCAGCAGCAAACCTACAGTGAAGTGGAGCGGATCAATTCCAAGTTCGCCGAAGGCGAGTGGCGGCCCATCGTGCTGATCGACGAACACCAGGAACCCTTGCGGGTGTTCGAGTTGTACCGTGCCGCCGATTTCTGCCTGGTGAACAGCCTGCACGACGGTATGAATCTCGTGGCCAAGGAGTTTGTCGCGGCGCGCGACGACGAGGACGGGGTGCTGATCCTGAGCACGTTCGCCGGCGCGTCGCGCGAGCTGGCGGAGGCCGTGTTGATCAATCCGTTCGACGTCAACGAAACCGCGAACGCCATGGAAGTGGCCATGCGGATGGGGCGTGACGAGCGGCGCAACCGCATGAGCCTGATGCGCCGCACCGTGAAGGAAAACAATGTGTACCGCTGGGCGGGACGCATGCTCATGGACGCGGCGCGCATCCGCCAGCGGCAGAGTCTGCCTTCGGCTTCGCGCCGCTACGGCACGACGGGCCGCTAACGATCAGCGACGAACTTTCGCGTCGACGCAGCTCATTCCCGCACCATCAAGTAGCGCGAATCCTTTTGCGACCACTTCCCCTCCACGGGTGTGGCTGCGCACGTGTAGTCGGCCGCGACGTTCATCGTTGCCACGTTGAGCGCATCCCTGCATTGCTCGAGGCTTGAAAAGGCGGCCACGGTGTGAACCCCACCCGTGTGCAGCTGAGCCACCAGAATGAACAGCATGGATTTCATATGATCCCCTCCCTCGCCTTGAACCATGCTCGTGCCATCTTCAATTCGCGGCAACGTCGCCGCGACAAAATCTCGTGGTCTGTCGCAGACTAGAAAGGATTATGTCACGCGATCGATGATGCGGACACCGGGGAACCAGAGGTCCTGCCAACGTTGCACCTTGTCTTGATCCGTTAGCTGTTTCGGCGACGCCGGACGGGGTGCGGCAAACTGCGCCGCCAACACCCTGGTGTTGACGGTACCGTAGAGTTGATTCTCGCGGCGGTAGAAAACGCCGACCAATACGCCACAACTCCGGCAAAGAAGGAACTCGCCCGATCTCCGCGAGAATATTGCCGCAGTGACAGCCGCCGTTCAGGTCTTTCTGCCCCCCACGAGCAGCAACGCAGCGCCGGCCACTATGGCGCCAACGCCCGCCCAAATGGGGACATTCACCGTCTCCTTCTCTTTCATTGTCATCTCGATCGGGCCAATCTTCGCCTCGTGGGTGTTCTTGGTATAAGTGAAACTACCGTAGATCAAGCCCAGAACGCCGCCGGCGATCAACGCAAGCGCAACGATCTTAAGTCCGTTCATGCTGCTTCCTTGGGTATGTCCAGATCTAAGTGTGCCCCCTCCGGGCGGAGTGGTCAAAAAAGGGCCCGCACGGCAGGGCTATTCGCAATCTCGGTACTTGCGGTCTTGACACTCTCGGGCCGCTTTTTGCGCTGCTGCAACCTGCTCTTCGGTCATCGACTTGGCCACGGTGTCCACAGCCACATGTAGGCGCGCCCAAGGTCGCGCTCGACACCTGCCCCATGTAGTACATTGCGCCGAGACTGCATTGCGCAACGTCAGTACCCTGGAAAGCGCCGCCCGCATAGAGCGAGCCGACGTTGAATTCGCCGAGCGCATTTCCCTGCGATGCCGACAAGCGATACCACTTGAGCGCCTCGGCAGGGTCTTTCGCGACACCGCGACCCAGCTCATAACTGGCGCCAAGCCATTGTTGGGCTGTCGCGGCGCATGGCGGCAGCCTTGGCATCGTCAAGCGGGCCCGCCTTGCGGGCACGCCAGCAGCACTATCACGGCGATGGAGCGCATCAACATCGCCTCGACTGCTTCTCGGCAGCAGGGCGGCTCGCCGCAAAGGCGCGCAGCCGCTCGGCCGCCGCTTCGAGGGTGGAGTCATTCTTGGCGATGCAAAGGCGCAGCAGCGTCATGGCCGGCGGCGACGCATAGAAGGGTGAGAGCGGAATGGTCGCGATCTTGGCCTCGCGTATCAGCCGGTCGGCGAAGTCCATGTCGCGGTCGCGGCTCAAGGCGCCATAGTCGACCAATTGAAAATAGGTGCCCGCGGCGGGCACGGGCTCGAATCCTGAGCCGCGCAGCAACCCTGAGAGCAGATCCCGCTTGGCCTGGAAGAACGCCGACAGCCCGGTCCAGGCGTCGGGACAGGCCGCAAGGTAGCGGGCAATGGCGTATTGCAGCGGCGAGGCGATGCTGAAGGTATTGAACTGGTGGACGCGCCGCAGTTCGAGCGTCATCGGCGGCGGCGCCACGCAATAGCCGACCCGCCATCCGGTGGCATGCAAAGTCTTGCCGAATGAAAACACGGCGAAGCTGCGTTCCCGCAATTCAGGGTGGGCGAGCACCGAGGCGTGACGACGGCCATCGAACAGCACGTGTTCATAGACCTCATCGGCGAGCACGGTGATGGGGCGGTCGCGGATCAAGGCGGCGAGCGCGTCCAGATCGCCGGCATCGGCCACCGTGCAGCTGGGATTTTGCGGGCTGTTGATGATGATCAAACGCGTGCGGGCGCTGAGCGCGCGGCGGACCTCGTCCCAATCGAAACGGAACGCCGGGGGCGCCAGGGTCATGCGGATACAGCGGCCTCCCGCCAGCCTTACCGCGGGCTCGTACGCATCATAGGCGGGATCGAAAATGATGGCCTCGTCGCCGGGGCCCACCACGGCCTGGATGGCATCGTAGAGAGCTTCGGTACCGCCGCAGGTCACCGTGATCTCGGTGAACGGATCGAAGCGTAGTCCGTAGCTGCGCTCGAGTTTTGCGGCAATCTGCTCGCGCAGCTCGACCACGCCTTCCATGGGTGCGTACTGATTGCGCCCTTCGCCGATCACCTGGGTCAACGCGGCGGCCAGGCGCGGATCGATGGCATAATCGGGAAATCCCTGGCCGATGTTCAGCGCGCCCTCTTCGAGCGCGCGGCGCGACATCACCGTGAATATGGTGGTGCCGACATCGGGTAATTTGGAGTTGAAGCGCATGAATCTATGGTTCGAGCTTCTGCAGCCCGCCGGCGAGCGAGCGCACGGACAGTCCCTGCTTGCGCAGCTCGCGGGCTGTCGCGAGGCTGCGTTTGCCCGAGGCGCAGAGCAACAGGAATTCCCGTCCCGGCGGCAGCATGCTGGGATCGGCGAGAAGCGCGGTCATGGGGATGTGCCGGGCCGCGGTGGGGCGGGCCGTGAATTCCTCGGCGGTGCGGATATCGATGACCTCGAGCCCGCGCACCGCCGCCGCCGCCAGCGAGGGCAGATTCACTTCGATGCCGGCCTCCTCAGGCATGATTCGCCGGATGAGCGCGCAGCCCGGGGCAACACACTCGGCGCGCCGCGGCGCCTTGAGCTTGGTGCCGGCGAAATTCATGAAATCCAGCAGCAGCAGTTCGCCCTCGAGTTGGCCCGACATGCCCAGCAGGATCTTGATGGCCAGCAGCGCCTGCAACGTGCCGAACACACCGGGCACCGGCCCGAGAACCCCGGCTTCGGCGCAGTTGCCGACCACGCCGTCGGCCACGGCATCGGGCCACAGGCAGCGCAGGCAGGCATGATTCGCCTGCGGCTTGTACACCTGCAGCTGACCTTCGTATTGATAAACGCTGGCGAAGACGGCGGGCCGGCGCGCCAGCACCGCAGCGTCGTTGATCAGGTACTTGGTGCGGAAATTATCGCTGCAATCGAGGACCACATCGTAGCGGCGGATCAATTCGAGTGCATTGTTCGCGTCGAGCCGGACGGGGTGTGATTCGACCTGCACGGCCGGATTGATTCGTTTGACCGCGGCCGACGCCAGCGCGGTCTTCGCGGCGCCCGCATCCGCCAAGGCGTAGATCGGCTGACGATGCAGGTTGCTGGGGTCGAGCGTGTCCGCGTCGATGATCCCCAGGCAGCCCACCCCGGCGCCCGCCAGATATTGCAGCACGGGGCTGCCGAGACCCCCGGCGCCGACGACGAGCACCCGGGCGCGTGCGAGCAGCGCCTGGCCGGAGGCGCCGATCTCCTTGAGCAGCTGCTGCCGTGAATAATCGGGCTGCATCGCACCGCCCTTATGCGTGTTGGTGAGCGTGCGCCGGTGCCGCGGCACAGCGCTCGCAATTGACCCAGCCGGAATCACCGCTGCGGTAGTGCTCTTTCTTCCAGATGGGCACGCGATGTTTCACTTCGTCGATGATGAAGCGGCAGGCGTCGAAGGCTTCGCCCCGGTGGACGGAACTGATGCCGACCCATACGGCGAGGTCGCTCAACTCCAAGGAACCGGTGCGGTGGATGCACAGTGCATGCTGCACCGGAAATCGTCGCAGCGCCTCGGCGACGATGCGCTCGCCTTCTTTCACGGCGAGTTCTTGGAATGCCTCATATTCCAGGCGAATGACTTCCTGCCCTTCATTGTAGTTGCGCACCCAGCCTTCGAAGCTGACGTAGCCGCCCGCGCCCAAATCCAAAAGTTCGCGCCGTGCGCTGCCGGTATCGATGGCGGAGGAGGTCAGGCGAAAGCGCATCACCCGCCCGCCACCGGTGGAATGAAGACCACCGCATCGCCCGCGCTCAAGGGCCGCGACCATTCGCTGAACTCGCTGTTGACCGCCACCTTGAGCTGCTCGCGCAGGAGCGTAAAACCGTAACGAGCGGTCAATTCCCCGTACAAGGCCGCCGGGGTGGCGGCCGCGGTCTCGAGCAGTTCCTCGGAGCGGCCGGCCTGTTCGCGCATCAGGGCGTAGTATTGGATTTTCAATTGCATGGGGGTCAACCCGCGGCGTCGAGAGTGGCCGCCGCCTGCGCATACTCCTCGGGCGTATTGACGTTGTCGAGAGCGCGCGGATCCTCAAGTTCGAGCAAAGGCGCCGCATGACGGATCAGAAATTTCCGCGGGCAGCGGCCGCCCCCGGCCTGGTAGTCGGCAAGCGCCGCGGCGGCGGCCGGTTCCCAAATGGCGCACAAGGGCTCCGGCAAGCCATCGTGGGTGCTGCGATAGGCCGTGGCCAAGGCGGAGGGGTCGCGTTCACGCAGCAGCTGCGAGAGCGCGGCGTCGGACAGAAACGGCAAGTCGCAGGCGAGCACCAGCCAAGCAACGCGGGGCTCGGCGGCGAGCGCGGAGCGAATGCCGACGATGGGGCCTTCGCCCGCAATGGAATCGACGATCATGGGCTTTTGCGCCCGCGCCGGATCGGCGATCTGGCTGGCGCGGACCGAGACGAACACCTTGGGAACGTGCCGGCCCGCGAGTTCGTAGGCACGGTCCAATTGACTCTTGCCGCGGTACTTGAGCGCCGCCTTGTCGCGCTGCATGCGCGAACTCGAGCCGCCGGCGAGGATCAGGCCGTAAAGCGGGGTCACGGCGTCGCCTTGAGATCGTAGCTGCTGCGGCCGCCTTCTTTCGCCAGCAGCCGCAGATCGCCGATGACGATGTCGTGGGACATCGCCTTGCACATGTCGTAAATGGTCAGCGCCGCGATGCCGGCACCGGTGAGCGCCTCCATCTCAACGCCGGTTTTGTGATGCACGCTCACCGTGCAGCGAATCACCGCCGCATCGCCGTCGAGATCGATGGTAATGCGGCAATTCTCCAGTCCCAGCGGATGGCAGAAGGGGATGAGCTCGTGGGTGCGCTTCGCACCCATGATGCCGGCCACGATCGCGGTATCGAACACCGGGCCCTTCGGCGAGCGCAGGCCGCTGTCGCGCAGCGCGGTGGCGACCGCCGACGGGAAGCGCACCCGCGCCTCGGCGGTGGCGGTCCGCTTGGTCGGCTTCTTCTCGCCGACGTCGACCATGGCCGGGTGCATGTTCGGATCCAAATGAGTGAAGGTCATTGCATCAACCGCCGATGTAGTTCATTTCGATTTTCTTCGCCTCAGGCTCGCGGCGCCGCAATTCCTCGCGCAGTTCGCTGTAGCGGTCGGTGCGGCCGAGCCAGGCGCCGCGGATCAATTGCAGAATCTGCGCATCGTCGGCGCCGGCACGCAGCGAAGCGCGCAGGTCGAGGCCGTGGGTCGCGAACAGACAGGTGTAGAACTTGCCTTCCGAGGAGAGGCGCGCGCGGCTGCAGGCGCCGCAGAAGGGCTGCGATACGGAGGAAATGAAACCGACTTCGCCGCCGCCGTCGTCAAAACGCCAGCGCTGCGCCACTTCTCCCGGGTAGTTCCGCGATACCGGCTGCATCGGCCAACGCTCGTGAATGCGCGCGGCCAGTTCTTTCGACGGGACCACGAGTTCGGGCCGCCAGTTGTTGCGGCTGCCGACGTCCATGAACTCGATGAAACGCACGATCACGGGCGAGCCACGGAAGCGATCGACGAGATCGAGCGCCGTGTGATCGTTCAGGCCGCGTTCGATCACGGCATTGATCTTGACGGGCGTGAGGCCCGCGGCAATGGCGGCGTCGATGCCGGCGAGAACTTGGTCGAGCGCCGCGAAACCGCCGCTCATGCGGGTAAAGACGTCCTTGTCCAGGGTGTCCAGGCTCACCGTCACCCGCCTCAGGCCATTGGCGTGCAGATCGACGGCATGCTGCCCGAGCAGCACCCCGTTGGTGGTGAGCGCAATGTCGTCGATGCCCGGAATATCGGTCAGATCACCCACCAAGTCGGCAAGATTCGTGCGCAGCAGCGGCTCGCCCCCCGTGAGGCGCAGCTTGCGAACACCCAAGCCGGCAAAGAGCCGCGAGAGACGCACGATCTCGTCGAATGACAGGCGTTCCTGCGACTTCAAGAACCGGTAGTGCTCGTGGAATTTCTCCTTGGGCATGCAGTAGGGACAGCGAAAGTTGCAACGGTCCATGACCGAGATGCGCAGATCGTGCAACGGCCGGCCGAGACGATCGAGCGGATTTCGCGGACCACGAATGTGGTGAATGGTGGAGTTCATGATGCCTACCAGCGGTACACAGTGGCGACGAATCCCTTCGGATAGGTGTTGGGCCCGGGGGGCAGTTCGACGAATCCATCCGTGCGGGCCAGGCTCAAGAAATCTCCGGAGCCGTTGGGCGGCCGCGGATTCGCCCAGGGGCGGCCCCAATCATCATGTTCGATCGCCACCGGCAAGAAATAGGTCAGCGGAGGTTGGAAGGTGACCGGCGCCGCCAAGGCGAGCCGCTCGGGCGCAGCACGCCTGGTGCCCATGGCTTCGGCAATCGCCGGGATGACATAGCGGATCAGGCAGACGAGGGTGGAGACCGGGTTGCCGGGCAGTCCGAACACCGCTTGTCCCTGGGGCCCAACGCCGAACCACATGGGCTTGCCAGGCCGCTGGGCAATCTTGTGAAACACTTCGGTCACTCCAAGGCGCTGCAGCACCTTGGGAACGAGGTCAAACTTTCCCATGGAGACACCGCCGCTCAACACCACCACTTCATGTGTGGTCAGATGCAGTGCCAGCCGTTCGTACAGCTCCGCCTCGTCGTCGGCCACATGATCATCGCCCACCCGGGCGAGGCCGCGTTTACGCAACGCGGCGGCGACGGCGTAAGCGTTGGAACGGCGCACTTGGTAGTCGGCGATCGGATCACCGGGTTCAATCAGTTCGTCGCCGGTCGAGACCACCATGACAGCCGGCTGACTGCTCACGCGCACCCGCGCCATGCCCGCCGAAGCGGCCACGGCAATCTCCGGCGCACGCAACAGTGTGCCGGCTTCCAACAACAGGGCGCCCTGCCGGCTGTCGCTGCCGCGCCGATGAACATTGTGGTAGGCCGAGCCCACCGCGGTGCCGTTGAGCAAGGCGTAGCCCTCGGCGATTTCCAATTGCTCCACGGGAATGACGCAATCGCTGCCGAGCGGCAAAATCGCGCCGGTCATCACTTCAATGGCGTCCTCGCCCCCGCACAGCTTGATCGGCGCGGTGCCCGCGGCTTGAACGCCCTGAATGCGAAAGCGCTTGAGGCCTCGCCGCAGCGCGGCACTGTCCACCGCGATTCCATCCATGGTGACCCTGTCGAAGGGAGGATGGTCACGCTCGGCGTAAACATTTTCGCGCAGGGTTCCGCCCACACACTGCGTGAGCGGCAGTGATTCGATCGGCAGACACGTTAGCCGAGAGTTGATCGCCTCTTCGGCCAGACGCGGTGACATGAGCGTTCCAGCCTGCATGGTAAGGTTGCGGCGGAGTTGCTCCGCCGCACTCGTTGGTTACGACGGTTTCTGTTTGGCTTTGAATATCTTCAGCTGTTCGTTGAAGCGCCCAACGACCGCCTGCAATTCATCGACGGCGGCGTTGTTCTTCTGCACCAAAATCTTCTGTTGATCGTCCGCCTTTTTCTTTTCCGCGGGGCTCAGCTTCGAGACGTCCTTGGGCGTAGCTGCGTCCATTTCGAGCTTCAGGCAATCCAAATAGGAATTCATCTCGCCGTTGTAGCGGTCGAAGTCGTGCTTCGCGGCGATCATTTGGTCCTTCGTCGCGGTATTCCCGTCGGGGGGCGCGTCCGGAGAGCGCGGGTAGGTGCAAGTCGCCTGTGCGTGAGCGGCGGTGCCAAGTGCTAAAACCAGCGTGAGCGGTATCCAAGCCTTCATCGGGAATCCTCTTTATCGGTACGGATGATTAATTTCAAAGACCCTGTGATCTTACGGCCAAGGGCGAAGGGCCGCCAGCACTCAACGATCAGGATGTAAGTAGCTGATTTCTTATGTAAATAAGACTCAAGAGGGCTGATTTGGTTCCCACCGCGCATGACCCGCACTGCGATATTTAGATATAGAGTTGGCCTTGGGGAATTTCAAGAGAATGTCGATATGAGCCCCTGCCGTTCGACTATTGAACGGCGAATCGCGCCAGCACCACGAAGGATTTTGAAATGCAGTATCTATTGTTGATCTACTCGAATGAGGCCGAGATTGCCAAGATGAACCCTGCGGCGCTCGAGACGATGATGGCGGATTACACCGAATTCACCAAAGGGGTGATCCAGGCCGGACAGTTCAAGGCGGGCGACCGCCTCAAACCCACCTCGACAGCCTCCACGGTGAGGGTGCGCAACGGCAAAGTGACCACCACCGATGGTCCGTTTGCGGAGACTCGCGAGCAACTGGGGGGTTACTACCTGGTTGAGGCCAAGAGTCTGGATGAGGCGACGGCGATTGCGGCGCGTATACCCGGCGCGAAATGGGGCAGCATCGAAGTCCGCCCGATTTGGCAGCACGCCACTTGAAATGACAGCCGCGCGATCGGACATGAGCATGACCGCGCGTGTCATCGATCACGCGGTGGAAGACATCTTTCGCCGGGAGGCGGGTCGTGTGCTCGCGACATTGATCCGCCTGCTCGGCGACTTCGATCGGGCCGAGGAGGCTCGGCAGGAGGCCTTCACCGCGGCCATGGAGCAGTGGCCCGCCGCAGGCGTTCCGGCCAATCCCTCTGCCTGGCTGATCAAAGCCGGCCGCAACAAGGCCATCGACCGGATTCGCCGCGACACGGTCTTTCGGACCAAAGTTCTCGATCGTGAGACGGCCAGCGCCGAGGCAGATGCGGTTGCGGAGCTCGATGAGGCGGACGACTCGACCTTCGGCGATGATCGGCTGCGCCTCATCTTCACCTGCTGCCATCCCGCGCTCAGCAGCGAGGCGCAGATCGCGCTCACCCTGCGCGAGGTCTGCGGACTCAGCACCCAGGCGGTGGCCCGCGGCTTCCTGGTGAGCGAGGAGACCATGGCGCAGCGCCTGGTGCGGGCCAAGAAGAAAATCCGCGACGCCGGTATTCCCTATGAAACCCCGGAACCGCCGCTGCTCAACGAGCGTATCGACGGCGTGCTCGCGGTGGTCTATGGCGTGTTCACGGAAGGATATGCGGCGACCACCGGCAGCCGATTGGTCGATGCGGAACTGTGCGCCGAGGCCATTCGCCTCGGGCGCTTGCTCGATGAGCTGCTGCCGAACAATCCGCCCGTGCTCGGCTTGCTGGCCTTGATGCTGCTGCACGATGCGCGGCGCGCGGCTCGCGAATCAGGTGCCGGAGATGTGGTTTTACTCGAAGATCAAGACAGATCGCTGTGGGATCGCGGCAAGATCGCCGAAGGTTTGTTTCTGGTGGATCGCTCCTTGAGCATTGCCGGCCGGGTGAGTCCTTACGCGGTGCAGGCTGCCATTGCCGCGCTGCACGTGCGTGCAACACGCAAGGAGGAGACCGATTGGCCGCAGATCGTCGGGCTGTACGAGGTGCTGCTGCGCCTGCAGCCCAGTCCCGTCATCGAACTAAACCATGCGGTGGCCGTTTCAATGGTGGACGGCGCCGCACGGGCGCTTGATCTCATCGATTCGCTCGCCGCGCGCGGACAGGTCAGTGAGTATCATCTGCTGCACGCAGCGCGCGGCCGTTTTCTGCAACAACTCGGGCGGCTGCGCGAAGCCCGCGACGCCTATTGCGCTGCACTGCAATTCGCCACGCTGGAACCCGAACGCCGGTTCATCAAGGCGCGGCTGGCGGATTGCGGGCATGCAGGGCCATGGCAATCAGCGCGCAGCCGCCGAACACCAGGTTGATGCCGATGAGCAGGCCGATGGCCCAGGCCGCCGTGGCGGGCAGACCCGCGAATATCATGGCCGCCAAGACCAGATCGACGAGCCCGCTGAATAGCATCACGCCCCATCGACCCGACAGCTCGCGCTTATGCTCGAGCGCGTACAAAATCGACGCCACGCCTTCGAGAGTCAGGAATACCGTCAGTATCAGAGTAAGCGACAGGGCGCCGGACAGCGGCCACAAGAGCAGCACGATCCCTGCCGCGATGCCGATCACGGCCGACAGCAATGACCAGCCGAACCCAGGAGCTGCGCGCATTCGGAACGTGGCGATCAAACCGACGATTCCGCTGACCAACAACAGCCAACCGATCAGGATTTCGACCGCGATGGTGGCGATGGGCGGAACCACGATGGCCAAGATACCGAGAACCAAGAGCACGATTCCCTCAGTCAAAAAAAGCCGCCAGTGAGCGTGCAAAGAGTTGGCGATGCCGGATTGAATTCGGGCGAGGTCGGTTTGATTCGTTGACATGGCGAGCCCCCGAGAGTGGTATCGAAGCGCCATAGTACTTATTTTTGCCGGCGCGTGCGGGCGGCGGTTGCCGGACCCGGTCATTCAGTTTCCGAACGACCTGCGCAACCGTTACACTGCCGGCCTGCGCCCGTAGCTCAGCTGGATAGAGCACCTGGCTTCGAACCAGGTGGTCGGCGGTTCGAATCCGTCCGGGCGCGCTTTTCTATCAAGCCAACTTAAGTGCAGTCGAGCACCTGGCGCTGTCTAATATTCAATTGTAGTCCGCAAAAATGCAGTCACGCGCGCGAAGATATGGATCGGCGAATCAAATAATTGCAGAGCGCACGGGCCTGTGACTGGTCGCGGCCGGGCGGGGCCCTTGGCCGACGCAGCTGGGATCCACCGACTCGTCACGACCCCTTGCCGCCGCTCGTGACCGGCAGCTTTAGGGATAGTCAGATAGTCAGCCCCCTCATTTCGTACGCGCTCGCTTCGCCGTGTCGGCGAGCTTCACGGCTTGTCGGGCATCCCTACCTTTTGCGCAGATATCGTCAACATTTCCTCTTGATCTGAGTACGCAACGGTTACAAGGACGTTTGACCTGACATACAAGGCCGTACGCGATGAAAACCTTACCGTTGTGTATGGAGTACGAGGAGCCGTGTACGGGCGACTTACTGGATCATTGAGACATACGAGAGCACGACGTACGTTGTTATCGGGAAACTCTGTCGATGTATGCTCCATCAGGTAGGCGCACAAGCCCTTGCCCGGATTGTAGTCGTCATGCCTGCACTGCTTGACGAACATTGTGTAGTCGCCTTGTTTTCGAGACTCTTCCTCAGAGATAGGGCCACCCCAATCATTAATGAGATCAACTTCTGAGCGTCTGCTTCTGGGACGTCATTCCATCATGGTGAGTGTCTGCGTTTGGCCGGGTTGGAGACGGACGCACCCCCGACGACCGCGAATGAGTACTCTTGACCCTTCTGAGTCAGTCGTGACTGACTGCTATGCGGCCCGACAAATCGGGCTTGCCGTTCGATCTATACTCTAATCTGTCCGACACGACCAAGAACTAGCTTACAGTAGAGGTACTAGATCGCCGTGGCAGCGCCAATCTGCGTGATCTGTACACTCATGCCGGCCGTCGACCAAGCGCACATTCCCGGCCGGATGTTTTTTGCTGATCCCCTACCCGACAACCTGATCACCGTGCCGAGTTGTAAAGGATGCAATGCCGGGGTTAAGAGGGATGAGGAATATTTGCGCGTTTTCCTCATGGCCTTGCGCGGGCATACGCCGGGCCAAGCAATTGAAGATGTACGCACGCGGGTTATGCGGCAGCTGAATTATCAACAGGGCTTGCGGCGACATTTTCTGAACAATAGTGAGCTGCGGCCGGAGGCCGACGAAGACGGTGCGGTCACGCAAGCTTTGCATACCAGACCGGACAGCACCCGGCTGAGTCATGTGCTTTCGAACTATGCGCGAGGGTTACACGCTTGGAGTACGGGAATGCCAGCGCCTCCAGATGCACTCCTTTCGATTGAGCGCGTCTTCCACATGCAGACGCGGCCCGCCGACTACTGGGAACCGATGCTAGCTGCACGCGTCTTCGCGGCGGCGGGGATGATCACGACCAGAGGTATGGGCGGCGAATTTCGCCTCGCCTTTAGGGGGCTGCAGGCGGGTGATCTATTGTCGGCGATGGTTATGGAGTTCTGGTCGTCGTTCGCGTACGTGGCCTTAGTCTGTCGACCGGAGGCGAACCCCGCCAGAATCGCCTTGCCATTCTGAACTCAAAGTATGCCATTTGGAGCGCATTAGACCCAATGCGGCCATCTGTGATTTCCACAACGATGGTCCAACACCATGTGAAGCAGCCAATCGGCGAATTTTCATTGACACCGGTTTTAACGTCATCTATATTTCACCAATAGGTTAATTAACCATTTAATGTAATACATATGAATACTGATTCGCTCAGCATCACCTTTGCCGCGCTCGCTGATCCAACCCGTCGCGCCATTCTTGCGCGGCTTGCACAGGGAGGGACATCGGTCACCGAGCTTGCGAAGCCGTTCTCGATAAGCCCGTCAGCCGTAACAAAGCACCTTAAGGTGTTGCAGCACGCCAAACTAATCACGCAAGGTCGCCAAGCGCAATGGCGGCCCTGCCAACTAAATGCCGCGCCGTTGCACGAAGCCGCCGACTTTATCGGCCAATACCGCCAGCATTGGGAACAGAGCCTCGATCGCCTGGATGCGTATCTCAAAAACCTTCAATCCGTAGAGACGAAAAGTTCAGGAAAGAAAAAATAAAGTGGCGAACCGTGCAGATACCAAGGACCGAGAAATCATCATGTCTCGTCTGATAGACGCGCCACGCGATTTAGTTTGGGAGGCGATGACTAAACCTGAACATGTTGTGCATTGGTGGGGTCCGAATGGTTTCACTAACACGCTGCAGAAATTGGATTTTCGCGTGGGAGGTGAGTGGCATCATGTCATGCACGGGCCGGATGGAAGGGACTATCCAAGCCGCAGCGTCTATACCGCGATCGAGAAACCTCAGCGGATCGAGTTTTGCACCGGCGGCACGTACAAGGGCGACCCGAAGGCGAAGTTTGAGGCTATCTGGACGTTCGAGGCGGTGGATGCACAAACTAGAGTGACGATCCATCTGCTTTTTCCCAATGCGCAAGCACGCAATATGGCTGTGGAAAAAATCGGTGCGATTGAAGGAGGCCACCAAACCCTGGCGCGCCTTGCCGGCTACGTAATCAAAATTTAGTCAATAGGAAAATTATGAGAATGATCGTTTCATTTGTACATGTCTCACTGGATGGCTTTGTTGCTTCTACCGCGAAGGGCCCGGCCGGCCTAGGCTGGATAAGTAGAAGCGCCGATCTATTTGAATACGTGGAGAAACGGATCCAGCAGACGGACACCGCGTTATATGGGCGTACGACCTTCGAGATGATGGAATCGTACTGGCCAACCGCTGCCGATGAGCCCGATGCCAGCCCGCATGATCACGAGCATTCACGCTGGTATAAATCCGCCCGCAAAGTGGTGCTGTCGAAAACTCTGTCGGAGAAAAATCACGTTAATACGAAAATCATCAGAAGCAATTTGAGCGATGAAATTAACAAGCTCAAGCACAGCTCGGGCAGCGAAATCTTAATGTTTGGCAGCCCCTCCGCCACTCATGCGCTGATGGCGGAAAACCTCATCGACGGGTACTGGTTGTTTGTCAATCCGATATTGCTGGGCCAAGGTATTCCCTTGTTCAAAAACATCAATGACCAAACCGCACTTGCTTTGGTGAACACTAATATTTTTCCATCGGGCGTGGTGTGCCTGCAATACGACGTGAAACGAAGTTAATACTGCAAAGTTCTGATATTCAGCGGCGGTGCAATGGCTATTCCGTTGTCCGCTTTGGGGCAGTGATTTAGGTGACCCACTGACCGCAATTGGCCGACAGCGCCAATTCGCCATCCAATTTCCAGCAACCGTTGGCATCCGGCGAATCTCGACCCACTCCGGCCGCTCACCGGTGACAGCTTTGGGGCAACCCATATTGGATGATACGCTTGGAACGAAGGACGCGGTTCTTTATTCGATCCCTTGAGGTCGAAGTGAAACGTCGAATGTTCATTCCGCGGCTTATCGCTGCGGTCACTCAGGCGACCGGCGCCGAGCGGCCGCGTTCGTCAACCCCTTCAATGAGGGAGAGCGCAGGAATGAAGTTGTTTATATTTGCCAGATTCCATGCGCAAGAAGGGAAGGAGAGCGAGCTCGCCGGCACGCTAACGACGGTTTCGGCAGCTACGCGCGCAGAGGCAGATTGTCTGAGCCACCAGGTTTTTCGATCAATTAAAGAGCCCCGGCTATATTTCATTCATTCCCAATGGGCAGATGACGCAGCGTTTGAGCGGCACATCGGGCTCCCTCACACACTTCACTTTGTCAAAAATGTCGAACCGCTCATCGATCATGAGTTGGACGTCATACGCACTCGACTGGTAGATGCCTAACTTGAGAAGCGAGCGACGGTTATGTGGTGACCAGATCAGCACACCGACCGTCCGGTGTTGGCCGGGTAGAGACCGTCGGGTGGCGTTGAACCGCCAATGCGTACTCTCGACCCGTTGCCGTCTCTGACGAAGGGCTGCTTCCGAGCAATCAAATCGCAAACTTTCCCAAAAACGAGCATTGGCGCCAGTGCACCATAGAAGAATCAATTCCTTGCGACACAATGATGCCGGTCCCTTAACTCGTTCATCTGCGGCTCTTTATAGGAAAGATTTATCAGAGTATGGCGGCACGTTTCCGCCGGCTGCTCCCAAGATTTCCTCCGCCGAGTATGCTTCCCTGATATGAGCGTTCCTGAAGATATGCTCGCTCAGCTTCGTTGAGTTACGCGAGCCGGCCGCCTGTATCGACTTGGGATGTGGCAATGGGGCGCGCAGTGGCACGCTGAGCACGAGTCCAATCGAACCAGACATCACGACTCGTACACCACGTCCATGGACACGATCTCGCCTCGTCGTGGCACTGCCATCGATGAAGTTCGACTAAAGTAGCGGAGAGACCAACCGCTAGCTATGCGTGTTTATTTTCCAATCGGGTATACAGCACATAGGTGCAGTGTTTGGCTTGCATCTCGGCGTCCAGATTGCCGATTGACGCGCTCAAGGGCACCGCATCGATGGACTGGGCCTTGAGCTGACTGATGAGGTTTTGACGCATCGATTCCGTCACGTCGCCTTGCATTTGGCCGTGCGGCAGGGGAATGCCGATCGTCACCGGTGCGGCTTGACTGAATATGGGCAGCATCGCCCAGACGATCGACCAAAGCCAGTACTTGGTGGACATGGTATTTGCCTCCGCGCCTTTTTCGAAACGTGTCACCCTATTCAAAGGACGCGCAAGGGCGAGGAATTCCGGCTCACAAAATCCTGATTCATTGGCGCACCAAATGGATCGTGCCCGTTGCACTTAGGGTGACGATGTTGGCGTCAAACACGCCGTTGTGGGCCTCATACGACTGCGGCGCGCTCGGCCACCAAGGGGCTGCCGCGGTCGTGGCCAGCGTGAGCGTACCGTTATCACAGACAGTGGTTAAAGTCGCGGGCCACGCCGTTGTCCCGCCGCCCGTGACATCGGCATCTTCAGGGCTGGTGCTGTAAGTCATCGTCATCGAGCCATCCCCGCCTTCGAAGTTGGCGTCGGCGGCGCCGATGGCATGATGATCGGGAGAAATCGATTGCGAGCAGCCGCTGCCGTTCATCGGCGGCACCTTGACGCGCACCTCGCCGGACATCACGACAAAGTGGAGCACGGTGAGGGACTGATTGGGATCGGGCTTCTGCTCAAAGGTGATGTCCGCGTGAACCTGGGTGCCGTCGATCTCGGTGATGTCGGTGGTACCCGTCCAGATTTCCTGCGCATAGATATCGGCCAGGGCGGCCGCGATGACCTTCGCGCCGCCCAATTCGATTGTCAGGCTGACCGTGACCGCATTCGGGGTAGGCACCTGGGCAGGTGCGGTAAATGTGCCGGGGTCCTTGATTTGTCCGACGGTAGCATTTCCGCCCTCGATGCTGTTGACCGACCAGATCTTTTCCCCATCGATGGTGTCCGCGGGCGACGCCGGCATCGGCAACGCGAGTTCGTCGCCGCCGGAGGGATTCGCTAAGTCGCCTTGGTCGCCCGCGATGAGAATGGTGGCTTTAAAATCTGTCCCGGAGCCGGTCTTGACCCGTACTTCTGCCGGATCAAGCCGCGCCGTTTCCGCAAGGCTCCAGTCAGAGAAGTGGCTCGTGCTCACGCCCACCGTCTGCGCGGTGCTGTCCCGCTGCTGGTTGAGCTATGAATACCACATGCCATCCGCATGCTGCGTGGCGACGAACGTTGAGCCCAGCGCCAGCGCCTCCGTGGCCGACAGATGGAAGGTCAGGTTCACGGGCACGCCAAAGTTCGTGCCTTCGGGCTGCAATCGGTAGCCTAAGCCGATGCCATTCGGGGTGGTATTGGTGATGGGCTGGATGCTCACGGTCGTCGCCGTGCCAAGCGCACCCGCGGGGATATTGAGGGTGATCCGGCCGTCGGCCGAGGTCACGCTGCCGCCGGAGGCATCGATCATCTGGGTCGTGGCCGACCCCCAGGGATCTCCCTTCGGCGCCGGGGCATAAGTGGGCACGAAGTTATCGGTGCACGTGACCGTCACATTGGTCACATTCGCCTGGGCAATCGTGCCGGATCCCCCGGCCACCGTGCAGGTCTGCGCGGGGCTGCTGGGCTGCGCCTGAACGGTGACGGCGTAAGCGGTACCCGACGCCTGCAAGGCGAATGTCACGGTGCCATTGGCGGTGACCGTGAGATCACCGCTGCCGTTGTTCTGCAGCACGAGGCCGGTGCCGTCGAGCCCGCTCACGGTGACGCTCACGGCATACGTGGCGGGTGTAATCGGTGCAGCATCGGGTGGCGAATTTAGGACGGCGTCCTCGTTGTGGCATGCCGACAGGGCAATTCCTAAGAGGATCGCAGGCCAGCACGGATATTTGACGGAAATGGCGGACATGGCGGCAACTCGCTTGATAGACCTACCTCTAGGACGCGCAAGTCACGGAGAAGGGGGCTCATCGCGCCCCCCCGCTTGCAGTTGAGCCTGTGCAGTACCGCCTTACGCGTCAGAAGTCATGAGCCACTGCAAAACGCTGCCGGCACTGTGCATGGCGCTCAATCTTGCAGCCTCCGCGAGCGCGGCAAACTCTATCGCACCGGTGCCGCCGGAGGCCGTGACGCTTCGCGGCTGGAACACCGTCGGCTCCCACTACGACATATTTCTGTCCAAGCGAACGCCCGACGAGATACGCGCCTTCTACGTTCGACGGAGGTGGAGGCGGATTTCGCACCGATACAATTAACATGGAGCGAAGTGGCGACGAGGTTGCGATTCATGGTCCAGGCCGATGCGTTCTTGTTGCACAGTTGCAATCGGATTCGACGCCGGAATGGCTAATACTTCCTGGCATAGGTGGTCTGCTTCTGCGAAGGCGCGCGGCGAGAAATTTCACTGATTGCCCAGGCAAGTGCTTCGAGGCGCTGCAATCGCTACTTCCGCGTCCATGACCGCCTCTCTTAACCTGCTCTCGCTACAGGGTACCGGTCTAGGCAGTCCGAGTGCGCAGCTGGCCCTCGTAATCGCGCTTTCCGAGCGGCACACCCCGTGCGCGCAGGATGTTGTATGCGGTGACGGCGTGGAAATAGAAGTTGGGCAGCGAAAACGAAAGGATGAGGGTCTCCGACGTGAAGGCTAGCCTCCGCGGGCCGATCTGAAGGTCGAGGTCCTTGCCCGCCCAGCTGTTGACCTCGTCGGCGGTGAGCGCCTTCGGCGCCGTTTCCGCCTCGCCGATCATGGACTGCAGGTCGACGAAAGAAACCGGTCCGACCAGTGCGGGCGGGGTGAACACGCCGGTCTTCGCGGCCTCCAGGCCCCACACTGAACGGTGCCAGGCCGCTTCGATCTGAAAATGGAAGGGTGCCATATCGTCAAAGAGCCGGGCGTGCACGAAGTCGTCTGGATCTGCCCCGGTCTCGGAGCAGTGCTTGACCGCGCGGGCGAGGAAACCCCCGACGGCCACCACGGTTTGCAGGAAGGTCGGCACGCTCAGGTCGTAAAGTGATATCGCCATCGGCTTCCCCTTAGCTTAAACCGGTTTCCGTTAGTGCCTGCGAACCTGCGCTGTCGCGGAGGTCAAAGATTCGTTGGAGGGCGATCACAACTCATCAAGAATGTCAGGGATATTTCGGCGACCGTGAATTACGCGGACGATCTCGATCGAGCGGTAAGCCGGCGGCGACCGCGCCGTATGACTGATTCAATATTGAGCTTACCAGCGGGTCCGGAGACGATGCCTTTCTGGATTTTTGTCTGCAACCAGGCGAGCTGCTCGCTGCGTTGCTTTTGATGCGAGACTGCCGCAACGATTGCGGCTTCACGGCTGCAATACGTGCCTTCGCGAACCTGCGAGGCGACAAACCTCTCGAGAGCGGCCGGCAGTTCTATGGAAATGGTTGACATTTGCAGACTCAGTATAGGAGACGCCCGTATATCGTCAAACGGGACGCTCGGCAACGTAGCAGAATCGCTTCATGCCGGTTTGTGCGTTAGCGTGCCTGCGCGTGCCTCCGTCGCTATTGGTACAGCCGCGAGATTCCAGGATGTCCGTCAAAGCCGGCGTCGAAGCTGAGGATACGGCCAATAGAATGCTGCTCCATGACCGCCAGATGTAATGCATCACGAGCCGAAAGGCGAGTCGATCCGAGGACGATCAATTTTGCGCGCTCCGCAGCAGTTAAGTCGACCGACAACACCTGATCTACGATTCCCAGAATGGCGTCGAACGTAGGCTGGATGGCATCGCGGCGGTCTATCGCCACATAGCGATGCAAAATCTCTTGCAGGACTTCCGCGTCCGTCACGAGCCGAACGCGCTCGCTGAGCAGGTTTTCCAGGAGTCGTTGGGCATCGACCTTATGCGGGTGCGGAGCTCCCACGAGATACATCGGGATGTTCGAGTCGATGAAGATCATCGACGGTCGGATGCGCCGTAGCCACGCTCGATCTCCGCCAACATGTCGTTGATGTCCGCAGTTGGATACGAGTGTCGGGTAGCCGCACGCACGGCGTCCAACTTCTTGCCAACGTTACCTACAGGTTCGCGGCGGCGCGCGGCTGCAAGCGCCTGTCGGACCCATGCAGCGATCGACAACCGCTGCGCGTCGGCCGCCCGCTGAATTTCTCGATACTCGGGATCCTGCAGGATGACTTGTAATCGCTTAGCCATCGATGGAGCTTAAATAACTAATAACGATGAGTCAATATTGAGTGCTGCATGCACCGTAGCTAAACACGTAGCGTTTGATGCCTCTTCATGCGCTACGGTGCCTGTTTCGAGTGAGGGCGGGCCTGCTAAGTGGTTGAAAGTTAAGAACCTATCAAATCATCTGTGCGACTTCGAACCAGGTGGTCGGGAGTTCGAATCTCTCCGGGCGCGCAAAAAAATACATGCGTGTTTTTTTCTTGTTGTGCCATAGATCGGGTGTTGTGCCTGTGCCATCCAGGTCAGACGATATGTGGAACTACCGGCCGCGCCGACATTTTGCACGCGGAGCCGTTCCACCATTGAACGCGCTGTCTTCATCACAAGTCTTTCAGAGTTTCCTTAACGATCGGGATTTTATCTTTACCAAATACGCTCGCTGATCGGATCAGCGCCCAACGCGTCTTCTTGCGCCCGCATTTGTGCTCGATTTTGTTGCGGGACTCTTGCGTGAGTCAGTCGTGCTTCGTTGTGCTCAGTCACGCTCGGGCGTGGATAAGCAACGGACATCCCGCGAGCGAGGTTGATTAGAAACAAGTACTGACAATTGTCAAAATCTCAGTTTCGATACTTCCGAGAGCTACGAACTATGTGGTCGGGATGTCAAGGAGTTCAAAGAACCGTCACGTCGTAACCAGTTTCGTCCGCATCTAACGAACTCGACGCATTCAAGTGGGTGGCCGTGAGGTGCCCGCATGCTGCACACCCGTGGGCAGGATAGTGAGAACAAAAGCACCAGCCCTCATCACCACCGCGCGTGCGCGCGCGAAATACAAGCAGAAGTGCGCTGGCGGCACTTCCGTGCTCCACATTTTCACGAAGTCCTGGCCCAGCCCGTAGAGCAGGAGCGCCAGCAGGGCCGGCGTCAGACACAGGAGGAGGGGCGCCACTGTCGTTGTGTTTGTCATCAACTCATTCTAGCGCCCGGTGTCTGCTTTTAGGCGACTCGCCAAGAGCGCACTCCGGTCGCAATCGTCCCACTGCTCAACCGCCGGCGTGGCGGCGCAGAAAGTCGAGCACGGGTGCGGCCACAATTTGCGGCGCCTCGAGGAGTATCGCGTGGCGTAGCGACGGCAGGATCACGAGTTCCGCATTCGGCATTGAACCGGCGATCTGTGCGTTCAGGCGCGGATTGCAGCCCCCATCGTTTTCGCCGGTCAGGACTAGGCTGGGATGCTGAATCTCGCCAATCCAAGGAGCCATTTCAGTCCCGGCGTAGATGTCGAAAACGCTGAGGAAAACTTCTCGGTCGGTATCGATGACCTGTTGCATACGCCGTTCGATCACTTGTGGACAGCGTGCCGCAAACTCCGGGGTAAACCAGCGATCTTTGAGCGTTTCGAGCACGGGTGGGATTCCTTTGGCGCGCATCGCGGCGACAACGCCCCGCACCTTCGCAGCATCGTCCTCGCTGCGAAACGCAGCCGTGCTGTACAGGCCGAGCGACAGCACACGGTCGGGATAGCGTCGCGCATACGCGGGGCCAATCATCCCCCCGAGCGAGTGTCCCGCGAAATGGGCTTTTTCTATGTTGAGCTCGCGCCGCAAGCCTTCCAGATCTTCGACGAGATGATCGAGACAGTACGGCGGTTTTGGTAAGGGCGAGCGCCCATGCCCCCGCAGGTCGTAGCTCACGCAGCGGAAATCATGCTTTAGATCCTGGATGAGACCGTCCCAACTATGGCGCGACGCGCCGATCCCATGAATCAGAATGAGGGGAGGCCCGCTTCCCTCAACCGAGTACGCCGACTGGACTGGGGCGCTCATTTCAATCCGGATACTTGTCGGCCATCAACGCCCCGGCGGCACCCCAGTCTTCCTTGTCGATGTCCTGAATGATGACCGTCACCGAATCGGGCTTACCGCCGGCGACCCGCACGTAGGTATCGGTCAGTTCCCGGACGAGCAGGCGCTTCTGCTCGCGGCCGCGGCCCTTGAACATGTCAACTCGGATTATGGGCATCGAAGGTCCTCAGGTGGGAACGAAGGCGGGAAGGGGAGTGACGCAGGCATAACCGCCGTGAATATAGGTCAGGGGATGTTCGGGAGCCGTGTACACGTGGTCCACTCGGCCGACCGCTACGAGGTGAGATCCGGCCGCAAGCGTGTTCGCAAGAACGCAGCTAAAGGCGCACGTGGCCGCTGTCAGGCGAGGAGGTCGATCGGCCTCAACGACGACATCGACACCCTCGAAGCGGTCGATGACCGCGGCGTCGTTGCGGCCGGCAAACCTATCCGCCAGTGTTGAGGCGGAGTTCTTGAGAACGTTGATGCAGAACATGCCGTTTCGAGTCACTGCCTGCGCAATACGCGATTCGATGCGCAGGCAAACCAAAACGGACGGCGGGTCGGCTGACACGGAACAAAACGCGGTCACGGTCGCTCCGTGGCATCCGGCTGCGCCATCGGTGGTCACCACGGCGACGCTGTTTGCGACCGAGCGCATGGCATGAATGAAATCGTCGCGTTCCACCGTCATGTGCCGGTCGCCTGCATGATCGGACTTCGCGGCGTCGCCGTCGAGAAGACGGGCATTACGTCTGCCGCGAATCGCTCCAGCGCCTCGAGCGATTCTTGGTTGCCGTGCCCGATATTGCCATTCATGATGAGCTCGTCCACGCCGAGTTCTTGGTAGGCTTTCAAGCGATCAATCATCTCGGATGCGGTGCAGATCAGCAGGCTCTCGCGCAGATCTTCCTTGGTCTGTTTCAGCGGCAGCGCCTTGATTGTGCCGTGCTCGACGATGCCGGGACCCGTGAACACATTGTGGAACCTGCCATAGTAGTCGTAGGCATGGTCAAGCTTCCGGCGCGCATCCGCATCATCTTTCGCGACACAGCAGACGCGCATCACGGCCAGGCGAAGATCGCGACCGGCTTCGCCGCAGGCGGCCTTGCCGCGGTTGAATGCATCAACCTGCTCGCGCATCTTGCCGACGCTGGCATTGAGCGGCGTCGTTTGAATGTGAAACCCGCGGCGTGCCGAGGCTTCGATCGCCTCGGGAACGAGCGCAGCGATCATGATCGGGGGCGAACCGGACGCGCGCGGCCGCGGCATCACCGTGAGCGGCGCAAATTGGTAATACTTTCCCTCCCAGGAGACTTCCTCGCGCGACATGAGAGCCATCAGTACATTCAGCGACTCGTCGAAGCGCTCGCGCGACTCCTCTATGGGCTTGCCCATTCGCGCAAGCTCGTACGCGAACGCACCGCGGCCGACGCCGAGCACGAGCCGACCCTCGCAGAGGATGTCCGCTTGGATGACTTGCCCCGCGAAAATTCGCATGTCATGCAGCGGCAATTGGCAGACGGAGGTGACGATTTCCAGATGCTCGGTAATCGATGCGACTTTGACCGCGAATTGGAGCGGATCGGGAATCAACAGGATGTTGATCAAATGGTGCTCGGGGATCGTGACCCCGCGAAACCCCAGCCGATCGACCAGCTTTGCCTGCGCGAGCATGTCGGCATAGAGCCGATCGCCGCCGTAGCTCGTATCCCGGTAGTAGGCCCCCAGGAAGTTGTTGAACTGCATTTGACCCCCGAATCGCAGTGGATTACTACGGTGCCAGACCGCTGGAATCGTGAAAAGCGAAATATTTTCGTCATTTAATTCGGTATTATCGAATTATGGACTTCGAAGAGCTCAATACCTTTCTTGAGGTGGTCAGGACTCAAAGTCTGGTCTCGGCCGCCCGCCATCTGCACGTCACTCCATCGACCGTGACGGCACGAATCAACACCCTCGAGGAAAAGCTCGGTCAGAAGCTGCTCCATCGGCGCAAATCCGGTGCCGCTTTGACTTCGGCCGGGTTCAAATTCCAGCGCTACGCCGAACTCATGACACAGGTTTGGCGTCAGGCGCGCTACGAGATCGCGCTGCCCCCAGGGGTGGAGGGTGTTTGCAATGCCGGTCTCGAATTTGACCTGTGGCAGAACCTAGGCAGCCGCTTTCTGGATCATGTGCGTGAACATGCGCCAGGTATCGCGACGGCATTGTGGCCGGGCGAGCAGCGCCAGTTGCAGCGCTGGCTCGACATGGGATTGATCGACATTGCGTTTTGCCACGTACCGCACGCTGGCGAGGAGTACACGAGCCGGCTGTTGCTCGAAGACGAACTCATCCTCGTCTCGGCGGTTGCCGATCAGTCGGCCGCGCTCGATTCGGCGTATATCTACATTGACCACGGCGACCAATTCCGCAGGCAGCATGCCGAGGCGTTTCCCGACGCCCGACCCGCGCAAGTCACGATCGCCGCATCGGATTGGGCACTTGACTACCTGTTGCGAGCCGATTCAAAAGGATACCTGCCCTCGCGTGTGGCGGCCCAATTGGTTGCCTCAGGGCGCCTTCACCGGGTAGAAGGCGCGCCCTCATTCTTGCGGCGGGTGTACCTCGTCGAGAGCGCACGTGCAACTCGGTCCTGGACTTGGTATGAGGCGGCCGTCGCTGCGAGTAGCGCGCGGTAACGGGATGAACGGCGAACCGGGCCCCGGCGCGGCTTTGGGTCAAGAGCGCTCACTTGTTTGACAAGTATTGCTCGTCACTGACTTTTTCCATCAACTCCCTTGCTGTCGAGTTTCTCCACGATCGCTATGTGCGGCATGGCGGTGGTGGCGGTGGCACCATGCCAATGCTTCTTGCCCGGTGGCACCACACGACGTCACCCGGCCGGATTTCCTCCTTCGGTTCGCCCCAACTCCGGATCCGTCACCTTTAAGGTCGATTGATGGTTCGGAAAGAGCTTGTCGTGCACACGATGTGCTTCCTGACTAGTGGCCATTGCGAGCATTCCTTATTTCGGGGCCAATTCGCCGAACCAGTAGGCGGCGGTGACCCCGCCATCCATGAGAAAGTCGCTGCCCGTGATGAAAGCGCCATCCGCACCCATCAGGAGCGATCCGACGTTCCCCACCTCGTCAGGCGTGCCGGCGCGCCCGGCGGCGGACACCTCGATCATGCGACGGTATCCGGCGCCGCGCGGTCCGGTCAGCTCATCATTGGCCAGGGGCGTAATGATGATGCCCGGGCTGATGGTGTTGATTCGGGCACCGCGTTTGCCCCAACGTACCGCTTCCGCCATGACGCGCAAGGAATTCCCGCGCTTCGACAGCTGATAGGCGTGGAGCGAGTCCTTCACTTGGTCGGACTGAAGGAAGGGCAACTTCAGCAACTCCTCCACCGGGGTTATCGCGAGCGCCTTGCTTTGTTCGACACTCAAGGGCGGAAGGCGGTGCCCGGACTGAGACGCGATGACGACACCGGCGCCGCCGCGGGCGATGATGTTGCCAAACTCTTCCAGTATGAGCGCTGTGCCATAGAGATCGACCTTCAGGATCGTCGCCGGTGATGCCTGGCTCGGGGAGACACCGGCGGCATGGATGAGACCCGTGACCTCGCCAAGGGATGTCGCCTTCTCGACCAATGCGTGGACTGAATTGCGAGACGATGCGTCCACCGTTGCAATGCTCACCTCGTAGCCGGCGTCCTTCAATACCTTGGCTGCCGCATCGGCGTTTTCCTGTCGCAGGTCCGCGAGTAAAACATGTTTTTCTGCGCTGACCCGGCGGGCGATTGCCTGTCCGATCGATCCGGCGCCGATGACGACGTTGAGTGGTTCATACTGCTGTCCTCCAGTGATCCTATTTGCCGACCCGTGCTGCCAAGTGCGCGGGATAACGGTCCCCTTGCACCTGAATGCGGCTCAGCGCATCTTCGATCTTCTTGAGGTCCTCGGTGCTGAGTTCAATCGCGGTGGCGCGCACGTTCTCTTTCAGGCGATTGAGCTTCGTCGTTCCCGGAATCGGCACAATCCAGGGTTTCTGCGCCAGGAGCCAGGCGAGGGCGAGCTGCGCGGGAGTTGCGCGCTTCGTTTCCGCGATCGACGCCAAAAGCTCCACCAACCCCTGATTGGCCTTGCGTGCTTCGGGCGAGAAGCGTGGCACGATATTGCGGAAGTCATCCTTGGCGAATTCGGTTTGTTCGTTGATCTTGCCGGTCAAAAAGCCCTTTCCCAAGGGGCTGAAAGCCACAAAACCGATTCCCAGCTCTTCACAAATCGGCAATATCTCCTTCTCGGGCTCCCGCCACCAAAGCGAATACTCGCTCTGAACAGCCGCAACCGGTTGAACCGCGTGCGCCCGCCTGATCGACTGCGCGCCCGCTTCTGAGAGCCCGAAGTGTTTGACCTTGCCCTCAGCGATGAGCTCTTTCACGGCGGCCGCTATGTCCTCCATGGGGACGTTGGGATCCACGCGGTGCTGATAAAAGAGATCGATCCGGTCGGTCCTCAAGCGCTTGAGTGACGCTTCGGCGACTTCGCGGATACGCTCCGGCCGGCTATCCATACCCGAACTGACCATGCCATCCTTGAAGCCAAACTTGGTCGCAATGATCACCTGATCGCGGATCGGGGCGAGGGCTTCGCCCACCAGCTCCTCGTTGGTGAAGGGGCCATAGGCTTCCGCGGTGTCAAAGAAGTTGACGCCGCCTTCAAAGGCCTCGCGAATCAGGGAGATCGCCTCCTTCTTGCCCAGAGCGGGACCGTAGGCGTAATTCAAGCCCATGCAGCCCAGCCCAATATCTGAGACTTCCGGGCCGTAAGTACCTAATTTGCGATGCATCATGCTTCTCCTCGAAATAATCGAATCTGAGGTGTCGAAGCCAAGTTAACAGGTGAAGCTCTCCCTGATTAGATGGCAGAATGCGCATAGGTCTATGAATGGGGCTCATGAATGGCGCGGCACGAATTGAATGACTTGTTGGCGTTTGTCGCTGTTGCACGGGAGCGGAGCTTCACCAAAGCAGCGGCAAAGCTCGGCGTATCGCAATCGGCCTTGAGTCACACGGTCCGTGGGCTCGAGGAACGCCTAGGATTGCGGTTGCTGACTCGTACCACTCGAAGTGTGGCACCTACCGAGGCAGGGGATCGGCTGTATCAGTCCGTCGCCCCACGATTTGCGGAGATCGAGTCCGAGGTGGCTTCGTTAAGCGAGCTTCGGGACAAGCCCGCCGGTACTGTGCGCATCACCGCGGGGGAGCACGCGGCGATCACGGTCTTGTGGCCGGTGTTCGCAAAGGTTCTTCCGAGCTATCCCGATATCAAAGTCGAGGTCGCCGTTGATTACGGCCTCACGGATATCGTCGCCGAGCGCTACGACGCCGGTGTGCGGTTGGGCGAACGGGTTGCAAAGGACATGATTGCCGTTCGAATCGGACCCGACCTTCGAATGGCGGTCGTTGGGTCCCGCTCGTACTTTGAACGACGAAAGCGACCGCGGGCGCCCCGCGACCTGACAACTCACGATTGCATCAATTTACGCCTGCCGACACACGGCGGCCTCTACACGTGGGAATTCGAGAAGAACAAGCGCGAGGTCAATGTGCATGTCGATGGGCAGCTCGTTTTCAATAACATCGCTTTGCGACTGAACGCTACGCTCGCAGGACTTGGTCTTGCGTTTCTACCCGAAGACTTAGTGCAGGCAGATATTTCCGCTGGGCGTCTCGTACGTGTTCTAGCCGACTGGTGCCCTCCATTTATGGGATACCACCTTTACTATCCCAGTCGCCGACAATCCTCTCCCGCCTTTGCTCTGCTCGTTGACGCATTGCGGTATCGCCGCCCATGAAGTCGCTCGATCGATGCAAGTGTCCGCTACGAGATTCATGCGTCATCCCAACGTCGTCCGCTCGATCGCGGGGCGTGCTGTTGTAACGCCGGCCGACAAGTTGCAATCCTGCAATCCGAGTTGTGCGGGACTTTTGCGTGACTCGGTCCTGCTTCGTTGTGCTTGGTCCTGCTCGCCTGTGGATAAGCAACGGACATCCCGCGAGCGTGGTAGTTAAGAATCAACATCTACGAACCTGCTGGCCGGGATTCGCAGGACTCGTTCGGCGGCTCATGTAAATTGACATATATGGCCAAAATTGCCATTGACGCGACGAACGATCGAGTTATAGTTATTGAATATTTCAACAATGGACTCGACAATGGCAACCGTCAATTTCAGTGTGCCCGATGAAGTGAAGGCGGAGTTCGACGAGGCTTTCGGCGATCGGAACAAGAGTTCTATCATCGCTGAGCTGATGCGGCGGGCCGTGCGCGAACGGCAGCTCCAAATTAGACGGGAACGACTTTTCCGACAATTGAGCGGCGCGCGTGCAAGCCGACCGTCATTCACCAGCGCGGAAGTGCGCAAGGCGCGAGCGGCCGAGCGACGGTGATTGTCGTGATCGATGCAAGCGTGGTTCTCAAATGGCTCTTTGAGGACCCCGCCCGCGAACCCGATACGGAGAAGGCTCTAGCCCTCGTCGAGTCGGTAGTAAGTGGGAAACTGGAGGTCTTGCAGCCGGTGCATTGGTTGGCTGAAGTAGCTGCGGTGGCTGCCCGCCTTGCACCACAGACGGCAGTTCGTGATGTCGAAATGCTTGCCGCACTCGAGTTTCCGACAACTGACGATCCGAACGTCATGCGCCGGGCAACTAACCTTGCCATCGAGACCAATCATCATTTGTTCGACACGCTGTACCATGCCGTCGCGCTTGAACACGAGGATGCGTTGCTGGTGACGGCGGACGACCGGTACTACAGAAAAGCCGAGAGCTACGGGACGATTGCCGCGCTACGCGACTGGGTGGCCGTACCCTAGTCGTCGCCTAGGCTGGGGTGGTCGTTTCGATCACGAGTCGCTACAAACCAGCCTTTAACTAGGTGGTTGGCCTCGCCAAAACAGACCAGGTGGTTGCGGGATTTTTGCGTGACTCAGTAGTGCTTTGTTGTGCTCGGAGGTGAATCAGCAACGGACATCCCGCGAGCGTGGTTGTTACAAATCAACTACTTGCAATCATCAAGATTTCCAAATTTCCCGTCCCTTCGAGCTTCGAACCAGGTGGTCGGGAGTTCGAATCTCTCCGGGCGCGCCAATAAAATCAAGTTCTATTCCGGTCACATCGCTGACGCTTTATTCCGGACACATCGTTAACACTTTAGCACTGAAGGGATTTGGGGCACATTCGACGCGACTGCTCTCGTCGTCGAAGAAGCCCAAATCGTAGTGCATGAAGCTGATCAACCAGATTTTATCGGCGACTTCGCTGACGCCGACGTTCTGACCCGCGAATACGTGCACTCAGATTGATCTTGCGCGCGCCGAAGCAGAGGCGACCGCACTGCGTTACGGTGATGGTGCGATCGTGGAACGGGTAGTGCTAGCTCGGGCAAGCCGCGTGTAGGGTCGCGGTGAGGGCTTGTAGAGCTCAGCCGGGATACTTCATGTCCAGCGCCTGATGCGGTCGCTCCTGGTTGTAGACACGTCGATGAAGTCATCGAACCTAGCCTGCTGCTGCAGGAAGTTCTTGCCCGGCCGGTTTGGTGGCTTCCTTCTTCAACGTCAGGTGCATGCGCTCGTGCCGGCCGTTTTGCTGCGGGTGTGCCCGGCTTGATGCGCTCGATGCCGAATGCCGAGGCGCAGCCACCAGACCGACAAGTTTGCTCAAGCCGAAGAAGGCGCTGCTGGCTGGCGAAGGGTACGCCGTTGTCGGTGCGGATCGCCTGCGGCAGCCCGAAGTCCTTGAAAGTGCGCTCAAATACCGTAAAAGCGTAGATCTCCTTGGTGGTGCACAGGGCCTCGCAGCACGAGCAGGTAGCGGCTGGCGAAGTCGGTGATGGTGAGCGGATAGCAATAGCGACGATCGGCGAGCATGAACTCGCCCTTGTAATCGGCGCACCACAGATCGTTGGGCTGAGCTCGGCTCGGATAAGCCGGTGCCCTCGAGCCTTGTAGCTGATGGCGCTGACGGCCGCGGGTGACCAGGCCGTGGCGATCAAGTACGGCGTGCACCGTGCTGATGGCCGGCAGTCTAGACCTCGTCGTGCAACCGGCGCTGAGCTTCTCGCGGATCTTCGGTGCGCCCCAGCTCGGGTGCTCTCTCTCGCAGCTGCAGGATCAGCGTTTCGATCTGGACTGGCAAGCTGGTTCGCTTGCCGATAGGGACGTCGGCTGCGATCGGTGAGCCCCACGACAGGCCACAGTCCTTGTATCGCTCGTAGATCTTGTAGCCGCTCTTGCGCGAGATATCGAACTCCCGGCACAGCAACGCCATCTTCTCGCCATCCAGCAACCGGGCTACAAAGCGCAACCGTTCATCCATCTTGCGACACTCCTGCCTGGGCACTTTGCGTCTCCCGCAAAAGCCCAAAAGTGTCAGCGATGTGACCGGAATAATCTGTAACTTATGTGCCCGAAAGCTCACAAACTTAAGTGCAGTCGAGCACCTGGCGCTGTCCAATATTCAATTGTAGTCCGAAAAAATGCAGTCACGCGCGCGAACATATGGATCGGCGAATCGAATAATTGCTGAGCACACGGGCCTGTGACGGGTCGCGGCCGGGCGGAGCCCTTGGCCGACGCAGTTGGGATCCACCGACTCGTGTCGACCCTGTAACCGCCGGTCGTGAACGTCCGCTTCGCGGCAGCGTGACAAGGCCGCCTGGTTCGCTGCCTCTCCCCCGACGGGTTCCGGCAGCAGGTGCGCCGTAAGCGGTAACCACGCGGCGTTCTTTCCCTCTTGCGTAGGTCTGGACAATGTCCTCCGGTTTTTCAACAACTGGAGCGACAAGTGGGCCAAGGCAAGCGGATCAGGCGGAGTGCAGCGGTGTGGCGGCAGCTGATTGCTCGGCAGTCGAGCAGTGGACTGTCGGTGCCGCAGTTTTGCCGGCGCGAGAGGATCAACGCGAGCGTGTTCCGGCGCTGGCGATCGACGACTTACGCGCAGCAAGGAGGGCAGACAGGTTCCGACGCGGCCACAGCCGGCGGCGGGGAGCGCGGCACCGTTTATCGATCTGGGCGATCTTCGGTCCGGCGGCTCGCGATTTGAAGTCCGCCTGGAGCTCGGCGGCGGCGTGATCTTGAGCATCGCGCGCGGCTGATGTTCTTCGCCGAGGCGCAGATCCGGGTGCACCTGTACGGGCAGCCGACCGATATGCGTAAATCGTACGACGGACTGCAGGCGCTCGCCCGTCATGCGATGGGTCGTGACCCGCTCGATGGCGCGCTGTATATTTTCGTCAACCGCCGCGGTTCGCAGATCAAGTGCCTGTATTTTGATCGCAGCGGATTTTGCATCTGGGGCAAGCGGCTCGAGAGCGGAAGGTTCATCAGCGACTGGCGCGCGGTGCGCACCCGCGAGATGGACTGGACGGGATTGAAGTTGCTGCTCGAGGGGTTGGAAGGGAAGCGTGTTCGCAAGCGCTTTTCTCTGCCGTCGGCGGTCGACTAAAAGCCTATAAAACAAGCACTTTCATGCATTCATCGTGATACGATGAGTGACATGCAAAGCGCGGCATCCTCCGGCTCATCGACCCTCACCGAGTGACCCTCGATGAGCGCCGCGGAGCTCGCCGCCCTGGTCCGCTCCGCAGGCCGAGAAGATCGCCGCCCTCGAGCACCAGCTCGAGTGGTTCCGCCGTCAGATCTTTGGGCAGAAGAGCGAGCGCTTCGCCCCCGAACCCGATCCCATCGCAGATGCACCTGGGCGAGACGTTCCCGGTGCCCGCCGCGGCCGTCGAGGAACGCAAGAGCATCGCCGCCCATACCCGGCGCATTACGCACAGCACGATGGCGCCGAGAGCAGCGAGGAGCTGCCGTTCTTCGACGAGTCGAAGGTCCCGGTCCAGACCCTCACGCTGGTGCATGCGGACGTGGAGGGCTTCTCGCCCGATCAGTACGAGGTCATCGGCGAGAAGGTGACCTACCGGATTGCGCAGCGCCCGGGCGCCTATCAGGTCCTGAAGATCCGCCGGCCCGTGGTCAAGATCAAGTCGAGTGCACAGATCCTCTGCCCTGCCGGCCCCGGCCGGAGTCCTGGAGGGCAGCCGGGCGGATGTGAGCTTCGCCGCCGGGCTGCTGATGGATAAGTTCGCCTGGCACATGCCGCTCTATCGCCAGCATCAGCGCCTCGCCGCCGCCGGCATCCGGGTCAGCCGGCCGTGGCTGACCCAGGTCGCGCAAGCCGTCATCAGCCTGCTCACGCCGATCTACGAGGCCCAGTTCGCCTCGATCCGCTCGAGCCGCGTCAAGGCCATGGACGAGACGCCGATCAAGGCCGGACGCGCCGGTCACGGCAAGATGCACACCGGCTACTTCTGGCCGATCTACGGGCAGCTCGATGAGGTGTGCTTCCCGTTCCACGCCTCGCGATCCGCCGACTTCGTGTGTCATGCGCTCGGGATCAAGCCGGTCGCCAACGCCGTGTTGTTCACCGACGGCTATGCCGCCTATGAACAATACGCCGAGAAGACCGGCATCAACCACGCCCGCTGCTGGGCGCACGGGCGCCGCGGCGTTCTTCGATGCGTTGACGGCCGAACCCACCGGCGCCGCCGAGGCGCTGGAGCAGATCAAAGCGATGTACGCCGTCGAGGAAGAGATCCGCGATCGCCAAGCTCGTCGGCGATGACAAGCAGTTGCATCGCTTGACGCACAGCAAACCGCTGGTCGAGCTGTTCTTCGAATGGGTCGATCGACAACTCGCGCGCCAAGGCTTCACGCCCACCAACCCGTTCATCCAGGCGCTGAACTATGTGCGCGAGCGGCGCGCCGGCCTCGAGGTCTTCCTCACCGATCCGGATGTGCCGATCGATACCAATCATCTCGAGCGAGCGCTGCGCGTGGTTCCGATGGGCCGAAAATCCTGGCTCTTCTGCTGGACCGAACTCGGCGCCAAGCACGTCGGCATCATCCAGAGTTTGATCGTCACCTGCCGACTGCACGGCATCGATCCGTACACCTACCTCGTCGATGTGCTGCAGCGGATCAGCGAGCATCCCGCCAGCCGCGTCGCCGAACTCACGCCGCGGCTGTGGAAGCAGCACTTCGCCGCCAACCCGCTGCGCTCCGAGATCCACGACTTCCCGGTCTAATCAATCACGCCGCCTGCTGACCGCTTACGGTGCGTACAGGCCCGCGTACCAGATCGCGTGGTCGAAGTCCTCCCACCAGCCGCCGCGACCCTTGCCGATTGAGTGGAGCGAATCCACGACCTCGATGCGGTCGACGTACTTCGCGTTCTTGTAGCCGATCTGCAGCTCGACGCGCAGCCGCAGCGGCGCTCCGTGCTGCACCGGGATCGGTTTGCCGTTCATGCCGTAGGCGAGGATCGTCTGCGGATGCGTGGCATCGAGGAGGTCAAGGCTCTCGTAGTAGTAGGCGCCGTCAAGTTCGACCTGGTCGAGGCAGTGGAATACGACGTAGCGGGCGCGCTTCTGCAACCCGGCGAGGCCGAGCACGTGCGCGAGCGGCACGCCCGTCCATTGAGCGACAGCGCTCCAACCCTCATCGCACTGGTGGAGCGTGATCTGGGTGCGCGAGGGCAGAGCGCGCAGCTCCGCGAGCGAAAGCACGAGCGGGCGCTCGACCAGGCCGTGCACGCGCAGTCGCCAGCTCGCGAACTCCTCGTCGAGCAGGCGCTTGTAGGTGTCCGCCTTCGGCATGAACGTACCGCTCAGCGGAAAATGCGCCGAGATGTCGGCGAGCGAGAGCTCGCGCGCCAGCGGCCGCTGGTCGAGGAGGAGCCGCTGCGCGCCGCGCGTGAAGGCGTCCGCCGCATCGAGCACGGCAGGGATTGGCCACTTGTTGTCGACGCGCGCGCAGCCCGTGAACAGAGTCCCGGCGGCGGCGGCACCGCCGACGAGGAGTCCGCGGCGGGTAATTAGTTGACTCAGGGCGGCTCCTCGCGCTCGACAGCGAATCGGCCGGTGATCATGGAGCGCATCAGGTTAAAGAACCCCGCGACGAACACCTGGAATACGTGCACGAGGATGAACGCGAGCAGCAGCATGGCCGCGATGAAGTGGATCGAGCGCGCTGACTGGCGACCGCCGAATAGCGTGAAGAGGTGCGGGAACGCGGTCGTGACGGAGTTCGACATCGTGAGCCCGGAGACAATGAGGAGCGGGATGAGACCGAATATCACGACTAGGTAGCTCAGCTTCTGCAGCAGGTTGTAGCGCCGCGCGGCCTCGCCATGCGCGCGCCGCAGCCTCAAGTGCTGGGAGAGCTCGCGGCCCAGGCTCGCGAACGTGAGCTCCGTCGGCGACGGCCATAGAGTTCGCCGGAGTCGCCCGCTCGCGAGCAGGTAGAGGCTGTAGGCAAACACGCCGAGGACGAGGATCCAGGCACACAGGAAGTGCCAGCCACGCGTCGCGCCGAAGTCCCAGTCGGCGGGCGGCGGAAAGACCAGGAAGTCCTTGTCGCCGAATCCAGTGTCAATCGCGAGCCCGAGGCGGCCGGTCATGTCGAAGTGATGGCGGCCCACCTGCAGATCGGTCTGCAGCACCGGGCGGTCGAGGTCGGGCGCCGAGATCGAGAAGAACGCCGGCATACCCTCGTGCCCGTCGTCGCCCCAGTAGAGGCGCGGGTGGATGTCGAATAGCAGGATGCCGGTGAGTAGGAGGACGCCGATGGCCGACGCCGTCATCCAATGCCAGAGGCGGACCGGCCAAGGATGTCGCAGTTCGAGCTGCCGTGCCATGCACCCGATGGTAACAGGCGGCTTCACCGCACCGCAACGCGATGGGTAGAGGTCGCTCATCGACCCGAAGCTGACCTCGGTCGGCGTCAGCTTGCCGGCAGGCCAAAAAGTCCGAGCGTTATGTCGGTTTTTGAAACAGTTCAGATAGACGGGGTGTTCCTGGAAGAGAATAAATCGTGCGTGATGGGCGGCGTACAACTGGCGATCGAACACACCGCCCTTGCCGCGGATTCAAGCGACTGGATCAGCTCGCACTAACATCGAACACCACCGGGGAGACCCAGCTTGCAGCGATCCTTGATTAGCGGCTAGCCAATTCTTTCCAGCGTTGCGTGTTCACGGCCATCACGATGAGCCAAAATTCCAGCGGGATTTCTCCTAACGCAGAGGCGGCAGCGATAAACGGGAATAGTCGATGCGCTAGCGGCGGTAAGAGGTAGATGCACCATCCCAATCCGCTGATGATCAAGAGAACGCCCAAAACGCGAGGTAGAAAGGTCGATTTGAAAATTAGGTATCCGGTCAAGATGCACCAGAGTCCGAAGAACACCAGGTAGAGGTCGAATGCGTAGGCGTTTAATTTGAGAAACATGAACGCCAACGCCTGCAACTGTCCCGGCGTCAGGGCGGTAAATGCACTGCCGCTTTCCAAAAGAGGCAAAGGAGCGAGATAGAACAGGCATGTGACTGTCTGAACGGCACACGCGACCAGAACGATGAAAGCCGCGAACCGCGATAGACTTCTATTGACGGGCCTTAGCAGCTCGTACATCAGAAGCGCCCAGGCAATGTGGAAGACCACACCGATAATCGACAAGGCGAAGCCCAGCCAAAATAGGTGCTCCTTTCCCAGGATATTCGCCGCCGTGGCTGCGGCATCGCCGGATACAATGAGCCGGCCGAGAATGATCACTTGGCCGAAGGTCGCTGCCAGCGCCTCGGCAAGCTGAAAGGCGCCGGCCAACCTCGCTGTCAGGCGAGGCGATGCTTCCGCGATGCTTCCGATCATTTCATACCCTACAGTGCAAGTTTTGTTTGATCCGCGCCGCCACCGCGAACTATTCGATCAGCGCGGTATTTACGCTCATAGCCCCCAATTGTCACCAAGTGTACGAATGACTGCAATTCGGATGCAATTTCAACACGTCGAACTTCCGCAGTTGGCGTGCGCCGTGAAAAGGCGGCGCTTTCCCAGTGGGTGAAAGCCCCACCCGGCAGATGCTCCAGCCGGAAGCAACCGGAGCAGCTATGGAGGTAACGAAACAGTTGAAGCCTTTGGTTAAGCGTGTCACGAAATATGGTGACAGCGCGAGTGTGCAGGCCGTAACGCAAGTGAACGCCGAACAAGCCTCGAAAAGGTCGAGGCGCGGGCCGACCCGGACTGCCATATCGGGGAAGGCTGATACGACTGGGGAAGCGAGCAGATGAAGCAGCCAGTCGCTGCGCCGGGGTAGTGGCGGCAGCATGTACACAAGGGAAGCGCACGCAACACGGGAAACCCCAAGGCGTGGTCAGCGATGACCAACCGGACGCCCGCGAGGGATGGGCCGGGCGTCATGGGGTGACGGAGAGGCTTGTATTACCGATGAAGCCGGGTAATGCCGGTGGAGGGAAGAGGCCTCAGTTCAGGACTGACGCAACAAGTAGTGAGGGACAGGAGATTGGGCAACCTAGCAACTCCGAAAAGTGTTCAGAAGCTGCAGACGGCGTTACACGCGAAAGCGAAGACAGAACCTGGCTATCGCTTCTACGCCCTGTACGACAAGATCTTCCGGGAAGATATCCTGGCGCACGCCTACGCTCAGTGCCGCTCGAACAAGGGTGCGCCTGGCGTTGACGGTCAGGACTTTGCGGATGTCGAGGCGTACGGGCTCGAGCGGTGGCTGGGGGAACTGGCGCTTGCGCTCAAGGAGGAGACGTACCGACCGGATCCGATCAGACGAGTGTATATCCCGAAAGCCAACGGCAAATTAAGGCCGCTGGGCATATCGACCCTGCGTGACCGGGTGTGCATGACAGCAGCGATGCTGGTGCTCGACCCGGTCTTCGAAGCCGATCTTCCACCCGAGCAGTACGCCTATCGCCAGAGCCGCAATGCCCAGCAGGCGGTGATCGATGCGGAAGAGACGCTGTTCTTGGACCATCCGGAGGTGGTAGACGCCGACCTCGCGGACTACTTCGGCAGCATTCCACACTCCGAACTCATGCGTTCGCTCGCGCGGCGCATCGTGGACGGGCGTGTGCTGCATCTGATCAAGATGTGGCTGGAATGTGCCGTGGAAGAAACCGACGATAAAGGCCGGAAGACGCGCACGACCGAGGCGAAGGACAGCGGACGCGGCATCCCGCAGGGTTCTCCGATCTCACCACTGCTGGCAAATATATATATATGCGCCGGTTCGTATTGGGATGGAAGAAGCTCGGCCTTGAGGAAACGCCTTGGCTCTCGCATTGTGACCTACGCCGACGATCTCGTGATCCTGTGCAGGCGCGGTAATGCCGAAGAGGCGTTGACGCGCATGCGCGAGCTCATGGGGAAACTGAAGCTGACGGTCAACGAGGAGAAGACGCGGATCTGCAGGGTCCCGGAGGAGACGTTTGACTTCCTGGGCTACACGTTCGGGCGGCTGTACTCAACAAAGACGGGCAAAGCCTATTTGGGCGTGCGGCCGTCCAAGAAGAGCATCCGGCGCATGGTCGAGAAAGTCCATGCGCTGACGGCTGCCTCGACAACGTGGCAGGAAACCACGCAGGTAGTGGACGAGTTGAATCGCTCGTTGCGCGGCTGGGCGAACTACTTCCAAGTAGGCACGCGTATCCGCGCTTATCGGGCGCTCGACAACTACACGGCTGCGCGGTTACGCCGGTGGTTGCGCACCAAGCACAAGGTCAGACGACGCAGCGGCGGGACATATCCACTCTCGCATCTGTACGGGCACTTCGGGCTCGTCCGTCTGACTCAACTCGGTCGTGGCCCGTCGTGGGTGAAGGCGTGATGTTCTGTCCGAGAGCCGGATGCGGGAGATCTGCCTGTCCGGTTCGATGAGCGGGATGTGGAAACGGAATTACGGTAAGGTTACTTGGGCACCGCCAGACGAAAGGGGCGGCAACAGATCAACCACACCTACGATCACCGCGCCACATCTCGACTCTACCGCCTGCCGCCGGATGCCCTTCCCGGAACCCGCCGTTCAATTGTTCCGCCTAGAGCGGAAAGCGTGCCGACCGGGTTCGACCGAATCGGCAGCTCCGAGGCAGTAGGGCACGTGAACATTGCTAGCTCTGGCACGATACGAGTCTAATTCGGACTATGATGCCCGCGTGAGAGTGGATCGGTCATGCCCTTGCTTGCCCGAATAAACAGGAATAAATCTAGGAAGGACTATATGAAAGTAAATAGACATATCGCTGCGGTCACTGCTGTACTGGGGCTAACTCTGGTGAGCATCGCTGCAATCGCGGATGACCATCCCTTCACAGAGGGAGCCGTCGTCAACGTCGCCGCTATCCGGACCGAGTATGGGAAATTTGATGACTACATGAAATTTCTTGGCACGAAGTGGAAAGCAACGCAAGAGGCGGCGAAAAAGGCCGGCTACATAACCAGCTACAAGGTAATTACGGTAGAACCACGCGGCGAAAATGATCCTGATATTTACCTGGTTATCTACTACAAAAATTGGGCGGCGTTAGACGGTGCCACCGCCAAGGGAGATGCCATAGCCAAGGAAGTGGACGGCTCCGTGTCGGCTTCGAATGAGGCAGCAGTAAGCCGCGGCAAAATCCGGCGAGTTCTGGGTTCGTTTACCGGGCAGCAACTTGATCTGAAGTAAAACAGATACTTCGGCTCATACGCGAAGCCGGGTCTCAGGCCCGGCTTCGTTCTGAGACCGATGCCGGTTTGTTGACCGCCATTCGTCGCGAGTCGACCCGAAGGCGGTCAGTGGTCACTGTCGGCTTTGCGACTTTCCGAATGCGCTCGAAGCGATTGTGAGGCAACGCTTTACTTCAGCCGCTTGTTATCAAAGATAATTACTTCACCTTCTTTTGCACCTTTGAGCCAACGTACAGCAAGCAGTGGTCATCGCAGAGCCACGATGATTTGCCGCACCAATGCCTTAACTGCAGAATAGGCCGGATTGTCACGATACATGGCGTACCAGGATATGACGCCGCCCTTCTCTTCCGAGACGTGGAAAACGTATCCGCCGCCCGTAAGAAAAGACGCCATACCAGCTATAAATGACGAGTACTTCGCTAGCTCCCGTGGGGCGCTCTACGGAAAATCGGTATAGAAGAGTACTGCTGCCTGTGGTTTCCCAGAAGGCTAGATATCGCGCAGTGGACACTCATGGTGACGTCAGAAACTCCTGAGAGAGGCTGATTCGACTAGGCACTGCCGCGGTTGACTCATCGGTCCTTCACGGGAACAGCTTCATTGATTGTCATCCCTGGCGATTTCGTCCTCGTTCGCATCGTCATGACGAGTGGGTAGTCACTGCGACAATCGTTGGGATTCGAACGGGGCCGCTGCGAAGTGGGTATCCGGAGTTCGCGCATGAGCCGGCGACGGTTAGGTTGGGCCGCCGTCGCCTGCAGCAGCCATCGAGGAGCAATTCCATAGCAAAAGCGCCACGCTTCGTATCTCACAGAGACGTTTACCCAACCTCATATTGACTCCGCATTGTGGGAAGCCTCGCACACTTAGGCGTTAGCTTATCGCAGCCGGCGAACGGCCGCTTCGTGGCGGTCATTTCAGAACCGCGAGCTCCCGGTCCTGGCCGAGTGGAGCCCGTGGTGCCAGCGCCGACCGCCAATGAGTCCTCTCGACCCGAACCTGCCGGCCACCACTGGCAGCTTCCAGACAAGCCATATTGCATAAACTCGGCATTTGTCGTCCTAGAACCGAGCTGATACACCGGGCTCCGAACACCGAAGCGGGCTCGCGCGACGTCGATGCGGCCAGCTTCCGGTTGCCTCCGTCGAGGAGTATCGTTCCATTTGCGAAAATTGGTCTCGATCTTGAACGGGAGAAATATATGGCCACGAGTGTCAAGCAAATGATGGATGCCGCCAACGCTGCTGTGCCGCGCATTACGCCGGTGCAGGCTCGAGAGATGATAAGCAAGGGCAATACGCTCGTAGTCGACGTGCGCGATGCCCCGGAGGTCGACAAGAGCGGCAAGGTAGCCGGTAGCGTTAACATCTCACGCGGCATGTTGGAATTTCGGGCCGATCCTGACTCAACTTACCACGACAAGAGCTTCTCCAAGGATAAGGCAATCATCCTCTACTGCGCCTCGGGGGGACGCTCGGCACTGGCGGGCAAGGTGCTTAAAGACATGGGCTACGACCGCGTCTATAACCTCGGAGCCTTCAAAGATTGGGCCGAGAGCGGCGGAGCATTGGGGTAGGAAATTGCGGTTAAGGGCAAACCCTTAGACGTGCACTTTGATTAGACGCCAAACACTGGAAGTCTGTAACCGTCCGGGCAACTCATCTTGCGGACGGAAGGTCCGCCGAGTAAAGGCCACATTCCGGACCTGACTATTGTGAGTTGATGTATCCGATTTTCAGATTGTATTCGCTGTCCCGCAGCAACTGTAGCAATTGGCTAACCTGTTCGTAGCGTGCCGTCTTCGACGCTTTGAGGGTGACGTGCGTGTGGGCAGGGATGCGCAGCTCAGATCGCATGAGTTCGACGATTTCGGCACAGGGTGCCGTTCGGTCCACGTCCTTATAGGGGGTAATCATCGCTTGGCGCTCGATCCGGGTATTCGTCCGAGCGCGCCGGCTAAAAAATCATTCTCAAGCGCGAGTTGTCCGATCTTCGCATGCAGAGATTTGATATCAGGTCCAGGTTCCGCGGCCGACCCGGCACCATCGAACACATCCGCTGCACGCTCGAGCAACTGGCCCTTCCATTGCGTAATCTGATTCGGATGAACATCGAACCGCGTGGCCAGCTGCGCCAGGGTCTCTTCCCCCTTGATCGCAGCCAGTGCCACTTTGGCCTTAAATGCCGCAGAATGATTGCGGCGGGATCGCTTCGTCATGACTCTCCTTCCTTTCAAGCGATATCCTCGCTTGGATTGGACGGAGTTACCACTTATCCCGTTGTCTCAAGAAGCGGAGCCAGCTCTGAAGGGGATCGATGAGGCGACGAGTCGCGCGACGATCGCTTTGTCGTTGACCGCGATAGGGTGAAGTTATGGCCAATCGAAGTCGCTCTTCTCACGGTCGTTTAAGTAGGTTTAGCCGTCGGTTTCATGACCGATAACGTAGCAGGTGACGGATAACCGGGTCCACTTAACGAAATCCGGTCATGGCCGTCGGCTTTCCGCCTCTGAACCACTGGTAACGAGGGGCCGGTCGTGGCCGCCTGCCGCCCGTGAGGCGGTATTAACTGCTCGCCCCGCGAGTGCGGGCGGCGAGCCGACGACGCCCGCGCCGGATTATCCCTTCAAGATTGAGTTCACCGGCTGGTCCCGAGTCGAGGCCATTTTGGATTTCGGTGCGCAACCAGGCGAGCTGCTCGCTGCGTTGCTTTTGATGCAGGACCGCGGCGACGATGGCGGCTTCGCGGCTGGATACCGGTCCTCGCGTACTTGCGAAGCTATGAATTTCTCGAGCGCCGCAGGGAGTCTTATTGCGATGATTGACGTCACCACCGCAGTATAGAAGACACGCATGAGCAGGCAAACAGATGATCGCGGCGAGAAAAGACGCGACTGCGGCCAGTCGTTTCGTATCGCGCCTTGCGTGGCGAAACGTTGACATTTATTTGTAAGTGTCTACAATTTGCCACATGCCAATCGCCACCTCCTCGACTCGCCTGCTTCGCCTAGCCCGCCGGCATGGCTCGGTGTCTAGGCGGGAAGTTGCAGAAGCGAATATCCACACTCAGACTCTGAGTCGGCTCGTTCGTGCCGGAATTCTCGAACGTGTTGCGCGGGGACGCTACCGCCTGCCCAATGCCCCAGTGACGGAGCATCACGGTCTCGCGCTCGTTGCCGCAGCAGCGCCGAAGGCCGTGATCTGTTTGCTGTCCGCGCTGAGCTTTCATCAAATTGGCACTCAACTTCCGCACGAGGTTTGGATCGCGCTCGATCGTCGCAGCCGCCGCCCGTCGCTGCGGTATCCGCATCTACACGTTGTGCGCTTCGGCGGCAACGCATTGACTGAAGGCATCGAGACTCACCGCGTCGAAGGCGAGACGGTTCGCGTGTACAACGTAGCCAAGACCATCGCCGACACCTTTAAGTACCGCAACAAAATCGGTCTCGACGTGGCTCTTGAGGCTCTGCGCGACGCTTGGCGGGCGCGTCGGTTCAGCATGGATAAGATGTACTTTTACGCCCGAGTCTGTCGAGTAGAGCGTGTGATGCGGCCTTATCTCGAGGCGCTCGTCGCATGACGGATGCGCCAGAGGGTCTGCCGGTATCGGTTCAGGTGCGTCTCGTTCAGCACGCCAAGGCGACCGGTATCGATCCGAATGTCGTGCTCGCACGATATGCAGCCGAACGGTTTCCTCTATCGACTTTCCCGCACGAGGTATGCTGACCGCTTCGTGCTCAAGGGCGCGCTGCTGATGTTGGTATGGCTCGGCGAGACGATCCGCCCGACACGAGATGCCGATCTGCTGGGGTTCGGCGAAGTGTCGCAAGCATCGCTGGCGAGAATCTTTACGGATGTCTGTAACGCCGACGTTGATCCCGACGGATTGCAATATCTGCCGTCATCGATACGTATCGCGCCGATCCGTCAGGAGGATGCATACGGCGGGTTGCGCGCGACGATTCAGGCGCGGTTGGGCAATGCCCGCCTTCACGTCCAGGTCGATGTCGGGATCGGTGATGCCGTAGTTCCAGAACCGGAATGGCTGGAGTATCCAAGTCTGCTCGAATTTCCGCGGGCGCGGTTGAAGGCCTATCGCCCGGAGACCGCGATCGCGGAGAAGCTGCATGCGATGGTCATGCTGGGTGAAGCAAACAGCCGCATGCGGGATTTCTTCGACATTCATGCGCTGTCGGAGCATCGCCACTTTGACGGAGATATCCTTACGCGTGCCGTGCGGGCAACCTTTGAGCGCCGGCGCACACCAATCCCCGAATCTCTTCCACTTGCGATGACGCCGGCATTCGCCGCGATACCTGCGAAACAAACGCAGTGGCAGGCCTTCTTGGGGAAGAGTGGTCTGAACTCGGCGCCTCCGCAGCTGAGCGATGTCGTGATTCGCATCGCGGAGTTCCTCGAGCCGATCATTACAGTTGCGCGGGGCAGCGCGACGCTCAAACTCGTATGGATACCGGGCGGACCTTGGGTCGAGAGTTCGTCACAACTCGCGGGCACCGTAGCGAAAACGTAGCGTTTGATGCCGTTTCGTGCGCTCCGGTGCCTATTTCGAGTAAGGGCGGGCCTGCTAAGTGGTTGAAAATTAAGAACCTATAAAATCATCTGTGCGACTTCGAACCAGGTGGTCGGCGGTTCGAATCTCTCCGGGCGCGCATCAGATCAGAAGTTGCACGCGTCCTATTTTGGTGTTGTCGACCATGGCCAGTTCGATGACAAGCGTTAGCCTGAGTCCTTTCATCGGCTCTGTTGCGTTGCTACGATTCTAAATAGAGTCTGTGCAGGCGCGCCGATTCATCTTCGGTAAGCTGCTTGAGAATCTCATCGAGCGGCTGCGGCTTTCCGAATTCATAGCCTTGCGCGTAGTCGACGCCCATTTTCTTCACGTGCGCGGCGATTTCGGCGTTCTCGACGTATTCAGCCACCGTCTCGATCCCGAGGCCCCTGGCGAGTTCAACAACGGCACGCACGGTGGCCTGCGAGTTGCGATTGGTTAGGACATCGCGCACGAAGCTGCCGTCAATCTTGACCCGATACACGTTGAGCGCCTTCAAGTAAGCGAGCGAATTCGCGCCCGTGCCGAAGTCATCCAGCGCAAATCGGCACCCTAGGGCATCGAGCCGACGCACCATTTCGCCTGCCCTGGCCAGATTTGTGATCGCGGCCTGCTCGGTCAATTCGATGCTGATGCAGTTGCGCGGCAAATTGGCATCCTTAAGCAGCTGGGTTAGTTGCTGGATGAACGTCTCATCGCCGATGGACTGGCCGGATACGTTAATGGACATGTTTAATTCGCGGGATCGGAACATGCCACGGTAGGGAGCTAACATTTGCAGCGCCCGCTGCGCGACCCAACGATCGATCGCGGGCAATATCTGATAGCGCTGCGCCGCCTCAATCAAGGGGCCAGGAGCCACCAAGCTACCGTCGACCTGGCGCAGTCGCAGTAATAACTCATATCCGCCCGGAAGCGCCGGGTTTTGTAACGGCTGAATTCGTTGCGCGAACAGCATCAATCGGTCGGCCTTCAACGCCGAGCGCAGCTGGCCCACGGCTAAGGCATCTTGGTGCCGCCGCATCATGCTGCCATCCTCGAACTTATAGATCTCTACTCGATTGCGGCCGCGACTCTTCGCCGCCTTGCACGCAATTTCGGCGGCCGCGATTGCGCGAGCGAGCCCGTCGGGCAACGGCAATAGAATCGAAACACCACCACTCACCGAAACGTCAAACACGTCTCGGCTTGGCCCAATCACCAGCTGCGAGGCCGCGGTCTGCAGTTTCTCCGCAATCAGCTTTGCCTCTTCGCAGTGCGAACTCGGCAGTACAATGGCAAAACGATCCCCGGAGATCCGGGCGGCCAGAGCGTCTTCCGGTAAAGCTGGCACCGCGAGTAAATCGGCCACGCGCACGATGAGCTCGTTACCCAGCTCGAACCCATGCATCTCGTTCGCGACGCGCATGTGATCGATGTCCAGATAAATGACGCTTTGCTCCGAGTCGTTGGCCGTTTCGCAGACCACGCCAAACATTTGATCGAGTCCGGATCGCGTGTACAGACCGGTCATCAGATCGAATTGTGCCTCTATCAGACTCGCTGCCTGCCGGCCAATGTGGCGTGCCAGAAAGATATGCCGCGGAGCGTAGTCGGCACCCTGCGGTGGATTGAAGAAGGCCATCACACCGATAACGCGCCCTGAGTCGCGAATGACCGGCACGCACATAACCTTGCACGGCACACGGCCATTTTGCGTGGCACCGGCCTGATTGACCACCAGAGGTCGGTTTTGCCGTTGTGCCCAGGTCATCAGATGAGGCTGCGTCTGAGACCACGCCTCAAGGAGCTTCGGTGCACAGTCTTTGTCGAGTTCCGCGGTCAGAGTCAGCCGCTTGTCCGGCACACAGAGCACGCCGAGCGCACTGCCCAATCGTTCCGTGGCGGCCTGCAGCAGAGCCTCGATGATCTTCTGGTCATCCGTGGCACCGCGCAGGTCGCTGGTTATTTTGAAGAGCCATTCTAGTTCGGCGGTTCGCTCTGTGAGCGCCTGCACCTTGGCGCTCGCTGGGCGCGTCGCAGCTAAATCGCGGTGCACGCAGTCGAGCAACGGCTTCAGTTGTGCGACCACCCGGGAGGCCTGTTGCGCAGGCTTCGGGTGGGTATGGCGCTGACTGATACAGAATATCCCGAGGAGGGTACCGTCTGACTCAGTGATCGGCATCGCGATCCAGCGTTTGTCATCAGCCGCATCGATACTCAATGGGGCCGGATCCTTGCCAGGGTGTCTGTCGAGCGTCCGCAGCCACTTCTTGCTTTTCTCGCCCTGCAAATCGCCGGTTTGACCCCAAGACTTTAGTTTCGCGTCACATACACTGATACCCAGCAACTCTGGTATTAGCGCCTTGGCGAGTTCGACGTACGAGGAAAAGATATCCGCGATGCGCGTATCCGATTGGAGGACACCCGTTGCTTTCATTGTCATCCTAGTCTTCAATGCATGCTTGAACATCTCTAAGAGTCATCGGCCGCAAGAGGGAAGATCTTGAGGTCCCGAGCGGCATCAGCGGGTCAATTGACCGTGATTGTCGATGTGGATAGGGAGTAGTACTTACTGAGTTTCGGGACTCCACCACCTAGGATTAGTCAGACTGTGAGCTGCGCCCGCCCTGGCCGGGAGCTTCCGGGCGCGACAGTCATTCGCAACTATGCCGCGGCGCCTCCGCACAAGGCGCAATGATGAAGTCGCTGAGCCGAGACGGCGTTGCCCGCGGACGCAGCGCTCGCTGTGCCATTCAGAATGGCTCGGCGAGGTAGGCCGCAACGCGGACGACCGCTTCAACGTCGACCGAACGGGCAGGGCGCCAGCATTCCGGTTCGTGCCCTGTAGGCAGCATACTGCTCCGGGAATAGCTGCAGCATGACGCTTTCCTCGCGTCGAGCACTGTAGATCAAGTACGCGCCGACTGGGACCAGCAGCAGCGCCCAGAGGACGTTTACGCCAATCGCGGAACCGAGCATCGCCAGAATCAGTCCTGTGTAGATCGGATGACGAATGAGCGCATAGGGCCCGCTTGTGACTAGTTCGGGTTGCTCCTTGCGAGACATGGGCAGGCCCCAATTGCGCCCGAGGTGCCGCCGCGCGTTGATGGCCAAGCTGAAGCCCAATAGACACAGCGCGACGCCGGTCCAGCCGAGGATACCGGAGTGGCTGGCAAAACGCTGGGTCTCCGCGAGAACCTGTCGAAGCGAACGGGACTGCAGCGCTGCGGCGATCAGTACGAGAACGATCAGGCGCAGGCCGATTTCTTTGCGCCACGGGCGCCGGCTAGCGCTGCGCTTCGCGCCCACGGCGGCGACTGCCCAGTAGGCAACAAACAGCAGCCACAACCCTGCGATGATCCAACGGTACGGGCTCACTCTGAACGAGAGTTTCTCCCATTGTCACGAGAAGACACAAATCCGGTGTCTATGTCGAATGATGGTCCGGCCCGACGGCTGGAAGCTGGCCGTCGCCGTCATTCGTCTCGTTCTCGAGGGCCTGGCCGCCAAGGTCGAGGTTGAATTCGAGCGAGACAAGCGTCTCAATGCTGTTCTCTGTCCGCTGCAGCATAGTTCAACTTGCCGCGCACGATCCGCGCCGGCGCGGTCATCGGATGTACCACACTGTGTTTCGCATCGAGGATGTGTACGACCTCGATGCCACGCACGCAGAGCGCATCGGCGATCATCGAGCGATGACAGCGCCACCAGACCGCCTCTGCGCACATCATCGCGGTTCGTGCCTTGCCGGCGACCTTCAGCAGTTGCGCCAAGCCGTGCTCGAACTCCGCGCTGGACATGTAGTCGGCGTAACCTCGAAACGAGGCGTTGCGCCACGCCGTATTGGGAGAATCGGGCGAAACGCGTCGACGGCCGCCAAGAGCTTGCAACCAGTGATAGCCGATCCCGTGGGCGGCGAGCGTCGCTGCGAGCGCATCCTTCCCGTACTGCGGGTATTTCCGAGAGTTGGGAAAGCTGCGTACATCGGCAATGACCTCGATGTGGGCCCCGGCGAGCAGGCCGAGGAACTCCTCGAGCGGGCGTGTCGAATGACCGATCGTCCAGATCGTCGCAACCGTTCCTGCAGGCGTTGACGATGACATCGCTCAATCGATCTTGTGCAGCGCCGAGCCCACATGCATGGCGATATGATCGGTCTTGTCGCTCTTGATCTCGTACTGCGGATTATCCGCGCTCGCGTGATGAATGTAACCCTTGTAGGCGGCGTCCTTCTTATGCACCCGGATGATTTTGCCGCTCACGTGTCCCGCTTCCGAATTCCAGCGAACGTGATCGCCTACTTTGAACGTCGTCGTCATTAAAATGACTCCTCTTGAAAGGCGGCCGCGCCATCGAATCGCGATCGGCATACTCATGCCCGAATTCAATGGACGCGATCCATCTGACCATGTTGACCCGACTTCGTTCTCGAAACTCAGGCCTGCTTCGGCACCGCCTTCAACCCCGTAGGAGAATTCTGACGAATTCTCGATCAGCCTGCCTGCTGTCACGGGCCGTACCCAACTCGGCGAAATACTGTCGGGGCGTTCGACCGAACGCGAAAGTGCGAGACGCCAAGCTCGGCAAATATCGGGGATGCAAAGGCGAAGGCACCCATCAAGCTCCGTGAGCTGATGTTCCCATCAACCTGGAGTACGCGGATTGTTTGGGCGCCGGCTTACCGAAGACGAAAACTATCGACGAGTAGAACACGGCGGATAGCGCCAAATTGACGAGTCCTGAATTGCGACGCATTAGTCGGCTCCTCTACCGCCGGGAGTTGCCATACACAGATCGACTCCGGCGATCGATCATTGAATATCAATCGCATCGTTAATATCGCCGGGATCGGGCTTGCGTTTGCGCCCGGTAATCATCGATTTGAAGAGGTTGTCCTGGTGCGCAATGCTGCCGACAAAACCGGCCAGAACATGAATTCCAACCACGGGGAGGAGTGTCATCGCCAGTGCCTCATGCAGTGTCTTGAGTATTTTGATGCCGGAGAAGCTGTCGAGGTCAATCATCCAGCCTGTGATGCAGATGCCCGCCAGGAGGAACAGCAGCACGAGAATCATGATGGAACCCGCTGGACTGTGTCCCATGTAGCGCGGTTCGCGATTTCGATAAAGCAATTTCAAATAGTTCCAGAGCATCGCTGGGCGTGGAACGAAGGCTTTGAAGCGCGCGTGTCCCTTTCCCACGAATCCCCACACCAATCGAACAGCCACGGCTGCGGCAACGACGTATCCAACGGTTCGGTGCACCTTGCCCCCGTTCTCGAGCAATAGATTCACCGTGCAGCCGACGACTACGGTCCAATGGGTAACGCGCACAATGGGATCCCACACGAGCACGGTGGCACTGCCTCTTGGCCTCCGGGTATCCGTTCGTATGTTCATTTATAGTCCTCGAGCCAACAGATCACATCTGGTGCCTGCACCAGAATGCTGGTCAGGATGCCAGCGCTCACCCACGGGCGGCATCAGGTCTTATACCTAGCGGGCCGCGGGTTTTTGCCATTGGGTCAAGCGAGGGGAGGCGAGAGCCGATGACGAAACCAATACGACCTGGAAGGGTCGGTTGGCGTCATGCGGGCTCGCCGACGGTGATGACCGGATGGGATAGTTCCAAGTATTGCAGGGCGTAGGCCAGTTCACCCGGCGCGTCCGCATGGATTGTAAACAGGGGTTGATTGCGCTCCACGATGTCTCCCAGTCTGACGTGCAGGTAGATTCCGGCAGCCGGTACGCGCGGTGCGCCTGCAAGTTTGGCTACTTGGGCAATGCGCCGGTTATCGATGGCAAGGCAGACCCCTGCCTTGGGCGTGGTGACTATCGAAGTCAAAGCCGCCTTCGGGGGAACGCGTAGGCCGCCCTGCTCCTCGCAAATCGACTGGAATCGTTGCCACGCACGGCCGCTGTCGAGAATTTCAGCGGCCAATCGAGTTCCGCTTCCCGCAGGAGTGGCTTTCGAGAACTCAAGGATGCGTCCGGCGATATGTAGCGACCGCGCTCTCAGGTCGGGTGGTGCGCTTGCTTCACGGCGCAACACCGCCAACACGTCATGAGCCTCCAATGCGGGGCCGATCCCGCGCCCCACTGGTTGGGTTCCGTCGGAGAAGTCGACGCTAACGCTCAAGCCCAGGGCCGTTCCAACCGCTTTCAGGCGTTCCGCCAAATACTGCCCACTCTCCTGAGAGCGCACTTTTGCGGTTGGACCAATGGGCATGTCGATGAGCACGTGAGTTGCACCCGCCGCTATCTTCTTCGACAGGATGGATGCCGCCATCTGGCCATCACTGTCGAAATCGAGGGGTCGTTCGACGCGAATCAAGACGTCGTCGGCGGGACTCAGCCGGGCGTTGTCACCCCATACGATGCATCCGTGCTGACGCTCGACGACACGACGAATCTGCTGCAGCGACAGGGCCACAGGCGCGAGCATTTCCATGGTGTCTGCGGTTCCGGCCGGTGATGTGATTGCTCTCGACGAGGTCTTTGGAATCGTTAAGCCCGCGGCCGCGACGATCGGCACGACAATGAGGGTGGTGCGATTCCCCGGCAAGCCGCCCACGCAGTGTTTGTCCACTACCGGAGTCGAGTCCCATTCGAGGCGATCGCCAACATCGACCATGGCACGCGTCAGAGCCACGGTTTCCGCCAGATTGATACCGTCGCCCGCACACGCCGTCACCAGCGCGGCAAGTTGGAGGTCCGAATAATGGCCTGCGGCGACGTCCTTAACGATATCGCACCACTGCACTGCAGTTAACGTTCGCCCATAGACTTTCGCCCGCAAGGCGCTCAAGGATTCCAATACCTCTGCATGGCGGATCGTGACTGATTCGCCTTCGCGCCCATCGAGCTCGCGCCAAGCCGCCTCGGACAGCCCGGCTTCGTTAACGCCCAGCAACGACTCCGCGACGGTGTGTAAGGTGGCGACAATGTGTCGCGACCCAAGTCGCACCTCGACTCGGGCTTGCGCTTCGAATCCCTCGGATCGACACACGGGAGAGGCGCGATTCAAATAGACGATGAAATCCCGATAGGTGTCGATTCCCAGATGCTTGAGGATCAGACCATTTGTTCCAAGATCCGAGACGCGCGGAATTGCGGGATCCTGTTTCACTCCTTCCTCAATCCTTGAGCACTTAGGTCCACGGTTTCCAGATAGTCCGGGACCCTGCAACACCATCCCAACTCCCGCTCTATGCGCTGGCGCAGCGTATCAGCAGATGCAGGCTCTCCGTGTGTGACAAACACCGTCTTAGGCGTCCAGGCGAGGCTCCTCATCCACCCCACCAATTCGTCTCCATCCGCATGCGCGGAAGCACTCGACAACTGGCGCACCTCCGCGCGTACGTCGACAAATCGCCCGTGGATCTTGAGCGAGGGTGCTCCGGCGAGCAATGATGCCCCACGCGTGCCACCGGCCTGAAACCCGGCGAGGAGAATCAAATTGCGCGGATCCGAAGCAAATGCCTCCAGGTGATAAAGAACCCGGCCGCCGGTGGCCATGCCGCTGGCGGAAATAATCACCATGGGACCATGCTTTAGGTCCAAAGCCTTCGAGTCATCAACCGAACGCACGTAGGTCGGCGCGCGGCACATTGCTGCGCAGTCTGTCGTCGATAAGCGATGTTCATTGCTGTACTGACGGTAGATGTCCGTCACGTCGCTCGCCATCGGACTGTTCAGATACACCGGAACATCGGGGATCGCTTGCCGCTGCTTCAGGCGCGCAATCAACAGCAGCAATGTTTGCACACGTCCCACCGCAAAGGCAGGCACTACCACCACGCCACCGCGACTTGCGGCGCGGTTGAGTACCTCGGCCAGCTCTTTCTCAGGGTCGATGGGCGGATGCCGGCGATCCCCGTAGGTTGATTCGATCACCAGGAAGTCGGCCGGATGGGGAACCTCCGGCGCCCGCAGGATGACGTCGTTCGATCGGCCTAAGTCGCCGGAAAATACGATGCTGCCCTCATGGCTCATCAAGTGGATCATGGCAGCACCGAGAATGTGACCGGCAATCGTGAATCGAAACCCAACGCCGTCACCCAGGTCAACGTCTGTTTCGAAGTCGATTCCCACCAGCCTTTTCAGCGAGGCAACGGCATCCGCTTCGGTATAGAGCGGCAACGCCGGATGATGCTTCGAGTAACCGCGCCGGTTCGCGAACGTCGCCTCCTCTTCCTGCAGCCGGCCGCTGTCTGGAAGCAAAACCCCGAGCAGCGCACGAGTTGCATGCGTGCAATACACCGTTCCGGCAAAACCCTGGCGGACCAACAACGGTAAGTAGCCGCTGTGATCAATGTGGGCATGCGTCAACACAACCGTATCGATCGCATGGGCCGGCACCGGCAATGCGGCCCAATTGCGCAGGCGCAGTTGCTTGAAACCTTGGAACAAACCACAATCGATGAGCACACGCTTGGAACCCACCCCGACCAAGTACTTCGAGCCAGTGACCGTACCGGTGGCTCCCAGGAAAGTGATTTTCATGAGCCACCGACAGCATTCGTAGGGACGAGGCGCGCCGGCATCCGCAACCAGCGAAAGAAAGCCGAATGCGGCACCGGTGAGCAATGTGTAGCCCCGATTCCTGCTGCCCACGGCGCCACATTGGCCGTCGTGACCAATAACAATCCGGCGCCCGGGTGACGGTAGATATCTATGGTGAAATCCAAGGTTTCCACAAACTTACCAGCAGCCTATCGGGTTCTTGTTGCCTCCGTTCTAAGGGGTTCTACGGATTGTATGGTTGCGGCATCTAGCCTTGAATGAAGGCATACTAGAAAGGTCAACGGGAGCCGCGGCGTGGCGAAAGCAAACAAGATTCTGGTTCCGGTCGATGGCTCTACGTGCGCTCTACGCGCACTTCGCCATGCTGCATCGAAGGTGAACAGGCGCCGCGGCGAGATGATCGTGCTGCTCAACGTACAGGCGCCCCTTCCGCCAAGCCTGTTCGTCACCCGGAAAATGATCGAAGACTATCAGCGCCGGCATTCAGATCCGATCATCAAGCATGCAAATGCGGTGGCAAGGAAGTTGCGCGTTAAAACGCAATCCCTCGTACGTTTGGGTGAACCGGCTCCCACCATCGCACGACTGGCGCGCCAAATGCACTGCTCCGAGATTGTCATGGGCACGCGCGGTCTGGGCCGCCTGGCAGGGGTCATACTGGGTTCGACCTCGACGAAATTGCTTCACGTGACTCGCCTTCCCGTGACACTGATTCGCTAGGCTATCAATATACCTGCAACGACACTCGGGCAAGGGCCAGCCGTCGGTATAGGTCGCGATGCCTGACCAGAGGCCACCAGTCGTAGAGAAAGATCTCCAGGGGCCGCCAGTTGGCAACCCAACCTAAAATCAACAGGCTCTGATGCAGGATCCCTTCGATTGGCCACAACGGTGCGCGGCCCGCGAGGAGTTCTGCCGTTGACAGGCAAAACACCAGGACGACGATGCCAATGGCAAGCGAGCGGCGCCCGATGCGAAATAGTTCGCGAATGTCTCCGCTACACAGCTGCGCGCGGTAATCAAAAAAATTGCGCAGCGCACCCTCAAGATCCGTGCCTTGCTCCGGACCGAGATCATCTCCAGGAGCGTGAACGATGATGCGCAACGGCAGATTGCGAGGGAGCTCCCGGGCCCATCCCACGATGTAGTCTTCCGCGGATTTGTCCAAGGATCGCTTTCGAAAGGGGAAGGGGTCCAACATGTCGAACAACTGCTCAAGGCGCTCCACGCGAATTTCGATCGCTTCGTTTCCGCTCGATTCCGGATGAACCGGCTCGCCTGGGACGGATTCTGAGGTTCTGTCGGCAGCTGGCGTATTGCTCATATTTGCTTTGCGACGGCAACGGTCGCGGCCTGGAACCAGCGTACTTTGATCGCCTCCAGAACCAAGAGGCTCAATAATCCAGCCAGTGCGCAGATCCCCAGATCATCCCAATGCAGCGGTCCAAAGTGAAACAGTGCCCGTGTGGGCCCCCAAAGAATGGCAGTCGCCAGAAGAAGCAGTACTCCCCCCAACAATATCCATAGCGATGGATTGGGACGCAAGACAGCGTCTGTGAGCGAGGCGCCAAAGGAGCGGTTCACCAAGATCAGACTCATGTTGACCAGCACGAGCGAGCTGAATACCAGCGCCCGCATGTCTGCTTCGGGCATGCCCATGTGCGCCGCGGCCACCAACAGACCGCCGACGACGGCCAGTGCGAGAAGGCCCTGAATGAGCGCCCAAATCATTCGGTGAGGGAGCAACAAGGGTATCTTCGGATCGCGGGGCGGGCGGCGCATGATGTCGCTTTCTTCCGCCTCGGCCTCAAACACCATCGAGCAAGCCGGGTCGATGATCATCTCCAGAAATGCAATGTGGATCGGACCCAATATTAGCGGCAAGCCGAGCAGCAGGGGCAGCAACGCCAGGCCGGCGATGGGGATATGTACCGCAATGATGTACTCGATGGCCTTGCGCAAATTATCGTAGATTCGCCTGCCCAAGCGGATGGTGGTCACGATGGAGCCGAAATCATCATCGAGCAGCACCATCGATGAGGCTTCGCGCGCAACCTCGGTGCCGCGGCCGCCCATCGCCACGCCGATGTGCGCGGATTTGATGGCGGGAGCATCGTTGACGCCATCGCCGGTCATGGCAACAACTTCGCCGTTTGATTTCAGGCAGTCAACAATTCGCAGTTTCTGATTGGGCCGAATGCGGGCAAAAATGGAGGTGGAGCGCACCCGGATGGCAAGGTCCACGTCCGTCATCGCCTCGATTTCGTCCCCGGTGAGAATCTGACCGGCGTCAAGTCCTGCCTGCTTGCCGATGGCACTCGCAGTTTCTGGATAGTCTCCCGTGATCATGAGCACTCGAATCCCAGCGGAGCGGCACTCCGCGACGGCCGCCGGTACGTTGCTACGCAACGGGTCGGCAAAGCCGATCAGGCCCAGAAATCGAAAATTCAAGCTGCGCGGTGTATCCGGAACGTTCGTCATCGCCGAAAGCGGCGCCGTCTTTGCGATGGCGAGCACTCGAATGCCGGCTCGCGCCAGCGCATTGGCTCGATCCTTGAAGGTCGCGAGTTGATCCCCACTCAGGTGGCACAGTTCCCCAATTGCCTCCAGCGCGCCTTTGGAATAGGCGACTGGGGGCCCTTGAGTGTCCGCCCAGATGTTGGTTGTGGCAAACAACTCCGGACGCAGGCCGTAGGCGCGAAGCAAAGCTGTTTCATCCAGGGGTGTGCGGGCGCCTATGGCGCTCGAATTAACCAATGCAGCGATCGCAGCATCCATGGGATCGGTGGGATGGACCGGGCAAGCCAGACGCGCCGCCTGCAGTGCGTCCGCGATTTCTTGGCTGTACTCCTGTTTATTTGAAGCATCCCAGCGGGTTTGTTCACCGATGATCGCGGCAACGGTCATACGGTTCTCCGTCAGCGTGCCCGTTTTGTCGGTACACAGCACCGTTGTTGAACCCAAGGTCTCGATCGCCGAGGCCCGCCGCGTGAGGACGCGGGCACGCGAGATGCGCCACGCTCCCATGGCCATGAATACCGTCATGACCAGCGGAAACTCCTCGGGCAACAGGGACATACCCAAGGCGATTCCACCGAGCAGCGCCTGCAGCCACGAGCCGCGCAGCAATCCGAATAGCAGAACGGTAATTCCGCCCGCCACTGCACCGACGATCGCAAAATCTCTGATCAGCCAACTTAACTGGCGCTGAAGATGCGGCTGCTCGGTTTCGATGCCGCCAAGCGCCTTACCGATCTTTCCCATCTCGGTATGGGCGGCGGTTGCCGAAACGTGCGCGAGCCCGCTGCCCCGCACCACCAGCGTCCCCGCATACACAAACGGCATATCCTCGCCACCGGGCGCGGCATTGGCCGGCTGATTCTCGGTCCCTCGGTGGTCTGCGGCGAGCTTGCGTACCGGCACGGATTCACCGGTCAGCAGCGACTCGTCCAGGAGCAAGTCGTGCGCGTTGACCAGGCGCGCATCGGCGGCGACCCGATCGCCCTCGGACAACACGATGAGATCGCCGACCACGACGTCCCGTCCTGGGATGAGTATCCGTTGCCCGTCGCGCACCACCAGGGCGCGCGGGCTTGCGAGGTTGCGCAGCGCCTCGAGCACGCGCTCACTGCGAGACTCCTGCACAATGGTGATCAGCACCGACAAGCACGCGAACGCCAGCAACAGTACTGCTTCGATGCGATCTCCAAGCAACAGATAGACGATGCCGCCGCCGATCAACAAGGCGAACATCGGCTGGCGCATGACCTCCCAGACAATACGCGAAAATCCCCGCCGGTCGGGGGAGGGCAATTCGTTGTAGCCGTCCCGCTTCAGACGGTCGGCCGCGACCGCAGCAGAGAGACCTGCCTCGGTGGCGTTCGGGTCGTTTTTCGGCATGCCGGTTCCTACATTGCCATGCCGCGGCGGAGGCCTTTAGGTTATGTGAATTGTGAAGCGCTGGCTAGGGCCGCGGCGATACTCCAGTACATCTTCCGTGTGCCACTCCTTTGGCGAAGCGTCGGGAGAACTCGGATGAATTATGGCAATGCTGATTGCCTGCAACTCACTGAATTCGGGATAGGTCGGCAGGAGGTTTTCAACAGCCGCCACGACGCCGGCCACTCTCGCTGTTCGCGCCGCGTCGTCCATGGAGGCGAGTTTCGCGTCAATAATGGAAACTGCCAGCCGAAACCGGCTTCCGGTCAGTTCGATCGACTCGTTCGGATAACCGGTGCTGCCCGCAATCGAATGACTCATTTGTTCCAGGTGGGCCGTAAATTGCACGGCACCCGCCGGCGGGTGATCACCCGAACTGCAGGCGGCCATCCCGACGCCCAAGGCGACCAGTAGAGGTATCAATTTTCGATGGTTCGGCACAGCGCATCTCCGGTCAGAGAACCCCGTGGATGTTGCCGGTAGCGAACTGCTTGAGTCATCGGGAATTATGCGTAGAGTTTGGCGACAACTCGCAATTGATTCCCGCACCTCTCCTGCCCCACCATACTCAGCGTTCAGTCTGCCGACCCGGAGCCATGTTCCCAGCAGATACCCTTCCCACTTCAGGACTCAAGGTTCTAATGCTGTGCGCGCTGGTCGTGGCTGTGGGGCTCGCATGTCTTTGGATCTTGAGGCCCTTTCTATCCGCGATCATCTGGGCGGTCATTCTGGCCTATACAAGCTGGCCGCTATACCAGCGGCTCCGCCGGCCGTTTGGCAGGTTCAAGTCGTCGGCAGCCGGGGCTATGACGGCATTGTTGACCTGCGCCGTGATGCTACCGGTTCTGTGGATTGGGGTGTTGACCGCCGATGAGGTCGGAGTCGTTTATCGCGCCGTGGCGGGGTACCTTGCTCAGCCTTCACATGAATTGCCCGCCCTCGTGCGTGGCTTGCCTTGGCTTGGCGAGCAATTGCAGCAACAAGTCGATCGGTTGGCGGCCGAGCCGCCGGTACTCAGGGATCAGGTCATCAAGTGGATCCAGACCTGGTCGAGTGAGCTTGCCGCCATGGCCGGCGGCATCGGGCGAAACGTCGGAAAACTGCTGACTGCCATGATCACGGTGTTTTTCTTCTACCGTGACGGCGACACGCTCGTCTTGCAGACTCGCAGGGTCATCAAGCGGTTCTTCGGCAATCGCATCGACCCCTACCTTTCGACCATCGCGACGATGACGCGGGCTGTCGTCTACGGATTGGTGGTGACGGCATTCGCTCAAGGTCTCATCGCCGGTGTTGGATACGCACTTCTCGGTATCCAGGGTGCCGCCCTTCTTGGCGCGTTGACAGGGCTATTTTCGCTGCTGCCGGTTGTCGGTACGTTAATCGTGTGGGGCTCGCTCGGGGTGAATTTGTTGATGACGGGACATGTCTTAAAAGGCCTTCTTCTGTTGGCCTGGGGAATGGTACTCGTACATCCAACGGACAATGTGCTGCGCCCGTTGCTGATCAGCAATGCGACCCATGTGCCTTTCTTGATCGTGATGTTTGGTGTTGTGGGCGGTGCATCGGCGTTCGGACTGGTGGGTGCATTCCTGGGTCCTGTTCTCTTGGCCGTGGCCCTGGCCCTTTGGCGTGAATGGTCGGCGGACACGCCAGGGGGTTGAATCTCGGGGCTGCCCGCGCATTCTCATTTTCCAACTGAGGTCTCGTAGGTGCTCTGCGCATCGGATGCCTCGCTGTACAGCTTGCGGTCGATCAAAGTCTCAACGTGCCGCCATGTCAGGACTCGCTCGGGCCTGAATAGGCGGCGTACAGGCTGTCGAGCACGGGCGTGATGGCTTTCAAGAGTGCATCGTCGTCTTTTTGCAGAGCACGGGCGCCGGCGACGATCGCCGCAAACCCGGGGCCTTCTGCAGTCGGGATACCTCCGAGGTCAAGATGGTGAACGAGCTCGCCCAATCTCGCGAGACCGGCATCCTCCTGCAGCCCAAAGCCCGCCAGCAGCACTTCGAACGTGACCCGCGATCCGACATGCGTAAATTCCGCGCCATCGAAGTCAAAGCCAACCGCACCCTTCGGGCAGTCTTTGATCTTCTTTAGCCACAGAAACCTCGCTTTCGGATCGATGAAGCGGCGGATGAGCCAGGCGGAAGCCACCCGATCGATCCACATCCGCTCGCGCGTGGCCCAGATTCGGCCGCGGTAATCTTTGCGCGCCAGCGATCGGATTTTTTGGCGTCCCGCGTGGGGCTCATCGGGGGAAAACCTGGAATTGAAGACGGCTTCGGCATCGCCGAGCGCACTTTCCATCTGTTGGTGGGATTCGGCTCGAAAGAAGTCGCGCGCGAGGATCGCGGCCGCATCCCGATTGATCGCCGCGAGCCGTTGCCTGGCCTCGCTCTCCGGCAACTTCGAGAATTCCCGCTTGAGTGCCGATAACCGTGCAATCGCCTCCTTATATTCCGCCGTGCGGTCAAACAACGCGACCAGCGCTGCATCCTGATCCGGTGAGTCCGCCCCGAAAGTCAGGATGTGGGCTAAGCCACCGCCGGCTTTGATTTCAACGGACTGCTCGTCGAAAACTTTTCGGGCGTCGTCGGAACGAGGCAGCAGGTACACACCATCGCGAAGGAGTCCGGCTCCCGAGGACTTCAATGCCCGCCAGATCCGCATCCGCAATGTCGCGTTGCGGCCGGGCAAATTGGTCACCAGCAGCAGCCAGGCGTCAGTTTTGGTAATCATGTCACGAATACTACCATTATGTTATAATAACTACAGTCGCGGCCGCATCGGGAAGGTCATATGCAATGGGTTACACGTGAACGCCCGAAGATAGATCGGATCGCCTGCCCGTGGCTGATCTGCCGATTCATCGACAACGCCCCCAACTTCCTCTACGTTCCGGCCGATCGCGTCATGGCAGTCGCGAGGGAGACTTCCGCCACGCCGTACGATGTGCCGGGAGTTGAACTGAGTCACATCGGAGAGTATTGCAGCTTCGATGCGTTTCTCTCCAAATATCATCTCGAGCATCCTGCACTGACGCGCCTTGCGGTTATCGTACGGGGCGCAGATACCTCACGCCTGGATTTGACTCCGCAATCAGCCGGACTGTATGCGATCTCCGTGGGTCTGTCGGCGGTCCTCACGGACGATCACGAGATGCTGCGCCACGGCCTTGTCATGTACGACGCGCTTTACGCTTGGTGCTCGACCCTTCAACACGAAACACACAGTTGGCCCCCGGCCGGCTACCGACAGGCGTCATGACTTCATCGAAGAAGGTGCAACGATGGTTCGACTAATCGCTTCGTTTCTGGGCGTGGCGGCCCTGATGGCGGCAAATTCATTGCCGGCGGCCGAGATCGACTGGGCGCGAGTTGACCAGACGATGGGCAAGCAAGGCGCGGAACTCCCGGGCGGTATCCACAAGTTTGGCTTTCCACGATCGGACCTCACGGTAACGGTCGATGGTGTCGCCATCAAGCCCGCCCTCGCACTTGGCTCCTGGGTTGGATTCGAGCGTGCCGGCGATGGTGTCATGGTCATGGGCGACTTGGTGCTCCTGGATACCGAAATCAGCCCGGTAATGAAGCGTCTCATTGATGACGGATTTGAGATCACCGCCATTCACAATCATCTGTTGCGCACGTCGGTTCCCGTGTTCTATATGCACATCGGAGCACACGGGGATCCGGTGAAGCTCGCCCGGACGCTGCACGCGGCGCTTTCCTTGAGCAAGACCCCGTTGACCGCGCCGCCGGCTGCGGCGCCGGCCGCAATCGATCTCGATACGGCAAATGTCGAGAAGTCGCTGGGGTTCAAGGGCACGCTGAACGGCGGCGTGTATCAATTCAGCATTCCGCGGGCTGAGCCCATTGCGGAGGGCGGCATGTCGATCCCACCGTCGATGGGAACGGCGATTGCGATCAACTTTCAACCCACGGGTGGTTCCCGGGCGGCGATTACCGGGGACTTTGTGCTACTCGGAAGCGAAGTCAATCCGGTCCTGCGGGCGTTGCGATCGCATGGCATCGAGGTCACGGCTCTGCACAGCCACATGATTGATGATTCGCCGCACCTCTTCTTCATGCACTTTTGGGCGAATGACGATGCACAAAAGCTCGCGCAAGGACTGCGTGCGGCGCTCGATCTTGCGAACGTGAAACGCGGTTCATGAGCGACCGGCGGACTTGAGGCTTACGATCGATGCGCATCTTCGGAATTGCCGTGCTTCTATGCGAAGCGGCTGTCACGGCCGGCATTCGATCGGAGGAGCCGTCGGCAGCTCTGAGGGTACCTGAAGCGCCGCGCGCCGACACAGTCGCGGGAGGGCCGCAGCCCTATCGGACTGAGCGGTGACATGAACGAGCCAAAGCCAAAAGGACCGGTTCATCCGGGGTCGATCGGAGAACTCGTCCGGTATTTCCTGCGGCTGGGAATCCTCGGCTTTGGTGGCCCGGTCGCCCTGGTTGGGCAAATGGAGCGGGAACTGGTGACCGAGCGCGGCTGGCTCAACAAAGAGCAGATGCGCGAGGCAATCGCGGTTTGCCAGTCGCTGCCAGGACCGCTTGCCATTCAGGTGGGAATATTCGTCTCCTACCTGCGCGGAGGGTGGCGTGGCGCCTGGGCGGGCGGATGGGCATTCATCTTGCCCAATTTCCTCATCGTCACGGGCCTCGGCGCCCTCTATGTTCATTTCGGTGGCCAGTCGATCACGGCCGTCTTCTATGGCGTCAGTCCCGCAGTCATCGCACTGATCCTTCACTCCTGTTACCGGCTCGCGAAGCTCGGCATGGAGGATTGGCTGCAATGGACGCTCGCGGCGATCTGTTTCGGCGTGACCGTCGCGCTGCAAGCGGAGGTGGCAATTCTCTTCATCGGCGCCGGCCTGATCGGCGTGGCGTATTACGGGACGCTGCGTGGACACGCCTCTTCCACGGGCTTGATGTTCGCCGCACCGATTGCGCCTATCGCCGCCCCTGTCGTCGGTACTTCCACGCTCGGCAAATTGCTGCTCTTCTTTCTGAAAGCGGGCGCGCTCACCTTCGGCAGCGGCCTTGTGATTGTCCCGTTTCTGCAGCAGGGCGTCGTCCAACAATACGGCTGGCTGGATGAACAGGCATTCCTGATAGCGGTTGCCGTGGGCATGATCAGCCCCGGACCCGTGGTCATCACCGCGACGTTTGTGGGTTACTTGGTAGCAGGCTTTCCAGGCGCTCTGGCGGCCACCATCGGCATCTTTTTGCCATCATTCCTGCTCGTGCTTCTCGTCGCACCATTGTTGATCCGACATCGTGGTAATCGAAATGTCCAGGGATTCGTAAAGGGCGCCTATGGCGCAGCAATCGGTACCATCTTGGGTGCGTGCGCGTTGCTTGGGCACATCGCGATCGGCGACTGGCTGACCATCCTCATTGCGGTGTGCTCACTCGCCGCATTGTTTCGCTGGAAGGTGAGCAATCCCTTGCTGATCGGCGTCACGGCGGTGTGCGGCTTGATTGCCTATCCGTTGCTGCAACCACAATGGGTCAGGGTGCAGTGAAACAGTCGACTAAGGTTCCAAATCAAACGGAGGGGCAAACCATCATGAACGTCGATCATATGAAGGTCATTGTACTGGTTGGAGCTTTATGCGCCTTTACGCCTGCGTCGGCAGAAGAGGGAGGCAACACGCCGGCCCTGGCGAAGGCCATTGCGGGTGCCCGCGTCACGTTGCAACAGGGTTTGGCGGCCGGCGCAGGTCAAGGCAGACCGATCTCAGCGAAGTACGAGATCGACGAAGGTGCGTTGCAACTGTCGGTGTACACGGAAGAGGGGGGTAAGTTTTCCGAGGTCGTAGTTGATCACACGAGCGGAAAGGTGACCAAGTCAGAGGCGATTACAAGCGGCGATGATTTGAAAGACGCCAAGGTGCAAAGCAGGGCAATGGCCAAGGTCACAGGCTCTTTGCAGGCTGCTGTGGATCAGGCTGAGCATGCATCACCCGGTTTCCGCGCGGTAAGCGTTGAGCCCGATCTCAAGGCAGGTCACACGGTCGCGGCCGTCACCTTGGTCAAGGGCAGACAATTCAAGACCGTCTCGCAGCCCCTGGAATGAGGCGCAGAGTGAAACAGTTGTTCCTTCTAGGCGCTTTCGTCGCGGTGTTCGCTCCCTTGATTCCCCACCGGGCGCACGCCCAATCTCCCGAGCTATCCATGCGCGATTTCTCCTCGGGTCAGATAAAGAAGGGCGTGCGCTCCATCGGTTTCGGCGGCGATGGTGCGACATGGGGCAACTATGGATTCGTGTGGAAAGATGCAGGTACCGTCTTGGCCGACTACGGTGATACGTCGTATTCGAATGGCAACGATTTTCATTTTGCGGCGATTGGCGCCACCTCGCCCGCCTTGTGGCACGGCCTGGCGATCTACTTGATCGCGATGCAGGAGGATACGAACGACGTTCACCTCAACCTGAAGGCGCCCGGGTTGGGCCAAGGCGCGACACCCTCGGTAGGGACGGGTAAGGATGACGCGCTATTTTCCAAGATCGCCATGCCGCTCGGCCATGGACTTTCCGCCGGCGTCCTGCTCTCGTACGAAACCTCTAAATTTGACGCAAACGCGACCGCGGCGCCGCAGGAGCAGATTCGCTACGAGACGCAGTGGCGGCCTTCAGGGGGATTCGGCGTTGCATGGCAACCGAGCAAACGACTGCTGTTCGGCTTTCGTGCCCTGGTGAACAACGATTGGGAGCGGCGTACCGATGCGTTGAACTCGAGCGAGGGGTTCGCCCGTTCGGTTGAATATCGGCTCGGAGGCTCGGTGGCGCCATGGGAAGGTGCGCTCATTGATGTCGGGGGTACTCGCCTGGAGAAACATAACGCGATCGCGCAAACTCACACCACGACATACGAACCGAACCTGGGCTTCGAGCAGTCCTTGCTCGCACACCGGCTGACGCTGCGTCTGGGGGTGGATGAAACGTCGCCGACGGCCGGATTGTCGTTCAAGTTCGCGCCCGTCAATTTGGATATTGCGTACGTGCGCAACATGGCTCGTGCCCGCGTCGGTGAACTGTTCGGAACTCGCAGCAACAGCATTGTCGCGACGTTCACACTGGACTACCGCGCTCTGCGCAAGGGAGGATAGCGATGTGGGGTCAATCGAGGCGGCTTTCACTCTTGGGAAGACAAGTCTTGGGCGTTTTGCATCGACCGGCCGCTGTGAGTCTCACCCTAATGCTTGCAATGGTCTCCGCCGATGCGGCTGGGGCCGCCGATCCGGTACCGCCGCTGCAGTTGGACTCCAAAGTCCCCTTGGGCGATGTGCGGGGTCGCATCGATCACCTGGCCGCCGATATTGGGCGCCGACGCCTTTATGTCGCCGAACTCGGCAATGACACTGTTGGCGTGGTCGACCTTGCGGCGCGCAAGCTCCTGCGTACCCTCTCGGGTTTTCGCGAGCCGCAGGGCATAGGCTACGCCCGTTCAGCCGACGCGCTGTTTGTCGCGAATGCCGCGGATGGTTCGGTAAGAATCCTTAGTGCAGAAGACTTCAAGCCGACGGGACAGGTCGACCTCGGACGCGATGCGGACAATGTTCGCGTGGACGATAAGAGTAATCGGGTGTTTGTCGGGTACGGCAGCGGTGCGCTTGCCGTGCTCGATGCGAGGAGCCACGCGAAGCAGTCAGAGATTACCCTCAAGGATCACCCGGAGAGCTTTCAGCTCGAGGGTGCAGGTCGGCAGGTTTTCGTCAATGTTCCGGACGCCAATCAAATTGCCGTCGTGGATCGGATGACGATGACGCAAACGGGAACGTGGCGTACCGCGGATCTGCGGGGTAATTTCCCCCTGGTGATCGACCAGAAACGCCAACGGATCCTCGCCGTGTTCAGGCATCCCGCGAAACTGGGTGCGTTCGACATGAAGGATGGTTCGCTGTTAGGCACGACCGGCACGTGTTCGGACTCCGATGATGTCTTTCTCGATTCCAAGCGCGACCTGGTCTATGTCATTTGTGGCGAGGGCTTTGTGGATGTACTGGCAGCGAACAGTGCCGGCTACAGCAAGGTCGCGCGAATTCAGACCAGCGCGGGCGCAAGGACGGGTCTATTCGTTCCGGAATTGGACATACTCGCGATAGCCGTTCGAGCGACTCACGACGAAATGGCCGCGGTCTGGCTGTATCATCCGTTACCGTGAGCGTTGGCCAGCCGGGGAGCGTTGAACGCGATGACATCTCGTGTCTCCATCGCCGCTGCCTTGGGCGCGGCCGCACTTTTCGGTGCATCAACGCCCATCGCAAAAGGATTGGCAGATGAAGTACCTCCGGTGTTACTGGCGGGGTTGCTCTATTTAGGGAGCGGCGTGGGACTCTGGGCCATTCGGATCGTCCGGGATCGCGGTTTTGGCACCTCAATGCTTCCGGCGCGCGAGTGGCCTTGGCTGATCGGCGCCATCCTTGCGGGCGGTGTCTTGGGCCCGGTCTTGTTGATGTACGGGCTCTCCCGCACTCTGGCCGGGACCGCCTCGTTGTTGCTGAACCTCGAGTCCGTTTTCACGGCACTGCTCGCCTGGATAGTCTTTCGCGAAGGAACAGACCGCCGCATCGTATTTGGCATGGCGCTCATCGCTGCCGGGGGCGTCGTGCTCACCGGCGTGCCGGGCCGTATTTCGCCGGCCGGCTGGACCGGCGAGATGGCCATTGCAGCCGCCTGTCTGTGCTGGGCGCTGGATAACAATCTTACGCGTAAGGTATCTGCGTCGGATGCCATCTTCATCGCCGGAACCAAGGGACTCGTCGCGGGAATGACCAATCTTTCGATCGCTGTCGCGCTGGGAGCGGCACTCCCCACGGTTCGGCTGACCGTGACCGCGATGACAATAGGTCTGCTTGGCTACGGCATGAGCCTGGTTCTATTTGTTGTTGCACTGCGCGGGTTGGGCTCGGCGCGTACAGGTGCCTATTTCTCCACGGCACCCTTCATCGGCGCGCTCCTTGCCATTGTCGCTTTTCGCGAGCCGCTGTCCGTTCCATTTGGGATATGCGCCGGCCTCATGGGCATTGGTGTCTGGCTCCACCTAACTGAGCGTCACGACCATGAACATTCACACGAGCCGATGACGCACAGCCATAAGCACACTCACGACCTGCACCATCAGCACGAGCATGATTTTCCCTGGGACGGTGCCGAGCCGCATTTGCACTTGCATCATCATGAAGGGCTGATCCACCGGCATCCGCATTTTCCGGATGTGAATCACACACACCGACATTAAATACAGCTCCAGGACCGCGGCCCGGGCGTGCGAGCGTCGAACCGGGCGGTCGGGAGTTCGATGTCGCATCTGGTAATATACCCTATAGGGGTATAGAGTATCCGCGAGGAATGTATGAGCCATACGATTCGTGAAAAAACCAGGCTGCTGAACCGGGTTCGCCGGATTCGTGGACAGGTCGAGGCGATCGAGCGCGCACTTGAAGCCGAAGTGGATTGCGCCGATGTCATACAACGAATTACCAGCTGCCGCGGCGCCATGAATGGATTGCTTGCCGTTGTGTTGGAGGATCACATCAAGGAGCACTTCAGCTACACGCCGGCCAACACGGCGGCGGGCCGACAGTTGCTTGATGTGGTACGCAGCTATTTCAAATAGGGCGAAGTCCGTACCATCTCTTGAGTGAGGAGTCCATGAACGAATCGAATGCCCTCTTCGAGGGCCACGACCACGTGTTTCTCGGGTCAGGTCACGAGAAGAACGAGCGCAAAACGTGGGCGGTCATAGTGCTTTGCAGCGTCATGATGCTGATCGAGATCGCAGGGGGCAGCTTGTTTGGCTCTCTGGCTCTCGTCGCAGACGGGTTGCACATGTCTACACACGCAAGCGCAATGCTGATTGCGGCGCTCGCGTACTCCTATGCGCGAAAGCATGCCAGAGATCGCCGCTTTGTCTTTGGCACCGGCAAGTTAGGCGATCTCGCCGGGTTCACGAGCGCAGTTGTTCTTGCGATGATCGCCATGCTGATAGCCTACGAAGCGATTGGCCGCCTTCTGGCGCCGGTCCCCATCCATTTTCGAGAGGCAATACCGATTGCCGTCGTCGGCTTGTTGGTGAATATCGCAAGCGCCTGGTTATTGAGTGGTGATGACCATCACGGGCACAGTCATGCTCACGGCGAACATGCCGCACGCGATCACGACGAGGAACCGAAGCAGATCAACACCTCCTTCGGTACGTTGGCTCTAGCCATATTCGAAGATGGGGTGCCGCCCGTATTTCGCATTCAATCGACGCGCGGTGATGCCTTGCCGCCAGCCGAACTCGTGACGGTGACTACCAACCGATCGGACGGGTCGCGGCAAACGTTTCGCTTTTCGCAGCGGCTGGGGTACCTCGAGTCAATTGACGCAATTCCCGAGCCTCATGCGTTCAAGGCCTTGGTTGAGGTTCCAGGTGGGGAGCACTGCGTGGAATTTGACGAACATGATCACGACGATCACCACGCCCACGGTTTGGATTCCCGCGATCACAACATTCGAGCGGCATATATTCATGTGATCGCCGACGCCGCGGTCTCGGTATTGGCCATCGTTGGCCTGACGCTGGCACGGATCTTCGGTTGGTTGTGGTTGGATCCGCTCGCGGGCATCGTGGGCGCGGTGGTCATTGCCAATTGGTCATATGGCTTGGTGCGCGACACCGGAGCGATTCTCCTCGACATCAGTCCGACCGATACAATTGACAGAAAAGTGCGTAAAGCCGTCGAAACCGTCGGCGATCAATTGCTTGATCTGCATGTGTGGCGTCTGGGGCCCGGCCACTTCGGTGCGGTGGTTGCTGTTGCTACTGTCGTCGCACAGCGAACTCCGGCCTTCTATCATGGGATTTTTCGCGGCTTCAAGGGCGTATCGCACATCACGGTGGAAGTCCACCGGCATACGGGCGCAGCATGAACACGGGGTCTCCCGGCGTCGAGCTATGCCGATTCGACGGCAAGTCGGGGGCTTTGCTGGGCTAGAGAAGGGGGCGATCGGGACGATTTCATTCCTGGACAGCGAAGAGTACAGAATCACGACCCCCGCTCGTCTTAGCTGTTTAGTGGGATTCCGTGACCGTGGAAGGTAACCGTCAGTGACTCGCGATGAGACCGAACGCCACCCGACCGGTGAGGATTTCCCGGGCTCGTCAGATCGCGCCGACAAAGTTTCTCGGCTTTTCCGTGAGCATAACCGAGCGCTCGTGCTCTTCCTGGCGTCTCGTCTCAAAGACATTCAGACTGCCCGAGAAGTAGCCCAAGAGGCCTATGTCCGCGTGTTGGAGCTCGAAAACCTCAGCGCCGTGGGGTTTCTGCGTTCGTATCTGTTCAAGATCGCAGGCAACCTCGCGATCGACCGACTGCGGCAACAACAATCGCGCGCACGCCTTGATCGGATTTCGGACTTAGATGACTTTTTCGATGGCCTACCGCCGGAACGGACTATCATTGCGAGGGAGGAGCTTGCCTTTCTCGGGCGCGTGGTCGGCGAGTTGCCCGCGAAGTACCAACAGGCGTTTCGACTGCACCGCCTTGAGGATCAATCGTTTGAGGACATCGCCCGGCAGATGGGAATCAAAGACCGCATGGTGCGCCGCTACGTTACGAACGCACTGCTTTACTTGCGGCTCCGCCGCGAAGGCAGGTCCCCCATGCAGGCGTGGCAACAGGTGCAGTCGTGACCAATAAGCCCTTATTGGATTCTGATGCACTTCGCCGCCACCGGGAAGCTTGCGATTGGCTGCTCAGATTCAAGGGAGCGGACCCCGCTGAAGCCGACGTGGAGCGTTGGCTTAGCTGGTGCGAAGCCGATGAGGAGAATGTCGCCGCGTTCGAGCGGCTGCAGCGCGATTGGCACGACCTCGAAGGACTTCGCGAGGCACCGGAATTGATCGTACCCACGATCAGCCGTGATCGAGCGCACAAAACAGCTGTCCTGCGGTTGATGCGCTGGAGGCATCCTGCAGGGAGATTGGGGTGGGCAGTGGCGGCAACACTCGCTGTTGTCACCGTCCTGAGCTATCAACAATGGAGCCACCGGCCGTTGGGACCCCAAACCATTGCCGCCGCGAAGCAGGAACCAACCACACTTCCGGATGGCTCATCGCTGTTGTTGAGCGCCAAAGCCGCCGCCGACGTCGATTTTACAGGGGTCGACCGCAATGTCGCCTTGCGCCCGGGCGGCGAGGCCTATATCAAAGTCCGCCACGACAAGACCCGACCCTTCGTCGTACGGGCCGGGGCTGTCACCGTCACGGCGGTGGGCACCGCCTTTGATGTTCGCCGCGAGACAGGCCACGTAATCGTTACCGTTGAAGAGGGCGCCGTTCAACTCGGTGCACCGGGACCCAACGGACCGACCCAATGGCGCGCGGCGGCGGGCTCCCAGGTCGACTATTCTGAACAGACACGAACCGCGGTCGTATCCAGTGTCGACCCCAATGCCGTGATGCGCTGGCGAAATGGAGAGCTCGCTTACGACGACACTCCCCTCGAGACCGTCATCGCCGACGTTAACCGTTACACCTCGGTTCAAGTGGTCATCCGTGACCCTGCGGTGGAGCGATTGCGGTTCACGGGAACCGTATTCGTGGCCTCTGTTCGAGACTGGTTGAAGGCACTCGAATCCGAGTATCCCGTAACGGCCCGTGATTCGGGCAATGGCGTGATCACGTTGCAGGCGACTCCTCCGGCCGTGAATGCCCCCAGACAATAGCGGTAGATCCTCACCACGCTAAAGTCCGTGGTGATCGATCCGACGTCGGACTGTATCGTTCATTACAAAAATATTGCCGTCGGAATACAAAGTTGATTGTCCCACTCGTCTTATCGACAGCAGGGCATCTGGGCTCTCGGCCGCAAGACAAGCAATGGGGGGATAAACTATGGTGATTGGCGCGTCGTATCGAACGACAATTTTGGCGGCTCTATTGCTGCTCGCGTCGTTGGCGGCAAACGCCGTCGATCTAACGCGACAAATCGAATTCAGAATTCCACCGCAAAAACTCACGACGGCGCTGCTCGAATTCTCCCATCAAGCGGGCATCCAGATAATCGTCGGACGTGAAGTGGGTGATCGCAAGACATCGGGTATCGCGGGGCGGCACTCGATTGCTGAAGGGCTCACAGCACTATTGGCGGGCTCGCCCCTGACATACAGGGTAATTAACGAGACTTCGATTACGGTAGGCAACGCAGCAGATTCCACGGCCGCGGCAGGCGCGGCTGCTTCTGACCCGCCGCAGGCCGACCCAGCCAGCGAAGGATTGACCGAGATCACCGTGACGGCGGCGAAAGTCCGTTCGCTGGAGCAATTCACTCCCACCGGCAGTCGCCTGGGTCTCAGCGCAATGGAGACGCCGGGAGCGCTTGATATCATCGATAACGATGAGATGCTCGGCCGCGGATTCTCGTCGGTTGAGCAGGCGGCAGATGCCCTTCCCGGCGTAACGTCCGGCGGCTCTCCGGGCGATCTTGAGCAATTTACCATGCGTGGCTTCACCGGCGATCAAATCCCGAGTCTCTACAACGGCCTCTATATCGGGCCCGCCAACATCACAAACCGCCCGCAGAATACATTCAACCTCGAAAGCGTCGAAATACTCAAGGGGCCGGCGTCCGTGCTGTACGGACAGGGCGCCGTGGGCGGCGTCGTCAACGTCGTGAGCAAGGCGCCGAGCTTCGATAGGTCGCAGCTCGACTTCCTCATGTCGACAGGTTCATTCGGAGATCAGAGCTTGGGTCTTGGCGGTACCGCTCACGTCGGGGATACGCTCGCTTTCCGGGCGGATGCGAGTCGCACGTCTTCCGACGGTTATGTCCACCGTGCGTCTTCAAATTCCACCAACATCACAGCCACTGCTTTGTGGCGTGCGTCGAGCACGCTTGACGTGCAGTTCACCCTGGACTATCTGGAAGACAATCCTTCGACGTACTTCGGAACGCCGCTGGTGCCGACAAGCTTCGCCACGCAGCCACTCACCGGGGTGATCGATTCCTCCTCCGGTCTTGCGATCGACCAAAGAATGCGATTCGTCAACTACAACGTTTCTGACGCGCATATTCATTCCTCGCAGATCTGGCCACAGCTGCTCCTCAAGTGGAAGCCAAGTGACAAGTTGACCATACAGAATTTCAGCTACTACTTTCACGCCCACCGCGAATGGGTTGATGCGGAGACTTACACCTTCAACCCGGTCAGCCGGCTCATCGACAGAGACCGATTCTTTATTTTCCATCAGCAGGCGCTGTACGGTGATCAGGTCGATGCCACGTACAAAGACGTGGTGCTCGGTCATGCCAACACCTTTGTGCTCGGCGCGGACTACAGCCACCTCAATTTTGTGCGCAGCCGCGGCTTTCCGGACGGCGACTCGGTGGATCCGTTCAATCCGTCCCCGGGACTGTTTGGGCCCATCGTGCCGCGCGCGAGCCCAACACGCTGGAATGACTACGCGGCGTTCTTTGAAGATGTGTTTGATGTCACATCGGCTCTGAAGCTCGTCACGGGTGGCCGCTACGATCAGTTGGAACTCGACCGCCAAAACTATGGCCCGGACGGCACATTCGATCCCACGTCAAGCTTCACGAAAACCTTTCAAGCGACCAACTGGCGCGTTGGTGCCGTCTACAGGCTTAGCGACAGCACGGCCACCTATGCATCTTGGACAACGGGCGCTGACCCCGTCGGCTCCGACATCATTCTCGTCGACTCGAACGAGAATTTCTCTCTCAGCCGATCGAGTCAAGTGGAAGTCGGACTCAAAACAAAATCGGCAGCTGGTCGCGCCGACGCTACGCTGGCCATCTACAGCATCGATCGAAAGAATATCCTGACGCAACAAACCGTCGACACGGTCACGAATATCGGTGATCAGAAGTCCCGCGGCATCGAGCTATCCGGGGACATCAAGCTGACGCCAATATGGAGCGTGAGCGCGAACGCCGCCTATACGGACGCCTATTACGGACTCTTCGTAGACCCCAATACCGGGATAGACGCCACCGGGCATCAGCCGGCGGATATTCCGCGCTGGACAGCTAACTTGTGGACGAGTGTCCGCAACGTCGGCAACATGCCCCTGGAGATAGGGGGCGGCGTGCGCTACATCGGCAAGCGTTTTGCGAATACCGAGAATACACTGGTACTCGAAGACTACATGCTCGCGAACGTCTACGCGTCTTACAAAATGGGTTCGAACCTACTCCTCACACTTCGGGTCAACAACGTTTTCGACAAGGCGTACGCGCAGTGGGCTGATGTCTACTACCCATCCGAAATCATCCTGGGCGAACCACGCAACGCGTCGGTCAGCATCCTGGGTAAGTTCTAAAGTCCGCTGTCGGCCTTGACCGTGCGGTTACGCTGGCTCGTGTTGTTTCATCGATGGGCGGGCGTCGCCCTATGCCTGTTATTTTGTTTGTGGTTTGTCAGTGGTGCGATTCTTCACTTTGTACCGTTTCCTTCGCTGAGCGCCAAGGAGCGATTGCAAAGATCTCAAGCCATCGATCTCGGCCGGCTGACACTCGATCCTGCGGCGGCGGCAGGCCTTGCCCCGCGAGCCTCCAGCATGCGGCTCGTCGGATTCATGGGCAGACCGGTATACGTGCTGGAATCAAGCGGCGATCGTATCTTGGCGATTGCAGGGGACACCGGGCTGCCACTGGATGTTACGGCGCCTGACGCCGCGGACGTCGCTGCAGCGTTTGTGCGCTCGAAGCCAATCGACGTCCAAGGGCCGATTGAATTCGATCAGTGGATCGTGCCGGGAGAATACGACCCTTATCGCCCATTGTTGCGGGTGCGCTTCCAGGACCCGGAAGGTTCGGTCGTGTACGTGTCCCGACGATCCGGAGAGGTCGTTCTCCGCACCACCTCGCGTGAACGACGGTGGAACTGGGTCGGCGCGGTGTTGCACTGGATGTATTTTGCGCCGCTGCGATCTCATTGGGCCATCTGGGATCGTCTGGTTTGGTGGCTGGCGTTGGCGGCGACCTGCTCAACGCTCGCCGGCGTCTGGCTCGGCGTCGTGCGGTACTTGGCCAATCGCCGTGCCCATCGCCGGGGACTGACCCCATTTCGGGGGTGGCTGGGCTGGCATCACCGCATCGGCTTGGTCGCGGGTCTCGTAGTGGTGGCGTGGATAGTGAGCGGTTGGTTGTCCATGGACCACGGACGATTGTTTTCACGCGGCGAACCCACGTCAGCGATGGTTTCGGGCGTCCAGGGATTGTCGCTGGCCTCCATAGCCGCCGCCATCCCTCGCCAGGCGCTCGAGGAGGTGGGTAGCGCGACAGAGATTGACTTCGCGGCCATCGCCGGGCATCCGTTCATCGTAGTGCACAATGATAGCGTCGCGAGCTCGCGAGTCATCTGGCTGGATGGATCCGGCCGACCGGCCTCGTCACAGATACCTCCCGAGTTACTCCTGGCCGGTGTGCGCGCCGCATGGCACGGCGAGGCTGTGACCGACCGTGGCGCGGTCACGCCTTCCGATCTCTACGGGCTAGCGGAATCGGTGCCGACAGGGACCCGCATATTCCGCACGGAGCGAGCGGCGGCCGTTGACAACTACATTGACCCCGTGTCGGGACGATTGCTGGTGGTCATGGACGCCAGCCGGCGAGCGTACGCGTGGAGCTACTATGCATTGCATACATTGAAGTTTCCCGGGCTCGCAGATCATCCGGCCCTACGGCGCATCGTCATTTTGGCATTGCTCACCCTGGGATTTCTGTTCAGCCTGACTGGCGCGGTCGTCGCCATTTCACGCCTCCGCACGAGCCTACCCCTCCCGGGTCGCCGATGACCTCCTGAAGTTTCGGGTATATTTGGGGAGTTACCCTGGTTGTGGTGCCCAAAAAGGGGTCTGGCCCAGTCATACCAGGGTGACCACCGTAAAACCCGAACCCGTAGATCGGTTAGGCGCCCTGATGAGCCAGAAAGAGAACGTCGTTGGTCTTGCCGTAGCGGTCTACCGAGAGCGCGGTGCCGATTTGCTGCGATACCTTCGGCATCGGCTGAAGAACGAGGCAGACGCTAAAGATATCGCTCAAGAAGCCTTTTTGCGGTTTATCCGACTGGCGGATCCAGAGCGTTTGAGAATACCGGAGGCATACATCTTTCGTATTGCAGGTAATCTGTTGTGGGAGCACCGGTTAAGCGAACAGAAGCGATCTGGCCAAGTAGCGCAGCAAGAGCCGATGACCGAGGAGGCCACTCCATTTGAGTTTGCAATGGCCGGGGAGACTGCCGTTCGGTTGCGCGCGGCATTGGATTCGTTGCCGATCATGCAACGAGCGGTGCTCTTGCTCCATTTGCGTGACGGACTGAGTTTTTCGGAGATTGCAGTCCACGCCAGAATCTCCAACACCATGGCAAAGAAACACTTCAAGAACAGTCTAGCTGCATGCCGTAGACAATTGAGCGATTTTGAGACTGCAGGGGAGCAGGCTAATGAATCCGACTGAGCAGGCAACGGAATGGTTCGCTCAGATCCGAGAATGCGAATTGTCGGATGCGGACCGGAAGGTCTTTTCACATTGGCTGGCTGAGTCGCCCGTACACGTGCGGGAATATCTAGCAATTGCGGAGGTCTGGGCCGCGGTTAAGTCCCTGGAAGCCGGACCGGCGCATTCCCGGGATGATCTCATCTTGGCACTTCATGCCAATAAGGACGCCAACGTCTTTCCTTTGGCAATTGGTGACAACCAGGCATGTGCCCCGAAAGCGGTTCAACCAAAGCACGCTCACGGCAAATATCGCCGCTGGTTCATTCCTCTTGGCTTGGCCGCGAGCGTGGCGGCGGTCACCCTGATTGTGTGGCCGAGTTTGATATTCAGATCGGGTACCTACAGGACTTCTCGTGGCGAGCAGCAATCCATCGTGCTGTCAGATGGATCCGTGGTCCAGCTGAACACTCTGTCAACTCTCGTCGTTCATTTCGACAAAGATCGGAGGCGGGTCGAACTCCTCCGAGGAGAGGCTCTGTTTCGAGTCGCTCACGATCCAGCGAGGCCGTTTGATGTGCAAACCCCCTTCGCGGTCGTGCGCGCCGTAGGCACTGAATTCAATGTCTACAATCATCCCGACAGTACCCAGGTCTCGGTTATTGAGGGCAAGGTTCGGATTGCCGCGGTTTCTACCGCCCCGAGCGGTAATGCGCTTTCGCCCAAAGTTGACAGTACTCAAGCCGCAATACCGTTGGTGGCGGGCCAACAAGTGACCGTGTCGTCGGTCACAGAACCGAAACCCATCGCCGCAAACGTCTCGACTACGACGGCGTGGGTCCAGCGGCGGATCGTTCTCGAAAACGATTCAGTGCGTTCGGCGGTCGAGCAATTTAATCGCTACAATCGCGTGCAAATCCACGTTCAAGATGCGGCACTTGCTGACCTTCGTATCAGTGGAGTATTCGACGTCGATGATCCCCAGGCCCTGATCAAGTACCTGGAACAAACTCAGCGGGCACACACCAGCGGCTCCGGAACGGGGCTTACGCTCGAACGGTAGCGGCATCGCCGGCGACTCTTGGCATGCCGCGTGCTCCGGGCGCGGTTCTCCGAATCTGGCGCGACAATCGGTAATCCTCCTTGCGCCATCCGCGCGAGCACGCATTCCTGCATCCAAGGGAAAAAATTAGAGAAATTGATCGTACGAGGTGCCCAAAACCTCGGCCGGCACAGTCATACAAGTCGACGATTACATATGTGAGACATCTGCCGGCACCTGAGCGAGCGGATCTCGCCGACAAAACTAGATAGGGGATGCCATGACAATACGACTCGGTTGGTTGACGCTCTTTGCGATCATTGGCGGCACGGCACTCGCTGACCCGCCGTCAACTCGCGTCGATATCCCAGCACAGTCTCTCGTTACAGCGCTGCGCCAGTTTGCCGACCAAACCGGCTTGGAACTCGCAGTGGAGACGTCGATCACGACCGGCAAGACGTCGGCGGGTGTCAAGGGAACTCTTTCCAGCGATGTCGCTTTGGGGAAGCTACTTCAGGGTACCGGCCTCACGTATCGGTTTTTGGATAGCCGTACAGTCGCGGTTGTGGCACCAGACAAGACGTCGTCGCTGAATTCGCTGTCGGGTGATGTACAGCAAATAGCCGACACGCAGCCGTCCAGTCGACTTGCTCAAATCAATCCCGCGCAGTCCGCCGGCACGGGAAACAATGAGTCCGCGAGCAAATCGCCGAAGGCCGGTAGTGACGCGCTGGAGGAGATAACGGTGAGCTCGAAAAGACTGGAGGAGGAGATCCCGCAAGAATTGGAGAAATACGGCACGCGAGTCGACACCATCACCACGACGCAAATCACCGACGGCGGCTTCACGGACGTTGCGCAGGCCCTGGGGACGTTGGCCCCGGGTCTGTACTTGAACTCCAAGAATGGACCCTTCGACTACGTGGATGCGTCATTTCAAGGTTCACGCACAGAGGATATTTTGTGGCTCGTAGACGGGGTGCGTATCAATAACCGTCTCTACGCAGGCACCACGCCGCTCGATACAATTCCCGCCGGAATGATCGAGCGGGTCGAGGTCATCGAGGGCGGCCAGGCCCTGTTCTATGGCACGCAGGCCGTTGCCGGAGCGATCAATATCGTCACCAAGGCTTTCGCCGACAAACCTGACGGCGCAATTACCGTTGCCGCAGACAGCAACACTGGAAAGCATGCGGACGGCTACGCCCGCGATTCGGTGGGAAAGAGCCAGTTTGTCGTCTATCTGTCCAGTGACAAGTCGGAGGGCTATCAGCCTTTTCGCGATCAAGATTATCAACCAAGCGGCACGGATCGCCGGCGCGCATATGACGTCCTCACACTCGGAGCCAAGTACGCCTACAACTTTACCGATGACATCCGGATAAGCGCGGACGAGCAGCATACGGCCGCTAAATTGGACTATGCGAACCCGTATCGTGTGGCCACGGAGTTCAATGACAGATCCGAAGATCTCCTCACGATGAAGTTGGATGCAAAGTTCAACGACAACATTCGATTGTTCATCAAGCCGTACTACCACTGGTGGACGTCGTTCGTCACTCAGGACAACAACACTATTCCGCCGAGCGACAATTTGATCATTGCGTACAACCATGCACGTTGGGGATATAAGGATTCCGGAGCAAATGTATTGACGGAGATACGGCCGGGTGGACCTTTCGAATATTTTGCAGGTTACGATCTGCAGGAATACACGGGAAGCGATGCTTCCCTCATCATCGCGCAACATACGGAATCCACACAGGCAGTATTCGGTCAGATCCGCACCAGCAACCAATTTTCGACGGATCTGAAGCTCTCAGCGGGGTTTCGCTATAACAGGCCGAGCGTGGGCCAAACAGCGACCGTCTGGACGCTCAACGGCCATTACGACATCACCCAAAGTCTATACGTGCGCGGAGAGGTGGGAACAACATTTCGCCTCCCGACCACCGAGGAACTGTTCGCCAATGATCCGTTGGACGAACGGGGTGATCCGAACCTCAAGCCGGAGAAGGGCACCAATACGACGCTCGCGGCCGGCGGACATGTGGATGCCGGAGAGACCAACCTTGGTTGGGAGGTGATCGGATTCTATCGCGAGTTGAAGAACCTGATTGATTACGCCTCCTTTGACGCCAGCACCAGTCAGGCGGTGTTCGGCAACGTTCCGGGTACGGTCCGCACTCGCGGCGGCGAGGTGACATTGAATGCGGCCTTTGCGAGTGCGCTGTCCGCCAACCTGAACTTCACTTACGCCGATGCACGCGATCCCTCTACGGGGACGCAAATTTCCCGGGTGCCGAAGAATTTGCTGAAGGCCGGTCTCGACTACCATCCGTTGGACCAGAGGTGGGGCGCGACGCTGACGCTGAACCATTTTGGCACGACCTTTCGGACGGGACTATGGGATGGCACCGAGCCCTACGGCAATGTGAGCGTCGTAGACGCCTCTGCTCGCTATTTCATCGACCCGGCTCGCCGTCAGAAAATCGACGTCACACTGCAGAACCTCTTCGACAAGACCTACGCAACGGGACTTGGAACCGGGACCCGAGACGCCGATGGCAGCTTCTACACGTTTTGGAATTTGGGCGTACCGCGCACCTTGCGCATTTCCTATACCTACGGCTTTTGAGGAATGCGGGTAGTCATGTCGGGCACGGGTCTTCAGTCTGATGTGCCACAGTGATCGCGTTTCAGCGCTTGCGAGATCACGGGAGACAGCCGATGAACCAAGGTTATTCAGGGTCAGTTACCGCGGACGGTAAGACTCTTGCGGAGCGCGGCGCAACGCGGCCGCAAGACGGAATATCGTTCGGCAAGAAATTCCAGCGAACGATTATCACCATCCACCGTTGGATTGGGATCGGCGTGTGCATCATGGTGATGACTTGGTTCATCTCTGGATTGGTACTGGCATACGTTCCGTTTCCAAAGATGAGCGCGCAGCAAAAGCTGGGGTATCTGCAGCCGCTGGATTGGCAGGAGATCAAAGTATCGCCAGAGGCGGCGATAGCGGCCGCCGGATTGAGTGAATTTCCCAAGGACCTGCGCCTGGAAATGTCGGGAAGCAGGCCCGTCTACCGGATAAGGAATTGGGACCGTCGCAATATCACGGTCGCCGCGGATACAGGCGAGCGCCTGGAGGGGGTCTCCGCCGGTGCGGCGCTTGCCATCGTTCGACAACAGCTGTCGGCACCGCGGGCGACGCTCAAGGTTGCGAATATGGACAGTGATCAGTGGACCATGACGGGCTACTGGAACAAGGAGCGCCCTTTTCATCTGATAGCTCTCAACGATCGACAAGGCTCCGAGTACTACGTCTCCGTCGCAACGGGTGAAGTCGTATTCGGGACGCATCGAACTCAACGGATACTCAATTGGCTCGGAGCCATTCCTCACTGGCTCTACTTCGAATCTCTTCGTCGTTACACGCATGAGGGCGTGTGGGCATGGTCCATTTACATCATTGCCGGGGCAAGCATTTTTGTCTCCCTAAGTGGGCTGTGGATCGGCATCAGTCGCATGCGGTTGCGCATGCGGTACACGAACGGCAGTTGGACGCCATTCACCGGCTGGATGAAGTGGCACCACGTGACCGGCATCGTCGGGGGAGTGTTCCTGGCGCTGTGGATAATTTCAGGGTTCTTCACCATGTATCCGGGTGGTTTTCTCGATCAACGCGAAATGCGGACGGCCGAGTATCAGCGCTATGCGGGAAGCGACCGGACGGACTTCAACTTTAACGGGCTCGCCGCGATTGGAGCGGCCGACCGCCAGGCATCGCGTGTAACGTTGCGTTATGTCGGCGGTCGCCCGATTGCGGTTCTCGAGAAGAGTGCGTCACCACCGCTCGTCATTGACGCAGTGACCGGGGCGCCGGCGCCGCTTTCGATGGATCAAATCAAGGCGGCGGCGAAGAATATCTTGCCCAACGCGAAGCTCGTGTCGGCCACATATCTCGAGCACGGTGATGAGTATTGGCACAGCGCGTACCTGAAGAGAAAGCTTCCGATCGTCCGCGTGGCTTTTGATGACCCGGAGGCGACCTGGTTTCACATCGACCCGGAATCAGGCGAGGTATTGGATCTTCTGGACAAGACCGGACGCGTGAACCGTTGGACGATAGTGGCCATTCATGATGTCGACCTTAATTGGCTTCTGACACGCCGACCGCTCTGGGATCTTCTGCTGTTTGCGTTGACCATTCCGGGCATCCTGATTGCAGTCTCCACGCTCGTGATCAGTTACCGGCGCCTGCAACGAAACAACTTGATTCCGGCATTCGCGCCGGGCGGTGGCTTTCATGGAGTGGGGGTTGACCCCGGGCACGATTCGGGGCCAACGCGGTCGGCCGCGCGCGCCGTGGATTCCGTGCTGGTGGCGTACGCGAGCCAGACCGGGACCGCGGAGATATTGGCCAACAAGACCGCCGATGGCTTTCGTCTCGGCGGGGCGTCCGCGCACGTTCAGAGTATCAGCGACCTCGAGGCCGGCGATCTCGCGCGAGCCACAAGAGCTATCTTCGTGATCAGCACGACCGGGGACGGCGATGCCCCCGATCGTTCGATTCCATTTCAACGCCGCGTGATGCGCTCGCGGGTGCCGCTTGGTCATCTGCAATACGCCATGCTCGCTCTCGGGGACCGGCAGTACAGCGCCTTCTGCAGCTTCGGAGTGGCGTTGGATCATTGGTTGCAGGCGCAGGGCGCGCAGCGCATGTTTCCGACCGTTCAGGTCAACGATCGCGACCCACATGCCCTTCGTCAGTGGTCGAGTGATCTAAGCGGGCTTACGGGGCGGGTCGATGACTTCACGCTTACTGAGGAGCCATTCCGGCCCTGGCGACTCATCGAACGGCGCCTTGCTAACCCAGGCAGTGCGGGAGGAGAGGCGTTCTACCTCGCCTTCGAGGCTGAGAACGGTTCGGCGGATTGGGACGCAGGCGATATCGCTCAGATTGTCGCCGGTCAGTCATGGGCGGATTTTCGCATTGGGGACCGAGGACTCATTCAACGCGAGTTCTCAATATCGAACACGGCGGACGACAGATTGGAACTGCTGGTCAGGTGCATGCGTTCCGCAGACGGCCAGGCCGGTATTGCGTCGGGCTTCCTAACGGCGTCTCTGAAGATCGGTGAGGCAATTCCCTTGCGGGTGCGTCGCAATCCGAGCTTTCATGGGCCTAAGGACGATCGACCCATGCTGATGATCGGCAACGGAACCGGAATTGCCGGTCTTCGAGCACACCTGCATCGTCGAGTAAGGCTCGGATACCGGCGCAACTGGTTGATTTTTGGTGAACGCAACGTGGCTCACGACTCGTTCTACGCCGACGAATTGTGGAAGTGGCGCGGCTCAGGCGACCTAGAACGGTTGGACCTTGTGTTTTCGCGCGATCGGACAGGGCGTCGTTATGTTCAGGACCAATTGCTTCTGCTCGAGGCTGAGGTACGCGCCTGGGTTGACGCTGGAGCCGCGATTTATGTTTGTGGAAGCGTGCGGGGTATGGCTCCGGGTGTTCACAGCAGCCTAATAACCATCCTTGGAGAGGAGCAGCTTGAGTCTCTCGCGCGCAATGGCCGCTATTTGCGCGACGTGTACTGACAATATCGCCTTGCTGTCGGCACCGGCTTTCGTAGACACGACTAACGCGCAAATGACAGCCAAGAAAAGATCGTATCGTTTCGTTGGCGCTAATTTATTTGCCCGAGGCGGCGCAGCAGCGGGGTGATCGTCAACCCTTGTGCGAACACGGAGAAGGCGACGACCGCGAATGTGATCGTGACAACGGCATCGTGAAGAGGCAAGTCGTCCGGGAGGGCTAAGGCAAGAGCCAACGCCAAGGCGCCACGGAGTCCGCCCCAAAACAGGATGTGCTGCTGCGGACTCTCCACTCTCAAGGGGCCTCGCGCAAATAGCGCGCACAACGGATAGATCGCCACCGCCCGACCTAAGGTCACGAGCACGATGGCCACCAGCACCGGCAGCCATAGACCTGTGAAATGTTGCTGCGCTTCCTGCGCCCCAATCAAAATGAAAATCAGTGAATTCGCAAGGAACGCTACGTATTCCCAAAACGTCTCCAAGGCGTGACGCCTTGCGTCGGATATCGATCCGCTGGGCCGGTAGTTCCCGACCGCGAGACCGGCGGTCAATGCGGCCAGCACTCCCGAACAATGAAAATGCTCGGCCACAAAGAAAGACCCATAGGCGGCCAGCGTGGTGAAAGTGATCTCGACCAAGTAATCGGTGGTTCGGCCCGCCAGGAGCATGAAACCAACGCCCACGATCGCACCGATCAGCGTTCCTCCGCCGATCGTCAGCAGCAGTGTGCCCGCAATCGAAGCGACATCGTGATGTTCTCCGGCAAGTACGCTCAGGACGGTAACGAAGGCGACCGCCGCCGTGCCGTCGTTCAGCAGGCTTTCTGACTCGATGAGCAAACGCAGGCGACCGGTGACGCCGGCTTCTTTGAAGGTCGCGATCACGGATACGGGATCGGTGGCGGCAATCAACACCCCGAACACAGTCGCGCTGCCCCAATCCCAGGCGAGTGCGTAATGCATCCCGCTTGCCGTGACGGCAGCTGCCAGCACGACGCCCACCGTGGCCAGCAGTGCAACCACCGGCAGGTCCCTACTGAAGTCCCGCCATCGGATGCACAGCGCCGCCTCAAATACCAACGGCGGGAGGAAGACCGAGAAAATCAGTTCTTTGGATAGATGCAGCTGCATCCGCACATGAAAGAAATACAGCCCCATGCCGGCAAGCACCAACCCGACGGTGTAGGGTAGGCGCAGACGACGCGTCAATATCGCGACCAACGCGGCGACAAACAGCAGCAAGCCAAGTTGCGAAAGACCCGATGTCATGGAAATACTCACCCGTGACCGCGAACCATGATACTCCCGAGCCGAGATATCGCCGCCCGCTAATTGGCATATCGATCGGCGAGAGATTGATACAGAGGGGGCGTCATGAGTTTCGACACCGCCGTGGCCAACGCAGCCGTCACCATCAGGGGTAGAACCATGGCATGCTGCGCCGTCATTTCCATGACGATGACCAAAGAGGTCAGGGGAGCTTGAGTGACGCCGGCCAAGTACCCGCACATTCCCAAAATCGCGAAATACACGGCCGACGGTTGGCCGGAGATGTCGGCCATGAATTGGCCAAAACCCGCACCGACCGACAGAGAGGGCGCAAGCAGGCCCGCGGGAATACCGCTCAAGTAGGACAAAAGAGTGGCGATTGCCCGCGCAGGTGCATACAGCCACGGCAGATGTGCGTGGTTTTCAATAATGGAGCGTGCTTCGCTATACCCCGTTCCATAGGTGAGGTCGCCCGAGATCGAGCCCAGGGCCGCGACCGCCAATCCACAACAAAGGGCGAAAACGACGGGTCGTTCCTTTTGCAAGCGACCCACTACGCCGGGAAGATGTTTGACGGTCGCCAGGGTGACGCGACTGAAGATCCCACCCGCAAGTCCGCAAGCAATGGCGAGCACCACGATCATCGGTGAAATCGTATGCGCTTGCGAAGCGATGACGGGTTGGCCAAAGTAGGTGTAGTCCCCCACCAGCGCGATCGCGACAACGCCGGCGAGAATCACTGCCGTCAGCGTCGTGCCACTCGCTCGCTCCTCAAACGATTTCGATAACTCCTCGATCGCAAATACGATCCCCGCCAAGGGTGTGTTGAAGGCAGCGGCTACACCGGCGGCGCCGCCGGCCAGCACCAGCGCTCGGCGTTGCGCATCGACCCGCCCGTGCGGCATCCAGCGCGAAACGCCCTGCACGATCACGGCGCCGACATGTACGGTGGGCCCCTCACGGCCAATGGATCCGCCGCACAACAGGCCGGCTGCCGCCAGAAAGACGCGACCGATGACGACCTGCGGTTTGAGGAATAGCCGGCCTTTTTCCCCCGCGTCAGGGCGCAGCGCGTAGATTGTCTGCGGAATACCACTGCCTTCGGCCCCCAGAAAATAGCGCCGCGTCAGCCATGCGATGCCCGAGAAGCCGATCGGCGCGAGCAGCCATGGGCTCCAGGCCCAATGTTGCAACAATCGCCTCAGCGCCCATTGGGCGAGGTCTGCAATTCCCGCAAAGGCCACGGCTGCGGCACCCACCGCAGCGGCCGCTCCCCAAAGGAACAAGCGGGATTTCCAGTGAGGAATCGACAGAAGATTCTTGATGTGCATTCCCCAATATTCACTCGCCCTAGACTCTAGTCACATGAAGTGGCCATTCGAGATCCCGAACCCAACCCGGCCTCGGCATTTGGCCGCCGCCATCGAGCGTCCAGAAAACAGCAACGCGGTCCTAATCAGCCCCAGGTAGTTGCAATTGTATCGCCGCTGCAGCTGCATCGACCTTGGGCTTTGCATCTTTGAGAGAGGCGACCGCGTCCTCGAATCGGCCCGCATCAAAGGCGGCGTGGCCCTTGTCCCATAAGGCGCTGCCTTCGGCAATAGCGACTTTGGCGGCCGCCACATCAACCCTCTTAGGCACGTGCCTGACGTTTGAAAGTGCGTCAATGCGCGATCTGACCGCCGCAAATGAGTGAGGCAGAGACGAATCAAGGGTGGTCCATTCATGCACCAGACGCAATACGGCTTCTTGCTTCCTCGATTTTGCCGCGGCCACGAGGTGCTTGGCATCGAGAAGAACGGTGGGCGAATCAGCGACCACCGTCGAGTAGTCCTGTGCCTCAAAGGAGGCAGTCAGTCTGGCTACTTCCTTCTGGACAAATGTCGCCTGATCAGGGAGGTACTTGGGAGCTTCCGGCGAAGCAATCGCCATTTCGATCTTGATTTCCTCGAGGGCGAGTTTCGCGGGCTCCCGTTGGCCCGAGCAACCGCTGGTCAGCTGCGCGACGATGACGAACAGAAGTGCTCTTGCCAGGTTGGAAGGCATCTCTATGAACGAGGTTCCGCTCGGTCAACCCCGGCAGCGGTATTCATGCGAGTGCGGCACCCGCACACCTCTCGGTGTTCCACTTGCTAGCGCCGGCTCTCATTGCCTCGACAGCGTATACAAATATATTGGTATCCATTATATTTAAACAATTGTACCCGATTCGGAAATCAAACGTGCGCATGGCGATAGATCGGCGGGTCGCGATATCCCGTCGGGACCCGCTTCGACACAAACAGTTGACGCTCGATGTGCTGAAACAATTCCGATTGATCTACGGTTCGGTGCGTCATCATTTTCGTCAGGTCGAAGCAACGTGCAAGGTCTCGGGCTCGCAGTTGTGGATGCTGCACGAGTTGCAGGGTTCGCCGGGAATCGGCGTATCGGATCTCGCCCAGCGACTCTCGATCCATCAAACGACCTGCAGCCAGCTGATCGAAAAGCTCGTGGCGCGCGGCTACGTGGTGAAAACGCGTTCGGAAGAAGATCAGCGTCGCGTCGGCCTCGCGATTACCAGAAGCGCGAGGAAAGTACTCAAAGAAGCGCCGGGCCCTGCCGAAGGATTGATTCCCGAGGCGTTGATGGGGCTGCCGGAAGCCATTCTCGAATCGCTCATGGCCAATCTCGGCGAACTCATTGAGCGACTGCATCTGCAGGACCATCAGGCTGCGGACAAGCCACTCTCCGATCTATGAGCCGTGACATTTTCTGGCGGAGCCAACCAGATCGTCCCGCGATATTCGTTTTTGCGATTCGTTTGACAACAATGCTGGAACAACACAGGAGTGATTTCGATGACTAAATACAGAAGCCCGCTTATCGCATTGGGTTCGGTCGCCTTTTGCGCCGCCGTTGCGTCGGGCTGTACGGACCTCAAACCCGTCCAAGCGCAGCTCGACGACCTCAAGTCGCAGCTCAGTCAGATTTCGCCGAAAATTGCGAGCGCGGACAGTCAATCCCTGGCTGCCGCGGCATCCGCCCGCTCGGCAGCGGCCACGGCGCAGCAGGCTCAGAGTACCGCCGACAAGGCCAACGCAACCGCAAAGAGTAACCAGCAGGGCATTGAAGCGATCAATGAGAAGATCAACCGCATGTTCAAGAAATCGGTGTCGAAGTAGAGCAAGCAGCCCCGAATAGGTTTCGGCGCGGCCCGGCGCTGCGTTCCTGCGCAGCGCCGAGTTCTTGAGTTGTCAGCACTGAGGGGCGGGGCACATGAAGCTTTCCTCAGCAATGATCGAATCGGTTACCCCTGTCCGGTGCTCACTGCAGTTGGAAAGCTGAGTTTCCCCCGCCGATGTCGTGGCGAGAATACCGACGGTTGGTCTGTAATCAAGACCGGGACACTGGAACGTGCGCCGACCGAAAATCGTGACATCGGAGGTAAATTGTTGAAACGGCCCCCGGGGAGACGTGATGTTCTCTACCACATGCCGCCGAGAGCCACGGTGATCGCCTCGCCGTTCACACCCCCGGCAGCGTCGCTGCAGAGGAACGCAATCACCTGCGCAACCTCGCGCGGCTCAAGCACCCGGTTCTGCGGGTAGATGGCGGCGCGCTCGCGCCACACCTGGTCGACGCTGATGCCGCGACGTTCGGATTCCACCTTCGCCGAGCGCTCAGCCATTGCCGTTCGCACCCAGCCGGGCAACACTGCGTTGGAGGTGACGCCGAACGGCCCGGCGTCTTGAGCGACCGCGCGTGCGAGTCCGATGACTCCATGCTTGGAAGCCGTGTACGCGCTGCCGGAACGCTCCGCTTTCTCGCCGGCGGTCGAACTGGTGAATACAAGCCGGCCGAAGCCGCGCTTGCACATGCCGCCCACCGTCAGCCGCGCGAGCTCGAACGGACTGTCCAGGTTGATGCGCATCGTCTCGCGCCAGACCTCGGGTTCCTGCTCCCATACGAGCCGCTCGTGGGCTGAACCGATGCCGTGGTTCACGACCAGCACATCAATAGGTCCCAATCGTCGCTCGGTCTCGGTTACGGCCAGGGCGCATCCCTCGGGTGTACCGAGGTCGGCCGCGACGTATTCGAGGCCAACAGCTTCCAGTTCCGTCGCGCTGCGCGATACGACCATCACGCGCGCTCCGCCTGCCGAAAGCAGAAGAGCCGCCTCGCGGCCGATCCCCCGGCCGCCGCCCGTGACGAGCGCTACACGTCCATGCATCCCCTAACTCCCCAATTGAGTCTTCGGAATCGGCCGATGAGTCATGCTTTGGTGGTTTTTCGCCAAACTTTGCACCAACCTATCGCAGGTACGCTTTTGCCGGGGAAAAGCACGCAACCGCCGCGAAGGTCACCCGGCTTGCCCAAGAATTGCTCGCAGTTGCCGCAATTTTGATTGGCTGCGTGCATGGGGTTGGCGACCGCATCAACCTTGGCGGTGTCGTTGATGAATCCCAGCGTAACGGCATTGGGTTCGCTGGGGTCGAGTGGCGGCAGATCCGCTGCCGCGGCCGAGACTGGATTTCGGGTGGATTCCAGCAGCGGAACCACGGCGCCGGCTGCCAGCGCTCCCCCGACGAAGGCTCGACGTGTAAACCTGCTTTGCATTGCGATGTTCCTCTGTGTCGCCGACGGCGCCTGGCCCGCAAGCATACAGGTCACCATGTTGCGTGCGTAGGACGACCTGGACAGCGAATCCCGGGCATACGTTTGACGCAGTGCAATATCTGCCTGCTCAAAGCAGCCTCATCGGTTGCCCGGCAGAAGTTTTTTCTGCCACAGCTCGGAGTCGGCCGCTCGGCCCGTATTCGCGTACAAGTCTCGCAGTGCACGGTAGCCGGATTGAGTCCGGTCCGAGTTTGCACCGCGCATTCTCTCCAATTCCGGCACCGACTGAAGCAGCAAGGGCTCCGCCTCCGCGTAGCGTCGCAATTCGATCAGGCAGGTGCCGATTTCCACATTGGTACTCATCGCGCGCCAATCGTTCGCCAACTGTTGCTTGGCACGAAGCGTCGCGACCTTGCGCAGCGCCGTGAGGCCCGCCTCACCCTGCCCGGCCAGGCACGCAGAGATGCCGTAGACGCCCCACGCGGTCAGCGTCCAGCCATCCTCGTCGCCGAGCGTCCGTGAAAGTCCCTGCGCCGCGGGCAATGCTTCGTCGGCCGCATCCTGATAGCGCCTTTGCGTCAGCAGGTCGTGGGCCAGGCCTTGTTGCGCAGCGTAGGTATCTGAGTGCTCGGGGCCGAGAATTCGCCGATAAGATGCCAACAATTGGCGAAACACAGGCTCTGCTTGCGGCGCTTTGTGATCTTGTTCCAGCGTCACCGCATAGTTGTATTCTGCATCGAGCAAGTCCGGATGGTCGACCGGGAAATTCCTGCGTTCTATTTCCAATGCCTTTTCCATATAAGCGATCGATTCGGCATAGCGGCCTTGGTCGTATCGCAGGGTGGCCAGCCCGGACAGCGGAAAGCCGGCGGTTCCCCCGAAGTCCTGGCCGGAGTTGCGATAGACGTCGATTTCTTGATTGTAGAGCGTCTCCGCCTCCGGTTCGTTTCCCAGATTTTCACTTGCCTTGGCGAGACCCTCGAGCGCCGCCCCCCATTGCTTCGCCGCGCCCCGCCGATGTGCGGCGAGCGCAATGGCCTCGTGCAGAGGCGCCTGCGCCTCGGCATTGTGCCCACCGTAGATCAGAATCTCGCCGCGCAGGGTCAATGCATCGGCCAGGTCGAGCGGATCGCCTCCGTATGCGCGCAGCAGCCCGATTTCGCGGGTACTTGCGGCGAGTCCTTCCTTATAACGTCCGCGGCCCAAATTGGATTCCGCAACCAGTCCCAGCATCGAGGCGCCAACCAATGGTTCCTTTTCCGCCAGGCGTTCAATTTGGTTTGCCGACCCATCGAGCAGTGTTGCGACGGTGATATCGCGGTTGGCGACCCGTGGATTTGCCGACTTGAGCAGGTCTTGCAGAAATTCCCCGCGGCGCGCAGAGATCTCGCGGGCGTCGGCGGCCTTGCGTGCTTGCAACCCATAGGCGGCCAAGCCGGTAATCAAGCCGAGCGCCAGCACCGTCGAAAGACTGACCGCCACCGGGTTGCGGCGCACGAACTTGCCTATTCGAAGGCTGATCGAGGGGGGGCGGGCGAGGACCGGCAAATCGCCCAGAAAGCGCAGCAAGTCGTTCTGCAGATCGGTTGCCGATGAATATCGGCGCGTCGGATCGCGCTCCAAAGCCTTGCGCAAGATCGCATCCAGATCTCCGCGCAATTGCTTCGCGGCGCGCGGATTCTCGGCGTTCAATGCCGCCCGGCTGGGCGGATCCACGTCGCGCTGAGTGATCGCGAGCAAGTAACCGATCGCGCCGTGGGCTTCGGGATACAGGGTCTGGCCCGTCAGCAGCCGATAGCCAAGAGCTCCCAACCCAAAGACGTCGGTGGTGACCGTAACGGGGTCGCCTGAAACCTGCTCGGGAGCGGCGTAGTGCGGCGTAAACAGGCGACCAATGTTGGCTGTCTGCTCATGCGGCTCCGATTGATTCTGCAGCGTGGCGGCAATGCCAAAATCGATCAGCTTCGGAACTCCGTCCGAGTTGACCAGCACATTCGCGGGCTTGATATCACGGTGCACCACCAGCATGCGATGCGCGGCCGTCACGGCGCCGGCCAATTCGGCGAGCAGGCGAACGCGGTCGCGAAGCGCCAGTTTCTCCTGCTCGCAATACACATCGATGGTCCGGCCTGCGACGAACTCGAGCGCAATCCAGGCCCGGCCTGCCTCGACGCCCGCATCGATCAAGCGCGCGATGGCGGGATGTTCGAGGCGGGCCAGCAATTGAGTTTCGCGCTTGAAACGTTCGTAGCCGGTTCTCGTCAGTTCCTTGCCGATGAGTTTAATCGCGACGGTTTGCTGAATTCCGTCGGTGCGCTCGGCGCGATACACGACACCCATACCGCCTTCGCCGATGAACTCGATCAGGCGGAAATGTCCGAACTCCTCGCCGACCAAGTTTTCGAAAGGCAGCGAGGCCGGATTCAGCAACACACCCGTTTGTACATGGTCTGCCGCGGCGGCGTCCAGCAGCGCCTCGATTTCGGCGCGCAGCGGCGCATCGTCGCGGCAACGCTCATTGATGAACGCGGTGCGTGCCGAAGCGTCGAGGCCGAGCGCCTGTTCGAAGAGTTGGAAAGCCTTGCCTCGATCGAAGCCCGTCACTGGCGGGTGAGCTCGCGCGTCAGCCACACTTTACCGGCGGCCCAGCGGCGGTTGACCGTGGCTACCGACACCGTCAATGCCTCGGCCGCTTCCTCGATGGACAATCCGCCGAACACGCGCAGGCCGACGATTTCGGCGGCCTGTGCATCGTATTGTTCGAGTTCGGTCAACAGCGCATCGACGTCCAGAGCATCGTAAACCCGGTCGGGTTCGCCCAGATTGGTATCGCTCAAGGTGACCGGACTGCCGCCGTTGCGTTTCGCGGCGCGGCGGCGCCGCGCTTCATCCATCAAGGCCTGGCGCGAAACCCGCGCCGCCATCGATAGAAAATGTGTTCGGTCCTGCAAGCGAATCTGATGCAAGGCCGCGAGCCGCAGATACGCTTCATGCACCAGCGCGGTCGGTCGCAAGCTGGAATGACGCTCTTGGTTCAATTGCCGCACGGCAATGGCGTGAATGTCCGTGTAGAGATTCGTCAGCAATTGATCCAAGGCACCGCGGTCACCGCGAGACCAACGTTCCAGCAGAGCGTCGAGCGCTAATTTGTCGGACGTCGAATCGTTCATTCACTGCCCAAATAGAGGCCGGTCACTATACACCGGCAAGCGCCGGCACAGCATACGGGAATGTTGGGAATCCCCTTACAAATCCGCGATCTATGGGTGCCGCCGGTCGGCGGCGGTAACCCCCAGGGGCCGGTCCAATGGGTGGACCGGCCCCCATACTTGGTCACCTCTTGGGGTAGGACGTGAACACGAAGTCCTGATTCTTCGCCGCCGTGTGGCAGGCGGCCCCACACTTGGCGTCGTTCCCCTGCGGCGGCTGGTCCGTCAGCGTGCCGGGCCTGAAGACATCGGAGGCGGTGTCATACTCAAACTCAGCGTATCCCCATCCGCCGCTGTCCGCGAACCTCTTGCCATCCTTCACCATGAAATCAATGTCATGCAGAGTATTGGGCACCAGCGGCTGACCGGGTGCCGTCTCGTTCTTTTTGGGGTTCCAATGAATCTTCGCCATCTTGGCGCCGTCGGGGAAGGGCTTGCCGTTGCCGGGAACGCCGGCCCGATAGGCATTGATCATGGCGGGATTGCCGAGGATCACCGCCAGCAGACCCCCGTTATAGCTGATAGAAATAGTCTGCCAGTTTTCATATCCCTTGAACTCGGAGAACGCGAGTCCATTGGGCACTTGGAGAGTGTTCTTGTCCTGGGCGGAAATCGCCGCCCCGCTCGCCAGAATGGCGAGCGCCACCGCAATACTCACACTGATCGGCGTGCTCTTGTTCTTCATCCTTGTCGCTCCTATCGAGGTTTAGTGGACACATCGCACACGAGTAAGTCACGAGTGTTGAATCGCGTCCATGGTACCAAGGCTCACGCCGCCGGGCGGCTCTGGACAACATACCAACTGGTTGGCATTCTTGATTGATGGAACCCGGAGTGAGTCAGCGGTCAGCAAAGGCGGGCGCTCGGCAGAAGCTGCTGACGGCAGCGCTTGCGCTGATCCGCACTGCGGCTCATCACTGGTCCGAGATCACCGGGGTCTTGTTCGACACTGCACGGTACCATCTGCACAGCGACCCTCTTGATCGCGTTCTGGGGTACCTTGATTTCCGCAAGGCACTGCATACACAGGCGGTTCTGCAAGGGGCCTTCGTCATGGCGAAGGCCAAGGGCGGTGCGCCAATCGCGGCCGCCAGCATCGATCATCTGCACCGTTATATCGAGTTGTTGTTCAAACCTTCAATGCGCAAGAAAAAGGTAACATCATGAGCACAAACAATACCTATCTGGCAGTGTTCCTCGGCAGCAAAACCGGTCCCCGACGGGCGGCCTGGGATGCGCTCTCCGAGGGCGATCGGCGAGCGAAAGAACGGGAAGGCATGGCGGCGTGGAAGGCGTGGGTCGAGAAACATCAGGCTGCCATTGTCAGCATGGGCGGACCACTCGGCAAAACAAAGAAGATCACGCAACGGGGGATCGACGATACGAGCAACCATTTGGCCGCCTTCACGATTGTGCGCGCGGATTCGCACGAGGCTGCTGCCAAGCTGTTCGACAATCATCCGCATTTCTCTATTTTCCCGGGCGATGCCGTCGAAATCATGCCCGTACTGCCCGTCCCGGGCACATGAGGGTCTGAACATGCCCAATACGGTACGACTCCATCGAGTGTTGGCCACGAAGCCCGAAAAGGTCTATCGCGCCTTCATTGAAGCCGACGCGATGGCCAAATGGATCCCACCCAATGGCTTCACCTGCACCGTGCATCACATGGACCCGACAGTTGGCGGCTCCTACCGGATGTCATTTCGGAATTTCACCACCGGCCACCGCCACTCGTTCGGTGGGCAATACACCGAGCTCGTTCCCAACGAGCGCTTGCGCTATACCGACAAATTCGAGGACCCAAACTTGCCGGGTGAGATTCGCGTCACGGTGACGCTGAAGAAAGTCTCGTTCGGCACCGATGTCAACATCGTGCAGGAAGGCTTGCCGGATGCCATTCCGGTGGAAGCCTGCTACCTGGGTTGGCAGGAATCGCTGCGAAACCTGGCCAAACTCGTCGAGCCTGAGATCGCCCAATAGCGGCCGGCAAACCACGGCGATCGGAGGCATCATCGGAGTTCGCAGCATGAAAATCCGAGGTGCCGCTGTGATGCATTGCCGGAAATTCCCTCCCGCCCTATGATCAAATTCAGAGCCACGCAATGGGGCTACGTTAATGACTGATAGCGGCACATCCATCTCATCCCCCTGCAGACGTAATTGCTGCCTGGATGATGATCTAACCTGCCTCGGCTGCTTTCGATCCTTGGAGGAAATCAAAGAATGGGGGGTTGTCGATAATCATCGGCGCCGTAACATTCTGCAAAATGCCCAGCAGCGCAGAGAGGCTTCAGAGGCTGGTCGCTGCCGGTAACCCCTATTACCCCGCGGACGCCGTACAATTGATTTCTCGCAACGACATTGCTCCGAGATCCAATATGCCTGATGCCAGCGTCCTGCCGTTCCTTCCCTTCACACGTCCCACCATCGACGAAGCGACCATTGCCGAGGTCGCCGACGTGATGCGTTCCGGTTGGCTGACCAGCAATGGACCGAAGGTGCAGGCCTTCGAATCGGCATTGTCCGGGTATTTTGCCGGCCGACCGGTGCGATCGTTCAACTCCGGCACCTGCACGATGGAGATCGCCCTGCGCCTGGCCGGCATCGGCCCGGGGGACGAGGTGATCACCACCCCGAATTCCTGGGTCGCCACCGCCAATGTCATCATCGAAGTAGGTGCCACCCCTGTTTTTGCCGATATTGATCCCCGCAGCCACAATATCGACGTCGAGCAGATTGCCGCAGCAATTACCCCGCGCACGCGCGCAATCATCCCCGTTCACATGTGCGGCCTGCCTTGTGACATGGATGAGCTGTATGCGCTGGCGGCCAAGCATTCCCTGCGCGTGGTCGAAGATGCGGCGCAAGCTATCGGGTCCACTTGGAAGGGCAAGCGGATCGGTGCATTCGGTGATCTGGTTTCCTTCAGCTTTCAGGTCAACAAGAACATCATGACTGCCGAAGGTGGATGCCTCGTGGTCAACAACGCCGCAGAAGCTGAATTGGCCGAACGATACCGGCTTCAGGGGGTTTCACGCCAAGGGCTCGATGGCATCGATGTGGATGTGCTCGGCGGAAAATACAACATGACGGAGATCTCCGCCGCCATCGGTCTCGCGCAATTGCGCCATCTCGACGCATTCAACGCCCGACGGTTGGCTCTGGCGCGGCACTATTTCAACTGTTTTGGCGCCGATTTCGAATCTCGATACGGAGCAGAATTGCCGGTCGCGGATTTTGAGCAAAGCAATTGGCATATGTTTCATCTGGTACTGCCGGAGCGGATTACGCGCGCGGCATTCATGCAGAGCATGCTGGACAGAAACATCGGCGTGGGATTTCACTATGCGGCAATTCACTTGTTCACCCTGTACCGCAAGCGCGGATTCAAGGAGGGGATGTTCCCCGTGGCGGAGCGCGTTTGCCGCCAGATCGTCACTTTGCCGTTGTTTCCGCTGATGAACAACGCCGATGTCGAACGGGTCGTGGCAGCGGTCAAGTCGATACTCGACTGATCATCCCGGCATGATTGTGGAACTCACCCATTGCCACGGACGTCATGCCGGTCGATGGAACGCGAAGATTGATGTGAAAGAGCGGCAGCTCGGGACTGCCGAACTGACAAATCGCACGCCATGGTATTCGCGCCTTAGGCAGCGCTTTGACCGCTGCCGCTCTGAATCCACAGTTCTCTCGCGGCGGTTGTGAAGTCGCGCACAGGACGTCAAACCGGTTGCGGTCATTCCCCTCCTGCGAGGTATCATATGCCCCTCACCAACGCAAGGAGCGGACATGGCAACGGAATCGAGCAACCTCTATGCTCCCCCGAAGAGTGCAGTCAAGGACGTTGGTGACGATGCAGCACCCGAACTGGCATCCAGGGCCGCCCGCTTGGGGGCAGTCATGCTCGATGGCCTGCTCGGCTTCATCTGTTTCACGCCGGACTACGTCGCAAATTTCACGATGATTGCCCAAACTGCGCGCGGCAACCCCATGGCGGTGTGGATCAACCTCGCCAAGACCGGCGGCTGGTTTTATTTCGGGCTGTTGGGCGCGCTGATCGTGCTCGCCGTCGATCTCATTTTGTTGTCGCGCAATGGCCAGACCATCGGCAAGAAGCTGCTGGGCATCAAGGTCGTGCGGGTCGACGGATCGCCGGTATCGCTGTTTCGAGTCTTTTTTCTACGCTATGTCTGCAATACTTTCCTGACTCTCATTCCGCTCGTCGGTGGGCTGTATTCCTTGGTGGACTGTCTGATGATATTCGGCGAGTCGCGACGAACGCTGCATGACCGCATCGCCGATACGATCGTCATCAAAGCTTGACCTCGTCCATCGACACAGTCATCACCGCGGAGACTCCCGAGGGCATCGCGATTTCGATGCGCGCCGCGGGGTTTCCGGTGCGATGCATGGCGTTCCTGATCGACGCATTGATACGCTACATGACCGTTTCCGGCGTGGTAGCCGCCTTCGGTTCCGGGGGCCGAGTGGGCACGGGAGTGCTGCTGATCATCCTGTTCCTGATCTTGTGGCTGTATCCGGTCATCTTTGAACTGACTCCCTCGGCGGCCACGCCGGGAAAGCGCGCAATGGGCATTCAGGTGATGATGGCGAACGGCTTGCCCCTCACCCCCGCGGGCTGTTTGATCCGCAACTTGATGCGTGCGGTGGACATGCTGCCGCTCTTGTATGGCTTTGCAATCGTGTCCGTGCTGATGCGCCGGGACGCCCGGCGGCTCGGCGACCTGGCGGCGGGCACGCTGGTCGTGTATCGCGATCGGCCGTCCCCGACAGGCGATTTCGGCGCCGGCGAGCCCTTGCCGCCCCCCGCGCCCTTGAGCATCCGTCAGCAGGCGGCCATCGCCGCGTTTGGGTGGCGCGTCAATCGACTCACGCCGGAGCGCGCCGAGGAAATCGCGGTCTTGGCCGCCGCCGCGGTGCCGGGCGCAGACGCTTCGGCCGTGACGACGCGTTTGGTCGGAATTGCGCGCTGGCAGCACGGGCAGCGGCGCTTAATGCCGCGAGGCCCGGCGGAGCCGACGTGACGCCGTTCGATTTCCAAGCGGCAAACCAGGGCAGTTGGAAAGAACTCGAGAGCGTGCTTGGACAACAACAACGCGATCTCGATCCCGACCGGTTCCTGGCCCTATACCGGCTGTGCTGTGAGCACCTGGCGCTCGCGCGCTCGCGCGGCTTTCCGCTGCACGTCATCGAGCGCCTCTCCTCGATCACCTCGCGCGCGCACCAAATCATCTACCGCCAGAGCGATGTTGGCTTCGCGCGAGTTGCTCGAGCATTGCTCGAGGGTTTTCCGGCCACGGTGCGCAGGCTCTGGGCCTACATCGCGGTCGCGGCGGGGCTTCTCATGATTCCGACGATTGCGATAGCGATAGCGACCTACCTCAACCCGGACTTGATCCTCTCCATCGTGGATCGCAGGACGGCCGATGAGTTCGGACAGATGTACAGCCCCGCCGCGCAGGCCATCGGCCGGCCGCGCGATATTGCGAGCGACTGGATGATGTTCGGTTTCTACATCAAGAACAACATCGGCATTGCCTTTCAATGCTATGCCACCGGTGTGGTGTTGGGTCTGGGATCCTTGTTCTTCCTGCTGTACAACGGAGCCTTCGGAGGCGGCGTCGCCGGTTACGTCGCTTCATTGGGCTACGGCAGCACATTCTTTCCCTTCATCGCCACGCATTCGGCATTCGAATTGACGGCGATCGTGCTGTGCGGAGCGGGCGGTCTGCGCATCGGGCAAGCCGTGTTGCTGCCGGGGCGGCTGACACGGGTCGCGGCATTGGAACTTGCGGCGCGGGAAACCAGCCTGATCGTGTTCGGTGCCGCGGTCATGCTGGTGATCGCGGCCGCCATCGAGGCATTCTGGTCGTCGGCTCCTTGGGTATCGGCTACTGCAAAATATGTGTGCGCCGGATTTTGCTGGATCCTGGTGCTCTGCTTCTTCTGGCGGCGCCCCCGTGCAAAATGACGCAGTGGACGTGGTGTGGCGGCCGCGCACCCCATGGGAGGGCTGCGACCTGGGCGTGCGGCTGCTGCAATCCTGGCTGCGCCCGGTGTTCACGTGCTATCTCGCGGTTGCCATACCCTTGTTCTGCCTGTTCGCTGCAACCGGCGCCGCCGTGTCGTGGTTGCCGCTCGTGCTGATTTGGTGCTCGAAACCCTGGCTCGATCGGACGATTGTATTCGTGCTGTCGCGCGCGCTGTTCGGCCGGCCGACCTCGCCGGTTGACCTGTGGCGCGCGCGCGCGGAGGTGTGGTGGCACCAGCTGGCCGCCACCCTGACGTTGCGCCGCCTGAGCGCCTCCCGCTCGTTCACCCAACCCGTCGTTCAACTCGAGGGACTGCGCGGGACGGAACTGCGGGGCCGGCTCGGTCAGCTCACCGCGCGGCATCGCGGCGTCGCGCGCGCTGCGACGCAGGCCTTCGCGGTGGCCGAGTTCGCATTGTTCACAGGCCTGTTTTTCCTGCAAGTCTGGCTTGCGCCGCACACGGACGCCGAGCCTTGGAGCGATCTGCAATCACTTTGGCAGCCCGCGCACGCTTGGGTCAGCACCGTCGAATACGGGGCTGTCGTCGGCTTTCTCGAGCCGTTTTACGTAGCCGCCGGATTTGGCATGTATCTGAATCGGCGCGTCGAACTCGAAGCCTGGGACATCGAACAGGAGTTTCGCCGTGCGTTCGGGCACTAAGGCCGTTGCGCTCGCCGTGCTGATCGGCCTGCAATGGTCGGCCGCCCCGGCCGCCGATTCGCTCGCGCCCGCGCCGCCCGCGGATACCGCAGTTTCCACGGCGGCGCTGGAGGCTGCCATCGCGAATCTGCGTCACGACCCGAACCTCGGCGGCCAAACCAAGGTCCGTACCCTGCGCTGGGCCGACAAAGCCGAGCCGCGGCCGCCGACCGCATCGCCCAGCTGGATCGTCGGTTTGTTCAACTATGCCGGCCAATTCGCCGGATTGTTGCTGTGGATTGCCGGTGCCGCGGCGGCGGCAATGGCGGTGATCTGGATTTTTCGGCTGCTCAAATCAGGCGATCCCCGCGCCGTTTCCGCGCCAGCCGACGTCGATGACCGAAGGGTGCTCGATCTCGAGATCCATCCCGACTCGCTGCCCGACGATGTCGGCGCTGCAGCGGATGAGCTCCTGCGCGCCGGCCGGCTGCGCGACGCCTTGTCGCTCTTGTACCGCGCGTCGCTGTCATCCGCGGTACACCGCTACGGGGTGGTCCTCGGCGCTCATCACACGGAACGCGAGGTGCTGAAGTCGGTGAACGGCGCGCTCGACGACGTCCGCGCCCGCTATTTTGCCGATCTGGTGACGATCCGGCAAAGGGTCGTGTATGCGGGAGAGGCCCTGGCACCGGACGCGGTCCTGCCGCTGTGCGCCGGGTTTTCCCTCCACTTTGATCCGCCGCCGCCGTGAACGGCAGGCGTGCGCTGCACTTGCTGGCGGCCGCGGTTCTGACGGGCGCGGCCGTGTGGATTGCGATGCACACCTATTGGGATTACGACATGGTGGACAATCCCCCGCGGGGCGAGGCCGCCCGCAATCGCTACTATGCCTTCGAGCATCTGGCACGGGGACTCGCCATTCATGCGAGCCAGGTCTCGACCTTGCGGACACTGCCCGCGGCCGACGGCGTCCTGGTCGTGGATGATCTATTGAGGAGTCAGCCTTTCGTCGACGCGCTCGAGAAATGGGTCGCAAGCGGCGGTCGGCTGTTGCTGTCGCGCGGGGCATTGCTGTCCAATCCCAGGCTGCAATCGTGGAGTGGTTTGGGCATGGCATCGCCCCGGTCCGGCGATGACGCGCCTCGTACCCCTGCGCGTCCAAAGGCTCCCGGTGACGACTGCGCAGCCTACTCAGAGCGGGTTGGCGGCCGCGAAAGCGGCAGGAGCCTTCGCGCCTGCCTGGGACCGATGCGCGTGGCGTTATCGAGCATGCACACGCCCGCGTGGTCGTTGTCGAATGGATATGGGTTTCAGATGCTGCGCGTGGCGATCGGCAAAGGCAGCGTTGCCGTGATCGCGTGCGAGTGCTTGATGGGCAACAGGGCCCTGCTGCGGGGAGATCACGCGCGCATCGTGTTCGACTCGATCCCCTTGAGGGCCGGCGATCATGTGGACATATTCAACCCCGCGAGTGCCGAAAGCCTGCTGGCCTTGCTCTGGCGTCTCGCTGCCGCCGCGATCGTCTGCGCGCTGGCGGCCATCGGATTGACGATCTGGCGCAAGCTGCCGCGCTTCGGGCCGGTCGCCGTGCCGCCGCCGCCGCTGCGCCGCTCCCTCGCCGAACAGATTCGCGCCCGCGCACGCTTCGCCTGGCGTACCCGACGCCTCGCGTCCCTGCGCCGCGCCGAGTGCCAGGCGCTCACCCAATCGGCATGCCGGAGGCTCGCATTCTATGAACGGATGGACGCCGCGCAGCGGATCGGGGCGTTGGCGGCGCACACGGGTTTCGATCCCGGCGCCTTGCGCAGCGCTCTGAGTGAAGATCTCGACGGCGGCGCGGATTCGCAGCGGGCGGCAATCGTGCTGCTCGAGAAGGCCCGGCGACTATTGAATGATCAAGGTTCTCAAACGCAAGGTGCGCAAGCATGAACGATGAATCGAATACCATTGTGCGGGCCGGCGAATTGCTCGCAAAGCTGCGTGCCAGCGTCGCCCAGGCCCTGGTCGGGCAGACCGAGGTGGTCGATCAGACCATCATTGCCCTATGCGTCTCGGGACATGTGCTGGTCGAGGGCGTGCCGGGCCTGGGCAAGACGTTATTGGTTCGCGCTCTGGCACAAGCAATGTCCCTGGGCGTGGCGCGGATACAATTCACACCCGACCTGATGCCATCGGATATCACGGGTCACGCCGTGCTCGACAGCTCAACGCGCGAGCTGCGCATCGTGCGCGGGCCGGTGTTCACGAACATATTGTTGGCCGACGAAATCAACCGTGCGCCGGCCAAGACGCAAAGTGCGTTGCTCGAGGTGATGCAGGAATATCAGGTGACCTTGGAGGGCCGGACGCTGCAGTTGCCCAAGCCCTTCATGGTATTGGCAACGCAGAATCCCATCGAAACCGAGGGGACCTATCCGCTGCCCGAGGCCCAGCTGGACCGTTTCCTATTGAAGATCGTCATGAACTATCCGAGTGAGGCCGAAGAGGTGGATGTGGTCCTGCGCACCACGACCGGCAAGAATGGGGATCAACTCCCGCTCTCGGACGTGACCGCCGTCTTGAACGAAAGGGCGGTGCTCGCCCTGCAGAACCTTACCGCCCGCCAGCATGTCGATCAGGCAGTTGTCGACTATGCGGTACGCATCGCCCGCGCCACGCGCGCGTGGCCCGGCATCGCGATGGGCGCCGGCTCCCGCGGTGCCATTGCCTTGGTGCGGGCCGCCAAGGCGGTCGCGCTGATGGAGGCACGCTCATTCGTGATTCCGGATGACGTCAAGTCGGTGGCGCTCGGGGTGATGCGACATCGCATCGTTCTGTCCGCCGACGCACAGCTCGACGGGCGCCGGATCGACGATCTGCTGCGCGGCATCCTCGAGTCAACGGCGGCTCCCCGCGTGTAACCCGACCGTATGTTCACCGCCATCATTCCATCGAGGCAGCTGATCGGGATTGTCGCAGGCGGCGCCGCGATCTGCACCGCATCGGCCCTTGCGTCGATTGATTCTGTCCTCGTCGAGGGCGCCGCCCTGGCGGGCGCGGTGCTCTTGTTCGCGCTGTGTGGTGCCGACCTGCTGCTGAGCGTGCTCGATTGGCGCCGCGCACCCCTTGAAATGCGCCGTCTTCTGCCGCACGCCTTCGCCATCGGCGTGCCGGTCGTGGTGCAGGTGAGCCTCGACAATCAAGGCGGCACGCGCCGATCCGGCCGCTACCAGGAATATGCCGATCCCGCCCTCGTGATGCCCCGCCTGCCGCTGCGCTTCGACGTGGGTCCGCAGCGGCGCGAACTGCTGAACATCGAAGTGACTCCCACCGCGCGTGGTTTGCATCGTTTTGACGCCGGTCGGGTCCGCCTGCGCTCGCGTCTCGGCCTGTTGGATCTCGATCTGCGGGTCGGGATGAGCGAGTCCCGCCGGGTGTTCCCCAACTTTGAGGAACAGGCCCGGTTTGCCTGGCTTGCCGGCGACCGCCGCGTGCAATCGGCGGGACTGAAGTCCGTGCAGCGGCGTGGAACCGGCACGGACTTCGACCAGTTGATCGACTATCAGGCCGGGGATCCGATCCGTCACATCGACTGGAAGGCGACGGGGAAGCATGACCGGCCCATCGTCCGCAAGTTTCAGGATGAGCGCGATCAGGACGTGATGATCCTGCTCGACTGCGGCCGCCGCATGCGCGCCGACGATACACAGCATGGGATCGGCTCAACCCATTTCGATCAGTGTCTGAATGCGTTGATGTTGCTCGCCTTCGTCGCCTTGCGTCATGGTGATGCGGTGGGCGCGATGACCTTCGGCCTCGCCGACGGCGCGCAAAGGCGCTTCACGCCGCGCAAGGGGCAACAAACCCTCAACGCGTTGATGGCGGCTCTTGCCGACGTGGAAGCCACGGCGACGTTTTCCGACTACGAGCAAATCGCGGCCGAATGCCTGTCGCATAAACGAAAACGCGGGCTGGTCGTCATGATCACGAACAGCCGCAATGAAGACGCGCCGCAACTCGGGTCCGCCCTCGCGCTGCTGCGCACGCGGCACATCGTGATTCTCGCGAATCTGCGCGAAGAGGTGGTGGCGCTGATCGGAGCGCAGGACTTGAAGAGTCCGGAGAGCGCGATCGAGTGCGCGGCTGCGCTGGAATATGCACAGGCACGCGATCGGTTGCTCAAGCGGCTGGCGAACAGCGGGGTCTTCACCATCGATTGCGAACCCCGCCGCCTGGGCGTGGAACTCGTGAATCGCTACCGGGCGCTCAAGCGGTCGGGATCGATTTGAGGGAACTTGACGGCGCAGTCGCGGGTTGCGTCCAATCACCCTGAATTACGGCGCCGCCCACGTAGAATCGCTCAAGTGTTCGTCCATGGACTTGCCGGGCGCGCACTGCGCCGAATAATAGCCTCCGGTCAAGCCGCCGATTCTGCGGCGATCCTGGTAGTTGATATTGTAGAGATCGAGAGCGTTTCTCCTGGCGATCGCGTCCGCAACACCGAGCAGCTGGGCGGCACGGTAGTTGCGCTGCACCGCCTGACACTCAGTGCGGACTTCGTCGAGTTCGCCGCGGATGTGCATGCTTTCGTGGGTGAACAAATCCAGACTATTGAGTTCGTCGTAGGTTGCCCGGCCGGGATGCCTGAGGTAGGACGTCAACCTGTCGCACCAGGGTTGTTGGATGGCGATCTTGCCGGTTCGCGGATTGGCGTGACCCGAGGCCAGCATTTCCGAGTCGAGCATCGTGTCGAACATGGTGTTGCAATGAACTTTGGCAGGGTGATTGTCGGCCAGCACGGTCGCGCGGGCCGACAGAAATTCTTCGAAATACCATGTATGAACCGGCGGCCACGCAAACAGTACCGCGAGAGTGAGCATGAGCGCGAGGAAGGGTTTGGATATGGGCGCCGGATAGTCGAATCCGGGCGGCGCGATGCGGCTGTTGCGGATTTCCCGGAACGCACACCAACCGAAAAATATCGAAGCGAGTATCCAGAGCATGTGATGATCATTGGCTCATGAGTATGCCGGCCGGGCCGTGCCCGCTCATATTCCTCCAGTATTGAATCCCATCGCGTGACAGTGGTCACGTAAGCGGGTGCCGGTACCGTGGGCGCGGTTTCCCTGATGGTCGAGTAAACGGCCGGCACCGCATGTAATTTACGGCATATCAACCAGTTGCCGGAGGCGCCGTGGACCGCCGAAGATTCTGCCTGACGAGTGCCGCGGCGGCGATTTCAGGTGCCACCGCAGGTATGAGCGGTCCGGCCGCCGCCCGGCCGGCGGCCCCGGTACCGCAGGATGCCCCGGCGCCCGCCGTACACCCCTATCAATTCCTCTACGACCGCCGATATTCGGCGGGCCGGGTATTTGGGGCAGCCGCCGAGCGCCAGCGTTCAACCGCGGGGACCGCCGCCATCGACGGCGACATCACCGCGCTCTGGTCGCAGGACTTGCGACATCGGTGGTCCGGCGGCGGCGGCGCGATCGCCGGCATGACCACCGCGCGAACCCTGTTCTGCCTGGAGCAGCTCGCCCGGGACCATTGGATGCGGGTGGTGATCCGCGCCGAGCATGCCGTATCACAGGGGCATGAAATCGTTCATCGATTGACCGCGGCGAAACCGATGCTCGCTCAAATGAGATCGGCGCTGGCCGCAGAGGATTGGCCGGCGAGAATGCCGGCTGCTCTGGCGGCGTGTGCGGGCGCGCACGGCGCGCAACGCGTGACCTGCGTCCTTGAATCGGCGCGCGGCCGCGACTGGACGCTGGCGGATGAAACGCTCGTGTCTTTTGTCATTGCGTAAACGCTCCGATTGAAACGATCGCGGGAGGGGATTCCATGAGACTGCCAGCGGGTGTGAGTTCGACCGGCTTCGCCAGTGCCATTGCCGAATTTGAACGGGCGGTGGGCAAACAGTGGGTATTCACCAGCGACGAAGACGTGGATCTCTATCGCGATGCATTCTCACCGTTCCTGCATGAACCGGAGGAACTGGTGGCATCGGCCGCGGTGGCTCCGGTCTCCACCGAGCAAGTGCAGCAAATCGTGCGGATCGCCAATCGCTACAAGATTCCTCTGTATCCCATTTCCACCGGCAAGAATTTGGGGTATGGCGGCTCGGCGCCGGCTTATTCCGGAAGCGTGGTGGTGGATTTGAAGCGCATGAACCGGATCATCGAGGTCAACGAGGCAAATGCCTGCGCTCTGGTCGAGCCCGGCGTCAGTTACTTCGACCTGTATCACCATATTCAGGAGCGCAAGCTCAAGGTATGGATCGATTGCCCCGACCCCGGCTGGGGCAGCGTGATCGGCAATGCGCTGGACCGAGGCGGCGGCTACACCACGGCGAACTACCGCAACCATTTCGATTCACACTGCGGCATGGAAATCGTGCTGCCGAACGGGGAGCTGCTGCGTACCGGCATGGGGGCCATACCCAATGCCAAGACCTGGCAGCAATATAAGTCGGGATGCGGGCCGTGGATCGACGGCATATTCTCGCAGTCGAATTTCGGCATCGTGACCAAGATGGGCTTTTGGCTCATGCCGGAGCCGGAAGCGTACCTGCGCGGGACCGTTTCGCTTTCCCGGTACAGCGATCTTGGGCCCATGGTCGAGACGCTCAATTACCTGGAAAACGCGCGCATCACCGCGGGATTTCCGGACATCGCATCGCCGCTGAACGGTTACCCGCCCATCGGGCAGGTGCAGTTGTGGAACGAGACCGGCCCGCCCAGCATGACCGATGAGCACCGCAAGCTGCTCGCCTCCGCCAAGCTCGGATATTCGCCCGAGCTCGAGGCCCATGGAATCAAATCGGGCATTCCCTACTGGCAGCTGTGGCTCAGTTTTCACGGACCCGCCGAGGTGATCGAGGCGCAGTGGCAGGCTGCGCAACGGCATTTCTCCAAATTCGATGGCGCGACTTTTCGAGTGGTCGATCGGCTCAGATTGCCGATCGATCCGGCCAAGGCGGATGCGTATCACGAACCGGAATTGGGGGTGCCGGCCTTGCGGGCATTCTCGATCGGCGCGCGCTCGCCGTGGAACCCGACCCCCTCGAAGGGCCACATGTGGTTCTCGCCGATCGTCCCGCGCACCGGCGAGGCCATCATCGAGGCGAACCGCGTCTTCAGCGAAGCTGCGCGCGAATTGGACATGCCGTTGTTCCGCTCGTTCTGCATGCCGGCGTGTTTCTGGGAGCGATGCTTTATCTTCATACTGGCGACGCCCGTGACCGAGGACCCGGCCACCAACAAGCGCTACCGCGAGGGATTCAAGAAACTGATCGCCGTGGGCGGCGCGCACGGCTGGGGGGAGTACCGCACCGCGCCGGTGTTCCAAAAATCCGTGATGGAGGTGTATTCCTTCAATGAGCACGCCCTGCAGCGTTTTCACGAAACACTCAAGGACGCCATCGATCCGAATGGAATCATGTCGCCGGGCCGGTACGCGATATGGCCCAAGCATCTGCGGGAGAAACGCTCATGAGCCGACGCGGCGAGGCGAGGGTGATGAAGGGGTCCGCGCTGGCCGGGCTGGTATTGGCGGGACTGGCGCCGGCCGGGCCCGCGCAGGCCGGCGCGCCGCCCGATGCGTTTGCGGCCGGGCGCGTTGTGTACACGAAATGGTGCGCGCCCTGTCACGATCCCGGCGTCAGCCATCCCGGCACCAACGCACTCACCGTGAAATATCAGGGAGTCAAGCCCGGCGTGCTGCTGGAATGGAAGGACCTACAGCCTGAAACCGTCAAGTATCTGGTACGGCACGGGATTTCGGTGATGCCGCAGTTCCGCAAGACTGAGATCAGCGATGCCGATCTCGACGCGCTCGCAAAATTTCTGTCGCGCAACACGCCGGTTCATTGAGCATTCGGTGAATTTGCTGCTCGGATAGGCGCGGTTTCGCGCAGGAACAATGCCAGCGCGGTGCCGACGATCGCACAGCCCACCATGATCAGGAGGGGCACTTGCAGTCCGTAACGATCGGCACCGCGGCCGGCGATTGCCGGCGCAAAGACGCCTCCCAAAATCTCGCCGAGCCCAACCACCATGCCGAGCGACGTGGCCACATAGCGCGACGGAATCGTCTCCGAGGGTACGGTGCCCATGAACAGAGGAAAGGTTCCGCTGGCAGACCAGCCGATGAAAATCAACGCGCCCAGGATGAACAGCGAACCCTGGAACTGCAGCGCGGCGAGCGGAACCAGCAAGCCGATGAAATTGAATATGACGATGATGGGGCGCCGTCCGAAACGGTCCGACAGCGCCGGCACCACGAAGCTGAAGAATGCGGCCGACAGGCCCAGCACGCTCATCAGCACGCTCATCTGGCCGCTGCCGATCTGCCGCACCTTGACGAAGAACAGCGGCAGAAAGGCCCATCCCAGCACCATCCAGGCCACCATGAAGATGGCCATCAACATGCACAGCCATATGTTCCGATGCTGCAGCATGTCCCAAAAGCGCATGTGGGCGTCAGCCGCCGGCGCGGCGGTCTGCGTGGCCGGCCGCGCGGTTGCCATGGCCGCGGCGGGCCGGCGCACATGCCTGGCAATGAGCAACGCCATGATGAGGCCCGGCACCCCGGCCAGATAGAATGCCCAGCGCCAGCCGAAGGACGATGCCACGGCGACCAGCACCAGGGGCGCTGCAAACGAGCCGAGGATGTTGCTGCCGAAGTTCTGCATCACTCCCATGTTGTTGCCGCGCCTGGCGGCCGTCGACTCGATCGCCACGAGCGACTGTGCGATCGGCAATATCGGTCCCTCGGCCAGGCCCATCAGCAGACGGGCCGCTACCAGGCTTGCGAAGGAAACGGCAAGTCCGGAGGCGAACGAGCACAGGGAAAACGCCACGACGGTGACCAACAAGAAGGTCTTGCGATTGCCGGTGCGATCGGAGTACCAGCCCCCCAGAAACGAAGCGACGGCCCAGGTAAGCGACAAGGCGGAGGTGACCCAGCCCACTTTTTCGTTGTTGAAATGCAGATCATCGGCAATGAAGGGCATCAGAAAATTGGCGGCGTTGCGGTCGAAGAACACAAATCCAAAGGTGATGGTCAGCACCCAGATCAGCTTGGTTTCGTACTTCATCTCTACTCGTAGCGTTTGCGGGCGGATACGCTGGACGGCATGTTCTTGTTCACTATGAGTAGAGTCTAGCAGTTCCCCATGGCGGATCCTTGCGGGGTGAAAATAGGCGCCACGCATATCGGCACGCTCGAGAGCGCTGATCGCCGCTCGTTCGTGCGCGCCGCGGGCGTACTCACCGGCGTGATTGCCCTCGGCAGTCCCCTTGCCGGCCTGCTGCCCAGCCGCGCTTGGGCGGTGGATCTGCGCGTGCTGTCGAGCGCAGAGGCCGCGGCATTGCTGGCCATGATCCGCACCATCGCGCCGCACGACACGCTGGATGATGCCGCCTATGCGCTGGTGGTGAAAGCCATCGATGGCGACGCGGCGGCTTCGACGCAGGCGCGCGCCGATCTTGCGGCCGGCGTTGCCGGTCTGGGCGATGGATTTGCGAGCCTGCCGGAGGAAGCGCGCGTGCAGCACCTCAAGGCCATCGAGTCGGGGGGGTTCTTCCAGTCCGTGCGGATCAAGACCCTGCTGGTGTTGTACAGCAACCCGATCGCCTGGGCGCACTTTGGTTTCGAGGGTGAGGCATTCTCGAAGGGCGGCTACCTGCTGCGCGGCTTCAACGACCTGAAGTGGCTTCCCGAAGTGCCGTTGGCCGACGGCGGCCCGATGCCGTTCGGATAGGGCGCAAGTCCATGCCGCGTTTTGAGCTCAGCGACAAGGACGTCGTCGTCATTGTCGGTTCCGGCGCCGGCGGCGGAACCATGGCCAACGAGCTCACGCGCCGCGGCCTGAAAGTCGTGCTGTTCGAGGCAGGCAAGCGTCAGTCGCTCGCGAGCTTCTCGCAAAACCCGAGCGAAGCGTTCGCTCAACTGACCTGGCTCGAACCGCGCTCGCAGAGCGGCACCTGGGATCCGGTAAAGACTTCGCCGACCCTTCCAGCCTGGCATTGCCGCACGGTCGGCGGCACCACCGTGCACTGGACCGGCGCGACGCCCCGGCTGCAGCCCTATGAGGTGCGCGCGCGAAGCGTGTACGGCGAGATACCCGGCTCGTCGCTCGCCGATTGGCCGATCGACTATGCTGAGTTGAAGCGCTGGTACCAGGTGGCCGAGAAGCGTCTGGGGGTGACGCGCCGCAACGGCAATCCAGGCATGCCCGCCTCGAACAATTTCAAGGTCATGTATGCCGGCGCGCGGCGCCTGGGCTACAAGCGCGTGCACACGAACTATCTGGCGATCAATTCGCGCGCGCGCGATGGCCGGGGAATGTGCATTCAGCAGGGTTTCTGCGTGCAGGGCTGCAAGACCGGCGCCAAGTGGAGCACGCTGTACACCGAGATTCCGCAGGCCGAAGCCAGCGGCAAGCTCGACTTGCGCAGTGAATGTTTCGTCACGCGAATCGAACATGACGAGGCGGGCCGCGCTTCCGGCGTGGTGTACCGGGACGCCGCGGGCGTGGAGCAGCGCCAGCGCGCGCGCATCGTGTGTGTGGCGGGCAATGCGGTCGAGACGCCGCGCTTGCTGCTGCTGTCGGAGTCCGGGCGATTCAAGAATGGCCTGGCGAATGGCTCGGGCCAAGTGGGCCGAAATTATTGTCATCATGTGCTGAGCTTTGTGTTCGGGATCTTCGATCAGCCCGTGAGCTTCTGGCGCGGCGCGGTGCTGGCCGGAGTCGTGGAGGATGAGAATGTCCACGATCCGAGCCGCGGTTTCGCGGGCGGCTACCACTTGGAGCTCGCGATGCTCGACCTGCCGACATTCCCGCTCATCGGCATGCCCTACGGTTGGGGAAGGGAATTCGCGTCGGCGGTCGACAATTACCGCAATATGGCCGGGATGCTGATCAACGGAGAGGACCTGCCGCGCCCCGACAACCGCATCACGTTGTCGACCACGGTGAAGGACTCTTCCGGGCTGCCCGCGGCGCATATCCACTGCGACCCGCACCCGAACGATCGGGCCATGCTCGCCCACGCCACCGGGCGGGGGCGGAAGATCTACGAAGCGGTGGGCGCGAAGCGCACGGTGGTGAGCGCGGTACCGCCGTCCACGCACCAGATGGGCACCGCGCGAATGAGCCACGACCCGGCGCAGGGCGTCACCAATGCCTACGGGCGCACGCACGAGGTGCCGAACCTGTTCATCTCGGACGGCAGTGTGCAGACCACGGCCGGCGCCGCGAATCCCACGCTCACCATCGTCGCCCTGGCTCTGCGTCAAGCCGAGCACATCGGGCGCGAGGTGACTGCGGGCCGGCTGTAGGCGTGCGGCGTGGCTCAAGGCACCGAGGGTGGGCGCCGGCCGTGCTCACTTTACAGAGGCACGGCATTATTGTATACAATTCGAAATAACGTATACATTGGACGCGTCAACCACCCATGACTCAATTGATGCGCAACGGCGATCCGCGCGCCGCCCAGACTCTGAAGGCGCAGTTGCGCCTGCGCCAGATGATCTTCGACGGCGAGCTGAGCGCGGGCGAACGCGTGCCGGAACTCATGCTGGCCGAGCGCACCGGCGTCTCGCGCACGCCGATCCGTGCCGCCTTGTCGCGTCTCGCGGACGAAGGGCTGCTCGAGCCCGCCGGGTCCGGCGGCTACGTGGTGCGCGCCTTCGACGAAGCGGAGGTGTTTGACGCCATCGACCTGCGCGGCATGCTCGAGGGCGCGGCGGCACGTCGCGCCGCGCAGCGGCGGCCGTCCCATGCGGAACTTTCGGATCTGCGCGACTGCGTGGGCGCCATGGACGCCGTCGTCGAACGCCGCACCCTGCGGGCGGAGCAGTTCTCTGATTTCGTGCGCCTGAATGAGCGCTTCCATGCGCTGCTCGTGGGCTTGGCGCGCAGTTCGGTGCTGGCGCGCGCGATCGAGCGCATCGCGGCGCTGCCCTTCGCCTCGCCCGGCGCCTTCGTCGTGGCGCAATCGGCGCTGGCCGAGACGCACCGGACGCTGATCGTCTCGCAGGGACAGCATCGTGCCATCCTCGACGCCGTGGCGGCCGGTGCCGGCGCCCGGGCCGAAAGCGTGGCCCGCCGGCATTCAGATCTCGCCAAACGCAGCCTGCATGCGGCCGCGAAGCGCGACGCGCCGTCACGCGAGGCCGCGGGCGGCAACGTGCTGCGGCTGCCGCTGGCGGCGGTTTAGCGCGGAACCATCCCAAACACCATTGAATCGGACACAAAGGACATCGTCGTCATGAGTCAGCAAAATCTCGAGAGCCTGTTAAAGAGCGGCGGCAACACGGTGGACATGCTGCGCAATTCACGTATCGGGGCCTATGTGTATCCCGTGGTGCCCAGCGAGTTCTACAACTGGCGCGATGAGCAGCGTGCCTGGCGCGAGACCGCCGTGCTGTTCGATCAGACCCACCACATGGCGGAGCTGACCGTCAAGGGCCCCGACGCCTTGAAGCTCATGTCGTATACCACCATCAACAGCTTCAATAACTTTGCCGTGAACAAGGCCAAGCAGATGGTGCCGGTCAGCTACGACGGTTATGTCATCGGCGACGGCATCCTGTTCTATCTCGACAAAGATGAGCTGCTGTTTGTCGGCCGCGCGCCGTCGGTGAACTGGCTGCAATTTCATGGCGAGACCGGCGGCTTCAAGGTGGACATGATCCGCGACGACCGCTCGCCCTCGCATCCGCGCGGCAAGGCCGTCACGCGGCGCCACTACCGCTACCAGGTGCAGGGCCCGAACGCCGCCAAGGTGTTGGAAAAGCTCAACGGCGGGCCCATCCCCGACGTCAAGTTCTTCACCATGGATGCCATCAATATCAAGGGCCGCAAGGTGCGCTGCCTGCGCCACGGCATGGCCGGCGCGCCCGGGCTCGAGCTGTGGGGGCCCTATGCCGAGGGCGATGAGATACGCGATGCCATACTCGACGCGGGACGCGACTTCGGCCTGGTGCCGGTGGGTTCGCGGGCCTACGCCAGCAATACGCTGGAGTCGGGATGGATCCCCTCGCCTCTGCCGGCCGTGTATACCGGCGAAAAGATGAAGAAATACCGCGAGTGGCTGCCGGCGGGCGGCTATGAAGGCACCGGATCGATCGGCGGCAGCTTCGTCTCCAGGAACATCGAAGACTATTACATGACGCCCTACGAGCTCGGGTACGGCCCGTTCGTCAAGTTCGATCATGATTTCATCGGGCGCGAGGCGCTGGAAAAGAAGGCCAAGGATGCGCATCGCAAGAAGGTCACCTTTGCCTGGAACGGCGAGGACTGCGGCAAGATTTACGCGTCCCTGTTCATGCCGGGCACCGAGCCCTATAAGTTTCTCGACATTCCCATCGCGAACTACGCCTCGTCCTCGTACGACAAGGTCATGATGGGCGGCAAGGTGGTCGGCCTCTCGATGTTCGGCGGCTACAGCTACAACGAACGCACGGCGCTGTCGCTGGGCGTGGTCGATCCCAACATCAACGAGGGCGACGTGCTCACGCTGGTGTGGGGCGAAGAGGGCGGCGGCACGAAAAAAACCACGGTCGAACGTCACAAGCAGCTGGATGTGCGGGTGAAGGTGTCGCCGGTGCCCTATGCACGCGATGCCCGCGAGGGGTATCACCAGGGCTGGCGCACCCGGCAGTCCTGATCCGGATTCCCCATGGCGCTCGCAGCAAGCAGTACCGCATTCTCGCCCGACAACGATCCGGCGCAGACCATCGCTTTGTTGGCGCGCGAGGCGTCCATCGAGATCAATGTGCACGATGCCGGTCTTCTGCAGGAGAGCCGCCGCCTGTTGCCGGCGGGCAAGGCCGTGTACGTCAGTCACTTGCCGAACCAGCAATGGCGCGAGACGGAGGAAACCTGTCGTGCGGTGCGCGCCGCGGGCTTCAGACCCGTGCCTCATGTGCCGGTGCGGCTGCTGCCCGACGCCGCGACGGTGGATCGGGTGTTCGGCGGCTTCGTCGCCGCGCAAGTCGATGAGGTGCTGTTGATTTCCGGCGACTACCCGCGGGCCGTGGGCCCCTACACGGAAGTGCTACAGCTGATGACGAGTGGCGCACTGCAGCAACATGGCTTGAAGCGGGTGTCGGTCGCAGGCCATCCGGAGGGGCATCCCAAGGTGCAACTTGCAGACATCCGGCGTGCCGAACTCGACAAGGTGCGCACGGCGCAGCAGGCGGGGTTGGATCTGACCTTGGTGACACAGTTTTTCTTCGAGCACGGACCCTTTCTCGCTTGGGTGCGTGAGTTGCGGTCGGCAGGAGTGCAAGCCCGTGTGGTCGGCGGGCTGGCCGGGCCCACCAAGCTCGGCACGCTGATCAAATTTGCCATGCGCTGCGGCGCCGGCGCCTCGATGCGGGTACTGACCGCGCGCCCGGCGGCGTTCACCCGGTTGTTGGGCGACCATGGACCCGAGAGCGTGCTGCGCGGTCTTGCTCAGGCCCGCTGCGACAACAGCAGCGATTTCTCGGGAGTACACCTTTTCTGCTTCGGCGGCTTTGTCAAGACCTGTCAATGGCTGCAGGCCATCGCCGAGGGCCGCTTCACCCTGGATGACGGCGAAGGCTTCAAGGTTTAGGGTAGGCCCATGCGCCAGCCACAACCCTACGACGACATTCCGGGCACGACGGTGTTCGATGCCGAGCGCGCGCGCCAGGGCTACTGGCTCAATCAATTCTGCATGTCGCTGATGAAGGCGGAGAATCGCGCGGCCTTCAAGGCCAACGAGGCGGAGTATCTCAAGGCCTGGCCCATGACCGAGGCGCAGCGGCAGGTGATCCTGGCGCGCGACTGGAACGGCATGATCGCCCTCGGCGGCAATATCTATTTCCTGTCGAAGCTGTTCTCCAGCGACGGCAAGAGTTTTCAGCACGTGGCGGCCATCATGACCGGCTCCAGCCAGGAAGCTTATGCGCAAATGATGAAGGACGGCGGCCGCAGTCCCGACGGCAACCGCTCGCTGGCGGAATGGAAAAAACGTGGCTGAGCTGATTTCAGGGTTGACCACATCGCATGTGCCGGCGGTCGGCGCCGCCATCGACCTCGGCAAGACCCAGGAACCCTATTGGAAGCCCGTGTTCCAGGGATTCGACTTCACCAAGCAATGGATTACCGAGCAGAAGGTGGATGTGGTCATCCTGGTCTACAACGATCACGCCACCGCGTTTTCACTCGAGATCATTCCCACGTTCGCGCTGGGCTGCGCGGCGGAGTTTCCGCCGGCCGATGAGGGCTGGGGGCCGCGGCCGGTGCCCATGGTCAAGGGCCATCCGGAGCTCGCGGCGCACCTCGCGCAATCGCTGATTCTCGATGAGTTCGACATGACCATCGTGAACAAGATGGACGTGGATCATGGCCTCACGGTGCCGCTCTCGCTGGTCTACGGCCAGCCGGCCGAGTGGCCGTGCCGGGTCATACCGCTCGCGGTCAACGTGATCCAATACCCGCCGCCCACCGCGCGGCGCTGCTACCAGCTCGGCAAGGCGATCGGCAGGGCGGTTGCCTCGTATCCCGAACCGCTGCGCGTGATGGTGTGGGGCACCGGCGGCATGTCGCACCAGCTGCAGGGTCCGCGGGCCGGGCTCATCAACAAGGCCTTCGATGCGCGCTTCTTCGATCTGTTGGTGTCCGATCCGCAGGCCTTGACGAACATCACGCCGCTCGAGTTCCTGCGCGAGTCCGGCTCGGAAGGCATCGAGCTCGTGATGTGGTTGATCATGCGCGGCGCATTGAGCGAAAAGGTCAGGCAGGTGTACCGCTTCTATCATGTGCCCGCATCCAATACGGCATTGGGCCACCTGATTCTCGAATGCCAGAAATGACGATCACGGCGCAATTCGCGCCGGGAGTGCACTATGAATGCGCAACTTAAGCCCCGGGAATTTCCGCTGCCGAGTTCGGTGAAGGTCATACCTGGAACCGAACGGGCACAGGCGGCCTATCCTTATCACATACAATTCTCGAAGGCCGACGACCAGAAATTCTGGTTCTACAATTCCATGCACTTCCCCGAGCCCATGTCCGCGTTCGACATGGTGACGGCGGAAGCCGCCTATTGCGCGCTGGGCGCGGCGAACACCCGGGTGCATTGCCTGCCGACCACGCTCGGCATCGATCACCGCATCATCAACGGCCGGGTGTACATCGGCGGCAATGCGGTCACCGATCCCCAGGAGATCGCGCGCCGCACCGAGGAATTCCAGAAGCGCGCCTTCTACTACTATCAGAATTGGGAGTCGCTGTACGCGCAGTGGAAGCAGAAGATGCTGAAGCTGATCGACGATGCAAAGGCCCTGCCGGACCCGGCGCTCCCCGAGTTCGAGCCGCTGGAACACGTGCATGCGGGCCGCGGCATCGCCTCGAACCACGATCTGTTGGTGACCTACCAGAAGACCCTGGAGGGCTACTTCCGGATGTGGCACCACCACTTCGAGTTTTTGCTGCTGGGGTACGGTGCCTACCTGACATTTTTCGGCTTCTGCAAAAAGGCCTTTCCGGAGATCACGGACCAGACCATCGCACGGATGGTGGCGGGAATCGATGCGGAAATATTCCGGCCCGACGATGAGCTGCGGCGCCTCGCCCGCTGCGCCGTCGATCTCGACGTCGATGCGCACTTTGGGGAGGGAGCCTCGGTCGATGAAGTCATGCAATCGCTGCGCGGCGCCGGCGAGCCCGGCCGCCGCTGGCTCGAGGAACTGCAGAGTTCGCGCGAACCGTGGTTCAACATCAACGTCGGCGATGGCTTTTATCACTATCACCGCAGCTGGAATGACGATCTGTCCATGCCGTTCGCCGCGATTCCTGCCTATGCGCGCAGCGTACGCGCAGGCGCGCCCATGGATCGCCAGGTCGAGCGGCTGCGCGAAGAGCGCGGCCAGCTGATCGCCGACTATCGCGAGCTTCTGGAAAACGACGAGGAGCGCGCCGCCTACGACCAGATGATCACTTTGGCGCACCGTGTATTCCCCTACGTGGAGGGACACAAGTTCTATTGTGAACATTGGTACACCAACCTGTTCTTCAACAAGATCCGCAGTTTCGGCGCGCTGCTGGCCGCGCACGGCTTCTTCGCCAACACCGAAGACGTGTTCCATCTCACGCACTACGAACTCGAGGCGGCGATCATCGACCTGATGAACTCATGGTCGAGCGGCTCGCCACCGCGCGGACCCCAGCACTGGCGGCCGATCGTCGCCGAGCGCAAGGCGGCGATTGCCGAGTGGGCCCGGCACGAGACGCCGCCGGCGCTCGGCCCCATTCCGGACGTCATCGATGATCCCGCCATCGTGATGCTGTGGGGGATCACGCGCGAAAGCCTCGACAACTGGCTGTCGGCGGGCACCGCGGCGGATAGCAACGAGGTGCGCGGCTTTGCGGCCTCGTCCGGCGTGGTGGAAGGAATCGCACGCATCGTGAAGTCGGTGGAAGAGATCTCGCGTCTGCAGCAGGGAGACATACTCGTCTGTCACGTCACCAATCCAACCTGGACGCCCATCTTCCAAAAGATCCGCGCCGCCGTATCCGACATCGGCGGCTCCATGAGCCATGCCGCCATCGTCGCGCGCGAGTACGGTCTGCCGGCCGTGGTGGGCACCGGCAATGCCACCTCGAAAATACGCGACGGCCAGCGCATTCGCGTCGACGGCGGGCGGGGCATCGTCACATTGCTGCACTGACGCTCACCGTGCCTGCGGCGAACTACATCAGCTGGTTTCGGGACATCGGTCTCGACGATCGCCCCAAGGTAGGCGGCAAGGGCGGAAGCCTGGGCGAACTGCATCGAGCCGGCATCAGCGTGCCCCCCGGTTTCGTCGTGCGCACCGAGGCATTCGAGGATTTCATCGCAGCCTTGGAACGGGACTCAGCCGTGCGGCGGCGCGTCGAGGAGCTCGCCGAGGGCGAATTGGAGGGGATCGGGTCGCTGTCGCGCGAGCTGCGCGCGCGCATCGAAGAGGCGCCACTGCCGGAGGATCTGCGGCGGCAAATCCGCGCGGCGTACGCACGCCTGGGCGAAACCGGCGCCCCGCCGGCCGTCGCGGTGAGATCGTCGGCGACCACCGAGGATGCGGCGGACGCGAGCTTCGCGGGTCTTCAGGACACTTATCTATGGGTCGCCGAGGCCGATGCCGTGATGGCCAAGATCCGCAGCTGTTGGGGCAGCCTGTATTCTCCGGAGTCGCTGAACTATCGGCGGCGACTCAAGGTTGCGGAATCGACGGTGGCCATGGCGGTGGTGGTGCAGACCATGGTCGATGCGCGCACGGCGGGCGTGATGTTCACGCGCAGCCCCCTGAGCGGAGATCGATCGGTGATCACCATCGAGGGAGCCTGGGGACTCGGCTCGGCTCTGGTGAGCGGCGAGGTGACGCCGGACCGCTGGGTGGTGGCGAAGATCACCGGCGAAATCTCTGCGCGCAACATTTCGGACAAGGCCATCCGCCATGCACGGTCGCCGGCCGGCGGGGTCGAAGAGCTGGCGGTGGAGGAATCCCGGCGCCGCGAACCCTGCCTGACCGACGAGGAGCTTCAGTCGCTGCGCGCCCTCGGCAGGCAGATTGAACGCCACTATGGCCGGCCGCAGGACATCGAATGGGCCATCGACCGCCACACCCGAGAGATCATGCTGTTGCAGAGCCGGCCCGAGACGGTGTGGTCGAACAAGGACAATCAAGCGGCGGCGGTGCGCCTCACCGACCCGCTGCTGCACGTCATGAAGATATTCGGAGGACAACGGTGACCCTGACCGCCGCCGATGTTGCGCAAATCATGCGCCTGGTCGAACAGTCGACGTTTGACGAGCTGAGCCTCGAGATCGACGGCGTCAAGTTGACGCTGCGACGCTCGGGCGCCGGCGGTGCATTGACGCAAAGCGTGACGGCGCAGCCGGGATTTCCGGCCGCCGACGCCGCCGACGATGCCATCGCCGCGGCCGCCGCCGCCGCGGCCGCGACCGGCACCGCGGCCATTGGCGCAACGCCTGCCGGCATTTCGCGTTCGGCGAACTCGAGGGATATCGCATCGCCGATGCTGGGCACCTTCTACCGAGCCCCCAAACCGGGATCGGCGCCGTTCGTCGAGATCGGCTCGCCGGTGGAGGTGGACAGCGTCATCGCCATCATCGAAGTCATGAAGCTGATGAATACCGTGCGGGCCGGCGTGAAAGGCGTCATCACGGAAATCCTGCCGGCCGACGAGACGCTGGTGGAGTTCGGCCAAGTCTTGATGCGGGCGCGCGTGGACGCCTGATTCATGGCCATTCGCAGAATCCTGATTGCCAATCGCGGAGAAATCGCCGCGCGCATCATCCGAACCTGCCGCATCCTCGACATCGAGACGGTGCTGGCCGTGTCGACTGCCGACCGCGACAGTGAGCCGGCGCGGCAGGCCGACCGGGTGGTGTGCATCGGTGCGGCGAAGTCGGCGGACAGTTACCTCAACGCTCCGGCCATCGTGCATGCCGCCGTTGCCACGCGCGCGGATGCGATCCATCCCGGCTACGGTTTTCTATCCGAACGCGTGGCGCTGCCGCAGCTGTGCGCCACGGCCGGCATCATCTTCATCGGTCCGACGGCCGAGCAGATTGCCGCGACCGGCGACAAGCTGCGCGCGCGCGCCGCAGCCGCAACGGCCGGTGTGCCGGTGGTGCCGGGAGGTGCGGTGAATACGCGCGCGGAGGCGGAAGTGCTGGGGCGCAAGCTGGGTGCACCGCTGTTGGTCAAGGCCGTGGGCGGGGGCGGCGGCCGCGGCTTGAAGCGGGTCGAGCGGATCGAAGAGGTGGGCCCGCTGCTCGATCTGGCGGCGGCCGAGGCGGGGGCGGCATTCGGCGACGCGCGCATCTACCTCGAGCAGTACATCGATCGTGGCCGCCACGTCGAGGTGCAGATCCTCGGCGACGGCGAGGGGCGGGTCATTCAACTGGGCGAGCGTGATTGCTCGGTGCAGCGCCGCTACCAGAAGCTCATCGAGGAGGGGCCGGCCCCGGGCCTGACGGCGGCGCTGCGCGATTCACTGCAGCAAGCCGCCGTGCGCTTCGCGCAGCAACTCCATTATCGCGGCGCCGGCACGGTCGAATTCATGGTCGACGCCCGGCGCGAGACCTACTATTTTCTGGAGATGAACGCGCGCATTCAGGTCGAACATCCGGTGACCGAGGCGGTCACCGGCATCGATCTCATCGCCGAACAGATTGCCATCGCGGACGGCAGCGGCCTGCGGCTGCCGCAAGCCGCGATTCGATCCAGAGGATGCGCCATCGAATGCCGGGTCAATGCCGAGGACCCGCGCAATGAGTTCAAGCCCAGTCCCGGACGGGTCCGCGACGTGTCGTGGCCCTTAGCTAAGGGCATTCGCGTCGACACCCACGTGGCCGCGGGATCCAGCATTCCGCCATTCTACGATTCGTTGATCGCCAAGATCATCGCCTGGGGCGAGGATCGCGCCGCGGCGCTGGCGCGCCTGCGCGGCGCCATTGCCGCCACGCGCATCAGCGGGATCAAGAACAATCTCGGCTTCCACGCCGCCGCGCTCGAGGATGCGGAATTTCAGGCCGGGGGGGTGGACACCGGCTTCGTGGAGCGGTTGTATGCCCGCCGCCCGGACCTCTCTGACCGCGCCGAGGCCGCCGCCGCCCATGGCTGACATTCAATTGGTCGAGACATCGCTGCGCGACGGCAATCAGTGCCTGTGGGCGGCGTTGGGCATCGACACGGCAAGAACCTTGAGCATCGCTCCCGTGATGGACCGCGTCGGGTTTCGCGCCATCGACTTCACCACCTCCACGCACATGGGGGTGGCGGTGCGCTACAAGAAAGAAGATCCCTGGGAGCGGATTCGCTTGATGGCGGCGGCAACGCCGCATACGCCGCTGCAGTTCATGTCGACCGGGTTTCGATTCATTTCCTGGGAGACCGCCAGCCCGGATTTCATGGCGCTGGCATTCCGCACCCTGGCGCGCAACGGCATCCGCCGCTTCTGCCTCGCGGACCCCATGAACGATGCCGAATCCAACATGACCTGCGCCCGCATGGTGAAGCAGGGCGGCGGCGAGTACGTCATCGTGGCGCTGGTATTCACCTTGAGCCCCATCCACGACGATGCCCACTACATCGAGCGCGCACGCACGCTCGCCGCCTGTCCGTTCATCGATGCTCTGTACATCAAGGACCCGGGCGGTCTGCTCAATGCCTCGCGGGCGCAGACCCTCATACCGGCCGTCAAGGCCGTCATGGGCGGCAAGCCGCTCGAATTGCACTCTCACTGCACCATCGGGCTCGCCGAGCATACTTACATGGACGCCGCCAATCTCGGCGTGGCGGCGCTGCAATGCGCCTCCGGCGCCGCCGCGGACGGGACCTCGAACCCGCATTCGGCGCGGGTCGTCGCGAATCTTCGCGCGCTGGGACACCGCGTGGACGTCGATGACGAGGCCCTCGACGAGGTGAACCAATACTTTGGTCAGCTCGCCCGGGCGGAAGGGTTGCCCGTGGGCTCGCCGCAGGCGTTCGACGCCCGCTACCTCAAGCATCAGTTGCCGGGCGGCATGGTCGGCACCACGCGCCGCCAGCTCGCCGAGGCGCGGCTGTCGCATCTCGAGGGAGCCGTCATCGAGGAGCTGGGCAGGGTCCGCGAAGAGCTCGGTTGGCCCATCGTCATGACCCCCTTTGCGCAGATTCTGATGACGCTGGCCGTGATGAACGTGATCAACAAGGAGCGCTACTCGGTCATCCCGGACGAGGCGATCCGCTATGCGATCGGCCGATTCGGGCGGCCGACGGTGCCGATCGCAGGGTATGTGATGGATCGCATCGAATCGCTGCCACGCACGCGGGAATTGCGCGCCGAACCTGAGATGGCGGACCTTGCGCAGCTGCGGCAGCGGGTGGGCGCGCGTTCGAGCGATGAGGAATTTCTGCTGCGCGCCACCATGCCGGCGGGCCAGGTCGATGCGATGGAGGCCGCCGGCCCCGCGCGGCGGCATTACAGTCCGGCCTTGAGCCCGGTCCTCGATCTCATCCGCAAATTGAGCGAGCGCAGCGACCTCGACTATGTGGCAATCGACAAGGCGGGAGTGAAGCTGGAACTTCGCCGCCATGCGGCGAGCGCGGCCAACGGCACAGGGACAGCATGAGGAAACGGACTGCGCGCTCTGCCGCGCCGCTGCGGTTGAAGGGGCTGATGTTCGATCTGGACGGCACGCTCTTGTTGAGCGACCGGTCGCTGGGCGGCTATGAAATCCTGCCGGGCGCGGCCGAGCTGTTGAGCGAACTTGCGCGGCGGGCATTTCCCTTCGTCGTGCTGACCAACGGCAGCGCCTATCCGCCGGCTGAGCAGGCGGCGAAATTGCGCAAGCTGGGCCTGCCGGTGCGCGACGAGTCCATGCTCACTCCTTCCAGCGTCGCAGCCGACTTGATGGCGCGCGCCGGCGTGCAGCGCGCGCTGGTTCTCGGAAGCTCCGGAGTGGGTCAGGCGCTGCGGGATGCGCGGATCGACACGGTGCACGCGGGCGAGCGCGGCGACCGCGACGTTCAAGCCGTATATGTCGGCTGGCATCCCGAGTGCAACATGAAGGCCATCGAAGCGGCCTGCGAGGCGATCTGGGCGGGCGCGCGGCTGTACGTCGCTTCCGATGTGCCGTTCTTCGCAACCAAACAGGGCCGCACCATGGGCTATTCGTATGCCATCGTCGGCGCCATCCGGCGCGTGACCCGGGCGCCCATGATTCTCACGGGCAAGCCCTCGCTGCATGCGCTGCGGTTCGTGGCGCAACGGCTGGGGTTGCCGCGTTCCGACGTCGGCATCGTCGGCGACGATCCGTCGGTCGAGACCCTCATGGCGCGGCGCGGCGGCGCGAAGTCGTTCGCCGTGACGACGGGAGTCATGGGGCGCGAGGAGTGGGAGCGTCAAACCGGCCTGCGGCGCCCCGACCGCGTGCTGCGGCGTCTCGGCGATCTGCTGGAGTGCGTGGCCGAGGTGCCGGAAGCAGCGGCGGAAGCGGCGACGTGAAGCAAAGGCAGGCGCTCGTCCGTCGCGCAGTGGAGTTCACGGCGGCCGCGCTCATGGCGGCACTGGCAGGAATTCAGGCTCCCGGCGCCGCGGCGACGAGCGTGGGCAACGCCGAACTCGGCAACGAAGCCGACGGGACGGACTGGCCTGCCTACGGCCGCACCTTCAGCGAGTCACGCTTCAGTCCGCTTGCAGAGGTCAATGACTCCAACGTCTCGCGTCTGGGCCTGGCCTGGTGGCTGGATCTCGATGTCACGAACTCGATCACGGCGCCGGTGGAAGCGGGCGGCGTCATTTATCTCGCCGCCGGCTACAGCGTGGTGCATGCGGTCCGGGCCGCCGACGGCCGCCTGTTGTGGCGCTACGACCCCAAGGTGGCTGAACGCGCCGGGCAGAAGCTGCGGACCGGGTGGGGCATCCGCGGACTGGCGCTGTGGCAGGACAAGATCTATGTCGGAACCCAGGACGGCCGGCTGCTGGCGCTGGCCGCGGGGACCGGCAAACCGGTCTGGAGCGTGCAGACCCTCGATCCGAAGAACGGCGCGTTCATCTCCGGGGCGCCGCGGGCATTCAACGGCAAGATCGTGATCGGCAATGCGGGAGCGGACTTCGCGCCGGTGCGCGGCTATGTGACGGCCTATGACGCGAACAGCGGAAGACAGATCTGGCGGTTCTACACGGCGCCGGGAAAACCGGGCACCAAGGACGGCGCGGCATCCGATGAAGTCATGGAGCGGGCCGCGAAGACCTGGAGCGGCGAGTGGTGGAGGTACGGCGGCGGCGGCAACGTGTGGAACTCGATGACGTTCGACCCCGAGTTCAATCGTCTGTACCTGGGTACCGGCAATGCCGGCCCCGCCAACTGGAAGATTCGCAGCCCCGGAGGCGGCGACAATCTGTACACGGCGTCGGTGGTGGCGGTGGATGCCGACACCGGCCGTTACCTGTGGCACTACCAAACCACGCCGGGCGATGCCTGGGACTATGATTCGTCCACCGACATGACGCTGGCGACGCTGACTATTCAGGGCCGGCGGCGCCCGGTGCTGCTGCATGCGGCCAAGAACGGATTCTTCTATGTGATCGACCGGGAACGGGGCCGCCTGATCTCGGCCGAGAAATTGGGCAAGGTGACCTGGGCTTCGCGCATCGACATGTCGAGCGGCCGGCCGGTGGAAACGCCGGGCGCGCGCTATCGCGACAAGAACGTGCTGTTGTGGCCGAGCTTCCAGGCCGTGCATCATTGGACGCCGCAATCCTTCAGCCCGATCACCGGCCTCGTGTATGTGCCCACGCTCGAGATGCCGTTTCCGTTCGGCGACGAGGGCGTCGAGGAGCATCCCTGGAATCCCAAGCCGCAGAGTCCGGAGTTCGCGGGAATGACGCCGGGCAATGGCGGTGATGTTCCCGTGGATGCGGCGAGGAGCATTCTCAAGGCCTGGGACCCGGTGCTGCAAAAAGAGGTTTGGTCCCTCGAGACGCCCGGCATGTCCGAAGGCGGCACGCTCGCCACGGCGGGAAATTTGGTTCTTCAGGGACGCGCCGACGGCCACCTGCATGCCTACTCGGCCGACCGGGGCAAGGACCTATGGTCGTTCGATGCCGGCGTCGCGGTCACGGGCGTGCCGATCACCTACAGCGTGAATGGGCGCCAGTACGTGAGCATCACGGCGGGCCCCCTCAATGGATCGACGGCCGCCTACGGTTCGGCGTCGGCGCGCTGGGGCTGGGGATCGCGCGGCTATCCAAGACGCCTGCTCACATTCACGCTGGATGGCAGAGCCACGCTGCCGCCGTCGGCGGCGCCCTCCTTCGCAAGGCCGCTGGAGGCGCCGGAATTCACGATCGATGCAGCACTGGCCAAGGCCGGAGCGCGCGAATATGTGCGCTGCTTGCTGTGCCACGGCACCGGCGCGGTGGCGGGCGGAAATGCACCCGACCTGCGAGCCTCCCCGGTGCTGTTGTCGGCGGCGAATTTCGCGGCGATCGTGCGCGGCGGTGCGTTGGTCAGCCGGGGGATGCCCCGATTTGCGGAGTTGAGCGACGCGCAGCTCGAATCGCTGCGGCATTTCGTGAGAGCCCGGGCGCGTGAAGCGCCGGGAGAGGTACATGCAAGATAACAACCCGAAATTCATCATCGATCACGGCGCCATGAGCGTGGGCCAATGGCTGGCGGTTCTCGTCACCGTCGGGCTCAACGCCATGGACGGTTTCGACGTGCTGTCGATCAGTTTCGCGTCCCCGGGAATTGCCGCGGATTGGGGGGTGGACAAGGCCACGCTGGGCTGGATTCTCTCGATGGAATTGATCGGCATGGGCTTGGGCTCGGTGCTGCTCGGCGGAGTGGCCGACAAGATTGGGCGGCGCCCGACCATCCTCGCCTGCCTGCTCGCCATGAGCGCCGGCATGTTCGGCGCCAGCCACGCCGGCGGAGTCTCGACTTTGCTGGCGTGGCGCTTGCTGACCGGCTTTGGGATCGGCGGCATGCTGGCTGCCATCAACGCCGCGGTCGCGGAACTATCCAGCCGCCGCTGGCGCAACCTCGCCGTGTCGCTGATGGTGATCGGCTATCCGGTCGGCGGAGTGATCGGCGGCACGATCGTGCAGCGGCTGCTGGGCAGCGGCACCTGGCATGACGTCTTCATCTTCGGCGGCTGGATCACGGCGGTGTTCATGCCCATCGTCTGGCTGCTGTTGCCGGAATCCGTGGATTTCCTCGACCGCCAGCGCAAGCCGGGCGCATTGCAGGCCATCAACCGGATCCTGACGCGGTTTGGTCATCAGCCGATCTCGGCGCTGACCGCCGACAGCGTGGAATCGGCGCACCGCTCGGTCACGGATATCTTCAAACCGGGCCTGATTCTCGCGACCGTGCTCATCACCCTGGGGTACTTCGCGCATGTCATCAGCTTCTACTTCATCATCAAGTGGGTGCCCAAATTGGTGGTCGACATGGGCTTCCAGCCGCGAGCGGCGGCCGGTGTGTTGACCTGGGCGAATGTGGGGGGCGCCACGGGCGTCGCGATCTTCGGGCTGCTCGCCACGCGCATCAGCCTCAAGGCGTTGACCCTAATCGTTCTGGTCGGCTCCTCGGCCATGGTGGTGTGGTTCGGACGCGGTTCGGCCGATCTCGCGGCGCTCGCGGCCACCGTCGCCCTCGCCGGCGTGTTCATCAACGCAGGGATCGGCGGCTACTACATGCTGTTCGCGCGGGTTTTTCCGACGCATGTGCGCGCGACGGGCACCGGCTTCGCGGTCGGCGTGGGCCGTGCGGGCGCGGTGCTGGCGCCCATCATCGCGGGGTATTTATTCCAGGCGGGATTCGGCATGCGGATCGTCTCGACCTTGATGGCCGCCGGCTCGCTGCTGTCGGCGGCCGCGCTGCTGGCGCTCAAGATGCGCGAGGAAACCTAAGCCGTCTTGTTGCGCCAGCTGTCGGCATAGCCGGTGCGTGCCACCTTGGAATAGGGCACCGCCGACACCACGGCCTTGATATCCACCTGCTTGTGGCGCTCGACCGTCGGCTTGCTGGTGCCGCCGCCGGGCTCGCCCCACACGAAGGTGACCTCGGTGCCGGGCGCCGCATAACGCTCATCGACCATGGCCAAGGTCAGCATCTTGCCTTCATTGGCGCTATAGCCCACCCAGGTGGACAGTCCGATCAGTTTGCCGTCCGCGGTCACGCGATCGAAGGGATGCATGGAATACACCGCACTGGGGAATTCGATGAACTTGGCGCGCAGGCCTTCGTCGAACATCGTATAGAGCGCGTCGGTCACCGACACGTTGTCGAGGGCGAGCGTGACCTTCTTGCGATGCGGTGCCGCGGCCATCTTTTCCAGCGCCGCGCGGCCGATGAATTCGTGGTCGAACTTGACGAACAGCCCGTAACCCAGCTCCCAAGGATTGAGGTAGTAGTCCTCTACCTTGCCGGAGACGAAGCTTCCGCCGATGGAGGCCTTGGCCTCGTAATGATTCACGGTCAGCCACTCGCGGTAGGGCTTCATCTTCTCGCCGGTGTAGACGGCGGGAAGCGGCGACGGTATCCAGCCTGATTCCAGAGTGTTGGACGAATAGCAGCGCCCGCCGACCAGCTTCAGGCCATGCGCCTTGCCGGCCTCGACCAATGCGGCGTGGATCACGGCGGCGTCGGCCCAGGGACCCATCAACTCGAATCCCGGCTGCCCGGCCATGCCGTGGCGCAGAGCGCGCACCGCGCGGCCGGCGATCTGCATGCCGCACATGTTGAAGAATTTAAGATCCGGCGCGGGGCGCCCGGTTGCCGACTCGATCACCTTCGAGGCGTTCGGTCCCTGTAATTGATAGCGGTAGTGGCGCCGATTCTGCGGATCGGGGCGCGCAGCCGTGCGTTCATCGTAGGTACAGGTGACGCGGCGGCCGCTGATCCCGGCGTTGTACAGCACCCAGTTGAGGGTGGGCGCGCGGCCCACCAGATTGAACTGGTTTTCCGCGAGATAGAACAGGATGACATCGCCGATGACATAGCCGTCATGGCTGCAGGGCACGAACTGCTTGGCCTTGTCGGGAGCAAAGCCCTTGAAGCTGTTGATCCCGAGGCCGTTGAGAAACTCGAGCGCGTCCGGGCCTTCCACCATCAGCTCGGCCATGTGATAGGACTGGTTGAACAGAACGCAGCTTTGCGACCAGGCCCGCTGTTCATCCCGCCAATTGGTGTACTCGGCAGGCACGCCCGGATAGACATTCGGACCCGCCTGTTGATTGCGCAGGAATTCGACGATGCTGCCGACGCCGTTCAGCAATGATTCAAGCGACTGGACGCCGCCTCGTGATGATGCAGACATTTGTTCTTTGGACTCCAACCCGATCGTGTTGACGAAATTTCCCTAATCGCGCGCCCAGGGGCGCGGCTAGAGGCGGATGATCACGGTTTTCACTTCCGTATAGGCCTCGACGCCCTGCCGACCCTGCTCGCGCCCGATGCCCGATTGCTTGTAGCCGCCGAAGGGCAGCGCGGGATCGATGACGGCGTGGCAATTGCCCCACACCGTGCCGGACTTGATCTTGGCGGCGAGCCGGTGCATGGCGGACAGATCCTTGGTCCAGACACCCGCGCCCAGGCCGTAGCAGGTGTCATTCGCCGCCTTTGCGACCTCGTCGAGGTCATCGAAGCGCTGCGCCACCACCACGGGTCCAAAGATTTCATCGCGGACCACACTCATGCCGGGCTTCACGTCGATCAGCACCGTCGGGTTGACGTAGTAGCCGTTCGCCGCGGCACTATCGCCGCCCAGGGCGACCGACGCACCCTCGCGCTTACCCGCCTCGATGTATCCCATGACCCGGTCCATCTGCTCCTTCGACACCAGCGGGCCCATGTGCCCCTGCGGATCGAGCGAGGGACGCGGTTTCCAAAACGCCGATGCGTGGGCGACACCCTCGATGACGCGGTCGAAAATGGAGCGGTGAGCGAACAGGCGCGAGCCGGCGATGCACACCTGGCCGGCATTGAAGAAGATGGCGCCGGCCGCGGCGGCGGCCACTTCGTCGACGTTGACGTCGGGCATCACGACCACCGGCGACTTGCCGCCGAGCTCGAGCGTGACCCGTTTCAAGCTGTCCGTCGCATTGCGGTTGATGAGTTTGCCGACCTCGGTGGATCCGGTGAAGGCGATCTTGTCGACGCCGGGATGCTTGACCAGGAAGTCGCCTGCGGTATGGCCGTTGCCCGTGATCACGTTGAGGACCCCCGGCGGGAAGCCGGCCTCGGCCACGAGATCGGCCAGACGCAGCGCCGTCATTGAAGTCTGTTCGGCGGGCTTCAAGATCACGGTACAGCCGACGGTGAGCGCCGGCGCAATTTTGAGCGCCGCCATCAGCAACGGGAAATTCCACGGAATGATCTGCGCCGCGACGCCGACGGGCTCACGGCTCACGTAGCTCAACATGGTGCCGCGCGGCGCGCCTTGCGGTTCGATCAGCTCGCCGCCCAGTTTCGACGCCCAACCCGCCATGTAGCGCAGCATGTCGACCGCGCCGGGGACATCGACCGCGCTCGCCATGCCGATCGGCTTGCCGTTGTCGATGGCTTCGAGTTCTGCGAATTCCGCCGCATGCGCCTCGATCAAGTCGGCGAGCTTGTTGATGATGCGCTCGCGCTTGTTGGGCGGAAGATTCGACCAGCGGCCATCATCGAACGCCGCCCGCGCCGCGCCGACCGCGCGGTCCACGTCCGCCTTGGACGCATCGACGATGCGCGCGATTTCACGGCCCACCGACGGATCTTCGACCGCAATCGTGGCGTCATGCGTCGAGGACACCCATTCACCATTGATGAACAACGCCGGTTTGCGTGCCAGGCTCCGTTTGGCCGCGGCCGAATAGTCGCGCTGAACAAACGAATCGGTTGATTGCATTGCTGTCGGTGCGGTCGCCATGGTGAATCCTCGCAAAGCCTGATCAAAGGGTAATAAAGCCCAACCCCAGCGTCGCGCTGGGGTTGGGCAGCTTAGAAAATTCCCGATCCTGCCCGGCCGAAATCCGGGCGCCCTGCCTCAGGGCAAGTGGGCCCGGATCGTGAAATACCACATCCGCGGCAGGTTGTAGGACCCTACGACCTCGCCGGCGGTGTAATTCGTCGAACCCACGGTCAGGTAGCGATCGTCGGTCAGGTTGGTTCCCCCGGCGATGAACTCGAATTTCTGGCTCGGCGGAATGTAGTGGATTGCCGCGTTGACCGTGTTCGTCGAGCTCCTCTCCATGAGCACCGTGTTCGGACCGTCGTTGAACATATGCGCCACGTAGGTGTAGTCGGCTTCCACGCGCACCGTCGCGTTGTTGCCGAGATGGAAATCATAGGTCGGGCTGACGCTGAACTTGGTCTTCGGCGTCTTCGGCAATTCGCTGTGGGACGAGAATCCGCCGAAGCCCGGGACGTACTGCGCGCCCTGTGCCGGGTCGCAATTGACGTAGACCAGGCAGGGATTCAGGAAGGTGTAGTAGGCGTCCATGTAGCCGGCCGTGAAATTCAAGCCGAAGCCGTTGTCGAACACCGACGCCAGCTCGAGCTCGAGGCCCTTGATGGTCGCATTGCCGGCGTTTTGATACACGGGCGAGGGACCTTCTTGCACGTTCAGCTGAATGCCGTCGTACTTGCTATAGAACGCCGCGACGTTGGCCTGCAAGTGATGATCGAGCCATTGCGACTTCAATCCAATTTCGTAGGTCTTGTCGTACTCAGGATTGAATCGGGCCAGATTGGGGCTCGAGATGGGAGCCGACAGACGAGTGGTCCAGCCGCCCGACTTGAAGCCCTTGGAGAAGCTGATGTATCCCATCATGTCCGGGGTGAATTGGTACTGTGTTCCCACGGTGGGCGTGAACACATTCCAGTCCTGGTGATCCCAGACGTTCGGGAAGTAGCGCAGCGGATCTCCCGCCACCGGGAATCCGAGCGCCTGCTGACAGGTGGGGCCCGCGGGAATGGCCGGAATGTAGCTATGGGCCTGGGCATTCGGATCCAGGCAGCCCGAGATCTTGTACGAGAAGCCGTTCAGGTCCGCTTGACCGCCGAGGAACTGCTTGCGCTCCAGTGAATAGCGGCCGCCGGCCGTGACGGTCCACTCGTCGGTCACGTTGAAGTCGAGGTGCGCAAATGCGGCGTACGAGTCGGTCTTGACGTCGTTGGATTCGTCGAGGACGTACAGATAACCCGTGTCGAAGGGCACGAAATCGTGCACGTAGCCGCCTTCGCTGAAGTAGTACAGACCCAGGGCATAGTTCAGGCGGTCGTTGACCGCCTTGCCGTTGAGCTGGAACTCCTGCGAGATCTGGTGCTGATGCTGGCTGTCGGTCACTTCTTGCATCGACTCGGGGGTGCCGTCCAAATCCGTGCCGATGTTCCAGTTGATCTGGCGCCAGCCGGTGATGGACTTGAACTTCAGGTCGTTGTTGATCTGCCAATCCAGGGTGATGGATGTTCCGACCGAGTCATATTTCGCAAAGCTCGGACCGTTGGCATAGGTCGTATCGATGTTGCCGGTCTGAGTGTTGGCGTAGTCCCAGTAAATGCGCGGCGTCTGTCCCGGGTAGATCACGCTGCCCACCCCATGGGGGCCTTGAGTGACGTACGGCGCCACCGATGGATAGGCGGCGACCAGTCCCGCGAGGACCGAGTTCGGCACGCCCACGGCGCCCACGCCGCCGAGCGCCGGACTGCCCGGGCCATAACCGGATCCCGTGAATTTACCGGTGGTCGAGTTCCAGGTGCCCACGGCGAGCGGACCGCACAAACCGTTGGTGGTGTTGAACGGGCCGGCGGCCAGCGCCGACCCCGGCGTGGTGATGCACATGTTGTAGAAATTGCCCATGATATTCGGACCGAACAGCGCTCCGGCGCCCGGCGAATTCGGATCGATGTAGCTGCCGGCATTGGCCGTGGTGACGCTCTGGATCACGTTGGCGAGCCCCGACTGATCTTCGTGCGTGTAGTCGCCGGCGAAGGTCACGTCCACCTTGTCGTTGGCATGCCAGAGCATCTTGGCGCGAATCGCCTGCACGTTCTCGCCGCCGCCGGCGGAGTTGGACTGGGTGCCGGGGGCCTTCGGGTAGTCCGTCTGCGAGGAGACCTGATAGGGCGTGCTGCCGATGATGGAATCGGCCGGATACGGCACCACCTTTTGATAGCCTTCACGCGTCTGCGAGGAGACGCTGACGGTCGTCAGCAGGGTGTCCGAAATCGGCATGTCGGCGGTCAACAGCACGTCGTGGCGGTTGTAGGAGCCCAGGGTCATGCTGCCGATCAGCTTCGATTCGGTGCCCGGCGTATGGGTGACGATATTGATGGCGCCGCCGATGGTGTTGCGGCCGAACAGCGTGCCTTGCGGGCCCTTGAGGATTTCGATGCGATCCACATCCAGCAGGTTCTGGTTGGCGCCGATGGTGCGTGCCAGGTACACGCCGTCCAGGTATACACCGACACCGGGATCCAGGTTGAAGGCGAAGTCGTCCTGGCCGATGCCGCGGATCGATGCCGACAGCACGGAACTGTCGCCGGAGAACGGTGCGCCGCCGTCCAGGTTGACGTTCGGGGTCAGGTTCGAGAGGGCGTGCAGATTGTTGAGACCCTTGCTCTGAATCGTCTCGGCGGTGAAGGCCGTGATCGCGATCGGCACCTTTTGGACATTCTCGCTGCGCTTCTGGGCAGTGACGACAATCTCCTCCAATTGTTGATCGGCGAATGCCACCGATCCGAGCAGCTGCGTCGCGAATACGGCTGCGATCGAACCCACCAGCCAGCGATGGCGGTGAGCGTGTGCCGGAAGTAGTTTCACTAGCATTGGTCTTCTAGACATCCCGATTCCCCCGATGAACTTTTTTGCTGCCACGTACGGTTCTCGATTCTATTGGACGCGCCCCATTGGGTCGCTCCGGAACCCTACTCGTTCCGGTTTATACACCATCAGGGCCCTGGTTGTTTCGATGTAGAGCGAACTGCTCATTGCCCTACAGGGTCATTCCGCCAAAGAGCCCGCCCCGCGCACCGCAATCGGGCGTCCGGCGTGAAATATCAGGTTGTGGGGGAGGCTCTGGCTATACTGGGTAGTTACCAATCCATCGATCAGCGGGGGTTCAATGGCATCGCCGAGTATGGATCAACAACGTCTAGCCGAACTCAAGGCCGTCATCCGTTCGGACATCAAGGCCGGGCTATATCACGGCGCCGTCATCAAAGTGGCCCGCGCGGGGACGGTCGCGCTGGAGGCGGCCATCGGCGCGGCCGATGCGGCGCAGACCCAGCCGCTGGCGCTGAACTCGGTGTTCAGCATCTTCTCCATCACCAAGGCGTTCACCAATACGCTGGTGTTGCGGGCGATCGAGCAGGGGCGGTTCGCGTTGACTTCCGGCGTCACCGAGCTGATCCCGGAATTCAGCGGCCACGGGCGCGAGAAAGTGCAGATCTGGCACTTGCTGTCCCACCAGGCAGGCTTCCCGATCATTTTCGAACTCAAGCCCAATATGTACATCGACCGCTTCGATGAGATGATCGCCGCGGTGATCGAGGTGGTGCGGCCGGAGCAAGCGCCGTGCACCACGGTGGCCTACTCGCCGCTGGTGAACCACGTGTTGATGGCGGAGTGCGTGCGCCGCACCGATCCGCAGCGCCGCGGCTACCGCCAGATCGTGCAGGATGAAATTCTGACGCCGCTCAAGATGCAGGATACCTCGGTCGGATTGCGCGCCGATCTCAAGTCCCGCAAGGTGGTGCCGGATTTTCGCGGCAACTATCCGATCGGACATCGCGGGCACAGCAACTTCGGGCCCAACGGCGCGTTCGAGGAAGAACACGCCGAGATGCCCTGGGTGGGCATCGCTTCGACGGTGCCCGACATGTTCCGTTTTGCCGAAATGTTCCGGCAGGGCGGCGCGCTCGACGGCGCGCGCATCCTGTCGCCGGCCACGCTCGAACTGGCGCGGCGCAATTGGACCGGTGAAAAGCCCAACGAGCTGTACGCGGCGCGGGGCCGCGAGCGCGGCTGGGATCCGGCGCCGGCGTACATCGGGCTGGGATTTTCGCTGCGCGGCACCTCGATCTGCCGCCACATGTTCGGCACGCTGGCATCGCCCGGCACCTTCGGCAACTACGGCGCGGGCACCACGCTGTTCTGGGTCGATCCGGAGCGCGAGGTGACGTTCAGCTTTCTCTCGGCCGGCCTGATGGAGAGCAATGCCAATACCGAGCGCTTTCAGAAGCTGTCCGACATGGCGATTTCCGCCGCGATCTAGATCCGCCGGAAATCCCGGTTTCAGCGTGCGGCGAAATGCGCCTGGATGGGCAGCCGAATGGGACCGTGGCCGATGGTGGTCATCCACGGCTCGGGTTCGCCGGCGGGCTCGAAGAATTCGATGCTTTCGGCGATTGCCCCCAGGAGCGCCTCCGCCTCCAGCAGCGCCAGCACTCTGCCGACGCAGGCATGGACGCCGTAGCCGAAGCCGAGGTTATCGCGGTTGTTTCTGCGCACGTCGAATCGATCCGGCGCCTCCCAGCGGCGCGGGTCGCGGTTGGCGGCGGCGAACATGAGGCCGCAGCGCTCGCCTGCCGGAATGACGAAGCCCTCGATCTCGATGTCCTTCATGGCAATGCGGCCGGCCATGCGCGAGGGCGAGTCCCAGCGCAGACTTTCCTCGAACGCAGCCTTGATGAGCCTGCGGTCGGAGCGAACCAGCCGGTACTGGTCGGGAAATTCGCAGAACGCGCGAATGGTGTTGGCGAGGGTGAGCACGGTGGTGTCCGCGGCCGCCGAGAGCAGGATTCCCACCAAGAGATTGGCTTCCTGGGGCGTGATCTCGCCGCGGTCTGCCGCTTCGTACATGGCCATGCCGAGACTGCCGGGAGCGAGATTCTCGCGGTTGCAGCATTGGCTCGCCCAGGCGATGACCGCCTCCGTGTTCTGCATGGCTTCGTGGAACAACTCGTTCATGGGCCCCATGGTTGCCCAAACCATGTTGCCGAAGGCGTACAGGTGCTCGCGTCCCGCGAGCGGCAGGCCGATCAGATCGGGTAGTACCTTGTAGACGAACGGCTGGGTGATGTCGTCGACCGCATCGATGATCTGTCCCTCGCGCGAGCGCAGGCCGTCAATGATGCCGCGGGCGTCGCGGCGAAAGGCTTCGGCCAGGGGCGACAGCGCCCGCGGCGTGAGCACATTCGCCACCACCGCACGCACGCGGGTGTGTTTGGGCGGATCGTCGGTGAGCAGCAGTTCGGGCCGCACGGAATTCGGATCGTGCCAGGGGCGCGAGGTGGAGGAGAAACTCTTCCAATCCTTGAGGCCCGCGGCGACGTGTTCATAGCGCGCCAGCATGCTGATGTTTTCCCGCGGCAGCCTGACCACGGGCGCGAGCTCGCGCAAGCGGTCGTCGATCGAGCGCGCGTTCCTGACCGATTCACGCGAGAACGGATCGGTGTCGAACTCAGGGATTGGCTGGGCCATGGACTACCCGGCGGCGGCGATGCCGCCGTCGACATGTAGAATTTCACCGTTGATGAACGACGCCGCGCCGCTCAGCAGAAATGCGCAGGCCTCCGCGTTGTCCCGTTCGCTGCCGAGCCGGCGCAAGGGAATGGTGCGCGAACGGCGTTCGTATTCGGCCTTGTCGTTGAGCCCCAGCGCGCCCGGCGTCGGCACAGAGCCCGGCGCGATGGCATTGACGCGCACGTTGCGCGGTCCGAGTTCGGCGGCCAGAACCTTGGTGAGCGTGACGATGGCGCCTTTCACCAGACTGTAGGCCGCCGTGTTGGGGAAGCCCTTCTCCGCCACCGGCGAGGCCATGTTGATGATGGCGCCGCCGCGCTGCGCATCATAGTGCGCGAGCAGCGCCTGCGCACCCCAGATGCTGCCGTTGATGCCGATGGCGGTCATGCGATCGAGCGTCTGCGGGGTGATGTTCTCCAGCGGCTCGTAGCGCAGCAGCATGGCGTTGTTGATCACCGCGTCGATGCGTCCCCCGCGGGCGGCAAACTGCGCCGCGGCATTCTGCATCTGCTCGCGCACCGCGACATCGACGGCGTATGAAAACGCGGCGCCGCCCGCGGCACGGATGCCTTTGACAACCTCATCGCAGCCGCCGGCATCGACATCGGTCACGGCCACGATGGCGCCGCAAGCGGCCAGCTTCTCGGCCATCGACCGTCCGAGTCCGCGGGCGGCGCCGGTGATGAACACGTGCCGGCCGGATAGATCGGGATATGCCGCCGCGCCGCTCACGTGTCGAGCTTCCAGGCCTTGCCGTCGGAGACGATACGGCCGGCGGTGGGTTCGGCGAAATGGGAGCCGATGACGAGGGTGCCGCTGTTGCAGAAGCGCTGCACGAAGTCGCAGCGGGTGCGCGCCGCCTGCGGCTTGTCCATGTCGAAGCGCGCCTCGGTGGCGGGCACGGCGATTTGAACCGGGTGATGCATCAAATCGCCGGTGATGACGGCCTGCTCGCCGCGCGAATCGATCAGCACGCTGACGTGGCCCGGGGTGTGGCCCGGCGTCGCGATGAGGGAAACTTCATCGGTGAGGCGAAAGTCAGCGTCGATGTACTGCTCGAGCCCGGCTGCGAGTATCGGATCGATCGAGTCTTGCAGATGATCCATGTGATGGTAGCCGCCGGTGTCGCGCAGATGCTTCCAGTGCTGCCATTCGCGGCGGCCGAAGAGGTAGCGCGCCTGCGGAAAGGTCGGCACCCAGCGGCCCTCGACGAGCCGGGTGTTCCAGCCCACGTGATCGAAGTGCAGGTGCGTGCACAGCACATCGGTGACCTCGCCTGCCGGAAAGCCGGCGCTGTCGAGATCCTCGAGAAAGGTATTCTGCAGGTTGCAGAACACCTCGAACTCGCGCTTGCGGTCGTTGCCGATGCAGGTGTCGATCATGGCCGTACGGCCCTTCGAGCGCAGCACGAAGCACTGGAAGGAAATGAGCATCCGGCCCGCGGGCGTGGCGAATTGCGGCGCCAGCCAGCCGAACTGCTGCAGGTACTGCGGGGTGGCGTCGGGCAGCAGCATGCTGATGTCGTCTTCGAAGCCATAGACTTCGACGATGCGCGCGATGTCGACGTCGCCCACCCGCCAGTGCCTGATATGTTCAGCCGCCATGTCGTTTCCTTAGTCTTTGCGCCCCGTGATCAGCGCGGCGGCCTTCTCCGCCACCATCACGACCGGTGCGTTGGTGTTGCCGCCGACAATACCTGGAAATACGGCCGCGTCCACCACCCTCAGTCCGTCGATGCCGCGAACCTTCAAGGTTGGATCCACCACGGCCATGTCATCGACGCCCATGCGGCAGCTCCCCACCGGATGATGAACGGTGGCGGCGGCCGCGCGCAAATAGGCCAGTAGTTCGGCAGCGCTGCTCAACTTGCGGCCGGGACGCACTTCGACGGCTCCGTAGGGAGCGAAGGCGGGCGTATCGCAGAGCCGGCGGACCAGATCAAGGCCGCGCAGCAGCGGCGCTGCGTCCTCAGGGTCGGCCAGAATATTCGGATTCACCCGGGGCGCAACCCGAGGATCGCCGCTCGCGAGGCGGACTTCGCCGCGGCTGCGCGGATAGAGATTCACCACGCTCATGGCGAAGCCGTGTCCCAGCGGCAGCGGGAATGGATGCGGATTGCGGCGCGCCGGCTGAAACGCGATCTGGATGTCCGGCCGATCGGCGTCCTCGCGGCTGCGGATGAATGCGGTCGACTCGAACACATTGCTCGCCAGCGGTCCACGGCGCGCCGCCGCATATTGCGCGAGGTTCCACAAGGACCGGGGCAGCGTGCGCCAGGATAGTCCGTAGGAGGTGGTGTCGCGCATTTCCAGCGCCACGATGATGGCGGGGTGGTCGTGATAGCCGGCGCCGACGCCGGCGAGGTCCGCATTGACGCGCAACCCCAGCGATTCCAGGTGCTGCGCCGGTCCAATGCCGGACAGCATCAAGAGTTGCGGCGAGTGCACCGCGCCGGCGCACAGCAGCACCTCCCGGGACGCTCGCAGCGAGCGCACCCCGGAGGCGGCGGCGACGTCGACGCCGGCGGCGCGGCCGGCCTCGATGCGAATGCCGGTGACGGCGGTCCGCGGGAGCAGCGTGAGATTCGGGCGCGCGAGCGCCGGCAGCAGCATCGCGCTCGCGGTGGAATCGCGCCGCCCGCGATGAATCGTGCCCTGCCGCAATCCATACCCTTCCGGATCGAGGCCGGTGAAATCATCGCAGGGGCGGTAGCCGCCGAGCGCCGCGAAGGCGTCGAGAAATGCCTGATTCAAGCGATTCGGTTCGGGGATGAAGGTCACGTGGATGGGGCCGTCGACGCCGTGAACCTCAAGGCCGCGCCGGTCAAGATTGTTTTCCGACAAGCGAAAATAAGGCAGGACTTCCTGCCAGCTCCAGCCGTTGTTGCCGGCGGCCGACCAATCGTCGTAATCCCTGGGGTGACCGCGATGATAGGCCATGCCGTTGATGGAGCCGGAACCGCCGACCACCTTGCCGCGCGGCAGCGGAAGGCGGCGGCCGTTGAGCGCGGTCTGCGGCTCGGTGCTCAAGCCCCAGGTGAGACCGCGGTGCATGATGGCCGCCCCCACCAGGGCCGGGACGTGGATGAAGGGGTGGCGGGCCGGACCGCCGGCTTCGATCAGGCAGACCCGTGCGTGAGGGTCTTGCGACAGCCGCGCCGCGAGCACGCATCCCGCGGTGCCCGCGCCGACGATGACGTAGTCAAACTGGGGGTCGATCGCCACAGGTGCGCGCCGTCGGGCTCTTCAGCCCTTGCGAAACGGCAGCGTCAGCAGAAAAAAGATGAGCCGCGGCGTCAGCAGCTTCAGGGCCGCGCGCGCGGCGTCGGGCTTCAGGCGCGCGTTCATCGGCATGGCGCCGAACACCTTGCCCTTGATGAGCAGGGAGTTGCCGTCGCGCTCCAGCGCGGTCACCGTCATGAGCTCGCTGCCGTCGGTGGACTGCAGCTTCATTTGACGCGTCCCTGCTTCTCGAAATCCAGCTTCAGCGCCTCGAACATCTTCATGGCCGTGGCGCGCCCGGCGCCGAACACGCCGCCGCCGGGATGCTGGAAGGGACCCACCAGATAAAAGCGGTCGAGCCCCGGCACCGTGTAGCCCCCGAGGTCCGGCGTGGGTCGATGGGCGCCGCTCTGATAGGTGGCGGTGGCGATGCCGTGCAGGTCGCCGCGCCGAAAGCTCGGGCTGGTGCGCTCCATGTCGACCGGGCTGTCGATGTGTGCCTGCAGCACGCAGTCCGGAATGTTGGCGACGAACTTCGACAGATGCGCGAGCATGCGGTCGGCGTATTCCTGCTTGGAGTCATCCCAGCTGCGGCCGTCCGGACGCCGGTAGGGGACATAGTCCCACAAATGCAGAATGGCCTTGCCGGCAGGCACGCGGCTCGGGTCGAACTGCGACAGGGAGCCCAAGCCCAGCAGCGGATAAGGCATGAACCGTCCGTAGCGCAGTTCGTCGAAATCGCGCCGCAGCGTCTCGTAGCTCATGGGCAGCATCTCGTTCATGACCGCATCGATCGTGTCGTGGGTGCGGAATTTCAGCGGCTCGCTGAGCGCGGCATGCACGGTGATGCAGGCCGCCGGGGTGATGTGGGTGGCTTCGGCGTCGGCGCGTACTCTCGCGTCCAGCCCGTCGATCATGCCGCCGAGCAGATGGGGATGAATGGCGCCGATGACGGCGTCCTTGGCCGCAAAGCTGCGCCCGTCGACGGTCTCGACCCCGGCGGCGCGGCCATTGACCACCTTGATGCGCGCCACCTCGGCATTGGCGATGACTTCGCCGCCGTGGTCGCGGATACAGGCGATGAGGGCATCGGTCAGCCTGCCCGCGCCGCCGCGCGCCACGCCGAAGCCGCAGCCCTCGAGAAATCCGAGGAATACATAGACCCCGATGGCGGTGGCCTTTTCGTCGGGAGACACCAGGTTCTCGCCGGCGACGCGCGCGAAATGCATGCGCACCTGCTCGTTCTCGAACAGATCGCACAGCAGATCGTGGCTGCTCATCTGGATCACGCGCCACAGCTCGCGGCCTTCGCGGCTCTGGTCGAACATCGCGTAGGTGGCCCCGACGGGGGCCGGCGGCGCATACAGCGAGGCGGCGATCAAGGGCAGCCAGGCCGCGGCCTGCAGTGACACCTTGCGAAAAGCCTCGGCGTCGCGCGTCGAGAACTTCGCGATCTCGGCCGCGGATTTCTCGCGATCGCGATACAGCTTGAGCGTGCGGCCATCCTCGAACACCGACATCATCGGCACGTCGGGGAAGATGTAGTCCAGTCCGTAGCGCGACTTGAGCTTCAGCTCGTCATTCTTGAGCAGCGGATTGCCCTGGATGAAGATGTGGCTCATGGAATGCTGGTCGTGGCGAAACCCGGGCAACGTCAGTTCGCGCGAGACCACGCCGCCGCCGAACCAGGCGTTGCGTTCCAGCACCAGCACCTTCTTGCCGGCCGCCGCCAGATAGGCGGCCGCCACCAGGCCGTTGTGGCCCGACCCCACGGCAACGATATCTGCGGTCGACATTGTCTTGTTCATTCCAGGAGTTGATTGTTGCGGCGGTTCCCGCGAGCATAGCGCCATGCCCGTGAATTATGAAATCTGCGCAGTCCGCTATGCCCATCTGGAGCGCACCGCCAGCCACAATTTCATCGGCGGCGACGAGCACGACGGCCCCATGCCGCTCGATTATTATGTCTGGACGATCCGCGGCCCCAAAGTTCTGTTCGTTCTCGACACGGGATTCGATGCTGCCGTCGGCGCGGCGCGCAACCGGCAGCTGGTGCAGCCGGTCGAGTCGGGGATGGCGGCCGTGGGGGTGGACCCCGGGCAGGTCACCGACGTCATCATCAGCCACATGCACTACGATCACTGCGGCAACCATGAGCTGTTTCCGCGCGCCCGCTACCACCTGCAGACCGAGGAGATGGCGTTCTGCACGGGCAGCGCGATGTGCCACGCCGTCATGCGCGCGCCCTACGCGGCACCCGATGTGCAGGCGATGGTGGGCAAGCTCTACGCCGGGCGGGTGGTGTATCACGACGGCTCGGCGGAACTCGCGCCGGGCATCACGGTGCACCGGGTCGGCGGCCATACCCGCGGCCTGCAAGTGGTGCGCGTGCACACGCAGCGCGGCTGGGTGGTGCTCGCCTCGGATGCGGCGCATTTCTACGCCAACTGGCAGGAGCGGCGGCCATTTCCGATCGTCGAGAATGTCACGGCCTACCTCGGCGCCTTCGCGGTCATCGAGTCGCTGGCGAGTTCGCCGCAGCATGTGATTCCGGGGCACGATCCATTGGTGCTGGCGAGATATCCCGCGGCGCGCACCGGCCTCATCAACGCGGTGCGGGTCGATCTCGATCCGCGCACCTGACGCGGCCGGCTGCCGGACTGCTAGACTGCGCATTTCGACGCTGACACAGGAATCACTCGTGGGCGAAACGATTGCCTTCATCGGCGTGGGCCGCATGGGCGGGGCCATGGCGGCGCGGCTCATCGCCGCGGGCCATGAGCTCACGGTCTACGATCCGGTGGCCGCCGCCACGGCGCCGCTGGCTGCGCTCGGCGCGCGAGTCGCCGGCTGCGCCGCAGAAGCCGCGTCCTGCAGCGCGGTGGTCATGGCCAGCGTGCCCGGACCCGCCGATGCGCGCGAGACCGCGCGCCGGATCGCCGATTCGGCCGCGGTGAAGATCTTCGTCGACCTGTCGACCTCGGGCCCCGCCGCGGCGCAGGCGATCGCGGCCCTGCTCGCGCCGCGCGGCATTGCGGCCATCGACGCGCCGGTGTCGGGCGGCGTGAAAGGCGCAGCCGCCGGCAAACTCTCCCTCATGGCTTCCGGACCGGCGGCGGCGTTGGCCCGCGTGCAGCCGCTGCTCGAGGTGCTGGGCAAATTGTATGTGCTGGGCGAGAAACCGGGCCTGGGACAGACGGTCAAGCTCGCCAACAATCTCATGTCGGCGGCAGCGCTCGCCATTGCCGCCGAGGCGATGGCGATGGGGGTCAAGGCGGGGGTCGATCCGGCCGCCATGCTCGACGTGCTCAACGCCTCGTCGGGGCGCAACAGCGCGACGCAGGACAAGATTCCAAAGCATGTGTTGAACCGCAAATTCGATTTTGGGTTTGCCAACGCACTGTCCTTCAAGGACGTGCGGCTGTGCCTGGATGAGGCCGAGGCGCTCGGGGTGCCGATGGTGGTCGGCGCGGCGGTGCGGCAGATGCTATCCATCACCCACCAGAGTCTGGGTGCGGGCGCGGATTGCACCGAACTGGTGAAGGTCGTAGAAAACTGGGCGGGCTGCCGGATCGGCGGCAAAGAGGAGTAGCCATGGGTACGGATAAATTCGACAAGGGGATGAAGCTGCGCAAGCAGGTGCTGGGCGCCGAGTACGTGGAGCGCTCGATGGCGGGTGCCGACGAATTCAGCTTGCCCATGCAGGAGCTCTCGACCGAGTATTGCTGGGGCCATGTGTGGACCCGGCCCGGGCTCGAACTGCGCGAGCGCAGCCTCATCAACATCGCGATGATCAGCGCGCTGAACCGGCCGCATGAGCTGAAATTGCACGTCAAGGCGGCGCTCAACAACGGGGTGACGCGCGAGCAGATCCGCGAAGTGCTGCTGCAGGTGGCGGTGTATTGCGGCGTGCCGGCCGGCATCGACAGCGTGCGCATCGCACGCGAAGCCTTTGCCGAGATCGATCAAGCGAAGAAGGCGTGACCCGTGGTCAGCGCGCGCACGCCACAGGAACAGTTGGTGCTGGATTTCTTCCGCATCCTGAGCACCGGGGAACTCGAAGCGATCCGGGCGGCCCTGCATCCGGATGCCACGTGGCGGCCGATGGTCGAGGGCGTCCCGGGAGCCGGTATTCACGGGCCGCGCGACAAGATCGTCGATGAGTTTCTGGCGCCGGTGCGCGGCCTGTTCTTGCCCGGCGATCCGAAGACCACGGTGGACCGCCTGGTGTCGAGCGGCGACACGGTGATGTGCGAATCGCGCGGCATGGGCACGCTGCGCGACGGACGGCCGTACAACAACCGCTACGCCTGGAGCATCGACGTGCGCGACGGCAAGATTTTTGCCATCCGCGAGTACATGGACAGTCACTACGTGGCGACCTTGTTCGGCGGCGGCGCGTGAACCCGCACCATCGCCGCGCGCGATGAGCGATCGCTTCGATTATGTGATCGCCGGCGCCGGCACCGCCGGCTGCGTGCTGGCGAACCGGCTGTCGGCCGACCCCGGCGTCAGCGTCGCCCTGGTCGAAGCGGGGCCGCCGGATGACGATCCGGCGATCCGCGTGCCCGCCATGGTGGCCAAAGCCATCGGCAATCCGCGCCAATCCTGGGGCTACCACTCGGTGCCGCAGCGCGCGGTCGATGATCGGGTGCTGCCGGTGCCGCGCGGCCGGGTGCTCGGCGGCTGTTCGTCGATCAACGGCATGGTGTATTTCCGCGGGCATCCGCGTGAATACGCTGAATGGCGGCAGCCGGGTTGGACGTATGCGGACCTCAAGCCCTATTTCGAGCGGCTGGAAAACTACGAGGCGGCGCGCACGCCGGCGCGGCATCGGGGCGGGCCGGTGAATGTCATCGACATTCCCAAACCCAATCCGCTGGTGCGGCGCTTTCTCGCCGCCGCCGATAGTCTCGGCCTGCCGCGCTGCGCCGATTTCAACGGCGGCGATCCGGAAGGATTCGGTCCGCGGCAGGCGACCATTCGCGGCGGCCGCCGTGAATCCGCCGTGACGGCGTACTTGAAGCCCGCGCGGCAGCGGCCGAATCTCAAGATCATGACCGACGCGCCGATCATGCGCGTGATGTTCGAGGGGCGGCGTGCGACGGGGGTCGAGATCGAACGCGGCGGCGCGCGCAGCGTGATTCCGGCCCGCCGCGAGGTCATCGTGGCCTGCGGCGCCTACGGCTCGCCGCAACTGCTGCAGCTCTCCGGGATCGGCGATGCCGCGGCGCTGCAGGCGTTGGGGCTGGCGCCGCTGCTCGACCTGCCCGCGGTCGGCAGACATCTGCAGGATCATCCCGCCGCGTCGATTTCTGTGCGCACGGCCAACACCGAATCCTACGGGCTGTCCTGGCGAACCGTGCCGCGCAGCGTGATGATTGCCGCACAATATCTGCTGCTGCGTTCCGGTCCGCTGGCGAGCAACGTGTTCGAGGCCAATGGCTTCATGCGCTCGAGGCCGCAGCTCGACCGTCCCGATCTGCAGATCATCTTCATGCCGGCGCATCGCAACGCCGACGGCCATTGGCTGCCGCGCGGGCACGGCTACGGCATCATTTTCGTGAATCTGCGCCCCGCGAGCCGCGGCAGCGTCACCCTGGTCAGCAACGACCCGCGCGACAAACCTGCGATCGATTTCAATTTTCTCGGCGATCCCGGCGACATCGAGGTGCTGGTGCGGGGTTTCGAGGTGGCGCGTTCGCTGCTGGCGGCGCCGTCATTTGCGCCGCTGCACGGCCGCGAGACCTCGCCCGGGCCCGAGGTGCAGGGGCGCGCGCAGATCGAAGCGCATATCCGCAAGTCTCTGGTCACCGTGCACCATCCCTGCGGCACCTGCCGCATGGGCGACGTGGTGGATACGCAGTTGCGGGTCAAAGGAATCGATGCGTTGCGGGTGGTGGACGCCTCCGTCATCCCCACCGTCATCGCGGGCAACAGCAATATTCCCGTCACGGCGGTGGCCGAGCGGGCGGCGGATTTGCTACTGGGGAAATTGCAATGAAAGACCTCGCGGGCATGAAGATCATCGTCACCGGCGGCGCGGGCAGCATCGGGCACGCGACGGCCGAAGTGCTGGCGGGGAAGGGTGCCGACATCCTGCTGGTGGACATCAATCGCGAAGGACTCGAGCGGCGCCGCGCCGCGGTCGCCACGTTCGGCACGCAGGTGGAAATTTTTCATGCCGATGTCAGCCGCTCGGATGCGGTGCAGGGTTATGTCGCCGCCGCCTGCAAGGCCTTTGGCCGCATCGACGGCCTGTTCAACAATGCGGGCACCGAAGGCAAGGTGGCGTCCATCGAGAGCTATGACGAAGCCGAATTCGATCGCCTGATGGCGGTCAATCTGCGCAGTATTTTTTTGGGCCTGCGGCACGTGATTCCGGTGATGCTGAAACAGGGCGGCGGCGCGGTGGTCAACACCGGATCGATTGCCAGCGAACGCGGGCTGGCCGGAGCCTGCGCCTACAATGCCACCAAGCATGGGGTGATCGGGCTGACGCGCACCGCCGCGGCCGACGTCGGTGCCCGCGGCGTGCGGGTGAACGCCGTGATGCCGGGGGTCATTGAAACGCCGCTGCTCGAGGCCATGCTGAAGACGCTGTTCAACGGCGACATCGACCTCGGCAAGCGCACCCTGGGGAAGATCGCGCCGCAGGAGCGGATCGGCCAGCCGCGCGAGGTCGGCGAGGCGGTCGCCTTCCTGCTGTCGCCGGCTGCGAGCTTCGTCAATGGCGCGGCGTGGTCGGTGGACGGCGGCGCTCTGTGCACGATCCGCCACTGACGCCGGCGGCTGCGGCAAACGGCATGCCTGCCTCGATGGGCCGTTACCAATGGCTGCTGGTGGCGCTGCTGAGCGCCAACTTCGGGGTCGTATTCTTCGATCGCAATGTCTTCAGCTACCTGACGTCCTTCATCCAGCCGGACCTGCATCTCAGCAATTATCAGATCGGCAAGATCGCCTCGGCTTTTTCCTTCAGCTGGGCAATTGCCGGGCTGCGCATGGCCAGCCTGGTGGACCGATTCGGGCGCCTCAAACTGATGTTGGTGGTGGCCACCGTCGGATTTTCGCTGGCCTCGGTGTTGTCGGGTTTTGCCGGCTCATTTGCCTGGCTGCTCGGGGCCCGCCTGCTGATGGGCATGGCCGAGGGCGGCATCATGCCGATCACCCAGACCTTGATTGCGGCGGAGGTGCCGCATCAGCGCCGCGGCCTGGCGCAGGGCATCACGCAAAATTTCGGCGCCAATCTGCTCGCCAATACCCTGGGGCCGCTGATCATCGTGGGAATGGCGATCCACTTTGGCTGGCGCAACGCGTTTTTTCTCGCCGCGCTGCCGGGCATCGTGATGGCGTTCCTGATCGCGGCGCTGGTGCGCGAACCCCCGGCCGCGGCACCGGGCACGGGCGGTGGGCGCGGCAGCTTCGCCGACCTGCTGCGCGATCGATCCTTGCTGCTGTGCATTGCGATCTCGACCCTGCTGGTGGCCTATCTCATGGTGCTGTTCACATTCACGCCGCTGTACCTCATTCAGGTTCGCGGCTTCGACGTGCGGCACATGAGCTGGATCATGTCCTCGTTCGGCGTGGCATCCATGGCCGTGGCCTTCCTGGTGCCGGGATCGTCCGATCGCTACGGCCGCAAGCCCGTCATCCTCACGGCGGCGCTGCTGGGTCTGGTGCTGCCGCTCGGCTTGTTGTTCATCCGCGGATCGCAGATCGCTCCGCTCATCGTCTGCATCGCCGTGGGCTCGGCATTGAGCGGCGTATTTCCGCTCGCCATGGCGACCATCCCGTCGGAGATCGTGGGTAAGGCGAGAACCGCCACCGCGCTGTCTCTGACCATGGGAATCAGTGAGATCGTGGGCGGCGTATTGGCGCCGAGCGCCGCCGGCAAGGTTGCCGACCTTCAGGGTCTGGGCTCGACACTGTGGATTCTGGCCGGGCTTGTCGCTGCCATCTTCGCACTGGCGGCGATGCTGCCCGAGACCGCGCCCGCAGTGCTGGCGCGCCGGAAGAACGGGGCGCACTAACCGCAGATTTCTCATGCGCTCTCAGTTGGGGGCCATGCCGCGGTGAAGGTATCATGGGGTTTGCCCAATCGATGCGAAGCAAACCATGACCAAGCCACTTGAATTGATCGGGTCCTTTTGGACGCTTGCGGTCGGCGCGGATCCGCTCGGTGATCAACGCTGCCTGCACGACTTTCGGGCGCGCGTGGAAATCGCGGCGAAGGCCGGTTTCACCGGCATGGGATTCTGGCACGCGGATATCGTCGAGATCCGCAAGAAGTACAGCTTCAAGGACATGAAGCACATCCTGGACACCAACGGCATCGTCAATGTCGAAGTCGAATGGCTGCTGGACTGGTATTGCACCGATGCGCGCAAGGCGGCCTCGGATGAAATCCGTGCGCTGCTGCTGGAGGCGGCCGAAGTACTGCGCGCCCGGCATATCAAGATTGCGGACCTGGGCAACGATTGCGCCGACCTTTCCCAGATGACGCCGGCGTTTGCGGCGCTCTGCCGTCAGGCCGCCGACCGCGGCACCAACATCCTGTTCGAAATGCTGCCGGCGCAGTTCTCGCGCCTGCCGTCGCTCGACCAGGTGCTGACGCTCACGCGCGGTTCGGGAGCGGCCAACGGCGGCATTATGCTCGACAATCTGCACCTGCAGCGGATCGGCATCCAGCCTGAGGAGATCGTCCGCAAACTTAACCAGCGCGATCTCGTCGGAGTCGAAATCAACGACGGCACGCTCGCCGTGCCGGTGCGCTTCCAGGATTCGGTGGTCAACAAACGGCTGCTGCCCGGCGACGGCGAATTCGACATTGCGGCGTTCCTGCAGGCCCTGTGGACCGTCGGCTACGACGGGCCCATCGGCGTCGAAGTACTCAACGAATACATGAGGAAGTGGGATCTGAACACGGCGGCGACCGAGGCCTTTGCGAAGACGCAGCGCGTGGTGACCGCGGCGCGCCAGGCGGCCAAGAAGTAGCCCGGGGGAACACCGTGACCGAACCGACCTTGGCCGAGTGGCAGAAGATGTACGGCGCGCTGTGGCGGATCCGCCTGTTCGAGGGCCACGTGCAGCGGCTCGCCGCTGCCGGCGAGATCCCGGGATTTCCGCATCTGTCCACCGGGCAAGAAGCGGTGGCCGTCGGCGTCTGCACCCAGCTCGAGCGCGACGATGTGCTGTTCACCAGCCATCGCGGGCACGGCCATGTTCTCGCCAAGGGCAGCGATCTTGCGGCGACGTTCGCCGAAATTCTAGGAAGGCAGAGCGGCCTATGCGGCGGTCGGGGCGGTTCGATGCACCTGGTCGACGCCGCCAACGGAGTACTTGGGGCAACCGGGGTCGTGGCCGGAAATCTCGCGCTCGCCGCGGGCGCCGCGTGGGCGGCCCAGGCACAGGGCCGGTCGAACATCAGCGTGGTATTTTTCGGCGACGGCGCGACCGGCGCCGGCGTGTTTCACGAGACCTTGAATCTCGCCGCACTGTGGCGGCTGCCGGTGTTGTTCGTGTGCGAGAACAACGGCGTCGCCGAATTCACCAGCCGCGAGGAGCACTCCAACGTCCAGCACGTGAGCAGCTTCGCCGCGCCCTATGGCATCTCCACCAAGACCATCGACGGCAACGACCTGCCGGCGGTGTTCGCGGCCGCCGGGGTCGCGATCGACACTCTGCGCCGCGGTGCCGGCCCGTATCTGCTCGAGTGCATGACCTTTCGCATGGCGGGACACTACGTCGGCGACTCGCAGCAGTATCGGTCCAAGGAGGAACTCGCGCAGATTCGCGAGAAATGTCCGATCGAGCGCCTGAAGCGCCACCTCATCGGGCGCGGCGTCGCCGCGGCGGAGCTGGACGCCATCGCCGAGCGCTGCCGGCACGAGGTTCTGCAGGCGGTTGAGCGGGCGCTTGCAGGTCCGCGGCCGGATCCGGCCGGGGTGCTGGATCATGTTTACCGGGCGGCGGCGTTCGCCGGGATTCAGGGATGAGGCCAAACGCCCCCATGCAGCACACGTTCATCGAAATCCTGCGCCGCGCCCTCGACGAGGAATTGGCGCGCGACCCTGCGGTGCATCTTCTGGGCGAGGACGTCGCGGCGGGCGGTGCGTTCGGCGTCACCAAGGGCCTGGCACAGAAGCACGGGCCCACACGGGTGCGCAACACGCCCATCAGCGAAGCGGCCATCACGGGGCTTGCCACCGGAGCGGCACTGTGCGGGCTCAAGCCGGTGCTCGAAATCATGTTCATCGATTTCGCCACGCTGTCCATGGATTGCCTGGTGAACCAGACCGCGAAGTACCGCTACATGTCGGGCGGGCAGCTTGCGGTGCCGCTGGTGGTGCGAACGCAGGCGGGCGCCGCGGGCGGCGCCGCCGCGCAGCACTCGCAAAGCCTCGAAGCCTGGTTCATCCATGTGCCGGGGCTCATCGTGGTCGCGCCGTCGACCCCGGTCGAGGCCTATGGTCTGCTGAAGAGTGCGATCCGGCTGGGCGAGCCGGTGCTGTTCATCGAGCACAAGCGGCTGTACACCATGAAAGAGGAGTTGGCCGCGGGAGCCGGATTGCCGCCCATCGGCAGAGCGCGGATTGCAAGGCCGGGCACTGATGTCACGCTGATTGCCTATTCGGCCATGGTGCAAAGCGCGCTGGAGGCTGCGCAGGCACTGGCGGATGCGGACATTTCCGCCGAGGTCGTCGATCTGAGGACGCTGTTGCCGCTCGATATGGCGACCATTGCAGCGTCCGTGTCCAAGACTCATCGGGCGCTGATTGCGCACGAGGCGGTGCTGAACGGCGGGGTGGGCGCCGAAATCGCGGCGCGCATCGGCTCGGAGCTCTTCGATGAACTCGATGCTCCGGTGTTGCGCGTGGGCTGCCCCTTTGCGCCGATTCCCTTCGCTCCGGAACTCGAGCGTGCGCTGCTCCCGGGGAGCGCGGAAATCGTGCGCGCCGTGCGCGCGGAGCTGCGCCGGTGACCCTGATCGCGCAGGAGATACCGAAAGTCGGCCTGGTGATGGAAGAGGTCAAGGTCGTGCGCTGGCTGAAAGACGTCGGCGACAGCGTGACGGCGGGTGAACCGCTGCTGGAAGTGGAGACCGAAAAATCGGTGGTGGAAATCGAGGCGGCGGCCACCGGGCGGCTGACCCGGATCCTGGTGCCGGTCGACAGCCAGGCGGTGGTGGGCGATCAGGTTGCCTGGATAGAATCGGCGGAGGCGCCCGGTGTGGCGGCCGCAGCAGCCACACCGGCCAGCCCGGCCACACCGGCCAGCCCGGCCACACAGGCCGCGGCAGCCAAATCGGCCGGCCCGGCAGGCCCGGCAGGCCCGGCGGTCGCGGTGGCGGTGCGCGGCGAACGCATTCGCAGCAGTCCCGTCGCCCGCAACCTTGCGGAAGAACACGGCGTCGAATTGAGCGGCATCACCGGCACCGGCCCGCGCGGGCGCATTCAGCTGGACGATGTGCAACGAGTGATCGACGCCTCGCACGAGGCATTGCCTGCTGCAGGCGCCCTGTCGCCGATGCGCCGCGCCCTGGCGCGTTCGATGACGTTGAGCAATGCCACCATTCCGCAGTTCACCGTCTCGCGCGCGCTCGAGTGGACAATGCTGCAGGCATTGCGCGGCGAATTCGCGGCGACATTGCCGAAAGATTCACCGTCGTTGTCGCTGACTGATTTTCTGCTGCAGGCCGTTGCCCGGACGCTGATCGAGTTTCCGGCGTTGAACGCCACATTCTCGGGGGATCCGGACGCGCGCGACGCGCGCATCGTGGCGGCGAACGGTGCGCATATTGGCTTGGTGGTCGCCGTCGACAATGGCCTGTTGGTACCGGTGATTCACGATGTGCAGCGCTTGGGGTTGGCGGAGATTGCGCGCCGCCGCCAGGATTGTGTCGAGCGCGGCCTCAGGGGCAAACTCAAGCGCGAGGAAGTCGAGGGTGCGACCTTCAGCATTTCCAATCTCGGCGCGGAAGGACCGGACCGCTTCACGGCCATCATCAATCCACCGCAGTCGGCGATACTCGCCGTCGGCCGCCGCCGCGATTGCGTGGTGGCGAGACAGGGACAGGTCGTCATTCGTCCGCTATCGGATCTCACCATGACCGTCGATCACCGCGTTGCCGACGGCCGCCTCGCCGCGCAGTTCCTCGCGCGCCTGGTCGACCTGCTCGAGGGCCGCGACTGGAAGGTAGAGTAGTTGCCCGCCGTCAGCGCCGTCCCTGAAGCACCTTGCGGACGGCGGCGATGATCCTTTCCTCATCGGGAATCACGTAGGCTTCCAGCGGTTCGCTGTAGGGCACCGTCGCGTCGAGCGCGTTGACCTGCATGATCGGTGCCCGCAACGATGAAAACCCATGTTCGGCGACATCGCCCGCAATGATGCCGCCGACCGTCGCGTGACGCGGCGCCTGATCGACGAGCACCAGGCGCCCGGTCTTGGCAACCGACTTCAAGATGGTGGCAAGGTCGAGCGGCGCGACCGTACGCGGATCGATCACTTCTGCCTGGATCCCTTCCTTGGCGAGCTTCTCGGCGGCCGCCAGCGAGCGCGGTACCATCCACCCCGTCGCCACGATGGTCACATCGCCGCCGGCGCGGCGGATTTCGGCCTTGCCGAACGGGACCAGATGTTCGCCGTCCGGCACCTCGCCCATCTCAAGAGTCAGCAGATAGTGGTGCAGGAACACCACGGGATTGTCGTCGCGGATCGCCGTGGCCATCAGTCCCTTGGCGTCGGCCGCGGTGGAGGGCACGACGACCTTGAGGCCGGGCACTCCCATGAACAGCGCGGTCAATGACCCGGTGTGCTGACCGGCCCAGCCGCAGGCGAAGCCGAATCCAGCCTTGAGCACCAGCGGCACTTTCACCTGTCCGCCCGACATGTAACGGAAGCGGGGGGCTTCGTTGACGACCTGATCCATGGCGACCAGCATGAACTCCGCCATGTACAGCTCGACCACCGGGCGCAAGCCCGCCATGGCCGCGCCGATGGCGATACCGATCTCCGCAGTCTCGGAAATCGGCGTGACGCGGACGCGGTCGTGACCGTAGGCCTTGACGAAATCGTGATTCTCGGTGGTCGCCATGTTCTGGCCGAAGTAAAGGACGCTGGGGTCGCGCCGCATTTCCTGGTGAATGCCGGCATCGACGGCGGCGATAAAGGGAAGTTGTGCCATGTGTCGCTCCGGTCTCAAGCGTAGACGTTGTCGAGTGCCGACTCGAGTTTGGGAAAGGGACTCTTGACTGCGAAGTCGACGGCCTCGCCCATTTCCTTGGCGGCTTGCGCGCCAAGCTCGTCGGCCTTCGCGCCGCTCAATATCCCGGCCTTGACCAGGGTGCCGCGAAAGCGCGGCACCGGATCGCCGCGCAGGGCCGCCTCGTACTCCTCGCGCTTGCCGAACACGGTGATCGCTTCGTGCTCCGGGTAGTGCAGCGGCACGCCGGGCGGAGCGATGATATTGCCGTGTGCCGAAAGCCGGTAGACCTTCGATTCGACCAGGGTCGGTCCGGCGCCGGCACGGGCCCGCTCGACCGCCGCGCCGACCACGCCGTGCACGGCCAATGGATCGGTGCCATCGACCGTGACGCCCGGCATGGAGAACGCCTTGGCTTTGACGGAGAGCGGTTCGCCGTTGGCGGCGTTGGCGTCCTCCTGTTCGGAAGTCGTCACGACGTTGTAGCCGTTGTTCTCCATGACGAAGATCACCGGCAGCTTCCATAGAGACGCAATATTGAGGGTCTCGTAGAATGCGCCCTGTTTCGACGCGCCGTCGCCGAAGAAGCAGTACACGACTTCGCCCTTCTTGCGGATCTGCGCCGCCCAGGCAGCGCCCGCCGCGTGGGGAATGCCGGCACCCACGATTCCAGAGGTGCCGAGGAAACCGCGCTTCACATCGGTGAGGTGCATCGATCCGCCGAGACCCTTGCACAGGCCGTCCGCACGGCCGTAGATCTCGGCCATCATGGCCTTCGGATCGCTGCCGAGCGCCAATGGATACCCGTGACAGCGATAGGTGGCGAGCGCCGCATCGCCGGCGCGGAAATGGGACAGCGAGCCGACGATGGAGGCCTCGGCACCGTCGGCGAGATGCGTATGCCCGCGAATCACCCCAGGATGTTCCGTGAAGGTGCGCTTTACGCGTTCTTCGAACTCGCGGATGCGCAGCATCTGAGTGAATATCCAGATCTGCCGTTCGGCATTGGGTGCCTGCACGCTCATGTGAACCCCTTGAATTGACTGGCGATCGACCGTGCAGCCGACTGTAGCACCGGAAGATCTGAACCTGGCTTCCTTAAGAGTCTACTTTCGCTTCACAGGCGGTTGAGTGAAATCATAGCACCGCGGCGGCCCGAGGCAGCTTGGGGATGAATGCCAGGAAACGGCGCGGGTTGTCCACGAGCATCCCGTGCAATGCGCTCGCGGTGACGCCGGCTTTGCGAAGTTTGGGGCCGAATACCGTCACCGTCATCGCGTACCCGGCACCGCCGCTGTGCTTGAGATCGGAGGCGAAAGAAAAATCGGATGAGAACAGGAGATTGTCGGCGTAGCCCGCCTCGATGAGCGCCATGACGGCGGGCACTTGATCTGCGTCTCCGGGTCCGCCCTCGCGATCGAAACCGACGAAGGCGCCGCGCTTGCAGATGGCCTTCTGAACCGCCGCCTTGGAGTCCGTGAGCCCGCCGAGATGTCCGATCGCGACGCGCCTGGGGTCGACGCCCGCGGACTCCAACACGTCGAGCTGCCGCAGCGCGCCCTTGCCCATGTTCGTGTGAGTGAAGATCGGCAGATTCGTCGCCAGATGCGCCTTGCCGACGGCACGAAAGACCTTCCGCTCATCGGGCGTCATCGCGTCCCAGGTTCCGATTTCGCCGAACGCGCCGATGGGATCCGCCGTCGTCTGCCGGATGAGTTCCTGCGCGACCCTATCCTCGTCCCAGCGGGCAATAGCGGGCGGATAAAACGGCTGGGTGTAATATCCGGTCCCCGCGACGATCGGCATCCCGGATTTCGAGGATAGCTGCCTCAGGAACTGAAAATTCCGGCCCATGTCCGGGTGGCCGGCATCGACGATGCAGGCGACGCCCTCCTTGGCCGCGGAGCGCATTTCCTGCGCCATGACCTCGACATTCTCCATCGCTCGTTGCTGCTCGGGCGAGGCCAGCGGCGGCATGGCTGCGTCCGGACCCAACAGGATCCGGAACTGCGCCATGACTCTGGGCATGAAATCGGAACCCACCGACAAGTGCTCATGAAACAGCGTTGCGCCGCCGGCGAGCGCCGCCGGCGGCAGGTCCTCGAGGACGGTGCGGATGACCGCTGAGCGCGGAAAGCGCGGCTGCGTTTCGGCGGCGGCGAGGCTGCGCGCAATCACGGCGGCGGCGCTCGCACCGATCAACCGGAGGATGTCGCGGCGGCTGGATAACGGCGGCATGGGATTCCCGGGGCGGATATCGACGCGCTGACTGTACTTCAACCTGCCGGCGGGCGGGACTAGGCTGCTGCCCCCAGTTCCCGCCGCACGATTTCCGCCCCCGCCACCATCGCCCTCATCTTGCCGGCAGCGACGTCCCGCGGCAGGTACTTCATGCCGCAATCGGTGCATACGATGATGTTCTCGGCGCTCATGAACGGCAGCGCACGGCGGATGCGTGCTGCGACGACGGCAGGGGTTTCGACCTGCATGTCGGAAAGGTCGATCACGCCGAGCATGATGGTCTTTCCGGCCAGCGCAGTGAGCACCGAGCAGTCGAGATTCGATTGCGCCGTCTCAATGGAGATTTGATTGCAGGAACAGTTCTTGAGTTCCGGCAGGAAAGAGTAGCCGCTCGGGCGAGCGTGAATGATTGCGGCATAGCCGAAACAAATGTGCACCGCCGTGATGCCGCGAACGCCCTCGAGCGCCAGATTCAGGGCTTTCTGCCCCCAGGCCCGCGCTTCCTCGGGCCGCGCCTGCATGTAGGGCTCGTCGATCTGCACGACATCCGCGCCGGCGGCGAACAAATCGCGAATTTCCTCGTTGACGGCTGCGGCGTAGTCCATCGCCGCGAGTTCGCGGCTGCCGCCATAGTGATCAATCTGGGCCTGCTGAGCCATGGTAAAAGGGCCGGGCACCGATATCTTGATCCGGCGGTCCGTATGCCGGCGCAGGAAGATCACATCGTCGACTTCCACCGCGTGGCGGCGGCGAATCTTGCCGACGACTCGCGGCACCGGATTCGGATGACCGCTGCGGTCCAGAGCGCTGCCGGGGTTGTCGATGTCCACGCCGTCGAGCGCGGTCGCAAATCGATTCGAGTAGCTTTCGCGCCGCATTTCGCCGTCGGTGATGATGTCGATGCCCGCGTCTTCCTGCGCCTTGATCGCCATGATGGTGGCGTCATCCTGGGCCTCCTGAAGAAATTCCGCCGGAACCCGCCACAACTCGCGGGCGCGCACGCGGGGCGGAAAACGGCCCGCCAGCTTGGCACGATCGATGAGCCACTCCGGCTGCGGGTAGCTGCCGACGATGGTGGTGGGAAGCAGCTTCATGGCCGGCCCGTACCGCCGGCGACGAGGCGGCTGACGATCCGCGCCACGTGTTCGCCTTGAAATCGGCACATACGTAGTTCCAATTCCGACGGCATGCGCGCCTCGCTGCCGGACCCGGTGACGCAGGTCGCGCCATAAGGGGTGCCGCCGGTGACTTCGCGCATGGTGGTGATGCCCTCGCAGGAATAGGGCAGTCCGACGATGACCATTCCGTGGTGGAGCAACGTGCTGTGAAACGAGGTGATGGTCGTCTCCTGACCGCCGTGCTGACTCGCGGTGCTGGAAAACACGCTGCCGACCTTTCCGACCAAGGCATTGGTCGCCCATAGAGGACCGGTTTGATCCAGAAAGTTGCGCATCTGTGCAGCCATGTTGCCAAAACGGGTCGGAGTGCCGAACAAGATGCCATCGTAATTGGCAAGTTCGGCGGGTTCGGCAATGGGTGCCGGCTGATCGAGCCGAAATCCCGCCGCCACCGCAACGTCGCGCGGAGTCAGTTCCGCGACACGCTTGACCGTGACCTCCGTCCCCGGCACCCGCGCAGCTCCCTCGGCCTGAGCGCGCGCCATGATCTCAATGTGGCCGTAGCTGCTGTAGTAAACGACGAGAATCTTAGCCATGTCAGTATCCCTCAGGGTTGGGTTCGCGCGATGATCGATGTTCGATGAAATTCCGCAGGGCCGACACATAGGCCTGCGGATTGTCGAGATTGCAGAGATGTCCGGCGTCGGGAATCTCCGCGCGTTCGGCACGGGGCAACGCCCGCACCAGTTCGTCCGCGGACCGCTTGCGGCTGTCGAGGTCGAGCGCCCCCCCGATCACGAGGACGGGCGGAACGATGGATTGAACCGCAGCAGGGGTCGTGATGAGCGGCCGGCCGGGCAGCGGGTCGATGAGATCCTTGCCGGGATAGCGCGCCACGACGCGGGTCAGCAACTCCCGCGCTGCGGCGTCGCCGGTCACGAGCCTCGCGAGGGGATGCTGCAGCCATTCCCGGCGAAAGGCGCTCATGCCGTGGGTCTGCGCAAGCCGGCGATAGTCCTCATAAGGCAGATCCTGCGGATCCCGCGCGGCATTGGCCGCGGCAAGGCTCGGCGGCCCATCCAGGACGAGGCAGGCAACCATCGCCGGCACGACGCTGGCCGTGTGCAATGCGACCCGGGCGCCTTGAGACATGCCGACGAGCGCGATGCGTTGCAGGTGCAGTTGCCGGCACAAGGCCTGCAAATCCGCGGCATCATCCAGCAGAGACGGAATACCGGACGATAAGCCAAAGCCGCGCCGATCCAACCGGATGATCCGGTAGTCGGCCCGCAGCGCCGCGGCTTGCGGCTCCCATATGTCTAGATCAAGCGCCCAGCCGTGCACGAACACCACGGCAGCGCCGGCACCCTCATCGCGATAGCGCAGCCGCGCGCCGCCGGCCTCGAAATACAAATCGTGGGGGTGCGCGGGCGCCGGCCCAAGCACCTGGCGCCGCGGTTGAATCACTGGATTATTCGCATAGCGAAATACATTTCGCATTGAGGCTACTGGCCGGACGCACCTTCGTCAAGCTGGGGGCGGCGCGCAGCCGGGCCGCGCGATTGGTGCCCCGAATTAACGGTGCTGACATCCGAGCATCGCCCGTGACAGGCGTTCGGGCCCGGTCAGCGCAATGAAGTTCTTGCCGCTCATGTGGTCGGGCATTGGGCGCAAGCCCGGACGCACCGTCCTGATCTTTTTGCAGGTCTGCGTTGCCTTCGCGCTGTTCGGCGTGCTGCAGGGCCTGCACGGCGCCATCAGCCTGATCGATCCCTTGCCGTTGAGCCTGCTTGAGCAGATCAGGTCGGTGCCGGGCGTGAAGATCGTCGTCCCGGTGGAGCTGTTCGGGGCTGTCTATCAAAACCCCAGCCAGAAGCTCGGCATCGTCGCCATACGGCCCGACGCGGGCTGGGTTTCGGCGTTCACCTACACGATAGCGCCCGAGTACGTGGCGGCGTTCCACAACATACGCACCGGAGCGCTGATCAGGACGGGGCTGACCAAGAAGGACGTGAGCTTGCCCGTGCGAAGCGTCAGGGCCTCGATGACACGATCACGGCCTTTCCGGGTTCGACGATGATCTTGTGAATATCGGCGGGTGCGTCGGTTCTATAGAGATCGCGTGTCGGCGCGCCCGTACGGACAAAGCTATCGATGTCCGCCGCCAGCTGGCGAGGCGCCTCCCATGACAAGTTATGGCCGATGTCGTCGGCCTGATGCTTGTCGCCCGATGCCGGCGGCGGCCGCACGCCGTACTGTTTCCAATAGAAGTACATTCCTTTCTGACTGCTGCTCGCCCGCTGCAGAACCTCGATCAAACGCTGCTGCGACTCCTTGTTGAGTCCCGCATCTTCGCTGCCCCACAGCACCAGCGTGGGAACCGACAGAGCATCCAGCCGCTCGGGAGGCGCGCGCGGCGCAGCCGTCGGATCGAGAATGCCCCAGCTCGCCAGCGACTCGCCGGCGGTCTGCGCGGCAATTGCCTCGACGACTTCCGGTGCGGCGATCGCCGATATGTCCCAGTGCTGCGTGATATTGCGCACGGCATCGGGGTCGATATCGAGGGGACGCATATGCAGCGCGCCCTGCGGCCATTGAACGCCTTTTGCCTCCACCATGGTCTGCCATCCGAGCGCCTCCATCCCATCGGTACGAATGCCCGGCGAATGAGCAACCGGAGCGGCCGGCGCGGCGTCGAGCGGAGGCGGCAGACCGGTACCGGAGAGAATCAGGCGCGCCACACGCTGCGGATGATTGACCGCGAGAATGCGCGCGGCCCCCGCGCCCATCGCGTGGCCCACCAAGGTGGCCTTGGCGATGTGCATGGCGTTCATGAACGCCAGCAGATCGTCCGCGAGATCCGCGCGGGTGATGCACAGATTGGGTGTTGACCAGCAGCGCCGGGTATTGGGGAGATCGGTCGCTCCCGAGCCGCGCTGGTCGAGGGCATACAGGCGGACATTCGGATTCATGTTCAACAGTGCGTTGGCGGTCCATGCCCACTCGACGGCGCCGGTGGTGTCGGTGTGCAACAGGATCAGCGCCTCGCCGCCCGGGGGGCCCAAGTCGAAATAGCTCATGTGCACGCCCGTCGACAGATCGACCAGACAGTGTTGGCCGAAAAAATTGCCGCAATCGGACGCCGCCGCGGCAGGTGTGCCGATGAGACATGCCAACATCGCAGTCAACGCCATTTTCATCGGCAACTCCCCCTTCATGGTCGAGATGCGAAAGCGCACAGTCAATGTTGTCTTGCGACCGCGGCGGCGTCCACGACACCGGCTCGATTGCCCCAGCTGGATCTAAGGTAGGTGCACAGGGCCGCAATTTGTTCGTCGTCCAGGCCGACGCTGAGTTCGAAGCCGCTCATCTTGGGCCATGAGCCGTCGGTGAGCACCGGCTCGTGCGCGCCGTAGAGGATGACATTGATGAGCGTTGCCGGGTCGGGCGCCTGCAACGCCGCGCTGCCCGCCAGCGGCGGCGCGGTCTTTGACGCATCCGCATGCGGCCCGCGGGGCACTCCCAGGCCGCTTGGCAAATGGCAGTCGGCGCATCGGGTCGTGTACACGATCTCGCCCGCCTTGAGAGCCTGCGCCGAAGGTTTGCCGGGCGGGCTCTGCATCGCGGGCGCGAGGCTCTTGAGATACACGGCGATGGCGTGAATATCCTCGCGGGTCAGATGGCTGGTGCTGTTGCCGACCACCTCGCTCATCGGACCGAAGGCGGCGGCGCGGCCGCTATGTCCGGTCTTGAGGTACTCGGCAATCGCCTCCACCGACCAGGCGCCCAGTCCATTTGACGCCTGAGTCAGGTTGGCCGAGGACCAGGGGCGCACGGTGAACTCATCCATGGGCGTGATTCTGTTGTCCACGACTTCGTCCTTGATTTCATCAAGGTAGTCGGCGCCGGTCAGCGCCGCGGCGCTGCGCTCGGCGCCGAAGACATTGCGCGGTGTGTGACAGGCACCGCAATGGCCGAGACCTTGGGTCAAGTACGCGCCGCGATTCCATTCGGCCGATCGCGACGGGTCAGCCGCATAGCGGCCGGATTCGAAGAACATCGAGTTCCAACCGGCCAGCAAGGCGCGGACGGAGAATGGAAAGGACATCTTGTTCGGCGGCGGCGTGTAGTTCACCGCCTTCAGGGACCGTAAATAGGCGTAGATCGCATGCACGTCCTGATCCGAGACCTTGGTGTAGGCGGTATAGGGAAAGGCCGGATAGAGGTGGGTCCCGTCGGCGGCGATTCCCGCACGCAGCGCGCGCTCGAATTGCCGCTCCGACCAGGCGCCGATCCCCGTCTTGCGGTCCGGTGTGATGTTTGCCGAATAGATCACGCCGAACGGAGTGTTGAGCGGACGGCCGCCGGAAAACGCCGCACCGCTCGCCCGCGTGTGGCAGGAGATGCAATCGCCGGCCGTTGCAAGGTAGCGTCCCTGTTCGACGAGCGACAGACCGGCATCCGCAGGTTGCCCGGCATTCGCCGCCTTGGCGTTGCCCGGGACCACCATGATCGATGCGGCACAAACGCCGGCGAGAATCACTCGTAACCCTTGTCGGCGCATGAGGCTATGGCACTACCGCGTGCCAGAACAGGGCGCTGACGCCAAGACCTGCGGCGGCGCCGCCGACGAAGAGGTTGGGATCGATGTCGGGGGCCGCAGCGGCGGCGGATCCTGCCGGCTTTTCATCGCCGCCGGCGTGCGCCAGGGTGTAGACGGCGTTGCCGCCGGTTTCTCCGGGTTTGTCCGGCGCGTAGGTATAGAGGGCAAAGCCCTTGTAGGCCCACTGCCGGGTGCCGTCCGCCCTGGTGAGGATATCCCAGTATCCCGAGGACAGCGCATCTTCAGTCGCCGTCAGCGGCGGCCAAGTTTTCGCGCAAGTGACATCGCAGGTCGCGGTGCCCAATGCCCGGCCGAGCGAGGGCGATCCGTGATCAATGCGAAACGGGTGCAGTTCCTGCATGGTCACCCGGTCGCGCTGGTAAAGCGTTGCGCCCCGGTCCGTCGCCAGAATATTCCCCAGGTCGATGGTGCGGTGGATGAGGACACCGGGCGGCATGTACAGCCGCAGCGTCAAGGCCAGGTGAAAGCGCGAGTCGACCCCGGTGCCGTTGATGTCGCCGGGATGCTGATCTTCGGCGAATCTATACAGAGGCCTGCCCCGGTAGACCCATTGTGTGATGCCGTCGTCGCGCGCGACGGCCGAAAAATCGCCGATCGGATTGGCGATCTCGGGCGCCTCGAGAGGAATCCAGCGGCGCGCACAATCACCGGCGCCGCAAACAACGCCGGCAACCGCGGCGCTGCCGTCGAACAGGTAAAGCGTCTTCCCGGTCGAATCGACCAACCCCACGCCGCCGGCGTCGGCGATCTCCCGGACGGCAATCCCGTCCGGCAGAGTCATGCCCGCCTCCGGCCGGAACACCGCGACATGCCAGGCGCCGCCGCCGGCACCATCGCCCATCGCCTCGCCGATCACCTTGTCCTTGGCGAAGCGATACAGCGGAACGCCGCGATAAACCCACTGCCGGGTTCCATCCGCGCGGTCGAGCAGCGACCAGTCATTGTCCGGCCGCGCCGTGCGCGCCGCGGCGGCGGGGGGCCAAGAGGCAGCGCATTCGCCCGTGCAGGAGCTGCCGGGCGACGTGTCGTGGTCGAAGCGGTACAGGGACATGCCGCGGGCGTCGGCAAAGACCCATTCCGCGGTGGTTGCGACCCGCGCCCTCCCGTCGCTCGCGCGCAGTTGCAGGGTGATTCCCGGGGGTGTGGCAACCGGTATCGGCGACTGCGAATCGATGGGCGAATCTTGGTGCGGCAGGCCGTAGAAGCGTGCCGCCGCGAGCAGCGCAAACGACGCCGCTCCAACCCACAGCGCTGCGCGGGGAAATCGATTCAACATTCCGTCGGCGCGCAGACGGCTACGCCATCACTTCGGTGATGGTCTTCGAGGTCTTGTTCGACTCGGTGCCGAAACTGTCGACCGACACACCGACGGCCTGCTGGACCGTCAGCGAAACGCGCGTGACCGGGTCGCCCTTGGCCGCGGCATAATGAATGCCGGTCTTCATGCGCCCACCGGCGCTGCCTGCCGTCAGCATCGGGATATTGTCGCTGGTATGGTTCTTGGCGTAGCCCGAATCGGTATAGGCAAGCACCAGCATCCGATCGAGCAGAGTCCGGTCGCCTTCGCGAACGGCGTCCAGCTCGGTCAGCAGGACGGTCAGATTCTCCAACACCGTCGGCACGAACCTGACCACATTCGGTTGATAGCCGAGCCTTTCGTCGATCGGGTCTTCATGAGTGAAGAGATGCTGGGTATTGGCCTCGCCGGCGAAGCGCAGCTGCGACAATCCATCCGTCAGCATGACGTTGAACACCCGTGTCTGATCGCATGCCAGCGTGTGCGCCAGAAGCTTGGCGAACAGTCGATGATTGGTTCTCACCTGCGCCACTTCGGTGCCGACGGGAGTGCTGTCCGGCTCGGGCGGCACCGAGCATGCGGCGAGCGGCGCCGGCTTTTGCAGCTGCAAGTCGAGCTGCTGCTCGAGTTCGCGCAGTGATGTGAAATATTGATCCAGATGCGCACGGTCCGCCGCGCCGAGCTGGTTCATCAGCCGCTTGGTTTGTTCGCCGACGGCCGACAGCACGCTGCGCCGGGCCATGACCGCCGCATCCGGCGTGAAGTCCGCCGCGTTGGGGTCTTTGAACTCGCTGCCGAAAACCCGCGTGTAGAGCGCGAGCGGCGAGATCTCGGCCGGGTTCATCGCGCTGCCGGCGCGCTTGCTATGCGTGCTGTTCGGATTTCCGGTGCAGGATACTTCGAGCGAACGAAAGCGGTTGCGCCTGCCGATGACCTCCGCGATCGACGCATCGATGCTGGGCTCCGGATTGAACGCATGTTCCAGCGTCGGCGGCGTGATGCCCTGCAGGATCACTGCGGGGCCGACGGTGTGCGCGCCGCGCGGCCGGCCATCGAGCAGCGCCGACATCCGGCTGTAGACATTGATCTTGTGCCGGAACGCGGCGAGCGTCTGCAGCTCGACCCCAAATTCGTAGTTCGGCCCAACCGTTGTCGGTTCCCAGCGGCCGGGATTGAGTCCGCATCCGTAGAACCAGGTGCCGAAACACACCGGCAGCGCAGCTCCGCCGGCCGCCAGCGCGGTGCCGTTCGAGTCCAGGAAGCAATCGAGCAGCGGCAGGCCCACCGTGATGGCGCCGCCGCCCATCATTCCGCGCAGAACGCGCCGGCGGCTTAAGCGGGATACGCCGTTCATTTCGCAGTCTCCTCCATCGATGCGTCGCGCGATGCCAGCATCGTCGCCGGTGCACTGACCCGGTAAAAATTCTCGCTCGTTGCAATACGTCTCATCAAATCGGGCGGCCGATAACCATCCGCAGCGAATTCCTTCTCGAGGTAGCGGATCCACGCCATATCGCGCCGCACGACCGGGCGCCCGGTTGCATAGGAGTACAAACGCCGCACGAAGCACGGACCGGTCGCCGGATTATCGTGCAAGGCGCGGCCGAGCCCGGCGGCATCGGCGAACTCGATTCCGTCCAGCTCGCCGCGGGTGTCGATGGGTTGACCGTTCTCCGAAGTCCGATAGCCGGCATCCGAGTCGAAGTTCTCCAGAGCCAGGCCCATCGGGTCCATCAACTTGTGGCAGCCTGCGCAGGTGGGATCCGTGCGATGCGCCGTCAGGCGCGCCCGCATGGTCTTGAAATCGGGATTGTGGGTGTCCTGGGCGGCGGCGAAATTGACGTTTCCGGGAGGCGCCGGGACGGGCTCGCACAACAGCAGCTCGCGCAACGCCTTGCCCCGCAGGGTCGGGGAGCTCAAGCCCTCATGCGAATGTAGAGCAACGAAACTCGCCTGCGCATGCAGGCCCGCGCGCGGATCGCCCTGCGGAAATTCGTAGGGCTGATGGCCGGCGCCGGTATTGGGCGCAACCGGCACGCCGTACAGCGAGCCCAACAGCGGCGTGAGAAAGGTTTTACGCGCGGTGAACAGATCGCGGTAGTCGCCCTTCTGGGTGAGCAGCAGGTCGACGATGCTGCGCAGAGTCTGCTCCTGTGCGTCCTGCGCCGCATTGGCCGTCCACTTGGGGTAGATCTGCGCGTCCTTGGCGAGCGTGTCGAACAGGTCGAATTGCAGCATGTCGGTGAAGAAGGCCCGCACTCCTGCTTCGAGGCGCGGCGATTTGAGCATGCGGTCGACTTCTGCGGCCAAGCCCGATTCGGTGTCGAGTTCGCCGCGCTGCGCCGCCGCCATCAGTCGTGCATCGGGTCCCGCATTCCACAGGAAGAAGCTCAATTGCGATGCCTTGCTGTAGGCGTCCAGGCGGTACGCGCCGGCATGATTCGGGTCGGATTCAATCACTTCCTGGCGAAACAGAAATTGCGGCGATTCCAGCATTCCCGCCAGACTCATATCCAGGCCAAGGTAGAAACTCTGCAAGGTCTGCGCCGCGATTCTCGCGAGTGCGACAGCCGCGTCGAGTTCGTCATGGGTCAAGGGCCGCCGATAGAGCAGGGGGCCTGCCTTGGCAAAGAACCGGCCGGCGCAGGCATCGTCCGGTGCCGCCGCGGATTGTGGTTTGCACGGAATCAGGGTGTCCCGATGTTCCTGGCCGACGACTTGCGCCGCGATTCCGCGCGCCATCGCGTCGTACTGCTCCATGCCGGTCGAGGTGAGGCCGACGTGGCCGACGCCGATCGCAAACAGGCCGTCATCGCGGACATCGGGTTCGAATCGGCCCTCGATCTTGATGGTCGGACCAAATACATCCGCGACAACGCGCCGGTATTGGTCGGGCCTCAAGCGGCGCGCAATGGGCGGTGCGCCGGGAGAACTCGGTTCGCCGGAGTCCAGAGTCCGGGTCAATGACGCTGCAGCCGATCGGGCGCACTCGGTCAGCGTCGCGCAGAGGTGCGCGGCGGCGGGAGCAGCGCCGGTTTCTGCGCGGCCGGCCTCGCGGGCGGCACCCTGCGACTCATCCAGCCGCACGATGAATGCCGGGATCCCCTCGATCATGTAGGCCGCGGAAATGGCCGTGTTCGCGCCGGTCCTGGGATCGGGGTAGGCATCGGCATTGCGGCGCAGTGCATAGTAGAGAGCCGGGGTGTCGACGCCGAAGCCGCGCTCGTCGATGTAACCGACCTTGGCATGGCTCCAATAGAACGGATACCAGGGCTGATATCCGCCGAGCACGCCTTGCAGGCGGCCGGCGGAGGTCAGCCTCAGACGAATGCGCGCCTCGCGAAATTCGAAGACCGGCTGAATGTAGGAATCGCACTTCATGATGATGAGCGCGGGGTCGGTGGTGATCAGACCGTCTTTGATCACCCCATGCAGTACATTGCGCGATGCAGGCCGCGCAAGCACGCGATAGGTCATGTCGCTCTGCAGTTGCGCGTTGGCGTCGCGTGCCGTGGCGGGGTCGATGGAACTTTCGAACGTCACCGTCACATCGCCGTTCTTGCGCAAATCCTCGCCGCTGATCGAGATGAGCCAGGCGCCCATCGCGACCCGCGTGGAATCCCAGCGATATTCGGCTTCGAGCGGCGGTTGCGGCGGCGGCGAGCCCTTGTATGCGGGGATACAGCCGATTGCGCGGAACAGCTGATTGTTGACGCCCTTCTCATGGGTTTGGGGATCTTCGTAGGAATCGGACGGCGAGTGAGCTTTGCCGTCGAGATTGAAGCCATACCCGAAGCGGCCGACCGCCGGCATCAAGTGCGCGTCGGGCACCGTGGTCGGATGCAAATAGACATTGTCCGTGCCGTTGCCCCGGGTCGCGGCGACCGTGACCCAATTCGTCGTCGGCTTGCCATTCTGGTTGTTGTAGTCCTTGTCGAACATCGCAGCGACTTCGGCCTGCGGAAGCCCCAGGATCTTCAAATCCCGCTTGAAGAACACGTCGGGCAGGGGATTCAGCCCCTTCGGACAGGTATCGTCGCCGTAGTAGGTGGCCGGATAAAAATAATTGACGACGAAGCTCTTGGTCTGCGCGGCGCCCGCAGCACTCGTGGCGAAACCGCAAAGGATCCAAGGAATCAAGGCGATGAAGCCATGACTCCAATGCATGCGGTTCGGCAGCTTACCCGGCAACTAATCCCCCTATCCGGTAATTCAACAACATTTTTCGGCGCGCGTGTTGCCTTTGTGTGCCGAGGATGCTCAAGTGCGTTGAACGAAAGGCGTGAGGACGGCGAATGAGTGTGGCGCGGCGCTGGGCAAGAGTTGCGGTCTGGGCAGCCGCCGCCGCGGCGGTCCTGGCGGCCGTGGCCCTCGCCCTTGCTCCCTATCTTTATGCCGAACTAGCGGCCCTTCTGGAGCCTCACGCCATCGTCGATGCCGCGAAACCGGATCTCGCCGCAGGCCGTATGGTGGATGACTACTGGGCGGTCCAGGAAATCGACGCCAACACGTACGCCATCGGCGAGCCTCGCTACTATCAGGCCAACTACTCCTATCTTCTGCTGGGCCAACATCGGGCGCTGCTGTTCGATGCCGGTTCGGGCACGCGCGACATTCGCGGCGTGGTGGCACGCCTCACACGGCTGCCGGTGACCGTGATGCCCTCGCATCTGCATTACGATCATACCGGCGGCATCGCCCCGTTCACCTCCGTGGCGATGATCGATCTGCCCGCCACGCGCGCCGATGTCCGCCGTGACCGGCTGACTCCCCGTCGCTATGAATTCCTCGGCATGATCGACGGACTGCCGCCGCCGACGTTCACCGTCACCGAATGGCTGAAACCCGGTGCAACCCTTGATCTCGGCGGCCGGCTGCTCGAGGTCATCCATGTGCCCGGCCACACGCCGAGCTCGGCTGCGCTGTACGATGCAACGGCGCATCAGCTGTTTGCGGGTGACTTCATCTACCCCACGACGCTGTATGCGTTCTTGCCGGGAGCGAGCCTGGCGCAATACCGGTCGACGACGCGGCGGCTGCTGGAGAAGCTGCCCGCAGAGGCCAGAATTTGGACGGCGCATTGCTGCCGGGCCGACGAACGGACCTCGGCGCCCTGGCTCACGATGACCGACCTGCGCGACCTGGATGCCGCACTGACCCGGATACAATCAGGAGATCTGGCGAGCGCCGGATTTTTTCCGCAGCGCTTTGCGGTCAATCGCCAGATGACGCTCGCCGCCGGCTTTCCTTGGAACAATCGGTGAACGGGCCCCGCCGGAGTACCCTCAGCGATCAGGCCTTGTCTGCGTAGATCAGCCGTCCGGGCCCAAGCTTGGCGAGAACTTCGCCGAGACTCGAAGGGGCCACGGCAAAACATCCCTCACTGCGCCCGAGCATGCCGCGATCCTTGATCATCTCATCACTCACGTACCAGGCGCCGTGAACCACGATGCCGCGCGATTCGGCGTTGCAATTGGTCGCATCGAGCCCCGTCAATCGGATCGACCGGCCGTGACCGCCGACGTAATCAGCGTCTGTCTTGTACGCTCCCGCAGAGGTCGCGTTCGACCGTGGTTCGTTGGAAAAGCGCTCCAGCCAACCGGTGTGCGCGGGATCGGAGCCGCGACCATGCGCCACCAAATGCGAGGTCACGCTGCCACCCGCGACATTCACGAGGTGAAATCTCGGCATGGACGAAGGCAGGGAGAAATCCGCAATGCCGATGAGGTCTCGGTTGGCGATGCTGCCTCGATGTTGCTGCAAAGCGTCAAGCGCGCGTGCCAGCAGTCCAGGCCTCACACGGGCAGGGGCGATGCCGCTGCCCGCAAGGACCGGCCGCGTCGCAGCAACCGCGACCGCGGCAACCGCCGTACCAAGGAATAATCGACGCGAAACCATCAATACCTACTCCTGGCGCCTCGATACGCAGAACAGCAAGCCACCGCAGCCCTGCCATAGGACTTTCACGGCATTCCGAAGTTCACCGAGTATCGGCCCAGGGCTTGGTGATCGTTGCGTCCGACGCTCGAACTGTGAACCATGTCTCGTCACGTGATTGGGCCACGCGTTCGGCGCGAATCCAAGCGGCGGCCTTTTCAGCCATCATCAACGCCGGACTATTGGTATTACCGCTCGTGATGGTCGGCATGGCGCCGGCGTCCACCACCCGCAGGCCGGCGATCCCGCGTACCCGCAACCGCGCATCCAGAACCGCCATGGGATCGGAGGCAGCGCCCATTTTGGTGGTGCCCACCGGATGAAATATGGTGGTGGCGATGTCACCAACCAGCCGCAGCAGATCTTCGTGGCTCGCATACTCCACACCCGGCTTCCACTCCACGGGCCGATACTTTGCCAGCGCCGGCTGCGCGACGATGCGGCGCGTAAGCCGCAGCGAGCCGACCGCCGTTTTGCGATCCTCGTCGGTGCTCAGGTAGTTGGTCACGATGGCCGGTGCGGTGTCGAACTGCGGTGACTTGATGCGCACCGTGCCGCGGCTGGTGGGGTTCAGATTGCACACACTGGCGGTGAAAGCGGGAAATGCGTGCAGCGGCCCGCCGAACGCGTCGAGCGACAGCGGCTGCACATGGTATTCGAGGTCCGGCCAGATCTTTTCCGGCGAACTTCGGGTAAAGGCTCCCAATTGCGACGGCGCCATGCTCAAGGGACCCGTGCGCCTGAGCAGATACTCCAAACCCATCATGGCTTTTCCATGCAGCGAGGAGGCCAGGGCATTGAGTGTCGGCGCGCCGTCGATTTTGTAAACGGCACGAATCTGCAGATGATCCTGCAAATTCGCACCCACGCCGGGAGCGTCGAGGACGACGTCGATGCCGTGCCTGCGCAGCAGATCCCCCGGACCGATGCCGGAGAGCTGCAGGATCTGCGGCGATCCGATGCTGCCCGCGCACAATATCACCTCGCGCGCGGCGTGCACCGCCGTCATTTGGCGGCCGTCCCACACTTGCGCGCCGGTGCAGCGCCGCCGGCCGTCGCTCTGCGCCGTCACGTCGATTCGGACCACCTGGGCCTGGGTCCACAGCTTGAAATTGCGCCGGCGGTAGCAGGTGTGCCGCAGAAACGCCTTCGCGCTGTTCCAGCGCCAGCCGTTCTTCTGGTTGACCTCGAAGTAGCCGACGCCGTCGTTGTTGCCGCGGTTGAAATCGGAACAGGGCGCAATGCCGGTCTCGTGCGCGGCCTGCGCAAAGGCATCGAGAATGTCCCAGCGCAACCGTTGTTTTGCGACGTGCCATTCGCCGCCGGCGCCGTGATAGTCGGCGAAATCCGGATCGTTGCCGGTCCCGAGATGGTGATCCTCGTGCTGCCTGAAGGCGGGTAATACGTTGGCCCAGTTCCAGGTGTCGTCGCCCGTGAGCTCGGCCCAACGATCATAGTCACGCGATTGCCCCCGCATGTAAATCATGCCGTTGATGCTGGAGCATCCGCCGACGATCTTGCCGCGGGGATAGCGCAGACTGCGGCCATTGAGGCCGGCGTCGGGCTCGGTGTGGTACATCCAGTCCGTGCGCGGATTACCGATGCAGTACAAATAACCCGCCGGGATGTGGATCCAGTGGTAGTTGTCGCGCGGGCCGGCCTCGATCAGCAGCACGCGGGACTCGGGGTCGGCGCTCAGCCGGTTGGCCATCAGCGCGCCGGCGGTACCGGCGCCGATGATGACGTAGTCGAAGGTTGAATTGCCGTTCAAGACGCGGATTGTATCAAGGGAATGCAGCCCTTGAGGGGCCGCCCGTGGAGGTGCGCGATGGAGAATCACCCGTGTTGGGACAAGATCGCGAGCTGAGTGCTAGATTAGAGCCCATCGACTGGAACGAGAAAGGTTAGGCCATGAAAATGCGCGCGTCCGAGCTGGCGAGTGCGGCAATTCTTTCCGACGGATCACTGAGCATCGGCTTTCGCAGCTCTACCGACAACCATACGGTTGAGTTGGCGCGAAAGGCTCAGGAGCAGCTGCTGCCCGCGCTGCTGGCGAGCGAGCCCGCCAATCTGCAGAAGTTCTTTACCGCCGCCGATGTCCAGACGCTGGTAGTGTCCGAGGGGGTACTGGTGGTCTTTACGATTGCCGAACGGATCGCGCTGCGCGTTCTGCTCACCGACGCCGTCCGGCAGAAACTGCTGATGCTGCTGGCCGGCTCCGGTGCGGCGCCTGCCGACGCGTCCGCTGCGAACCCGGCGCCTGTGTAGGCCAGGGCAGCCGTGTTAGTCAGAGCGCCATTCGCCGCAAGCGAGCCATGCAACATGCTTTCCACAACCCGCCGTACCGCGCGCGCCCTCGCCGCTTTCTTGGCCGCTGCCGCCCTCTCACCGCCGGCGAACGCCGCACCGCCGGGCGATGCGTGTTCGTTGCTCACTTCGGGACAAGTCAGCGCCGCCCTGGGAGTGGCGGTGGGTGCGGGCAGCTATGTGGCGCCGACCTTCAAAAAGACCTGCAGCTGGAATGCGGCCACGGACGGCGGTGGAACCGTCACGCTCAATCTACAGAGCAGCGACCAATACGACAGCGGCAAGAAATTGGCGGCCATGGGGAAGTCGGTTTCCGCGACTCCGGTCGGCGGGATCGGCGATGACGCTTATTACTTCGGCAACGACAAGCTGGTCAGCCTGATCGTCAAGAAGGGCAGTGCCGCATTCAAAATTGCCGTGTACGCCCGCATTCCGGTGGAAAAGCAGCAGGCTGCGGAAAAGACACTGGCGTTGCAAATCGTCCCGCTGCTTTAAAATGGTCCGTGGGCGTCAGGAGCGTTTGCGGCCCTTGATCGCTTTGGCGGCGGGGCGCGCCCGATCCGCCCCCTTGGTCGGCGGGGTAGGGATGGCATCGCCGTGCAAGGACAGCAACGACTCGAGCAGGCTCTCATCCGTGCTCGAACACACGCCCAAGACCACGGCTTCCTCGCCCCCGTCGGCGGTGACATAGGCATGGCCCATGTTGCTGTCGATGTAGATCGACTCACCCACGTTGAGAATCACGGGATCGTAGAATTCCGTGAGCACTTTGATGCTGCCTTCGAGAACGTAGATGTATTCTTCGCCGGAGTGGTGCACCAGGGATCCGAATTCCTCCGCACTCTTCGCGCGTATGCGTGTGACGATCGGAATCATGCGCTTGCGGCGCAATTCGGGGCAGAAGTAGTAGTAGTCGTAATTCTTGGTGTTGACGCGTACCGCGTCCTCGGTCCGGCCGATGCTGCGGCGGGCGGTCACCGCAGGTTCAGCGGTGCCCGTGGTGGTATCGGCAAACAACTCCGAGATTCGGATGTTGAGCCGTTGACTGAGCTGCACCAGCTTGTCGTAGGTGAGCGTCAGGCGATCATGCTCGACCTTGGACAGCGTCGAGACAGGGATGGCGGTGCGCTGACTCATCTCCTTCAGCGTCCACTGATTGCGCAGACGCAGCGCGCGCAGCAGGCTTCCCAGAGTCGAGTGGCGCGCTTTCACATCCATCTCAAGAATGTCCAATCAGAATCGGTGAGTCTTTAGCTGGCATTCGAGCCGGGAAGCATACAGATGCAAGGCGACAGGTCAACCGTCGGCGCCAGCTTGCGCCGGACGAGGCAGCTCGATGGCGTTCAGGCCATGGCCGAGATCCGGCCTGACATCTCCCGCGAGTTTCCCAAGCCGCGCGTCCGGTGCTGGTGGTCCGTCTGGACGCCACCCTGATCGAGGCCGCCACGCGGTCAACGGATGAAAAACCGAACGTGGCATCGCCTACCGCGCCCTCCAGTGACCACGCCTGCAAAGGCTGCTGCTGCCCTGACCTGACCGGCCTGCCCGCCATCGGCCCCAAGCAGAGCCGGGCAGGCGGACGTATGCGATCCCCGAGCGGGGCAAGATGACGCCCGCTGGGCAGGTGACGGTCTCGCAGCGGGTCGTTGCCGAAGCGATCCTTGGGGAAATGCCCCTGAGCGGGCAGCGGCTGCGTGACCGGGGGAATTATGGCCGACCGGTGGCTGGCTCCGGTAGGGGATGGGCGAGACCACGATCGCTCCCTCACCCACCTCACCGGACGCCAGTACCCGGGTGGGACGGCGACGTGGGGCGGATCGTGTCCCTCCTCCAGCCCGCAATGCAACAGCGAGTGGACCCAGACTATCGGCACACCTCGGGCAGTCGGCGGCGTCTCGCCGCGGCTTAAAATCAGGCAGCGGTCGGGACGCGGTGGTCCGGTCGGCGGCCAGTTGCAGCACCTCTTCCCAGGACTCGGCCTGCACGACGTCGGTATAGGATCTCCCGGTGCACGCATGCTCTCACAGTAACGTTAGACAATGGCACAGGCCGTCGCTTCTCTTGGGCACTGCGTCTGGGCACTGCGTCCGAGAAACAGTGTAAATTTCTTCTTCCCGCAGGGATCTTGAATTTCTTTCCCCGCAGGGATCTTGAAGATCGAGTCGCACAAAGTCATCAGCTGGATCACCGGGTAGCCGGTCACCCCGAGCGCGGCGTTCATCTTCCCCAGCCAGCCCCGGTTGCGCGGCGTGTCCGGGACCTTGACCGACTTGCAGCCGTCAAAGGCCACCGTCCGGTACCGGCCGAACCTGACCCCCGGCGTGGACGGCTGGCCCAGCGGCCCGGCCAGCACCTCGAACAGCGCCTTCAACGGCGCAGCGCCCACGCGGCGGCGCAGCCCCCGCAGCGCCCTTCCCGACGGCACGGCCAGGCCCAGCCCATCCAGGGCCGCGGTCAGCTCCGCCCACACCCCCAGGTAGCCCGCCCGCGGGAACAGCCCCAGCGCCAGCACGAAGTACAGCCCCACCCGCGAGGGCAGCACACGCAACCGCCGCTCCCCGGCGCGGGCCTCCGCCAGCACCGCATCGGCCAGTTCGAACGGCACGATCCGGGTCAGCTCGCCCAGATGCCCCGGAGCGAACACCCCCGCCGCCACCGTGATCGTCCTGGTAATAGTCGCGACAGCCGAACCAATGGCAGACTGAACAGGCAACGGAGGTCCTCGGCAACGGGCTGATCTTGGTCGATTACCCGTCTTACCGGACCTCCGTTGCCATACCTTCCCCGACACGCCAGGAGCCGGTGCTTGACTCCCGAGCCCAAACCTTAAGTCCCCCGGCATTGCGG
>CAWDAT010000001.1:0-634046 GCA_963800375.1 uncultured Gammaproteobacteria bacterium | reverse complement strand
GTTCGCCGAGTTGCAGCTCACTTCGGGCGACGACCCGATGGGTGCGGACGGACGCGCAGCAGCGCCTCGATGTATTGGAACGTGCTCTCTCGCGGTTGCCGCCGAAGGTATCCGCCACTCTGCTGCTGCATCGATTTGCCGGATTGACGATGAGGAGATTGCCCAACGCCTTGGAATGTCGCGCCCAACCGCAAAGAAATATCTCCTGCGCGCTCGCGCTATGTCGAGATGTTCTTGTTGCAGACGAGGCCAGGGCATTCCATGATGGCGAAACAGCCAGCGCCGAATCTAAATCGCCAGATACTAGAGGAGGCTTCCTCGTGGTTCGTCGACTTTCGCGTGGGGGATGTCGATTCGATGGACCGCGAACGCTTCGATCAGTGGCTTCGACAATCACCCGAGCATATCCGCGCCTATATGGATATTGCGAGGACCTACGTCGAGCTGCCGAGGCTGAACTCGGAACGAAAGATAGATGTCGACCAACTGATCGCTTATGCAGAGTCCGAGGGCAACGTCGTGGCATTCGAGCACCCGACGGCTGCCGATCAGCCCCTTACCCAGGCAGAGGACTCGGATCGTCCGCTTCCTGCAGAAGGCCGATCCCCGCTCGCTGAGCCGCGAGTGTTGAGCGTTTACGAAATCGTCGTACATGGATTAGGAACCCATCGCTCGCCGCCTCGATCGTGATTGTGTTGATAGGGGGGGCTTCTCACCTGGATGAATCGTTCCTCGACTTATACCACCCAGATTGGCGAGCGGCGCTCGATTGCTTTGGCGGATGGCTCCACGATCGATTTGAACGCAAGATCTACCCTCCGAGTCAACTTTTCCAAAACTGAACGTAACGTCGAGTTGATCGATGGACAGGCTCTGTTTGAAGTGGCCAAGGACAAGGCGCGTCCCTTCATTGTCCGAAGCGGCGAGACCGTGGTGCGCGCCGTCGGCACTCAGTTCGATGTGTATCACAAGAAGGAGGGCACAACCGTCACGGTAATAGAGGGGAGTGTGGCGGTGCTCACATCCTCGCGCTTAAGCGGGGTAAATCACAACACGAGCTCCGCCGACGAAACTCCAGGGCCAAGCATTCCCGATCATGGCGCGGTCCAAAATCGCGATCTGGTCGGTAAGGTAGATGCAAACCGGGCGCTTCTTCTGTCTGCCGGCGAACGAGTGACGGTGAGGAATCAAACGATGTCCGCGCCTGAGCCCGCCGACGTCGCGGCGGTCACCGCCTGGGTGCAGCATCGCCTGGTCTTCGATGCGTCTCACTGAGTGACGTCGTCGATGATTTTAATCGCTATAACCGGCGCCAGTTGGTGATAAATGACCGAGCGCTCGATGATTTTCACATCAGCGGTGTGTCTCCTCGACCGATCCCGTGTCTTTGGTCCAGTTTTTGCGAACTCAGCCGGGTATCGCGGTGATCGAGACGGACGAGGAAGTCCGCATCGCGCGTAAGTGAGCGGCCGCAGTTCTTGCGGCCACGGAAATATTTCTCCACAAGCGTATCCATTTCTTTCTCGGCAACGCTCTACATCACCCAAGAAGCCATCGGGCCTGCGCGCGATGGGCATGAAAAGACTAACGAGTGGGTGTGTACTTATGCGAATGACGGTTGTTGCGACGGTGATTTGTATTTCCATCGTCGGCCTTGCTGCTGCCGATAATTCCACTGCGGCGATCCGCAAGACCACCACATTCCGGCCGAAGGATTGGGGCCGGCGCTGACCACGCTCGCCAAGGAGTTTGATTTTCAAGTGCTCTATCGCACGGAGATCGTGGGCAAGCTTCGCACCGACGGAGTGTCTGGAGCGTTGACTGCGGCCGAGGCGCTCGAGCATCTCTTGAGCGGAACCGGTCTTACGTATCGGTATTTGGATGACAAGACCGTGACGATTCTTCCCGTGGGAGATCATCCCGTAATGAGGGGAGTGTCGCTTCGCCGGTGATGGGCGATGATGCAAACCGCGCGGCCGCGTCCGCCCAGGAGGGAAAGAAAGCTCTTCCGGGGGATTTCGCCTGGCTCAAATGGATCAAGGAATCCGTTCGCAGACTTCTGCCCCAGTAAACAGCACCTCGATTCCCAAGAGAGTACAAAAAGGGTCCGTGGACGACCTCATCGTCACAGCCCAAAAGCGGCCGGAGCGGTGCAGGATGTGCCCGTGCCGGTGACGCCATTAGCGCGACTGCGCTGATCGACGACAATCAATTGCGGCTCAGGACTACACGCGAGCATTCCTGGCCTCGATCTGACTCAGGACAATCGCGGCTCTCCGGTCATCCGATTTGCGGAATTACGACGAGTTTCTACACCAGCGGATCGACTCCCACCGTGGGCATCACCATCGATGATGTGCCGTATGAGTACACCGGTCCCTCGACCTTGAGTCCCATCCCCGATGTGGACCCGAATGAGTTGTCGCGCGTTGAAGTGTTGCGCGGTCCTCAGGGCACGCTGTACGGCTCGAGCAGCATCGGCGGTCTCGTCAAGTACGTGACGATCGATCCGTCTACGGAAGCTCTGACGGGCCATGCGGAAGTGGGCACGAGCAGCGTGCACAACGGGGACAAACTCGGATACAACGTGAGCGGAGGCGTCAACGTGCCCTTGGGCGACACCCTTGCGCTGCGCGCGAGCGCATTCACCCACCAAGATCCCGGCTACATCGACAATGTCCAAACCGGGCAGAGGGACGTCAACGAACGACAGGTGTACGGCGGAAGAATGTCGATGCTGTGGCTGCCGTCGCAGGACTTTTCCTTGAAGCTGAGTGCCTTGTTTCAAGACAGCAAGGCGGACGGTCCTTCGCAAGTCGACGTGACGACTCCCGGTTTTGGGTTGCCTCCAATGGGAGACTTGCAGCAGAGCAACCTCATCAATAGCGGCGGTTACGATCGGCGGATCGAGGCGTTCAGCGCAAATCTCAATGCAAGATTGGGGGACGTGAAGTTGACCTCGGTGACCGGATACAACGTCACCAGGACGTCGGATTCCTTCGATTTCACCTGGGCGTTTGGTCCCTTCACCAAGAATGGCCTCGGCAGCTTCCCTGGATTTGGCGTTTCTGGCACTCCCTTTGTCGAAGACAACCGCTCCCACAAATTCTCGCAGGAATTTCGGCTGTCGGTGCCCGTCGGCCCAATATTGGATTGGCTCTTTGGGGTATTCTACACGCATGAAGACACCAATCCCGCTGGAGGTTACCTCGCCGTCGATCCGGCGACAGGGGCGGTTGTGGGACGTTGGCTCGATCAGCAATCGACGGAGACCTACACCGAATATGCCGCGTTCACTGACCTGACCTTCCACGTCACCGATCGATTCGACATTCAAGTGGGTGGCCGCGAAAGCGAAAACAAGACAACCAACGCCTCGGTACTGACGGGCCCGTTTGTTCCGGTGTTCCTGGGTGGAACATCTCCCGATATCAATCCGGAAACACGTTCCAAGGACAATGCATTCACGTATCTCGTGACACCCAGTTTCAAGTTCTCCCCCAATCTGATGGTGTACGGCCGGCTGGCGTCCGGCTTTCGGCCCGGCGGGCCCAACTCCGCCCTCATTGCCAAGTTGGGGTTGCCGGCGAGCTTTTCGAGCGACACCACTCGCAACTATGAGATCGGCATCAAAGGTGACGCCTTTGAGCATACCTTGACGTTCGATGCATCGGTGTACTACATCGATTGGCGGAACATCCAGATTACCATCTACGACCCGAGCACCTCGGCGAGCTACGGCGCGAACGGCAGCCGTGCGAAGAGTCAAGGCGAGGAACTCTCCGTCGAGGCAAGGCCTCTTTCTGGCCTCAAGATCGCGGGATGGGTGACGTGGAGCGACGCGGTCCTGACGCAGCCTTTTCCGCTGCATTGGCCGCTTCCGGGTTGCCAAATGCCGCTTCCGGTGATCGGCTTCCCTACAGCAGCCGTTTCTCGGGACACCTCTCGGTGGAGCAGGAATTCCCGATCATGAGGGACGTCACGGGGTTCATCGCTGGTGCGGTGACCTATGTGGGCAATCGCACAGGGGAGTTCACCAACGCCCCGCCGCGACAGAACCTCCCGGCCTATGCGACCACCGATTTACGCTTGGGCGCCAAGTATGATTCCTGGAAGGCCAATGTCTTCGTCACTAATTTAGCCGATAGGCGGGGCCTCTTGCAGGGCGGCATCGGATTCTTTCCTCCCTATGCCTTTGATGTGATTCAGCCCCGCACGATTGGGCTCGGCATTTCTAAAACGTTTTGATTCCCGAGTAAGTGGCCTTTAGTGACCTCGCGGCGCATCTTTCAGCTGCTTCTGTTGACCATTGCTGTGTGCTCCGCGACCTATGTGCGCTGACGCTGGGCCCGCTGCAGGAGGCAATGCAGGTCCGGTTATCCTTGAGCGATCACCAAATAGCCTTGCTGCAAGGGCTGGCGCTCGCCGTGCCCATGGCGCTGTGCTCCATTCCGATGGGTCTTCTCGTCGATCGGCATCCCCGCGCCCGATTGTTCTTTTTCATTGCTGCTCTTAATCTGGCGGCGAGCGTTCTCACGGCGTTCGCTTCGAGCTTCATTCTGCTCCTCGCCGCACGCTTCTTGGTGGGACTATCCATGGCGGCGATTCTTGTCGCCGTCTATTCGATGCTTGCCGACCTCTATGCACCCGCGCAGCGCGGTCGGGCCGCCATGGCATTGGCTTTCGGTGAGATTGTCGGCGCGCCGGCAGCCTTTGCCTTAGGTGGCTGGGTGTTGTCGGCACAAGGCCCGGGGCCCGAGGATTGGCAGACGGCGCTGCTCTGGATGAGCGTGCCGCTTGTCCCGGTTGCGCTCCTGATGCTGGCGCTGCGTGAACCGCCTCGCACCGGCGTCATCGTTCAAAGGCCGCCCCTGCGTGAGGTGTGGCCGGAGTTGTTGCTCTACCGCGGCGTCGTGGCGCCGTTGCTCATCGCGCGCGTCATGGTGTGGGTAGCCGATGGGGCGGTTGTCATCTGGGCGGCGCCCACCTTTGCGCGCGGCTTAGCGCTCTCACCTGCGCGCATCGGCGCCCTCGTCGGTACGGCTTCTTGGTCAGCGGGATAGTGAGCCCACTACTCGCCGGGCCTCTGGCCGACTTCTGCCAGCGCAGCGGCGGACCCCGTCGCACGATGGCTGCCCTGGTTGGACTTGCATGCTTAAGCGCCCCTGCTGCGCTCTTCGGCATCGCGCACGACGCGACGCTTGCCGCGGTTCTGCTCGCTGCATTCCTAACGCTGGGATACGCTTTCCATTTAGTTGCGCTCGCGCTCGGCACCATCGTCATTCCGGGCGAGCTGCGGGGCCTCTATCTCGCGATTACGGTGACCGCCGCCGCGGTCTTTGGCATGGGTGTAGCCCCGCTCGCGGTGAGCAGCTTATCCGCCGCCATCGGCGGCCCGGACATGATTGGCAGAGCATTGACCATTGTCTGTGGGACCACCAGCGTGTGCGCGGCCGTGGTGTTCACACTCGGACGCCGAAACTTCCCCGGCCTGCCCCGAAGCGTCGGGCCCTCACGTGTCGGAACATGAATAGCACCGACCCATCGACGACAGCGCACGTGCGGGATGGCCTGCGATACTTTCCCGCCGTGGAGACTCATCTCCTGAGTTCCCGATTTGTCTCTCAGGTCTTCAAGGTGCAGGTGATGCGCCCCCCGCAGAAAATGGGACAGACGCAGAGGTTTCCAGTCGTGTACGCCACCGATGGAAACGCGGGGTTCGACATGCTCAAGGGCATTTCCTGGCTGATGCAGGGCTCGGAGCGTGAATCACCACCCTTCATCTTGGTTGCGATCGGCTATCCCGGTGACTCACCGTGCGCTGGAAGCCTGCTGCGCGGCAGGGATCTCGCGCTCCCGGGATGCCCGAATTATCTCAGCGGTCTTGAAACGCTCCTCGAATGGGATGGAATACTGATGCCGGAGGAGGGTGCGGAGGGGTTTGGGCGAGCGGAGGATTTTCAGCGATTCCTTGCCGAAGAACTCATCCCATTCATCGATGATACGTATCAAGCCGCCCCTGGCGATCGAACGTATTTCGGCCATTCTCTGGGGGGGGCGTTCGGGCTATTCACGCTGTTCACGCAAAGCTCGTTATTTCGCAACTACATCATTAGCTCCCCCGCGGTGAGCTATCACGGTACGACCGCAGACGGAACTCGGTACGAGCACCATGATTTCCTGTTTGAGCGGGCAACCGCGTTCTTCGCGACCGGTAATTCTCTCGAAGGCACACGCCTCTATATGTCTGTAGGGACGGAGGAACAATTTGAGCCATCGATTGCAAACTGGCAGTTCGTCAGTAGTTTTTATCGAATGGTTGCGCTGATCAAGGACGCCGCCTCCCCGGGGTTGACGCTCATGACCGAGGCTTTGGCGAACGAAACACACACGACCGCATGGCCCATCGCCTTCATTCATGGGATACAAGCGACGTTGGGAACGCGCAGCATACCTAAGGGACTCTATTGATGCCGATGGCTTCGTCGAATCCGGTACCCATGGGCTGCATGAAGCTGCTTGTTGAGATTGAGCGATGGCCGCTCGCCGCGCCGTTCCGAATCGCCGGTCACATGTTCGAGGTGATCGAAGTCCTTGTAGTCGGTCTGGAGAAGGCCGGTCACCTAGGGAAAGGTGAGGCTGCCGGTGTCTACTACCGGAACGACATGCCCGAATCGATGATGCGGACAATTGAGTCACTCCGGGCGGTCATCGAGTCCGGCATCGATCGTCGATCCCTGCAGGGCTTGCTGCCGCCTGGCGGCGCACGCAATGCACTCGATTGCGCGCTGTGGGATCTTGAGGCCAAGCTCACTGGCTGCCCGGCATGGAAATTGGCGGGCCTAGAAAGGCCCCGCCCGTTGCTCAGCACGTTCACATGCGGCGCCGACGACCCGGAAAGGATGGCGGCGGCGGCGCGCGGGTACATCCACGCCTCTGCCATCAAGCTGAAGCTCACGGGTGAGCCGATCGACGTCGAGCGCGTTCATGCGGTGCGCGAAGCCCGACCAGACGTGTGGCTAGGGGTCGATGCAAACCAGGCCTTAACGCGCCCGTCGCTGGAGCGGCTGATGCCGCTGCTCATCGAAGCGCGTGTGGCCCTCATTGAACAGCCCTTCCCCGTTGGGCAAGAAGCGCTGCTCGATGGTCTGAAATCTTTGATCCCGATCGCGGCGGATGAAAGCGTGCAGAGTCTTTCCGACATCCCTTCTTTGGTCGGGCGATTTGATGTTGTCAACATCAAGCTTGACAAGTGCGGGGGTCTGACCGAGGGGTTAGCCATGGCGAAGAGCACCCGCTCGCTCGGCCTGGACCTTATGGTGGGTAACATGCTGAGCACGTCTCTTTCGATGGCCCCAGCGTATCTTCTGGGGCAGCTCTGCAAGATCGTGGATCTTGACGGGCCGATTTTCCTGAAAAGTGATCGAACCCCCTCGGCCACGTATGCCAACGGGGAAATCACCTGCCCTGAATCATTATGGGGATGAGCGGAGGAGCGCATCGGCTCACCGAGAAACTCGACGGCGTTGTCGAGTCGATCATGCGAGCTGCGAGGATTCCTGGGGCCGCCATCGCCATGATGGCTGGGGATGAAGTGATAATCGCCCGGGGATACGGTTGCCGGAATGCCGGGCTGCCGATGACCTCCGCAACGGTTTATCCGATCGCGTCCACGACGAAGGCGATCAATGCCACGCTCCTTGGACTGCTGGTCGACGACGGGCACATCGCCTGGGACGCGCCGGTGCAGCGCTACCTGCCGAGCTTTCGACTTCAGGATCCGCTCGCCAGCGCCCAGGTGACCCTCCGGGATCTCTTGACGATGCGTACCGGCCTGCCTCGCCATGACTGGGTATGGATCGAGAACCCGATGAGTCGTGCGGAACTCGTCGAGCGGCTACGCTATCTTGAATTGTCGGCAGGCTTTCGCGAACGCTTTCAATATAACAACATGACTTCCACGACGGCCGGACATATTGCCGAGGTCGTGACGGGCCGCCAGTGGAACGAACTCGTGCAAGAAAGACTGCTCGACCCGTTGGGAATGAAGAGCACGACATTTGCATTGCCGGCCACTGACAACGTCAGCGCGTCGTACCACGAGAACCAGTACCGTCAGTTACTGTCGAGCGCACGCCTCACGAGCGAAGTGACTGCGCCATCCGGCGGTGCGATGCATTCCACCGTGGAGGACATGAGTGCCTGGCTAAGATTTAACTTGAACGGCGGCAGGATTGGCGGCCTCTCTCTGATCAAACCGCAGACGCTGGCGGAAATTTACTCGCCTCAAATCATTGCTGCGTTGGACCAGGGTGCACCCACGCCGAACGCGGCCTATGCGCTGGGATGGTTCGTGGACACCTATCACGGCCACGCCCGCTTATCGCATGGCGGATACATCCATGATGTTGGCAGCGAGGTGATGGTCTTCCCCGAGGACGGCGTTGGCATTGTCTCGTTCACCAATTTCGGCGCCCCGGGTGCTTCTCGGCTCATCAATCAGTGTGCATTCGACCTGCTGATGGGTTTGCCGCCCGCACAGACCGTCGAGGAGAAAATGAACGAATACGAGAAGAAAATCGAGGACCTTCGGCGCCGCAACGCGCTGGGGCGTCGCGTGCGATTCACAAGCCACTCGCATCCCCTTCATGAATACGCAGGCCGCTACGCACATCCCGCCTACGGGGAGATTGAAATCTCCCACGACGCCGGCGAATTGACGTTCCGAAGAAACAATCTCCTCCTGCCCTTGGAGCATTGGCACTACGATGCGTGGGTGGCGAAAGACACGGAGCTATTCGTCATTCACGTGCCGCATGCGTTCGACAGGGCGAGCCGCTTCACATTCGACACGAGCGCGGCCGGGGAAATAGAGGCCGTCTCGATCAGTTTGGAGCCAGCGGTAGCCCCGATACGTTTCGCGAAAGCCGATCTTCCTCACTGAGGGCCGACCATGCGAGCGAGCGTCCGCGATACTGAATTGTACTTCGACGTGGATGGCGCGGGGCTCGTTTCCGACGGGTCTCGAATGCGGGAGAAGCCGGCGGCGTTTCTCATCCACGGTGGGCCGGGCAGTGATCATACCGATGCCAAGACTGCCTGTGCTCCTCTTACGGAGAAATTACAACTGGTGTATTTCGATCAGCGAGGTGGGGGCCGTTCCGCCAGGGGCGACCCGGCGACGTATACGCTCGATGAAAGCGTGGAAGATCTTGAGGCCTTGCGCCGATACCTGGGTGTCGGCCCAATCGTGAGTATGGGTACGAGCTACGGAGGTATGGTGGCCATGGCTCATGCTGCCCGATACCCAAACTCGGTCTCTCACCTCATTTTGGCTGTCACGGCCGCGCATGCCGGATTTATCGGCAGGGCGCGGCAGATCGTTGCACAGCACGGCACACCGGAACAGATTCTCGCCAATGAGGATCTGTGGAACGGCCGGCTCGATACGCCCGGGAAGCTGCGTCGATTCTACGAAGTGATGGGGCCTCTCTACTCGCTTAAATACGATGCCGCGCAAGCGCGGTCGAGCTTCGACAGGAGCATCTTTGCGCCGGAAGCGCTTAATCGAGCGTGGGCACCGGAGGGGTGTATGCGCGCCTTCGACTTGCGCCCGGAACTGCACTGTATCACCGCTGCCACGCTGATACTCGCCGGACGTCACGATTGGATCTGCCCGCCGGAATTCTCGCAGGAGATCCACGACCATGTGCCCGGGTCCGAATTCTTGATATTCGAGGAGAGCAGTCACGCGATTCGCACCGACGAACGGCTGAAATTCCTCGACGTGGTTGCCGGCTTCATCGTTTGACCGGATTTAAGGACACTTAAGCAGAATGCACTCATCGCTACTCAATGCACAACAGCCGGCAAGCTATCTGTTTCGTAACCTGAAGCTCCTCGATCCGCGGGTTGACGAGCCTCGTGAAGGTTACGAGGTGTTGGTCGAAGGCGGCCGCTTCGTGGAAGTGTCGGATCGACCGATTGCGTCCGCGACCGGACACGTCATCGACTGCGGAGGGCGAACCCTGATGCCCGGGTTGATCGACTGCCACGTCCACATATTCTTGAGCGAGGTGAATATCACGATGCTCGAGCATGTGCCTATATCGCTGCTCACGGCGCGCGCCGCGCCGCTCTTGCGAGGGATGCTCAATCGCGGTTTTACGACCGTCCGCGACACCGGCGGGGCGGATTGGGGGATCAAGGAAGCCGTGGAGAAAGGTTATCTTCCCGGGCCTCGGCTCTTCATCTCGGGACGGGCCATAGGGCCCACCGGCGGTCACTCGGATATGCGCCGGCGCACGGATACTCATTCTCATTGCCGTTGTTGCGATGCGCTGGGGTTTACTCTCGCGATAGCCGATGGTGCGGAGAATGTCCGCGCAGCGGTGCGCGAGGAACTGCGGCAGGGCGCGGACGCCATCAAGATCATGGTCTCCGGCGGGGTTGCATCGCCATACGATCCACTCGATTCGCGCCAGTTTTCAATCCCGGAAATTGCGGCCGCGGTCGAGGAGGCAACGGCGTTCAACCGCTACGTTCTTGCCCATGCTTATACCGCGGAGGCGATCACCCGCGCGGTGAGTCAAGGAGTCCGGACCATAGAGCACGGCAATCTGATCGATGCGGCGGCGGCCCGTTTGTTGGCGGAGCGAAACGGTTATTTGGTCGCCAATCTCGTCGCGTACATCGTCATGAAGGAGCGCGCCGCGCAGTTCGGCATGAATGCGGACAAGCTCGAGAAGAATGACCTTGTTCTTAAAGGAGGCATCGCGTCCCTCGAGATATGTCGGCAAGCGGGAGTCAAAGTGGGCTTTGGGAGCGACCTCCTGGGGGAGTTGCAGAATGAGCAGTCACGTGAGTTTCTGCTGCGAAGCGAGGTGATGAGCCCCCTCGAGATAATTAGGTCAGCGACGACCGTGGGCGCCGAGATTGTGCGCATGCAGGGGAAATTGGGAATCATCGAGCCCGGAGCGATTGCAGATCTGATCGTCGTCGACGGCGATCCCTTGAAGAATCTTGGATTGTTTCAAGATCAGGGCAGGCACCTCTCATTGATCATGAAACAGGGACGCATTCACAAGAACGCTCTATAAAGAGAGCCCGCTACCCATTCCTGGCCCCTGCCGGGATGAGAGAGTCAACACACCTTCCGCAACACTGCCGCCGCCGGCACCGGCGTGATGTACCGCTGCACTTCGGCCTGGAGCTCAACTTCCTGACTTCCTGACCGTGGCGGTCGGGGATGCAGGTGGCAGTTGCGTGAATTACGCTGTGCTGTTTCGTGGCTGCTGTAGCCACCGAACTGCCCGCGGTCAGTACTGTTTCCAAAGGGTCTTCCGATGGAATCCTCGAGCCCATGCCCCAATCAATATCCCCGACCTATGGTCACACGGTCAACCGAACTTGACGATTTGTTTTGGCTTATCTTGTCGGTGTGGCTGGCACTTCAATTCGCGACTGTTTTGATTGTAATAGCCGATTTTGATTCGGCCAGCTTGGGTCCCCGCCGCGCGCGAGCCGCGGCACCATATCGAACATCGTCGAACGTGAAAATCTGTCCCTCAAATTACGTTGGCCACACTCACGCGTTTTGGCGGAATGTCCCCTAAAACTCCTAATTACCACGAGAGGCATTTTCCCAGAGACTTCTTTGGGCATTGAACCAACGAACTGAAATCACGCCTGAGAGTGCTCGTGAGGGACGCGCACTCACACGTACGAAGACGATCTTCGGCAACAGGCTGACCGAATTGATAGTGAAGAGTACCGAACCGTCCGTTCGCCCTAAGCGGATCTCAGATGGCCGGGGCATGTACCTCGAGATCTCGCCTGCCGGCGGGCGGTTGTGGCGCTTGAAGTTCCGATTTGCTGGCAAGGAGAAGCGCATGAGCCTCGGCACCTATCCCGACGTCTCGCTTGCCAAAGCGCGTCAACGACGCGAGGCCGCCCGCCGATTGATTGCTGACGGAGTAAACCCCGTCGAGCGCCGACGTGCCCAAAAGGCGCTCCTCATCGAAAGCACCCAGAGCTCCTTCAAAGAAATCACTCTTGAATGGCACCGCCTGTTCTCGCCGAAGTGGACCAAAATGCATGCGGTCCGGATCCGTCGGACGCTTGAGCGAAATGTCTTTCCCTGGATAGGCGATCGGCCGATTCGGACCATTACCGCCCAAGACCTCCTGTTGGTACTACGCCGTATGGAAGCCAGGGGCGTGAGGGACTCTGCGCATCGAGTGTCGCAGTGCTGCGGGCGGATTTTTCGATTCGCAGTCGCCTGCGGCCGCGCCGAGCGGGATCCGTCGCGCGATCTGATCGGTGCACTCGCTCCGGCTCAGCATCAGCATTTTGCGTCCATCACAGAGCCTGCGGCGTTCGGCGAGCTTCTTGCGGGCGATTGATCGCTATCCGGGAGCTTTCATTACCCGGTGCGCGCTGCGTCTTGCACCGCTCTTGTTTGTTCGGCCGGGGAACTCCGCCAGGCCGAATGGATTGAGTTCGACTTTGCCAAATCCGAGTGGAGAATCCCGGGACGGCGCATGAAAATGCGATCGCCGCACATTGTGCCGCTTGCGCGCCAGGCGATTGCGATCCTCGATGAGCTCAAGGCGGTCACCGGCCGCTTCCCGTACGTGTTTCCGAACGTACGCTCGCGCTTGAGACCCATGAGTGACGGTCGCTCGTCTCCGCCATCCGGCGCATGGGCTATACGAGCGAGGTGATGACGGCGCATGGGTTTCGCAGTGTCGCCTCGACACTCCTCAACGAACAGGGGTGGAATTTCGATGCCATCGAGCGTCAGCTCGCTCACGGAGAGCGCAATAGCGTTCGGGCAGCCTACAACCATGCCCAGTACCTCCCGGAACGATGCACGATGATCCAAGCCTGGGCCATTACCTCGATCAGTTGCGCGCCGGCGCGAGTCCAAGCATTACTGCCGCTGAGAATGCGCTGTCAGGAACGCCACACGACCGAGAATATTGGGCAACGATATCGGATCCGAGATCCAAACGAGAAACCTCGTTTGGCACTAAGGGCAAATCGCGTTTCCGAAGCGTGACAGGTCTTCTAGAGTAATGGGTGGATGACTAGAGTAGCCCAATCGCGTTCGTAACCAGGATATCGAGAGGAAGTCTGGTGAACGCCAATTCCGCAGGATTGACCCAGCGGGCTCTCGGTAAAATGGGCTATGATGGGTTTGAGCGGACGGTGGAGATGCTGCTGAAAAGCCGAAACACGTCAGCTACTACCTCTGTGCCCGGATTGTGCCGAGGACAAATTGGGTGTGCCGTAATTGTGCCGTGAATAGCCGGGGTAAGGGGAGGGCAAGCGATGCAAGTGACTGATTTAAAAGACCCCCAATACCCCGACATGTGCCTCATAACCCGAAGGTCGTAGGTTCAAATCCTACCCCCGCTACCAATCATTCGCGGGTCCTAACCGGGCACATGGTATCCATTTCATTCCGGAGACATGGGTAACACTTTGGCCCCGAACGGGTTTGGGGCACACTCGACGCGACCTGCCTCGTGATCAAAAAACCCCAAATCGTAGTGCATGAAGCTGACCAGCCAGATTTTGTCGGCGACCTCTTTGATACCTACGTTCTGACCGGCAAAAACCTGGCTCAAATTGATCTTACGCCGTCCGATGCAAATCCGCCCACAGGTGGTGACCGTGACGGTGCGATCGTGAAACGGGTACTCCAAGTCGGATAAGCCGACATAGGGACGCCGAGAGGTTCGATACAACTGAGCGGGGCACTGCCCAAGCAAGGCCTGATGAGGGCGTTCCCGGTTGTAATAATCGATGAAGTGATCGAACTTGGCTTGCTGCTGAAGTAGGTTTTTGGCGGCCGGCTTGGTGGCCTCCTTTTTCAGCGTCAGATGCATGCGCTCATGCCGGCCGTTTTGCTGCGGGTTTCCCGGTTTGATGCGCTCGATGCCGATCCCGAGACGCAGCCACCACACGGAGAGCTTGCTCAGGCCGAAGAAGGCGGAGCGGCTGGCGAAGGGTATGCCGTTGTCGGTGCGGATCGCCAAAGGCAGCCCAAAGTCTTTAAAAGCCCTTTCAAACACGGTAAATGCGTACATCTCCTGGGTGGTGCCCAGGGCCTCACAGCACAGCAGATAGCGGCTCACGGTGTCTGTGACGGTCAGCGGGTAACAGTAGCGTTTATCGGCGAGCATGAACTCGCCCTTGTAATCGGCGCACCACAGATCGTTAGGGTCGATCGCATGTGACAGCGGCGTGCCCTGGGCCTTATAGCGAGGACGGCCGCCATTCCTGACCAGACCGCAGCGGTACAAGACTGCATGCACGGTGCTGATCGCCGGAAGATGGATCGAGCTGTGCAACAGTTTGATCTTGTCGCGGATCTTCTGCGCGCCCCAGCTGGCGTGCTTCTCCTTGAGTTGCAGAATCAACTGCTCGATTTGAAATGGCAGCCGATTGGCGTGCCGGTATGGCCGGCGGCTGCGATCGGTCAGTCCTTCGATCCCCGCATCCTTGTACCGACTGTAGATTTTGTAGCCGGTCTTGCGCGAGATATCGAACTCTCGGCACAACACAGCCATCTTCTCTCCCTCCATCAACCGAGCCACAAAGCGCATCCTCTCGTCCATCTTGGATAACTCCTTCCAAGGCATTTCGCGTCTCCCGCAAATGCCAGAAAGTGTTACCTATGTGCTCGGAAAAAGTGTTACCTATGTGCCCGGTAGGACAGCGTAACTAATTGATTTATAACAATATTCTATTTGTAGTAGCTTCACCCGCTACCATCCAAGGTCCAATTCAATCCGTTGGCAACCGTCCCGGATTGGTCAGGGCTGGACCGAAGCCGACATTTTGCGGAACTACCCTGGTATCACGCACGACGACATTGCTGCATGTCTGCAATACACAAGTGAGATATTGCAGTCTGAAAAGGTGTATCCCGCGGCGATCGCCTGACGATGCCATTTCTTGCGGATGAAAACTTTCCTGGGGTGCCGTCGCTGCGCTTCGTACCGGGCACGACGTACTCTGGATCCGGACCGATGCACCGGGGTATTACCGATCAGGAAGTACTTTCGCGTAGTCTAGAAGATGCTCGCGTGCTCCTGACTTTCGACAAGGATTTCGGTGAGCTTGCGTGGTGCTCTGGGTTGCCGGCGACCTGCGGTATCGTGCTATTCCGTTTGCCGGCGCTCGGTCCGATGGGAAATCGGCAAGCGCATCGCAGATGTACTGATGTCACGTGACGATTGGCTCGGGCATTTTTTTTTGTCGTCGAGCCTAGCCGGATTCGGGTGCGCGTGCTTCCCTCACCGCGACAGTCGACGCGAAGCCGACAATAGAACTATACCAACTACTCTGTTCCTCACTACCTCCAAGTAGCCTGCGGCGCAACGCGCTGAGCCCCGCCAAGAGGACGAGCTCAATCCAACTGATCGATCCGCCGCCGCCACTCTTACCGCTGCTACCGCTGCCGCTGCCGCTTCCGCTTCCGCTGCTGCTCGAAGCGGAAACGTTGATCGTGACCTGCTGAGGCGTTGCGGAGTAGCCATCGCCAGTGCAAGTTAAGGTATAGGTGAATGAGCCGCTCTCGCTGGCCGTCTGGGTAATCGTGCCGCTCGCCGCGATTGGACCTGACCATGGACTTCCGTTCGCGCCACCGCCGCTTGCCGTACAGCCGGTCGCGCCCGATGACGACCACGTTAGGGTGAAGCTATTTCCAATAGTGATGTTGGAGGCGCTTGCTGTTAGCGTGCTGGTCAGCGCTTGCACCGTCAACTGCGCCTGCGTCGAGGTTGGTGATACGGCACTCGAATCGATGCTTTCGCATGTGATTCCAAACGTGAACTGCCCGACTTGCCCGGGTCCTCCCGGGGTGTAGGTGAATGTCCCGGAAGGACCGAGCGCAAAGGCTCCGTTGGAGTTCCAGCCGATATTTGGAATTCCACCTGTGCCCTCGCAGTAGGTTGAGTTCGTCGAAGACCATGAGACGGTGAAGCTCTGTCCCTGTGCGACCGAGGTTGGACTGATCGAGAACGTCTCAGTCGGGGCTGGTGGTGGCAGCACGTTCAATGTAATCGGCGTCGATGTCACCCTCGTCGGGTTGTTACCCGGTAGCGCGCAGGTAACTGAGATCGGGAAGGCACCAGATGCTGCCGGGCCAAAGGTCCCGGAAGCTTGAGCCTGATACGGAATCCTCAGCGGATCTGTCAGGGCAACTAGAACATTGGGAATACACGTCGACATGTTCGAGTTCCAGCTAACGGTCACATAGTCTGCAGGTGAATTACTGAAGGTCACCGTCGTAGGTGATAGCGAGGCGGTGACGTAGGGCGGGTTGTTCTCGAAAGTCGCGGTCACGCTCTGCTGCACTGAGAGTGCCCCGGACGAGCATGTCAGCGTGTACGTGTAAGTGCCTAGTGTCGTCACCGTCGGAAAGAACTCAGAGACTGGCGCGTTGGCAGGATCAAAGAAGGCGGTCGTTGCCCATCCATCACCGGGAGCACCCCCGGAGGGTACGCAGCCGTCCGCGTAGGTGAGCCACTGCAGTTCGTAGGTTTGCCCGAGGATGCGATCCGAGCCAGTCTGCTCGAGAACGAGACTCGGGGTCACATATAAGACTGTCTGGCTAACCGAGCTTTGGTTGTTTGCCGGCCCGCAGGTAAGCGTATATGTGACATCACTCGGACTAGCCTGAGTCGTCGTGGTGGTGCCCGATGCCGGAAGATTGCTCAGTGACAAGCCTCCGCCCGTGATGGAGCAGGGCGTGACATTTGACGTCCAACTGAGTGTTGCGGGTCGAGTCACCCAAAGTGCATACGGCGCGCTAAGCTGGGCAACAGGCGTTAGACCCACCCAATCTATCGTGACGGTGGTCTTAGCAGTTTGACCTGCAGGGTAGGTGCAGCTCAGCAAATACGTTACAAATGTCGACGTCGTCTCCATCACTGACTGAACACCCGAGGCCGGCAGCTGTCCGGTCCAACCATCACCAGCTATGCCGCCACTCGCGTTGCACTGGGTGGCGTTCGGTGCACTCCATGTGAGGTCAAGCGGCGTCCCAAGGGTTGAGATAAAAGTCGACGTGTTCAGCTGGATATTCGCAACCGGTACGCTGGCTGTGACAAGAGTGCCGGTGTTGCCGGGGTCGAGAACCGACTGGAGGGTCGCGTTGCCGGTTTTGCTGGTGGTGTCTGCAGTTGATTTCCACACCGCGGCGAGGGAGGTGAAATCCGCCATGCCATTGCTGCCATTCGGGATCGGCGGATTTGTGACGGGGCATGATCCATAGCCCGAGGGGTCGCTCGTCGTTCGGCCCAGAGTGAGCGAGCCGACAAGATGATTATTCTGGTCAAAGAGTCCGCTACCTGACGCACCCGGTCCGATATTGCCTACCGCGTTGACGGTCTCCCAGAAGTCGGAGAGGTAGGTGACCCCGAGCACGCCGCTCTCCTGGACTGCGGCTGCCTGGCCGAACCATCCAGCGTACTGCTTATCGGCCCCTTCTGCGTGGTCGATGGTGTAGCCACCCTGCACGGATCCCCCGGAAGCGTCGAACCCTGCAAGCTGGGCATCCGAAACAATGGGGTTTTCGTCGAGCAAGAGTAACCAGGCGTCCTCCTGCTCGACCAGGGTTTGCGCGCCCGTCTGCATCGGGGTGCTGGAGTCATAAAGGGATCCGAGCGTGCTACCACACGGAGTGATGGCGTCCCAGTACACAGTCACGCTCGAGGCCGCGCCCGGATTTCCGCCGCCGAGCTTCCCGGTTTCACAGTGCCTCGCCGTGAGAAGATGCGGAGTATTATCCTGCGGTACGTCGTTGATCAGAGCGCCCGAACATTGATAAAGACCCTCAATGACCACGCCCACGGTTGCGGCACCCGGTGGGGTGTTGCCCGGCGTCACTTGACACTCATAGTTCGTGACACATGAGGAATTGCCTGACGCCTGGGCCTCTTGCTCCTTTAGGTGCCGATAGTAGGGGTGATCCTGTACCCCCGCCCCGATGGCACGGTATCCAGCCTGGAGACTAATGAGATTGAGTGCGACCTTTCGGCGATCTATTGCGGGAACGGACAGCTCGAATTGGAGTGCATCACCTGGCTGTATTCGACTCCAGATCTCGCCCCGATTCAGATCGCGCGCCTTGTACCTCGTCGTGGTGCTTGCCCCTCGCACCACAAGGACGGCACTAGGCGGAAGCGATGATCTATTGGCATGAAACGACAGCGATATCGCCGTCGGTACCTGAACGGCGTAGTTCCACGTTGCAACGCCTGCGGCGGTAGACCAAGTGCCGCCGGTGGTTGTCGACACAGTGTGCGGCACGAGCACGGCAAACTGCACGTGTGACTGTGCTCCTGCTCGGATGAGAGGCCGAAGATCCGTTTTTACGATATGCACGGGTACGGCCGCCGGCGACGGACCCGCGAAGGCTGCTGCAAGAATCGCAAGGGCGCCGGCGAGAGCCCGCAGTCGTCCGTTGATGGCCATTATCACGAGTTCCCTTCGACTTCTAATTCTAGCTCGGGATTCAAGGTGACCAAATCAAGAGTATATTCTGCCCTAGCGAGTCTCGGACAAGAAGAGGTCCTACGCTTACTTCGCCAAACGCGCGACGTCGCACGCCGGGACAACGATTCCGGCGATCTGTGTGTCGCACATTTACGGAAGGCGGAGACGCGCTTCGCCGGCAATTCAACGTCGGGTCTAATGTCATGTGCGAATGGAGTGATCCGCCAAAGCCTGAGCTTCCTTTATCTATTATTGTCAGCGTGGACAATGGCTTAGACTGACTGGGACAATCGGCACCCGCAGCGAATGCTCGATACAAAGATCAAATCCTACCCCCGCTACCAATTCCCAGAAAATCATCTATTTATCAGTCACTTACTAGTGACGTGATTTGAACCTTCGGGTGCTCGACCGACCCTGTCCTCCAATCTTTGCCTGCGCCGTAAGGAATCGGCCCTAGCCGGATCTGGGGCATCTCCAAGCTGCCTCGTTCGGGTTCTTGCTCGGTTTGCGCGACGAAACCGCGATGTCATTGTAGATTTACACTGATAAGAACCATCGCCCGTGGGAGATCAGGGTTGAGGCTGATGCACATACACTTCCGACGCTACTACGCGCTCGGACTTTCCGTTTTTGCCTGGGTTCTCGTCGCGCACGCTGGTGTCACTCCCGAATTGCAGCGCGCTATGCGCGAGGCTACATTCGAAGTAGTCATTAAGAAGCCCGAGCACGAGACGGTTGTTTACGAAAAGCCGCTCCCACTCGAACTGCTTCCGTATATCGAGCGAACAGACAAATACAGCTCAATCGGGAGTGCCTTTGCGCTCGGCCGCAACACTTACGTGACAGCCGCCCACGTGATGCGGGATGCAATAGCAAGCCAGTTCGGTCCGCCTGCACTGCGTCGATCTGACGGAGCGGTCTTCGAAATTGACCGTATCCTCAGGTTTTCCGAGCACGAGGACTTTGCGGTGTTCTCCCTGCAGAACGACCCGCAGCCTCCGGCGCTCTTGACCAATCGTGAGCCCAAGCTCGACCAGCCTGTACTGGCGGTCGGCAATGCGCTTGGCGAGGGCGTCGTGATCCGCGACGGCCTCTTCACCTCAGAAACGCCGGAAGCCCAAGATGGGCGTTGGAAATGGATTCGATTCTCCGCCGCGGCATCACCGGGTAACAGCGGCGGTCCTCTGTGCGATGCGGACGGCCGGGTCATCGGAATCGTGGTGCGAAAGTCGCCGAATGAAAATCTGAACTACGCGCTGCCCATCACTCGAATGCTCGACGCGCAGGAAAAGGCGCGTTTTGATCAGAAATCCGCGGTCGGCCTGCCATTCCTGCACGGCACGACGACGTATGCCTACAAGGATGAATTTAAGCTTCCTCTCACTTGGCCGGGCTTCGTCCAAGCGTATCAGGCGCTCAACGAGCGTCACGCCGACGAATCTCGTTCGCTCGTACTCAAAACCTACGCAGACACGCTTTTCCCTAAAGGGCCGGGAGCAGTTGACCTTTTATACGAGTGGTCTTCGCAAGGCGCGCGGCCACGGCTTATCCTCCAAGAGCCGGACGGTACGTGGAGCGGCCGCGTCCCCAAGTACGACAAGGTAAATTTGCCTGGCGATGGTTCAGTCGCCGTCGCGTCGGTCGCCGGTGCAAGTCTGTTGCGGCTCGTCCGCGCTAACGCGGCGAGCGACGACGCCTTCTATGCCGATTCGAAGGCATTCATGGACCTTGCGCTCAAAGCGCTCGATCTTGAGCGTGCCGTCGGAACCGAGGACGTTAGGGTTGTTTCGCTGGGAGCCGCAACCTCCGACACCATGTACACCGACGGCTACGGGCGTAAGTATCAACAGCGCATCTGGCCTGTGCCTTTTGAAGACTCATACCTGGTTGGGCAGCTCCTACCGACACCGGACGGATACGTTGCCCTGCTCATGCAGGCGGATTCCGGAGAGCTGCGTTCGGTCGAGGCAATGAGTCAGCTCATGGTCGGGCAGCTGGATGTCTCCTATGAGGGCACTTTGGCACAGTGGGAAGCCGCACTGCGCAGACGCTCCCTCCTACCTGATGCGCTGGCCGCCGTGAGGCTCAACAAGTCCCCGCTCTGGACGCTGCAGACGGGGCGATTCACCTCGAGTGTACCCGGCGACATCCTGCTCTTGAACGAGAAGAGTCTTTTGACGCTAGTCATGGGGTTCGGGGTGGACGGAAACCGCACGGTTTGGGACGCGCGGGGTGTGTGGTGGAATCAGGACGCTCGGCGAGACGCGGCGGTGGGTCTTTGGCGGCGCACGCGTCCGCCGGCGACCGCGAACATCGAGTTGCGCAATGGGTTTGACAGCATTCGTTCGCGCCGTCCTCCCTACGACGGGACATTCGTTCGAGACACCGCCGAGACGGTCTCCGCCTCGATGGTGATCGACGTTCCCGGCAAAGCTCCTGGAACGGTGTCGTCCGATATCGAGTACGGATTGTCGCTCCATCTTGTGGGATACCCAAGTCTCTTCCAAGCCGACCGCTCTTTGAGGCGACTGGCCGAGGCCACGCATGTGATCGAGCACGGCCTCGGCCAAGACATTGCGGCGACAAATATTACGAGCCCTCTGGATCAAGCCTTCGCGATACTAGAGAGTCAGATGAGGGCCAAGCTGGACGAGGCAAACCCGAGGATGGGCAAGGATCTTCGCGGTAAATCCCTCGAGGACGATATGCATGACCTCCTGCAGCAAATGAAAAGCGACGTCGCGATGATGCCCTCGTCCGAGGGCTCGCAGGAACAATATCTCATGACCGAGACACAACGCGCATCCTGGTTGGGCTCGTACTGGACGTCGTATCCCCAGCTCCAACGCAACCGAGACATGTGGGCTGAGTTTCTTCTGAAGAATCATCTGCCCTCGATGACTCTTCACGGTCCAGCCATCGCGAAAGCCGAAGAAGCGCTCCTTAGCGCACTCGCGAGACCACCGAGTGCCGACTGGGTGGAACGGGAGCATGAACTACAGCAGGCATACGTCAAAGAACGCAGCGACTACCTCAAGTCTCATGCACCGGATAAGAGCCAACTGCCGCCGCGGACGCCCCGTCGCACCCGGTGCCCACCGAAGGCTGCGACAACATCTGGTGGGACGGCCCCGAAGTATCTTCGGAGCGCACGGCCACTCGAAGAGATGTACCCCATGGAGAGTCGGCGTCTAGGCGAGGAAGGAACGGTGCTGGCAGCGGTGGATATTTCCGATACGGGCTGCATCACGGCGAAGTCTATCGTGGGTTGGTCCGGATCGGACCTCCTCGATGCGGCGGTGCTCGACTGGCTGGAGACGGTCGAGTTCATCCCCGCCGAGGTCGATGGCCACGCTCTCGCAACAACCGAGATCATGCCCATCGTTTTCCAACTGGAGCACTGACCAGCGAGCCGCTGCGGTGCCTAGACTTCCTCGAAACTCCGAGGGACCGCGACCCCGTTCGTGCTGTGAGCGCCGACTCGCGCAAATTCACGTCCGAGTTTCTTTGGCTGCCAGTTGCAATTCCCGTTCTATCCCGACCTCGAGCGCGTGCTCGATCGACCCGAGGCCGCACTCGCGATCATTCGCACTGCCTGCTCCGATCCGGCCTACCAAGACGCATCGCGTCTCAGCATTCTCGCGCACAGGGCTGCGCGCTATGGTGACACCGAACTTGCGCTTGCCGCATTGCACCGAGCATTTGTCGACCTGCGCGGCATCACCGTCGGCAATATCTGGTTTCCGATCCAAAAGGCGACGCGCCGTCTGCCGGCCTTAAAGCAGCTCGTGCGCGATCTCGGCCTCTTCGCATCAAATAGGGCTCTGGCGCCGCGGGCGTCTTCGACGCGCGTAATGGGCAGGTCGGCATTCATATTGAAATTACCGTCACGCACCGTCGGACGTTCATAGCAAAAAATCATAGGAGTGGTCATGTCGAAGTTTCCGAGCGGAGGGGCGGTTCGCATTGGGAGCGTTCATGCAGGCGGCTGGATTTCATCGCAAAAACAGTCGAAAATGAAGCATGCGGTTACACAAGAGGTGTCAAATGAAAGCTCTCATTTTCGAGACGGCGTTTGTGGCTTGCCTCCTTGGTTTCGGTATTCGCGCCCAGGCTCAAGGTGCGCCCGCAGAGCACAGCATGACGGGGTGTCTGGCGAAGGGAGATGATGCCGGAACTTTCAAGCTTACGGATTTGGAGAAAGGGCCGAAAGAAGTTGTTATTGCAGAGACGACAGCAAACCTCGCTCCTCACCTCGGCCATAAGGTCGAAATCACCGGCGTCGCAGTTCCTGGAAAGGACAAGACTCACACGATGAAGGTGACGGCGGTCAAGATGATTTCCTCAAAGTGTCCCTAGACCTGGGCCGCCGCTCGTACAGACGCGAGTAGTTCAAGGTGGCACCATTATCTGGAGCCGACCGGCCCCAGCGTGGTTCACTTTGTCAGAGTCATGGCAAATCGTCCGTCGCTGGTGCCTTCGATGCACATGCGTTTTCCGATGGGCCTTTGGCTGCCCGCCCCAAGTGGGCCCTTCATGATGGCAGTGCGCTACTATTGGCCGAAGGCGGAGCTGCTGAAAGGACAATGGAAATCGGCCCCCGGTCGAGCGCACGAAATAACGTAGCGCCGCTGCACACTGGATACGGGTAGCGATGTAGGCAAGCTCCTAGAGCATTGCAATAATTGCACTAATACAGTGATGCAAGAATTGAAAACAAATAAACGGGTTCCCCGGATCCGCACCGCCGATAGCGGCGGCGGCGGCGGCGAAAGTGATAGTCTTGCCCCTATGAAGGGAATAGTGCGATCGGCCTGCGTCGGGATCGCGGTGACATCGATGATGATCGCCAAGCTCGACTGCGCCGAGGCCGCAGCCGCCTCGCCGCCCCCTTACGCGGTGGCCGTTGGGTATACCCAAAACACTTTATCCGCCTTTACTCCGGGCAGCATCGATATCAACGACACCGGGAAGAGTGGGTTCTCGTGGTACTTCTGGCACTTCTTCGGCGGGCATGCTCAACCCCAGAATATCGCGGTGAACCCAGACGGCTCGGTGACGTTCAACGGCGACACCAGCGGGCCCAACGGACAGCTGACCTCCGCCGCTCCGGCGAAGAACGCGCAAAGATTCGTCGGCGTCGCTTTTGGCGGGGGCGCCTACATCGAAGCTTCGGTCAAATTCGACCCGGTAGCGGCGCATGACAAGAGCAGGAAGGGCTGGCCGTCATTCTGGTCGATGTCCTTGGAGCATACGGCGACGTCCTCGGCCCAGTGGCCCGGTAAAGAGCCGAACTACCAGCACTTCATCGAGGTGGATTTCTTCGAGTACGACATCGCCGAGGGGCAAAACTATTACGGTGCCGCCATGCACGATTGGTATGGTGTCTATAAGAAGACCTGCCCAGGCAGGCCATTCTGCTCGGTGGGGCGAGCCTACTCCGACGTCAAGACGGCGGTTCCCGGCAATACGGATTTCACGCAATATCACACGTATGGATTTTTGTGGGTTCCCGCGACCGGCTCCTCGACGGGATATGGGCAGTTTTACTTCGATCGAAATCCCGTGGGGAAGAGAGTTAGCTGGACGAAGATTGCCGGGCAGGACGGCGTTCCAGACCAGCAACCGTGGCAATTCGGCATTCTCGACAACCAGCATCTGGTCCTGATACTTGGCACCGGCGTCGGCAAGCCCATGACGGTGGGATCAGTGAATGTTTGGCAATCTTCCGATAGCCAGAATTTGCGGAACTGACGTCGCAGCCATCCGGCGTGCTTGTTGAATTTCCGATGAAGTGGGATACCCCCAGAAGTATCCTCAAAGGGTGGCCGCTACCGGGTTACACGACTGCTCGTGCGCGATCTCGGCCTCGTCGATTATTGGCGCAAGAGCGGCCACTGGGGCGAGTTCGCGTGCGCCAAGGGCGCGGACGACTTCGAAATCATCAAATAAGGTTCAGGCGCCGCGGGCGTCTTCGACGCGCGTAAAGGGTAGGTCTGCGGCAATCGCTATGAATCGGCTCCAACAGCCGTTTGTCGGCAATTGCGTTCGCGAAGAATTGATTTAGGCCGCCTGAAGGGGAAACCTAGGTCCTAGGTCTCATTTATCCTCAGGCGCACTTCATCCTATAAGACCTTGTGAGTGGGATTCGGCATCCCTGAAGTCGACACCACCATGGCTTTGGGACCAGGATGGCAAGTCTCGTGCGGGTCCCAGGACTATGCGATCGCCGTGCGCCTAATCAATGCCCATGAGTTCGTCAACGGCACGGCGGTGTTTACCTGCAGTGGCGAGGTTGCCCGCAACCTTGCACACGACATCGAAGCAGGCATGGTCGGCATCAGCGTGCCGATTCCGGTGCCGATGGCCTTCCACAGCTTCGGCGGCTGGCGCGCCTTGCTGTTCGGTGACCATCAATTTCGTCGTCTCCCGGCCGCGCGTGACTAATGGATACGAGTTTGCGTAGGGAAGTCACGCATTATTCAAAAACACAAGAAGGGGCTGACAGTCGCCAGCATCTGCCGCCTGGAGTGCGGCGATGTAGCGCGCGCGCAGCTCGTTTGCAGCTACCAGCGAGCCGCGGCCCCATTCGAACCGCTGTCCTGCGAGTTCAGTGAGGAGCAAATCCGCCATCAGGCGGGCGTGTCGACCGTTGCCGTTCGGGAACGCATGAATGGCGACGAGGCGATGATGGTAGCGGGCAGCAATCTCTGAAGGCGAGTAGGCTTGATGCTCAATCTGAGCGCGAACGTCGCCGAGCATTTGGCGTAACCGCACCGGAATTTCGAACCAGGACACGCCCATATTCTTATTCGTGCGGCGCGACTTTCCCGCCCATTTCCAGGTCTGATTGAACATGCGGCCGTGCACGACATGAATGAAGCGCTCATCCAGTGGGTCGCCGCGGCGTCGCGCGAACAACCATGCGGTCGCCTCGAGAATGTTTGATTCCTCGTACTCGTTGAGCTCACGCTGCAATGTGAGATGAGCGGGGATAAGCCCTTTGGCCTCGTCCGGATCGATGGGCGTGGCGCCGGGCGCATACTCAAATCTCATTGCCACAGCCGTGAGCGTTTGCCTTCCATGAGCTTCCGACGCAGCTCCGCAATTTCGCGCTCTAAGTGCTCCCGACCGGTTGACTGATCTTCCAGTGCCATGGAATGTTTCACGCGCGAGACCTCGTCGCGCGCGATTCGCTCAGCCCGCTCCTCCACTACTTCCTGAAGCGGACGTTTGGGTACCAGCGCATAGGTCAATTCGCAACCGAGCGCCGCGGCGTATCGTTGCAATGTCGTGAGCGTGATATCGCCTTTGGCTTCGGTCCGCTCGGCGTCCACGACTGCGGCTTGGGTGACCCCCACGGCCTTGGCCAGCTGGCGCGTGGTCATGCCCAAAGCCTGTCGTACCGCGCGAAGCCAGCCGCCGCTCGGCCGGGAGCGTGGCAGAGAACGCCAAGGGTTGAGCGTCTTATCTAGCTGCTGTAAGGGCAAAGAACGTAGCATGGCGTTTTCCGAGTAGCTATGGCTATTTAATAAGACTATAAATGAGTAGTTATAACCTGTCAATAAGTCAAACATTAAAAGCTATGGCCTGTCACCTTTCCGAATCAATCCCCGCTACCAATCAAATCAGACCGTTCGATACGGCGGCCAAAGACGCCGCTCCCAGTTCGATTTCAGCACTTAGGTGCGCCTGATACAGACGCCCCACAATTTCTTCCCGCGCTGAAGACAAATGCACAGCCTTGGCGTTTCCTCGACTTTCTGATTCGAGATCCCGCGCCAGCCGTGGTACTCCACGCCTCAGGCATTTACGTTAATGTCCCGGCGCCGGAGCGTTACGCGGTCCACAAATTGATTTTGTCCTTGTACCGGCCCGCGGCAATCGCAAAGCGCGACAAAGATCTGCGGCAGGCGGAGCGATTGATTGAAGCACTTGCGGATAGGCGACCGGGCGAATTGAAGGACGTATGGGAAGAAGCCTATGAGCGCGGGCCGCATTGGAAAAAGTATCTTCTAGAAGGAATGCGGAATTTGGCTGCGCACGCGCGCGATCTACTGCTAAGGATTCTGGGACGTGCTCGTGAAATCCTTCCAGGTATCGATTTGACGTTCGATGGCTCAACCGCGCGCTACGATATTAGCCGAGATACCGTTACGTTTGTTGGCACAGCGTTTGGAAGTCCCGTTCAGTGCGCCGTCAGCCGTGAGGCACTGGATGATCACTTCGGTACCGATGGCCTCGACAACACCGGGCGAGTTGAAGCGTTCCAAAGCAACCGCTCGAAGATTGAGAGCTTGGTGCGAACGAAATACCTGTCTTGGCCAGTTGAGGAGCCGCAGTACGTGCTCGTGAAGACGATGGACGTCGAGCGGCTTTCAAATTTGAGGCGGTGAATCAGGCGAGAGTCATATGCCGGATTATGAACGTAAGAAGATTATCGAGACGATCACTCGGCTCGATGCGCAGTGCGGCCGGTTCCGTCGCTTACCTCTAGGTGCTTTTGCCATCACGCAATCCTCCAGCCCGCCGATGAGCAGCATGATCAACGTCTTGCCGCGGCGGGCGTACTGACAAGAAGGCGGTCGGCGAGGTAGGAGAATATGCGAGGCTAAGTTAAGGCTCCATACCTCCACGTTGAGATTGGGCACGCTCGAAAAGTGCTTGAGATTATTCGTGACCACGCTGATATGTTGAGACGCGGCGTGGGAGGCGATGACGAAGTCCATATTCTCGATCGACCTCCCGGAACGCTCCAGGGCAGAGCGGATTCGCGCATAGTAGCCGCTGACTTCGTTGCAGCGCGAAGAACGAAGTCCAGTCAGGCTTCACCGGCGTTATGAGAGGGTCGCTTGATCCACGGAGCGGTCGAAACGTGCGCCACCGGTCTTGGGGGCGTATAAGTAGTAATGGGTGATGAGCGAGTTAGTGTTTGTCGGTATGTGGAATTAACGAAAATTTCGTTGGAAGCTGCCCGCGTCGGAAAAGGAAAAACCATCATGGCCAGATTGAACCGGACGAACGGTCTGTACATTGTTGCTGGTTCGTTATTCGTCATCACCGCTATCTTGGCGGGCGAGAATTTGGCATTGGCTGGCCCCCTGACCTCGATTCAACGAATCGAAGAATCGTTAGGCATCCTTGATGAATCCGATGTAAAGGCGCCAGTCGACTACGGTCCGGGCCCCGGTGTAAAGCCCAACGTGGAATTTGCCGGGACCGGACTTTCATCGGCAAGTTCTCTCACCAGTAGTCAGATTCCCCTTGGCGGCGCCACGGCAAACATTACCGGTGTATTTGGCCCTGCCGTGACGTGGCCTATCATTCCAATTCACGTCGTGCTGCTGCCGGATGGCAGGGTGATGAATTACGGCACGAATGCGCTCGGCCAACAGGGAGCCCAACTTGTATACGATGTTTGGGATCCCAGCATGGGTACCGGCACCAACGCACATCTGATGTTGCCGAATACGACCCATACCGATCTTTTCTGCGGCGCGCAGTCGGTCATGCTATCGGGAAAAGTTCTGACCTCGGGCGGTGATCTGACCGTCGGTGGCGCACGTAACTCCGCGAACAATAATACGACGATTTTTTCGCCGACCGCCAACACGCTTACAGAGAATACGCCGATGACCTATGCGCGCTGGTATGCCTCGCTGGTCTCGCTTCCCAATGGCCGGCTGGCCATCTTTGGCGGAAGGCAAAATGTGGGGGCGCTGACCCCAACCCAACCAGTGACAACACCTGAGCTATATTATCCCGGTTCCAACTCCTGGAGATCGTTGACCGGGGCAACCAGCACTGCTGCCTTCGGCATCGGTGCTGAATGGTACTATCCTCGGTCCTATGTTGCGCCCGGCGGCAACGTATTTGTGCTCGCGCAAAGCGGCTCAATGTTCTTCGTCTCAACCGCCCACGCCGGCAGCATCACTCAACCCAAGGTAACGGTACCGCCGGGAAATGCTGCTTTGCCGACGATTCCGTTCGCACCCGGCATGGCACTTTCGGTTCGCTTGAATCAACAAGTGGTGGTAATTGACTATCGCACGTCGACTCCGGTCGTAACGCCGACCGGTAATATCGATCAGGTTCGCTATTGGGCGAGCGGCACCATTTTGGCCGACGGAAAGGTTCTGGTAACGGGCGGCTCCCAAATCGCAAATCAACTGACCGGCGTCGCTTATCAAGCGCAAATTTGGAACCCCGGAACTCGGGCATGGACGGCCGGCGCGACTGCAACCAAACCGCGCTTGTACCATTCAAACTCGATGTTGTTGCCCGATGCAACGGTACTGACCGGCGGCGGCGGCGCTCCGGGTCCCGTGAACAACCTCAACTCGGAGATTTACTATCCGCCTTATTTGTACGCGGCAAATGGGACGCCCGCCGTTCGGCCGGTTATTTCCGCGACCACCTCGAAATTACTCAATCCTGGCGATACGGTTAATATCACCGTTGGCCCCACGGAGATCATCTCGCGCCTCACCTTCGTTCGGACGGGCTCGGCTACGCATTCCAACAATTCGGATCAACGCTTCATCGCGCTCAGCTTTAGCCAGGAAGGTCAAAATGTAACAGCAGTATTGCCAAGAGACACCACGACGTTGGTGCCAGGGTTCTACATGCTGTTTGCATTCAATGACGCCGGGGTACCGTCGGTAGCAAAGATCTTTAATGTAATGTAACCCACACGACACTCGCGCGAAATCCATGTGCGTGGACACTTTCGCACCAAGGAGCGCAAGAACTCACACGCAAGGTCAAGGCACGCTAGTGTGTCGGTCGACCCCTACGCCGAGCTGCGAGCGAAGGCGGCCGCCGATCTGCTCGTAGACGATGTCCTGATCCGCAGCTGTTTAAGCTCATCAGCAATGGCTGCCAATTCTTCTTGCCTCACCGCTGGATCCGGTTTGTTCTCACGGCAAAGCCACGCCCTAATTTCCTCCAATCGTTGATCTGATAGCTTCATCGTAATCCTTCATGCATGGGTTCGAATCGTTCCGCCTTTGTGCTCTGATGCCTGTCGCATCGGACATAAATGGACTGCCGCGCGGACGACACTGTGGGGTCCGGCGCCAGCCGAGACAATCATGAGCAGCATGAAAGCGTACAACGTTTCGGGGAGATAGAGCCAGTCGTCGAGCAGGTCTGCCTCATCGCGATCGGCTTGTAGCTTTCGATCGCTGCCTTCCCGAGGTATGTTGTGCTCCTTTGATGTCGACATGATCGGCACGATTGTCACAGTTCATGCCCTGATCAACAATGTATCGAAATCGGAGTCGCCTATGAACAGCGTGCAAATCGAACAGAGGAGCTATGAGATGCCCCCGCGAGAGGGGTTCAGCATCGCGCATTTTCTCACCGTCCTCGATATCGAGCGATCGGCTCGCTACTACGAAAAGGTCTTCGGTGCTCGCATTCTGAGCCTCGGTGACGGCGACGCGCCTGGGTACCTTCAGCTTGCGAATATTTGGATGATTCTGAACGTTGGAGGCGGGCCGACCCCGGATAAGCCGACGGTAACGCTCAGTGTCCCCGACCCGAATCGCATCAACAGTTTTTTGAATTTCCGCGTTGCCGACATTCAAGCGTGCTATAAATTATGGAAAAGTCGAGGAGCCGAGTTCATCACCGAGCCGATCCCCAAGTACGGCGAGACGCGCTGCTACATCCGCGATCCTGACGGTTATATCATCGAGGTCGGACAGAGCAAGCCGGACTTCAAGTACGGTTGACGCTCGGCCAGCATGGGATGCGGATTCAAGCGCCAACGGATGTCGGTTCAATGCCAGCCCAGCGGTGATTCCAGAGGAGACGTGGTGATGTTCAGACGAGCAAGGTCGGCGGTATCGATGGTGATGCTCACCCTTGTGCTGATGATGCAAGGCTCGAAAGGAACGAATGCAGACTCCAGACTGCCAGATCCCGTCAAGGCCGGTGCCGCCGAAAGGCTCTATAGGTTGGATTGCGGGCACTCCCTCGCAAACGACGAGTCGGTGTGGACGCCGGGCGAAAACGTGGGACGCAATATCGAATTCTCGTCAACCTGTTGGCTTATCAAGCATGGCCGCGAGTGGCTGCTTTGGGATGCCGGTGTTCCGGAATCCGCGCTGAACGACCCCCGAGGTTGGTCCACACTACCCAAATTGATCGTCTACCATCTCGACAGATCGCTGAGCGATCAACTTGCCGAAATCGGACTGACGTCCGGCGACATCGGTCGCGTGGCAATATCGCACACGCATGGAGACCACATAGGCAACGTTGGCTTGTTCCCCAACTCCACAATCGTAATGCAGCAAGCTGAGTACAGGTGGATACATTCCCCCGACGGTCCGAACGAGAACGTAAATCAGCTGATGGCGCTGGCTCGCAAGCTCTTGGGCACGCCGAAGAACCTTCAGCTTATCGACGGTGACACCGATGTATTCGGCGATGGGAGCGTCACTTTGGTTGCGACGCCAGGGCACACCCCGGGCCACCAGTCGTTGCTGGTCCATCTCAAGAACTCCGGTTTCATCATCCTGTCCGGCGACGTGGTTCATTTGCAAGAGAATTTCCAGAAGAGCATCGTTCCATCCCTCAACACCAATAAAGCAGAATCAATCGCGTCAATGCAAAAAGTCAGGCGGGTGATCGCGGCATATAAGGCGACGCTCTTCATCAATCATGACAAAAGCCAAACCGACAAGCTGAAGCTGCTCCCCGCATTCTACGATTGAGGTTTGCCGATTCGTCGAGCACGCCACCCGACTACGTGCGGGCTGGCTCCTCGATCCAGCCGGCGGACCGACACGCAGTGGTTAGAATGGTAAGTCTTAACGCAACCAAGGCCGTTGAAACGCTGTATGGGTCCCCGCGAAACGCGTTCCACCTCAAATAGAGCCCGATTTCCCACCAGACGGCGGGTGTGTTGGCCGTGACCAAGCGGCGCGGCACGCTTTGGCATCGCCTGTTCAAATTGCAGGCCGACTCTCCACTCACAATCCAGGCGCAGCTGCGGGCGCAGATCATCGCGGCCATCGGCGAAGGCCAGATCCCTGACGACCGTCCGATGCCGTCGAGTCGCGAGCTCTCTTCGCAGCTCGCCATCGCACGGAACACGGTCGTTATCGTCTACGAACAGCTCGCCGATGACGGTTACCTGGTCGCGCGCCAGCGCAGGGGGTATTTCGCGAACCCCGCCGTGCTCGGGCAGCGGCTCTCGCCGCTCGAGGCCGATTCGCCGACGGGGGACCGCATCGATTGGCTGTCACGCATGCGGTTCCGGCCATCCCTTCAGCGCAATATCTCCAAGGTCCCCGATTGGTCGCAATTCGAGTACCCGTTCATTTATGGTCAGTTCGACCCGAATCTATTCCCGGTTGCGGAATGGCGGGCGAGCTGTCAGCAGGTGCTTGCGGGCACCGATGCGCTTGATTGGGCGCAGGACCTCTTCACCCGGGACGATCCGCGGTTGCTCGAACAGATCCGCGACCGCGTGTTGCCGCTGCGCGGCGTCTGGGCGGCCACCGAAGAGATCATGGTGACGATCGGTGCGCAGCAGGCGCTGTATTCGCTGGCAGATCTGCTGCTCGATGCGACCACCGAGGTCGGCCTCGAGAATCCAGGCTATCCCGATGCCCGCAACATCTTTTCGCTGCGCACCGCGTGCCTGCGACCGCTGCCTGTCGACGAACACGGTCTGTGCGTGGACGATTCGCTGCGCGGCTGCCGCTTCGTCTACACGACACCGAGTCATCAGTCGCCGACGACGGTGACGATGCCCGTGGATCGCCGGCTGGAGCTCCTGCGCCGCGCCGAGGCCGACGATTTCCTGATTATCGAGGACGACTACGAGAACGAGACCAGCTTTTCCGGCCTGCCGAACCCGGCCCTCAAGAGCCTCGATCGGAGCGGGCGCGTCATCTACGTCGGGAGTTTATCGAAATCCCTTGCGCCAGGGCTCCGGCTCGGCTACATCGTCGCCCCCCGGCCGCTGATCGAAGAACTGCGCGCGCTGCGGCGACTGATGATTCGCCACCCGACCGCGTTCGTGCAGCGCAGCTTCGCGCAATTTCTGGCGCTGGGGTCTTATGATAAGTTGAACCGCCGGCTGCTGACGGCGTACCGGGAACGCGCCGCATTACTCGGCGAAGCGCTCGCGGAATTCGCGCCGGACCTGCGCCATCCAGCCGTCACCGGCGGATCATCGTTTTGGGTCGAGGGTCCGGGGTGGCTCGACGCACGGCGGCTGGCCGAGGAGGCCCGTGCGTTGCGAGTGCTGATCGAACCGGGCGACGTGCACTTTTTTGAAAACCCGCCGCCGGTCAATTTCTTCCGGCTCGGCTTCTCCTCAATTGCAGCGGCCAGTATTCGCGACGGGGTGTCGCGGCTCGCAACCCTGATCGAACGGCAGCGGCCAAGCCGCTGAGCGGTGCATCGAGACGCGAGCCCGGCCCGCGGCGGGGTGGACCAACCGCCGCGGCGTGCTTGGACCTACCGTGGCGCGGGCGTGCCGCTTAGAATGGCGGGTGATGCGCGAACAGATTGCGCGAGGTGCCCGACATGCAAATGACGCTCGAAAACTTGGAACGCCACTGGATGCCGTTCACGGCCAATCGCGAGTTCAAGCGCGAACCGCGCCTGTTCGTACGCGCAAGCGGCATGCACTACTGGAGTTCAGCCGGCCATAAGATCCTGGACGGCAGTTCGGGCCTGTTCACCTCCGCGGCCGGCCATTGCCGGCCCGAGATCGCGGCCGCGGTCGCCGAGCAGCTGCAGACGCTGGATTTCACTCCATCGTTCATGCGCGGCCATCCAGGCGCGTTTGCCCTCGCGGACGGCGTAGCCGCGTTGACGCCCCCGGGGCTGGACCACGTGTTTTTCTGCAACTCGGGATCCGAGGCTGTCGACACGGCCATGAAGATCGCGCTCGCGTATCACCTCGCCCGCAAGGAGGCGCAACGCACCTACTTCGTGTCGCGCGAACGGGCCTACCACGGCGTCAACATCGGCGGCACCGCGCTCTCCGGCATGATGCGCAATCGCGAGGCGTTCGGCGCGTTGATGCCGGGAATATTACACCTGCGCCACACGCTGCTGGCTGAGAATCGGTTCACGCGCGGCATGGGTGCGACGGGCGCTGAGCTTGCGGATGACTTGCTGCGGTTCGTGAACCTGGTGGGCGAGAGGCGCATCGCCGCCGTGTTCATCGAGCCGATCGCAGGCTCAACGGGGGTTATCGTGCCGCCGCGCGGCTATCTCGAGCGAATCCGCGAGATCTGCGACCGCTACGGGATCCTGCTGGTGTTCGACGAGGTGATCTGCGGCTTCGGCCGGACCGGTGAGCCGTTCGCGGCGACCTCGTTCGGCGTCACGCCCGACATCATCACCATGGCCAAAGCGCTGACGAACGGGGCGCAACCGATGGGTGCCGTGGCGGTGAAGGACGGCATTTATCGGGCGATCCTCGACGGCGCACCCCAGGGTGCGACGGAGTTCTTCCATGGCTACACCTATTCGGCGCATCCGGCTGCCTGCGCCGCGGGCCTCGCGACGCTCGAGATATATCGCAAGGAATCGCTGTTCGCCCGAGGTCGGGAGTTGTCCGGTTATTTCCAGGACGCCATGTTTTCGCTGCAAGAACTCGACGCCGTGGCCGACGTGCGCGGATTCGGCATGCTGGCCGGCGTCGAATTGAAGCCCGGCGCGGCTCCCGGGGTGCGCGGGGCGGCGCTGCAGGCGCATCTGTTCGACCGCGGCCTGCACGTGAAGACGACCGGCGATGTCGCAATCATCGCGCCGGCGCTCATCGCGGCTCGCGCGGACATCGACTTGATGACGTCGATCTTGCGGGACGCAATCGCAGAATTTTGAGCCGCGCATTGCGGGCGCCTAGGACAATCGGGAGACAGATGATGAAGATGACCACCGAAGAAGCCTTCGTCAAGGTGTTGCAGCAGCATGGGATCGAGCATGCCTTCGGCATTATCGGCTCGGCCTTCATGCCGATCTCGGACCTGTTCCCGAAGGCCGGCATCACGTTCTGGGACGTCGCCCACGAAACCAACGGCGGCCTGATCTGCGACGGCTATACGCGCTCCACCGGCAAGATCGCAATGGCGATCGCGCAGAACGGACCCGGCGTCACGGGATTCGTCACTGCAGTCAAGACCGCCTATTGGAATCACACGCCGATGCTGCTGGTTACGCCGCAGGCCGCGAACAAGACCATCGGCCAGGGCGGTTTCCAGGAAGTCGAGCAGATGGCGCTGTTCCGCGACATGGTCGGTTACCAGGAAGAGGTGCGCGACGCGAGCCGCGTGCCGGAAGTGCTGAACCGAGTGATCGGCAAGGCGAGGCGCCTGTCGGCGCCGGCGCAAATCAACATTCCCCGGGATTTCTGGACTCAGGTGATTGACGTGCCGCTGCCGGCCGCCATCGAATTTGAGCGCCCCGCGGGCGGCACTCACGCCATCGCAGAGGCCGCGCGGCTTCTCTCCTCGGCCAAGTTTCCGGTGATTCTCTCAGGCGCCGGCGTCGTGCTCGGCAATGCCATTGACGAGTGCACGGCGCTCGCGGAGCGGCTGGACGCGGCGGTGTGCAACAACTACCAGCACAACGATTCGTTCCCGGGCAGACATCCGCTCGCAGCCGGTCCCCTCGGATACAATGGCTCGCGCGCCGCAATGGAGCTCATTTCCATGGCGGACGTCGTGCTCGCGCTCGGCACCCGGCTCAACCCCTTCTCGACTCTGCCGTGCTACGGGCTGGACTACTGGCCGAAGGGGGCCGCCGTCATCCAGGTGGACATCAACCCCGACCGCATCGGACTGACGAAACCTGTTGCCGTTCCGATCTGCGGGGACGCAAAGCAGGTGGCGGCGCAGCTGCTCGCACAGCTTAGCCCCGGAGCGGGGGATACGGGCCGCGCGTCACGTCGCACGCTGATCGCAGAGCGCAAGCAGTCGTGGACCTCCGCGCTCGCCGCGATGGACAAGGAAGACGATGATCCCGGCACGCGCTGGAATGCCGAGTGCCGCGCCCGCGAGCCGGAGCACATGTCGCCGCGCACGGCATGGCGGGCCATCGTCGAGGGACTGCCGTCGAATGCCATCATTTCGAGCGACATCGGCAACAACTGTGCGATCGGCAACGCCTATCCGATCTTCGAGCGCGGGCGCCAGTACCTCGCCCCCGGCCTGTTCGGTCCGTGCGGTTATGGCTTTCCGTCGATCATCGGCGCGAAACTCGGCAATCCGGACACGCCGGTGGTGGGTTTCGCCGGTGATGGCGCCTTCGGCATCTCGATGAACGAGATGACCTCGATAGGGCGCGATCCGTGGCCGGCCATCACGATGGTGATCTTCCGCAATTATCAATGGGGCGCCGAGAAGCGCAACTCGATCCTCTGGTATGACAACAACTTCGTCGGCACCGAGCTCGACCGCAATTTCAGCTATGCGCGTGTGGCCGAAGCCTGCGGCCACCGCGGCATCTTGGTCCGCACCCCGGCCGAGCTCGCTCGGGCGCTGCGCGAGGCCTGTGCGGGGCAGTCGACGGGCGCAACGACGTTCATCGAGGTATTGCTCAACCAGGAACTCGGCGAGCCATTTCGGCGCGACGCAATGAAGAAGCCGGTCGTCGTCGCCGGCATCCGCCGTGAGGACATGCAGCCGCAAAGGCCGATATGAGGGCGATGGCCGGCAAGCGGATACTCGTCCTCAACGCAGGCTCCTCATCGCTCAAGTTCGCAGTTTTCGAGGCACGGTCGCGGCTCTGGCACGGTCAGGTCGAGGGGATCGGGACGCACCCGCGGTTCCTGATCTCAGACGCGGCATTGCCCACGGCACCGCCCGTGGTGCGCGAGTTGCCGCTGGCCACCCGGCACGGGGAGGCGCTCCGTGAGATCCTTGGGGCGCTCGCGGAGCGCGGCATCGCGGTCGCGGATATCGCAGCCTGTGGCCATCGCATCGTCCACGGCGGAGCGCAATTTGTGGCTCCGATGATCGTCGACCAGGCCAACCTGGGTGCGTTGAATGCGCTGCGGGCGCTCGCGCCGCTGCACAACGGCTTCGGGCTTGCAGCGATCGATGCGCTGCGTGCCGTCGCACCCGCGCTTGCGCAGATTGCGTGTTTCGACACGGCGTTCCATGCGACCGTGCCGGAGGTTGCGAGCCGCTATGCCCTGCCGGCTGAGCTGCACGAAGCGGGCTATCGCCGTTTTGGATTTCACGGACTCAACTTCGAGCACGTCACGACCGTGCTCACCGAGCAAGCCGGGGATGCTCCACCCGAACGCCTGCTCATCTTGCATTTGGGCAATGGCTGCAGCATCGCAGCAGTACGACAGGGCCGGAGTGTCGCGACCACGATGGGATATTCGACGCTCGACGGACTGGTCATGGGCACGCGATGCGGCGCGATCGACCCGGGTGTCTTGTTAGCCTTGCAACGCGACCGCGGTCTTGACCTCGATGCGCTCGAGGAACTGCTGTACCGGCGCTCCGGACTCCTTGGCGTATCCGGCCAATCGTCGGACATGCGCGAGCTTGAGCGCATCTCGGACGACGCCTGCCGCTTTGCCGTGGAGCACTTCTGCTATTGGGCGGCACGCCATGCCGGTTCGCTCGCGGTCGCGCTTGGCGGCGTGGATGAGCTCGCTTTCACGGGCGGTATCGGCGCCGGCAGTTCCGCGGTACGCTGCGCGATCGTCGGACATCTGGCATGGCTCGGTTTTGAGCTCGATGGCGAACGCAATGGCCGCGGCGCCCGCTCGCTCGCCACCGGCCGGTCGCGCGGTCCTATCTGGGTGGTCGAGGCCGACGAAGAACTGGCGATCGTCCGCCACGTTCACGCGACGCTCCAATCGCTTTAGGAATGGCAAGTGGCAAGAACCGAGGTCCCGCATGAAGCAAGGCTCCAAATGACTCCCGACTCTGCCGCAAGCGATGCCGGCCCGACCGGGCTGCGCCGCACCTTGAGGACCCGCCACATGAAGATGATCGCGCTCGGCGGCGTGATCGGTGCGGGACTGTTCGTCGGCAGCGGCGTCGTGATCCAGGCAACCGGACCCGCAGCGGTGCTGTCGTTCGCTCTGACCGGCGCGCTCGTGGTGCTCGTCATGCGCATGCTCGGCGAGATGGCTGCCGCCTACCCGTCGGTGGGCGGCTTCTACGGATACAACCGGATCGCGCTCGGCGAGCTTGCCGGCTTCATGACCGGCTGGATGTACTGGTACTTCTGGATCATCGTGGTCGCGCTCGAGGCGGTGGCAGGGGCGCGCCTGCTGATCGGCTGGTTCCCCGGTCTTGCACCCTGGGTTTTCACGCTCGGCTTGATGACGCTGTTCACGTTATTGAACCTGCTGTCGGTGCGCTCCTGGGGCGAGAGCGAGTACTGGTTCGCGTCGATCAAGGTCACAGCGATCACGTTGTTCCTCGCCATCGGCGTGATCGTGGCCGCCGGGTTCTGGCCGGGCGTCGCCGGTGGTTTCGCAAACCTGACCGCGCACGGCGGGTTCATGCCGATGGGTATTGCGCCGGTGTTGACCGGCGCGGTCGCCGCGACGGGCTTCTACTTTGGTTCGGAGATCATCACGGTGGCCGCGGCTGAGTCGGCCGAACCCGAGCGTGCGATCGCGCGCGCGACGCAGTCGGTGATCTCGCGCGTGCTCGTATTCTACGTCGGTTCCATACTGGTCGTGGTGTCGCTCGTGCCCTGGAACTCCCCCGCGATCATCCAGCCCTATGCTTCGGCGCTCGAGGCCGTGCACATACCGGCGGCGGCACAGATCATGAACGCCGTGATCCTGACCGCGGTGCTGTCGGCGCTCAACAGCGGGCTGTTCGCCTCATCGCGGATCATGATGGCGCTTGCGTTACGCGGCGATGCGCCGAGGGGCATCGCGCGCTTGAGCAGACGCGGCGTCCCGGCACGCGCCATACTGATGAGCACGACGTTCGGCTACATGGCCGTCGTCATGAACTATGTCTCGCCCGAACACGTGTTTGCGTTCCTGGTGGATTCCTATGGCACGGTCGCGATCTTCGTCTACCTGCTGATTGCGGTCGCCGAATTGCGCCTGCGAGCCCGCCTCGAGCGCGAAGCACCTGAACGTCTGCGGGTGCGGATGTGGGCCTATCCCGGGCTCACGATCATTGCGATCGTCACCATGCTTGCGATCGTCACCGCGATGGCGTTCATTCCCGATCAGCGTGCTCCGTTGCTGTTTGGGGTCCTGAGCGCGCTCGCGATGCTCGCCGGCTACGCATTCCGCCGGCGCTTCGGCGCAGCGCCGGCGGACTGATCCGGCGACGGGTGACGAAACGCGGCGCGAAACAAAGGCGAGGAGATTGACCCATGCGAGGAGCGTGACCCATGCGGAAGATAGTCGTCGGTACCATGGCTTCCACGGAAGGCGTCATGCAATCGCCCGGAGTGTTCCAATGATCCCCACCATCACCGCTTTTGAACGGTCGCCCGATCGCGGCAGGGGGCTGGCGCGTGACATGTGCGTCCGCTGGGCGCTGGAGGAAGTGGGCCAGCCTTACGAGGTTCGTCTTCTTTCGTTCAGTGAAATGAAGGAACCCGCGCATCGTGTGCTTCATCCGTTCGGTCAGATTCCGACCTATGAAGAAGGCGATCTTGCCCTGTTTGAATCGGGGGCGATCGTATTCCACATAGCGGAGCGCCATGCGGGGCTGTTGCCAGACGATGCGAATATCCGGGCGCGCGCGATCACATGGATGTTTGCCGCACTAAACACGGTGGAACCACCGATCGTTGATCTCGGATTCGCCAAGCTGCTGGAGCGCGACAAGACCTGGTATGAGGAGCGCCTGCCTATCCTCGAGGATCGCGTCCGAGTACGGCTGGGCGAACTTTCCGGTCGACTTGGCGATGCCAGCTGGCTCGAAGATGCGTTCAGCGCCGGTGACCTACTGATGGTGACGGTGCTGCGCAGGCTGAAAGGATCGGGTCTACTGGATGGATATCCGAACCTCTCCGCCTATATCGCCCGTGGCGAGGCGCGGCCGGCTTATCAGCGGGCTTTCGCCGCTCAATTGGCGGTCTTTACCAGCAAGCCAGCGATCGGGTGACAAAGCTATCATCTTAGGTTATCGAGGATATTCAATAAGATAAGACGCTTATGTCGATTCCATCGAGGGATGTTCGCTACCGGCGATTGCCCGCGGTCATCCGCGCATCGATCTGCGTGGTCGACAAATATGTCTGTCGCTGTCGAATATTGCTGATCGCGCTCGTCGTTACGATGACCAGCAACCGTCGAATGGAAAGTACCAAGTGAAAAGATCCAACTATCGCTGGGTGATAGTCGCGGCCGGCGGCCTCTTGGGCTGCGTCGCCATTGGCGCCATGTTTTCACTGCCCGTTTTCCTTCGGCCCATCTCACGGGAGACAGGATGGTCCATCAGCGGCGTATCCAGCGCCATGACTTTCGGTTTTCTCGCCATGGCATTGGGAAGCATCATTTGGGGAAACCTCTCAGACCGCTTCGGTCCGCGCCGGATAGTGCTGATAGGATCCAGTGCCTTAGCCGCGGCTCTGGCGCTGGCGAGCCGGGCGACATCGCTAATTGAGTTTCAGGTGATCTTCGGCGTGGCGGTCGGCGGTGCGACAGCGGCGATCTTTGCGCCCATGATGGCTTGCGTGACAGGCTGGTTTGATTCACATCGCAGCCTGGCGGTATCTCTCGTTTCCGCCGGCATGGGAATGGCGCCCATGACCATGTCTCCATTGGCGGCGCGGCTCATTTCCAGCCATGATTGGAGAACGTCCCTCCAAATGCTCGGCGCACTCGCCGCAGTGGTCATGATTCCCGCATCGCTGCTGGTGCGTCGCCCGCCGGCGTTGGAATCCGAAAATGCCGTCCTTGCCACGCACGAAGGGCCGCAATCACGGATCACGCTGCGGCAGGCAATCAGATCGCCGCAATTCATCACGCTGCTGCTGACGAATTTTTCTTGCTGCGCCACGCACTCCGGTCCGATTTTTCATACGGTGAGCTACGCAATAAATTGCGGCATCCCGCTAATTGCTGCTGTTTCGATCTACAGCGTTGAAGGACTCGCAGGTTTGGGCGGCCGTGTGGTGTTCGGATTTCTCGGCGACCGGTTTGGGGCAAAACGCGTTCTGGTCTCAGGTCTGTTGCTGCAGGCGTTCGGCGCACTGGCCTATTTCTTCGTGCGGGAGCTGAGCGCGTTTTACGCCGTTGCGGCCCTGTTTGGGTTTGTTTACGCGGGTGTAATGCCTCTTTATGCAGTGCTGGCGCGCGAAAATTTTCCGTTGCGTATGATGGGGACGATCATCGGGGGAACGGCAATGGCCGGTAGTCTGGGCATGGCGACCGGGCCGCTGGCAGGGGGTTTGATCTACGACACGTTCGCGAGTTACGGATGGCTGTACATCGGAGCGTGGGGTATTGGTATCGGCGCCTTCTTGATCGCATTGACCTTTAGACCCTACACGGCCGAGCCGACGCCAGAAGCGGCCAGCGCCCCGGGTTAGCGTGGATTGGAGGGGATGCATGCGATTGCCGGCGGCGTTTGAGTCCCTCCCTGATCCATCGAGCGTCAATGCAGCGCCAGCGTGTCCCGTCGCCACGTAACATCCTGCCACCGGCCGAAATCCTGCAACAGCTCGGGGCTGCTCGCCTGCCGCACCAAGGCGAGATCATCGAGGCGCAGCTCCTCGAAGCTCCGGCGGAATCGGCCGCGATCCTTGACTTCTCTCGCGATGAGTAGGCGCCGGGTGGCCGGGGCATAGCCTGCAAACTCCACGTAGCCTTCCTCGGGATTGTCGAGCCCCGGCGAAAGCACGTCGATCGTCCAGCTTCCGGCCCTGTCATGAAATACCCAGAGCTCGCGCCAGCTTTCAAGCGGCTGTACCGCGAGCACCACCGCCGGAGCCTGCGGGATGGTCCGTATCGAAGCCATCCGCACGATTCCGTAGGTGCAGCGACGCAAGATTGGGGCGGCGCGCGGCCGATGCGCATCCTCCAGAGCAATACAGGTTTGACCGGGATCTCCGGGCGTCGCACTGAGCGTGAGCGGTCCCGGCTGAGGTGCGGGCAGCGCGCCGGCCCAGCGGACGGCGCTGACCCGCAGCACGGCGTCCACGTATTCCGGCCGCCGGTCATCGCCCAGATCAGCCGGACGCACGGCGAGAAGCTCCGCCAGTGCGCGCTCCGCCGCAGCGCCGGCGGGTTCGCGGCGGCGGTCCTGGCCGTAGGCAAGCGAAGCCCAAACCCCCGCGCGCCGCGCATGCACGCGGCTGCGCGTCATCGGGCTCAGTTCACCGGCGTTGACCTGTTCGAGCAGGTCGGCGCGTTCAGTGTCGACGGATGCGCGCGGGACGGGGCCCAAACTCGGATCGATGCAATCGGATCGCGTGAGGCCGAGAACGGCGTGCGCGCGCTCCTCCGGCTGCGCCCCCGGGAGCATCAGAACGCGGTGAAACAATTCGCCGTCGTAGCAGACCCGTATCCGGCCGTTGCGCTCGACATGGCGCATGCGAATGCCGAACTGTTCGACGACGTCCAAGTTTGGGGCAAAATCGGCGAGAGGGTCCTTGCTGCCGGAGGCATGATCGGCAAGCCGCTCGGCCATTTGCGCGATGGCGTCGAAGGGCTCCGCAGTAATGGCTCGCGGCGGCGCGGCCTTGAGATACGCGGCGCCGTAACTGATGCCGAGCGCCTCCGATCCTGGGCGCTCGCGCAGGAAGCGCAGCACGGCGAGGAGGTCGGGGGCGGCGGACTCGGATAGCTCGAGCGGCCGGGCCGCGTCTCCTCGCAGATATCCGCCCCGTTCGCGGCGATGGTCGTAAATCTTCAGGTAGCCGGCCTGCTCGCCGCGGACCTCGAGCACATCTCCTTGCCACAGCCGCGCGAGTTCGATGGCGCTGGAGCGCGGCGCGGCGCGCAGCGCGGCGTGGTCTTGGACCACGATGGCGAGCGTCGCTGCAAGGGCGAGAATCACCGGCTGACTCCCGCCCGGGAGGTCACGGCGGCTGCCGCGTCGTCGACGGCGTTCAAAGCGCTCTGGTCGCCGAGCAGGCTCGAGCCGATGAACTTACCTGCTGCAGGCATCGGTGCAATGATGACCTGCACCCTGTCGGACAGCTTGTCCGCCAGCGTCTTCTGGATCAGAAGCGGATACCGCGCCACCAGGGCCCCCTCACGCTCCATCTGGCCGGCGCTTGCCTTGCCGACGAGATCGAGCCGATAGGCCTCCGCATCCGCAAGTCTTTGCCGCGAATCGGCTTCGCCCCTGGCTTCGATGCGGCGCGCTTCCGCAGCGCCCTCCGCGGTGCGTATGCGCGCGACTTTTTCGGCCTCGGCTTCGAGCTGCCGTTGCTCGATCTGCTTCTGTTTGAAGGGCAGAATATGCTTCATGGTCTCCTCCTGCGCGCGCGCTGCGATGACCTGCTCCTGGCCGGCGGCTTCCGCGGCCGTTTGGCGCCGCACCTTGTCGGCCTCCGCCTCGAGCTGCTGCTGCTTGACCTGTGCTTCCTTGAGCTGCAGGGTGTAATGAATTTTTTCGGTTTCGAGTTCCTCGGAGAGTAGCTTCTCCATTCCGGCTCGATAGTCGGGAGGCAGGTCCACCTTTCCCATATCGACGTCGCGCAGCACGAGTCCCATGGCCGTGAATTTTGGCTTGAGCTCCGCGGCAATCTCCCGTTGTATCTCCGTCCGCCGTTGCGAAAAGATTTCCCGCACGGAGTAGCGGGCGAAAGTGGGATAGAGGATTCCCCGAACAGCGGGTGCGACGAGATCGGCGCTGATGTCGTCCGGAAACTCCTTGGACATCTGGGCGAGGCGATCACGGTCCACGGTCCAGCGAACCGCGAGATCGACGCCGATCGACAGCCCCTCGATTGACTGGAAGGGAGCTGAGCCGGTCGCACTCGCGCTGTCGGCCGGCCGATACACCTGATCGCGAATCGAGTAGCGCCGCACTTGATGGATTGCGGGCAGAACGAGCACTGTGCCTGTGGTATAGATGCGCACCGATTCGTCGAGCGTGTCGGTGCGCACCAGCACTTCGCCGCGACGAACGGAATCGAAGGGCGGGTGGAGCCATAGACCGTAGACGATCGAGACGAGGACGGCGGCCACCACAACACGCCAACGAAAGTGCCAGAGGCCGGCGGCGAGGGACCGGAGAGCTACGATCACGGAAGCACCGAGCCGGCCCAGCGCTTCGCTGACCCGTCTCACCACCTCGAACACGACATCCAAGCGACCGGACATTGTTGCCACCCTCGGTTGCAGAGCCGGACGGGCTCGACGGACACAGTGTCCAAGTCCTTTGTGGCGCCGCAGTGGGGTAACTGTGGCGGAGTGTGGCGGGTCGCTTTGGCTGGCGTCTTACAGCCTGTACAATGTACTTCTTGAGACGTTATATTATCATGTAAATACAGGGTCTTACGCGACAAATATCATCTTGTTTTACTGCCGATGGGACTACCAGAATTTCTTGCTTGCGAGGGCCGCGCCCTGTGCCAGGGCCTCGAGTTTGCCCCAGATCACTTCTGAGTCGACGCCGCTTGACCCTACGTGGATGCTGAATCCGCAATCGACCCCGGCCATGACATTGTCCCGGCCCACGAGATTGGCGTAGCGGCCGATGCGCTGGGCGACGAGCTCCGGGTGCTCGATGTAGGGTGACTGGCACTCGATCACCCCGGGGACGAGAACCTTGCCCTCGGGTACCTTCACGGTCTCGAACAGCGTCCACTCGTGCGCATGGCGCGGGTTGGCTGCCTCGAACAGAATCGCGTGCGGCTTGGCCGTCCAGAGGATGTCGACAATGTCGGCGAGCGGCACGTCGCAGTGATGCGGGCCGGGATAGTTGCCCCAGCAGACGTGCATGCGCACCTTTTCGGCGGGAATATTGACGAGCGCCCGATTGAGCGCTTCCACGTGCAGCGCCATGCGCTCCCGAAATCCGTTCCCATCGAGGTGTGCAAACTGGGTGTGCCGACCCATGGCGAGATCGGGGCAGTCGATCTGCAACGTGACTCCCGAAGCGACGACGGCCTCGTATTCGAGCCGCAGTGCATCGGCGCACGCGAACAGGTATTCCTCGTGGCTCGGATAGAAATCGTTGCGAAAGAAGAGTGTGGTCACGCCCGGCGAGGCCGCATTCAGGAACATGCCGGCGGGCGCAAGTCCCCCAAGCGAGCCTTGCAGGCGTTGCGCATCCTGCTTCGGTGCGTCGAGGTCGCGCATGCGGATCGCTGCATTGCAGGCCGGTGTCTTGCGATGCTTGCGCCCCGGGTCGTCGAACATTCGAGTCTTCGTACCGGGGTAATCCTCGAGGTCTTGGAACACATAGCTGTTGCCGCTGCCGCCGAAGCCCGTAAGACGGTCCTTGACGTAAGTGGCATAGCTGGGCTTCGGCATCTCGCCGTCGTTGATGATGTCGAGGCCGGCTTTGAGCTGCCGGGCGACGACAAGTTCGACGGCGCGCGCCACCTGCTCATCGAGAGCGGAGGGATCGAACGGCAGCCCGTCCTCGCGCGCAAACATCAGTCGTTTGAGTTCCTCCGAACGCGGCAGGCTGCCGACGTGGGTCGTGAGGAATCTTCGATGATCATTCATGAGCGTTGAACTCCCAAACCGGCTTGCCATGTTTCGTTGCAGTATCGCACAAGGTTCCCGTAATGCTGTAAATTGGCGGCAAGAAGAATCTCCCGCGGAGAAAACAAGGATGTGGTCCATGCCTGCACACGTCCGGCGGCGCCGGCTCGGGCCAACTGGCCGTTCGTGACCGCGTTCGACCTGGAAGCGGCGGCCCGGGTCGTCAATGTGGCCGTGGCCGACAATGCCTTCGATTCGTTGATCAGAGCTGCGGCGCTGCATCTGATCAATACGGAGAACCTCGAGTGGCTGACCGGACGTTCGCAGTATGATGAGGGTCCGGTCATCGACTCGCCGCGACAGCTCTGGTCGGTTGCGGGCTACATCAACATGGTTGCCATGTCGATCCCGGTTCCCGGGTACTCTACCCCGCAAGAGGAGCAGCCATGATGTTCAGATCGGCATCCGGACATGTCATTGCATTCCTGGCGATGTTTGCCGGCCCTTGTTGGGCCGCCGGAACGCTGGAAATCTACTTCATCGATGTCGAGGGCGGACAGTCCACCTTGATGGTGACGCCGGGGGGAGAGTCTTTGCTCGTCGATACCGGATGGGCCGGCAACGGCTCGCGAGGTTCCAAGCCCGGCAATCCCTCGCAGTCCCGTGACGCAAACCGTATTCTCGCGGCGGCTCGCGATGCCAAGCTCAAACAAATCGACTATGCGCTGATCACGCACTTCCATTCCGATCATGACGGCGGGGTGGTCGAACTTGTGCAGTTGATACCCATCCGCCACTTCATCGATCACGGCAGCTTGCCGGTGCAGGCACAAAGCGATACGGAGACGAAGCAAGCGTTCGAGGCCTACCTCGCGGTCCGCAATCGAGTCCCGCACATGGAACCCAAGCCCGGCGATCGACTGCCGCTGAAGCAGATCGATGCCGTCATCGTGAGTTCCGCTGGGTCGACCCTCCCCGTGCCGTTTCCCGGTGCCGGTGAAAATAATGCCGTCTGTCGGCGCTCGGCGCTTCCTGCGGGGGATTCCATCGAAAACCCGCGGTCGACGGGCATCGTGGTGGCCTTCGGCAAATTCCGATTTCTCGACGTTGGCGACCTGACCGGCCAACCGCTGTTCGATCTTGCCTGTCCAAGGAATATGATCGGGCCTGTCGATGTGTACTTGGTGGCGCATCACGGCGGCCCGGATGCGTCGGATCCCGCCACCTTTGCTGCATTCAGGCCGCGCATCGCGGTCATGAACAATGGCCTTAAGAAGGGCGGTTCGCCGGCGACCTACGAGTCGCTCCATCACGTGCCGGAATTGGACGTATGGCAACTGCATCGCTCGCAAGCTGCCGGTGATGCAAACTTCGCTGCCGAGCGGATTGCCAATCTGGACGAGAGCACCGACTATTGGATCAGGCTCAGCGTCAACAAGGACGGATCCTTCCGCGTGCTGAATGCCCGAAACGGGCAATGGAAGGATTATCCCGCCCGACACTAGGCTGCCGGGACGCAGCAGTCTTCCGTCCTAGTAGCTCTCCATCTTTTTCCAGCGATTGGGGTAGATCTGTTTCGCCGTCTCCTCGCACGGCGTGCCCTTTGCCGTGTTGTAGAGAACCAGGAACTCCGGAAAATCCTCGCCGTCTCCTGCGGCATAAGGGGAGGGCCTGCGATCGTCGGCGTTGACGGCGGTCAGCCAAGCGCTGACTCCCTCGGGGCCGTCCCAGACTTTTTGCGCGTAATTATGGCCGGATTCGTGCGTGACTCGATTGTCGAAGTCTTCCTGCGTTTGCTGCTCTTTCACGGGATATAGAATGATGGCGCCGTCTCCGGCTTCACCGGCGATGGTTTCTCCCGTTCTGGTCGCGCCCGGCGCCGCGGTCGGGCTCAGCGTCACCGTGCGAGTGGCGGCGCGCTGCCCGGCGGGGATCGCGCGCAAGGCCTCCGCCAACTGCTCCACCGAGGGTAGATTGGTGCCCTTCGCGCGATCCGGCGTCGGTCTGACCACCGTGATCTTCTGCGTGCCGATCTGCACGTCCACCTCGACAGCAGGCGAAGTCGATTTATCCGGCCACACCTGAGATGCCTTCTGTCGAGGTGCAGAAATACTTGCGGCGGGACTGTTGCGGCGCAGACGGTCGAACGCTTCCTTGGGAGCCTTGACGGTGCCCCGGGATTGGGGGTTGAGAAATGAACACTTCCCCTTGGCGACGACTCTTCGTGGCCGCGTTGCCGGGGGCGCCGGTGGGGCGGAGCCGGCAACGGAGGGAACCGGAGACGCTGTCCGGGCCAACGTGCCGTCACGGACGTCCTGATACCAATCCTTGGTTTGGCATGTCGGGCCGGCAAATTTGCATGCAACCATCGGCGTTGTCCCCATTCAAGCGAGTTCCGGCAGCCCCGAACTGCATCGCAGGCTGGGTTGGTCCTAGCGTACGCCCCCCTTGAAGATGATTTCCACCCGTTGAACCTATTCGCGGGGGTCGATGTGATCCGGATCCTGAAGGCGAGGCGGACCGATTGGTGGCTGAGCTACGTTTGACGGGCGGGAACCAACAGCCTCTAAAGCTCTGCTTGCGGCGGCCGATAAGCTGGGGATTGAACTGCGGAGCGAAGCAGCGGTGTCAACCGTCAAATCACCGATACGGGAACTGCCGGCAGGCGAGTCGGATCGGGATGCGGTCATCCGTAAACTGTCGCAGGAAGCCGCGGACGGGAACATTCGCCTGCCCTCGCTTCCGGACATTGCAGTTCGCGTGCAAAAGGTCCTCGAAGATCCGCGGGCGCCCAGAACCCGGGTCGCACAGGTGATCGGGGCGGACGCGGCGCTGGCCGCCCGCATCGTCAGACTCGCCAACTCGGCGTTCCTCAATCCCTCGACACAACAGATATTCGACCTGCAACAGGCGGTGACCCGCCTCGGCACCCAGCTGGTGCGCTGCACGGCCATGTCGTTTTCGCTGCAACAGATGGAGCTCGACGGCGGTGACACGCAGCTGCGGCCGCAGATTCGGGAGCTTTGGCGCATCGGCGCGCTGGTGGCCTCGATTGCCTATGTGCTGGCGCGCGAGACGCGTGCCGCGAATCCCGACGAGGCATTGATGACCGGCCTCATGCACAACATCGGCGAACTCTACATCACGGTGAGCACGCCGCGCCGCACGGCGAGGGACGCTGACAGCGGGGCGCTGGAACAGCTGGTGCGGGAATGGCATCCGCGGATTGCGGCCTCCATCCTCAAGCACTGGAAATTTCCACGGGCGATCATTGCCGCCGTGGTCGATCAAAACGACGAGAACCGCGACACGAGCGGTGACAGCGGACTGACCGATGTGTTGATTTCGGCAATTGCACTCGGCTCGTGTGTGTTTCACCGCGATCTGCTCGATGACACCGTGACGGCAAACCCATCCTTCGAACGCCTGCGGCTCGATTGCGGGGCCTGCAAGAGCCTGCTTGCATCGGCGGCAGCCCAGATAAAGGCGCTGCGCGCGGCCCTTTCGAGTTAGCGCTCGTCAGCCCGCGCGCGCGGGTGCCGTGCCGCGATACAGCCACGCGACGACCGTTCCGAGAATCAGCATCAGAATGCCGTCGAACAGAATTTGCTTGACCGCCACGTCTCCCGGCATTGGCTGCACCACGTAGTAGATCGTGTATGTCGGCACCGCGGTCAGCAATGCAACGGCGATGCCGAAGCGCAGGCCTTGTGCCATCCACGGCTTGGATTCGGCGCCGCGTGCATAGATCCAGACGAAGCTGCCGGACAGGATCAGATGCGCCAATATCATCAGGGGAAAGAATTTCTGTTGATCGCCGTCCGTTCGGAACAGGCCGGTCATCTGCATGTAATCGGCATGCAGCAGCAAGCCGTGTACGACAAAGCTGCCCATGAACCACACCACGAATATCACAACCCAGGCGATGAGGAATTTCTTGTTCATTGGCGCTCCCTAGCTGCAACCCGCCGGTCGCAGGAAAGCATACGCCGCCGCCGCCGCCGCGCAAGTCCGGGCCGCGGTTCGATTTAGACGACCGGCTCCGGACGGAGGGTGGTGACCGGTGTGGCCGCTTGCGCCGGCTTGAATGATCCGCGGTACTGAACAAATTGTTCGAACGTCGGTGTCGGCAGGGGCTGACTCACGAAGTTGCCCTGATAGCAGTGGCAACCTGAATTTGCCAGAAACGCCCGCTGCGCCCCCGTCTCAATGCCTTCCGCGATCACCTTGAGTCCCAGGGTTTGGGCCAGGGCCACGATCGTTCTTGCAATGGCCGCATCGTCCGGATCGGTCAGCAGGTCGCGAACGAACGAGCGGTCGATTTTCAGTTGATCCAACGGCAAACGCTTCAGGTAGTACAGCGAGGAATAGCCGGTGCCGAAGTCGTCGAGCGCGAAGCTCACCCCCTCCCGCTTGAGCTCCGCCATCTTTTCGATGACATCCTCGACGTTGTGGACCAGCAGGCTCTCGGTCAATTCCAGCGTCAGCAGCTTCGGGCAGGCGCCGGTGCTGCGCAGGGTCGAAATGACCTGCTCCACGAACTCGGGCCGTTGAAACTGACGAGCACTGACGTTGACGGCGACCCTCAGACCGGCGATTGCCGGCTGCCGGGCCCAGATCGCCAGCTGCCTGCACACCGTTTCCAACACCCACTGTCCCAAGGGAAGAATCAATCCGGTTTCCTCGGCGACGGGCACGAACTCGCCCGGCGTCAACAGCCCCCGCTGGGGATGCTCCCACCGGACCAGCGCTTCGGCGCCCAAGATTTCGCCTTCGGGACCGACTTGCGGCTGGTAGTACAGATGAAACTGCTGCTCGGCGAGCGCTTGCCGCAGTTCCATGCCCAACGCCGCGCGTTGAATCATCGAGGTTTCCATGGAGCGGCCGAAGAATCGGTAGGTATTGCGCCCCGAATCCTTGGATTTGTACATGGCAAGATCGGCCTGCTTCAACAAATCATCCGCCGAGACCTCATCCCCTCGGAACAGCGTAATGCCGATGCTGGCTGCGCTGATGTGAGTCAGGTTGCCGAGATGGTACGGCGCGCTCAGCAAGTCCAACAATTTCTGGCCGATCGCTTCCGCGGCGGCGACGGCTTCCTCTGCGCCGTGCCCGATGTCCGCCACGATCAGCACGAATTCATCGCCGCCGAGGCGCGCCACGACGTCGCCGTCGCGCAAACTGCCCGTCAGACGGGCCGCCACTTCCCGCAACAGCATGTCGCCGCAATCATGGCCATGCGTGTCGTTAAGCTCCTTGAACTTATCCATGTCGATCAGCATGAGGCCGCCGTAATGGCCGTTGCGCGCACTGACGCCCTTGGCGCGCTTCAGTTGATCCATCAGCAATTTCCGCGTGGGCAGTCCCGTCAGTTGATCGAGTTTGAGTTCCGCCGCCTCCCGGCTGGTATCGCGCAATACCAGCAGCGCGCGCGCCATGGCACCGACCTCGTCGGCCCGCTCCACGTCGGGCACATCATCATCCAATTCGCCCTTGGCGACGCTGGTGACCCGACGAGAGAGGCGGTTCATCGCCTGCGACAAGTCGCGGCCGATGATGAAGGTCATGCCGCTTGCCAGAGCAATCAGGCCGATGAACACCCACAGGGCTGCGACGGCCCGCGCCTGGAATGCATTCTCGATGTCGTCGATGTAGGCACCCGTGCTGATCGACCAGCCCCAGGGTTCGAAGACCCGGGTGTAGGCGACCTTTTCGAGCGGCGTCGTCTGGCCGGCCTTGGGAATGCGGTACGAAACGGCGCCTTCTTTCTTGTCGGCCTTGGCCACCTCGAGCAGCGTGCTCACCATGCTGGCCACCACCGGATTATTCTTCGCATCCGGCGTGTCAAGAAACGTGCGGCCTTCCAGTTCCGGCCGGCCGCCGTGCGCAATGCCGGTGCCCTGCAAATCCCACACGCAAAAGTAATTCTTTCCGTCGTAGCGCATGGCACGCAGGGCATCCGCTGCGGCCCGCCGCGCCTGCGCGTCGGTCATGACGCCCTTGACGGCCTGAGCATGGTAGAAAGCCACGGCGCTGTACCCGACCTCGAGCAGATGCTTGACCTCGCTGGCCCGGTCCTGCATCAGTGCATTTCTCTGATCCAGCAGCGAGACGATGGAAATGCCCGCCTGAAACGTAAAGCCGATCGCCAGAACCAGCAGGAATCGAGCCGAAACGCTTAGGCGGGAGAGGAACATGGCGGCGTCCGTGAGGCGATGGTCCGAAATACAATTAGATCACGATAGTGACAGAAGGGTCTTTTTGATACGGCCAAGTTCTCGGTTTTTGGGCTGATCCCAAGAATGCCCGCGTATTGCGCTGAAATACCGCACCTCTCCATGTGAACCAATGACATAAGGTTGATCGACCACGGCGCGGTTAATCGAGCCCGCTCAGGCCGCGTCGCGCAGTTTCTCCAGCCCTACCAGCGCCGCATGCTGCAGCAACATGTTGCGGCACAGATACTCGAAGGTCGTCTTCTTGAGCACGTACCAATCGTCCGCGAGAACGCGCTCCTCGATGATGCGTATCCGGTCGTTGCGCGCCTCCATTCAAGAATCCATCATTGCATTGAACCTGCATGGCAGGGGATCACCCTGGCTGCCGGATTGATAAGGGCCTGCTATGAGTACCTGCTGGGGCTTGGTCGGGTCAATGAGGCGGCTGGGGGACATGGCAATAGTGTGCACTTTCGTGCAATATCATGCACCTTCAGACAGGGACCCCCCGATGCTCACCTCCCAACGCAAGAAACTCATCCTGACCCGCATTGCCGCCAACGGCCAGGTGATCGCCAAGGAGTTGGCGCACGAACTCGGCACGTCGGAGGACACGATTCGACGTGACCTGCGCGAACTGGCTCATGGGGGCAAACTGCAACGCGTCCACGGCGGCGCACTGCCGGCCTCGCCGGCGGTCGGTGATTTACAAGCACGCGAGCAAGTATCGCCCAAGGACAAGATTGAACTAGGCCGCGCCGGCGCGGCAATGATCCAGCCGAAGCAGGTGGTGATCCTGGATGGCGGCACCACCGCGCTGCAGGTGGCGCGGCATCTGCCGCCCGATCTGCACGCCACGATCGTCACGCACAGTCCCACAGTGGCGGTGGAAGCGGCCAAACATCCGCACGTTGACATCATCATGTTGGGCGGCCGGCTGTTCCGGCATTCGATGGTCAATGTGGGCTCGGGCGTCATCGACGCGGCCGCGCGCCTGCGGGCCGATATTTATTTCATGGGGGTCACGGGCGTGCACCCGCAGGCCGGTCTCAGCACGGGGGATGCCGAGGAGGCCGCGGTTAAACGCGCGCTCTTGGCACGTGCTGCGGATACCATCGTTCTGGCATCCGCCGAGAAGCTCATGGCGGCTTCACCGTTTCTGGTGGCGTCCTTCGCGGAAATCAGCCTGCTGATGGTGCCGTCAAAAACGCCGGAAAACATAGTCCGCGAATTGCGCGGCAGCGGGATCAAGGTTCGGCGGGCCTAGAGCCGCCGCTAGCGAATCCCCGTCAGTCCGCGCACCGAATCAATCAGGCTGCGCGGGTCGTAGCCCACACCGTCCTTGAAGACGATTTCCACTTTCTCCACGTCCGTGATCTTGGCGGCCGGATTTCCATCCACCACCACCAGGTCGGCGAGTTTGCCTGGGGTTATCGTGCCGAAATGCGCCGCTTCGTCCAGCCACAGGGCGCCATTCTCGGTCGCAATATGAATGGCCTGCTCAGGCGTGAAGCCCGCCTCGACCAGCAGTTCGACGTTGCGCTGATCGCCGAATCCCGGCAACACGCCGCCATAGCCGGTCGGATCGCAGCCTGCCATCAGCAGGCCCCCTTGGTTCACGAACTCGCGCTCGAACTGCATCTCCTGCTGCAGCAACCGGGGCCACTGTGATGCATCGCCGTGTTCGGCAATTTCCGCCCGCGTCGTTGCGTAGTCGGCCCAGCCGCCCGGCGCCAGGGACTGTCGCACGCGCATCTCTGCGCTCAAGGGTGGCCGGTTCGGGACAAAGGTCTCGAAGATTGCCAGCGTCGACGTCACGGCAACGTGATGGGCAATGAGCTCCTTGATGGTGGACTGAATCTGCGGACCGGCTACTTCCAGCGCCGCCACCGCCGCCCGGCTCGGATTCTGACCTGGGCAAACCCCCGGCTGCTTTTCCGAATAGAACTCTGTATCCGTCGGCAGTCCGTGCTCCAGGTTGTCGATGCCGAGCGCCGCAGCCTCCTTGAATCCCACCGCGCACAGATGTCCCGTTACTTTCAGTCCGCGGGCGTGCGCCGTATCGATCGCCGCCTGCAGCTCCCCGGGGGTGATGTGCATGTATGCTTTGAATGACGTAGCGCCTTCCGCCGCCCAGTAGCCGACCGTGCGTGCCGCGTCCTGCGCATCGGCGAGAGTATGCAGTTGCGGTCCGATCGCCGGATCGCCCTCCAAGTAAGGACCCGTGATGAACAGCCGCGGCCCCGGAATCTTGCCGGCATCGATGGCCTGCTTCACTGAAATATCGGTGTACGGCTCAAGACTTCCGGCGGTGCGCGCGGCGGTGACCCCGCCGGCCAGGTAGAGGCGTGGGGCGCTGTCGGCCATCTCTCCGTACAGAGGCAGCAGTCCGGGGCGGGCATCGGGCAGAGGATAAAAAAGATGCTCGTGCATGCCGACCAACCCTGGGAAAACGGTCTTTCCCGCCAGGTTCAAGACTTTCGCCCCCTGCGGCGGTCTCTTGGCGGTCTTGGCCGGCCCCACCGAGGCAATTTTTCCGTGGTCGATGACGACAGTCTGGTCATCATTCGCAGCGCTGCCGGTCCCGTCGATGACCCGTACGTGCGCCAGCACCAGGACCGGTGCATCTTCCTTCACGAATGCCTTCAAGTCGGGCGGCGCCTGTGCCGGCGCCTGCAGAGGCCCGCAACACGCCGCCAGCACCACCGTCAGCCGCCGCAGAATTTGCATGGATCGCCGCTCCCCAGATCGAGCTGCGCATGGTATGTCAAAAAGCGTTCATTTTGGGCTAATCTCGCATGCGCGTCGGGGGTCTCACGGAAGCCTGAGGTGGGGAGCTCATGAAAAGAATATGGGGCGTATTGTTGGCAATCGTCGGCGGGTTCGCGCTCGGGGGGATCGCCCTGTACCGGCAGGAACCCATCAATTCACTGTGGATCGTCGTGGCGGCCGTGTGCATCTACATGCTGGGCTACCGCTTCTATGCCGCGTGGATCGCAGCCAAAGTTTTCTTGGTTGATCCGACGCGCGCCACCCCGGCGGAGCGGCTCAACAACGGCCGCGACTTCGTGCCGACGCACAAGTGGGTCGCGTTCGGCCACCACTTTGCGGCCATCGCAGGACCGGGACCGCTCGTGGGACCGACGCTTGCTGCGCAGTTCGGCTACTTGCCGGGAACGCTGTGGATCATCATCGGCTCGGTGCTGGGCGGCTGTGTGCAGGACATGACCATGCTGATGCTGTCCGTCCGCCGCGACGGGCGCAGCCTGGGCCAGATGGCCCGCGATGAGTTGGGACCGGTCGGCGGTTTCGCCGCGTTGATCGGTACGTTGATGATCATGATCATTCTCATTGCCGTGCTCGGGCTCGTGGTCGTCAATGCCATGAAGCACAGTCCGTGGGCGACATCGACGGTGTTTGCCACCATCCCGGTCGCAATTCTGGTTGGCTTTTATATGCGCTCCTGGCGGCCGGGACGCGTGCTCGAGGCCACCATCCTCGGCGTCAGTCTGATCTTCCTGTCGGTGTTCGGCGGCGGCTGGATCGATCATCAGCCCTGGCTGCGGACGGTCTTCGACTATCCGGGCCTCTCGCTCGCCGGTTTCGTCATTGGATACGGATGGCTGGCCGCCATACTGCCGGTGTGGCTGCTGCTCGCGCCGCGCGACTACCTGTCCACCTTCCTGAAACTCGGTACCGTCTTCTTGCTCGCCATCGCGATTGTGCTCATGCATCCCCAGATCAAGATGCCGGCCATCACGCAATTCGTCGACGGCACCGGTCCGTTGTTCAGCGGCAAGGTGTTTCCGTTCGTGTTCATCACCATTGCCTGCGGCGCCATTTCCGGATTCCATGCGCTGGTCTCGAGCGGCACGACGCCGAAGCTCATCGCCAACGAACGCGACGTGCGCCTCATCGGCTACGGCAGCATGGCGCTCGAGTCGTTGGTGGCCATCATGGCGATGATTGCGGCCACGCTGCTCGATCCGGGCGTGTACTTCGCCATCAACGTCGGCGCGGGAGTAGCCGGCGCCGCTCCGGACGTGGCCGTGCACACCATCAGCGGTTGGGGATTTCCGGTCACGACGGAGCAGATGGCGAAACTCGCCCACGACATGGGCGAGAGCACGTTGTTTGCACGAACCGGCGGCGCGCCGTCGCTGGCGGTCGGAATGGCGAGCATCTTCGGCTCGGCGTTCGGCCGCGGACTGCTCAGCGTGTGGTATCACTTCGCCATCATGTTCGAGGCGGTGTTCATTCTGACCACGGTCGATGCCGGGACCCGCGTCGGCCGATTCATGCTGCAGGACTTTCTCGGTCATCTGTGGAAACCGCTGGGCCGAACATCGTGGTACCCGTCGGTGGTGATTGCCAGCACGCTGGTCGTCGGGGGCTGGGGTTATTTCCTCTACATCGGCGTCATCGATCCGAATGGCGGCATCAATATCCTGTGGCCGCTGTTCGGCATTTCCAATCAAATGTTGGCGGCCATCGCCTTGTCGGTCGCGACCGGCATCATCGTGAAATCGGGCAAGGTGCGCTATGCGATGGTGACGGCACTGCCGCTGGCGTGGCTGGCGCTGGTCACGACCGCGGCCGCCTGGCAGAAAGTCATGAGCCCCAATCCGAAACTCGGATTCTTCTCCGGGGCCGCGGATATGGCCGCCAAGTTCGCCGCCGGCAGCTTGCCGCCGGAGCGCGCGGCGGTTGCGGAGCGGCTCATCTTCAATCAAAGACTGGATGGCTGGCTCACCCTCCTGTTCACGGTGATTCTGTGGTTCGTGATTCTCGACATGTGCAGGGTGTGTGCGCGCCGGCTGGGCAAGCACTGGGTGGCGAAGAGCTCTGAGGTGCCTTATCAACCGACGCGGCTGGAAGACCTCGGGGTGGCGGCCGGGCTGCGGGACGCCGTGCAGGGGAGCCATTGATGCGCCGGTCAAGCGGCGCTTGGGCCGCGGTGCGCTGGGTGCGCTCCGCCTGGGGCTATCTGCGGGCGGTCTCGGGGGATGATGCGTATGAACGCTACCTTGAGCATCATGCGGCGCATCACGCGCTCGAGCCGACGCTGTCGCGCAAGGACTTTTTCACCGATCGTCAACGGCACAAATGGACCGGAGTCAGCCGCTGCTGCTGATGATCGACGGGGCTCCCCCGATGAGCTAGTTTCGCGCTGCCGTGAGCGACTCCGCAGAATGGCGAGAAAGGCGCGGCATTGGGGCGGTCACTTGACGAATGCCATTGGCCGCCGGAAAGTAGCTCGATGTGCAGCTCATGGATGATCCGATGAAGCGCCGCTCGCCGCCGCCGACGGCGTCGCTCGGATTCGGCATCACCCCCAAGAACAAAGGTACCGGCCGCCGGCGCGAGGAAGCGGCGGCGCCGGTGGTCCGCAAGGCCAAGATTCTCATCGTCGATCCCGATCCGGCGTTGCGCCGGCTGTTGGTGGCGCGGCTCGGCGCGGCGAAATACGCGGTGGATACCGCCGACGGCGCCCGGGCGGCCCTCGATGCCTGCGTGCGTTCCCGTCCGAATCTCGTGGTCACCGATTTGCGGCTGAACGACATGGACGGTCTGGTGTTCCTGAAGGAGATGAAGAGCCGCTGGCCGCAGCTGTCGGTGATCATTCTGACGGCGCATGGAACCATTTCCGAGGCGGTGAAAGCGACTCAATGCGGAGCTTTCGGCTACCTGGTCAAGCCGGTCGGCAGGGATGAATTGCTGGGGCAGGTGCAGCGCGCCACGGCGGAATCGACGTTTGCGGCAGGCGAGGGCGATTGGCGCTCGAATCTCTTGTCGCGCAGCCAGCTCATGGAGGACCGGCTGAGAATTGCCAATCGTGCCGCCGCGAGCGGCGTGCCCATCCTGCTCACCGGTGAGAACGGCACCGGGAAGGAGCTCTTTTCGCGGGCCATTCACGCCGCGAGCGTGCGCCGCGAGAGGCCCTTTGTCGTGGTCTCCTGCCGCAACCGGGTGCCCGACGATTTGGAAATCGACATCTTCGGCAGCGATGCCGATGAATCGAGCGTGCCGCAGAAGGCGCGGGAAGGAGCATTGCAACGGGCGCGGGGCGGCACGCTGTTGCTGGATGAAATCGGGGAGTTGCCCGTCAAGCTGCAGGTGGCGCTGGCCAAGTCGCTTGCCGCCGACCAAATACCGCCGGGCATGAGCATGGGAGCCGCGCGCACCGACGTCAGACTGATCTGCACCAGCTCGCGTGATCTGCAAAATCTGACCGATGCCGGCGCGTTTTTCAAGGACCTATATCAACAGATCAACATACTGCCGATCGAGATTCCGCCCCTGGGCCGGCGCCGCGAGGACATCCCGCTGTTGGTATCGCATTTCCTGGAACAGGCCACCGAACCCGGCGGCCAAAAGAAAATCTATTCCCCCAAGGCGATCGAACTGCTGGCGACCACGGACTGGCCCGGCAATGTCCGGCAGCTCTTCGACCTGGTGAAACGCAATATCGCTCTCGCACACGGCGAGATCATCACCGAGGAATTCGTGCAGCAGTCGTTGGGCGCCGAACCGGGGAAAATACCGACGTACGATGAGGCACGCGACACGTTTTCGCGCGAGTATCTCGCGCAGAACCTGCGCCGCACCTCCGGCAATGTGTCCCAGGCCGCACGGCTTGCGAAACGCAGCCGGACTGATTTCTACAACCTGCTGGCACGCTATCGACTGCATCCCGAGGACTTCAAGAACACGGCGGGCGCCGGGCGCAAGGATCCCGATGCCGAGGACGATAAATGAGCGACGCGCCCGGGCGGCGCCCGACGGCGTCATACCCGGAGGTGATTCTCGAAACACGCGAACTGGTCAAGACGTTCAAGGGATTCGTGGCCGTCGACGGCGTGTCGCTGCAGGTGCGGCGCGGAGAAATTCATGCGCTGATCGGCCCAAACGGCGCCGGCAAGACCACGTTTTTCAACCTGCTCACCAAGTTTCTGCAGCCTACTTCCGGATCCATCCATTTTCGGGGCGAGAATATTACCGGGGAGAAGCCGGCCGATATTTCGCGCCGCGGCATCGTCCGTTCATTTCAGATATGCGCGGTGTTTCCGCACCTCACGGTGCTCGAAAATGTGCGCGTGGCCCTGCAGCGCAACCTCGGCACTTCGTTCTATTTCTGGCGTTCGGAGAAGAGCCTGGCGAGCCTCGATCAGCGGGCGATGCAGCTGCTCTCCGAGGTGCGGCTCGACACCTGGGCGGGCACCGCCGCGGCGGACCTGCCCTACGGGCGCAAGCGTGCGCTGGAACTGGCCACGACGCTGGCGCTGGAGCCGGAGCTGATGCTTCTGGATGAACCGACGCAGGGTATGGGCCACGAGGACGTCTCGCACGTGACCCAATTGATCAAGCAGGTTTCGGTGAATCGAACCGTGCTCATGGTGGAGCACAATATGAGCGTGGTTGCATCCATCGCCGACACCATTTCCGTGTTGCAACGGGGCCGGGTCATCGCCGCGGGACCGTATGCGGAAGTCTCGAAAAATCCTCTGGTCTTGGAGGCCTACATGGGCGCGCCCGAGAGCCGATCCGCGGAGCCGAACTGATGGGGCGGGAGGTCTTGAGGATCGCCAATCTCGAGGCGTGGTACGGCGAATCGCATATTCTGCACGGGGTCGAGCTCAACGTGCAGCAGGGCGAGGTCGTGACGCTGTTGGGTCGCAACGGCGCCGGACGCACGACCCTGCTGCGCGCCATCATGGGGCTGGTGGGCGCGCGCAGCGGTTCGGTATTGATCGAGGGCATCGAAACCGTGCGCCTGGCGTCGCATCGAATTGCGCGCCTCGGCGTGGGATATTGCCCCGAAGAGCGCGGCATTTTCGCCTCGCTGTCGGCCGAGGAGAATCTGTTGCTGCCGCCGCGGATCAAGGGCGCCGAGGGGATGCCGCTGGAGGAGATTTACGGCATATTTCCCAACCTGGGCGAGCGTGCCGCGAGTTCCGGGACGCATTTGTCGGGCGGGGAGCAGCAAATGCTGGCGGTGGCGCGCATTCTGCGTACCGGCGCGCGGCTGCTGCTGTTGGATGAGATATCCGAGGGGCTGGCGCCGGTGATCGTGCAAAAGTTGGGCGAGGTCATCCGCATTCTGCGGCGAAAAGGCTTTACAGTGGTGCTGGTCGAACAGAACTTCCGCTTTGCGGCTCCCTTGGCGGACCGCTTTTATGTGATGGAGAGCGGCCGGATCGTGAAACAATTCGAACAAGCCGAACTCGCCTCGCAAATGGGAGTGCTGCACGAATTTCTGGGCGTTTGAAACAACCAACTAGGAAACAACATGGTGCTCAAATCAACGGCCGCCGTGCTCGGCGCGCTTCTCAGCCTTTCCCTGGCTTCGCGGGCCGGGGCCGCCGGCGAACAGGTGGTCATCGGCGATATTGACGACCTGTCGGGTGTTTACGCAGATGCGGCCGGTCAGGGAGCCATCGAGGCTGCCAATATGGCGATCGCAGACTTCGGCGGAACGGTCCTCGGCAAGAAAATCGTGTTCTTGAGCGCCGACCACCAAAACAAGCCCGACATCGGCGCCTCCAAGTTCCGCGAGTGGGCCGACCAGAACGGCCTGAACATGCTGCTCGGAGGCTCGAACACCGGTGTGAGCATCGCCATGGCCAAGGTGGCGGCGGCGAAAAAGGTGCCATTCTTCGCCGTCGGCGCCGGCGGCGCTTCGCTCACCGGCGCCGATTGCACGGCCTACTCCGTGCACTATGCCTATGACACCACGGCGCTCGGCAATGGTACGGCGAGCGCCATCGTGAAGCAGGGCGGCAAGAGCTGGTTCTTCGTGACGGCGGACTATGCGTTCGGCACGCAGCTGCAGGAATCGGCCACCCGGGTCGTTCTTGCCAACGGCGGCAAGGTGTTGGGCGCGGTACGCGCGCCGCTGGGCACCACCGACTATTCGTCCTTCCTGCTGCAGGCGCAGGCCTCGGGCGCGCAAGTGCTCGGTCTGGCGAACGCCGGCACCGATTTCTCTAACTCGCTCAAGGCGGCCAACGAGTTCGGCATCACCAAGACCATGAAACCCGCGGCGCTGCTGGCTTTCATCAGCGACATTCACGCACTGACGCTGCAGACCGCCCAAGGTCTGTACCTCACGACCGCCTGGTACTGGGACCTCAACGAGGAGACCCGCGCCTTTGCCAAGCGCTACTTTGCCAAGATGCACAAAGAACCGACCATGGACCACGCGGGATACTATTCGGCGACTCTGCAGTATTTGAATGCGGTCAAGGCGGCCGGCTCAACCGATCCGGACCTGGTCATGGCGCAGCTCAAAAAGACCAAGATCAACGACATGTTCACCAAGAACGGCTACATTCGCGCCGACGGCCTGATGGTTCATACCATGTACGTCATGCAGGTGAAGACTCCGGCGGAGTCGAGGTATCCATGGGACTACTACCGGGTGATCAAGGTCATGTCGGGCGAAGAAGCCGACGGGGCGCAACCCGATCCCGCCTGCACCCAGGCGAAGAAGTAGGCCGCGTCGATGCGTCGGTGATTCGTGTTCGGCGTGCCGCTTCCGGCGATCCTCGGCCAGCTCATGTTGGGGCTGGTCAATGGATCGTTCTACGCACTCCTCAGTCTCGGCCTCGCGGTGATCTTCGGCCTTCTCGGGGTGGTCAATTTCGCGCATGGCGCCCTCTACATGCTCGGCGCTTTCGCAGCCTATGTGGGCCTGCAATTCCTGGGGGTGAACTACTGGTGTGCGCTGATCCTCGCGCCGCTGGCGGTGGCGCTGCTCGGGGTCGTGATCGAGCGCCTGTTTCTGCGCCATCTGTATCAGCTTGATCCTTTGTACGGCCTGCTGTTGACGTTCGGCATGGCGCTGATCGCGGAGGGCGGCATGCGCGGACTCTTCGGCGCCTCCGGAAAGTCCTATCCGGTGCCGGAACTATTGCAGGGCGGCTTCAATCTGGGCTTCATGGTGCTGCCGATCTATCGCGCGTGGGTGATTCTTGCCTCGGTGACGGTATGCGGCGCGACGTGGTTCTTGATCGAGCGCACGCGGCTCGGCGCGAGGCTGCGCGCGGCAACCGAGAACGCGCGATTGGTGCAGGCCTTCGGCATCAACGTTCCGCTGATGGTGACGATCACCTACGGGGCGGGGGTGGCGCTGGCCGCCCTGGCGGGCGTGCTGGCGGCGCCCGTCGTCCAGGTGAGTCCCCTGATGGGCTCATCGCTGGTGATCGTGGTCTTCGCGGTGGTGGTGATCGGCGGCATGGGTTCGATTCTCGGGGCCATCGTCAGCGGCCTGGTGCTCGGACTCATCGAAGGGCTCACCAAAGTCATCTATCCCGAGGCCTCGAACATCGTGGTGTTCGTCATCATGGCGCTGGTCCTGATGTGGCGCCCGACCGGTCTGTTCGGCAAGGAGTAGGGGGATGCCTGCCCGCGCCGTCTTGTATGCCGCCCTCGCGATGCTCGCCGTGGCTGCACCCTTCCTGGGGCTGTATCCGGTGTTTCTGATGAAGCTGCTGTGCTTTGCGATGTTTGCCTGCGCGTTCAACCTGCTGCTCGGATTCACCAAGATGCTGTCGTTCGGACACGCCGCCTATTTCGGCTCGTCGGCCTACATCACCGGTTGGCTGGTGACGGTTCACGGCTGGGGGACGATCGAGGGAATTCTCGCCGGTGTCGCGGCCGCCATGCTGTTGGGCCTCGCGATCGGTGCAATCGCCGTGCGGCGCCAGGGCATTTATTTCGCGATGATCACTCTGGCCCTGGCGCAGCTGGTGTTCTTCGTCTGCCTGCAGGCGCAATTCACGGGCGGAGAGAACGGCCTGCAGGGCATACCCCGAGGCAGCCTTTTCGGACTGATTGCGCTGAGCCGCGACCGGACCATGTACTTCTTCGTGTTGGCGGTGTTCGTGGCCGTTTATGTCTTCATTCGCCGCATCGTGGGCTCGCCCTTCGGTCAGGTGCTCAAGGCGATTCGCGCCAACGAACCGCGCGCCGTGTCGCTGGGCTACAAGGTGGACCGCTACAAGCTGGTGGCCTTCGTTCTGTCGGCCGCTCTCTCGGGGCTCGCCGGGTCGCTGAAGGCCGTGGTGTTGGGTTTCGTCACGCTGTCGGATGTGAGCCAGGGTACCTCTGGCGAGGTGATCCTGATGACCCTGCTCGGCGGCAGCGGCACCTTTCTCGGGCCCGTGGTCGGGGCCATCATGGTGGTGGCGCTGCAGGAGTACCTCTCGGACCTGGTGGGCGCCTGGGTCTCGGTCATCATCGGGGTGATCTTCGTCGTCTGCGTGATGACTTTCAGGCGCGGTTTCGTCGGCGAAATTGCGCGGCGCTTCGCGCCGCGGAACTAGCGTTCGGCGGGTGTCTCGCTCAGCATCCCAACACTTCGTGCAGCGAACCGAGCTGGTACTCGGCATGCTTCAGGATGGCGGCGCAATCCTCCGCCGTCAGGCCCAGCCGGTGAAACGCACGGATTCCGATCATGTCGACCGAGCGCGGCTCGGGCTCCTTCAGGGTTTGGGCGAGCACCACGGCGGCAATGAGCACGTCGGTTAGATCCGGCAGGTGTTTGCGGCCGTGTTCGTAATCTCCCTGAAGACCGACCGCGTCGGACATGGCTTCGGCAAAACCCCAATTCTCCAGCACCGCTCTGCCGATCGCGGCATGCCAGCTGTCGATCATGTCCGTGAGCGGCTGGTCCACGCACAAGTTCGCCGATTTTCCCACCGCGCGAATCATGATGTACAGGCGGCCGATCCCGTGCAGCAGACCGGTGAGGAATGCCTCGTCCGGACTGATGCGCGTGCGTCTGGCGATGACCTGGCCGATCGATGCCACGGCGATGCTTTCTTCCCACAGCTGCTTCAGCGGCATGGAGATCGACCGCAGCGCCGGCGCCAGCCGCACCTGCTGGACCGCAAACGCCATGGCGGCACTCTGCACCGCGCCGTGTCCGAGACGCGTGATGGCCGCCCGCAAATCCGTCAGCGGCTTGCCGGAATGATTCAGCGCGGCGGAGTTGGCGGCCTGCAGCAGCCGCGCCGCGAGCCGGGGTTCGGCGCCGACGATCCTGACAGTCTCGTTCAATCGGGTATCCGGATCGGCCAGAGCGATGCGAATATGCACCACGACATCGGGAAAGCAGGGAAGATTGACCGTTCCTCCCGACAGTTCGCCCGCAAGCTCTTGCAGAAACTGAAGTGCCGCCGCCCTGTTCTGCGGCGTCGAGAGAGGATTGCGCTCGGCGCGGGATATGCCTCCCGGCCGGCCGGCCGATGTCGTTGCGGCATTGGACATGACGGTCGGCGGCCTATGCCGCCTCGCCCGCAGCGACCTTGGAGGCAAATCGGCGCAGGACTTGCGCGAGTTCGGCGGGCTGTACCGGCTTGCCGATGATCTCATCCATGCCCACCGCCAGGCAGCGATCCCGATCCTCCTGCAGCACGCTGGCCGTCAGCGCGACGATCGGCATGCCCGGCAGGCCCAGCTCATTCTCGCGCCGCCGGATTTCCAACGCTGCCTCGAAGCCGTCCATCTCGGGCATGTGACAGTCCATGAATATGAGACTGTAGGGCAGCCGCGTCGCCATCTGCACGGCCTCGGCGCCGTTGCCCGCGACGTCGACTCGGCAACCGAGGCGCTCGAGCAAGCGCACGGCGACCATTTGATTCACGGAATTATCCTCCGCGACCAATACCCGCGTCAGATGCGCCGGCGCCGAATCGGCCGGGGCCGTTGCGGCCGCCGCAGCGTGCGCAGCCGCGGCCGTCGCCATGGGTGTCTGCGCGCCTCTCGGCAGCAACGCGCGGCTCAAGGCGTCGCGCAACAACCGCGAGCGGACCAGGGGTTTGGTCAGATAGGCCGAGAAGCCGCGTTCCAGCAATTCGCGGGCGCTGCCGAGATGCTCGCCCGAGGTGAGCAATATGAGCCGTAAGTCGCCGAAGCGCGGGTCTGCATGGAGCATTTCGCCGAGTTCAGCACCGTCGACGTCGGGCATCAGATGATCGAGCAGGGCGAGCTGAAACGGTCGGCCCGCGGCAAACGCCTGCTCCAGCACGGCGCGCGCGTGCCGGCCGCCCGCGACGCAGACGCATTCGGCGCCCCAGCTCTTGAGTTCGGCTTCGAGCACGCGGCGGTTCAGTTCCACATCATCCACAATGAGCACGCGACGTCCCGCGATCTCGTGGGACATGGCGCCGGCATCCGTTGCGTCACTCACCTGCACCGGCACGGTGAACCAGAAGGTCGAGCCGGCACCGGGCTGGCTGTCGATGCCGATGGTGCCGCCCATCAGGTCGACGAGCTGACGGCAAATGGCGAGGCCGAGGCCGGTGCCTCCATAGCGACGGGTGGTGGAGGCGTCCGCCTGGGTAAATTTTTGAAACAGCGCGGCCTGGGCGGCGTGCGCGATCCCGATGCCCGTGTCGCGCACGCTGATCCGCAGCCCGGTGCTGCCGTTCTCGCCGCAGGCGGCCACTTCGACATGCACATGGCCCAGGCTGGTGAACTTGATCGCATTGCCGATCAGGTTGACCAGCACCTGCTTGAGCCGCCCCGGGTCCGCCAGCACCCGCCGCGGCACATCGGGCAGGATCGACAGACCGAGATCCAAGTGCTTCTCCTCGGCCTTGCCCGACATCAGCGCCACCACTTCTTCGATGGCGTCCGCAAGATCGAAGGGGATGTTCTCCAGCGTCATCGCGCCGGCTTCGATTTTCGAGAAATCGAGAATGTCGTTGATGATCGCCAGCAGGTTCTGTCCGGAGTTCTCGATATTACGGACGAAATCGTGCTGCTCCTCGTTGAGCGGCGTGTCGCGCAGCAGATTGGCGAATCCCAGCACCCCGTTCATGGGCGTACGGATTTCGTGGCTCATGGTGGCGACGAATTCGCTCTTGGCGCGATTCGCGCGTTCCGCCGCATCTTTCGCCGCTTGCAGCGTCTCCCGCGCTTGGCGCCGCTGGGTGACGTCGGTGGCGACGCTGAGGTACCCGGTGACGTCGCCGCCGGCGCTGCGAATGGCGGTGACGCTCAAGCTCACCGTCAGCGTCGAGCCGTCCCGCCGCTCGTAAGTGCATTCGCGCGCTGAGAATTCACCCTGCTGGTTGATTGCACGCGCGCCCGTCACGGCGTCGGATTCGAGATGAATGACCAAGGGATTGGGGCGGCCCACCATGTCGGCCGCTTTGTATTGCAGCATGCGCTCGGCGCCGGCGTTGAACACCATGATGCGGCCTTGCACGTCGGTGGCGATGATCGCCGCTTCCGTGGCCGCGTCGAGAACACTCTGCAGCAGCGCGCGTGCGTCGGCCACGGCCTGGATGGCATTGCGCCGCTCGGTCACATCCGTGATGAAGCCGTGCCACAGCACGCTGCCGTCGGCTTCCCGCTCGGGCGCCGCGTTGCCGAGAACCCAGCGTTCACGGCCGTCCGGCAGGCGCACACGATACTCGTCGCGCCACTGCGTCAGGTGCGCCGCCGAGTGGGCGATGGCTTCGCCGACCCGTGCTGCATCGTGAGGATGCAGCACTGCAAATACGGGGCCGGCATCCTCGCGCACCGATTCCGGCGCGACGCCGTAGATTTGGCGGATGCCCTCGCTGCAGTAAGGGAAATGCGAGCTGCCGTCGGTCCGCAAGCGGAACTGGTACACCATGCCCGGGAGCTGCGATCCCATTTTCTGCAATCGGCCCAGAACCTCATGCCGACCCTCGGCGGTTCGATCGCCCGCGGAACGTTCGCGCTGCAGCTGGCGAATGACCGGCTCCAATACCACGATGATGACCAGGATGGTGGCAAACACTTGGGCAAGGGCCCACAGGCGCAGGGTCTGCCGTTGCGCCCGGGTGTCGGCCGCGAACTGCGAGGCCAATTCCCCGACCCATGCTTGCGCCGCCGCTGCGTACTGTGACTGCCGCGTGGTGAGCACGTCCAGCGCGGCGGCGCGGCCGTTCGGCGGGGCTTGGACGGCCGTTCGCGCGCTCGCGACGACGTCGTGCATCTGCGCTTCGAGCGCTTGAAAGTTCATGCACAGCGCGGCATCGCCCGCGCATGCGGGGGTCAGCAGCCGCGCCACGGCCGCATGCTGCGCTACCCAGGTCCCAATGGTTGCCTCCACCCGATCGGCCGACGATGCCTCGGATGCGTAGGCCCGGACGAACGCCGCGTGCATCACGTCGGTCGACTGCGAGCGTAGCTGGCCGGCGATGTTCACCGTCTTGCCGTGTCCGGCGTCCGACTCCAGGAACTCGTGGACGCCGTGCACAGTCCACATTCTTGCGGCAAACAGCAGCACCAGCACCGCGATATACGTAACGCGTATGCGGCGCCCGAGCGAAACGGCGGCAGGGGTGTACGAATTTGACATGAGTCGAGCAAGATATCGGCGAAAAACCCCATTACTTGACCGATTACGGTGCCATTTGCGGCGCTCTCATGGACTCCGTGAGGCGCCCGCTTATACTCGGGGGCGGATTTGGCGTTTTCTTGGGGGGAGGAGGGCGACGATGCATAGGGTGAGACGCATGGCCTGGCTTACAGGCACTCAGGCGCTGGGTTCGGCGCTGCTGGCGCTGCTGCCCCTGACCGGCCAGGGGGCCCAGAGCTACCAAGTCTATGTATCCAACGAGAAATCGGGGGATGTCACGGTCATCAACGGCGCCGATCATCGGATTTTGGCCACCATTCCGGTGGGCAAGCGGCCGCGGGGCATCCATGCCAGCCCGGACGGCAAGACCGTGTATGTGGCCCTGAGCGGGACGCCCATCGCCACGCCGCCGCAGTTGGATGCCAAGGGCAACCCGGTGTTCCAGAGAGGCAAGGACGATGATGATGATGACAGCGTGAAGGCCGATAAATCGGCCGATGCGATCGGCATCCTGGACGTCGCACAGCGCAAAATGACGGGCAAGATCTCCGCCGGTTCGGACCCGGAAGAGTTCTCGCTCAGCAAGGACGGAACCAAGCTCTACATCTCCAATGAGGATGTCAAGACCGCCAGTGTGATCAACATTGCCACCGGCAAAGTGGAACACATCATTGAGGTGGCGCAGGAGCCGGAAGGCGTGGCGAGCGCCCCGGACGGCAAGCGTTTCTACGTGACCTGCGAAGCCGGCGGGGACATTTACGCCATCGATACGGCTGCGTACGCCGTGGTCGGGCATTTCAAGGTGAACGTGCGCCCGCGCAGCATGGATTTCATGCCGGACGGCGCGGTGGCGTTCATACCTTCGGAATCGACCGGCGAGCTCAACGTGGTCGATACCGTGCATTTCAAGGTGTCGCAGGTCATCGCCCTGCCTCCCGGTTCGCGCCCGATGAGCGTCAAGGTCTCCGCCGACGGCAAGAAAGTCTATGTCAGCAACGGACGCGGGGGCACCGTCGCGGTGCTGGACGCGCGCAGCCATGCGCTGCTGAGCACGATCAAGGTGGGAGTCCGCCCCTGGGGGATTGCCCTGTCTCCCGACGGCAAGCTGCTTTACACGGCGAACGGGCCGTCCAATGACGTCTCCGTCGTCGATCTCGATGTCAACAAAGAGATTGCGCGCATCAAGGCCGGATCGAGCCCGTGGTCGGTTGCCGTCGTGCCGGGTTCGCCCTGAGGCGAAGCGCAGCGGATCACTTGGCGACGATGAAAACTTCCTGCGCGGTGATGCTGCGGGTGAAGCCGTCCTTGTAGGCCCTGGCGCGCAGCACCGCAGGTTCACTGAGCGTGATCGGCTTGTCGTAGCGCATGTCGGAGGGTCCCGGCACGCTGCCATCCAGGGTGTAGCGTATGTCGGCGCCGGGTTCACGCTCGGTCAAGGAAACCTGGACCGATCCGGAAAATGTCCCGCCGTTCGGCGACATGGCGGGCGGATCCAAGACTGCGCGGCCCGGCAGGCTCGTGATCCAATCCTGCAATAGTTTGACCCCGTTGCGGTCGATGGTCTCGCGGGCCACGGGCGGCATTTTGATGTCATCCAGCGTATTGACGCGCATGTAGACAATCGAGCGCCAGACATCGTGCGGCGAAATCACGCGCGGTTTGTCGATTCCCTGGTCGATCAACACCGGGCCGTCCACGAGCTCCTGTTGCGCAAGCGGTGTGCTGTAGCGCGCGTCGAAATAGGCGACGGTGCCGCCGGGCCGGTGGCATTGCGAGCAGTTCGCATCCAGATATGAGCGCGCCCGATCCTGCAGGCTGCGCCCCGCGTCATCCGTGGCGGCGAGCGTTGCGATATCTCCGAGGCCGGCTTCGTCGATTTCGGGCGCGAACAAACCGATGTGATTCCATGCGCGCAGCTCATTGTCCGCGACGCCCGAGGGGTAAACGAAGCTGCGGTTCATTTGGCGCGCCTTGAGGCCGAGAACGCCGCTGGTATGGCGATTATGGCAGGCCAGACAATCCTGCCGGCTCGGGTAGTACCAAGTCTGCTCGTGGATTTGGGCGGCCCCGGCCTTGATCGGAATCGCTTCGGTTTGGGCGGCCGTCAGCAAGTCAGCATCGCTGTCATCGGGCCGCCACTTATAGACGACGCCGTAGACGCCGCCGCCACTGTCGCAAACCAACAGCCGGGTTTCAAGCCGGCGCTTGACGCCGGGATTGGCCGCATCGGTCGGCATTTCGAAGGTCTTCACGAACACCGTGCCCTTCGGAAATATCCAGTCGCCTGTCGGCGAATAGCCGATCTTGCCGTCGGGAATCGCCGCCCATCGCAGTTTGGCGGCGCCATCCGACCAAAACGGCAGCACGATGTCGTACGCAATCAAACCGTCGCCGGGGACGAGGTTGCGCGTGTCGCGGAACGCGCCGGTTTGCGACAGCAACGATGGAATCTTGCCGTCCGCGCGCTGCGGCATGTTCAAATAGGCCTTGGCCGCGGTCCGCGATGTCAGACCGTACGGTGCAACTGCGGCGTGGCCGTCGGCACGGCCGTGCGTTGCGTAGGCCAACGCCCATGCGGCGATCATGCAAGCGGGCAGCGTCGGCCAGGACCACGTCACGGAAAGTTTCGACCCGCTACACGCCCGATGGTTCCTCTTGTTGATTGCCGCATCCTTCAGTCGTTGGCCGTTCTCCACGACAATATATACGTTGTGCCGACGGGGTGCCCGCCGCTTTGTTCGACGCAGCCTAAGGACCGAACGGCGAGAAGGATTGCGCGGCCGAAGTGTAGGGATCACGGGACGTGATCATCACCAGCCGGCGTTCGTCGGCGCGGCTGAGGAAGGCAAAACCGAAGTCCTCGGTCCCCTCCCGAACCCAGCCGTCATGCTCCAGGCGCGACATGGCGGCGGTGAGCGCCGCGCGCAGATCCCCGCCGCGTAGCGGCCGCGCAACCTCGATGATCTGCCATTGCAGGTCCCAAACAACGATGTAGTGCTGCGCGCCGGAGGCGGCGAACATATTGCGGCGAACACGGCCCATGGCTCGATTGTCGGGCGAGGGGTGTTCGCGCGTCTATTCAGTGGTCCGGCTAGGTCACTACTGTATGCGTCGAACGCAACAGCTCATCGACGACATGATTGATCTTCGAGCGCACGCAATAGGCATCCACGCGCTGCCAGCAATCCTCGACTTCCTCGCGGGTGAAGGTCACCCGGGCGATTCTATCGTTGCCGCCCACATCGATGATGACCATGCCCGGAACCGGCCGTGCGCATCCTCGGGTGGTATCGCCGAGACTTTGCCTCTCGATGCCCGAATCCCGCAGTTTCGATTCAATGGCGTGCCGGATGTTGCGTAGACCCGACGCAAAAGATTCGTCCATTGTCGAACCATCCCACAGCTCTCGAAACGGCTCTGTGAAGTCCTTGGCAGTTTTTCCACCGCCCTGCCAGGCGCGACTTCATCAGAGCAGTCCCCGCAAGGCCGGCGCCAGTCCCTTGAGTTCGTCGCGGTGGGCTGCCGACAGACCGGCAAGCAGAGCTTCCGCCCTGGGGGTGAGCTCAATGCGAACCAAGCGCCGATCTTGGCGGGCGCTTCGCCGCCTGATGAGCCGCTTCGCAGCCAGCCGGTCGATCAATCCGACTGCGCTGTGATGGCGAACGAGCAGGCGCTGCGCCAATCCGCCGGTGGTGATGGGTTCCCGTCCGGCAAAGCCCTTGATCGCCAGCAGCGCCTGATGCTGTTGCGCCGTGAGCCCGACCGCCGCGGCCGCCTCTTCGCTGAAGACGAGAAATCGGCGCAGCTGATAGCGGAATTCGGCCAAATGTTCATAGTCCGCCCGAGTCAGCGCACGCGCGGGCCGGCGATCGGTAGTAGTCATGATAGTATCGTAATACGATATAAACCGGCGTCATGCATAAAATTATGAATAGCGGCTCCCCCGCCCATGGGCTCATCATCGACCGATTGCGTGATTTCAGCACCGACCGCCGGCTATTGCCACTGATTGCAATGGCGCTGGTGGTCGGTACCGCGGGTGCCGCCGCTGCGTGGCTGCTGCTGCACTTGATCAATCTGGCGACCAATCTGGCCTACTATGGACGCATCAGCGCCTCGCCGGTGACGATCATCGGCAATTCCTTGGGCGCATGGGCAGTTCTCGTTCCGGTCGCCGGCTGTCTGATCATCGGTTTAATGGCGCGCTTTGGATCGGAGAAAATTCGCGGCCACGGCATACCGGAGGCGATGGAGGCCATCCTCATCGGCCGCAGCCGCATTCAACCGAAAGTGGCCATCTTGAAGCCGCTGTCCTCGGCAGTCTCCATCGGCTCCGGCGGTCCATTCGGCGCGGAGGGTCCCATCATCATGACCGGCGGCGCGTTCGGATCGCTGTTTGCGCAGCTCTTTCATCTGTCGGACGCCGAGCGCAAGACGCTGTTGGTGGCCGGGGCGGCCGCGGGCATGAGCGCCACCTTCGGCACGCCGGTCGCGGCCATGCTGTTGGCTGTCGAACTGCTGCTGTTCGAGTGGAAGCCTCGAAGTTTCGTGCCGGTTGCCATGGCGTGTGTCGCGGCCGCGGCTTGGCGGCCATGGCTCATGGGGGGCGGTGTGCTGTTCCCCATGGCGACGAGCGCGGCGCTGCCACCGCTCGGCCTGCTGTTCGCCGCGGCGCTCGGCGTCGCCGCCGGCCTGACCTCGGGCCTGCTGACGCAAATGGTGTATGGCAGCGAGGACATGTTTCAACGGCTGCCGATCCATTGGATGTGGTGGCCGGTACTGGGCGGATTTGCGATCGGGGTGGGCGGACTCATCGAGCCGCACGCGCTGGGGGTGGGCTACGACAGCATTGCCGCGCTGCTGCACGGCGGCACCACCACGTCGGCGACATTGCGCCTGGCCTTGGTGAAGGCGGTCATCTGGGCGGTCGCCCTGGGGTCGGGAACCTCGGGCGGCGTGCTCGCGCCCTTGCTCATCATGGGGGGCGCCCTTGGCGCTCTCTGCGGCGCGATGTTTCCCGTGGGTGATCCGGGGCTTTGGGCATTGATCGGGATGGCGGCGATGATGGCCGGCACCATGCGCTCGCCGCTCACCTCGATCGTCTTCGCCATCGAGCTTACGCACAATCTCGGCGGCCTGCTGCCGCTGGCCGCCGCCTGTGCCATGGCGCATGCCACCACGGTGCTGCTGCTACGCCGCTCGATCCTCACGGAAAAAGTGGCGCGCCGCGGGCATCATGTGACGCGCGAATACATCGTCGATCCGTTCGAGAGCGTACGCGTCAGGGAGATCATGGCAAGATCGGTCGACAGCTTTGCGGCCGATGTTCCCATCAGCGACGTCGTCGCCTTCTTCGCCGCGGACGCGCCGCCGCGGCACAAGAGCTACCCGGTGATCGACACCGATGGGCACGTCCTGCGAATGATTGCGCGCACCGACGTGTTTCGCTGGTCCATCGACGGATGGCCGGACGGGGAGACGCTGCGCGATTTGACCGTGGACCGGGATTTGTTCACGGCCTACGAGGACGAATTGGTCGGTCATCTGGCCGATCGCATGGCCGCCGCGGACGTGAGCCGCGTGCCCATTCTGCGCCGCATTGACGACGCATTGGTGGGGCTGGTGGCGCGCCGCGACTTGCTGCGGGTGCGGGCGCGCGCGGTCAAGCATGAGGCGGAACGCGAGATATTGATTCGCCTGCGGCCCTGAGTCATCGCAGCGCTTATGTCACGCGGCACCCGAGGCGCGTCCGGGCGCCGTTGACATATCCAACGCAGGCCTGCGAATTGCGACGTGGATCACGGGTGTTATGGTGACTGTCGCTATTTTTGGACACCCCGGCTCGCCGAGAATGATCAGCAGTACATGCGGTACTGATGCCAATCGGGAAACTCCATGACAACGAAACTGCGCCGCGGGCAATGGCCGTTGATTGTCGGCGCCGCGGCCGCGCTGTTGCCGGCGTGCATGCTGATGTTCGGCCGCGCGCGGGCGCCGCAGCCGGTGGCACGGCAGGCGTCGGCGGAGCGGCACGGCACCGCGCGGCGTGAGGCGGTGGCGGCGGCCGCCGCGGCGCAGGACGAGCGCCATCACTACATCGTACAGTCCGTGAGCGCCGCTGCCGCGCGCAGCGCGGTTCAGGCGGCGGGCGGGATGGTGATGAGCGATCTTGGCGTGATCCGCGCGGTGGGTGCTGCCCTCGCGGAGCGCGAATTGGCCCGGCTGCGCGCTCAGCGCGGCCTGCAGATCTACGACGATACGCCGGTGAGCGCGAGTTCCATCGGCGGAATGGTTCCGGAAACCTACTATCCAAGCGAAGTCGATGCCCGCCAATTGCACCTTGGCGGCCTGACCGGCCGCGGCGTGACGGTGGCGGTGATCGATTCAGGACTGTGGAATGAACAGGGTCCCCTGCAATATTCGCCCACCGGCGGCAACAGCCGGGTGCTCGCCCAGTACGATGTGATCTTGGCGCGCCGGCAACCGGGTTACTACCGTCCGCCCGGTCTCGAGACCTATGCGCGCAACATCGACGATCCCTACGGTCACGGCACGCACGTCACGTCGATCATCGCCAGCAGCGGCGTCGCCGCCGGCGGCAATTTCCAAGGCGTCGCCCCCGGCGTCAATCTCGTGTCGGTGCGGGCATTGGACAGCAACGGCGCCGGCGTGTATTCCGATGTCATCAGCGCCGTGCAGTGGGTCATTGCGCAGCGCGCGCGATACGGTATCCGCGTGCTCAACCTGTCGCTGGGCGCGCCGCCTTCCGGACCGTACTGGCAGGATCCTCTGAATCAGGCCGTGATGGCGGCTTGGGCTTCGGGCATCGTGGTGGTCACCGCCGCGGGCAATCGAGGGCCCGACGCCTTGACCATCGACGCCCCCGGCGATGTGCCCTACGTCATCACCGTCGGCGCGGTCACGGACGATTACTATCCGCTGCAGCCGATACGGTACCGGCTCGCGTCATTTTCGTCGGCGGGACCGACGTTCGAGGGCTTCGTAAAACCCGATGTCGTCGGCATGGGCGGCCACAATCTTGCGTACGCTCCCGACAATGGCACGCTCGCGGCGGAATTTCCGCAATGGGTGGACGAGCCCTACCACGACTTCAGCATGTCAGGCACCTCACAAGCGGCCGCCGTGGTCAGCGGCGTCGTGGCTCTGATGCTCGACGTCAATCCGCAGTTGACTCCGGACCAAGTCAAGTGCCGACTCATGTCCGGTGCGCGTCCGGCCGTCAATTCCAACGGCACCCTGGCTTACACGGTATTCCAGCAGGGCGCAGGTCTGGTGGACGCGCATGACTCCGCCTACAGCACCGCCTCCGGATGCGCCAACCAGGGACTCAACGTGCTGCTGGATCTCGCCGGATTGCAGCACTACGGCGGGCGCGCCAACGAAGATTCGAACGGCAATTTCTACATCATGGCGCAAGCGCCGGCGTCGGCCAACTCCCTCGTGCCGTCGCTGCTCGGCGGTGTGCTCGGCGGCACCGGCAAGCTGTTGAACACGGCCGCCGCCGCGACCGCCAAGGTGCCCCTGGTCGGTCCTCTGGTGAACACCGTGGCGGTGCTCGGCGACGGCTTGTTGTGGAACGGAACCTACACCTCGAGCGCCGGCTACACCTGGAGCAGCGGCTATACCTGGAGCAGCGGCTACACCTGGAGCAGCGGCTACACCTGGAGCAGCGGCTATACCTGGAGCAGCGGCTACACCTGGAGCAGCGGCTACACGGGTATCGATGTTCCGACGCAGGAATAGTGCAGCGGGCATGCTGAGCCGCGCGCGCATCGGGGTGATCTTGCTGGCCTGCATGGCAGCCTGCACGGCGGCCCACGCGGCCGCGCCATCGCCTGCGGTGCGGCCCATGTACTTCGAACATCTCACCACGCGCGACGGGCTCTCACAGAGCACGGTCAACGGCATGCTGCAGGACTCGCAGGGTTACCTGTGGCTGGCGACCGAGAACGGCCTCGACCGCTACGACGGTGATTCGATACGCGAGTATCGCCGTGAACGCGGCAATGAGCACGGTCTCGCCAGCGACTATATCTGGTCGATGGCTGAGGATGCCCAGGGCGATCTGTGGCTGGCGACGGACGGCGGCGGGGTGGCGCGATGGGATCGGCGCACCGAGCAATTCCAGCTGTTCAGGCACGATGCAGCCAGGCCGCGCACGCTCGCGAGCGATGCGGTACGCACCCTGCTGATCGACTCCCAAGGCCGCGTCTGGGCCGGCACCCTGGACCAGGGTCTCGACGTGCTCGACCCGAGGAGCGGCGACGTCCGCCACTTCCGCCATCGGGACGGCGACCCGCGTTCTCTGGCGTCGGACGCGGTATGCGCGCTGTTCGTGGACCATCGCGGCAGGATCTGGATCGGCACCGACGGCGGATTGAGCCGCTACGAACCCGCCGGCGACGATTTCCAGAACTATGCCGCACCGGCGGACGGCGGCGGCTTGAGCGACCTGCGAATCCGCGCCATCCGCGAGGATCACGCGGGGGCGCTCTGGATCGGCACCTACCGCGGCGGGCTCAACCGGCTCGATCCTGCCACGGGTCGAATCACCGTCTTTCGCCACGATCCGAAGGATCCTCGCTCGTTGAGCCATGACCGGGTGCTGGCGGTGCTCGAGGATGACGCGCAGCGGCTGTGGGTGGCGACCGCCGACGGCCTGAATCTGTTCGACCGCGAGTCGGCGGCGTTCGTGCGCTACGGGCGCGACGCGGACAATCCGCAGAGCTTGCGCGATAGCGATGTGATGTCGCTGTACCAGGATCGCGGCGGCGTGCTATGGGTCGGCACGCGCGGCGGCGGTGCCAGTCATTGGAATCCGCGAAGCTGGCTGTTCGGACACTACCGCAGCGGCGCCTTCCGCGACACCCAGGTGAACTCCTTCGCCGATGACGGCAACGGCAAGTTGTGGGTGGGCACGGTCGGCGCCGGATTGGTGGAAATCGATACGCGCAACGGGACCGAGCGGCACTATGGCGCGAGCGCCGACCACGGCGCACGCTTGACCGATGATCGGATCATGTCCCTGCTGTACGATCGCAGAGGGGTGCTCTGGATCGGCACCATGACGGGCGGCCTCAATCGGCTCGAGGTGAACAGCGGCGCGCTGCAGGTGTACCGCAGCGCCGACGATCCGGCTACGCTGCCCGCCAACGGGGTGATGTCGCTGTACGAAGATCGCCTGGGGACTCTGTGGGTGGGAACCTACGGCGGCGGACTTGCCAGCATCGATCAAAGCAGCGGTTCGGTCACGCGCTATCCCTACGGCAAGATATCCGCCGCTTCGCTCAGCGGCTCGCGCGCCAGCGCCATCGTCGAGGACGCCATCGGCAATCTGTGGATCGGCACCGAGGGCGGCGGCCTGAATCTGCTGGACCGCCGCACGGGCCGCTTCTACACATTTCGCCGCGATGATCGCGACCCTGCCAGTCTCAGCGACAATTCGGTGTACGCCCTGCACTTGGATCACCACGGTCAACTGTGGGTCGGTACCGCGGGCGGCGGGCTTGACCGCGTCATCGGCAGCTCGGCCCAGCCGGGCGCCGTGCGTTTCGAGAATCAATCGGGGCTCGGACTCTCGACACAAGTCGTCTATGGGATCGAGTCGGATCGCGAGGATCGATTATGGCTGAGCACCAACGCGGGGCTGGCCCGTCTCGATCCGAGCGCCCATTCGATCAAGTGGTTCCACCAAGTGCATGGTTTGCAGGACGAGGAGTTCAATTTCAACGCCCATTACCAAGGTCCGGACGGCACGCTGTTCTTCGGCGGCAACAATGGCTTCAACGCCTTCTCGCCCGATCTGATCGCACCCACCGCGCCCCCGCCGCGCGTGGTCCTGACCACGGCGGCAAAACTCAACCGCAGCATCCTGCCGCAGGAATTGCCCAATGCGAGCCGGCCGCTGGCGCTCGCCTACGATGACAAGCTGGTCACCCTGGATTTCGCGGCCTTGGATTTCACCTCGCCCGCGCACAATCATTACTCCTATCAACTCGAAGGTTTCGACAGCGGTTGGATCGATGCCGGCTCGCTGCATCGCGCGACCTACACCAACCTGGACGCCGGCGACTATGTCTTCAAGGTGCGCGCGGCCAACGCCGACGGCATTTGGAGCAGCAAGGATCTGGCCATTCCCGTGCACGTGGCGGCGGCACCGTGGAAAACGCCGGCTGCCCGCGTGGCCTACCTGGTGCTCGGCCTGCTGCTGTTCGGTTATCTGTGGCGCCTGCAGCGGCAGCGCCGCGACCGTGAATTGCGCTACAGCCGGGAACTGGAGCAAACGGTTCATGCGCGAACGCGCGAACTCGAGGAGCGCAATCAGGAACTGCAGGTCCTGAGCCGCGCCAAGAGCGATTTCGTGGCCCGCATGAGCCATGAGCTGCGTACGCCGATGAACGGCGTCCTGGGAATGACCAGCCTGCTGCTCGACACACGCATTGACCCTGCGCAGCGGCGCTTTGCCGAAGCCATTCACCGCTCCGCCGATTCACTGCTGGCGATCGTCGATGACATTCTCGATTTCTCCAAGATCGAGGCGGGCCGTCTGCAGCTTGATCCGGTGAAATGCGACCTGACCGAACTGGTCGAACAGACGGTCGAGATGCTGGCCGCGCGCGCCGCCACCAAGGGCATCGAGCTGTTATGCGATTCGCCGACGGTGCCGCTGCCGCGAGTGCGCATGGATGCCGTGAGGCTGCGGCAGGTGCTGGTGAATCTCGGCGGCAATGCCGTGAAATTCACCGAGCGCGGCGAAGTCATTCTGCGTCTGCTCCCGCTGCACGTGCAGGACGGCCGCCTGTCGGTGCGCTTCGAGGTCGCCGACACGGGGGTCGGCATCGCGCCGGAAAATCAGTCGCGAATCTTCGAGGAGTTCGCCCAGGAAGATGCCTCGACCACCCGGCGCTTCGGCGGCACCGGGCTTGGCCTGGCGATATCGCGGCAAATCGTCGAGCTCATGGGCGGGCAGCTGTCCCTGGTCAGCGCCCCCGGGAAGGGTTCGACATTCTCATTCGAACTGACGCTGCCCCTGGTCGATGCAGCGGCGCAGCCGCCGGCGCGCCGGCGCAGCCTCGAGGGCTTGCGGGTACTGGTGGTGCACGGCAACGCGGCAGCGCGCGCCATCACGGCCAAGGCGCTGCATGACTGGGAGGGATGTGCGACCGAAGCGCCGTCTTTGGCCGAAGCCGTGGCTGCTACCGCGGCCGGACAATATGATGCCGTGGTGATCGACGACTGGCTGCTCAACGAGGCCGACGGCCTGTGGCAGGCATTGCGTTCGCGGCAGCTGGCGAGTCTGCGCACGGTGCGATTGTTGAGCTTCGTCAGCCTGGCATCCGAAACCGACGCGGCTCGGGACCCTTGCGACGTGGAGCTCACCAAGCCGGTGCGCCTCGGGGAGCTGCATCGGATATTGAGCGGCAGCGCGGACGAGGACGCTCACGCCTTTACCGCCACCAACGTCCTTCTGCCCGCGGCCAGCCTGACCCGGCTGACGGGCCGGGTTCTGGTGGTCGAAGATCAGCCTCTGAACCGCGAAGTCGCCAACGGCATACTGGCCTCGCTGGGCCTGTCGGTCGACACGGCGAACCACGGCGGCCAGGCCCTGGAGATGCTGCGAACGCGGCACTTCGATGCGGTCCTGATGGATTGCGAGATGCCGGTCATGGACGGCTTTTCCGCCACGGCCGAGATCCGGCGCGCGGAGAGCGCCGGATCCCGCATTCCGATCATCGCATTGACGGCCGACGCCACGGCCGCGGGGCGCGAGGCCTGCTTGGAGGCCGGCATGGACGACTACCTGGCGAAGCCGTTCAGGCGCGAAGCGCTGCATGCGACGCTGGCCCGCTGGCTGGGCCGCGATGCCGCGGCAGGGCCGGCCGCGCCGGCGGGAAAGAGCGCCGGGATGCAAGCGGCGCCGGCAAACGAGCCGATTCTTGATACCGCCACACTCGAGGCGCTGCGCGCGCTGCCGCGCAACGGTGCCCGCGACATGCTCTGCCACATCGGTGAGATGTATTTGAATGATTCGCGGGGCTTGGTGGCATCGATCGAGAAATCACTGAGTGCCGCCAATTCCGCCGATCTGGCGCGGGCGGCGCACGCCTGGCGCTCCTACAACGGCAATGTCGGCGCGCATGGTTTGGCGCACCTGTGCCGGGAACTCGAGGACGCGGCGCGGCAAGGCGACTTCGCCGCGGCCCGCGAGATCTACGTGCGGGTCGGCGCTCTGCACCTGCGCGTGCGCGACGAACTGCAGTACGCCATGCGGAGATCGGCATGAGCGGCCGCACAGCACCGATTCGAGTACTCATCGCCGACGACGACGCCATCCTTCGGGAGATTGCCGGTGCAATGCTGCGGGCCGCGGGTTTCACCGTGCAAACGGTGGCGAGCGGCGACGCTGCCGTGGCCGCCTGCGCGCTCGATCTTCCGGATATCGCGCTGCTCGATGTGGAGATGGCGGACGGCGACGGCTATCAGGCGTGCGTCAACATCCGCGCCCTGCCCGGGGGCGCGGACTTGCCCATCGTCATGGTCACCGGCTGCGATGACACGCGGTCGATCGATCAAGCGTACGAGGCCGGCGCCACGGATTTCGTCGTCAAACCCGTCAATTGGACCCTTCTCGAGCATCGGATCCGCTACGTGCTGCGCGGCGCCCGCACCATAGTCGACCTGCGGTTCAGCGAGCAGAAGAACTCCGCGCTGCTGAGGGCGATTCCCGACGGCATCCTGCTCGTGAACGCCGGTGGCGCGATCGAACACTGCTTCAGTCCGGCGGCGGGGTTGAGCGGCGCCCCGGGACCCGGAATCGAGTCCAGGAATTTCCTCGAGCTGATTCCGGCGGGGTCGCGGCCGCACGCCTTGGACTGTCTGCAGGCGGCGCTGCGGGGCGAACCTGCGGTGTTCGAGTTCGCTCTCGATGGCGAGTCCCGGCCAAACCGTCACTTCGAGTGCCGCTACCTGCCCAACGCCGCCGGCCAGGTCCTCATCATCGTCAGAGATGTGACCGCACGCAAGGAGGCGCAGGCACGCATCCACCGGCTGGCGTACTTTGACGGATTGACCGGCTTGCCCAACCGCGAATGGATACACGACTACCTGGCGCAGTCGCTCACGGTGGCACGGCAGCTCAACCGCAGCCTGGCGGTGCTGTATGTCGATCTCGATCAGTTCAAGCGCATCAACGACACCCTGGGCCATGAGACCGGCGACGCACTGCTGCGTCAAGTGGCTGAACGGCTGCAGGTCGGGCTGGATCTGGACGCCGACGGCGAAGAGCCGGCGGTGCCGCTGAATCTCGGCCCGGTCGAAGGCGCCGGCGCCGCGCGCGTCCGCGGGCAGCTGGCCCGCGTCGGCGGCGACGAATTCATCGTGGTGCTCACCGGGCGCACGGATGTCGAACGCGCGCAGTGGGCGGCGCGTCAGATTCTGTCGATTCTCGCGGCGCCGTTTCAGCAGGAGAGCTATGAACTCGTGGTGACGCCGAGCATCGGCATTGCAATGTTCCCGGAGCACGGCGGCGACGCGCAGAGTCTGCTCAAGAATGCGGACGGTGCGATGTATGAGGCCAAGGCGAGCGGCCGCAACCAAATGCGCGTCTATGACAGCGCGATGAACGTGCGCGCGCTGAAGCGGCTGTCGCTGGAGATGGAGTTGCGGCGGGCCGTGGAGAACTCCGGCCTGGAAATCTACTATCAGCCGAAGTACCGGACCCGCGATCTGCAATTGCTGGGCGGCGAGGCGCTGCTGCGCTGGTTCCACCCGGAGCGCGGACAGATTCCCACGGGCGATTTCATCGCGGTCGCAGAGGAGACCGGCTTGATCGGCGACATCGGCCGCTGGGCGCTGCAGCGGGTTTGCCGCGACCTTTGCCAGTGGCGCGACGAGGGCCTGCAATTGCCCCGCATCGCCATCAATGTGTCAGGCAGGGATTTCATGTATCCGGAGGCGCTGCTGCGCCTGGGGGATGCGGTGACGCAGGCGCGGCTGTCGCCTTCCCTGTTTGAACTCGAACTGACCGAGGGAGTGCTGATGCAGGACGCGGAAGCGGGGCGCAGATCCCTGCTGGCGTTGAAGGAGTTCGGATTTGCGCTGGCAATCGACGATTTCGGAACCGGCTACTGTTCTCTGAATTACCTGAAGCGCTTTCCGCTCGACACGCTGAAAATCGATCGTTCGTTCGTCGCCGATATCAGCGACGACCCGGACGATGCCGCCATCGTGCGCGCCATCATTGCGCTCGGCCACAGTTTGGATCTGAAGATCGTGGCCGAGGGAGTCACGACCGAGGCACAGCTGCGGTTCCTGCAAGCCGAGTCCTGCGACGCGGTGCAGGGATTCCTGATGAGCCCGGCGGTATCCGCCGCCGCATTCCGCGAGATCGTGCTGCGATCGCATGCGTCCCGCGCGGCGGACGAGGCGGAGCCGAGACGGCAGGCCGGCTGAACCTCACGCCGTCTGCGCGGCGGCCCTTTGCAGCCTGCGCAGCATCGGATCCTTGACCAGGTGCAGAACTCGCGTGAACAGGTGGTCATGGTCTTCGGCGCGGCCGATGTGGATGATGGCGGTGCGCTTGAGATCCTTCGCAAAGATATCGAGCAGGGCACCGCGCGCCTCCTCATCCAGCGAATCGAGCACCTCGTCGATGAGAACCCACGGCGGCGCGTGCAGCACCAAGCGCGCGAACGCGACGGTCTGCTGCTCATCTTCGCTCAGTTCGCGATCCCAGCGGCGGGACTCATCCAACAGCGGCACCAGCCGCTGCAGATGGAGGCGGTTCAGGGCCTGCGTAAAGGCCGCCGGTTCGAAGGCCGCCGTGGCGGCGGGGTAGGCGAGGACCTCGCGCAAGGTGCCCGGAGGCAGATAGGGGGTGCGCGGCATGTAGAGTATTTCCTCGCCCGGCGGGCGCGCGACCCGCCCCGCTCCCCACGGCCACAGCCCTGCCAGGGCGCGAAACAGCAGGGTTTTGCCGGTTCCGGATTCCCCGACGATCAACACGCGGTCGCCGGCGCCGATCTCGATCTGCTTCTCCTGCAGCATGGTGGCGCCGGCGGGGGAGGCGATCTCCAAATCGTCGATGCGGATCCTGCCGGGAGGGCCGGCGACGAAGGCGATCTGGCTCTCGACGTCGTGCAAAACGTCGGCATCGAAGATCGCGCGGCGGAATCCGGCCACCCGCAGCAGGGTCGCCCGCCAATCGGCGATGGCGCTGAAATTGTCGACGAACCAGCGCAGCGAGGACTGGACCTGCATGAATGCGCCCGACGCCAACATCAATCCGCCGAAGGAGATGCTCCCCGCGAAATACAGCGGTGCGGCGACCAGTATCGGCGCCACCAGCGTGAACCAGCCGTACCCGGCGGTGATCCAGGTCAGGTTGGTGAGGCCGGTGACCAGCCGGGCGGTGGCCGCCAGCACCGCGGCGAGATCGATTTCGATGCGCCGCTCTTCGTCCGCTTCGCCACCGCTGAGCGCAATGGCATCGATGTGTTCGTTGACGCGTACCAGAGAGAAGCGAATATCGGCCTCGCGCGCATAGCGCTGGGCATTGCGGTCGATCAGATTGCGGCCGACCCAGTAGCTCAACAGCGAGGCAGACCCTGAGTAGACGATGGCGGCCCAAACCATGTAGCCGGGCACCGTAAAATTCCGGCCGCCGAAGTGAAACACGAAATTGCTGGACAGCGACCAGAGGACCGCCACGAAGGTGGCCAGCAAGATCGACGACTGCAGCAGTCCGATCCCCAGATCGGCGGATAGTTCGGTGAGGTGGCGCGCGTCTTCGTGCATGCGCTGATCGGGGTTCACGCCCATCGGACCAGCGTTGGCGAGCCGGAACGCGCGCCCCGGATGCAGCCAGTTGCCGATCAGATCCTGCGCCAGACCCTGGCGCAATTTGAGTTTCAGCGTTTCACCGAGCCAGCGCTGCGCCACGTTGAGGGCCAGCAGCACACCGGAAATGATGCCGAAGACGCCCAATTGCTCCAGGAATTGCGTAAAGTCCCTGCGCGACAGCGCATCATAGAAGGGCTGGTTCCAGTTATTGAGGCGTATCTGCCCATACGCCGTCGCCGCGATGACCACGAACAGCGCGCCCGATAGGAGAAACAGCGTATTGCGGACCGGCGCTTCCCACAGGGCCCGGACCATCATGCCGAGTTGCGGCAGAAGGCCGGAATTGGCACTCTCTTCGATATTCGTTTCTCTATTCATGCAGGGTTCTCGGGAGCAATGTGACCACGCCATTATCGGACAATGCCGCCGCGCGAGAGCGGAATAAGTGAGCCGGATCGAGAAACTGCTTGGCGCCATGACCCTGGCGGAAAAGCTCGGTCAACTCACCATGACGGCCTCCAGCTACGCGGTGACCGGCCCGATCATCGTGGGCGATTCGACCGAATCCATCAAGGCCGGCACGATCGGCAATCTTCTCAACATGCTCGGAGCCGCCCACATCCGTGAAATGCAGCGCCTCGCGGTGGAGGAGTCGCGCCTGGGCGTTCCACTGCTCATCGGATTCGATGTGGTGCACGGACACCGCACGTTGTTTCCGATACCGCTGGGCGAAGCCGCATTGTTCGATCCTGAAACCTGGGAGCTGACCGCGCGCGAAGCCGCCAAGGAGGCTGCGGCCGAGGGCTTGGCGATGACCTTTGCGCCGATGCTGGATGTCGCGCGCGATCCCCGATGGGGGCGCAGCGCCGAGGGTCCCGGCGAGGATCCCTGGCTCGGCGCGCGCATTGCGGAGGCCAAGGTGCGCGGCTTTCAACACACCGACATCGCCGCCGCAGATACGCTCGCGGCGGTTGCCAAGCACTATTGCGCCTATGGCGCCGTCACCGCGGGCCGCGACTATGCCTCGGTCGACATCTCCGAGCGCACCGTGCGCGAGGTGTACATGCCGCCATTTGCCGCGGCGGTGGCGGCGGGTGTGGCGGCCGTCATGCCGGCGTTCATCGATCTCGCGGGCATTCCCATGACCGCAAACCGCGACTTGCTGCGCAACTGGCTGCGCGGGCGCCTCGGTTTCAAGGGCGTGATCATCAGCGACTACAACGCCGTGGCGGAACTCATTCACCACGGCATCGCCGCCGACCTCGCTCAAGCGGCCGCGCTGGCGCTCAAAGCCGGCGTGGATATCGACATGATGGCCGACGCCTATCGCCGCGGCCTGCCCGTCGCTCTCGAGCGCGGGCTGGTGACCATGGCCGAGATCGACGAGTCGGTGCGGCGCGTGCTGACGCTGAAGGAGCAGCTCGGCCTGTTCGATGATCCCTACCGGCGCGGCGCGAAACCTGAATCCGCTGCGGCTTTCGCGCACCGGCGGCAGCTCGCGCGCTCCGTCGGGGCGCGCGCCATCGTGATGCTGAAGAATGACAATGGCACGCTGCCCTTCAGCGGTGCGTTGCGCCGCTTGGCCGTCATAGGTCCTTTGGCGGATGCGCCGGCCGAGATGCGCGGTCCCTGGTGGGGCGCCGCAGATGCGGCCGGCACCGTCGGCGTGGTGGAGGGTCTGCGCGCCGCCATGCCTGCATCTGAGTGGCTGCATGCGCCAGGAGTGGCCATCGACAGCGGCGATGTTTCGGGGATCGGCGCGGCGCTCGATCTATGCGCGGCGGCCGAGGCGGTCGTGCTGTGCGTGGGCGAGTCGGCCGGCATGAGCGGCGAGGCGTCAAGCCGGGCGCACCTGGACCTTCCCGGAGCGCAGCGTCAGCTGGCCGAGGCGGTGTTGGAGAGCGCGCACGCGGCGAACAAGCGGGTCATCGTGGTGTTGTTCTCGGGGCGGCCGCTGGTGCTGCCATGGCTGGTGGAGAGGGCGGATGCGGTGCTGGCGGCCTGGTTTCCAGGCAGCGAGGCAGGGCATGCGATCGGCGATGTCGTGAGCGGGCGGGTATCTCCGAGCGGCCGCACGCCGGTCACCTGGCCGCGGGCCCTGGGTCAGATCCCGATATTCTTCGGTGAACGCCCCGGGGGGCGGCCGGCGGATCCTTTGGACCGCTACACCAGCAAGTATCTCGATGCGCCGAACGATGCGCTGTTTCCTTTCGGCCATGGACTCACCTACGGGCATTTTTCACTCGCCAATCTGCGCGTGACGCCGGTCGAGGTCGAGGACATCGACACCGTGCGAATCCACGTCGACGTGCACAATGCCGGCGCGCGCGAGGCGCAGGAGACGGTTTTCCTCTTCACCCACGACAAAATTGCCAGCGTGGCGCGTCCGTTGCTCGAACTCAAAGGCTTCGCGAGAGTCAGCTTGCGGCCCGGCGAAACGGCAACGGTCACTCTGTCATTGCGAGCAGTGGATTTGCGCTTTCTCGGGGCCGATCTCGAGCCGGTGTTCGAGCCCGGCGAAATCGAGATTCTGGTGGGCCCATGCGCCGACCGGTCACGGCTGATGACGGCGACCATCAACCTGTCATGGTCGCGCCCCTGCTGACCCGGCGCCGCAGGCCCAGCGAAAAATGAACTCACTCTGCGTGCCTGGAACGATCGGGTCCCAGGTCGCCTGCTTCGGGTCCGTTTCTTCGCTTTGTTGGGAGCCGGCGAGATTATTCTGGGCGTAATAGATGGCCAGCAGAACGCGGGCCTGCTCCTTGGCGCAGTCGTACTGGATCTTCTGCACATCGCTCGCGTACGCATCGCCGGCGGCGCTGCGCTGCGGTTCGGGGTATTCCTGCCTCAACCACGCCGTCACCAGACGGCCCGACCGCTTCAATTGATGATCGGTGCTGAACGCCGCCCAGGATCCGTCGGCACCCACCGCCCGGAACACCCAGCCGCCGGCCGACATGGGATCCAAAGTGCGCACCCACGCCATCGGGTCCGCCCTGCGGGCCTCGCGCTGCTTGGCCAGCTGTTCCGCCTTGAGCTTCTCTTCGGCCTGTGCCTGGGCGCGCTGCGCATCCCACATTTTCTGCTGTTCCGGAGTCTGCGCGGCAGCGGGCGACAGCCGCGCGATGCTCGCCGCCGCGAGCAGCACCGCCGCAAGCCCTCGAGACGACGCCGCTTTCATCGAATGTACCTCACAGTCTGTAATTGTAGGCAACGCGATAGTAATAGTGGCGCACGATCCGGCCGTTGCGCGACAGGACCTCATCGCTGACCGGTCCCAGACGTCCGGCATGGGATTCAACCGCGCTGCCGGCGAGGTCCCGCGGATCCCACGCCACCAACAATAAGTTCCGCCCCTGCTGCTGCTCGGCCGGGGTCCATCGCTCGTACATCAGTCCCATTCCGCCGAACAAGTGCGAGCTCGAGGTTTCCAACGGTGATTGGGCGCTGCCGGCTCCGTAAAACGCCAGCTCGCTGGCGATGGCATAGCGATCCATGCCGACGACCAGCGGTTCACTGCCGGTTTCGTCTCGCACCGCGGCTGCGACGGCGGCAATGCGGCGGCCGAAGTCGCGCCAGCCGACGGGGATCAATTCGATGTGTTGACTGTAGCCGGCTCCGGGCAGACCCAGCACGAGATAGTGCAGACCGGCGCCGAAGACCAGCAGCAGGCAGACGAGGGTGGGCAGCCACGCCCGGCGGATCCATGCACCAATGCCCGTGACGGCGGCGCCGGCAGCACCCATGCCCGCCGCCATGAGCGGCAGGGCCGCGGTCCACGGCGCGCCGGTCCAATCGAGCTTTACTTCATGGCGCAGACTGAAAACGGCGAACACCGCGAGCGGTATCAGCACGGCCGCCCCGGCGAACAGCCGGCGCCGGGCCGCATCGGCAGCCGAGCCGTGCGCCGCCAAAGTAGACGGCGACCGCGAGCACGCCGGTGGGGGTGATCAGCACCAGGGCGGAGGCGAGCAGCCTATGCAGCGCGAATCGGGGGGCTTCGGCCAAGCGCCGCGAGGTCTGGAACGCAAAGGATGCCCAGTCGTGCTGGGCGTTCCACAGGATCACGGGCGAAAAGATGGCGAGCGCCAGCACCGCGGCGGCGTACGGTTCCCAGCGCGTCCACCAACGCCGCGATTGCCGATCGAGCAGCATGAAAATCACGATCACGGGAACGAGCAGGCCAATGGAGTATTTGGAGACCATACCCACGCCGAGGGCCGCACCCACCCCCCACCAGGCGGAGGCGCGACCGGCCAGGAGGGCACGCTCGAGATAGTAGAGCGTCGCCGCCCAAGCCGCGGTCAACCCGGCGTCGGGAGTCATGAGCAGTCCCGAGAGGAAGAAGAAGGGTAGTATTTGCGCCAACAGCAGGGCGGCCAGGGCCGTCGCATCGTCGAACAGGTTGCGTGCCAGACGGTAGGCGAAGATCGAGGTGATCACGCCGCAGCACAGCGCGCCGCTGCGCACACCGAACTGTGATTGACCGAACACGGCGGTGCCCAGACTGATCAACCATGCGACCAACGGCGGATGGTCCAGGTAGCCAATGTCGAGATGGCGCGCGTAATTCCAGTAGTAAGTCTCCTCGGGAAGCAGTTCGACGGACCCCAGGTACACCAGCCGCAGCGCGATCGCATAGGCAATGAGACCGGTTGCGAGTGCCCGCGTCCGCGCCTCGCCCGTGGCCGGCGACAACGCGTAGGAGTATCCAGAGGCCGTTACCGCCAGTCCCGCGATCACTGCAAACACGATGGCCACCTGCGGCGGCCAGTGCAAGGATTTCGACATCAGGGCGAGCACGCCGCCGCGCAAGAACAGCGCCATGACGGTCACCAGCAGCAATTGGCAGTGCAGCGAAAAGTCGCCGCCGCGTCCTGCTGCGGCGATGGTGGAACGAACTTTGAGCAGGTAATGGAGCGCCATGGCGAGCGCGAAGCTCGCAAGATGGCTGATCAGCAACGACGCGCCATTGGCGATCAAAACGCAAAAAACGAGCACGTCGAGCAGCGGCGCCGACACGATGGCGATGCGGCCTTTCAAGTTGTCAACATTGTGCGGCAAAGGCGCTCACCATTGCAGATCCTTCGACATTGGGCGCGTAAGCCTGTGATCATTTCGTGCGCCAGCGCCGCCGGGTGATTATAGTAACAAGATGAACGCCGCCGAACACCATCGACCGCTCGCACCGCAACCGGACGGCACGCTCCCGACCCCGATGGTCCCCGCGGTGCGTCCGGGGCCGGAATTGTCGATCATCGTGCCGACTTTCAATGAAAGGGACAATGTTGCTGAGCTGATCGGACGGCTCGCGGCCTGCCTCGGCGATCGCTCGTGGGAAGTGGTGTTCGTTGACGACGATTCTCCCGACGGCACCGCGGACGTGGTGCGCGAACACGCAAACGCGGACAGCCGGGTACGGTGTCTGCGCAGGGTCGGCCGCCGCGGACTTTCCTCGGCCTGCATCGAAGGGATGCTGGCGAGCACGGCGGCCTATCTTGCGGTGATCGATGCCGATTTGCAGCACGACGAGCGGCTGCTGCCGCAGATGCTCGACATCTTGAAGCAGGGCGATACCGATATCGTGGTGGGCAGCCGGTACGCGCCGGGCGGCGGCATCGGCGATTGGGATGCGCGGCGCGCGCGCATGAGCCGGTTCGCCGTGCGGCTCAGCCGTTTGGTGGTTCCCCGTGAATTGACGGACCCGATGAGCGGCTTTTTCATGATGCGCCGATCCGTCCTGGACGGCACCGTCCACAAACTCTCGGCGATCGGATTCAAGATACTCACCGACCTGTTCGCCTCCCACCATGGACCGCTGCGCTTCAAGGAGCTCGCCTATCGATTTGGCCTGCGCCGGGCCGGGGAGAGCAAGCTTGATTCGTTGACGGCGTGGGATTACCTCATGCTGCTGCTCGACAAGCTGGTGGGCCGTTGGATACCGGTGCGTTTCCTCGCCTTCTCGATCGTCGGGACCGCCGGCGTTGCCGTGCATTTCGCGGCGCTGGCGCTGGTATTCCAATGGTTGAAGCATCCCTTCATCGAAGGCGAGACGGTGGCGACGTTGAGCGCGATGACCTTCAACTACGCGGTCAACAATGTTCTGACCTATCGCGACATGCGCTTGCGCGGATTACGGTGGTGGGGCGGCTGGCTGTCGTTCGTGCTCGCCTGCAGCGTCGGCGGTTTCGCGAACGTCGGCATCGCGTCCGCGCTGTACGGCTCGGGCCGGGGCTGGCTGCCCGCCGCAATCGCAGGAATACTCATCGGCGCAGTGTGGAATTACGCCGTCACCATGGTATTGACCTGGGGGCGCCCGGGTAAGTGACGCCGGTGATTACCGGGAGCGGCGCGTGCTGCGCACGTGCACGGCGGAGCCACCGCACATGCGCCGCGCAATATCGCGTGCCACCGAGCTATCGAGAGTCTTGGCGCGGTTGCCCGTGATGAACGCGCCGAATTCGGCAAGAATGGCGTAGAGGAGCAGGGATGAGCCGCCGCCGATGACCACCACCGGCAGCAATACGAACCAGGCGAGAACGCACCCCAGGGGGAACAAAATAGCCTTCAAGGACATGGTGCATCACCCCCGCACTACCGTCACGGTGAGTGCGTAGAATACTCTTCCGCCCCTGCGGCAATCCTCGAATCACTTATCAATTTTGAGGAATAGTTCTGCTGTCTCGAATGTCCGGGTGAGATTAAGTTAAACCTGGAGTGCATTGAATTAACGCGAGAAAGATGCCGTGAACGCCGCCGGCGGCGCCGCCCCGCTGCGGACGCTACAGCCAGCGGGCGCGCCTGAATCGGAAGTACAGATACACGTCGATCCCGGCCATCACCAACAGCGACAGCAGATAGCCGTAGCGCCACTTGAGTTCGGGCATGTGTTCGAAGTTCATGCCGTAGATTCCCGCAATCATGGTCGGCACCGCCAGCAGCGCGGCATAGGCGGCGAGACGCTTCATGGTTTCATTTTCCTGCAGCGTCACCATGGATAGATTCACGGAGATGGCGGTCGCCACCGTGTCGCGAATCGAGTCGGCCGTTTGATTGAGCCGCTGCAGGTGATCGTAGACGTCGCGAAAATACACGGCGATGCCCGCGCACAGCACCGGAACGCGCGCGCCGGAGAGATTCGAGAGGCCCTCCACCAGCGGCGCCACCGCGTGCTTCATGATCATCAGTCGCTGCTTGAGCGCGTACAAGGCTTCGATGTTTTGGCGCGGCGCGGCTTCTGGAGCGAATATCCGCCGCTCGATCGCATCGAGTTCATCTTCGAGCAGTTCGAGCAGCGGGAAGTAGCGGTCGACCACCGCATCCATCAATGCGTAGAGAATGTAGCCGGGGCCCTGACGCAGCAGGTCCGGTTCCCGCTCGGATCTCGCGCGCACGTCCTGAAAACCCTTGTCGGCGTTGTTGCGTACCGACACCGCGTAGTTGCGTCCCGCGAACACGGCCAGTTCGCCGACCCGGAATTCGCCTTCATTCGGCTCCACCAGATGCAGCACCGCGAACAGGGAGTCGCCGTACTCCTCTATTTTCGGCCGTTCGTGCCCGGCCTGGGCGTCCTCGAGCGCGAGAGGATGCAGGTCGAACGCCCGCCGCATGTCGTCGAGTTCGGCGGCGGTCGGATCTTGCAGAGCCACCCACACGAAGCAGTCGGGACGCTGCAGGTACTCGCCGATCGCCGCGACGCTGATATCGCCGAGCTTTTTGCCGTCCCGGTAGGCGGCGCAGTTGATGAGCATCGGAGGATATTACGTCGCCCGCGGGCAACTTGGAATTCACGGTCTAGGACGACGCCAGCGTCGCGCCGGCGGCGGCGCCCGCGGATTCCTGCTGCGGCGGCGTGAGCGACGCCTTGCTCGCCGCGTCAAGGTGCGGCGGCAGGGTGAATCCGACCCGCAGACCGGGATTCCGGTCCGCGAGGTCAAGCGCGCTGCCGTGCAGTTTGGCCACTGCCTGCGCCAGGCTCAAGCCCAGGCCCACTCCCGGGGTGCCGCGGCTCGCATCGCCGCGGTAGAACCGTTCCATCACCTTGGATTTTTCCGCGTCCGCGATGCCCGGACCGTCGTCCGACACCGAGACCTCGACTTTCCCGTCGCCGCTCTTCATCACCGCGACCTCGATCACCCCGTTCACCGGGGCGTACTTCAAGGCGTTGTCGATCAAGTTGCTGAGCGCCTGGGCCAGCAGTACCGGGTCGCCCGAGACCGGCAGCGCCCCGTCCGAGTGAAACTTAAGATCGATGTTCTTCAGTTCCGCCGCCGGCGCGTAGAACTCCACCGCATTGGCCGCCAGATCCGCCATGTCGAGCGGCACGAAGCCGGAGCGGCGCAGGCCGGCGTCGATTTCCGCGAGACGCAGCAGAGCGTCGAATATCCGGATCACCCGGTCCACGTCGGCGATGGCGCCGTCGATCTCGGCGAAAGTTTCCTGCGGGGAGGGCCGCATCAGCGCCAGTTCCTCGAGCCGCGAGCGCAGTTCGGCCAGCGGCGTGCGCAGATCGTGCGCAATGGAATTGGACACATTGCGCACGCCGTGAACCAACAGCTCGATCTGTTCGAGCATGCCGTTGATGGTTCGCGACAGCGTATTGAGTTCATCGTCGCTCAAGTGCGTCGGCAGGCGATGCTGCAGGTCGCCGTGAATGATGGCCGACACGGTCTGACGGATGCTGTGGACCCGCGACATCAGCGCGCGGCGGGTGATGAGGCCGATCAACAGCCCGGCGATCGACAGAACCGCGATGGCGGCGGCCAAGCCGTACCAGAAGCGCGTCTGTAGCGGCGCAAACAGCGCGTTGTCGCGCGCCACCAGAAGGTTGTAGCTGCCGAGCGTCGCCACGTGCACCAGCGCCGTCTGGGTGCCGTGATTGCCGGCTTCGATCCTCACGGTGTAGTTGCCGGGCGCCGTCGGCACGTCGGCGGGCCATGCAGGCAGATTGCCGGACAACGGATGCAGCGCGGCATCGGTGAGCAGCAATATTCTCTCGCCGGCGATCTGCATGCGCACCCGGGCATCGATGAAGCTCCTCACCCCGTCGGCACCGTCGCGCCGGAATACCTCCGCCAGCCGCTGTGCATCGACCTGCAAAATCTCCGCGCGGCCCTCCTGGATGGTCACCTGCCAGGCGTACCACAGCGGCGCCGCGAACAGCACCAGAGCGGTGATTCCGAGGGCGACATAGCCGAGCGCCAGCGACACAGCCGAGGAGCGCATCATGCTAGTCACCGGCCGTCACCGTGTAGCCCGCATTGCGCACCGTGCGCAGCAGCGGGCGCTCGAATTCGGCGTCGATTTTCTGCCGCAGCTTGCTGATGTGCACGTCGACGACATTGGTCTGCGGATCGAAATGATAGTCCCACACGTTCTCCAGCAGCATGGTGCGCGTCACCACCTGGCCGGCGTGGCGCATCAGGTACTCGAGCAGCTTGAATTCTCGGGGCTGCAATGCGATCGGCCGGTTGCCGCGGGTTACCTTGCGCGTGAGCGGATCCATATGCAAGTCGCCGACGGTGAGCGGCATCTCGGCATTGACGCCCTGCGCGCGGCGGTGCAGCGCGTCGAGGCGCGCCAGCAGCTCGCCGAACGCAAAGGGCTTGGTCAGATAGTCGTCGCCGCCGCTGCGCAGGCCGCGTATTCTGTCGTCCACCTCGGACAAGGCGCTCAAGATCAGAATCGGCGTGCGCTTGCCGGCCTTGCGCAGCACTTCGATGATGGCGAGCCCGTCGATCTCACCGGGTAGCATTCGATCCATGATGATGACATCGTAGGGTTCGCTCGCCGCGAGAAACATGCCGTCGCGGCCGTTCGCCGCGTGATCCGTGGTGTGGCCGGCTTCCTGCAGTCCTTTGACGACGAATTGGCTGACCCTTTCGTTGTCCTCGACCAGCAATATCTTCACGTGCCTTCCCCTAGCGTCGGCACCGCGGAGGTGCGCGAATGCGGTTCCAACCTGGGTGCATCCGGGTGCTTTCGACGGCGGCGACGCTTGAACCACAAGCTCGCCTCATCCAGGTACAGATAGATGACGGGCGTGGTGAACAGCGTCAAGGCCTGGCTCAGAATCAGGCCGCCGACCATGGTGTACCCCATGGGCTGGCGCAGTTCCGAACCGGTGCCGCGTCCGAGCGCCAGGGGCAGCGAGGCGAGCAATGCCGCCATGGTGGTCATCATGATCGGGCGAAAGCGCAACAGGCAGGCCTGGCGAATCGCATCGTGCGAGGACAGATGCTGTTCACGCTCGGCTTGAATGGCGAAGTCGACCATCATGATGCCGTTCTTCTTGACGATGCCGATCAGCAATATGATGCCGATCAGTGCCATCACCGACAGGTCGATGTGGAATATGAACAACACCAGCAGCGCGCCGACGCCGGCCGAGGGCAGTGTGGAGAGAATCGTCAGCGGATGGATGTAGCTCTCGTACAGCATCCCGAGGATGATGTACACGGCCACCAGGGCCGCGAGAATCAGATACGGCTGGCTCTTCAAAGAGCTCTGAAAGGCCTGCGCCGTGCCTTGGAAGTTCCCGGTAATTGTCGCCGGCAGGTGCATGGCCACCGAGGCGCGGGTGATGGCGGTGACCGCATCGCCGAGCGCCGCGCCGGGGGCGAGATTGAACGACAGCGTGACCGCAGGAAATTGCCCCTGGTGGTTGATCGACAGGTAGGTCACATGCTGCGTGTCGTACTTGGTCATTGCCGACAGCGGCACCATCTGACCGGTCAACGGCGACTTCAAGTATAGCTTCTTGATCGATTCCGGATCGGACTGCAACTCCGGCGTGATCTCCAGCACCACGCGGTAGCTGTTGGCCTGGGTGAAGAACTGGGCGGCCTGCCGCTGGCCGAAGGCGTCATACAGAGCTTGGTCGACGGCGGCCGGCTGAATGCCGAAACGCGAGGCCTGGTCCCGGTCGATGGTCAGCGACAGCATGCCGCTGCTGGTCTGTTGGTCGGACGCGACGTCGCGCAGCATCGGCAGCTTCTTCAGCACCCCGAGCAGCCTCGGTGCCCATTCGTTCAACTCCTCGATGTCCGAGTCCTGCAGCGTGTACTGGTATTGCGTGCGGCTGGTACGGCCGCCGACGTTGAGGTCCTGCGCAGCCTGCATGAACAGGGTGGCCCCCGGCACCTGCGCCAGCTGCGGCCGCAGCCGCGTGATGACCTGGTCGGCGCTGGCGCTGCGCTGATCGCGCGGTTTCAGGCTGATGATCACGAAGCCGTTGTTGACCGGACGGCTGCCGCCGAGCCCGGTGCCGTAGCTCGCGACATCCGGATCCTTCGACACGACGTCCAGCAAGGCGTGCTGCCGGCGCACCATCTCGCTGAATGAAATGTCCTGCGGCCCGTCGGACAGTCCGGAGATGATTCCCGTGTCTTGCTGCGGGAAGAAGCCCTTGGGAATTTCGATGTACAGCACCACGGTGGCGGCGAGCGTCAGCAGAAACACGCTGAGGGTGGCGCGCTTGTGATCGAGGCAGAAGTCCAGCCCGCGGGTGTACCAGGCGAGAATGCGGTCAAAGGTCCTCTCCACCGCCATGTAGAGCCTGCCGTGCGTCGCGTGCTTCTCGTCGCGCAGGAACAGCGCGCACATGGTGGGCGACAGCGTCAGCGCCACGAAGGCCGAGATGACGATGGTCATGGTCATGGTGATCGCGAACTCGCGGAACAGGCGGCCGATGATGCCGCCCATCAGCAGCAGGGGGATGAATACGGCGATCAGCGAGATGCTGATGGAGAGGATGGTGAAGCCGATTTCGCCCGCGCCCTTGAGCGTCGCCTGCAGCGGCGAGAGGCCTGCTTCGATGTGCCGGTAGATGTTCTCGAGCATCACGATGGCATCGTCGACCACGAACCCGACGGCGATGGTCAACGCCATCAGCGACAGGTTGTCGAGACTATAGTTGAGCACGTACATCATCGCCGCCGTGCCGAGCAGCGCCAAGGGCACCGTGACGCCGGGAATGATGGTGGCCCAGGCATTGCGCAGGAACAGGAAGATCACCATCACCACCAGCGCAATGGTGAGCGCGAGCGTGAATTCGACGTCCCGCACCGATGCCTTGATGGTGGTGGTTCGATTGGCGACCGTGTCGACCTTGATGGACGGTGGCACCGACGCCAGGGCGTGCGGCAGCAGCTTCTCGACGCGCTCCTCCGCCTCGATCACATTGGCGCCGGCCTGCTTGTACACGAGCAGCAGAATGCCGTTGTGGCCGTTCTGCCAGGCCGTCAGCAGGGTGTTCTCCGGGCCGTCGACCGCGACGCCGATGTCGCGGATGCGCACCGGAGCGCCGTTCTTGTAGGCGACGATCACGTCGTTCCAGGGTGCGGCCTTCAACAGCTGATCGTTGTCGTAGATCGTCATCGAGCGCATCGGGCCGTTGATCGACCCCTTGGGGGCGTCGACCGTGGCGGCGGTGATGACGTTCGCCACATCCTCCATCTGCAGGCCCAAGGCCGCGAGCTTGGTGGGGTCTATCTGCACGCGCACCGCGGGCTTCTGCTGACCGCCGATGGATACTTGCGCAATGCCGGGGATTTGTGAAATCTGCTGGGCGAGGATGTTCTCGGCGTAGTCATCGACGGTGGTCACCGGCAGCACGTCCGAATGCACCGCAAGAATCAGGATCGCCGAATCGGCCGGATTGACTTTGCGGTAGGAGGGCGGCGTCGGCAGATTCTTCGGCAGCTGGCCGCCTGCGGCGTCGATTCCCGTCTGCACGTCCTGCGCGGCGGCATCGATGTTGCGGTTCAGATCGAACTGCAGAGTGATCTGGCTGCTGCCGAGCACATTGGTGGAGGTCATCTGCGACAGACCGGAGATTTCCGCGAACTGATACTCGAGCGGCGTCGCCACCGCCGACGCCATGGTCTCGGGGCTCGCGCCCGGCAGCTGCGCGGACACCTGGATGGTCGGAAAATCCACCTGCGGCAGGGGTGCGACGGGCAGCAGCGGAAAGACCACCAGGCCGACCATGAAGATGCCGCCCATCAGCAGCGAGGTGGCGATCGGCCGGCGGACGAAGCGCTCGGATATGCTCATGACGCCGCCGCGGCCGTCCCGGCCTTGCCGGCCGCCGCGTTTTCGGCATTGGCGCGCACGTGCGCGCCGGGCTGCAGACGGTATTGATTGCTGGTGACGACGCGCTCGTCGAGCGCGAGGCCGGTATTGACCACCGTCAGACCGCCGCTTTCCTCGCCGATCTTCAGCAATCGGACCTCGACGGTGGAATCCGGCTTCATCACGTAGGTGAAGGGCCCGCTCGGTCCAAGCTGCACCGCCGCTGTCGGCACGGTCAGCACATCGTGCGCGATCCGCACCAGCACGCGGGCGTTGACGTATTGTCCGGGCCACAGCGTGTTGTGCGAATTGCCGAATGTCGCCTTGAATTTTGCGGTTCCCGTGGGCTGATCGATCTCATTGTCGATCAGGGTCAGCAGACCCTGGTCAAGCTCGGTGTTGCCGTCGCGCGAGAGCGTCGTCACCTTGACGGGACCTGCGGCGAGTGCGGCATTGACGGCGGTCAAATCCTCCTCGGGCAGAGTGAACACCACCGAAATGGGGTGCACCTGCGTGACGACGACGATGCCGGTGGTGGCCGCCGCGTGCACGATATTGCCGGGATCGACCAGGCGAATGCCGGTGCGGCCGTCGATCGGCGACGTGATCCGCGTGTACTCGAGCTGGGTACGGGCATTGTCGATCACGGCCTGATCGACCTGTAGCTGCGCGGCGAGCTGGTCCACCATGGCGTGCTGTGTATCGACGGTCTGTTTGCTTGCCAGGTTCTGCGGCTGCAGCACCGTGTAGCGCTCCAGGTCCCGCTTGGCGTTTGCCAGCTGCGCCGAGTCCTTGGCTTTGGTGGCGAGCGCCTGGTTGTACGCCGCTTGATTCGGACGCGGATCGATTTGCGCGAGCAGGTCGCCCTTGTGCACGGATTGACCCTCGGTGAATGCGATCCTCTGCAGTTCGCCGTCCACGCGCGCCGTGACCGTCACGGTGTAGAAAGCCTGCACCGTACCCAGTCCCGACAGATAGACCGGCACGTCAGCGTGCGCCACCGCCGCGGTGTCGACCGCGATTGCAGGCGGCACCTCGCGCGCCCCTGCGTCGGCGGGCCTGTGCAGCAGCACGCGCCACGCAATCAGCAACAGCGCCGCCGACCCGGCCGCACCGAGCAGGCGTCGCTTGCTGAATCTCGAGAAATCGTTCATCGCTGACTCACCCTTGCTGCCAACCGCCGCCGAGCGCGGTGAACAGGTCCACCAGTGCCTGCAGATGCAGATACTTGACCTGCACCAATTCATCCTGCGCGCTGAACAGCGCGTTCTCCGTGTTGAGCACGGTCAATATGTTCACGGTGCCCGCGGACATTTGAGCCTGCGAAAACTCAAACGCGCGCCGGGCGGTCGCGACCGCATCCTGCTGGCGCTTTTGCTGTTCGGCGGTCTGTTGCGCCGCCACCAAGGCGCCTTCCACGTTGCTGAAGGCCGTCAGCACCGTCTTGTGGTAGGTCGTCAGCAGCTCGGTGTAGCGCGCCCGGCTGAAGGCGACCTGACCTCGCAGCGCGCCGCCGTGAAAGATCGGCTGCGCCAGGCCGGCGCCGATCGAGTACACGCGATTCGGCGGACTGATGAGCGACGTCAGTGCCGAGCTCTCGTAGCCGCCGCCCGCCGTGAGTTGAATGCTGGGAAACAGGGCCGCCCGCGCGACCGTGATGTCGGCATTGGCGGCAATCAATTGTTGTTCCGCTTCGGCGACATCCGGACGCCGCGACAGCAGCTGCGAGGGCAGTCCCTCGACCACGGCGGGGCTCGACAAATCCGCAAGCGAGCCCCTTTGGACATCGAGCGACTCCGGCGTCTTGCCGAGGAGCACGGCGAGCGCATGCACCGTCTGGCGAAACTGCTGCAGCAGCGGCGGCAGCGCGGCATTCAGCAAGGCGACCGCGGTCTCCTGCTGGGCCACATCCAGACCGGTGGCGGTGCCGGCCGATTGCTCCGATCTGAACCCATCGAGAATCTTTTTGCCGTTCTCGAGGTTCTGCTGCGCCACCTGGATGCGGTCGCGCAGTTCGAGAGCCTGGAAGTACGTGGTCGCGACGCTGCTGACGACGGTGAGCGCGACCGTTTGCTGATCGTAGCGGCTGGCGGCGGCGGCGGCGCGCGCGGCTTTGCGCAGGGCGCGATTCTTGCCCCAGAAATCCAGCTCATAGCTCGCGCTCAGCTCCGGATTGAAGGTATTGCCCACCCGCGGACCTTCACCTGGAACGCGGGCCCGGGCGCGCGTTGCGGCGGCGCCCAGGTCGAGCGAGGGCAGCAGCGCCGCGCCGGCGATGCGGGCCTGCGCATCCGCCTCCTGCACGCGGGCGATGGCGCCCGCCAGATCATCGTTGTTCTGCCGGGCTTCGGCGATCAATTGGTCGAGTGTCGCCGATCCGAACTCATGCCACCAATCGGCCGCCGGCCAGACGGCGGCGGCCGCTGTCTCCCGCCACTGCGCGGGCGGTGCGACATCCGGCCGCCGATACGCGGGTCCCACGCTGCAACCATTCAGCAGGGCGCACGCGCAGCCGAGAAGCGCCGGGCCAAAGGCTTGCCATTTCATGGCGCCACCCTGGGCCTGCCGCGATTAAACGCCCGTGGTCGGATTGTTAAGATCCGTTAATGCGGATGGAGAGCGAGGCGGCCTCGATCGGCGCGATCAATCCTGTCTCTGGGCAACCATGAACTCTTCGAATTTTCCGTCAGGCCGGCTGCGTTCAATCGCCTCGAGCCGCGCCGCACGGCACAGGATCTTCCAGCGGCGCAGCGTCAGGCCGCCGCGCTGCGTTTCGCGCTCGAGTTCGATCAGGCGCGCCGGCCCGAGCGGGCTCAAGCTCGAGCGCATGTCCCGGAGCACCTTCGGCGTCAAGTAGAAGTTTCCGACCGGCGAGAACAATCCGCGATCAACGGTGCCGTGCTGAATTGCCTTGAACAGGTCGCGCACCCGCGCTTCTTCCGGCGTCGGCGTCAGCACGCTGAACGCGATGCGGTTCGACAATTCAGCCGGGTCCGCCCAGTCGTTGTTGGTCAAGACCACGATGGCGGTCTTCTCGTTCGGCCACACTCGATTGTCGGCAAGAAATCCCGAACCCGCGCCCGCATGCCCGATTCGCAACCGGCCGCCGATGGTTTGCACCGCCAACCCTAAGGCATAGTCCCGAGTGCGGCCGTTCTTCAATACGACCGGCGCGAACTCCTGCCGGTACGACTCGGCCTCGAGCAACGAGTGATCCATCAGGCTCAAGTCCCACAGGGCCAGGTCGCTCGGCTGCATGGCCAGCCCGCCGGCGCCGAACAGCCAGCCCGCGCCTTCCTTGGGTGCCGCCAGCACCGGCCCCAGACCGAATCGGGTATAGGCCTCGGCATCGCCGTTACCCAGCCGCTCGCCGGCCTGCGCCAAGTCCTGTTCGGCCGGTGCGTACTCGGTCACCCGGCGCATGTGCAGCGGCGTGAACACCTGCTGCCTCAGGAATTCGAACAGCGTCTCGCCCGACACCTTCTCCACGACAGCACCCGCGAGCACGTAGCCGGTGTTCGAATACTGCCAATCCGTTCCCGGCTCGAAGTCGAGCGGGCGCCGCGCCCATTCATCGATGATGGCCGCCGCCGCCGCCGGCCGCGTCATTTCCGGAGTCAGAAAATCCTGCGGCCAGTAGTCGCGGATTCCGCTGGTGTGGGTGAGCAGCTGGCGCAAGGTCACGGCCGCTGCGGCGCCCAGATCCGGAAACCATTTGGCGAGGGGATCGTCCAGGGACAGCTTGCCCTGCTCGGCGAGCAGCAGCAGCGCGGCCGCCGTGAATTCCTTGGACACCGAGTCCACCGCATAGCGCGTCGCGGGCGTCGCGGACACCCGGGGTTTGAGGCGGGCGGCACCGTACGCCTTCGCATAGGCCAAGCGACCGTCGTGAACGATGGCGATCGACGCAGAAGGGGCGCCGGTGCTCGCGAGCCATTCCTCCACGATCCGATCAATCGCGGCATCATCCACGGGGGCGCCGGCGCGCGCGGTGGCGACACTACCGGCGAGGCAGAGCAGCGCCAAGCCGCGCCAACAACGATTCAGGCGGAATCCTTCGGCAGGTGGGCATCGATGAGCGCCCGAACGGCGGCGAGCGCCGCGCTGATCGGTCCGCTTCCCAGAGGGAAAATCAGGCGCGTGAAATAGCCGCCGTCCAGCAGCAGCATGAGCGCGTCGCCGAGGATTTCGGGATCGCGAGCCCCCATGCCGCGGGCCAGGGCATGCAGGCGCTTGCGGACCTTATCCTTGTAAGCACGCACCAGCGTGGAGAGCTCGTCCTCGTCATCGGAGATTTCCGCCGCGGCATTGCCAAGGGGGCAGCCGCGGCATTCGTTGGACAGGGCGATCTGCAATTGCGCCTCGAACAGCGCCTCGACCTGGCGGCGGGGGTCATCGGGATAGGGGGCCACCGTGGCGTCCCACCACGCCCAGTACTCGCGCTCCTGCTCGCGCAAGTATTCCGCGACCAGTGCGTCCTTGGAGGCGAAGCTGCGATAGAAGCTCATCTTGTTGGAACCGGCTTCCGCCGCAATCGCATCGACCCCCACGCCGTGAATGCCGTGGCGGTAGAAGAGGTCGCAGGCCGTCTCGAAGATCCGATCGCGAACGCGGGACTTGCCGCCCGCCGCCGCAGCGGGGTGGCCGGCCTCCACCTCGCCGCCGCTCATGCCTGTTTTGTTGGTGCCCATACCGAACTCTCTGTTGACAGCAATGTTACCCCTCGGTAACCTACTGACATGTTACTGACTAGTAACTCACATAGACAGCGTTACTGTCCAAAAGTTTGAAGTCAATGCCTCTACCCGGAGAACTCCATGTATTTGCGCGCATCTTCCTCCATATTAGCCGCTATTTGCGCCGCCGTACTCGCCGCGTGCAGTCACTCGCAGGCGCATCCTGCAAACAATGCTGCACCGCCACAACCCACGGTCACCGTCGCACAGGTCATTTCCCGGCCTTTGCATCATTGGGATGAACTCACCGGCGAGTTGCAGGCGGTCAATACTGTCGATGTGCGCCCGCGCGTCGGCGGATTCATCGACAGCATTCATTTCACCGAAGGCGCACGCGTCGGCAAGGGACAGCTGCTGTTCCTGATCGATCCGCGTCCGTTTCAAATCGAGATTGACCGCCTCGGCGCTGAGATCAAGCGCGCCCAATCGAAGCTGGATTTTGCGGCCGCCGGCCGGGCGCGGGCCGAACGACTGTTTGCACAGAATGCGATCGCACGCGAGGAATACGAACAGCTGAGCTCGGCGGAAACCGAGGCGGCAGGAGATCTGGGCGCGCTGAAGGCGCAGCTCAACGCGGCACGGCTGAATCTCGACTATGCGCACGTGCGCTCCCCCATCGACGGCCGCGTCTCGCGGGCGCTGATCACGCCGGGCAACCTCGTGTCGAGCGCCAATCTGTTGACCACGGTGGTGTCGGACGATCCCATCTATGCTTATTTCGACACCGACGAAGCGACTTACCTGAAGTTTCAGCCGCGCCGCGGCTCGGGGCCGAACCCGGTATTCATGGGGCTGGTCGGCGAAACGGGTTATCCGCACCAAGGATCGTTGAATTTCATCGACAACCAAGTCGACGCTCGCAGCAGCACGATTCATGCACGCGCGGTGTTCGATAACAAGGATGGACGGTTCACGCCCGGGCTGTTCGCACGCATCAAGCTGGTCGCGAACGACAGTTACGATGCCATTCTCATCGACGAGCGCGCCGTCGGCAATGATCTCGGCAAGAAGTATGTATTGGTCTTGAAGCCCGACGACACGCTCGAGTACCGGACGGTGGCTTTGGGCACGCGGATCGACGGACTGCGCGTGGTGGAGGAGGGCCTGCAATCCGCGGACATCATCGTCATCAACGGCCTGCAACACGTGATGGCGGGCGCCAAGGTCGACGCCACCCGGGTCGCCATGACGGCGGGCGGCGCGGGTCTGGCGCAGGTGGCGGCAAATGGTCCGCGCCGCCCCAAGCCGTCGACGATGCACGGCTCTGCCGTGGTCGCGCAGCTGGATCAGCCATGAACATCTCGCGGTTCTTCATTCAGCGGCCGATATTCGCGGCGATGCTGTCGGCGCTGATTCTGCTGGCGGGATTGCTGGCATTGCCGGGGCTGCCCATCAGCGAGTACCCCGAGGTCGTGCCGCCCACCATCGTCGTGCGCGCAACCTATCCCGGCGCCAATCCGACCGTCATTGCCGACACCGTCGCCTCGCCGCTGGAACAGGCGATCAACGGCGTCGAGGACATGTTGTATCAGTACTCGCAGGCGACCAGCGACGGGGTGATGACCTTGACCGTCACCTTCAAGTTGGGCACCGATGTCGACAAGGCCCAGGTTCAAGTTCAGAACCGCGTCAGCCAGGCTCTGCCGAAGCTGCCGCAGGAAGTGCAGAGGCTGGGCGTGGTCACCAACAAGTCCTCGCCCGACATCACGCTGGCGGTGTTCGTGTATTCGCCGAACGGCCGCTACGATCAAACCTATCTCGCGAATTTCGTCGCGCTGCGCATCAAGGATGAACTCGCGCGGCTCGACGGGGTGGGCGACGTGCAGCGCTTCGGCGGCGGCGACTACTCGATGCGAGTGTGGCTGGATCCGGAAAAAGTGGCGGCACGCGGCCTTACCACCACGGATGTGGTGAACGCAATCCGCGAACAGAACGTGCAGGTCGCGGCGGGGCAGCTGGGCGCGCCGCCGGCCGCGAACGGCGCGAACTTCCAGCTCGCCATCAACACCAAGGGCCGATTGAGCGACGAGTCGGACTTCGAGGACATCATCGTCAAGACCGGCGCGGCCGGACAGATGGTGCGCCTGCGCGATGTCGCCCGCGTGGAGCTGGGCTCGGACAATTACGCGTTGCGCGCCATGCTCGACAATCGCACCGCCGTCGCCATCCCCATTTTCCAGCGGCCCGGCAGCAACGCGATCGCCGTGTCCGACGCGGTGCGCGCCAAAATGGCCGAACTGAAGAAGAGTTTTCCCGAGGGCATCGACTACAACGTCGCCTATGACCCAACCGTGTTCGTGCGCGGTTCGATCCATGCCGTGCTGCACACCCTGGTCGAGGCCATCGCCCTGGTCGTGATCGTGGTGATCGTATTCCTGCAGACGTGGCGGGCCTCGATCATTCCGCTGATCGCCGTGCCGGTCTCGCTGATCGGCACGTTCGCCGTCATGCACCTGCTCGGCTTCGGCCTGAACGCGCTGTCGCTGTTCGGGCTGGTGCTAGCGATCGGCATCGTCGTCGACGATGCGATCGTGGTCGTGGAGAACGTCGAGCGCAACATTCAAAACGGCCTGGCGCCGATCGACGCCACCCGCCAGGCGATGAAGGAGGTGACGGGCCCGATCATTGCCACCGCCTTGGTGCTGTGCGCCGTGTTCGTGCCGACCGCATTCATCAGCGGCCTGTCCGGACAATTCTACAAACAGTTCGCGCTCACCATTGCGATCAGCACCGTCATCTCGGCGTTCAATTCACTGACGCTGTCGCCGGCGCTGTCGGCCGTGCTCCTGAAACCGCACGGTAGCGCACCGGACGCGGTGACGCGCGTTCTGAACGCCTCGCTGGGATGGTTCTTCGCCCCCTTCAACCGTTTCTTCGCGCGCGCAAGCGCAGCGTACGTCGGCACCGTCGCCCGCGTCTTGCGTGCCAGCGGTATTGCGCTGTTCGTCTACGGCGGCCTGATCTTGCTGACGTGGTTCAGCTTCAGCCACACTCCGACCGGCTTCGTGCCGCCGCAGGACAAACAGTACCTGGTCGCCTACGCGCAGCTTCCGGACGCCGCGACGCTCGATCGCACGGAGGCCGTGATCAAACGCATGAGCACTGCGGCGCTCGCCACCCCCGGCGTGGAGTCGGTGCCCGCATTCCCGGGATTGTCCATCAACGGTTTCACCAATGCGACCAACGCCGGCATCGCGTTTACGCCGCTCAAGTCCTTCGATGAGCGCCGCGATCCGTCGCGCTCGGCGGGTGCGATCGCGGCGTCGTTGTCGGCCCAGTACGGCCGGATCCAGGATGCATACATTGCGGTATTTCCGCCGCCGCCGGTACAGGGATTGGGAACGATCGGAGGCTTCAAGCTGGAGGTCGAGGATCGCGGCAACCTGGGTCCCGAGGAACTGTATCGTCAGACTCAGAATCTGCTGGCCAAGGCCCGGCAGCGTCCGGAGCTCGCGGGGCTGTTCTCGGGATTCCAGGTGAATGTGCCGCAGATCCAGGTCGACGTGGACCGGGAGAAGCTCAAGGCCGCCGGCGTCAGTCTGCAGGACTTGTACGACACCATGCAGGTGTACCTGGGCGCCCTCTACGTCAATGACTTCAACCGCTTCGGCCGCACCTATCAAGTCAATGCGCAGGCGGAATCGGCGTTTCGCTTGAGCGCGGAGGACATCGGCCGCCTCAAGACCCGCAATCAGCGCGGCGACATGATCCCGATCAACAGCTTCATCACAGTGCGCGAGACCTCGGGTCCCGACCGGGTCATGCACTATAACGGCTATGCGGCCGCCGACGTCAACGGCGGCCCGGCTCCCGGGTACAGCAGCGGCCAGGCGCAGGCGGCGATGGAGCAGGTGGCGCGCGAGGTGCTGCCGAACGGCATGCGTTTCGAGTGGACCGAGCTGACATACCAACAGATTCTCGCGGGCAATACCACCGCCTACGTGTTTCCCCTGGTGATACTGCTGGTATTCATCGTTCTCGGCGCGCTGTATGAAAGCGTCAGCCTGCCGTTGGTGGTGATCCTGATCGTGCCGATGACCTTGTTGAGCGCCATCCTCGGCGTGCAGATCGCCGGCGGCGACAACAACGTGTTCACCCAAATCGGCCTGATCGTGCTGGTGGGCCTCGCCTGCAAGAACGCCATTCTCATCGTGGAGTTTGCACGCGATCGCGAGGCGCAGGGCGAGAGCATCTGGCAGGCCGTACTCGATGCCTGCCGGCTGCGGTTGCGTCCGATCCTGATGACTTCGCTGGCCTTCATCATGGGCGTCGTGCCGCTGGTGATGTCGCACGGCGCCGGCGCCGAAATGCGCCGGGCCATGGGCGTGGCCGTGTTCTCCGGCATGCTGGGCGTGACCTTTTTCGGTCTGCTGCTCACGCCGGTGTTCTACCTGGGGGTCCGCAGATTCGTCGAAGCGCGCCGCCGTTCCGCCGCGGTGCCCGCGGGTCTGATTCAAACGAGCGAAGGGCAGTCATGATCAACAATCTCTGGCAGGGGCGGATGAACCCGCCGTGGCGGACCCTGGCGGCCGCGGTCCTGGCCGCAGCGCTTGCGGCGGGCGTCGCCGGGTGCGCCGTGGGGCCCGCCTATCATCAACCCGCCGCCACCCCGGTGAATCCGCGCAACATCGACGCGCACTTCACGGCCGCCGCGCCGGCCGCGGCGTGGTGGCGGCAATTCGGCGATCGGGTGCTCGCCGATCTCGAAGCGCGCGCGCTTGCCGGCAATCTCGACCTGCACATTGCCGTTGCAAGGGTGCATGCCGCGCGCGCCGCGTTTGCCGGGGCGCAATACGATTATGCGCCGCATGTCCGGCTGGACGGCTCCTACGCGCGCAGCAAGGAACAGCAGCCCGGCTTCACGGCCGAGCGGATCGACATCGAGAACGCCAGCATCGGCTTCGATGCGACATGGGAGATCGATCTTTTCGGCCGCGTTCGCCACGAGAGCGCGGCGGCGCGCGCGGTGGCCGGAGCGGAACAGGCGAACCTCGCGGATGCCGAAGTCACCGTTGCCGCCGAAGTGGCGCGCAACTATTTCGAGCTGCGCGGCAGCCAGCGCCGAATTGCCGTCGCCCGCGAGAATCTGCGCAACCAGCGCGAGGCGCTGCGCCTGACACAGGTCCGCTATGACGCGGGCAGGGTCACCGAACTCGACACCGACAGCGCGCTGGCGCGGCTCAAGGCGACGGAATCCTCGCTTCCCTTGCTGGAAGCGGCGGAAAAGCGCTATGGCTACCGTCTCGCGGTGCTGCTGGGCGCGGCTCCGGGATCGCTCGATTCGCAGCTGGCCCCGGTGCCGGTGCGCGCCATGACGGCGCCTTTGCCCATCGGCGACGTGTCCACTCTGCTGCAGGCCCGTCCCGATGTGCGCGTTGCGGAGCGTAATCTTGCCGCGGCCACCGAGCGCGTCGGCGTCGCCACCGCCGATCTATTTCCGCGGGTCGGCTTCAGCGGCTTCGTCGGTTTTCTCTCCGGCGATGCCTCGCAATTGGGGAAGTCGGCGAGCCGTGCCTGGCTGGTGAATCCAGCGGTGAGTTGGCCCGCCCTTGACTATGGATCCGTTCACGCGCGCCTGCGCGGCGCGCGCGCCGAGGCGGACGGCGCTCTCGCCGCGTACCAGAAGGCGGTGCTCACGGCGCTCGAGGACTTCGAGAGCGCCTGCGTCGGCTACGGAACCCAGGAAGCCCGGCTTGCGAGCGTGATCGAGCAGGCGCAGGCTTCACGCCGGGCGGAGCAGCTGGCTGAGATTCAGTATCGCGAAGGCAGCATCAACTTTCTCGTGTTGCTCGACGCGCAGCGCACCCTGCTGCAGGCGGAGGATGACCTCGCCCAGGCGGAGGCGGCGGCGAACACCGGCGCCGTGGCGGTGTACAAGTCATTGGGCGGCGTCTGAGGATCAGCCGGCGGGTCGTTTCCAGCGGACCAGAAAATCGGTGACGGCGGAGGACTGCATGCCGCGCATCGCCTCGAACTCGCCGCTGCGTTGGCTATACAGCAGCTCGCCGTGTTCGCCGAGGACCGCGAGCGCGGGAACCCCTTTGCGCAGCGGAATCTGATAGCGCTCCGCGATGTCCAGATTCTCGTTCATGCGTCCGATGTTGACGTGAACGAGAATGTAGTCGGCCTCGAGAATGGGCTTGTTGGCCGAGTCGTGGAAATACCGGTCGAGAACGTGGCAGTCGGTGCACCAATTTCCGCCGAAGTCCACGATGACCCGCTTGTGGGCGGCGGCGGACGCGGCCAGGGCGGCGGTCAAATCGCTTTTTGCGCGATCGCTGGGCGGGTAGATGTCCGGCTCGGTGGCGTGCGCCGGCACGGCGGCGAGCGCGAATACAGCGGCCAGAACGGTGGAGGTCCAGCCAAGGCGTGCGTTTTGCATAGACGCCGGACCATACCTTCTTGAGCGCTGTGTTTCAACCGGGAGCGAGCGCTCGCAGCAGGTCGCGCCAGCTGACGATCCCCACCGGCCTGAAATCGTCGTCGACGATGGGAATGCACGAAATGCGGTTCTTAAGCAGCAGGTTGACGGCCTCCGCGACTGCCGAGTGAGGCCGCAAGGTGAGCGGATGGCGAGTCATTATTTGATGCACTCGCTTGTTGAGGGTGGCAAGGTCCCGGGACGTTTCCGCCGCGCTGCCCACATACGGGCTCAAGGCCCGCAGCAGATCGCGATCCGACAGCACGCCGCTCAGTTTCTTGCCCTCGTCGATCACCAGCAAGTGATGGAAGTGCTTGGTGTCAAAGATTTCCTTGACCACTTCCAATCGATCGTCCATTTCGACGGTCACGATCCGCGCCGTCATGATGTTGCCCAAGGCCATCCGCACGCTCCCGCTTGCCGCCGCCGCAATTGTAGCCTATGCCGCTGGCGATGCGGATGCAGGCACGGCGTGGGCGGCCGTGCCCCGGCTGTCAGCGCGTGCCGTCGGTTCCGTCCGTATTGATCAGCGGCGGTGTGTCGTCGTCGAGCTCGAGCCCGTCGTCGTACAGAGTGTCTTCTTCATTGTCTGTCCGCAGTACGGTATCGGGATTGCGCTTCTTGGCGAACTGCGTGTGGTCGGCCGCCCGCTGCCGCTCCGATCCGGCCAGCGCCTCCCCGCGGAGCTTGTCTTCGCCGGCAGGGTCGGTGGCGTCGCGCGCGTCGGCGTTGCTGTCGTTGCTCATGCGTTCACTCCCGTCATGAAGATCAGGGGCCCGAGACTAATCCTCGGCGCAGCCGGCCGGTATCGGGCCGGCAGGAGCAGAAGCCGTAGGCGCCGGCCGACAAAATCCAGGCCGGGCGGGGCGGTGAACGCATACAATGCGCGATCGTTCGCTCGGAGGTCAGACAATGATGGTACGGATTCGATTGTTTCTCGGTTCAGCCATTGCGGTAACGGCGTTTGCCGCATCGCTGTCGCCGGCAGCCGAGCGTGCACCGCCGGGCGAGGCGCCGGCCGCCAAGATTTCGCCGGTGCCGGAGCCCACCGAGTCGACGCGATTCCTGCATGATGAGTCCAAGGCGACCCAGGGCTCGATGACGATTGCCGGCCGCGCGCTCGGCTACCAGTCCGAGGCCGGCATCTTGGTGGTGCACGTCAAGGATCCCATGGACGATGATGTTCCGCCGCCGCGCGAGGACAAGAGCGCACCGCCGCCGCCGCAGCCGCCTGAGGCCGGGATGTCCTACGTTGCGTATTTCCGCGGCGACAAGGAAGACACGCACCGTCCCATCACATTTCTCTTCAATGGCGGTCCCGGTTCATCCACGGTGTGGCTGCACATGGGCGCGTTCGGTCCGAAGCGGGTGGTAACCTCGGACGATACCCACAGCCCCGCGGCTCCCTACCGTGTCGTCGACAATGAGTACAGCCTGCTCGACGTGAGCGATCTGGTCTTCGTCGATGCGCCCGGCACGGGATTCGGGCATTTGCGCGGAACCGACAAGGAAAAGGCCTTCTACGGCGTCGATCAGGACGCGCATGCCTTCGCCAATTTCATCGTCGAGTTCTTGTCGCGCCACAACCGCTGGAATTCGCCGAAGTATCTGTTCGGCGAGAGTTACGGCACCACCCGCTCCGCGGCGCTCGCCAACATTCTGCAGAGCGAAAAATCGCTGGACTTGAACGGTATCATCCTGCTGTCGCAGATATTGAATTTCGACGACAGTGTCGATCAACCGCAATTCAATCCCGGCGTGGACCTGCCGTATGTACTGGCGCTGCCCACCTACGCGGCCACCGCGTGGTACCACCACAAGTTGCCGGCCCAGCCCGCCGCGCTCGAACCGCTGCTGCGGGAGGTCGAGAATTTTGCGTTGACCGACTATGCCCAGGCTCTGGCCGCGGGATCCGGATTGAGCGCAGAGCGCAAGGCGGAAATCGCGGGTAGGCTGCATGGCTACACCGGCCTGCCGGCCGACTACATCGAGCGCGCCAACCTGCGGGTCAACGGCGGCGAGTTCGAGAAGACGCTGATGGGCAGCGATGTCACGACGGGCCGGCTGGATACGCGGTTCGCCGGACCCACCATCGATCCGATGAGCAAGGAAGCCGACTACGATCCGCAGTCGGCGGCGATCTCCTCGGCTTATGTGTCCGCGTTCAACGACTATGTGCGCGGCGTGCTCAAGTTCGGTGAGAAGAAGACCTACAAGCCGGAGCTCGATCTGGACAAGATCTGGGACATGCTGCACCAGCCGCCGGGCGCGACCACGAAGATTCCGGGACCGGTCAACGTCATGCCGGACCTCGCGGTCGCCATGAAGCAGAATCCAAATCTCAAGGTGCAGCTCAACGGCGGCTACTACGATCTGGCGACACCGTATTTTGCGGCCGTTTACGAATTGCGCCAGCTACCCATCCAAAGTGCGCTCCAGGGCAATATCGAAATGCATTTCTACACCTCGGGACACATGGTGTATGCCCACGAGCCGGATCTGAAGGCGCTGCATGCGAACGTCGCGAGTTTCATCGAAAGGACGCGTAACGGCGCCGGCAAATGACCGGATTGGCGGCGCAGCCGGCCGCGGACTGCAAAAAAGGATGGTGATGGTGTAAGAATTTCAGCGGCCGCCCAAGCACGGCCGCTGCAGGCGCAGATCGGCCATGGTACGCAATTTGCTTGGGATTCTCGAGCACGTTCCAATCCGGGTCGGCGCAAGTATAATCGTGACAAGACCGTGACGATCTCGAGCTGCGAGGGGTCCATGCAGAATCAGGCACACACGGAATCGGCGATGGGCTCGGCGCCCCTGCACGGCGCCGCGGCGGACTCGTACCGGGGAAGCGAACTCGCGGCCGATCTGCTGGCAAAGCTGTTTCGCCGCCTGCCCTTCAGGATCGCGCTGCGCCTGTGGAACGGCGCCTCTGTTCAGGTCGGCGCCGCGGACGCGGGCCCGGCGGAGACTGCATTCACGCTGGTGTTTCGCAACCCCGAAGTGGTTTGCTCCGCGGTGCTCGGGCGCGACCCGCTGCGGCTCGCCGAGGCGTATTTCCGCGGCGACTTGGATATCGAAGGGGATTTCTTCGCCGCCCTGAAACTCAGGGATCACCTGCCGGCGTTGCGGCTGACGGTCGCCGAGCAGGCCGCGGCGGCCGTTGCGGCGCTGCGCCTGCGGGCCTTGAATTCCGGCCGGCATGCGCCGGTGGGCTGGGGGCCTGCTCACGGCCGCACCGTCAAGGCGCATTCCAAGACGGAGAACCGCGCTGCCGTTCAGTTTCACTATGACGTGTCGAACGAGTTCTACGCGCTGTGGCTGGACCAGGCGATGGTGTATTCCTGCGCCTATTTCGAGAAACCTGACGCCGACCTGGACAGCGCTCAGCAGGCAAAGCTCGACCATATCTGCCGGAAGCTGTCCCTGCAGCCGGGCGATGATTTTCTCGACATCGGTTGCGGATGGGGCGCGCTGGTGATTCATGCCGCGCAACGCTACGGAGTGCGCGCGCACGGCGTGACGTTGAGCCCGCAGCAATTGACTCTGGCGCGCCGGCGCATCGCCGAGGCGGGGCTCGAAGATCGGGTGACGGTCGAGTTGCGGGATTACCGCGACCTCCCGGGCGAGTCCGTCTACGACAAGATCGCCAGCGTGGGGATGTTCGAGCACGTCGGCTTGAAGAACCTGCCCGTTTACTTCGCCACGGTGCACCGGCTGCTCAAACTCCACGGTTTGTTCCTCAACCATGGGATCACCCATGATTGCGAAGGATGGAACGAGTCTCTGTCCACGGAATTCATCAACCGCTATGTGTTTCCCGACGGGCAACTCGACACCATCGGCAATATCCAGCAAGTCATGGAAACGGCTAGATTCGAGATTGCGGACGTCGAAGCGCTGCGCCCGCATTATGCCCTGACGCTGCGGCAGTGGGTGGCAAGGCTCGAACGCAACCATGCGCGGGAGCTGCAATTCGTCAACGAGGCAACCTACCGCGTCTGGCGGCTGTACATGGCGGCCTGCGCGCTGGAGTTCGAGGCAGGGCCCATCGGCATCTATCAAATCCTGGCGGGCAAACGCGCCGTGGGCAATCTGCCGTTGCCGCTGACGCGCCGCTACATGTACCACTAGGCGGATCAGCACCGCCACCGTCAGCACCAGCGCGTTGGAGCTCACCAGGCCTTGCAGCCAGGCGAACGGCGGCTGGTCGACGTAGCGCCAACCCGCATGCGCGCCCCATCCGTTGCAGATTGCTGTTTGTGGATCCATGCGCTACAGACCGCACACAACCCGCAATGGTTCGTCCGCCCCCCTGTCAGCGGGCGCTCACAGGCGGGCGGGCCGGCTCCGTGCTGGTGCCGGCGGCGCGACAATGAAATACTGCGGGCCGGCTCCCGCATTCAGGAAACACCATGCAGTGCAGACTTCCGGCGCTCGCCGCCGCGGGCTTCCTCGTTTGGCCCGCATGCGCCGGGGCGGCGTTCAAGGATTGGCCGAGCTACAACAACACGCTCACCTCGGAACGCTTTGCGGCGCTCGACGCCATTGACGCCAAGAACGTCGCAGGACTCAAAGTACGCTGCAGTTTCGACACCGGCGAACAGACCTCGTTTCAGCCCGGGCTGATCGAAGTCGACGGCGCCCTGTTCGCCACCACCGAACACGACACCATTTCCTTGGACGCCAACAATTGCAAGCAGAACTGGCGGGCACACGCAGAATTCGCCTCGGGACCCCTGAAGGTCAACCGGGGCGTGGCCTATCTGGACGGGCGGCTATTTCGCGGCACGGTCGACGGCCGGGTGATTGCCTATACGTCGAAGAACGGCAAGCCTCTTTGGTCCACCGTCATTGCGGACCCGGCGCGGGGCGAGTCGGTGCCGGCAGCGCCCATTGCCTGGAACGGGCTGGTGTTCGTCGGCAATGCCGGCGGCGACAACAAAGGGGTGAAAGGGCGGATGTATGCCCTCGATGCGAAGAGCGGCGCCATCGTTTGGGAGTTCTACATGGTGCCGAAGGCGCCGGATGATGCGGCGCGAGGACCCGCGGCGCCGGCGGGCGCCGCCGATCCGGCATCGTCGTGGAAGAACGGCAAGGGCACGCCGATCACCGGCGGAGCGACGTGGACTTCATATTCGCTGGATCCGGCGACGGGACTGCTGTATGTGCCCGGCGGCAATCCCGCGCCCGACTTCGCCAGGGAACTGCGCCCGGGGGACAATCTGTTCGCCAGTTCCATCGTCGTCCTCGATGCCAAGACCGGCGCCTATCAAAAGCACTTTCAGCTGGTGCAGCGGGATTTTCACGATTGGGACGTTTCCTCGGCACCGGCGCTGTTTCGCAACCGGATGGGTCACCGAATGCTGGCGGAGGCGCCGAAGGACGGCCACCTGTATCTCATCGATCTCAACAGCGGCAGAATGGTGTTTAAAAAACCGGTCACCACCTTGTCCAACGTCGAAGCGCCCATGAGTCCCAAAGGAACACGATTTTGCCCCGGATCGCAGGGCGGAGCCGAGTGGAACGGCGCGGCGTTCGATCCCGCGGACAATCTCATTTTTACCGGTGAAGTCGACTGGTGCACCACGGTGCGCGCGGCTCCCGCGGCCTCGCTGGCGAGTTCCAAGACGGGTCAGCCCTGGAGCGGGGCAACCGAGGGATTCGGGCAGCAGGATGAGCAAAAGCGTTGGAGCGGCTGGATGACGGCCACCGACGCCGCCAGCGGCGCGCGCCGGTGGCAGTTCCATGTTCCTTTCCCCTTGCTGGGAGGCGTGACGCCGACCAACGGCCGCCTGGTGCTGTTCGGCGACATGGGCGGCAATTTCTACGCGCTCGACGCGGCGAGCGGCAAGAAGCTGTGGTCCATGGATGTGGGCGGGGCGATCGGCGGAGGAGTGATCACCTACGACACCGGCCAAGGACAGAAAATCGCGGTCGCCGCCGGCATGACTTCGCCGATATGGCCGACTCCCAAGGTCAACGGCAAGGTGGTCGTGTTCGGCCTATGAGCGCTTGGCGGCGCACACCTCGCGCAGCGAACTCATCTGCTCGCCCCACCACAGGCCGATCATTCGGCTGAATCCGGCGCCCTGCAAACCGTGCCGGGCGGGGTGGTCGGGGCGCAGCGAGGCCCATCCACGATGAGTCACCGTCACCAGCGTGCCGGCGGCGGCCGGCGTAAACCGGACCTCGACGTCGGTTTGTTCGTGCGCGGCGAAATTCGCGATGCGCCAAGTGAAGGCCAGACGCGCCGGCGGCTCCCAGACGCTCACCCGTCCCACCTCGATCACATGCGGTCCGCTCTCGCCGTCGATGGATTCGAACAGGCGGCCGCCCACTTGGGGCTCGATGCGCAGAAAGCCGCTGCGCGCGCCGGCGTGGCGGAACTTACCGCCGCGCCGCCACCAACGGTCAATCTCATCGGTGAAGATCTCGAATGCCAGGGGCGCCGGCAAGGCCACGGTGACGCTGATGCGCGCGCTGTCGCCCGTCATGTCTTGGGTTTGCGGCCGCGTGCAGCGGTCTCGGCATACGACTTGAAGGCATGCAGCTGCACGCGCCACAGCTCTTCCACCTGCGCCAGCCATTGCTGGACGGGCTGAAACGCCGCGGGATGCACGCTGTAGATGCGCACGCGCGCGTCGCGCTCGATGCCTTCTTCGGACACCAAGCCGGCCTTGCGCAAGACGCGCAGGTGCCGGCTGAGCGCCTGCGGACTCATGTCGATGCTCTGCGCCAGCTCGCCGGCCCGCCGCGGCTGCTGCAGCAGCACGCGGATCATTTCGCGGCGCGATGCGTCGGAGAGCGCGGCAAAGGCGGCATCCAGATTGGGTTTGGAGAGTCGTGGATCCATGGGTGGGGTTCCGATCAGCGCGCGGGCGGGTTGCGCAGGCGCTGCGTAACCCACCACAAATGGCCTTCCGGGTCGCGCGCCCCGTAACTCATGTCCGCCCAATACTCCTCGCCGTAATCATGCGTCGCCGGCTCCTCGACGATTTGCGCGCCGCGGGCGCGCGCACGTGCGCAGTGCGCCCCGGCGTCATCGACGAACAGCATGATGCTTTGTGTGCATGCACCCTGCAGAGACTTCGGGCTGCGCAGGGAGCGCTTCCAAAGGCGCTCTGACTCCGGGCTCTCCTGGCCGACCATGATCAGGCTCTCTCCGAACGTCAGCTCGCTGTGTTCGATCCGGCCGTTGTCGCCCTCCACCTTGAGGCGGACCTCGAAGCCGAAGGCATCGCACAGCCAGTCGATGGCGGCGGCGGCGTCTTGGTAGAAAACTGAACTGGAGAGCCGCGGCCAGCCGTCGGGAGTGGGGTTCATCGAAGTCTCCATCGTGTTAAAGATTCACCGATAGAGAAAATATTAACCACATCGTTAACTAATAGCAAGCGCCGGATGCAGCCAAAATGTTAGTATTTTCGGATGATTGAACAGCGCTCCATCGATTATGTGCCCATCGCCGAACGCCATGGCAAGGTCTGGCATCTGTGGCCGGTCTGGTTTTCCGGCGATGCGCACCTGGCGACGGTCGCCACCGGCGTCGTCGGCGTCGCGCTCGGCGGCAACTTGTTGTGGATGGCGCTCGCCGTGCTCCTCGGCTGCGCATTCGGCACGTTTTTCATGGCGTTTCATTCCACCCAGGGGCCGCAACTCGGTTTGCCGCAGATGATCCAGTCGCGCCCGCAATTCGGCTACGTCGGCGCCTTGCTGGTGTGGGGAGTGGCGCTCATCGCCTACGTCGGATTCAACGCCTTCAATCAAATCCTCGCCGCGCAAACCGTGCTGTCCCTGTATGGGGGCGATCAGACTCTCACCATCCTGGTGTTCACTCTGCTGTCCGTGTCATTGGCGGTGATCGGCTATGACTTGATCCATGTCGCGCAGCGCTGGGTGGCGTATACATTGATCGCGGCGCTCCTGGTGTTCACCGCCGCCGTGCTGGCGCGGGGTCATCTGCCGGCGCAGGAATTCACATTGCGCGATTTTCGCGGCGTGCCGTTCCTGGCGCAATTCTTTGCGGCCGCTTCCTACCAGATCGCCTGGTCCATCTATGTGTCCGACTATTCGCGCTACCTGCCGCGCAATGTCGGCGTCGGTGCCTCGTTCTGGTGGACCTATCTGGGCGCCTTCGTGGGCGGCACCTGGATGATGCTGGTCGGAACATTGGCCGCCGCCCTGTACCCGAAGCTCGAGGTGGCCACGGCGCTGCGCACGGCCGCCGATGCGGTGCTGCCCGGATTCGGCAAGCCGCTGCTGCTGTGCTCGCTGTTCGGCCTCGTCACGATCACCTCGCTCAATTATTATGGGGCGTCGCTGACGCTGCTCAGCGTCATGGATTCGGTCAGGCCCAGCCGTCCGACGCTCGCCAAGCGCATCGTGACCTTGCTCGCCGCCACCGTCGTTGCCACGGCCACCAGCCTGGCCCTGGTGTCCTCGCAGAATTTCGTCGCCAAATTCGGCGAGTTTCTCGCGGTGCTGCTGTATTTGTTCACGCCCTGGACCGCCATCAATCTGGTGGACTTCTACTACGTGCGCAAAGGCCATTACTCGGTGCGTGAGATCTTCAACGCCGACGGCATGTATGGGCGATGGAACTGGCGCGGCCTGTGGGCCTACGGCATCGGGTTCGTGGCGATGATTCCGTTCTTCAGCACCGAGTCCTGGAAGGGGCCGGTGGCGCAGGCGCTCGGCGGTGCCGATATCGCGATGCTGGTCGGTCTGCCGGTGTCGGCGCTGGTGTACATCGCCGCGTGCCGTTCGCTCGATGTCGCCGGCGACCGCAGCCGGGCACATGCCGCCGATCTCGGGTTGGACCCCGACGCCGCCTAAGGCGCCCGGTCCAAGAAGGCGTTGATGGTCTGCGCGACCCCGCGCGGATCTTCCCAGAAGGGATTGTGGCCGAGGCCCTCGAAGATCTTCACCTCGGCGCGCGGCAATGCCTCACGCAGTGTCCGGCGGACTTCCGGCTCCATGATGGGATCCTTGCTGCCCCAGATGAGCAGCGCCGGAGCCGTGAGCCGCGGCAGGGTGCCTTGCAGATCGGCATAGGCATTGCCGGGCAGCGCTTGATCGAGCACCGCGAGCCAAACCCGCAGAGGGATGCCCGCGGCATCGCGGCGTTGGCGGCGAATGAAATCCGGATCCACCGGCGTGGGGGAATCCCACCAGGCAATCATGAAGGGCGAGTCCGGCTCGATGGGTTCCTTGAGCTTGCGAATCTCCGCGGCGAAATCGAATTGCGGCGGTTTCCTCGGGGCGCCCGGCGGCCAACCGCCGGTCGAGGCGATCAGCACGACGCGCCGCGTCCGTTGCGGCCAGAATTCGGCAAAAGTTTGCGCAATGATGCTGCCCAGGGAATGACCGACGACATCCGCCCGGGCCACACCCAGCGCATCCAGCAGGAGTTTGATGTCATAGGCAAAGTCGAGCCGCGTATAGCAGCATTCCGGCTTGCCCGACTGACCGTGCCCGCGGATGTCCACCAGAATCAGCCGCCAGCGCTTCGGCAGGAACGGCAGCATCGGCACCCAATCGCGCGCATTGTCGGTGTAGCCGTGGATCAACACCACCACGGGACCCCCAGGGTTGCCCCGATCGACATAGGCGAGCGTTTCGCCGTTTGGCAGCGCGACCGACTTCCTGCTCGCATCAAACGTGTTGAGATCGATCCGCAGAGGCGGCGGCGACGAGGCCGCGGCGATCGCGGATCCGCCCGCGATGGATGCGAGGAGGAGGGCGCAGCCGAACAGGGTTCTGATCATGCGCCGAAGTCTACTCGATACCAGCCGGGCGGAGATCCCGTCAATTCTTCAGCCGAAATCCGGTCTTGAATGTCCAGGCGACCACGCCCAGGCAGATGCCGAGGAATGCCAGGGTCATGCTCATGCTGATGCCGACGCTCACGTCTGCCGTGCCGTAGAAGCTCCAGCGAAAGCCGCTGATCAGGTACACGATGGGATTGAAGAGGCTGAACGTGCGCCAGGCGGGCGGCAGCATGTCGATGGAATAGAACGCGCCGCCGAGGAACGTGAGGGGGGTGATGATGAGCATGGGTATGAATTGCAGCTGCTCGAAACCCTTTGCCCAAATGCCGATGATGAATCCGAACAGACTGAAGGTGAACGCCGTCAGCAGCAGGAATGACACCATCCATGCCGGGTGCAGGATCTTGATCGGCACGAACAGCGATGCCGTGACCAGGATGACCAAACCAAGAACCACGGACTTGGTCGCCGCCGCCCCCACATAGGCGATCACGATCTCGATATACGACACCGGCGCCGACAGCAGCTCATAGATCGTACCGGTGAATTTCGGGAAATAAATGCCGAAGGAGGCGTTGGAGAGACTCTCGGTGAACAGCGCCAGCATGATCAGTCCCGGGACGATGAATGCGCCGTAGCTCACGCCGCCCGGCGTCGACAGGCGCGAGCCGATGGCCGCGCCGAAGACCACGAAGTACAGCGACGTCGTGAGCACCGGCGTCACCAGGCTTTGCACCAGGGTGCGCAGTGCACGCGCGACCTCGAACCGGTAGATCGCCCAGACCCCGTGCCGGTTGAATGCAATGCGCGGCCGGCTCATGCGGTTTCGCTCACGAGTTCGACGAAGATGTCCTCGAGCGAGCTTTGATGCATCTGCAGGTCCCTGACCGCGATCGACAGCCGGCTCATGCGGTTGAGCAGATCGGAAATGTCGATGCTGTTCGAACCGTCGACGGTGTACACCAGGTCATGGCCGGCGGATTTGAGCTCGAGGCCCCACGATGACAGTTCAGCCGGGATGGTTTGGATGGGCTCCCGCAGATGCAAGGTCAGCTGCTTCTTGCCGAGTTTTTTCATCAATCGAGTCTTTTCCTCGACCACGACCAGGGCGCCCTTGTTGATGATGCCGATGCGGTCGGCCATCTCCTCGGCCTCTTCGATGTAGTGCGTCGTCAGGATGATCGTGACACCCCGGTCGCGAAGGCCGCGGACCAGGTTCCACATGTCGCGGCGCAGTTCCACATCGACGCCCGCGGTCGGCTCGTCGAGGAACAGGATTTCCGGCTCATGCGACAGGGCTTTGGCGATCATCACCCGTCGCTTCATGCCGCCGGACAATGTCATGATCTTGCTGTTGCGCTTGTCCAATAGCGACAAATCGCGCAGCAAGCCCTCGATGAATCCGGGGTTCGGCGCGCGGCCGAAGAGGCCGCGGCTGAACGACACCGTTGCCCATACCGTTTCAAAGGCATCGGTGCTCAGCTCCTGCGGTACCAGGCCGATCTTGGTGCGGGCCGCGCGGTAATCCCGCACGATGTCGTGGCCATCCGCCGACACGGCGCCGCCGCTCGGCGTCACGATGCCGCAGATGATGTTGATCAGCGTGGTCTTGCCGGCGCCGTTCGGGCCGAGCAGGGCGAAGATTTCGCCCCTGTCGATCTCGAGGTTGATCGGCTTCAGGGCCTGAAAGCCCGAAGCATAGGTCTTCACGACGTTGCGGATCGAGATGACCGGACTCATGAGGGGCGTGCCGGTCAGCCGGAGGTTATGCGTTCGATGACGGCGCGGGTGAAGTCGGCCGTGCGGGCGCTGCCGCCCAGATCCGCGGTTCTGACATGGTCCGCGTTCAGAGCCTTGTCGATGGCCGAGCGCAGACGCGCGGCCATGTGGGGCAAATGGCAATGTTCCAGCATCATCCCCGCCGCCAGCAGCAGGGCGGTCGGGTTCGCCACACCCTTGCCGGCAATGTCGGGGGCCGAGCCGTGCACGGCTTCGAAGATCGCCGCATCCGCACCGATGTTGGCGCCGGGGGTCATGCCCAAGCCGCCCACCAGTCCGGCAACCAGGTCGGAAAGGATGTCGCCGAATAGATTGGTGGTCACCAACACGTCGAATTGCCAGGGATTCAAGACCAGCTTCATGGCGCAGGCATCGATGATGACGGTCTCCAGGACGAACTTGCCCTTGTACTTGCTGTCGTACAGCTCCTGGCCCGCCTCCAGGAATATTCCGGTCAACACCTTCATGATGTTGGCCTTGTGCACGATGGTGACCTTCTTGCGGCCGGTTGCGATCGCGTGATCGAAGGCGAATTCCAACAAGCGGCGGCTTCCCAGGCGCGTGTTCACCCCGGTGGCCACCGCCACCGCATGCGGGTCGTCATCGACCGGGACGTAGTACTCGTGACCGACGTACAGACCTTCCAGATTCTCGCGCACGACCACCAGATCGATGTTGTCGAAGCGGCCGCCCGGAATCAGAGTGCGAGCCGGCCGCAGGTTCGCGTACAGTCTGAACTCCTCGCGCAAGCGCACGTTCGAGGAGCGGTATCCGCCTCCCGAGGGGGTTTCCAGGGGACCCTTCAGAGCGAGGCGGGTGCGCCGGATGCTGTCGAGCGTCTTGCTCGGCAGGGGATCGCCCGCCGTCTTGACCGCCTCGAGTCCCGCCGTCTGCGTGTCCCACTCGAACGGCGCCCCGAGCGCCTGCAGAACGGCGATGACGGCGGTGGTGATTTCCGGGCCGATTCCGTCTCCCGGGATCAGCGTGGCTGGAATTGTTTGAGGCATCGGCGGTTTCTCGGGTGGCGAAGCGAGTGATTAGGATACTCGAACTGAAGTGCGATTAGACTGCGCCTTGAGTTGCCAAGGATGCCCATGACTGCCGAGGAAATCATTGCGGCGACGCGTCGCTGGTTGGAAAGGTCGGTGATCGGCCTCAACCTGTGTCCGTTTGCCGATAATGTCTACCGCGGCGGACGCGTGCGCTTTCACGTCAGCGAGCAAACATCGGCGTCGGGACTGGTGAAGGATCTCATATCGGAGTTGACGGGTCTGCATGCGGCGGATCCCGCGGCTTGCGAGACCGCGCTGTTGATCCACCCCTGGGTATTGACGGACTTCGTCGAATACAATGACTTCCTCGATGTCTGCGAGGCGACGATCGTCGATCTGGGGCTGGAGGGAGTGTTGCAGGTCGCGAGTTTCCATCCGCAATATCAATTCGCCGGGACCCAATCCGACGACATCGAGAACTATACCAACCGTTCGCCCTTTCCGATGCTGCATCTGTTGCGCGAAGCCAGCGTCGAGCGCGCCGTCGCCGCCGTGCCCGACACGGATGAGATATACCGCAGAAACATCCGCACCCTGCGCAACCTGGGCCATGCAGGCTGGCAGCGGCTATGGCGCGACTAGCACTTTGCGCATGGGCACGAATTCGATGGTTTCTCCCTGCCCCACGTCGAAGTGCACCAGGGCCGCTCCCATATAGCCCCGGGCGGCATAGAGCTTGACGCCGGGAAGCGTCGCCATCAGTTCCACTTGATGGAAACCGCGGGCGAGCGCCTGTTGTTCGCAGTGTTCCAGCAGCAGCGAACCGATGCCGCGGCGGGCGTGGCCGGGGTCGATGAAGAAGGCGCGAATCTTCGCCGCCTGTGTACGCGGATCGAGAACCGAGGAATCGCGGCCGGCGCGGGCGTCGCTGCCGAAAAGCGTGGACCGGAAGCTCCAGCCGCCGCAGCCGACGACGGCACCGTGCTGTTCGGCGATGAAATACGTGCCGTCGGCCAGCAATTGGGTGTCCACGCCGAAGGCGCCGCGCAGCGCGCCTTCGATCTGCGAGGGGCGGTAATCCGCCGCGCTCAGTTCCCGCGCGGAGCGCACGATCAGCGCTTCGATCTGCGGGATGTCGGCAAGAACGGCCGCGCGCAACACGACTGCCATGATTTTCCGCCGGCTACGGAGCGGTTTCGACGCCGTCGCGCCGGTACACCTTGCCGCCCTTCATGACGAAGCTGACCCGTTTGAACTGCTGTGGGTCGGCGAGCGGATTGCCCGGCGTTGCCACCAAATCGGCAAAGCGGCCGGCTTGCACGCTGCCGATCCGGTCGGCCGCGCCGATCAAGTCGGCGGCATTGCGCGTGGCGGCGTACAGCGCCTGCAGGGGCGTCATGCCGTTGCCGGTCAGCAGGCCGAACTCCATGGTGTGATCGCCCTGACCCAAGTCGGTGCCGTAGGCGATCTTGACGCCGGACTTGACGGCAAGCGGTAAGTTGCGCTTCGGCAGCAGGTCGTTGGACAGTTCCTTGGGCGCCGTGCCGGGCGTCAGCAATTCGGGCCGATCGCGTGCCGCGGCATAGAACACTTCGTATACCGAGAGCGTGGGCACCAGATAGGTGCCATGCGCCTTCATCAGCGCGAAGGTCTGCGCAGTGGCGAAGGAGCCGTGCTCAACCGAGTCCACTCCGGCGCGTACCGCATTCTCGATGGCCTGCGCCGGATAGATGTGCGCCGCCACCTTCATGCCGAGCGAGTGCGCGGTCTCCACGGCGACGCGCATTTCCTCATTCGTCATGAGTTGTTGGCGCGGATCATCGCCGGTCGAGGCGATGCCGCCGGAGGGCATGAGTTTGATCAGGTCGGCGCCGCGCCCGCGATGCTCACGGACTCGCAGGCGCGCCTGATCGGGCGAATCCACGACACCGCGCTCCCAGCCCGGATGCGACAGCCCGGGGTCCATGCCGTTCTTCGGATCGCCGTGTCCGGCGGTCGGGCCGAGCGGTTCCAGCGAAACCCACAGGCGCGGCCCCGGGATCTTGCCGTCGTCGACGGCATTGCGCACCGACACGGTGTCGTCGCCCCCGCCCACGTCGCGCGCGCTGGTGAACCCTTGCTGCAGCATCTGACGGACGAATACGGCCGCGTCCAAGGCTCGATCGATATCGGTGTGAGTCAGCCGGTACTCGGTGGCGTTGGTGCGGCTCGGCAACAAGGACGAAATGTGCACATGGCAGTCGATGAAGCCCGGCATCACCGTGGCGTTCGACAAGTCGACGATTTCGGCGCCCGCCGGCGCGGTGAAGCCCGATTCGATGGACAAAATTCTGTCGTCCCGCACCAGGATGGACACCTGTGTACGCGGCGAGTCGGCGACGCCGTCGATGAGGATGCCGGCATGAATGACGATGTCCCGGGCATGACCTGCGCCGGCCGTCATCGTCAACAGCAGACCAATGGCAATGCTCCGTGCCGCGCTGAGTTTCATAAAAGCAGTGTAACGTGCCGCGCAATCCGGCGCGCGTGCTAATCTTTCGCCATGGACGCAAGGCCAAACGCGCCGCGCAGCATCAGCGGGGTCTTCGAGGATGCGCTGCGGATCTACCGCGGGATCGGGCGTGATACGTGGCTGCTGGCCTTCGCGTTGGAATTCGCCGCGGCAGTGCCTTCGATCGCCTGGCAGCTGCACCTCATGTCCGCTCTTTCGAGCAGCCAGCAAGATCCCATGATCGTGCTCGATGCGTTGACCAAGCTGCCGAGTTCGCCGCTGGTATGGCTGCTGACGCTGATCGCGGTCCCGGTCTATTTGATTCTGTACACCGCACTCGTCGCCAACGTCAACGGATTCGCCGTCGGGCAGCCGACGGCCGCGGGCAGGGCGGTCGCCGTGGGGTGTCGCATCCTGCCGAGAGCCTTGCTGCTGGGGGTCGCGGTGACCTGCATTGTCGCCGTGGGCTTCATCCTGCTGCTGGTGCCCGGCATCTATTGGGCCGGCACGTTGCAGTTGGCGTTCATCGCGCTGGTGGTCGAGAACACCGGCGTGTCACAGTCGATGGCCGTCAGCCGCGGCCTCATCAAGGGCCACTGGTGGCGGGCCGCGACGCTGCTGTCCTACGTCATCATGATCGAGCTGTTCGCCTACTTTGCCGGTACCCTGGTCACGGGCATGGCCGTGGGGTTTTTCGGCGTCGGCGGATCGGCGGCGTTGACGCTGTCGCAGGTTCTGTCGCTGGCGATCGACACGCTGATCGCCCCGTTGACCGCCGCGGTGTACATTGCCATGTATCACGATCTGCAGCTGCGCCGGCAGGTCGCCGGCGCAGCCGGCCGGCTTTAAGGCGGCGCAGCGGCGCGGTTGCCTACACCCTCGACCGGCGTCGTCGCGTCCGCGCGTGCCGCGGAACGCAGCATGGCGAACGCCGTGTAGGCAATGACGACGACCACCAGCCAGCGCAGCCAGACCAGCGGCAGCGACTTGACGATGTAGGCGGCGATGAGCACGCCGATCACGCCGCCGAAGGCCAGCCCGAGCGAGGGGCCCCAGGCAAATTTGCCGGTCTGAAAGAATCGCAAACTGGCCACGGGCTGCAGCAGCGCGCACGAACCCATCATGATGGGATAGGCGGCGATCGGGTGCATGCCGAGAAGCGCGAGCGTGACCATGCACGGCGCGTACAAGCCGATGCCGCCGCTCATCAGCGCCCCGAGGACGAAATTGATGCCGACGGCAAGCCCGAACTTCCAGCCTCCCAAGGCCATGGCGGTGCCGCCGCCGGGAAACGCGCCCAGATTCTTGGCGGCAAAGGCGGTGCCGGCGACGAGCAGCGCAATTCCCATGGTGACTTGAATTGCTCGGCGCGGTAAGCGCGCCACCACACTGGCGCCGAGCCAGGCGCCGGCCGCCGAGCTGCCGACCATGGCAACCAACAACAGGGGATCCACCAGAATGGCCGCCACGAAAATCAATGTCTCGGCGATCGCGGCGGGCGTGTGGCCGACGTTGAGGGTTCCGGGTATCAGCTCATCCGGAACGATGCGGCGCAATTTGTAGATGGCGGTGGTCGGGGCAAAGGAACCTATCCCCAGGGTGTCGAAGAAATCAGTGACGAAGCCGATGACGAGTTCGAGCGGCGTGGGCCAACGCACCGCCGAGCTGCGCCTCGCCGCGCGTAGCGCGCCCAGGATGAAGGCGAGCCCGGCCAGGCCGATGGCGACGTAGAAGGCAAGTTGACCGGCGTTCATGCGGACAATATACCTGGCGGGGACGGTGGCATACCCGGTATTGGCTAACAATATCCGGGTTCCCGGCAAGTTGTCGTGGACGCCGCCGCCGTCGATGGCTATCGTGCGGCCATGAGCCCGCGACCGCGCAAGATTGAGACAGCGGTCGCCGCCGGCGCAACCCTGGGCGGCGGCAAACTCAAACGCTCGCTGCGGTATTGGGATCTGGTCCTCTATGGACTCGCGTATATCGCACCGTTCGCACCCTTCAGCACCCTCGGTTTCGTGTGGAGCGAGTCGAACGGCCTGATCGTGCTCGCCTACGGACTGGGGGCGGTATGCATGTACTTCACCGCGCAAAGTTACGCGACGATGACCGAGACCCTGCCGACGGCGGGTTCGGTGTATGGATTTGCGCGCCAGTCGCTGGGGGCCTTTCCCGGATTCATCGCCGGCTGGATGATTCTGCTCGACTACCTGTTGATTCCGGCGTTCGTCTACGTGCTGATCGCGGTGGCCCTGGAATCGCTGCTGCCCGGCATCGATCGCGGCGTTTGGATCGTGTCCATGGTCGCAATGACCACGGTGGTCAACTGGTTCGGCATCACGGTGACCTCGCGCGCCAACCTCATCGCGGTGGCGCTGCAGGTCATCATCATGGTCGGATTTCTCGCCTTGGGCGTGGCGGCGTTGTACGCGGGCAAGGGCAACGGTGCGTTGACGCTCAAGCCGGTGTTCGACGCCGCGGCCTTCGATGCCGGCAAGATATTCAGCGCGACCTCGATTTGCATCATGTCCTTCTTGGGGTTCGATGCGGTGTCGACGCTGGCCGAGGAGGTGGAGGGGGGCGACCGGCGCGTGGTGGGCCGGGCGATCATCGCGGTGCTGGTCCTCTCCGCGGTGTTTTTCGTCGCGGTGACCTGGGTGCTCGGCAACCTATTGCCGGGAATCAAGATCAAGGACCAGGCGGCCGCCGTGTATGAATTGGCGGCCTGGGCCACGGGACCGTGGACCGCGGTCGTGCTGGCCTGGGCTTATGCGGGCATCGTGGGGTTGTCGAATGCCTTGCCCATGCAGGTCGGCGTGGCGCGGGTGGTGTTCGCCATGGGGCGCGACCGGCAGCTGCCGCGCTTCTTGGCGCGGGTCCACCCGCGGTATCACACGCCGTACATGGGCATGCTGGTCACGGCCGCCTTGTCGCTGGCCGTGGCCCTGTACATGAAAAACCGCCTGGACGATCTGGCGTCCATCGTGAATTTCGGCGCGCTCAGCGGATTTCTATTTCTGCACATGTCGGTGCTGGCGCATTTCGGCGTCAAGCGCCGCTCCGCGCAATGGATCCGGCATTGGCTGGTGCCGATGTGCGGAATCGCCGTGGTGCTCGCCGTGTTCTCGGGGATGAGCGCGCTCGCCGTCAAGGTCGGTTCGGCGTGGGCGGCCGCGGGCCTGCTGTATGGGCTGATGCTGAGGGCGAAGCATCGCGAGGAACTGCACGTTCCGCTGTAGTTCGCGCGCCGCGGCACGGGTTGCCGCTAGCTTGCGGCGGGGATGGTGCGCACCAGCGCCGCCGCCGCCTCGATCGCGGCCGCCTGGTGCGGCTCCAGCAACTGGCCGCCCATGAGCATCAGTTCCTCGAGATAGGGATCGGCCACTGCCGTTCGAATGCCGGCAAATTCCTCGACGACCGCCAAGCCGCAGAACGGCACGTAGGCATTGGAGTAGCCGCCCTCGTGCGTGGCCACGAGCCGGCCGGCGCACAGGGCATCGGCCGCTGCGACGATCCGCCTGCCCAGGGCGCGGAAGGTTTCACTGGTGCAGAGCATCCGGCCGAGCGGGTCCATGGCGTTCGCGTCCAGTCCCGAGGCGACCACGATCAACTGGGGGCGAAAGCGTTCGAGCGCGGGCAGCACGGCGCGGTCGAATGCGGCGAGATACGCGCCATGGCCGGAGCCGGCCGGCAGGGGGATGTTGAGATTGGTGCCCGCGGCGCGGCCGTCGCCGCGCACGCTGAGTTGTCCGCGGTCGAGCGGATAGCAGCGGTCCTGATGAATCGACACGGTGAGGACGGACGGATCCGCGATGAACGCATCCTCGGTGCCGTTGCCATGATGCACGTCCCAGTCGACCACGGCGATGCGCTGCAGTTGGTGCGCACGCTGCGCATGACGCACCGTCAATACCGCGTTGCCGAACACACAGTAGCCGCGGCCCCGATCGGCCTCCGCATGGTGGCCCGGCGGCCTGACCAGGGCGTAGGCATTCTTGATCCGTCCGGCCAACACCGCGTCCGCCGCCTCGATGCAGCCGCCGGCCGCGAGCACAGCGATTTCGTAGCTGCCCGAACCGACGGTGGCGCTCTCGCCGACGCTACCGCCGCCCGCCGCGGATAGACGGCGCACCGTTTGTATGTATCGCTCGGTGTGAAAATAGCGCAGCTCGGCGTGCTCGGCGGGGCGCGGCTTGACCCGAACCAGCTGTTCGCCGAGACCGCTGACTTCGAGCAGCGCCAGCAAACGGCGCTTGGATTCGGGAGTCTCCGGGTGCCGGTCGGGCTGCACGAAGGGATTGGAGTCCGCAAAGCCGGCGCCGCTGCCGGGGTCATGCCAAAAATAGCGCTCGTGCGCGATGAGACCGGTCCGCAGCATCTGTTCAGACGCCGTGCTTCGGCGTTTGCACCGGCGCGCGTTTGCGGGCGTCGCGGCCGTAGTAGTCGGGATAGTCCGCGCTCAAGCCCTTGAAGCGGCGGTGCACCCACAGATACTGTTCGGGAACGCGTCTGACCTGCGCCTCCAGCAGCCGATTGAAGCGTTCAGCGTCGCAGACCACGTCGGCGCCCGGGAAATCCTCGAGCGCCGGGCCGATGACCACGCGGTATCCCGCGTTGCCGGGCAAGCGCTCGGGAAAGTAGGTGAGCACGGCCGCGCCCGAGATGCGCGCCAGACGCGAGGTGGCGGTCGTGGTCGCGGCCGGTATCCCGAAGAATTTGACCATGGCCGCGCCCTTGTTGCGATAGCTCTGGTCGGGCGCGTACCAGACGGCCTCATTGTTCCTCAGCGCCCGGATCATGGTGCGGATGTCGTCGTAGGCGATCGGTTTGCCGTGGCGCGAGAAGCTGGTGAACATGATGTGCGAGAGCACCGCATTCTTCGTCGGCCGGTACAGCACATTGAGCGGCACCACGGTGCCCAGGATCCGTGTGGCGATCTCGATGGTGGTGAAATGACCGCCGATCATGATGGCGCCGCGGCCCTTGGCGAGCGCCGCCTGCAAATTTTCCAGGCCGCATACTTCGGCGAGCTGATGAACCCGCCGGTCGCTGCTCCACCAGGTAGCGGCGGTCTCGCACAATCCCATCCCCAAGCTGGTGCAATGGCGGTCGACCAGCGCATCGCGGTCCTGCGGCGACAGCTCCGGCATGCATAACTCGATGTTGCGGCGGGCGATGCGCACGTAGGCGAGCGGCAGCCGGCGGATGAGCCATCCCAGGGCCGACCCGACCCGCCGCTGCGCCGGGAAGGGCAATAGCTCGATCACGCGCAACACGCTCAATCCGGCCCAGGTCGCCCAATACCTGGGTACAAAGAGCTCTAATCGCATTGCCGACGCGCGTTCGTGCTCGACGCTGTCCGCGAGGACGCATTACATTGCGCGGATGTACTCATTGCTGCAGCGTCTGAAATCCCTGCGACACGGTCTTCGGTATGGCGTCTCTGAGCGAATTCGTTGGTCGCGCGGCGCGTTCGAGGAAACACCCGCCCGCGAACTTTGCACCGCAGAACCGGAACAGGCCGAGAGAATAGCCGCGTTGCGCGGCCGTTACCAGGTGCAGTTCGAGCGGCAGTTGAACGCGGCCACCAGCCTGCGCAATTATGAATATCTGGATTTGCTCGATCGCGGTTGGACGAGCCTGGGCTGCGATCGGCCTGCCGCGGGGTCGCTCTGCGACATCGGCTGCGCCAGTTTCTGGTACGCCGCCGCCCTGCAGGCGTTTTTCCGTCCGGCGCGCATGGTCGGAGTGGAGGTCGAGGGGCACCGCCTGTTCCGCGACGGGCGCACGCGGATCGACTACGCCGCGGGCTACTTGGCGCACTTGCCGAATGCCCGTTTCGTCGTTGCCGACTACGCCGCCTATCGGGAACCGGCCGATCTGATCACGGCGTGGTTCCCCTTTCTCACACCCTCAGCCATCCTGGCGTGGCGCCTGCCGCTGTCGCTGCTGCGGCCTGCGGCATTGTTTCGGCAGATTCAACATAATCTAAGGACCAACGGGCTTTTCTTCATGGTGAATCATGGATTGACCGAGGGGGATCTTGCCAATCAATACTGCATCGCAGCACAATTACGCCTGGTCGCCCGCTGGACGGACCCGGGGGTCTTGAGCGGGCACCGCTTGAGTCCCCCGGTGCTGTCCTGGTGGACCCCAAGTTAAGAGAATATTCGTACTTATCAGCAAATTGCTGTAGTATTCGCCCCGGTTCGTGAATTTCTACTTGGTCCGTTTCTGGTCACCGCGCCGCTCCGGCGTCACCTTGGCCATAACCCACAAAGCAGGTTTCTTCGACCCAGGTGGCAGGCACGCGGCTCTGCATAGCAACGCACGTGTGACCGGCCGATAGCTTCTTTTTAGTAGGTATTCTTCACATGACGAAAATGTATGTTGGCAATCTCCCGTTCTCAATGGACGAGTCCGCGGTGCGGGCGCTGTTCGAAAAACATGGCGCCGTACAGTCGGTGGCGCTGATCAATGATCGCGACACCGGTCGGCCCCGCGGCTTTGGCTTCGTTGAAATGGCCAGTGCAGATGCTGCACGCGCCATGCAGGCCTTGAACGGCCACGATGTCGACGGGCGAGCGCTGAAGGTGAACGAGGCTCAGGAGCGCACCGGCGGCGGTGGCGGCGGTGGCGGTGGATCGCGCGGTCCGAAGCGCTGGTAAATCGCTTGAGTTCGAGTGAGAACTGGGGCCGCAGCGATGCGGCCCCAGTCGTTTAGCAGCGTCGGATCGAGCGATCAGGGTTTACGCCTTAAGTGGCTTTGCCTATAATCGCGCCCCTCGGCGGGGGAGCCCAAGGTTGTGGCTGCCCGCGAGAATTTTAGCGGGTCCCTGAGGGGGCCTTGCGTCGATTGAAGAGGGGGCCGATGGTCCCCTTTTTTGTTTGGAGTGCGCGGGTTTTCAAAATGCACGACGCCTTGATGCGCTTACTAGAGCCGCCGATCGAGGCGTTGGGATTTGAGCTGGTCGACGCCGAGTTTGTGCGAGAAGGCAGGGGCGGAGTTTTGCGGATTTTCATCGACTGCCGCGCCGAGAACTCCGACGCGGGCGTCACGGTCGATGATTGCGCCCGCGTGAGTCACGCGGTGAGCCAGGTGCTCGAGACCCAGGATCCGATCAAGGGCCACTACACGCTGGAAGTATCTTCGCCGGGATTCGATCGGATTTTGCGCAAACGCGCGCATTTCGAGCGGTTCCTGGGTGAGCGCATCTTTGCCGAGCTGAAGCTGCCCATCGACGGCAGGCGGCGTTTTGTCGGCAGGTTGAAGTTGGTCGAGGGCGACACGATTGTGGTGGAAGTCGACGGCAAGGCGCATTCCCTGCCGCTCGAACGTATTCAGAAGGCGCGATTGCGGCCGGAGTGACGAGGAGTCTAAAAGGACCATGAACAAAGAAATTCTGATGGCGGTGGACGCAGTCTCCAACGAGAAGGGTGTCGACAAGGAAATCATTTTCGACGCGCTCGAAGCCGCGCTCGCATCCGCGACCCGCAAGAAGCACGGCGAGGAATTGGATGTGCGCGTGTCGATCAACCGCAAGACCGGCGGCTACGACACGTTCCGCCGCTGGAAGGTGTTCGCCGACGACTCCACCGAGCTCGAAGTGCCGGAGCGCGAACTGCGGCTGGATGACGCGCGCGACATCGACAAGGACGTGGAACCGGGCGGCTATGTCGAGGAGCCGATGGAATCGGTCCCCTTCGGGCGCATCCTCGCCCAGACCGCCAAGCAGGTCATCGTGCAGAAGGTGCGCGAGGCCGAACGCGCCCAGGTGGTCGATGCCTACAAGGACCGGGCGGGCACGCTGGTCAGCGGCATCGTCAAGCGGGTCGACAGGAACGGGGTATATGTCGATCTCGGCGCGAATGCCGAAGGCTTCATTGCGCGCGAGGAGATGATTCCGCGCGAACCGGTGCGGTCCCAGGACCGGATCAAGGCGTACCTGAAGGAAGTCCGCACGGAGCCGCGCGGCCCGCAGCTGTTCTTGTCGCGCACGGCGCCGGAGTTCCTGATCGAATTGTTCAAGCTCGAAGTGCCCGAAGTGGGCCAGGGCCTCATCAACATCCTCGCGGCGGCGCGCGATGCGGGCGTGCGCGCCAAGATTGCGGTGCGCAGCAATGACCCGCGCGTCGATCCGGTGGGCGCCTGCGTCGGCATGCGCGGCTCGCGCGTGCAGGCGGTGTCCAACGAGATCGCCGGCGAACGCGTCGACATCATTCCATTCGACGACAACAACGCGCAGTTCGTCATCAATGCGATGGCGCCCGCGGAGGTCACGTCGATCGTGGTGGACGAGGATTCGCACTCGATGGACATTGCGGTGTCCGAGGACAAGCTCTCGCAGGCGATCGGCAGAGGCGGCCAGAACATCCGCCTGGCCAGCGAACTGACCGGGTGGGAATTGAACGTCATGAGCGAATCGCAGGCCGAGGCCAAGAGCGAGACGGAGTCATTGGCGCTGCGCGAGACCTTCATGAAGCAGCTGGACGTCGATGCCGACGTGGCGAGCATCCTGGTGCAGGAGGGATTCTCGACCATCGAGGAGATCGCCTACGTTCCCGCCAGCGAATTGAACGCCATCGAAGAGTTCGACGAGGAGATCGTCAAGGAGCTGCGCACCCGCGCCCGCGACGTGCTGCTGACGCAGGCAATCGCCAGCGAGGAGTCGGTGGACGGCGCGGAGCCGTCGGCCGACCTGATCGAAACCGCCGGCGAAGCATTGGCAAAAACCCTGGCGCGCAAGGGTGTCCGCACCCGCGACGACCTGGCCGATCTTGCCGTCGACGAACTGGTCGAGATGGGCAGTCTGGATGAGAAGAAAGCCGCTGAACTGATCATGGATGCGCGCAAGCACTGGTTCGCGGAAGAAGCTAAGGTTTAGGAGCAACTATGGCAGATGTTACCGTCGCGCAATTCGCCGAGGTGCTGAAGGTCCCGGTCGATCGGCTGCTGCAGCAGCTCGATCAGGCGGGGATCAAGGTCGACAGCGCAGAGGACATGATCAGCGAGGACGCGAAGCATGAGCTGTTGACGCACCTGCGGCGCAGCCACGGGCACGACGACTTGAAGGCCGACGCGGCTCCGCGCAAGATCACCCTGCGGCGCAAGTCGCAATCGGAGCTGAAGCTTGCGAGTCCGCAAGGCCGCGCGCGCACCGTCAACGTCGAGGTGCGCAGCAAGCGCACTTACGTCAAGCGCGAGGTGCTGGAAGACCAGGCGCGCCACCAACAGGAAGAGATCGACCGGCTGCGCGAGAGCGAGGAGCAGGCCAAGGCCGCGCTCGAACGCGCGGAGCACGAGCGGCTGGAGAAGGAGCGCCTGGACCGCGAACGTCTCGAGGAAGAGAGCCGGCGCCGCAGCGACGAAGAGAACCGCAAGCGGACGGCGGAAGAAGAGGCGCGCCGCCAGGCCGAAGTTCTGGCGCGCGAAACCGCCGAGCGGGAGCGCAAGGCCGCCGCCGCCAAGCCCGGCAAGGCCGCCCGCGAGGCGGTGGACGACAAGGCCACCCGCTACGGGCGGCAGGAATTGCACATCGTCGGCGACGTGAGTTCGCGGCACAAGAAGAAGAAGTCGCGCGACGGGCGGCGCCGCTCGGTCGGCGGCGAGTCGGACACCAAGCATGGATTCGAAATGCCGACCGCGCGCGTGGTGCGCGAGGTGGCGATCGGCGAGGCGATGACGGTCGGGGAACTGGCGCAGAAGATGGCGGTCAAGGCCACCGAAGTCATCAAGGTCATGATGAACATGGGCGTCATGGCCACGATCAACCAGATGATCGAGCAGGACACGGCCGTGCTGGTGGTGGAGGAAATGGGCCACACCGCGGTGCTGCGCAAGGAAAACATCATCGAGGACGATCTGCAGGGCGAAGCCGACTCCTCGCTCGAGGTGTTGCCGCGCCCGCCGGTCGTGACCGTCATGGGACACGTCGATCACGGCAAGACGTCGCTGCTCGACTACATACGCCGCACCAAGGTGGCGGCAGGCGAGGCCGGCGGCATAACCCAGCACATCGGCGCCTACCATGTGGAAACGGCCAAGGGCATGGTGACCTTTCTCGACACGCCCGGCCACGCGGCCTTCACCTCCATGCGAGCCCGCGGCGCGCAGGTCACCGACATCGTGATCCTGGTCGTCGGCGCCGATGACGGCGTGATGCCGCAGACCATCGAGGCGATCCAGCACGCGCAGGCCGCCAAGGTGCCCATCGTGGTGGCGCTCAACAAGATGGACAAACCGGAAGCGGATGCGGAAAAGGTCAAGCAAGAACTGACGAAATACGGCGTGATTCCCGAGGAGTGGGGCGGCGAGAATATCTTCGTGCCCGTGTCGGCGCGGACCGGGCAGGGCGTGGACCAGCTGATCGACAGCATCCTGCTGCAGGCCGAAGTGCTCGAATTGAAGGCGCCGACCACCGGGCTTGCCGCCGGCTACGTGATCGAATCAAGTCTGGAGAAGGGCCGCGGCGCGGTCGCCACGGTCCTGGTGCTGCGCGGCACCCTGAAGCTCGGCGATCCTTTGCTCATCGGACAGGAATTCGGCCGGGTGCGCGCGCTGTTCGACGAGGCGGGACAGCCGGTCGATGCCGCGGGACCGTCGATTCCGGTGGTGGTACTGGGGTTGTCCGGCGCACCGAATGCGGGCGACGAGCTGCTGGTGGTGGAGAGCGAGCGCAAGGCGCGCGAAGTCGCCATGCACCGTCAATCCAAGTCGCGGGACGTCAAGCTGGCGCAGAAGAGCGCCAACATGCAGGACGTGTTCTCGACCATGGGCGAGAGCAAGGCCAATCTCGTGCAACTGCTGATCAAGGCCGATGTGCAGGGCAGCGTCGAGGCATTGCGCGATGCGCTGAATGGATTGTCCACCACCGAAGTGGCCGTGAACATCGTGTCGTCCGGCGTCGGCGGTCTGACCGAGTCCGACGTCACCCTGGCCGCCGCGTCCAAGGCGCGCATCATTGCATTCAACGTGCGCGGCGATGCCGCCGCCCGCGCTGCAATCAAGGATCACGGCGTCGACGTGCGTTACTACAGCATCATTTACGAGGCCATCGACGACATCAAGGCCGTGCTCACGGGCATGCTCTCGCCGGAGGTCAAGGAGGCCATCGTGGGACTGGCCGCGGTGCGCAGCGTGTTCCGCTCCAGCAAGTTCGGCACCGTTGCCGGATGCATGGTGATCGACGGTTACGTGCGCCGCAATTTTCCGATTCGCGTGCTGCGCAACAATGTGGTCATTTTCGAAGGCGCGTTGGAGTCATTGAAGCGCTTCAAGGACGACGTCAACGAAGTGCGGGCCGGCACCGAATGCGGCATCGGCGTCAAGAACTACAACGACGTGCAGGAAGGCGATCAGATCGAGTGCTACTCGCGGGTTGAAGTTGCGCGAACGTTGGCGTCGCCGCCGGTATCTTGATGGCCAAAGATAATCCCCGGGCGCGGCGGCTGGGTGAACAGATCCAGCGCGAGCTGGGAGATTTGCTGCGGCGCGACGTCAAAGATGAGCGCATCGGCAACGTCACCATCACCTCGGTGGATGTGACCGGCGATTTGCGCACGGCGCGCGTGTACTACCTGGTCTTCGGCAAGGACGGACCCGACCCCAAAGTTCAGCGTGGCCTGGAGAGCGCCGCCGGATTTCTGCGCAATGCGCTGTCGCGTGCGCTGATGATCCGCTACACGCCGACCCTGAGTTTCGAGCTCGATACCTCGATCGAACACGGCGTGCGCCTGACCCAGCTGATCGACTCGGTCAACAAGCCGGCCAAGACGCCGGGCGCGGACGTGCCTGCGTTGGATGTGCCCGCGGCGGACTCGCCCGACGAGGGCCACGTGATCGACGAGGGTTAGGGAGACTTCTGATGCCGGCCGACATCCACGGCATTCTATTGCTCGACAAGCCGGTGGGCTTGAGTTCCGCCGGCGCCGTCGCCCGCGCCAAGCGTCTGTTCAATGCGCGCAAGGCGGGGCACACCGGATCCCTCGATCCGCTCGCATCGGGACTGCTGCCCATTTGTTTCGGCGAGGCCACGAAGTTCGGCGCGCAGCTGCTGGATGCGGACAAGACCTACCGCGTGACGGTGCGGCTCGGCGAGCGCACCCCCAGCGCCGATCGCGAGTCCGAGGTCATCGAACGGCGCGAACTTCCCGCCTATTCGCTGCCGCAGCTCGAGCAGGCGCTGAGCTCCTTTCCCCGGGAATATTTGCAGGTGCCGCCCATGCATTCGGCGCTCAAGCAGGACGGCAAGCCGCTGTATCAATATGCGCGCCTCGGGCAGACGCGCGAGCGGACCGCCCGCTCCCTCGTGATTCACGACATGACCCTGCTGGATTGGCAGGCGCCGGACTTGTCCTTCGACGTGCGCTGCACGAAGGGTACCTACATCCGGGTGCTGGCCGAGGATCTCGCGGCGCACATGGGGACGATTGCTCATTTGGCGGCATTGCACAGGCTGGGCGTGGCACCGTTTGGTGCGGAACCGCAATGGTCCTTCGAGGCGTTGGAATCGATGAGCCCCGCACAGCGTCTGGAGGTGCTGCTGCCGGTGGATGCCGCGCTGATGGGCTGGCCGCGGCTGGATCTTTCGGTGAGCGGGGTGAGCGCCATCCGACGGGGTCAGGCCGTGTCGATATCGGCGGAGCCGCCCGGAACTGTGCGTATCTATGCGGCCGGCATGGGATTTCTGGGGTTGGGGGAGATCGAGGCAGCCGGCCGGCTGGTTCCACTGCGACTTATTTCGTCGGTTCCGGTGCAAACGCCGCGAATCCCTGCTTGAGGGTAAGTGCCTTGACGCGTACAATGCGCGCCTTCTTAAAAGGTCTAAGTTATTGATTGAGGTTTGATTTCAATGCCACTCACTCGAGAAGAAAAGACGGGCGTCGTCGGTAAATTCCAGCGCAGCGCGCAGGACACCGGTTCCCCCGAAGTTCAAATTGCCTTGTTGTCCGAGCGCATCAACGGCTTGAGCCAGCATTTCACCACGCACAAAGCCGATCATGCGTCGCGTCGCGGACTGCTCAAGATGGTCAATCAGCGGCGCAAGCTGCTCGATTATCTGAAGAGCCGAACCCCGGACAAATATGCGCAATTGGTCGAACGCTTAGGGTTGCGCCGCTAAGGGTGCCGTTTCAGGCCGGCGCTTGGATGCCCGGCCTTCGTTCAAACGTTTTCTTTTACGCTGAGGGGCTACGTGAGCGCTATCAAAAAAAGTTTTAAGTATGGGGATCACACGGTAACCATCGAAACGGGCGAACTCGCTCGTCAGGCGGACGGCGCGGTGCTCGTCACCATGAGCGACACGGTGGTGCTGGTCACTGCGGTGGGCCTGAAAAAGGCGACGCCGGGCCGGGATTTCTTCCCGCTCACGGTGAACTACCAGGAGAAAACCTACGCGGCGGGCCGCATCCCCGGGGGCTTCTTCAAGCGCGAGGGCCGGCCTACGGAAAAGGAGACGCTGACGTCGCGCCTGATCGACCGCCCGATCCGGCCGCTGTTTCCCGAAGGTTTCATCAACGACGTGCAAGTGGTCGCCTCCGTGATCTCCGTGAATGCCGAGGTGGATCCGGATATTGCCTCTTTGATCGGCGCCTCCGCGGCGCTGGCAATTTCCGGCATGCCGTTCCTGGGTCCGATCGGCGCCGCGCGCGTCGGCTACATCGACGGCAAGTACGTGTTGAATCCCACTGCCACGCAATTGACCGGTTCGAAGCTGGACCTGGTTGTGGCGGGCACCAGCGAAGGCGTGTTGATGGTCGAATCGGAGGCCGATGGGCTCAACGAAGATGTCATGCTCGGCGCGGTGACCTTCGGCCACGAGCAAATGCAGACCGCCATCAAGGCCATCAATGAACTGGCGGCGGAGGCGGGCAAACCGAAGTGGAGCTGGATGGCGCCGGAACCGAACAAGGAACTGCAGTCCGCGGTGAGCGTCTACGCCGAGTCGGCTGTCGCTGCTGCGTACACGCTCACGGAAAAGATGGAGCGCTATGCCAAGATCAAGGAGATCAAGACTGCGGCCGTAGAGGCGCTGACCAAGGGCGAGACTCCGAAGTTTACGGCTGAACAGGTGGGTGCGGAATTTTCCAACCTGGAATATCGGCTGGTGCGTGCCAAGATCCTCGACGGACAGCCGCGCATCGACGGCCGCGATACCAAGACGGTGCGCGGCATCAATATCCGCACCGGCGTGCTGGCGCGGACCCACGGCTCGGCGCTGTTCACCCGCGGCGAGACTCAGGCGCTGGTCGTCACCACGCTCGGCACCGGACGCGATGCGCAAATCATCGACGGCCTCACGGGCGAGCGCAAAGAGCCGTTCATGCTGCACTACAATTTCCCTCCGTTCAGCGTCGGTGAAACCGGCATGATGGGTTCGCCGAAACGGCGCGAGATCGGCCACGGCAACCTCGCAAAGCGCGGCGTCAAGGCCGTCATGCCCGGCGTGGACAAATTCCCCTATGTCATTCGGGTCGTGTCGGAAATTCTCGAGTCGAACGGCTCGAGCTCCATGGCTTCCGTCTGCGGCACCAGCCTCGCGTTGATGGATGCGGGCGTGCCGATCAAGGCGCCGGTGGCCGGCGTCGCCATGGGCCTGGTCAAGGAAGGCGCGCGCTTCAAGGTGCTGACCGACATTCTGGGCGACGAAGATCACCTCGGCGACATGGATTTCAAGGTGGCCGGCACGAAGGACGGCGTCACGGCCCTGCAGATGGACATCAAGATCACGAGCATTACGCGCGAGATCATGAAGGTGGCGCTGGACCAGGCCCGCGACGGGCGGCTGCACATCCTCGGAGAGATGAACAAGGTGCTCTCCAAGCCGCGCGAGAACATGTCGGAGTGGGCGCCCACCATCATCACCCTGAAGATCGATCCGGAAAAAATCCGCGATGTGATCGGCAAGGGCGGCGCGGTGATTCGCCAGATCACCGAGGAAACCGGCACCTCCATCGATATCGAAAACGACGGCACGGTGAAGATCGCTTCCGTTCAGGGTGCCGCCGGCCGCGAGGCGCAGCGCCGCATTGAGCTGATCACCGCCGACGTCGAGGTGGGCCGGGTGTATGAAGGCAAGGTCGCGCGGCTGATGGATTTCGGCGCATTCGTGACCATTCTTCCGGGCCGCGACGGCCTGGTGCACATCTCGCAGATCTCCGAGGAGCGGGTGGAGCGCGTCGGCGACAAGCTGAAGGAAGGCGATGTGGTCCGCGTCAAGGTTCTCGAAGTCGATCGTCAGGGGCGGGTGCGCTTGTCGATGCGCAATGTGGACGCCGCCTAGGGCGCGCCGGACGCTGCTGGGGATCGCCCTCGCAGCGTCATTCATCGGTTGCACGGCGGATGCCGGCGGACGGACCGGCGCCGACGGGCTCGCAAGCTTCGACGGCCAATATCCCGAATGGCTGGATTCTGCGGTGCCGCCGCGCCTGGACTTCTTCCGCTATGCGAACGGCGGCTGGCTCAACTCCAACCCGATGCCGCGCGACCGCTCGTACTGGGGAGTGGATACCCTCCTGGAGCAGGAGAATCAAAGCTTCATCCGAGATTTGCTGTTGTCGCTGTCCAAGGACGGCTCCGCCGCGAAATCCGGCGTGCAGGCCAAGCTGGGCGATTTCTACGGCAGCGGAATGGACGAGCAGGGCATCGAGGCGGCGGGAGCAGCACCCTTGCAGCCGGAATTTCAGCGTATCGCGGCCATCGGCAACCTCGAGGACCTGAACGCTGAATTCGCCCGCCTGCAGCTGATCGGCGTGGCGGCACCGCTGCAATTGAGCCAGATGCAGGATTTCAAGGACAGCTCGCAGGTGATTGCCCTGGGGCTGCAAGGCGGCCTCGGTTTGCCGAACCGCGATTACTACTTGAAGAACGACCCCGTCTTCGTCGCAGCGCGCGCCGAGTACGTGAGGCACGTGGCGCGAATGTTCGTGCTGCTCGGCGATCCGCAGCCGGCGGCCGGGACCGCAGCGAAGGCGGTGATGGCCCTGGAAACCAGGCTCGCCCGCTGCTCGATGCCGGACGCGGAGCAGCGCGATCCCCGCGCCATTTATCATCCGATGACCGTCGCGCGCGCCGACGCTCTCACGCCGCACCTGAGGTGGCGCGGCCTGCTGGACGGACTCGGTCACCCCGAGATCGAGTCGCTGAACGTCGCGATGCCGGAATTCTTCAAGACCCTGGACCGGGAATTGTCCGCCACCCCGCTCGAGGCCTGGAAGTCGTATCTGCGCTGGCAGCTCATCGATGCGTACGCGCCGTTTCTCTCGTCCGCCTTCGTCGATGAAGACTTCCGCATGCGCAAGGTGCTGACCGGCGCGCAGGAGCTGCAACCTCGCTGGCTGCGGGTGCTGGATGCCGAGGACGAGGCGCTCGGCTTTGCGATCGGCGAGCTGTACGTGGCGCGCAAGTTTTCGGCGGATGCGAAGCGCGCGGCAACCGATATGGTGGAGCGGATTCGCGACGCCTTGCGCGATGATCTGCGCACCCTGGCGTGGATGTCTCCGGCCACGCGCGCAGCGGCCATCGAAAAACTGCGGCAAATGGAGTTGCGAATCGGCTATCCCGACCATTGGCGCGACTATTCGGGCCTGAAGATCGACCGCGGCCCCTACGTGCTCAATGTCCTGCGCGCCCGCGAATTCGAGCAGCAGCGCCAGTACGCCAAGATCGGCAAGCCGGTGGACCGCGGCGAGTGGACCATGACTCCGCAGACGGTCAATGCCTACTACGATCCGTCGCTCAACAGTTTGAACATTCCGGCCGGCATCCTGCAGCCGCCATACTTTGACAAGAACTGGCCTGCCGCGGTGAACTACGGCGCCACGGGCGCCACCACCGTGGGGCACGAAATGACCCACGGCTTCGATGACGAGGGCGCGAAGTTCGATGGACGCGGCAATCTCAGGAATTGGTGGGCGCCGCAGGACTTGAAGAGGTTTCAAGCGGAGACGCGCTGCGTCGCCGAGCAATTCTCGAGCTATGTGGTGCCCGGCGGCATGCACGTGCAAGGCGACTTGGTGACCGGCGAGGCGGTGGCGGATCTCGGCGGTTTGATTCTGGCACGGCGCGCATTGCACGCGATGACGCCGGCCGCGGCGTCGCCCGACCGCTCGGCCGACCGGCAGTTCTACCTCGCCTTTGCGCATTCCTGGGCCGGACAAATGCGCCCGGAGCAGGCACAAGAGCTGGTGACGACGGATCCGCATCCGCCCGCCGAATTCCGCACCAATGGCTCGCTGGCCAATGATCCGGGTTTTCAGGCGTCGTTCGCGATTCCGGCGCCCAGCCCGATGGTCAAGGCCAAGCGCTGCGTCATTTGGTAGCGCCCGCACTTGCACCTGCTGCCGCAGCCGCCGCGTCGATCGTCCTCGCCGCGCTTACTTGGTCTCGACGTGCTCGTCGCGATCCTTCTCGCCGTCGCGCACGCGCATCGGTGACAGGGCTTTGAACGAATCGTCGGCCGGCGAACGGATGCGCGGCGGCCTGATCGTTGGTTGCTGGCTCATGACCTGCTTCAGGCTCTGGTCCAAGTGTGCGCTCACCGGGCCCTGCAGGCTGGTGCCGTAGGCGCGGATCACATTGACCATGAACTCCTGACTCAGAATGGGCTCGGCAAGATTCTCCTGTTCAGCGATCACCTGCAGCAAGATGCTGCGCGTAATGTCGGCATTGTTTTTCTTGTCGACGACGACGAATTCGATCCTTTCGACCACCAAGCGCCTGACGTCCGCCAGCGTGATGTACCGGCTTTCGACAGTGTCGTAGAGGCGACGATTCGGATATTTTTTTATCACTCGCGGTTCGCTCATAGGGCTCCTCGCTCGTGTTGGCCGACGCGACGCCGGAAGATGCCGGTTCGTGCCTGACCACGCTAGCAATCCTCGAGGATTGCCGATCAAGGATAGCGCAATGCAGCGCGAAGGCAAATCGACATTTAATCGTATATTTTTTAGCCATTTACGCGCAGATTGAGGCGTTTGGGGACCCGTCCTACATCCCAATTCTCGATGGCCCAGTCCAAGACTTGGGCGATGCTTGCCCGGGCGAAGGCGGCGGGGACGGGCAATCCCAACATCGACAATACCGTCCATAGTTGCGGCAGCGCCTGCCCCGCGTCCAAGGAAACACTGCGGCGCGACTTGGCGAGTTTGGAATCGTCGGGCTCGGTGAGCACCGGAACGTGGGCGTAGGCCGGCAACGGCAGCCCCAGCTGCCGTTGCAGATAGATTTGCCGCGGCGTGTTGTCCAGCAGGTCCGCGCCGCGGACGATGTGAGTCACCCCCTGCGCAGCATCGTCTACCACCACCGCCAGCAGGTAGGCGAACACTTGATCGCGGCGCCTGAGAATGGTGTCGCCCACGGCGGCGGCCACATCTTGACGGAAGATTCCCTGGATGCGATCGGAAAACTGAATGAGGCCCGGCTCGACCGCCAAGCGGGTCGCGGTCGCCGTGCCCGGAGGCGCCGTCCGCAGGCGGCAGGTGCCCGGATAGCGGCTCTCGTCCTCGAGTTGCAGACGGCTGCAGGCGCACTCGAACGTCAGATCGCGGGACTGCAAACTGCGCAGAGCGCCGACATAGAGTTCGCCGCGGTCGCGCTGGCGCACCACCTCGCCGTCCCATTGCAGTCCGAATGCCTGCAAGGTGCGCAGGATGCGGTCGGCGGAACCCGGGGCTTCGCGCGGTCCATCGAGGTCTTCGATTCGCAGCAGCCAGCGGCCGTCGTGCGCCCGCGCGTCGAGAAAGCTCGCCACCGCGCTGTAGAGGGAGCCCAGGTGCAAGTCGCCCGAGGGAGTCGGAGCGAATCTGCCTACATAAGGCGGCGTATCAGCGGTAGCGGTCGTCGCGGTCGCCGTACTGTTTCTCGCGGCGTTCGCGCCGCTCCTGAGCTTCCACCGACAAGGTGGCGACGGGCCGGGCCTCGAGGCGCTTGATGCCGATCTCCTCGCCGGTCTCCAGGCAGTAGCCGTAGGAGCCGTCCTCGATGCGCTTCAGCGCCTCGTCGATCTTGCGAATCAATTTGCGTTCGCGATCGCGGGTGCGCAGCTCGAGGCTGAATTCCTCTTCCTGGGTGGCCCTGTCATTGGGGTCGGGGAAGTTGGCTGCTTCGTCTTTCATGTGCAGGACGGTGCGATCGACCTCGACCATCAGATCGCGTTTCCAGTTCTGCAGGATGCGCGCGAAATGCTCCAGCTGCTCCTTGTTCATGTACTGCTCGCCGCGGCGGGCGATGTACGGCTTCACATTGCGCGGACCCGCCAACAAACTGGCGGATGCGAGGGTCTCGGCGTCGCCGTCCTCATCGCTCTGCGGCACGCGGGTCATGACCAACGGGCGGGTGTCGAACTTGATCGGAGCAATCTTCTCGCTGCCGGCCTTGACCGGCGTTTCCGGTTTCGTGCGCGGCGCTTTGACCGCGACAGGCTTGACCGCGACGGGCTTGACCGCGACGGGCTTGACCGCGACGGGCTTGACCGCGACGGGCTTTGCGATCACGGGTTTGGGAGCTGGCTTGTTGGATTTCACTGTTACCTTCGATGTAGAACGAAGGGGCGTAGCCTTGGGTTGAGGCCGCGCCGCCTTCTTGGGTGCGGCCACCTTGTGAGCCGCTTTCTTGGGGGTCGCCTTACCTGGCCGCTTAGCCGCTTTATTGGGTTTCTTCGAGGGCATTTGAAGTCTCCGCCTCCTAACGAAAGAGCGCGCGATTATACCGACGCAATCCGGCGTGTACAGGCCGCCGAAGCAACATATTTGCTTCGCTTAAGCCTATGATTGGGAAGCAAAACCCTGGACCCAAGGGTCGGGAGGGTGCGGGCGTCCGCTGCTTCGGCGCTCAAGGCAGGGCAATGGGGGCGGCGCAGGTCCAGCCCGACTGCCTGTGTTCGGCGGTTACCGTGGTGTAAATGCCTCCCCGGACATTGAATTCGGCCAAAAGACGCATGAATCGCGGCTCGGTGGCCGCGACCAAATGACTCAATATCTCGTTGGTCACGGCCTCGTGAAAGGCACCCCGGCTGCGGAACGACCAAATATAGAGCTTCAAGGATTTCAGTTCGATGCACCGCTGGTGGGGCACGTAGGCCAGCTTGAGCGTGGCGAAATCCGGCTGTCCCGTTTTCGGGCACAGACAGCTAAACTCCGGCAGGGTCATGCGAATGGTGTAGTCGCGATCGGGCGCCGGGTTTGCAAAAGTTTCCAGTGTGGTGGAGGGTTCGGTCATGGTCTCGGGCGGCGGCGTCTTTGAGGGGTTTACGAAAGTGACGATTACTTTACACTACGCGCCTCACTGACGGCCACGCGCCCAGGTTCACCCAAAGAATGCGCTTAACGAAACTCAAGATCGCCGGTTTCAAATCCTTCGTCGACCCGACGACGGTTACTTTTCCGAGCAGTTTGACGGGAGTCGTCGGTCCGAACGGCTGCGGCAAATCCAACATCATCGACGCGGTGCGCTGGGTGATGGGCGAAATTTCCGCAAAGCATTTGCGCGGCGAATCCATGGCGGACGTCATCTTCAACGGCTCGGCGGCCCGCAAGCCGCTGGGCGCGGCATCGGTCGAGCTGGTGTTCGACAATTCCGACGGCAAGATCGGCGGCGAGTACGCGAGCTACAACGAAGTGGCGCTGCGCCGCGCGGTGAGCCGCGACGGCACATCCGACTACTTCATCAACGGCATCAAGGTGCGCCGCAAGGACATCACCCAGCTGTTCCTGGGAACCGGCTTGGGAACGCGCAGCTACGCCATCATCGAACAGGGCATGATCTCGCGCGTGATCGAAGCGCGGCCCGATGATCTGCGCGCGTTCCTCGAGGAAGCCGCCGGCATTTCCCGCTACAAGGAGCGGCGGCGCGAAACCGAAAACCGCATCGGCCACACCCGCGAGAATTTGGACCGGCTGAACGATTTGCGTGAAGAGGTGGAAAAGCAGATCCGCCACCTGCAGCGCCAGGCCGCGACCGCGCGGCGCTATCAGACGCTGAAGGAAGAGGAGCGCAAGCTGCAGGCCGAGTTGCTGGCGCTGCGCCTGCAGAGCCTGGACGCTGAGGCGGGAATACGCGACGCGGCCACCGCGAGCTGCGACACGGCCATGCAGTCGGCGCTGGCGGATCTGCGGGAAGTCGAGGCGCAAATCGAGAGGATTCGGGCGGAGCAGAGCGCCAAGAGCGACGCACTGGGCGTGATCCAGAACCGATTTTACGAGGCGGGCGCGGAGGTCACGCGGATCGAGCAGGGCATTCAGTTCACGCGCGAGCTGCGCCTGCGTCAGCGCGCGGACCTCGAGCAGGCCGAGACGCAGGTGGCCGACTTGAGCGAGGTTCTGCAGCGCGACCGCGGCCAGCTCGAGGCGCTGTCGCAGCAACTGGCGACCATGGTGCCCGGGCTCGATGCGGCGCACGCGGAAGAGCTGGGAACCTCGCAGACATTGGAAGGGTGCGAGCAGGCTCTGGCCGCATGGCAGCAGACCTGGGAGGCGCACGCCCAGGCGGTGGCGCTGGGGCAGCGGGAGACCGGGGTTGAACGCGCGCGCATCGAGCAGCTGGAAGGGCAATTGCGGCGGCTGCTGCAGCAGCAGGAGCGCCAGGAGACTGAACGCGCGGCGCTCGCCGACTTGCTGCCGTCCATGGCATTGGACGCGCTGGAAGCGCGCGCCGAGTCGGCCCGCGACGCGGGACAGAAGGCGGCGGCTGAGCTGCAAGAATTGCTGGCAGAGATCACCGTCACCCGCGACCGCGAGCGGGTCGAGTCGCAATCCTTGAATGCCCTGCGCAACCGCTGGCAAGAAGCGCTCGGCTCACAGGTGTCGACTGAAGCGCTGCAGGCGGCGGCTCTGGGCAAGGCGTCCGGCAAGGTCACGGAGTGGCTGAAGTCGAAGTCGCTCGACCGGCAGCCGCGCGTCGCGCAGCAGCTGCGCGTCGAGCGCGGCTGGGAGCGCGCGGTGGAAACCGTGCTCGGATCCTACCTGGAGGCAGTGTGCGTCGACGGACTGGACAGCGTCACCGATCTGCTGGCGGGCTTCGACGGCGGTCACTTGACCGTCGTGAGCACGGGCGAGGCCGGCGCCGTGCCGCGAAACCCGGCGTCCCTGCAGGCCAAGGTGCAAGGTGCCGCGGTGCTCGGCTCGGTGCTGTCGGCGGTGTACACCGCCGAGACCCTGAATGAGGCGCTCAAAGTGCAGCGACGATTGGGGTCGGGCGAATCGGTGGTCACGCGCGACGGCGTATGGCTCGGGCCGGATTGGCTGCGGCTGTCGCGCGATGCGGATCCGCACACCGGCGTGATCGAGCGCGAGGAGACCTTGCGCGCCATTCGTATTCAGGTGAGCACGCTTGGGGATGAGGTCAAGGACCTCGAACGCCGGCTGGAACTGACCCGCGACCATCTGCGCGACCGCGAGGACCGGCGCGAGCGATTTCAAGCGGACGTCAACCGTCTGCATCGCGAACACGTCGATCGGCGGGCGGAGCTCGATTCGGCCCAAGCGCGCAAGCTCGATGCCGCGCGGCGCATGGCGCAGCTGGAGACCGAACTCGCCGACCTGCAGGCGGAACTGGCACGCACCGAGACGGATCTGCGCGTTTCGCGGGGCCGTATGGAAGTCGCGATCGACAGTCTGGCGGCGCTCGAGCCGCGGCGGGTCGAACTCGAACTGCAACGCGACCGGCTGCGCACCGAAGTCGCGGCGGCGCGCGCCGCGGCGGCATCGGCGCAGCAGCTGGCGCGCGAGTTGGCATTGCAGGTGGAGTCGCGGCGTTCCTCGCATGCCTCTCTGACCACGTCCTTGTCGCGTATCGAAACCCAATTGGAGGCGCTGGAAACGCGGCGCAACGAGCTGTCGGACCAGCTGACGGAGGGCGAGGCGCCGCTCGCCGCCGCACAAGAGCGGCTCGAGCAAGCCTTGCGCGTGCGCGCGGAAATCGACGGCGAACTGCAAGCGGCCCGGATCGCGAGCGATGAGCTGGACGCCCAGCTGCGCGGCCGCAGCGAGGCGGGAGAACGGGCCGAACAGGGCGTCGAAGCCGCCCGGGCCGGTCTGGATGAGGCGCGGCTGGCCGCATCGCAAGTCCGGGTGCGCCGCGAAAGCGTCGCTGAGCAGCTTGCCGCAACGCACTTCGAACTGGCGGAATTGATCGCACAACTCGCACCGGAGGCGACGGTTGCGAATTGGGAGACGACGCTGGAGGAGACCAAGGGCAAGATCGAGCGCCTGGGCCAGGTCAATCTCGCGGCCATCGGAGAATTCAAGGAACAATCCGAGCGCAAGGAGTATCTGGACCGGCAGTGCAAGGATCTCACCGACGCCCTGGAGACCCTGGAGTCGGCGATGCGCAAAATCGACCGCGAGACGCGCACGCGCTTCGAAGATACCTTCGACAAGGTGAATGCCGGCCTCAAGGAAAAATTCCCGCGCCTGTTCGGCGGCGGGCACGCTTATTTGGAACTCACGGGCGAGGAAGGCGCTGCGGCCGGCGTGTCAGTCATGGCGCGCCCGCCGGGGAAGCGCAACAGCACCATCAGCCAGTTGTCGGGCGGCGAGAAGGCGTTGACGGCCGTCGCGCTGGTGTTCGCCATATTTGATTTGAATCCGGCGCCGTTCTGTCTGCTGGACGAGGTCGACGCGCCGCTCGATGAGAACAACGTCGGCCGTTTCTGCGACATCGTGCGCGACATGTCGCGCAATGTGCAGTTCATATTCATCACGCACAACAAGAGCACCATGGAGCTGGCCTCGCAATTGGTCGGTGTCACCATGAACGAGCCGGGAGTGTCGCGCTTGGTGGCGGTCGACGTCGACGAGGCCGTACGCATGGCGGCGATGTAGGGCGGGGAGCCTGGCACTTGGCGGCCGAGCTGCGCTGGATATTGTTGGGACTGAGCCTGCCGCTGCTGGGAGCCATTTGGTGGTGGACCGCGCGGCGCGCCGGACAAACGCCCGGCAATGCCGAGCTTCGAGAATCGGCCGCGCCCAGCGAACCGAGGCGCGTCGAACCCGCGGAGGCCGGCCGCCCGGCCGGTGAACCGCAGCCGCGCGACTGGGGCGTGCCGCCCTTCGAGCCGCTCAATATTCGCACGGCCGAATTCGACCGGGTTCCCGTGTTGGATGGGCCGATGATGGTGCACACCGACCCGGCGCCGCTCGAGGCGCCCGAGTTCGCAGAGACCCGGCCGGAGCCAACCGAGCCCATGACCTCCTCGCCCGTGCCATCGCCGATGCCATCGCCGACGCCGCCGACGCCGCCGACGGCGCCCCCGCCGCCGACAGCCCCGACGGCCGCGCCCATCGCGGCGCCCGCGCGCGGGACGGTATTCACGACGGGTCCCGTGGCGGACAACAGCGATCGCTTCGCCGCCCCGGCGGCGCCGACGGCGAATGTGGCGGAGCTGCAGAGGATAGTCACCGTTCGTGTTTGCTGCGTCGGCGACGCGCGCTGGTCCGGGAGCCAGTTGATGGCGGCGCTCGAACTGCACGGCCTTGCATTCGGGCGCTACCAAGTCTTTCACCGCAAGCATGCCGACGGACGCAGCCTGTTCTGCGTCGCAAGCCTCATCGAGCCCGGCACCTTCGACATCGTGGGCATGGTGAACCAGGAGTTTCGCGGCGTGACGCTCTTTGCCGTGCTGCCGGGGCCGGTCGCGCCGCTGGAAGCGGTCGATGAACTGCTGCGGACGGCGCGCGGACTGGCTGAGGAATTATCGGGAATGATTCAGGACGCGAAGGGGATGCCCTTGTCGCCGCAGCGCGCGGGCGCTTTGCGCGACGATGTGGCGCGCTTCCAGAGCATGCTGTCTGCGCGGAATGCTTGAGGGTTCTAGGACGGTGTGCGCGCAAAAAGCAGCGGGGCAGAGCAAGAAAGCGGCCGCACGGGTCGCGAAGCTCAGGGAGACTCTGGATCGCTACAACTATCGCTACCACGCGCTCGACGACCCGGAAGTTCCGGATGCCGAATACGATCGGCTCATGCTCGAACTGCGCGCGCTGGAGACCGAGCACCCTGAACTATTGACCCCGGATTCGCCGACTCAGCGGGTGGGAGCCGCCCCGGTCGCGGCATTCGGCGCCGTCAAACACCGTCTTGCCATGTTGTCCCTGGACAATGCATTCAGCGAGCAGGATGTTCGCGACTTCGATCGCCGCGTCCGCGAGCGCCTCGAGCAGGACGGTTCGGTGCGGTATGCGGCGGAGCCCAAGCTCGACGGTTTGGCCATCAGCGCCCGCTATGAGAACGGTGTGTTCGTGCAGGGCGCCACCCGGGGAGACGGCGAAACCGGCGAGGACATCACGCAGAACTTGCGCACCATCAAGGCGCTGCCGCTGAAGGTGCGCGCCGATCGTCCGCCGCGGCAGCTCGAGGTCCGCGGCGAGGTGTTCATGCCCCTGGCCGGCTTCGAGCGGTTCAATCGAGAGGCGATCGCCCGCGGTGAGAAGAGTTTCGTCAATCCGCGCAACGCGGCGGCAGGCAGCCTGCGCCAGCTCGATCCCAAAATGACCGCGGCACGGCCGCTCGACCTGTTCATCTACTCGCTCGGAATCGTCGAGGGGGCCGAGCTGCCCGCGCGGCACAGCGACACCCTGCAGACATTGCGGCGCTGGGGATTCAAGATCTGCCCGCAGTCGCGGGTCGTGGACGGCGCCGATGGATGCCTGGACTATTATCGGGAGATAGGCGCGCAGCGTGCGCAGCTGCCCTATCAAATCGACGGGGTCGTCTACAAGGTCGACGATCTGGAGCTGCAGCGCCGCCTGGGATTCGTTTCACGCGCGCCGCGCTGGGCGGTCGCACACAAGTTCCCGGCGGAAGAGGCGCTGACGATAGTGCGGGGCATCGAGTTTCAGGTGGGCCGCACCGGCGCGCTGACGCCGGTGGCGCGCCTCGAGCCGGCATTCGTGGGCGGTGTCACGGTCAGCAATGCGACCCTGCACAACATGGACGAACTTCAGCGCAAGGACGTGCGGGTGGGCGACACCGTGGTGATCCGCCGCGCCGGGGACGTGATCCCCGAAGTGGTGCGGATGCTGCCGGAGCGCCGGGTCGCGGGCGCCGCTGCCGTGCAGCTGCCGGGGACGTGCCCAGTGTGCGGGTCACCGGTGGTGCGCGAAGCCGATCAGGCCGTCGCGCGCTGCAGCGGCGGGCGATTCTGCGCGGCGCAGCGCAAGGAGGAGATCAAGCACTTCGCCTCGCGGCGCGCGCTCGACATTCAGGGACTCGGCGACAAACTGGTGGAACAGCTGGTGGACCGCGATTGGGTGCGCACGCCGGCAGATCTCTTCGCCCTGCAGGCGGGTCAGCTGGCGACGCTCGAGAGGATGGGGGACAAATCGGCGCAGAAGCTGCAGTCCGCCATTCTGGCCGCGACGCATACCAGCCTGGCGCGCTTTCTATACGCCCTCGGCATCCGCGATGTGGGCGAGGCGACCGCACTGGCGCTGGCGCAGTACTTCGGCGACATCGCGGCACTGCGGCGCGCCGGGGATGAGGAGATTCAGCGCGTGCCGGACGTGGGTCCGGTCGTGGCAAGAAACGTCGCGGCGTATTTCCGTGATCCGGAAAATTCCTCCATCGTCGACCGGCTGCTCGCCGCGGGATTGACCTGGCCGGCGCCGGCGCCGGTGACGGCGCAGTCGGCATTGACCGGGAAGACCTTCGTGCTCACCGGCACGCTCGAGACCTTGACGCGGGAGGCGGCGGCGGAGGCCATCGTGCAGCTCGGCGGCAAGGTGAGCGGCAGCGTCTCGAAGAAAACACACTACGTGGTGGCGGGTGCCGAGGCGGGGTCCAAACTCAAGAAAGCCCAACAATTGGGGATCCCGGTGCTGGAGGAAGCGCAGTTCCTGAAAATGTTGGAGAAGTAACGAACGCGAAGGCCGAAGGGCGCGAGCCCTGGATGGGCTCGCGCCGATTCAGTCGGTTGCTCGCTTACAGCTTCTTCTCGATCTTCGCCGTCTTCTTCAGGCTCTCGATGTAGTCCTGAAATTTCTTCTGCATGATGCCGTTGGTGAGCGTTCCCTTGAACTGGTCGAAGGGCGCATCGCGCGTATCGACGAGCTTGATGACGTGCCAGCCGTATTGTGTCTGCACAGGTTCGGTGGTGATGTCGCCTTTTTTCAGGCCCTTGACGGCATCGCCGAAGGGCTTGACCATGCGCGCCGTCGTGAACCACCCGAGATCGCCGCCGTTGGTCTTCGAATTATCGGTGGACTCGGCCTTGGCGACGTCTTCAAACTTTGCGCCGCCCTTGAGCTTCTTGATGACCTGGTCGGCCTTCTCCTTGGTTGGCACCAGAATGTGCGAGGCGCGGTACTCCGTCTTGTCCGTGGCGGTGTCGTAGGCTGCGTGCAGCTCTTGATCCGAGGGCTCGTTGGCCTTCACGTACTTTTGCGCGGCGGCGTCGGCGAGAATTTGGGTCCGCACCAGAGCCAGACGCGTGGCCACGTCCGGATCCTTCTCCAAACCATCCTTCTCGCCCTGGGCCGCGATCAACTGCATGTTGATCATCTGATCGAGGACCTTGTCCTTATCCTCCGCGGTCACGTCCGCCTCCGGTTTGCCGCGCAGCAAGCCTTTCAAGTAATCGTCAAAGGCCTCGCGCGAAATCGGCGTGCCGTTGACCACGGCCACGGGCGGCGCCGAGAGCGGCTTGTCCGCAGGCGCGGGTGCCGCCGCCTGCTGTCCTTTGCCGCAGGCAGCCAGCACCAGGGTAATCGCTGCCACGGTGGATGCGCGGGTCCAGCGTGCACTGAAAAATTGCGTCATTTGTATCCTCTACACACGAAAAAGGCGAATGGCCAACATGGCCGGGCCGCCCGGGGGCCGCAGTTTAGCCTTTACGGCGGGATCTCTCCAATTATCGACGCAATTTGACGAAAAGCCGCCGGCGGTCACGCGGGCGGCCGCGCCTCAATGGACAAGGCGTGAATATCGGTCTTCATGAGGTCATCGACCGCCGCATAGACCAGGCGATGACGCGCAACGGGGGAAACGCCGCGAAACGCCTCGGCCACGATGGTTACGCGGAAATGGCCGTGACCCTGCGCCGCACCGGCATGGCCGGCGTGCAGGTGGCTCTCGTCCTCGATGAGCAGGAGCGTGGGTGCGAAGCGGCTTTCCAGACGCCGGCGCAGGAGCTGTTCGCGGCTAAGGCCCAAGGCTCTGGTCCGTCTGCGCCGCCTTGGTCTTCCCGGCCAGCCAGAACACCTGGGGCAGCATGAAGACGAACATGGCGACGGGCACGCCGTAGAACTTGAAATGGACCCAGGTGTCCACGTCAAAGTTCCGCGCAACGTAGATATTGGCCGCCGCCAGCAGTATGAACCAGGCGACCCACAGGGAATTGATCGTGGCCCAGGCGCGCGTGGAGATGCCCACGGTCCCCTCGAACGCCGGCCCGAGCATGCGCCGCACCAGCGGCTGTTTGCCGATGAACATGCTGCCGAAGAACACGGCCGCCGTGAGCGCGTACAGCACGGTCGGTTTCCACTGAATGAAGCGGCTGTCGTGCTTCCACAGGGTGGCGGCGCCGAGCACCAGCGCCACCGCCACCGTGACGATGTGCATGGTCTTGAACTTGCCGGTTCGCAGCCGGTGCACCACCAGCAGCAGCACGCAGGCAACCATCAGCGCCGCGGTCGCCCAATAGATGCCCTTCCCCTTGAACACGGCAAAAAAAATGATGAGCGGCGAGAATTCGAGTAGCTGGGTCATCCGCGTATCATAACCGACCACGTGAGCCTCTATCTGCAACTACATCCGGTGTCCCCGCAGCGGCGTTTCGTGCGCCAAGCCGTCGAAGTGCTGCGCAGCGGCGGGGTGATCGTCTATCCCACCGATTCTTGCTACGCGCTCGGCTGCCACATCGGCGACAAGGCCGCGCTCGAGCGTATCCGCGCCATCCGGCAAACCGACCGCAACCATCACTTCACCCTGGTGTGCCGCGATCTCGCGGACGTGGGTAAGTACGCGCTGGTCGACAACTGGCAGTACCGGCTGCTGCGCGCGCACACGCCGGGTCCATACACCTTCCTGCTCAAGGCGTCGCGCGAAACGCCGCGGCGCTTGAAGCACGAGCGGCGCGGCACCATCGGTTTGCGCGTGCCGGACCACCCGGTGACCGCCCTGCTGCTGGGTGAGCTGGGTGAACCCGTGATGAGCTCAACGCTGCTGCTGCCCGGCGAGGAATTCCCGCGCACCGATGCCCGGGAGATTTATGACAAGCTCGAACACAGTGTGGATCTGGTGCTGGACGGCGGCAATTGCGGACTCGTCCCCACCACCGTGATCGATCTGTCGGGCGATCGTGCCGTCGTGGTCAGGGCGGGACGCGGTTCGTTGAGCCCCTTTGCGACTTGAGCCCCCGTATAATGCCGGCGCGGCGGGGATTAATTGGCTCTTATTGACTTTAATTAATGAGTGTAAACATTGGATTTATTTGCATATATTCACAAGATCTCCTTTTGGGCCATCCCCGTCTTGTCTGCAATCACCCTGCACGAAGTCGCGCACGGCTGGATGGCCAGATACTGCGGTGATCGCACCGCAGAGTTGCTCGGACGCTTGAGTTTGAACCCACTGCGCCATATCGATCCCATCGGTACGGTGCTCGTGCCCGGCCTGCTGCTGGCCGTCGGCGGTCCCCTGTTCGGCTGGGCCAAGCCGGTGCCGGTGGCGCCGGCCGCGCTGCGCAATCCGCGCCGGGGGACGATCCTGGTGGCCCTCGCGGGCCCCGCGGCCAATCTTCTCATGGCGGCCATCTGGTGCGTGGTGCTGGCGGTGATCACGCGCATCAACGGCATCGTCACTTTGGACAACTGGATCTCACTCATGGCGCAGGCCGGTATCTTCATCAACGTGGTGCTCGCGGTGTTCAATTTGCTGCCGGTTCCGCCGCTCGACGGCTGGCGGGTGCTGGCGGGGGTGCTGCCGCCGCGCTTCAGCGCCCGGCTGGAGAAGGTCGATCCGTTCGGCTTGTTCATCGTGGCCAGCATCGCGCTGCTGCCGATGTTCCAGCCGGTGCTGCACGTGGTGTTCAATCCCGCCTATCGCGCCATCGGACACGTGATCAACGCGGTCGCCGGGTCGGCCGCATGAGCGGCCCCATACAAAACCGACGCGTGCTGTCCGGCATGCGGCCCACCGGTCAGCTGCACCTGGGCAATTACCACGGCGCCCTCAAGAATTGGATCGAGCTGCAGTACCAATATGAATGTTATTTTTTCATCGCCGACTGGCATGCGCTGACCACCGGTTACGAGGACACGTCCAAACTCGAGGAACATGTCTGGACCATGGCGGTGGACTGGCTGGCGGCGGGCCTGAATCCCGGCGTCGCCACCTTGTTCATTCAGTCCAAGGTTCCCGAGCATGCCGAATTGCACTTGCTGCTTTCCATGATCACGCCTCTGGGCTGGCTGGAGCGCGTTCCGTCCTACAAGGATCAGCAAGCGCAGCTGGCCGACCGCGACTTGAGCACCTACGGCTTTCTGGGTTATCCCCTGCTGCAATCGGCGGACATTCTGCTATACCGCTCGCAGTACGTGCCGGTGGGCGAGGATCAGGTGGCGCACGTGGAAATCACGCGCGAGGTGGCGCGGCGCTTCAACCACATCTACGGCCGGGAGCTGGAGTTCGAGCAAAAAGTCGAAAAGGCGATCAAGAGCCTGGGCTCGCGCAACTCAGCCATGTACCGCAATTTGCGCAAGGAGTTCCAGGAGAAGGGCAACGCGGACGCTCTGGCCAAGGCGCGCGCGCTCGTGGAAGCAAATGCGCGACTGACGGTCGCCGATCGCGATCGCCTGTTCGGATTTCTCGAGGGCACCGGCATCGCGATATTGCCCGAACCCGAGGTGCTGCTCACCGCAACCCCCAAGGTGCCGGGCCTGGACGGACGCAAGATGTCGAAATCCTACGGCAACACCATCGGTCTGCGCGAAGATCCCGATTCCATCGTCCGCAAACTCAAGGCAATGCAGACCGATCCGGCCCGCGTGCGGCGCACCGACCCGGGCGATCCTGACAAATGCCCGGTGTGGGATTTGCACAAAGTGTATTCAAATGCCGACACCCAGTCCTGGGTGCAGCAAGGCTGCCGCAGCGCAGGCATCGGCTGCCTGGAATGCAAGGCGCCGCTGATCGAAAAAGTCGTCGAGGAAGTGTCGGCGATCTCCAAGCGGGCGCAGGAGTTCGAGGAGAATCCGGACCTGGTACGCGGTATCATCGCCGAGGGGTGCGAGCGGGCGCGGGGAGCGGCGCGCGACACGCTGGATGCCGTCCGGCAAGCCATGGGCATGGACTATCGCTGATGAAACCTGAATTGACTCTCGTGCAAAACACCGCCGCGGCCCCGCCCGCCGCCGTGCATCAGCCTGCGCAGGGCGAGATGCCGTTCGCGATGGTGGAGGGGCAGCCGATCACGGAGATGCCGCGCGACCTGTACATCCCGCCGCAGGCGCTCGAGGTGTTTCTCGAGGCCTTCGAGGGTCCCCTCGACATGCTGCTGTATCTGATACGGCGGCAGAATCTGGACATTCTCGACATTCCGATCGCGGAGATCACCCGCCAATACATGCGCTACATCGAATTGATGCAGGTGCTGCAATTGGAATTGGCCGGGGAGTACCTGCTGATGGCGGCGACTCTCGCAGAAGTGAAATCGCGCATGCTGTTGCCGCGCGTCGGCAGCGACGAATCCGCCGAGGAAGGAGATCCGCGGGCCGAGTTGGTGCGCCGCCTGCAGGAGTACGAGCGCTTCAAGCGTGCCGCGGAAGGGATCGACCGCATGCCGCGGCTGGAGCGCGACACCTGGGTGGCATCGGCGGATCTGGCGGACCGCAAAGTAGTGCGCATCCCGCCGCAGGTCAGCCTGCAGGAAATGCTGCTGGCCTTTCAGGAAGTGCTCTCGCGCAGCGATATGTTCGCGCATCATCACGTGCAGCGCGAGCCGCTGTCGGTGCGCCAGCGGATGGCCGACGTGCTGTCGTCCTTGACCGCGAGCGCGTTCGTGGATTTCGTGCAATTGTTCCGGCCCGAAGAGGGCCGCAGGGGAGTGACGGTGACCTTCGTCGCCGTCTTGGAATTGCTGCGCGAGGGACTGATAGAAATTGCACAGGCGGAGGCGTATGCGCCGCTGCACGTGCGGCTCGGCAATCCTGCAAGACACCTCAAACTGGTGGGCGACGACGGCGCCGCCAACGACGAAATTGCGAGTACCCAATGAACGACCAATACGTGAAGAATGTGGTGGAGGCGGCGCTGCTCGCGGCAGGGCGGCCGTTGACGATGGACGAACTGGTCAGCGTGTTCGATGAGCGCGACGGATCGAACGCCGAAGAGGTGCGCGCCGCGCTCGCGACCTTGAGCGCGGAATACGCCACGCGCGGCCTGGAATTGCTCGAAGTGGCGAGCGGCTACCGCATTCAAATCCGCGCCGCCGTGGCACAGCCCGTGGCGCGCCTGTGGCAGGAGCGGCCGGCGAAGTATTCGCGGGCGCTGCTCGAAACTCTGGCGCTGGTCGCCTACCGGCAGCCCATCACGCGCGGCGAAATCGAGCAGATTCGCGGCGTCGCGGTCAATCCGAACATCATCAAGACTCTGCTGGAACGCAGCTGGATCCGCGTGGTCGGTCATCGCGACGTGCCGGGCAAGCCGGAGCTGCTGGGGACGACGCGGGATTTTCTCGACTACTTTGGCCTGAAGAAGCTGGACGATCTGCCGACGTTGGCGCAGCTCAAGGAACTCGAGGATTTGCGGGTGCAGTTGACCTTGCCCGGCGCGGATCCGCAGGTTGCGGCGGCCGGCGCGCCCGACGCTGATGCGTTGCCCGACGAGGACGAGGAGCAGGAGGCGGGGGGCGTTCCGGATGCAGACGGCGTGCAGGACGCCGAAGGCGCCTCGCCCGAGCGGCACGGCCTGGTTGCGAGCCGTGCGCAAGACGATTCGAATTGATGCGACCCAGGCCGCCACGCAAGTCATCACCGCCGCGAAAGGATCAGCCGCCGACGGAGCGGGTGCAGAAGCTGCTGTCGGCGGCGGGGGTGGGCTCGCGGCGCGAAGTGGAGCGCTGGATCCGCGAAGGGCGTCTGCAAGTGAACGGCGAAGTTCCCGCCCTGGGAGCCAAGCTCGCGCCGCGCGACAAGATCACGCTGGATGGTCGCCCCGTGAGGCTGCACACGCCGGCGGTCAAGGAACTGCATGTGCTGCTGTTCCATCGCTCGCCGGGCGAGACTCTCGATTTGAAGGCCGCTACCTCGCGCGCGGCGGAGCATTTGAACTTGCCGCGCTCCTCCGGACGGTGGCTGGCGATTCAACCCATGCCGCCGGTCGACGGCGGTCTGGAGATCCTCACCGACGATGGGTCATGGGCGCACCGTGTGTCGCGCGGCGTGCACGCGCTCACCATGGACTACGTGCTGCGCATGCGCGGGCCGCTCAACGATGAGCTGGTCGAGGAATTCCGCGCCGCCACCGATTGCGAAGGCGAGGCGATGAGCATTTTGCATGCCGATGCCCAGTACGGCGAAGGCTTCAATCATTGGCTCAATGTCACGGTGCGCGCGACCCGCTCGGCCCAGGTGCGCCATTGGTGGGCGGCGCGCGGCATCATCGTCAGCCGGCTGATGCGCGTGCGCTTCGGTCCGGTGCATCTGTCGCGCGAACTGCCCCGCGGGCATTCGCGCGCCATGTTGCCGAGCGAGCGCAACGCACTGATCAACGAAATCGACGCCGCCAGGCCCGCCGCCGCCGAGCCCGACGCCGCGGGTTGAACGGCGGCCGGCTAATCTTCCGCCGGCTTCGAGGCGTCCAGCAATTGCGCCAGATGCTGCTGCCATACGGCGGCCCAGGTGTGCGTGCCGTGGCCATGCGTCTGGTCGGAAGCCGGCAGCAGCACGAAGCGCCCGTTCCTGACGCGCTTGATCTCGCGTTCCGCAATGCCGAGTTCGGGGGGATTGATGAAGTCGTCGGCCGAGTTGACCTGCGTCAGGGGTACTCTGATGTTCCCGAGCAGCGGCGAAGGATCATAGTCGCGCGACGCGCCCACCGCATACAACAGGTCGTTGGCGTCAAGATCCGCAAGTTCGCGCTGCATGAATTCGTCGAGAAATTTGTCCGCGGCATCGCGAGTGGGCAGGGACAGCTGCATTTGTATGGGAGCGCTGCCGGCGATCATCAGCAGGCCGGCCGCCGTCCGCAACGCCGCCGTGGGCTCGTTCCTGTACTCGCCCTGCTGCCATTCCGGATCCATTCGGATACCCTGCATGAGGAGGGCGCGCCACAGGCGGTTGCGGCCGGCAATCTGCACGGGCAGGCAGGCGAGCGGCATCAAGGCATCCATGTAGCTGGGAAATGTTTCTCCCCACATGAAGGTGTGCATGCATCCCATCGAGGTGCCCATCACCAGCCGCAGATGATCGACCAGCAGTCCTTGCATGACCAATTCGTGCTGCGCGGCCACCATGTCGGCATAGGCGTATTGCGGAAAGCGCGCATGCAGCCCATCGCTGGGTTTGCTGGATTTTCCGTGGCCGATTCCGTCCGGAAGGATGACGAAGTATTTGTTGGTGTCGAGCAGTTGCCCCTTGCCGAACAGCACGCCGGCGAAATGATCGTTGAGGAGGCTGCGGCCGGAGCCGCCGGTGCCGTGCAGGATCAACACGGCATTGTCCACGTGGCCGTGCGAATTGCGGTGAATCCTGCCGAGGGTCGTGTAGTGCAGGCGCAATTCCGGGAGGGATTCGCCCGAGGCAAAGTGAAAATCATGAACGACGTAGTCGCTTTCCATGAGCGGCGCGCCGCTGCCGGGAGCAGCGGCATGGGCAGTGTGGAGCGACAGTGACATTGCGGCGCCGAGCACACCTGCCGGTAGAATTCGCCATGAACGCATCGATGGTTCCCCTTGAGCTTTACTGCGCTTCGATATATTGCCCATCAATACCGCGACTTCGCGCGCTCAGCAAGTACAAAAACGGACCGCTGACGGAGGCGGGCGAGGGCACGGTGTTCGGATCCTCGGCCGGATAGGCGGCCGCGCGCATGGGCGTGCGCATGCGGCCGGGATTCACGCTATTGACGCGGATATTGGCTTCGCCTTCGAGTTCCTGCGACCACATGCTGCGCACCGCCTCCAAGCCGGATTTGGCGACGGCGTAGGCTCCCCAGAATGGCCGCGGATTGGTCACGACGCCGCTGCTGACGAAGATCACCGAGGCATCCGCCGACCGGCGCAAATTCGGCAGCAAGACCTGGGTCAGGATGAACGGCGCGGTCAAGTTGACGTGCAGCACCCGGCACCACGTCGGAACATCGTATTGTTCGAGCGGCGTGCGGTCCCCCAAGAGCGCCGCGGCATGGACGATGCCGTCGAGTTTGCCGAACTCGCGGCCGATGGTTGCCGCGAGATCGTCGTAGTGCTTGGCGGTCGCCGTGGCGAGATCCAGCACGGCGAGCGCCGGCTGCGGCGCGCCCGTGGCCGCTATCTCGTCGTACACGCGCTCCAGTTTGGCCTGGCCGCGGCCGCACAGAATCACGCTGGCGCCCGCCCGCGCGCATTCGCGGGATAAAGCGGCACCGAGGCCGCTGCCGGCGCCGGTGATCAGCACCACGCGGCCGGCCAGCAGGCCGGGGTCGGGGATGAATTGTTTGGGTATCATCGAGTGCTCCATGATCAGTGGGCGCGCCGCGCCGTCGTCCAGGCGAGCAGCATATCCTTGAATCGGCGGCGCCCGGACGGCGGCTGCTCACGCAGTCGCGCGCGGCCGAGTGCGGCAAGCACCAGCAGGTGCCGCTGCGGGGCGCGCTGCGCACGCGGCAGCGCCTGCGCGGCGGCTTCGAAGTAGCCCGCCGCCCGCTCGTGCAGTTGCCGCAGGTAGGCGTCGAGACGCGGCGGCGCGGCGGCGGCAAGCAGATCGGCGTTGTCGATCCCCGCCGCCAGGAGTTCTTCGACGGCGAACGCCGTTCGCCCGGCGCGCGCCTCGCGGCGGTAATCGCGGGCTGCCCGGGACAGAAAATCCGCGGCCGCAAGCGCACCGGTGCAGCGGTGTAGAGCGCTCTCGTCGGACACCTCGCCGGCGAGTTTCGACGCCAGCGCCAGCGGTTCGCCCCACAAAGCGCGCGATTGCGGTTCGAGATCGGCGCCGCGTTCCAGCGGCACGCCGCTCACCTGCACGGCGGCGGCCTCGACCGCGGCCAGCAGCGGCGCGAACCCAACCGAGGCCGCGCGCGGCAATGAGGCGAGATAGGTGCTGATGGGATGAACCGCGCAACCTGCAACGAGGCGCTGAATTTCCTCGCCCCACCAGGCAAGCTTCAGGCGCGCGACGCCGGAGTCGGTCGCCGGATCCATCAGAGCCTGCCATTCGGCGCCGAGCGCAAATACTCCGAGCAGGGGCGCACGCGCCTCGGGGGCGGCGAACAGCCAACTAAAGTAGCGCACCGTGCCGGGCGGCACCGCCCGTGTCCGGTAGCTCGGATCAAGTGGTTTCAGAATCGGCCTCACCCGCGGTGTCCGCGTCGGCGGCGCGCGGGATGCGCGGAAGGCTGGTCACGGGCTCGAGCGCTTCGATCTCGCGGCTCGGGCGCAGACCGAGCTCCTCGAAGCGGCGCGCGCCGGGCAGCACCTGCTGTTCCAGCGAGCCGACCGCCTTGTTGAACGAATCGACGCTGCCGCTGAGCGATTTTCCGAGCCTGCCGAGATGTTCGCCGAACACCGCCAGCCGCTTGTACAAATCCTCGCCGAGGCGGCGGATCTCCGCGGCATTGTCCGCCAGCACGGTCTGCTTCCAGCCATAGGCGACGGTCTTGAGCAGCGCCACCAGGCTGGTGGGGGTTGCCAACATCACGTTCTGCCGCAGCGATTCGTCGATCAGGCCCGGATGTTCCTGCAGCGCGGCCGTCAGAAACTGATCGCCCGGCAGAAACAGAACCACGAAGTCCGGGCTGCGCTCGAACTGCGACCAATACTGCTTCGAGGACAACTCCCGTACCCGAGCGGCGACGATTTGCGCGTGACGGCGCAGTTGCGTGCTGCGCTCCTCATCGCTCTGCGCCTCGACCGCGGCCAAATAGGCCTCGAGCGGCGTCTTGACGTCCACGACGATTTCCCGCTGCTCCGGCATGTGCACCACCATGTCGGGGCGCACGGCGCCCGAGTCGGTCACGCGATGCAGCTGCTCGGTGAAGTCGACGCGCGAAGTCATGCCGGACAATTCCACCAGCCGGCGCAGGGTGATTTCCCCCCATTGGCCGCGCACTCCGGGCCGGCGCAGGGCGGTGACCAGGTTGCGGGTTTCGCGCGACAACGACGATTGGCTGACGGCAATGCCCTCCATCTGCGTCTTGATGGTCGCAAAGGCGTCGATGCGGTCGCGCTCGATGGCTTGGATCTGCGCCTCGGTCTTGGCCAGCGCTTCGCGAATGGGCCGCACCAGGGAGTCGATTGCCGTCTCACGTTCCTTGAGCGCCTGCAGGGCGTCCGACTGCTGCCGCGTGAGCCGCTCGCCGGCCAATTTCAGGAACATGTCACTATTGCTCTGCAGACTGTCGCGCGCGAGTTCGCCGAACACGCCCTGCAGTTGCTCGCGGGCGCGCAGCAATGCCTGTTCGCGCTCCGCGCCCAGCGCTTCCTCGGTCTTGAGCTTTGCGCGCAACAGTTCTGCCTCGATGGCCATGATCCGTTCGCGGCGCGAGCGCCACACCAACACGGCGAGTCCGCCGAGCGCGGCGCCCACCAACAGGGCCGCCCATGCCACGGCATCGCTCACAAGCGGCCGCTGGCGTCGAGCCAGGTGAGCAGATCCAACGCCCGTCCCAAATAGCCGTCGCCGCCCCAGGCGGTCGAATCCTCGTCGGCCCGCAGGTAGCCGTAGTTGGCGACCAGCGCCGCCATTCCCGCCGCGTGCGCCGCCTGCACGTCGCGCTCGGCATCCCCCACGTAGATGCATTCGCCGGGCGTCACGCCGGCGAGTTTCGCCGCATGCAGCAGCGGCAGCGGATGGGGCTTGCGTTCCGCCAGGGTATCGCCGCTGACCACGCACTCGAAGCGGGCCCGCAGCCCCAATTCCTCGAGCAGAGGCTCGGTGAGCCATCCCGCCTTGTTGGTCACGATTCCCGACTTCAGCCCGCGCCTGGCAAGCGTATCGAGCACCTGCCCCATGCCCGGAAACAGCTGCGTGCCGCGGCTCAGGGCGCCGCGGTAAATTTCCAGGAAGCGCCGCTGCAGGGCCGCGAGTTCATCGTCCGCGGCTTCGGGAAATCCGGTCCTCACGACTCGCGCGGCACCGTGACTCACCGCGGACCGCACCGTCTCGAAGGGCATCGGCGCCAGGCCTTCCTCGGCGAGCAGCGCGTTCAACGCGCCGGCCATGTCGGGTGCGGTGTCGAGCACGGTGCCGTCCATATCGAATAAAATCGCCCGCAGCGGCAGCGTCATCCGTTATTCAGCCTCTTGAAATGCGCCAGGTAGTTGACGCTCGTGTCCGGCGAGAGACGAAACGCGCGCGTCAAGGGATTGTAGGTGAGGCCCGTCAAATCGCGCAGCTCCAGGTCTGCTGCGCGGCCCCACCGGGCGAGCTCGGAGGGACGAATGAATTTCAGATATTCGTGGGTGCCCCGCGGCAAAACACGTGCGATGTACTCAGCCCCAACGATCGCCACCGCGAACGCCAGCGGATTGCGGTTGAGCGTGGACACGATGACATCGCCGCCGGGTTTGACCAGCGCCGCCAAGGCACCGACCGCGGCCTTGGGATCCGGCACATGCTCGAGCATTTCCATGCATGTCACCAGGTCGAAGGCGGCGGGCCGCTCCTGGGCCAGCTCCTCGGCGGCGGCTGCCCGGTAGTGCACCTCGACCCGGCCGTCGAGCGCGTGCAGTTCCGCCACCTCGAGCACGGACGGCGACAAGTCGATGCCGAGCACGCGCGCGCCGGCGCGGGCCATGGCTTCCGACAGGATGCCCCCGCCGCAGCCCACGTCGAGCACCTGCTTGCCGTTCAGGCCGGCTGCGCGCTCGACGTATTGCAGACGCACGGGATTGAGGTCGTGAAGCGGCTTTGACGGGCCCTTCGGATCCCACCAGCTCTGTGCGAGCGCCGCAAATTTCGCGAGTTCCGCGGGGTCGGCATTTCGAGTCGATGATTGCATGGGCGTCACCTCAAGGTTGCATGCGCTCGGTCCAAGCGCGGGCCCGCGCAGCCGCCGCGTTCCAATCCAGGCGAACCAACTCGCGCTCGGCGAGCAGTTGGCGGCCGGCCACCCACACATCGCTCACCATGTCACGGCCGCCGCCAAAAACCAATTCCGTCACGGGATCATTGAGAGGCTGCACGCGCGGGCCGCCCAGATCGACGCAGCACACGTCGGCCCACATGCCGGTCGCGAGCATGCCGATGTCCGCCTCCAGACCGAGGGCCGCGGCGCCGCCGCGGGTCGCTGCGCCAAGCGCATCCCAGGCCGATCCGGACAGCAGGGCGAGCAAATTCATTTCGCGCCATAGATCCTGCGTGCGGTGCACGCCGACGTCGGAGGCCAGCCCCAGGCGGATTGCCGCGACTGCCGCGGCCGGCGGCAGCTGCCGCTCACTTTCGATGCTCGTTTGTGGGCAAAGGCTGATCGCGATGCCGGTACGCTGCGCCAGTTCGATGTCCGCGGCGCCGGCATGCGTCATGTGGACGGCGTTCAGGGCGGGCGTCAGAAGACCCAAATTCCACAGCCGTTCGATCGGCCGCGCACCGTGCACGGCGAGGCAGCGGGCAATCTCATCGTGCGAGGCATGCAGGTCGATCACGATTCCGGCATCGAGTTCGTCGGCGAGCGTCGCGACCCGGGCAAACGTGGCGTCGCTCACGAGGTCCGGCGCGTGCGGCGCGAAGACCGTCTCTATCAAAGGGTGACCCTTGTATTCGTCGCGCACGGCAATCGCCCGGGTCAGGTACTCGGCGGCGGATTGCGCCCACGGACTTGCCGTGTCGGCGACCGGCAGCCCGATCACCGCGCGCATGCCCTGGTCACAGGCGGCGCGGGCGGATTCGCCGGGAAAATAATAGCGGTCGCCGAAGCAGGTTATCCCTGCACGCAGCATCCCGGCGATGGCCGCCAGCGTGCCGTCGCGTACGAATTCGGGCCCGACGAAGCGCAGCTCGAGAGCGCCGAGGCCGCGGCCCATCCCGCGAAACAGCGACTTGGCGGCATGCGTCGCGGCATTGATCATGCCGGGCATCAACAGATGATCCGGCCGCTGCACGACCACCGTGGCGGCATAGCGGGCGGCCGCGGCCGGACTCGGCAGCAGGTCCAGGATGCGCCCGTCGCGCACCACCAAAGTGTGCCGCTCGAGGATCTCGCCGAGCCTGGTCATGGGCACGATCCAGCGGGCTTCGATGCTTAAATCGGCAAGAACAGCAGGCATTCCCAAGTATATCGGCTAAACCGCGCCGCCGGCTTAAGACCGATGAGGATATGTGCTAGAATTCGTCCATGTTGAGACCATGTCTCGCCTCCTTTAAACCCGCTTAAGAACGCCCCGAAGGCTGCACCGGACTCTCGCAAATGGCCGAGATCGCTCGCGAAATATTGCCCGTAAATCTCGAAGACGAGATGCGCAAATCCTATCTGGATTACGCCATGAGCGTCATCATCGGCCGCGCCCTGCCCGATGTGCGCGACGGCTTGAAGCCCGTGCATCGGCGCGTGCTCTATGCAATGCGGGAATTGAGCAACGACTACAACAAACCCTACAAGAAATCCGCCCGCGTCGTGGGCGACGTCATCGGCAAATACCATCCGCACGGCGACCAGTCGGTGTACGACGCCATCGTGCGCATGGCGCAAGAATTTTCGATGCGCTATCTGCTGGTCGACGGGCAGGGAAACTTCGGTTCCGTGGACGGCGATCCGCCGGCGGCGATGCGCTACACCGAAGTTCGCATGTCCAGGCTGGCCGGCGAGCTGCTCGCGGACATCGACAAGGAAACGGTCGATTTCAATCCGAATTACGACGAATCCGAAAGCGAACCCGCGGTTCTACCCGCCCGCATCCCGAATCTGTTGATCAACGGATCTTCCGGCATTGCGGTGGGCATGGCGACCAACATCCCGCCGCACAATCTGACGGAAGTCATCACGGCGTGCATCGCGCTGATTGAAAATCCCGAGATCACGCTCGGCCAGCTGATGCAGATCGTCCCGGGTCCGGATTTTCCCACAGCGGGGTTCATCAACGGCGCCCAGGAAATCGTTGCGGCCTACAAGACGGGGCGCGGCCGGCTGCACGTGCGCGCGCGCACCCACTTCGAGGACGTCGGCAAGGGCGACCGGCAGGCGATCATCATCACCGAGCTGCCGTACCAGGTGAACAAGGCGCGCCTGATCGAACGGATCGCCGACCTGGTGCGCGACAAACTCATCGAGGGCATTGCCTCCGACGGCCTGCGCGACGAATCCGACAAGGACGGCATGCGCGTGGTGATCGAGCTGAAGCGCGGCGAAGTGCCGGAAATTCTGCTCAACAATCTGTACGCGCAGACCCCCATGGAGCAGGTGTTCGGCATCAACATGGTCGCGTTGGTCGACGGCCAGCCGCGGCTGCTTTCCTTGAAGGAAATGCTGGACGCATTCCTGCGCCACCGGCGCGAGGTCGTCACCCGCCGCACCGTGTTCGAGCTGCGCAAGGCGCGCGAACGCGGGCACATCCTCGAAGGATTGGCAATCGCCCTGGCGAACATCGACGAGATCATTGTGGCGATCAAGGCGTCGCCGTCGCCCGCCGAGGCGAAGGTCGCGTTGACGTCGCGGCCGTGGGCGTCGGGCGCGGTGCCGGAAATGCTGGCGCGCGCCGGGGCCATCAGCACCCGGCCGGACGGAGAAGTCGCGGCTCTCGGCATCGTCGAGGGCGGCTATCGGCTGACCGAAACGCAGGCGCAGGCGATTCTCGAAATGCGCCTGCACCGGCTCACCGGACTCGAACAGGACAAGATCATTGCAGAGTTCCAGGAACTGCTGGGGCAGATCCGGGATCTTTCGGATATCTTGGCGCGCCCGGAGCGGTTGCTCGAAGTGATCCGCAACGAGCTCGAATATATCCGCGACACCTTCGGCGACAAACGGCGGACCGAAATCCTCGTCAATCACGAAGACCTGACGACCGAGGATCTGATTTCGCCCGAGGATGTGGTGGTGACCCTGTCTCATGGGGGCTACGCCAAGGCGCAGCCGGTCTCGGACTATCAGGCGCAACGCCGCGGCGGCCGCGGCAAGGCCGCCACCACCGTCAAGGACGAGGACTTCGTCGACAAGCTGTTCGTGGCGAACACTCATGACACGCTGCTGTGCTTTTCGGACCGCGGCAAGCTGTACTGGTTGAAGGTGTATCAGCTGCCGCAGGCGAGCCGCGGATCGCGCGGCAAGCCCATCGTCAATCTCCTGCCCTTGCAGGAGGGCGAACGCATCAGCGCCATGCTGTCCATCAAGGATTTCGAAGAGGGCAAGTTCGTCTTCATGGCGACCAGCCTCGGCACGGTGAAGAAGACCTCCCTGGCGCTGTTCTCGCGGCCGCGGGCGAGCGGCATCATCGCCGTCGCCCTCGATCCGGGCGACAAACTGGTCGGGGTCGCCATCACCGACGGCACCAAGGACATATTGCTGTTCACCACCGGCGGCAAGGCGATTCGCTTCGTCGAGGACGAGGTGCGCCCGATGGGCCGCGAGGCGGCGGGCGTGCGCGGAGTGCGCTTGAGCGACGAGCAGCGCGTCAATGCATTGATCGTGGCGGAGCAGGGGTACATCTTGACCGCGTCGCAAAACGGCTTCGGCAAGCTCACACCGCTCGATGACTTCCCCAAGCACGGCCGCGGCGGCCAGGGCGTCATCGCCCTGCAAATCACCGACCGCAACGGTCAGATGGTGGGGGCGCTGCAGGTGAGCATCGATGACGAAATCATGCTCATGAGCCAGAACGGTGTTCTGGTGCGCACGCCCGTCAAGGATATTTCCGTGGTGGGGCGCAACACCCAAGGGGTGCGCCTGATCCGTCTGGAGGAAGGCGATCTGCTCTCCGGACTCGAGCGCCTCGACGGCCTGGCGGGGGAGGTCGAAGGCGAGCCCGCGGACGATGCGCCGGCCGCGGACCCCGCGCCCGAATCCTGATTTCTTCCTGACGTGCGCGCGTTCAATTTCTCCCCGGGTCCCGCCGTGCTGCCGCTCGAGGTCCTGGAGCAGGCACAGGCCGAATTGCCGGACTGGCAGGGGAGCGGCATGTCGGTCATGGAGGTCAGTCACCGCAGCAAGGCCTTCATGCGAGTGGCTGCCGAGGCCGAAGCGGACCTGCGCGGTCTGTTGTCCATACCGCCCGACTACCAGGTCCTGTTCATGCAGGGAGGGGCGTCGGCGCATTTTTCACTGGTGCCCATGAACCTGGCGCCGCCGCAATCGACCGTCGACTACCTGAACACCGGGCACTGGTCGCAGCGCGCGATTGCCGAAGCGCGGCGCTACTGCAACGTGCACATCGCCGGCGACGCCGGCGGCAGCTACACACGTGTTCCGCCGCAGGGCGAATTGCACTTCAGCGATGCGGCCGCCTACGTACACTACACGCCGAATGAGACCATCAGCGGCGTCGAATTCGACTATGAGCCACAGACGCGAGGCGCTCCGCTGATCGCGGACATGTCCTCGAACATCCTGTCGCGGCCCGTCGATGTCGGCAAATTCGGCCTGATCTATGCGGGCGCGCAGAAGAACATCGGCCCTGCCGGTTTGACGGTGGTGATCGTGCGCGACGACCTCATCGGCCGTGCCCGCCGCGAAACGCCCCGGGTCTTCGACTATCGAGCCGTCGCCGACAATCAGTCCATGTTGAATACGCCGCCCACTTTCGCTTGGTACATGGCCGGTCTGGTGTTCAAATGGCTGAAGAAGGGCGGGGGGCTGGCGGCGATGGCGGAGCGCAACCGCATCAAGTCGCAGACTCTCTACGCCGCCATCGATGGCTCGCAGCTTTACAGGAATTCGCTCGCGAAGGATGCCCGCTCCCGCATGAACGTCACATTCACCCTGGCCAAACCCGAGTTGGACGGTCAATTCGTCGCCGAGGCCGCCGCCGCCGGCCTGCATGGCCTGGCAGGCCATCGTGTATCGGGCGGCATGCGCGCGAGCATCTATAACGCCATGCCTCTCGCCGGCGTCGAGGCGCTGATCGCGTTCATGCGTGAGTTCGAGAGCCGCCACGCATGAGGAGCGAAAATGCCAAGCCGTAAATCCCCTTCGGCCAACGCGCCGGCATCCAAGGCCGCGAAGAGGGTCAAGGCCGTCACACCCGTCAAGGCCGGCAAAGCGGTCGCGGGAATTGAGCCCGCCGGCGCCGGGCTCGGCAGCATCCGCGACAGCATCGACGCCATCGACGCGCGCATTCACGCGCTGCTCAATGAGCGCGCGCGGTTTGCGCAGCTCGTCGGCATCTCCAAATCGGCCTCGGGCAAGGCGGTGGATTTCTATCGTCCCGAGCGCGAGGCGGAAGTTCTGCGCATGGCGCTCGAGCGCAATCAGGGTCCGCTGCGCGACGAGGAGATTGCGCGCCTGTTCCGCGAAATCATGTCGGCCTGTTTGGCGCAGCAGGAACCGCTCAAGGTCGCATTCCTGGGACCGGAAGGCACGTTCACGCAGGCGGCGGTGCTCAAGCACTTCGGTTCGTCGGTGCGGGCGCTGCCGCTGCCGGCGATCGATGAGGTGTTTCACGAGGTCGAAGGCGGCATCGCGGACTTCGGAGTGGTGCCGATCGAAAATTCGAGCGAAGGCACGGTCAACCACACACTGGACATGTTCCTGTCTTCCGCGCTCAAAATCTGCGGCGAGGTGGAACTGCGGATCAATCATCATTTGATGGGGAAAATGCACGGCACCGAGGCGGTGGTGCGCGTGTGCGCCCACCCGCAGGCGTTGGCGCAATGCCGTGCCTGGCTGGATGATCAACTGCCGGACGCAGAGCGAGTGGCCGTATCGAGCAATGCCGAAGGAGCGCGGCGCGCCCGCGACGAGCGGGGCACCGCGGCCATCGCCAGCCATGCGGCGGCCGAGATCTACGGCCTCACCCTGCTCGCCAACGAAATCGAGGACCGCTCGGACAACACCACCCGGTTTCTGGTGGTGGGCAGAAAGCTGTTCAGCGCCAGCGGCGTCGACCGCACCACGCTGCTGGTCTCCGGCGCGGATACCGATGATTCGGGCGCTCTTTTCCGCTTGCTGGAGCCCCTTGCCCAGCATCGGGTGAACATGACGCGCATCGAGTCGCGGCCGTCGCGCAAGCGCAAATGGGACTATGTGTTCTTCATCGACATCGAAGGACATGTCAGCGATCCCCCGGTCGCCAAGGCGCTCGCCGCGCTCGAGCAGCGGGCTTCGTTGTTCAAGGTGCTGGGCTCATATCCGCGAGCCGTCCTCTGATGCGCAATTTCGAGGCGCGGCCGGCGAGCAGCGTGTCCGGCGCGGTGGCGGTGCCCGGCGATAAATCCATTTCGCACCGCTCGCTGATGCTCTTGGGGCTGGCCCAGGGCATGAGCGAAGTGACCGGCTTCCTGGCGAGCGAGGACTGCCTCGCGACGCTGGCTGCAATGCGTGCCCTGGGAGTGCGCATCGAGCAGCGCAGTCCCACTCACGTGCTGATTCACGGAGTGGGCTTGCACGGCCTGGGCGCCGCGGGCCGGGCTCTCGACATGGGCAATGCCGGCACGGCGATGCGCCTGTTCACCGGCCTGTTGTCGGCGCAGTCGTTCGATTCGCAATTGATCGGCGATGCATCCCTCATGAAGCGTCCCATGGAACGAGTGGCGAAGCCGCTGCGCGACATGGGCGCCGACGTGCGCACCCACAACGGCACCCCGCCGGTCGACATCAGCGGCGGACGCCGACTGCACGGCATCGAGTACCGCATGCCGGTGGCGAGCGCGCAGGTGAAGTCGGCCGTTCTGCTGGCCGGACTCTACGCCGAGGGCGCGACCACCGTCATCGCGCCGAACGTCACCCGCGACCACAGCGAACGCATGCTCGCCAGCTGCGGCGTGCGGGTCGACGTCGAAGGTCTTCGGACCACCGTGCATCCGCCGCGGCAATTGACCAATCAACGCATCGAGGTGCCCGGGGATTTTTCATCGGCGGCTTTTTTCATCGTCGCCGGCCTGCTCGCGGCGACCGGGTCGAGTCTGTTGATTCAAAACGTGGGCTTGAATCCGACCCGCACCGGCCTGCTCGACATTTTGCGCGGCATGGGAGGGGAGATCGACATCGTGAATCCGCGCAGCAGCGCGGCGGAACCGGTGGCGGATCTGCGGGTGCGTGCGTCCGCCCTGCACGGCATCCAAGTTCCGGTGGACCTGGTGCCGCTCGCCATCGACGAGCTGCCGGTATTGTTCATCGCAGCGGCCTGCGCGGCCGGCGAGACGGTGGTGACCGGCGCGGAGGAGCTGCGGGTGAAGGAAAGCGACCGGATCGCGGCGATGAGCGCCGGCCTCACGGCCCTGGGGGTCGCTCACGGCGTGCTGCCCGACGGCATGCGGATCCTCGGCCGCAGTGAGGGGCCGGCCTTCGGCGGCGGCGCGATCGACAGCTTCGGCGATCACCGCATCGCCATGTCCTTCGCCATTGCCAGCCTGCGGGCCGCCGGGCCCGTGGCGGTTCGCGATGTGGCCAACGTGGCGACCTCGTTTCCGGGGTTTGTCGGCTTGGCCCGGTCGATCGGGCTCGACGTGCAAGAGTGGGCGGCTTAAGGACATGCCCGCGCACGTTCCCATCATGACCATCGATGGCCCCTCGGGGTCCGGCAAGGGCACCGTCAGCCGCGCCGCCGCACGCGCGCTCGGCTGGGCCCTGCTCGATAGTGGTGCGCTGTATCGCTTGGTTGCCCTGGCGGGACGGCGGGCAGGCGTGGCCCTGGACGACGGCCCGGGGCTGGCCCGGCTGGCGGAGCGCGCCGATATTCGCTTCGATTCGGGCCGATCGGGGCAGGAAATCGTCTGGCTGGACGGTCAGGAGGTGACCGACGCGATTCGGACCGAGGAGGCGGGAAATGACGCCTCCAAGGTGGCCGCCCTGCCCGTGGTGCGGGCGGCGCTCCTGGAGCGTCAGCGGCGATTTGCCGTACCCCCGGGTCTGGTGGCGGACGGCCGGGACATGGGCACCGTGGTATTCCCCCAAGCCGAGGTCAAGATTTTTCTTACCGCGAGCCCGGCCGAGCGGGCGGGCAGACGCTATAAGCAGTTGAAAGAAAAGGGGGTTGCTGCTACCCTTGCCGCCCTTTCGCTGGAGATAGAGGAGCGCGATCTTCGCGATATGAGTCGCGCGGTGGCCCCTCTTACGCCCAGCGCGGATGCGGTCCTGCTGGACACAACGGGCATGCCCGTCAAGCGGGTAGTTGAACGCGTCTTGGAAGTGGCCCGCGGACGTCTGTCGCGTGGAGCTTTGTAGATTATTGGTGGCGGCCTTCACGGATCGATGGCCGTTATTTTATGGCAACCCCTCGAGCACAGCGGAAAGTGCTAGGGAATAGTTAAGAGAAAACATGACAGAAAGTTTTGCGGAACTGTTCGAGCAGAGCATCGCTAGCCAGCGCATCCGTCCCGGCACCATCCTCAATGGTTTGATCGTCGAAGTAGGCCAGGACTACGTCATCGTCAACGTCGGATTGAAATCCGAGGCGGTGATTCCCTCCGATCAATTCAAGAATGAGAAGGGTGAAATCGAGGTCACCGTCGGTGAGACCGTCGAAGTCGCCTTGGACAGCGTGGAGGATGGTTCCGGCGAGACGCGCCTGTCGCGCGAAAAAGCCAAGCGCGCACGCACGTGGACGCGCCTGGAAACGGCCTTCGAGAAGCAGGAAGTGGTGATCGGAATCATCACCGGCCGCGTCAAGGGCGGCTTCACGGTCGAGATCGACAATGTCCGGGCGTTCCTGCCGGGATCCTTGGTCGATGTGCGTCCGGTACGCGATCCTTCCTACCTCGAAAACAAGCCGCTCGAATTCAAGGTCATCAAGCTCGATCAGAAGCGCAACAACGTGGTCGTGTCGCGTCGCGCAGTCGTCGAGCAGGAATACAGCGCGGAGCGCTCCGCGTTGCTGGATAATTTGCAGGAGGGTGCGGCAGTCAAGGGTGTGGTCAAGAACCTCACCGACTACGGCGCCTTCGTGGACCTGGGCGGCATCGATGGCTTGCTGCACATCACCGACATGGCGTGGAAGCGCGTCAAGCATCCTTCCGAGGTCGTGAAGGTCGGCGAAGAAATCGACGTGCGGATCTTGAAATTCGATCGCGAACGTCAGCGCGTGTCCTTGGGGCTCAAACAATTGGGCGCCGACCCGTGGCAGAACATCGCGCGCCGTTATCCGGCCAACACGCGGCTGTTCGGCAAGGTCACGAACATCGCCGACTACGGCTGCTTCGTCGAAATCGAAGAAGGCGTCGAGGGTCTGGTGCACGTGTCCGAAATGGACTGGACCAACAAGAACGTGAATCCCGCCAAGGTGGTGCACGTCGGCCAGGAAGTCGAAGTCATGGTGCTCGACATCGACGAGGAGCGCCGTCGCATCAGTCTCGGCGTGAAGCAGTGCAAGACCAATCCTTGGAAGGAATTCGCGGAAAATTACAACCGCGGCGACAAGGTCAGCGGTCAGATCAAGTCGATCACGGACTTCGGAATCTTCATCGGACTCGCCGGCGGGATCGACGGCCTGGTGCACTTGTCGGACATTTCGTGGGATCTGCCGGGCGAGGAAGCCGTGCGCAGCTATCAGAAGGCGCAGCAGGTCGATGCCATGGTGTTGTCGATCGATCCGGAGCGCGAACGCATCAGCCTCGGAATCAAGCAGCTCGCGAAGGATCCTTTCTCGGCTTACATTGCCGAGCATCCCAAGGGCAGCATCGTCTCAGGGGTGGTGCGCGAAGTGGACGCCAAGGGTGCGATCATCGATCTGGGCAACGGAGTCGACGGCCAACTGCGGGCATCCGACTTGTCGCGCGATCGCGTGGAGGACGCCCGGCTGCTTCTCAAGGTCGGCCAGGAAGTCGAGGCCAAATTCACCGGTGTGGACCGCAAGGGCCGCAGTATCTCGCTGTCGATCAAGGCGAAGGATATCCACGAGGAACAAGAGGCCATGCAGAATTACCGGACCGATTCACCGACCGGAACCAGCCTGGGAGATCTTCTCAAAGAACAAATCTCCGGGCAGGATTGAGAGGACCCATGGCGGGGCGCGGCGTAGACCGGCGCGCCCGCCCTGTTCAGCATGTCTAGCGATGCCCACGGATCGATAATGACGAAATCGGAACTCATCGAGATCATTTCGGCCAAACAGAAGCATTTGCCGGCCAAGGACGTCGAACTTGCCGTCAAGCAACTGCTGGAAATCATGAGCGACGCGCTGGCGACCGGCGAGCGGATCGAGATCCGCGGTTTCGGCAGCTTCTCGCTGCATTTCCGGCCCCCCAGGCAGGGCCGCAATCCCAAGACCGGCGAGGCCGTGGCGCTGGCCGGTAAGCACGTCCCGCACTTCAAGCCGGGCAAAGACCTGCGCGAGCGGGTCAACGACGGTGCGGATCAACCGATCCGCGACTGAATCGTAAGCAAGTCGGTCTTCGGCCGATGACCGACCTACCGCTGCTCACTTGGGTTTTGGTGATCGCGGCATTGGTGCTCGGGATACTCGCGGGGCACTTCGGCTGGGGCAAGCGCTGGCCGCCTTCATTCGGCAAATTGCATCCCGACTATCTGACGGGACTCGACTATCTGGTGACCGAACAGCCCGACCGGGCGCTCGACATGTTCCTGAAGCTCATGGATGCGAACGCCGACACCATCGAGACGCATTTCGCCCTGGGTGCTTTGTACCGCCGCCGGGGAGAAGTGGAACGCGCCATCCGCATTCACCAAAATCTGCTGGCGCGCGAGGCGCTGGCTCCCGAGCATCGCGAACAGGCCCTGCTTGCGCTGGCGCAGGATTACTTGCGTGCCGGTCTGCTCGACCGCGCTGAAGGACTATTCCAGCAGGTCAGCGAGGTTCCGCGCCTGCGCGCGAGCGCGCTCGACGCGCTGCGGCTGGTGTACGAGCGGCAGCACGATTGGCAGCAGGCGCTCGGCGCGTATCGGCAGCTGGCCGGCATCGGGGCGGCCCCGCCCAGCACGGTCGCGGCACACTACCTGTGCGAGCTGGCTGCGCTCGCCGTCGAGCGGGGCGATACCACGAATGCACGGGAACTGCTGCGCCAGGCACGCGGCGAGGCGCAGCCGTTCCCGCGTGCGGCCGTACTGCGTGCTCAGATTGCCGAACGTGACCAGCAACCACAATTGGCGGTGCGGCTGCTGCGGCAGGCGATGATCGATTCACCCGAGCTGCTGCAGGATGAACTGCCGCACCTGCTCAAGCTGGTCGGACCGCAGTCGCGTGATGCGGTGCTCGCCGAACTGGTGACGCAGGCCGAGGCGCATGATTTTGGCGAACTGAAACGCCTGGTGTTCGCCGCGATCGCGACCGGATTGGTCGACGCCGCGCCGCTGCGTGCGCCGATCGAGAAGGTGTTCTCGCAGGATCCCGCCCTGCAGGACGTGTGGCAGGCGGGCACGGCGCACACCGAGCGCGCCGCGCACGAGATCGGCGCCTTGCTGGCTCACGCCGAGAAGTACCGCTGCAACGAATGCGGCTTCTCCGGCCGGAGTTTCTACTGGCATTGCCCCGCCTGTCATTCCTGGGCAACCTTTGAAGCGTGTGCCATCGTCAAACTCCGCTAGGGTGTGAGAATTGTCCGACGGCACGCGCCGGTCAAATCCGTTATTATTTCCAACATGCCGAACAAAGCCGTCAAAACAGTCGTATTCCCCGTTGCCGGCCGCGGCACGCGATTCCTTCCGGTCACCAAGGCGAGCCCCAAGGAAATGCTTCCCGTGGTGGACAAACCGCTCATTCAATATGCGGTCGACGAGGCGCTGTCCGCCGGCGCGGACACGCTGGTGTTCATCACCGGCAGCTCCAAGCGCGCCATCGAGGATCATTTCGATACCAACCCCGAACTCGAGGCCGTTCTGCAGGCACAAGGCAAGCAGGAACTGCTCGACACCCTGCACGGGATTCTGCCGAGCTGGGCTTCATGCGTGTACATTCGCCAGCCGGCACCCCTGGGGTTGGGTCATGCCGTGCTGTGTGCGAGACCGGTCGTCGGCAACGCACCCTTCATGGTGCATCTCGCGGACGATTTGATCGATGCGGAGGTGCCCTGCCTCAAGCAGATGGTCGCAGTGTTCGAAGCCTACCGGGGCAGTGTGCTCGGCGTGCAAAACGTGCCGAAGGAGGATACCGATAAGTACGGCATCGTGACTCTGGAGCGCAAAATCGCGCCGCGCATCGGAAAAATATCGCACATCGTCGAGAAGCCCAAACCCGACAAGGCGGCCTCGACCCTGGCGGTGGTCGGTCGCTACCTGCTGACTCCCGGGGTGTTCGATGACCTCGCAAAGATCGGCAAGGGCGCCGGCGGCGAGATTCAGCTCACCGACGGCATTGCCCAGCTGATGCAGCGCGAACCGGTGTACGCGTTCGAGTTCGAAGGCAAGCGCTATGACTGCGGCAGCAAGTTCGGATACTTGCAGGCCACCGTGGAATACGGCCTGAAGCATCCGAGCCTGGGCGGGGACTTCGCCGGCTATCTGCGCCGGCTGGTATCGACCCTGCCTTAGCGGAAGCGGCCTCGCTGCTGCTGGCCGAAGCTGCGGGTACCCGAACCCGGCGAGCGGCGCGAATCGCGGCCTCCATGATGTCCCTGACGGCCTTGACCCTGCGCCGGACGGTTGCCCTGCGGACGATCGCCCGAGTCGCGATGAGCGTGAGCCGGCGGGGCCGTCTCGACTATCTTGAACACCGGGGTGGCCACCGTCGGAATGCTGCGGCGGAGCACGCGCTCGATATCGCGCAGCAAGCCGGATTCATCGCTGGAAACCAGGGAGACGGCTTCGCCCGCGGCGCCGGCGCGGCCCGTGCGGCCGATGCGGTGCACGTAGTCCTCCGGCACATTGGGTAGTTCGTAATTGACCACCTGCGGCAGCTCTTTGATATCGAGACCGCGGGCTGCGACCTCGGTCGCCACCAAGGCGGTGACCTGCCCGCGTTTGAACATGTCGAGCGCCTTCACGCGCGCCGCCTGGCTCTTGTTGCCGTGGATGGCCGCCGCCTGAATGCCGGCACCTTCCAGCTGCTGAGTGAGCCGGTTCGCACCATGCTTGGTGCGGGTGAAAATCAATACCTGGCGCCATTGGCCTTCTTGAATCAGGTGCACCAGGAGGTGCCGCTTCTGTTCCTTTTGCACCCGGTACGCGCGCTGTTCGACCAATTCTATCGGCGCGTTGCGCGGTGCGACCTGTATCGACTGCGGATCGTGCAGCAACCGCTCCGCCAGCCCGCGGATATCGTCGGAGTAAGTCGCGGAGAACAGCAGGTTCTGCCGCTTTTGCGGCAGCAGCTTGATGATCTTGCGGATGTCGTTGATGAAGCCCATGTCCAGCATGCGATCGGCCTCGTCGAGCACCAGCACTTGGATCTTGGAAAGATCCACGCAGCGCTGCTGCGCCAGATCGAGGAGGCGTCCGGGCGTTGCCACCAGGATGTCGCAGCCGGCGCGCAGCGCGGTGATCTGCGGGTTGATGCTCACGCCGCCGAACACCTGATAGGTGCGCAGCTGCATGTACTTGCCGTAATCGCGGGCGCTTTGGGCCACCTGCGCGGCGAGTTCACGGGTCGGGGTCAGCACCAGCGCGCGGGGTGCGCGGTGCGTGCCGTGAGCTTGATCCTGGCTGAGGCGCTGCAGAATGGGCAGCACGAAGCCGGCGGTTTTGCCGGTGCCGGTTTGCGCGCCGGCCAGCACATCGCGTCCGGCGAGCACCGCCGGAATCGCCTGAATTTGGATGGGAGAAGGCGTGTCGTAACCCTTATCGGCGACAGCACGCAGCAATTCGGGCAACAGCCCGAGATCGGAAAATGACATTAAACAATCCTTGGTGATAGGTGGACTCGCACGACGGAAGCAATCGCTTCCGCAGCGGTCAGCAGCGAGGGGAAAAGTGAGCGTTGCGTCGAGGACGAACCGCGAGCTTAGGGTGGCACTGACCGAGCACCGACCCGAATTAAGCTGAGCGCACTGTACAGGAGCGGGGCCGCGGAGTCCAGGCGAGTCTTTCGGGAGAGGGCGTACTTCACCTTTTGCGAAGTCAAGTACGCCCCAGTGCCCCTTGCATCGACCCCGATCAATTCAGCGAACCACTGCCGGCGGCTGCCGCCGCTGCCGAGGTCGATCCCTTCGAGTGCCGTGCGTCGAGGGATCCGTCGACGGCGCCCGAGGCGCTGTGGCTAGAAACGGTTTGGGCGGGCGCAGGCGCGGTGTTGGCGGGTGATTTCGCGGCCTCCGCTGAAGGCGCTGCGCTGGTGGATTTTGCCGCGTTCAGCGACTTCGACGCGTTGGCTGCGGCGTCCGAATTCGTGGCGGAATCCGTCGTGCCGACCTTACCGACCTTGTCGACCGCTTTTTGCGCGGGCTTCTTGCGCAGTGAGCCGTCGAGCTTGCCCTGCGAATCAAAGGCGCCGGCGCCGCCCAACCGTCCGGCACCGCCCAGGCCAGTGAGATTCCCGCCGAGGTTTCCACCCAAGGCACCCGCACCGCCCAAGGGGCCGGCGTTCGCCGGCGAGGCCAAGGCCATCACGGCGGCGACGGCAGCGCTCAAAATGAAATGTTTGCTGTTCATGTCGTTCTCCTGTGTGGACGCGGACATCCCGCGGCCTTCACTGTTGATACGACGCAGTCGGCCGGTTTCTTCCATGCGCGAAAAGTATTTATTTGCCGGGGAGGCTGCGCCGGATCAGGGGTGCCGGATCGATTCGATAGCCGGCGCCCACGAGACCGAACCCATATGTCAAATCTCGTCCCGGCGGACCCAAATCCACCGCGGTTTTCGCCAGCGCATCGACGGCGGCCGACGCCGCAGTAGCGTCGGGTTTCGCAAGTCCAATTGCCAGCAGCGCCGCCACCAAAGGGGCGGCAAAAGAGGTGCCGCGAACCTCGACGAAGCGGTGATCGCTGCCGGCGGCTGCCATGTCGGCACCGGGCGAGGCAAACATGACCTGCGGTCCGCGCGCCGCTTCAATCAAGACGCGAGAATGTGCGTCGACCGCGGTGACTCCGACGACCTGTTGATAGGACGCGGGATAGAGCGGGGGCGCGGCGGGGCCGTCATTGCCCACCGCGGCAACGATGAGATAGCCGCCGGTTATCAGAGTGCCGATCACCTTCTCCAGCATGACATTCCTCGGGCCCACCAGACTGATGTTGATGACGGGAATCTTTTGCTGCACCAGCCAGCCCAACGCCGCGACCAACGCATCCACGGCACCGCCGGTGGGACGGCCGCAAAACACGTCGGCCGCGTACAATTCGGCGCCCGGGCGCGCCCCGTCGAAACCCTCGGTGTGTCCGATCAGCAGCGACGCGACCGAGGTTCCATGAGCGGAGGGAACCGGGTGATTGTCGCAGCCCCATGTGTGGATCGCGGAATCACGGAATACCGGGTGGGTCACATCGACGCCGGAATCCAGCAAGCCGATGCGCACTCGGGACGGGCTGCCGCGGGGCGGTGTCTGCACACTGTCTGCGGCACCGGCGGACTCGGCGCCGCGGGGCCCGGCAGCGCTCGGGATAGGCTCGCCGCTGCCGGTGTAGATGTGGTTGTAGTCATAGGCGCCGCCGGGATCGGCATCGCGCAAGGTGCGCAACGCTTTCATGGTCGACATGCCGCGAGGCGTGGCGAAAACGACCAGCCGAATGCTCATTGCATCAACCGTTTGCTCCCGGTCCACCGTGAATCCCAGCGAGCGAGCTCGAACCAGCGCCGCATCCGTCGGCGACAGGCCGAGAATCTCGTGCAGAACCACGGGCTCGCCGTGGGGATCCTCACCCACGAGCCGCGGATTGGCGCGAATCAATTGCTCGATCAAGAGATGACGCAGATTGCTCAATTGGTCGAGGGAGGGGGACAGCGATTCATTGAGTCCATGCGTCAGGGGTTGGAGGGCCCTGCCGGGCGGCGGAATAGCGGGCAGGTGCACTTGCGCCGCCGCGGCCGCGGCCAGCATCGTCAATGCCAGGAGGTACGCTGAACTCCGCATATGAACTTCTCTCTTCCTGCAAAGTCATGGCCATTCTAGGCGAATATTTCCGAGCGACTGTTAGAATGTTCGGAAGAAACATCGCCCTTCAAACGTCTATCCCATGAGTACGAACGAGGCGCCGCAAAACGTCCGTGAACAGATCGTCACACTACTGCCGCGGCTGAGACGGTTTGCGCGCAATTTGACGCGCAATCCGCATGACGCCGACGATGTCGTGCAGATTGCGGTGGAGCGGGCGCTGACTCGGTTGGACCAATGGCGCAGCGATGCGCGTCTGGATAGTTGGATGTTCAAGATTGTGCGCAATGCCTGGATCGACGAGCTGCGTTCCCGCGGCCGCCGCGGGAAGATCTTCCTCGCCGCCGAGACCGGCGAGAATATCGGCACGGACTCGATGGCCAGGGAAACCGATTTGCTGTCCGTGCAGTCGGCAATGTCCCGTTTGCCGCAGGATCAACGCGAGGCGGTCAGCCTGGTGCTGGTCGAGGGTTTGCCATACCGGGAGGCCGCGGAGGTGCTGGATATTCCCATTGGGACGCTGACCAGCCGGCTCGCCCGCGGACGCGAGACGTTGCAGGCGCTGCTGGGAACGGAAGGTGAGGCGACATGACGATTTCCGATGAAACACTCATGGCGTATGCGGATGGTGAATTGGACGCGGCGGCGCGCGCGGCGGTGGAACTCGCCATGCAGAACGATCCGCAAATCGAACGGCGCGTCGCCGGGCACCGTGCCCTGCGCCGGCGGGTGCAAGACGCTTATTCTGCCGAGCAGTCGGAAGGCGTGCCGGAACGCCTGCTGGCCGCGGCGCAGGGTCGCCCGGGCCTGCAGCAGGCCCGCGTCGCGGCGCAACGCAGTGCTGCCCGCGGGGCGACCGCGCGGGCGGCATGGCGCACGCCCGCCGCCCTCGCCGCCAGCCTGGTCATCGGCGTGGCGGTGGGGTTCTTCATGTGGGGTCATCGTCAGTCGCCTTTCACGCTGGACGCCGGCGGCGCATTGGTCGCGCGCGGCTCGCTGGCGCAGGCGCTGTCGAACCAACTCGGCTCCGAGCAATCGCGGACGGCGGCAGTGCGGGTCGAGCTGAGCTTCCTGGCAAAATCCGGCGACTACTGCCGCGCATTCTCACTGTCGGGTGCGGTGTCGCCGGCCGGGGTTGCGTGCCGCCATGACGACGAATGGCAGGTTCAGGCCCTCGCGCAGGCCCCGGCTGGGGGCCGAGACACCGACTATCGCACCGCCGGTTCAGGCCTGTCCGCGCCGATTCTAACATCCGTCGAGGGACTCATCGCCGGGGAGCCTCTCGATCAAGCCGGCGAGAGATCCGCGCGCGAGCAGGGCTGGAAGCGGCCGCATCCGTGAGCCCCGCGTGTCCTCCCTGCAGAGGTCGGCGGCTAGCTTCCGCGCGCTTTGCGTTCGATCCGGCGGGCGTGCAGGATGGCTTCGGTGTAGCCGTTGGGCTGTTCGCGGCCCTTGAACACCAGATCGCATGCCGCTTGGAATGCCACGTTGTGCCCGGGATCTTCGGCGAGCGGATGATAGCCAGGTTCGGCGGCGTTTTGCCGGTCCACCACGACGGCCATCCGGTGCAGAGCCTGCAGCACCTGTTCACGCGAGCAGATGCCGTGGTGCAGCCAATTGGCGACGTGCTGGCTGGAAATGCGCAGCGTGGCGCGGTCTTCCATCAGCGCGACATTGAAATAGTCCGGCACCTTCGAACAGCCGATGCCTGAGTCGATCCATCGCACCACATAGCCCAAAATGCTTTGGGCATTGTTGTTGAGCTCCGCTTCGATGTCGGCCGCGCTCCAGCGCGGATCCGCGACCAGAGGCGGCCGCAGGATGTCATCGAGCGAGGCGCGCGGGCGGCCGGCCAGCTGCGCCTGTACCTCGGCAACGTTCACTTGGTGATAGTGCAGGGCATGCAGGGTGGCGGCGGTGGGCGAGGGAACCCAGGCCGTGTTCGCGCCGGCTTGAGGCTGGGATATCTTTGTCTTGAGCATGTCGGCCATGAGGTCGGGCATGGCCCACATGCCCTTGCCGATTTGAGCCCGGCCGCGCAGGCCGCAGGCCAACCCGATATCGACATTTTGGCGTTCGTAGGCATCGAGCCACGCCGCCTTCTTGAGATCGCTCTTGCGGCAAACGGCCGCCGCCTCCATGGAGGTGTGGATCTCATCGCCGGTCCGGTCGAGAAAGCCGGTGTTGATGAACACCACCCGGTGCCGGGCAGCGCGGATGCATTCGGCGAGATTGACGCTGGTGCGCCGCTCTTCGTCCATGATGCCGATCTTCAGGGTGTTGGGCTCGAGCGCCAGCAGTCCCTCGACGGCGGCGAACAATTCAGCGGCAAACGCCGCCTCCTCCGGACCGTGCATCTTGGGTTTGACGATGTACACAGATCCGCACCGCGAATTGCGCCGCGCGCCGGGGCCGCGCAGGTCATGCAGGGCAATCAGGGCGGTAATCGCGGCGTCGATGAACGTCTCGGGTATGGGGTCCCCATCCAAGGTCACGGCGTCGGACATCATGTGGTGACCGACGTTGCGGACCAGCATGAGGCTGCGGCCGGGCAACACGAGATCCGCGCCGCCCGCCGTCCGGTAGCGCCGGTCCGCATTCAGGCGGCGCACCGAGGCCTTGCCGCCCTTCTCGATGCCGGCTTCGAGGCTGCCGTTCATCAAGCCCAGCCAATGGCGATATAGGCGCGTCTTGTCGTCCGCATCCACGGCGGCAACCGAATCCTCGCAGTCTTGAATGGTGGTGATGGCCGATTCCAGCACCACATCGCTGATTCCCGCAGGATCGTCGCGGCCGATGAGATGCGCCCGATCGATGTGCAATTCCACGTGCAGTCCATGGTGCACGAGCAGCAGCACCGTCGGCGAACCGGCGTCGCCTTGATAACCGCGAAACCCCGCGGGGTCGCGCAAGCGGGTGGCGTTGCCGTCCTGCAGGCGCACTTCAAGAGCGCCGCCCGTCAAGCGGTAGGCGGCCGCGCCATGATGTGAGCCTGCGGCCAGCGCAAAATGCTCATCCAAGAAATTGCGGGCGAAGGCGATGACCTTGGCGCCTCGCTGCGGATTGTAGCCGCCGGTGCGGGGCGCCCTGTCCAGGGCAATGGCGTCGGTGCCGTAGAGGGCGTCGTACAAGCTGCCCCAGCGTGCATTGGCGGCGTTCAGGGCATAGCGAGCGTTGCTCACCGGCACCACCAATTGCGGGCCGGCGATATGGGCGATCTCCGGATCGACATTGCCGGTGTCGACGGTAAACGCGGAACTCTCCGGCATCAAATAGCCGATGTCGCGCAGGTATGCCTTGTAGGCCGCGTGATCGAAGGCTGCGCCCGGATGGTGCCGGTGCCAGGCATCGATCTTGGACTGTAGCTCATCCCGCCGCCGCAACAGTGCGGCGTTGCGCGGCGCCAACTCGGCCACCATTCGCGCAAATCCGCTCCAAAAGGACCGCTGCTCGACCGCCGTACCCGGCATGGCCTCGCCGTTCACGAAATCGTACAACGCTTTGTCGATCCGCAGGCGATCGATGCTGACGTGGGGACGCATACCATTTAGTATAGGGCAATGTCGCGCGGCGACACACTCAAGAAAGTGCTGCGGATTGCGCCAATGTCTTTGGAAATCATCACTACTGCCGGCGCGATTACCGCGATATGAGCCTGCTGATTCGGATCAACCTGGCGTTCGCGGCCGTGTTTCTTGCCGCGGCCGTGGTAGCGGGGTTTGCCTGCCGGAACATTCTCGAGAGCAACGCGCGGCGCGAGGTATTTGCCGAGGCCGGATTGATGATGGACAGCGCACTGGCCATCCGCGACTACACGGCCAACGAAATACTGCCCTTGCTGAGCGGCGCAATTCAGAATGAGTTCCCGCCGCAAAGCGTGCCCTTCTATGCGGCGACCCAGAACTTCCTGAAGCTTCGCGAGCGCCATCCGGAGTATACGTACAAGGAGGCGACGCTCAATCCGACGAATCCGCGCGATCGGGCCGCGGACTGGGAAGAAGACATCATTCGCCGCTTCCGCAGCGATGCGCAGGCTCAGGAAGTGGTCGGCGATCGCGATACGCCCATGGGCAGATCGCTTTATATGGCGCGGCCCATCCGCAACGAGGCGCAATGCGGGCCGTGCCACAGCACGCCGGCGGCGGCGCCGCGGACTCTCGTTGCCCGATACGGGGGCGGCAACGGCTTCGGCTGGCAGGCCAACGAAATCATCGGCGCGCAGGTGGTCTCCGTGCCTTATGCCAGCGCGACTGCGAATGCGGGGCGGGTGTTTCGCGCGCTCATGATGTCGATGGCCGCGGCGCTTGCCGCGGCGCTCGTGGTCATGAACGCCGCGCTCTACTGGCTGCTGGTGCGGCCGGTGCGGCAGATCGCGCGCGTCGCGGATCGACTGAGCCTGGGGGATATGTCGGCCGAAGACTTTCCGCAGCGCGGCGCCGCGGAAATCGCTTCAGTCACCCGTTCCTTCAACCGTATGCGCAAGAGCCTCGAGAAGGCTCTGCGTCTGCTCGAGAAATGAAATGGCCGGCCCGGTATTCATCAGCTACTCCCAGCCGGATCATGACTGCGCCTTCGAATTGGTCGCGCGGCTCGAAGCGCAGGGAATCGACTGCTGGATTGCACCGCGCGATATTGCGCCATCGGCGGATTGGGCGGCGGAGATCCTGGATGCGATCTCTTCGGCACGGGTGATGATTCTCGTGTTCTCTGCCAGCAGCAATCATTCGCCGCAGGTGCGCCGCGAGGTGGAGAGAGCGGTGCACAAGCAGTTGAGCGTTCTGCCGTTCCGCATCGAGGATGTCCTGCCGTCCAGGAGCCTGGAATTTTTCTTGAGCACACAGCACTGGATGGATGCCTTTCCGCCGCCGCGCGAGCCGCATTACGCCCGACTGTGCGCTTATCTCAAGGCGCCGCGGAGCGCAGAGCGGGCTGCGCCCGTGGAGGCGCCGGCCGCGGTCACCGCCGGTGCCCATGCGTTCGATGCGGTCCAACTGCAGCACATCGAGCGGCAGCTGGCTGGATACATCGGACCCTTGGCCAAGCACTTGGTGAAGGCGGCCGCATTGCGCGCTTCAGGGGTCGAGGATTTGGTGGGCCGGCTCGCCGCGGAACTGGATACCGATACGGAGCGGCGCGAATTCGCCCAGCGCTGCGCTGCTCAGCGCGAGCGGGGCTTGGACGCCGACTTCTTGACGCGGTGAATCTGGACGAGATTCGGCAACGCCTGCAAATCTCTCAGGGCGACCCAGACGCGGATGGTGCGCGCTATGCCGAATACGAACAACGCACCCATCAGTACACAAGCGATTTCTGCCATGGTCATGGTTCTGGTACCTCAGGACCCACGGTACGCTGCGGTGCACGCCCGCGCACTGCGTCAAATGGCCAACTTCGCGTAGGTAATTTCTGACTCGGATACAGGGTTTCTCGGAATTCAGCTCAGCTGAGGCGCTTGATGAGTGCCATGGCGGCGGACGGATTTCGCGCCTTGTGGCCGCTGATGACATAGAGGTAGACGTCGCGAGCCTTGCCGTCCGCCCGTGACGGCTGGACATCGTCGAGCCCGGTCACTGCGGCGCCGGAGGCCCAAGCTTCGGCGCGCGCCGCCCAAGCATCGAGCGCGGCGGCGGAATAACCCAATTCCGGCGCCTTCTGGGTGCCCATGATGCGGGCATAAACGAAGGAGGCCGTGACATCGGGGATTTGCGGGTACGCGGAGTCTCCCGCGATCGAGACGGCGACACCGTGCTCACGCGCCAGAGCGACAAATTCGGGGGTGTGAAAACTCTCATGTCGCACTTCGACGACGTGACGCAAGGCGCGGTCGGCCACTTCCTTGGGCAGCAACTTCAGGAAGCCTGCAAAGTCCACGGGATCGAACGTGGTGGTCGGCAGGAGTTGCCAATTGATGGGGCCGAGTTTCTCCCTCAGTTCCATGACGCCCCCGGCGAAGAACCGTGCGATGGTGCGGCCGGCGTCTGCGAGTACCTCGCGATGGGTGGCGAAGCGCGGTGCCTTTAAGGAGAACACGAAACCATCCGGCGTTTCGTCGCGCCACCTGGCGAAGGTTTCCGGTTTCTGTGCGCCGTAAAACGTGCCATTGATCTCGATCGACGTGAGTTGGCGGCTGGCGTATTCGAGTTCACGTTTCTGGATCAATCCGTCGGGATAGAACGCTCCCCGCCACGGCGCGTAGGTCCAGCCGCCGACGCCGATCCGGATCGCACCCCGCGTTTTTCCAGACATGTGCAACAGTATTTCAAACGCAGGGCAGGGCGGCAAGCAATGCGATGTGCCTCGTCAAGAACTGTTGCCGAAATGCGTCCAGCCCTCAGAGGCAAAACTGAGCGGAAGACCGAGGTCGTCGAGGATCTCCATCCGAGGAAAAGCTCCCTCCGGCAAGGCCACCATGCGTCCGATGGGTGTGATCGGAAGGGCGAATTGCCGAGACAATTCGACGATCAGGGGCGATGCTGCGGGGGGCGCGGCGAACAGGATCTCATAATCGTCGCCACCCGTCAGCGCGGTCGCGAGGCAACGAGGATCGCAGGCTATGGCTGCGCGGGCGGCGGCCGACAGCGGGACCGACCGGGCTTCGATGACCGCGGAAAGGCGCGAGACCTCGCAAAGATGCCGCAGATCGGCGGCCAGTCCATCCGAGACGTCAAGCCCCGCGGTCGCGATGCCGATCAGTCTTGGGCCCAAGGCGACCCGCGGCTCGGGCAAACGATAGCGGTTGACCAGAAACGTGGTCGACGTCGCATCGAGCGAGGTCGGCGCTGCGCGCAACACAGAGAGTCCCAGTGCGGCATCACCGATGGTGCCGGTGACGAAAACCGTATCGCCCGCTTGCGCGCCGCCTCGTCGGATGATCCGATCGATGGGCGCCTCACCAAGAGCCGTGATGGCGATGGCGATCGGACCGGTCGTGGAACTCGTGTCGCCGCCGATCAAATGCAGGCCGAATTCCTCCTGGTCGCGGGCAAGTCCCGCGACAAAGGCGCCGATCCAGGGCTCATCGACCGTGTTGGGCACGACGAGATCCAGCAGATAGGCGCGCGGGACTGCACCTTTGGCGGCAAGATCGGAAAGATTGACGCGCAGTGCTTTACGCGCAATGAGATCGGCAGGCTCGTCGGTCGGGAAATCGATGCCACCGACGATGATGTCGGTCTTGACCACCAGTTCGTTGCCGCAGGCCGGTCTGATCACGGCGGCGTCGTCGAGCAGCCCGTAGGCCCCGGGAAATGCGCGTGCGAGCGGCGCAAAATGCCGCGCGATCAACTCAAACTCGCTTGGCAGGCATTGTTTCAACATCTGGAAATGCAACTGGACATCAAGCGGCAGCGGATATCGACCGGCGGAGGCGGCAGTGGCGGGAGTTGTATCGCAACAGTGCACGCCGCGGCGACTTTGAACCAAAGCGCCGGCGGCAACCATTTCGTTGCCGCCGGCCCTGGCCGAGGATGCCTGCAGGGACTACTGAACTGCCAGGTGATTTTCCACAGCGACAACGCCGGGCGCCGACCACGCCGCTTGCGAAGCATCCTCGCGCTCCCGCCAAGAATGGACACGGCCTTTTAGGATGACCGTCGAACTGTCCACGTCGACCTTGATATCCTTGGCGTCCAGGATGGCATGTCGCTTGAATGCTTCTTCGATGTTTTCCTTGACGTTGCCGACCTTGATGTTGGATGCCACCCGGATGTCGTTTGTGACTCCCTTGACACCCATTAAGTGGCGCACGGCGTTCTCGGCCGCAGTGCGTTGATATCCCCAACTGACTTGTCCGCCGAGGGTTACCCAGCCGTCTTTGACGACCGGCTTGAGCTGAGTCTTGATCAAGGAGACATTCCACTGCAGCGCGTTCGCCGCCGCCTCTGCAATGTCTGTGTCCGTGCGCACGTTCGACGGGGCAATCCTGACCTGAATGTCATTCGCAACGGCACGCACCCCGGTAACGCGCTTGACGATATCGTCCGCCGCCCATCGGTGAGAGTAGTTGGGAACGTCGCCGGTCAACGTCACTACTCCGTTGTTCACGGACACCCCAACTCGCGTGTCGTCGAAACTGGGGTCCCACCGCAACTCACTTTCCACGTCGCGACGAATGTCGGAATCAGTCTTCATAAGAATCTCCTGAGTTCAAGTTCTGGCAACGCACAACGTACCGCAAAGGCGAAGAGTGAACCATTCGTGGTTTCCACCGACATTTGCTCCGTCTACCTAATTCGCCACGCCGCAGGGCGGCTGTTACGTCGACGTCACTTCAATGATGTGACGGCCGATTGGCCCAAACGCGATGCACCAGAGGTGAACCGAGCATGTTGCGCCGCAAGATTCAAGAACCCGCTCTGCGCGCCAGGTGGATCATCCAAACACTCGCAAGAGCGCGCGAGCGTTTGCAGGGTTTCGGCGAGCCGCTTCGGGTTACCGAGATCGCTCCACCCACAGCGCGGAACGCGCAATACTCGCAGCATCGATTCGGCTCCCTGCAAAATATGGCGGGAAAAATCCAGGTCCGGCAAGTCGCGATAGAGATCCAGCGCCGCGGCCGAGAGACCGGGAGTGAATTCGTTCTGAGCGACGACCTGCTGCATGTCGATGACAACCTGCGGAAACCGTCGAACAAACAGTTGCAATAGGGTTCGAGCACGGGCGGCCACGATAAAGGCGTTCCACAGGGCGCCGTCGTCGACCAAAGTGCGGGCAAGAGACCGGTCCGGCTTTTCCACGAATCGATCGACCACCGACAGAGCGCCGTCCAGACGGCCCGGTACAATGTAGCCGAGTTCCGGATCGACTTCCTCAGGAATGATTCCCAGCAGGAGAACATGGTCGCGTCGCGTCGATAGTTCCTGCGCGGCACTTTGCAGGGAGTCGGCCAATACCTGTTCATCTCGAACATGGTGATCCGACGGCAACAGGACAACGCGAGCTTCCGAATCGCGCGTCAAGATGTACAAAAGCGGCAGCAGAATTCCATTCGCTGTCCCGCAGTTCCTCGGCTGAACGACGATATTGGCTTTGGAGAGGGCCGCCAACCCAGGTCCCCACCAGCGCCGGTGCTGTTGCGAGACAACCGCGCAGATATGCTCGGGAGATGCGACAGCTTCTGCGCGCTTGAGAGCCTCGTGCAGCAAGGAACTCCCACCTTGCAGTGAGCAAAACTGTTTGGGTACGGCAACGCCCAAGGCGGTCGTTGTCAGGCAGTGCAATCGGCGACCTTCACCGCCGGCGAGTACGATGGCCCAAGTATTCCCCTTAGTGCTCATGTTTCCTCCATCGCGAGGGAATATCATGTGACGCAGACGAGAATTTTGCAGCAGTGGAATATACGTAGAATCATCGGCGGTCGGCTATGCAGATATATCAGATTCTATATCGGCGAATGCGCTATGAAATCAATCGGCAAGCACTGTTTCGGCGGGGGTAATGCGATTCTCGTCGGCGATGTCGGCGGCACGCACGCTCGTTTCGCTATCGTCGATGTGTCCAAACCCGGCGCTTCGTGCATCGCATATCGGTTGGATCTACAGCAGGAGTTTCCAACGTTCAGCGCGGCGCTGCGCACTTATATAGAACACTGCGGCTTGTCGACTGTTCCGCCATCCGCGGTCATTGCGGTGGCCGGCCCCGTGGCAGCCGGACGGGTGCGCTTTACGAATCGGCAGTGGGAGATCTCGGAAGATGAGCTGAAAGATTTCGGCTTCAGCGAAGCGTTGTTGATCAACGATTTTGTCGCCGTGGCATTTGCCGTCGAGGTGCTGAGTCAGCGTGATCTGCACGTGATTGGACCGGATCTTCCGGGGCTGCACGGTGCGCCAATCTCAATTCTTGGTCCGGGAACCGGCTTTGGCGTCTCCTGCCTCGTGCGCGATGGCGGCCGAGTGGTGCCGATAGCCACCGAGGGCGGTCATATAGGATTTGCACCAAGCAACGAAACGGAGCTGGCCGTGCTCCGATATCTGTGGACGAAGTTCGACCGTGTTACGGTCGAACGCATTCTCTCAGGCCCCGGCCTTGAAAACATTTACCAGGGCTTGGCGCATCTCGGCGGACGAGAAGTCGTTGCTCTGTCCGCGGCGCAAATCTCGGACAGAGCAGCGCGCGGCGAGGCAGATTGCCGCGAAGCTCTTCAGTTGTTCTGTTCAGTCCTGGGTGCAGTCGCCGGCGACATCGCGCTGATACATGGTGCCCGGGGTGGAGTCTACATTGCCGGCGGCATCGCGCAAAAGATCGAGGAATTTTTGGCGCAGAGTGAATTTCGCACGCGGTTTGAAAACAAGGGCCGGCTTTCATCGTTCGTGCGGGCAATTCCCACCCGATTGATAATGAACGCCGATGCAGCATTGCTGGGTGCTGCGCAGGCGGCCGCGACGAGATCTCTAGCTTGAGCTTTGACCTTCGCTGATCAGCCGCTCCTTGATCTCTGTCTCCGCTGCCAACCAGTCCTCGAGTTCATGTCCCGCCACAAAACCACGGCGTTCGGCGCGAAAATAAGCCGCCTCCGCAATCGCCGTATGACGAGGGTCACCGAAATTCGGAGCAGCCGGCCCTATCGCATAATACGGCGACACTGAATGCAATAATTTCTCACCCGCGTTCACATCGAACTCGTGTCACGCAGCTGCATGGTCAACCATGACCGGCGCCGGTGCCATATGAAAAGACGTGGGCTGCGCGAGAAGTGCAGTCTCGAGTATCCGTGGCAAGCGGCCGGACCATTCAGCGCCGATGCCATCGGTCTGCACACGCACTACAAACGACGGTACAGTGCAGCCTTGCAACTCGATTTCCAGTGGTGCAAAAAGGGTCAACGCCATTTCAGTACGGATCAATGCGCCGCTCAAGCTGATATTGACCAAGTGCGCGTCCACGAAGTTGCAGCCGCGGCATCGAAGGCGAACCGGAATGTTGGCCAAGACCCGCGCTCCCCACCGATGTTCCATGTTCTCTTACTCCCGCCTTTACCTCTGACTGATGCTGGCAGGACATCTGCTTGATCGCTATACGGGGAAACCCGCTGGTACTATCCGAAAGCCGCTAATATGCGGGGTCTCCGGGAGCAGGCTGGAGAATGATCAACGCGCCGGCCGACGGCCGTAAAGACCGACCAGGGCGGCTTCAGCCAACACATTGCCATGCATCGCCTGCAACAATGTCGATTTGCGCGGCCGGTGCAGATCGGGCAATGCTTCGCTCAAGGCATAGAGTCGATGAAAATAGCGGTGCGTTCCAATGGGGGGACACGGGCCGCCATAACCGCTCTTCAACCAGTCGTTGACACCTTCGAGCGCGCCGGCAGGAATGCCGTGGTGCACCAAGTCTTCCGGCACTCCAGGGATGCTCGGCGAGATGTTGTAGACAATCCAATGAATCCATGTCGTTTTTGGTGCTTCGGGATCTGGCGCATCCGGATCCTCGACGATCAATGCGAGGCTCTTGGCACTCGACGGAACACCCGTCCATTCAAGAGGGGGTGACACGTTCGCGCCGTCGCAGGTGTATTGCCGAGGCACCCACCCGCCGTTGCTGAATGCCGCCGAGGTGATTGACAAGGTCATTTGAGCGTCCTCAACGAAATGCGGACCAAGAGGTGTGCTGCGGTCTGAAATAGTATACGCAAGGCGCTACGTACATCCACGGATCGCATCATCGGCCCATCGGGATCACCATTTATCGGGTAGGAATTCAATTGTCACTCGATCAAAAGGAGAAAACCATGAGCTTGATACGTTGGGAACCATTCGGCGACGTCGACACATTATTCAACCGCTTGATGCCCGCCAGCTTCGCGCAGTTCGCGTCCGCGGGTAACGGCAAGAAGGTCGAATGGTCGCCGTCTGCGGATATCAGTGAAACCGACAAGGAATACCTCATACGGGCCGAATTGCCCGCCGTAAAGAAGGAGGATGTTCATGTCACCTATGACGACGGAATGATCACCATCAAAGGCGAGCGTAAACAGCAAAGGGACGAGAAGAACGAGAAATTTTACCGCGTGGAAAGTTTCTACGGCAGCTTCGAGCGCAGTTTCTCCCTTCCCGAAAACGCCAACGCCGAGACGATTAGCTGCGAGAGCAAGGACGGCATTCTCACCGTACACATCCCGAAGACGGAAACGGTGAAGCAGAAGCCGAAACAGATTGCTGTTCAGTGAGCACGGATGGCTGACTTGGACGCTCGGCGGTAGCGATGTCGTTGCTGCCGAGTTTTTGCCGGTCCGCAAGCCGCAATGACGCGCGAGCAATCCCTTGTCCAAAGCAGTCTTGGAGTGAGTCATGTCCGCGTACAAACAGCTCTTCTTCCGCTCCGCTGCTCGAGAAAAGATATTGCGCGGGGCTACTCAGCTGGCGGATGCGGTGCGCATCACTCTGGGTCCGAAATCAAAGTCGGTGCTGATTCAGAAGCAATGGGGCGCTCCGATAGTTTGCAATGACGGCGTGGTGATTGCGAAAGAGCTCTCGCTCGAGGATCCCGAGGAAAACCTCGGTGTCCAAATGTTGCGCCAGGCCGCCGAGAAGACCGGCGATGCGGTGGGCGATGGGACCAGCACGGCGACAGTGATTGCACACGCGATTTTTGCGGATGGAGTGCGCAACGTGACGGCGGGAGCCAGCGCGATCGACATCAAGCGCGGACTCGATCGCGCGCTGCGGGTCGTGCTCGCGGAGCTGAGTAAGAAATCACGTCCCATCAAGACTCGCAAGGAAAGGGCCCAGGTGGCGACCATCTCGGCGCACAACGACGAGCACATGGGCGAGTTGGTCGCGGATGCCATGGAAAAGGTGGGGGGAGACGGCGTCATCACCGTCGAAGAGTCAAAATCGACCGAGACGTCGCTCGAAGTCGTCGAAGGCATGCAGTTCGACCGGGGTTACCTGTCCCCGTATTTCGTGACCGACCCGGACAAAATGGAGGCCGTGCTGGAGGACGCCTATGTGCTGCTGACGGACCGCAAGATTGCGGTGATCAAGGATCTGATCTCATTGCTGGAGCAACTGGCAAAAAGCGGCCGCCCGGTCCTGATCGTCGCCGAAGAGATCGAGAGCGAGGCTCTGGCCACCTTGGTGGTGAACCGGGTGCGCGGCGTCCTAAAGAGCGCGGCGGTCAAGACGCCGGCGTTCGGTGAGCGACGTAAGGCTATCTTGCAGGATATTGCGATACTCACCGGCGGCAAGGTGGTGTCGGAAGAGCTTGGACTGAAGCTCGAGGATGTGCGGCTTGAATCGCTCGGAACGGCCAAGCGCATCGTGGTCGACAAGGACTCGACCACCATCATCGGCGGCGGCGGGGAACGTAAGGAGATTGATGCGCGCATCAAGGAAATCCGGCGGGAAATGGATAAGCCTGCCGTGAGCGAATACGACCGTGAGAAATTACAGGAGAGATTGGCGAAACTGTCGGGCGGCGTCGCGGTGGTGCGGGTGGGAGCGCCCACGGAATCGGAGATGAAGGCGAAAAAGGACGCGCTGGACGATGCCATCAGCGCGGCCAAGGCGGCGGTCGCCGAGGGAATCGTCCCGGGAGGCGGACTGGCGCTGCTGAGCGCCGGCCGGGCGCTGGCGGAAGTCGAGGAGCAATGCCAGGGTGACGAGCGAACCGGGGTACAGATCCTGCGCCGGGCGCTGGAGGCGCCGGCGAGGCAGATTGCGGAGAACTCGGCGGTCGACGGCGGCGTGGTCGTCAGCAAGATGCTGGAGGGAGACGGCAATGTGGGGTTCGATGCGGCCGCCAAACGCTATGTCAACCTCTTCGATGCGGGCATCGTCGATCCGACCAAGGTGGTCAGGGTCGCCATCGAAAACGCCGTATCGGTGGCAGGCGTGCTTTTGTTGAGCGAAGCCACCATGACGGAGAAGCATCAGGCCGAGAAGAAATCAGCAGCCGATTTGACTGCCGACGCAGGATAGTGTCGATCGCGAGAGGGGGCAACCCGGTGCAAACTCAATCTGAGGTCGCTTTGACGGGACTCAAGAAGCGCGATCAACCGGCGGGCCTTGCGGTTCCATCGGCGGCAGCCCATAACGAGGAGATCGCCTCGGCGTTGGACGAGATTGCTGACTTGCTCTCCATCCAGGCAGAGAATGTGTTTCGCATCCGCGCTTACCGGCGTGCTGCTCAAATCGTGCGCAGTCTTCCGCGTGAGCTCGCGGAAATGCACGGTACCGAAGACTTCGAGACGCTGCCGGGCATAGGTGAGGATCTGGCCCAAAAGATCGAGGAGCTGCTTCGCACGGGGCAGATCAAGGCTCTCGAGAAGCTGCGACGTCAGGTGCCTCCGGGTCTTCGAGAGCTGCTGAGCCTGCCCGGGCTCGGTCCCGTGCGTGTTCGGGCGTTGAGCATCGCGCTGCGTGTCCACGGTATCGACGACCTGAGGCGTGTGCTTGCCGATGGACGGTTGAGCACGGTGCGGGGTTTCGGACCCAAGATTAGGGGACGGCTGGCGCAGGCGCTGGAGCAAGAACGAGGCGGTCTGCCGCAGCGTGTACCATTCTTCGTCGCGAGCCAGTATGCAAGACCTCTCAAGGCATTTCTCGAGTCGCTGGCGGGCGTCAGTCGGGTGGAGATCGCGGGAAGCTATCGGCGCGGCCGCGACACCGTGGGGGACATCGATGTGCTCGTCTGCGCCGACAAGGATGCCGCTCCCATTGAGGCGCTCAAGCGCTACCCGGAGCTGCGCAAGCTGACGGTGGCAGGCGACACGAAGGCCTCGGGCACATTGCGCAACGGATTACAGCTGGATGTGCGAGTGCTCGAGCCGGGGAGTTTCGGGACGGCGCTGCATTATTTCACCGGAAACAAAGATCATAACATTCATATTCGGCGTCGCGCGCGGGAGCGCGGCTATAAGCTCAATGAGTATGGGCTGTTCCGCGGTAACAAGAAGATCGCGGGGGCTACCGAGGAGGAATTGTTCGCCGCCCTGGATCTGCCATGGATACCGCCCGAGCTGCGCGAAGATAGGGGCGAAATCGAGGCTGCACAACGCCATACGTTGCCAAAGCTGGTCGAGACCAGCGATCTCAAAGGCGATCTTCATGTGCATACAGATGCCTCGGATGGCAGCGATTCGCTGCAAGCGATGGTCGCCGCCGCGAAGGCACGGGGCCTCCGGTACATTGCGATCACTGATCATTCCCACCATGTGGGGGTTACGCACGGGCTCGATGCCAAGCGCCTGTCGCTACAAATGGACGCCATCGATGCATTGAACGAGACTCTGTCCGGCTTCACCATCCTCAAAGGCGCCGAGGTGGACATACTGCCGGATGGAACACTCGCGCTTCCAGACTCCGTGCTGCGGCGACTCGACGTTGTGGTGATCGCCGTGCACACGCAATTTGGATTATCGGAGTCCAAGCAGACCAGCCGGCTGCTGCGCGCCCTCGAACGGCCCTGCGTATCGATTCTCGCGCATCCGTTCGGACGCCTGCTGGGTGAGCGGGCCCCCTGTCCATTGGACTTTGAACGGGTACTGCAGGCGGTACACGACCGTCCTTGCTATTTGGAAATCAATTCGCAGCCCTTGCGTCTCGACCTCGACGATCTGCATGCGAAATCGGCTTGCGAGCGGGAGATATTGCTGAGCATTGCGAGCGACGCCCACTCCGCAGATCAGCTCAGCTTTCTGGATAATGGCGTTCGGCAGGCGCGGCGAGCTTGGGTCACCCGGAACGATGTGTTGAACGCGCGCCCGCTCGGCGAACTACGAACATTGCTTAAGCGCACGCTGCGCTAGTCGCATTCGCGTCGGGTGTGCGGCAACCGTTCGCGCCGCTGCTCCCTATCCTAGGTGTTTCCCCTCAGCTGCATCGCAAACCACGGATGTTGTCATGCGCAGCGAAGATCTATTGTCAATTATGTCGTCATCATAAGAAGGAGCAGCGCAATGAACTTCATTTCAAAAGGGCCTCTTATTCTGCTGGCCGCGTCTGTATGTCTGTGTGGTGCCGTTGTTGCCCAGAATCTTGAAGAGGTCACCGTAAAAGCGACGCGAATTCTGAATACGAAGACCGTCGATCGCAGCGCATCGACCGGTAACCCCATTCTGGATGTCTCGGTCAGCTATGGCGTCCGGGTTGCCGATCTGGATCTCGCGTCCAACTATGGCCCCATACAACTCGAAAAGCGCGTCCATGACGCGGCACTGGCCGCATGCCAGGACATCGGCCGAAGATATCCGGATGCGACCCCGAGCGAGCAAGAATGCGCAAGGGTTGCTGCTGATAAGGCAATGGTGACCGTGCGTGAGATGGTTGCTGTCGCCAAAGCGACCGCCAAGAAATAGGCTTCAAAACCGCAGGGCCGACCCTGGATTTGGTTGCGGGGCACCTACAACTAGCGGGGCGTCGGTCGATGCTCCGCTAGTTCTTTGCCGCCATGGTCATTCCTTACTTTTCGAATGAAGCGGTGGCAATTATCGCAAGCGGAGGCCACCCCGTTCTAATTTGAGCCGAAGGACTGGTTCCAATTCTTTGAGAGTTGTCGGTGGCCGATGACCTTCCCTCACGGATTAATCGGCGCAAACGGCAGTTGCTGCGAAGCGCAGCGAGCCACGCAGCGCGGCACTTCACACGCTTCACGCCGCGGGGACTCAGGCCTTAACGTTAATTCGACCCCCGCCGCAGCCATCATGATCGCCATCGCTATCGGCACGCGCCGCCACCGCGGGAGCCGCCGTGGACGTATTTGCTTGACTTGTTTGAGGGGCCTGAGGTTTGTAAATCGTCATAACGAGCGCCTGGTGCGCAGACTTTGTCATGCAAAGGATCGGCCGCGTTTGCACTAACTTGAGAAAAGAGCTTGCCACTGGGCGTGCGCGCCTTTAAGTTGGGGTCCGGGCGCTTTGCATCGCAAAGTATATAGGAGGCGATCTTCCATGCTGCTGAAAATAACCGCTCGTTCGGCGCCGTTGATTCTGGCCTGTCAATTGCTGCTTCTATGCATCATGCCGACGGGCGCCTACGCCGCAGGAGGGCCCCTCGGGATCGATTCGCAATTGCCGCTCGATACGAGCGGCATCTGGGCGCGCAAGTATCAGACGGGACTTGAGAGCGGAGTCATCGCGGTCGAGGTGGTCGGTGCACTATGGTTCGGCAACGATGACAAGTTGGGACATGCGTTCTGGCAAGATATCGACTCGACCGCGCTTTCGGGAGTGGCTGCGCAAATTCTCAAGTATGGCTTCAGTCGAGCTCGTCCCTCCCAGAGCGACAACCCGAACGCCTTTTTCAAAGGTCACTGCTGCCAGAGCTTTCCAAGCGGCGAGGTCACGCTTGCAGGCGGCGTTCGTTACGCCCCTGATCGTCGATTATTACAAGGACACTCCCTGGATCTGGACACTCGAGGCGCTGCCGGTCTATGACGCGATCGCACGCCTGAAAAGCCGAGCACACTGGCAGACGGACGTGATCGCCGGCGGACTGCTCGGGACCGGGTTTGGTTACTGGGCGACCCGTTTCAAGACACCTCTGTCGGTTCGGATACTTCCCGGAGGGTTATCGGTCGGATTTAACAAGCGGTTCTGATCTTCGATGCCTATGCGCAGAACCAATTTCCCGGCCGCGCTCTCCCATGCAGGAAGAGAACCCGCTTTGCAGTATCAATAAATCGTCGTTGAATGCGGGCTCGGCTGCCGACGCAGCCTCCTCTGCGCGGGTGTCCACGATGACGTTGCGGGGAAGACGATTTTCGTCTGTCGTCGCCGGCGTTCATGACACGGCGCGGCGAAACACGTGCGCTGACGGTCTCCTTGCCCCGAAACGCAATACGTCAACGTAGCCGGTCTTTTCGGCGTAAAATAGCTGCCGCCCAAAAAGGCCGCCCTTTCAGGGATCGAACTGGCGCAACGCATTTTTGTGGCCAAGGAGGCGGCGTGGATGCGTGGATACAGTTTCGATCGATTCCACGATGCTTCAGGCATGGACTGACGTTCTTGAGAACATGCCTGACGCGGTGTTCATTGTCGCGGGCAAAGGGATTGCCGGCCAGATCTTGTATTTGAACTCGCAGGCGATGCGAATGTTCGGCTACGAGCACGGCGAAATCGTGAATCAGTCGATCGACATGCTCGTGCCCCACAATGTGCGGGAGCGCCATAGCCAACATCGGATGGCCTATGCGCAAGGCCCGCACCTTCGTCACATGGGTGCCGGTCTTTCTCTTCTCGGACGTCGTCGAGATGGTACCGAATTTCCGATCGACGTCCTGCTCAACCCCAACGGCGTCAGCGCAGCGCCAGCTACGATAGCGATCGTGCGCGACATGACGGACCGCAAGCTGTTGGAGGATTCGCTCACGCGCGCACGGGACTCGGCAGTGCAGGCGAATGAGGTGAAGTCCAGATTCCTTGCCGCCGCCAGTCACGATTTGCGGCAGCCCCTGCAGACTATTTGGACTCTGCAAGCGGTGCTTGCACGTGCGTTCGCAAATACCGATTACGCACCACACATTGAGTTGCTGGAAGAAGCAGTCCGCAACATGGATCAAATGCTTTCTTCGCTGATCGACATCAATCGTCTGGAGGTGGGTGCGATTCAGCCAGTGATCCGCGATTTTTCGCTGGAGGAGATTCTTCCGCGGCTGCGTTCCGAATTCGGCTACTCCGCGGCCAGCAAGTCGCTCACCTTGGACATTGAGGCATCCGTCGAATTTGCGCGTAGTGACTCGATGCTTCTGCCGGTCATTTTGCGCAATTTGATCGGTAACGCCATCAAGTACACACAGCACGGATCGGTTCTACTTCGTGTTCGCACAGAAGCGACCGATCTCTACATCGATATCGTCGACTCGGGGCCCGGCATTCCGTCGGCGCATCTGCGCCATTTGTTTGACGCATTCTACCAAGTTGACAACGTCTACCGTGATCAGCGCGAAGGCGTCGGACTAGGTCTGTCAATCGTACAAACGATCTGCCGACTCCTTGAGCACACGGTTACTATTGAGTCGCGCGAGGGAGTCGGCTCGATCTTCACTGTGCAACTACCACGCGGTGTGGCGATGGAGGTGGCCGCCGAGCGAATCCCAATCCCCGTGTGGGTGCCGGCGCCGCTCGGCAGCGCGATCAAAGTGCTTCACATTGAAGACGACCCCGGTGTCGCACGATCCATGGCTTTGCTGCTGCGCCTCGAAGGGTATGAGGTTTTTAGCGCCGCGACACGCGACGAGGCACTGCAGCACGTGGAAATCCATGGTCTGCGCCCAGATTTGATCATGAGTGACTTGCAGCTTCCTATGGGATTCCGGGGAGATGAGATCGTCGCCGAAATCGCGGCGCTACTCGGGTCCAAGCCCCCCACCATCATGCTGACGGGGGACACGACTAATAAGCACGTCGAGAGGGCCAAGCTGACCGTCGACCGAATTCTGCCCAAGCCGGTGGATGTCAATCGGTTGCTGCGCGAGATTGAGGCCCTGCTCGGCGCGGCAGAGACCCAAAGTTCGGACCTCATGCTCCGGCAAGCCGGCAACCACTGACATGTCGTCGATCAAAGGATACGCCCGCGGATTGCTGGATGCAGGACCGGACGCCTTGATAGTTACCGACTCCAACGGCACCGTCGTATACGTCAATGGCCAAACGGAAAATCTATTCGGTTACACCGGCGAAGAGCTGATTGGGAGACCCGTGGAAATGCTGCTTCCCCAGCGGTTTCGCACTGCGCACCCCGGCCTGCGGGCTTCATTTTCGCAAAATCCGAGCCTCCGTCCCATGGGTGAGAATCGGGAAGTCCACGCACAGCATCGGGATGGATCGGAATTCCGAGTCGAAATCCGCTTGAGCGCCCTGCAAACCGACAAGGGCCTACTCCTTTGCAGCACGATTCGAGACATAACAGCACGCGAGGATCTCCCGCTTAAGGCAGGAGTCGTGATGCACGATAAACCCGGCAAGGAGAATGTCGCCTCGACGCGCGAAATTTCCGCGGCAAGGGAACACGCACAGGAGACACTGAACTCTATTGGCGATGCATTCATCAGCACTGATCTGGCGGGTCAGGTGACGTATCTCAATCCGGTCGCTGAAAGAATGACCGGCTGGTCGCAAGCAGACGCGACCGGGCGACCACTCCACGAAGTGTTTGCGATCACCGACGATGGCATTCGCGAATCGATATCGGCTCCGTTGCTGGCGGTAATCGAAGAGATGGCTTCCGCGAGGGTGACGAGCAATGGGGTCCTGACACGACGCGATGCTACAGATGTGGCGATTGAACACTCCGCAATGCCCATGCTGGACGACCGGGGAGCGGTAGTCGGCGAGGTCACGGTGTTTCGCGACGCGACTGTCGCGCATGCCATCACAAGTAAACTCGCCTATGCGGCCCACCACGATTCACTTACAGGGTTGCCCAACCGCCAGCTGCTCGAATCCCGGATCCCGCAGGCCATTGCATTGGCTCGACGTCACAACCATTCGGTCGCTGTGTTGTTCTTGGATTTGGACGGTTTTAAGCTGGTCAACGACACCTTCGGCCACGCCGTCGGTGACCGACTTCTACAGTCTGTTGCTCGCGTATTGGAGCGATGCGTGCGCAGCAGCGACACCGTCTGTCGTTTCGGGGGCGATGAATTTGTTGTTCTGTTGTCTGAAATCGCCCGGCCGACGGACGCAGTCGTCTTTTCGCAAAAGATCCTCGACGCCCTGCGCATACCGCATACAATTGACGCGCATGCCCTCCTCGTTACCGCGAGTATCGGGATTGGCCTCTTCCCCCATGACGGAACGGATTGGCAAGCGTTGCTGCGTAACGCTGACGATGCCATGTTCCAGGCGAAGCGCCCTGGAGGAAACGGCTACCGGTTCTGGAACCGATCGGGGCAGTACCTGTAATCGCGATTCGCTTTGCCCGCAGGCTGCCGGCATAGCGTGCCTACCTCTGTTCGGCGCAACAACAATTGGTTGGCACGGTCACCCAGTTCTCATTAATTCAACAAGTTGCCGCGCTGGTGCCTGACGTTGGTTGACGTAGACTGACGCGGAGACAGGACAAATTCAGGACAAATTTACACTCAGGCGGTACCCTTGGCATATACTTATGTATATGCCAGTATTTTGAGGCAATCCATGCAACGCAAAGCCAAGATCTTCATGAATAACCGCAGCCAGGCGGTTCGGCTGCCGAAGGAGTTTCAGTTCAATACCTCCGAGGTGTTTATTCGTAGGCAAGGCGACGAGGTGATACTTTCCGCCCGTCCGACGGACTGGTCTGACTATCTCGCCTCAGGACCTGTCGCCTCAAAGGAGTTCATGGAAGGGGTTGACGATCTACCAGCCCAGGAACGCGAACGCTGATGGCAGAGTACATGCTCGACACGGATATCTCGTCCTACATCATGAAGCGTTCGCATGACGCAGTTCTGAAAAGATTGCGGAAGGTTCCAATCGGTGTCGTCTGCATCTCCGTCATCACCAAGTCGGAGCTGCTGTTCGGGGTTGAGGTATCTCCCCGGCGACAGCAGGATCGTGCTGCCCTCGATGAGTATTTGCGGCATGTCGAGGTTTTAGATTTTCCCGACGAAGCGGCCCTTCACTATGCACAGATCCGCGCTGCGCTCAAAGCGCGTGGAACGATGATCGGCGCGAACGATCTCTTCATCGCGGCGCACGCCCGTTCTCTGAAAATCACGCTCGTGACCAACAACACGGGCGAGTTCGGTCGCGTCCAAGATCTCAACATTGAAAACTGGACTGAATAGGCCATTGTCGGGGATCGGAATCAGGCTGAAAAACTCCGAACATTCCAGCATTATCCGCATTTCGATTTGTGCAGAACACGCGCCCAAGAAGTATCCCGCGCCAAGCCCTGCGAAATTAATGTCGATTTGGCACGCGATGCCCGAATTCAGGCCAGTGACCAGGGGTATCAAATCATTTCACGGCTCGTCCGCTTTCCCACCTCTGCGTTGAGCGGCTATTCGGCGCTGCAACTCTTCGCGCGCGGCACGCTTCGCCTCCGGAGTGCCCCAGCGCAGCGGCTGCGACGGCGCGCTCCGGCGCTCCTTCTCGAGACGCCGCCACTCTTCTTCGGCGGCGCTCTGCCGTGCTGCGGCGGCTTCAACGGCTGCACGCTCGGCCCCACGTGCTGCGTGGGCGCGCGCCTCCCAGGCTGCGGCGGCGACGGGTATTGGCAACTCGGCACCCCCTGCTAATCGCCAGAGTGCTCGGCTGATGCCCCACTGATGCGGGTGAGCAAACTCATGAACCAGTGGCAGATTCAGCGCTTCGAGTACGGGTTGCCACGATTCGCCACGCCCACGCCGGCGGCGGATCGCAAGCTGGGGATTGATCTGATACCAACCGTGCGCAATTCGTTTGAAGAGCCGCCGATTGTAGGCGTACTCACGGTCGACTTCGTTGCGCGACAGTACGTTCGATAGGTGGCTGCGTTTGTTGCGCTGAGGCTTGAGCACGCTCGCCGGCATCGTCGCCCACGCGTTGAGTAGGGTCTCGGTGTTGACGCCGGCCGGTTGATCGAGTCCCGAGGCGCTGAAGGCTTGCTTGAACAACACCCAAAGAGTCTGGAACAGCCAGTATTCACTCAGATGTCGGTCTAGGCGGACCAAGCGCTCCCCAATTTGCAGGTCGATGAAGGCGGGCGCGACGCGCTCGTACAGCGTGGCGAAGGGACCGTGCGCAAAGTTTCGGTCGCGAAACGCTTCGAGCATGGCGATATGCAGCGCATTGCGTCCAAGATGGTCCAGCGCATCGGTATCGGCGCCGCGGTCGAGGAGCGCCTCCACGAGCGGCAGGTTTCCGGCCGCAGCGGCCGCCATCAGGGGGGTATAGTTCATCGAAGTGCGGTGATCGACTCCGTGGCGGTCGCAATTCTGCAAGACTCCCTTGAAGTGACGACCGGCAAAATCATTGAGATGGCGCCGGCCTAAGGTGGCGCGCTGCGGTCCGAAGCCACGCGCGAGCTCGAATCCGGCTTCCTCGAGAAGCCACATCGCGAGCATCGGCTCATCGTATGCCGTCGCATATTCGAAGAGCTGCTGACGCGGCTTGCTGCCGGGAGCGAGATCTCGGAAAACCTTGGCGATCAGCTCTCGCAATCGCACTTCGTCGAATACCGGCCAGGGCACGGGAGTTTCTTTCAGGATGGTTGCGCGTACGGCCTCTGCCTGCTCCTGCTTGCCCTGCAACTCGAGGCGGTGTGCCTCTTTTTGCCACTCTTCTCGGGACGACGCGCGCGCGTTCACACGCACGTCGTCACCTGCGGCCGCAAGACCGAGCAGACGAAGCAACTCGTGTCCAGTGTCGGACTCGATCAAATACACGCTGCGTATCGCTCGCGTGAGCGCGACGTAGAACGCGTTCACGTAAAACTTGTACACTTCGAGCGACTTATCGGTCTTGTCACGTGTACGGTGATAGTCGAGATCATCGCTGGTCAAGTCCTCTGCGGCGACACCGGCGGCCAGCTGCGCGAATGCAGCACGCTGGTCGGAAATGAAGCGGAACAGCACGATGCTCTCGTACTCCAGCCCCTTCGCCTCGTGAATGGCAAAGACCAGCGGAGTGCGGAAGAATCGCCGAGCCTCGGCCTTGTCCTCCTCGCGCAGCACCAGCACTGCGACGCTCGTCGACTGACGCGTCTGTTCATCGAGAGCGCGCTTTACGTTGTCCTTGTCCGCGAGCAATGAAACGCAGCCTGCCTCACCACCCACGGCATCGACGAGAAAGTTAGTCTCGCGATCCACCGAGCCGAAGCGGCGATGCTTGATTTTGAGCAACGTGTTGGCGACGCGCGTGACTTCCTCTCCGTTTCGGAAGTTGGCGCGCAACACCCGAAGTTGCTGGCGTGCTGCGAGTTGCTCATCGCGCCAGAACAGCGTTTTAACGCGGCTCCAGGCGAAAAAATTCGGATGAACGATCTGATTCGAATCGCCGCACAGCAGAAACCCCGTCGGAACCTTGAGAGTGCGCAGCACGAGTAGTAGCTGCGCCGGCGTCAGATCCTGAACCTCATCAATTACGATGAAATCGTATCGCGGAACGGCGAGAGGCAGCCAGTCTTGAGCGACGAGATTCGAGTCGAATAAGCGCGCCTCGGCGAGCCACGCGCGATAGCGCTCGAACAGGTCGTATAAGCGGTCTCGTTCGCTCACTGCGAATATTGACTGCCGCACGCCGATGGCACGATAAGCGTCGCGGGTCAAGCAGCCACCGGCCTCCGCCGCGATTACCCCGCGCATCTCTTCGAAGGCTTGATGCGCATCGATATCGCGGAATGCCTGGCGCACCCGGCCGAACCAGCCGGCAAAGTCGCGCCACGAGGCCTCGCGTCCGACCGGTACGCGGAGGGATTCGAGGAACTCTCGGTAGGAGAGAAACATCGCATCCTGCTCGTCTCGCTCGAAACCACACGCGTAGTACAGGTCGCGTGCATTCTGCGCGAGATATCCTGAGTGCGTGACATACAACACATCACCGTCGGCGAGCTTCATTTTCTCAAGGGTTAGGGCGGTCTTGCCACTGCCGGCGCCGCCGATTACGACGAACGGCGGGGCCGACTCGTAAATCGCATGCTGTGCATCATCAAGAGACAGCGGTTTATCGAGATAGAGAATCTCGCGCCGCTTCGCATGCAAATACCGAACCGTTTCTGTCTCCTCGAGGGCTGGCGGGCCTGCAATATCGGGAATCTTGTCATCGTCAATGGCTGAGCCCCGCAAGAATCGCGAGCGATCGTAGGCGTGCTGCTCGATGACCTCGAGCATGACCGCACAGACTTCGGTGCCACGACGCACCAGAGCAAAAAGCAGCCGATTGCTGTGATCCAACTTGGCTCGATAGAATTTTCCGCGATGCAGATTGACGAGCTTCTTGACGTCCGCTGCCCGGAAATCATCTCGTTCGAGTGCCCCGACGATGCGCCGGTAGGCTGTCTCCACCCGTGACGTGTCGAGACCGGAGTATTCAAGGACCCGCATGCGAATGTTAGTCCACGTTGATTGACTCAGATGTTCTTGCGATTGCGCTCGTTCAATTCCGAGAGTTCTTAAACGGCGGAGGTAAAATCGCTTGCACGATCATATGGTTCGAAGCTGCAGTTGGAGCGAGCATCGAACGGGGCTCGTGGCGTCGAATCTTCTTACTGATACCGTATCCAACGAAGATTCGAACAAAAACAGGACAAGTAATCCAGTATGATTCGAGAAAATACAGGTAAATAATTGAATTTGTGGCTCCCCGGGACGGATTACTCGGCGCTACGCGCCTCGCCCCTCGCTCACGCTCGGGGTCGCCCTAAAGGGCGATCGCCATCGGCGCTACGCGCCGCTGTCGTCGAACCGGCTTGTTGTCTGTCGGCGGTTCGAATAGATGGCGACGAACAATGGTCACCGGACAATGGTTCTCAGACCTTATAAGGTTGGCTCCCCGGGACGGATTCGAACCGCCGACCAACGGATTAACAGTCCGTCGCTCTACCACTGAGCTACCGGGGAATTCGGAGGAGGCGCGGATTGTCTGGAAGGCGGGCGTCGAAGTCAAGGAATTAGGAGTGTCCGGAAACGGCGTGGGGTACGTAGGGGGCCTCCAATCGCGCGATTTCGCCGGCTTCCAGCGTAAGGCCCAGGGACGCTACGGCATCATCTAAATGCTGTGGTTTCGACGCGCCGATGATGGGGGCGGTAATGAATGCTTTCTGGTGGATCCACGCTAGTGCTACCTGGGCCTTGGGAACTCCACGGGCAGCCGCGATCGCCGCCACTTGTTCGACGACTTGTCGGTCCGCATCGACGGTGGACTCATAGAGCTTGTTGCCGAAGGCATCGGTGCGGGTTCGGGCGGTTTCCGTATTCCAGGGTCGAGTCAGCCTGCCGCGGGCGAGGGGGCTCCACGGAATCACGCCGATGCGCTCGTCGGTGCACAGCGGCATCATTTCGCGCTCTTCCTCGCGATACAGCAGGTTGTAGTGGTTCTGCATGGTGGCGAACGGGGTTAAGCCCAGGTGCCGCGCCAAACCCAAGGCCTTGCTGAATTGCCAGGCATACATGGAGGACGCGCCGAGATGGCGCGCTTTGCCGCTCTTCACGACGTCGTGCAGGGCTTCGAGGGTCTCTTCGATCGGGGTGGAGTAGTCCCAGCGATGGATCTGGTACAGGTCCACATGATCGGTTCCAAGCCGCCGGAGGCTGGCGTCGATCGCCGTGAATATCGCTTTGCGGGATAGGCCTCGTGCGTTGGGTCCCGACCCCATGGGGAAAAACACTTTGGTGGCGATGACCGCTTCATCGCGACGCGTGAAGTCCTTGAGGGCCCGCCCGAGAATCTCTTCTGAGGTGCCGTCGGAATAGGCATTGGCGGTATCAAAAAAATTGATTCCGACGTCAATAGCCTGGCGGATGATCCGCCGGCTCGGTTCTTCCGGAAGGGTCCACGGATGATCGCCGCGCTCCGGCACGCCGAAACTCATGCAGCCCAGGCAAAGTTCTGAGACCTTCGTACCCGTATTCCCTAAATTTATGTATTTCATAGTCTTAGGAATACTATTCAAGGTAAATCATTACGACGTTTCCGCGGCAACGTCGGAGGGAGCCTCGGGAATCGGCGGCGGAACTCAGGCGCGTTTCGCCACCGCGGGGGTCAGCACCCGCCGAATGCGGGCCAGCGCCTCCTCGAGAGTCTGCATGCTGCAGGCAAAGGAAATGCGCATATGACCCGGCGCGCCGAAGCCTGACCCGGGAACCACGGCGACGCCACCCTCGACCAACAGGTACTCGGCGAAGTCGTTGTCGTCCTTGATCCCCAAGGCTTTCATGGCTCCCTCGACCTGTGCGAACGCGTAGAAGGTACCGGCGCCGGGCAGGCAGGAGATTCCGGGAATTGCGTTCAGCCCTGCGACCACGAAGTCATGGCGCTGCTTGAACGCGGCATTCATCTCGGCGACGCAGGACTGGTCACCGTTCAAGGCCGCGGTCGCCGCGCGCTGCGAAATGCTCGAGGCATTCGAGGTGGATTGGCCTTGAATCGTCGACATGGCGGCCACGAGGGCTTTCGGGCCGCCGCAATAGCCGATGCGCCAGCCGGTCATGGCGTAGGCCTTCGAGACGCCATTGATGGTGACGGTGCGGTCATAGAGCTCCGGATTCGCCTGCACGAAGCTGGTGAAGGGCTCCGCGGCCCAATAAATGTGCTCGTACATCTCATCCGACGCGATGACGATCTGCGGGTGCTGATCCAAGACCCGGCCAAGCGCTTTGAGTTCAGCCTTGGTATAGGCGGCGCCGGTCGGATTGCTGGGGCTGTTGATGAATACCAGTTTGGTGCGCGGCGTGATCGCCGCCGCCAGCTGCGCTGCAGTGATCTTGTAGCCTTGTTCAGGGCCGGCGTAGACGCTGACGGGTACGCCGTCGGCCAGCAGGGCCATATCGGGGTAGGACACCCAATAGGGTGCCGGAATCACGCACTCATCGCCCGGATCCAACACGGCGGCGCAGACGTTGAAGCAGGTTTGCTTGGCTCCGGAGGAGACCAGGATTTGGCTGCGCTCGTAAGCCAAACCGTTGTCGCGTTTGAACTTGGCGATGATGGCGTCTTTCAGCTCCGCCGTGCCGTCGACTGCCGTGTAGCGGGTGATCCCCTTGCGAATGGCCTCAACGCCCGCATCTGCGATATGGGCGGGCGTGTCGAAATCCGGCTCGCCGGCCCCTAGGCCAATGATGTCCTTGCCTTCGGCCTTCAGCTTGGCGGCCCGGGCGGTGACGGCCAGGGTCGGGGAGGGCTTAACCTTTTGAACGCGCTTGGAAAGTGACACAGCCAAGGGGAATTTCCTGTGCTTGAAAACGGCCAGCGAGTGTACGAAATAATGCCACCAGGCGCTACCCGACCGGCATCCGGCCCAAATGACATATGTCCGGCCGATTCGTCGACGAGCGCACGTTACGCGGCAGCGCACGATCGCCCGCCCGTGGGAGCGTGTTCCGCGAGACCCAACATGAGACAATGCCACGATGAGTTTTGAGCTGTACTCGGACTACCTCCCGGCCGGCGATCAACCGCAAGCGATTGAAAAACTGGTGGATGGACTCACGAGCGGTCTGGCCCATCAAACCTTGCTGGGCGTGACCGGTTCCGGCAAGACCTTCACCATCGCCAATGTCATTCAGCAGGTGCAGCGTCCCACCCTGGTGCTCGCTCATAACAAGACGCTGGCCGCGCAACTCTACGGCGAATTCAAAGTGTTCTTCCCGAAGAACGCGGTGGAGTACTTCGTCTCATATTACGATTACTACCAGCCTGAGGCCTATGTGCCGGCGTCGGACACCTTCATCGAGAAGGATGCCTCGATCAACGAGCATATCGAGCAAATGCGCCTGTCGGCGACCAAGGCGCTCTTAGAGCGGCCCGACTCCATCATCGTCGCCACGGTGTCCGCGATCTATGGCTTGGGCGACCCGGCTGCCTACCTGAGCATGGTGCTGCACATGTCGCGCGGCGATAAGCTGGAGCAGCGCAAGCTGCTGCGGCGGCTGGCCGACATGCAGTACACGCGCAATGAAATCGACCTGCAGCAGGGCACCTATCGCGTGCGCGGGGACGTCATCGACATCTTTCCGGCAGAATCGGAGCGCGAAGCGGTGCGGGTCGAATTGTTCGACGATCAAGTCGATGCCTTGAGCTTCTTCGATCCTCTCACCGGCGAACTGTTGCGCAAGGTGCCGCGCCTCACCGTCTATCCCTCGTCCCACTATGTGACGCCCAAGGAACGGGTGCAAAAGGCCGTGGATGACATTCGCGGCGAGCTGCGTACACGGCTGCTCGAATTGCACGGTGCCGGCAAGCTGGTCGAAGCGCAGCGGCTGCAGCAGCGCACCTTGTTCGATTTGGAAATGATGAACGAAGTCGGTTATTGCGCGGGCATCGAGAATTATTCCCGCTATCTGTCGGGGCGGGAAGCCGGAGAGCCGCCGCCCTGTTTGTTCGATTACCTGCCCAAGGACGCCCTGATGGTGATCGATGAAAGCCATCAAACCATTCCGCAATTGGGCGCCATGTACAAGGGCGACCGGTCGCGCAAGGAAACCTTGGTGGAATATGGCTTTCGCCTGCCCTCCGCGCTGGACAACCGGCCGCTGCGCTTCGAGGAATTCGAGCACCTGGCGCCGCAGGCCATCTATGTCTCGGCGACGCCGTCGCACTACGAGAAGCGCGTATCCGCGCAAGTGGTCGAGCAGGTGGTGCGCCCCACGGGATTGACGGATCCCGCGGTCGAGATCAGGCCGGTGCGCGCGCAGGTGGATGACCTGTTGTCCGAGATTCGTTTACGAGCGCAGGCCAATGAGCGCGTCCTGGTCACGACCCTAACCAAACGGATGGCCGAGGATCTGACCGAGTATTTGAACGAACATGGGGTCAAAGTCCGCTATCTGCATTCGGACATCGAAACCGTCGAGCGCTCGGAAATCATTCGCGACCTGCGCTTGGGGAAATTCGACGTGATCGTCGGCATCAATCTGTTGCGCGAAGGTCTCGACATGCCCGAGGTTTCCTTGGTGGCCATCTTGGATGCCGACAAAGAGGGATTCCTGCGCTCGGAAGGATCCCTGATCCAGACCATCGGCCGGGCGGCGCGCAACATCCAGGGCAAGGCGATTTTGTATGCGGACGTGAGAACCGGCTCGATCGACCGGGCCATCGCCGAAACCGACCGGCGCCGCAACAAGCAAATCGAGTTCAATACGGCGCATGGCATCACGCCGCGCACCATCGTCAAGGCGGTCGGCGATGTGATGGAGGGCGCGCGCTCGGTGCAGGAGCGGGAACGTCACGAGGCGGACGATGCATTGGCGCTGGCCCCGGAGCAGGCGGTCAAACGCATCAAGAAGCTCGAGGCGGAGATGATGAAACTGGCGCGCAACCTTGAATTCGAACAGGCCGCGCGATTGCGCGATCAGATACAGAAGCTGCGTCAGGCTGCGTTCGGCGTGCCCGACACGCGCGCGGGCTAGCCGCGTAGAAGTCTGAAGCGGGGGATTTATGGCCATTACCCACAGTCACTCCAACGATCTGGATCTGGACAAGACCGATCGGCTGCCGATTCTCGAGGGCAGTGTCGCCGACTACGATGTCGAGGACGATGCGGTCCGTATGGACCACACCGCCGTGCTGCCCGGGCCGCCGTCGCTTGCCGCCGCGGCGGCGGATTTCGGGCGGCCCGCGAGCGTGGACCTGCCGTCGCTCGCCGAGAGCGTGCGCTCGGTCGAGGAGAGAATCGCGCGGCAGAATGCCGAATATGAAGCCCTGTCGCGCGCCTTCGAGCGCGCGCGGGATGCCGAGTCGGCGGCGGTGGCGCGCGCCAACGCGCTTGCAATGGACCTGGCCTCGGCGCGAGCCGCGCTCGAATCCGAGCAGGCGCGCTCGCGGGAGATCGACCGCGCATTGGCCGACAGAAGCACCGCCACGGAGGCCGCGCGGTTGCGCGCCGAAGAGGCCCTGCGCGAATCGGAACGTCATCAAGGCGAGTCGCGCACGCTGCGCGATGCGCTGGCCGCGCGCGATTCGGCCATTGCCCAAGCGCTGCATTCCCTGGGTGAGCGCGATGCGCAATTGACCGCCTTGCAGCAGGAACACGCGAAAATCGTGCCGGTGCTCGAGGCGACCTCCAGATCAACCACCCAGCTCGATGCGGAACTGCAGAGTACCCGTGCTCAACTCGGCGCGCTCACACGGGAACTCGAGTCCAGCCGCGATGCCGCTGCAGCGCTCGAGGCGCAGCTCAAGCGCGGCGAATTCGAAGTGAATGCCGCGCGCTCGGAGCTTGGGACGGCGAAGACCCAGGCGGTTTCCTATCTGGAGTTGCTGCGCACCCGCGAATGGCGCCGCGGCTTCGATCAGAATCTGTTCCGCGAGATGGACGCGCGGGTCGGGGCGGCGAATTTGGGCAGCACCGCACTCGAGTCGGAGCGCGACGGCCTGCGTGCGCGGGCGGCTGAATTGGAAGCGCAGTTGGCGGCGCAGCACAGCGCCGCGGAGTCCGAGCGCAGCCGCTTGGCCGCAGAGCTCGCCGTGCGCGACCGGACCATTGCCGAGGCGCGGGCACAGGGCAGCGCCGATGCGCAGAAGGTCGCCGAATTGCTCGAGGCCGGGCAGCTCAAGCAGGCCGAGCACGCCACGCAAATCGCCGGCCTGCGCAGCGAACAGACGGCGCAAATCGCGCGGCTGCAATCCGAGGCGGAGACTCACGAGCAGGAAATGAGCGTGCTGATGGCTCACCTGCAGGAAGCCCGGCGGCCGATTCAATCGATCGAAGCCGACCTCAAGCGCCTGACCGAGGAGCTGGCGGCGAAGAGTGCCGCATTCCAGCAGCTTGACGAGGATAACCGATCGATGCGTGCGACGTTGGAGCGGACCCGCGGGCAGCTCGAGGAGCGAGAATTTCTCATCCGCAGGCTCGAGCGCAGCGAAAGCAACAATGCCAACGTGCTGGGGCGGCTACAGACCAGCATCGAGAGGCTGGGCTCGGTGCAAGGCACTCTGGGTGCGGGCGCTGCGGCCGCGGGGCCCGCCGCGGACTGGTCGGCCGAGCTCATCCGGATCGACGGCGAGCGGCCGGTGACCCATGTGTTGTCGCGGCGTACGCGCATCGGCCGGGCGTCGGGCTGTGAAGTGCAGATCGAATCCGGTTCGGTGAGCCGCCACCATGCGCTGGTGCTGGTGGGGCCGCGTGAGGCTGTCATCGAAGATCTCAACAGCACCAATGGGGTGCTCGTGAACGGGCGCAAAGTGAGCCGCCAGACCTTGAGCGACGGCGACGCCGTGACCATCGGCGAGGTCCAGTTCCGTTATATTGCGCGCCCGGTTGCGGCGTCGCCCGAGCCGAAGCCGCTGGACCCGGCCGTTTGAGATGGCTGCATGAGCGGATGCTTTTTCGCGCGAAATCCGGTATCTTTCGCGCCCTTCGAGCGCGCTTAGCTCAGCGGTAGAGCATCACCTTGACATGGTGGGGGTCAGTGGTTCGATCCCACTAGCGCGCACCACCCCCTACGGGTTGCCCTTTGGTAAGATGAATCGATGCCCGTAATCACCCTTCCCGATGGAAGTCAGAAACAGTTCGATCGTGCAATCTCCGTAGCGGACGTTGCCGCGAGCATCGGTCCTGGGCTCGCCAAAGCGGCGCTCGCCGGCAGGGTGGACGGCGTCCTGGTGGACACCTCCACGCTGATCGATCATGACGCCAAGTTGAGCATCGTGACCGACAAGGATCCCGACGGCCTGGAGATCATCCGGCACTCGACCGCGCATCTGCTGGCGAACGCCGTGCAGGAACTCTATCCCGACGCTCAAGTCACCATCGGCCCGGTGATCGACGACGGCTTTTATTACGATTTCGCCTACAAGCGCCCATTCTCGACCGAGGACTTGGCGGCCATCGAGAAGCGCATGGCCGAGATCTCGGCCAGGGATTTGCCGGTGCACCGCCGCGTCCTGCCGCGCGACGAGGCCGTCGCGCACTTCAAGAAGATCGGCGAACACTACAAGGCGGAGATCATCGGTGCCATCCCGGTGGGCGAGTCGATCAGCCTGTACGGGCAGGGCGACTGGGAAGACCTGTGCCGCGGTCCGCACGTGCCCAGCACCGGCAAGCTCAAGGCGTTCAAGCTCATGAAGGTCGCGGGCGCCTATTGGCGCGGTGATTCGCGCAACGAAATGTTGCAGCGTATCTACGGCACGGCCTGGGCCAATGAGAAGCAGCTCAAGGAATACCTCACCCGGCTGGAGGAGGCGGAGAAGCGCGATCACCGCCGCATCGGCAAGGAATTGGATCTATTTCATCTGCAGGAAGAAGCTCCGGGCGCCGTGTTCTGGCACCCCAAGGGCTGGGCACTGTTCCAGCAATTGATCGCCTACATGCGCGAGCGCCAGGCGGCGGCGGGATTCTTGGAGGTCAATACTCCCGAAGTCATGGACCGCGAGCTATGGGTCAAGTCCGGGCACATCGAGACCTTCGGCGAAAACATGTACATGACGACCACGCCGGATGAGCGCACGTTTGCGATCAAGCCCATGAACTGCCCGGGCCACATCCAGGTATTCAAGCAGGGATTGCGCAGCTACCGGGAGCTGCCGCTGCGCTTTGCCGAGTTCGGCAAGGTACATCGCTACGAGCCATCGGGCGCCTTACACGGGCTGATGCGGGTGCGCGCCTTCACTCAGGACGACGCGCATATTTTCTGCACGCCCGACCAGATCACCGCGGAGGCGGTCAAGGTCACGGAGCTGATCTTGGGTATTTACCGTGATTTCGGTTTCGACGAGGTGCGGATCAAGTTTTCGGACCGGCCGCCGAAGCGGGTGGGGTCGGACGAGATCTGGGACATGGCCGAGGCGGCGTTGCGCCAGGCGGCGGCCGCGGCCGGCATCGAAACCACGCTCAACCCCGGCGAAGGCGCCTTCTATGGGCCCAAGCTCGAGTTCGTGCTGCGGGACGCGATCGGGCGTGATTGGCAGTGCGGCACCCTGCAGGTGGACTTCAACCTCCCTGGACGCCTCGGGGCCTCCTATATTGGGGAGGACAGCCAAAAACACACCCCGGTCATGCTGCACCGGGCCATGTTTGGCTCTTTGGAGCGATTTATCGGGATTTTGATCGAACATCACGCTGGAAAGCTGCCGACTTGGCTCTCTCCGGTACAGGTGATAGTCCTTGGAATCACTGAAAAGCAAGAGAAATACTGCCTGGAAGTGGCGGAAAACCTGAAAAATCAGGGGCTTCGCGTCGAAACAGACTTGAGGAATGAATCCTTAAAGTTTAAAATCCGCGAGCACACACTTAAACGCGTTCCTTACCTGCTGATCGCCGGCGATCGGGAAGTGGAGGGACGCACCCTGGCCGTACGCACGCGCGGTGGCAAAGATCTAGGTAGTTTGGGGCTGGCCGAGCTCTCTGCCTTGCTTTGCGACGAAGTCGCGAGCCGCGGCCGTCTTGTTTTGGAGGATCGCGTATCGCAACGTCGAAGCGCGTAAGGCGCAATGAGGAGATCTCCGCACCATCGGTGCGTGTGATCGCGGCAGATGGAAGCCAAGCAGGGGTCATGTCACGCGCAGAGGCGCTGCAGATGGCCAGTTCGCAAACACTGGATCTGGTCGAGGTCTCGCCCATGGCGGAGCCTCCGGTGGTCCGTGTCATGGATTTCGGCAAGTTCTTGTTCGAACAAAACAAGAAGGCGCACGCGGCGAAGCGTAAGCAGAAGCAGATTCAGGTCAAAGAAGTGAAATTTCGTCCCGGGACGGAAGAGGCGGACTACCAGGTCAAACTGCGTAGCATCATCCGCTTCCTGACCGAGGGCGATAAGGCCAAGGTGACATTGCGTTACCGCGGCCGTGAGCTCGTGCATCAGGACATCGGCAGGCGTCTCTTGACGCGGATTTCTGAGGATCTCGCCCCGTATTCGGTGGTGGAGCAGAACCCGCTGATGGAAGGCAAGCAGATGATCATGGTGTTCGGGCCCAAAAAGAAGTGAGCGGCAGGCCTTAAACAGTTTGCCGTCCCGCCTGTAGCGGCGTCGCAAGACGCTTGTGAGCAGGGCCATAAAATTAGGAGTCGAAATGCCCAAGTTGAAAACTAAGCGGGCTGCGGCGAAGCGTTTTCGCAAAACAGCGAATGGCTTCAAACGCGGTCAGTCCCACCGTCGTCATATCCTGACCAAGAAACCGAGCAAGCGGAAACGTCAGCTGCGACGCGAAATGCACGTCAGCGAGTCCGACGTGAAACGCATCAAGCAGTGTTTGCCGAACGCTTAAGGTCAGGAGATAAAACATGGCACGAGTTAAACGCGGTGTCGTCGCGGGTCGGCGGCACAAGAAAATTCTCAAAAAGGCGAAGGGCTACTTCAATGCCCGGCGCAAGGTCTTCCGCACCGCCAAGCAGGCGGTCATCAAGGCCGGTCAATATGCCTATCGCGGCCGCCGCGAGAAGAAGCGCGAGTTCCGCGCGCTGTGGATCACCCGTATCAATGCGGCATCGCGGCTGTGCGGCATGACCTACAGCACGTTGATCGACGGGCTGAACAAGGCGGGGCTTGCCATCGATCGCAAGGTGCTCGCCGACCTTGCGGTGCATGACATGCCGGCCTTTACGGCCATTGCGGAGAAAGCCAAGGCCAGCCTCGCGGCCTAAAGCCGTGGCGGATACCCTCAACGCTTTGGTCGAGCAGGCGCTCGCGGACGTCGATTCGTCCGTGAGCCTCGCTGCTCTGGACGACGTGCGCGTGCGCCTATTGGGCAAGAAGGGGCTGCTCACCGAGCAGCTCAAGGGTCTGGGCGCGCTGTCGGCGGCCGAGCGGCCTGCCGCCGGCCAGCGCATCAACGAGGCCAAGACGGCGATCCAAACCGCGCTCGAGATGCATCGCATCCGCCTCGAGCAGGCGGCAATGGCGGCGGAACTTGCGAAGGGCACCATCGATGTGACCTTGCCGGGACGGGGCCAGGAGCCCGGCAGCGTGCATCCCATCACCCGAACGCGGCTGCGCATCGAGCGCATTTTCGAGCAGGCCGGCTTCCAAGTGGCCTCGGGACCGGAGGTCGAGGATGACTTCCATAATTTCGAAGCGCTGAACATTCCGAAGAATCACCCTGCCCGGGCGATGCACGATACGTTCTATTTTCCTGACGGACGATTGCTGCGCACCCACACCTCGCCGGTGCAGATTCGCAGCATGCGCGCCCAGCGTCCGCCGCTGGCGGTGATCGCGCCCGGCCGCGTGTATCGCATCGATTCGGACATGACTCACAGCCCCATGTTCCATCAAGTCGAAGGCATGGCCGTGGGGGAGAACATCAGCTTCGCCAACCTGAAGGCCATGCTGCACACCTTCGTCGAACGCTTTTTCGAGCGGCCCTTGGGCATGCGCTTGCGGCCCTCGTATTTTCCCTTCACCGAGCCTTCCGCGGAATGCGACATCGAATGCGTGTTCTGCAGCGGCAAGGGCTGCCGCGTCTGCAAGCAGACCGGCTGGCTGGAGATCTTAGGCTGCGGAATGATTCACCCGAATGTGCTGCGCGCCACCGGCATCGACCCGGAGTGCTGGCAGGGCTATGCCTTCGGCATGGGGATCGACCGGCTGGCCATGCTGCGCTATGGGGTCGATGATCTGCGGTTGTTCTTCGACAACGATTTACAGTTTCTGAAGCAATTCCCATGAAGGTCACCTACTCCTGGCTCAAGGAATACACGCGCCTCGCGCCGCCTGCAGAGCTCGCGCAGCAGCTCACGCTGGCGGGCCTCGAGGTGGAGTCGGTCGCGCCCGTGGCCCCGGCGTTTTCCGGAGTGGTGGTGGGTGAAGTGATCGAGTCGGCGCGCCATCCGAATGCCGAAAAGCTGTCGCTGTGCCAGGTCACCACCGATGGCGCGAACCGTCTGGCCATCGTCTGCGGCGCGAGAAACGTGCGCGCCGGCCTCAAGGTCGCCGTGGCGACGGTGGGCGCTTCGCTGCCGAACGGCGTGACCATCAAGCGCGCAACCTTGCGCGGCGTGGAATCCAACGGCATGTTGTGCTCGGCGCGGGAGCTCGGCCTGGGCGATGAGCACGACGGGATCATGGAGTTGCCGGCCTCGCTCCCCGTGGGCGGGGAATTGCGCGCGGCGCTCGATCTTGACGACGTGGCCTTGGAAGTGAATGCCACGCCCAATCGCGGCGATTGCATGAGCGTGTTCGGCATTGCGCGCGACTACGCCGCGGCGCAAGAGCGGCGCTACCTCCATGCGCACGTGGACCCGGTGGCGGCGCGCGGCTCGGCGACATTCCCGGTCGTGATCGAGACACCCGCCGCCTGTCCGATTTTTGCGTCGCGCGTGATCCGCGGCATCAGGACCGGAATTGCGAGCCCGGAATGGCTGCGCGAGCGTCTGCGCCGGGTCGGCGTCAACAGCATCTCCCCCGTGGTCGACGTCACCAACTACGTGATGCTGGATTTGGGACAGCCCATGCACGCCTATGATCTTGCGCAGGTGGCGCAGGGCATTCGCGTGCGCATGGCGGCGCCGCAGGAGCGCATCACTCTGCTGGACGACAAAGAGTACGCGCTCGAGCCGGACTTCCTGGTCATCGCCGATGCTCACGGCGCGATCGGGCTTGCCGGCGTGATGGGCGGGCGGGCGACGGCGATCAATGATTCGACCCGCGATGTGTTGCTGGAGTCGGCGCACTTTGCGCCGGCCGCCATCGCCGGGCGTGCGCGGCGCCTCGGGCTGTTCACCGATGCGGCCCAGCGATTCGAGCGCGGCGTCGATCCCTCGCTGCCGGCCCTCGCCATCGAGCGCGCCACCGCGTTGCTGCTGGATATCGTGGGCGGTGAAGCAGGGCCGGTGCAGGTCGCCCGGGCGGGCGCTGCCGCCGCTCGCCGAGGAATGGGTGAGCTTGCGGCGTGCGCGGGTCGCGAAATTGCTGGGCGCCGCCGTGCCGGATGCGGAGGTGCACGCCGTGCTGTCCTCGGTCAGCGATCGAGTGGAGGCGACACCCGACGGCTGGCGTGTGCGTAAACCCCCGCATCGCTTCGACATGAGCATCGAGGAGGATTTGATCGAAGAGGTCGCGCGGCTGCGGGGTTTCGACCGCATCGAAGAGGCTCACGCCGTGGCGCCGCAGATCGCCGGGCAGGCGACCGAGTCCAAGGTGTCCAATGATCGATTGCTGACCGCCATGGCGGATCGCGGCTACCGCGAAGTCATCACGTACAGCTTCGTGGATCCGGCACTGCAGCAGCAGCTGTTTCCTGACACGCCGAGTCTTGCGCTGGCGAACCCCATCTCTGCGGATCTAGCCGACATGCGCGTGTCGCTCTGGGTCGGCCTCGTTCAGGCCTGCCGCGAGAATCTGCGGCGGCAGCAATCACGGGTCCGGCTGTTTGAGATCGGCAAGAAGTTCCAGGTGCAGGGCCGCGAGCCGGGCAGTGAATTGCGGGAGATCGAAACCCTGGCCGGCATTGCCACCGGTGCGCGCCTTGCCGAGCAGTGGGGCATCGCGCGTGAGGCGCTTGATTTCTACGATGTGAAGGATGACGTGCAAAGCGTGCTGGCGTTGACGGGCGATGCCGCCGCAGTGCGCTTCGAGGCCGAAACCCTGTCGTGTTTGCGCCCGGGTCGCTGCGCGCGAATCTATCGCGGCGCGACGCCCGTGGGTTGGCTGGGAGAGCTACACCCGCAGGTGGCCAAGACCATGAATTTGCCGATCACGGCATTTTTATTTGAGCTAGAGATAGAGTCATCTTTCAGTGCTAAACCATTGCAATATCACAAGATTTCTAAATTTCCGAGTGTACGACGAGATTTAGCCATCGTGGTCGATGAAAATGTGCCCCTCGCAGTATTGCAGGAAAATGTTAGTGTTAGTGCGTCAGGTCTGTTACACGAACTGCGGGTGTTCGATGTTTATCGGGGAGCTGGCGTAGAATCTGGTCGAAAAAGTGTCGCTTTAGGCTTGATTTTACAGGACTCTTCCCGCACTCTTACTGATGTTGACGCAGACACCGTAGTGACCGCAGTGGTTGCGCGGTTACGGGATGAATTGAGCGCCACAATAAGAGATCAATAAGCATGGCAGCCCTGACTAAGGCAGAAATGGCCGAAGCCCTTTTCGATCAATTGGGCCTCAACAAGCGCGAAGCACGCGAACTCGTCGATCTGTTTTTCGAGGAAATTCGTGCTGCGCTGTCCTCCGGTGAACAAGTCAAACTGTCGGGATTCGGCAATTTCGACTTGCGCGACAAGAATCGGCGCCCCGGACGCAATCCAAAAACCGGTGAGGAAATTCCCATCAGCGCGCGGCGCGTTGTTACATTCCGTCCCGGCCAGAAATTGAAGGCCCGCGTCGAGGCGTATGCTGGAACCAAGCAACAATAGCGAACTGCCGCCGATCCCGGGGAAGCGGTATTTCACCATCGGTGAAGTCAGCGACCTGTGCGGCGTCAAACCGCACGTGCTGCGCTACTGGGAGCAGGAATTCCCGCAGCTCAAGCCCGTGAAGCGGCGCGGCAACCGCCGCTACTATCAGCGGCAGGACGTGCTGATCATCCGGCAGATTCGCAGCCTGCTGTATGAGCAGGGGTTTACCATCGGCGGCGCGCGCAACCGGCTCACCGGCGACGATGCGCAGGTGGACCTCAACCAAAGCCAGCAGCTCATACATCAGATGCGGCTCGAGCTCGAAGAGCTGATCAAGATTCTTCGCCGCTAGCCGCAAGCGGTCTCATCCTCGAAGCCCATTTGGGCTATCATTCGCTCCCGGTCGGGGCGTGGCGCAGCCTGGTAGCGCACTTGCATGGGGTGCAAGGGGTCGCAAGTTCGAATCTTGTCGCCCCGACCAATTACTTACGCGCATTGATAATCAGGCCTTTGGTCCCGTTTTTGGTCCCACTTGTTGAGGCGCCGCAGAGACGAATTCAGGGCGTTTGCCAGCCAAACGAAATCGCATTCTTGAGCTGAAAGCTGAATAGGGAAGTTCGCTTCGATCATCCATGCCAAGCAGACCGGACGAACCACAAACAGAAGAACAATGGCTGCAGAGCGTCGGGCGCTTGCGCAGCGAGATATTGGTGCCGGGATTCTGGAGCAATCTAAGTTCCAACTGTGACACTTGGGCGCATGAAGTATCCGCAGGTCCACTCTGGCGTGAGGTCAACAAGAAATTGGATCAGTGGCGAGCGGAGTACCGCACGATAACCGGTGCGGATTTGCTTTCTCAACCCGGATTGCCAGTTTTTTGTGCGAAATCTGAGTCATCTGTTCGAAGTAAACTTTTTCGGACACATAAGAACAGGACTGAATCGGCTTTTCCGAAGGAAGGAGTGCCAATTCCCCGCATCGGGGATTTAGTCCGAACACGGATTGTTTGCAGATATATGGATGGAGTCGAATTTCTTGCGAACAAGCTTGTTGAGACTAGTGAGGAACAAGGATGCTTCTACCGGCGTCAGCGAGAGGGGCGCCTCAATGGTTACTTTGCTCAGCATCTATATGCGAAGCAGCAAGTGATCTATCGGCTCGCCGGTCAAAACTTGATCACTGAGATACATTGCGAAATTCAAATCGCATCTGATATGGCCACAAGTATGTGGAACGCCGCACATGCCATCTATGAGCATGCGCGTATTGGCGAGGAGGATCGTCCCGAAGCCTGGCAGTGGAACCCGGAAGATCCGCAATTCATTTCGAGTCAACTTGGACACATGATTCACCTCGCCGATGGGTTGCTTGTCCAATTGAGAAATTCCAGCAAAGAAAGAAAGGCCTAAATATGGATATCGAAAAAGAACTCGAGGTCCTGAGCAAGTACATGCCCCTTGAACTACTTCACGCGAGGTTGGACTTGGCAGTGGACTACTGCCCCGAGCAAGTGGAATTCGTCATTCCGTCGATTGTATTGAGCGCTGATGGCCTAACGCTCAACGCAATGATTCTTGTCAGTGACAACTATCTGTGTGAAGTGCGCTTTCAGGGAGTCGGTGCGCGTACGTCGTTCGACTACTCGCTTAAGAATTCCATATGCAACTATCGGATAGAGCTTTGGAATCAGGAAATTCGAGACGGGGAGTTGCTAAAAGCTGCTTTTGATATGGCAACAGTAACATTCCTGCACAATTTCCCCATGACTACCGCAATAAACTACGCCGGAGACAAGAGAGGTGAATGGCTCAAAGAGCTATTTGAGGCGTTGCCAATAGCGACACTACTCCCGGCAAGGTTGTCGAAGGATTTCGTGACAAAGATATCTAAAAATTAGACAAAAGGACGAGTGATGGCAATCAAGGAAAGTCTCTGTTCAATTCCACTAGAGGATTTTCTCCGCCAGCACAGCATTACACATGGCGAGTTTGAAGCCACTGGGTCGCAATGGTCGGCCATGAACAGAGAAATTCGTTTTTCCTAGGCGCATACTCGGCAGCGTGTGTAGAAAACTACCGTTGCCGTCGGAACATCTGACTGAGGTAGCGCTGGCCGAATGGCGGCGGATTGTGCCAGCACTGCATCTTGAGGGGCTGGTAACGCACCTTGATCATGCCAACATCGCCGCCTACTGCATGGTGATCAGCCGCATACACGAAGCAGAGGCCGCAATCGCCGCCGAGGGACCGTCATCACCTTGTCGAGCGGTCGCCGGTGTGCGAATCCGTGGTGCGGTGTACTGAACACGATCCTGCGACAGCTGTCATCGCTCAGCGGCCAGCTTGGCTTGTCGCCGTCCGCACGAATGCACGTCGCCTTGACGGAGGCGGGCAAGAAAGAGCGCTACGAAGAATCGTTCATCAAGTGAAAGCGACGTAGGGCGCGCGCAAGGCCGATTTGAATCGTCCCTCTTTACCCCTTTCTGGCGGGAGTATCCAGTTTTTTGTGTGTCGAGCCTACTGTTACCCAAGGAGCGAGAGTATGGCGATCAAGAAAGAGATTTTGGATGAGTTGCTGAAGGATAGGGATCCGAAGACTATGTTCTCTTCGGATGGAGTGCTCGGCGAGCTGAAGAAGGCTTTTGCTGAGCGGGTTCTGAACGCAGAGATGGACCATCACCTTGCAGATTCCACGCAGGATGAGGTTTCAGAGGGCGAGAAGCCCAGCAATCACCGCAATGGCTACAGCAAGAAGACGGTGCTGACGGCGAACGAGGCGTTGGAGCTGTCGATTCCGCGAGACCGCCCGGCACGTTCGAGCCGGCAACTGCTTGCAAAGTATCAACGCCGATTTCCCGGCTTCGACGACAAGATCGTCTCGATGTACGCGCGAGGGATGAGCACACGAGAGATTCAAGGACATTTGCGCGAGCTGTACGGCATTGAGGCCTCACCGCAGCTGATTTCCACCGTGACCGACGCGGTGCTCGAGGAGGTCGGTCGCTGGCAGAGCCGGCCCTTAGATCCGCTCTACGCGCTGGTGTTCTTCGATGCGCTGCGAGTGAAGATGCGCGATGAAGGCACGGTGCGCAACAAGGCTGTGTACCTGGCGATCGGCGTGACGCCGGAGGGCCGCAAAGAGTCGTAGGTATTTGGATCGAGCAGACCGAGGGGGCGAAGTTCTGGCTGCGGGTGATGACGGAGATGAAAAATGCGGAGCGAACGATATTTTGATCGCGATGACTGAATGGCTCGAAGGGATTTCCGGAAGCCATCAACTCGGTATTCCCGGAAATACTCAGATCCAAACCTGCATCGTGCATTTGATCCGCAATTCGCTCGATTTTTGCTCGTGGAAAGATCGCAAACCGGTCGCCAAGGAGCTCAAGTCCGTCTACCGCGCCGAAGATGCCCAGGCCGCTCAAGCGGCGCTGCAGGCCTTTGAGGACGGCCCATGGGGCCAGCGATTCGCAGCCATTACCGCGCTCTGGCGCCGGCACTGGGCTCATGTCATTCCCTTCTTTGCCTATCCCCAGGAGGTGAGAAAAATGATCTATACGACCAACGCCATTGAAAGTCTGAAAACAAAGCTGCGCCGCTCGGTGCGCAGCCGCGGTCATTTCCCAAGCGATGAGGCTCACTGAAATTGATCTGGCTACAATTGCGCGAGATCACTCAAAGGTGGAAGATGCCCCCACGCGATGGGCTGCCGCAAAAGCTCAATTCGCTGTGGTGTTCGGCGATCGGTTCGAGGTCAATCGTTAATCAACCGTGGCTCGACACACAGAATTTCTGACAGTCCCCTTCTGGCCGCACGCTGCGAATGCCATCCTCGCCGCCGACGGTCAACTTCCGGCCAAAAGCGGTACTAGCGCACACGGGAATGCCTACCACTAAGCAGCCCTTCGCCCTCAGCACTGCGCTCGCCACGCTGCAGCCAAACGACTGGCGTGTGTCTCGCGCCCAAGTCCACCGAACGCGCTCAACAGCGGCCCAAAGCAAAGTCCGGCCTCGCCACCGGGATACTTGTTGTCACACTCAAGACGGCTTTAGCACATCAAATCTAGTGGCAGCCAAGAGCGGTTCTCAACGGTCTGCGTGTCCGTGATTATCTTAGTATCTAGATGATGGTCGATCATCTTTTCATTCTGCGCTCTGACCTCATTCACGAGCGCTGCGAGCACCGCACATGTTGCCTGTGTGTTGGAGGCCGCGTAAGAGGCCTGCGCCGCCATCACCTTGGATGCCAAGCTCTTGCCTGGCCCGACACCTGTGACTTCCTGCAGTAGTGCGCTTAGCTCCTGGCTGACCGGCGGGGGGCTGACGGTGATGGTGCAACTATTCGTGACCGTTCCAGCGGCGAGCCCGGAGGAATCCACGACCTGCGCTGTGAAATTGAACGCGCCCGCCGCGCTCGGCGTACCTGTGACGGCGCCAGTGCTCGCATTGACAGTCAGGCCGGCAGGCAAGCTGCCGGAGGAGATTGAGAATGTGTAGCTCGGAAAGCCGCCCGCGGCAATCAGCGCCGAGCTATACGGCACCTCTGCTTGAGCGGTGGCTGCCGGGCAGGCCAGCGTCAGGGCGACGGGTGGTGGTTGAGGCGTTAGAGATGTAATGTTGAATTCGATCTGAGTCCAATAACCGGGCTCGTTGACGGCCCCTTGAGCATAGGTGATCCCTCCGGTGGCCGATGTAGCGCCGGCCAATATCGGCAGGCCTGTGACGGAATACGCACCGTTCGGGTTGGAGATACTGAGCTGACGAGCCGCCCTGGGTACTGGGCGAAAAATGATACGCCTCGCTCGCGGTAAAAGTGGAACCGGCGCCGCCGGTGTTGGCAGACCCCTCGACTACAGCTTGGGGACCGCAGGGGTGATAGGGGTTGACTAGGGTCACGTAATCAAAGATTCCATCCACTTGAGCGGTAGTGGCAAACACCGAGGAACAGCCAGACGAGGCGACGCTCCAATTGGCCGACCCAATAGTTCCACTGCTCAGAGTCGGATCGCCGTTGGCATAGTCAAACGTGAACGTACCGCTGATCTGCGATCCGATCGCAATCGAGTCCTGGTTGGAAGAAGTAATCACTCCTGTGAAGTCGTACGTAAACTGTGCATTCGCGGCCAGGGGTGCAGCCATCAGCGCCGCGGTCAGAAATCCCAGAATCTTGCCGTTCATAGTAGATCTCCCGGGTTGGGCCTGAATTCTACTTCCCGAGGCTGCACTCTTGAACTGGGGAATATACGTAGCGATTCGCGTTCGCAGCTCCGTCCGCGCTGCAGCGCAAGTTAAAGATTCGGTTGAATTGATTGTCAGGACGCCGAACGCACTGGGGCCACAAGTCCGTAGAGGGTCGACACTCGTCTTCGGAGAATGTGGATGACGCTTTACGGCCTACGTGCCGTTGATGAATTTCCTGCCGCGATCGTTCGGTGCAATTGCGTTCGTGGTTGGAGCGTTTGGATTGGCTCCCCGATTGCTGCCGGTCACAATGGACCGGAACGGGACCCGGAGCCGCCAGTCGCCAGCGTCAGCTGTGCAGAAGGTTATTCGTCGTCTAGCTCGGGGCTCATCGGTTCACGGGTCCAATAATCTTCCGGTGAGCGTCGCCGCGCTGCACCACCCCGCGCGGCATGGCGGTAGGCTTGCACAAGAGTGGTCGTTCTGCAGGGGCCTCCCCGAGAGATATCACAAGCGCATCCGCTTCGTCTGTGGTCGTACCGCAAAGGATCTGCCAGGTGCCATCGGAGTCGTGACTTACGAATAATACGGTGTCCCCTTCGTGCAGGACTTGGCGAGTCGTTATCGTCGCGGTGTTAGTGGAGTCCGCGAATGGCCATTCATCCGAGGTCATTTCTTGCTCATGCATGTTGATTTGTCCCTCAACAATCTCTTATATTCCCGCATTCGAGCCGAAAGAGCCCGTGGCGAAAATCCGCTGCACGACACCTCAGTTACTCGTCGTCGATCTTGCCACTACCCTCGCAATCGCAATTGAATCGCTGTCCACCACATCCAGCGCATCGTTCGACATCGCAACCTTCGACATGTAGCTCGCCTTTTAGTACCCCGCAGTCGTGGCAGGGGCGTATATTGGCACCCCAATCGTCCTCTTCTTCGCCGTAGCGAACCCTAGGCACTTCCGTTCCATTTATTTCGCAAGTCAAGATCGCTTGCGCGGCTTGAATCTTTTCCGGCCAGCCTTCAATCATGGAAACGCCGCGATACATCACTTTTGGCCTATGCGTGGTCACATTGCGCTCCGAACTATTTCAACTTAGGACGATTGCCCTCTGGTCGCGGGACCGACGGATTGCCCCTAACCGCCGCTTTCGACCGAGGGTGTGTGAAAACGCTGATAATTTTGGTAGCGTAGAGCTTCCCTCTTCGGAGTAGCGAGAGCGGCCAATTCCGGAACCTTAAAGCACCGAAAACCGCATGGCGTGCAAGGGGTCGCAAGTTCGAGTCTTGTCGCCCCGACCAATTACTCAAATCAGCCGGGCAATCCGCGCCGGCGCATTGCCAGCAGAGATTTACCAAGCGCAATGCCGGGCCTCTGATCACCCGATAGCACAGCCAGGACAGCGGGACGATGAGCGCCGCACTTGCGATGAGCGCCACCGCAAACCGCGAGCCGCGCGATGCCTGAAGGAATGCGGGATAGTGCACCAGGAAGGCGATCACTGGCACGAGCACCAAGAGGTGTAGCAGGTAGAATGAGTAAGAGATGTCCCCTAGCCACACGCAGACTGGATGCTTGAGGGCATGCCGCAGTGGCCACGAAGTCACAGTCACACTGTAAAGCAGTAGGGCAAAAGCGATCTCAGCCCACACGTGGCGAGGCGCCTGCGGTCCCACCAGAGCGAGGATCGGCAGCGCAATGACCAACGGCAGCACCCACTTTGCGGTGCCGTGCATGCGCGCCGCAATTAGCATGCCGACGACGAACAAATCGATCTTGAGCGGGAGGAAGGACGGGAAGGGGAAGCTCGCATACCAGTGAGGGAGGCAGACTGCGCCCACCGCTGCGAGCACGCACACCGTGATGGCGACCGCGGCATACCCGACTCGTAGGATCAGCAGCATGAGCAGCGGGAACACCAGGTAGAACTGCATTTCGAGCCCGATGCTCCAATCCGGCATGGCCGTGCGACTGCTGTACTGTGGCAGAAGACCGAAGGCGAAGCTCACGTGAGTCAGGACATTCGCGGCGGAATGGTCGGTGTAGCGCGCCGCATCGGTGAGCGCCTCGGGGGAGGGGATCGTAGCGCGAGCGCTCTGGAGAAAATCCCCGGCCGCAAGCGATACCGCCAGCAAGATGTAATACAGCGGGGCGATGCGGAAGAAGCGCCGGAGGTAGAATTGATGGATCGGAATCGGCCGCTGCTCGTGCTGGTGCACCATCAGGAACCCAGACAACAGGATGAAAAGGTCAACCCCTAAGCCGCCGGCCTTGAAGCCGGGTAGGTCGGCGCCCGTCAGGTTGGACGCGTGCAGCGTGAAGACCCACAATGCCGCGAGGCCGCGCAACCCCTCAAGCTCCGGCAGCCATGAGCGGGACGTTTTCAAAAAGCTGACCTCACGTTCTCTGCATTCCTCTACATCTAATAAGACCACAACGAACCGAATAAGACACGGGAAATATAAGATCCCCTATGCGCGGCCAATCACGCCAGCTCTTGTTGTTTGAGCACGGCGCGGGCCACATCAACCTATCCCGTGTGGCGAGGCGTCGAAGTTCGTCTTCGGGGGTGAGTTGGCTGACTATACGTCATCCAATGCCGTCAGTTCGCGGCGGAATCCGACGCCGTCGTCCGACGGCAAATCGAACTCGCGTGCGTGTCGATGTCCGGCGTAGACGGCCGCCGCGATGGTGCTGGGAGCCCAACAGTCGCCAATCGAAGTGACCGATGTGATGCCGGCCGCGCTCATGGCGCTTGATAGACCGGCCAACTCCAGCGCAAGTGCTTCGTTCGGTTGACGCGCCGTGAGTGTGACCACCGATGACGCGGCGACTGCCGATTGGCGGCCGGTAAATGTGCATTCGGTAATGACCCGGGCACGTCAAACTCAACTACATTGCGATTGGTGAGGACCTCGATGCCGAGCTCTAGAATCCGCTTCTGAATGCTATATTGCTCGAGTGTATTCACGGTCCAAGCAGAGACGCGTTCCGCAGGGGTAATCAGAATGACTTCGAGTCCGTCATTGCGCAATTTTTCCGCAAGAACCCCGCCGAGATAGTAGTGGTCGTCGTCGAAGACCACGACGGGTCCCGCGACGGATACGCCTTCAAAGAGATCGTCCGGGGTGATCACTCCTCGACCCACGCCGAATCCCTCGATCGCGCGGGAATTGGCGCGCCCAATGCCGTCGTGCCGCCAGCGCGCGCCCGTCGCAAGTACCACGCGCTTGGCGCCGAATTCAAGAATCTCGCCCGCGCTGACGCGGCTGCTCCTCAATATTTCGACGTTCTGCATTTTGTTCAACTGATTCAGCCGGTAATCCCTGACGCGCGACCATGCGCTGAGTCCCGGCAGGCGCGACTCCAGAGTTACCCGGCCGCCCAATTCTGCGCGGGCTTCGGTGATATGCACCGAATAACCGCGGCGTCCCAACAGGCGGGCGCACTCCAGGCCGGCAGGCCCCGCGCCGACGATGAGGAACGTATCCTCGCCCGTAGCGGGAGGGATGATCTCGGGGTGCCATCCCTTGCGCCATTCCTCCCCCATGGTCGGGTTTTGCGTGCACCGAATCGGCGTCATGGTGTAGTCGCCGGTCACGCACACATTGCAGCCGATACACTCGCGTATGTCGTCGACATCGCCCGCGTCGATCTTATTAGGCAAGAATGGATCGGCTATGGAAGGGCGCGCGGCGCCGATGAGATCGAGGACGCCGCGCCGAATCTGTGAAACCATGGTATCGGGGGATGTGAATCTGCCGACGCCGACCACCGGCTTCGTGGTGGCTTGCTTTACGAAGCGTACGAACTCTTCCTGAAAGCCCTCCGGCGCAAATCTCGATGTTCTCGAGTCGTTGGACCAATCGCTCAAGTTCACGTCCCAAAGATCGGGCAGCTCGCCCAGCATTTCGATGACTTCGCGGCCCTCACCGGCGGCGCACAGGCCGTCGGCTCCGCGTAACTCATCCACTGCCAGGCGAACTGCCACGGCGCATGCGGTGCCGACAGCGTCCTTGGTGTCCTCGATCAGTTCACGCAGCAACCGGGCCCTATTGACCAGGCTGCCGCCGTACTCGTCCGTCCGGCCGTTATGGCGGCTTTGCAGGAAGTGCATCGCCAGGGACAATCCATGCCCGGCGTAGACATAGATGATGTCGAATCCCGCGCGCCGCGCGCGCAACGCGGCGTCGCGGTGCCATTGGCGATATGCGCGGATATCGCGCTTAGACATGGCGCGAGCCTGGGCGGGCGCATAGCTCCCGGGATTCGCCAGGTGGCTCGGCGCGATAGAAACCTCGCGGGAATACAGATTCGCGGCATTCATGCCGGCGTGGACCAGTTCGATGGCGGCGAGCGCCCCGTGCTTGTGCACGGCGTCGGTGATGAGGGCGAGTGCCGGGATATCGCAATCGTCCCACAGCCGGCCCTCAACGTAGGGGGAAATGTCGCTCGAGGAATGGATTTCCACCTCCTCGGTGCTGACGACTCCCCAGCCCCCTTCGGCCTTGACTCCTCGCATCGCGGCGTGGGCCCGCGGCCTCACGTGTCCCATGCCGTTGCAGTGGGGTACCTGGAAGAAGCGGTTCTTGGCCACCACGGGGCCGATTTTGATCGGCTCAAAGAGCACGTCGTAGCTAGGATTGCGAGACAAGGAAATCTCCGAGAGAGCGGTAGAATCGTGCAATTGCTAGCCTAAGCGGGACGCCTATGCGGGCACAATCCCGCCGCATCTACGGCCGCTAGGCAGTAACATCCTCCGTCACGGAGTTCTGATCTTCGATGGGCCTAAAAATGCTGCCGAGCACGGCATCGCGCTCGAATGTCATCTCCGCGTAGGCGCGGCCGCGGCGCCCGAGCTCCTGCCTCGTCGAGGGCTCGTCAGCAAGCTTGCAGACCGCTTCGGCCAATGCGGGAATGTCGTTCGGTGGCACGACCAATCCACATTTGGAAACCACCGATTCCAGCTCCGTGCCTGAATTGCAAGTTGTGATCACCGGACGCGCGCTCGCCAACATTCCGGATAATTTTGAGGGGAGGACTAGGTCAGCCGCACCGGGACTCTGCGTCAGCAGATGAATATCCGCCATGCAGAGCAATTCGCCGAGAAGGGCATAGGGCTGCAGAGGGATAAAGAGCAAATTCGCTAGCCCTTCGCCCGCGGCCTCGAGCGCCGGCTTCAATGCACCATCGCCGCAGATTACGAATTGAATGTCGTTGCGATGAGCCAGCCGCCTGGCGACCTCAGGAATGGACATCAATCCCTGTTTGCCGCTCAAGGTCCCGGAGTACAAAACAACGATGGCGTCTGCAGCGATGCCGAGTCTGGCGCGGTACTCGCCTCGAGCAAACGAAGGCTTGATGTGGGCCACATCAACCCAGTTGGGAAAATAGCGCGTGCGTTCGGGCTTCACTCCCTTGGCGATGAGCAGCTCGACCATTCGATTTGAAATGGTGGAAACGCTGTCGAAGCGCCGCAGAATCCAACGCTCCATCCGCAATATGATCCGTTGCAACAAGTTTCCTTTGAGCAGTCCCATGCGGAATGCGACGTTGACCTCGAAATCCTGCAAGTGCAGCCACGAAGCCGCTCCACACAGACGCGCCGCCAACAGGCCGGCGGGAGCGCACAGAAATGCGGGAGCCACGGTCAACACCAGATCAGGTCGCCAAAAAATCTGCCTCAGCACGACGGGGAAAGACATCACGGCAAACGACAGCAGATGGAGCACGCGCGCCGCGCCGCGCGGTGATTTGGGCACCCACAGGGGCGCCCGCCATACGTCGATGCCGCGCCATTGATCGCGGCGGAACCATGGGCGCGCGTAATTCGGATCGATCTGCCAGTTGGGATAGTAGGGGGGCGCTGCAATCACCCGGACAGAATGTCCGTGCTCCGCGAGCCAAGACGCCATTTCACCCGAATATTTTCCGACTCCGGTCGGTTCGGGCGCAAAGTTTACACCGTAGAGCAGAATTTTCATCGCATTTCCCTTAGAATCGCGCAGCGCACTGTCAATCTGCAAAAAGCGTGCCGCAACCCGAATAGGGCGCTGAATCTAGATCGGGCAGCTTTACATCGCAGAGTTTGCGCCGTCCACAGCATATTGATAGCTCAACGTATAACAGACCAGCGCGCGGAATCAATGCCCCAAGTGGTCGCATTTGCGCCACGTGACGCCCCATCAGCGGCAAGATTATTGTCGCGGTGCTGCGACATGCCGCCGGCCGGTGGACTCCACGACGGCTCCGCCGTGCAACGCGCGTCCACTCGCCTTTAAGACAGAGTGACCAGAAGCGCCGGCGAAGGAGGAATTCGTCGATCCGTCCGCGGCGCTGTTCGGGCTTGCCGATGTCGTGTGGCGCGTTGCCTCGGTCGGTGCACGCACGATTGGCGCAAGACCAGTTTTGCATCGGGTGACAACGCTCGCGACGACGCAATCGTTAGAGCGCGGGTGGTCGGCCGAGCAGAATTTCGACCGCGCGCCCGCGCATCGTCCGTCAAGAAAATTCGACCGCGGTACATAAACCGCTATCCCGATGCTCGTGCCGCCGATGTGTCCCCCGTCACAGAATCGCAACGTCGCGCTGCGCCATCGATTCGACGCCGAATCTCGCCCCCATGTCCTACGGTTAATCACCGAGTCTGCCAACAGAGACAGCATGTGCTGCACACCCTATCTATGCATAATCCGCTCGCCCGTCAACTAGCAGTGGGATGACTCCATGAATTTCAACCTCAGCACGTATTTGCGCGCGGTCATGATGGCCGCACCAGTTCTAATGTTTGCAGCGCATGCCGCCAACGCGACCGCCTTGAGCGGCATTTCAAACAAACCCAATAACAGCACATACATCCTGGGAGAAAGCGTCACGTTGACCTTTCATGCCAGCGGTCTGACCGCCGGCAAGGCCACGACGGTGACCATCAAGGTGAAGGAAGAGTTCGGATACGAGATCGCATCGGCATCGATCCTGGCCACAGCGGATTCGACCGGTTCTGCGTACGCCGTTTATCACGCACCCGCGACTCGATATGGCTACTACCGGGTGGAAGCGTCGCTGCCGGATGGCACGACCGTCGCGAGTTTGGGATCGAGGCCGGGAGGCTTCATTTCCTATGCCGTGGTGGAGGACCCGGCGAAGCGCACGAATTATGGGGATACGGGCAGCCGGTTCGGCATGTTGGGCGGATTCAGCTCCGCCATGGGTCCCGTCATGAGCTATCTGGGAGTCCGTTACTTGTTGGCGGGTCCCGGCTGGGACACTTTGGAACCGAATGAAGCGGGCCAATTTGCCACCGCACAAAGTGAAGCGGTCGCCAACGGGCAGACGTACCCCACGTCGATTGCCAATAACAACGCTGCTTGGCCTACTTATGCGCTGCCGCTGATCACCACCGGGAGCATACCGAAGTGGGCGATGAATGCGGGGACGGGAACGGCGCTGGAACCGTATATGGGCCCGCTCAATGCCGAGGGCCTTGTGGGGCTCCCTGAGTTCACGAAAGCTAGAGCGAGCGGGTTTGCCGCGGATTTCCCCGCCCAATCCTCGCATTACTATCAAATGACCTGGGAGCCGGCGATTCCCGTGCTTTTCGGCGGCACACCGGCGCAACTCGTTCAGTACTTTCAAGTGGCCTACAGCGCCATTCACCAGGCGGATGCAAAAGCAATGGTCATGGGCCCGACCGTTTTCCCGATCGATCCCGTCCCGATGCAGCAGCTTTGGTCCGCGGGTCTGGCCAAGTATATCGACGCGGTGTCTTTCCATCCCTACGTTAAATATCCTCCGGAGCAGCACGGGCTGATTACCGGTATCCGCACGCAAATGCAGCTGGCAACGGCCGCGAAAGGACACAGCATGCCCTTTCTCGGGACCGAGCATGGCTATAGCTCCGGCAGCCATGGCTCGTATGGCGCGGGTAATGAACTCAACGCAGGTCTCGCCGATGTGAGATCAACGATCATCCTATTGGGCGAAGGATTCAAGCTGGATTTCGCCTTTTACATTGCAGACTATTACAGCCTCAGCGCGAGTTCCCCCACCCAGGACTACTACGGGTATTACTGGAATCTCAATCCGGCTATCAAGTATGGAACCGACAAGATCGGTCCGAAGCCCGGCGTGCCGGCATATGCCGCGATGACGTACTGGCTCGACGGCACCACCTCGATCGGTCCGCTGACAAACCTCAGCGGGACGCAGTTGGGATATCACTTCACACGCAGCGGAAAGAACATCCTTGCAGTGTGGGACTACTCAGCCAACACCACGATGAATGTACCGGTGACCACAGCGACCGCCAGTGTCTGCGACTGGATGGGTAACTGCCGCACCGTGGCAAGCAATGCGGGAACGCTCACGTTGAAGGTCGGCGTCGCTCCGGCATACGTGATCTATTGAGGGTGACCCACAGTCCGGCGCTGGCCGGCTGTGGGTGTTTGTCGAAAAGGGTTACTGCGCACCCGGCGCCCAGCCCATGACTTGCACTTCGGCCAGTTGCTCTAGCTCTCGCCCGCGAGCTCACACGGACAAAGCGCCCGGTCACTCCGCCGAAATCCACCGCGACCATCCGCGAGCTTCGTGCCACGCGACCTCAACGCGCCACAGAAGGCCGTCACCTCCGCCGAAATCCACCGCGACCATTTGCGGCATGGTGGCTGCCACGTAACCGAAAAAATGCCCTTGCGCTTTGACGGCTGAGCGCCCTGGGCTGCACCACCGTTGACGCGATGTGGCGCCACGTCGCCAACCATCCTCGCGAACTGCGCCTTGCGGCTTTGAGGCGGCTGACTGAGCGCCCGTGGGCTGCACCACCGACGCGGCGGCAATGTCTTGCCCCATCCTCGCGGGCACTTCGGCCAGTTCGCTGCTGAGTGCCCGCGAGCTCGACACGGACAAAGCGCCGGTCACCGCCGAGAATTGACGCCGCGACGCTGTTGCCGCCCTCCACAGGCTTGAAGCCAGCGACCGAAGAATGACTTCGCCTTCCAGGGGTTTGAGCACTCTATGCCCGGGCTGCCGGAGAGACTATGGCCCACCAAGCGGCGGCAAAGTCGACCACTCATGTTGCATCCTGCGCGAAATCGACGCAGGTGTTGCCGCCTCACAGGCTTGACGGCCATGATTCGGCGGGGCTCTATGCCAAAAGTCGGCTTAGTTATACAAATGAACACAAGAAAATTATGATCAGGGCTCATGGAACCGGCGCAATTAGTTGCGCATCACGGACACCGGCGCAGGGCCACGCGGGCAACGCTCGCTCACGCCTTGCGCGCGGCGAAGAACTCGGTGATCCGCGTGCGTAAGTCCGACGCCAGCGCGCCGACATAAGGGTGGCGCATCATGCTGATGTGCGTGCCGGTGACGCGCACCACTTTGGAGGCCGGCGCCAATCCGCTCCATCGTCGACCGATTTCGGGCAGGTAGAGCAGCGGCGTCGTCTGCGCCTCGTACACCACGACTTCGCCCGGATACTGCGGAGGAGCATAGGTAAAAAGCGCAGCGAAAAGCCGGTTGATGAACGACCTATGCGCGCGCTGGTAGCGCGACATGTCCATGAGGCCCTCGATCGAGTAGCCTCCGCCCCACTTTTCCCCGCGTCGGAGACCAATGGCGCGTTTGCCGATGGCCGAGGCATTGTTGGTGACGCTCCAGATCAGGGAACGCATCGACCAATCGCGCATCAAATCCGCGTGCTTCAGCCAGCCTCGCACATTGCGCATCAGCTCGAGTGCGTAACGCGGCTTCCAAAAGCTCGCATGGATCGCGGTGTTTTCCGGGACCCCGTCGATGGCGATGAGAGGACCCACTTCGCGGCCGCGGCCGCGCAAGTTGTTCGCCATGGCCAGCGCGATGACGGCACCGACGCAGTATCCGCCCAGCAATATGCGTCCTTCCGGCTGGAAGCGCACCAGCGCTTCAACGTAGTAGTCGGCGAGCGATTCGATTGATTGGCCGAAGTCGTCGGCTTCGATCCGTGTCGGCGGTGCCTGTATTCCGTAGAACCGAACGTCCGAGTCCAACTGTGCGGCGAGATCGAGAAAGTCGGTGCCCGCCGCGCCCGACACGGAGTGAACACAGTAGAACGCGGGCATGCGGGGGTCGGCGAGCGCGGCGCAATCATTGATCGGCAAGAGAACGTCGGAGTTGCGAGAAGCCCGCGCGAATAGAACTCCGGTAGATTGGGAATTTGCCATATTACATAAGGCCGTCGCGATACACTCCGACGGCGGATCGACATGCAGTGGTCCGGTTGGTGCGTTGTCGCACGGCGCTGTTGTAGAAATAATGCACGGGTCGATTGATCACCCTCCGTTTGCATAGATTAACTCCCAACGGGAGTTGCGGCTAGCCGCACGCGCCTATGCGAGTTCCCAGGATCAAGGCGGCATGTGCAACTTTTACAGCGGAAGAGTCGGACCGCCCCTGACATCACGAGTTTCACACTGTGATAATGTAAGCTGCGAGCCGGCAAATTCAGCGCTTGCATCAAAATGCGTACATCACCCATGACCACCCCATGTCCCATTCGAACCACCGACGAATCTCCCGCATGGACACTTTGCCCTATAAACCCCGGCTGGATCCTGGACGGGAACCCGGTCGCGCGCATCGAGCACCTATCGGGCAGCGCTGATGGCACGGCAAACACCTATTTTTGGGATTGCACGGCAGGCCGCTTCAATTGGCACTACACATTCGACGAAACCCTACATATTCTCGAGGGATCGGTGTGCTTGAAGTTCGTCGACGGCACGATCCGCCGGGTGGGCGCCGGCGACATCGCATTCTTCCCGGCCGGTGCCACCGCGGAATGGACGGTCGAGCGCTATATCCGCAAGCTGGCTTTTTGCAGGACGCCGCTGCCCGCGCCGTTGGTATCGTTGCGCTCATTGGTCCGCTGGCTCAAACGGCTGCGACCGGGTGCGGCCAAGGCGGGCACGTCAGGGATGTTTCCCGCGAGCTGAGGTCTGCACCCCGTCGAGACCGGTCAATCCGCACTCCGACGCATTGGAAAAATTTCAAACGGGGCATCCAAGATGGCAATTGTTGCGATTACGTATAATAGATACGAATGGCGCTGAAAATGCGGCACAATGAGGCCGATTCCTTTAATTTCCCCAAGGTCGGTATTTGGGGTTTAATACTCTGGAAGGTCAAGAAATTGAAAGTGAATCATTCGCCGACGGCGGTTCCACGGCGCCGACGGGTGGCATTAAATTTGTGGAGCACGCTGTGCGTGGCCGTGATCATGGGACTCGTGGCCAGCGCCGTGCGTGCGCAACCGGAATATCTCCTGGTCTCGGGCGATATCATGCGAATCAGCGTATTCAAGAATCCGGATCTGAGCTTGGATGCGCGAGTATCGGAAAGTGGCGCCATCAGCTATCCGTTGATCGGTGCCGTCCAGGTGGCGGGGCTCACGCTGCCGGGCGCGGAACATAAGATTGCGCAAATGCTTCGTGACGGCGGATTCGTGCTCAACCCGCAGGTCAACATCCTGTTGACTCAGGCGCTGGGTAACATCGTGTCGGTCATCGGCGACGTCAATACGCCGGGCAGATATTCAGTGGAGGCGGCCGGCGGCCATCTATCTGGAATGCTCGCGGCCGCAGGCGGAATAGGACCCAATGGTGGAGATATCGTGATTGTCACCGGGACCCGCAGCGGCAAGCCCTTCCGGCGGGAGATCGATATCGTGAAAATGCAGCTGAGCGGAAACCCGAGCGACGACATCGAACTCACGGGAGGCGACACCCTGTTCGTCGGCCGCGCTCCCATGTTCTACATATACGGTCAGGTGCAAAAGCCCGGTCAACTGCGCCTGGAGCGGAACATGACGGTCATCCAGGCCCTGGCGGCCGGCGGCGGGGTGACGGGCAAAGGTACCAGCCGGGGCCTCGTCAGGCACCGGCGTGACGCGACCGGCAAGGTCAAAGAGGAGAGCGTCTCGCTCGACGACGACGTCCGCGATCAGGACGTGATCTATGTCAAGGAAAGCTTGTTCTGACGCTTCCCGGGTAGGCCAAAAGTTATGACCTTCAATCACTTGATCTTGATTTTACAATCACGCTGGAAGCTGGCGGGCGGGGTGTTCGGCGGCGTGCTGCTGCTGGGGCTTGCCTACTGCCTGTTTGCACCCAAGCAATACACGGCAATCGCTTCGGTGGTTATCGACACCAAATCGGACCCGGTTGCTCCGGTCGGCTTTACCGACCAGTTGTTGACCAGCTACGTCAATACAATGACCGACGTCATCGCCAGCGAACGAGTAGCTCAGCGTGCAGTCAAGGCGCTCAAATTGGATCAGCTGCCGAAGCTGCAAAAGGCTTGGCGCTCGAGCACCGACGGCGAGGGCGATATCACGCTGTGGATCGCTGATTATCTGATCGATCGAAAGATCACCGTCGGACCCGGCAAGACCAAGAACGGCAATGTGATCAACATTTCCGCGAAATGGTCGGATCCGCAGACGGCTGCCGACATCGCCAACGCCTTCGCGCAGTCGGCGATAGAAACCAATATCGAGCTGAAAGTCGAGCCTGCAAAGCAATTTGCCAAATGGTTTGATCAGCATTCCACCTCGCTGCGAAAGTCCCTGGCTGAGAAGCAGAAGCGGCTCTCGGATTTCGAGAACGCGACGGGCATTGTCGCAACCGACGAGAAGCTGGATGTCGAAAACGCCCGCCTGGCCGAACTGTCGACCCAACTGACCGATGTCCAGGGTCAGCGCGCCGAGAGCCAGTCGCATCTTCGGCAGGTCAGTACGGATAATGCCTCGTTGCCGGAAGTGCTGCAGAGCCCCGTCATTGCCAAGCTCAAGAGTGATTTGTCGGATGCTGAGGCACGCGAGGCGGACGCCGCCGGCCGATTGGGCAAGAACCATCCGGACTACCAGGCCGCGGTCGCGGAGGTGTCGAATCTGCACGAGCGAATCCGGCAGGAATCCAGCAAGATCGCCGGCGCATTGGGCAGCAGCACCCAGATCAATCTGCGTCGCGAGACTGAGATAAGAGCCGCGGTCGAAGAACAAAAGAAGCGCGTACTGGAACTCAAGCACAAGCATGATCAGGCGGCGATGCTGGAAAGCGACGTGACGACCGCGCAACGCGATCTCGACGCGGTGACCCAACGTCTCGCGCAAAGCAACCTGGAAAGCCAAGAACAGCAGACCAACATGATCTCGCTCAGCGTCGCGACGGTTCCGTTCAAGCCGTCAAGTCCGAAGTTGTTGCTCGGCCTGCTCGCCAGCCTGATTTTGGGTGCGGCCTTTGGAATCGGAGCGGTGCTGATGGCCGAACGCAAGGACCAACGAGTACGCGAAGATGCGGAGTTGCCGCAATTGCTGGGTGTTCCCATGCTCGTGAGTATGGGTACCGTTAAAGTCAAACGGTTGCGCCGCGGCACCGCTTTGCAAGTTTCATAGTTGGAGCCGTAGGGAATTTAATGAATATGAGATCGTTACGGAGTTCTCTGCGATGAGCGAAGCGCTCCTTGAAGACAACATCACTCGGGACCGCAGCAGAGCCATCGGCGCCATCCTGGTTCAGCAGGGGCGCCTCTGCCCGGAGGAAGTGGAGAAAATCTGTCTGTTCGCTGCGAGCATGGGCTTGCGTTTCGGCGATGCGGCTCTGAGGCTGCAGTTGCTGAGCGAGAGGGATGTCGATATGGCGATAGCGCAGCAATTCAGGTATCCGATACTGCAGCGCGGCGGCGAAAAGGGGGTCTCGGACGAGTTGGTTGCGGCGTATCAGCCGCAAAGCCCGATGGTCGAGCCGCTGAGGGTATTAAGAAGTCAGATCAGCCTACGCTGGAGCAACCCCAAGGAGCGCAAGAGCCTGGTCATTGCCAGCGCCGGACGGGGAGAGGGTCGCAGTTGGCTCGCCGCCAATCTCGCCACTGTCTTTGCTCAGATGGGGGAGCGGGTGTTGCTGATCGATGCGGATATGCGCCATCCGCGGCAACATGAACTGTTCAATCTCGACAATTCCGTCGGCTTGTCCGCGCTGCTCACGGGCCGCGCCGGACGGGAGATCGTCGCGCGAATCAATCCGGACTTGCGTTTGTTCGTGCTTCCAGCCGGGATTCTCCCTCCCAATCCCCAGGAGCTTCTCGGCAGACCGGTATTCGACCTGGTCCTGGAGATGTTTGCCAGCCAATACGACATGATCATCATGGACACGCCCGCAACATCCGAGTCGTCGGATGCACAGATTCTTGCTGCGCGCGCCGATGCTGCATTACTGCTGGTACGACGGCATCACACCCGCGTCGATGACCTCAATGCCGCGATGCGGAATCTTACGGAGTCCGGCGTTAACGTGATCGGAAGCGTGATCAACGACTTGTGAGCGAACTTTGCCGCACTACCGCCATCATTTCGTGAGACCTCTCGAGGCGCGGCGATATGTTTGGGCGGCGTGCACCATTATCGGCGCGCTCATGGGGGACCCCGCGCGCGCGGCCCTAATCAAGGGCGATCCGCTCGAAGTGGCGATCGAAGCCCCGAGGGATGTTACGAAGTTCGTGGACAACACCTTCGATATATTCGGAGCGGAAGCGCTGGTTTTTGACGACAATATCTATCGTGTGCCGTCCGGCACAGATTTGCAGTCACTCCCCGGCATCAACGGCAACCCGTCGAGGAACGACCACATCAATGTCACGACGCTGGGCCTGGACGGCGAATGGAATCGCGGCCGCCAGACTCTTGATGTGAATTTGCAGGCGGACGAGAACCACTACGGGCGGAATGGCAACCTCAACAACGTATCGACATTGGACAAGGTAACGTGGCTGTACGAGGTGGGAGATCTCCTGTCGGGCCAGGTCGGGGCGCTTTACAGTCAGGCCTTGATCCCTTTCATGGACGCCAGCAGCTACAATCGCGACCTGTACGCGACCACGAGCTATTTCGGTGCCGGCCGCATTCAACTCGGCCCGCGTTGGGCGATCTTCGGCGGCGTCATGGATTCCAGCACGACGCTCAGCGACGTGGCCGTGCAATCCAACGATACTCACTCGAAATCGGTGGACTTTGGGACGGAATACGCCACGGGTCTCAAGGACAGCATCGGCGTCGAGTATCGGTATTCCGACGCAATATCCGCGTGGAACCACGCTGAACGACGACTATCGCGAGGATGTGGGCAAGCTGGTGTTCCGGCACTCCTTTTCCGAGAAGACGGATATCGTCGCGATGGGCGGCTTTTTGCGGCGCGACTATGCAAGCGAAGGGATCCACCGTTTCTCCGGTGAAATGTGGCGGGTCGATATGAACTGGCAGACGACCGAGAAGATGAGCATCGCATTCGGCACCGGCAAAACCTCCAGCCCGCGTAACCGCGGAATCGGACTACTATGTGTCCAAGGGCGGAAGAATTGCACCGACGTGGACCGCGACGGAAAAGATTTCCGTTGCCGTGGCGTTCATATACGAGGCCCAGGATTATGTCGGCGTGACGCAGAGCGAGATTTCGAGCGGCACGCGGCGCGACAAAGTGGCGACCTCACAAGTGGCCCTCACGTACACACCGTTCAAGTTTCTGATATTCGACTTTGGCTACGCGTACGAAAAGCGCGAATCAAATCTGGCGCAATTTCAATTCAATGACAATGTGGCCAGCGCCAAGGTGACCGTCAAATATTGAAGCGCGCGGGGCGGCGACGTCGATGGCGGGCGAGCGCGCCCGGAGCCGGACGCCCCGCAGGTGTGTCTCCAACGCAGGACCGTGCCTTGCACAACGTTTCTATAAAGGGCATCGAAGCCGCCGAAAGCGAATCGACCGTGAGCGGGCTGTTCGTAGCCTTGCTGGTGCTGTCCCTGTGCCTGACCAGGCCGTCCATATTTGGCCAGGAGCTCACTGTGATCGGCGGCCTGGGAATCGTGGTCACGACCCTGGCGTTCTTGATCACGCGCACCGGCCCGATGCTGGTCACCAAGTCCTCGCCGGAACGACTCACGGCCGTCGCGCTGCTGGCGTTTTGGTGCTACGTGTTCGCGATGTCGGTTTTTTACGGATCTTCCAATCTCTCGTACTTGCTGAAGGCCACGGCCGGTGGTTTATGCGTGCCCATTTGTTTTTTATTGCTCTCAGCCAACGGCAACCTGGTCAACCAGACGTTTGCGGCCTTGGCGCGGCTCAACGCCGTTCTCGGATATTCGATCGCCATCACCATTTGTTTGATGCCGATCGCGGGTTACGCGGGCTTGCGAGTGGCTACCTATACGATCGGTGGTTACGATGAATCGGACGGCGGTAATGGAGATATTCTCCTCCCGTTCACGGTGGTCTACGGTGTGATGAAGGACTATGGGATATACAGGTTTTGCGGCATTTATCGGGAGGTGGGAATTGCCCAGGCCTTTTTCGATGGTTTTTATTGATTTGGCGTATTCCAGAGCGAGGCGATATCTGATTGTCGGGGCTCTGTTGGGTGAAATCCGGCGAACGCGACTGCCGTCGTGATATCCATGGCCGCGGCGGCCGTGGTTCACTTTGGATCCCGGGCGCTGCACAGGCCGCGAGAGCTGATCTTCTTGCTGATCCTGCTGACCGCCCTGGGGCTGCTGCTCCTGGTTCGTCCCCGGCATCGGTCTCGTCGACAAGGCCGCAACGCACGGCGCCTCGATCACCGATCGTCAGGAGGCGATGAGGCTGGTGCTTCCTGGGGGCCGATGGATGGAGATGGCTGTTTGCAGACGGGCTGTTCTACGAGAGCATGGAGTCCGTGGAGTTTGCGGGGATCAACGGCATTTCCGCTATTTTCGGTATCGGAGCGATCGGCTTCGTCGATGTATCTGTGGACTTTCCTCGCCGGCGTGTTCGCCAGCCGTTCTTTGCTGATGGGGCTGCCGCTATCTGACGCTGATCGCGCCGTTCATCGTCACAAGCCTGTTTTTTAGCCCGTGGTCGATGCTCCGCTGCTAATGGCGGTGCTGTTCTTCCGTCCACCTCCGGTACGCAAGAGCTCGAAGGGCGTGGCGGCGTGAGCCTGCGATCGTCGAGGGTCGTGTAGGCGGTGGAGTCGATCGCACGCAATGATCCCCAGCGGCGCCTGTTGATCGTCGATATCGCTTCCACGGGTCACCACCCCAGTTATATACGCTGGATCCTGGATGCCGGCCTCGCCCAGGTCGGCCGAAGTGATACTCGCCGGGCGCACTGAGCTCTTGGAGCACCCGGAAGTGCTGGCTTCGCAGTCGACATTTACCCGCTTCCCGATCGCGATTCCTCCCAAACTGGACGAGCTGCTTGCCAATTGGAGCGCGGATTGGTTTGATGCGCGGGAGTTGGATGGTCGGCCGACTATATCGTGAGGCATGCAAGGAAGTGGCACGGACTGGCCGCGTGGATTTCGTCATCGTGCCATTTCTCGACGATTGCATTCTCGGGCTTTCACTCCCGCGCGAGGCGTTTGGGGGAATTCCCTGGATGGCGATCACCATGCGTACGATGTTTCATTACGGCTGACATGGGTGTCGTCGCGCCACCGCAGCGTTTTGCCGGATTGCGCCGCTGGTTGCTCTATCGGGCGCTGCGGCAGAACAGCATGCGATGCCTCTTGACGATCGATCCGACGCTCGCCGCGTTTGCGCAAAAGCGAAGCGAGATTTTCATGCGCAAGGTCGACTACCTGCCTGATCCTTCCACCCTGCATACCGCGCTGCCCTCCAAGTCGGCGGCCAGATTGCAGCTAAAAGTGCCGCTGGACGCATGCTTGGTCGTGATTTTCGGCGAGATCTCGGCAAGGAAGGGCGTGGTCTTCCTCCTGCAGGCGGCAGCCGATCCGGGGTGCTCGGACCGGATTCACGTTCTATTGGCGGGCCGATGCAGGGATCGCGCGAGACTTGTTGCGAGCGAACCATTCCGGGGTCTCGAGGCGGCCGGGCGCATCCACATGGTCGATGGCTATGTGCGTGGCGCCGAGGAACGGCAGGTCATCGCGGCTGCCGATTGCATGTGGGTAGGCCATACGGATTTCTACGGAACGAGCGGGGTGATGGTGCTCGCGGCTCGACACGGGCTGCCGGTTCTTGCCACCGAGGAGGGCCTGATCGGCTACATGGCCCGACAGCACCGGATCGGCGCGATCATCCAGCCCAAGAATCGCCAGTCGGTGGTCGCGGCGCTCAATAGACTGGTCGAGCAGCCGGAGTGGTTCGCGCGCGCCGGGGTCAACGGCGCGTCGGCCTTCCAGAAACACGACCCGGCCGAATTTCAGCGGCTCGTGGCCGACAAAACCGGCGTCCGGGCGCCCTTGAACCTGATCCTGCAACAGGCGCAGCTTGCGTTCGCCCGGCTGCGCCGGCTGTTCTGGAACCCTGCCGTTGGCCACCGGGGCGCGAAGCGCGGCAATATGTTGCGCCTGGCCATCCTCAGCTCATCATTAAGCAAGGTATTCGGTCTGGCGCTCCAGGCAATTGCAATTCCGCTGGTCTATCGCTCGCTCGGACAGAGACAGTACGCCCTCTATCTGCTGATGACTGGAGCGCTTGCCACCATCGCGATCGCACAGATGGGTGCCGGCCCCGGCCTCACGAAGGGCATCGCCGATGCACATGCCGGCGGAAACCGCGAGATGGAATCGTCGTTGTTCAATGCCGCTTTTCGCCTGACCGCGGTGTGCGCCCTGATCGGCGGCGGCGTCATCCTCGCGGTGCTGCACTGGGTCCCGCCGGGGGAGCTTTTCGGAGCCTCGTTTCAAGATGAGCGGCCCACGATTATCAGCGTTGCCGACGTGTGCATCCTGGTGCTCGTGGCGCAGGTGATATTCGGCGTGGTCGATTCGGCGCTCGCGGGCTATCAGGAGCAGGTCTTCTCCAACATCGGCTCCATGTTGTCCAATATCCTGAGCATCGGCTTGTTGATTGCGGTATGCAGCCGCGGTGCGACGATCAGCGCGGTGATCATCGTCATCTACGGCGTGCCGATCCTTTCGCGGCTCGTCAATGTCGTCGTTCTGCTCGGGCGCCGTCCCTATCTGATGCACGGTGCATTTCGAACGGCGCGCGGCCGTTACCAAGCCCTGTTCAATGTCGGTCTCGCGTTCTGGGTCATGCAGTTGGGTGGCCTGATTGAACAGCACAGCGGCACTTACGTACTCGCGCATTTGAGTTCCAACCAGGAGACCGTCCTGTTTGCCATCATCTACAAGACGCTGACGCTGATCGGTTCGGTCAACGTCATCATCACCCAGCCACTTTGGCCGGCATTCGCCGACGCCGTCGCTCATCGTGACTTCGACTGGATTCGCCGCTCGTACCGGCGAATCCGATTCGCGCTCACGCTCTTCTCATGTGCGGTGTGTCTGCTGCTGATTGCCTTCGGGCCCGCTGCCTTTCACTACTTCGTGCACATCGACACCACGCGGTCGCGGCTGCTGTTCTGCGTACTCGGGGTCTATTTCATAGCGAATGTCTGGACGCACCTGTACTACGTGACGCTGATGGGGTTGCCCGGCATCTGGCGCGTGGCGCTGATCTTGGTATCCGAGAATCTGATCTTGCTGTTGTCCAGTCTTTTTCTGGTGCCACTGTTCGGCGGCGTCGGCATGGCCCTGGCGTATCTGCTTGCCAGCCTGGTGCTGCCGGCATGGCTTTTGCCGCAGCTGATGAAGAGCACCATGCATGCCCTCTCGAGTTCGGTGGGGACGGCGCGCGCGCCCGTGCCCGGCAGTGCGTTCAAGACTTGACCGCGTCGACGACGATCGAAACGGGACGACGGCTGTCCGATACTCTCCTGTCGTGATCCGGCGTACGCTGGATATAGCCGTTGGCGTAGTCGATCGGCTGCATTTCGAAGCTGCCGTCCGCATTGTTGTACTGCAGATACCGCACCTCGCCCCGAGAGGCGAACAGACTCCGGTTGAACAAGCCACGGACGATCTCTATGGTGGGAAACCAGACGTGGCCGCCGCCGGTCACACGTCCGTCAACCAGCCGTCCGCCTCCGCCGGGATCGAACACGATCTCGCCCTGTGAGTTCCTCTCACAACGCCGTCGATAGTAGTCGAGATGGTAGTCCGGCAGGCTCAGGCGGAACAGGCCGTGCGGCGCGAGAACGCGATGTATTTCGTTGAAGACGGGCAGGAGTTTTTCGACTTCGAGGTGCTCGAAGACATCCTCGGATTGAAACACGTCGACCGAGCCGTCGGGAATGGGCAACGGCGCCGTCACATCGTGATTGATGTTGCGGCTGGAGGCGAAAAACGGCGTAATGCCAAAGTGCGTCGCATATTGCGGCAGCGCGCGGCGCAATTTTCCGGCGTACAGCTTGCGGGAGTTGCTGTCTTGAAAATCCCGCCAAGTGGGGAAGGACAGGGGACCGTAGCGGCAAAGGGTATAGTCGGCGATGTCGAGGAGGCGGAGGAATTGTTCTTTCATTCGGGGATATTGCGGCCGGTAATTGGTGTTGGTCCTTGATTCAACCACAAGACGCGATCCGGAAACCACATGGCGTGTGCCTTGGGTGGCGCGATCAGCCAGGTGGGCAGCTCGGGATTGAAAATCTTGGCCCATCCGGATAGGTATGACGGTGTTTTCAGCAAGAAGCCGCAGCGTGACAGCAGCAGACTGGTCACCAACGCTTCCCTGCCGATGGCCAAGCCCTCGTAGCCGCTGAAGTGAACGGGAATATGCCCCTGCGCGAGATACGTTGCCGGCGCCACGATCACCGGGACTGAGAAGGCGTAATTCTTGAAGAAATCGATGAATTCGCGCTGGTCGGTGGCAAGCAAGATATTCTTCAAAGCGGGCGAGTTCGCCACCATTTGGGCGGCAGCTTTGCACAGATTGTCCCAGGAGACCTCGGCGGCCTCGCCGATCTTGTCGGAACCTCGATAGTGCACGGCCAGGGTGCGGGCGGCAATATCCAGACTGTTGCAGTGGCGGTTGACCTCGTCCGTTACGCTGACCGACGGCCGCAGGTACCTGGCAAACAAGCGGCTCGCCCCGGCGATGGTCAGGCTCTTTTCGTAGCGTGCTCTGAAGCCCAAGTCGTCCATGCCCCTGATCCTCGATGTCCGCACATCAGCCCGGGCGGCCAGCCTTGCCGCGATCGCCTGATTCGGCGTGCGCACCCAGGCAAAGAGCTGCGTCAGCCAATCCACGCTGGCGGTTTTCTCTCCGTAGGTGCCGCCCTTGGCGGACAGGTCTGGGTATAGGTCATTTTCCTCGCAGTAAACCAGGATGAACAGGATCATCTGCATGATCGCGAAAAAGCCCGAGGTGCCCTTGATCTCGACCGAGAAGATGTCGTGGTTTCGCTTCTGCTCCTGACGGATGGCCAACCGCTTCGGCGCGGCGAGAAAGCTACGGAAGGCCACGCTTCTACGGATGCGCCGTGCGACTCCCAGGAGGTTCGACGGCGTCATCGTCATCTGTGGTGGCCCCGCCGACGCGATCTCACGGGACAGGAGTGTTGCGGGCGGGCTGAGGAGGCGCCGCCTTTGCTAGCGGCCGCAGGTGGCATTGGCATCACCGCCCGAATTTGCGTCCTTGTTGTCCCGAATTTCCACCTCTCCCTTGTTTTGGGAGGTGTCAAACACGCAGCCGTTTTTGGTGTCCAGGTTATTGGAATGAATCGATAGTGAGTTCAGTTTGCCGATCAACACGATGGGTTTCGCGCACCCCGTGACGATGTTGTCATGCACGCGGGTGTTCATCGGCCCCAAACTTCCGCCGGAGATGAACATGCCGTATCGGCCGCAGTCCGTGATCTTATTGCCCTGGATCTCCACATCGCTGGCCTGATGACCGACGGTATAGTCCACATGGATTCCGTCGGCGGCGCTGCCCTTGATTGTGTTCTGCGAAATGACGATATGCTGGCCGTCATTGATCCAGATGGCGGATTGCTCGCCATTCGTCTCGTGATCGTCCGTCAGTATGGAGTTTCCCGTGATCCGGATATTGTAGGCGCGATCCTCGACATGGATTCCCGCATTCCAGGCCACGCAATCATTGCCGGAAACCTCAATGTCGTGCGCACCTGCTATGCCTACGCAAAATCCGGCTCCCGGTCCGGCTCCCGCATGTTTCGGGACCCTGAACGTATTGCCCCTGATGGTGACATGCGAGGCGCGCACGTCCCCAAGACGAATGCCGCAGCAGTCGTTGGTGACCGGATTATTCAGCTCGATTGCGTCCGCCCAGACATTGGAGAACGTGTTGCCGTCGATCAAGACGTTGGTCAGGTCGGCGGCGTGTACATTTTGCAAAATTCCGAACTTGACGTCCTCGAAGACGTTGTTTGCGATCGTCACGTCGTGAATATCGGGCGTGTCGATCAGGATGCCGTGCGCGTGGTTGTTGCCGTTCAGGCGATTGCGCAGCAGAGATATGCCCGAAGAGTGCGGACCCAACGCCAGGATCACCGGAGTGTCACTCGAATAGATGCCGCAGCCCTCAATATGCACTCCTTTCCCAGTGATCTGCAGCAGCGAATTCAGTTTGAGCATGGGGGCTTCGGATAATTTCACCCCCGGATCGCAGGACAGCTGGGTATTGGCCGGGATGAGCAGGGTGTGACTGAGCTGGTAAGAACTCGTAAGGTGGACCTTCCCCCCCTTGGAGACGAGCGCATCGATGGATTGTCCTGACGCAGCGCACGCTAACAGCGCTAGGACGGGCGCCGACAACTGAAATTTTCGCATGACTGAAGGGTAGTCGAGCAGCCAAGCGATGACAAGAACACGATCAAGAAGCCACGCTTTCGCGACGCAGAAACGATTCGTCAATTACTCTACGGCGCAATCGAATGTCAGTCGCCGCCTTTACAAACCAACGCCAATGACGTAGAGCGGTGCGTTGCCAAAGGTCAGGTTGAGTGCGCCGTTGACGGCGCTGCCGGCGTGGCAGTTGCCCATCCAATCGCAGACTTTTGCGGCGCCAGGCGGACACTGGAATATTCATCGTAGTGTTGGCTGCGTAGTCCCACAACGCAAGGATCGTCTCTCCGCCGCGTGTGAAGCGATATCCCAACTGCGTCCCGCTGAGGTTTGTCAGCGGGCCGATCGTGGTGGTGCCGTCGAGCCAGTAACTCATGGCGGCAAATGCCGAGCACGGCGGGTTTCGGGCCGATTTTGTCCGTGCCGAATCTGATCCTGGGGGTGCGATTCCAGTAGTAGCCGAAGGTATTATCGGTCTGGCTCGAATCGTGCGCCCAAAAGTCCGCGATGTAGAACGCGACATCGACCTTGAATCCCTCGCCGAGAAGGTAGTCGTCGATCTCACATCAGCGAGAGCTTGCCGGAGTTCATTACCCGCCGCATACGAGCCCAGGGTGCCGGAGCTGTAGCCATGCTCGGTCCCGAGAAAGGGCATGCTGTGTCCTTTCGCGGCCGTTGCCAGCTGCATTTGCGTGCGGATACCGCTAATCAGCCCGTGCTGCTCCGGAGGATATTTAACGTAGGGATGCACGGACACCGCATCGAGATACTTGGCGAGACCGGCAGACCAGAGCTGCTGCATCGGGGCGGGATCGACCGGGAAAACGGTCGGCCCCATGACCATTGCTTTTGCATCCGCCTGGTGAATTGCGACGTAGGCCACTTGATAGTACTGGACCAGCTGCTGAGGGGTGCCGCCGAAAAGCAAGGGAATCGCCGGCTCCCAGGTCATTTGATAGTAGTAATGAGGGATTGTGCGGGGAAATCCGCGGCAAACCCGCCCGCTCTGGCTTTTGCGAACTCCGGATATTCCACCAGGCCTTCGGCGTTTAGCGGGCCCATGTACGGCCGCAACGCAGTTCCCGTCCCCGCATTCATCGCCCACTTCGGAATTTCCCCCCCGTGGTCATCAGCGGCAGGGGATGACAAGGCCAAGCAGCGTAGTTATTGGCAATCGACGTGGGGGATTTGAGTGCCATTGGCGACTGCTTCGCTGTGTGCGGAGGTGAATTGGCCCGCTTGATTCGGTTCAAGAGAGTCCCAGCCTGGACCCGCCAACAAGTAACAGACCTGTATACAGGTTATGACCGGGCCCATGGCGGAGCTGAATCCGCCTTGCATGCCGAAGCGGCTACCCGAATCTCCGTAATTCTGGCGGGACGCCGGATCTGGGACCACCGCATAAGTAATAAAACCCGCAGGGCGCGTGCCCAAACGAGCCATAGTGGTGCCATAGGGCAGGGACGCGTCAACTCGGAAATATCCGTACTTCGAGGCAGGAGGCGAATACGCAGCCGTGGCATTTCCCGACGAGTCCGCTCTCAGGGCCTGCGAGGCCGTCGCCACCTCAGAGCAGAAATAATAGCCTTTATTGACGGCGAGCGTGGTGACGATTCCTGGAGGTGAGACCGGTGGCCTTGAAATTCAATCCGACGTCCTCCCCCAGGACGAAGGTGCTGTTGTTCGCGCGGCTGGTGTCGCCGCTTAACGACGGAGCCGGCCCCAAGGGGGCGCTGCTCGGAGCAACGGGCGGTGTGCTATTGTTTGGCGGCGTCGTAGGCGGTGTCGTCGTCGCAGGCGTCGTAGTCGTCGTCGTCGTCGTAGGCGTCGTCGTCGTCGTCGTAGGCGGCGTGGTCGCAGAGCCCGGCGTAGCGACCGCAGTCGAGGGCGCCGCAGCGGCTTGAGTGGAACCGCTCGACGAGCCGCAGGCCGCAAGCATCATCGCAGGCGCCGCCAACATGAGAGCCGCCGAATATTTTTTGCACGCGAGATACATAGGTCATTGTCAGTCCCCAGTTGCGAGTTCGGGACAAGTATGGGCAGGGGAGGACGGTGCCGCATCGTGTCTCCTTCGACGGACGGGGGGTCGATTTTACTTATCCTGATCCGCTGCAATCCCGGCGCCCATACAGCGATTTTGCTGTAAACGCCCCTTAACACTTTCGTGGCACGCATTTTTGAGGAATCGGTTTTAAAATGGGGCGCGGCGGGACCGCGCATTGGTTTTAGGAAGCGCCGTTCGTAGGGTGAACGGACGTCTTCTGTGAGAAGATTCTCATCGTCAACATTTATTTCGGGCGCGGATCAATTGCAGGACACGGCATCGAAAAGCCTTCTGACGCAGCAGCAGATTGACGACTTCGAACGTCAAGGTTTTCTCATGCTGCCGATTCGCAGATTCCGGTTCCGGAACTGCAATGGTGCCGAAGTGTCCTGATGAAATTGATGAACACCGGCATCGGCATCGCGATGAAGGCCGATATTTCGATCTAGTCGCGCGTGATGGCGGCGGTGAGGAAACCTCGCCGCAGATCTCGAAGCCGTCATTATGTGACAAGAAGCTCCGCGGATTCTCTTATCGGGAGACAGGATTGGCGGTGGCTAAGCAGCTGATTGGCCCAACGGCAGCGTTCCTAGGGGATGTCGCGATATTAGAGAACGCCGTGAAACGGGCGGCCGCACCCCTTGGCATCGGGACAAGAAGAGGCGTTCCGCGAGGCCAATTTCTAGGACTGCGGCGAATGATCATTTGGATCGCATTGACGGATACCACTCACGATAACGGGCCGATGGCATACATCCCCGGGTCGCATGGACTCGGGATACTTCCCCACCGGCTTCAAGGCGGGTCTCACGAAGCGAACTCGATCGAGTGTTGCGCAGGTTTCGACGAAGGTGCCGCGGTCGTGTGCCCGATTCCGGCCGGGGCGATGATCATCCATCACTGTCGGACCGTGCACGGATCGCTCGCCAACAAGACCAATGCCGAGCGGCTTGCCTACGTGCTGACCTACAGCACGCCCATCAAACTGCGCAAGGACTACCGCGAGTTCCCGTGGCTGGACAATTTGCGCAAATCCGTCCTCAACGACCGCAAGGTCTCGTTGCTGCGGGGAGGCATCTTCCGCGAACTGCTCCGCGTCTTCAGATCGGATCGCATGGTCTCGCGCAATGCAATAGTGGCGTTTTCATTGAGGCGGCTGAATCAGTTGCGGCACTTCTTTAAGGGGTAGGCGTGCTAGGCAGCGGATTCCACGCATTTCAGTACTGACTGGGCGATGGCTGCCGGTTGATATCTGCCGCGCACCGCCGCGGCGGAGTCGGCAAGGTGCTGATGGGCGCGCGACGCACGCAATTGCTGCGCGATGGTCTCCGCCCATGCGTCGATGGGCGAATTCGGCTCGACGTAGATGCCGCGACCCATGGTTATCTCGGGCAACGAACTTCCATTCGTGACGATCACCGGCACTGCGAAACCCATCGCCTCCACCGCGGGCATGCCGAAGCCCTCGTACTCGAATACCCGAACGAACGCCTGGCAGTTAGTGGACAGATGGCCCAGATCGGCATCCCGAATGAATCCGGTCAAGGTTATTCTCGTGCGCACGCCGGCGTCATCGATAGCGGAAATACGGTCGGTGACGGCTTTGGATGCCGCAGCAGGCCAGCACCAGGTGCAAATCCGGGAATTTTGCCGCGATGGACACGAAGGCTTCCACAACGGTCGCAGTGTTCTTGTGCGGATATTGGTGCGATACGCTGAGAATAAAGCGCTTCTCGGACAGCGCCCGGGTCGCCTCGCTGACGGCGCCGAGGGAGTAGCGATTCCAGTCCACTGGGTTATAGACCACCGTACACCGGTCGATGCTACCGTCGCCATAGAAGCGTGCCAGTTGCCGCTTCTCGATTGCCGAGGTCAAAAAGACGCGAGCTGCACTCCTCAAACTGCGCTGGAATATCCAATCCAGCCATAAGCGCTTGCGCTGCGAAAAGTATTGGGGGAATACCCGATGCTGGCAATCATGGATGTACGTGAAGGCTGGTACACGCCGCCCCGGGATGCCCGGCGGAATGAAATAGTTCGGAAATATCACCGGATCCCGGGATTTAACAATATTATAATACGCCGTCTCCTCGACGAACCGCGTCCACATGCCGCCATCGATGCATGGATATTTTTCAGATCTGGATTAGCGGTTGCGTTTCAGTCCAGCGCACGAACTCAGGATTGAGGCGCTGGAGAGACGCGTAGGGCAGGGCGACCCGCGCACCCGTCTGGACAATGCCGGATACCAGATTGGAAACGGCCAATTCGAGACCGGCGGCCTGACCGTGACGGACGCAGAACAAGGGAATCTGCACATTCATCGCATCTCCATGGGTGCGGTGTAATCGCCGGTGTTACACGGATTTCTGAAAATTATGCCTATTGACTTGCCGCTGTAGCTGGGGCAGCTTCAAGAAAGTCCGTCCCGGAGCGCCCAAATTGTCTACCATGACCATTAGTCATCAAGATTATGCGGCACTCCCCAGCAAAGGTATAAGCGTCATAGTGAACTCATGACTTTTCCCACGCTTGCGCGCATCGCGATATACCACAATATTCTTTGGTCCAAATATAAAGGCGGTGTTTTTTCGCACGTTTACTCTCTCGCCCTCGATCGAGGGATAAAAGTTCGGTCACGCAAATTGCGGAAACGGAGGGGCAGCGTGTCTCTCTCAGCGCAATCGACCTTTCCTATCACAACTATCCCTATCGGCTTCTGTTTCGGGGCTCCTAGGACAGCGTAATTTGGTACAAGCGGATTTTTGCGGCCGCAAGGAATCTTCGGCACCCGAGCGATCTGGTCGTGCTGCCGGGGTACGACCATATCGAATATTGGGCTATGTTGATCATATGTATTGTTCTGCGGCGCAGGCGTGCGGTATTTTCCGACTCCACGCCTTTGACAAACCCGAGGTGGGCTGGCGCGAATTTGCCAAGCGCATTTTCTTTGCGCGGTGTGATGGCTGCTTCACTTACGGCGAGCGGAGCAAGGAATACTTAATGAGCTATGGCGTCGACGAGAAGAAGATTCATATCCGCCGTCAGGCCGCCGCCCTGCCGCACGATTATGATCCAGACGACGTGATCGAACGCTATGAGAAGATGAGCGCCGAGAAGTACCGGCAGCCCCGACTTCGTCTTCATCGGGCGGCTGGCGGTGGAGAAGGGCCTGTTCGACTTGTTGCGCGCATTTCGCCTGGTGCGGGCCAAATGCACAACGCGCGCCTGGATCTGGTCGGCGCCGGACCCTTGAAGGAGGACCTCAAGCGCGAGGTGGCTGCGCTCGGTCTCGAGGACTCGGTCATTTTTCTCGGCTCCAAGGACCTCGACGCGCTGGTGCCGCTGTTTTTACGACAGCGTGGCCATGGTGCTCCCGAGCCACAGCGAGCCGTGGGGTTTCGTGGTCAACGAGTCCTTCAGCTACGGCTGCCCGGTCGTGGTCAGCGATTTATGCGGCTGCGTACCGGAGCTGGTGATCGACGGAGTGACGGGCTACAGATTCTCCACCGGGAACATCGACGCGCTGGCCGCTGCGATGGTTGCGGTGACGAAGATGTCCGAAAACCGGCTCGCCGCCGCCAAGGAATGCCTGAACGTGATCTCGACGTTTACGCCGGAACGGGCTGCGTCGCAGTTTCTCGATGGCTGCATGACCATCCTCGGAGACCGACCTTCGAGCGGCAGGTCTGCCGCGGCCTAGTCCTCAAACCTCGGCCGTACCGGACGCGCCGGGGAGCCGAGACAAATCATCATCGCGGCAGATCCGCCGAATACGGAGCTTCGCGAGCCCACGACCGCGCCCCGATGAATGGTCACGCCGGGCGCGACAAACACATCGGTCGCGACCCAGACATTGTCTTCGATGACGATCGGATGGCTCTGGATGTCGAATGCGCGGCTGCGATAGTCGTGCGTTCCGGCACAGAGGTACGACTTTTGGGAGACCACGACGTTATTGCCGAGAGTGATCGGCGCAAAACTGTAAAGCACAGCGTCGTCGCCAACCCAGGAATAGTCGCCGATCTGAATCTTCCAGGGATACGTGAACGTTGCGCTCGCCCGCACGCGCACTCCTTTGCCGATCCTGGCGCCAAATAGTTTCAGCAGCCATCGGCGAAATCCGTAGAGCACTTGCGGCGAGGCACGAAACAGGGTCGCCTGAACCAACCACCACAATTGCACCGTCATGGCCGAGCGGCCGCGAAAATTCGGCGGCAAGCTGAACGCACGGAGATCTTGGAAAATGCGGTCTTTTTTCTGCATGACAGGGGCCACGTTGCGCAGTATATGCGAACTATCGCAGCTTCAGCCTCTCGCCATATCCCGTCATTTCCAGATAGCCGCGTCCGACGGCCGCGCTGCTCGTAGGCCCTCACCGCCCCTTCCCAGTAGATGGCGCCGGTGGAAAGGCGGGTGTCGTTCTCTTGGTCATCCAGCAAGGGTCGCAGGGCGAACTCGCGGCCCCCCGCCGGATGTGCCATTGCACGGGATAGGTGATTCGCGTCCGCGGCGATGTCCAGCGCCGGCCGGCGCGAAATTCGACCTCGGCCGGCCGCAGTATCTGCATGCGCCCGTCGCCGCCGCGCAGCGTGCCGCCGGCCCAGCGCTGCGTGCCGTCCGCAGCACGGATGCGATACGCCATCAGCGCCGCGCCGTCATCCAGATTGATGCCGATCCAATCCCAGCCCACCGCTTCGGCGTCGAGGTATTCGCTCGACCATTCATGATCCAGCCAGGCCTCGCCGGTCACCGCGTCCTTGTTCCCGAGGCGGCCAAGCGTGCCCGACACGCGCAGATGCGGCACGCTGTAGTAATAGCTCGCGGCCTGCGGCGCCGGACCTTTCTGGCTTACCCCTAAGTCCCCGTTGAGCAGCACGGGCTGCGTCTGCGTCAGCGCGAGATCGAAGGAAAACTCGTCCGCGTCGACTGTCGCGGAGTAGACCGCGTCGGTGCGCTCGAGCGACCAGCGATCGATCCATACGTGGGTGTCGCCGGCGTTCGCCTCGGCGAGGCCGAACCCCGCGCGGCGAATACGCTGATCGTGCCACAGCCGGCCGCGCTTAGGGTCGCTGACGGCGCAGTGCGCGATCAACAGTTGATGCGGCGCGAACGCGCTGGGATTGTTTTCATCGATGCCGGGCCGGGTGCGAAAAAAGGTGATTTGAAATCCCAGCGATTCGCCGCGCGCGGTCGCGAGCCACCCCGTGACGTACCACCATTCGGTGCGAAATTGCGCGATGACTGCCATAGTCCCGCGGAAACACCAGGGGCTGGCCGGCCGTCACGGGCGCGAACAGAGGGCGCCGCGGCGCGCGGACGGCCAGCAAGCGCAGCGCCCGCCACGGCAGCAGCAGCCACAAGCAGCGTCCATCGCGCTCGCCGGGTGCGCACGGCCCTCACCAGTCCTCGCGCACCGCCTGCACGGCATCCTGGCTGGTGGCTGCACGGCCGCTCCAAATGGCGGTGATGGCGGCGGCCGCAATCAGCGTGACGCTGAGCAACGCGAGTTCCCACGCCGGAATGGCAAGATCGATGCTCCAGTTGAAGGACTGGCGGTTGACCACGAAAACCAACACCAGACTCAAGGCCGTTCCCAGGGCAAGACCATAGACCACGCCGAAGGCGCTCAGAAGAATTCCTTCGCTGGCCAGCATACCGATCACCTGACGGCGCAGCATGCCGATGTGCCGCAGCATGCCGAATTCGGCGCGGCGGGCGAGGGCGGTGGAACTGGCTGCAAAGCTGACGCCCGTCAGCCCGATGAGCACGGCAATCGCCTCCAGGGCGTAAGTGATGGCGAAGGCACGGTCAAAGATGCGCAGGCTGCGCTCGCGCAGCGCCGTGCTGGTCAAGATCTCCACGGAATCGCCGCGCGCAAAACGGGCGCGCAGCGCGGCTTCGGTGAGTTTGGCGTTTGCACCGGGCTTGAGCCAGGCGGAAGCCTCGGTGGCGCTAGCGTCGCCGGTCGCGGCAATGTAGGCCTGGCGCGAAATCACGATGGAACCCGAACTGCGCGCATAATCGCGCCAAATGCCGGCGACCGTGAAGGTGTGCACTGCGCCCGGCCAGCGGCAGCTCGATCGGGCCTCCCAGACGGTAGCCGTACAGGTCTTGCAGCGCTTCGGATATCCACGCCGACTCCGGCTGCGCCGTCGGCGGCAACTTGACGCTTCGTACCAGAGGCAATTCCTGTGCCGTCTGCGCGGCGGTGGCGCCGCGCGCGATCAACGTCACCGGCGGGCGCGCAGGATCCAGGAGCAGCTGCCGGGAGCGGCGAAACTCGATGCGCGCAATACCCGTGGCCGTTGCGAGCCCTGCTTGATCGGCGGCGCTCCAATACGCCGTGTCGTTGCCGAAGGGTTCACGCAGTTGGATGTCGGCGGGCAGGAGTTTGCCGAGCCAATGATCGAAGGACACGCGGAAGGAATACACCATGATGGCCATGGCCACCATCAGACTGAAACTCACGATGATGGATGCCAAACTCAACGTGGACAGGCCGACGTTGTCGCGCAACTGCGCCACGGCGGTGTCCAGAGTGATGCGGCGGGTGCGCGGTGCCAGACTCAAGCCTTGGACCGTCAGGGCCGGGACCAGCAGCACCGCGCCGAACAACAGCGAAGCGATGGCGGCATACCCGAACACAGGTAAACCTGCCACTGCGGGAAGACGCGCCAAGAAGGCACCGACGACGAGCAGTGCGAGCCCCGAGTAGGCGCTCGCGCGAGCCACCCCGGCGTAGTTGCCGTCGCCCCCCTTCAACGCGCGAGCCGGCGGTTGACGTGCCGCCGTCCGGGCAGGCAGCCAGGCGCCGATGCTGGTCACGAGGGTTCCCATCGCGAGAAAGGCCAGCAGGGGCAGCGGCGCGGCCCGTAAGGACGCGCCGACGGCATGCAATTGTCCGTTGCCGAGATCCCCGGTCAGAAACTGCAATATGCCGGCGGCCGCGGCCAGGCCGAGGATGACGCCGAGGATCGAACCCGCCAATCCGAGGGCCGCGCCCTCGCCGATGAGCGCCCGCTGCAATTGTCCGCGGGTCACCCCGAGCGCCCGCAGCAGCGCAAGCGAGCGGCGCCGGCGCAGCACCGAAAGTGACTGCGTCGAGAACACCAAGAACGCTCCCGTCCATAGGGCGACCAGCGCCAGCATGTTCAGATTCACCCGATAGGCGCGGGTCACCGTGATGGCGCGGTCGCGCTCGACCTCGGGAGCCACGGCGAGAACGCCCGCGGGCAATGTGGGACCTAGGGCGCGGCGAAAAGCCTCGACGTCGCTGCCCGGGCGCAGGCGCAGATCGATGCGGTTGATGCGCCCGATTTGCCCGAAGGTCCACTGCGCGGAAGCGATGTCCATCAACCCCAATGGCTGGCTGAACGCCGTCTCGGAGAGAACGCCGATGACGTGAAGCACCTTGGGCGCGCTGCCGACGGTGATGGGCACGGCATCCCCGCGCCGCAAGTTCATTTCCTGCGCGGCGCTGCTGCTCAGATAGATACTGTCGGCTTGGAACAGGGCGAACCGACCCTCGCCGATCTCGCCGAGCAGAGCGGGCTGCAGGGTGGCGGCGAGGAACGGATCGACCCCCAGCACCTTGAGGGTCTCGCGCCGTCCCGGCAGCGCCGCATCCAATTCCAGGACGGGGCTCGCCACGCTGACGCTGGCATCGCGCGCCAGCCGCGCGAATAACTCTTCGGAAAACCCCTCGCGCGGGCCTCGCACCACCACGTCGGCCTCGCCGACCAAGCGCTTCGTGGCCAGGCCGAATTCGTTGAGCGCGGCGCTGTTGACCAAGTACACGGCCGCCCCGAGCGCCACCCCAAGAGCGATCGCCACGACGGTGATACCCACGCGTGCCGGCGATTCACGCAGCTGCGCCTGCAGCAGCCGCCGCCAAATGGTGAAGGCACCGCAGGTATTGCCGGCGTTCATCTGCCCCCGTCCAAGGGCCGCAGGCCCTCGGCGTCGAGCAGCAGGATGCGGTCGGCGGTGTCGGCCGCGGCGCGCGAATGAGTGATCAGGATGCCGGCGCCGGCATTCGACTTCACCTGCGCCCGCAGCAATGCCAGAGTCTGGGCCGCGCTGCGCGGATCGAGATTGCCGGTCGGCTCATCGGCCAGCACCAATCGCGGGCGATGCACCAGGGCGCGCGCAATGGCGATCCGCTGCGCTTCGCCGCCCGACACTTCCCGCGCATAGCGGCGTGCCAATGGCCCAATGCCCACCGCCGCGAGCATCTCTGCCGTGCGCTGACTGCGTTGCGGCTCTGGGACGCCCAGCAAATCGAGCGGCAGGGCCACGTTCTGCTCGACGCTGAGGTAGGGCAGCACGTGAAAGGCCTGAAACACGAATCCCACCGAGCGGCGCCGCAGGAGGGTGACGGCGTCATCGTTCAAGGTGGCCAGATCCACGCCATCGAGCAGGATGCGGCCTGAGTCCGCACGATCGAGTCCGGCGAGCAAATTGAGCAGGGTGGATTTACCGACGCCCGACTCACCCATCACGGCAAGGTATTCCCCCTGCCGCAGCTCAAAATCCAGCCGCTCGAAGATGGCCGGCCGGTCCGGCGCAAAGCGTTTGCTCAGGCTCTCGAGCCGCAGAACGGCAGGGTCAGCCATTCAAGCGGCGTCGACTCCGATCATGGCCTTGACCTCGAGGAAGTCGCGCAGGCCGAATTCCCCGTACTCGCGTCCATTGCCGGACATCTTGAAGCCGCCGAAGGGAGTCTGCATGTCGCCCGAGGCGCCGTTCAGCGCCACCTGGCCGGCGCGGATGCGGTTGCCGATCCGCCGCGCCCGCACATTGTCCTGCGACCACACATAGGCCGCCAACCCGTACGGCGTATCGTTGGCGATTTGCACGGCCTCCTCCTCGTTCTGATACGGCAGGATGCACAGCACCGGTCCAAAGATTTCCTCGCGGGCGATCGTCATGTCGTTGCGCACGTTGGAGAAAATCGTCGGTTTGACGAAATAGCCTTTGGAGAGGCCGTCCGGCCGCCCGGCGCCGCCGGTGATGAGATGCGCGCCTTCCGCAATTCCCTTTTCGATGAATCCCTCGACCCGCTCGAACTGCAGTTTGGAGACCACCGGACCCACGGTGGTCTTGTCGGAGGTGGGATCGCCCACGACCACCACGGTCTCCGCAATGCGCTTCGCGATGGCCTCCACCGCCGCCATCTTGGCGGCGGGCACCAGCATGCGGGTCGGCGCATTGCAGGACTGACCGGAATTCTGGAACACGTGCAGCACGCTCTGTTTGACGGCGCGCTCGAAATCCGCATCGTCCAGCAGCACGTTCGGCGATTTGCCGCCCAGTTCCTGGTGCACTCGCTTCACCGACGCGGCGGCATTGCGCGCCACCTCGGTGCCGGCGCGGGTCGATCCGGTGAATGACACCATGTCGATGTCGCGATGCGAGGACAGCGGCGCGCCCACGTTCTGGCCGTCGCCGTTCACCAGATTGAACACGCCGGCGGGAACCCCGGCCTCGTGCATGACCTTGGCCCACAGAATGGCGCTGAACGGTGAATACTCCGACGGCTTGAGCACCATGGTGCAGCCGGCGGCAAGTGCCGGCACCACCTTGGCGGCCACCTGATTCATGGGCCAATTCCAGGGGGTGATCAGGGCGCAGACGCCGACAGGCTCCTGCACCAGGCGCGTGGTGCCGCGCATTTCCTCGAATTTGAAGTGCTTCAGCACCTCGATCATGGCGCTGATATGGCCGACGCCGATGCGGGTCTGCGAGCCTTTGGCCAGCGTCACGGGTGCGCCCATTTCGGTGGAAATGGCCGCTGCAATCTCATCGTAGTGCGCCTTGTAGGCTGCGAGAATGCGTTCCATCAGCGCCAGGCGCTCGGCCGGCGTGGTGCGCGAATAGCTGTCGAAGGCGCGCCGCGCCGCCGCCACGGCCCGATCCACATCTTTGGCGCTGCCCATCGATATCAGGCCGGCAACCGTCTCCGTGGCCGGATTGATGACCTTGAATTCCTTGGGCTCGACTGGGTCAACCCAAGCGCCGCCAATGTAGAACTGCCGATTGTCGTAAGTCATTAGACCGCCCCTTCGTATTCGCTGATTCGTGCCGTCATTCTACGCGTTGGCCTGGGGCAGCGCAGGGGCTCTGTCGCCGGGTGCCGACGGTTGGTTCCGGCAGGCGGAATACTGGATATTTCGAGCATGTTTTGCGGCCACAGTTCTCACTCTGGCCAGGGCTTTGTTGCTAGTCTTCGTGCGCGGATTTACAAGCAGATCCCGTGCGTTTCGGTCCGCTACATGGGTTTTGGGGTGTGTTTATGTCAGGAATTGGAAGACTGCTGCTCGTTCTCACGCTAGGCGGCGGCGCCTGCCTCACCGGCAGCCCCGCGCCGGCGGCAGTGCAGGAACTGAATCCGGTCAGAACTCATAACGTCCAGATCGGGCCCCAAGCCGGCCGCTTGGTGGTGGGATTTCGCGCCACCGCCGGCAACTCGATGGTGAAAAGCATCAAGTTGCATGGACGGGCGCAAGGCGTCCAAGTGATCCAGGCGCAGACCTCGGACGCGGACGCCGCCTCGCTGGCCCAGCGGGCCGGATTGGCGATGGCAAGGTCGCGGCAGGTGACCCCGAGCATGCACGTGCTGTTTTTGCAGAAGATGCTCTATGGCGCCGATGTGAACAAGGCGCTCAAAGCCCTGCGAGCCGATCCTGCGGTGCAGTTTGCCGAGGTGGATCACCGCCGCTATGCGCACGCGGCGCCCGATGATCCTCTGTACCTGCCCACGTCCGGCGCCACCGGCCAGTGGTATATGCTGACTCCCAGCGCGACCGTCGTCATGCCTGATGGCGTGACGCCGACCCAGGATTTATCCGCGACCGATGCCATTTCCGCCTGGGGCATCACCACCGGCAGTTCCGGCGTTGTCATTGCCGACGTCGATACGGGCGTGCGTTTCGACCATCCCGATTTATTGCGGGCGGGCTTCGACGCATCCAAGGCCGGGTTCGGCGGGCGGCTATTGCCGGGATACGATTTCGTGGGCCAAGATTACAGCCGCACCACGAGCGCGGCGCTCGGCACTTACCTGATCGCCAACGACGGCGATGGCTGGGATCCGGATCCCAGCGATCCGGGTGATTGGGTCAGCAGCACCGATCTCATGAATCCGCTGTTCCCGCCCACCGATTGCGGTGACCCCACCAGCCATGGCCCGGTCACCAGCTCATGGCATGGAACGCGAGTGGTCGGCGTCTTGGGCGCGCTTACCAACAATGGCACCGGCATTGCCGGGATGACCTGGAGCCCTTACATACTCCCCGTGCGGGCACTGGGCAAGTGCGGAGGCTACGACTCGGACATCATCGCCGGGATTCAATGGGCGGTGGGACTGACCGTCAGCGGCGTGCCCGATAATCCCTATCCCGCCGACATCATCAATCTGAGTCTCGGCGGCAGCGGCAGCTGCGGCACGGCCTACACCAATCTGGTCAGCACCTTGACCTCCATGAGCGTGCTGGTGGTGGCCTCCGCCGGCAATGAGGGCGGACCGGTGGATGCGCCCGGCAATTGTCCCGGCGTGCTGGCGGTGGTGGGGCTGCGCAATGTGGGCACGAAAGTGGGTTACAGCAGTCTGGGCGCCGAGGCCGGGATCGGGGCCCCCGCCGGCAATTGTGTGACCAGCTCCGGCGCCTGCTACCGATCCATCGACACCACCTACAACCTGGGAACGATGGGCCCGGGCGCCAACGGCTACACGGATCAGACCAACGTCAATCTCGGCACCAGTTTTTCGGCGCCCATCGTCTCCGGCATTGCCGCGCTGATGCGCTCGGTCAATGCCAACTTGACGCCGCCACAATTGATTGCGCGCATCAAATCGAGCGCGACCGCGTTTCCACAGCCGGCCGGTGTGCCTGTCTGTCCGACCACCGACCCCAGTTCCGGCGAATGCGCCTGCCCCAACGATGGCAGTCAATGCGGCGCGGGCATGGTCAATGCGTTCAGCGCGGTCAAGGCCGCCCTCAATCCGATCGGCGCGATCACCGCGACCGGCAATACTGATTTCGATGCCGGCGCCAGTGTGGCGGCGTGCAATTTGACCATTGCCGGCTATTCCTGGGCAGCCGCCGGTGGCATCACGATCACCTCCGGTGCCAATACCGCGCAGGTGACCGTCACGTCCACCGGGACCATCGGTACGCTCACTCTGACCGTGACTGATTCGGCCGGCCACGTTGATAGCAGCGCCTATGTTTCGTTTGCCGCCAACGGCACCGCGACCGTTCACGCGCCGTCCTCCCCCGGCACCTCGGCCACCGCGTGCCCGACACCGCTGACCGTCACGCCGGTGCCGCCCACCATCACTGAAGTATTTTCGCCGGCTACGGTGACCGAGAATGCGGCCTCGAGCCCTGACCATTACCTTCACCAATGCAAACGGCTTCGACCTGACTCAGTCGGGCTTCACCGAGACCGTGCCCGCCAACTTGAGCATCCAGTCCTCGCCGGCGCCGACCACCACGTGCTCGGGCACCTCCGGCACGCTCAGCACCTCGACCAGCGCCGTGACCATGGCGGGTGCCGATATTCCGGCCAAGGGCAGCTGCTCCATCACCGTCAGCGTGAAAAGCGCGACGGCCGGCGACTACGCCAACACCATCGCAGCCAACGCGCTCATCACCGGTCCGGCCGGCGGCAACTCGGCCAGCGCCTCGGCCTCGCTCAGCGTCACGGCCCCGGCCAAGAGCGGCGGCGGCGCCCTGGATTGGTGGGACATGATGTTCGTCGCCGGCGTATTGCTCGCCGGGCGGCGCCGCGCGGTGCGTCCGTCGCGCTGAACTGAACTGCTCTCCACAGGACCGCTCGGCTATAATTGCGCGCATGGAGACCTCGCAGGCGACGCGTGCCGTCGTGCAATCCGTGAAGACCCATCGCGATGCGCGCGGCTGCGTGTTTGAACCGCTGAACGATGTCGAGCTCGCCGGCCAGAAGAACGTGCATGTGGTGCTCACGCAACCCAACGAAGTGCGCGGCAATCATGTGCATCGCACCGCTGTGGAGACCACCAGCGTGGCCGGACCCTGCCTGATCCGCCTCAAGGAAGACGGGGTCATTCGCGATCTCGAGGTGCCGGCCGGGGAGATCTGGCGGCTGACCATTCCGCCCGGAGTGGTGCATGCCTTTCGCAACACCGGCGAGCGCGTGATGGTGCTGGTGTCCTTCAGCACCAATCTGCATGACCCGACGGGCGGCGATACTGAGCGGGAGATCATTCTTTAAGCGGGGCCGGAAGCCATGAGCGCTGCATTCACGCCGACGCGTATGCGAATTACCACAAACCGCTATCAAATGATGGTGGCTGCCGGAGTTTTGACCAAATACGATCGTATCGAGTTGATCGAAGGCGATATGCTCGATATGGCGCCGATTGGTCTGAAGCATGGTGCTCTGACGAGTCGGCTCAACGAGTTGTTCGTGTTGGCGTTGTCGCGTTCAGCAACCGTGGTCAGTGGCGGCCCGATTAATTTGGGCGAGTATTCTGAACCGCAACCGGACCTCATGCTGCTGAAGCGCCGCGCCGACTTCTACAGCGGCAAAATTCCGGAGGCCTCGGATGTGCTGCTGTTGATCGAGGTATCGGACAGCACCTTGTCCTTCGATCAAGGCATCAAGCTGCATCTGTACGCGCGATACGGGATAGCAGAATACTGGGTGGTCGATGTAGAGGGCCGGCGCATCGTGTCGTATCGCGAACCTGCCGGGAGCGGTTACGTTCGCACGAGTGAGTTTCTCCAGACGGAGACTGTAGCGCCGCAGGCGTTTCCGGCCATTCAGATCAATGTCGGCGAGATATTTGGTTAGCTGCAGCCAAATCCTCAGTTGCTCTCGAGCTCGTGGCCCCGTTTGAAATCGCGGATGTGCTTCTCCATCCAAACCCGCGCCTGCTCATTGCGCTTGAGCTTGATGGCCTCGGCGATCTTGCCTTGAGCTTCCTGGATGCGCGCGCGCGCCTGCGGCAGCCGGTCGATCATGCGGGTGAGGGCGGGCACCAGCAAGAGATTGAGCGGCGCCTGCGACAACGCCAGCACCTGATTGCCGCTGGCCGCGGCAACGGCGGTGAAGAAATCCACCACCGCGGACACGGCGGCCGCGGTGTCCGCAACCTCGCGCTTGAAGCGGGCGGCCGCGCGCACCAAGGCTTGCAGCTGCGCGGGAGTGCGTCGCGACGCCGCGTACTGCGCGGCCACCGGCTCGATCGCCATCATGGCTTCCCACAACTCGAGAAAGGTCACATCATTGAGCGCCAGCGCGCGGCTCACGCCGGAACTTATCCGGCGCGGTTCCGGGTGCGTCACCCGCAGCCGCTTCTCGCCGCGCACGCGGCCGAGCAGTCCGTGAGTCTCGAGCTCGCGGATCGCCTCGCGGATGGTCGAGCGATTGACGCCGAACTGCCGCGCCAGATCCGTTTCCGAGGGCAACGGATCGCCGGGGCGCAAGGAGCGGCCGACGATGCGCTGCTCGATGACATTGGCAATCTGGCGGTACGCCGGGTGATCGTCCAGCGGCACGAACAGATCGCCCACTAGCCCTCTCCGAACAATTCGCGGCCGACCAGCATGCGGCGGATCTCCGATGTCCCGGCGCCGATTTCATAGAGCTTCGCATCCCGCAGCAGCCGCCCCGTCGGGTAATCATTGATGTAGCCGTTGCCGCCCAGCAGCTGGATGGCATCCAGGGCCGACCGGGTCGCGGCCTCGGCGCAGAACAAAATGCAGGCGGCGGCGTCCTTGCGGGTGGCATCGGCCCGGTCGCAGGCCGCGGCGACGGTATAGGCGTAGCTGCGGCAGGCGTTGAGCGAGGCGTACATGTCGGCAAGCTTGCCCTGCACGAGTTCGAAGGTGCCGATGGGCTGGCCGAATTGGCGCCGCTCGCGCACGTAGGGCACGGCCACGTCGAGGGCCGCCGCCATCAATCCCAAGGGCCCGCCGGACAGCACCACGCGTTCGTAGTCCAAGCCGCGCATCAAGACGTTGACCCCGCGATTTTCCTCGCCCACGAGGTTGGCGGCGGGCACTTCGCAGCCGTCGAACACCAATTCGCTGGTGCTGGAGCCGCGCATGCCGAGCTTGTCGAGCTTTTGCGCCGGGGTGAAGCCCTTGAAGCCCTTCTCGATGATGAAGGCGCTGATGCCGTGTTTGCGGGCATCCGGATTGGTCTTCGCGTACACCACCAAGACGTCGGCTTCCGGGCCGTTGGTGATCCACATCTTGCGGCCGTCGAGCACATAGTGATCGCCGTGCCGCGTCGCCCGAAGCTGCATGGAGACGACGTCCGAGCCGGCGCCGGGCTCGGACATGGCGAGCGCTCCGACGTGCTCGCCGCTCAACAGCTTCGGCAGATACCGGCGCTTCTGCGCGTCGGTGGCGTTCAAGGCGAGTTGGTTCACGCATAGATTCGAATGCGCGCCGTAGCTCAAACCGACCGCGCCCGAGGCGCGCGAGATCTCCTCCATCGCGACGGTGTGGGCAAGGTAACCCAAGCCGGCGCCGCCGTGGTCCGGGCTCACGGTCAGTCCTAAAAGCCCCAGCTCGCCGAATTCGCGCCATAGATCCCGCGGGAACACATTGCTGCGGTCGATCTCATTGGCACGCGGCGCAATGCGCTCCTCGGCAAAACGCTGCACCTGCTCACGCACCGCATCGATGATGTCGCCGAGCCCGAAATTGAATTCACGGTAAGCAGAATTGGCCATTTACCTGCCCCCCATTGTCATCGCACCCTAAATCGTTGGATAATCGGACTGTCGGACAATTCTGCCACTCTCAAGGCAACAAAGCCAATGGCCCAGATCGTCTCGAAAATCGACATCCGCTCGCAGGACTTCGCCGCCAACCGCGCCGCCATGCAGCCGCTGGTGGCGGATCTACAGGCGACGCTGCAGCGCAATGCGGTGGGCGGCAGCGCGGCGGCGCGCGACAAGCACATCAAGGGCGGCAAGCTGCTGGCGCGGGAGCGCATTGCGGCGCTGCTGGATCCCGGCTCGCCGTTTCTGGAGCTGTCGGCTCTCGCGGCGCAGGGCGTCTACGGCGAGGATCTGCCGGGCGCCGGCCTCATCACCGGCATCGGGCGGGTCTGCGGACGGGAGTGCATGGTGGTGGCGAATGACCCCACGGTGAAGGGCGGCACCTACTACCCCCTGACCGTGAAGAAGCATTTGCGCGCCCAGGAAATTGCGGGGGAGAACGCCTTGCCCTGCATCTACCTGGTGGAGAGCGGGGGGGCGTTCCTGCCGAGGCAGGATGAGGTGTTTCCCGACCGCGAGCACTTCGGGCGGATATTCTTCAATCAGGCGCGGCTGTCGGCGCAGGGCATTGCGCAAATCGCGGTGGTGCACGGCTCGTGCACGGCCGGCGGCGCCTACGTTCCGGCGATGTCCGATCACGCCATCATCGTCCGCAATCAGGGCCGCGTCTTTCTGGGCGGCCCGCCCTTGGTGCGCGCGGCGACCGGCGAGGAAATCGATGCAGAATCCCTGGGCGGCGCCGACGTACACTGCCGGCACTCCGGCGTGATCGACTACTACGCGGAAAACGACACGCATGCCTTGGCGTTCGCACGCCGCGCGGTGGCGCGGCTCAAGGGCAGCCCGCGCGCCGCCGTTGCGGCGCTTGGCGGCGGCACGGCGGCGAGCGCACCGGCGTACGATCCCGGCGAACTCTACGGCATCATTCCGCCGACGTCGCGCAAGCCCTACGACGTGCGCGAACTTGTAGCCCGCCTGGTCGATCGCTCATGGTTCGATGAGTTCAAGGCGCTGTACGGGACCACCTTGGTCTGCGGCTTTGCCGACATTCATGGGCACCCGGTGGGGATACTGGCCAACAACGGCATATTGTTTTCCGAGAGCGCGCTCAAAGGCACGCACTTCATCGAGCTGTGCTGCCGTGAGGGAATTCCGCTGGTGTTCCTGCAGAACATCGCCGGCTTCATGGTGGGCCAGGCGGCGGAGGCGGGCGGCATTGCCAAGGATGGCGCCAAGCTGGTCACCGCCGTGGCTTGCGCGGCGGTGCCGAAATACACCGTGGTCATCGGCGGCAGCTTCGGCGCCGGCAACTACGCCATGTGCGGCCGCGCCTACAGTCCGCGATTCCTGTTTCAATGGCCGAACGCGCGCACCTCGGTGATGGGCGGCGAGCAGGCCGCGAGCGTTCTGGCCACCATCAAGCGCGAGGCGCTGGAGCGCGCCGGCGGCACCTTGAGCGAGGCCGAGGAGGAGCGGCTGAAGGCGCCGATCCGCGAGCAATTCGAGCGGCAAGGGCACCCGTATTATTCATCGGCGCGCCTTTGGGATGACGGCGTCATCGATCCTCTCGACACGCGCCGTGTGTTGGGGCTGGCGCTGTCGCTGGCCGCGGCCCAGGAGACGTCCGCGACGCGCTTCGGCGTGTTTCGGATGTGAGCGGGACCATGCTGCGCCGCCTGCTGATCGCCAACCGCGGCGAAATCGTCTGCCGCATCGCGCGCACGGCGCAGCGCTTAGGGGTGACGGCCATTGCGGTCTACTCCGAGGCCGACGCCCATGCCCGTCATGTGCGCAGCGCCGATGAGGCCTATTGTTTGGGGCCGGCCCCGGCCGCCGACAGCTATCTGCACATTCCGAAAATCCTCGATCTCGCCAAGCGCGTCGGCGCCGACGCCATACACCCCGGGTACGGTTTCCTGTCGGAGAACGCCGATTTTGCAGAGGCCTGCACCGACGCGGGCTTGATCTTCGTCGGGCCGCCAGCCTCGGCGATCCGCGCCATGGGCTCGAAAAGCGCGTCCAAGGCCGCCATGGCGGCGGTGGGGGTGCCGGTGGCGCCGGGCTATCACGGTGCGGACCAATCCGCGCAGCGGCTCATGGCGGAGGCGCAGCGCGTGGGGTTTCCGCTCATCATTAAAGCCAGCGCCGGCGGCGGCGGCAAGGGCATGCAGGTGGTCGATTGCGCAGCCGAGGTCGGCGCCGCGGTGGAATCGGCGCAACGGCTGGCGCGCACGGCATTCGGCGACGACCGGCTGCTGCTGGAGCGCTACTTCCCCCGGGCGCGCCACGTGGAAGTGCAGGTATTCGCGGACTCCCACGGCGGTGTCGTGAGCCTGTTCGACCGCGATTGCTCGGTGCAGCGCCGCCACCAGAAGATCATCGAGGAGGCGCCGGCGCCGCACTTGCACGACGAGGTGCGCGCGCGCATGGCACTGGCCGCCATCCAGACCGCACGCGCGGTGGGTTATGTGGGCGCCGGTACCGTGGAATTCTTGGTCGACGAGGCGCAGCACTTCTATTTCATGGAAATGAACACCCGCCTGCAGGTGGAGCATCCGGTCACCGAGTTCATCACCGGGATCGACCTGGTGGAGTGGCAGCTGCGCGTCGCGGACGGTGCGCCGCTTCCGCGACGCCAGAACGAGATCGTCCAGCAGGGCTGCGCATTGGAAGCGCGCCTCTATGCCGAGGATCCGGTGCGCGGATATTTGCCGAGCGTCGGTCGCATCAGCCATTTGCATTGGCCCGACGCTGCGCCGGGTCTGCGGCTTGATGTGGGGGTTGATGCCGGCGATGAAGTCTCATCCTTTTATGATCCGATGCTGGGGAAGATCGTTGCCTGGAGCGAGTCGCGTGCCGCGGCGGCGAGTTTGCTGCGCCGGGCGCTCGATGAAATCGAGATCGTGGGCGTGACCACCAACCGTGCGCTGCTCACCAGCGTGCTGGGCGACGAGGCCTTCAGACAAGGCGGCGTGACGACCGACTTCCTGAACGCGCGCCGCCCGCTGCTTGTCTTCGGAGAACCGGGCGCGCAGGACATCGATGCCGCGCTCGCCGGGTTGTGGTGCGCGAGCCGGGTGAGCGGCGCCGGGGCGTTGTGGTCCGATACCCGGGGGTGGCGCCTCGGCGCGCCGCCCCGCAGCACCTGGGCGTTCGGCGAAAGGACGGTGGTCATCGAACAGGTGGCCGCGCAACGCTATGTGGCGAGTGTGGCGGGGCGGCACTATGCGCTGGCGATCGCGGCACGCGGGGCGCAGTCATTGGAGCTGGAACTCGACGGACAGATGCAGCGCCTGCGCGTGGTCGAGTCGGATCAGCAGCTGCACCTGTTCCGCGCCGGCCGGCACACGGCGCTGCGCCTCAGACGCACCGAGGATGCGCTGCAGGTGAACGCCGCTGCGGAGGAAGGCTCGTTACTGACGCCGCTGCCGGGAACGTTGGTGGCCATTCACGTGGCCGTCGGCCAGCGAGTCGCGCGCGGCGCCGCGCTGGTGACGGTCGAGGCGATGAAAATGGAACATACCCTGACGGCGCCCTATGACGGAGTCGTGGCGCGCGTCGCGTTCGGATTGGGGGAGAGGGTTGCGGCCGGCGCGACCCTGGTCGAATTGTCGCAGGCTTGACTAGGCGACCTGCGCATCGGCGGCCGCGAGCGCCGGCAGAGTGACCTTGAACCGGGTCTCATGGCCCAGCAAGGTCGCCAGCGCGATCTTGCCGCCGGCCTCGTGCACGTAGCGGCGCACCAGCGACATGCCGCTGCCGTGCGGCGCTTCGCCGGGCGCCGACTGCAGCGTGGTGTAGCCGGATTTGAAGATCAATTTGATGGCTTGGCGGTCGCGCAGGCGCGTCGCAGCATCCGCGGTGAGCAGGCCCTTGGCGACGGCGGTGGCGCGCACTTTATCGGGATCGAGTCCGCAGCCGTCGTCCTGGAAGTGCATCTCGTAGCTGTGATCGGGCATGGTCTTGAACTCGAGATGCAAGGTTCCGTGCGCCGGCTTGCCGCCTCCCACGCGCGCATCCGAGGGTTCGACGCCGTGCATGACGGCGTTGCGGATCAGTTGAATCGCGACGTTCTTGATGGTGGCCTGGTAGCGCTGCGGAACCAGCTCCATGCCGGTGCAGTCCAGCACCACGGTCTTGTGGTGCTCCTGCGCCACCAGTTCGGTGAGCGCAGAGAGCGTGCTGTCGAGGCTGCCGGCCCGTGCCATGCGGTGCGCCTTGGGTCCCGCGGGCTTTTGCGGCGCTGCGGCGGCCCTTTGCGCCGCCATCTCGGCCAGGAACTTCGGTGCTTCGATGATCTGGGTGCCGTTCTGCGTCATGCGGGTCTCGGGCGCATCGGCGTCGGGCTCCGCCACCGGGCCCGCTTGGGCGGACAGCGAGCGCAGCAGCGCGAACTGGCCATAGAGCTGATCGAGCTTGACGGCCAGCGGCAGGAAATCGCTGCCGCTCACGGCGCCGCGGCTGCGTAATTCCTGCAGCGAGTCCTCCAGCGAGCGGGCGGCGGCTTCGAGCCCGGTGAGCTTGAGGGCCGCGGCATCGCGCCGCACCCGGTCGACTTCCTCCAGCGTCTCTTCGAGCTTGCTGCGAAACGCATCGGCTTCGCGCGCGGGCTTTTTCAACACGCCGTTGATGGTTTTCATCGAGGCGTCGGTGCGCTGCAGGAAGGCGCCGAAGCGCGCGCCGCCGGCCTGCAGCACGGAGCGCAGGATCTCTCCTTGAGTCTGCAGTTGCGTGCGCAGATCCTCCAGCTCACGCTGTTGTTGCACACGCGCAGTGATGTCGGTGACGCGGACCAGCCAGGCGCGCGGTTCCTGCCCGGAATGGACGGCGTGAAAGTCAAAACTGTAATGGGCGGTATCAAATGAGCCGTCGGCGTTGGCGAGCCGCACTTCGACATCCGGCAGTGAATTCGCTTGCGCCGCATCGACGGCGGGCGCGCCGTCGGACAGCCGGGTCATGAAGGCGCGCGCGGCGCTCAAGGTCTTGGCGGTCACCAGCGGCGCGATCAATTTCTCAAAGCTCGAGTTGTTGAAATCCTGGCGCCGGAACATCGCGGCGAGCGAGCCCGACACCTGGGACTGGATCCCATCCTTGGCGTCGAGCAGGAACAGGCCTTGCACACTGCTCTTCAGGATGGCGTCGGTCAGCCGATTGCTCGCGCCGATCAGATCCTGCTTCTCGCGCTCATGCCGTTTGACGGAAATGAACATGTCCGCAGGGTGCCAAAGGCGCGGCACTCTGGGCTTGATGGCTGTCACAGCCTCGGGATGGGCTTATGACAGATGCTGCAGTGAGTCACGGGCCACTGTGACTCGCGTCACGATTCAAGCGACCGCGGCCACCAACGGTCCCAAGTCGGCCAGCAATTCATCCGCCGATGCATAGCGGGCGCTTTGCTGCTTTGCCATGAGGCGATCGAGCAGGGGCTGCTGCATTGCCGTGGGTGCGGGCAGCATCGGCACCGGCGAGGAGGCATGCTGCTCCATGATGGCCACGGCGCTGCGGCCGCTGTAGGGTCTCTGCCCCGTCAACATTTCGAAGAACATGACCCCGAGGCTGTACAGATCGGTGCGCGCGTCCACGCGCTGTCCCTGCGACTGTTCTGGGCTAATGTAATACGGCGATCCGAGCACCTGTCCGACGCCGGTGGTGCCGGCATCGTCCATCGAGCGGCGCGCGAGTCCGAAGTCGATGAGCACCGGCGAATTGTCCTCGCGCAGCATCACATTCGCCGGTTTTAGATCGCGATGCAAAATGCCGAACACGTGAATCACGCGCAGCGCCTCGGCGATGGCGCGCAGGTAGTACAGACTCTCGTCGACGCTCAAGGGATTGCGCAGGCGATCACGCAGGTCGCCGCAGGGGAAGTACTCCATCGCCAGGTACAGGTGGCGGGGCAGGGAACCGAAGTCGTAGATCTCGGCGATGGCGCGGTGGCTGATGCTGGAAATGATTTCATACTCGCGCTGAAAGCGCTCGGCATCGTCGATTTCGCGCGAGGATTCCCCGCGATTCATGACTTTGAGCACCACGTTGCGCCGCAGGCGCTCGCTGCGCGCCAGATACACTTGCGAGAAGTTGCTGGTCGCAATTTCCTTGAGGATGGAGTAGCCGGGAACCTCGATGCCCGGGGCTGCGGCGTCCGGCGGCGCGATGACCTTGGCGGGCTGGGTGGCGGCGCGCCGCTTGGCGCAGGCTTCCATGATCGCAGCCAGCAATTGATCGCGTGTAATGCGCGCCAGCGGCAGATAGTCCTTGGCGCCGCTCTTCAAGGTTCGCACGGCCGCCGTCTCGCTGCCGTTTTCTGCAAGAAAAATGCAATAGACGGCCGGCTGCTGCTGCAGCATCTGGCCCATGTCGTGCAGCGCGATACCGGCGGACCCCTCGTCCGCGAAATCGGCCTGCAGGATGACGGCGTCGGGGGCGCGTTCCGCGATCAGCCGCCCCACCGCGTCGGGCTCGCCGGCGGGCAGGGTGGTGACCTGGGCGTTCGGCCAATGGCTGGTGACATGGTGGGTAAGCCACTGAAGGCGTTTGCTATCGCCTCCAACCACCAATAAGTTCGGACCGGTCACGTCTGCCATAGATGAGGTCTGCCAGAAGGAAACCCAAGCCTAGCGCTAATGACGCGGTTTTGACCCGTCGGGATGTCACATTTTGGGGTTCCATGGGCTGGGGGGGCCAGGAACCAAAGACTCCCGACGGGGTCATAACGAGCATTCGGACATATCGCTCAAGAGAGGTCTTATTTCAATGGGAAGTTTCAGAACTTGGTCGCTCGCGGTCATTGCGGGCATCTTCGTTGTGGTCGTCGCTCATCAGCGTTCGAGTGCCGACTCAGGGCCTGCGGCGCCCGCCGCCGCACCGCTGACCGTCACGGAGGCACCGGCCGCAGGCCGGGTGACCGGCCTGCCCGATTTCTCAGGACTGGTCGCGCAAAACGGCGCCGCCGTGGTCAACATCAGCGTGGTCGAGAAGCCCCAGAAAATGGGCAATCTGGGTGGCTCGGAGGAGGGCGATGACCCCATCTCCCAGTTCTTCCGGCACTATCAAATGCCGGCACCCGGGCGCGCGCCGCCCATGAAGGGCGTCGGTTCGGGATTCATCGTGAGCCCGGACGGCTACGTGCTCACCAATGCGCATGTGGTGGATGATGCCTCGCAAGTGACGGTGAAGCTCACCGATCGGCGTGAGTTCGTGGCCAAGGTCATCGGCGTCGACAAGCGCAGCGATGTGGCGGTGATCAAGATTGCCGCGACCGGCCTGCCCACGGTGCACTTCGGCGATTCTTCAAAACTCAAACCCGGGCAGTGGGTGGTGGCGATCGGCTCGCCGTTCGGCTTCGAAAACAGCGTGACGGCAGGAGTCGTGAGCGCCACGGCGCGTCCGCTCGATGAGGCCTACGTACCCTTCATTCAAACCGACGCGGCCATCAATCCCGGCAATTCCGGCGGTCCGCTGTTCAATGTCGACGGCCAGGTGATCGGCATCAACTCGCAGATCTATAGCCGCACCGGCGGCTTCATGGGCATGTCCTTTGCCGTGCCCATCGACCTGGTGTTGAACGTCGAGCATCAACTGCTGACCAAGGGCAAGGTGAGCCGCAGTCGTATCGGCGTCGCGGTGCAATTGGTCGATCAGAAATTGGCGACCAATTTCGGTTTGGGCACCCCGCATGGCGCTCTGGTGAGTTCGGTGGATCCCAAAGGCCCGAGCGAGAGCGCGGGCCTGAAGCCCGGCGATGTGATCACCAGCGTCAATGGCCGCAATATCGATGAGTCCAACGAACTGCCGACCGTGATTGCGGAGATCCCGCCGGGTACGGTGGCGCATATCGGCATCTGGCGCGATCACAAGGCAAGCGTGGTGGACGTCAAGACCGTGCTGCTGGACGATGAGCCGGTGCAGACCGCGCGCAATCTAGGTGATCACGGCGACGGCAAACTGGGCCTCGCGGTGCGGCCGCTCGAGCCCAATGAGCAGCAGGAATTGCACACCAAGGGAAGGTTGGTGGTGGAGGATGTGAGCGGACCGGCGCTCGCCGCCGGCGTGCAGGCGGGCGATGTGGTGCTGGGGGTGAATGGCGCGGCCGTGGCCTCGGTGGCCGACCTCAAGCGCGAGGTGGCGCGGGCGGGCCACAGCGTCGCCCTGCTGATTCAGCGCGAGGATGCGCAGCGTTATTTCCCGATCGACATAGGATGACGATTCAGGCCTAATCGCGGGCGTGCAAGCCGCCACCCCCCTATTTCGCAGCCCTCGAGAGAACGCCGCCGGCCTCACGCCGGCGGCGTTCTTGCCGACCAGCCGCGCCGACATGGATCTGCTCGGCTGGGATCGCTGCGACATCATCATCGTCACCGGCGATGCCTACGTGGATCACCCGAGCTTCGGCATGGCCATCATCGGCCGGGTGCTGGAAGCTCTCGGCTTCAAGGTGGGCATCATTGCCCAGCCGGACTGGCACAGCACCCGGGACTTCGAGGCGCTCGGCGCACCCCGGCTGTTTTTCGGCGTCACCGGCGGCAACATGGACTCCATGGTGAATCGCTACACCTCCGACCGCCGGGTGCGCAGCGATGATGCCTATACGCCGGGCGGCCAGGGCGGTAAGCGGCCCGACCGCTGTGTCATCGTCTATTCGCAGCGAATTCGCGAAGCCTTCAAAACAACTCCCATCGTGATCGGCGGCATCGAGGCCAGCCTGCGCCGCATCGCGCATTTCGACTACTGGTCGGAGCAGGTGCGCCGCTCGGTGCTGGTGGACTCCAAAGCGGACTTGCTGGTGTACGGCAATGCGGAGCGGCAGATCGGCGTGATTGCGCAGCGCCTGGCGGCCGGCGAGGCCATCGGCGAGATCAGCGATGTGCGCGGCACCGCGTACCTGCGGCGCGGCATGCCGGCCGGATGGGTGGAAATCGATTCGAGCGAACTGGATGCCCCGGGGCCCTTGAATCCGCCCCAGGATCCCTATGCCGGCGAGGAGCAGCGCCGCGCGGTCAACGCGACCGCAGCTCCCGCCGCCGCACCGGCGGCCGCAGCGCCGACCGTCGTGAAGTTCTACCGCAAGGTGCCGAATTCACAGCGCGAGCATTCTGTCATTCGCCTGCCGTCGTTCGAACAGGTGAGCGCCGACGCGGTGCTGTACGCCCACGCCTCGCGCATTCTGCACTTGGAGGCGAATCCAGGAAATGCCCGCGCGCTGGTCCAGCGCCATGGCAATCAGGAGCTGTGGCTGAATCCGCCGCCGATTCCCCTGAGCAGCGCCGACATGGATGCGATCTACGAGTTGCCGTATGCGCGCCGGCCGCATCCACAGTACGGTACGGCGAAGATTCCCGCCTACCACATGATTCGATTTTCGGTGGCAATTCAGCGCGGCTGTTTCGGCGGATGCACCTTCTGCTCCATCACGGAGCACGAGGGGCGGATCATCCAGAGCCGCTCCGAGGACTCGGTGATCCGGGAGATCGAAACCATTCGCGACAAGGTCGCGGGCTTCACCGGAGTGATTTCCGATCTCGGCGGCCCGACCGCGAACATGTACCGGCTGCACTGCAAGAGCTCAGACATAGAGTCCGCGTGCCGCCGCCCCTCCTGCGTGTTTCCCGGCATTTGCCCGAATCTCAACACCGATCACGCGCCGCTCATCAATCTATACCGCCGCGCGCGGGCGCTGAAGGGCGTCAAGAAGGTGTTGATCGCCTCCGGCGTGCGCTACGACCTGGCGATCGAGTCGCCCGAGTACGTGCGGGAACTCGCGACCCACCACACGGGCGGGTATCTGAAAATCGCTCCCGAGGCCATCGGCGAGGGCCCGCTGTCGAAAATGATGAAGCCCGGGGTCGGTGCGTACTACCGATTCAAAGAGCTGTTCGACAAGTACTCCAAGGAAGCGGGCAAGGAGCAGTACTTGATACCTTACTTCATCGCGGCGCATCCGGGCACGCGCGATCAGGACATGCTCGAGCTGGCGCTGTGGCTGAAGAAGAACGGCTTTCGCGCCGACCAAGTGCAGGCCTTCCTGCCCTCGCCGATGGCCACCGCCACGGCCATGTATCACTCGGGCAAGAATCCTTTGAGGCGTATCACCCGCGCGAGCGAGGATGTCGTGATCCCCAAGGGCATCAAGGTGCGCCGTCTGCACAAGGCCTTCCTGCGCTATCACGACCCCGAGAACTGGCCGGTGCTGCGCGAGGCACTGAAGCGCATGGGCCGCGCGGATTTGATCGGCAACGGCAAACACCACTTGATACCGGCGTATCAGCCGGTGGGGTCGGGAGCGCGGCCGGGGACCAAAAGGCCGGCGCCGGCCCTGCCGTTTCGGACTCAGCACACGGGCCTGCCCAAATCGGGCCGCACCTCGCGCCCAGGCGCCGGCAAGCCACGCGGGCGGCCGTAACCCTCCCCAAAGCCGAACGGAATCGCTTGCTAGCCTCCCCGCGGTGCGATTAAAGTTCCGGGCTGTCTAGCGGTTTCGCACCGCAATTCATCAACTTGCATGGTTTAGGAGCGGTTAGAACGCCCAGCGCGGTGTGGGCTCGTGTGCAGCATGGACAATTGGATCGTACATAAGTTTGGGGGGTCGAGCGTCGCCGACGCCGACTGTTTCCGCCGGGTCGCCGATATCATCGAGGCATCGCCCAACCCGCGCGAAGCGGTGGTGCTGTCGGCCTGCCGCGGAGTCACGGATGCCCTGCTCGGCCTGGTCGCGCTGGCCGAAAAACCCGATGCGTACTTTCCCTCGGCCATCGAGGCGCTCAAGAAGCGCCATGTGGAACTCGCCCGCCGCCTGGTCTCCAAGGAGGCGTTCGCCAAGTATTGCGAGCAATTGGACCGCGATTGCCGCGACATCGCCGGCATGCTGCAAACCGTGCGCCTGATCCGCTCCTCGACGTACTCGATGCGCGACGTGATCTCCGGCTACGGCGAGATCTGGTCGACGCGGCTGTTCGCGCCTTTTCTGCGCGAGCGCGGCCGTATCAAGGGCGAAGTGCTGTGGATCGATGCCCGCGAGGTCATCATCGTCGAATGGGGCTCGCTCGGACCTGCCGTGCAGTGGCCGGTGAGCGAAGCGAACCTCAAGCGTCTGGTACCGAAGGATTTCACGGGCCGGCTGATCGTGACCGGCTTCGTCGCGACCACCGTCAAGGGAATTCAGACCACCTTGGGCCGCAACGGCAGCGATTTTTCCGGCTCGATCTTCGGCGCCCTGCTGGGCGCCGCAGAAATCATCATCTGGACCGACGTCGACGGCGTGCTGTCGGCCGACCCGCGCCTGGTGCCGAACGCCCAGGTCATCGATCAGCTGTCGTACAACGAGGCCATGGAACTCGCGTATTTCGGCGCCAAGGTCATTCACCCGCAGACCATGGAGCCGGCGGTCGCGCGCGACATACCCATTTTCATCCGCAATACCTTTGCTCCGGAAAAGCGCGGCACCCTGATCTGCGCCCATCCGGTCTCGGCGCTCAAAGTCAAAGGCATCACCACCATCGACCCGGTGGCGCTGGTAAACCTGGAAGGGGCGGGAATGATCGGTGTTCCCGGTACCGCGAACCGTTTGTTCGGCGCGCTGCGCGATTCGGGCATCTCGGTGATATTGATCTCCCAGGCCAGTTCCGAGCATTCCATCTGCTTCGCCATCCCCGAGGCCCAGGCGGTGCGCGCCGAGGAAGCCGTGCGGCGCGCCTTCGACACGGAGTTGCGCGACGGCCAGATTCAGCATGTGGATGTCGCTTTGGGGATGAGCATCCTGGCGGTGGTCGGCGACGGCATGGCCGGAGCGCACGGCGTCGCGGCCAAGGTCTTCAACTCGCTGGGCGATGCCGCCATCAGCGTGCGGGCGATTGCCCAGGGCGCATCCGAACGCAACATCTCCGTGGTGGTCGACGGCAAGGTGAGCGCCAAGGCGCTGCGTGCCGTGCATGCCGCCTTTTACTTGTCGCCCAATACCTTGTCCATAGGCTTGATCGGACCGGGAACCGTCGGCCGGGTACTGCTGGCGCAAATTCAGACGCAGATCGGGCGATTGCGCGCGTTGAATCTGGATTTGCGCGTGCGCGGCATCGCGAGTTCCAAGCGCATGCTGCTGGAGGAAGCGGCAGTCGATCTCGATCATTGGGAGGAGCGTCTCGCGGCCAAGGGCGAGCCGTTGGATCTGGAGAAGTTCGCGAATCACGTGCAGGCCGATTACATACCTCACACGGTGATCGTCGATTGCACGGCCAGTGCCGAGGTCGCCGGCATTTACAGCGCCTGGCTGGCGCGCGGCATTCACGTCGTGACCCCCAACAAGAAAGCCAACAGCGGAGCGCTGCCGTACTACCGCGAATTGCAGGAGGCGCGGCGCGCGGCAGGCACGCATTATCTCTACGAAGCCACGGTCGGCGCCGGCCTGCCCATCATTCAGACGCTGCGCGACCTGCGCGACACGGGCGATGAGATCACCCGCATCGAAGGCATTTTCTCCGGCACTCTGGCCTACTTGTTCAATGTCTTCGACGGCAGCGAGAGCTTTTCCTCCATCGTGCGCGCGGCCAAGGCCAAGGGGTACACCGAGCCCGACCCGCGCGATGACCTGTCGGGACTGGATGTCGCCAGAAAGCTCATCATCCTGGGCCGCGAGATGGGGCTGACCTTGGAGATGGCCGATGTGCGGGTGGAAGGATTGGTGCCCAAGGCGCTCGAACAGTGCGGCGTCGATGAGTTCATGGCGCGGCTGCCGGAATTCGACTCGATCATGGCGCAGACCTTGAGCGAGGCGCGCGCCAAGAATCAGGTGCTGCGCTATGTCGGGCGGATCGATGCCGACGGCACGGCGACGGTCGGATTGACGCGGCTGGACGCCAAGCATGCCTTTGCCAATATTGCGCTCACCGACAACGTGGTGCGTTTCGCCACTCGCCGCTACTGCGACAATCCCTTGATCGTGCAGGGTCCCGGGGCCGGTCCGGAAGTGACCGCCGCCGGCGTGTTCTCGGATCTGTTGCGTCTGTCGGCCTATCTGGGGGCACATCTGTAATGCTGACCGATGTCACGGCCTTCGCGCCTGCGACCGTCGCCAACGTGGGTATCGGTTTCGATATTCTCGGACACACGGTGGAGGCGGTCGGCGACAAGGTGCGCCTGCGGCGAATCGAGGAGCCGGTGGTGCGGATTCGCTCCATCACCGGCATTGCCGGCGAGTTGCCGGTGGAACCCGCGCACAACACGGCGGGCCGCGCACTGCAGGCCATGCACGCCGCGCTGGGACTTGATTTCGGCTTCGAAGCGGACATCGAAAAGGGGATACCGCTCGGTTCCGGTTTGGGCGGCTCGGCGGCCTCGGCGGTGGCGGCGGTGGTGGCGGCCAATGCGCTGCTGCGAACGCCGGCGCCGCGGCTGCAGCTGCTCAAATTTGCGATGGAGGGCGAAATCGTCGCGAGCGGTTCGGCGCACATCGACAACATTGCGCCCTGTCTGTTCGGGGGTTTGACCCTGACGGTGGGCATCGATCATCCGCGGGTGAAGCAGATTCCGGTGCCGCCATCGCTGCGCTGCGTGCTCGCGCATCCGCACATGTATCTCGGCACGCGCGAGGCCCGCGCCATCCTCAAATCCAATGTCACCCGTTCGGATTTCGTCTGGGCGAGCGCCAATCTGGCCGGATTCATCAGCGGCTGCTATTCGAACGATCTGGACATGATCCGCGAGTCTTTCAATGATGTGATCATCGAGCCGCAGCGGCATTCCTTGATTCCCGGTTTCAAGGACGTGCAGCGCGGTGCCATGTCGGCCGGAGCCCTGGGTTGCTCGATTTCGGGCGCGGGACCGACGGTGTTCGCCTGGGCGGAAATCCAGTATGCCGAGGCCGTTCGCGGCGCCATGGTGGCAGGCTTCGCCGCCCACGGCCTGCAATCGGATTACTGGATTTCCGGCATGGAAAATTACGGTGCCCGAGTGGTGAAGGCTTGAGTTCCGATTTGCGGTTCGTGAGTTCGCGCGGCGGCGCGCCGCCGGTGAGCTTGAGCGATGCCATGGCGCAGGGGCTCGCTCCGGACGGCGGCCTGTACGTGCCGACCCGGTTGCCGCAGGTCGACCTGGCCGAGTTCGCCGGGCTGTCGCGCCTGCCGGACATCGCGCGCGCGGCGCTGGGCGGGTTCTTCGAGGGCGATCGTCTGCGGCCGGCGCTGGGTGAAATCGCCGATGCGGCGCTCGATCTGCCCGCGCCTGCGACCGAAGTGGCGGGCTGCCCGGATCCCTTGTTTGCGCTGGAGCTGTTTCACGGGCCGACCGCGGCCTTCAAGGATTTCGGCGCGCGCTTCCTCGCCGAGAGTCTGCAGCGTTTGGAGACGAACGCGCCGACCCGGATGACCATCCTGGTGGCGACCTCCGGGGACACGGGCGGCGCGGTCGCCGCCGCCTTCCACCGGCGCCCGTGGGTGCGCGTGCTCATCCTCTACCCTCAAGGCCTGGTGAGTCCGCGGCAGGAGCAGCAGCTGTGCTGCTGGGGCGACAATGTCACGGCGCTGCGCATTGCCGGCACCTTCGATGATTGTCAGCGCCTGGTGAAGGAGGCATTCAGCGATGCCGCCCTGAAGCGCAGGCTGAGGTTCAGCTCCGCCAACAGCATCAATATCGGGCGGCTGCTGCCGCAAATGGTGTATTACGCCGCATCGAGCCTCGACCTCGAGCGCCGCGCGCGGGCCAAGGCGTCGTACATCATTCCCGCCGGCAATCTCGGCAATGCCTTCGCCGCGGTGTGGGCCCGCGAACTCGGATTCCCGATCGAGCGCATCATCCTGGCCCACAACGCCAATCGCACGGTGCCGGACTACCTGGAAACGGGAGTGTGGCGGCCGCGCGCCAGCATCGCGACGCTGGCCTCGGCCATGGACGTCGGTAATCCCAGCAATATGGAGCGCATGCGGGCGCTGTATCCCACCCTGAGCGAGATGCGCGAACATTTGAGCGCGGACAGTGTCGATGACGCTACAATCCGCACTCGTATCAGAGAGGACTTCATGCGCTACGGACGGGAATGGTGCCCTCACACGGCGACCGCGGCGGAAGTCTACGCGCGCCTGCCGCAGGCCGAGCGCCGTGATCGCCCGTGGGTGGTGGTGGCCACCGCGCACCCCGCCAAGTTCAACGAAATCGTCGAGCCTCTCATCGGCAAGCCGGTCGCGGTACCGCAGAGCCTGCAAGCGCTGCTGCAATTGCCGCAGCACGCCGTCGATTTGCCGCCGACTCTCGAGGCCGTGGCCGCGGCGCTCGAATGATCAACATCGGAATAGACCCGCAGTGGATTGGGATCGGCGCCGTTCTGGCGCTGCTGCTGGCGGTGAGTTTCTGGGGTTTCCGGGCGTACCAGCGGCGCGCCCGACGGCGCGCCCTGCTCAAGCGCCTGGGAAGCATCGCGTTCGAAACGGCGCACCAGGTACTCGTTCCCGACGGCATGGGCGGATTCATCCACATAGACCACCTGCTGCTCACGCCGCGCGGCGTGCTGGTGCTCGACACGCGCCGCGTGGCCGGCCTGATTTTCGGCGGCGACCAGATGAGCGATTGGACCGTCATGGGCCGCGGCCGCCGCTACACCTTCGACAACCCGCAGCCGGCGCTGTATGACCGGATCGCCGCCGTCAAGGCGCTGGTCGGAGAAGTGCCGGTGGAAGGGCGCTTGCTGTTCTCCAATGTCGGCAAGTTCACCAAGGGCTTTCCGAAGTGGGTGCTGATGCTGGACGGGATCGAGGTGGAATTTCCGGTGGTCGATCAGGGCATGAAGTCCTCGCCCGCGATCGCCGAATACGCCGACGCGTGGACGCGGCTGGTGGTGCAATTGCGCCCGAGCCCGCACCTGTTCACCAATCTTTAGACTCCCGGCCGCTCCATTGGCGCGAGCCCGAAGAACCGGACCGCGTTGCGCGTGGTCGACTCGGCCAGATCATCCACGGTGTCGCCGCGCAATGCCGCCACGGTGCGCGCGATGTGCGGCAGATAGCAGGGTTCGTTGCGCCGCGACTTCGGAAGCGGCTTGAGGTCCCGCGGCAGCAGATAGGGAGCATCGGTTTCCAGCATCAGCCGCTCCGCGGGAATATGCGGCACGGCCCGTCGCAGGCTCTCGCCGCGCCGTTCGTCGTTGACCCAGCCGGTCACGCCGATGCAAAGATCGAGCGCCAGACAGTCCTCCAGCTCGGACACCCCGCCGGTGAAGCAATGCGCGACGCCGCCCGTGAGTGCGCGGCGAAACTCCTTGAGAATGGCCGTGAAGTCCCGGTGCGCGTCGCGTTGGTGCAGGAACACCGGTTTGCGGGCCGCGACGGCAATCTCCAGCTGCGCGATGAAGGCCGCGCGCTGCGCCTCGGGCGGCGAGAAATTGCGGAAGTAATCCAGGCCGCATTCGCCGACCGCCACCACCTGTGCCCGGCGCAGAAGCGCCTGCAGCTCCCCGCGCCCGGACGCATCGAAGCTCTGCGCGTGATGCGGGTGGATGCCGGCGGTGCTGAACAGCACCCCGGGGTGCCGGTCCGCCAGCTCCGCCGCCCGCAGCGAACTTGACATGTCGGCGCCGGTGACGATCTGACGCCGCACGCCGGCGTCGAGGGCGCGCGCCATCACGGCGTCACGATCCGTTGTGAAACTGTCATGGGTGAGATTCGACCCAATGTCAATTAGTGATATCTTCATGGCGTCATTGTAATCGTGATCGTGCGCGCCGGCGTTGACGCGCAGAGGAGCTGTCGTTAGATGAATGCCGCCAAGAGTCTCCTGTTGGCCGTGCTACTGCTGCCGGCCGCCGCGGCACGGGCGCAGCTGGGCGGCGATCTGCAAGCGCAAATCCTCTATGCGTACCAGACCGAGGATGGAAACAGCCTGACGAACCTGGTCCAGGAGCTCTCCACCGAGGTGAAGGCGGATGGCAGCGATGTCTCGCTGCGCTACCATCTGGCGCATGCCCAGTACCGACGGGGGCTGCTCTCCGGCGCCCGCAGCGCTCACGAGGCGGAAGCCGCATTTTCAGATTGCATCGATGAGCTCAAGCCGATGCTCACGCAGGATGTCAAGTCGGTCGAGCCCATGATTTTGCAGTCGGCTTGCTATGCCGGCCTGGCCGAGCACCGGACTCTGGAGTCGATGCTGCTGCGATCGCGGTCGGACGAGCGCCTCACGAGCGCGCTCAAATTGGCGCCGCGCAACCCGCGCGCTGTATTTCTTTCCAGCATGGAGGGGATGCGTCAGGCAAAGCCGGGCACCCCGCAACGGCAGCAGGCGTTTACGCAGCTGCAGCTGGCCGTGCAATTGTTCGACGCGAGTTCGGCCACCAACATCGATACTCCGGGGTGGGGCCACGCCGAGGCGTACCTGGCGCTTGGCCGGGAGCTGATGTTGCGCGGCGATCAATTGGGCGCCCGCAACTGGATCGAGAAATCTCTGATTGCCGCGCCCGACTACAAGGCGGCGCAGCGGCAGTTGAGGCTGCTGGTGCGGCCGGCATCGTAGGCCCGCGGGGCGACGCTCCGCCGGTCCAACCTGGTATCATGCCGCGCGATGAAGCCACAAGGCACGCAGTTATCGCTGTTCGAGACTCGTAGCTCCAGCGACCCATTCGCCGTTCGGGTCAGTCCGCGCGCCCGTCGGCTCACCGCGCGTGTGCACGTCGGCGGGCGGGTGGAGATCGTCGTGCCCGTCGGGGTCAATGCCCGCACCGTGCGCGATTTCGTGCAGCGGTTCAGCCCTTGGATCGACCGCAAAGTCGCCGCCATGCAGTGTTTGGCCTCGCCGAGCGAGTCCGTGCCGGACCGCATCGAGTTTGCGGCGACCGGCGAGCGTTTCGCCGTGGACTGGCGCCGGGGGGCGCAGCGCCGCGCCGCGCAGAGCGCGGACCGGATCACGGTGCAGGCGGAGGACGAGCGGGGCGCGAGAGGATCGCTGCGCAGCTGGCTCAAACGCGCCGCCTATGACCGCCTGGCGCCGCGGCTGCTGCGCTTGGCGGACGAATTGAATTGTCCCGTGTCGCGGGTGTCAATCAGGCGCCAGCGAACCCGCTGGGGGAGCTGCTCGACGCGCGGCACGGTGAGCTTGAACTGCTGCCTGGTATTTCTGGAGATGGAGGTCGTGCGCTATTTGTTCATCCATGAGTTGGCGCATACCAAACATATGAATCATTCGGCCAGCTTCTGGCGCCTGGTGGAGAGACTCGAACCGGACTACCGGCGCCTGGACCGCGAGCTGCTGGCGAGCTGGCGCACCGTGCCAGGGTGGGTTTTCAAGACTTGAGCATCCGCGAGACCACACCGCAGCCGAAGCCGTTCGTCGATTTGAGCGACGAGCAGGTGCATTGGGATTTGAGCGAGTCGCTGAGCTACTCCCAGTACTTGAGCTTGGACAAGCTGCTGGGCGCCCAGCATCCCCTGTCCTACCAGCACGACGAAATGCTGTTCATCATCATTCATCAGGTTTCCGAGCTGTGGATGAAGCTGTGCCTGCATGAGCTCGGCGCCACCGTGGATTGCGTGCGGCGCGACGATTTGGGGCCGACCTTCAAGATGCTGGCGCGTGTGTCGACCATCCAGCAGCAATTGCTGCAGTCCTGGGACGTGCTCGCAACCATCACGCCGTACGACTATTCGGCGTTTCGCAATACCTTGGGCAAGTCCTCGGGTTTCCAGTCGTCTCAGTATCGAATGCTGGAATTCCTGATCGGCAACAAGAACGCCGACACCATCAAAGTATTCCGCGGCGACCCGCCGGTTCATGAGATGCTGGAGCGTGCGCTGCGCGCGCCCAGCCTGTACGACGAGGTCCTGCGGCTCTTGAGCCGGCGCGGTCTCGACGTGCCCGCCGAAGCCATCGACCGCGATTTCACGCTGCCTTATCAGGCCAGCAAGCAGGTGGCGGCGGCATGGCTCAGCGTCTACCACAACTCCGTCAAGGAGTGGGATTTGTACGAACTGGCCGAGCGCCTGGTCGACCTGGATTACAAATTCCAATTGTGGCGCTTCGCCCACGTCAAGACGGTGGAGCGCATCATCGGCAACAAGCGCGGCACGGGCGGTACGGGCGGCGTGTCGTATTTGACCAAAGCGCTGGAATTGAAGTTTTTTCCCGAACTTTGGACCATCAGAACATCCATGTAGGCTCAAGTGACGACCATTCAAGATCAATTGCAGAACGTCAACGTCGCATCCAGCGATCTCTTGGCGACCCCGGAGGAGGTCAAGCGGCGCCTGCCGCTGACGTCGCGCGCCGCCGAAACGGTGTTCAAGTCGCGGGAAGCCGTGCGGGCGATCTTGGAACGCCGCGATCCGCGCCTGTTCGTGGTGGTCGGGCCCTGTTCGATCCACGATGTGGCGGCGGCGCGCGAATACGCGGGCCGCCTCAAGGATTTGGCCGCACTGGTGCAATCGACCCTAATGCCCATCATGCGCGTGTACTTCGAAAAGCCGCGCACCACGGTGGGCTGGAAGGGGCTGATCAACGATCCGGATCTGGATGATTCATTTCACATCGAGAAGGGAATTCTCATGGCGCGGGAGCTGTTGCTGTACGTCGCCGAACTCGGATTGCCCGCCGGCACCGAGGCGCTCGACCCTATCATGCCGCAGTACCTGTCCGAGCTCATCACGTGGACCGCCATCGGCGCCCGCACCACCGAATCGCAGACGCATCGGGAAATGGCGAGCGGCCTGTCGACGCCGGTGGGCTTCAAGAACGGCACCGACGGTGCGCTCGCGACCTCCATCAACGCGCTGCAATCGGTGCGGCATCCGCACCATTTTCTCGGCATCACTCAACAGGGGCAATCCGCGGTGTTCCGCACGCGCGGCAACCGGCATGCGCATCTGGTGCTGCGCGGCGGCGGCGGCCGGGTGAATTACGATGCGGTGAGCATTGCGGTGGCCGAACGTGAGCTGACGGCGGCCGGACTGCCGGCGACGGTGGTCGTGGATTGCAGCCACGGCAACTCCAACAAGGATCCCAGCCTGCAGCCCCTGGTGGCGGAAAACTGTATCACCCAGATCGCCGACGGCAACCGCTCCATCGTCGGCCTGATGCTCGAGAGCCACTTGAAGTCGGGGAATCAGTCCATTCCGAAGGACTTGAGCACGCTCGAATACGGCTTGTCCATCACCGACCCTTGCATCGACTGGGAAACCACCGAGAAGCTGCTGCTCAAGCTCCATCACTCCTTGCAACACGTGCGGCGCTGAGCCGCCCCAGCGCGGCGCGCTCCTTGCACAGCCGATACCCGAGCAGCAGACCGAGGCCGCAGACGTACAGCAGAGGCTCGCGGATGTCTTTTTTCACCTGCCACCAGAAGTGCCAGACGCCCAGGATCGCGATCACGTAGATCAGCCGATGCAAGCGCATCCAGCGCCGTCCCAGACGGCGCTGCGCCCGGGCCGTGGAGGTCAGACCCAGCGGCATCAACAGCAGCAATGCCAGCATGCCGATGGTGATGTAGGGCCGTTTGACGATGTCTTGCCACAGGGCGCTCAAGTGTCCGCTCTGGTCGAGCAGCAGGTACACCGAGAAATGCAGCAGCGCATAGAACAAGGCGAACAAGCCGAACATCCGCCGAAACTTGAGCCAGAAGAGCGACTTCGTCAGGTCCTTGAGCGGCGTCATGCACAGGGTGATCATCAAGAAGTTGAGGGTCCAACGACCGCAGGTGTGCAGCAACTCTTTGACCGGATCGGCGCCGAGGGACACGCCGGCGATGTCGCGCACCTCGACGGCGTTCAGCGCCCCCACCCCGAGGCGCAAGGCGGGGAGGAGGCAGACCAGGAAAATGATCGGCTTCACCCACCGCAGCTGTCTCATCAAAAGTATTTCCGCAGATTCATTCCTGCATACAGGCCCGCGACCTGGGCGGCGTAGCCATTGAAGGGCAGCGTCGGCTGCCGCGGGCCGAAGGCGTTTGCGCCGATGCGCCGCTCGGTTGCCTGGCTCCATCGGGGATGGTCCACGTCCGGATTCACGTTGGCGAAGAATCCGTATTCGTCGGGTGCGCTGCCCGCCCACGTGGTACGGGGCGCGCGCTCGGTGAACCTGATCTTGACGATGGCCTTGATGCCCTTGAAACCGTATTTCCAGGGGACGATCAGCCGCAGCGGCGCGCCGTTCTGATTCGGCAGGACCTTGCCGTACAGCCCGACCGCCATCAACGCCAAAGGATGCATGGCCTCGTCCATGCGCAGCCCCTCCACATAGGGCCATTCGAGCACGCGAGCGCGCTGTCCCGGCATCTGTTTCGGATCGTACAGGGTGGTGAATTCGACGAACTTCGCCTTGGAAGTGGGCTTGAAGCGCTTGAGCAAATTCCCGAGGGGAAAGCCGATCCAGGGCACCACCATCGACCAGGCCTCCACGCAGCGCAGCCGGTAAACCCGTTCTTCCAGCGGATGCGGCTTGAGAATGTCTTCGAGGCTGAAGGTTCCGGTCACCCCGGCCTCGCCCGCAATGGTCACGTTCCAGGGCTGGGTACGGAACTTTTGCGCATTCTCCGACGGATCGGACTTGTCGGTGCCGAACTCGTAATAATTGTTGTACGTGGTGATGTCGCGGTATGAATTGGGCGCTTCGTTCACGCTCATGCCGGCATTGCGCACGTACGCAAGCGCTGCCGGCGATTGGCCCAACGCCCGACACGCTGCCACCGCAAGGCCGCCGGCGAGCACGGCGCGGCGCGACAGATAATACCGGTAGGGTGTGATGTCGGACGAAAGGATGCGGCTCGAATCAATCCATCGCTTGCGCATGGCTCACTCTCTTGACGGTAGGTCGATCACTGAATAGACCGGCCGCCGGCGGCAATTGTTTCGTACGAGTGGCGGGTTTAAGTCCAATCGGCGGTGGGTATCCCTGAACGCGCGGCCCGGCCCCGCGCTGCGCCACTGCCGTTCACCAGTAGGGCCTTGTCCGCCTGCTGCATATGATCCAAGTCGGAGGCGCTGTTGCCATAGGCGATGAACGGCAGCTGCGGGTATTGGGTGCGCAGCCAGGCAAGGCAGCGCGATTTTTCGGCGCCGCGCCGATTGGCGGTTTTCAGTGCGCCGCCGAGCCGCTCCCCATGCCATTCGATCTCCGTGCACAGGGTGCGCTCGAACCCCAGGGAGCGGCCGATGCGCGGCACGTACAGATCGGGGCTTGCCGACAGCAGGATCAAGTGATCGCCGGCGGCCCGGTGCCGTTCGAGCACGGCAAGGGCCGCGGGCCGCAATCGGCGGCGCATCGATGCATCGGTAAACGCGTCGGCGCAGGTGTCGATGACGCTGCGGCTCTCGCCGCCGAGAACCATGCGAATGATCCGCGATTTCAGTTTGCCGCGGTCGCGTCCTAGCAGCACGAAGGCAAGCAGCGCCCACGGCAGGCGCCAAAGCCTCACCCAGCGACCGGGATGACGGCGCAGGAAACTCGTCAGGAACGGCATCAGGGTGTCGTGCCAGGTCAGGGTGCCGTCGAGGTCGAAGACGGCGACCCAGCGGCGTGACTCATTGGTTTGCGGGGTTGTCATTGCTAGAATATATTAATTAATAGATATAGTTAGCGAATATATCTCGATTATGCATTACATCCTGCGCGCCACCCGCTCTTGGGACCTCAATGTCTTGATCCGCCGGAGGATATACGCCCGCCGGGCGGACGATTTCACGAGCTTCGTGTATTCCTTCAGGCGCTGCCACTGGAAGCGCCGCGGAATCATGAGTTCGGGTTGGTTCGAGAACACACGTGACCGTCCGGGTGCGAGATAGAACAGGTCGAACAATGCTTTCTCAGGAGTGGCGATCTTCGCATCGGATCGGGGCGACAATTCAAAGCCCTTGAACAGCTCCGGCGGCATGCGATGGAAGGAAATCGTGCCCATGGGCGTTTGCAGGCGACGGGGGCGCGCCGGGGTTACGGCGTACACGATTGATGGAATCTGCTCGATTAGTCCATGGTGAAACAACGCCGATTGGAGGGAAATGTAAGACGGGTAGGGCGCAGAGATTAGTTCGGGCAATGCCAGACGGTCAATCTTCTCGTTGACCAGCCAACGACCGCGGCTAAGGTGGGCGATAGTCCCCTGGGTCGCGAGCCGCCGGAGAATCGTGGTCGCATTGCTGCTCGAGACCTGCAGCAGCGCGGCAACGTCACGCGATTCTACGACCGGGGCAGCGAACGTCCGCAGTCGTTGCAGGGCCTCGATCTGGTTCATCGCCTCAGAGCCTCCATGCCATCGACAACCTGCTCCTGTAGTTCGGCCCACACTTTTCGGTTTCGGTAGTGCTCCTGGTAGTCAGGTTCCAGGAATGCCAGGACCTGGCCGGCGAACGCGTCATAGTCGACCGCAAGTGCATTGTCGATCGCGGCGGCCAGGTTGGTGGCTGCAGTCACCTGTAGCGGCTGCCCGGCGCCTCCTGCATCCAGCAACAGTTTTAGATCGAACACGTCTCTCGCCTGGACCGGTTCGCGCAGCGCCAGAGCGGAGACCTTCTGGGCGAACGCCGTGTGCAGGGAGTAGTGCTGCAGGATCACCGGATAAAGGCGGTAATTTCGGATGATCGCCGCATCGACGGGTTCCACCGCCTTCTCGCCTTCCAGACCGCGCCGCGAGAACTCGATCTTGGTCGGCACCTCGGCACCGGATTCGGCTATGCGCAGGGTCATCTTCCAGCGCTGCGTTGTCGCGGTCTGCCTGGGTAGAGACGTCCGGGCTATCTCAATGCCCTGTGCCCGCACTGCTTGCGCGAATGATGGCGCCTCGAGAAGACGGCTCACGTTGTTCCTGAGCGTCCCGACTGACATGGTGCGGATGTCGAGATCCATGTCCTCCGAGTAGCGGATGCTCTTGAAGAAAAAACGCAGATTGCAGCCACCCTTGAGGGCAAAAAGAGCCTTGTCCACACGGGCGCCGAACGCCCGCAGGAACAGTAGGTGGAAGAGTTCAATGGCTTGGCGATCGTTCCACATGGGCATGTATATTACGTGTAATCGACACATATGTCGACTACGAGTAATATACGGGGACGCCCGGATGCGCGCTGGAGCGGGGCAGCGGCGGGAGTTTGCTATTCTTTGCTCGATGATGATCATCGAATCGCACGAGCCAGGAGCATGAATCCATCGATCGCCGTTGTCGGGGCGGGCGCCATCGGTGCTTGGATCGGCGATGCCTTCGACCGCGCGGGATGGCGCGTGTCCCTGCTGGCGCGCGGGCCGACGCTGGCTGCGCTGCGTTCCGGCGGTCTGATCGTCGACAGGTCCGGCGAGACGCGCTGCAGCCGGCCGCGCGTGGGTTCCGCGGCTGAATTGGGATTTCATGACTATGTTTTCTTGACGGTCAAAGCCCAGGTCCTGCCGGATCTTGCGCCTTCACTAACGCCGCTCCTCGGCCCCACCACCGTGGTCGTCAGCGGCACCAACGGCATTCCATGGTGGTTCTTTCACGATTTCGGCGGCACGTTGGCGAATCAGTCACTGCAGTCGGTGGATCCGCTGCAATCCCAGGAACGGACGTTTCCGCGGCAACGCATCTTGGGTTGCGTCGTTCACGCGACCGCGCGGATCATCGCTCCGGCGCATGCGCAGGTGGTGGCCGCCGATCGTCTGCTGCTCGGCGAGCCGGGAGGGGCAGTCACCGCCCGGGTGGAAACTTTGGTGCAGGGACTTCGGGACGGCGGCATCAATGCCGAAGCGTCGCGGCGCATCCGCCATGATGTGTGGGCCAAGCTTTGGGGCAACATGAACATGAATCCCTTGAGCGCGCTGACGCGTTGCGGGACCTCCCGGATGCTCGCTTCGGCGGAGGTGCGCGATCTATGCGTGCGGATGATGGAAGAAATGCAGGCCTGCGCCGCGCACCTGGATTTGCAGATGAGCATGACGCCGGTGGAGCGCATCGCGGTCACGCAGCGCCTCGGCGATTTCAGGACCTCGATGCTCGCGGATCTCGAGGCGGGCCGTCCACTGGAACTTGCTCCGCAGCTCGGCGCGGTGGTGGAGATCGCCGAACGACTGGGCGTGTCCGCGCCCAGCATGCGTTCGATTCTCGGTTTGACGCGGCTGATCAGCCCCTGAGCGCGTCGGCCTCGTTTACAATGCAGCATTGCCGCTAGGGAGATGCATGTGCAGACGTTCAAGTGTTTGGTGCTCGGGCTCGGCGCGGCCACGCTCTGCGCGCAGGCCGCGGCGGCCGCGCAGGCTGCCGCTGCGCCGCCGGTTGCCGTGGCGGGCTTCAGCTACGTGAAGTCACAGGGCGGAATCGACGAGTACAGGCTCGACAGCAACGGTCTTACGGTGCTGCTGGTGCCGGACCATTCGGCACCGGTGGTGACTTTTCAAGTGACCTATCAGGTCGGCTCCCGCAACGAGGTGACGGGCACCACCGGGGCCACGCACATCCTCGAACATCTGATGTTCAAGGGCAGCGACAGCTTCAACGATCCCAAGGGCAACAGCATCAAGCAATACCTCGAGCGCGTCGGCGGCCAGTTCAATGCCAGCACCTCGTTCGACCGCACCAATTACTTCGCAACCATCGGCCGGGAAAGTCTCGAAGGCTATGTCGCCATCGAGGCCGATCGCATGCGTCATTTGTGGCTTCACGAGTCCGACCGGCAATCAGAAATGACGGTGGTGCGCAACGAGTTCGAGCGCGGCAAGAACGATCCCAACAACGTCCTGATGGAGGAGGTGACGGCGGCGGCCTACGTGGCCTTGCCCTACCATCATCCAACCATCGGCTGGAGAAGCGACATCGAGCATGTTCCCATCGCCAAATTGCGCGGCTTCTACGACACGTTCTACTGGCCGAACAACGCCACGGTGACGGTGATCGGCGATATCGAGGCGGCGGCGACCTTGGACCTGGTCAAGAAATACTACGGCGTCTACCCGCGTTCTCCGGCACCGATTCCGGGGATGTACACGGAGGAGCCGCCGCAAAGCGGCGAACGCCGCGTGGTGATCAAGCGGCCCGGAGAACTGGGGACGGTGATCATCGCGCACAAGGTGCCGAACGGGCGGGATGCGGATCAGCCGGCGCTCGACGTGCTCGATGCCATCTTGAGTTCGGGCAAGAATGCACGGCTGTACCGGGCCCTGGTCGACCAGGGACTTGCCCTGAATGCCGGCGCCGGCACGGATCTACACCGCGATCTGTCGCTGCACACCGTGTATGCGGTGATGGCGCCGGGCGCCGCACACGCACAGGTGGAAAAGTCATTGCTGGCGGAGATCACCAAGATCAAGACCGAGGGTGTGACCGCGGCCGAAGTGGCGCGGGTCAAGCAGCAGTACATTGCCGCCGACGCGTACAAACGCGACGGCACCGCCGCGATAGCCGGTGAGATCAACGAGTGGATCGGCGTGGGGGATTGGACCTTGTACGTGAACTTCTCGCAAAAGGTGCAGCAGGTGACGCCCGCCGACGTGCAGCGCGTCGCCAAGAAGTATCTCAATGAGGATCAGAGCACGACGGGCTGGTTCATTCCGGTGCCGGCGGCGGGGAAGGGCACATGAGGCGACACCATGCATTGAGCGCCTGGATCCTGCTGAGCGGCGCCGCCGCAGCCAATTGGGCGCAGGCCAATTCAGCCGACCATAGCAGCCGCTCGCAAGTCGCCGGCATCGATTTGGTCACCTACCACACCGACGTGAAGGACGTGGTGGTCATTGTGGGTTCGCTGCCGGCCGGGGACGCCATGGCCGAGCCGGCGAATATCGCGATTCCCACGCTCACCGGCATGATGCTCGACCGCGGCACCACCGGTCAGGATAAGTTTGCGATCGCCGAGCAATTGGACAATGTCGGCGCGGAAATCGCCTTCAGCGTGGGCACGCAATCCCTGGACGTCCGCGCCAAATGCCTGAAGAAGGATCTGCCGCTGATCATCGGGCTGATTGCCGCGGAATTGCGCACCCCGGCCTTGCAGCTGCAGGAGTTCAACAAGGCGAAGCAGCAGTTCGTCGGTGCGCTGGAGGCATCGGCGCAGAACACCGAGGCGCGCGCCCAGGAGGCCTTCGGCCGCGCGATATTCCCCCCGGGCCATCCGAATCGGCCGCATACGGTGGGCGACTATGAAGCGGCGGCAAAGACGGCGACTCTCGACCAACTCAAAGCCTTCCACGCGAAATACTATGGGCCGGCGCACCTGACTCTGGTGGTGGTCGGCGACGTGGCGGCCGCCGACGCTCAAGCGGAGGTGGGCAAGGCGTTTGCGGGCTGGAGCGGCGGCCAGGACTACGTTCATCCGGCGGCACCCGCCGCCTTGCCTGAGGCGCGCATCCTATCGGTGCCGCTCGCCGACAAGCCCAGCGTCTCGGTGATCATGGGTCAGCCGACGGGACTGCGCTACAAGGACCCCGACGCATTGGCGCTGCACGTGGGCACGGCGATTCTCGGCCGCGGCTTCACCGGCCGTCTGATGGGTATCGTGCGCGACCGGGAAGGCCTGACGTACAACATATCGGCATCCATGGCCGAGGACAGCATCGTCGACGGCAGCTGGGGGGTATCGGCCAGTTTTGCTCCCGCTCTGCTCGAGAAAGGCATTGCCTCGACGCGCCGCGAGGTTGAGCGCTGGTGGAAGGACGGGGTCACCGAGGATGAGTTGACGGCGCGCAAGCAAGGATTGGTGGGCAGTTACCGCGTGGGCCTGTCGACCACGGGCGGACTGGCAGGCGCGATCTTGACCGACATTCTGCGCGGCTATGGCGTGAGCCGGCTGGACGAACTTCCGGATGCGGTCAATGCATTGACCCGGGTGGAGATCAATGCTGCGATCAAAAAGCACATCAACCCAAGCAGAATGGTCCTGATCAAGGCCGGCAGCGTGGTGCCGGGAATACGCTAGAACCGCGCCGTCAGCGCGAGCGGCTCCGTGCCCCGGAACAGTTTGAGGGAAACGGCGGTATTGGCCTTACAGGCGGCGATCGCCGCCTGCAGGTCCGCCAGCTGTTTGGTCGCATGCCCATCGATATCGTAGAGGATATCGCCGACGATGAGGCCGGATCTGTGCGCGACCGAACCCGGCGTCACGGCCATGATCAAGATGCCCGCTCGATTCGGCTGCTCCGGGGTTGCCGCGACCGCCATGCCGCCGATGCCGAAATCGAGCCGAATCGGCGCCGCGGCCGCCCCTGCGCCGACGACAGTGGGCGTATGGGTGTACTCGTCGACCTTGAGCAGCAAACCGGTGATTTCCGCCGTTGACAGGCCGCCGGCGTAGGCGGGGCCAGATTTCGCGATGGCCTTGAAAGGCCACATGACGGGCTTGCCGGCGGCATGAACCGCCGCGAGTTGGCGCAGCACTTCCTCATCGACGGGGAAGGCGATGTGCTCGGTGTAGATGCAATCCCCGACCGCGCAGTTGGCCACTTCCTTGCTGATCTGCACCGCCGGCACCGACCGCGGTCCGTCCGACGCCTGGTAGCCCGCGCTTTGGTAGTAACGCCAGTTGCCGTTGTAGGTGACTTCTTCGTGCACCTGAAACGACTTGTCACCGGTCTTCTTGTCGATGAGAGCCGTCAGGTACTCATCGTGCCAGACCATGTGCAGAGGACCGGAATGCTCCACGAAGCCGTTGTGGGTGGAAATACTGACACCGCCCCCCGACGGCTCGTCTTTGATCGCGGCGGTGTCCCTGAAGTGCTCTGCGGTGAGGGACAGCAGCGGCGGATCTTTCGCGGCTGCGCCGCCCGCGGCCGCGACGCACAGGGCGAACGCCGCCGCGCCGGGGAGTCCTTTGCTACGCCGCATGGGTGGCCGGATTCGCCGGTTCCACCACCACGGCGGTGCCGTAGCAGAGCACCTCCGCCGCGCCGACCATCGGGCCGGTATCGTAGCGAACGCCGACCACGGCGTTGGCACCCAGCCTGCGCGCGTGCGCCAACATCAATTGGAAAGATTCTTCGCGCGCGGACTCACACAGATCGGAAAAGATGCCGGCCCTGCCGCCAAACAGGGTCCTGAGACTGCCGGCAATGCTCATGGGCAGCGAGCGCGTGCGCACGGTGATGCCCCTGACCACTCCCAATGAGCGCAGTACGCGAAACCCGGAAATCTCGAAGGTGGTGGAAGTTTGCATGGGGGAAATGATAGTCCGCTGAACTCAGGCTCTCCCCAAGAAATCCATCTTCCCCAATTCCAAACCGGCTTGCCGCAAAATGTCGTACGCCGTGGTGACGTGGAAGAACACGTTCGGCAGCACATGATTGAACAGGTAGGGCGTGCCCTGCATCGTGCGGGTCGAGGTGCGTGTCTGCCAACTGATGGTCTTGTCCTCGGCGCCGTCGAACTGCGTCGGCTTGAGTGATTCAAGATAGGCAATCGTGGCGCGGGTCGCCGCGATCCACTCCGGGAGGCTGCGCTCCTTCGCCTCGAAGGTGGGGACTTCAGCGCCGGCCAGGCGCGCCGCGCCGCCCTGCGCGATGTCGTTGGCGATGTGGATTTGCGTCGCCAGCGGGAACATGTCGGGGAACAATCGGGTATTGAGCAGAACCGCCGGGGCGATTTTACGCGCCTCGGCATGCGCCGCGGCTTTCTCGAGGATTGCCGCCAGATTGTTCAGCGCGCGGGTACAGGTCGGCACGGTCGCCGTATACATGGTGAGGGACATAAGTTAGGCCGCCTTGGTTGCTGTGGCGAGTTGCCGCAACACATATTGCAGGATCCCGCCGTGTTGGTAGTAGTCGAGTTCTTTGGGAGTGTCGATGCGCAGCCGCGCCTCGAACTCGGTGGATTTGCCCGCATCGTTCGTGGCAATGACCTTGACGAATTTCGCCGCGCCGCGATTGAGTCCCACGATTTCGAAAGTCTCCTTGCCCGTGAGTCCCAGGCTCTGGGCGTTCTGGCCTTCCTTGAACTGCAGCGGCAGCACGCCCATGCCGATCAGGTTGGAGCGGTGGATGCGCTCGAAGCTCTCGGCGATGACCGCCTTGACTCCCAGCAGCATGGTGCCCTTGGCCGCCCAGTCGCGCGAGCTGCCGGTGCCGTATTCCTTGCCGGCGAGGATGACCAGGGAAATACCCGCCGCCTTGTACTTGACCGCGGCGTCGAAGATGGACATCTGCTCGCCGCTCGGAATGTGCACCGTCACGCCGCCCTCGGTGCCCGGCAGCAACAGGTTGCGCAGCCGGATGTTGGCGAACGTGCCGCGCATCATGACTTCGTGGTTGCCGCGGCGCGCGCCGTAGGAATTGAAATCCACGGCCTGCACGCCCTGCGCCATCAGGTACTTGGCCGCCGGACTGGATTTGGAAATATTGCCGGCGGGGGAGATGTGATCCGTGGTGACCGAATCGCCGAGCACCGCCAGCGCGCGCGCGCCCTTGATGTCGGCCACCGGCGCCGGGGTCATGGTCATGCCGTCGAAGTAGGGCGGATTCTTGACGTAGGTGGACTTGCCGTCCCAGGAGTAGATCTTGCCCGCCGGGGTCTTGATCGCGCTCCAGTTCGCATCGCCGGAGAACACATTGGCGTAGCCCTTCTTGAACATCGCCGAATCCACCGACGCGGTCACCGCGGCGGCCACGTCCGCGGCGCTCGGCCAGATATCCTTGAGGTATACGGGTTTGCCATCCTTGCCGTTACCCAAAGGTTCGGTGGTGATGTCGATGTCGAGATTTCCGGCCAAGGCATACGCGACCACCAACGGCGGCGATGCCAGGAAGTTCATTTTCACTTCGGGATGCACGCGGCCTTCGAAGTTGCGGTTGCCCGACAGCACCGAGCAGGCCACCACGTCGCCGGCGCGTACCGCCTCGGAAATTTCCGGTTTCAAAGGACCGCTATTGCCGATGCAGTTATGCACGCAGACAGTCCCGGCGACGAAGGCGTGCAAATCATTTACTGCCAAGTCATAGACTGCACGCTTGCCTGCGTCGCGACGATCAACGACTTTTAGATTCAGTGTCGGCAAGCTGAGCGCAGCTTTTGCCATGCAGTAGCGTTTTTCGGGGCCGCTTCGCTGTGAAAACCAATCGCGGACCCCTAGTTCGCGCAACAGTTGTGGCGGCGATGGAAAATCACAGCTGTCGCGATGCAGCGGTCGGAACGAACGCGCATCGGCATCTGGTAGCCGATCAAACCGATCATGACCTTCTAGCAGCGAATAGTGCGCAAATACCGGCGTCTCGAGAGTGGTCAGTTCTGCGGCAGCACGCGCTCGTGTCTGGTTGAAGGACAGGGGTACTTCATGGTGGAGCGCTTCCAGACGATCAGCCATCCACAGCCGCTGCCGGTTGATGGTATCGACCGTGCGCCAGTAGACGGCGGCCGCGCTGGCACGCAGGGCTTTGTCGACACAGTAACGAAATCCAACGCGTTCAACGAAGGACAGGCCTTCGGGAAGCTCGAGGCGAATTTCACGGCGGCCAATACCATCCCGTGATGCGGGATAGGTGGAGGCCGAACGGCGAACTGGATACTCGCGCACCGTTGCGCCGCGCGCTTTGACACCGCATCGTACCAGCAACGCGACGATATCGTTCATCATACGTTTGGTTGCCTCGACAAACTCCGGCTTGGCGCTCTGCGAGTAGGCCGGCGGCGCGATGGTCGCCTGGCTCTCCTCCGGACCAAAGTAGTGCAAACTCGGCGCGTGGCCATCGGCGCCGAACAAGCCGCCGAGAAACTCGCGAACGACGGCAGCAGGGCAGCGGGTGTCGACTATGAATTGAGGCAGCCCTGGCTCCTGATCAATTCGCCGCCCAACTCGCACCCCCGCAAGCGACACGATTGCGCTGGTGAGCTCCATAGGCAGCGCAATGCTCCATTTGCGCTCATCGTAAGCGCTTGCACGCGGGCGCTTGCCCGTCAACAGTTCAATGTCCGCAAGTACGGCTTCGCGGTCGAGCGCCTGGCCAATATTGACGCGGCCCTGCCCAAGTCGACTAATGGAGCCATCGCTCAACAGGTGGCCGACGAGTCGTGCGAAGGCCAAAGTGCACTGACGCTCGCTCTCAGTCTCCATCGAAAACGTACGTTTGCCGCACTGCAGACTGTAATTTGCCTCGTCAGAGCGGATCTCATCGAGCGGCGCCTCCAAGGCTGCGACGACCCGGGTCTCTCCCAGCGTCAGTTGATCGGCGCGCACCCACCGTCCGTCGGCGCAGAGGATCTGATGGTCCGGGGTGCAAACCAGTCTGCGCCCGTCCTGAAGGACCAGAGTGACGCACTCGCGCTCACCCTGCACCATCATCTCGCTCTGAACCGCTCGAGCGAGGCGACTCTCACCATCAGGTGCGTAGACCATGGTGCCGCCTGCTGCCGGCATTTGCTCTATGGCGCGGGCCGTACCGTTAGCCTGCAGAACAGGTGTCCCGGCCGCGATACAGGTAGTACATCCGTAGCCCACGGTGTAGAACCCGAGCGCCTCCAGGTCCTGCAGCAGCCCGGCCTTTTGCAGGTAGTCGGTCACCACCCGCGAACCCGGCGCCAGCGAGGTCTTCACCCAGGGCTTGGACTTGAGGCCGCGCGCGTTGGCATTGCGGGCCAGCAGGCCCGCGGCCACCAGCACGGCCGGATTCGAGGTATTGGTGCAACTGGTGATGGCGGCAATCAGCACGGCGCCGTCATTCACCTGAAAAGCCGTGCCGGCGACGGTGGCCTTGGCGCTCCCCGTCGCCTGCGGATTCTTCTGCGCCCGCTCCTCGGCCATTTTCTTCACGCTGCTCTGGTACACGCTCTTGGCCTTGCGCAGCGGCACGCGGTCCTGCGGCCGCTTCGGCCCGGCCAGCGAGGGCTCGACCGTCGACAAATCGAGTTCGACCACGCTGGTGTAGTCGGCGGCCGGCGCGCCGTTGACCCGCCACAGTCCCTGGGCCTTGGCGTAGGTCTCCACCAGGGCAATTTGCTCCGCGGATCGGCCGGTGAGCTGCAGATAGCGGATGGTTTCCTCATCGATGGGGAAGATGGCGCAGGTCGAGCCGAATTCCGGCGACATGTTGGCGATGGTGGCGCGGTCGGCGAGCGGCAGGCCCTTGAGCCCGTCGCCGAAAAACTCGACGAATTTGTCCACGACTCCATGCTTGCGCAGGATCTCCGTGACCGTCAGCACCAGATCGGTGGCGGTGGTACCCGCCGCCAGGGTCCCGGTGAGCTTGAAGCCGATGACCTGCGGGATCAGCATGGTAACCGGCTGACCCAGCATGGCCGCCTCGGCCTCGATGCCGCCCACTCCCCAGCCCAGCACGCCCAGACCGTTGACCATGGTGGTATGCGAATCGGTGCCGACCAAGGTGTCGGGGTAGGCGCGTTTCTTGCCGGCGGCATCGTCCGGGAAGATCACCCGCGCCAGATGCTCGATGTTCACTTGGTGCACGATGCCGGTGTTGGGCGGCACGACCTTGAAGTTGCTGAAGGCGGTTTGGCCCCAGCGCAGGAACATGTAGCGTTCGCCGTTGCGCTTGAATTCGATTTCGTTGTTGTGTTTCAGCGAGTCGGCGGCGCCGTACTCATCGACCTGCACCGAGTGGTCGATCACCAGCTCCGCCGGCGCGAGCGGATTGACCCGCTGCGGATCGCCGCCGAGGCGCACGATGGCCTCGCGCATGGCGGCCAGATCCACGATGCAGGGCACCCCGGTGAAGTCCTGCATGATGACCCGCGCCGGAGTAAAGGCGATTTCGTGATGCGGAGCCGCCGTCGGATCCCACTTCAACAACGCGTCGATGTCGCTCTTGGTGACATTGACGCCGTCCTCGAAGCGCAGAAGGTTTTCCAACAGGATCTTCAAGGAAAACGGCAGGCGGCCGACATTGAGCTGCTTGAGCGCATTGAGAGCGAAAATCTCATACTTCTGCGCGCCCACCTCGAGCGTCGTTCTGGCCTTGAAGCTATCCGTCATGACCCCTCCACGGAAAATTGATCATTATAAGTGATTCCGCCGGCAGCGGCGCCCACGCGGGAATTGCAGCGCCGCGCGATGACGCCGCCGCCGAGACAGTGCGCGCCGTGGTAGAACACGGCGTACTGTCCCGGGGTCACGGCGCGCGCGGGAAGATTCAAGGTCACGTGCCAATTGCCATCATCGCCGCTGCCGAGCGGGTCGGAGGGCCGCAGCGAGCAGTCGAGATCGTCCTGCCGGTAGCGCGTCTTGACGGTGCAGTCGAACGGCGGCGCGGGGCCGCAGGAACTCAGCCAGTGCATCTGTTCCACTTCGAAGGCATCGGAGAGCAGCAGGGGGTGGTCCTGTTCCTGGACGACGATGAGCGCGTTGCGCCCGATGTCCTTGTCGGCCACGTACCAGGGCGCGGCCGCGGCGTCGGCGCGCCCGCCGATACCGATGCCGGACCGCTGGCCGAGGGTGTAGAGCGCAAGGCCGCGATGCTGCCCCAGTACCTTGCCGCGGTCGGACTCGATGGGCCCGGGCATGGTGTGCAAATAGCGGCTCAGGAACTCCTGGAAGGGCCGCTCGCCGATGAAGCAGATGCCGGTGCTGTCCGGCTTGTCGTGTACCGGCAGCCCGGCCGCGTGCGCCAGCGCTCGAACCTCTGCCTTGCGTAGTCCGCCGATGGGAAACAGGGTCTTGCCGAGCGCAGCGGGGGCCACGCCGTGGAGAAAATAACTTTGATCCTTGGCCGCATCGGCGGCCTTCAGCAGCTGGACTCCGGCGTCGGTTCGCCGCACCCGGGCGTAGTGACCGGTGGCGACCCAGGAGGCGCCCAGACGGTGCATATAGTCGAGACACACCCCGAATTTGATTTCGCGATTGCACAGAACATCCGGATTCGGCGTTCGCCCCGCCTCGTACTCGCGCAAGAAGTACTTGAAGACCCGTTCGCGGTACTGCTCGGCAAAACTCACCCGATGCAAGGGCAGATTCAGGGCGTCGCAGACGCGGCGCGCGTCCTGAAAGTCGTTCGCGGTGGTGCAATAGGCATCGTCATCGTCCTCCCAATTGGACATGAACAGTGCCTGTACCGCGTAGCCGGCGCGCTGTAGCAGAAGCGCCGCCACGGCCGAGTCCACGCCGCCCGACATGCCGACGATCACCGGGCCGGTCTGCCGGGGATCAGGAAGGGAGTTCTCAGAGTCGGGAGGCTGGGCCTGCATCCGCCCATTATACGGGGGCTTGGGGACAGCGGTGCTGTTGAGGGAGCCGCGGCTACATCAGCATTTGTCGCATTTGCGATTCTTGCATGCTGGTCTGCCAGACCTCATCGAAGAAATTCAAATAGCGGCGGACTACGGCAGGATCGTTCATGTCGGAGATGCCGTCCCAGCGGTCCGCTTGCAGCCGGTAGACGAGCGCCTTGTCGTCGGCAATGATGAAGGCCCCGGCGCTTGCCGGATACTCGGGGCTCATGGCCCGCAGATCGATGCAGCTGGTCAAGCGTCGGGCCAAAGCCAGAAATCGGTTGTTGTCCACCATGGCGCGCGACGGATCGGCGAGCAGTACGCGCACCTTGGCGTAGGAGCGTGCCAGAACCAGGCGTTTGATGGCTTCGAGAAACGGCTCTTCGCCGTAAATCAGGGGTTCGAGATCTTGAGTGAAGATCGACAGCAGGCGCTGCGCCGACTTGGCGACCTTGAGGCTGGCTTCGCGAACCTCGGGCATGGTCGTGAGAATGGTACGGGTGCCCGAACCTCGAGGCAGGTCGGCGCCTGGCGCAGCGGCCCCGTCGACGACCGGTTTTGTCCGTTCTTCCGTGCTACCCGCCATATCCGCTTGCCTCAATGGGAGGTCGACGGGCATTTTGCCCGGCCTCGCGTGCTTTGAGGAATAGTAACGTTTGGCCCCTTGCGGCCCGTGCTAACTGCGTCACGTTTCGGACGCTACGGCCTGCCCAATCGCTTGGCAAGCAGCGGCGCCAGCCCCAGATAGGTGGCCGGTTCCAAGCATAGCAGACGCTGTTTTTCCGCAGGCGGCAGATCCAGCGAGGCAATGAATTCGCGCATTGTTTCCTTGTCGATGGCCCGGCCCCGCGTGAATGTCTTCAATCTGTCATATGCATCGGCAATTCCGTGGGCACGCATCACGGTTTGTACGGCCTCGCCCAGCACCTCCCAGGCGCGATCCAGATCCTGCGCGACGCGTGCCGGATCGAGTTCGATCTTGGCGAGGCCGGCGGCCAGCGATCCATAGCTCAAGACCGAATGGCCGATTGCCACGCCGACGTTGCGCAATACGGTGGAGTCGGTGAGGTCGCGCTGCATGCGCGACACCGGCAGCTTGTCGGCGAAATGCCCGAGCAATGCGTTGGCGAGCCCTAGGTTGCCCTCGGCATTCTCGAAATCGATCGGGTTCACCTTGTGCGGCATGGTGGAGGAGCCGACCTCGCCCTCGATCACGCGCTGCTTGAAATAGCCGAGGGAAATATAGCTCCACATGTCGCGCGCGAAGTCGATGAGCACGGTGTTCGCGCGCATCAGCGCGTGGCAGTACTCCGCGATCCAATCGTGCGGTTCGATCTGTGTGGTGTGGGGGTTTTCGGTCAGACCGAGAGATTCGACGAATTCCCGGCTCACCTTCGGCCAATCGACGTGCGGCAGCGCTGCGACATGCGCGTTGAAATTGCCGACGGCGCCGTTCATCTTGCCGAGGATGGCAACGCGCGTGATGGCGGCGCGCTGCATTTGCAGGCGCGCTGCGACATTGGCGAGTTCCTTGCCGACCGTGGTCGGCGTTGCCGTCTGCCCATGAGTGCGTGCCAGCATCGGCGCCGCGGCGTGCGCGTGGGCAAGCGAGTCGAGAGTGGCGCCGAGGGCATCGAGCATGGGCAGCAACAGCGTTGCGCGCGCATCCTTCAGCATGAGGGCGTAGGCGAGATTGTTGATGTCTTCCGAGGTGCAGGCAAAATGCAGCCACTCCAGCTGCGCGGCGGCGGCGCCGCGCTTCTCGAGAGCTCCGCGCAGCCAAAGCTCCACCGCCTTCACGTCGTGGTTGGTCCGCGCTTCGATCTGCTTGATGGCAGCCACATCGGCGCCCGCGGGATCGCGCGCCAAGTCGGCGAGCAGCTCCAGGGCCGCGCGCGGCACCTTGGCGAGCACGGCCGCGGCCGGTCCGGCGGCCAGTGCCAGGAACCAGGCGCATTCGACGCGGACTCGTTCGCGCATCAGCCCTGCTTCGCTGAATAGATACCGGACCGGGGCGAGTTTGCCGGCGTAGCGGCCGTCGAGGGGCGAAAGTGCGTCGGTGGAAGAAATGGCCATCGGGGGATGCGGTCGCTTTGAGTGTAGAATCTCGGATATTACCGTAAACGAACCCACGCGGAGTAAGCCGCGATGACAGCAACCACTCGCATCGAGCACGACAGCATGGGCGCGCTCGAGGTGCCGGCAAATGCCCTGTGGGGCGCCCAAACCCAGCGTGCCGTGCAGAACTTTCCGGCCACCGGCCTGCGCATGCCGCGGGCGTTCATACGCGCCCTTGGGCTGATCAAGCATGCCGCGGCTGGCGCCAACGCCGAGCTCGGCGACCTGCCGGAGGATTTGGCGGCGGCGATCAAGGGGGCGGCGCTGGAGATCGAGTCCGGCCGTCATGATGAACAATTTCCAGTCGATGTGTTTCAGACGGGCTCCGGCACCAGCAGCAACATGAACGCCAATGAGGTGATCGCGGCGCTCGCGGCGCGGGCATTGTCGCGGCCGGTGCACGCCAACGATCATGTCAATATGAGCCAGAGCAGCAACGATGTGGTGCCCACGGCGATCCACGTCGCCGCGGCGCTGCTGCTGCACGAGCAGCTGTTGCCGGCCCTCGAGCGCCTCAGCGCCGTGTTGGGTCAGAGAGCCGTCGAATTGGCCCAGGTGGTCAAGACCGGTCGCACCCATCTCATGGATGCGATGCCGCTCACGCTCGGGCAAGAGCTCGCGGGATGGCGGGCGCAAATCGATGCCGGCGCGGCGCGGTTGATCTCGGTCACGCCGCGCCTGCATCAGCTCGCACAGGGCGGCACCGCCGTCGGCACCGGGATCAATGCCCGGCCGCAGTTCGGCGCCACGTTCACGCGCCATCTCGCCGCCACCACCGGACTGAAGTTTCGACCGAGCGACAATTATTTCGAGGCCCTGTCGTGCCAGGACACGGCGGTGGAACTGTCGGGGCAGCTGAAGGTTCTAAGTGTCGGCTTGATGAAAATATCCAACGATCTGCGCTGGATGAACAGTGGGCCGCTGGCCGGCCTCGGCGAAATCGCGCTTCCGGCGCTGCAGCCGGGCAGCAGCATCATGCCAGGAAAGGTGAACCCCGTGGTGCCCGAGTCGGTGGCGATGATGGCGGCGCAGGTGATGGGCAATGATACGACCATTGCCGTGGCTGCGGCGTCGGGAAATTTCCAATTGAATGTCATGTTGCCTCTCATCGCTTACAACTTGCTGCAGAGCCTGGAATTGCTGGGAATCGGCTGCCGCAACCTGGCCGACCACGCCCTCGCCGGATTCACCGTGAATCAGGGGCGCATGAACGATGCGCTGGCACGCAATCCCATCCTGGTCACCGCCCTCAACCCCGTCATCGGCTATGAGCAGGGCGCGGCCATCGCCAAGCGGGCCTATGCCGAAGGCCGCCCGATCTTGGACGTTGCCGCGGAAATGACTCATTTGAGCGTGGCTGAGCTGCGCCGGCTGCTCGACCCCAGGACGCTGACGGAAGGCGGCATTCAGGATCGCATCCCCGGTTCCAAGAATTGATGGGTTCTCTCTACTCCAAATCTCATATCCGCGAGGCGCTCGATGCGCAACCCTCGACGCCGGAGCAGGACATGCAATGGCTGGCGGGAGCGTCCGCCGAAGTGGTGTCCCAGGTGCGGGCCTCGATCTCGGCGCGGCGCGTGCCTGCGGCAGTGCTCGTTCCCCTGGTGGAGCGCGACACCGGGCTCACGGTTCTGCTGACGCAACGGGCCGCGACGCTCAAGGATCATGCCGGGCAGATCAGCTTTCCCGGCGGGCGGATCGAGCCGCAGGACACGGATGCGTGGCACGCGGCCCTGCGCGAGACGTATGAGGAAATCGGACTCTCGCCGGACCTCGTGGAGTTCGCCGGATACCTGCCCGATCACTGGGTCATCACGGGATTTTTGGTCACCCCGGTGGTCGGCTTCGTCAATCCGCAATACCAGCTGCGCATCGCCCGGGAGGAAGTTCATGATGTGTTCGAAGTACCGCTCGATTTCATCCTGGATTCGGCCAACCATAAGCCGCGCCGGCGCCAGCTCGGCGAATTGACGATCGAGGTGCACGACATCCCCTATGGCAACCGTAATATCTGGGGCGCGACGGCCGGCATGCTCATGACCCTGCGGCACATGTTGCAGTCCCGCGGCGCAGCGGCCTCATGAGCGGCGCCGTTCCGGACGGCGGCCACGATGCGGTCCCCGCAACCGGGCGGATGCGCGAACTGCTCGCCATCATGGCGCGGCTGCGGGCCGCGGACGGCTGTCCCTGGGACCGGGAGCAGACCTTTGCCAGCATCGCGCCCTATACCATCGAGGAAGCGTACGAAGTCGCCGATGCCATCGATCGCGGCGACCTGCGCCATCTGCAGGACGAATTGGGCGATTTGTTGTTCCAGGTGGTGTTTCACGCGCAAATCGCCAGCGAGGCGAATCACTTCGACTTCGAGGCGGTGGCCGGTGCGATTTGCGACAAGCTGTTGCGCCGCCACCCCCATGTGTTCGGTGCGAGCGGCCCCATGACGGCGGCCGAGCAGAGCGTTTCCTGGGAGGAAATCAAAGCCGCCGAGCGCGGCGCGCAGGGCGGCGCCGCCGCCGGCCATCTCGACGGCGTGCCGCGGGCGCTGCCGGCACTGATGCGCGCGTTCAAGCTCAGCAAGCGCGCGGCACGGGTGGGCTTCGATTGGGAACACGCCAGCCAGACCGCGGACAAGGTGGCCGAAGAACTCGCGGAGGTGCGCGAGGCGGCCGCGCAGCATGCGGCGGCGAACGGTGCACGGGAGCCCGCTGCCGCATCGGCGCTGTTCGAGGAAGTCGGCGATCTGTTGTTCGCGGCCGCCAACCTGGCGCGCAAGCTCGACGTCGACGCCGAGGCGGCGCTGCGCTCGGCCAATGCCAAGTTCGAGCGGCGATTCAGAGGCATGGAGTCCCTGGCGGCGCAGCGCGGCGAAGTATTCGCAGACCTGAACCTCGATGCGCAAGAGAGGCTTTGGTTAGAAGTCAAGCGTGGCGAGTGAACGAGGCGCCGCCGCGCGCGCGAGCCTCAAGCTCGTGTTCAAGCACGATGCCGAATTGCCGATCACGGCGCGCCGCGAAGCCATTCTCGAGGCCATGCGGCTCAATCAGGTATTGATCGTCGCCGGCGACACCGGCTCCGGCAAGAGCACTCAATTGCCGCAGTATTGCCTGGAACTGGGCCGCGGCATGGATGCTCTCATCGCGCACACCCAACCGCGGCGGCTGGCGGCCCGTGCGCTGGCCGCCCGAATTGCCGAAGAAGTCGGGCAGCCGCTCGGGGGCAGCGTCGGGTTTCGGGTGCGTTTCGCCGATCAGGCCTCTGCTGCGACGCGTTTGCTGCTGATGACCGATGGATTGCTGCTGGCGGAACTCGCAGCCGATCGCGGCCTGCGGCGCTACGACACCGTGATCGTCGATGAGGCGCATGAGCGCACCCTGAACGTCGATTTGCTGTTGGGCGTGCTCAAGCGCCTGCTGCCGCGCCGGCCGGAGCTCAAGGTGATCGTGACCTCGGCGACTCTGGATGTCGAGCGCATCTCGGCGTTCTTCGGCGGTGCCCCCATCATCACCGTCAGCGGCCGCAGCCATCCCATCGAGGTACGCTACCGCGAATCCACGGACGATACAGAGGATCCCGATTTGCCGGCCGCCGTCCTCGATGCCTATCGAGAAATCGCGGCCGAACCCGGCATAGGCGGCGGCGACGTCCTGGTATTCCTGCCCGGCGAGCGTGAGATACGCGACGTGGGCGAAGTACTGCAGCGGGAACTGCGCGACAGCGTGGAGGTGCTGGAGTTGTATTCGCGCCTGTCGTGGGAGCAGCAGAGCAAGATATTCCGGCGCGGCTCGCGGCAGCGGATCGTGCTGGCGACCAACGTGGCCGAGACCTCCATTACCGTGCCGGGAATCCGCTCCGTCGTCGATTCAGGGTTGGTGCGCATCAGCCGCTACAGTCCGCGCAACCGCCTGCAGCGGCTGCCCATCGAGCCGGTGTCGCGCGCCGGCGCCGATCAGCGCAAGGGGCGTTGCGGCCGCCTGGGTTCAGGTCTGTGCATGCGTCTGTATTCCGAGTCCGACTTCGAAGCGCGTGCCCCCTTCACCGAGCCGGAGATTCTGCGCACGAATCTCGCGGCGTTGCTGTTGCGGCTGGCGGCGGATGGCTTGGGCGATGCCGAGGATTTCCCCTTCATCGACGCGCCCGACGCGCGCGCGCTCGGCGACGGCTACAGGCTGCTGCAGGAGCTGCAGGCGCTGGACGGCAACCGGAAAATTACGCGCCTCGGGCGCAGCATGGCGCGGCTGCCGCTCGACCCGCGCCTGGCGCGGGCTTTGCTCGAGAGCAAACGGTTTCGGGCCGAGGGTGAGCTGCTGGCCATCGTGGCCGGCTTGAGCGTCCCGGACTTTCGCATAGCCGCAGCGGCGCATGCGGCAACCGCGAACGCGGCAGCCGCCGGTGCCGCCGGCCCGGCCGAGACGCCCGGCCTGAATGCCGCCTTTGAGGACGGCAAATCTGAGTACTCTTCCTTGGTCAAGGTTTGGAAGGCCTACCGCGCAGCGCGCGAGGGTTCGCGGCGCGAACTGCGGCGTTGGTGCAAGGAGCGGCGCTTCTCGCTGCTGCGGCTCTCCGAATGGGAGGATGTCTACGCCCAGGTCGCCGATCGCGCGGCGGATCTCGGTTTGGTGGCGCAGCGGCAAGCGGCCAGCTACAGCGGGGTGCACCGTTCGCTGTTGGCGGGTTTTTGCACCATGGTGGGGGCGCGCGGCGAGGAGGGCGTCTATCAAGGAACGCGGGGAATTCATTTCCACCTGTTTCCGGGCTCGCGGTTGGCGCGGCGCCGGCCGCGCTGGGTCATGGCGGCGAACATCGTCGAAACCTCGCGGGTATTTGCGCGCCGCGTCGCTGAAATTGAACCGCAGTGGATCGAGGCGGCCGCCGCCCACCTGATCAAGCGCGAATATCTCGAGCCCGATTGGAACGAGGAGCGTGAAGAGGTGAGCGCGCGCGAGCGCGTGAGCTTTCTCGGACTGACGTTGAGCGCCAACCGGGTGGTCAACTATGGACCGATTGCGCCGGAAGAATCTCGCCGCATCTTTGCGCGTGAGGCGTTGGTGTTCCAGCGGCTGCACCGCAGGCCGCAGTGGCTGCTGGCGAATGATGCGGCGATCCGCGAGGCGCAGCGAATGGAGGAGCGCCTGCGCACGCGCGGCCTGCTGCACGGCAGCGAAACCTTCGTCGAATTCTACGACCGGGCCCTGCCGCGCCAGGTGTCGAGCGGCGCGACCCTGGAATACTTTACGCGCCATCTATCGGAGGCCGAACGGCAAGCGCTGACGTTGGGTCCGGACCAGATATTCGCGCGCGAACCCGGGCCGGAGGAGCTGGCGTTGTTTCCCGAAATCGCCCGGGTCGATTCGCTGACGGTCCCGGTCGACTACCGATTCGCGCCCGGCGAAGCGCAGGATGGTGCGAGTCTGCGCATCCCGCTGTTGGCGCTGCCGGGGCTGTCCCGCGCCGCGGTCGACGCGGCCGTGCCGGGTCTGGCGGCACCGCGAGTCGAGGCGCTGCTGCGCTCGCTGCCCAAGGACGCACGCCGTCATCTGATCCCCGTGGGCGAAACCGCCGCGCAGTTTCTCGCGGGCGCCGCCCAGGCCGCGGACATCCAGGGCCTCAAGACCTGGCTGAAGGAGACGCGCGGCATCCCCGAAGCCCAGCTGCGCTTCGATCTGGCAGCCGTGCCCGCCCACCTCATGCCGCAATTGACCGCGACCGCCGGCGGCGAGATCACGGCGCGCGGCAATTCTCTGGCGGCGCTGCGGCGCGAAAGCGCGTCCGCCGCCCATGGGGAGCTCGAGCGGCAGGCGCGCGCGGCGTACGGGTCCACCGGAGCGTGGCGCCGCTTTGAGATCGACGCATTGCCCGACTCGGAGCTCCTGGCGGTGGAACAGGGCACGATCCGCGTATATCCGACGCTCGAGCGCACGCAGCATGGCCTCGAGGTGCGCTACCAATGGTCGGCGGCGGAAGCCGCGCGCAGCTGGCGGCGCAGCGCCGCACAATTGGCGCGCAGCATTCTCAGCGTGCAGGCGCGCGATCTTGCCAAGTCGATCGCCGGCAACTCCGCGCTGTTGCTCGCCGCCGCGCCCTATGCCAGGAGCACGGAGCTCACCGACACGCTGCTGCAGCTGGCATTTCGCCGCGCCTGCTTCGGCGATGCCGAGGCGCCGCGCACCCGCGATGAATTCAATCGAGCCGTCGAGCAAGGGCGATCGCGATTGCATCCCGCCCTCGAAGAGATCGTTGCGGGCGCGCTGAACTGGTATACGGAAGCGCGGGCCGTGCGCCGCCGGCTCGACGAGCCGGGACTCACGGCCGCGGCGGACGCGGTCGCCGAGAGTGGCGAGCACCTGCAGCAGCTGCTGAGTGTCCACCGCATCGAATCCTTGGCGGTGGACTGGCTGCGCCAGTTGCCGCGCTACTTGAAGGCTGAACAGCGGCGCTGGCAACGCGGCGGCGTGCGGGGCGGCGAGCCGCCGCAAATCCTGCGCGAGCTTCGTGAGTGGTCGTCGCGCCATCGGGCGCTCGCGAGGCAATTGGCTGCCGAGATGCGCTGGATTCCGCAGCTCGATGACCTGCAATGTTGGATCGAAGAGTACCGGGTATCGCTCTATGCCCAGGAACTGAAGACCTTGGGTCCGGTATCGGCGGCGCGGCTGCAGGCGCGCGCCGCCGAGATCGAAGCCTGGATTTTGCGTTGAGCCGTGCTGCGCTTCAAACGTTGAAGCGAATTCCCTGGGCCAGCGGCAGTTGCGAGCTCCAATTGATGGTATTGGTCTGGCGCCGCATGTAGGCCTTCCAGGAGTCCGAGCCCGCTTCGCGCCCGCCGCCCGTGTCCTTCTCGCCGCCGAATGCGCCGCCGATCTCGGCCCCCGACGTGCCGAGATTGACATTGGCGATGCCGCAATCGCTGCCATCGGCAGAGAGAAAGCGCTCGGCCACTTGCAGCCGATCGGTGAACACCGCGGATGACAGGCCGTAGGGCACGGCGTTCTGCATGGCCACGGCCTCATCCAGCGTGTCGTAGGCAATCAGGTACAAGATCGGTGCAAAGGTCTCGGTGCGCACCACCGCCATGCCGGCATGCGCACGGATGATGGTCGGTTCGACGAAATGGCCCGGACGCTGCAGAACCTTGCCGCCGCACAGCAGGATGCCGCCCTCGGCCTGCGCCGCGGCGATCGCCGCCGAATAGCGCGCCACGGCGCCGGCGTCGATCAGGGGTCCCATCAGCGTGTCGGCGTTCAACGGATCGCCGATGCGCACCTGCGCGTAGGCCGCGACCAGGCGCCGTTCGAGTTCGGCCGCGCGCGACCGATGCACCAGCACGCGCCGCGTCGTGGTGCAGCGTTGGCCGGCGGTTCCGACGGCCCCGAAAACGATGCCGGGCACCGCCAGGTCCAGGTTCGCACTGTCGTCGACGATGATGGCGTTGTTGCCGCCGAGCTCGAGCAGGCTCTTGCCGAGTCGTTCGGCCACTTTCACGCCGATTTGCCGGCCGACATGCGTCGAGCCGGTAAACGACACCAGCGCCACGCGGCGATCGTCGACGAAGCGCATGGCCAATTCGGTGCCGGCGTCGATGAAGATCTGGAAGATCGCCGGCAGTGCATGACGCTCCAGCACTCGATTGCAGATGTGCTGCACGGCGAGGGAGCACAGGGCGGTCTTCGGCGAGGGTTTCCACACGGTGGCATTGCCGCTGATCGCCGCCAGGAAGGCATTCCAGGACCACACCGCCACCGGGAAGTTGAACGCGGAAATCACGCCCACGACCCCGAGCGGATGCCACTGCTCGTACATGCGGTGCTGCGGCCGCTCAGAGTGCATGGTGAGACCATAGAGCATGCGCGATTGCCCGACGGCGAAATCCGCGATGTCGATCATTTCCTGTACTTCGCCGTCGCCCTCGGCTTTGATCTTGCCGTTTTCCATGGACACCAGGCTGCCGAGCGCGTCTTTGTAGCGGCGCAGTTCTTCGCCCATGAGCCGCACCGCCTCGCCGCGCTTCGGCGCGGGCACTTGCCGCCATGCGGCGGCGGCCGCAACGGCGGCGGCCATCACCTGCTCGTAGTCTTCGGCGGTGGCGCCGCGAATCTGGGCCAGGCGTCTGCCGGTGGATGGGTTGATCGAATCGATGAGCGGCCCATCGTCACGCTTGCTCCAGCCCAGACTGCCGGACCAGGTTCCCGGATTGATGTCGCGAAGCCCGAGTATCTGCAGGGGATCATCGGCCGGTGACTGCGAGGGTGCGGTGCTGTGCTGCATGATAAATATCCAATGGTCGGCTATCCGTAGGGGGCCGCATTTTGACTTGGCCCGGCCCGCAACGCTAGCATCCCCGGCATGTCGAAAAGCCCCGCCTTGACGAATTGGCATCCAGCCAGCTGGCACAGCCGCCGTGCCACCCAGCAACCCCGGTACAGCGACCCGCAGGCGTTGGAGCGCGCCGTGGCCTCCTTGAGCCGTCTGCCGCCCTTGGTGGTGTCCTGGGAAATCGAGGCGTTGCGTGCGAAGCTGGCGCAGGCGCAGCGCGGCGAGCAATTCCTGCTGCAGGGTGGAGACTGCGCCGAAAGTTTCGCGGATTGCGAGTCCGACAATATCGCCAGGCGGCTGAAGATTCTGTTGCAGATGAGTCTGGTGCTGTTGCAGGGCCTGAAGAAGCCCATCATTCGGGTCGGACGCTTTGCCGGTCAGTACGCCAAGCCGCGTTCGGCCGACACCGAGACACGCGACGGGATTACCTTGCCGAGTTATCGCGGCGACAACGTCAATCGCCCCGGGTTTAGCGCAGCGGAGCGCGAACCGGACCCGGAGCTGCTGCTGCGCGGCTATGAGCGTGCCTCGCTCACGTTGAATTTCGTGCGCGCGCTGATCGACGGCGGCTTTGCCGATTTGCACCACCCGGAGTACTGGGATCTGGGTTTCCTGCGTCATGCGGCGCTGCGCGATGCCTATCAGAAGATCGTCGATTCAATTGCCGAGTCGCTGGATTTCTTCGAGTCGATGAGCGGGCAGCGGGTGCACGCCGCCACGCGCGTCGATTTCTACACCAGCCATGAGGGCCTGCATCTGCTGTCGGAGCAGGCGCAGACGCGCTACATCGAGCGTCAAAAGCATTGGTATAACCTGTCCACTCACATGCCGTGGATCGGCATGCGCACCGCCGACATCGACGGCGCGCACATCGAATACTTTCGCGGCATCTCCAATCCCATCGGCGTGAAAGTGGGCGCCGCCATGAGCGCCGAGTGGCTGCAGGAACTCGTGCAGGTGCTGAACCCGCAGAACGAGCCCGGTCGATTGACGTTCATCCATCGATTCGGCGTCAAGGACATCGAGCAGAAGCTTCCCGGCATGATTCGCGCGGTGCGCGACACGGGCTCGCAAGTGCTGTGGGTCTGCGATCCCATGCACGGCAACACCGAGACCACCGCGGGGGGCGTAAAGACGCGCCGCTTCGACAACATCCTCGGCGAAGTGGAGGCGGCCTTCCGCATTCACGAGGACCAAGGATCCATGCTGGGCGGGGTCCATATCGAACTCACCGGCGAGGATGTCACCGAGTGCATCGGCGGCGCGCGCGGGCTGGCAGAGGCCGATCTGGCCCGAGCCTATCGATCGCAGGTGGACCCGCGCTTGAACGCCGAACAGGCGCTGGAATTGGCCATGCTCATTGCCCGCCGGGCAGGCGCCAACCGGCGCCGGAGCAAGCCGCCGGCAGAGGGCGGCTGAGCCGGCTGCGGCTCCCCAAGGAGGCGCCGCCGGACGAGTGAGTCATTTCGTCACATTATGTTATATTTCAATTAGTTATAGTGTATATCTAGAATAAGCCGACAATACCGGCAGCGTTTTTTGCAAAGCCGGCTTGCCTCGATGCGTGCAGATGCTATTCTGCCCTGAACCTTTCCCGCCCCTAGAGATTGAGCGTCGCGAGGCCCACAAACTCGCGTTGTCAAGCAAATTAATTAATGACGAATTGCGCGGAATCTTTCGGGTCGCAATGAGTCAGACGGGTTCCAGCCCTAAGTTTGGGCGACGTTTGGGTTGCGCTCGGGTTAGTCCAAAGCCGCGCGCGATCGACGGCGGGCTACGCGGAGTTTCCGCGTAGCCCGTTTTTTATTGTACCCGGTGAGAATCGCCAGCAAGCCCGTATGAAGAGCACGTTTGATCCGGTGTGCAGGCGCTGCAACCGTCTTGACGCCTTTCTCAATGCCGTGCGTCTCGAACATCCCGGTTACTTCTGCCGGCCGGTGCCCTCGTTCGGCTCGCTCGATGCCCGCGTGCTGATCGTCGGATTGGCGCCCGGCAAGCATGGGGCCAACCGCACCGGGCGGCCGTTCACCGGCGATCATGCCGGGATATTGTTGTACCAGACACTGCATAAGTTTGGCCTGGCCAGCCGCCCCGCATCCAGCGCCGCGGACGATGGCCTGGAGCTGTTGGACGCGCGCATCACCAATGCGGTGAAATGCCTGCCGCCGGCCAACAAGCCCTTGCCGCAGGAGATCAGCGCATGCAACGACTATCTGCGCGCCGAGCTTCAACAGATGCCGCGCGTCCGCGTCGTTCTGGCGCTGGGTGCCGTGGCGCACGCGGCGGTGCTGCGCGCCGGCGGCTTGCCGGGCAGCGCACATCGCTTCGCCCACGCCGCGGAACACGCGTTGGACAACGATCGGGTGCTGCTCGATTCCTATCACTGCAGCCGCTACAACACCCAGACTCGGCGGCTCACGACGTCCATGTTTGAAGGGGTCGTCGGCAGGGCGCGGGAGCTTGCGCGTGCCGCACGGCCGCCATGAACGTCGGCACGTTCAATGCGAAGAGCTATGTCGACAGTCTGCCCGGCCGTCCGGGCGTTTACCGCATGCTGGACGCGCAGGGCGAGATCCTCTACGTCGGCAAGGCCCGCAACCTCAAGAGCCGGGTCGGATCCTACTTTCAGCCGAGCAATGTGCACCCCAAGGTGCAGGCCCTGGTCGCCAAGACGGTGGCCATGGAAGTCACCATCACCAATTCCGACACCGAAGCATTGCTGCTGGAATTCAATCTCATCAAGAAGCATCGGCCGCGCTTCAACGTGGTGTTGCGCGACGACAAGTCTTTCCCCTATTTGCACTTCGAGACCCGGCATGAATTTCCGCGCCTGAGCTTTTACCGCGGCTCGCGCAAGGAGCCGGGGCGCTATTTCGGACCCTATCCGTCGGCCGGCGCGGTGCGCGAGACCCTGCAGCAGCTGCAAAAGCTGTTCCGCCTGCGTAATTGCGAAGACACCTACTTCACGAACCGGTCGCGGCCTTGTCTGCAGTATCAAATCCAACGCTGCACCGCGCCTTGCGTGGGGCTCATTTCCAAGGAGAACTACGCGCGCGACGTCGGGGCCGCGATCAAGGTGCTGGAAGGACGCAATGACGAGGTGAGCCAGGATTTGGGTAGGCGCATGGAGGCCGCGGCGCAACAGCTGCACTTCGAGGAGGCCGCGCAGCTGCGCGACCAGCTGGCGAAGCTCAAAGCGGTGCAGGCGCAGCAGATCGTCACCGCCGATGCCGATCATGACGCCGACGTCATCGCGATCGCAGCCGCCAACGGCGAATATTGCGTCGCCCTGATGTTCATTCGCGCCGGGCGCAGCCTTGGCAGCACGACGTTCTTTCCGAAGGCGCCCTTCGCCGAGCTGCCGGAGGTCCTGGCCGCGTTCGTGGCGCAGTACTACCTGGAGCGGGAATCGCCGCCGGAAATCATCGTGCAGCAGGAGTTCGACGAAATGTCCGTGCTCGAGGCGACTCTGGCGCAGCGCTCCGGCCACAAGGTGCGCATCGCATCGCAGGTGCGCGGCATTCGCGCGCGCTGGCTGGAGATGATGCGCGAAAACGCGCAGCAGGCGCTGACCATGCGCGGCCTGGCGCGCGCGGACATCGAGACCAGCCTCGAGGATCTGCGCGAAGCCTTCGATCTGGAGGAAACACCGAACCGCATCGAATGCTTCGATATCAGCCACACCGGCGGCACGGACACGGTGGCTTCCTGCGTGGTTTTCGGCGAGGAGGGTCCTCTCAAGAGCGATTATCGGCGCTTCAACATTGCCGGCATTCAGCCCGGCGACGACTACGCGGCGATGCATCAGGCGCTCATCAGACGGTACAAGCGCGTGCGTGACGGCGAAATTTCCGCACCCGACGTGCTGCTCATCGATGGCGGCAAGGGTCAGCTCGCTGAAGCCGCCAAAGTGCTCGATGAGTTGGGAATTACCGGCATAACTCTGATCGGCGTTGCCAAGGGCCCCGACCGCAGGCCGGGCCAGGAGCAACTGTTCTTGTTGGGCCGGGACACGCCCACTATACTGCCTCCGGACTCTAAGGGCTTACACCTGATCCAGCGCGTGCGCGACGAAGCGCACCGTTTCGCGATCACGGGACACCGGCGCAAACGAGCCAAGCGTCATAGTCAGTCGATTCTCGAAACCATCCCGGGCTTGGGGCCCGTCAAACGACGCGAGCTACTGAAACAGTTCGGTGGCTTGCAGGGGATTCTGCGTGCGGGCATTGAGGACTTCGTACAAATCCGTGGTCTGGGACGCGATCTCGCGCAGGTGATCTATGAGCACCTCCACCCAGGGCACTAAGCGATCGCATTGGAACCTGCCGAATGCGCTCACCTGGCTGCGCATTCTGATGATTCCCGCGATCCTTGCGCTGTTCTACCTCCTGCCTTTTCCCTGGGCGGATCCGGCGGCCTGCGCGGCCTTCGCTCTCGCCGGCATCACCGACACCCTGGACGGCTATTACGCCCGCAAATTGGGCCAAACCTCGCGCCTTGGCGCCTTCCTGGACCCCGTCGCCGACAAGCTCATCGTCGCCGCCGCCTTGGTGCTGATCGTGAGCAAGGACCCGCGCTGGTTCGTGGTCATCGTCGCGGTGGTCATCATCGGCCGGGAAATAGCGGTGTCGGCGCTGCGTGAATGGATGGCCGAAATCGGCGCCCGCAGCCGCATCAAGGTCTCGCTGCTCGGCAAGTACAAGACCATCATGCAGATCGTCGGCCTATCGTTCATGCTGTTCAGGCAGAACTTGTTGGGCATCCCGACCTACAAGGTCGGCCTGGTGCTGACGGCGGTGGCCGCCGTGCTCACCCTCTGGTCGATGGTGCAGTATCTGAGCGTGGCCTGGCCGGAATTGCGGGGTAGTTCAAGGCTTTAGCTGCATTTCACAGCCGGTTCTTCTTGACTCCCGCCGCGACGGCCCTACAATTGCGCCTCTGTTTCGGGCGGGAATAGCTCAGTTGGTAGAGCGCAACCTTGCCAAGGTTGAGGTCGCGAGTTCGAGCCTCGTTTCCCGCTCCAAAATTTTTCGCTGGTCGCGAACTAACTCTTGCCTCGCAGCAGTGCTCGAAACAGGCCCCCTCGCAGCTTCTTGAGTAATATTTCCCGGTCGCCAAAAACCTCGTCATTCGTGATTCGAATTAACGTAACGCCGGCTTCTTCGCACGCACGCGCCTTCAATGTGTCCACGCACCGTTGCTTCGCTTGGTTGTGATATCCGCCATCGATCTCAATTCCGAGACACTGCTTGAAGAAGAAGACGTCCAGAATCCACTTGCGTCCAACGCGCCGTTGACATGTAAAGGTGTCTCGAAGCTTGCCGCCATCCACAGTGTTGAGAAGGTAACCGCGCTTGGGAACCCGGTGCTCGCGGGCTTCCACCTAGGTTTTCTATACGACACCGGCATCCTGCGCGCTCTGCCGAAACGTCTATGATTTGCCTCGTTTTTTCACGACCGCATAGTCCGCCAGCTCCTCGCGAACCGCGTTACGCATTGCTTGAACGAAATATTCCCCTTCGACGGCACGACGCAAGGTATCGTTGATCAGAGTCTGGTATCCACGTTCACCGGCAATTGCCTTGTAGCGGGCGATGATCGGCGCATCGAGCATAATGCTGATCCGCTGCTTCGCAATTCGACCACGTACGGCCTTTTGCCATTCGCCCCGGCTTACATTCTGTTTTCCGACACGGAACTCGGCACGGTCAAAATGCGCTTGCGACAGTGCGGGTGCATCGTCCTTAGAAATAACCAACATTTTGGTAGTAGATGTCTGTTTCATTGCTATCGGCCTTTCGCATCGAAATGATTCGGATCGTCTCTTCGTTCTCAACGTGGACAATTAGTACGACGAGGTAGTCGAGGAGCCCGACCCCAATCATGCGCTGCTCGCCGTAATCGATCCGAATGTCCTCGAATAACACCATGGGTCCCGCGAATACCTTCTCGGCGTCCGCAAAGTCGAGCCCGTGCTTGGCAAGATTTGCTTGTCTTTTCGGCTCGTCCCAGCTGAACTTCACCACGAAATAATACATACGATTATATGTATTAGCAACACGTTTACCGCTGGTGAAAGGGGGACGAGTTCACGCCTGTATCGCCGTCAATTTCGTCAGTGAATTCGGCTGCTACCTCGAAGTGCCTTTGACGCCTCCGCGAGCGGGCGGCGTCAAGCAGCCCTAGGAATACCCATCTGGGGAGCGTCTTGTGCGCTATGGGCCTAACCTGTTAAGATGCTTAATTGGTTGAGAAACCAATGAGTTAGGTAAGCGGCATCGCAATTGCACCAAGGTTGAGGTCGCGAGTTCAAACCTCGTCCCGCTCCCGATTGAAGACCAGAACCCCGGCAAGCCCGGGGTTCGCTATTTTTGACCAAGGCTAGGTGGCAGAGTGGTCATGCAGCGGCCTGCAAAGCCGCGTACAGCGGTTCGATTCCGCTCCTAGCCTCCAACTTTTCATGCGCTTATGGCCTTCTCGCCGGCCGCCGGGTCGCCGACCAACGGATACCCACGGTCTCCTCGCGAATGAACGGGTATGCGGCTTTGGTCTTGGTCTGGCAGAGTTTGCCGGTGACGCCGAGTTGTGGAGGATTTTGATACGCAACTTACCGTACTCAACATAAGCCCATACGATGCCCCGCAATTCGCCCAGATGCTCGATCGGCGTGGCCGCAATCAGCGCAGTCAATTCCTGCGGGGTGAGCACGTCGACGTCCGGCTCGCCGAGTTTCGGCTTGTCCGAATGCGGGGGGGTCGAAGTGAGGCGGGCCGGCGTAGTTGAGAAGCCCATAGCGTACGTGTAGATTCAAGCGGGACTGCAGGGAGCTCGATATCAAACCACCCAGACGCATGTTGCCTCGCTCCGTACTTCTTGGGGACGGGTCTCCCCTCGCTTATCATCTGGCAGCATCACTTGCGCGAATTCCCGAAGTCGAAGTGCATTGCATGTGCGATGAAAAGTGGTCGTTCGTGCGATTGTCTCGGGTTTTCCGATCAGTTGTTTATCAAAAGCCCTTTGTAGATTCCTCGGAGTGGCTTAAGGCGGCGAAGAATGCCGTCGATCGAAGCGGTGCAGAGGTTGTGCTGCCCGTGACGGAACGATCGACCCGGTTGTTGATCGAGCACCGCGCCGCGCTTCAGGATTTCGTCTTCGTGCCGCCGTTGCCGAGCGTCGAGATATTGGATCTTGTTTCGGATAAACGGCGGCTTTGGGAATTTCAGCGCGCGCAGGCCTTGTCGTGTACGCCAACCGTGTTTGCGTCGGGACGCGGCAGTGACGGTTTTTCTGGCGACCAGTTGGAGTATCCGTGTTTGCTCAAGCCGACGCGCGGCCAGAATGGCGAGGGAATCCAATTAGTGAGCAACGCCGCAGAGTTGCAAGGCTGGCAAGAAACACACGTCGGCGACGACGAAGAATACATTGCACAAAAGTACGTGCCGGGCCGCGACGTCGATTGTAGTGTGCTTTGTCGCGACGGCGAGGTGGTGGTGCACACGGTGCAGCATCGGGCATCGGCGGACTCGGGGGCGACGCTGGAGGTATTTGTGGGAGGAGAGGCGCTGGAGGCGGTGCGGCCGCTGATTCGGGCGCTAGGTTATTCGGGGATCGCGCATATCGACATGCGGCAGGATGAGGCGGGAAATTTTACGATCGTCGATTTCAATCCACGTTTTTGGGCGAGTCTGTTTTCTTCGACTTTGGCCGGGGTGAATTTTCCGGAATTGTGGTGTCGGATGGCTTGCGAAGAACAGGTGGTTCAGCCGGAGATCGAGCGGATTTTCCAGTACAGTAGCTTGGCAACGGTGCGGTACTGGTTGAAGCGGGTGATGCGTCCGGGGAAGGGCAAGCCGAAGTTTGCGTGGAAGAATTCCTCGCTGCCGTGCGCGTTGACCGATCCGCTGCCTTTGCTGGCAAAAGCCGTTGTGCGGCTATGCCGCGCGATTCGAAATCTAATCTCCTTTTTGCTGCAGCTACGAAGGAATAGGGAAAAGGCTGCAAAGATCCGCGAGCGCCCCGCCCTAGGGTCGGCCTAACGGGCGATCGCTGTCGCCGTATGCGCGGCGCTCAAGAGCTGCACTGATCCGGAAGAGTCGGCTCGGAACCGGAATAATTGCAGCTTCGCGGCAAGATCCGCATTGAGGCGATTGCGTACGAAACTGACATCCATCGTCTTCGTGCATGATGCGCCGCGCAGCGTCGCCGCATTGTAAACCAACCACAAAACCAACCGCCCCCCGCCAATTCGGGCCAACCGGGGCCAACCCAGTAGCAATGGGTCCCCTCGGCGCGCTAATCTTGCGCGTTCGTTCGCCGATGGGAGAACCTGTGCCGGAAGATGGGTCGAATTTGGTCAATATTCGCGCGGTAAATTCTCCGGAAGCATTCGATTTGCGCCGCGTGGGCGCCCATCCCGACTTTTGGTACCCCCTGGCTTGGTCCGACGAATTGAAGCCGGGAAAGACCCTCGGGCGCGGCTTTGCCGGACTGCCCATCGTTCTTTACCGGGGCTCGAGCGGGCGTGTGTTCGCCTTGGAAGACCGCTGTGCCCACCGTCAAGTGCCCTTGCACCTCGGTGTGGTGAGCGGCGATGAGCTCAAATGCCACTATCACGGCTGGACTTATAGCGGCACCGGAAAGTGCGTGAACGTGCCTTACTTGGGCACGGACCGGCTCCCCACCGGGGTGAAGAGCTATCCCGCCCGTGAAGTCGACGGCCTCATCATGGTGTTTCCCGGCGATGCGGCTTTGGCGGCGGACCGCCTTCCCAAATCTCTCGGTTCCTCGCAGCGCAAGGATTACAAGACCCGCCGATTGAATCGTGAAGTGGCCTGCCACTACACCTTCATGCATGAAAACCTGTTCGACATGAACCACCAGTTCATGCACCGCAAGCAGATGGGTTCGATCCGTGCCCGATGCCTCGGGCGGGATCATGGCGATGATTGGGCACAGGTCGAATACAGCTTCAGCCGCACCGGCGGTAAATCCTCGGTGGGTGAGCAGGTCATCGTCGATCTGATGCGCAAGCGCGGCGAGGCGAAGAAGGACTTCTGCGACCACATGCGGATTCGCACCGACTACCCCACCCAGAGCCTGAAAGTTTGGGTGGGACGCGACATCCAGCAGACCAGCGATCCGGTGCTCGATGTCTGGCTGGCATACACGCCGCTCGATGCGGAACAGCGCACCAACCGCACCTATGGCTACCTGTCGGTGAAGAAGCCGCGGATGCCGGGGATCATCCACGCGGTGTGGCCGTTCGTAACCTGGTTTACGGAAAATATCTTTCGCGAGGACAAGGAAATCGTCGAATACGAGCAGCGCGCTTATGACGCGCAGGGTGCAGACTGGAACAACGAGGTGTTTCCGCCGATACGCGAATTGCGAAGTGTGCTGGCCCGTTGCGGAAGGCCCATCGAATAAACCATGCCGGCGCCCGAGCATTCTTCTTGTTCCGCGCCCGTGGCGCAGCGTCCATGGGATGCGCGTCTGGCGCGGTTCCTGGTCACGCCGCTCAAGGACAGTTGGATCGCCCCCAATCATTTGACCACCGTTCGCCTGGGGGTCGGCCTCGCCGCGGCGGCGGCGTTTTTGCCCGGAACCTACGCTTGGTCGAATGTGGCCGCGCTGCTGCTGATCTTGTCCAACTTTCTCGATCACACCGACGGCGAGCTCGCGCGCATCAGCGGCAAGAGCAGCCGACTCGGGCATGTATACGACCTGGCCAGCGATGCCGCCGTGACGATCTTGCTGTTCATCGCCATCGGCGTCGGCGTTGCCGCACAGCACGGGCCCGCATTGCGGATTGCACCGCCGGCCCTCGGTCTGATGGCCGGTTGTGCGATCGCGCTGGTTTTTTATTGGCGCATGCGCATCGAAGATTTGGCCGGCAAGACTGCGAGCCGGCAGGGCTCGCTGGGAGGATTCGAAACCGAAGACGTGCTGTACCTGCTGCCTCTGGTCACCCTCAGCGACGCGCTCATGCCGTTCCTGACCGCGGCGGCCCTGTGTGCCCCCTTGTTCGCGGTGTGGGTGGCCATCGACTACCGCCGTGTGCTGCGCGGGCAGGCTGCGCAAAGCGCGCCGGCTGCGCGATAAATGTCTGCCGCCCCGATGGGCGTTGACGCGCCGCCGGATCCCGACCAGGCGATGACGGCGTGCCTGCGAGCCATTGTTTCTGACTCCCTGCGCCGCGACTTCGTGGAGCAGGGCAGTTTCTTGTATCTTCGGGATTTTCTGCCGCCCGAGATCACGGTGCGCTTGGTTGCGGCGGTGGCAGCCGTCGCCGAATCGGTGAACCGCAACTATCTGCCGGGCCATAAACAGGGCGGCAGCGTCAGCCGTCACGCCATTGATCGTCTCGCGCCATTCATCGCGGGCTTGTACCGTTCTGCGGCGCTGATCCAATGGTTGAGTGAGATGGCGGGGGAACCCCTGCAGATCTCCCCACCGGAGGATCCGCACGCCTACGCACTATATTTCTACACACGGCCCGGCGATCACATCGGCTGGCACTACGACACCTCTTATTATGCGGGCCGCCGCTACACGCTGCTCATCGGCGTCATCGACCAATCCTCCTGCCGGCTCGACTACCAGCTGCACACCCGCGAAGCGGGCAGGCATCCCGAGGCCGGGTCGCTGCAAATTCCGCCGGGCGGTCTGGTGTTTTTCGACGGCGACAAATTGCGCCACCGGATCACGCCGCTGGCGGACGGTGAAATGCGGGTCTCGCTGACCTTTGAATATCTGACCGATCCGAACATGCGCCTCTGGCGGCGCGTGATTTCGAACATGAAGGACGCGGTGGCGTACTTCGGCTTCCGCCAGGTATTCCGCCGGCGCGCATGACGAGGGCGGCGACCTGGGCTTTCACGGTGGGCGTGCTGCTGTTCATCGGCGTGCTCGTCTCGCAGGGGCTGCCGGCGGTCGTCGCCACACTGGCGCTGGCGGGATGGGGATTGTTGCTGGTGGCGTTGTTCCATCTGCTGCCGCTGGCACTCGATGCGGTGGCAATTCGCGTGCTGTTCGAACCCGCCGCGGCAGGCGCGGCGCCGCACCGGATGCGCGATGCGCTCCTGGCACGTTGGGTGGGCGAATCGGCCAACAGTTTGATGCCTGCAGGTCAGCTGGGGGGGCCGGTGTTGATGACCCGCCGCCTGGCACGCAACGGCATGGCGCTGTCCGAGGCGGCCGCTGCGATCACGGTGAGCACCACCTTGCAAACCTGTGCGCAGATCGGGTTCGCGCTTCTCGGCGTCGCGTCGCTGGGTGCGCTGGCAAGCCACATCTCCCCGCAGGCATTGCGCCTATCCTCGCTGATCGCCAGCGGCTTGCTGGCGGTGCAGGTGGGCGGATTCTATTGGATGCAGCGCCGCGGTTTGTTCAGCAAGCTGATGCGCGCCGCCACCCGCTTTGCCGGCAAACGGGATTGGTCTGAATGGCTAAGCCAGGCTGAATCGATCGACCGCGCCGTGCAGGTGACCTACGGCCGCAGCGGGCCCGCGGCCGCCAGTTTCTTGCTCAGTCTGGTCGGTTGGCTGGTCGGCACCGGCGAGGTATATCTGATATTGCAATTGGTGCATCACCCGGTTGGATGGCTGGACGCATTGATGCTCGAAAGCCTGGGGCAGGCGATTCGTGGTGCGGCGTTCGCCATTCCCGGCGCGCTGGGCGTGCAGGAAGGTGGATATCTATTGCTTGCGCCGCTCGCAGGTTTGCCGCCCGACGCGGCGCTGGCATTGTCGCTCGCCAAGCGCGCGCGAGAACTTTTGTTGGGCGTGCCGGGGCTTCTGTACCTGCATGTTTCCTCGCGTGCCGGCGCCGCGGCCGTGTAAGATTCCCGACATTCGATGCGAAGGGTTCCCATGCGCGCCATCATTCTGGCAGCCGGCCGCGGCTTGCGTTTGCAACAAGCCGACGAGCGGCAGCTCCCCAAGTGTTTGCTGCAGTTCGGCGGCATGAGCCTGCTCGAGCGGCATCTGCGCGAGCTGAGGAGTGCCGGAGTCGATGATGTCATGCTGGCGCTCGGCTTTCGTCACGAACGCGTGGCCGCGGAACTCGAGCGCCTGCGCTGGCAACCGCGTCCTCAGATCGTGCTCAATCCACGCTTCGATCTCGGCAGCGTGCTCACGGTCCATACGGCCGCCGAGGCATTGACGCGCGGCGGCGATGTGCTCTTGATGGACGCGGACGTGCTCTACGACGAGCGCATCGCAACAGCCCTGGTGGCGGGTCGGGGTCCGGTCAATCGCGTGTTGATCGACCGTGATTTCGAGGCCGGAGATGAGCCCGTCAAGCTTTGTCTCAGCGGCGGCACGCCGGTCGAATTGCGCAAACAGCCGGCGGCGGATCTGCAGTACGACACCATCGGCGAGTCGGTGGGATTTTTCCGCTTCGATGAGACGGCTGCGCGCCGGCTTGCGGCATTGGTCGCGGGCTATATCGAGCGGGACTGCGCTCACATGCCGCATGAAGAAGCGGTGCGCGATCTGCTGCGCGAGCGCAGCCAGGCCTTCGAGGTGGCCGATGTAACCGGGGCCCCCTGGATCGAGATCGATTTTCCCATTGACGTGATACGCGCGGCACATGAGGTGTTGCCGCAGTTGATGCCGCCGGCGGGGTCCAACGATTGATCCTCGCGCCTCATTGGCTGGCCCTCGCCGCGCTGTTGGTCTCGACTTCCTTGGGGGCGACGCCACAGAGCGATTCGAATCAAGCCCCGGCGCAGGGGCCCATCCCGCCGCCGGCAACGCCGCCGGCCAACGGCCTGTCGAGGTGGTTCAATCCGGCGACCGCACCCTTCATTCCGGTGCCCGAGATTGACGTGGATCCGGACAGCGGCACCACCCTCGGGCTGATTCCGACGTGGATCAAGACGGATGAAAACCACGAGATTCGACGCATCATCGCGCCCGACGTACTGTACAACCCGTATTTCGGCTACGGCATGCACGCACGCGTGTACGGTTACACCTCGGGGGATGAACAGTGGTCGGTGGTCGGCGGCATCAAGGAGCGTGTCGAGCGCGAATTCGATGCGGAATTTCAGCGCGGCCGATTGCGCGAGGAGCGCTGGTCGGTCACCACCAGCCTGATCTACGACCGCGACGGCACCCCGCGATTCTACGGATTCGGAAACAACACGCCGGCAAGTGCCCAGACGAACTATACCAATCAGCAGGAGCGGGCTGAGCTGCAGGTGGGCCTGAATCTGACGCATCAATGGCAGCTGCTCTACACCGCACGCGTGCAGATCGTCGACGTGCTCCCCGGGACTCTGGAGAAGGTGCCGTCGATCGAGACCAAGTTCAGTCACGTTCCGGGCCTCGGGACCAGTCAGGAGGTCCTCAACCGCCTGTCCATCGTCTATGACACCCGCGACGACTTGACCGTACCCAGCCGCGGGGTGCAGCTGATTGCCTACGGCGGGCTCGCGAGCCGCACGGGTTTGTTGAACGACTCGATGTTCAGCGAAATCGGCGGCGACGGCCGCGCCTTTTGGCCGATTGCCGACAACACCATTCTGGTGGCGCATGCAGCGCTGCGCTACCTGCCCACCCTGCGCGATGTGCCGTTCTGGGCGCTGAGCAGCATCGGCGGAGGCGATAGCGTGGTGGGCGGCGGACAGCCGCTGCGCGGTTTCGGCTCGGGACGGTTCTATGACCGGGATTCGTTCTCCAGCAGCGTGGAACTGCGCCGCAAGGTGTGGTCTTTCGATGCCACGACGACCCGGGTGGACGTGGAGGTCACTCCCTTCGTCGACGTCGGCCGGGTGTTTGCCCGGACCGGGACCAATCCCCTGCAAGATCTGCACTACGTCTGCGGCTTGGGCTTTCGCGGTGTCGCACGGCCGTTCGTGGTGGGATACGTCGATATCGGCTACGGCAGCGAGGGCGTGGCGGCGTTTACGGGTCTCAATTATCCGTTTTAGGGTGCGGCGCAGAGCTTCAGCACCTGTGCGGAGGGATGGCGCAGGTAATGATCCAGATAATAGCCGACCAGGGACCGCGCATAGCCTACGTCCTCGGAGCTGATGAGCGCCGATGCGCCGCTCACCCAGCCGTCGATACAGGCATTCTGCGGCGCGGTGCCGGCCGCGCAATCCAACAAGTTCGCGAAAGCATGGGCGTAGGCCCTGAATGCCTCCTTGTGCATGGGCGCGCCGTGGCCGGGCACCAACCAAACGAACGGCATATTCTCCAAATGGGTCAGCGCTACGCGCCAGCGTGGCGGACAGGCGCTCTCGAAGAACGGTGCCGGCAGCGTGACCAAATCGCCCGCCAGAAGCACGCGCGTTTTGCGATCGAACACCCAAACGTCGCCGGCCGTGACGGCGCGGGATTCTAGATTCAGATGCAGTCGGCGGCCGGCAACGGTCACTGAACCGGATGCCGTGACGGGTTGCGTGGGACCGAGCGCGGCTCCTGCGTCGATCAGCGCAATTTCCGCGCGCATGGAGGCTTGCGCCGCCACGTCTGACGAGGCGCCGGCAATTTCCTGCACCAGTTGCGCGCGGTAGTCGGCCAGAAATCCCTTGCGGGCCGCGTCAATCGCGGAGCTGGCATAGACCTTGATGTTGGGAAAGGCGGCCCGTAGCAGCAAATTGCCGCCCACATGATCCAGATGCCAGTGCGAATTGATGACGGCGGCGATCGGCCTATTTTGCGAGCGGGCGAAATCGAGAATCTGCTGCGTGTGTTCCGGGTGGCGCCCGGTGTCGAACACGATCAATCCCGCCGGCGCCTCGATGACGATGCTATTGCCGTCCGGCTGGCGGTTCGGCGAGGTGACTCCCGAGATGAGATAGGTCTCGGGTGCGAGCAGCGTGGCCGCGCCGGCGCATGCGCCGTGAAACAGTGCCGCCATTCCCAGAACCCGCATGAACATGGGTGTTCCCGCCTTGTGAAGTGCGCGGCGATTCAAGCCGCGATTCCAGTCACAAGCTATCAAGCGCGGCGCGCAGCGCCGCGGGGTCCGCAATGTCATTGCCCTCGATGCGGCGCACGATGCGCCCGCGGGCATCCGCGATCAGAACGGTCGGGACATCGTTGACGCGGAAGGTCCGAAAGACTTCACCCGAGGCATCCAGGGTGAGCGGGATGGTCACCTGATTCTCTGCGCGGTACTTGCGCAGGTCCTCGGAGTTTGCCCAGAGGCCTGATGCAATTCCCAGCCACCGAACCTTGAGATCGCCGGCCAGCGCGCCCCACTGCGCGCGCATGCTGCGGCAGTTCGCGGAGACCTGCGGCCGGGTAGTGGCGAGATAGGACTCGCACCAGGGCGACAAAAACACCAGGGCGGTGAGTTTTTGCTGTTCGGCGCCGCCGCGCAGCTCGAACCGCTGTCCATCCAGCGTCCGCAGCGACAGCTTGGGCAGCAGGTCGCCGACCGCGATCGGCGCGGGGTCGCGATTGACCAGGGACGGCGGCCGTGGGCCGGCGGCGGCGGGTGCCGCGCGCGCGGCGATCAATGCGGCATCAAGTTCCTCGTCCGCGAGGTGTCCCACGTAAAGGATGCGGCCGTCGCGTCCGATGACGATATGCGTGGGCGTGACGCGCACATGAAAGGCGGCGCCCAAACTGCCGTCGTCGAACACAATGGGCATGGTGATTCCGAGCTTTTTGCGGTAGGTACGGATCGCATCGATGGAGTCGTTGAATCCGACATCGATCGCGATCACGGCGAGATCCGTTCCCGCCGTTGCATAGACTCGCTGGAAATGAGGCATCTGCTGCCGGCAGGGCACGCACCAAGTCGCCCAGAACTTCAAGTACACCGCTTGTTTGCCGTACAGAGATCCGAGGTCGATCACCGCGCCATCGATGGTCTTGAGGGTTACACGAGGCGCGGCGGCGCCCAGGATCGCGTGCCCCGCAGCCTGCGCCCGCTGTTGACCGGTGACTTCCGCGAGCGCCGGCGCGGCTCCGGCCACCGCGCACAGCAAAGCCAGACCGCAAATGGCACGGGCAATGCTCACGGGGAGCCCTGCGACTTGGCGGCGCGCGACGCCGGCGCGTGCTTGTCTTTGAGCATGAACACCAGAATCTTTGCCGGCTTGGTCTTGCTCGCATTCGCCGAGACCACGTGGACGTCCGACGGGTTCTCATAGAAGGTCTGGCCCCGCCGCAGGGTCACCTCGGGACTGCCTGCAACCTGCATCCGCAGCTCACCCTCGAGCACATACACGAATACCTGCGCGTCGTGCCGGTGCGGCAGTGAGGCGCCGCCCGGGAGATATTCGACCGTCAGCATCAGCACCTCCTTGTCCGGCATGCCAGCCACGTCTTTTTCGATCAATTGCTCGACCGTCTGCGCAGCAGCCGGAACGCCGGCAGCAAGCGCCGTCATCTGCCACACCGCAAGTCCTGCCGCCAACGCCACACTCGACGGATAAATGCTCTTCATGACCGGCCTCATGGGGGTTGCACTGAAGGAGGATTACGCTGGAGCGCGTAATTGTATATCCTGCTCAGTAGGAATAATGGGAAACACAATATGTATATCCAGGCCGCGGAAGACGGCACGCGCAATGTCTCGGTAGTTTACCCAGCGTGAGTAACCCACGACGAGGCGGGCGTCCGCGGCTGCGTGCGGCGAATTCGATCATGGTCACGCGGATTCGGCCGCCCCCGGCACGCATCGCCTGCCTCACCGTGCTGTTCGCCGATCTGCGCGGCTACACGGGAATGGCCGAGCGGCTTCCCGCATCCCGGGTTCTGCCGCTTTTGGACGAATTTCTGCACACGCTTACCACTGCCACCGAGAGCCATGGCGGCACGGTATTTCATCTGGCCGGCGACGGCATGATGGCGGGATTCGGCGTGGACGGGCAGAGCGGCAACGGGGCCCGCGAAGCGCTGGCGGCCGGACATGCCATGCTGCAGAACTTTGCACCCGTCGCGGCGCGCTGGCGCAGTGAGCTGGCGATCGACGCCGGCATCGGAGTCGGGCTGCACTTGGGAGAGGTCGCCGTCGGTACACTGGGCCCGCCCCAGTATCAAGCAACGACGTTGGTCGGTGACACGGTCAACGTGGCGGCGCGGCTCTGCAGCAGAGCGCGGGCCGGCGAGGTGTTGTTCTCCTGCACGGTGGCCGCGGCCCTCGAGAGTGGCGCGGCAAGGACCGGGGCTGAGCTGGGATCACCGCCGTCTCTGGGCTCGCCGCCGTTCCTGCAATTGCCGCAATTCGAGCTGCGCGGACGGCGTAGGCCGATCGACATCTGGTGCGTGCCCGCCGCCGAGCGCCTCGCGCTGTAAGCCCCCATCGAAGCTGTTAACATTTCGCTTGAATCGAGCCCTCGTGGCGGAATTGGTAGACGCAACGGACTTAAAATCCGTCGGTTAACAGCCATCCCGGTTCGAGTCCGGGCGAGGGCACCACCTTCCGGGGACTATGAACCAACGCGTGCACGAGCCTTGACCGGGCAGGACACGCGTATGACGGTTCCCCGAGGGGAGTTGCGCTCAATTCGCAGGTTTCCGCCGATGTGCTGCGCGCGATAGCGCATGATCCGAAGTCCAAGACCCCCGGCGCCCTCGAGCGCCTTCGACGATTCCGCCAAACCTATCCCGTCATCCGCGATGCTCAAACACAGTTCCGAATCGGTCACCTCGACCGCAATCTTCAGAGCTGTCGCGTGGGCGTGGCGCGCCACGTTGTTCGTAGCCTCCTGAGTGATGCGGTAGAGGTGCGACGCAACGCTCACGTCGATCATGGTGTGCAGAAGAGGATCGATGTCGAGCACGACCTGCAAACCATACAGATCCCTGGCCTGGGCCGCGAATGCGGTCAGCGCGCCCGCGAGCCCCGCCCGCTCAACGGCGATCGGAGACATTCCGCTTGCCAGTCGGCGCGTCTCTTCGATCGACTTTGAGACCAGGGTGTTGATGCGCTCGAAATCCTCTGCATAGGCGGGGAGCTCGCGCACGACCTGATTGGCAAGGCCCCTCAGAAATAAACTGATGCCGGCCAGCTGCTGCCCCAGCCCGTCGTGCAAATCGTGGGCGAGATGGGTCTGTTCACGGGTCGCCGCATCGAGAAGCTCCTGCTCCAGGGTGAGCCGCTCGGTGACGTCGCGGCAAATCAATAAAGTCATCCTGCGTCCGTCCATCGACATCTGGGACGCCGCAATTTCGACGAAAACGCCGGAGCCATCCGCGCGCAGCAGGCTTGCCGGCAACAATCCCGTGCGATGCTCGAGCACGGCTCGCCGGCAGTCCGGGCTGACGATCTGATCAAGCCCCAGGCCCTTCATCATCTCCGACCCTGGCAATTGGAGCAGCTCTGCGGCCGCACGATTGGCGTAGGTGATGCAGCCGTCCGAGTGTGCGATCACGCCGTCCGGGCAGGTTTCAGCAAGCTGACGATAGCGTGCGTCGCTGGCATGCAGCCGTTCCAGATCGCGATGACGCTGAATGACCATCGCGGCGACGGCGGCGGCAATTCGAATCCAGTCTTCCTCTTCTGCCGTCGGCGATTGCGGTTGCGAGTAGTACATGGCGCACGTGCCGAGGAGTTCCCCTCCGCTGTCGATCAAGGGCACCGACCAGCAAGCAGCCAATCCGTAGGCCTTGGCGATATGCGCGTAATCCCGCCAAAGAGGCGATGTCGAGATATCGCTGACGATCACGGTCTTGCGGCGCGCGGCGGCGGTGCCGCAGGAGCCGACGCCATCCCGGATCGGAAGCCCGTCGATCGCGCGGATGTAGTCAGGCGGCAGACTGGGGCCCTCGTAGCTTCGCAGCACGCCTGCCTTCAGATCCGCGAGCAGGATCGAACACCGCATGTCGGGAGTCAGCTGCTCGACAAATCGCAGCAATTCATCGATCAGCTTGGCGAGCGGCTCGCGCGATGCGAGAAGCCGCGCGAGCGCTTTGAGCGTGTCCTCACCAGCCAGCGGCGATTTGAGCATCCTTACCATTGCATGACGACGTCTGCAGATGCCGCGGAGCGCGAGAGCATGCCGGCGGCCAACATGGACTCGAGTTCGACCGCCGGGACTGCCGGTGAATATAGGAACCCTTGAGATTGGAGACAGCGCAATTCGCGCAGCTTCTCCATCTGAGCGAGGGTCTCCACTCCTTCTGCGATCGTTCCCAAACCGAAGGCCGAGGCAAGCTGAATGACGCTCGAGGTCAATGCAACGCAGCCTGCGTCCGAGGGAAGCCCGCTGATGAACGACCGGTCGATCTTCAGGACGTCGACTGGCAAGCGCGACAGGAGTCCCAGGGAGGAATAGCCGGTACCGAAATCGTCGAGCGCCACGCGAATTCCAGCCGCACGCACCTCCTGCAGTTTACGCGTCGTGGCATCGCCATTCTCAAGCAGGCTGGATTCCGTGATCTCAAGATCCAAGCCGTAGCCGTCGTGATTCAGATTGCCGGCGATCCTCACGACTTCCTCGACGAACGAGCGGCGCCGAAGCTGCAGCGCCGAGATGTTGACCGCAACCCGCACCGGCCCAAGACCGAGCGTGCGCCATCGCCGGCAATCCGCAACGGCGCGATCGAGGATCCAGTCACCGACCGGCACAATCAATCCGGAGGCCTCGAGCGTCGGCAGAAACGTCACGGGCATCGCCAGACCGCGGTCGGGATCCTGCCATCGGAGCAGCGCCTCAACGGCCTCGATGCGGCCGGACGTAATGTTGACCTGAGGCTGGTAGTGCAGGACGAACTGCTGCTCATCGAGTGCGGTGCGCAGCTTGTGTTCCAGCTCCAGCCGCTCGGCGATGTCGCTGTGCATGCGCAATTCGTAGGTCAGATACCGCTCGCCGGTGTCCTTTGCCTTCTTGAGGGCCGCCTCGGCGTTCTGCACGAGCACGTCGGCCCGCTCGCCATCACCTGGAGAGCGCGCAACACCCAGCAGAAAAGAGACCCGGATCGAATGGCCTTCGATATCGAAGATATTTCCAAATACCGTGCTGTCAAGCAGGGCGGCAATATTCTCTGCGGACGCGCTCACCCCGGGCTCGAAGAGCACAAAAGTTCCTCCACCCAGGTAGCCGAGGCGTTCCTCGGTGTCGGTGTCGCGCCTGAGCCGTTCGGCTACGCGCTGCAACAGCAAGTCCCCGACACGCCGACCGAACCTGTCGTTGATGTTGGCGAGGCCATGGATATCGAAAGCCGCGATAGTCAGGCTTTTTTGCAGGTCCGGCGCATCGCGCAGAGCAAGGTCAAACCGTTCGCAGAACAGGGTCCGCTTGGCAAGGCCGGTCAGAGCGTCGAAATATGCGAGGTACTCCGCGGCGCCGGCGGATTCCTGGTGGGCCAGTGCCAATGCCAGGCTCGAGCGAATGTCCTGCAGCAGAAGGACTTCCTCATCGCCGATGAGGTTGATATCGCGGGAGGCCAGCGTCAATGCACCTTGCTTTCCTCGAATGTTGAGCGGCATGGCTACCAACGATTGGAAGCCGCGTTCGATGAGCCACGCGCGTCCTGAGACCGGAGGGTGCGATTGCGTGAGGTCGCTGCATATCGAGATTTCCCCGGTGCGAATCGCTCGGCTGATGAGACTGGTGTCTGGCTCCGTCTGGCGGACCTCCACCGGCACGGACGATGGGAAGGCATCCGTCGCTCCCGAACCGAAAACCGGCAGCGCCTCCCCTGCATTCGCATCGACGGTCCAGAAAGTGGCTCGATCATAGCCGCCCACGTCGGAGGCCACACGACAGGCCTCTCGTATCAAAGAGTCGCTGTCACGGATGCGCAAGACGGCAGCGTTGATGCTGCTTTGCATCTGGCGCACCCGAGTCAGATGTGCAATCTGCGCCTTGTGTTTTTGCCGCTCGGTGATATCGCGCGCGACAGATATCAGAAATCGTTGTTGGGCCTGCTCGACGTGGCTCACGCTCACTTCGACCGGGAAGCTCGGCGCATCTTTCGGGCGATACACCCCCTCCAGGACCAACGGCCCCGCAGCGCTTTGGTCGCCATCCCGGACGGGGGATTGCCCATGGTCGACGGTTGAAAAGTCCGCCAACTTTCGTTTCAGCAGCTCATCGTGCGAATAACCGAGCCGCCGCTCGGCGGTCTCGTTTGCATCGATCACCTGCCGGGTTTGCGCATCAGCGACGAGAATCAGGTCATTGGTGTTGTCAACGAGGCGCCGGAACAGCTGCAGCTGCGATTCGGCTCGAGCGTGCGCGGTCCGCCTTCGAAGCGTCGACACTCCATAGGCCACGTCAGTCGCAAGTTCGACCAACAATGCGACTTCTTCCGGCGCGAAGGCGGGGGTCCTTTCGGAGTAGATCGTCAGCGCGCCCACTTCTCCGGGTCCAAAAATCAAAGGCAGCGCAATCGATGCATGGTAGCCGCGTGCAACAGCCTCGTCTCGCCACGGTGCAAGGGCTGGGTCATCCTCCATTCGGTGGCAGATAGCCGGCGCACATTCGCGAATGGCCCGGCCGGTGGGTCCGGCGCCCTGGGGGGAACTGTCCCACGCTATGCGGCCGCGCTTGAGGTACCCAGCCTCTACGCCCGCCGAGGCCACCGGACGCACCGACTTCGCTGCATCGTTCTCGGCAAGCCCGACCCAAGCCATACGATAACCGCCGATGTCGACGATCAGCTCGCATACGCCGCCGAGCAGATCCGATTCGCCTGTCGCTCTCACGAGCAGCTGATTGCAGGAAGTCAGCATGCGCAAGTGTCGGGCGACCAGGCGTCCTGATGCCTCTGCATCCTTGCGGGCAGTGACATCGACGCCGCTGCCGGCAATGGCAATCACGCGGCCCATGCCATCGGGCAGCGGTGTAAATGCGCAGTCGACCGTAATCATCCGGCCATTCTTGACGCGGGCCACGAGCTCTTGGCGCACAGATTGGCCGGCCATCGCCGACTGCAGGGCGGCGCAAATTGCCTCCTGAGCGAACTTGGAGTACGACCACCAGTACGCGTCCGAGATTGGCTTGCCAATCACGTCATCGCGCAGCAGTCCGGCGGCATCCAATGGCGCGCGGTTCACCTCGAGCACGATGCCTTCGGGGGAGAAGACGGCAATGAAGACAAAAGTACCGTCGACGATGCTGCGCCATAGCGCGGTGCTGGGAATGCCGAGTCGCGCCAACGGCCCCATCTCGCGTGAAGTCCCGGCCGCACCAGAAGCTGGGGCGGGTTCGGTCCCGGATTTGTCTCGGCCGATCCTTGTCATGGTTAGCCTGGATCCTTCCTGTAATCGTGCCACCGAATTTATTTAACCACACATATCAAGCAGTGAGCCATTGAAGCGGGGAGGTGAAGGGGCGGGCGGAATTATTTCGCCGATGATCGCTTGGGGCTCTTCGGGGGATCCCTTAACTGAGCGATTAGGAAGCATCCACCGTACGGGGCGGCCCGAGGCGCAGGCACGCGGCGGGGCTTTACACTGCAAGCGTCCGCGCGTGCGCCAGGCGTTTCGCTGCTGCAGCAAACCGCAGCAGCGGACCCGCGATGGCAAGGCCGAGGAACGGCAGATATATGAGCAGATTCACGATGCCGCCTTGAAAGGGATTCTTGGCGAAATCGACCAGGAACACGAGCGCGATGTATTCAACCCCGACGGTGCGCAAGATGCGCAGCAGTTTTTGATCCAATTTTGCGGCGAGGCTCTTGATGGACAGCAGCGCGAGCAGATAGACCCAGAACACCCCGACGCCGAAAAAAACCAACGATGAGCGTGGGAAGGGCGTATCCGACACGTACAACATCCAGGCAACCATGCCCAGGTGCGCCAGCTGGGCCGACGCGAAGGAAAGAGAGAAATCGCGGCAATGCATTGCGAGGGCCGAAAACCGCGCGCCAAACAAGACGTTCAACGCATTGCCGGCATAGGCGAGCCAGAACAGGATGTAAGACCAGCGGGCTGTCGCCTGCAGCGCCACGCCCATCTTGCCGCCCGGGGTTGCGACCATGCGCACGATCAACACGATGGCAAGGCCGATGAGCAGCGCCCCGGCCATCCATTCTGTCGTTGTCCCCTTGCTACGCATTGCGGAATGTCCCTTGGCCCGCCGCTAAAGAGGTGTTCCGGAGGATTATGCTACGGACGGATTTTGTCGGCCAGATGTCCGGACACCCCTGCGATTTGCCGCGGTACGGTAAGATTCCTGATAACCGCCGCCCGGAGCCGCCTCTTGTTTCGTTACTTCGAGAATCTCGTCGCTCCTTACCCGGATACAGCGCCGCCGCCGCTGCCTCGGGGCTTCTTCGCTTTCCTCTGGGCTTGCGCCCGCGGCGTGCGCCGCTATGTCGCGGCGATGACCCTGTTCACGGCGCTGATCGGGGTGTTCGAGGCCCTGTTGTTCAGCATCCTCGGCCGGGTCGTCGATTGGCTGGCCAAAGTCCAACCGTCTCGATTGTGGACCGAGCAACGCCTGCACCTGCTGCTGCTCGCGGCCGTCCTCGCAGGCAGCATCGTGCTGATCGGCCTGCAGAGCCTGCTCAAGCAGCAGGCTCTGGCCGGAAATTTCGCCATGCGGCTGCGCTGGAACTTCCACCGCAACATGCTCGCGCAGTCGTTGAGTTTCTATCAGGATGAGTTTGCCGGCCGGGTGGCGGCGAAGCTCATGCAGACCGCGCTCGCCGTTCGCGACACCTGGATGATTCTCACCGACATCCTGGTCTTCGTGGTGATTTACTTCGTCACCATCGCACTGGTCGTCGGCAGCTTCCATGTGTGGCTGCTGGCGCCGCTCATGGGATGGCTGGCGCTCTACCTGATTGCCATTGGATATTTCGTGCCCCGCCTCGGGGCGGTCGCCATGGCGCAGGCCGACGCCCGCTCAATGATGACGGGCCGCATCACGGACGCGTACACGAATATCACCACGGTCAAGCTTTTTTCGCATACCCAGCGCGAGTCGCGCTACGTGCAGGGCGCCATGGCGGAATTCCTGCGCACTGTTTATGCGCAAATGCGCATGGTGACCGGCTTTGAGATCGTCAATCATGCGCTGAGCATGGCTTTGATCACCGGCACCGCCGGAGTGACCCTGTGGCTGTGGACTCAAGGCCGCGTCGGCGTCGGTGCGGTCGCCGCAACCACCGCCATGGCGTTGCGGCTCAACGGAATCTCGCACTGGGTCATGTGGGAAATGGCTTCTTTGTTCGAGCAAATCGGTACGGTGCAGGACGGCATCAACACACTGGCGCGCGCGCCCAGCATCGTCGATCGTCCCGGCGCGGAGCCGCTTCGGGTCACCCGCGGCGACATACGCTTCGAGGCGGTGAGTTTCAACTACGGCGTGGCCTCGAGCCCGACCCGTCCCGTGATCGACAATCTGAATCTGCACATTCGACCCGGCGAGAAGATCGGCCTGGTGGGGCGCTCGGGCGCCGGCAAGAGCACCATCGTCAACTTGCTGCTGCGCTTCTACGACATACCGCAGGGCCGGGTGCTCATCGACGGCCAGGACATCGCGCTCGGCACCCAGGACAGTCTGCGCGCGCAAATCGGCATGGTGACTCAGGACACATCGCTGCTGCACCGCTCAGTCAGCGACAATATCCGCTACGGCCGCCCGGAGGCCGGCGACGCCGACATGATGGCCGCAGCCAAACGTGCCGAGGCGCATGATTTCATCGTGAGCTTGAGCGATGCCCTCGGACGTACCGGCTACGATGCTCACGTGGGCGAACGCGGCGTCAAGTTGAGCGGCGGGCAGCGCCAGCGTATCGCCATCGCCCGCGTGATGCTCAAGGATGCCCCGATTCTCTTGCTGGACGAGGCCACCAGTGCACTCGACAGTGAAGTCGAAGCCGCCATCCAGCAGAGTCTGAACCGCTTGATGGAGGGCAAGACCGTGGTGGCCATCGCACACCGGCTCTCGACCATTGCGGCCATGGACCGGCTGATCGTGCTCGACAAGGGCCGCATCGTCGAAGAGGGCAATCACTATTCACTGCTGGCCGCGGGCGGCTTGTATGCCAGGCTCTGGGCGCATCAAAGCGGCGGGTTCCTCGGCGAGGATGCCGACGACTCGAATCTTCCGCGGCGTCAAATTTCCGCGGCGACTTTGAGCCCGTCGTAGACGGCTTCCTCGGCGGTGCGCGGCGAGGCGGCATCGCCAATGATCCGAACCTCGGCGCCCAAATCCTCGATGGCATCGGAAAGCTCGTCCACCGGCGTATGCCCGGTGCACAGCACCAGCGTGTCGACCTTGTCGATGACCAGGGCCTCCCCGCCGCTGATGTGCTGTAGATAGACGCTGTCCGCATCGCTGCCGTACAGGCGCATGTAGGTGAGCACCTTGACGCCGAGTCTGTGCAGGGTCGCAGCAGATGTATCCCGCACATACAAGGGCAGGGACTCTCCGACGGCAGTTCCGCTGACGGCGAGTTGCACCGCTCGTCCCTGTTGCGCCAGGTGTTCGGCAATACCGATGCCGATCCAATCGGCGCGCCAATCGATGATCACCACCGACTGGCCGATCTCCTCCTGATTGTGCAGCACCTGCCAGGCATCGACGATTTGCAGGCCTTCTTCCCGGGGAAATTCCGGCCGGTAGGGCTTGGCGCCGGTGGCGAGCAGCACCACGTCCGGCGCCGCGGCGGCAATCATGGCTCGATCGACACGGGTGCCCTTGTGGATTCGGACCGCGGCCGATTCCAGTTCCCGTTCCAGATTGGTGATGAGACCGCCGAATTCGGCTCGCCCCGGCAACATCTGCGCCAGCAGCGCCTGACCGCCGAGACGGCGCTCGGCCTCGAACAACGTGGCGTGATGGCCGCGCTCGGCGGCGATCACCGCCGCCTTCATGCCCGCCGGCCCTCCGCCGATGACCCACACTTTCTTGCGGCGCGCGGCCGGAACCAAGGTGCCGAAGCGCAGCTCCCGGCCGCTCACCGGATTCTGAATGCAGGATATCGGATAACCCTTGTGGAAATGGCCGATGCAGGCCTGATTGCAGGCGATGCAGGCGCGGATGTCCTCCGGGGTGCCGCGCGCGGTCTTATTGGGCATATCGGGATCGCAGATGAGGGCGCGCGTCATGCCGCACACGTCGGCATGATGGGCGGCGAGCACCGCTTCGGCATCCTGCGGTTGATTGATCCGGCCGGTGACGAACACGGGAACGGGCGACCGTCTCTTGACGCGGGCGGCATAGGGCACGACATAGCCCGTGTTCAGCGTCATTGGAGGCACGATGTGAACGGCGCCACCGAGGCTGGCGGAGGTGCCGAGCGTGACGTGCACGTAGTCGATGCTGTCGCCCAGACGAGCCACCGCATCGAGACTCTCGTCCTCGGTCAGCCCCGTTTCATCGACTTCGGTTCCTGATATCCGTAATCCCACCACGAAGCCCCCGCCCACCTTGGCGCGGATGTCGGCGATCACTTCGCGCAGAAAGCGCAGGCGGCCGTCGAGGCCGCCGCCGTACGCGTCGTCACGCAAATTGACCCGCGGATTGAGAAATTGCGCCGGCAGGTAGCCGTGGCTGGCCACGATCTCCACTCCGTCGAGCCCGGCGCTTTGCATGCGCCGGGCGGCATCTCCATAGCCCTGGACGATGGCATTGATCAATGCCGGCTTCAGCGGCCGCGGCATCACCCGGAACCGCTCGTTCGGCACCGAGGAGGGCGCATAGGCGACGCAGAGCAAGCCGCCATCGGCTTCGGCAATTTCTCGCCCCGGGTGGAACAGCTGGCCGAACAGCACCGTTCCGTGGCGATGCACCGCCTCGGCCATTCGGCGATAACCTTCAATGGACGCATCGTCGGTCGCCATCAGCACATGATTGGTGTAACGCGCCGTTTCGTGAACTCCCGATACCTGGAGCACGATCAAGCCGACGCCGCCGCGGGCGCGCGCTTCTTGATAGGCCACCAGTGCGGCATTGACGGTGCCATCGACGGGCAACGTCGTGTCGTGGCCCGACGACATGATGCGGTTCTTGAGAGTGCAGCCTTGGATGCGCAGAGGCTCGAAGAGATGAGGGAATTTCGTCATGCGGGAGATTGTAATCGAAATGCGCGCCTCGCCCGCGCGGGCATTATCGACTACCATTGTCCGCACTCACCTGCATCATGAATCCAGCAACTTTCCTCAATCGGCTGCCGGCCCGGTGGCTGAATCAATTCAGGTTGGCGCCCACCGATCTGCTGCGTGATGCGACGTACCGGCGGCTATGGACTTCGATATTGATATCCTCGTTCGGCGGCCAGGTGACGCTGCTGGCGTTGCCGCTGACCGCGGCGGTGCTGATGCACGCCGCGCCGACGCAAATGGGACTGCTGACGGCGATGGAACTCGTGCCATTCGTGTTGTTCTCGCTGCCGGCGGGAGTCTGGCTCGATCGGGTGCGGAAATTACCGGTGTACATGGTCGGCGAATTGTCGGTCGCTTGCGCGGTGGCGACGGTGCCGGTGGCGTGGTGGTTCGGCTGGCTGTCGATGCATTGGCTGTATATGGTCGGCTTTCTGATCGGCGCGGTGAACACGACGGCCGGCAGCGCCGCGCAGATCGTGCTGACCCAGATCGTGCCGCGGGAGCGCTTGGTCGAGGCCCACGCCAAGAACTCGCTCGCGACTTCGGCGGCGGAGGTGACCGGACCCGGCGCCGCGGGCGCGTTGATCAAGCTGACGGGCGCGCCCCTGGCCTTGGTGGCGGATGCCCTGCTGCTGCTGGTATCCGCCGCCATATTGCGCGGCGTTCCGGTCAGAGAAAATCCGGTCGCACGGCGCACGGCTTTCTGGGCCGCGATGCGCGAAGGCATCAACTTCGTCCGCGATCACCGCCTGCTCGTGACCATGGCGAGCTGCGTCGGTGCCTGGCAATTGTGTAATCAGGCCGCGATGGTGGTGCAGATTCTATTTGCCACCCGTCAGCTCGGCTTATCCGAGCGCGGCGTGGGTTTGAGCTACGTCATGCTCGGTGTCGGCACTGTTCTCGCCAGCGCGAACGGCCATCGGGTGGCGCGCCGATTGGGCCCGGGTCCGACCATGGTGCTCGGATTTGCCGTGTCGGGCACCGGCTGGCTGCTGCTCAGCCTTGCGCCGCTGAATATTGTCGGTGTGGCGGCCTACGGGTTGATGCTGATGATGTTCGGCGTCGGGGCAGTGTTCATATTCATCAATTTCCTCTCGCTGCGGCAGTCGGTCACCCCGGGACCGATGCTCGGGCGAATGACCAGCACCATGCGCTGGCTCATCTTGATTCCCGCGGGTCCCGGTGCCTTGCTCGGCGGTTGGCTGGGGGAGCACTTTGGGCTGCGGGTCGCCTTGGGATTTGCGGGCGCCACGGCGCTGCTGCTGGCGGGGGTCGCCTGGCGCCGCCCGGTGATCCGCAGCGTGACAACATTACCGACTCTTAAGGCCGAGGCGGTGACGCCATATTCTGCCGACTGATCAACGGTTTAGTCGGCAAATCGTGCGCAACGAATGGGCGGTCGTCCTACTGACGCTCGATTTGGGTCAACCGACGATACGCGTAACGCGTTTTTACAGTTGAGTTCGATCGCCATTGGGTCGCACCTTACATCATCAAGGAGTCATGAATGAAAGCTTCTCGCAAGGCACTGCTGGTCGGCATGCTCGTGGCCGCAAGTGCGGTCGCCGCGCCCACCATCGCTTCGGCAGGCGTTTCCATTGATATCGATGTAGCCCCGCCGCCGGTTCGGGTCGAGGTCGCACCGGCACCGCGCGTTGGATACGTGTGGGCGCCGGGATACTGGGAGTGGCGCGACCATGCCCATGTATGGGTCGGCGGTCGTTGGATCGGCGAGCGCCGCGGTTACCACTGGGTCCCGGATCATTGGATTCAGCGAGGCCCGCACTGGCACCATGAACGAGGACACTGGGAGCGCTGATCGGACGGTGAACAAGCACCTGCCTCTGCGAGTCGGACTGATCTCGGATACCCACGGGCTATTGCGGCCTGAAGCGCGGGACTTCCTTGCCGGCAGCGACTACATCATTCACGGCGGCGATGTCGGAGGTCCCGAGATTCTCGAGGTGCTCGCGGCCATGGCGCCGCTCATTGCAGTGCGAGGCAACAATGACACAGGGGCGTGGGCGCGGCGGCTGCGCCCGACCGAGTTGATGCGGGTCGGAAATGTATTTGTCTATGTCATCCACAAGATCGAGGAACTTGATATCGATCCCGCCGCCGCCGGTGTGGCCGTCGTCGTCTCGGGACACTCGCACAAACCGACCGTCGCAGAACGCGACGGCGTTTTGTACGTCAATCCGGGAAGCTCGGGCCCGAGGCGATTCAAGTTGCCGGTTTCGGTGGGAGAAATCACCGTCTCCGGCAGCGCCGTGCAGGCGCGAACCATCGATATCGCCCCCGCGCCTTGACGCCGGCGTCGTAGCTGCGGTCCGAGACTAGGTGCCGGGACCGCCTGGATCTCCGGCGGCTCGCACTGCTTCCGAAGTGACCACCCGGTACAGCAGCGCGCCAATCGCGCCGCCCAGCAACGGGGCCGCCCAAAACAGCCAGAGCTGGGTCAGAGCCCATCCCTGGATGAATACCGCCGGGCCCGTGCTGCGCGCGGGATTCACGGAGGTGTTGGTCACGGGGATGCTGATCAAATGGATGAGAGTGAGCGTCAGGCCGATCGCCAGGGGGGCAAAACCGGCCGGTGCGCGTTTGTCGGTGGCACCCATGATCACGAACAAAAAAATGGCGGTCATCACCACTTCGCACACCAAGCCTGCCGCCATGCTGTATCCGCCCGGAGAATGATCGCCGAAGCCATTGGCGGCGAGGCCCCCGGCCAGAGGATCGGTGCCGTTGCCGCCGGCAATGAATACCAAAATCCAGGCCGCGGATATGGCGCCCAATACCTGCACTACCCAGTAAGGCAGCATTTCCTTCACCGGATGACGGCCGCCGACCACCAGACCCAAGGTGACCGCCGGATTCAAATGGCATCCGGACACGTGGCCGATGGCATAGGCCATGGTCACGACGGTCAGCCCGAATGCCAAAGCCACGCCGAGCAGGCCAATGCCCACGTGGGGAAATGCGGCGGCGAGCACGGCGCTGCCGCATCCGCCCAGCACCAGCCAGAATGTACCGATGTATTCGGCGGCTAGTTTCCTTATGAGAGGCATGATTGACTCCTGTCTTATGGCTTATTCTTGTCCCGAACTCTGATATGAGGAGCGGCCGGAGTCAAAAATACCAGAATTATCGGCCTACGTTAAACCTACGGGCCGGGGATCGGCACTCACTCGGTATCCCGCGCTCCGTTCGCGCGTGGGCCCGTGGCCGAAACCGTAGGTCTGTGTGCAGGTCTCGAGTGCAGCAATTGATGGAGCGACGATGCTTTCAATCTTGGTTTGCCACTCATATTACTTGCGGCTTGATCAGAAACAGGTATTGCGTGCCAAACCCTATCCGCCGCTCGCTACGCTGCAAGTGGTGGCCCTGCTGCGCAAGGCCGGACACCGGGTAACGTTTTTTGACTCGATGCTGGCCGACGGGATCGAGGAGTACGATCGGCTGCTGCAGGCCGGCCAGCCCCAGCTCGTCCTGTTCTACGAGGACAATTTCAATTTTCTGAGCAAAATGTGCCTGGGTGCCATGCGCCGCGCTGCGTGCGAGATGATCGGATCGGCGCGCCGGGCCGGTGCGCGCGTCATCGCCGCAGGGCCGGATGTCACCGATGCGCCGGCGCCCTATCTCAGGGCGGGCGCGGATCTGGCCCTGGTCGGCGAGGGGCTCTCGGCGCTTCTCGAGGTACTGCCGCGGCTGGAGGCGAACCCGCAGGCCGCCGTCGCCGACTTGGCGCAGGGCTTGGGTGGAATTGCCGCACTTGCCGGCGGAAGGGCGCACACCCAGAGCGGGCACAACGCTTCGATCGTCGCGGCCGACGTGGGTCTGGCAGCGTGGGAGCTGGTGGATATGGACCGTTACCGTGCCATGTGGCTGAAGGCGCACGGATACTTTAGTTTGAACATGGCAGCCTCGCGCGGGTGCCCCTTTCGCTGCGCCTGGTGCGCCAAGCCGATTTGGGGCAATCAATACCTGCAGCGAAATGCCGTCGAGGTGGCCGAGGAAATGGCCTACCTCAAGCGATCTTTCAATCCCGACCACATTTGGTTCGCAGACGATATTTTCGGCTTTCGAGTCGACTGGGTCGCGGAATTCGCCGCGACCGTGACGGCCGCGGACGCCCGCATACCCTTCACCATCCAGACGCGCGCCGACCTGGTCAGCGAGCGCATGGCCGGGGCGCTGCGCGATGCCGGCTGCCGGGAAGCGTGGCTCGGCGCGGAAAGCGGCAGCCAGCGCGTGCTGGATGCGATGAACAAGGGCACGACCGTGACCGAAATCCGCGTGGCGCGCGAGCGGCTCAAGGCGGTAGGCGTTCGCGTCGGATTCTTCATCCAGTTGGGCTACATGGGAGAAACGCTCAGCGACATTTTGGCCACCCGTGACCTGCTCGACGCCGCCCGGCCCGATGAGATCGGGGTCAGCGTCTCGTATCCCTTGCCGGGCACCAAATTTTACGAGCTGGTCAAGGCGCAGCTCGGCGGCAAGACTCGCTGGACCGAGAGCAATGATTTGGACATGATGTTTCACGGCACCTATACCTCCGACTTTTACCGAGCCGTCAGGAATCTGCTGCACGACCAGGTAACGCTGCAGGGGGGCGAGATACAGTCCGAGAGCGATGAATTTCGCGGCGTGCAGGCTGCGCTCGAGCGGCGCTGGCGGGAGCTGTTGCGCCACGAATTGCAGTATCGTTCGCCGACGCGGCAAACCGCGGCCACTGGATAGTGGCCGCGGAGTCCTCTGCCGGCCTGCTTGGTGATACGCCCGCACGCGACTACGCGCGCAAACTCCAGCAATTCAACGCCTTCGCCGAACCCGAGCTGCGCCGCTTGATCGGTGCCGCGGGCCTCTGCCCCGGGATGCGGATACTGGATGCGGGGTGCGGCACGGGGGAGGCGCTGCCGTGGCTGCTCGCGGAGGTTCATCCCGGAGGACACGTCACCGGCATTGACCTGGCAACCGCGCATGTCGACGCGGCCCGACGGTTCGCCGGGGCGGATATCGAGGTATTGCAGGGCGATTTGGCGACCACACCGATTGCACCGGCGAGCGTGGACTTCATCTGGTGCGTCAACACCATCCATCATCTGCGAGATCCGATTCAGGGAGTGACCGGCCTCAAGGCCTTGTTGCGTCCCGGCGGCCGCATCGCACTCGGACAAAGCTCGATCCTGCCGGACATGTACTTTGCATGGGACGCGAGACTCGAGCGGGTTACCAACGAGGCCGTGGGCCGTTATTACCGCGACCGGTATTCCCTGAATGAGCGTGAGCTGACGTCGGTGAGGGCGCTTGTCGGCTTCTTACGCGGCGCCGGTTTGCGCGGCGTCACGGCGAATACGGTGATGATAGAGCGCGTTTCCCCGGTGGATCCGGCCACCGAATCCTATTTGCGTGAATCCATATTCAGAGACACCTGGAGTGAGCGACTGCGACCATATCTGTCGGATGACGACTATGAGGAACTTGCTTGCCTGTGTGCTCCGCAACATGCGCGCTTCGCCCTGCGGCGCGCGGATTTCCATTTCCTGCAGACGTTCACCCTGGTGACGGGCGACATCTAGAGAAGCCTGGCATACAGGGCGCAAAATTGCTCGGCAGTGAACGCGGCGTCTTCACGGGTGGCGCGGCGGTGCGCTTCGCGTGCAATGCGCAGGCGCAGGTCTTCATCTTCGAGCAACCGGCGAATCGAGCCGGCCAAGCGGTCCCAATCGCCGATCGGTGCCGAGAGGGCTGCGTGTGGTGCCCATTCGGCGATATGCCCCACGTTGGTCCCCACGGTCGGAACGCCGGCCACCGCCGCCTCCAATACCGCCACAGGCCCTGTTTCGTGGCGCGACGAAATCACCATGATGTCGGCCGACTCCATCAGCGGCCGCATCTGCCGTTGGGTCAGGAATCCGTGGAAACGCACTACCTTCGACAATCCCAGCCGCTCGGACAGTGTCTGCACCTCTCCTCGCAAGGTGTCCTCGCCGACCAGATCCATATTGAAATCCATGCCGCCGCTCATCAGCTCCGCCAACGCGCGCAGCAGCGTTGCCTGGTCCTTGACGCGATTGAGGCTGGCAACATGGATGAGCGTCGCTCGCCTGCCGGGCTCGCGGCGCACCGGACCGCGAGGCGGCCATGACTTGAGGTCAACTCCGAGCGGCACGCGGACCGCGGCAACACCAAGCAGGGATAATGCTTCGATGGTAGGTTCGCTGGCGGCCGTCACGGCAGAAACCGCCCGCAGCACCAATGATTCGCGCAAACGCCCGCGCCATGTGCGACCACCGCCGTAACCTATCTCGGGAATCGAGACAAGCTCGCCACCGGCCACGTGTACCAGGCCTGGAACGCCGAGCAGCCTGGCCGAAACGGCGGCAACAAAGCCGCATTGCCCGGACCAGATCGCGTGGATCACGTCAAATGAGCGCGCGCGATGCATCTTGCAGATGAGGCGTATTGCCCGCAGATAGGCGGGGTGCGACCCAATATTGTGAATGTGAGCGCCGGCCAATTCCCAATCGGCTGCCCGGGGCTCCTGGTTCAATGCAAACACATGAACATCGTTGTCGGCCGACAGCCGGCCGATCAGCGCCACCAGCGCCGGTATCACGCGATATTCTCCGGATCGATCGACGCCGCCTGGGACTACCAAAGCAATTCGCACGGCCGGTTCTGCTCCCTTCGGCCCGCGGTCATCCAGACCCGAGCAACTCGAGCAGGACTTCGACCGTCTCGAGCGGATGGCGTCCTCTCAGCATCTCATAAGCACCGAGTTTCGCCGCGCTCTTGCTGAACCGGCTCCAACCCGGCTGGTTTGCCGCGTAGGCCTGAGAGGCCGTCAGGCTTGCCAGCATCCGGGACTTCGGCAGCGACTGCAGGAGCGGGCGGCCGCCGGCGCGCTGCGACGACAAGAACACGACGGCGACGATCTTGAGCGGAGCGGGTGCGAGCCGGAAGCCGTCGCGGCGCAAGTCGAGTTCGAATTTTGCCGCGCCGCTGCGGCGGCGGATGACGGGTGATTTGCGAATCGCGACTGCGTCGCGCGTACGCCCGACCCAGCGCAAAGAGTCGGAACGCACATGCAGGAAGTTTGCGATGCCGGTCGCCAGCATGGTGTCGGGCGCGACAAAGACGCTGTCCTCCGACAAGAAATCGAGGCCCTGCAACAAACTCTGAAGCGACACAGTCGACTTTCCCGCCCCGCTGGGCCCCATCAAAAGCACCCCGCGGCCGGCCCGGCCGACGCAGGCGGCATGCAGTGAAACCAATCCCTGCGTCCGCGCGGCAAGCGTAAATACCGCAAATTCGATGAGCTCGTAGCGCGTGTGGTACGCAGATCGAATCATCTCCGGCGACACCACTGCCAGTGCCGACCGCTCGCGCGGAGATACCACTACAAAACTCGACAGGTTGGTCGCGCAACCCAGCGTCCCGGCGCCGGAAAACATATCGAGCGGAGGCGGTTCCCTGCGTCCTCGCGGCCCCAGTCGCCGACCGGATCCCAGCGCCAGCTTGACGGTCAGGCGCGGTACCACTGCCGAGAGTCGATGCGCAGGAAGACCCGCATAGGCTGAATCCACCAGGTGGAGCAATTGCGGACTGTTGCTTTCGAATCGGAAGCGTCCGCCCAACAGTTGAAAATGCTCTCGGACAATGGCCGGCGATTGCTCGCCAAACGGATCGGCGAGTAGATCGGGTATCATGGCGTCATTCTTGCGGGGCATGTAGCCTTCGTAGCATATCGGTAACGGTCCCGTCGAGGCGATGAATCTGCCCCCTGCAATATGAACGGATCAACCAGCCCATATCGGGCGCCCCCGGCCTCGGTCTCGCCGCAATTGCGCGACACTCAGGATGCCTTCGATAGCGTCGCCGCGGACTATGACGGACCGCGCGGCAACAACGAACTCATCCAGGAGATGCGCAGTGAAATGTGGCGCTGCCTGGACGCCACGTTCGGTCCGGGAAGTCATCTGATCGACTTGGGTTGCGGCACGGGGCTGGATGCCGTGCGCATGGCGCATCTTGGACACCGCGTCACGGCTACCGATTGGTCGCCGCAGATGGTGCGCCGGACCAGCGACCGTGCGCAGCGCGAAGGAGTGACGGAGCGCGTAAGCACCGTCGTTGTGGGCGCCCAAGAACTGCAGCTCTTGGACGGCGCGGGCAGCTATGACGGAGCGTACTCCAATCTTGGGCCCCTCAACTGCGTGCCCCGGCTTGACGATGTTTCTCGCGAATGTGCACGCTTGCTCAAGCCCGGGGGTGGCCTGGTTTTCACAGTCATCGGCCGTCTTTGTCCGTGGGAGATTGCCCACTATCTGGGGTGCGGGCGGTGGGGCAGAGCGACGGTGCGATTCGCCCGCGGCGTCGTCCCCGTCGGCATGAACCAACACACCATTTGGACGCGCTACTACGGGCCGCGCGAGTTCTATCGCGCTTTCAAGCGGGAATTCATCCTCGAGCACTACCGGGGACTGTGCGTATTCGCGCCACCGCCTTACTTGACCTGGGTGCGCGAGAAGCACGCAGCTTGGCACGAACGGCTGTGGCGGTTGGACCGCCGTCTCGCAGGCTTGCCGATAATCCGGAGTATGGGCGATCACTTCTTGATGGTGATGAAGAGAAGATACTGATGCCGCCGTGCCCGCCGGCACGCTACCGCGGGTCGGCGCCGCTCATGCCGCGAAAGCAGCCATCAAGCGCGCTCGCGACGAAACGTGCGCCGGCAACCGATAAATGATTCGCGTCCCAATATAAGAGTTCGCCGCCCGATTCGACGGTGCACGAGTCGGCCCGACAAAGTAGCTCTCGCGGATCCACCGACCGCAACATTCCGCGCCGCTCGAATGTTCGAATCTCGCCCTGGGGACCACTATATTGATTGAGCGCGTCTGCGCGGTGCAGGTGCAGAAAGTCCTCTGCGATGCCGCGTCTGCGCGCAATGCCCAACGCGTACGGCAAATCGTACTCGAGTGTGGGTACGTCCATGACCGCGCACACCGTTCGCCTCTTCGAGGCGGTTTCCCGCAAGGTGCGGCGCAATCCACTCGAGAAATTCGACTCTCCCGGCATGGCTTGCGCATCCGATCGCGATACTAAATCCGTATCTTCGTCGACCCAATGTGCGTTCAATATCAGCAGAGTTGGATCGAGGCGACGGATGGCCTGCGCCACCGCATCATTGAATTGCTGGCAGTGGACGCGCGACGATCGAGTCTGCGACTTGTTGGTGAATCCGATCAGCGGCCGGCAGGCCGAGCGAATGGCGAAATACAGGCGCAAGTGATGCGACAACGCCAAATCCTGATACGCCGGCAACAGCGCCATCGCGTGACTGTCGCCCCACAAGACTCCCAGAGGCGCATCGTAGTCTTTGGATCCGACGCTGCACAGGTACCCGGATGCAATTCTCTCCAGCGGCAGGTTCGAACACGATGTCAAGTAGTCGCTATCGAAAGGGGAGTCGCCGCCCCGCGCACGTATTTCGGGCGGAAATCGCCAGGGAAGCCCATTGGATCTCCACAATACGACGCCCATGGACAGAATGACCGTATTGACGATGAGCGCCGACAGCAGGAACGATCGAGAGGATTTGAGGGCGACCCGCGTCCGCACCGGAGTCTCGATGTATTTCCAGCTGAGCGCTGCCATCAGGTATATGACCACGAACGCCAGACCCAGCCTGAAGGCGTCGAGCGGCACGATATTGTAGTAGCCGAACAGCGCCAGCACGGGATAGTGCCAGAGGTAAATCGAGTACGAGATCAATCCCGTGAATACCAGCGGCCTTTGGGATAGCAGTCTTTTCACGAGGGTCGATTGCTGCCGGCCGCTGACGATGATCAGCGCCGACGCCGCACAAGGTGCAAGGGCATACAGCCCCGGGTAGGGCGTGGTGGACTGATATCGGCAGACTGCGAATGCCAGAAGGGAAAGACCGCAAACCGCCAGAAGTTCGTTCGCGGACCGGGACTTTATCTGGTGGCGGGTGACGGGGAGTATCCCTCCCAACAGCAGCTCCCATCCCCGCGATGGCGCAAGGAAGTAGTTGGCGGCGGGTGCGCGATATGAACCCCAGGCACATACCGCGAACGACGCTGCCGCCAACGCAACGAGCGCAATCGTTCGACGATGCGGAACGAACCGGTGGATGAGAATCAAGGCGAGCGGATACGTTAGATAAAATTGCTCCTCCACCGCGATCGACCACAAATGAGCGATCGGGACATTGACGGCCCGGCTTTGGAAGTAGCTCACTCCCTCCAGCCAGGCGGCGATGTTGACACTCAGAACGGATGTCGCCGCCAGATAGTTGCCGAATCGCGCGAGGTCCCACGGCAGCAGAATTGCAGCCGCCGCAGGCACGACGATCAGAATCATCGCGAATAACGCCGGCAATATCCGCCTGGCACGGCGAATGTAGAAATCGGCCAGCTGCGAGTGCGGCCGCCGGTGGGTTGATCCGACCAGTAGCTGGGTGATCAGGTAGCCGGAAATGACGTAGAACACGTCGACGCCGACGTATCCACCGGTGAATCCGGGTATTCCCGCATGAAACAGCACCACCGCCGCGACGGCGATTGCCCTCAACCCGTCAATATCGGGGCGATAGGTGGGCGCAGGCTTCGTGAGCACCGCGCGATCCGCGAACAGCTTCAAAGGACCCCTGGACTGCCTGGCGAAGCCCTGCGCCGCATGGCGAGATAGTGACGCGCACAAGCGGGACACATGCGGACAATGACACGGACGAGCAGGTAGCGCAGACGGGCCCATACCAGCCACGCCTTGACTTGAAACCGCTTGCCTGCAGGCAGATCGCGCCGCACGAACAGCGCGTTGAACTGGAGGTGGCTGGGCGCCTGGTCGGTCGCCAATTCCGCGAAGCCGAGACCTTGCAGAAGCGATTTCACCTCCGGATAGAGTTTCTGGGTCGAACCGATGCAGGGTTCGGTTTCGACTTCAACGAGGAACAGCTCGATCTGTTGCGCGACACCGCTGATACCTTCGATCACCTCGTACGCCTTGCCTTCCGTATCAATCCACAAGGCCAATCGCGAATGGGGCGGACACTTGTCGGCAAGGAAGGTGTCCAGGCGCGTCGTCTTGACTCGCACGCTGCCCGCCGGAGTCGCCCATTGGTCGCATCGCTGGTGCAGCGAGCTCAAGCCTCGCGTGCTGTCGCGTCGGGAGTAATCCGTCTCGATGAGAAAGAACTCGGCTTCGCCGTCATAGTTGGTCGCTGCCAGCGGCACGATCTGGATGCCGCGCTCCTGGAGCGCTCGATCGGCCTGCATCCGCCGGAAGTTCTCGGGGTTGGCCTCGAACGCATAGATGCGCGATTCCGGGACTGCGTCGTGAAATCTCAGGGAGTCGCTACCGTCCATGGAGCCCACGTCGCAGACGGTGCTGATGCCCATCCTGGATAGAAGCTTCACGAATAATCGCTGCGTGTTGACAATCATCGGGATCAATTGCGGAGTAATGCCGGATGCGGCAGGCAGCCTACACTTCCGCAGCTGCGCGTTCTTGCCGACGTGTGTAACAATACGGCGTCTAAAGCGCAAGCGATTACGGCGGCGACGGCTCCATGAGCAAGTTTCATACAGGCGCGGACTACGTCGAAGCAATCACGGAATTGCAGTCGGATCGTCTCGCGCGCTCGGCGTTTCAAAATCTCGTCATACAAACGGCGAGTCCGGGCGCCACAGTCTTCGACTTCGGCGCGGGACCAGGGATCGACGCAAGGTTCTATGCCGAACGTGGGTTCAAGGTTGAGGCATATGACGTTGACCCCGGAATGCGCGAGTACTTCTCGGTCCATTGTCGCGAGTTCATCGATACCGGGCAGGTCGCACTCGACGGCGGAACGTATCGAGATTTTCTCGCCCGCAAAACCGCGGCTGGCGCGGGACGGGTAGAACTCGTCACCGCGAATTTTGCGCCGTTGAATCTGATCGACGACCTCCCCGGCCTGTTTGCAAGATTTCATGCCCTGATGCTGCCTAACGGCAAGATACTGGCGAGCGTTCTCAGCCCGTACTTCGTCGGTGACTTGAAATACCTCTGGTGGTGGCGAAATTCTTTGCGTCTCTGGCGCGACGGCCATTATTCCGTGCCGGGCGCCCAGGCCTCGATCTTTCGGCGGCGCCTCGCCGATTTCGCGCGGCAATGTGCTCCGTACTTCGCGTTGACGTGCGCTTACCCTGGACCGTCGCCTTATTCCCGCAAACCTCCGCACAGCGTCGATATGAGCCGTCATGGCCGACACGAATGGCTGCGATTGACCACGAGTCGATTCATGTTTCTTCTGTTTGAAAGGCGGGCTACCTGAAGCCCGGGCGCGCCTGTGACGTGCCGTTTGCCGGGCGGACACGACGGCAGAGGTTGATCAGAGCGCGCGGAACCAACAGCTTCAGCACCGTCCGTGGGAGCCCGGCCCACCACTGGCCGTATCGCCACGCCCAGGAAAAGCTGCTTAGAACCGTTCTCGCGGCACCGAGCCGATCCGTGGTTGCTTGTAGGTTTGCAAGGTCCAGCTCGCTGCGTGCGTGCGCTCGCCCTACCAGCGAGCGCAGCCTGGAATCCGTCACGAAGCGGCGGAGAGATTCCAGCGATCTGTTCCGACACGCCGCCATGCGGACGGCCCCGTCGTTAGCCACGTAGTGCTGATCGTGCGAACGACGCACGCATATGAGCGGCTCGTCGATCGGAAGAATCTCGGATTGTGAGGCGAGCCTCAGCCAAAGATCATAGTCTTCGAACAACAGCAGCTCCTCGTCGAAGCCCCCGACCTGCCGGAGCAGGCGGCGCTCGACAACCACTGCCGGGGTCCATATATCCACCGCGTGCACCAACAGATGCTCGAGGATGGCACCTTGGTACCGTATTCGCTGCTCGTAGCCGGACGACTTGAATTCGCCGGACGCGTCAATGAGCATATAGCCTGTATAGCTCCAGCGACAATCGACGCGGGCCCTCATGGCCGCCATCTGACGTTCCAGTTTCAACGGCATCCACAGATCGTCGGAATCGAGGAAGGCGATGTACTCGCCTTCAGCCTCGCGAAGCGCGGCATTGCGAACGGCGCCCGGGTTGCCCGTGTGCGACAGCCAGATGACCTTGACGCGAGGGTGGCTTGCGAGTGTTCTGAGGTATGCCCGCGTCGGTTCAGCTGATCCGTCATCCGCAATGATCAGATCCCAGTCCACAAAAGTTTGCGCGAAGACCGACTCAATCGCCGGCCGCAGAAACTCCAGACGATTGAACGTCGGCACGATGATCGAGACGGCTGTTACTGACATGCCTTGGACAGCTGATTCACGGATGGGGCACCCGATGCTTTTGTCGATAGCGGCGCAGGATCGTCAGCGCACGCCGCGGCGCAAATGCTCGTGCAGTTGCGCTCAGCGCGCCGGACCACCACTGTAGATACGGCCAGGAGTAGCACGCGCTTGACGCAAGGGTCTTCAATACTTCGATGCGCATTCCGCTGACTGCCTGGCTTTTCGCGAGCCCGACGGACATTTCAGCGCGCAGCTTGCGAAAAATGGGCTCGAGATGACCGCCGCGGCATGCGCGCAATGCCTTCTCGAACACACGGCGGCGGTCCTGCCACGCCAAGATGTCGCTTCCGGAATGTTGACCATGCCGGCGTATCAGCGTGAGCGGTTCATCGACGCCGTCGATTTCGCAGTGTTCGGCCAGACGAAAACACAGTTCGTCGTCTTCGCACATGACCAGATCTTCGTCGAACGCTCCGAGCCGCTCGAGCAGGCGGCGCGACACTACGACGGTCTGTATCGCGATGACGGTTTCCCCCTTCAATAGCGCCTCCAAGATCCACCCGGTCGGGGTGGGCCACGAACGGGTGCTGGCCGGGGCAATCGGACTGCCGGACGCGTCCACCAGAGCAAACTTCGTGTAGCTCCATTTGCGGGTGGTATGGCTGTGCAGGGATTCAATCTGGGCTTGCAGCTTATTCGGCAGCCACAGATCATCGGAGTCGAGGAAGGCGATGAATTCGCCCTGCGCCTCGCGCAATGCGGCGTTTCGCGCCACCGAGGGCCGTCCCGAATGTGAAAGGCTGAGGACTTTGATGCGCGGCGGATCGTGCAGGCCGGCGAGGTACGCCTGCGTTTCGGCGCCCGACCCATCGTCCGCAATGAGGAGTTCCCAATCCTTGAAAGTCTGGGCGAACACAGATTCAACCGAGGGCCGCAGGAACTCCAGGCGATTGTATGTCGGCAGAATGATGGACACGGTGGCCGACATAGCTGCTCCTCAGGACGAGGCGGTCCCCCCCGGAGTATCCCGCTTGCGCTCGATTACGTCCACGTACATGGCCGAAAGCTTGGTCCCCAGTGATTGAAACGACAATTCGCGGTCGAAGTGTCGGCGGATGGCATCGCGCATATCGGAGTCCGAATGCGCCGCCGTCGACTTCAGTGCGTCGCATAGAGCGTGCGCATCGCCGCACGGCCACAACATTCCGACCGTCCCGGTCCCGGTAAGAGAGCGAAAGGATGGAATGTCGGTGACGACCGGGGGCAGTCCGCAGGCGAGCGCCTCGATCAGGGAATAGCCGCTGCCTTCGCGATGGCTTCCGAGCACGAACATATCCGCGGCCCGCATCAACAGCTCAATCCTTTCATGAGGTACTCGCCCCAGCAGGTGCACCCTGCCGCGCAGATCGGCATCCTTCGCGATGCGATTTTCAACGGCGCGAAGCAGCGGCGCGGCGCCGAAGCAGCAGAAGAGGCGCAGATGTGGGAGTTCTCGCGCGGCTGCGGCGATACCTTCCAGGACCGTGAGTGGGTCCTTGTTGGCATTCAAGTGTCCGACCCAAAGAACGGCTGGGTCGCCATTGAGGCCGGTCGCGCGACGCGCCTCTTGTCTGTCTCCGGGGGTGAAGCGACTCGTCGATTCCGGAACCTCATACAGCCGCAGTCCCGGGTGAACCAGACCGGCATCGGCAAACGGCCGCGCCTGATCCGATGCGCAAAATGCGATTCCTGAGGCGACCGACATTGCGCGCCGCCACAGCGGCCGGCGCCAGATGCGCGGCGGTCTGTTCGCGTGATCCTGCAGGATGATGGGGACCCTCGGGGTGAGCGAGGCCAGCGACAGCACATCGCGCGGAAACCCTAAGCCGTGCACGTGAAAGAGGTCCGGGGCGAGTTTGCGGAGCAACTCCTGCAAGCTCGCATCCTCTGGGACCGCCCGGAGTCCTTCGCCGAATGGCAAAAAATGATAATCCACCCCATGACGTGCGAGATGCTCAGAGTGGGTGCTTGCCTGGATGACCGACACTCGAATGCCTGATTGCCGGGCCGCTTCGGCGACGTCCACGAGGGTGGGCCAAGCATCCAGCAATTGCGCCGGCAAGCGTCTGCCAGGGTCGCTGAAAAAGCTGATCTGCACGACGTGCGGCATGCGGCGCGACACGCCCCTCAGAGGCTCATTATTCGAGGGTCCCACTGGCGGATGAGTTTTCTCGACACATTGAGCTCCCAGGGGGCGCCGTACAGTTGATATCGATAGCGCCAGGAGGCAAGGGCTCGAAGAGCGGACTTTCCCCAGGCGGACGCGCGGATATCCATGATGGTCGGGTATCTGCATCCCAAAACGGTCGTGAAATCGATGATGCGCTGCCGAAGGCGCGCCGATACCCAAGGTGCGTCCTGGTGGCACCAGTAATCCACCCACCGTTGCTCGGCCCAACCATCCGCCGTTCGCGGATAAACCACAGGCATGCCTTCGCAATCGCGATACTCGCTCGTCATACTCTCCGGGGCGCCATGCTTGGGATTGTGACGCCGAGGCAGCGGCGTGTAGACGTAAATCATCACTTCAGTTGCGGGGTGCTCCCGCTTGATCATGCGGATGAATTCGAATGTCTTTTCGGTCTCTCCCTCAGGGTCCTGTGGCGGCGCCACCATGAAGGATAATTCCGGAACGATACCGTGGCTGCGGCATTTCGCCACAGCCTCCAACGTTTGATCGGTGCGCGTGCCTTTGCGGATATCGTGCAGCAACCAGTCGCTGGGCGATTCCGCGCCGATATAAGCCATGCGCAGCCGGCTTTTCTTGACGAGGGCCCAGGAGGCTTCCGATAAGTTCACCAAGGCATCGGACCGCGCAAAACACCACCATGGGAGCTCGAGTTTCGCCAGGACTTGAAGCAACGGCACCATGTCAACCTCTCGATCGAAGAAGTTGTGGTCATAGAACTGCACGGCGTTCATGCCGAGCCGGTCCTTCAGATACACGAGGTCCTGCTCGAGCCGCGCGGCCGTGGGCAAAGCCATCTTGCCGCGGAACATGGTGGCGACTCCGCAGAACGTGCAGCGGAACCGGCAGCCCAGGGCCGCCTGGTAACCCGCGGTGCGGGACCCGAGGTAGGTGCTGGTGAAGTATTGCCGAGGGTTTTCCAGCTTTTCATAGGGCAGCCTGCGGGCGAGGCTCGCGGCGGAGAACTTGCGGTCCGGGTTGTGCACGACCTCGCCGCGGAGGCGCCACGTCAGCCCGAGGATGGAGCCCAGGGCGTGCCCCTCGCCCATGACGAGCGCATTCAGCAGCTCAATGAACGTGTCCTCACCCTGTCCTCTGACGGCGTAGTCGACATACGGGGCGTTCAATGTCGCCTCCGGACAAACCGTGGGGAACGCGCCGCCCCAGATGATCGGCAGGCCAGGCGATGTCTCGCGGATTGCCTTCGACACGGCGATTGCAGAACGCAGCTGCGGACCGCCCATGACCGTAATGCCTACGGCGCCGACGGCTCCATCACTGACATTGCGCACGGCGGTCGCGACGAAGTCGCGATCGATGTTGCCGTCGATGACCGTCGACGAGTACTTGCCCTCGATCGCGGATGACAAACTCAAGACGGCGAGAGGGGCGCGTGCGTGACGTTGCGCTGTGATGGTCGGATTAATGAGCAGAATGCGTTGCGAACTCATGTCTCTCTCGCCGGGTTGCGCGGAACGAGCCTGAATACCGTCAACCTCTCGTTGACGAACCGGCGCTGCGCCAGCACCGATATCTCGAAGTTGCGTTCGCTGAATTGCTCCAAAAACCCACGCCCATCGCCGAACGTCGACAGTAGCACGAGTGCATGACCGCCGGCCTTCAAATGGGCCGCCAGACCGGCCGCAAATCGCTCGGCCATGTCTCGTGATCGCCACGCTCGGTCGCGGTCGTCCTGCGGTGTGCCTTTCACGAACGGTGGGTTGAAGAGGATGAGGTCAAAGCGTTGCTCGCGTACGGGCTCGAACAAATCGCCCTGGCGTATGTCAATCTTGTGTTCCAGGTGGTTGAGCAGGGCATTGATGCCGGCGCAGCGAACCGCGGCGGGGTTGATGTCGACCGCAACGACATGCCGCGCGCGTTGCGCGGCAACTATTGCGCAGACGCCGGAGCCGGTGCCCATGTCGAGGACCTCCCAGTCGCTTCGCACCAGCGGCGAATCGAGTTGCTGAGCCAGGAATTCACCGGTGCGGGGCACCTTTGGATTGAAGACGCTCGGGGTCACCACAAACGGTCGCCCGAGAACCCATTCGAGGCGAAAATCGTCGTAGCGGTCCCTGCCGACGAGTCGATAGCCGAAAGCCATGGCTTTGCCGATGAGGCGCTCGATGAGAGGCAGGCGCGCAACCATCCGTAAGTCGCGGGCGGACGGCACAGGGATGGTCATGACAGCGTTTGCGCCGGAACCAGCCAGCGGGTGAATAGCATCTCAACCGGCCAGCGATAGTTGTCGGTGCTGCAGCGGTAGCGTGCGAGCTGCTGCAGCATGCGTTTTCCGCGCGATACTCTCTTCCACGCCAGCTCATGGAAGAATTTGAAGCGCTCGATGAGTTCGAATTTTTCGGCCGAGACCCACGGTCCGGGATCTCCCGCCACATAGTCGAACGTCGCCCACTCTTCGAGCGTTTCCGGCAGGCGAAAGCCGCGCGCGACGGCTTCGATGACCAGCGCGCTGCCGGGATAAGGCTTGAAGTAGTAGATGGGTGTGAGAAAATCCGGACTCATCGAGCGCAATCTCTTGGCGCAGTCAAGGCTGGCCTGAATATCGACGTCGCTTTCGTCGGGGAAACCGACGATGAAGGGAAAATGACCGGCGATACCGAACCTGAGCATCTTTTCCGCCGTTTCGTAGACCTGCTCGATCTTGATGTCCTTGCGGATCCGCTTCAGTACGTCGTTGGAACCTGACTCCACTCCCACGAGCAGGCGGCGTAGCCCGGATTGCTTGCAGCGAGCCCATACTGCCTCCGGCAGACGAATGCCCTGGTCGGCGCGCATGGTTGCCGCCCACGTGATCTTCATTCCGGACGCCACGATGCGATCGGCGAGCGCCTCGACGCGGCCGGCCTTGGTAAAGAAAGTTTCGTCCTGGAAATTGACGTCGTCGAAATGATACCGATCCCAAAGCTCTTTCAAGCGGGCCGCCATGCGTAGGGGTTCGAGCCCCACCCATTTGCGCCCATAGACGAATGGGTCGGAACAGAAGGCGCAGCGAAAATTACAGCCTTGGGATGAGATATAATCGAGCTGCCGTTTGCCCTTGAGTGCAAAGTAGCGCTCGACCGGAATCAGTCCGTAGTCATGCGGACGGAATTTGTCGACCTGGGCCAACGCTCGTGGAGGATTCTCATGGATGGTGCCGTCGGCGAGCCTGACGGTGCACCCGGCGCAGCCCTCCAGCGAGCGGCCTTCGGCAAGGCGCGTGACAATGTCGGCGAAGGTCTCCTCCCCCTGTCCGCGTACCGTGACGTCGACGGCACCATCGAGCAGGCATTCGCGCGCAAACATGGAGGGATGCCAACCCCCCCACACCACGGGCAAGTCCGGCCGTGCGCGCTTTGCAGCGCGCGAGATGCGCAGCGCGTCAGAGATCGGCGCGCCGGTGAGAACGGTAACCCCGAGGCAGACCGCCCCGTCGATGTGCGACAGAATCGTGTTCTGCGCGTCCCGGTCGATGCGGGCATCGACGATCACGACTTCGAATACCTCAGGGTCGAACTCAGAACCGATCGCCAGCAACGCCAGCGGCAGCGTGAAGAAGACGGCTTGCGGATTGTAGAGCAGGATCTTCAGGCGCTTGCCGCCGGTAGCGGGAACGCCTTGCGCGGTATTCGAGGCCGTCATGCGGTCTCCATGGAAAGAAAAAGCTTATCGGCCACGTTCGGGTCGCGCCACATCGAACACACGCAGGTCTTGCATTCCGCGCGCGCCCCAGCGCGAATGGTCGAGCGTAGATCCGCCATATCGGCGCGCTGCAATACCTGCTCTAGGCCGTACTCAGAGTCACCGGGGCAGCCGGAAAGACGGGCAGCGGAGGGCCCGCGAATGAAAAAGCACGGCTGTACCAGGCCGGTCGCGCCGATCACGGCCGAAAATTCCGGCGCATTGCAGCGCACCGGCGGGTAGGGCGCCACTCCATGAATGGCGGCGAAGTACTGCGCGATGCGCCGCAGCTTCTGCGGACTCTCTGCAATGAAGCCGGAACGAAAATCCTCCGCATGATCGTGCTGCATGGTACTCATGATCTCATCGAGAACCGGCAGGTCCTCCGGACGCAGCGCGAGATCCGAGACAAAATCATCGGTTCGGCCGAAGGCGTGCGGATTCGCGACATCGACCGCCAGAAAGGAAATGCGCCGTGCACCCAGTCCCCGCGCAAGCGTCACGAATGCCGGCAACTGCCTGAAATTACCTCGTTGCAGCGTGACTCGGATGCAGGGCGCCACGCCCTGATCCGCCGCGGCGCGAATTCCCTCGCACACCTTGTCGAAGGCATCGAGGCCGCGAATTGCCGCATAGGTCGCCTCATCCGTGCCGTCCAGCGACACGGTGATGGAATCGAACAGCTCGGCGCTGCGGCGGGCGTGCTTGGCGAGCGCGAGCCCCGAGGTCAGCAGCCATACCTGGTGGCCGGCTCCCCGCAGCAGCTCGGCAATGGCTGCCCACTCTGGATTGAGCAGCGGTTCGCCGCCGGAGAGGAGCACCACCTGGGTGTGCAGGCGGCTCAAACTCGGCAGCAGGCGAGCCACGGCCGCCAAGTCCATGTCATCCCGTCCGTGCCTCCAATAGTCGCAGGTGACGCATCGGGAGTTGCAGCGGTCCGTCAAATACAAGGTCACCAGGGGTAGCCCGGTGAGCGACGGTCGAACAGCAAGTGCTTCAGCGGCCAAGCGTGCCTCTTTGATCCATATACCGGTCTGCTCTTTAAAGAATAGGCGCAGTTCCGCATGGTGAGTACCGAGTTGCAGCGAATGGGTTAAGGCCAATGGCGCCGTCGAGCCGGTATTCGCGATTTACGTCGCTAGTTGCGCATGAAAAGGTGGCTTCAACTCTTTGATTTAGTTAAGCTCGCGACCTCATGAATATGCCAGCCATGGGTCTTGGGGTGGAACAGGTCCATGTTTGGCGTGGCGACCGTCACGTACTCAAGGGCGTGAGCCTCACGCTGGCGCCACGCCAACTGCTGCATATCCGCGGGCCCAACGGCTCCGGCAAGACGACCTTGCTGCGCGTCGCCTGCGGACTGCTGCGGCCTGAGCAGGGTGAAGTGCGCTGGGGTCGGGAACCGATTTCGAAGGTCCGATTGGAATATCAAGCCATGCTGGCCTACGCCTCGCACGAGCCGGCGCTCAAGGGCGATTTGACGGCTTTGGAAAACTTGCGCTTCGCGGTCGGACTAAAACGCCGGCTCAGCAGCGATGAATTGCGCGCCAGCCTGCAGCAGACGGGGGTCGCGGGCTGTGCCGATCTGCCGGCGCGTGTGTTGTCGGCAGGCCAGCGCCGCCGGGTCGCCATGGCTCGGGTTCTGGCCATGGGCGCAGCGTTGTGGCTGCTGGACGAGCCGTTCACCAATCTGGACACGGCCGGAGTGGAGCTGATGTCGGCCTTGCTGCGCTCCCATGTCGAGAGGGGCGGCGCGGCGCTGGTGGTCGCGCATCAGACTCTGGACCTCGGCGTGGATTCGCGCAGCCTGGATCTGGCCCCGTGAGCGTCGGAGCACTGGCGGCGTTCAAACTGGTGGTGCGGCGCGAACTGTGTCTCAGTTTCCGGCGCCCCGAGCAGTTGCTGCAACCTTTGGTGTTCTTTTTGATCGTAACCATGCTGTTTCCCTTGGGTTTGAGCCTGCAGCTGTCGCTGCTGCGAGACATGTCGCCGGGTGTGCTTTGGGTCGCTGCGCTGCTATCGTCGCTGTTGTCGTTGGACGGGCTCTTCAAGAGCGATGCCGATGACGGCACTTTGGAGCAACTGGCGCTCTGCGGGCAGGGACTCACGCTGATCGTGGTTGCCAAGACCCTGGCTCATTGGCTGGTCAGCGGCGCGGCCTTGGTCGTGGTATCGCCGCTGGTGGGGACCGCGCTCGGGATTCCGGGCAGCGCATTTGCGACCATGATGCTGAGTCTTGGCCTGGGCACCTTGACCTTGAGCTGGTTGGGCGCCATCGGCGCAGGTCTCACGGTGGGCCTCAAGCGGGCGAATGTGCTGCTCTCGCTGATCGTGTTGCCGCTGGCCATGCCGCTGCTGATTTTCGGCGCCGCGGCGACCGACCGGGCGATTTCGGGAACGAATGCAGTGGGCCCCTTGTATTTTCTGGCGGCACTGTGTGTCTTTACTTGTACCTTCGCGCCCTTTGCTGCGACGGCGGCATTGCGCATTACTTTGGAATGACGGCGGATTACCATGTGGACTTGGTTCTATAAACTCGCCTCACCGCCCTATGTCTATGGGGTCGCGGCTGCGTTCGTGCCCTGGTTCCTGGGCGGTGCCGCGCTTGCCTTGGGGTATGGCCTGGTTGCCGGCCTGGCGATCGCGCCTCCCGACTATCAGCAGGGCGAGGCCTATCGCATGATTTATGTCCATGTCCCGAGCGCCGTGCTCTCCTTGACCGTGTATACGGTCATGGCGGCGGCCAGCGCCGTCGCGCTCATCTGGCGGATCAAGGTGGGACATGCGGTTGCCGCCGCCGCCGCGCCCGTCGGCGCGTCGTTCACCGTACTGGCGCTGGTCACCGGTTCGCTGTGGGGCCGGCCGATGTGGGGAACCTTTTGGGCCTGGGACCCTCGGCTGACATCGGAGCTCATCCTGCTGTTTCTCTACGTCGGCGTGATGTCGCTGCGTTCGGCCTTCGAGGATCCGTCGCGCGGCGATCGGGCCGCGGCGCTGCTGGCCACCGTCGGCATCGTCAATGTGCCCATCGTGCACTTCTCGGTGGTGTGGTGGAACTCGCTGCACCAGGGAGCCACGATTGTTAAACTAGGCGCACCCTCCATGCCCGGCAGCATGCTCTGGCCCCTGCTGTCCATGTGGTTGGGCTTCATGCTGTTCTTTGCCGCGGTGCTCTGTATTCGTCTGCAAGGCGAAGTCCTCAACCGGGAGCGGCTGTCTACGTGGGTTCGAGAGGCGGTTAAATCATGACGAGCAATGGCTTTTGGTCCATGGGCGGATACGCGCGCTATGTCTGGCCCTGCTTCGCGTTCGCGTTGGCGGTGCTGGCGTGGAATCTGTGGTCTGCGCGCCGGCATCTCGATGCCGCTCGCCTGCGGGCTCGTCGCGAACTGCAGATGGCGGGTATCGATCCATGACCCCCCGCCGCAAGCGCTTGTTCGTGGTGCTGGGGATTCTGGGCGGCGTTGCCGCGTCGGTGTCGCTCGCGGTCATGGCATCGCGCGAGAACATCATGTTTTACTACGACCCCAGCCAGGTGGTCGAAGGCAAGGCGCCCCTGGCGAAGCGTTTTCGCATCGGCGGCATGGTCGTGAAAGGCAGCGTCGAACGCAAGCCGGGCGATCTGCAGGTCCGTTTCGTGTTGACCGACTTCGCCCACCAAGTTCCGGTCGAATACACCGGCGTGCTGCCGGATTTGTTTCGCGAAGGGCAGGGCATCATTGCGCACGGCACCATGAATGCCGGGGGCGCGTTCGTCGCCGACGAAGTGCTCGCCAAACACGATGAAAAATACATGCCCCCCGAGGTAGCCGCGTCGCTCAAGAACAAGACGGCGCGTACTCCCGCGGGCAACGGGCCGGGGTAGCGCAATGGCACCAGAATTGGGAATGTTTTCGCTCATCCTGGCCTTCGTGCTCAGCCTGTCGCAGGCGTTCTTCGGCCTCACCGGCGCATGGCGCGGCAAGCCGGTGTGGATGGCGGTGGCGCGCCCGGCGGTGACGGGGCAATTCGTGTTCGTTGCCATGGCCTTTGCCTGCCTGGTGTATGCCTTCGTCAACAATGATTTTTCGGTCCTGTACGTGGCGCGCAATTCGAACTCGCAGCTGCCGCTGTTCTACAAAGTGGCGGCTCTGTGGGGTGCGCACGAAGGATCGCTGCTGCTGTGGATTTTGATTCTGTCGATCTGGAGCGTGGCGGTCGCCGCCTTCAGCCGCCAGCTGCCCTTGAGTTTCTCGAGCCGCGTGCTCGGGGTCATGGGACTGGTCAGCGGCGGATTCATGCTCTTCACGCTCTGGACCTCGAATCCGTTCGTGCGCTTGATTCCGGCCGCGCTCGACGGCGCGGATTTGAACCCGGTACTGCAGGATTTCGCGCTCGCAATCCATCCGCCGATGCTCTACACGGGCTATGTGGGCTTCTCGGTGGCCTTCGCGTTCGCGATCGCCGCGATGCTGGAGGGCCGCTTGGATCAGACCTGGGCCAAATGGACCCGCCCCTGGACGATTTTCGCGTGGCTGTTTCAGACCATCGGCATCGCGCTCGGCAGCTGGTGGGCCTATTACGAGCTGGGCTGGGGCGGCTGGTGGTTCTGGGACCCGGTGGAAAACGCCTCGTTCATGCCTTGGCTGGTGGGAACGGCGCTGATTCATTCGCTCAGCGTCACGGAGAAGCGTGGCATCTTCAAGAGCTGGACCTTGCTGCTCGCGATCTTCGCGTTCTCGCTCAGCCTGGTGGGGACCTTCCTGGTTCGCTCCGGCGTGCTGGTGTCGGTGCATTCGTTTGCGACGGACCCGACCCGCGGTCTCTATATTCTGGCCTTTCTCGTCCTGACCATCGGCGGTTCGCTCACCCTGTACGCGTGGCGCGCGCCGAAACTGTACGCGCCGGGCGGATTCGAACTGTTCTCGCGGGAGTTCTTTCTGCTGGTGAACAATGTGATTCTGGTGAGCGTCGCCGGCCTGGTGCTGTGGGGCACTCTCTCGCCGTTGGTGTATGAATTGCTGGGGATCGGCAAAATTTCGGTCGGGCCGCCGGTATTCGCCCTGATGTTTCTGGTGCCCGTGCTGCCGCTGATGGTGTTCCTGGCGGTGGGAATGCATTCGGCCTGGCGCCGCGGCAAGCTCACCGCGACCGCAGAACCCATATGGTGGCTGCTCGGCATCGCCGTGGCGCTCGCGGTCGCGGTGCAAGGCTTGGTGTTCGGCGAATTCCACTGGGTGGGTCTCATCGGCTTCAGCTTCGGCTTCTGGATCATTTTCTCCGCGCTGCTCGAACCCGTGCGGCGGCTGCGCCAGAAGCAGTCCCTGAGCGCCGCGTTGCTCGGGATGTGCATCGCGCATCTGGGGGTCGGCATGTTTGCCATCGGCGCGAGCGGCGTGGAGAGCTACAAAATCGAGAAGGACGTCGCCTTGAAGCCCGGCGGCAGCTTCGCCATCGCGGGCTACGATTTCAAATTCATCAGCGCCGTGAACCTGCGCGGGCCGAACTACGATGCCGTCGAGGCATTGGTGGCAGTCACGCGGGACGGCAAACCGGTGACGGTCCTGCGGCCGCAGAAGCGGCATTTCTGGGTGCAGCAAACCGATAACAGCCAGGCCGCCATTTCGGTGAACTGGGCGCGGGATCTGTTCGTCGCCATGGGCAATCCTCTGGGCGAGAACGCCTGGAGCATGCGCATCCAGTACAAGCCCTTGGTGCGCTACATCTGGCTTGGCGCGCTGGTGATGGCGCTGGGCGGCTTCATCGCCGCCACCGATCGGCGCTACCGGGTGAAGCAGCCGGCGGCGGCCGCCAAGGCGGTCGCCGGGCCGCCGCGGGTAGAACCTACGGCGGGGACCGCCTGATGTGGAAGTTCCTGCTGCCGTTCACGGCATTTGTCGCGCTGGTCGTGCTGTTTGCGTTCGGTTTGAATCCGAGCCGCGATATTCACGCCTTGCCCTCGCCGCTCATCGGCAAGCAGGCGCCGGCATTCGAACTCACCGATGTGCTCGATGCCGCGCGCCCCGTGAGCAATGCGGCCTTGCAGGGGCAGGTCTATGTGTTGAATGTGTGGGCCACCTGGTGTGTTCCCTGCCGCGAGGAACATGAGGCGCTGCTGGCGATTTCCCGGCAACACCTCGTGCCCATCATCGGATTGAACTGGAAGGATCAGCGCGAACGCGCCAAGCAGTGGCTGGAGCAGCTCGGCAATCCCTACCAGGCGGTGGCTTTCGACGGCGATGGGCGCGCGGCGATCGATTGGGGCGTGTATGGGGCGCCGGAGACCTACCTGGTGGACCGGCGAGGCCGGGTCATTTTCAAATTCATATCGCCCATGACCGAGCAGGTATGGGATCGGGAATTCGTGCCGCGTATCGCGGCAGCGCGCGGAGGCGGCGCATGAAGCGCACGCTGCGTGGAATTCCCGGCGCCATCGCCGCGATTGCCTTGAGCGTGGCCGGCGCCGCGGCGGTGTTCGCCGACGTTGCCCCCGAACGGGGGGTGGATGCCAACGGCCAGCTGGAAAACCGCGCACTTCAGACTCGCTTCGAACGCATCACCTCCCAGCTTCGCTGCTTGGTCTGTCAAAACGAGTCCATCGCCGATTCGAATGCCGACCTGGCCGTCGATCTTCGCCGCCAGGTGCGCCAGATGCTGGTCGACGGCAAGAGCGATGCAGCGATCTTTGATTTCATGACTGAGCGCTACGGCGAGTTCGTGCGCTTCAGCCCGCCGCTGGAGCCGAAGACCCTGCTCATTTGGGGGGCTCCCTTCATCATGCTGTTGCTGGGCGGCGTCATCGTCTTTCGGGTCGTCCGGCATCGATCTCGCATGCCGCTGGATGACGGACCCGCCATCGGACCATAAATAGACAATGAACACATTTCTCGTCATCGCCGCCGTCATGGCTGCGATTGCTGCGGCCGCGGTCGCCTTGCCGCTGCTGCGCGACCGGCAAAGCAGGGTGCTCGGCGTCATTGCGGCGGCGTTGATCGTCGGCGCGGCCGCGGGTCTTTATCCGCTATGGTCCAATTGGAACTGGCATACGCCGGCGGGCTCCGCCGCCGCGGCCGCAAACGCGCCTGATGTTGCCGCCATGGTCGCCAAGTTGGAGAAACGCCTGCAGGAGCATCCCGAGGAGCTCACGGGCTGGCTGATGCTCGGACGCTCGTATCTGGCCTTGAACCGCTTGGATGACGCCGTGCTCGCCTATGATCACGCACATCAGCTCGACGGCAAGAATGCGGACGCGGCCATGGGCCTTGGCGAGGCCATCAGTCTGCGGGCGGGGGGCGACATCACCCCGCAGGCGGGGCAATTGTTCGAACAGGCCCTGTCCTTGGCCCCGGGCAATCCCAAGGCGCTGCTGTACGGTGGCTTTGCCGCCGCGGTGCGCGGCGATCGGGCGCTGGCGCGCGATCGTTGGATGGCGCTCAAGAACCTGCATCCCCCGGCGCAGATCGAACAAATGCTCGATATGCGAATCGCGGAGCTTGGCCCCATGCCCGCCGCATCGGCGCCGGGCGGCGGCGGCGCGGTTGCCACGGATCTGCCGTCGGCTGGGACGAGTGCGTCGTCCGCAGGGACGAGCACGTCGACGGGGGGCTTAGGCGTGGCGCAGGTCACTGTCAAAATCAGCCTAGCACCTTCCTTGAAATCACGGCTGGTATCGGAGGCCCCTTTGTTCGTCTTTGCACGTGAGCCCGGGAGCCAGGGGCCGCCGCTGGCGGCCAAGCGGCTGACCAGCACAGCCATCGGCGCTCAAGTTCAATTGTCGGCGGCCGATTCCATGTTGCCGGGGCGCGTTCTGAAGAACGGCCAAAAAGTTTCGATCACGGCGCGAGTGTCCTTCAGCGGTCAACCGATTCCCCGCGCCGGCGATCTGTACGGTGAACTCTCCTATGACGTGGGCCGCGACGGGGTGCGCAATCTTGTGATCGATCGCGTCGCCGAGTAGGTGCCTTAAGATGAGCGTCGCGAAAAATCTACTGGCGGGGAAAATTCTCGACGAGCAACTCTTCCCCTATCCGCGCCTGCGCGACAAGGACCGCGAAGTGCTGGGAATGATGCTCGAGGCCATCGACCAATTCCTGGGGCCCAAGCACCAGGACTTCAAACACTGGGACCGCGCGGCGGAGCAGCCCGCGGAATTCATCGAGGGACTGCGCGACCTGGGGTTGTTCGGACTCATCATTCCCGAGGAGTTCGGCGGCCTCGGCCTGTCGAACGCGGGATATGCGCGCGTCCTGAGCCAGAGCAGTTCGCACGACAGCTCGGTATCGCTCACCATCGGCGCCCACAGTTCCATCGGCATGAAGGGAATCTTGCTGTTCGGCACGGCCGAGCAGCGCGCGCGCTATCTGCCGAAATTGGCGAGCGGGGCCATGATCGCGGCGTTCTGCCTGACCGAATCCGGCGCCGGGTCGGACGCGGCGTCGATTCGCACTCGTGCAGTGAGAAATGACGACGGCAGCTGGGTTCTCAACGGCGAGAAGATCTGGATCACCAACGGCGGCATCGCCGATCTGTACACGGTGTTCGCGCGCACCTCATCGGACGCGGGCAAGATCACCGCTTTCGTGGTCGAAGCGGGCTGGCCCGGAGTCAGTCACGGGCCGCATGAAGACAAGTTGGGAATCCGCGCCTCGTCGACCACGACGGTGAGCTTCAGCGATGTGCGCGTCCCGGCGGAGAATGTCCTCGATGCCGAGGGCAAGGGGTTCAAGGTCGCCATGGCGATCTTGAACAACGGCCGCACCGGCCTCGGAGGCGGGGCGGTCGGGGGCATGAAGACACTCATCGCTCTTGCAGCGCAGCAGGCGCAGACCCGCAAGCAATTCGAGACTCCGATCGCAGAATTCGGCCTGGTGCGCGAAAAGATTTCGCAGATGACCCTTGATTGCTTTGCCGCTGAGAGCGTCGTCTGGATGGTCGCCCACTACATCGATTCCGGAGTCGAGGACTATTCGGTGGAAGCTGCCATGAGCAAGGTGTTTGCGAGCGAGGCTTTGCAGCGCAGCGCTTACGAAGCGCTGCAGATCGCCGCGGGCAGCGGCTTCATGCGCGACCTCCCGTACGAGCAGATCACACGCGATTGTCGAATATTGACGATTTTCGAGGGAACCAATGAGGTGCTTCGACTGTATATCGCTCTGTCCGGGCTCAAGGATCTGGGTAAGTCGCTCGGAGAATTGCGGGCGGCGGTGGACGACATCTTCAATAATTTCATCAAAGGCTTCGGCGTGTTGGCCGATTACGCGGAAAAGCGCCTGACTCAGGCCACCGGGGTGGGCCGCGACAAGATTGCGGCGCCCTTGCCCGAGGCACTGCGTGAGGCGGCCGGCATCTATGAGCGGTATACTAACGAGCTCGCCAAGGCGTCCGAGTATCTGCTGCGCAAGCACGGTAAGGCCATAGCCGACCGACAGCATGACTTGAAGCGCGTCGCCGACATCGGCATCGATTTGTTCGTCGGCCTGTGCGTGTTGTCGCGGGCGGCGACCTTGCAGGATGCCTCCGGTGAGGACCGTGAACAGGCCGTCGCGATGGCACGCGTCTTTGCCCAGCAGGCGAAGCGGCGGATGGCGAATACGGTGCGGCGAATCATGCGCAATGAGGACGAGGAAATGGACCGGCTGGCCGGCTTCATCCTGGACAAGGGACGTTATCCCTGGGACGTGGTGCGATGAGCGTGGTTCCCGATGACTATCTGCGCGTGAGCGAAGCCCCCGCCGGGTACGAAGGCCGGCGCGGCTTCTGGATTCGGGTCGGGGTGATCGGCGCGGTCGCGCTTTTCGTGGCCCTGCTGGCATGGCGCCTGACCCAGGCCTTGACCGTGAAGAACGTACCGAACAGGAATTCGATTCCGACGGTGTCGGTCACCGAGGTCGGCGTGAGCAGCGTGCCGACCACTGTCAGCATCGTCGGCACCATCGCGGCGCGCTACGACATGCCCATCGGCGTCGAAGGCGATGCCGGGCGGGTGGCGGCAATTTACGTCGAAGCCGGCGATCACGTGAAGCGCGGCCAGGTGCTCGCGCGCTTGAACGTCTCGGTCCTGGAACCGCAGGTGGCCAATCTGGAAGCGGCGCTCGAGCAGGCGCGCGCGGAGGCGGAACTTGCGGATGCCGAATACCGGCGCGCGCAAGCGGTGGGTGCATCGGGCGCCCTGTCGGTCGAAGAGACGCAGCGCCGCAAGTCCGCGGCGGTCACCGCCGCAGCCAAGGTGAAAGTCGCCGCCGCGCAGCTCGCCGAGGCCCAGGCGCGGCTGGCGAGGGCGGCGGTGCGCGCGCCGTCCGACGGGATCATTCTGACCCGCAACGTCGAGGTGGGACAGACGGCAACGCCGGGGGGCGAAGCGCTGTTCCGCCTGTCCGAGGGCGGCGAGGTTGAACTTCGCGGTCAGGTGGCCGAGCAGGATCTGCCGCTGCTGAAGGTGGGTCAGACCGTCAATGTGCGGCTGACCGGCATGACCCACGTGTATTCCGGACAAGTGCGGCTCTTGGGCGCAGTCATCGATCCGCAGACCCGATTGGGGATGGTGCGGGTGGGGCTGGCGCCGGACCCCAATCTGCGGCCGGGCGCGTTCGCCCGTGCCGAGGTGACGGTGAGCAACGCCGAACGCGCCGTATTGCCGCAGACCGCCGTCCTGACCGACGACAAGGGTACCTATGTCTTGATCGTCAACGCTCAACACAAGGTCGAGCGGCGCACCGTGCACGTGTCGGGGATGGTGCAGAACGGAGTGACCATTGCGGATGGCATCAACGGCAAGGATCGAGTCGTGGCCACCGCCGGCGCGTTCCTGCAAGTGGGCGAAGTGGTCAATCCGGTGTTGAGGGACTCGGGCCGGTCATGAGGAACATCTCGGCCTGGGCGATCCGTCATCCGGTCATACCGGTGGTGCTGTTCGTGGTGCTGTTTTTCTTGGGTGTGGTGGCCTTCATCCGACTGCCGATCAATCTCGATCCCGACGTGTCCTTCCCCGCGGTCGACGTCAATGTCTCGCAGCCGGGCGCCGCGCCCACCGAGATGGAAACTCAGATCGCGCAGAAGGTGGAAGGCTCGATCTCGAACATCGGCAATGTACGCAACATGACCACCTTCATCGTCGAGGGCCAGGTCAGCATCTTCGTGCTGTTCGAGATCGGCACGCCGATCGACCGGGCCGTGACTGATGTCCGGGACGCGGTGGCCAAGGTCCGCAACGACCTGCCGCAGGGAATATTTGAACCCCAGGTGACGCGCGTCAACGTCGACGGCGGTGCCTTTGCCTATTACGCGGTGACGACCACCGATCAGACACCCGAACAGCTCAGCTGGTTCATCGACAACACCGTGACCAAGCGTCTGCTCGGAATTGCCGGTGTCGCGCAGGTGTCGCGCAGCGGCGGCGTCGACCGCGAAATCCGCGTCGAACTCGATCCCGCGCGGCTGCAGGCTCTCGGCCTGACGGCCGTGGAAGTCAACGAGCAATTGCGGGCGCTCAACATGGACGCCGCCGGCGGCCGCGCCCAGGTGGGCGGCGGCGAGCAGGCGATACGCGTGCTGGGGGGGGCCAAATCGGCGCAGGCGCTCGGCGACACCCAGATCAGCCTGCCGGGGGGCAAATTCGTGCGGCTGCGCGAGATCGCCGAAGTGCATGACGGCATCGCGGAGGTGCGCACCATCGCCCGCCTCAACGGGCGCGCGGCCACCACCTTCGGCGTGTTCAAAGCCAAAGGGGCCTCGGATGTAACCGTGGCAAAGGCGGTCGATGCGGAACTCGCCAAGCTCAAGGTGGAGAATCCGGCGATTCAGATGTCGAGCATCTTCACCAGCGTCGACCACACGGTGCGGACCTACCATTCGGCGATGAGCGCGCTGGTGGAGGGCTCCGCGCTCGCCGTCATCGTGGTGTGGTTCTTTCTGCGCAATGTGCGGGCGACGCTCATTTCCGCTCTGGCCATTCCGCTCTCGGCCGTTCCCACCTTCGTTTGCATGCAATGGATGGGCTTCACGCTCAATCAGATCACGCTGCTCGGACTTTCGCTGGTCGCCGGCGTGCTGGTGGACGATGCCATCGTCGAAATAGAGAACATCGTGCGTCACATGCGCATGGGCAAGAGCTGCTATCAAGCGGCCATCGACGCGGCGGATGAAATCGGCCTGGCCGTGGTCGCGACCTCTTTCACCATCATCGCGGTGTTCCTGCCGGTCAGCTTCATGGGCGGCATCAGCGGCCAGTACTTCAAGCAGTTCGGGCTGACCATAGCTTCGGCGGTTTTCATATCGCTCATGGTGGCGCGCCTCATCACCCCGGTGTTGGCGGCCTACGCCCTGCGCAGCGATGCCATGGTGGTGCACCCGAGCGACGGCCCCATCATGACGCGCTACCTCAAGGCGCTGCGCTGGTGCGTGGCGAACCGCTGGAAGACGATCGCCGCCGGCGTGTTGTTCTTCGTGTTGTCGCTGGCGGTTCTCGCCATCATACCGACCTCGTTCGTTCCTCCTGAGGATTTCTCCAATGCGCAGCTGGTGATCGAGCTGCCGCCGGGCGGGACGCTCGAGGACACCTCGCGGGTCTCGGCGGCGGCCGCGGCCGTCATGAGACAATCGCCCGAAGTGACCGACGTGGTCGAATTCGTGGGCGGCGACGACGGCGAGATCCGCAACGGCACAACCTATATCAGCCTGGTGCCGCGTTCCAAGCGCAGCATCAGCCAGAAGGAGTGGGAGCAGAAGATGATGCCGCTGCTGGCGCAGGTGCCGGACGGCCAGCTGAATTTTTCCGAGAACGGCGGCGGCCGCGACATTCAATTGTATTTGACCGGCGATGATCCGGCCTTGGTGGAGCGCACCGGACGCCAGGTGCTGGAGGAAGTGCGCGCGTTGCCCGAAGTCCGCGATGCGCGCATTCGCGGCGATTTGCCGCGGCCGGAAATCGTGGTGCACCCGCGCCTCGATCTCGCCGCCCAACTCGGCGTCAGCGTGCAAAGCATCAGCCAGACCATCCGCATTGCGACCCTGGGTGATTTGCCGCAGAACGGCGCGAAATTCTCCTTGAGCGACCGGCAGATCCCCATCCGGGTGAGCTTGATCGAAAGCGCACGGCGCGACATGACGACACTGGAGAATCTGCCGGTGCCGACGGCGTCCGGCGCCAGCGTGCCGCTCAAGTCGGTCGCCGACCTGAGCTTCGGCCAGGGGCCTTCGGCCGTGCGCCGCTACAATCAGAGCCGGCGCGTATTTCTCGAGGCGGACATGAGCCCGGGCATCGAACTCGGGACCGCCACCAAGAAGATCTATGCAACGCCGACGCTGAAGCACCTGCCGCAGGGCGTGCACTTGGTGGAAACCGGCAATGCCGAATTCATGACCGAGCTGTACCAGAATTTTCTGCTGGCGGTGGGCGCCGGCATCCTCATGGTGTTTGCGGTGCTGGTGCTGCTGTTCGTGCGCGTGCTGCAGCCGATTACGATCTTGTCGGCGCTGCCGCTGTCCTTGGGAGGCGTCATCCTGGCGCTGCTGCTCACCGGCTTGCCGGTGTCGCTGCCCGTGATCATCGGTCTGTTGATGCTCATGGGCATCGTCGGCAAGAATTCCATCCTGCTGGTGGATTTCGCCATTGAGGAAATGCGCGCCGGCAAGACGCGGCTGGAGGCCATACTCGAGGCGGGACACAAACGGGCGCGTCCCATCGTCATGACCACGGTGGCCATGGTGGCGGGCATGATGCCGGTGGCCATCGGCTGGGGCGGCGACAGTGATTTCCGCGGCCCCATGGCCATCGCGGTGATCGGCGGCCTGATCACCTCCACCGCGCTCACCCTGGTGATCGTGCCGGCCGTCTTCACGGTGCTCGACGACGTCGAGCGCTGGATCGCCCCGAAGGCCGGCAAGCTGCTCGCGGAGACCTCACGGGCCGGCGCCGCCGAACCTGCCGCTTGAGAGCCGGGCTGCTGCTTGTCGCGGCGCTGGCCGCATTCCTGAATTCGCCGGCCGCCGGGGCGGATGTGCTGGCCACCGTGAACTGGGCCCGGCAGCGCGGCTGCACCGCCGCGGCCCCGCGAGCGCCGCTGCAGAACGATCTGAAACTGCAAAAGGCGGCGGGCCGGCTGGCCGCCGGCGCCGCGCTTCACGAGGCTTTGACGGCTGCGGGATATGCCGCTTCGCAATCATCGGCGCTGCATTTTTCAGGGCTGCTCGGCGACTCGCAAATCGCGGCTGCATTGACCGCCAGTTATTGCCGCACGCTGACCAATCCCGCGTTTCGCGGCATCGGCACGCAACGCCGCGGCCGCGACTTGTGGATGGTACTGGCGGCGCCCGCATCCATGCCCACGGCGGCGGAGGCGGGCCCGGTCAGCCGGCGCGTGCTCGATCTGGTCAATGCCGCGCGCCGCGCCGGGCGGCACTGCGGCGCCAAGTACTTCGCACCGGCGGGACCGCTCACGCTCAGCGCCAGCCTCACCCGCGCGGCGCTCGCACACTCGCGCGACATGGCGCAATACGGGGCGTTCGATCACCGCGGACGTGACGGCAGCAACCCTGCGGATCGCGTGGAACGGGCCGGCTACGGCGCGCATCGGATCGTGGGGGAAAATATTGCCGCCGGCGCCATGAGCGCCGCCGAAGTCACGGAGGGATGGCTCGCGAGTCCCGCGCATTGCGAGAACATCATGGATGCTCGCTTTACTCAGATCGGCATCGCCTATGCCGCGACCGTCAAACCCGACCCCGGCATGTACTGGACGCAGGATTTCGCCGCGCCCCGTTAGACCGGCGGTCAGTCCATCGCGACGTGGGCCTCACCGTCGGAAGCGCTCTGCCGCCTCGGTGGTCGCAACAGCAACAGCAGCGGAATGACCGCCACGGTCAGGAACAGCATCAGCCAATAATCGTTGATGTACGCGATCATCGCCGCCTGTTGCGTGAGCGTCGATTCGAGAAACGCGGTGCCCCGCGCAGTGCTCAAATCATAGGCCTGCGCAATCGCAGGGTTGTGCCAGGCGGCGCTGCCGTAGGTGATGCGCTCGGTCAGCCCGGCATGCGCAATGACGGTGTCGCGCACCAACAGGGTCTGTACCAGGGAGATGCCGATGCTGCTGCCGATATTGCGCACCAGGCTGAAGAGGGCGGTGCCCTGGGCGCGCATGTGCGGATCCAAGGTGGCGAAAGTCGCGGCGCTCAACGGTACGAACACCAAACCCATGCCGATGCCCTGGATCACTCCCGGCCAGATGATGTCGCCCTGCGACAGATCGAGTGAATAGTGTGCCATCTGCCACAGGGATAGGGCCGTCACCGTGAAGCCGACGAACAGCATGATGCGCAGGTCGACTTTTCCGATCAGGCGCCCGGCGATCAACATGGACGCCATGGTGCCGATGCCCGACGGGGCGGTCACCAGTCCGGTGGTGGCGACCGGATAATTGAGCAATGTCTCGAGCATGGTGGGGATCAGCGCGCGGGTCGCATACAGCACCAGGCCCACGATGAAAATGAAGAACACGCCGGAGACGTAGTTTTGATTCTTGAACAGCCGGAAGTCGACGAAGGATTTGTCGGAGGGCGTCAGCAGCGTATGAGCGGTGAAATAGGTGGCCATCACGACCAGGATGACGGCCTCGATCCAGGTCTCGGTGGAGGAAAACCAGTCATTCTGTTGACCGCGGTCGAGCAGCAACTGCAGCGCACCTATGCCCAAGCTCAGCGTGGCGAAGCCGAAGACGTCGAACCGCAGCCGGCGGGGAGCGGGCGCCGGGTGAAGGTAGCGCCACGTGCCGTAGACGGCGAGGATGCCGATGGGGACATTGATGAAGAACACCCAGCGCCAGTTGTAGCTGTCCGTCAGCCAGCCGCCCAAGGTGGGCCCGAGGATCGGCCCGACCATCACCCCCATGCCCCAAACCGCCATGGCCGAGCCCTGCTTCTCACGGGGATTGATGTCCATCAGGACCATCTGTGCCATCGGCACCAGGGCGGCGCCGAATATTCCCTGCAGCAGCCGCGCGGCCACGATTTGCCCAAGGGAATTCGCCATGCCGCACAGCATGGAGGCCGCCGTGAAGCCGCCGATGGACGCCAGTAAGATGCTCTTTTGCCCGAAGCGATCGACCATCCAGCCGGTGAGCGGCGTGGCGATGGCGGCGGCCACGATGTAGGCGGTCAACACCCAGGCAATCTGGTCCTGCGAGGCCGACAGCGTGCCCTGCATGTGCGGCAGCGCCACGTTGGCGATGGTGCTGTCCAGGGTCTGCAGAATCGTTGCCAGCATGATGGACAACGTAATCATCGGACGATTGAGCGGCCGGTTCATTGCAGAGAGTCAATGATTCCCTGCAGGCCTTCGAGCAGCTCGGTCGCCACCAGGAGTTTCTTCGGTTCCACGGTCGCCAGCAGCTCCCGGCGAAACGCAGTGGCTTCGGCACGGACCCGGTCGTAGAGAAGATTTCCGGCCGCCGTCAACACCACGCGTTTGACCCGCCGATCGGTGGTGGAGGGCTCCCTCACCACCAATCCCGCCTTCACCAAACGGTCCACCATGGCCACCATGGTGGCGCCTTCGACGTCGAGGCGATTGGCGAGCTCGGATTGCGATAGCGGCCCGCGAGCCTTGGCGGCCACGGCAATGGTCATCCAACTGGCCTGGCTGACGCCCAGGAACTTGAGCCGCCGGTCCAAGGCCTGGCGCCAGGCCCTGGAAGTATTGTGCAGCGCAGCGCTGAACCGTTCTTCAATCTCGCTCATTATAAAGATCTCTAATCGTTAGGACTCTAACTAATATACCATAACTGCACGGGGGCTCCAAAGTCCTATGGACGGCCCGCCGCAGTTGGCTCAGCCTATGGGAACCGGTCCTTAGACCCCGAGGTCTAGCCTTCTATGAAAAGCGGATCGCTGTTGCCCGCGGCAAGTTTCAGCGAAGGCGTGCTGCCGCGCCGCTCGGTCTCCGATGGACAGTTTCTCGATCCCGGCGATCCTGCGATCTACGTCATCACCGATTTCACTCGCGAGCACCCGGTCACCGTCGACGAAGAAAGGCAGATCGACGCGGCTCTGGAGGACATGATTCGCCTGGGGGTGCGCGCGCTGCTGGTGGTGCGCGACCAACGCATCGTCGGTCTGATCACCTCATACGATATCCAGGGCGAGAGGCCATTGCAGTTTCTGCAGTCCTCAACTTACAGCCGCCACCAAGACATTCGAGTCGGCCACATCATGACGCCATGGCATAAATTGCTGGCGGTGGACTGGGACAGCATTCAAACGGCGTGCGCCGGCGATCTGCTGCACGTGCTCGAGGAAGCGGAGATGACGCATTTGTTGGTCATCGAGCGCAACCAGAAGAGCGCATCGCCGATCGTGCGTGCGCTGGTGTCGCGGGCGCGCCTCGCCCGGCAGCTGCGCACCCTGCGGCGGGTCGGCTAAGCAAAGAACCCGCGAGATGAGCCGCGTCCGAGCCCGGGTACGCGGTGACAAAAGCAATGGCCATGAATCTCGAGCGCAGCGATCCCTCAGGCGGGGGAGGCGTTGACAGATCGCATGCGGCAGATCGTAATCGCCGCTGTCGTTGAATCAAACTATGTGGAGTGTTCCTTGATTGCAGAAAGGTCGAGTGTATTGCATAGCTGGTGCGTTCAGGCGGAATGGAATGCACCGACCATCGTCGGCGGAAAGGGTGCGCGGTTTTGGGATGCGGCGGGGCACACCTATCTTGACATGAGCAGTCTGGCGGAATGCATGAACCTGGGACACCAGCACCCGGGGTTGATTCGCGCCATCCAACAGCAGGCGCAAACCCTGTGCTTCGTGAACTCGAGTTGGGGCGCCGCCCCGCGCGCCGCGCTGGCCGAGCGGATATTGGAGATCTCCGGATTCCGAGGCGGGCGGGTGTTCTTCACGCTGGGCGGCGCCGACGCGAACGAGCATGCCGTGAAATTTGCGCGCCAGGCCGGCGGCAAGGCGCAAGGCAAGATCGTCGCGCGCGACCGTTCCTACCACGGCGCAAGCTATGCGGCCATGGCCTGGTCCGGCGACAGCCGCACCCACAGCCCGGGCGACGCGGCTGCCGGCGTGCTGCGGGTGCCTGCACCCTATGGGTACCGCTGCCCATACGGCAGCGCCGGCGAAGCCGAATGCGCGGAGCGCAATGTGGAGCACATCGGCGCCGTCATCGGCGCGGCAGGCGCGGACAGTGTGGCCGCCGTGTTGATGGAGCCGAACGCCGGCACCAACGGCATCATCGCCGCGAAGAATTTTTGGCCGGGATTGCGCGCCAAGACGCGCGAGCAGGGGGTTTACCTCATCGCCGACGAGGTGATGAGCGGCTTCGGGCGATGCGGGGAATGGTTTGCGTGGCAGGCCTACGGTGAGGCAGGACGGCCGGATCTGATGACCCTCGCCAAGGGTCTGACCGGCGCGCACATCCCGCTGGGCGCGGTGGTCTTGGCGGAGCACGTCGCTGCCAAGCTCGAACACAGCATGCTCAATACCGGATTGACCTACTGCGGGCATCCGCTGGCCTGCGCCGCGGGCGTGGCGGCGATTGCCGCCTATCAAGATGAAGGACTGATCGAGCGGTCGCGGGTGCTCGGCGTGCGGATGCTGCAGCGTCTGCGGGCCATGCAGCAGCGGCATCCGGTCATCGGCGATGTGCGCGCCGCGGGCGGCCTGTTCGCCATCGTCGAATTGGTCAAGGACCGCGCCTCCCGCGAGCCCCTGGCGCCCTGGCCGGCGGTGCACCCCTCGCTGGCCCGATTCGTCGCGACGGCACGCGAGCGCGGCGTGTCGTTCGCAATCCGCGGCAATTTGATCATTCTCGCGCCGCCGCTCGTCATCGAGGAGGAGGAAATTGAACGGGCGTTCGATATAATGGACACATTACTGGGGGAGCTCGACTGGCGATGAAGAAACCCAACATCAAAACCGACCTACCGGGGCCCAAGGCCCGCGAATTGCTGGCACGCGATGCGCTGGTGGTCTCACCGTCCTATCCCCGCGACTATCCGTTCGTGATGTCGCACGGCAAGGGCGCGGAGATCTGGGACGTCGACGGCAATCGATTCCTGGATTTCGCCGCCGGCATCGCCGTGTGCAGCACGGGCCACAGCCATCCGGCGGTGGTTCAGGCCATCAAGGACGCGGCAGACAAGTTTCTGCACATTTCCTCCGATTACTGGCACGAGGGCCAGATCAAGCTGGCCGAGCGGCTCAACGCCCTGTCGCCGATGAAAGAGCCGGTGATGAGTTTTTTTGCGCAATCAGGCACCGAAAGCGTGGAAGCGGCTTTGAAACTGGCGCGCTATACCTCGGGTCGCGGCCGCTTCATCGGATTCCTGGGCGGGTTTCACGGCAGAACCATGGGTTCCCTGTCGTTCACCTCGAGCAAGTACACCCAGCAAAGAGGCTTCTTCCCGAGCATGCCGGGCGTGACGCATGTGCCGTATCCGAACAACTACCGGCCGCTGTTCGCGGGGGCTGATCAGGGCCGTGCGGTGCTGCGGTACATCGAAGACGTGCTGTTTGTCCACAACGTGCCCGCCAGCGAAGTGGCGGGCATTCTGGTCGAGCCGATTCAGGGCGAGGGCGGCTATCTGGTCCCGCCGGACGGTTTTCTGCAAGGCCTGCGCGAACTTTGCGACCGGCACGGCATCCTGCTGATTTTCGACGAAGTGCAGTCGGGCATCGGCCGCACCGGCAAAATGTTTGCGGCCCAGCATTGGGATGTCACCCCGGACATCATGACGCTGGCCAAGGGCTTGGGATCGGGACTGCCCATCGGCATGGTGGTCGCCAAACGCAGCATCATGCAGAAGTGGACCCGCGGCGCCCACGGCAACACCTACGGCGGCAATCCACTGTGCTGCGCCGCTGCGCTCGCGACCATCGATCTGGTCGAGCGCGAATATTGCGCCAATGCCGCCAAGGTGGGCGACTACTTCCTGCGCCGCCTGGGTGCATTTGCCGAGAAATTTCCGGTGGTCGGCGAAGTGCGCGGCAAAGGACTGATGATCGGCATCGAACTGGTCAAGGACCGCACCGGCAAGGCGCCGGCGAAGAAACTCTGCGATGCCTTGATCACCCGCGCCTACCACAACGGGCTCATCCTGTTGTCGTGCGGGCAGAGCACCGTGCGCTTCATGCCGCCGTTGGTGATCGATGAGGCCGATGTGGACGAAGCGATCGCGCTGTTGGAGCAGAGTCTGACCGAGGTGTTAGCGAGCGACGGGATCCACTGACGCGACGCGCTGCAGCTGCGCCAGAATGGCGGCGGGCGAGACGGGTCTGCCCAGGAAACGCTGCAGGAGCTCTGCGGTATCGATGGAACTGCCGAATCGCAGCAGATTTGCCGAGGTCCACGCATACCAGCGGCGATTGCCCGCATCGAACGGCCCGATGGCCTGTTCGATGCGGCGGCGGATGTCCGCGGTGAGCACGGCCCCAAGGCCGTAGTTGATCATGTAGCCCGGCCAGCGCACCAGTTGCACCCGCAAGGCCCACCACGACAGCTCCGGATGCGCGACGATGTTCAGATAGCGCGAGGTGATGTCGGTCCACACGACATTGGGATCCCGGGCGGGGTCCGCGAGCATGCGCAGCTCGAACAGTCCCCAGGCCGCATCGAGCATGACATTCGAGAACAGCTCGCGCTGCGCGGATGCTGCATCGGCGCGCTGTCCCAGATATTTCTGCTGCCATTCCGGCTCGGAGCTGCTCCACGCCGGGACATCGGCGAACGCCTCGAAAAACAAATCGTCCCCCAGCGAGAAATACGCGGGCCGGGTGCGTAAGGCGGCGAAGTGAACCGCGTGACCATCCTCATGGATGAGTTCATTGAGGACGAACAGCCCCCCTTGCTCATAGTTGGCGGACACGCGCACCTGCATGGGGCGCCACGCATTGCCGCTGCGCCGGCCGATTCGAATCTGATCCGTATAGGCGAGCGGTGCCTTGCCCGGTCGGACGCCGAGGTCGTGCCGCACTCCGAGCCGGTCCAGGTCGGCCCCCAGATCCGCGTAGAAGCGCTTCACGATGGGCAGCACGGCATCCCGAGGTATGGAGGGCGAGAGCTCGCGGCCGGCGGCCGCCGATGCGTGCCAATAGTCCCATGGCTCGAGCGCCGGGCCGCGTGACCGCGTAGCCCAAGCCTGCAGAATCTGCACCAGCCACTGCTCGGCTTGCAGCGGCGTGATGCCGAGGGTGGCGGCCGCATCGCCGGCGGGCGAGCGGGCGCCCGCGCGCAGCGCCGCGCCGTTCAACGCCATCATTCGCCGGTAGGGACTATCGGCCGTGTTCGCGCCGTTGACGGCAATCCACAGGGGAGACAGGGCCAGGAACAGCCGTTTGCGCCGTCCACTGTCCGGCAGTTGCTGCAGCGTTTGCAGCGCGGTGGTGCGGACAATGGGATGCCCTTCGAAGTCGATGCGGCTGCCGATTTCTTCGAAGCAGGCATACAGTGCGATTTGCAGTGCCGTCGCATCGCCGTCGCGCCGCGCGGTGTCGCCGCAGACGATACGCGGCGCCCGCCCGCTGCCGGGGGGTGATTCCGGTGCGTTGTCGGCAAAGCCCTTGCGCATGGCCTTGAGAGCACGAGCGTCCTCCGGGGTCAGGGCCGCGGGGTCAAAGGAGGCGAGGGCGTGTTCGAGCATCGGGGTCAGGTCCCGCATTTGCGCGGACCAGGCGGCGCGTCCGCGGCCCGCAACCCGTCGCGTCAACCCGGAGTCGATGGTGCTGAGGGCGCTGCCGGCATCCAGCCAATCCGCGTAGTCGGCCTCGATCCTCGCGAGTGAGGAATCGGCGGCGGCGGGCATCGAGGCGCCCGACGGCGCCGGTGTGAATGCAGCAGCAGCCGCGGCCATGATCAGCAGCGCGGCGCCGACGGCCGCCGCGCGCGCCGCGCGCTTCGCCGTGCGTCGCAGGGAACTCACGGCATCAGGCGGCCGTATTTCTTGAGCACCGCGCGCAAGGCGGCATGCGGGAGCGCGATGACCCGATGGTCGTCGACGCCGATCATGTCCTGGGCGGCGACCATGGCGTTCACCACGGCCTCCTCGGTCGCTTCCACCGTTGCGCGGAATAACGGATCCAGGGAGTCATTCGGCAGCATCTTCAAATCCACCACCTTGTCGGCCGCGGCGGCGCCCGAATTGGCCGTGGAAAATGCGATGAAGATATCGCCCGAGTCGTTGCCGGAAATGCTGCCGTTGCGCCCGAGCCCGAGGGTGACCCGGCGTGCCAGACGTTTCAGCTGATGCGCCAACAATGGCGCGTCGGTCGCAACCACCACGATGATGGAGCCGCGCTCGGCGATGTCGGAGGGGATGAACGCGTACGGCTCGGGCGCCGGAATTTCGCGTCCGACCGGAATGCCGGCGATGCGCAGGTTGTCGCGCGTGCCGTAATTGCATTGCACCAGCACGCCGATCATGTAGCCGCCGTCCTTCGCCGTCAGGCGGCGCGACGAGGTGCCGATGCCGCCCTTGTAGCCGTTGCAAATCATGCCGGTTCCGCCGCCGACGCTGCCTTCTTCGACGGGACCGGGGTGTGCGCCATCGAGGGCATGTACGGCATGCTCGGGCTTGACGTGAAATCCATTGACGTCATTCAGCCAGCCGTCCCAGGTCTCGGCAACCACCGGCAGCGACCAATAGTATCCGGTCGAGTCCGCCGCGGCATGCGCCACCCGCCACTGAATCACGGCGTCGCGCACCACGCCCACGCTGTGGGTGTTGGTGATCATCACCGGGCCCTCGAGAAATCCGGACTCCTCGACCCATGTCGTCCCTGTCATCTCGCCGTTGCCGTTTTGCGCGAACCACGCGGCGAATACCGGATTGGACAGCGAGTCCTGGCCGCGGGGCAGGATCGCCGTCACGCCGGTGCGCACGGGGCCCCGGCCGACCTGCAATTTGCCCGATCCCGAAATCAACGTGGTGTGGCCGACGGTCACGCCGGTCACGTCGGTGATGGCGTTGAGCGGTCCCGGTGTGCCGTCGAACGGCACGCCCAGATCGCGCGCGCGCGGCTTCCCGGCCGGCGCGCAGGCCGCCGGCGGGGCGGCGGCCCAGGATCCGAGCAGCAACAGCACGGGCCATGCCCAAAATTTGAATTCACGCAATTTGTGTTCCCCCACGATGAAGTCCGCGTACGCCGCTCGAGCGCCTCCTGGTCCGTGCGGCGATGGTAAACTAACTCGATGAGCCGCAGAGGAATTAAAACCGCGTATTGGCTTGGGCTGCCGCTGATCGCATTGCTCGCGGGCGGCGCCGCCGCGGGCGCCGAGGAAAAGCGTCTCTTCATCTACAATTGGACCGATTTCATCGGCCCGGGGACCATTGCCGAATTCGAAAAGCAGAGCGGCATCAAGGTAACCTACGATGTCTACGATTCCGAGGAAACCATGGACGCCCGGCTGCTCGCGGGCAGTTCCGGTTACGACGTGGTGTTCGCGTCCACGGAATATTTCGGCCGTGAAATCAAAGCCGGCGTCTACATGCCGCTGGACAAGGCCAGGTTGCCCAACTGGAAGAACCTCGATCCGCGGATCCTCGCGATCCAGACCGTTCACGATCCGGGCAATGCGCATTCCGTGCCCTACATGCATGCCATCAATGGCTTTGCGTACAACGTGGACATGATCAAGGCGCGGATGCCGAATGCCCCCGTCGGCAGTCTCGACATGATTTTCAAGCCGGAGATCGTCGCGAAATTCGCCGATTGCGGCGTCACTTTTCTCGACTCCGCCGCGGATACCCTGATGCTGGCGTTGCAGTACCTCGGCCTCGACCCCAACACCACCCGGCCCGAGGACTACAAGGCGGCGGAGCAGATGCTGCTGAAGGTGCGTCCGTACATCCGCTCCTTCGATTCCTCCGAATACTTGAACGGCTTGGCGAACCAGGAGATCTGCGTCGCCATGTCATGGTCGAGCGACTACGCCCTGTCCAGGGCGCGCGCGCGGGCGGTGGGAGTCAACGTGAATCTCGCGTTCACGGTGCCGAAGGAGGGAGCCAACCAGAATTTCTCCTCCATGCTGATACCCGAAGGCGCACCCCATCCCGAGGCGGCGTACCGATTCATCAATTTCATGCTGCGGCCGGAGGTGATCGCGGAGGTCACCAATCAAATCTACTACGGCAACGATAATATCGCCGCGCGCCCATTGGTCAGCGCAAACATCCTCGACGATCCGACTCTGTATCCGACCCCCGCCATCGAGTCGAGACTGTTCAGGGCCGACGAGGCATCCGCCGCCACCGAACGCATTCGTACCCGGACTTGGACCCGTGTGAAGACCGCCAAATGAGCAACAGAGCCGCAAACGCCGCCGCCGAGCGCAAGATCGTGAGTTTCCACCGCATGGAGGACGGCACCCGCGAGGACTATGAGTTGCTGGAGCGGGCCGAGCAGGAGTATGTCCGCGGGCTGGCGGACCGCGTGCTGGCGGCGTTGGGCAAACTGGATCAATCGTTGCCCGGTTATCCGGTCAGCCGTTTGCAGCATTCACTGCAAACCGCGACCCGCGCGCTCAAGGACGGGGCGGATGATGAACTGATCGTTGCCGCGCTGATTCATGATGTGGGCGATGAACTGGCGCCCTACAACCATGCGGAGATCGCCGCGGGAATCATCCGGCCCTATGTGCGCGCGGAAGTCACGTGGATCGTCGAGCAGCATGGCCTGTTTCAGACTTATTATTACGCGCATCATTCCGGCCGCGACCGCAATGCCCGCGACAAATTCCGCGGCCATCCGTGGTATCAAGCCTGCAAGGATTTTTGCGCCAACTGGGATCAGTGCTCGTTCGACCCGGGCTATCCGGCGGAGCCGCTCGCGGCGTTCGAATCCCGCGTCCGCGGGATTTTCAGCCGCCCGCCGCACGATCCGCGCTTCGTGGGCGGCGCCTAGCGCAAGAGGCGCGCCAGCCCTAGGGCGCGGCGGCGGATCAGCGTTCAGCCATTTGCGCATCGAGCACGCGCCGCCGTTCATTGCGGCGCATGAGATGGCCGGCGATGAGCACGCAGACTCCGACCAGGCAGATCATCAGGCTGGCAAGCGCATTGACGTCGGGGCTGACGCCCAGCTTCACCTTCGAGAAAATTACCATGGGCAGGGTGCTCGCTCCGGGCCCCGACACGAAACTCGATATCACCAGATCATCGAGCGAAAGGGTAAAACTGAGCAGCCAGCTCGAAGCCAGCGCCGGCGCAAGTCCGGGCAGAGTGGTATCGAGGAAGGCACGCACCGGGCCCGAGCCCAGATCCATGGCGGCTTCTTCCAAAGAGCGGTCGGCGCTCGCCAGCCGGGATTGGACGGTGATCGTCACGTAGGCGGTGCAGAAGGCGATGTGGGCGATCACGATGGTGGTGAAGCCTCGATGCGGCCAGCCCAGCAGGTGCAGCATTGAAACGAACAGCAACAGCTGTGTGATGCCGGTGATGATCTCAGGCATGACCAGCGGGGCGTTCACCATTCCGGTGAGCAGCAGCCGGCCGCGAAACACCTTGAACCGCACCAGCGAAATGGCCGCGAGCGTGCCCAGGATGACCGAGCCGGTCGACACCACCACGCCGATTTTCAAGCTCAGCCAGGCCGCGTCGAGAATCTGATCGTTGTGCACGAGTTCAGCGTACCAGTTGGTCGAGAACCCGCCCCAGACGCTCACCAGCGCGGATGCATTGAAGGAATAGCCGATCAGGACCAGGATCGGGATGTAGAGAATCGCGATGCCGATGCAAAGGATGGAGATCAGGAAGGGAGAGATGCGATTCTCCACCTCAAGCCTCGAGTTGCTTGGTGCTGTAGTGCTGGTACAGGGCGATGGGACCGACCAGCAGCACCAGGAACGCGATGGCCACCGCGGACGCCACCGGCCAATCGCGGTTGCCGAAGAACTCGTCCCACAGCACGCGCCCGATCATCAAATTGTCCGGCCCGCCGAGCAGCGTCGGAATCACGAATTCCCCGATCGCCGGAATGAACACCAGCATCGAGCCGGCAATGATCCCGGGCATGGACAGCGGCAGCGTCACGTCGAGGAACGCGCGCCACGGCGGGCTGCCCAGGTCGCCGGCCGCCTCGAGCAGCGAATGATCCAGCTTCTCCAATGTGGCGAACAGGGGCAGAACCATGAATGGCAGATAGGAATAGATGATTCCGAGGTACACGGCGGAGGTGGTGCGCATGATCTGCAGGGGATGATGGATGACCCCGAGCCACAGCAGCGCGGAATTGAGCAGGCCGGTTTCACGGATGATGCCCTCGAGCGCGTAGACCCGCAGCAGAAACGAGGTCCAAAACGGCAGGATGATGATCAGCAGCAAGATGCTCTGCGTGCTCTTGGAGGTCCGAGCGATGCCGTAGGCCATGGGATAGCCCAGCAGCAGGCAGATCAGGGTCGAGAAAAACGCGGTCTTGAGGGAATAAAGGTACGAAAGACCATAGACTTCATCGGTGAGCAAATACTTGAAATTCCCAAGATTCAGGTTCAGGTGGATGTGCCAGTCGGGACTCACGGATAGAATGTCGGTGAAAGGCGGCACGCGCACCGCGGTGTCGGCGAAGCTGATGCCCAACGCGAATCCGAAGGGAATGAGGAAAAACACCAGCAGAAACAGCAGCGGCGGCAGGATAATGAGCCACTTGCCCCGGCGCGCCAGCCACTCGCCGCGCACGGCGCGCGGCGATGCCTGCGCCGCCGCGGCGTCGATCGCCGATATCATGAGAACCTAAGTCGAAGCATGAGTACTCTCAGAAAAAAAGCCCCCAAACCCGCGCGCATTCCCCGCGCGCGCAATGCTCACAGCCGCCAGCGCCAGCGGCTGATCGATGCCTGCATTTCCGCCCTGCACACTTACGGCCCGTCGCGCACGACGGTGGAAAAAGTGGTGGCCATCGCAAGAATGTCGCCGGGCATCGTCCGATTCTACTTCGCTTCCAAGGCCGCAATGCTGGTCGCCTCTCTGCAATTTCTGGCAGCCGAGTTCGAGGAGCAATTGCTGGTACCGGTCACGCGGCTCAAATCCCGGCCGGTTGCCGCCCTGGAGCTGATGGTCGATTTGTATCTCGATCCCGAAATCGCCAGCCCGCGCAAGGTCTCCGTTTGGTATGCATTTTGGGGCGAGGCAAGTTCACGGCAGGAATATTACGATATTTGCGGACAGAAGGACGAGAGCTTCGCGGCCCTGGTTCGCGAACTCATCGAGCGACTGATCGCCGAGACGGCCCAGCCGCAATTGGATCCGGACGCGGTCGCGCTCGGCTTGATCGGGGTTCTGGAAATGCTGTGGCAGGATTTCGCGTTCCGAACGGAGGCGCAAATCGACCGCCCCGCCGCGAAGCGCCGTGCCATGGCCTACCTGCGCTCGGTTTTTCCGGGCCGCTTCCCGCCTTCCCCCCACGATGCGAGCGCAGCGGCGGGCGCCGGCGCGGCCGCGCGGCGAGCGGCGACCGGCGGGCTGGGTATACGCCAATGGCCGGCTGTTCGCCGAGGAACGGGAGAGCCTGTTTCAGGAATCATGGCAGTTTGCCGGCCACTGCGCGCGCCTCGCGCGACCGGGAGATTTTTTCGGCGTCGATCTCGGCAATGAGCGCGCGCTGATCCTGCGCGACGGGGCGGGGGAGGTGCGCGCATTTCGCAACAGCTGCAGCGAGGCGCCGCACATTCTGGTTGCCGCGCCCGCCGGCCGTCTGGAACTCATTCAATGCACGGTGCATGGACTGCAGTTCGAACTCGACGGGCGGCGGCGGGGCACTCGCGGCGCGGCGGATTTGACCGCCTTGGAGGTGCGCCTGATCGGTGATTTGATCCTGGTGCGCGCCGCGCAGAGGCGCCGCGCGCACGCCGTGGCCGCGGATCCATGGACGGATTTTGTGCCCCCGCCGGGATCACGTCCCATGGGAGGCCTCCGAGACGTCGGGGTCGGCGCCGATTGGAAGCTCGTGATCGAGCAGTGGCTCGAATTGGCGGCGCGCGCGCAGATCAGCCCCGCAGACGCGAACGGCTGGAGTGCGCGCCGCTACCGGCGCTTGGTGGGCGCCGCCGCGGAGATTCACAGCGAGCCGCGCTTCTTCGCGCCGAATCATCTGATCGAGGTCAGGGGCGACGGCTTCACCATCCGCCAGGCACTGCCCGTGGGGCCGGGGCGCAGCGTGTTGCGGCAGCATGATTTCACCCTGTGCGAGGCGCAAGCGCCGGCGCAGGCCGCGGCCTATCTTGCGTCGCGGCTGAATCCCTACATGCGGCGCACCGCGATCACGGTGGCCGAGTCGACGCAGCAGGGCATCGTTGCATTCGGCCATGCCGCCGCCGAGGGGGTGCGGGCCGCGCCCGCCGTCGCGCAGTTCCGCAGGCAATTGCTGGCCCAGCTGCCGATGATGGCGCTTGCCAGACCGCCGAACGATCCTTAGCAAAATTCACTATACTGTGCCCCCCGCCGGCCGACCCGGCGGAACTAGAGCCCATCGGGCCATGAAGCCGTGACATTTATCGGAGTACTGCGATGAATTTGACCTCTTTGACGACGAAAGACTGGCATGGGCGCGCCGCCGCCGTGCGCTACGAGACCCGGCATTTCATCGATGGCCAGTACGTGGATTCGGTCGCGGGCGGCCGCTTCACCGTGGTGAATCCTGCCACCGCAAAGCCGCTGTGCGAAGTCAGTGCCGGCACCGCCGCGGACATCGACCTGGCGGTGGCCGCGGCCAAACGCAGCTTCTACTCGCGGGTCTGGAGCCGCAAGGCGCCTCGCGAGCGCATGGCCATCATGCAGACGTACGCCAAGCTTTTGGAAGCCAACAATGAGAAGTTCTCCCTGCTCGACACGTTGTGCATGGGTAAACCCATCACCGACATGGTCACCATCGATGTGCCGGCGGCGGCGCGCAATTTCGCCTATTTCGGCGAATTGATCGACAAGATCGACGGCATGGTCACCGCCACCGCCGCCGACGCGTTTCACTACATCCTGCGCGAACCGTTGGGCGTGGTCGGGTGCATCGTGCCGTGGAACTATCCCTTGCTGATGGCGGCGTGGAAGGTCGCGCCGGCGCTGGCCGCCGGCAATTCGGTGGTGCTGAAGCCTGCGGAGCAGTCGCCGCTGTCGGGTTTGCTGATGGCGCAGCTGTTCGTGGAAGCGGGCGGCCCGCCGGGGGTGTTCAATGTGGTGAACGGATTGGGCGAAGCCGCGGGCGCCGCGCTGGCGCTGCACAATGATGTGGCCAAGATCGCGTTCACGGGCTCCACCGAAATCGGCAAGCAAATGCTGATTTACGCCGGTCAGTCCAATATGAAGCGGGTCGCCCTGGAATGCGGCGGCAAGACTCCGCAGATATTTCTCGCGGATCTGCCCGACCTCGATACGGCGGTGACCTATGCCATCAACGGGATCTACGGCAACATGGGCGAGGTCTGCAATGCGGGCTCGCGCCTGTTGCTCGATCGCCCGATCGCCAAAGAATTCCTGGCGCGATTCATCGAACGCGGCAAGGATGCCTATCGCGCCGGCGATCCGCTGGATCCGACCACCAATCTGGGTCCGCTGGTCACGGCTTCACACCGTTCGCGGGTCATGAACTACATCAGCCGCGGCAAATCGGAAGGGGCGCGGCTGGAATTCGGCGGCGGCTCGCCCGATCTTCCGGGCGTCTATGTCAATCCCACGCTGTTCACCGGCGTGAATAACCGCATGACCATCGCGCAGGAAGAAATCTTCGGTCCGGTTGCGGCCGCGATCGAGGTGGACGGCCTGGGCGAAGCGCTGGCGGTGGCCAACGATTCGATCTATGGACTGGCGGCCGCGGTATGGACCCGCGATTTGAGCGTGGCTCACAAGACAGTGCGTGATCTTGAAGCGGGCGTCATCTGGGTGAACTGCTTCGATCACGGCGACATGACGCAGCCGTTCGGCGGCTACAAACAATCGGGCCAGGGCCGCGACAAGTGCGTCGAGAGCCTGATCTCCTACACGCAGACGAAGTCCGCCTGGATCAATCTGGGCTAGCAGCCAAGAGCGGCGGCCGCGGCGGCCGCCGCTTTCAGGCGAAGTGCTTCGGTGCGCTCGGCAGGGCGAATTCCGGAATGCGTTCACGCAGCAGATTGTGGAATTCGAGCATCCAGCGCTCGAGCTGCGACAGCGGACCCGGCTGGTAGCTGCCGGATGCAAGGCCACGCTGCACTCGGCCGCAGAGCCACTTGTCCTCCTCGTTCACCTGCGTGTTGATGCGCGAACTCAGGTAGCGAATGGCGCGCATTTCGCGCCGTTGATCGGGCAGGCCGAACACCGCGCCGCGAATGATGCACTTGCCGGGACCGCCGGGCAGGACCTGAAAGAAGTCCATCTGGTCGGGGAATACGTCGATCCCCAGATTCGGCAGCGCGCTGTAGAAACGCCAGCATCGCCGCTGCTCGTCCGGCAGGTGCGTCGCAACGCTGCCGATCATCCGTTGATACAGGCCTTCGGCCCAGCGCGGCGACTCCTGCTTGCGCAGCCAGCTGACGCCGCGCGCAACACCGGGGACGGAGTCTTGGTCTTCGTAATCCGGCGTGAACATGCGGTACAGCCCGGGATGTCCGATGGGGACATGGTAGGACTCGAGATAATTGTCCATGGCAATCTTCCAGTCGACGTTCCACGTCTCCTGGGTGATGGGGGACAGCGGCACCATGTCTTCGAATCGATAAGGCAGGAACTCATCCGCCAGCTTGCCCCAGAGCTTGGAGACGGGCGGCGGATCGCCTGCGAGGCAAACGAAGACGAAGCCGAAGGCGATGTCGATCCGAACCGGGCGCAGGCCGTGCGCGGAACGGTCGAGACCCGGGAAGCTCTCGCGCACCGGCATGCCGATCAGGCCGCCGTCATGACGGTAGGTCCAGCCATGGTAGGGGCAGGTGATGGTGGCGGGGCAGTTCCCCGAGCCGTCCAACAGGCGTGCGCCGCGGTGCCGGCAGACGTTGTGAAAGCCGCGCACCGAGCCGTCGCGGTCGCGCATGACCAGGACGCTTTCCGGTCCCAGGTCGAAGGTCACATAGTCCCCCGCCTTGGGAATGGAGTTCACGTGACAGACGATCTGCCAGCTCGGCATCAGGATGCGTTCGAGCTCCAGCCGGCCCAGTTCGACGTTGTTGTAAACCCACGCGGGCAGCGCATGCGGCGGGGTGCTGGCGGCCTCCTCGGCGCGCTTCGCGACGGACAGGTTGGTCATGACGTTCACCGCAGCGACTTATATGGTCATTTAATGTACTTCAAAGGACGCTGCGTTGGCAAGCCGAAGCAGTGCAACAAGGCATTTACAGCGTAAAAAACCCTGTTTTAGCGTCATGGCAACGAATTTTGGACATCGTGCGAGAGATGCCCGCGAGCGCCGTCGGAATGCATCTTATATGAACATATAATACTTCTGGACGAAGCCGGCGGCGAATGCTACGGTCGCACAAAATTTCGACATTCAGTCAATCAATCAATTTTCGGGGGACGTCATGGCCAGAAAACTGACCAAGAGCAACGCGCACTTTCAACGCGCCGTCAAACGCCTGCCGCTCGGCGTGGCATCCAATTTTCGCTACTGGGGCGAGGATCGCACCATCTATGTCAAGCGAGGCGTCGGCGCCCGCATCACGGATCTCGACGACAACGAATACGTCGACTACCGCATGGGCTACGGGCCCGCGATCCTCGGCTACGCCCACCCCGAAGTCGACCAGGCGGCACGCGAGGGGATGGAGGTGGGCGGCGTCTTCGCCTTGTCCACCGAACGCGAGCTCAAGGTGGCGGAGCGAATCTCAAAAATGGTGCCGGCAGCGGAGCTCGTGCGATTTTCCAATTCGGGCACCGAGGCGGTGATGGCGGGTTTGCGCCTGGCGCGGGCCTACACCGGCAAGGACGACTACGTGATTCTCGAGGGCGGCTACCACGGCCTATTCGACGCCGCGATGTGGTTCACGCCCATGGATAAATGGACGCAAGTGGGTGATCCGGAGGTGAAACCCTACAGCGAGGGCGTCCCCATCAGCACGCGCAGCTTCGCGCATTTCGTGCAGGCCAACGACGCGAACCAGCTGGAAGATGTGTTCAAGCGGCACGCCCACCGCATCGCGTGCCTGCTGATCGAGCCCATCATGGGCAATTGCCTGGGGATTGCCGCGGAACCGGAATACCTGCGGGCGGCGCGCAGCTTGTGCGACCGGCACGGCGTGGTGCTGCTCATCGACGAGGTGAAGACGGGGTTTCGCGTGGCGCGCGGCGGCGTGCAGGAGCTCTACGGGGTCAAGGCCGACCTGTGCACCTTTGCCAAAGCCGTGGGCAACGGCTATCCCATATCGGTGCTGGCGGGACGCGAGGACATCATGCGCAAGATCGGGCGCGGTGTCGCTCACGGCGGCACCTATACTGCGCATTCGATATCGCTGGCCGCGGCGGAGAAGACCCTGCAGATTCTCGATGAAAGCGACGCGCTGGAGCGGATCGCCGACTACGGCACCCGCCTGCGCAGCGGCATGCGCGCGGTATTGGGCGCGCGCGGCATCGCGCACAGCTTCGTCGGCCATCCTTCGATGAGCGGTTTGTATTTCGCGCACGAGCCGCCGCGCAACTATCGTGACTGGAAGAGCAGCGACTATTCGTTCTACGACGCCATGGCGCAGGTGTTGCACGATGAGGGCGTCCTGTGCGAGCCCGATTCGCGCGAACCCTGGTTCGTGTCGGCGGCGCACGACGCATCCTGCCTGGCCGATACCCTGAAGGCCTTCGAGACCGCGGTGGATGCGACCTTGAAGGCAAGCGAGGCGGCGCAGCAAGCGCCGGTCCGGGCGCCGGCTCGGTGAACCGTCCCACGAATCCGGATGCCGTCATCGTCGGCGCCGGCCATAACGGCCTGGTCGCCGCCTGCTATCTCGCGCGCTCGGGACTCAAGGTGCTGGTGCTCGAGCGCCAGCCCTACATCGGCGGTGCGGCGGTGAGCCGCCGTCTGTACGAAAACTTCACCTATTCCAACTGTTCGTACGTTTGCAGCCTGTTGAGACCCGAAATCATCCGCGGGCTGGAACTGCCGAAATTCGGGCTGCAGGTCATCCCCTACGAAGGGGGATGCACCATGATGCAGGATGGCGGCCACCTGGCGCTGTACGACAACCACGACGCCCTGCGCCGGGAGATCGCCCGGCATTCGAAGCGCGATGCGGAGGCCTACGACCGCTACTCCCGCGACGTCATCCGTCAATGTAAATTCATCAAGCCGCTGCTGATGCGCGAGCCGCCCGATCCCACCTCGTTCAAGCCGCGCGACTTGCAGGAGCTGCTGTTCCTCGGCAAGAGGTTTCACGGCCTGGGCGAGGCGCGCATGTACGACACGCTGCGCTTCTGGACCATGAGCGCGGCGGATTTTCTCGACGAATATTTCGAGAGCGAAATCGTCAAGGCGCATTTTGCCGGCAGCTCCATCATCGGCACGGCACTCGGACCGCGCTCGCCGGGAACGGCATACGTGCTGTTGCACCACTACATGGGCGACATCGACGACACGGTCGGCGCCTGGGGATTCGCACGCGGCGGCATGGGCGCCATCACCAAGGCCCTCGGGGCCTCCTTCGAGGCCAGCGGCGGCACGATCCGCAGCGCCGCGCCGGTCGAGCGGATTCAAGTGCGCAACGGGCGCGCCACCGGGGTGGTCCTGGCCGGCGGCGAGGAGATTCATGCGCCGCTGGTCATTTCCAATCTCGATGTGCGCCGCACCTTCTTGGAAACCATGGATGCGGAGGATCTGCCGGACGAATTCCTGCGCCAGGTCAAGAATTTCAAGATCCGCGGCTCCTCCGGAAAATTGAACATCGCCTTGGACGGCCTGCCGCGATTTCCCGCGATACCGCAGGGCTCGCCCTGCACTCGCGGCGACATGCACGTCACCGACACGATCGAAATGATGGAGCGCGCGTACGATGACTGGAAGGACGGACGCTGGTCGCGGGCACCGTACATCGACATGCTCATTCCCTCGCAGATCGATCCGACCATGGTCCCCGACGGCAAGCACTATATGTCGGTGTTCGTTCAATACTGCCCGTACGAGCTCGCCGACGGGCCGTGGGATGCCGCGAAGCGCAAGGCGTTCGGCGACACGGTGATCAATACCATTGCGCAGCACAGCCCGAACTTCAAGGATTTGATACTGCATGCGGAAATCCGCACGCCCTGGGACATCGAGAATGAAGTGGGGCTCACGGAAGGCAACATCTTTCAAGGCGAATTGACCATGGATCAGCTGTTGTTCAACCGCCCGCTGCCGGGCTACGCGCAGTACCGGGCGCCGGTCCGCGGCATGTACATGTGCGGCTCCAGCACTCATCCCGGCGGCGGCGTCATGGGGGCGCCCGGCGCGAACGCCGCGCGTGCCGTGCTGCGCGATCTGGGCAGGGCGCACTGATCGTGGCGGACCTCGCCGCGCAGCCGCGTTACGATTGCGTCATCATCGGCGGCGGTCACAATGGCCTGGTGTGCGCGGCAACCCTGGCCCGCGGCGGCCGTTCCGTCCTGCTGCTCGAAGCCGCGGCCGAAGTCGGCGGCGCGGCGCGCACTCGCGAGTTCGCGCCGGGATTTCGCGTGTCCGCCGGCGCGCACCTGCTGCATCTGATGCCGGCGGACTTGCTGCGCGAGCTGCGGTTGGAATCGCACGGGCTGGAATGGGCGGCGCAGGGCATGGCCAGCACGGCGTTGCTGCCTGACGGCGCCTCCTTGAGCTTGGGCGAGGCGGGGGCGGGCCAGCGTCTGTCGCCGGCTGATTTGCAGGCGTATGCGGACTATACGGCGCGGATGCGGCGCTTTGCCGGCGCGCTGGCGCCCATGTTCTCGCGCGTGCCGCCGCGTTTGGGCACGACGGACTGGAGCGACCGTCTCGATCTGCTGCGAATCGGCTGGCGGATTCGCCGCTTGGGGCGGCGCGACATGCGTGAGCTGCTGCGCATCGGCGGCATGAACGTCTACGATCTGCTCGAGGAAAATTTCGATTCCACGGCGCTCAAGGGCGCATTGGGGTTCGATGCCGTCCTCGGCGCCAACTTCGGTCCGCGATCCCCCGGGACGGTGTTGACCCTGCTGTACCGATTGGCGGCGGAAGCGGCCGCGGGCGATTCCGGCCTGTCGCAGCCGAAAGGCGGGATGGGTGCGGTGTGCGCGGCGCTCGCCGGGGCGGCCGGCGCCGCGGGCGCCACGATTCGCACCGGCGCGCCGGTGGCGAACATTCTCATCGAGGGCGACCGCGCCTGCGGCGTCACTCTCGAATCGGGCGAAGTCATCGCGGCGCGCAGTGTGATATCCAATGCCGATCCCAAGACCACTTTTTTGCGGCTGTTGGGACCCCGGTATCTGGATACCGGCTTCGTGCGCCGGGTGAATCACATTCGTTGCCGCGGCTTGAGCGCCAAGCTGCATCTGGCGCTGGACCGGCTGCCCCCGTTCAACAGCGTGACAGAGGCCGGTATGCGCGGCCGGCTGATGATCGCGCCCTCCCTGCAGCACATCGAGCATGCGTACAATCACGCCAAGTACGGCGAATTTTCAGCGGCGCCGATCATGGAGATCACCGTTCCGACCGTCAACGATCCGGCGCTCGCGCCGGCCGGGAAGCACGTGCTGTCGGCCATCGTGCAATACGCGCCCCATACGCTCAAGGAGGGCTGGCCCAGCGGACGGCAACGCTTCATGGATACGGTGCTCGAGACCCTCGAGCGATTCGCCCCCGGCCTTCAAGGCAGCATCGTCGGCGCGGAATTGTTGACCCCTGCCGATATGGAAGCGCAGTTTCGCATCAGCGGCGGCCATTGGCACCACGGCGATCTGGCCTTCGACCAGTTTTTGATGGTCCGGCCGGTGCCGGGGGCGGCCCAGTACCGCACGCCGATGCAAGGACTGTTTCTCTGCGGGGCGGGCTGCCACCCGGGCGGCGGAGTGATGGGCGTTGCCGGCCGCAATGCCGCGCGCGAAGTGCTCAAACAGGACGCGAATACACGATGACGGACTCGCCCGCGCCGCATTTCAAACAGCCATTGCTCAAGACTCCGTTTCACCAACGGGCGCGCGAACTTGCGCAAGTCGACAGTTTCATCCCCTGGGCGGGCTACACGACCGTGGACGTGTTCACCACCATGGAGCAGGAATACTTCGCGATACGCAATGCCGCGACCCTGTATGACCTGACGCCGATGGTGAAGTACCGCATTGCCGGCCGCGATGCGCTGCCTTACCTGAATCATCTGGTAACCCGCGACATCGCCAAACTCAAACCGGACCGGGTCGCCTACTGCGTGTGGTGCAATGACGCAGGGCATCTGATCGACGACGGCACGGTCTTTCGCCTGGGACCGGAGGATTACCGCCTCTGCACGGCAGAACGCCAGATCGATTGGCTGCTCGATTCCGCGATCGGCTTCGAGGTGCAGATCAGCGAGGTTACCGAGCAGATTGCGGCGCTTGCGGTGCAAGGGCCCACGTCCTGCGCCGTGCTGAAGGCGCTGGGCCTGCCGGGGGTCGATCGCCTGAGGCCGTTCGACATCGGCTACTTTTCCCTGGGCCCGCATGCGCTGACCGTGTCGCGCACGGGATTCACCGGAGACTTGGGCTACGAGCTGTGGATGGAGCCGGCTGCGGCGGAAGCCGTCTGGGATGCGCTGATGGCGGCGGGGCGCACGCGAGGCATTCGCGCCGTCGGCTCGCAGGCCTTGAACGTGGCGCGCATCGAAGCCGGATTTCTGCTGCCCAATGTGGATTTCGTCTCGGCCGAGCATACGATTCGCACCGGTCGCGACCGCTCGCCGCTCGAACTGGGTTTGGACTGGCTGGTGGACCTCAACAAGGGACATTTCACCGGCCGGCGCGCGCTGCTGGCGGAGAAGATCCGTGGGTCCAGCCGCCGGCTGGTCGGGCTGGACATCGCCGGCAACAAACCCGCCCACAATTCCCTGCTCTACACGGATGACAGCGGCAAGCGCGAAGTCGGCAGCGTCACTTCGGCCACCTGGTCTCCGACTTGCAAGCGCAATATCGCGCTTGCTATCGTCGAAGCTCCGCATTTCCAGATCGGCTCGACGGTCTGGGCGGAAATCTACCTGAACCGCGAACTCGTATGGGAGCGCCGGATGTCGCGAGCACAGATCGTCGAGCGGCCTTTCTTCGCTCCTGAGCGGCGGCGCGCGACTCCGCCGGCGGAGTTCTAGTGGCCGCCGCGCCGAAATCCGTCGCTGACCGGCCGTGGCTCGATCCGGACGCGAAACCGCAAATCGTCATCGAGAGCATCAACAAGGCCTTCGGCGCATTCACCGCCGTGGACAGCGTCAATCTGCGGATTTACAAGGGCGAGATGTTCGCGTTGGTCGGCGCTTCAGGCTGCGGCAAGACGACCCTGCTGCGCATGCTTGCCGGGTTCGCATCACCGAGCTCCGGCCGGATCATGATCGAGGATGTCGACATGACCACGGTGCCGCCGCATGAGCGCCCGGTCAACATGATGTTTCAGTCGTATGCGCTGTTTCCGCACATGACGGTCGAGGACAACGTGGGGTACGGCCTGCGGCGGCTCCCCTTGGACAAGTCCGTCAAGCTCAAGCGCGTTCAGGAAGCGCTGGAGATGGTGCAGCTGGCGGGGCTGAAGAAGCGCAAACCGCACCAGCTATCGGGCGGCCAGAGGCAGCGGGTCGCCCTGGCGCGGGCGCTGATCCGCCGGCCGAAGGTGCTGCTGCTCGATGAGCCCTTGAGCGCGCTCGACAAGAAATTGCGCGAGCAGACGCAATTCGAGCTGATGAACATTCAATCGCAGGTCGGCATCACCTTTGTTTTCGTCACTCACGACCAGGACGAGGCCATGGCACTGTCGACGCGGATCGCGGTCATGAATCGCGGCCAGGTCGTGCAGGTCGGGACGCCGTCCGAAATCTACGAGTTTCCGCAGAACCGATTCGTGGCCGATTTCATCGGCACCACCAACCTGTTCGAGGGCACCGTCAGCGGCACCGAGCCCGGTTATCTCATCGTGCGCAGCGCCGAGGCCGGGTGCGACCTGATCGTCGACGAGCTCGGACGCTTCGGCGCCGGGCAACGGGTGTGGGTGGCGCTGCGGCCGGAGAAGATCCGCCTGAGCAAGGAACCCATTGCCGGCGGCCGCATCAACCAGGTCAAGGGCATGGTTTGGGAATTGGGATACCTTGGCAACCGTTCGACCTATCGGATCAAGACCGAGACCGGCAAGCTGGTCACCGTCTTCGCACAGAACGACCGGCGCACCTCGGAGTGGACGATTGATTGGAGCGATGAGGTGTATTTGAGTTGGACCGCGAATTGCGCGGTGGTTCTACAGCAGTAATGCCTCGCGGCATTCGAGGGCGTCTCCATCATGCAGTCGATGAATAGGCTCGCCATCCGGGCATTCGCAATCGGTTTGATGCTGCTGGCGGGGCCGGCCGGCGCCTTCGCGGGCCAGACGCAAAATGTCGTGTTGATCGTCAGCGACGGGCTGCGTTGGCAGGAGGTCTTTACCGGCGCCGACGCCGGCTTGCTCGACGATAAGGCGGGGGGCAGCTGGCTATCCCAGGCGGAATTGCGCAAACGCTACTGGCGTGCGGATCCTGAGGCGCGCCGCGCGGCGCTGTTTCCGTTCCTGTGGGGAACGGTGGCCAAGCAGGGCCAGATTTACGGCAACCAGTTGAAGGGCAGCGTCGCGCGCGTCACCAACGGCAAGGCATTCTCCTACCCCGGATACAACGAGATGTCCACCGGGTATCCCAACGACGCCATCGACAGCAACGAGTTTGGACCCAATCCCAACGCCACGGTGTTCGAATGGCTGAACAAGACGGAGGAATTTCACGGCCGCGTCGCCGTTTATGGCACCTGGGATGCCTATCAGAGAATTTTCAACAAGGCCCGCAGCGGGCTCGTGATTCAGACCGGATGGAGTTTGCCGGAAAAGCCCGGTGAATCGCCGCGCGATGCCTTGCTGCGCGAGCTGTACCAGACCACGACTCGATTTGACGAGGAGGACGTGCCGAATTCATTGTTGCAGATACCGCTCGTCGACTACATCAAGACCGCCCAGCCCCGCATCCTGTTCGTAGGCTACGGGGAGACCGACAATTGGGCCCATCAGGGCCGCTACGACCTGGTCCTCGACAGCGCGCACCGTATGGATCATTTCGTGCAGCAATTGTGGGAGACCATGCAAGCCATGCCCCAGTACCACGGCACCACGACTTTCATCGTCACCACCGACCACGGTCGCGGCAGCGGTCCGACCGAGTGGAAGGAGCATGGTGTAAAGGAGAAGGGCTCGGAAAATGTTTGGATCGCGGTACTCGGCCCGGACACTGCGCCGCTCGGCGAGCGCAGCCACGCCGCCCCGGTGACGCAGTCGCAAATTGCGGCGACCGTGGCCGCCTTGGTCGGCAGGGACTATCGGCATGATGTGCCGCAGGCGGCCCCGGCGATAACAGGGGTGTTGAGCGCCGCCGGCAAGTAGGCGGCCCGGCCGCGAGCCCTAGCGCGCGGCGGCGGCGGGATGCGGTAGCGCCGCCACTTGTTCCGCGGTCACCGTGTCTTTCCAACGGTTGCCGAAGTGACTGCGCACGTAATTGACCACCGCCGCCACTTGCGCATCATTGAGGTACACCCCCCGAAATGGCGGGCCGGTGTTTTGCTCAGACGGCCGCCCGAATGCCGGCATGCCGTTCTTGCCGTTGAGGACGGTCAGCGCCAGGTACTGCCAGGATACCAATGCCGGGTTGCCGGCGAGCTTTGGGTAATGACCCGCGCCGACGGCGCCTTGCCCTTCGGGCATGTGGCAGCCCTGACAGATATGAGAGTAGGTCGCCGCGCCGTCGCGGGCAGCGGGAGCGGCGGCCGCCGTACCGTCGGCATCATTCGCGTGAGCGCAAAATGCACCCCCTGCAGCCAGGCACAGCACCATCAACGATGTTGCACGGCTCACGATCTCACGCCCTGATCCAGCACGCGCCGGTGCAACCGGCCGATGGCATCGAGCGCCGAGGTGACGGCGCCTTCCTGCCAGCCGTTCAAGAATGACAGGTGCTCACCGGCCAGTGCGATTCGCCCATCGATTGCACACATGTCGGCGTAGTGCCGGTCGCGGGCTTCGCCGCTCCACAGGGCGAAACATCCCATGGTGAAGGGCGAGCGGTGCCAGGCCACGGCGATGCCGTTGTCGAATTCGCGGCGGTACTGCGGATGAATCCGGCTGCCGTACTCCAAGGCCTTCTGCACGCGCTCCGCCGGCGGCATGGCGGTGAATTCCATGGCGCTGGGTCCAAAGATGTAAGCGCCCAAGAGCGCGGCCTTTCCGCCGCCGTGAAAGCCGTTGCTCGGATAGGAGATGACGCCGATGGGCAGGTCCGTGTAGGTGATGCCGCCATAGATTTGCTCATCTTCCTCCCAAAAGCGGCGATTGAACTGCAGCCCTACTTTGACCGACGCGGCGTAGGGCACCGCAGAGACGGCGGATGCCAGAGCCGTCCCGACGTTCATGGGAATCTGCGCGAGAATGGGCAGGGGAATGGTGCACAGACACCAGTCCGCCCGTGCTTTGTGAGAGGTGCCGGGCGCGCTCGTGTCTTCGTAGAGGACGTTCACGCCATGTTCGTCCTGGTGAATGTCGACGACCTTGGCCCCGTAACGGATCAAGGGCCCCAATTCACGGCCGAACGCTTCGGCGATCCGGTCCATGCCGCCCACGGGCTGGAACAGAGCCGGCTGCATGTCGAAGGCATCGTTATGGGACAGCGCCTGCCACAGTCGCGAATCCAAGATTTCGGAGGGGGAGGCGGGAGTCGAGGAGATCGGCCGGCCGTTCACTCCGCCGCCGGGATCTCTTCGATAGCCGCGGCGGTTGCTGCTGGCATCGTTGGAGAGGTACGCGTAGTTCCGATCGAGCGCGCCCCAGTCGCGCAGCGACTCGAGCAAGCGCTCCTGATCTTCCTTGTTCACCGTCGCATCGAGCGCATTCTGCCTCGTGGCCTTGGCCAAGAGTTCGGCCACATAGCCTTGGTAGTCAGCCTTGATTTCCCGGTAACGCTGCGGTTTGCCGCCGAAGGCGCGGCTGCTGTGCAGGTAGGCGTTGTAGTTGATCTGCACGAAGGGCTCGAGCGGCACTCCGAGGCGTTTGCAATAGCCGAGCAGGCCGCGGTGATGATGCGGAATGCGCCACGGGCCGGGATTGATGTACTGGCCCTGGTCGAAACCGCACCGCTGGGTGAAACCGCCGAGCTCGGTGTAGCTGTCGCCGCCGCGCAAGGTCCAGGTTCGCCCGCCCGGCCGGGCATTGAACTCCAACACCTGCACTTGGTAGCCCGCATTGCGCAGTTCGAAGGCCGAGGTCATCCCTGCAATGCCCGCACCCAGTACCAGCACGGAGGCGCCCGCGGGCGTGCCTTGAAGGTCGATCGGGCCTCGATAGGGCGACTCAGCGGCGAACCCGAGGCTGCTCATGGCCTGGTGCATGGCGCCAATCCCGGCGCTCGCGCCGATCATGCGCAGCAGATCGCGGCGGCTGGCGGACGCTGCCGGAAAATCCCTGTCCATCGACACCTCGTTTGACCACGGCCGTGCGCCGGCGGCTACTTATCACATGAAGCGGCGCGCCGATCAAGGCATCGCAGGCGGACCGCGTTCGCGGCGGCCGCGGGGCGGCTGGCTGCAGCGTCGCTTTTTATATTATACTGGTAACAATACCAACATTGCGGAGCACGCGGCGCGTGCGGGGGCGGCATAGATGAGAGAAGTGAGGACGCTCGGCCTTCTGGGCACCGGAGTCATCGGCGGCGGCTGGGCCGCGCGGGCGCTGCACTTCGGGATCGACGTGATTGCGGCGGACGTGAAGCCAGAAATGGAAGAATGGATCCGCGGCGCAGTCGCCAACGCCGAGCCGGCACTGGCCAGGCTGACCTTCGCTCCCTTGCCGCCGAAGGGCAAGCTGACCTTCACCACCGACCTCAAGGTGATGGCGCAGCGGGCGGACTTCATCCAGGAGAACATTCCCGAGCAATTACCTCTGAAGCAGCGGATGCTGGCCGAAGTGAGCCGGTACGCGGCTCCCGACGTGATCGTGGCGTCGAGCACCTCGGGCCTCACGCCGACCGATCTGCAGCGCGATATGATTTCCCCGGAGCGCTTTTGCGTGGCGCATCCATTCAATCCGGTGTACTTGCTGCCGCTGGTCGAATTGGTGGGCGGGCAGAAGACGGTGCAGGCCACCATCGATGCGGCGGCCAAGTTCTTCACCTATATCGGGATGCATCCGCTGCATGTGCGGCGCGAGGTCCCGGGGCATCTGACCGACCGCCTGCAAGAGGCGCTGTGGCGGGAAATCCTGCACCTGGTCAACGACGGAGTGGCCACCACGGGCGAACTCGACGAGTCCATCATTTACGGACCCGGCCTGCGCTGGGCGGCGATGGGCACGAATTTGATCTATCACCTGGCGGGCGGCGAGAGCGGCATGCGCCACATGCTGGCGCAGTTCGGACCCTGCCTCAAATGGCCGTGGACCAAGCTCGAAGCGCCGGAACTCACCGAGACTTTGATCGATCGCATGGTGGAGGGCACCCAGGCGCAGGCCGCCGGCCGCTCCATCCGTGAACTCGAACGCCTGCGCGATGATTACCTGGTGGCGATTCAGCAGGTGCTGCGGCAATACAATATCGGCGCGGGGGCCACCTTGCGATCGCTCGAAGAGCGGCTGTATCAGGATGCGGCCGGCACGCGGGCGCAGCGCGGCGCTCAGCCGGGCGGGGTGCAGGGGCAGCCCCTGCGGCTGGCCGAAGCCGTGGTCCGGCCGGAATGGGTGGACTATAACCGCCACATGTCCGACTTCCGCTATGGACAGGTGTTTGGGGACGCGACCGACGCCTTGTTTCGCCGGGTCGGCGTCGATGAAAGCTACCGCGATACCGGGCGCATGTACTACAACGTCGAGAATCACGTCAGGCACCTCGGCGAGGCGAAGGCCGGCGAACCGCTGTATGTCACCACGCAGGTGCTCAACGTCGACGACAAGCGCCTGCATGTGTTTCATCGGATGCACCGCGGCCGCGATCAGCGGCAGATCGCCACGGCCGAGCAGATGTACCTGCACGTCGACACCAAAGCCGCCAAGGCGTCGCCGGCGGATGCCAAGGTGCGCGCCGGGCTCGAGTCGATCCGCAAGGATCAAGCCGGGTTGCCGCTGCCCGTGGAGGCCGGCCGCTCGGTCGGGCTCGCGGCCGGCTAGCGATCGCCATGCCGAAAATCGTCGACCACGCTCAGCGGCGCGATGAAATCGCCCACGTCGCCTGCAAGGTGGTCGCGCACTATGGATTCGAGCAGGCCACGGTGGCGCGAATTGCCCGCGCGGCAGGCTATACGACCGGCATGGTGGCCCACTATTACGAGTCCAAACAAGAGATCATCCTGGCCGCCCTGCGGCTGATGCTGTTGCGCATCGAGCAGCGTTTGACGCGCGAACGCGAGACGCGCGAGGCGAATCTCTTGGACGTGCTGTCCGAAGCGCTGGCCCTCGATGCCCAGCGCTTCACCGAGTGCGCATTCTGGATGGCCTTCTGGGGCCAGGTATCGGCGGATAAAAAGCTCAAGCGGCTGAATGCGTGGGTGCACCGCGAGTACATGCGCTTGTTCGCGCGCTGCTTCGCGGAGCATTGGCAGGAATGGCAGGGTTGGCCGCAGCCGGTGCGCGATCAAGTGCTGCGCTCGGTGGTGACCTTCATGAACGGCTTGACGGCAAGCGCGGTCACCAGCCCGCGCGACTGGCCGGCCGACATGCAGGTGGAACAGCTGCGGCTGCAATTGGAGTTGCTGCGCCACTGGGCCGGCAGCGCCCGCGTGCCGCAAGCCTGATCGGGCGGCAAGACGAGTCAATACAGGGGATACGGCATGGATTTTTCGCTCAACGATGAACAACAGATGATCGTCAAGACGACGCGGGAGTTCGTGGTCAACGAGCTGTATCCATACGAGAAGGAAGTCGAAGAGACCGGCGTGCTGCGTCCGGAGCTGCATCGCGAGCTGAAGGCCAAGGCCATCGAGGCGGGATTGTATGCGGCCAACATGCCGGCCGAGGTGGGCGGGGCCGGGTTGGATACCGTCAGCTGGGTCCTGTACGAAAAGGAGCTGGGACGGACCAGCTACGCTTTGCACTACTCCTGCGTCGGCCGGCCGTCGAACATCCTGCTCGCCTGCGCAGGCGAGCAAAGAGAGCGATACTTGCTGCCGACGGTGCGCGGCGACCGCGTCGAATGCCTGGCCATGACCGAACCCGGCGCCGGGTCGGACCTGCGCGGAATGAAGACCACCGCGGCGGCGGCGGGCGATGATTTCGTCATCAACGGCACGAAACACTTCATCAGTCACGCGGACCATTCGGACTTCGTGATCTTGTTTGCCGCCACGGGCGAGGAGACGACCGCGCATGGCACGCGCAAGAAGATGACGGCGTTCCTGATCGATATGGGCCATCCGGGTTTCGAGGTACGGCCCGGTTACAAGAACGTGTCGCACCGGGGATATACCAACAGCATTCTCGAGTTCAACAATTGCCGGGTTCCGCGTCAGGCCATATTGGGCGAGCTACATCGCGGCTTCGAGGTTGCGAACACCTGGCTCGGGGCCACGCGTCTGCAGGTGGCCGCCACCTGCCTCGGGCGCGCCGAGCGCGCGCTCGATCTGTCCACTCAGTGGGCGGTCGATCGCGTGCAATTCGGCCAGCAAATCGGCAAGTTTCAGGGCGTCAGTTTCAAGCTGGCGGACATGGCGGTGGAATTGCGGGCCGCGGAACTCTTGGTGCTGGAGGCCGCGTGGAAGCGTGACCGGAAGATCGATACCGACATGGACATGGCCATCGCCAAGGTCAAGGCGACGGAAATGCTGGCCATGGTGGCCGACGAGGCGCTGCAGATTCATGGCGGCATGGGACTCATGAGCGATCTGCCGCTCGAACGCATCTGGCGCGACGCACGCATTGAACGCATCTGGGACGGCACCAGCGAGGTGCAGCGCCACATCATTTCGCGCGGCTTGTTGCGACCGCTGGGCGGTTAATTGACGCGCTCAACGACATAATCGCACTGCAAAGGTGCGTGCCATTTGACATATCCGGCGCGTGCGGCATCAACCCACAGCCTCATGCCCAAGAGTCCTACAGACCCGGCGTGCGCAATGCTTGAGAATGCTCACATCGCCCCTGATATCGGATGTGCTGAGGGCGGACGCTAGGGGTTTATGGACAAAGAAAAAGGGTGGGTGGCGCCATGATCGACGTGGAAGTGATGCGGCTTCGTCGATTGCGTAACACGGTGTTGCAGGCTCGGGCACTTGCTTCAGAGCTGGATGCGGGAAGATCCCGGCATTCTATTGTCTCCCGAACGGCCGTGAGCTGCTGGCAGATTGCCCGCGTGGTCACCGGCCGCCTCAGGGCGCATCCCCACCTGAACTATCAACGCGGGACCACCGGATTCGACGCCTTCTACGGCGCGGTGCGGGCCGGGTTACTCGGCGTGACGTCCCGCCTCGGACAGCGAGGCCTGCGAACTTTGGCTGATGAGTTGCGCCGCGTCGCCCGTGAATTGGACGATGCCCGGGCGCTCACCTGGTCTGCCGAACTCAGCGACACATTCGGCCGATCGCAGACCCATATCCGCAGACTGATTGCGGAACTCGATCTCTCACTCAATGCGCCGTCGCCAATCACTGCGCGTACAGCTGCGGCCGGCGACGGGACGAGCAACGTTGCAGGAAATTGGCCCTATCTGGCCTTCTAGGCATTGATGTAGGACACCGCATCGCGACAGCCGGTGCGCGACGTCTGATAATTCCTACAAGAGCCGGCGCAGTGCGCCGACCGCGGCAGCATGAGACGGGCAGGATACTCCCCAGCACTTAAGTTAAGTGTAAGGAGCCGGCGATGCGCAATGAGAACGTGCCGAACCCAGCAAGTCCTGAGCAACCACCCATTGCACCCCATGATCCTCCCGAGCCGGCGCCGCAGGCGGCCGCGTGGCGCCGGGCGCTGAAGGTGGTGGGATCCCGGCCGCCGGCGGGGGATCGCCGCCTCCGCGCAAGCTCCTCTCGCACGTCACCCGAGGGTAGACAATGAATACCAAACAGGAAATTGCCATCGGCATCGCGTTGCAGACACAGGTGCTGAAGATCTGCCCCGTCCACAATCAGCTGTTCTGCGACGAAGAGCAATTTTCCGACGACGAGCAGATGGCGCGCGCGTTTGCCGTGGCCATCGAACTGGTGCATCAACACGCGCCGTACGCAGAGGAGTTTCAGCACGATGCGCACGCGCTGACAGACCTGCTGAGTTCGACCATCGGCGCCGCGCCGGACCATTGCCCGGACTGCCTGCCGCAGCAGCTCGGGGACTCAGGAAGGCTCAGCGACCGGTCCAGCGAGGCTTACGCTTTTCGCTGAACGCCCGGGTGCCTTCCTTCAGATCGTCCGAGCGAATGACTCTCTGCACGGCATCGAGCGAATCGTGCAGCTCGAACGCTTCATGTTCGGGCACCATTTCCGTGTGGCGCAGCAGCTGCTTGATCGCGGGAAACAGCAAGGGCGGGCCGGCGGCCAGCTGTTGGGCAATTTCACGCGCCTTGGCCATGCTCTGACCCTTGGGCACGATGTGATTCGCGAGCCCCCAATGCTTGGCCTCGGCGGCATCCATCCAGCGCCCCGTGAGCAAGAATTCTACGGCGACGTGATAGGGAATCCGCCGCCGCAGTTTCACCGTGCCGGCATCGGCGAGCACACCGACGTTGATCTCGGGCAGCGCGAACGTGGCATGTTCTTCCATCACGATGATGTCGGTGCCGAGCACGATCTCGAAGCCTCCGCCGCAGGCGATGCCGTTGACCGCGGCAATGATGGGCTTGTTGAGGTTGCGCGGGTAATTCAGGCCCGCAAAACCTCCGACTCCCCAATCCGAGTCCGACTCCTCGCCGGCCGCAGCCGCCTTGAGATCCCAACCGGGGGAAAAGAATCGGTCGCCGGCGCCCGTGATGATGGCGATCCGCAATTCGGGGTCGTCGCGAAACGAGCTGACGATTTGGTTCAAGCGGCGGCTCGCCGCCAGGTCGATGGCATTGGCCTTCGGCCTGTCCAGAGTGATTTCCAGAACGGCGCCATTTCTGTCTGTGCGGACTCCATCGGTCATGTGCATCTCCGTCAAGAAACGTTCTTCAAGCGAATCATCGTGTCCACCGCGACCGCGCCCCGGCCTGCAGGCCGGACGATCACGGGGTTGACGTCTATTTCAACCAAACGCGACACGTTGGCGGACGCGTAGCGTGCAACGCCGAGGATGGTGTCGATCAGCGCCCCGATGTCGGCAGCCGGCTTGCCTCGATAGCCGCGCAGCAGTTCATGAACGGACAATCCCCGCAGCGCGGATTCTACGGAGGCGCGGGTCCAAGGGGGCAGCAGACTGACGCTGTCCGCCATCAGTTCGGTGAACACGCCGCCTGCGCCGAGAACCAGCACCTGACCGAACTGCGGGTCGACGATGACGCCGATCAGGATCTCCGCGACTCCGTCGTCAAGCATCTCCTCCACCAACAGTGTGTCCGAAAGCCTCGACAGCCGCTGCGCAGCGTCGTGCGCATGCTGTTCGCTGCGCACGTTGAGCACGACTCCGCCGACCTCGGTCTTGTGCTCCAAATGCGCGCCCGATGCCTTGATGACCACCGGAAATCCCAATTCGCGGGCCGCGGCGGCGGCCCCTTCCACGGGCACGAGCCTGCCGCGCGGCGTACGCACGCCGAACGCGGCCAGCGCGGTCTTGCCTTCGTGCTCGCCCAAGGCGTGGACGGCGGCATCGGCGAGCGAAGGCGGCCGCTGCAAATGCACCCCCGAATTGCGGCCCCACGACTCTCCGACGCCGCCCGCCAGCGACAGGGCTTCCAGCGCTTCGCGCTGACCTTGCAGAGGAACGACGCCGCCCTCGAGACAGCGCCGCCTGATCCGCGCACTGATGGTCTCGGGAAGAGAGGCGATCAGCGCGGCCCGGGTCGGCGCGGCCTGAGCCGCCTCGATGAACACATCGATGACGGCATCGTAAGCGGCGGAGTCGGCTTTTCCTTCCGGGGGACTGTCCAGCATGAAGCCGGCCGCATCGTATCCGGAATGCAGCACCTCGCTGAATACCCGGCGCAGGGCCGGCGGGTCGAACCAGAGATAGGTGTGAATGTCGAAAGGATTGGCAATGGTGACCCGGTCGGTCAACACCTCGCGCAGCGAGGCGGCGCGCGCCGCAGCCAGAGGCGCAAACTCCAAATGCAAGTCGCGCGAGACGTCGGCGGTCATGGCCATGTCGCCGCCCGATGCTCCCATGACCAGAACCTTGCGCCCCGCCAGCGGACCACCCATATGAAACAGCTTGAGGGTTTCGCACAGACTGCCCAAGGTATCGCAGCGGGCAATTCCCGCCTGACGGCAGAAGGCCTCGAATACTTCGTCCGCGCCCGCCAGGGCTCCGGTGTGACTATGCGCCGTGCGCGCCGCAGCCGCGGTTCGTCCCGACTTGATGACGGCGATGGGCTTGCCTGCAAGACGGGCCCGCTCGGCCGCGTGCGCAAAGCGCTCCGCATCCTTGATGCCCTCGAGATACAAGCCGAATGCCGTGACGCGCGCATCCTCGCAAAGAATTTCGATCAAATCCTCCACCGCCAGGCGCGTCTGGTTGCCCACGGTGAACAGACAACCGATGGGCAGGGAGCGTTGATTGAACATGAGGGTGAGCGCAATCGTGCCGCTCTGGCAGATGAGCGCGACGCCGCGTTGGAGGGCCGATCCTACGATCTGGTCCGGCATCATGGCGACCCGATCGAAGAAATTGACGAAGCCGTAGCAGTTGGGTCCGAAGAAGGGAAGGGTGCCGGCATTGCCCGCCAATTCATCCGTGAGTTCAATGCCGGATGCAGTGCCCGTCTCGGAGAACCCGGCTGAAAAGCACACGAAGCCGCCCGCGCCGCGCGCAGCCAGGGCACCGGCAACGCCCGGTGCTTCATGATTCGGCACCGCGAGGAACGCAGCGTCAGGCGTGCCCGGCAACTCGGCAATCGAACGGTAGTAGGTGGTGGCGGCGGTGGATGGGCGGCTGGGGTGCACGCGCCACAGCTCTCCCGTGTAGCCGATCGCGGCATTGCCGGCGGCAACCGCATCGGTCCACGCACCGGCGCCGATCAGCACAATGCTGCGCGGTGCGATGAGGCGATGAATATCCACCGGCGGCACCGCTCAGCGACGCTTCATTTCAATCTTGCGGGAGCCCGGCCCGAAGGCTTCGCGCTCGGCGGCGCCCACTTTGAGCGCCGCGAGCATCGAGGTCACCTCCTCGGGAAACGACGCGACGCCGGGCTTTTCGCCTTGGTGCACGTGCAGCAACATCATCTCGGCGGTGGCCACCGGTTTCGCGACGCGCGAACAGAGGAATTGGCAGCCGACATGCAGCCGCTTGCGGTCGAAGTCCAGCACCGAGGTCACCACTCGCAAATCGTCCGAACTCTTGACCTCGTGCAGATAGTGCAGATGCACTTCGAGCGTATACAAGGTGCAATGCGTGCGTTCGCGGTACGCGGCGTCCAGCCCCAGAACGTCCATGACGTCGTCGATGGCGAAGCTCGCCACCAATCCGTAGTAGGCATCGCGCAAATGACCGTTGAAGTCGATCCAATCGGGCTGGATCCGCGCGTGATAGACGGGAAGTTCGCTCATCGGTGGGACGCTCAACGCAGCTGCAATTTCTCGCGCGCCTGCGCGGGACTCAAGATGCGTGCCCCCATGGCCTCGATGATGGTACGTGCCTTCTCCACCAGCTGCGCGTTGCTGGCGTAGACGCCCTTGCTCAGATAGAGATTGTCTTCGAGACCGACCCGCACGTTGCCGCCGAGGAGCACCGCCTGTGCCGCCCACGGCATCTGCATGCGGCTGATGGCGAACGTGCCCCAATTGCAGTTCTCGGGCAGCGAATTGACCATGGCCAGCAGATGTCCCACATCCGCCGGAACGCCGTACGGAATGCCCATGCACAGTTGGATGAGCGACGGTGCGGTCAGCAGTCCCTCTTTGATCATCTGCTTGACGAACCAAAGATTGCCCGTGTCGAAAACCTCCAATTCGGGCTTCACGCCGAGATCCTTGCAGATCGCCGCGCCCTGGCGCAGGTAATTGGGGGTCGATACATAGGCGCGGTTGCCGTCGCCGAAGTTCAGCGAACCGCAATCCAGGGTGGCGATGTCCGGGCGGTACAGCCCTTCATGGCACAGGTCGATGACGTGGCGCATGCGCTCTTCCTGGCTGACGAAGTCGCTGCCGGGTCCGGGGGTGTCTTTCAGCCCGTGATCGCCCACCACGATGTAGCCGCCCATGCCGCAGGTGAGGTTCACGATCACATCGACTTTGCTTTCGCGAATGCGCTTGACCACCTCGCGGTAGTGCTTGGTTTCCATGCTGAAGGCGCCGGTCTCCGGCTCGCGCACATGAATGTGGACGATGGCTGCTCCCGCCTGGGCTGCCGCGACGGCGGTGGCCGCAATTTGTTCGGGTGTGACGGCGCAGTGCGGACTCTTGGTGACTTTGGTGTCGTCGCCGGTGACCGCGCAGGAGATGATGACATCGTGATTCATGGAATTACCCCGGGGGAAATTTATTGGCCAGCGCAAGGTTTTATTATATTCATAATAATATCTAAATGCGACGGCGGCAACTGAGTTCGGGAACTCAGCCGAGCAGCCGGGAAAGCACCAGCACGGCGCCGCGCAGCAAGGCGAACAGCACACCCCAGACAATGGTGATCGAGGCGATCGCCGCGCACAGGCCGGCCAGGGCCCAAAGCCCGTCGCGCTCCAGGACCGCCAGCGAAAACACGCAGATGGCGATGGCCGGCGGCATATTGCCCATGGGAATGGGCAGGAACAAGATGATCGAGAGCAGCAGGCAGATGACGCCGATCAGATACTCGATGGGCGGCCGAACCAGGATTGAGAGCCGCGGCCGCAGCAGCCGTTCGGCCCGGACCAGCCAGGGCGCCACGCGTTGCACGACGGCGGCGAAGTGCACCCGATCCATGGAGCGGTCCGCGATGAGCCGCGGCAGCCACGGCTCTCTTGCAAACGCCAATTGGGCGGTCAGGAACAGCAGCGGCGCGCCCAGAATCGACGAGGCGCCCGGCGGCATTGGGATGGTGTTCGGGACGGCAAAGACGAAGATCAGTGCGCCGACGGCACGGTCGTGCAGAGCCGCCAGCAATTCCCCGACTGAGACGCGCGGGCGCGATTCATCGGCGGCAATCTGCTGCAGGATCTGCGACAGCGGAGCGCCGGGTTTCGCGGCGGCCGCCTCATCGCCGCTGGAATCGGGCGGCTCAGCCTGCGGCGGCACGGGTGTGGCGCCCGCCGGCGAGCGCCCGGATTATTTCGGCCTCGCCGCACACGCCGAGAATTCGTCCGTCCTCGGCAAGCAGCACCGGATGGCCCGTGGCCTGGCGCAATTGAATGATGGACTGCAGCGAGAGCGAGGCGGGCGCCACGGCGAGCCCGGGCGGCAGCCGAGCCAGGTCGGCGTCTTCCGAAACACGAGAGCATGGATGGGCCACGCCGTCGAGTTGCAGGCCGACCACCTCATCCGAGGCGCTCAAGGACAGGCAGTAGCGGTGCCGGTCATCCAGCCACACCTGGCCGCCGTCGCCCGCCAGCGCCGCGCGATGCTGCATGATCATGGCGCCCGTCAGCACGGTCAGCGGATTCATGTGGCGGACGAATTCCGCCACATACTCATCCGCCGGCGCCAGCACGATGTCCTCAGCGGTGCCGGTTTGGATGATCCGGCCGTTCTGCAGGATGGAAATGTGATCGCCCAGCCGCAGCGCCTCGTCCAAGTCGTGGCTGACGAACAAGATGGTCTTCTTGACGCGCGCCTGCAGGGTCAACAATTCATCCTGCAGCTTGCCGCGGATCAAGGGATCGAGCGCGGAAAAGGGCTCGTCCATGAGCAGGATATCGGCATCGGTGGCGAACGCCCGCGCCAGTCCGACGCGCTGCTGCATGCCGCCGGACAGTTCGCTGACGAAGCGCTCGGCCCATTGAGACAGCCCGACCAGCTCCAATTTCTCATCGACGATCGAGCGGCGGCGTGCGGCGGTTTCGCCGCGCAGCTCCAGTCCGAAGCCGACGTTTTCGCGCACGGTGCGCCAGGGCAACAGCCCAAATTGCTGGAACACCATGGCCACGCGCTCGCGCCGCAGCCGGCGCATTTGCAGGGTACCGCAGGTGGCGACGTCGATGGCGGATTCGCCGTCGCGAACCCATACATGGCCGCGCGTCACCGGATTCAAACCGTTGGCGGCGCGCAGCAGAGTGGACTTGCCGGAGCCCGAAAGCCCCATCAGCACGGAGATCTCGCCGCGCGCCACGCTCAAATTCGCGCCCGCGACGCCGACGATGACGCCGTACTTGCTCTGAATGTCGCTGCGCGTGCTGCCGCCGTCGAGCGCGGCAAGCGCTTCACGCAATCCCTTGCGTCCATCGCGTCCGGCCCCTGCGAACAATATGTCGACGTCCTTGAATTCCACGGCCGGGCTCATCGGGAGTCTCCCCGCTCTTTGGGCCGGCTGATGCGGTCCAAAATGATGGCCAACAGCACGATGGTGAATCCCGCCTCGAAGCCCATTCCCACCTGCACCGAATTGAGAGCGCGCACCACGGGTACGCCCAAGCCGCCGGCGCCGACCAGCGCCGCAATCACCACCATGGACAGGCTCAGCATGATGCACTGGGTGATGCCGGCGACGATGGTGGACGCCGCGCTCGGCAATTCCACCTTCCACAACAGTTGCATCGGCGTCGCGCCGAAAGCCTCCCCGGCCTCGATCAGGGGTTTGGGCACCGAGGAGATCCCGAGGTGCGTGAGCCGGATGGGCGCCGGCAGCGCGAATATCACCGTGGAAATCAATCCGGGAACCACGCCGAGCCCGAACAGCACCAGGGTCGGAATCAGGTACACGAAGGTCGGCAGCGTCTGCATCAGATCGAGCGCCGGCCGCAAGGCTGCGAACAGCCGCGGCCGGTGCGCGGCGGCGATCCCCAATGGCACGCCGATGGCGGTCGATGCCAGGGTGGCAACCATGACGAGCGACAGTGTCTCGAGCGTCGCCAGCCAATAGCCCTGATTGAGAATGAACAGCAGCGCCAGCGCGACGAAAGCGGCCAGCGGCAGGGACCGGCGCAGCAGCCACGCCAGGACGGCGACGGCAACGATCAGCAGCGGCGCGGGCAGGGCGTGCAACAGGCTCGTCAGCCCATTCACCATGCCGCGGATGACAATGGAGATCCCGTCGAAGAGAAACGTTCCATGAGCCTTGATGGTATCGATGGCCACGGCCATCGCATCGCCCACCGGAATCTTGTGGCTGACGACCCATTGCTCGAACCCGCCCGGATGCGGCGGCGGCGCCGCGTGCGCCAAGGTAGTGAGGGCCGGCCGGCCGTCGAAGGTCAGCACCCCCGCCAGCCAGGCCTGGACCGCCGCGGGATTGGCTTTCAACCACTCCGTGGCTGCAATGTCGGGCGGCTCGTGCCGGTCCAGGATCGCCGCCATCATTTCGCTCTCGCCGCGCAGGGTGAATTTCAGATTCGCGAGCAGGTGGCCCATGTTGGGACATTCGGCGCTGTAGCCCTTGCGGGTTACGGTGTAAATGGTGGCGCCGCCATAGTTGGGACCGAAGAACTCATCGCCGCCGGCGAGGTACTTCAAGTCGAAGCGCATGTTCATGGGATGCGGCTCCCATGCGAGGAATACGACGGGCTTCTTGTCGCGGTAGGCGCGCTCCACCTGCGCCAGCATCCCTTGCTCGCTGGATTCGATCAGTTTGAAGCCGCCCAGCCCGAATTGATTCCGCTTGAGCATGTCCAGCACATGCCGGTTGCCGTCGTTGCCCGGTTCGATTCCGTAGATCGAGTCATTGAGCTGCGCTGCGAAACGCTGAATGTCCTTGAAGTCCTTCAGGCCGGCGGCGTAGGCGTACGCCGGAACTGCCAGGGTATATTTGGCGCCGGTCAGATTGGCACCGATCACCACCACCGATCCGTCTTCGACGTAATGGCCCCGATCGCCCGCCTGGGCCGGCATCCAATTGCCGAGGAAGACGTCGAGGTCGTTGTTCTGAAGCGAGGCGAAGGTCACGGGAACCGACAACACCGTGACCGTCGGCGTGTAGCCGATGGAGCGCAGCAACTGCGCGATCAGCGCCGTGGTGGAGGTTACATCGGTCCAGCCGACGTCGGAGAAACGCACGGTTTGGCAGCCCGCTGGATCGCGCCGGGCGCCGGCCGGCGGCGACGGATCGCCGATCGGCGCAGCCGTATTGCCCATGGTTACCGCCGTGCTCGGCAGGGCCGAGGCTGCTTCGGCTTGCACCGGCAGCGCCAACATCGCCATGAGCGCATAGCTCGATAGCATCATTAGGCCAGTGAGTGCGAGGCCAGCGTGCCGATGTAACGGCGGCCCTTGAGTCCGTACCACAACAGACCGGCTCCTAGAATCACTCCTGTGTACGCGAACGCACCCCAGGTGTTGTACCAAGGCGTGCCGTAAATGGCTTCGCGCGGCCAGGCCAGATTGAGTGCCATCCCGGCGCCCCACAGTACCGCAACGACATTGACCGACAATCCCCACCTACCCATGGTGAAGTAACCGCCCGCGGCGAGATCGGCGGGGGGCCAATGCCCGCGCAGACGCTGCAACAGCATGGGCCCGGTCACCATCAAGTACGCCAGATAGATCATGATCACGGCGATCGACGTCAGTACGGTGAAGATCTTGGGTTGCCCGATGTTGACCACCAGGATCAGCGCGGCGATCACGCCGATGACGACGGCGGGGGTGATCGGCGTCTGAGTCTGGGGATTCACCCGGGCGAGTTTCTCCCCGAACGGCAGCGCATTGTCGCGCGCCATCGCGAAGGTCATGCGGATGGCGGCGGTGTGCACGGCCAGCGAGCACACGGTCACCGCAATCGCGATGCAGATCAGGAATATCTTGCCCAATGGACCCCACATCACCTGTTCGACGATGTATTGCAGGCCGCCGCCGCTGCTGGCGATCTGCGGGTCGCGGAGGTTCGGCGCCGACAATACCGCGAACACCAGGATCGAGCCGCCGATCACGAAGGAGGCCAGGATGGCCCGCAGGATCGCCCGGGGAGCCGTGCGACGGGGCTCGACCGTCTCCTCGCCCAGCGAACTCGCGGTGTCGAATCCGTACATGACATATCCCGAGGCCAGCGACGCCATGAGAAAGGCGCCCAGAAAGCCGTCACTGCCGCCGTAGCCGTTTGCCGAGAAAAAGACCTCAGGCCCGCGCTTCGCGTGACACGCCAGAATGATTGCAATCAAGCAGGCGGCAATCAGCTCGATAAAGACGCCCGCGCTGTTGATCATTGCCATCAAGCGCACTCCGAGCGCATTGACGACCGTGGTAAAGAGGATCAAGGCCGAACCGAGGATCACTGCGTTGGTGGCGAAATCGTAGGCACCTGAGCCGTCGCCAACGATCTGAAAACCGCTCCACAAGCGCGGCAGGTTGAGTTGCAGCGCAAGCACCACTGCCGACAGAGTAACGATCGAGGCGGTAAGCATCAGCCAACCCGCCGACCAGCTCACGATGCGGCTGCCCAGCTGTTTGGACCAATTGTAGACCGATCCTGCAACCGGGTATTTGGCGGCCAGTTCCATGAAACACAGGGCGACGGCGAGCTGGCCGATCAATACCATTGGCCAGGACCACAGATAAGCCGGTCCGGCAGTTCCGAAACCGAAGTAGAACAGCTGAAAAGTGCCGGTAAGGATCGAGATATAGCTGACACCGGCGGCAAAGCTGCCGAACTTTCCGATTCCGCGATCGAGAGACTCCCGGTACCCGAAGTGCTCCATACCGTTGTCGGTCCGACCGGTGGTGGCCTCATTACCCATGGGCGCACCCCCGGTGAAACGTGGTGCCCGAGAGCTTGACCCTGCGCCCTCCGGAGCGGCATGATTGACGCGGCGACTTAAGGTTTGAACAGTTGTTTAACGAGTTCTTTTTAGCGCTCACTAATGCATCCCTAGTGATTGAAAATAAACGTATAAGGTCTATTGTTAGTATCTTAGGCACAGCTTCGGACGGACGTCCACTCGCCCTCCCGCAGGACAGGGAATCGCCAAATTGAATAGCCAATCAACGACCTCCGTCGAAGACTCCCCGTCGCTGATCGAGGACACGCGGCGCCGCCAATTGGTGGAAGTCACCATCGATAGCCTAGCGGAACTTGGCTACACCGGCACCACGCTGGCGCAGATCGCGGCGCGAGCGGGGGTATCGCCGGGACTGGTGGCTCATTACTTCGGCGACAAGGATGGACTGCTCGAGGCTGCCTTTCGCTCCTTGGCGCGCCGCGTCGGCGACCACGTCCGTGCGCGTCTGCGTCAGGTGAGCACGCCGCGTGGGCGCATTCAAGCGGTCATCGATGCGAATCTGGCGCCGGAAGAATTCGAGCAGCGCACCGGCACCGCGTGGCTGGCCTTCTGGGGTCAGGTATTGCAGGTCAAAGCGTTGAAGCGCGTGCAATCGGTGTATCAGCGGCGCACCTTGTCGAATCTGCGCAGCGCGCTCTCGCAGTTGGTTCCGCCGGACGAGGCAGGCCCACTGGCCGCCATGATTGCGGCCATGATCGACGGGGTGTGGTTGCGGGCCGCGCTGTCCGGATGGCGTGAGGCCGACAGCGAAAGCGCTCGCTCGCTGCTCACGGCCTTCGTCGACGGCCGTCTGAAGGATGCCGCGGCACCGGCAGCGGCGGGGGCAGGGGCAGGGCAGGGACGGCGGGTCGCATCGCGCGCGGTTCCGCTCCGGCTGCCGGTGAGAGATTTGCGTCCGTCAATCCGGCCACGGGCGAGGTACTGGGATATGTGAGGGCCGCGGGATCGGTCCAAGTCGACGCGGCCGTGCGCGCGGCGCAAAGGGTTCAACCGGGCTGGGGAGCAATGACTGGAACCGAGCGCGCCCGGATCTTGCGCCGTGCGGCGGAGATTCTCAGATCGCGCAATCAGGAACTCGCGGAACTCGAGACGCGCGATACCGGCAAGCCCATCCAAGAGACTCGCGTGGTGGATGTCGCCTCGGGCGCGGATTGTTTCGAATACTTTGCCGGCCTCGTGCAAAGCTTGAGCGGCGAGCACATTGATCTCGGTCCTCAGGCCTTTGGTTACACGCGGCGCGAGCCGCTGGGCGTGGTCGCCGGCATCGGCGCCTGGAACTATCCGCTGCAGATCGCCTGTTGGAAGGCGGCGCCGGCGCTGGCGTGCGGCAATGCCATGATCTTCAAGCCGGCGGAATTGACGCCGTTCAGCGCCGTCAAGCTGGAGGAAATCTTGCGTGAGGCGGGATTGCCCCAGGGCGTATTTCAAGTCGTGCAGGGATTCGCCGACACCGGCCGTCTGCTCACCCGGCATGCCGGCATTCGCAAGGTGTCGCTGACCGGCGAGGTCGGGACAGGCAAGGCGGTGATGAGCGACGCCGCGCAAAGCCTGAAAGCCGTCACCCTCGAGCTGGGCGGCAAGTCGCCGCTGATCATTTTCGGCGACGCCACACTCAACAACGCCGTGTCGGGCGCGTTGCTGGCGAATTTCTATTCCTCGGGACAGGTGTGCTCCAACGGCACGCGGGTGTTCGTCCATCGCTCGGTCAAGGCGGCCTTCCTGGAGCAGCTGGTCAGGCGCGTCAACGCCATGCGCATCGGCGATCCGATGGACCCCGCAACCCAGATCGGACCCCTCGTTTCCGAACAACACATGCACAAGGTGCTGTCGTATCTGGATCGCGGCCGCGCGGAGGGCGCGCGGGTGCTGACGGGCGGCATGCGCGTGACGACAGGCGAAATGTCGAAGGGGTACTTTGTCGCGCCCACCGTATTCGACGAGTGCCGCGACGACATGGCCATCGTGCGGGAGGAGATATTCGGGCCCGTCATGTCGGTGTTGGAATTCGAGGATGAAGCGGAGGTCATCGAGCGCGCCAATGCCACCGAATTCGGTCTCGCAGCCGGCGTATTCACCAATGATTTGACGCGCGCCCACCGCGTGATCGCCCGCTTGCAGGCCGGCACTTGCTGGATCAATCAATACAACGTGACGCCGATCGAACTGCCGTTCGGCGGGGTGAAACTCTCCGGACTCGGGCGCGAGAACGGCCGTGCCGCGATCGAGCACTACACCCAACTGAAAAGCGTTTATGTCGCCATGGGCGATGTCGATGCACCCTATTGACCGAGGAGCCGAGCTTTGACCGAGGAGAATTTCGACTACGTCATCGTGGGTGCGGGTTCCGCCGGCTGCGTGCTCGCCGATCGCCTGACCGCTGACGGCCAATGCCGCGTCCTGCTGCTGGAATACGGCGGGTCGGACCGCTCCGTCTTCATTCAAATGCCGTCGGCGCTGTCCATCCCCATGAACATGGAGAGGTACAATTGGTTCTATCACACCGATCCGGAACCGCACCTGGACGGGCGGCGCATGCACACGCCGCGCGGCAAGGTGCTCGGCGGATCCTCCTCCATCAACGGCTTGGTGTACATCCGCGGCAACGCCCAGGACTTCGAAGGATGGAGCGCCCAGGGCGCAGCCGGTTGGTCCTATCGCGACGTGCTGCCTTACTTCCGGCGGGCTGAAACCCGCCAGGAAGGCGGCAATGAGTATCGCGGCAGCAGCGGCAAGCTGCACACGCGGTACGGCACCCTGCGCAACCCCTTGCATGCGGCGTGGCTGACCGCCGCCCGCGAGGCGGGCTATCCGCAGACCGACGATGTGAACGGTTTCCAGCAAGAGGGCTTCGGGCGGATGGACATGACAGTGGGGGACGGCAGACGCTGCAGCGCCGCGAATGCTTATTTGCGGCCCGCCATGCGACGGGGGAACCTGAAGGTTCTGACCCATGCGCTCGCAACGCGCATTACCTTCGACGGCCGCCGCGCCAGCGGCGTCGAGTACCGCCGAGGCGGGACCACCCACCGTGCGCGCGCCGGCCGCGAGGTGATCCTTGCGGGGGGACCGATCAATTCACCGCAACTGTTGAAACTCTCGGGGGTGGGGCCGGCGGCGGAGCTGGGCACTTTCGGCATACCGGTGGTTCACGACTTGCCCGGCGTGGGCGAGAACCTGCAGGATCACCTGGAATTCTATTTCCAGGTCGCCTGCAAGGAGCCGATCACCTTGTATACCTCCATCAAACCATGGAACCGCGCGCTGATCGGCGCGCGCTGGCTGCTGCGCAAGGACGGCTTGGGCGCAACCAATCATTTTGAAACCTGCGGCTTCATCCGCAGCCGTCCCGGGGTCCCGTATCCCGACATCCAATATCATTTTCTACCCATGGCGGTGGCTTACGACGGCTCGACCTTGGCGCAGGAACACGGCTTTCAAGCCCATGTAGGCCCCATGCGTACCAAGAGCCGCGGTTGGGTGCGCCTGGCCTCGAACAGTGCCCAAGACAAGCCGCGTATCCTGTTCAACTACTTGAGCGAGCCGGACGACTGGACTGAAATGCGCGCCTGCGTGCGTCTGACCCGGGAAATCTTCGCGCAGCCCGCCTTCGATCGGTACCGCGGCCGGGAGATCCAACCCGGCAGCGAGGTGCAAAGCGATGCCGACATCGACGCCTTCATCCGCGCCAAGGTCGAAAGCGCGTATCACCCGTCGTGTTCCTGCAAGATGGGTGCGCCGCAAGATCCCATGGCGGTGGTCGATCCCGAGACGCGCGTCCGTGGACTCGAGCGCCTGCGCGTGGTCGATTCCTCCATCATGCCGTCGGTGACCACGGGCAACCTGAACGCGCCCACCATCATGCTGGCCGAGAAGGCCGCGGACCACATCTTGGGCCGCGGCCTTCTGCCGCCTGAGGACGCGCCGTATTACGCGGCGCCGAATTGGCGGGTTGCACAGCGCTGATACCGCAAACTGCGCAACTGAAGCCCGCGGCGCGCTATCGGTCCTGCAGCCGTGTGACGGTGAGGCTATTGGTCACATCGTCGATGACGGCATAGTTGAACGCGCCGTCGCGCAGCGTGTCGAGGCCGAAGGCACCTCCCTGACTCGCATCGACGTTGTACTCGCGCACGAAATCGCCCCGGGTCGTGAATTCGACGATTTCACTGGGATGCAGCACGTCCGCATTGACGGCATCGCCGTTGGCGGCCAGCAGATCGCCGTTCGGCGCAAATCGCAACGCCAACGGGCCGCGCAGGTGCGAGTCGGCGAACGCAACCCTGCCCCGTGCCGCCGCATCGCTGCGGCTGCCGGCACGGGACACGGCATAGATCGTATTGTCCGCGGTGGAGGCGACGAACAAGGTGTCCGTGCGTTCATCGAAGGCAAGGCCCGTGGGGCCGAGGATCAGCGCGGCCGCATTCGGCACGTGCGGGTAGCCCCAGGCGATGGTGGTCTTCTTGATGAGGGTCAGCTGCTTTGGTCCCACGCTGACATTGAGCCGGGTCACGGTGCCGTTCAACACATTCGATACAAAGATGATGGCATGGTCGCCATGATCGGCCACCGCCAGATCCCAGGGGCCGTCCAAAAGCTTGGGATCCGTCCAGGTTTGCAGCCAGTGGCCATGCCGGTCAATCACCTGCAGCGCGCCCTGGCCGATGGTGGCGATGCTGCCGTCGGTGGTGGGGACATTGCCGACGATGACGAAGCCGTCGCGCAGCACGCCCAGGGCGGTGCTGAGGCCGGTGAGGCTGCTCGCGAAGAACGTCACGGCGGTGCCCGGAGGCGCAAGGTCCCCGCTCGGATTCAACTGCACGATGGTGGTGCCGGTGCCCTGCAAGTTGTCGGCGTTGTTGAAATTGCTGACCAGAACGTCGCCGGCGTGGATGACGCCGCCGTCGGGGAAGTGGTTGGGCACGAAGGCGACGCCGTAGGGATTGACATCCCCGTTGGCCGGCATGGTTGATGAGTTGATGGTTCGGGGAATGAAAGCATCGTCGAAATCCTTGGCGCAGGCGAGCGCCGTCGCCAGACACAAACCGACGCCGACGATGACCGGAACCACGGCGATTGCAGAAGGATGTCCTTTACGCATGTGAGTGCTCCCAGCGTTGACTATGAGATGTGATCAGTGGTGTGTTCCCGGGGCCGCCCGGATGGTTGTATGAACTTGGCATTACAGAGTGGGACGGGCAATCCATCTCGCGTACCCTAGTGGGATGCCAATTGCAGGTGGGTGATCGATGACTCGTACCGGCGCACAGTCTGTGCCGCAGGAGGTGCTGCGTCTCATGCAGGCGCACGACTGGACGGGCGCCATCGGCGGCATCGACCGGGCGCTGCAGCTGGCCCCGCGCGACGCCAGGCTGCTGTTTCATCGCGCTCAATGCCTGCAGGCGCTCGGGCGCGTGGCGCAATCTCGTGACTATGCCGCCGCGGCGCAAGACTGCGCGCCCTGCGACCCGGTGCTGCTCGATGCGATCGGCGGTCTATTGAGCCGGTGCAACGATCAGCAACGCGCGCTCGCGGCCTATGAGCGGGCAGTAAGCTTGGCGCCCGGCGCCGCGCATTTCATGTTCAACCGAGCGACGGTGTACCGGTTTCTCGGCCGCTTCGCCGATGCCGAAGCGGATTACGACCGTGTCATCGCGCTGCGGCCGGCCGATTATGAGGCATACAAGAACCGCTCCGACCTGCGCGTCCAGTCGCTGGAAGCGAACCACATCAAAGAGCTCGAGGCACTGCTGGCACAGGGAATTGCGGATTGGAGCGGGCAGGTGCAGATCCGCTTCGCGCTCGCCAAGGAATACGAAGACGTGGGCGACTATGCCAGATCCTTCCGGCACCTGCGCCAGGGCGCGGACCTGCGCCGGGAACACCTGCGCTACGACGTCGCCACCGATGTGGCCACCGTCGATTGGATCATGGAGGCCTTTCCGGCCGGGTTCTTTGGTGCCGCGGAGGCAGGCCGGGCACCCGCGGAGGCGCCGATATTCATCGTTGGTTTGCCGCGCAGCGGCAGCACTCTGGTCGATCGGATTCTGGGCAGCCATTCAAAGATCCATTGTGCCGGCGAACTCGAACACTTCGCGCGGTGCATCGTGGCCGCGGTGCGCCGCCGACACGGCGGCGCACCCTCGGGCCGCCGCGAGCTCGTCGCCCGGTCCGCGGAGCTCGACTTCCCGGCGCTCGGGCGCGATTACCTCGACCGGGTGGGCGCCGCGCCTGCGGAGGGCGTACGTTTCACGGATAAAATGCCTCTCAACTACCTGTACTGCGGTTTGATTCGACGCTCGCTGCCGAATGCCAAAATCGTGCACGTGTCGCGCACGCCGATGGCCGCCTGCTTTGCCGTCTATAAGACCCTGTTCAAGGACGGCTATCCGTTCTCCTATGATCTTGGGGAAATATCTCGGTACTACATCGGCTACCGGCGGCTGATGGATCATTGGCAGACGATGATGCCGGAGGCGATGTATTCCTTGAGTTACGAGGCGCTGGTCAAGGATCAGCGTACCGAGACGCGCAAGCTGTTGGAGTTTTGCGGTCTGGAATGGCAGGAGTCGTGTCTGGACTTTCACCGCAATCCCTCGGCGACCACGACGGCGAGCGCGGCGCAGGTGCGCCGGCCGCTTTACGAGAGTTCGGTTTCCCAGTGGCGCAATTACGCGCCGCAGCTGGCCGATCTGCACGGCATGCTGAGCGCAGCCGGCTTGAACTTGGATGACGGGTGAGCCGCTCGCGCGCCGTTCTGCTCGCGTAGGAATCGGCCGACGCCGCAACACGGAGCGGCAGAATCGAGCGCGTGATAGCTTGATTGCACTCGTGGTGCGGTATTCGCACCTGCAAACAGAGGCATATTCATGCGCACGCTACTAGTGTCGACGATAGCAATGTCATTCATGCTGATCATGGGCTGCAACAAGCCGAAATCGCCGGATGCCGTGGCCAAAGACGTCGCCGCAGCCGAACAAAAAGCTTCGACGGAAGTCGCCAACAGCCAAAATGATGCCGCAAAGGATCTTGGGAAGCAGGCGGACAAGGTGGATGACAAGTTGGTTGGCTTGAACAACGCGGCGGCCAAGGACGCTTACGACATTGCGGTTGCGAAGGCGGATGGGGACCGCAAGGTTGCCCTGGCCAATTGCTCGGCGGCGGCCGGCGATGCGCAGAAGGCGTGCAAGGATCAGGCAAATGCCGATTACGATGCCGCCAAAGCCAACGCGAAGGCGGCCGCGGAAGCGCAAAAGCAATAGCGCAGCCGATTCCGCCGGTGGTCCCACTCGGACGATTCCGCCTGCTTGGACGGATTGTAGTTCCGCCGACGTCGCGTAAAATCCGCATGACATGACGGCGGCGACGGCGGCGGGAGACACATGCAGGAAGGGGCGGCGGCGGGCATTCAAAAAATTTTCGCCGCGGCCCTGCAGCACCATCAAGCCGGCCGCCTGATCGACGCAGAGCGGCTTTATCGGCAGGTGCTGCAGGCTGACTCCCGCCATGCCGACGCGCTGCATTTTCTCGGTGTTCTCGCCCATCAGCTCGGCCGCCATGAGATTGCGGCGGATCTGATCCAAAAGGCCATCGCCCAAAACGGCCGGGTGCCGGCCTACCATAACAACCTGGGAAATGCCCTCAAGGCACAGGGCAAGCCAGAGGAGGCGATTGCCAGCTATGCGCGGGCGCTGTCGCAACAGCCGAATTACATCGCGGCGCTTTACAATCTGGCGCTCGCCTATCAGGAGCAAGGCCGCTTAGACGAGGCCGTGGCCTCCTACCAACAGGCGGTGGCGTACAAGCCGGACCACGCCGAGGCGCACGGCAATCTTGGCAATACCTTCCAGGCACAGGGCAAACTCGAGCAAGCGGTCGGCTCGTATCAGCGCGCATTGTTTCACCGGCCCCACTACGCCGAGGCTCACGGAAACCTCGGCAACGTGCTATTTCAGCTGGGCAAATTCGATGAGGCGCAAATATCCTACGGGCGGGCGTTGAGTCACAGGCCGGACTATGCCGAAGCGCACAGCAATCTCGGCAATGTCTTTCTGCAGCAAGGCAAGCTCGATGATGCGGTCGCCTCCTACCAGCGAGCGTTGAGCCTCAAGCCGGGCTACGCCGAGGCGCATCACTTTTTGGGGAATGCCTTGAGGGAACAGGGCAAACGGCCCGAAGCGCTGGCGTCCTACCGGCGGGCCCTGGCCCTTGAGCCTGACTATGCAGAGGCGAGGTTGGGACTGGCGATGGCCGTGATTCCTCTGCTTGCGGATAGCGTGCCCGATAGTTTGCAAACCGGCGATGGGTTCGCGCGATCGCTGGATGAGTTGGCGGCATGGGCCGGCGCCAATCCGGCGGTATTGGGCAAGGCGGTGGGCAGTCACCAGCCTTTCTATCTGGCGTATCGTCCGATGGACGTCGGCGGATTGCTGTTCCGCTACGGCGAACACGCCTGCACGGCTGCAGCCGCTCACTGGCAACCCGAGGTCGATGTCGGCCGCAAGTCTCTGCCGCCGCGAGACCGCATTCGCGTAGCGGTGGTGAGCGGCCAAGTGCGGCGGGAACACCCGGTGTGGGACGTGGTATTGCGCGGCTTCATCGCGCACCTGGATCGCCGACAATTCGAAGTGTTTCTCTACCATACGGACTCGATTGTCGATGATGAGACACGGTGGGCAAGAGCTCACGTCGATCGCTTCATCCAGGGTCCACTGCCGATGAAGTCGTGGTTGAATGAGATCACGGGGGATGAACCCGACGCCATCTTCTATCCCGAGGTGGGTATGGATCCGGCCGCCTGCGCGTTGGCCGCGCTGCGTTTGGCACCGCTGCAGCTCGCCGGCTGGGGGCATCCCATCACCACAGGGTTGCCGACCATGGATGTCTTTCTGAGCGGCGAGCTGCTCGAAGCATCGGCGGCCGAGCAGCACTATCGCGAGCGGCTGGTGCGACTGCCCGGAACCGGCGTTTGCACGGAGTTGACGGCCGAGGCATCGCAGCCTTGGGGAGGTGCTCAACGTCGAACAGGCGTGGTGCGCTTCGCGCTGTGTCAGCAGCCGATCAAGTTTGATCCGGCGGACGATGTCTTGCTGGCGCGTATCGCCAAGGCGGTGGGCCGCTGCGAATTCTGGCTGGCTTCGTCCCACAAGCATCAATGGGCCACGGCAAGGTTGCGCGAGCGGTTGGCGCTCGCCTTGCGGGCGGCAGGACTCGAACCCGACGATCATCTGCGGGTCATGCCTCGGCTGGCGCGCGATCAATTTGCCGGCTTCTTGGACGACATGGATGTCTATTTGGACTGCCCGGCCTTTTCCGGCTATACCACCGCCTGGCAGGCCATTCATCGCGGGCTGCCCATCGTCACCTTGGAAGGCGAGTTCTTGCGCCAGCGCTTGGCCGCGGGACTATTGCGGCAGATCGGACTGACCGATGGGATCGCCTCCTCTCGGGAACAGTATGTGGACATTGCAGTGCGTTGGGCCGAGGAGTGCCGCCGGTTCGGCGCCTGGGCGGCGCGGCGCGACACCCTGCGTCGGGCGGCGCCGCAAGCGGATGGCAACCGCGCAGCCGTCGGCGCCTTGGAACGGACGTTGATCGACGCCGTGCAGGCGCACAGCCGCGGCTGACGGCAACGCTCGGACTCACCGGCCTCGCAGCAGATGCATCACTCGTGCGCGGATTTTTCCGTAATTGTCGGGTTTGAGAGGTCCCAGCAAGCCGTGCTGCTCGGTGGGAAGATGCGCCAAGGGGTGACCGTTGGTGCGAAAAACATAATGATCGAACCAGGCCTTCCAGGCACGGCGTTCTTCGAGCGGCCGCTCGGCGATGGTGATCATGCTGAGCAGAAGACTGGTGTAGGGCGCATCCGGGCCCGTGCTGAACGCATCCCACCAATAATTGACCAGTCCGTTGAACGCGGCCGTCGACTCGATCTTGTGCCACCACAGCTTGGGCATGTAGATCGCATCACCGGGTTCGAGTTCAGCGGTCAGCGCCTGGTCTCTGACTTCACGGAAGCGGGGAAACTTCTCATCGTCCGGCGGCGAAGACGCCGCCAGACTGACCGGTTGGCCCGCCATGGTGTTGTCGATGGGGCCCACATACAGTCGATCGATGGCCTCCGGGGGATACAACGTGAAGCGCCGGGTGCCGGCCACCACGCAGGCGACGTTGTCGACGGCATCGTAGTGCGGCGAGACGATGGACGCATGTCCCAGCCAGATGCGCGCGCCAATCTCCGATTCGAGAATGGGCATGGCGTTTTGCGCCGCAAATCCCGGCAGATAATGGTTGACGGGGACGGACCCCACGTAAACCGTCGAGGTGCCCGGACGGTCCAAGGTGGCGACGATGGTGCCGAGCGCATCGATGAAGCGCATCTGCTTGCGCTCGAAATTGAAGCCCTTGAAATCGGCGTTGTAGTAGTACCTGCCGGCGATGCGCGGCTCGCCGATGAAGGCCTCGGTCTGACCGCCGGCATCGAAACGCGACAGGTAGTCCCTGAAATCCGCGGCCGAACGCCTGCCCGCCTGAACCGCCGGCCAGTGGCTGACCAAACCGCGCATGACGACCGGGCGGCAGGCCTCGACGACGGTACGGCGAAATTGTTCCGGTCCGGTGAGCTCGGCTGTCTCGATCTCCATCAGCCTTTGAGGCATCTGCGCCATCGGGCTGATCAGCCAAAATTTCCTGCAAGCCCTTCGCTTCCCTGAAGAATCCTGCGGCTTTTCCTTTGCGCCAACACCGGCACTTGCTTCAGCGAGGCGATCATCAGGTATATCAACTGCAGGTAGCCGCGGCGGAACAGGTCGATGATCACGGGGTCAGGCAGGCCGCGCAGCACGCTTTGATCGATGGTGTAAAGCCCGATCACCTCGCGCTTGGTGCCGTCGTCGAAGCGGGCATCGATGGTCACGGGCTCCACCAGCTTCAGCTCCATCAGGGTCTTGATGAACAGCTTGGTCCGCTCCAGGCCGGGATGAAGATCGAGCATCATCGTCATGATGCTGCGCAGGTACGGTGTCGGTTCGCCGGCTTCGCCAAACAGCGTTTGTCCCTCGGCCGCGTCGATGCGCGGGCTGTCCAAATCGATCGCCAGATCGCTGCCGGCGGTGAAGAAAGGACCGCGCTGAAGATTGAGCGGCCGATAGGCCTCCTGGCCCCCGCCTTCGGTCAGAAATAAATTCTCGCCGACGTCGAATCCCAGCATTGCACCGCTGTAGAAAGCGCCGGTTTCCGCGTCCTTCGACAGAAGGATGGGATAATGGATGGCCGCCAGGGAAAATTCGCCGACGACGAGCGGCACGAAACGCTGATTGTCGCCATACAGCGCCGAAGGCTCCGACCGCACGCGGACGCTGCGATGAGCCTCGCTATTGAGAACGGCGATATTGCTCATGATGCCGGCACGGCGTGGGGTCTGCTAAATGGGCTGCAGGCCATGATCGTATATCCTCCTCAAGAGATCCCGATTCTTGGGCAGCTGGGAACGCATCTGCCGGGTGGTGGCGATATTTTCAGCGACCAATCTTGCGGCCAACACTTCGGTCCCCGCGTTGTCCATGGGCGAGACTTCGGTGCGAAATCCCATGCCGTAGAGGACGTATTGATAGCTGGCCGCCGGGAATACCTCTTCCAGCCGATCGAATTCATCGAAGAACCAGGGGGACTGGTATTTCCACAGCCGCAACAGGTTCTGCAGGCGGTCGGGGACGCTCGCCGGATCGACATTGTCCGTCCAGAACGTGCTGTCGGTCCTCTGAGTAAGCACGTAGTGCAGCTTGAGAAAGTCGATGATGCGCCCCCAACGGTAGCCGGTCACTTCGTTGAAGCGGGCGGCGACGATATCCATGATTTCGCGGTTGGCCGGCATCTGCTCGGCGATAAACTTCGCGGAGAGTTCGTTGAGCACAATGGCAGAGGACTCCAGCGGCTCGAGGAAACCAGCCGCGAGACCGACGGCAACGCAATTGTTCTTCCAAAAGGTCTCACGATGCCCCGAGCGTATGCGAATCTTGCGCACCGGCCGGTCCTTGTGCTGCGGACCGATGTAGCGCATCAGGGTCTCGTGTGCGGCTTCCTCGGTGGAATGACGGCTGGAATAGACATACCCGATGCCGCGCCGCGTCGGCAAGCCGATATCCCAGGTCCAGCCCGCCGTTTGAGCGGTTGAAATCGTGTGCGACGCCATGGGTGCGTCGGGGGAGCCGTAGGGGATTTGAACCGCCAGCGCAGTGTCGCAGAACAACACGTCGCCGCAGTCCTTGAAGCCGACTCCCAGCGCCTTTCCCAGCAACAGTGCCGCAAATCCGCTGCAATCGACGAACAGATCGCCCGCGACCTCGCCCGCCTGCCGGGTCACGACGCACTTGATATCGCCGCGCTCGGTCAGGGTAACGTCGGTGACATCCGCCTGGACATGACGCACGCCCAATTTCTCGGTGCAGTGCTTTTGCAGAAAGGGCGCGAACTTACCGGCATCCAGATGGTAGGCGTAGTTGGCGACCGCCCCATATTCGGGCGTGGTGATCAATTTCGGCGCCAGCCCGTCGTCGCAGATCTGCCCCTGCGGGCAGACGTACTCGCAGAAGGTTCGGCCCTGGCCGTTGCCCAGCCAGTGCGGCGCCAGATTGATCTGCGTGAACGACTGCGGCAGCATCAAAGGATGGTAGTAGGCGTCGTTGTCGGCGCCCGTTGTCCAGCGCGCGAAACTTGCGCCCTGTTTGAATGCCGCATCGCAGTGGCGGAAGAATTCCGTTTCCGAGACGCCCATTTTCTGCAAGGTGGAGCGCAGCGTCGGCCATGTGCCCTCGCCAACTCCGATGATGCCGACGGCCGGGGATTCAACCAGCGTCACGGAGAATCCCGCCTTCATGCGCCCCTGATGCCGCGCTGCGATGATGCCCGCGGTCAGCCAACCTGCAGTTCCCCCGCCGACGATGACGATGGATTGTATCGGTTGGGTCATGCGCGGCTACTATCGCAAAAAACCCGGCAACCGCCAAATGCGCCGGCCGTGCGTGCGGGGACCGCGCTCAACCGACCATGTCCTCAAGTTCGGTGCCGCGGGTTTCGTGGACCATCTTCACCACGAAGGCGATCGAAAGGAACGCGCAGGCCGTGTAAAACCCGTAGGTCAGCGGCAGCCCCAGCGACTTGGCGAGAACCGGAAACGTGCCGCTGATCAGAAAGTTGGTAATCCACTGGGCGGCGCCGCTCACGGCCAGCCCTGAACCGCGAATCTGGTTGGGGAACATTTCACCCAACATCACCCACATGACGGGGCCCCAGCTCAAATTGAAAAATACCACATAGAGATTCGCGCTGATCAATGCGAGCAGGCCGACGTGCGGCGCGAGGTGCAGCTTGCCCTGCGCCAGATCGCCCGTGGCAAAAGCGACGGTCAATACCCCCAAGGTCAGGGCCATGCCGATCGAACCGATCAGCAGCAGCGGCTTGCGGCCGATGCGATCGATGAGAAAAATCGCGACGAGGCAGGCGGCGATGGACAACGTCCCGCTGAGGATGTTGATCTTCAAAGAATCGGCCTCGCTGAAGCCCACGGCCTGCCACAGCACCGCGCCGTAGTAGAACACCACGTTGATGCCCACCAATTGCTGAAAGGTGGCGAGGCCGATGCCCACCCAGACGATTTTGCGCAGCCGTCCGGTTGACCCGATGAGATCCTTCAGGCGCGGAGAGTGGTCGGCGGCGATGGAGCCGCGAATCTCCACGGCTTTGGCCGACGCCTTGGCGGCGCCGAACAGTCGAGTCAGCACCCCCCGGGCTTCATCGTCGCGGCCGCGCGCCACCAAGTAGCGCGGGCTTTCCGGGATGAACAGAAGAGTCACGAAAAACACACTCGCCGGCAGAATTTGCATCCAGAACATCCAACGCCAGGCGGCATAACCCAGCCAGAATGCCTCGGTGGAGCGGCCGGCGCTGTGCGCCAGGAAGTAATTGGCGAGAAACGCGCCGGTCAGTCCGGCGATGATCATGACCTGCTGCAGACTCGATAGCCGGCCCCGCATATGCGCCGGGGTGACCTCGCTGATGTAGGCGGGGGACAGAACGCTGGCCGCGCCGACGCCGACCCCGGCCGCGAAGCGCGCCAGGATCATCATGAGAGCGGAACCCGCGGCGCCTGCCGCCAGTGCGCTGACGATGAACAACAGGGCGGCGGCGACCATGACCCGGCGGCGGCCCCAGACGTCCGCCAACCGGCCCGCCAGGAATGCGCCCACCGCGCAGCCGGGCAACAAGGCGCTGACGGTGATGCCGAGCCACGCCTCGCTGAGATTGAACGTGCTCCTCAGGCCGTCCTGGGTGCCGTTGATCACGCCGCTGTCGTAGCCGAACATGAATCCGCCGATCGTTGCCACGCCGACGATGGCGGCCACCAGCGGCAGGTTGGTGCTTGCTTCGCGATTATCGTTCAATTTGTCGTCTCCCCTCGAGTACGCGGCGTTCCGCCCGGCCTTGGCGTTATGTTTGGCGGCGCCGTCATTCAAATTCAGGACGGAATGATAGCGCTACCGTATACTATAAACAGGAGTATTTTAAATAAGACGCCGGCCGCGCAAATGGGTGGATTTTTTGCGTGTGGGTCAATTATGGTAGCGGTACCGTAGAGCGGGCATACGAGACCTGAATGCGGGTGGATGGGGCATCCCGCCTCGCTCACAAGGCTGTAGTTCATGTACATGGGAATTGATATTGGCACATCCGCCGTCAAGGCGGCAGTTGTCGACGAGAGCGGCCAGGTCGTCGACCAGGCGAGCTCGCCGCTGTCTGTGTCGCGGCCGCATCCTCTGTGGTCCGAACAGGACCCGGCCGACTGGTGGGCCGCAACCAACAGCGCGGTGAGCGACTTGCGCCCGCCGTTGCGCAAGGCGGTGCGCGCCATCGGCCTGTCCGGGCAAATGCACGGCGCCACGCTGCTCGATGAGAACGCGCGCGTGCTGAGGCCCGCGATATTGTGGAACGACGGACGCAGCGCCCGGGAATGCGCGGAATTGGAGGCGGCAGTGCCGCAGATGACGAATATCACCGGCAACCGGGCGATGCCAGGGTTCACGGCGCCGAAGCTGCTTTGGGTGCGTGCGAATGAACCGGATATTTTTGCCGCGACGGCCACGGTGTTGCTGCCCAAGGACTACGTGCGGCTGCGCATGACGGGCGACACGGCCTCGGACATGTCCGACAGCTCGGGAACGCTGTGGCTGGACGTCGCGCAGCGGCGCTGGTCGGATGCCATGCTGGCGGCCACGGGGCTCGACGTGTCGCACATGCCGACGGTGTTCGAAGGCAACGAAATCACCGGGGAACTGCGCGCGGAGCTCGCCGAGGCGTGGGGCATGCCGCGGGTCCCTGTGGTGGCGGGCGGCGGCGACAATGCGGCCGGCGCCATCGGAGTCGGCGTCGTGCGGCCCGGCGAAGCGTTCCTGTCGCTCGGCACTTCGGGCGTGCTGTTCCTGGCCAACGACGGCTACCGTCCGAATCCGGCGGGCGGGGTGCACACCTTTTGTCATGCGGTGCCCAAACATTGGCACCAGATGTCGGTGATCCTGAGCGCCGCGAGCTGCGTCGACTGGGCCGCGGCCTTGTGCGGCTTGAAGCATGCCGGCGCACTGTTCGCCGCGGCCGAGGCCCGCAACAAACCGGCCGATGGCGAGATCTTCCTGCCCTACCTGTCGGGGGAGCGCACGCCGCACAACGATCCAAACGCGCAAGGCGTGCTGTTCGGAATGACTCACGAAACGGACGCGGCAACGGTGGCGCAGGCCGTGCTGGAAGGCGTCGCCTTTGCGTTTCGGGACGGCATGGATGCTCTGCTGGCCAGCGGCGCGGGCATCGAATCGATCGCGGTGATCGGCGGCGGGGCCCGCTCCGCCTATTGGGGCAGGATCCTGAGCGCCGTGCTGCGCCGACCGCTGATTTACCGCGACAGCGGGGCGGTGGGGCCTGCCTACGGCGCCGCCCGCCTGGCCCGCATGGGGCGCGAACGGGCGAGCATCGAGGAAGTCTGCACGCCGCCGGCAATTTTGCATGTCGCCGAACCCGATGATCGGTTAAGCGATCTCTACGCTCACAGAATGAGGCGCTTTCGCAGCCTCTATCAGAATCTCAAAGACTTATTTCGGGAGACAGCACCTTGAACAGCTCATATTTCGGCGATATCGCCCCCATTGCCTTCGAGGGGCCGCATTCCACCAATCCGCTGGCCTACCGCTATTACGATAAGAAACGCATCGTGCTCGGCAAGACCATGGAACAGCAGCTGCGCATGGCGGTGTGCTATTGGCACAGTTTCAACTGGGACGGATTCGACGTGTTCGGCGCGGGCACCTTCCATAGACCTTGGCACGGCGGCCCGCTCGATCAGGCCGCGGCGGAACACAAGCTCAACGAGGCGTTCGAGTTTTTCACCCGGCTGGGGCTGCCGTACTTCTGCTTTCACGACGTCGACGTCATGGCCCAGGCGAAGAGCATCCGCGAGCACGTCGAGTTCTTTGCGCGCATCGTCGACAAAGTCGAGGCGAAGATGTCCGCGACGGGAGTCAAATTGCTGTGGGGCACGGCCAACTTGTTCAGCCACCCGCGCTACATGGCCGGGGCCGCGACGAATCCCGATCCCGAAGTCTTCCGCTTCGCCGCGACCCAGGTGCGCCTCTGTCTCGAGGCCACCCACCGCCTGCACGGCGAGAACTACGTACTATGGGGCGGACGCGAAGGCTACGACACGCTGCTCAACACCAACCTGAAGCAGGAGAAGAGCCAGCTCGGCCGCTTCATCTCCATGGTGGTGGAGCACAAGCACAAGATCGGCTTCAAAGGATTGATCCTCATCGAACCGAAGCCGCATGAACCGACCAAGCATCAGTACGATTTCGACGTCGACACGATTTACGGCTTCTTGAAGCATCACGGGCTGGAAAAAGAGGTCAAGGTCAACATCGAATCCAATCATGCGACGCTTTCCGGCCACAGCTTCGAACATGAGATTGCGATGGCGGTCGACTACGGCATATTCGGCTCCATCGACATGAACCGCGGCGATCCGCAAAACGGCTGGGACACCGATCAGTTTCCCAATGACATCCGGGAAATCACGCTGGCGCTCTACTACGTGCTGCAAGGCGGTGGATTCACCAGCGGCGGCAATAACTTCGACGCCAAGGTCCGCCGCCAGAGCATCGATGCGGCAGATCTGTTCTACGGGCACATAGGCGCCGTCGATATTCTGGCACGCGGTCTGCTGAGCGCCGCTGCCATGCTGGAGGGCGGCGAAATGAAGTCGTTCAGGGAGCAGCGCTACGCCGGGTGGCGCACCGACTATGCCCGCAGCATGCTCGAAGGGCGCACCACGCTCGCGGCCATCGCGGATGCCGCGGTGGCCGACAATGTGTCGCCCGTGCAGCGCTCCGGCCGGCAGGAATATCTCGAGAACTTGGTGAGCCGTTACACGTCGCTCTACTAGGCGCAGAAGCTCTCAGCCGCCGATGGCGAGCAGTGCCGACTTCAAGTCCACGGAATTCGGTCCCGCCATGATGTCAAAGGCGCCGGGTTCCACGACTCGCTGCATCGCGACGTTCCACATCCGGAAAGACTCCGGTGTGAGCTGAAAGCTGAGTGTCTTGGACTCCCCGGGCGCCAACGTCACGCGCTGAAAGGCCTTGAGCTCCTTGACCGGGCGGGTGACGGAACTGGTGCGCTGATGCACGTAGATCTGCACGGTCTCATCTCCCGCGCGCGTGCCGGTATTGCGCACCGCCACGCTCACGGTCACCGATCCGTTCACGCCGATGCGCTCGTCCGACAAGTGCGGCGCGCCGATCTCGAACGTCGTATAGCTCAATCCATAGCCGAACGGGTACAGAGGATCGACGCTATCGAACAGATAGCCGCGGTGTGCCGACGGCTTGAAGTCATAGAACATCGGCAGCTGGCCGACGCTGCGCGGAATGGTCACCGGCAGCTTGCCGCCGGGATTCACGTCGCCGAACAGCACGTCGGCCACGGCATTGCCGCCTTGTTCCCCGAGATACCAGCCCTCGAGCAATGCATCGGCCTTGCCGGCAATCTCCACCGTGGAGGCGGGGCGGCCGTTGATCAGCACCACGGCGAGCGGCTTGCCCAAAGCACGCAGAGCATCGAACAGTGCCTGCTGTTCTCCGACCAGATCCAAGCTGTCGCGGTCACCCAGGTGAGTCTTGGCCCAGCCTTCGCGGCTGGTCTGCTCGGTGTCGCCGATGGCGAGGACGATTTGATCGGCCTGGCGGGCGACCCTCACGGCCTGCTCGATCAACACCCGGTTCGCGGCCGGATCCGCGAGTTTGACCTCATCCGCCCACCAATCATCGTTCTCGGTGATCTTGACGCCCTGCGCGAAGACCACGTCGGCGCGTGAACCGGCGCGCGCGCGGATGCCGTCGAGAATGGATACCGTCAGCGGCGGCTCACCGTAGTACCCTCCCAGCCGCGCGACCGCGGCGTTGGGGCCGATTACTGCGATGCGGGGTTTGGCGGCGCCGGGCTGCGGCAGACTGAGGGGCAGCATGCCGTCGTTCTTCAGCAGGATGATCGAGCGCTGCGCCGCCTTGCGCGCCAAGTCACGCGCTTCGGCATCGTTCGTGAGCGCGACTGCTTGCGCGACATCGGCGTACGGGTTCTCGAACAATCCGGCACGGAATTTCAGCGCGAGCATGCGGCGCACGGCGGCGTCGATGCTCTGCTGAGCCACGCGCCCATCGCGCACTTGCTGCGTCAAGGTGGCGTACGCGCCGCCGCTCGGCAGATCGCAGTCGACACCGGCGGCGAGCGCGAGCCGCGCCGCCTCTTCGGGACTGCCGGCAATATGGTGCAGCTTTTGCAGGTCGTCGATGGCGTAGTAGTCGCTCACCACCGCGCCGCTGAAGCCCCACTCGCCGCGCAGTACCGTGCCGAGCAGCCAGGTGTTGGCATGGCTCGGGACACCGTCGATTTCATTGTAAGAGGGCATCACCGCGCTGACGCCGGTGCGCCGGATGACGGTTTCGAAGGGCGGAAAGAAGAACTCCCGCAGCGTGCGCTCCGCATACGGCGCCGGACCCACATTGGTGCCGCTTTCCGGCTGCCCGTGGCCGGTCAGATGTTTCAACGTCGCGAACACCTTGCCCGGCGCCAGCGAGCGGGCGTGGTCGCCGGCCCTGCAGCCCCTCGACCGCCGCGACTCCCAATTCGCCGACCAGGTAAGGGTCCTCGCCGAAGGTTTCCTCGATGCGTCCCCAACGCGGATCACGCGCGACGTCGACCACCGGGGTGAGCGCGAGACTGACGCCGCGGGCGCGGATCTCACGGGCCGTTATGGCGTTGACGGCGCGCAGCAGCGCGGGATCCCAGCTGGAGGCGAGGGCGATGGCCTGCGGAAAACTGGTGGCGCCGCGCGCCGCGTAGCCGTGCAGACCTTCCTCGTGGAAAATGATGGGAATGGCCAGCCGGGTGCGCGTCATGGCGTAGCGCTGCAGAGCGTTCACCAGCCGGATCGTGCCGCGCACGTCGCGCCGGGGCACGACCCGGGGCGAGGAGGGGCCGGTGGCGTCGGATGGGCGCGCAAACTGGCCGATGCCGTTTGGATAGTGCAGCGCCATCTTGGCCGGATCGAATTCGAGCTTTGCGTCGAACACATCGGCCTTGGTGTCCCAGATGCTCAACATCTGGGCGACCTTCTCCTCCAAGGTCATGCGCGACAGCAAGTCCTCCACCCGCGTCTCGACGGTGGCCTTGGGGTCTTTGTACAGGGGCTGCGCCGGCGGTGCGGCCCGCGCACCGCCCCACAGCGCCAAGCCGGCCGCAAGGCCGCAGAACTGCCGAATGATGGGTGAAGTCATCTTTGTTGTTCTAAATCCGCTTGAGACGCCAATCTTGATAGCGCTACCATGATGTAAAACATTCGACTTTGTCAATTCCATTTGCTTTTTTTACCGGCCCAAGCGCCAAATACGGCTGGGCGTTCCATTCTAACTTAGCGTGCAAAATGACGATAAAAACAGCCGGCAAGCGTTTGGCGGGCCGCGACAATCGAAAGGTCAAACACCGGCAGCGCGGTGCACCCACCATCGCGGACGTGGCGGCCTACGCCGGGTTTGCGCCCATGACCGTCTCGCGCGTGATCAACGGCGAGAGCAACGTCCGTCAGGAAACACGCGAGGCCGTGCAGGCCGCAATCGTCAAACTCAAGTACTCGCCGAATCTGGCGGCGCGTACCCTGGCCGGCGCCGAACAAGTGCGCATCGGCCTGCTCTACAGCAACCCCAGCGCCGCCTATTTGAGCGAGTTTTTGGTCGGCAGCCTGGAGCAGGCCCGGCTCAGCCACGTGCAATTGGTGGTGGAGAAATGCGACGCCGAACAACAGGAAGAAGAGGTGGTGCGCGAGCTGCTCGCAACCGGAGTCGACGGTATCATCCTGCCCCCGCCGCTGTGCGATTCCAAACGCATCCACGCCGTGCTGTCCAAGGCCGGAGCGCTGGCGGTGGCCGTGGCCAGCGCGAGTCCGCGCGCCGGTTTGCTCGCGGTGAGAATCGACGATCATGCCGCCGCGATGGCGATGACCCGTCATATTCTGTCGTTGGGCCACAAACGCATCGGATTCATCATCGGCAATCCCAATCAGACCGCCAGCGCCCAGCGTTTTGCCGGCTACAAATCGGCGCTCGCGGAAGCAGGCATCGCCATCGACAAGACCTTGATAGGCCAGGGTCTGTTCACCTATCGCTCGGGCTTGAAGGCGGCTGAACAGCTGCTGAATTCGGCGCGGCCGCCCACGGCTATTTTCGCGAGCAACGACGACATGGGCGCCGCGACGGTGGCGGTGGCGCACCGTCACCACTTCGATGTACCCAAGGACTTGACGGTCTGTGGGTTCGATGACACGGAGTTCTCGCGCTCCATATGGCCCGAACTCACGACCATTCATCAACCGATCGCGGACATGTCGCGGGCCGCCATGCGGCTCCTGGTACAGAAGATCAGATCCCGGCGCGCGGGCCAGGAAGGGGATTGCCAGCCTGTCTTGCTGGATTTTACCTTGGTGCGCCGGGACTCGGACGGGCCGCCGCGCCGTTAGGGAAGGGCGGCGCGCGCCGCAATCCTTGCGGTCATCGGGCGACGGCGCGAAAGCGGATGCTGGAGCTGAACGCCGCACCCGGCGCCATCACCGGCATGGCAGGTTCGCGGCCGGGCATGTTCAAGGCATTATTGAGGTGCGGAACGGGCTCGAAACAAAAGCCTTCCGCGCCGGGGTGCACATAGACGACCGCGGCCGGCAGCGACGGTGATGCGGTGATCTCCAATGAGAACGGCTTCTCGGGCCACACGATGGCAGCACGCCCATTCCAGCCGGTGAAGCAGTGATCGAGAGGGCCCCGCTCGATTGCAGCGCCATGCGAAAAGTCGAATCGACCCGAGGCGCCGACCGGTTCGCTCGGCAGGCTGTCGTCTCCCACCAGCCAGACGCTGCGCGCGTCGAACTGCAGGTGGGCGCCGCTGCATGGAAAATACGGATGGTGGCCGAATGCGAGCGGTACCGGGTGCGGCTCCAGATTGACGGCACTCAATTCCAAGGTCAGTTCCCGGTCGGCCAGGGTGATGCGTTGATACGCCTCGAAGGCCCACGGCCAGCCGGCGTCCGGCCGATGATTCAGCGTCAGCAGCGCCGAATCGGCGGCGCGTGAACAGGCCCACTGCCGCTCGAAGCCCACGCCGTGAATCGCATGGGGTTCGGGCGGAAAATTGCGCGCGAGAGTGATGCGGCTGCCGTGCCACTCGAAAACGCCATCGGCGATGCGGTTGGAGTAGGGAACGAGCGGAAAACTCGCCATGCCATAGGGATCATATGCCGCAACGCTGGCCGCTCCCGCCGCACGCAGCATCGCCTGTCCCTGCACCGTCCAAGCGCCGATGCTTCCGCCGACGTCCGGAAACAGTTCGCAGCAATCGAGGCCGTGTTGCAGCGTGAGCGCTCCAGCCTGAGGGTGCCCCTTGAGCATGTTCTTCCTTTTCTTGACTCCCGCCCCCATGATAGCGCTATCAATTATCGATAGGCAAAGCGGAAACCCTGTCTTGCCCAGACCGAGCTTGACCTTGCCACGGTGCCGGACGGCGGCACTTCTCGTCTGCCTCGCGCTCACGTTGTGTGCGGCGTCTTTCGCGCACGCAGAGGACGGCTACGATCTGTGGCTGCGCTACCGGCCGGTCGAGGCGCCGTGGCTCGAGCGCTATCGGACTGCAGTGCGCGAATTGGTGGCACCCGCGGCCGCCGGCCCGGCGGCTCAGCAGGAATTGGTGCGGGCCATCGCCGGACTCCTGGGATCGCATCCGCCCACCGTCAAGAACCCCACCCGCGATGGCGCGATCGTATTCGGCACGCCGCGGTCCTCGGCGGCGATCGCGGGGTTGCACCTCGATCTGGACGGACTCGGAACCGAAGGCTATCTCCTGCGCAGCGTAACCCTCGACGGCCGCCGCGCCACGGCCATCGCCGCGAACACCGATGCCGGCGTCCTCTACGGAGTGTTCAACTTCTTGCGCCTGCTGCAGACCCGCCGGCCGATCGATCGGCTGGCGCTGCGCTCGGCGCCGCGCGTGCAGCATCGGATTCTCGACCACTGGGACAATCTCGACGGCACGGTCGAGCGGGGCTACGCAGGCGCCTCCATTTGGGACTGGCACAAGCTCCCGGCGTTTGTCGCGCCCCGTTACACCGACTACGCCCGTGCCTGTGCATCGATCGGCATCAACGGCGCCGTCGTCACCAACGTCAACGCCGATGCGCAGAGCTTGACCCCGATGTATTTGGCGAAGGCCGCGGCGCTCGCCGGCGCGTTTCGGCCTTACGGGCTGAAACTGTATTTGAGCGCGCGGTTCACGGCGCCGGTCGAGATCGGCGGGTTGAAAACAGCCGACCCGCTGAATCCTGCCGTGCGCCTGTGGTGGCAGAGCAAGATTGACGAGATCTACCGCTATATCCCGGACTTCGGCGGATTGCTCATCAAGGCGAATTCCGAAGGTCAGCCGGGTCCTCAGGACTATGGCCGTTCGCATGCCGACGGCGCCAATCTATTTGCAGCGGCGTTGGCGCCGCACGGCGGCATCGTCATGTGGCGCGCCTTCGTGTACTCGAACAAGGAATCGCAGGACCGGGCGAAACAGGCTTATGAGGAATTTCTGCCCCTGGACGGACAGTTTCGCGACAATGTGCTGTTGCAGGTGAAGAACGGCCCCATCGATTTCCAGCCGCGCGAGCCGGTCCACCCATTGTTCGGCGCCATGCCGAAGACTCCGCTGATGCTGGAAGTACAGATCACCAAGGAGTATCTGGGCTTCGCCACCCACCTCGTATACCTGGGTTCGCTGTACGCGGAAGTGCTGGGCACGGACACCCAGACGCAAGGCGTGGGCTCGACGGTTGCCAGGGTCATCGACGGCTCACTGTATGGCTACACACAGACCGGAATGGCCGGGGTGGCGAATATCGGCGCGGACCGCAATTGGAGCGGTTCGGATTTCGATCAGGCCAATTGGTACGCGTTCGGACGGCTTGCCTGGGATCCCGGACTCGATGCGCACGGCATCGCCGAGGAATGGGCGCGGATGACATTCTCCAATGAGCCGGCGTTCCTCGCTCCGGTGGTCGACATGATGATGAAATCGCGCGAAGCCGCGGTCGACTACATGACACCGCTGGGACTCGCGCATCTCATGGCGCAAGGCCATCACTACGGGCCCGGCGCGTGGCAAGGCGCCGGCCTGCGCGCCGACTGGACGCCGCCTTACTATCACCGTGCCGACGCGCAAGGAATCGGCTTCGACCGCACGACGACGGGCAGCAATGCCGTGTCCGAGTACGCGCCGCCGCTGGCGGCCGTGTTCAATGACCCGCATCTGACCCCGGACAAGTACCTGCTCTGGTTCCATCATCTTCCCTGGGACTATCGACTGTCGTCCGGGCGCACGCTGTGGGATGAACTGGTGATTCACTACAGCGGGGGAGTCGAGCAGGTTCGCCGGATGCGCATGACCTGGATGAGTATTGCGCGATACGTGGATACGCAGCGATTCGAGCAGGTTGCGGCATTCTTGTCCGTGCAGGAAATGGAAGCCCGGTGGTGGCGCGACGCGACGCTGGCATACTTCCAGAGCATTTCGCGCCGGCCCCTGCCGGCGGGTTATGTGCCACCGGCGCACACCCTGCAGGAATACGAGTCGCTGTCCTTCCAGTATGCGCCGGGAAATCCCGGTTGGACGGCCGCACCCTTCCGCCATTGAGTGAACCGCCCCTTCGGTCACTGGCCACTGCCCGCATGATAGCGGTACCATATGCGCTGGATACTGAGGTGACCGGGATGATCATTGATTGGCGTGCCGCGTCGGCGGTGATGTTCGTTGCCGCTGCGGTTGCGGCGGCGGCGGGCAACGGCGCCGCCGCCGAGGCGCCGCGGCCGCTGCTCGATGCGATGTTCCAAGATCACGCAGTCCTGCAGCGCGACCGGCCCATCGTGGTTTGGGGCAAGGCGACCCCGGGGGATCAAGTCACCGTCGCCTTCGATCGCGGCAGCGCGAGAGCGTCCGTGGACGTGGCGGGCCGGTGGCGCGCGACACTGCCTCCCATGTCCGCCGGGGGCCCTTATTCACTGTCCGTGCGGACGCGATCCGGCGCCGGCCAGGTGGTTTCCGATGTGCTGGTGGGCGACGTCTGGCTCTGCTCCGGGCAGTCCAACATGGAGCTGCCGGTATCCGGAACGCTCGATGCAGCGCGCGAAATCGCCGGCTCCGCCAATCCGTTGATTCGCGTGTTAACCGTGTCGCATGCCACCAGCCCAACGCCGCTCGAGGAGTTTCCGCTGCCCGTTGCCTGGCAGGCCGCTGAACCGAACGTCATTCGCGACTTCTCGGCCGCCTGCTACTACTTCGCTCGCGAGTTGCAGAAGTCAGTGCCCGTGCCGATGGGACTGATTCATTCATCCTTCGGCGGGTCGAGCATCGAGAGCTGGTTCAGCGAGGCCGGCCTGCGCGCCCTGGGTGGATTCGACGAACGTCTCGACCTGCTGCGTCTGTATGCGCGGGATGCCAACGCCGGGAATCAGCGTTTTGCCGCAGATGTGGGAGCGCTGGTGGCGCGCCCATGCGCCCGCCGGCGAGGCACCGTGGCAGGCGGCGGGCGGCCCGGCGAACTGGCGCACCGTGCCGCAACCGATGCGCGATTGGAAAACATGGGGCGTTCCGGAACTTGCCAATCATGATGGCATGGTCTGGTTTCGCCGCACCGTCAACTTGAGCGCCGAACAAGCGGCGCAACCATCGGCGCTGTCGCTGGGCGCGATCGACGAGGTCGACGAGACCTGGGTGAACGAGCGGGCCATCGGCAATTCCTTCGGCTGGGGAACCGAACGTACCTATGCAATGCCGGCGGGGGTGCTGCGCGCCGGCGACAACTCCATCATCGTCAACGTGCTCAGCACCTGGGATGCGGGCGGGATGTATGGGCCGCCCGATCACATGGTGCTGCGCCTGGCGGACGGCACCTCGGTGCCGCTCGGAGGCGAATGGCTCTATGAGTTCGTGCCTGAGAGCATGGGCTATCCGCCGCGCGCGCCGTGGGAATCCATCAGCGGCCTCACCAGCCTGCACAACGGCATGATCGCGCCCATCGCACCCTATGGGCTGCGCGGCGTGCTCTGGTATCAGGGAGAATCGAACGCCGGCAGCGCCGGGCAGTATCAGCGGCTGTTGTCGGGCCTGATGGCGGATTGGCGCCGTGAATTCCGCGCCGACTTGCCGTTTTTGATCGTGCAATTACCCAATTTCGGCGCGCCTTCCGCCGCGCCGGAGGCATCCGACTGGGCGAGCCTGCGCGAAGCGCAGCGCCGGGCCGTCGCGGGCGATCCGCGTGCGGCACTGGCCGTCACCATCGACATCGGCGACCGCCACGAGCTGCATCCGCCCGACAAGCAAGACGTGGGACGCCGTCTGGCCCGCGCTGCCCGGCACTTGATCTATGGCGAAGGCTTGTCGCCTTCGGGGCCCCGTCCTTCGAGCGCGCGGCGCCAACAAGGCGGCATCGTCGTCACGTTTACCGATGTCGACGGCCGACTGGTCGCATACAGCGCCGACGATCCGATCGGCTTCGAGCTGTGCGGCGCCGCGCAGGCCAGTTGCCGGTTCGTCCCCGCAACGATGCGGCCCGATCATCAGGTGGTGCTCGACCCGGGCGGCGTGGATGCGCCGACGCGGGTGCGCTTCTGCTGGGGCGACGCCCCCGTTTGCAATCTGTATGACGGCTCGGGCCTGCCCGCCGGCCCGTTCGAACTGGACATCAGCCCATGAGGACGCTGCATACACCCGCAATGACATTGAGCGCCATCTTCGCCGTTCTTCTTGGGTTGCAGCCGGCGCTCGGCGCGAATCGCATCGACAAATCGACAATCGATGCGTCTTTGCGCGGCTTCATCGAATCGAAGGCTCTCGTGGGCGTCTCCGCCCTGGTCTACGAAGGCGGTCACGAAGCGTACTTCGGCGCCTTCGGCCAGGCCGATCGGGAGGCCGGCAAACCCATGACCCGCAACACGCTGGTGCAGATTTTTTCGATGACCAAGCCGATTACCGGCGTCGCACTCATGTCGCTGTACGAGGCCGGAAAATTTCAACTCGACGATCCGCTCGCCAAATATCTTCCTGAATTCGCGAACCTGCAGGTGTACGCGGGGACGGATGCGGGCGGCGAAACGCGCCTTGCGGCTTTGCGCCGGCCGGTGACCATTCGCGACATCACGCGCCACACGGCCGGGTTCTATTCTGAAAACGATCCAACCCCGACGCCGCTGAGCGATATGTTCCGTGCCGCCGATCCCGGCACCAAGACCAACACCCTGGCGCAAGAGGTCAAGAAGCTCGCAGCGCTGCCGCTGCTGTTTCAACCGGGATCGCGTTGGCTGTACGGCCCGTCGGCCGACGTCCAGGCGCTGCTGGTCGAGCGCCTCTCGGGGATTCCCTTTGACAGATACTTGGCGCAGAAGATATTCAAGCCGCTCGGCATGAAGGACACGCGCTACGTGGTGCGGGCCCGCGATCGAGCACGCCTGGCCGCAATGTACGACTGGCACGAGGACGGTTCCTTGTCGCGCGAGCCGGACGCGGCGGCGTTCGAGTTCAACAGCCGCAACTGGCCGCTGAAGCCCGGCAGCTTCGGCCTGGTGTCGACTCTCGATGACTACATGCGGTTTGCCCGAATGCTGCAAAACGGGGGCCGCCTCGACGGCAAGCGCATTCTGAAGCCCGAGACCGTGCGCTTGATGGCGACCGACGCGATGCCCGCGGAGGTGACCGACACCTCCTGGCTGCCGAGCAAGGGCCAGGTGGGATTCGGCATCGATTTCGCGGTGCGGATCCGGCCGCCTGCCGATGCGCAGGAAGCTTCCGGGGCGGTTGGCGAATTCTTTTGGGATGGGGCGGCCGATACGCTTTTCTGGGTGGACCCCAGGAACAAGATCACCGCGGTCTTGTTCACTCAGTACCGGCCGTTCGGCAAGGTGCCTCTGCACAAGGCATTTCGCGACGCCGTGTACCGCGCCATACCCGATGCGGTGGCGCACTGATCCGTGCATATTCATGGGGATATAGATTATATCTAGAAAAACATTGAACCCTCGGCTGACGTCCCCAGCAGCTCCTCGTGCTAGAGTTCTTGGCTTATGATTGATCGACTGACACCGCTGCTCGCCGAGCGGCCATGGCTGCTGGCGGACGGCGCGACCGGCAGCAATCTGTTCGATCGCGGCCTCAAGTCGGGAGATGCGCCCGAACTTTGGAACGCCGACCATCCTGTGCAGGTGGCGCAATTGCAGCGTGCTTTCGTGCACGCCGGCGCCGATATCATTCTCACCAACAGCTTCGGCGGCACGCGGCACCGATTGAAGCTGCATGGTGCGGAACACCGGGTCGCGGAGCTGAACGAAAAGGCGGCGCGCATCTCGCGCGCCGAAGCGGATGCTGCGGGGCGCACTGTGCTGGTCGCCGGCAGCATGGGGCCCACCGGGGAGATTCTCGAACCTCTCGGACCCTTAGGCGTGGATGAGGCCCGCGATGCCTTTACCGAGCAGGCCGCAGCCCTGGCGCGGGGCGGTGCCGACATTCTGTGGATCGAAACGATGTCCTCGATCGAAGAAACCGAAGCCGCAATCGCCGGCGCGCGCACCACCGGCTTGCCCATCGTCGCCACGTTGAGCTTCGACACCAACGGCAGGACGATGATGGGTATCACCCCGGCGGAGCTTGCCGGTTTGCATCGCAAGCATCATCTCGCAGCCTGCGGCAGCAATTGCGGCACGGGGCCTTCGGAACTCGTTGCCTGCATCGTGAATCTCGCCACCGCCTCGGCGGACGGCGCCGTGCTCGTCGCCAAGGCGAACTGCGGCATACCGCAATTCATCGACGGCGAAATTCGCTTCAACGGCACACCGGAACTCATGGCCAGATACGCCTGCCTGGCCGTGGACGCAGGGGCGCGCATCATCGGCGGCTGCTGCGGCACCACACCCGGGCACTTGCGCAGCATGCGCCGGGCGCTCGAAGGCCATGTGCGAGGTTCGAAGCCGGACCTTGCGACCATCGAAGCGCGGCTCGGCGCCATCTCGACGGGTGCGACCGCGCAACTGCGCGGTGACCTCAGCCGCCAGGCCGGCGCCGCGCCGGGGGCTACCGCCAGGCGCACCGGCCGGCGCGGCGCGCGCTAGGGATACTTGTTCTCGACGACATCGCGCACCAGGTGCGTGTCGTACACCAGCACGACGGACGCGATTTTCCCGGTATCGGGATCGAAATTGAAAACGTCGGCACATTCGAAGGCGACTTTCGAACCATCCTTCAGCCGCCAGTCGTAGAGGTAGTACGCGACGGCGCGCATGTGCCCTTCGGCGCTCACCAGAACATCGTGGACGGTGAGCTCGGAGGAACTCGACGCCGCGGCGACCTTGGCAACATAGGCCCGCACCGGCAGCCGGCCCAGGAAAGGCGATTGCACCCAGCCATCGGCGGTAAACAGCGCCGCCGCCTTGTCGGCGTCGCTCGCTTCAAGGGCCTTCAGATACTTGCGCACGGCTTTCTGCATATGCCTCTCCAGCAAGGATGCCCGCGAAGGCAGCTTAACCAGGTGAGCCGCACAAGGAAAGGGCCCGGGGGCGGCTGCCGCGGGAATCCGGTATGGTACGCGGCGCGGCAGCGGCGGGAACTCGAGGACTCGATGATGAGCGCGACACATTCTGCGGAGGATCTTTGGCTCGGTCTCGACACCGGCGGCACCTTTACCGATGCGGTGCTGCTGGCCGGCGGCCGCCGCGTCATCGCGAGCGCCAAGGCGCTGACGACTCCCTGGAATCTTGCACTCGGCATCGGCGCGGCCATCCGCAACGTGCTCGATCTGCTTCCCGCGGGCCTCAGCCGCGGCAGCGTCAGTCTGGTGTCGGTGTCGACGACTCTGGCCACCAATGCCGTGGTCGAGAACCGGTTCAGTCCCGTGTGCACGCTGCTGATCGGCTTCGATGATGCCATGGTCGAGCGCTCCGGGCTGCAGCGCCACGGCAGCGGCGGCTTGGTGGCCCGCATTCAGGGCGGCCACACCGCGACCGGCGATGAATCGGCGCCGCTCGATGAGGCTGCGGTCACGCGGGCGGTTCGGGAACACGAAGCCCTGGTCGAGGCATTTGCCGTCGCCGCGAATTTCTCGGTGCGCAATCCCGCGCACGAGTTGCGCGCGCGAAAGATGATCCGCGCGCTCTCGCCGAAGCCCGTCACGTGCGCACACGAATTGAGCTCCAAGCTCGATGCGCCGCGGCGTGCGCTGACGGCTGCGCTGAATGCGCGGCTCACGCCGCAAATCCGGCACTTGATCGAAGCCCTGTCGCAGGTGCTCGCGGAGGAATCGATCGACGCGCCGCTGATGATCGTCAAGGGCGACGGCTCATTGATGAAGGCGGATATTGCACTCGAATATCCGGTTGAAACCATTCTCTCGGGTCCCGCGGCGAGCGTCGTCGGCGCGGGATTCCTGACCGGTCTCGAGGATTTCATCGTCTCGGACATGGGCGGCACGACCACCGACGTCGCCGTCGTGTCGGGCGGACGACCGGTCATCAGCGGCGAGGGTGCTCTCGTCGGCGCGTGGCGGACCATGGTCGAGGCGGTGGACGTGCGCACCAGCGGTCTCGGCGGCGACAGCGAGGTGTATTTCGACCGGCAGCACCGGCTGCGGGTGGGGCCGCGCAAGGCGATGCCGCTGAGCTTGCTGGCGCACCGTTTTCCGCAGGCACTCGCCTTGTTGCGATCCACCGCGGAACTCGAGCGGCTCCCGGCATACCCCACGCAGTTCGCGTTCCGCAATCCCGGCCGCACTCTGCCGACGCATCTGTCCGTTCTGGAACGGCGGGTTTGGGACGCATTGGATGTCGAACCGCGTCGCGCAGAGGGGGTCGCGCGCAGCAATTCCGGCCTCGAGGCATTGCGCCGCCTCGCCGACGCCGGACTGGCAACGGTCGCGTCCTTCACTCCGAGCGACGCCATGCACGTGCTCGGGCGGCAGGCCGGATGGTGTACCGAGGCCGCCGAGTGCGGAGCACGCATTCTCGCGACCGAGGAACGCAATGCGCGGGCTGCGCGCGCGGCGGTCTCGCCCCAGGCAATCAGCGAACGCACCTACGAGCACGTGGTATGCGAAACCGGCCGGGTATTGCTTGCCGCGGCGCTGGCCAGCGACCCGGGACTGCAGGCGCATGGCCGCGGCTGGGGGGAACTCGGCGATCGGCTCATCGAGGAAAGCGTTGCCGGACGGCGCTTCTCGTCGCTGCTGCGCGCCACACTCGGACTGGCGCGGCCGTTGATCGCAATCGGCGCGCCGGTCGGCGCCTACTATCCTGAGGTGGCGCGGCGGCTCGGAGCGACGCTGTCCATTCCGACCCACGCGGCGGTCTGCAACGCGGTCGGAGCGGTCGCGGGAGTCGTGTCGCAACGCGTGGAAATTTTGGTGAATCAGCCGACGTTCAAGGTCTTCCGGGTCCACGATCCGGCGGGAAGCCGCGACTATTCGGAACCCGAGCCGGCGCTCGAACACGCGCTGCGAGTCTCGCGCGAGCTTGCGCTGGCGGCGGCGCGGCGCGCGGGCGCCGCCGATCCGCAGGTCGAATCCAGCGTCACTGAGCGGCTCGCGCACGGCGGCGCGGGCGCCGACTATCTCGCGGAGGCGGTGGCGCGCTCGATCGCCACCGGCCGGCCGCTCGCGGGCCGCGCAGCACCATCGCACATCGGCTGAAGGCCGTCCGCGCAATGGCGGCGGCATCGGCGTATCGGCATAGGCTTATCGTATAAAGGCATACCAAAGAGAATATCCGCAACAACGCACATTCCCGAGAGCGCAGCGGCACGGGGCGCGGCGATTTTCTCTATAATATTTCTCCGCCCAACTTCCGAGCACCACAGCATGAAACAACCCGACGAAGCGCCCGGCCGACGCAGTCGACGCCGACCCGGAAGCGCCGACGTCAGCCACGCCGTCTTCGATCGCACGCGGCCTTACCGCCATTTGCGCAATCCGTTTGAACCGATGAAGGTGTTCTCGGAGGATCAGGTGGCGGCGATTCACGAGGCGGCGCTCGTCATGCTGGAAACGCAGGGCATGAAGGTGCTGTCGGCCGACGCACGGGTGCGGTACCGCAGTGCGGGCGCCGAAGTCGACGAGACGACGCTGATGGTGCGGCTCGACCGTGAACTGGTGCGTGCGGCGCTCGCCACCGCGCCGCACGACATCACTCTGCATGCCGTCGATCCCGGGCGGCACGTGCCGCTGGCGAACCAATGCGTCGCCTTTGCGCCGACCTCGGGGCCGCCGAACATCATGGATACGGCCGGCGGCCGGCGCGCGGGAACGCTCGAGGATTTTTGCAACCTGATCAAGCTTTGCCAGAATTTCGAGGTGATCCATGTGCTCGGCGGCGCAACCGAGCCGCAGGATATTCCGGTCCACGTTCGTCACCTGGAAGTGACGCGGGCGCAGCTGATGCTGTGCGACAAGATTCCATTCATATTCTCGCGCGGTCACAAGCAGGTGGCGGATAATTTCGAACTGATTCGTCTCGCGCACGGCATCTCGCCCGAGGAGTTTCGATCGCGCCCGTACACCTACACCATCATCAACACGAACTCGCCCCTGCAGCTCGACATTCCGATGGCCGACGGCATCATCGACTTTGCGATCGCCGGACAAGTGCTCATCATCACGCCCTTCACTCTTGCCGGGGCGATGGCGCCGGTAACCGTCGCCGGCGCGCTCACCCTCGCGCACGCGGAAGCGCTCGCCGGCCTCACCCTGGCGCAAATCGTCAGACCCGGCGCGCCCGTCGTCTACGGCAGCTTCACCTCCAACGTCGACATGAAATCCGGTTCGCCTGCCTTCGGCACGCCGGAATACGTCAAGGCGGCGTTCGGCGCCGGACAACTGGCGCGCTTTCTGGGGTTGCCGTGGCGCTCCTCGAATGCGACCGCCTCGAACATTCCCGATGCTCAAGCCGCCTACGAGTCGCAGATGAGTCTCTGGGGTGCGCTGTTCGGCGGCTGCAATTTCGTGCTGCATGCCGCCGGTTGGCTGGAAAGCGGACTGACGACTTCCTATGAGAAGTTCATCCTGGACATCGAGATGCTGCAGATGTTCGCGGAGGTGTTTCAGCCCGTCGGTGCGGCACCCTCGGATCTGGCGCTCGAGGCGGTGGCGGAAGTGGGAGCGGGCGGCCATTTCTTCGGGTGCGCACACACCATGGAGAGGTACCGGAGCGCTTTTTATGCACCCCTGGTCTCTGACTGGCGCAATGCCGGTCAATGGGCGGATGACGGCGCCAAAACCGCCACCGAACGCGCCACGGGTATTTGGCAAAGCGAGTTACGGCGTTATGTCGCGCCGCCGCGGGATCCGGCGATCGTCGAGGCCCTCGATTCGTACGTGGCGCGGCGTAAAGCGGAGGGCGGCGCGCCGCCTGTGACTTGAGGATGTCGCGTCTGGGTACGTCGCCGTCGCGATATCACAAGTCCGTGAGGCGGTTGCGTCTTAACATGGAATGCGATAAGGGCCTGTAAGGCTCGGTTGCGATTCGGAAAATAAATGCTGGAGATGGTAGATGGCAGAGCCGACTGAGGGTGATTTTGACTTAGGCAGCCTCAACGACGAGGAACTCACCGAGCAGGTCCATGATGACCTGTACAACGGTCTCAAACAGGAAGTCGAAGAGGCGACGCGGATTTTCCTCAAGCGCGGCTGGTCCGCCGAGCGCGTGCTGAATGACGCCCTGGTGGAGGGCATGCGCATCGTCGGAATCGACTTTCGCGACGGCATCCTGTTCGTGCCCGAGGTGTTGCTCGCGGCGAACTCCATGAAGGGCGGAATGGAGATCCTGCGCCCGCTGCTGGCGGAAACCGGCGTGGAGCCGATCGGCAAGATCGTCATCGGCACGGTCAAAGGCGACATTCACGACATCGGCAAGAATCTGGTGTCGATGATGCTGGAAGGCGCCGGCTTCGAGGTCATCGATCTGGGCATCAACAACCCGGTGGAGAAATATCTGGAGGCGTTGGACAAGCACAAGCCCGACATCCTCGGCATGTCGGCGCTGCTCACCACGACCATGCCGTACATGAAAGTCGTCATCGACACGCTGAAGGAACGCGGCATCCGCAACGACTATATCGTGCTGGTGGGAGGGGCCCCGCTCAATGAGGAGTTCGGCAAGGCCGTCGGCGCGGATGCGTATTGCCGCGATGCGGCCGTTGCGGTCGAGACCGCCAAAGGGCTGATTGCCGCGCGGCGGGCCGGCGCCGCGGCCCACTGAGCGCACCCAGTGGAGCAGAACGGGGCGCCGCGCGGCTTGGGGCTGTTGATCATCGCCTGCGGTGCTCTGGCCCATGAGATCACGGCCTTGCGCCGCGCCAATGCCTGGGATGACTTGGATGTGCAATGTCTGCCGGCCGAGCTGCACAACCGGCCCGAGAGAATTCCCGCCGCCGTGCGGGCCGTGATACACAGCGCTCGCGGCCGTTACCGCTCCATATTCGTCGCCTATGCCGACTGCGGCACCGGCGGCATGCTCGATGCGGTGCTACGCGAGGAGGGGATCGAGCGCATCCCGGGGGCGCATTGCTATGAATTCTTTGCCACCGCGCCGGTGTTCGCCGCGTTGTCGGAGGCAGAACCCGGCACCTTCTATCTTACGGACTTTCTGCTGCGTCATTTCGAACGCTTGGTGATACGCGGCCTGGGGCTCGATCGGCATCCTGAACTGTTTTCGAGTTACTTCGGCAACTACCGCAAGCTTACGTACCTGGCGCAGGCGCCGAACGCCGCCGCAGAAGAGCAGGCCCGCGCCATCGCCGGGCGGATGGGGCTGCAATACGATTCTCGCCGCACCGGCTATGGAACGCTCGCGGTGTCGCTGACCGCGGCCGTGAAACAAAGCGGCAGTCAGCCGCGCGAAGAGGCCGTGACATGGCATCGCTGATCATCATCTCCTGGCGCGACATACCGGCGCAGGTCATCGTCAAGCGCGGCCGCGAAACGGCCAAAGTGCAGCTGTCGCAGCGCTTCCAGGAAGCCGTCGACCGCGCCGCGATGCGCGCCGGCAAGGGCAGTTCGGATGCCTATCTCGCCGATTGGGCGCGCAGCCCGCCGCGGCCCTGCGGCGATGATCTTCAAGCCGAGGCCGATGCGGAGGCGGCACGGCTCGAGGCCCGATTCAACGACGATGATCTGGAGCGGCTGATTCGCGCCAAAGGAGTCGATGCGAATCGCGGCGCTGCTGATCCCGGAGCCGCGCCGGCTTCCGAGAACGCCTGATGTACTCGGTACGGTTATGGTCGGTCCGCCATGCGCGTGGCCTGAACACTTTCTATCGCCGCTTCGAAGGGCTGCTGGTGCGGCTGAACCCGCTGTTTCTGGCGCTCGGCCATGAACGAATCGAGCGCCCGGTCGCTGCGGTCGAAAAAGCCGTCAAAGGCCTGCTGTTCGACTGCCGCATGTGCGGCCAATGCGTGCTCAGTTCCACCGGCATGTCCTGCCCGATGAACTGTCCGAAAAACTTGCGCAACGGGCCTTGCGGCGGCGTGCGCGCCGACGGCCATTGCGAGGTCAAGCCGGACATGAGGTGCGTCTGGGTCGAGGCGTACCGCGGCAGCGAGCGCATCCCGGGGGGCGTCGCGGCCATGACGCAGGTGCAATTCGCCGTCGATCAGCGCCAACAGGGACGCTCTTCGTGGCTCAGGGTAATTCGCGAAAGGACCGAAGCGGTCGCGGCGCCGAAGGCGGCGTCATGAAATTCGAGGATGAACCGGTGCCGGGTTATCCCTTGCCGATTTTGCCCGGGCACACCTCGCCGGGGCGCTTCGAGCGGGTGCTGCGCGCCGGCGGCTTTGCGGTCACCACCGAGCTGGCACCGCCGGATTCCGCAGACCCCGAGGATGTGTACAAGCGCGCACGGGTTTTTGACGGCTATGTGGATGCGATCAACGCCACCGACGGCAGCGGCGCGAACTGCCACATGTCGAGTCTGGCGGTCTGCGCGCTGCTGACGCGGGTCGGCTATGCCCCCATCATGCAGATCTCCTGCCGCGACAAGAATCGCATCGCGATCCAGGGCGATATCCTGGGGGGCGCGGCGATGGGGGTGTGCAACATGCTATGCCTCACCGGCGACGGCGTGCAGGCGGGCGATCACCCGCAGGCGAAGCCGGTGTTCGACCTGGACTGCGTATCACTGCTCGACATCGCGCGCACGCTGCGCGATGAGCATCATTTTCAAAGCGGGCGCAAGATCAGTTTCGCGCCGCGGGTGTTTCTCGGCGCCGCCGAAAACCCCTCGGGGCTGCCGCATGCGTGGCGCGCGCTGCGCCTGGCGAAAAAGGTCGCCGCCGGCGCCCAGTTCATCCAGACCCAGTACTGCTACGACATGCCGCTGCTGCGCGCCTTCATGGAGCAAGTGGAAGCTCTCGGTCTGCTGGGCAAGGTCTATATTCTGGCCGGCGTGGGTCCGCTGCGCTCCGCGAAGACGGCCGAGTGGATGCGCAAACACGTTCCCGGCATGCATGTCCCCGATGCCCTCATCGCCCGCTTGAGCGGCGCGCAGGATCAGGCGCGGGAAGGGCGCAATATATGCATCGAGCTGATTCAAGCCATGCGCGAAATGCGCGGACGTGGCCGGCGTGCACATCATGGCCTATCGCCAGGAAGAATCCGTGGCCGAGATCGTCGATCGATCCGGCGTTCTACAAGGGCGCTCTCCCTGGTACCCCGAGCGCGACACCACCCAGTTCTCCCAGAGGACCGCATCATGACCGATACCGTCGTCAGTTCCGCCACCAAGGAAGTCGTCATCGGCTTCGACCGGCCCTTCGTCATCATCGGCGAACGGATCAACCCGACCGGACGCAAGATTCTCGCCGCCGAAATGTCGGCGGGGGACTTCACCCGTGTCGAAGCGGATGCCCGCGCCCAGGTCGAGGCCGGCGCGCACATGCTCGACGTCAATGCGGGCATTCCGCTGGCCGACGAGCCGGCGATTCTGGCGCGGGCAATACAATTGGTCCAATCGATCACGGACGTGCCGCTGTCCATCGATTCATCCATCGTCGCGGCGCTCGAAGCGGGGCTTGCGGTCTATAAGGGCAAGGCTCTGGTCAACTCGGTGACCGGCGAGGATGAACGATTGGAATCGGTATTGCCGCTGGTCAAGAAGTACGGCGCCGCCGTGATCGCGATATCGAACGATGAAACGGGGATCTCGGAAGATCCGGACGTGCGCTACGCCGTGGCGAAGAAGATCGTCGAACGAGCCATGGACCATGGCATTCCGCCCTGCGATGTCGTCGTCGATCCGTTGGTGATGCCCATCGGCGCGATCAATCAGGCGGGCGTTCAAGTGATGCGCCTGGTGCACCGTCTGCGCACCGAACTCAAGGTGAATACCTCCTGCGGCGCCTCGAACATCAGTTTTGGCCTGCCTTATCGGGACGGCATCAACAGTGCATTTCTGACCATGGCGATGGCGGCCGGCATGACATCGGCGATCACCAATCCGATGCACGTCGACGTCATCAAGGCCTGCATGGGTGCCGACGTCATGCTGGGTCACGATCCGGATTGCGCGCGATGGATTCGCCGCTTTCGCGACATGCCTGCCGGCAGCGGTGCGGGTGCCGCCGCCGCTGCTGGCGCCGTCAAAGGTGCCGCGGGCGGCGAAGCGCCCCGCGGCCGCCGCGAAGGCGGCCATCGCCGGCGTCCGGCCTGAGGGGTTCGGCAGCGCATGGCGTCACGGGATCCCCTCGTCGTCTTCACTCCGTCCGGCAAGCGCGGAAACTTCCCGGTCGGAACACCGCTGCTGCAGGCTGCGCGCAGTCTCGGAGTGGACATCGATTCGGTTTGCGGCGGCCGCGGCTTGTGCGGGCGGTGCCAGGTACTGGTCGCCGAGGGTGAGTTCGCGAAGCATGGAGTTTCTTCTTCCGGCGCCAGCCTGTCGCCGTTCAGCGAGCCCGAGAAGCGCTTTTCACGGCGAGTTCCCCTGGCAGAGGGGCGGCGGCTGTCCTGCTCCGCGCGCGTCGAGGCCGATGTGGTCATCGACGTGCCCGAGAGCAGTCAGGTGCACCGGCAGGTGGTGCGCAAGGAAGCGGACGCACGCGCGATCGAGGTGAATCCGGTGGTGCGCCTGCATTATGTGCAGGTCAAACAGCCGGACATGCACGATCCGTCGGGCGATCTGCGCAGATTGTTCGAGGCGCTGGAAGCAGAGTGGAGCTTGAAGGATCTGACCTGCGACCTGTCGGTGCTGCAAACTCTGCAGCCCGTTTTGCGTGCCGGTTCCTGGGCCGTCACGGTCGCGGTGCACGCGGCCAAGCAAATCATCGGGGTTTGGCCCGGGCTGCACGAACTGGTGTACGGCCTGGCGGTCGACGTCGGCTCCACCACCATTGCCGCACACCTGTGCGATTTGAGCAGCGGCGAGGTGGCTGCCTCCGCGGGGGTGATGAATCCGCAAATCCGCTTCGGCGAGGATTTGATGAGCCGCGTCTCGTATTCGATGATGAATCCGGGCGGAGCCGCCCTGATGACGGCGGCGGTGCGCGAGGCGTTGTGCGGGCTCGCCGCGGACGTGGCGCGGCAGGCAGGCATCACGGTCGAAGATATTCTCGAGGCGACCCTGGTCGGCAACCCCATCATGCATCATCTGCTGTTGGGCATCGATCCGGTGGAACTCGGCGGTGCGCCGTTCGCGCTGGCCACCGATCACTCGCTGACCCTGCGGGCGAATGTCATCGATCTGAAGCTGAATCGCAATGCGCGCGTGTACGTGCTGCCCTGCATTGCCGGACATGTGGGCGCCGATGCCGCCGGGATGGTACTGGCGGAGCGGCCCGACCTTGCCGATGAAATCACCCTGTTGGTCGATGTCGGCACCAACGCTGAGATCGTCCTCGGCAACAGCCGGCGTCTGGTGGCCTGTTCCAGCCCCACCGGTCCGGCATTCGAAGGCGCCCAGATCAGCTGCGGCCAACGCGCGGCGCCCGGCGCCATCGAACGGGTGCGCATCGACCGCGAGACTCTCGAGCCCCGGTTCAAGGTGATCGGCTCGGACCTGTGGTCGGATGATCCGGGGTTCGCGGCGGCCACGGCAGCCACCGCCATCACCGGGGTATGCGGGTCGGGCATCATCGAGGTCATTGCCGAGATGTATCTGGCCGGGATCATCAATCAGGACGGCGTTCTCGATGGGCGCATGGCGGCGCAATCGCCGCGCATCGTCGCGAACGGCAGAACCTTTGCCTATGTGCTGCATCAGGGCACGGTCGAAATGAAAATCACTCAAAACGACGTGCGTGCAATACAGCTGGCGAAGGCGGCGCTGTATGCCGGGGTTGCGCTGCTCATGGAACGCCTAGGGATCGAGCAGGTCGACCGAATCCGACTGGCCGGTGCCTTCGGCAGCCACATCGACGTCAAATACGCCACCATCCTCGGCATGGTTCCCGACTGCGACCTCAATCAGGTGCGCTCGGCCGGCAACGCGGCCGGCACCGGCGCGCGCATCGCTTTGTTGGATGCGGCGGCGCGGGATGTCATCGAGACCCTGGTCCGGCGCATCGAGAAGGTGGAGACAGCGATCGAGCCCCGATTTCAGCACCATTTCGTCGAGGCGATGGCAATCCCCCACAAGAGCGCCGCCTACCCGAATCTGCGCAAAGTCGTTGCTTTGCCCGCGCCCAAGGAATCCACCAGCCAAAGTGAAACCCGCGGCCGGCGACCCCGCCGGTCGGATCCCCTGAAGACCGAATAGCCACGGCGGGTTGATGATTCTGCGAATGAATCACGGGCAAGTCCCCGGCATTGCTCCGAATTAGTCGCGAATTAACAACGATCTCATAAATTGTTTGCCAAACGAAAAATTCTGTGCAATGGTAGCGCAACCAACGAATGCAAGACGATGGCGACAGGGCCGTCGGACATAATAGATTTCAGCTCGGGAGTATCAAAGGCCAGGTGCAATCCGTACCCATACTGAGTCGCGCAATGGTAGCGCAACCAATGACTGGACCAAGGTGGCGGTAGCGTCACCGGAACACGCTGGATTAACTGAAGAGAGCATCTGGACGAGGGCGGCGGCGCCAGGAATGAATAGATTTCAAGTGTTGGGAGTGCCATGAAGAAGATCAACAGCAGGGTGATTTTTTGCACCATCCGGTGCACGCAGTGGGTTGGGACGATGGGCGGTCGTTAGGATTTGACAGCGCTGTCTTTTCCGAGTTATACAACGGCGGCGCCACAGGAATAAATAGATTTCAAGCTTCGGGAGTGCCAATGAACAAGAGTGATAAGAAGGGTTACCTGCGCCAGGTGGTGCACGCAATTTGTTGGAGCGGAGTATCCACACTGTCTTTGACAGCGCTGTCTACGCCGACTCTCGCCGCCGATGCAACGGCCGCGGGGGGGTCCGAGGAGTTGAGCGAAATCGTCGTGACGGGACTGCGCGCGTCCTTGCAGAAAAGCTTGGATATCAAGAGAGATGCCGACGGCATCGTGGATGCCATTTCCTCGGAAGATATCGGCAAGTTCCCCGACTCGAACCTCGCGACCGCCATGGAGAGAATTCCCGGCGTGACGGTGAGCCGTCAAGCGGTCTCCCTGACCGGCACCGGCGGGACCTCCTCCGGTGGTGGTTCGTCGCAAATTACCGTGCGCGGATTCGGTCCGCAGTTCAATGAAACCCTGTTCGACGGCCGCCAAGTGCCGAACGCGATCGGCAACACCGGCCGCGGCTTCGACTTCGGATCGTTGGGTTCCGACTTCGTCGGTCAAGTGGACGTCATGAAGACCCCCGACGCCAGCCTCTCGAGCGGCGCAATCGGCGCCACCGTCAATATCAAGTATCCGAAACCCCTCGACCACCCCGGGATGCAATTGGCGGGTTCGCTCTCGGGAGACGAATCGACCGGCGAGAACAAGGTCAAGCCGAACGTGGGTCTCTTGTTCAGCGACACCTTCGCAGACGACCGCTTCGGCATTCTGGTCGATGGGGCCTATGCGGACAGCGTGGTTCGCGGCAATCACGTCAATATTCAAGGTTGGGAAGGCGGAAACCCGGCCTCGGGAAGTGGCTTGGCCCCTTGCCAGTTGGCCGGCGCTGCGCCCTGTGCGTATGCCCCGGCGGCGAATCCCCCGAATGGCGTCCCCGCCAGCGCGGCGGCCACGCCCAGCATCAAAGATTGGTTCATCCAGGACTACGGTATCTATCAGGAACACACCGAAGACAAGCGCGTCGGCGGACGGCTGGTGCTGCAGGCGAAGCCGGTGGATGGCTTGGAACTGACCCTGGACGACAACTATTCGAAGGAAACGCTGGTCCAGAATCAATATGGCTTCAGTGCCTGGTTCAACGGCAATGGCATCATGGATGTGACGCAGGCGGCCGACGGCACGGTGACGAATTTCACGCAGCCGGGCACGCCCACGGACTTTCAGGCGCAGATCAACCAATCCGTGATTACCAGCAATACGGTTGGTTTCAATGTGAAGTGGAATGCGAGCGCCCACACCGACTACATGTTCGACGCCTATCAGGGCGTCGCCAAGCTCAACCCCGGCGGTCAGTTCGGTGTGGACTCCGACGTCGGCTATGGCAATGGTCCCAACGCCACCTCGCTCGGTATCGTGGTTCCCGGCGGTAAGGGGCTGCCATATCCCACGGGCTATGGTCCGGCCGGCGATGCCGCGAACTTCATCAACCCGGCGTACATTGGCTCGCACGTGGTGGTGGAGTCTTACAACCAGAATACGGACACCATCGACCAGTTCAAGTTGGAAGGCGTCTGGCACGACGATCAGTTGAAATTCAAATACGGTGTGCAATTCACCCACGACGACGAGGCCTTGCGCTCATTTACCAACCTGCCCTATACCTGGCAAATGTATGCAGGCTATGGACCGCCGCCGACCGGTTCCGGCGGCGTCGCGCCGATTCCGGCAAACCTGATCTCCAACAGTTTCGGGACGGGCTCAAACTTCATCAATGGTTGGAGCAATGGCGGCCTTCTGCCGCCGGCAATCATCCAAGCCAACGGCTGGGCAATTCTCAATTACCTGCAAGGTTTGAATGGTGCGGGGCAGAACGTCGGCGCCTGCAGCAACCTCACGGGCGCGGTGCCGTGCAACGGCAAGTACATCATGTACCAGAATCTCGGCGGATCGCAGGACATCAGCGAAAACACGTTTTCGCCGTACTTCAGCATGTCGACGTCGACCAAGATCGAGGACATGCCGTTGAAGATCAACATCGGCGCGCGCTTCGAGGATACGCACGTCACTTCGGCCGGTGTGTCCACGTTGCCGGTCGGTCAGCTGTCCATTCTGCCGACCGATCATACCGCCTACGGCTTCAACAGCACCCCCGCAGTCTCGGTCAGCACCAAGAGCGACTACCGCTACCTGTTGCCGAACATCGACTTGAGCCTCGGGGTGACCGATACGGTCAAGCTGCGCCTCGATGCCTCCCGTACATTGACTCGCGCTCCGCTGAGCGATTTGACGCCGGATCTCAATGTTCCGTCCGGTCAACGCGTGGGTGCGCTCACCGCAACCGGCGGCAATCCGACCTTGTTGCCGTACCTGTCCGACAATCTGGATTTCGGCGCAGAGTGGTACTACGCTGCAAATTCCTACGTTTCAGCAGACGCCTTCGTCAAGGAAGTGAGCAATTTCGTCGTCGGAGGCACGATCACGCAGCAAATCAACGGCGTGACTCTGCCGAGCGGCTCCCCGGCGTTTTTCAGCGTTACTTCGCAGGTCAATGGCCCCTCGGCCGAGGTCCGCGGCATCGAGTTGGCGTGGCAGTACACGATTGGCGATACCGGCTTTGGCTTCCAGTCCAACGCCACCTTCGTCAGCACCAACAAGCCGTATGACTCCGGCAATCTCACCGTGTCCAACTTTGCGGTGCCCGGGCTGGCAAATTCGTATAACTTCATACCGTTCTACGACAAGTACGGCTTCCAGGCGCGTCTCGCGATCAACCACCAGAACGAGCACCTGCAGAACTACGGTCAGACGCAGAACAACTCCCAGTTCGGCATCGAGCCGACGTTCGTGAATGCCGGGACGTATGTGGACTTCAGCACCAGCTACGACTTCAACAGCCACCTCAGCGTCTATTTCGAGGGTCTCAACCTGACGGATGAGACCTACTCCACGCATGGCCGCTTCAAGGAGCAGATCCTGGATGTGGTCGATACCGGGCGCATGTTCACTCTGGGGGTGCGCGCCAAGTTGTAGGCGAGGACTTTGACCAACAAGGGCCGCCTTTCGGCGGCCCTTTTTTATGGTGGAGCGTCGGCCACCGGTCGACGAGCCGAGCCGGCTATCGTGCCGATCTGCAGTGATATGATTCTCAAACCAGGTATCTCCAGGAGTTAAAATCATCGAATCCGGCATTGCGCAACTGATGGACGCATCTGCCGCGACGTCCGCGCCCATCCGCAGCATCGCCATCGTCGGGGGCGGCACGGCCGGCTGGATGACGGCGGTGAGCCTCGGCAGATTTCTGAAAGCTCTCAATGTGCGCATTCGCTTGATCGAGTCCGAGCAAATCGCCACCATCGGCGTGGGTGAGGCCACGATCCCGCCGATCATGCATTTCATACGCGGCGCAGGGATCGATGAGAACGATCTCATCCGCAAAACCAAGTCCACGTTCAAACTGGGCATCGAGTTCAAGGACTGGACCCGCATCGGCCATACCTACATGCATCCGTTCGGACAAACCGGATTCGACATGGGGCCGGTGGCTTTTTCGGCCTGCTGGTTGAAGGCCCATCGCGAGGGCAGGGCAAGCCGACTGGAGGAGTATTCCCTGGAGGCGACGGCGGCCTATGCCGGCAAGTTCATGCGCCCGGTGCCGGCGGCGAATTCCCCCTTGGAACGAATCACCTATGCGTTGCACTTCGATGCGACCCTGTTCGCGCGCTACCTGCGTAGCATCGCCGAGGCCGGCGGGGTCGAACGCACGGAAGGGAAGGTCAGGTCAGTGGCGCTCAAACCCGAGGATGGATTCATCGAGGCGCTGATCCTCGAGAGCGGCGAGCGGGTGGAAGCCGATCTGTACATCGATTGCTCGGGATTTCGCGGCCTGTTGATCGAGGGCGCGCTGCAGACGGGTTACGAGCATTGGAATCACTGGCTGCCCTGCGACCGTGCGGTGGCGGCGCCCTGCGAGCGCGTCGGCGCACTGTCATCATTCACTCGGGTCGCCGGCAAGTCCGCAGGATGGCAGTGGCGCATTCCCCTGCAGCATCGCATCGGCAATGGCTACGTGTACAGCAGCAGCTTCATCAGCGACGCGCAAGCCCAGGACGACATGCTGGCGAGCCTCGAGAGCAAGGAACTGGCCGACCCGATCAAACTTCAATTCACCACCGGCCGGCGCAAGCGCTTCTGGAACAAGAATTGCGTGGCCATTGGCTTATCATCGGGGTTCCTGGAGCCGCTGGAATCCACCAGTATTCACTTCATACAGCGCGGCATCGCCGTGCTGCTCGCCTACTTTCCCGACCGCCATTTCAGATCCGCCGACATCGATCGCTACAACAAGGTGTTTGCGGCAGAATACGAGCGCGTGCGGGACTTCTTGGTTCTGCATTACAGCACCTCGCAGCGCGATGACAGCGAAATGTGGCGCTACTGCCGCAATGTCCCGAAACCGGACAGCCTCCAGGAAAGAATCGACTTGTTCCGCAGCTACGGCCGCCTGCTGCGCGAAGACAATGAACTGTTCCCGATGCAGAGCTGGCTGTATGTCTTCGTCGGCCAGAACATCATGCCGGGCAGCGATGATCCGCTCGCCGGCATTCTCGACCCTAAGGCCGTCAGCGACAACCTGGCCAACATCCGCGACGTCGTCCGGCGATGTGCGCAGACCATGCCCGCGCACGAGGACTACATCAGGCAACATTGCTCCGCCGTAGCCGGCTAGCCCGGTTGCCGCGCGCGGCGGGCGCCGCCTTTGGGTCAAGCCGCGCCGAACTTGGTTGCGACGTCGATACCCACGCTCTTCAGGAATTCGGTGGGCAATATTCCGCCGGCACTGACGATGACCGCGTCGTTCGCCAGCCGCATCGACTTGCCCTGTAGATCGAGAAGCACGAATTCGGGGTCGATGCTCTGCACCTTGGAGTTGAGCATGACGGTCAATTGCCCCGTTTTTGCCGCGGTCGCGATGCGCTCCCGATTCAGCGCCTTCGCGCGCTCGAAGGCGGCCCCCCGATAGGACAAGGTAACCTGCGTGGACGGCAGTTCGGCAATGCTGGCTGCCGCCTCCAGTGCGCTGTCGCCGCCTCCGACCACGAGCACCCTCTGGCCACGATATTGCTCCGGATCCAGAAGCCTGTAGACCACCTTCGGCAGCTCTTCGCCGGGTACGCCCAGCTTGCGGGGCGTGCCGCGCCGGCCGATGGCGAGCAGCACGCTTGCGGCACGGTAGGTCTGTTTTTGAGTTTTGACGGCGAAAAGTCCGTCCGGCATCTTCTGGATCGATTCGACCCGCTCGCGGTAGTTTATCTTGAGTCCGGCCTTGCGCTCGGCCTGCTGCCAGAACTCCAACAAGTGCTCCTTGGAGGTGTGCTTGAATTGCATCTTGCCGACGATGGGCAACTCTGCCGGTGCCGTCATGACCAGTTTCGCGCGCGGATACTGGAATACGGCTCCGCCGAGGGAATCCTGTTCCACGGTGACGAACCGAATTTTCTTTTGCAGCGCCGCCAGCGAGGCCGCGAACCCGGCGGGTCCGGCCCCCACGATCACGAGGTCTGCAGCTTCCTTCGGGGCACGACGGCCGCGCACCACGCTGTCGACCGCTTGCCGGCCTTGTTCCAGCGCATTGCGAATCAATCCCATTCCGCCCAATTCGCCCGCAACGAAAATCCCCGGCACCGTGGTTTCGAATGCGGGAGACAGGACGGGAATATCGACGCCGCGTCGTTCGGTGCCGAACACCAGAGTGATTGCGTTGACCGGGCAGGCGCTCCTGCATGCGCCGTGGCCGATGCAGTCGGCGGGACTGACCAGATGCATCTTGCCCTCGATCAACCCGAGTACATGATGCCCCTGTTGTTCCGGGCAGGCTTCCGCACAGGCGCCGCAGCCGATGCAGGTATTGATGTCGATATGCGGGTGCAGCGAGGCAGGTTCAGTCAAACCGGCCTGCAGTGCGGCTTCCTTGACTTCAGTGCTGCGCCGTTCGCGCGCGGCGTGCCGCGCCCAATAGAATCCGCAGATGGCGAGAGTCGGCACCGCGTAGAGAAGAACTTCCATGCCAATCATGATTTGAATTAAATATCACGCCCGGCCCGGCGGCGCATCAGCGTACCCGCCAAATGCAACTAAATATGTTTGGAATCCGCTCGATGCTGAGAAATTGTGAACGGATCTGCACAAAATTCCGGTCGCTTGCCGGCGACATCGCACGCCGAAGCGATGCCCCGAGGTAGACTCACCGGATGGCATCTCCCACCGCAACCCTGGCAAGGCCGCCCCGGCGCCGACGACTGCTGTCATCGGGCGCGTTATTCGGCGTGCTCGTATTGGGGCTGCTGTGGTTCGGAGTGCATTTTCCAACCGCCCGCTACATCTCGCCGCAATACGGATTTGGCTACGCATTGGGCATCATCGGCGGGAGCATGATGTTGCTGTTGCTGCTTTATCCTCTGCGCAAGCGCGTCCGCTGGTTGAAGTTCATGGGCAGCGTGCCGTTATGGTTCAAGGCGCATATGATTTTGGGGGTGTTGGGACCGCTGCTGATCCTGTTTCATGCCAATTTCAGCACCGGTGCGACCAATAGCAACGTTGCGTTGGTCTGCATGCTGGTGGTGTCGGGAAGCGGCCTTTTCGGCCGCTACTTCTACACGCAGATCCATCACGGACTGTACGGCAACCGGGCGACATTGAACGAATTGCGGGCCGCTGCGCAGCGCCTGCAGGGCCAGTCCACGGCCGTGCAGTTCCTGCCGCACCTTGGTGAACGCCTCGAGAGGATTGAAGGGCGACTGATGGCCATGAGTGCATGGCCCGGCCTCAACCTATTGAGCCCCATGCTCTTGGGTGCCTATGTCCTCTACGCGCGATTGCATCTGCGCCGAAAAATACGCCTGGAACTCGTGGCCGCCTCGCGGCGGTCAATGACCCTCGCCCAACATCAGAAGCGGCTGCAGGCCGTGGCGTGCGAATACGTCGATCGTCGCTTGAGCGCGGCACGGCGCGTCGGCACCTTCAAGGCCTATGAGCGCCTGTTCTCATTGTGGCACGTGCTGCATCTGCCGCTGTTCTTTATGCTTCTCATCGCCGGCATCGTGCACGTGATCGCCGTTCATCTCTACTAGGTTTGCTGCAGTATCCTCTGGATGCCGTCGAAGCCGCGTGATCTGGCGATGTCGCCGGCGGTGGCCCGATTGACGTTGCGCAGGTGCGCGTCGGCTCCCGAACGCACCAAGAGCTGGCAAATGTCCGCATAGCCGCCTCGGCTGGCGGCAATCAATGCGGTGTCGCCGAACTTGTCTTGAACATTCACATCTGCGCCATGCTCGATGAGAAGGCGCGCGGCTTGCAGTTGACCTCGCTGGGCAGCCAGCATCAGGGCGCTTGCGCCGCTGCGCGATTGGGCACCCATGGCGGCGCCGTGCTCCAACAATCTTGCGACCACCGCCGTGTGTCCGCCGGCCGCGGCAGCCATCAGCGGTGTGACGGACGATGAGTCAGCCTCGTCGATCGGCGAATTGCCCCTCAGCAATGCATCCAATACGGACTCCTGACCGCCGCCGGCCGCCATCCACAATGCTGTTTGCGACATCCTGTTCTTGGCCGCGGGATTGGCGCCTCGGGCCAGCAATTGCGCGACGACTTCGGTGCGGCCGCTGCGGGCGGCGATCATGAGCGCTGTAAAGCCCTCCGAGTCGGCCGAATCGACGTTGGCCTTGGCATTCAACAGAATCTCGAGCATGCGTGCATTGGAGTGAAGAACGGCGGTCAGCAGCGGCGGCCGCTCGCCGTTCGCATGCACCTCCGGACCGACTCCTGCGTTGAGCAAGGCTTGCACCATCGGTACGGCGCCGTGATCCACCGCAAGTGCCAGCGGCGTTCGCCCCGCTGCATCGGGGGTCGCGGGATCGGCGCCATGTTTCAGCAGCGCCCCGATGCACTTGATGGCCTGCGACTGCACGGCGACCTGCAGCGCCCCGTCCCCGCCGGGTGATACGAGCCGCGCATCGGTGCCGGATTCGAGCAACTGGGTCACCTTGACCGCGTCGTCGCGGCTGATGGCGAGGAACAGCGGTCCCCAGCCGCGGTATAGAGTTCCCGAGCGGCCGTAGTCGATGCCCGTCTCGCGCAGCTGCGCCGTGGGTGCGGCCGCGAGCGTCGAGCGCGCGCCGTCCGCCCGCAGCGCCGCCGCGGCGGCGTCGGCTGAGTTGGCAATGGCCACATCGAGAGCCGAGCGGCCCGCGGCGTTGAGCGCCGCGATGGGCGCCCCCGCCGCAAGGAGAATGCTGATTTGGTCCGCTCGATTGGCACGCGCCGCAAACATCAACGGTGTGTTGCCGACGCTGTCGGCGAGCTTGGGGTTTGCTCCGTGCGCAAGCAAAGCGCTGCTGACCTTGAGGTCCGGCTCCGCGGCTGCGAGCATCAGCGCCGTGTCGCCGAAGCGATCCGCGAGATCGACCGTCGCGTGCGCGTTCAACAGTGCCGTCAAGGAGTCCTCGGCGCCGGCGGCGGCCGCCTGGCTCAACGCGGCTCTGCCGAAGTCGTCCCGCGAATCGACGTCGACCGAGCCCGTCAAGGAGCGCGTGAGGTCGGCTTCATTGGTCTTTGCCGCCCACATGAGAAGCTCGCGCCGCAGTCCATTGTCGCTCAAGGTCGGCTGCAGGTCCGGCGCGAGCGGCGGGCGGTGTCTCTGCAAGGCCGCCTGCGCCGACGCATTTCCGCCGCGGGCTGCGCGTTCGAGCCACTGTTGGGCTTGCGCGAGGTCGGCCTTGTCGCCGCGGAACAGAAGGCTCGACAAGACGAACGCGGCGCCAGAGTGTCCATGGTCCGCGGCGATGCGCAGCCAATGACGTGCTTGCTCCGGGTCGGCCTCGCGGTCGAGTCCGTTGAGGTACGAGAGTCCCAACAGATATTGCGCATCCGTGGAGCCGTGCTCCGCCTGTCGCTGCAGCTCGCCGACGGCGCGGCCAAACTGCTTGCTGCGCACCGCTGCGCGCACCGTCTCGAGAGGATCGTTTGCGGCGGCATTGACGGCGAAGGAGATGAGGTGGCCGATGATCAACACCACGATCATTTCCGGAGTCAATCTGCGGCGGACGATGGATTTCATGGACCCTAGATTTACCACGTTTTGCGGCCGCGGCGGTGGTCATATTGCACACCCTCACCGCATGTGACTTAAGTCGCAGTCCTGACTCCGGTCGCGTCGCCGAACGGCGCCGTCGCCGATTGGCGTCGTCGTCGGACAGCGACGTGGATACAAAATGTGCGCCGCTGCGTAACATGGGCTTTGCTCGGCAAAGTAGAATCTCAATGAGGAGCATCGGGGCGCGCTCTTGAAATCATCCGGTGGAACAGCGCCTGCAGGGAGAATCACTGTGAACCGATGCCGCGAGCATCGACCATCTGAACACGTCCGATTGGTTTGCGCCGCCTGCGACGGTGCCGAATGATGTCCGTCCAGGCCATATTCTGGTTCGTCGCCGGTGCAATGAGCGGCGCCGCCGCCTGCCTCCTATCGGCGCCTCTGTGGCGGCGCCTGCGTGAGCTGCGTCGTGCCGGGAGCGCGACCTTGTCGGTGCTGGCGGCGGTGACCGCCGTCGCCGTCGCAGCCGGCGTTTTGTATGCGATATGGGGCCGGCCTGAGGCGCTGGACTCGACCGCGGTGCATTCCGGCCCGCATGCGGGCGAGGTGACGGGCAACGGCAACCCCGCGGCGGGGGAATCAGTCGAGGCAGCCACTCAGAAGCTTGCCCTGCGCCTCGACACGCGCGGCGGCTCGAGCGCCGATTGGCAGCTGCTTGCGCAATCCTATGAATATCTCGGGCGTGCCGACGAAGCCGCCGCGGCCCGTGAACGCGCCAAATCCGCTACCGCGGGTACGGCGGCCAACGCGGACATGGATCAGGGTGCCGCGGGTGCGAACGAGAAGCCGCCGGCGGCGCAGGCGCTGCTGGCGCAGGCGGAGAGCTACCGACGGTCGCACGACTATGCGCATGCGACGGACACCTATCGGCGCCTGGCCGATCTGCATGCCATGAGCGCCGACGATTGGGCCAACTATGCCGATGCAGCCGCATCGGCGAACGACGGACGGCTCCAAGGAGCGCCGGCCGGCTTTCTCAAGAATGCCCTGCAAATCGATCCGGATCATCCCAAGGCGCTGTGGTTACAGGCGAGCTTGCTCTTGGAGCAGCATCGTTACGCGGAGGCGCAGCTCACCTGGGAGCACTTGTCGAAGGTGCTGCCGAAGGATTCGCCCGATGCGTCGATCGTGGCCTCGAACATCACGGAGGCACGGACGCTCGCAGCCGCCGCAGGGCCCGGACCATCGGGCGTCGCGGGCCCAACGGGGGCGCAGATCAGCGGCGAGGTGGATATCGACTCGGCTCTGCGTTCGAAGGCAGCCGCCGGCATGACGCTGTTCATATTCGCCAAATCGACCGATTCACCGGGGCCGCCGCTCGCGGTGCTGCGAATGCAGGTGGGGCGTTGGCCGGTGAAATTCTCCTTGAACGAGTCCCAGGCAATGCTGCCTCAGCGCACGCTGGCGGATTTCCGGTCGGTGATCGTAGAGGCGCGCGTTTCAAGCGGCGGGCAGCCGCTGGCGCAGGCCGGGGATCTGCAAGGCGATAGCAGCGCGGTCGATCCGCGAAGCGACAAACCGGTGCGCGTCGTGATCCGCGACGTCGTTGCCCCGTAACGGCGCATGTCGTGCAAGCCAAACTCCGGCAAGGGCTTTTGATGACGATCTTGTTGACCTTGATGGGATTGCCCGCCACCACCGCGACCGCGGCCAAGGTGGAAACCTTGCTCATGCCCGGTCAGGTCAGCGCTGCGCATGCGAAAATCGAGGAGAATTGCGCCCTGTGCCACGACTTGACCGACCGGCAGCGGCAAACACCGCTGTGCCTCGATTGCCACAAGGATATCGCCGCGGACATCCGTGCGGGGCGCGGCGCGCACGGACACATGCCGAACGCCGACAAGAGCCAGTGCCGTGCATGTCATACCGAACACAAGGGGCGCGGCGGCGACATCGTCAATTTCACCGCGGCCGGATTTGACCACGGTCTCACGGATTTCCCGCTGCAGGGGGCTCATGCCGGCCTGGAATGCGGCGCCTGCCACCGCAAGGGGGAGCCGTATCGAAAAGCGGAGGTGGCGTGCGTGGCCTGCCATCGCAAGCAGGATGTGCACAAGGGCGGCCTGGGTGATAAATGCGGCAGTTGCCACGAGCCGGCTGCGTGGAGCGAGGTACGCTTCGACCACGGCAAGACCGGCTTTGCGCTGCGGGACGCGCACGCCAAGATCGAATGCAATGCCTGCCACTTCGGTGCCCGCTACCGCGGAACGCCGAAGCGCTGCGTCGACTGTCATGCAACCGACGACGTCCACAAGGGCGGCCGCGGGGAAGACTGCGGCAGTTGCCACACGAGCGCCGACTGGAAGGGCGCCAAATTCAATCATGCGCGGGAAACAGGGTTCGCCCTGGAAGGTGCGCATGGCGAGGTGGCTTGCGCGGCCTGCCACACCAGCAATAGTTTCAAAGACAAGCTCAGCAAGGATTGCCACGGGTGCCACCGTACCCAGGACGTCCATGCGGGGCGCTTTGGGCGCGATTGTGCGAGCTGTCATGGCGAATCGCGATGGAAGCCTGAAAACTACGATCACTTGCGGCTCGCCAAGTTCGCGCTGGTGGGCGCCCATGCGCGCCTCGGCTGCCACACATGTCATACCGCCGAGGCGGCGACGCAGAAGCTCGCGACGGAGTGCGCGGGCTGTCACCGCGCGCAAGATCCGCACGGTGGAAAGCTCGGCAGCGCCTGCGAACAATGCCACGGCAATGAAAGTTGGCGGGGCCATGTGCGATTCGACCACGACCTCACCAAGTATCCGTTGCTGGGTCAACACGTGCTGGCGAGCTGCGCGCAGTGTCACACCAGCCTGAATTTTTCCGGAGCGGCGACCGGCTGCGTCGCCTGCCATGCATCGCAGGATCCGCACAAGGGCTCTTTGGGGGAGAAGTGCGCTTCGTGCCATTCGCCGAACGGTTGGAACCTGTGGGAGTTCGATCACGCCAAACAAACCGGATTCGGACTCACCGGCGCGCATCGCAAACTGGAGTGTGCCGGCTGTCATCGAGCCCCGCCGAAGGTGGTCAAGCTGTCGACGGAATGCGTCGGCTGCCATGCCAAGGACGACACCCATGTCGGCGCCTTCGGTCGTCAATGCGAGCGCTGCCACAGCACGTCGAGCTTTTCGGCGGCGCGGATTCACTAGGGGACTCGAAGGCGCATGCACAAAAGATGGCCCATTCTTGCAGTGCTGGCGCTCTGTCTGGGGTTCGCGGCGGCGCCGCCGGCCGCGGCCGGACAAATCGGACCGGCCAAGTTCGATCACCTGACCACGGGCTTCGAATTGCTCAATGCGCATTTGAACGTACCGTGCGAGTCGTGTCATGTGGGTGCGATCTTCAAGGGAACGCCCCGCGATTGTGCGTCTTGCCACAGCCGCGGCGCCCGTATTACCGCGACGTTCAAACCTGAAACTCACGTGCTCAGCAGCGACCGCTGCGACGGATGCCACACCGATGTTTCCTGGAATCCGGCCAGCCAATTCAGTCACCAGGAAGTCCAGGGCAGCTGCGCCAACTGCCATAACGGAGTCATTGCCGCCGGCAGGCCGGCCAATCACATTGTCTCGTCGACCCAGTGCGACGCCTGCCATTCCGTCTTCGGCTGGTTGCCGGTGGTGAAATTCGATCACTCGCAGGTGACTGGAAGTTGTTCAACCTGCCACAACGGCACCATCGCCGCGGGCAAGCCCGTCAATCATCTGCCCACGACCAACGACTGCAATGCCTGCCATTCGACCGTCGCATGGATTCCGGCGAACGGCATGCACACCGGCAACATCAGCAATTGCGCCGCCTGCCACAACGGCACCATCGCCACCGGAAAGCCGGCCTCGCACATCGCGAGCTCGAATCAATGCGGCGCCTGTCACTCAACGGCGGCGTGGAAGCCCGCGGTCACCGTCGATCACACCCAGGTCGTCGGCAGCTGCGCCTCCTGCCACAACGGCTCCATCGCAGCCGGCCTGCCGGCCAACCATTTCCCGACCTCGGAAGACTGCGGTGTGTGTCATTTGTCGACGACCGCGTTCGGACCGGGGACGGCAATGAATCACAAGGGAATCACCTCGAATTGCTCGAGCTGCCATGAAACCGGTATGAAATGGCTGGGCGTGACCATGGTGGATCGACCCACGGCAGCGCAGGATTCAAGCCATCCGGGCACCGGCGACTGCTCCGGCTGCCACACATCGACCGTCTCGTTCACCCTCGGGGTGAACGCCAAGCCTGCGAACCATATTCCGACCTCGCAGCCATGCGCCTTGTGCCACACGAATTCCAAGGACTACTCCGTCTACGTGATGAATCACGCGGGCATCACCAACAATTGCATTCAATGCCACGGCACCGGACTCTCCTTTGCCAACATCGTGCCCAAGGAGCCACCGGTCAATCACATTCCGACCCACAGCATCGCCTGCGAAAGTTGTCATTCTCCTGCGGTATTCACGACATTTTCCGGGACGAACATGAACCATACGCCGGTGGCGGCATTGGCATGCGATTCCTGCCACGAAACGGGCATGACCTGGTTCGGCGTCCAAATGCAGGATCGGCCGAAGGGACACAACGTCGGACAGGACTGCAAGGGCTGTCACAACACCAACAACTGGGACAATGCCAAGGGCGGATCGATTTCTCCCGGCCCGACTGCCCGTGCGACCGCCCAATCGGTCACCGTGGCGCCGGGCGGGACGGCACCCTCCACGGTTGCGGCGGCCTCCACGGTAGCAGCGGCCTCCACGGTTGCCGCAACGGCTCCCGCCGCCGTTCGCGCAGCCCAAGTGCAACGGGGGGTCCACACCGGTGCGGCGGGCAATTGCATCGGCTGCCACAACGGTGTGAACGCTCCAGGTAAAGCTGCCGGCCACGTGCAGAGCGGCAATCGCTGCGACGATTGCCATACCACGATCGCCTGGACCCCCGCGCGCTTCGAGCATCGCGGTATCGCAGCCGCATGCGCCGTCTGCCACGACGCGGTTCATGCCACCGGCAAACCGGCGAATCATGTGCGCACCGCGCTGGCATGCAGCACCTGCCACTCCAGCATGGCCTGGCTGCCGGTCATCTACCTTCACAGCGGGGTCGTCGGATCTTGCCAGTCCTGTCACAACGGCGCGGGGGCATCCGGCAAGGCGACCGATCATATGATCACGGCGCGCGACTGTGCGCTTTGCCACAACACGGTGTCATGGTTCTCGGTGAACTATCGTCATGCGGGATTGCGCTATCCCGGCGAGCATGCCGCGGACTTGACCTGCGCCAGTTGTCACACGGGCGGCACCGAGCAGATTCCCTGGCGCAATCCGGCGGACGCGCCGGCGTGCGGCGCATGTCACACACGCAACTACCAGCCGGCGCCCCATGTGAAATACGGCAACGTCAGGTACACGGCGGAGGAGCTGAAAGATTGCACCGGCGCCTGCCATGTGTATTCGGATTCGACGCTGCGGGCCGTCAGTAAATTGAGACCGGGACCCAAGCACCGGGTAAGCAGTGGCCAGTTCTGAACCACCTCATGGCGTCATGAGGCAGTTGTGGATGGCGGGAGCGGTCATGATGCTCGCCACCGGTCCGCACGGGCGCGCGTACGCGCAGCCCGGCGGCCACCTGATCGACATCATCGACGCTTCCAGGCGCGACCAGCACATCAATGTGACCATTCAATTCACCTGTAGCTTGCGCTACCTCACGCACCTGCCGGCAACCAGCGGCACTGAAACCGTCGTGAGATTCCGGCCCGGCGTCGACTGCGGCCTTGGCCCGTCGCCGGCAGGGCTCAATGAGTTGCCGTCGATTGCCGGGGCCGATGAGTTTCTCAAGGCGGTACGCATCGAAGAGGGTGCACCCGGAGAAATCAATCTGCTCCTGACCTGGCAAAAGGCCACCTCGTACGTGGTCGCCCCCACCGGGGATCAGCGAGGATTTGTCATACGCATCATCGAGCCGTTGCCCAAGGGCAGGGTATTCGTGCAGGAAGAGGTGCAGCCGACCGCCTCATTCGCGGTGAATTTGGATTCCAAGTCCACGCCTTTCTCCGACTCCGAGGTCGCGGCGGCAGGCGCGCAATTCAAGGCGCCCGCCTATGTCTCGCAAATCGTACTGGATGGCACAACCTGGTATCGACTGCGATTGGGTCCGGTGGCGGCTCGCAAGGATGCGGAGCAGTTATTGCTCGCAGCCCAGCGAAGCTATCCCAGGGCATGGCTCGCAATCGGCGAGGACGATGACTCGGCAACGGCACGCGGCGAGCCCTCTGCCACGGTGCCGCCGGCCGCCCCCGTGAAACCGGATCCGCCGCTCGGCGACGCCGAGCGCACACGGATACTCACCGAAGCCCGCGCGGCGCTGTCTGCGCGGGATTTTAGCCGGGCGGTGGAACTGCTGACGGTTTTGGTGCGTCAGCCGGAGTACGCCGATCGGGCGCACGCGCAGGAGCTGCTCGGACTTGCGCGCGAACGTTCGGGGCAGCTCGCGCAGGCGAAGGCGGAATACCAGGAATATCTGCGGCGCTACCCGCAGGGAGAAGCGGCCGCACGTGTCGCCGCGCGCCTCAAGGCGCTGGCGCTCGACGGTCGTCAACCGCGCTCGCAGGGCGGTGCGCACGAAGCCGCTGCGGGATGGATCTATTCCGGCGGCATCTCCCAGCTTTATCGCAGGGACCAGGATAACGTCAATTCCGTCGGCGTGGCGTTCAACCAATCGACCGAGAATGCCGTCATCAACAACGCCGATTTCCTGGCCCGGCGCCATGGGGAGCGCTACGATATGTTGGGCCGGGTGTATGCGGGGTACGCGAAGAACATGCTGACCAGTCCCGGTGCGCCTGGGGATCAGACCCAGGTCGATGCGGCGTTCGTCGAAGTGTCCGACAAGAAGCTTGATCTCACCGGCAGATTTGGGCGGCAGTCGCGCGGTTCGGACGGCATTTTCGGCACCTTCGACGGGGCGTGGCTGTCATATCGCGTACAGCCGCGGCTCACCATCAATGCAACCGCGGGCTATCCGGTCGATACCCCGGAACAGGGCGTACGAAACTACAGGCAGTTCACCGGACTCTCGGCCAATATCGGCACCTTTTCCCAGGCCTGGGATGTGACGGTCTATTCGCTGGAGCAGACCCTCGAAGGGCACGTGGATCGACGCGCCGCGGGACTCGAGACTCGCTATTTTCAACCCGGCCGGTCTTTGATCCTGTTGGTTGACTACGATCTGTTCTTCAAGACCTTGAACAGCGCCACGCTCATCGGTGGTTTTTCACTGCCGGGATCATGGACGGCCAGCTTCAATCTGGATCACCGCGAAACGCCGATTCTGACCCTGCACAACGCCTTGATCGGACAGCCGGTGTCAACCATCAATCAGCTGCTGGTGAACTTCACGCCGGCGCAAACCGAACAGCTGGCGAGGGACCGCACCGCGTTGAGCGATGTCTTCGCGCTGACCCTGACGCGCCCGGTCGGTGAGCGATTCCAATTCAGCACTGATCTTTATCTGACCAAGGTCGACGGCACTCCTGCATCGGGGAACGTCCCCGCAACGCCGGCCAGCGGCACCGATCGCGCCCTGCAGATCCAGATCTTCGGCACCAGCTTATGGCGGCCGAGCGACCTGCACGTGCTGTCTCTTCGGCACGAACAAAGCGAGACCGCGACCACTGACAGCGTTGGGATCAGCAGTCGTTTGCCTTTGTGGGAGTATTGGCGTTTCGGACCGCGGTTGCAGCTCGAGCGCATTCACTATTCTCTGGATGGATCCACCGAAATGGGCTACTTGCCGTCCTTGCGCTTGGAGCGTCTGCGCTCGCGGACCTTGATTGAGTTCGAGGCCGGCGGTGATATCGGCAGGCGCGAAATGCAAAATCCCCTCGATAATCAAAACAGCAAACGCTACTACATCTCGATCGGCTACAGGCTTGGTTTCTAAGGTGCGAATCGCTCACGCAATAACACGGTGCCGCATGGCGGCGATCATGGTGCTGTATACGCAAATGACGGCCTGTGTCGCGGCTGCCCCGCCGCGAATCAGTGAATACGTCGACCCGCAATCGGGCGCGAGCATCACGGTGGTGCGCCAAGCGCTGACTTTCGCGCTGGAGCGCTCGATGCTTGCCGTGCATGCGCGCGACTATGTGAGTTTGGTGGCCCTCGAGGTGGATCGCAGCGGTCAGGCCGAACTCTATTTGATCGGCTATTTTTGGTCGACCATCGACCATACCAAGGACGGGGCTGCCGGCCCGGGCCCGGGCCCGGGCAAAGCAGTCGAATTGCTGGCCGACGGCCGGCGCATCGTGCTGCGGCCCGACTCCACAGTGCCCAAGGACTTGGTCGGCAAGCGCGAGCTGCTTGCCCCACCGGTTGCCCATGTCGAGCAGGCGAGCTACCCGGTATCCTGGGAATTGTTGCAGTATCTTGCCGGCAGCCGAGTCCTGCTGCTGCGTTCCGCCGACAGTGCCCGCGACGATGACGAAGAGGCGGACACATTCGCGTTGTGGACCGATGGCCGCCGCGCACTCGGCGCATTCACGCAGCGTGTCGGTGCCCGCTAGTTGCGCCGATTCGCGTGGTCGCATCGCCGCTGCATCGCTTTGCAATGGCCATGACCCTTATGTAGCATCCCGAGGCGGCTACCCCGTGCGTAGCGTTAGGGAGGGACTGTGGAATGAACACTACTATTCGCGTATTGCTCATCATCGCGTCGATTGCGTTCGCTTCGAGTCCGGCGTGGGCCGACGACTACTCCGATACGGCTGCTCTGTTCAAGAATGCCGGCCAGAGCGCCGGCTTGTTCGGCAAATGCTACGGTTACGCGATATTTCCGACCGTCGGCAAGGGCGGCCTGGTGGTGGGAGCAGCCCATGGCAGCGGCCGTGTCTACGCACACAACAAATACGTGGGCGACACGTCGATGACGCAACTAAGCGTGGGATTTCAAGCCGGCGGCCAGGCGTACAGCGAAATCATCTTCTTTCAGGACCAGCGTGCCTTCGATGAATTCACCTCGGGGGATTTCGAGTTCAGCGCCGATGCCGGTGCGGTGGTGATCACGGCGGCCGCTTCGGGCAGTGCGGCCACCACGGGTGCGACGGGAAGCGCCAGCGGCGGCAAAAAGGACGCAGACACGGTCGGCGGGTACCACAAGGGAATGGCCGTGTTCACCATCGCCAAGGCCGGCCTGATGTACGAGGCCGCCGTTGCCGGCCAGAAATTCAAGTACAAGCCCGTCGGGGCCAAGTAGCCGACAGCGGCTTGCGGCGTCATCAATAAGGGTCCCTCTTGCGCTCGAACGGACGTTCACAGCGCAAGAAGCGGCCGCGCCCCGCCGTGGAGGTCACGTTGCCCTCCTCACAGACGATCTCGCCGCGCGAGATCGTCATGACGGGCCAGCCCTGCACCGGCATGCCCTCGTAAGGCGTGTGATCGACCGCATGGTGCAGCATTTGATTGCGTAGGGTCACGGTGCGCTGCGGATCCCAAATGGCGAAATCCGCATCCGATCCGATCGCGATGACTCCTTTTCTCGGGTACAGGCCGTACAGCTTCGCTGGGGTGGTCGTGGTGATGTCCACGAATTGGTTCAGGGTGAGCCGTCCGTTCGATTGCGTGGCCGAGAAGAAGAGCGGCAGGCGAGTCTCGATCCCCGGAATGCCGTTCAGTATCTTGCTGAAGGGGGTATCTGGGCCGCCGGCGATCTTGTCGGCGTAGTTCCAGGGCGAATGATCCGAGGAAAATACCGCGAGCGTGCCGTCGAGGATTCCGCGCCACATCTCCGGCTGGTTGGCGCGTTCGCGGGGCGGCGGGGTGCACACGCACTTGGCACCGCTCATATCCGCCGTGTCGATATCCTCAGACGACAGAAACAGGTATTGCGGGCAGGTCTCGGCATAGATCGGCAATCCGCGCGCCTGCGCGCGGCGCACCTCCTCGACCACGCCCGCCGAGGATACATGCACGATGAGAATGGGAGTCTCGATCAACTCGGCGAAACTGATCGCGCGGTACGCGGCCTCGCGTTCACCGATCGCGGGATGGGCGGTGACGTGGTAGCGCAGCGCCGTCTTGCGGCTTTCCAGCAATCGATCGGTGAGCCAGCTGATGCAGGCGTCGTTTTCCGCGTGCACCATGATCATCACCCCTTCGCGGCGCGCAAAGCGAAGAATCGTCAGGATTTCGTAGTCATCGAGCTTCAGTCCCTCATAGGTCAGGTAAAGTTTGATGGAGGTGCAGCCCTGTTCGATCAACGCCGGCAACTCCTCAGCCAGTACTCGAGGAGTGGGGTCGCCGACGATCAGATGAAAGCCGTAGTCGATATGCGCCTTGGAACGAGCCCGCTCGTGATAGTCCTCCACGATGGCGCGCAGCGACTGGCCCCGCATTTGCATGGCAAACGGCAGTATGGTGGTGTTGCCGCCGCACAGCGCCGACAGCGTCCCACTGCGGAAGTCATCGGCGCTGCTGCGCCCTTCCCAGGGCTGTTGGTCCATGTGGCAGTGACTATCCAGGCCGCCTGGAAGCACCAGACGGGAGGCGGCGTCCACCGTCCGTCGGGCTGACAGGGTATCCGTCCCGATCCGGGCGATTTTTTCCCCGCGGATGCCGATATTGGTGCGCGTGGGGCCCTCGGGAAGCACCACGGTCCCATTCGCGATGGCCAAATCAAAAACCTCTTCCGTCCCCTGCATGCCGACCCCGCACCAGTACCATCGATTCGATGAGTGAGGCTATGATAGGGGAAATCATGAATCCGCGAACTGACACGGTGCCGGCGCAGGTGCGCACATCCTGAGCACCGACAAATCCCAAACGGCGGACATTCTAATCGTCGGCGGCGGAATTGCCGGCGCGGGCGCAGCCTACGAGACGGCGGGGTTTGCTTCGGTCATCGTTCTGGAGCGCGAGAGTCACTGCGGCTACCATTCGACCGGCCGCTCGGCCGCGAGCTTCACCGAAAATTACGGCGGCAGCCTGGTCCGCCGGCTGGCCATCGCCAGCCGCGCCTTTCTCGAGCATCCACCGGCCGGTTTTTGCGAGCATCCGCTGTTGACGCCGCGGGGCATGATCACCATTGCGCGTGCGGATCAGCTCGAACGGCTCGACGGGCAACTCGAAATCGCCCGCACGCTGGTCCCCAGCATTGCGCCCATCGATCCCGTGGAGGCGATGGCCCGAGTGCCGATTCTGCGGGCGGACTATGTTGCCGGCGCCTTTCTCGAGCCGCATTCCAAGGAAGTGGACGTGCATGGCCTGCATCAGGGGTACCTCCGGGCCGCCAGGGCCAGGGGCGCACGCATCGTGGTGGACGCGGCCGCTCGAGCCATTGAGCGCCGTGGCGGGCGCTGGTCGGTGACGACGCCGGCCGGTATCTTCAGTGCGCCGGTGCTCATCAACGCAGCCGGAGCGTGGGCGGACCAGGTGGCGCAAGCCGCGGGAGTCCGGCCACTAGGGTTGGTGGCGAAGCGGCGCACCGCGTTCAATCTTCCCGCACCGGCGGGCATGGACATCGGCTCCTGGCCCTTGGTCAACGATGTCGCCGAGGAATTCTATTTCAAGCCCGACGCCGGCCAGTTGTTCGCATCCCCGGCCGACGCCACCCCCAGCCCGCCGATGGATGCCCACCCCGAGGATGTCGATGTCGCCACGGGAGTCGAACGGCTGGAACGTGCGACGACATTGAACGTGCAGCGAGTGTCGCGGGCCTGGGCCGGTTTGCGGACCTTTGCGGCCGACGCCTTGCCCGTCATCGGTCGGGACGGCGGGGCCGAGGAATTCTTCTGGCTGGCGGGGCAGGGTGGCTACGGCATAAAGACATCGCCCGCGCTGTCGCGCGCCTGCGCCTCGCTGCTGCGCGACGGTCATTTGCCCGAGGATTTGCTGCGGCTCGACATCTCGGCCGCCGACCTGTCGCCGCAACGCCTGCGTGCGCGCGCCATCCATACGTCCCATTCAAACTCAGCGGATATCTGACATGACAATACAGCGATTCGACAACGGCGCACGTTTCTGCCGGGTACTCTGCCACAACGGCACCGTGTATCTTGCCGGCATGACCGCCGATGACACCTCGGGGGATGTAGTCCGTCAAACGCGCGATACCCTGGCAAAGATCGACCACTACCTCGCCATGGCCGGATCGGACAGGAGCAAACTGCTGACGGCGCTCATCTGGCTGCGCGACATTGCGGACTTCGATCTCATGAACAGCGTGTGGGACGGTTGGATCGACCGCTCGGCCATGCCGGTGCGTGCAACGGTAGAAGCGCGTTTGGCGGGCGACAGTTATCGCGTGGAAATCATGGTCACGGCGGCACTGTGAACCATCCCGAGCATTCGCTGCTTCCGACATTGCGCCGGCAGATGCACGGCGGCGAGATGAGCCGGCGGGAATTCATCCGCTGCGCCACCTTGCTCGGCGTCGCGGCCGGCACGGCCTATGCCATGGCCGGGATGGCGGCGCCCGACATGGCCGGCAGCACGCTGCCCTTTCCGGCTCCCGAACCCGGCGCCAAGCGCGGCGGGCGCCTGCGAATCGGAGAAATGGTGGCTCGGATGGACGATCCGGCGACTTACAACTGGAACGAAATGGCCAACCAGACCCGTCCGATGCTGGAATATCTGACCATGGTCGGGGTGGACAATGTCGTGCGGCCCATGCTCATCGAGTCGTGGCGGCCGTCGTCGGATCTTAAGACCTGGATCCTGCATGTGCGCAACGGCGTGATGTGGCACAACGGCGAGGAACTGAACGCCGAGCATGTGGCGTGGAACATCCGGCGCTGGTCGGATCCGGCGCTCGGCTCCTCCAACCTCGGACTGTCGACGTTTGCGGCGCTCACCGAACTGACCGGCGAGAAGGATTCGAAGGGTAGGGCGCTGCGCAAAGCCTTAAAGAACGGCGTCGAAGTCCTCGACAGCCGCACCGTGCGCTTGAACCTCGCCAAGCCCGTGCTGTCCGTGGCCGAGGATTGCGGCGAATTCTGTACCCTGGTGGTGCATCCGTCGTTCAAGCCGCCCTTGTCGCGCAATCCCATCGGCACCGGGCCCTATACGCTCGCGGAATTGCGGGTCAACGACCGTTGTATTTTAAAACGCATCACCAAGACCGCCGACGGCAAGGATTTTCACTATTGGGGCGGCGAGGTGTTTCTGGACGAGATCCACTTCTATCACTATGAGCAGGAGAACCAGACCGCGGCGCTGGCCTCGGGCAGCGTGGATGCCGTCTACGAAGTGTCGGTCGACCAAATAGAACTCGCGCAGGCGATTCCCGGCGCGCAGCTCCTGTCGGTCGAGACCGCGCAAACCCTGTGCTGCCGCATGCAAGTGGACGTCAAGCCCTTCGACGACATCCGCGTGCGGCGCGCCATTGTCAAGGCGGCGGACAACCCGGCCATCCGGCGGCTGGTGTTCGGCACCCATGGGTCCGTTGCCAACAATTTTCACGTGGCTCCGGTGCATCCGGAATACTTCCCGCTGCCGCCGGTGGTGCGCGACCTCGCGGGTGCCCGACAGCTCCTCAAGGAAGCCGGCTACCCGAATGGCATCGATGTGACCATCGTGGTCGGCAACAACGACGGCCCCTGGCAACAAGCGGCATGCGAGGTCTTGCGCGATCAAGTCAAGGAGGCGGGGATCAATCTGGCGGTCAACGTGGTGCCGGCCACCAAGTTCTGGGAAATCTGGACCAAAGTGCCCTTCGGCGCCACGTCCTGGGCCCATCGTCCGCTCGGCACGATGGCGCTTGCGCAAGCCTACCGGACCGGAGCCTCCTGGAATGAGAGCCATTTTTCGGACCCTGAATTCGACAAGGCGCTCTCAGACGCCGAGTCGAGCATCGATGTGGCGGTGCGCAAGGCCAAGATGCAAAAAGTGGAGAAGATTTTGCAGGACGCGGCGGTCATGGTGCAGCCCTTCTGGCGGCCGGTGTTCATTCTCGCCTCGGGCAAGGTGCACGGCTACAAGGCGCACCCCGCCCGGCAAATGCAGCTCAACAAGGTTTGGATGAGCTGAGCTCAAGCCTTCATGGGTAACCTCATCGTCCGCCGCACGGCTCAGATGCTGTTGATCATGCTGACCGTGTCGCTGCTGCTGTTCGCCATCTTCGACAGCGATCAATTCCGCAAAAAGGTGGCGGTGGCCGAACTCGGCGGGTTCGGCGTCGCCACGCTCTCGGAGGCCGACTACCAGGGCTGGCTGCAAAAAAAAGGACTGAATCAACCCTTTCTGACCCGCTACGGCGAGTGGCTCAAGAACGTGGCGCACGGCGATCTGGGCCGCTCGCTGGAGAAGGACGTCGCGGTATCGTCACTGTTGAAGGAGAGCCTGGCCAATACGGGGATTCTGGCGTCCTTCGTGTTCTTGATCATGATTCCGCTGGCGCTTGGGCTTGGGGTATTGGCGGGGATGAACGAGGGTTCGAGGCTCGACCGCGTCATCTCCTTCGTTGCCGTCTTCACCACCTCCATTCCGCAGATCGCGACCGCGGTGCTGCTCACGGTGGCCCTCGCGTTGGGCTTGGGCTGGGTGCCCACCAAGTCCGCGATGACCGATGGCTGGTCCCTGCGCGAGCTTGTCCTGCCCGTGGCCACGCTGCTGTTCTACGACGTGGGCTACATCGTGAGAATGACCCGCGCCGCCATGTCCGAGGTCATGGGTTCGCAATACATTCGCACGGCGGTGCTGAAGGGCTTGCCGTACCGGCGCGTCATTCTGCGCCACGCGCTGCGCAATGCCTTGATCGTTCCCGTCACGCTCATCTTTCTCGAGCTCAACGGACTTCTGTCCCAGGTGGTCGTGATCGAAGTGTTCTTTCAGTATGGCGGCTTTGGCCGGATGCTGTATGACGCCGCGAATTTCGGCGACATCCAGGTACTGCAGGCGGCCACCCTGGTGGCGGTGGGAGTCGCGGTGGCTTCGCAATTGCTCTCGGACGCCGCCTATGTATGGCTCAATCCCCGCGTGCGCTTCACGTGAAAGCACTGATGAAGCACCGGGTGGCGGCGCTGCTCACGCTCATCTGGCTGCCCCTGTCCGGTTATGTGATGTTCCGGGCGGCGCTCGGCGCCTTCGCTTCTTATCTGCTGCTGCCTGCCATCCCCGCGGTGATCTTGCTGTACGTCACGGGCCTGCATCGCTGGCGCGAGTCACGGGTGGCCATCATCGGCGTGACCCTGGTGTGTTTCTGGCTGCTGATGGCGGTGTCGGCGCCCTATTTGCCGCTCCCCGATCCGGACAAACCGATCGCGCCCTTCGTGCCGCCCGGCGGCATTCGGCAGGGTGTGCTGTTTCTATTGGGATCCGACATGCGCGGCCGCGATGTACTGTCGCGCGACCTCTGGGGCTGTCAGCGGGTTCTCGTCTGGGGCGTCACCGCCACCTCCGTGGCCTATCTCGTGGGCGGCCTATGCGGACTGATCGGCGGTTATCTCGGCGGCTGGTGGGATGAAATCGTGTCCTTTCTGGGGAATGTGCTCCTCTCGTTTCCCGTGATGGTGCTGTTCATTCTGGTGCTGAACCTGCTCGGGCAGAGCGGCTTTAACATTATCATCGCCGTGACCTGTTCCTCGGCCCCGGTCATCATGCGCATCGTGCGCGGTCTTGCTTTGGATGCGAAGTCGCGCGATTACATTCTGGCCGCACAAACCCGGGGCGAGCACCCGCTGTGGATCATGTTGGTGGAGATGCTCCCCAATGTGCGCGCGCCCATCATCGTCGATGCCTGTCTGCGCTTGGGATATACGACGGTTGCCATCACCACCCTGACCTTCCTCGGCCTTGGGCTGCAGCCTCCGGATCCGGACTGGGGGCTGATGATCAAGGAGGCGTCCACCGCGGCGATGTTGTGGAAGTATTCCTATATGCTCATCGTGCCCGCGCTGTCGGTATCGAGTTTGATCCTCGGCTTCAACCTGATCGCCGATGGCTTGCGCGACATGAGCTTGACGGATTGATACCTATGACAGCGCCGACCGCCGCAGCCGCGACCCCGACCCCGGTACTCGAGTGCCGCCACTTGTCGATTTCCTATGCCGGGCGCGGCGGCGAGGTGCCGGCGGTGGTGGACTTCAACCTGTCGCTGATGCCCGGTGAAGCGCATGGACTGGTGGGAGAGTCCGGCTGCGGAAAATCCACCGTGGCGCTTGCCGTCATGCGTCATCTCGGCCGGGCCGGCCGCGTGACCCAGGGGCAAATCCTGTTCCGGGGCCGCAACCTGCTGCAACTCGAGCGCGAGGATTTGCGCAAGATCCGCGGCGCCGAGATCGCCATGATCTATCAGGAACCCATGGCCTCGCTCAATCCCTGCATGAGCATCGGCGAGCAGCTGATGGAAGTCCCCATGTACCACGAAGCAGCGTGCCGCCGCGATGCCGCGCTGCGCGCACGCAGCATGCTGGATCGCGTGCGCATGCCGGACGCCGAACGCATCATGCGCCGCTATCCGCACCAGATCTCCGGCGGCCAGCAGCAGCGCATCGTCATCGCCATGGCGCTGCTGTCGAATCCGAAGGTGCTGTTGCTGGATGAGCCCACGACGGCGCTCGACGTCACGGTGGAGGCCGGCATCGTGGATCTCATCCGCGGCATATCCGCCGAATTCGGCACCGCCATGCTGTATATCTCGCACAACCTCGGGTTGATCCGCGAGACCTGCGAGCGTCTCACCGTCATGTACTGCGGCGAAGCGGTGGAGACGGGCACGGTGGCAGCCGTATTCAGCGGCGCGCGCCACCCCTACACCCGGGGTCTTTTCGCCGCCGTCCCGGTACCGGGCGTGGATAAGAATAGCCGGCCGCTGCGCTCCATTCCCGGCCAACTGCCCGGGCCGCGCGAGCGGCCGGCGGGCTGTTATTTTGGACCGCGCTGCGACTACTTCGCGGCCGGGCGCTGCGATGCCGGCCCGGTGCCGATGCATAAGATCAGCGGACCGGACGCGCGCGCCTCGCGTTGTCTGCGGGTGGATGAGATTCCCTGGGACGTGCCGGCGGCGGCCGCGGCTGCCCCGCCCCCCGCCGAGGTGGGCGATGTGGTGCTCAAGATCCGAGATCTTGCCAAGCGCTACGGGGAGCTCACGGCCAACGATGGGCTGAGCTTCGATGCGCGGCGCGGTGAGACCGTGGCCATCGTGGGCGAATCCGGCTGCGGCAAAACCACGCTGGCGCGAATCTTGATGGGATTGACGCCGGCCAGCGGCGGCTCGGTCGAGCTGGCAGCGGTGGAACTCAGCCGGCTGCCGGTCACCCGCAGAACCCTCGATACCATCCGCTCGCTGCAGATGATTTTTCAAAATCCCTTCGATACCCTCAATCCCAGCCACACGGTGGGGGCGCAGATCGGCCGAGTGATCCGGAAATTAGGCGTGCAGCGGGACGAGGCCGCCATCGATGAGCGCGTGCTCGAGCTCCTTGACTTGGTCAAGCTGCCGCGCGCCTTCGCAGCGCGGCGCCCGCATCAATTGTCCGGCGGCCAGAAGCAGCGCGTCGGCGTGGCGCGGGCCTTCGCCGGCAACCCCGCCGTGGTGGTGGCGGATGAGCCGGTATCGGCGCTCGACGTATCGGTGCAGGCGGCTGTGATCGAATTGCTGGTCGGCATCCAGCGGCGCGAGGGCACGACCTTGCTGTTCATCAGCCATGACCTGTCGGTGGTGCGCTATCTGTCCGATCGCGTCGTCGTCATGTACCTGGGTCAGATCATGGAACAGGGTCGAACCGAGGAGGTCTTCGCGCCGCCGTACCATCCCTATACGGAAGCGTTACTGGCGGCCATTCCCATCGCGGATCGGCGCTACGTCAAGCGCAAGGTCCTGTTGAGCGGGGATATTCCCTCCGCATCGAATCCGCCGCCGGGCTGCCGCTTTTCCACCCGCTGTGCGTACCGCATCGCGGGCACCTGCGATGTGCTCGCGCCTCCCATACACGAATTCGCACCGAACCATCGCATTGCCTGCCACCTCACCCGCGAGCGGCTGGCCTCCATGCAGCCGGTCTTCGAGGAAATCGCATCATGAGTCGCACGTTGAGCCTGGCAGTCTGTCAAACCGGCCCCATTCGACGCAACGCATCGCGTGCCGACACCGTCGGCCGGTTGATTCATCTCTTGGAAAGAGCGGCCGCCGCCGGCGCGCAGCTCGCGGTGTTTCCGGAGATGGCATTGACCACGTTTTTTCCGCGCTGGGCGCTCGAGGATCCGCAGGAAATCGACCGGTTCTACGAGCGCCAGATGCCCGGCCCGCAGACTCAGGCGCTGTACGATGCCGCGCGCCAATTGAAGATCGGATTTGCTCTGGGCTTCGCGGAATACGACGAGACTCAGGATCGCCCGCGGCGCTTCAACAGCATGGATCTGGTGGGGCCGGACGGCGTTCTCATCGGCCGCTACCGCAAGATGCATATTCCGGGCTCGGCAAGCGCCGCGGCGGGGGTAACGACCCACCTGGAGCGGCGTTACTTCGAGCCCGGCAATCTCGGCTTTCCGGTTTTTGATTTTCGCGGCGTGCGCGTCGGCCTGTCCTTGTGCAACGACCGGCGCTGGCCGGAAACCTACCGCATGCTCTGTCTCAACGGCGCGCAGCTGGTGCTGATCGGCTACAACACGCCGGTGGTGCTCGAGGAGGCGCCGGCGCTGGCGCACCTTCGAATGTTCCACAATCATCTGCCCATGCAAGCGGGGGCCTATCAAAATGCCGTCTGGGTGGCCGCCGCCGCAAAAGCGGGTCTCGAGGAGGGTCAGGCGCTCATCGGCGGTTCCTGCATCATCGCACCCACCGGTGAGATCGCGGCGCTGGCGGTGTCGGTGGACGATGAGGTCATCGTGCATCGCGCGGATCTTGACCTGATCCACACCTGCCGGCGGGTCAACTTCGACTTCGCAACGTACCGCAGGCCCGGCGAGTACGCCTTGATCGCGCAGCGCGCCGGGCCGCTTTGGAAGGGAGAACCCGCATGAATAGATGTCGCCTGGCCTCGTGGGTGCTGACGCTGGCGGCCGCCATGACCGGCCATGGCCGCGCAGGCGAGGTGCAGGTGCTCAACGACGATGCGCACTTCCCGGAGGGTCCGGTGTGGTATCGCGGCAAGCTGTACTACGTCGAATACGATCGCAGCGCCGTGATGGTATGGGATGGTTCCAAAAACTCGGTGTTTTCGGCGCAGAAGGGCTGCGGTCAATCCGCCGTGGTCCCTTGGGCGCGCGGCGAGTTCCTGACCACCTGCTACGACAATGGCTCGATCGGCCGGATGTCGGCCGACGGCACCGTACTCCCCGCGTACACACATGACAGGGACGGCAATACCTTTCTCGGACCCAATGATCTCGCGCCCGACGGCCGCGGCGGCGTGTATTTCACGGCCTCCGGCCACCTGGGCCCGGTCATCGACGGCAAGGTGTTCTACATCGCGCCCGACGAATCCATCACCCAGGCGGCGATCGATTTGCACAATGCCAATGGTCTCGCGGTGTCCGCGGATGGGAAGCTGCTCTACGTGGTGGAAACGGAAGAACATCGTCTGCTGCAATTCAAGATCGGCGCCGGCGGGGCGCTGTCGGAGCGGCGGGTATTCGTGAATCTGGATGATCTGACCCAGCATGTCGCGCCCATCTGGCCCGACGGGGTCAAAGTGTCCCGTTCGGGCGATCTGTACGTGGGCGAGAGCCCGCGCGATTTACACATGCCGCTGCTCGGGCGGATCTTCGTGGTGAGCTCCCAGGGCAAGCTGCTGCGCAGCCTGACTCTGCCGTCCCCCAAGGTGCCGAACCTCGCCTTCAGTCCTGATGAAAAGGTCCTGTATGTCATGGCGCTCGATCAAATCGATCGCTCACCGTATCGCGGCAAGGTATATTCCATTCCGAATAAATAACAAGAACGGGAGATAGCCATGGACGAACTGGTCTACCCACGGGAACGCACCTTGAGCACCATCACCCTGGTGCTGGGCATCCTCCTCTGGATTTTATTGATCATCGGCACCTTCGGCATCGCCTTGCTGGTACTGGCCTTGGGGTTTCTGCTCTACCTGTTCGCCCAATCGGCACTGATCGCACACATCCGCGGCCAAGGCGTGGAACTATCCGGCTCGCAACTGCCGGATTTGCATGCGCAATTCACGGCGTGCTGCGACCGGCTCGGGATCAGCGAGCGGCCGCAGGCCTATGTGTTGAATGGCAACGGTACCCTCAACGCCTTCGCCACCCGGTTCTTGGGATCGCAGTATGTGGTGCTGAATTCCGACGTCGTCGACGCCATGGAAGCGCACGCCGACGGTGTGCGCTTCTACTTGGGCCATGAACTCGGTCATTTGCGCATGAAGCATTTGACCGGCCACCTGCTGCGCTGGCCGGTGCTGTGGCTGCCGCTGCTCGGGGCGGCGTACTCGCGGGCCAAGGAAAGCACCTGCGACCGGCATGGTCTCGCCTGCAGCAGTTCGCCCGACAATGCGGCGCGCGCCTTGGCGGCGCTCGGCGCGGGCGCGCAGCGCTGGAAGAAAATCGATTCCGGCGCCTACCTCAAGCAAACCGAGTATTCCTCCGGATTCTGGATGTCGTTTCACGAACTGACGGCAGGCTACCCCTGGCTGACCAAGCGCTTCGCCCGGGTGGCGAATGCCGGCGCCGAGCTGCCGAGGCGCAACGGTTTTGCCTACCTGCTCGCGATGTTCGTACCCTACGCCGGGCGCTTGGGCGCGGGGTTCGGCTCGCTCATCTTGGTGTACATCATCGGCGTGCTTGCGGCCATCGCCATTCCGGCCTACCAGGATTACACCATCCGGGCGCGGATGGCGGGCGTCGTGGTCACCAGCCAGGGCGCGCGCGACGCGCTGGCCCGATACTATGAATCATCGAAGAAACTGCCCGACTCGCTCGCCGGCGCCGGGGTTGCGCCGACGCTGCCCGACGGATCGCGATTGTCGCTGGAGCCGCGGCACATGGTGCTCACCGTCAGCACGGAACGCGGCGAGTTGGTGTTCGTGCCGAAGACCAACGCCGAGGGGAATGTCATATGGACCTGCACCAATGGCGCGCGGCTCAAGCCGTCGCAGGTGCCCCTGTCGTGCCGCGCCAATTGACATCAATTTCTGAACGGAGGTGTCCATGAAAATTCACACGCTGCTGTTTGCCTTGCTCTCGGTCTTTGGTTGGGGCGCCGCCGCCATGGCTCAGGAGCCGGTGGTTGGTGTCGCCGATCCGGACTCCCTATTCAAGAGTTCCGACCCGCATTTGAACGTCAATAAGCAGGCCGCCTACCACATCATGAAGGATCTGTTGGAGGCGAATCACTGGGAGTTGGCGGATCACTGGTTGACGGCGGAGTATCACCAGCACAACCCGATGGTGGCCTCGGGACGCGACCCGGTGGTGAAATTCTTCACCTCCATCCGCAAGCCATCGCCGGTTCCGCAAAAAATGGCCACCAAGATCGTTGCCGTGGTCGCCGAGGGCGACCTGGTAATCGTCGTGACGCCGCGCGAATTGCCTTCACCGAAGGACCCTTCGACGAAATACACCACCTCATGGTTCGACATGTGGCGCTTCAAGGACGGCAAAGCCGACGAGCATTGGGACGGAGCCACGCTCCCGCCGCCCCCGCCGCCGAAGGGCCGGTAGGGCGAACGTCGAACGGTCAAACGTTCGAGTCGGGGAACGCTGCTTTGCGCTTGGCCATGTACTCGAGCAGCGCCTCATCGATTGCGGGATCCATCGGCGGTGGAACGTAGTCGGCGAGCTGCTTCTTCCACAGGGTATTGGCGCGCCTGGTCATATCGGGCGAACCCTCGGCTTCCCACTGCTCGTAGCTATTGTTGTCGGCAAGCGAGGAGCGGTAGAACGCGTTCTCGAAATTCGCCTGCGTATGAGCGCAGCCCAGGAAATGTTTGCCCGGTCCGACTTCGCGCATGGCATCGAGCGCCTGCCCGTTCGGCGACAGGTCGACGCCGGCGAGCAGGGTGTGCATCATGCCGGCCTGATCCACGTCCATGACGAACTTCTCATAGCCCATGGCGAGTCCGCCCTCGAGCCAGCCCGCCGTGTGCAGCACGAAATTGACTCCCGCGAGGCAGGTGGGCAGTAGGGTTTGGGCCGATTCATACGCAGCCTGCGCATCCGGAATCTTCGACGCGCACAGGCTGCCGCCCGAGCGAAACGGGATGCCCAGACGCCGCGCCAGCGCGGCCATCGAGTACAGGACCAGCGCCGGTTCAGGCGTGCCGAACGTCGGTGCGCCCGATTGCATGGAGATGGAAGAGGCGAAACTGCCGAGCACCACGGGCGCACCGGGATTGACCAATTGCACGAAGGCAAGCCCGGCCAGCGCCTCGGCAAAGGTTTGCGCCACGGTGCCGGCAACCGTGACCGGCGACATGGCGCCGGCGAGAATGAAGGGCGTGATGATCAAGGCCTGGTTGGCGCGCGCATACACCTTGGCGGCGCCGAGCATGGTCGCATCGTAGGTCATCGGCGAGTTGACGTTGATCAGATTGATGATGGTCGTCTTCGGGCGGCCGGTCAGCGGGTCGGTGAGCTCGTCGGCGAAGACGATGTTCGCCAGGGCCACGGAATCCGCGGCGCGTTCCGGTGCCGTTACCGACCCCATGAATGCCTTGTCGCTGTACTTCAGGTGGCTGTACACCATGTCGAGGTGGCGCTTGTTGACCGGCAGGTCGACCGGCTCGCAAATGGTGCCGCCTGAGTGATGCAAGGAGTGCGACAGGTAGGCGAGCTTGACGAAATTCCGGAAATCTTCGATTCGCGCATAGCGGCGGCCTTCGTCGAGGCTGCGCACGAACGGCGAGCCGTAGGCCGGAGCGAACACGGTGTTCTTGCCGCCAATGACCACGTTGCGCGCCGGATTTCGCGCATGCTGAGTGAACTCGCGCGGCGCGCTCTTTTGGATGAGAGCACGGCACATGCCCCGGGCAAAATGCACGCGTTCGCCCTGCACGTCGGCGCCGGCATCCTTCCAGATTTGCAGGGCTTCGGGATCGTCGCGAAAATCGATCCCGATCTCCTCCAAAATGGTATCGGCGTTGTGCTCCATGAGCGCAAGGCCTTCCTCGCCGAGGACCTCGTAGTAGGGGATCTTGCGCGTGATATAGGGGATCGAAGCCCCGGCCCGGGCGGCGCGGGCAGCACGCTTCGCATCGCGCCCGCTCGGACGGCGCGCGTGGCCGGCCTGCGAAATTTGTTCGTCCATCGTCGCTCCCCCAGGAATTCTGACTCATAAGTATGGTCACTGATTGTCTGGACGGCTGATCAGTTTGCGTCATGCACTTGTCATGAAGCGCCATTTTCCGGCACCCGGGCGCCACTGACAGGGCGGCGGCGTGTCTTGACCCATGACTCCATCGCCGCCAATGTATGGACTGCGATCTCGGTGGCCGCGCGGAGAGACGGGTGGGAGCTCAGATTCGAGCAAGGACGGCGGTGGCGTGCGGACTGGCGGCCTTGCTCAGGCTGTCATCGCTCAGTATTGCCGCGCCGGCCGACGTGGCGCCGGCCTCTCAAGCCGACAAACCCGCACTCGAGCAGATTACGGTGGTAGGTCAAAAAGAAAAGGCCGTCATCGAGCACCAGGTCAGCAGCTTCGTCTCCGCCATCTCGGCGGCGCCATCCCAGGAGTCGCTGGCTCGCTGGAGCACCCCGATCTGCCCGCTGGTGGCGGGGCTGCCGCGCGTGCACGGCGAATTCGTACTCACCCGGGTATCGCGGATCGCGGCGGACGCGGGCGTGCCGCTGGCGCCGGACAACTGCCGTGGCAATTTTTATGTGATTGTGACGGCGGAGCCCGACGCGCTGCTCAAGGCCTGGATCAAGCGCGACATGTCGCTGTTCGGCGATGCCGGGGGGGCGAAGATCCGCGGCTTCCTCAATTCGACGAGGCCGGTTCGCGTCTGGTACAACGCAGACCTCAACACCTCGGAGGGGCTGCCGCTCGCGGCCTATGGGGGACCGGCACAGGTTGCGACGGGCCCGGCGACGGGGGGAGGGCCCCTGGGGGGCGTACCGAACAATGAGCACGCCTTGGGGTTTCGGCTCAAGCACGACGAGGTGCGGGGCCTCTCATCTGTCATCGTATTGATCGATTCACGCCGCGCCCGGGGCGTGAGTTTCGGCCAACTGGCCGACTACGTCGCGCTCATTGGATTGGCCGAGCTGCGCTTGGATGCGAATGTGGGCGACGCGCCCACCATCCTGCAATTATTCTCCACTGCGGCGAAGACACCGCCGCCGGGATTGAGCAGCTGGGATCAATCTTTTCTCAAGGCGCTCTACCGCACCGAGCAGAGTGACACAATGCAGCTATCGGAGATCAAGATATCCATAGTGCGGGACGTCCTGCATTGAGGCCAGGCGCTCTCTTGACGGGACTGTTACTGCTTGCCGCCGCCGTCCGCCAGGGCGCTGCCGATCCCTCCGTCAATCCCACCCTTGACCCGATCACGGTGCATGCCCAACGCGAACGGGCGATGGTCGAACACAGGGTCAAGCACTTCGTTTCGGTCATTGCGCTCGCGCCTCTGGAATCGAAACTCACGAGGTGGCGGGAGAAGAACCCGATTTGTCCGCGGGTGGCCGGGTTGCCGCGCGATCACGGTGAATTCATCCTGCAACGCCTATCGCAAGTCGCGGCAGCGGCCGGCGCGCCCTTGGGCCCCGAGCATTGCTCGGCAAATCTTTACGTGGTGGTAACGGCCGATCCCGCGGCCCTGCTCAAGGCCTGGGGAGGCCGCGAATCCGCCATATTCGGTGACGCTGCGGACCGCAAGATCCAATCGTTTCTCGACTTATCGAGCCCAATTCGCGTTTGGTACAACGTGGGACTCGTCGACGAGGACGGAAGATCCGTTGCCATCAGCTATCAATCAGGGATCGGGATCGATGAGAACTCCATGTCGCGGTTCAAGTGGCGCGAGGCGCCGGCCCTGACGTCGATCATCGTCATTGTCGACTCGCGCTTGACGAGGGGAATCAGCTTCGGTCAATTGGCGGACTATATCGCGATGATCGGACTGGTGAAGATCCGCTTCGACGCGAGTTTGGGCGATGCGCCCACCATCTTGCAGCTATTTTCCCCACCGTCCGACGCGCGGCCCGCCGGGTTGAGTGCCTGGGACCGATCCTTCCTCAAAGCGCTCTATCATGTCGACCCCATGGACCGGATGCAGCTCTCCGAAATCAAGATCGCGGTGTTGCGCGATGTTGTGCGTTGAGCCGGTGGATCAGTTCAGCAAGGACATGAGCACGCCCGGCGCGAAGCGGGCATCGATGAAGTCGGCAAGTCCATCGAAGGTTTCATCCAGCGTGGGCGTGTTCCGGCCGAACAGCCCGCGCATCACCGCGGGACTTTCGAACATACCGTGCACATAGATCGCCAGCGTCTGGCCATGCTGCCAGCCGCAATCTTCGGCAAGCGCCGTTTTGAGGGGCGTCGGCGGCGGCGCCGGCCCGGTGGGTTGAGTGTGCCCATGGCGGATCTCGTAGGCCTCGAAGCCGACGCCGCTCAAGGGAGCCCAAAACCCGGATAACGGTGCGAAGGTGTGGGTCGCGCGCCGGCAGCGCTTCTCGCGCTGAAATTCAGTGGAGTAGGACAGCAGGCCCAGTCCCTGCGCCCGGCCTTCGACGGCGTGCGGGTCACGGATCTCGCCGCCGAGCATTTGCAGGCCGCCGCAGACCGCCAAGGTGGGCTTGTCCGCCCCTATGTGCGCGGCGATGGCGCCATCCAGTCCGCGTTCCCGCAACCATGCCAGATCGGCCGCCACATTCTTCGAACCGGGCAACACCAAGAGGTCCGCGGCCGCGATGGACGAGCGCTGTCGGGCCCAGGTCAGCGACACGCCGGGAACCCGCATGAGGGGCGCAAACTCGTCGAGGTTGCTGATGTAGGGACACGCGACGATGGCCACCGACAAACCGGAACCCGTGGTCGGCGCGTCGAAAACGCCGTCTTCCTCCGGCAGACCATGGTCCCGCCACATCGGCAAGACAGCGAGCGTGGGAACTCCGGTCAGCGACTCGAGCAGCCGCGGGCCCGGAGCCAGGAGCCGCACATCGCCGCGAAATTTATTGAGAACGAAGCCGCGCACCAAAGTCCGATGTTCGAGAGACAGAAGCTCGTAGGTGCCGAACAGATGCGCAAAGGCGCCGCCGCGGTCGATGTCGCAAACGATGAGGGTGGCGGCCGAGGCCGCCTCCGCCACGCGCATGTTGACGATATCGGTGGCGGAGAGATTGATTTCAGCCGGCGATCCCGCGCCCTCGATCACGACGACATCGTGGCCCGCCATGAGATCGCCGAGGCAGGACACAATGGTGGGCCATAAGTGTTCGGCGCGTGCGCGCCACTCCATGCGCGACAAATCGTCACGGCGTGCCCCCAGCAGAACGACCTGGCTGTGCGTGTCCGCTTCCGGCTTGAGCAGGACGGGGTTCATGCGGACATCGGGGATGCAGCCCGCGCTCAGCGCCTGAAAATACTGGGCGCTGCCCATTTCGCCCCCGGCCACGACCCGGGCGTTGTTGCTCATGTTCTGCGCCTTGAAGGGCGCGACGGTCAGCCCCTGCCGCAAGTACCAGCGCGCCAGGGCGGTCGCGAGGAAGCTCTTGCCGGCGCCGCTGGTGGTGCCGCACACCATCACGGCGCGGGCCCGTGCGCTCACGCGCCGTAGAACTCCCCGGCAATTTCATCCAGCAACCCGGTGACATAGCCGCCGAACGAGCGCCAAACCTCCAGGTGGAACGCGTCGGCGCGGGTCCGCCACAGCACGATATCAGCCTTGGCCAGCACGGTTCTCGTGCACATGCCGGTGGGGAATTGACCGAGATCCAGATCAAGCGGACAGGCGCCGTTGAGAATGGTCGCCGCATGAGCGCCGCTCACTTCGAGTGCAAATTGCCGATGACTGATGTCGACCAGGGCGCAAGGCAGCTCGCCCAACGCAAGTTCCAGCGCCGCGAGCGCCCCGTCTTTGGCGTCGCCATCGGTCCCGTACAGCAAGTGCTCATCCGGCCCCAGCCACAGTGTCGAGCGGTTGCCCTGCGTGACTGCGCGGCAGGCTTGTTCGCTGAAACCGGCTCCCCAGGCCGGCGCCACGGCGGTCCGCACGCGGGCATCGCCCTGCAGAACGAAGCGCATTGCCGGTGGCAATACCTTCAACCAGGACGCCTCCCCCACGGACGGCAGACGGCGTATTGCGGCATCAGGCATTGATGCGAGCTCCGGTCGGGTCGTAGAAAACGGGCGAGGCGACTTCGACCTCGATGTCGCCGTCGGGCATGGGCACAAAGAGGGTCTGCCCAAGACGGGCGCGGCCGCCGGCAATCAGGCCTAAGGCGATGGAATGCCCGAGCACGCTGCTGGCATAAGAGGACGTGACATGACCGATGAGTTCCATCGGCGGTGTCTGGCCCGGCCGGGCCGCGACTTGCGCGCCTTCCTCGAGCACCCGTTGCGGGTCCCGCGTGCGCAGGCCCACCAATTGCTTGCGGTCGGCGGCCTTCATGGAGGCGCGATCCAAGGAACGCTTGCCGACGAAATCGGGTTTGCTCTTGCCGATGGCCCACGCCAGGCCGGCATCGTCGGGCGTGACCGTGCCGTCGGTATCCTGGCCGACGATGATGTAACCCTTCTCCGCGCGCAGCACGTGCATGGTCTCGGTCCCGTATTCGGTGATGCCGTGCGCGCGGCCTGCGGCATACACGGCCTCCCACACCTGGAGGCCGAAGTCGGCAGGCACGTTGATTTCGAAACCGAGCTCGCCGCTGAAGCTCACGCGAAACAGCAGCATGGGCACGCCGCAGATCCGGCCGCGCGCGACGCTCATGTGCGGCCAGGCGGCGGCACCGATGTCGATGCCTTCCACCAAGGATTCCAGGACCAGGCGTGCATTCGGGCCCTGTACCGCGATCACCGCCCATTGCTCGGTGGTCGAGGTGAGCCAGACCTTGAGCTCCGGCCACTCGGTTTGTCGATAATCCTCCATCAGAGCCAGCACCCGCGGTGCGCCGCCGGTGGTGGTCGTCACATGGAAGCGATCCGCCGCGGTGCGCGCCACCACGCCGTCGTCATAGATGAATCCGTCGTCGCGCAGCACTATCCCGTAGCGCGACCGGCCCACCCCCAGGTTGGACCAATTATTGATGTACAGCCGGTTCATGAATTCGGCGGCATCGGGCCCGACCACCTCGATCTTGCCCAGGGTCGACGCGTCGAATATTCCACAGGCGCTGCGTACCGCGCGGCATTCGCGCGCCACTGCGGCGTGCATGTCCTCGCCGCCGCGGGGGAAATACCGGGCGCGCTTCCACAAGCCGACATTCTCGAACACGGCGCCGTGTGCCTGCGCCCATTCATGAGTGGGGGTCGTGCGCACCGGGTCGAACAAATCGCCGCGCGAGTGGCCTGCCATGCTGCCGAAGGTGACCGGCGTGTACGGCATGCGAAAAGTGGTCAGCCCGACCTGCACGACGCTCACCTCGAGGCTCTTGGCGACAATGGCCATGGCGTTGAGGTTGGAGGTCTTGCCTTGGTCGGTGGCCATGCCCGTGGTGGTGTAGCGCTTCACGTGCTCGATGGATTGAAATCCCTCGCGGGTCGCCAACAGCAGATCGCGCACGGTCACATCGTGCTGCCAGTCGACGAAGGCCTTTTCGCCGCCGGACGAATCGGCCTGCGGCAGGGCCCCGAGGAAGGCTTGGCCGCTGCGCACCGCGGATTCCACCGTGAAGCGTCGTGCCGCGCGATCGGATGGCGGGACGCGATCGGATGGCGGGACGCGATCGGATGGCGGGGCGGGCGCGGCGCCGCACGCATAGCCATCCGCCAGCACCTCGGCCAGGCCGTAAACGCCCCGGCAGGCGCCGGCGGAGCGTTCGCACTCCGCCGAATCGCCCGGAACGAAAGCCTTGAGCTCCTCGCTCCATCGCAGTTTGCCGCGCGCCTGCGAAAACAAATGCACGCTGGGAGTAAATCCGCCGGACATCAGTACGGTGTCGCAGGGCACGCGCTGCCAGGCTTTCACCACGCCGCCCTCGACGCGGCCCAGGGTGATCCCATTCACGCGCAAATCGCCGTCGGTGCCGAGCACCGTCGCGCCCGGAAGAATTAGGATTCCCGCCCGCCGAGCGGCATCGGGGAGGGCCCCCGCCGGCTCCTGTCGAAGATCGGCGATGGCGGCAATCAGCACGCCCGCGGCGCGCAGGTCCAGGGCCGCTTGATAGGCATCATCGCCGCAGGTCACGACCACGATGCGGCTGCCGACGTGGACACCGTATCGATTGAGATAGGTCTGTGCGGCACCCGCCAGCAAAATGCCCGGTCGGTCATTGCCCGGGAACACCAGGGGACGTTCGATTGCGCCGGTGGCCAGCACCACCGCGCGGGCCCGCACCTGCCACAGCCGCTCGCGCAGCTGGCCGCGGTCGGGCGCGGGCAGATGATCGCTCAGCCGCTGATTCAGGCCGATGAGGTTGTGCGGAAAATAGCCGAACGCCGTGGTGCGATTGAGCAGGGTGACGCGGGGATTTGCAGCAAGGGTTGCCAGGCTTTCCCGAACCCATTCAAGCGCCTCGAGGCCGTCGATGCGCGCCGCGGTATCCGACAGCAAGCTGCCGCCGAACTCCGAGGTCTCGTCGCACAGCATGACGCGCGCGCCGCTCTCGGCGGCAGCCAGCGCCGCCGCAATCCCGGCGGGGCCTGCGCCGGCGATCAGCACATCGCAATGCGCGTAGCGTTGTGCGTAGCGGTCCGGATCGGCGAGCGTGGGCGCGCAACCTAAGCCGGCGGCGCGCCGAATCGCGGGTTCATACAAGGACTTCCATGCCTTCCTCGGCCACATGAAAGTCTTGTAGTAGAAGCCCGCCGGGAAGAAGCGCGACAGGCGGTCGTTGATTCTTCCCAGATCGAATTGCAGGCTCGGCCACCGATTCTGGCTCTCCGCCATCAGGCCGTCATAGAGTTCGACTTGCGTGGCGCGAAGATTGGGAGTGACGCGCGCCTCATCCCGCCGCACCGTCACCAGGGCGTTGGGCTCCTCGGATCCCGCAGCGAGAATTCCCCGCGGCCGGTGATACTTGAACGAGCGGCCCGTCAAGTGCACCCCGTTGGCAAGCAAGGCGGAGGCTAGGGTATCGCCTGCAACCCCCGTGTAAGTCCGGCCGTCGAAGGTAAACCGCAGGGTCTGCGTGCGGTCGATGCGCCCGCCGGCGGCCGCGCGCATGTTGGTCGTCGCCTTGCTCATGTCGCGGGCTCGTTCGGCGCCGGCCGCGCCTCGCCGGTCTTGTAGACGGCCAGGAAATGATCGGTGGCCGTATCACGCAGCGCATTGAAGAAGCGCCCGCAGCCCCGCGAATGACGCCAGCGTTCGGCGTGCACCCCCTTGGTGTTGGCGCGCATGTACAAGAACTCGGCCCACGCCTGGTCATCGAGCTGCGAGGGCTGCGCGGGCCGGGCAATATGCGCCTGGCCGCCATAAGTGAATTCGATTTCAGGCCGTTTACCGCAGTAGGGGCAGTCGATGAGCAGCATGGCGCGCCCCTTAGTGGGCGACGGCCGCGGCCGCGGCTTCGTCGATCAAGTAGCCGTCGCGGAATCTCTCCAGCGTGAACGGCGCATTGATGGGATGCGGCTCGTCGCGGGCGATGGTCCAGGCAAACACATGCGCCGATCCGGGCGTCGCCTTGAAGCCTCCGGTCCCCCAGCCGCAATTGACGTACAGTCCCGGCACCCCGGTCTTACCGATGATGGGTGAGCGGTCAGGCGTCACATCGACGATGCCGCCCCAGTTGCGCATCATCCGCATCCGGCGGAACGCCGGGAACAGTTCGCAGATCGCATCCAAGGTGTGCGTGTTGATGTGCAATGCGCCGCGCTGGGTGTACGAGGTGTAGGCATCGGTGCCGGCGCCGATGACCAGTTCGCCCTTGTCCGATTGGCTGATATAGGCGTGAATGGTGTTCGACATGACCACGCATGGAAAAACCGGCTTGACCGGCTCGGACACCAGGGCCTGCAGGGGATAGCTCTCCAGAGGCAAGTGCACGCCGGCCATTTTCAAGATCACACTGGTGTGACCGGCCGCCGATACGCCCACCTTGCGGGACTGGATCAGGCCGCGCGTGGTCTGCACCGATTCCACCGCGCCGCTCGAATCGCGCCGGATCCCGGTGACCTCGCAATTCTCGATGATGTCGACGCCGAGATCCGAGGCGGCGCGCGCGTAGCCCCAGGCGACGGCATCGTGGCGCGCCGTGCCGCCGCGCCGCTGCAGGGCGGCGCCCAGTACCGGATAGCGGATGTTGTCCCCGATGTTCAGCGGCGGACAAAATTCCTTGGCCTGAGCGGGCTCCAGCCATTCATTGTCGACGCCATTGCAGCGGTTCGCGTGCACGTGCCGCTTGAACACTTGAATGTCGTGTACGGTGTGCGCGAGCATCATGACCCCCCGCGGCGAGAACATGACGTTGTAATTGAGCGCCTGCGACAAGCCTTCCCAGAGCTTCACCGAATGGTCGTAGAGCGCCGCGCTTTCGTTGAACAGGTAATTCGAGCGGATGATGGTGGTGTTGCGCCCGGTGTTGCCGCCGCCGATCCAGCCTTTCTCCAGGACGGCGATGTTCGTCAATCCATGTTCCTTGGCCAGATAGTAGGCGGCGCCAAGGCCGTGGCCGCCGCCGCCCACGATGACGGCGTCGTACCGCGCCTTGGGCTGCGGCTTGCGCCATTGCTCTCGCCAATCGCGATGCTTCGACAGGCTGCGCCAGATCAGCGACAGCCCGGAGAATGATTGCCTGCCCATGTCGAGTCGGCCTTAGGCCCTCAAATCCTTGTTTTCAGGATCATACGGTGAATCGATGAGCACCGTGGCGCGCTTGCGCTCGCCCAGGATCTCGATCTCGATGTCGCTGCCGACCGCGGCAAATTCCGGCGTGACGTAACCCAGTCCCAAGCTCTTGGCCAAGGCGTGCCCGTAGTACCCGGCGGTGGCGCGGCCGACGATGTTGCCCTTGGCGTCGAACAGCGGCTCATTGCCCAGAGGATCGGCATCGGTGACGCCGTGCACTTCGAACGTGATGAAGCGATGCGGTACCCCCGTCTTGAGCTGTTTCTCGAGAGCCTCCTTGCCGATGAACGCTCCCTTGCCCAGCCGTACGAAACGGTCGAGTCCGGCCTCGTAGGGGGTGTAGTCGGGGGTCAGATCGCTGCCCCACATGCGGTAGGATTTCTCCAGCCGCAGAGATTCCATCGCACGCATGCCCGCCATACCGATGTTGAATTCCGCGCCTGCCGCGAATATCGCGTCGAACAGGTGATGCGCGTATTCGATCGGGAAGTGCAGCTCCCAACCGAGCGCGCCGACGAAATTCACGCGCAGCAGGTATACGTCGGTGGCAAGCCCGACCTCGGTCACCTGACCGGTGAGCCAGGGAAAGCCCGCATTGTCCAGGGGCACGTCCACGAGTTTGGCCAGCACCTCCCGCGAGCGCGGTCCGGCGACGACGAAGCAGCCGCGGCTCATGGTGATGTTTCTCAAACTGACGCTGCCGTCGGACGGCAGCATCTGCTGCAGATAGTCGCTGTCGTAACGTTCGGCGGCGCCGGCGCTCACCACGTAGTAGTGCTGCTCCGCGATCTTCGTGATGGTGAACTCGCTGCGAATGCCGCCGCGGCGGGTCAGGGCATGGCAGAGCGCCATCCTGCCGATCTTGACAGGGACCTTGTTGGCCACCAAGCCGTCGAGCCAGGCTTCCGCACCCGGTCCGCAGACCTCGTGCTTGGTGAACGGCGTCAGGTCGATGACGCCGACGTGCCGGCGCAGGCGCAGCACTTCGTTGCCCACGTGCTCGAAATAGTTGGAGCGGCGGAAACTCCATTGATCCGCAGGCTTAACTCCCGGGGGCGCGAACCAGTTGGCGCGTTCCCAGCCGTAGCGCTGGCCGAACACGGCGCCCATGCGCTTGAGCTTGTCGTACACCGGGCTGGTCTTTGCCGGCCGCGCGTCGGCGCGCTCTTCGTCGGGAAAATGAATGACGAATACGTTGCGGTACGTTTCCTCGTTCTTCTGCACCACATAGCGCTTGCTGGTGTAGGGGCCGTAGCGGCGCGGATCGACCGCCATCATGTCGATGCCGGGCTCGCCCTCGGTGATCCATTCCGCGAGCTGCCAGCCCGAGCCGCCGGCGGCGGTGATGCCGAAGCTGTGGCCCTCGTTTAGCCAAAGATTCCTTGCGCCCCAGGCCGGACCGATCAAGGGACTGCCGTCCGGGGTGTAGGCGATGGGTCCGTTCACGATGTCCTTGATGCCGCAGTTGGCAAGACAGGGCACGCGCCGCTGCGCCGCCTCGACGTGCGGCAGCAGCCGCTCCAGATCCCCTTCGAAGAGACTCTTGCCGAACCATTCGGGCACGCCGTCGGCGAAGCGCGCGGGCGCCCCCGCTTCGTAGGGACCCAAGATCCAGCCCATGCGTTCTTCGCGTAAATAGTAGGATTGGTCGGACTCGCGCAGCACCGCGAGTTCCCGGCCGCCGCCCTGGCGATAGGCTTTCAATTCCGGCGATTCGTCATACACGATGTATTGGTGCTCGACCGGGATGGACGGAACATTGAGGCCGAACATGCGTCCGGTCTGCCTGGCGTAGTTGCCGGTGGCGCAAACCACGTGCTCGGCGACGACGTCGCCCTTGTTGGTGGTGAGATGCCATTCCCCCGAGGCCGTGCGCTTCACCGCCGTGACTTCGCACTGTTCCTGAATCTCCGCGCCGCGGCTGCGCGCCCCCTTGCGCAGCGCCATGGTGAGATCCGCCGGTGCGATGTGGCCGTCATCGGGGTGATACAGCGCACCGACGATCTTGGGCGTCGAGGCGCCATCGCCCAACTCGACCAGCGGCCATAACTCGCGAACTTGCGCGGGGCCGATCACCTGAAAGGGCACGCCGATGGTGTTCGCGGTGCCGCAGTACTTATGGTATTCATCCATGCGGTCGCGGCAGGTCGCCAAGCGCAGATTGCCCGTGACATGAAAGCTCACGTCCTGCCCCGTTTCGGCCGGCAACCGCTTGTAGAGGTCCACCGAGTACTTATGCAGCTGGCCGACGGTGTAGCTCATGTTGAACAACGGGAGCAGTCCGGCCGCATGCCAGGTCGATCCGGCGGTGAGCTCAGCGCGCTCGAGCAGCAGCGCATCGGTCCAGCCTTTGAGCGCCAAATGGTAGAGCGTGCTGACGCCAACGACACCGCCGCCGATCACTACCACGCGGGCGTGAGTTTTCATGTGAGGTCTCCCAAGTATCCGGCCCAGTGTAACTACCGCGGTGCCAAACAAGACGCCAATTGCGACAGGCCCTTATCGAAATGCGCCAGGCCGCTCCAAAAAGCCCCCGGAACGGCCCGAGCGACCTCAAGCTACCGGCATGGAAAACGACAGATCCATGTCGGAAAAGGACAAGAAGGTCGGTGCGATGGCATAATGGCAGCGTTCGATTTGCCTGCTTGACTGCCGTGGGAGGCCCTTTGGAATCGCCTGCTGTGCTGCGTAAATGCAAGTATGCATTTCTGACCCTGCCCAACTATTCCCTGATTGCCGTTGCCAATGCTCTCGAGCCGTTGCGCATGGCCAATCGCCTGGTGGCCAACGAGGTGTATGAATGGTCGGTGGTGAGCATGGACGGGCGCGCCGCGGAGGCGAGCAGCGGCCTGACCCTGTTGCCGACCGGCGCTCTCGAGAAGCTGGGTGCGGTCGACATTCTGTTCGTCTGCGGCGGCATCAACGTGCGCGAAGCGGTGTCGCCGGCGCTGTTGACGGCCCTGCGGCGGCTCGCCGAGCGGCGGGTGCCTTTGGGCGGACTGTGCACCGGAGGCTACGCGCTCGCGCGGGCCGGCCTGCTCGACAATTTCAGCGCCACCATTCACTGGGAGAATCTCTCGGCGCTGCGCGAAGAGTTTCCGCGGGTGCGCATCAGCGATCAGCTGTTCACCATCGACCGCGATCGATTCACCTGCTCCGGGGGCACGGCGCCCTTGGATCTCATGCTGAATCTCATTCAAGTGAAGCTCGGACCGCGCATCTCGCAGCTGGTGTCCGAGCAATTCATCGTCGACCGGGTCCGCAAGGACACGGACCGTCAATATATTCCGCTGCGCGCGCAGGTCGGGGTGTCGCATCGCGGCTTGATCCGCGTCGCTCAGCTCATGGAAGAGAACATCGAAAAGCCGCTGTCCTTGGAGAAGATCGCCCAATCGACCGGCTTGTCGCGCCGGCAGATCGAGCGCCTGTTCAAGCGCGACTTGAATTGCGTGCCGAAGCGCTACTATCTTGAAATGCGCCTGCGCCGTGCGCGCGAGCTGCTGCTGCAAACGGCAATGCCCATCATGGATATTACGACGGCTTGCGGCTTTCAATCGCCGCCGCATTTCTCCAAGTGCTACCGCATGCAATTCGGCTATCCGCCGAGCGCCGAGCGGCGGGTGGGCGCGAAGCAGCGAACATCGTCCAAGCACCGACGCAGTCTCGTCCGCAGCTACTTGAACGCCCGCGGCCCGGACGACGGTGTCATTCCGAGTTGGTTTCCTTGCCGAGACGGTAGTTGAGGCGCATGCCGAAGACTCGCGGTTCATTGGTGGTTTCACGCAGATCGAAATTGCCGGTGTTGCTGAAGATGATTGCGTTCTTGTCGGCGAGATTGGTGATGTAGAACTCGGCGAGCCAGTGGCGCCCTCAGGGCTCAACCCGAAGCGAATATTCGTGATCGTGTAATCGGCTGCAGAATTCGCGGCAGACCCGTGTTCTTGCCGTCGGGTGCAGGCCGTTCCACATGTCGCCCTTGTGCGCCATATCGATCTGCGCGTAGCCGCGCAGGCGCTGCCGAGGGGATGCTCGTAGCGGACGTTCCAACTCCAGCTGAAGTAGGGCGCAAAGGCAGTCGTTCGCTGACGTTGGGTACAACGTAGTTCGCGTCCGGCCGCGAAATCAAACGCGAATCTGTGTAGTTGCCCGACATCCTGAAACGACCAATTGTCGCTGACTCTTGTAGTCAAGGTTCGACTCTACGCCATAGATGCGGGCGTCGCCGACGTTGATATTATAGCTCTGGGCGCGCAGATGTTGGCGTCGTAGATGATGGCCTGCAGCTGCTTCCACTTCATGAGATAGGCCGCGGTATTCCACAGCAAGCGGCCGTTGGGGCTCGTCGTCTTCAGCCCAACTCATAATTGTTGAGAGTGTCAGGGATGTAGCTCTGCGGCACTCCGGCTGTTGTAGCACTGCTGCGGATATCGCCGACATTGGTGCCGCCTTCGCGGAAACCTTGGGCGAAGTTGGCGTATGCCATGTCTTGTCGGTGATCTTGTAGTTGATGCCGAACTTGCTGTCCCATTTGTGCGACGAGGTCCCCATATAAGCTCGGGGCCGATGGTCGCATAAGCGAATTGGCCAAAGGGCTGTATGTACGTGGCGCGGGAGTGGAAGTGCACCGCGCCCGCCTCAACGTTGAGTTTATCGGTAATGTCGAAGCTGATGTTCGCGAACTCGGTGGTTTGCAGCTCGTCGGAGCGCTCGGTATACGAGTACCATTGTCCGGGCGGCAGCGTCGGGTCCCGTCAATTGCCGTTATAGTAGTTCAGGTAGTACTCGAACGCGGGGCCCTGATGCTGCAATCCCGGCATGAAATAAGTATTGCTGGAATTCTTGTCCACCGTCTTTTCCCAGTACAGCCCCCCAAGCCAGTGGAACCGCCCGCCCGGCTTGGACGAGAGCCGGACCTCGTTCAGACCAGCGCTGAGGGTTGATGAGTATGAGTAAAATTGAGCCGGCGGGTTGCAGCCGGTGTAGGCCCCCTGCCGTAGTACCGGGTCGTTCAGGCAGGTGACGCCCTCGTGCGTACCTGGGTAGCCGGTGGGCGGAACGTTCTTGGCTCCTCCGTTGAAGTTCTGCTCGTATTGCGAGTACTCGTTCTGCTGACGGCTCGGCAGCGACCAGTAGGTGCTGGCGAACACCAGATCGCCGATGCCGACGTCGCCGTCCACGTGAAAATCGAGGTTTGGTCTGGAAGTTGTCGGATTCCGGTCCGTATCGCTCCACCGTCCGCGGCGGCAGCGTGGGATCCTCGTCCCATGCACCCGGCGTGTTTTGCCGCTGGAAGCTATATGTGAGGCTGGCACTCCATCGATCTCCGAAGTCGCCTTCAATGCGGCACGGCCGCCTTCGACGTGCGCGCGGTTGTAGTTGTTGCGGGCCCACTGCGAATTGTCGGAGACGGCGCCGTTGACCCAGGTGCGGCTCGCGAGACGGTTGTTGATGAAGCCGCCATGAGAGTCGCTGAAGGCGGAGGCGCGGAACCCCAGTATTCCGTCGATGATCGGCAGATTGATAAACCCTTCGTAGGTCCAGTTATTCTGGCCGCCCTGGATCTTGCCGCCGTTGAAATCGATGCCGGCGCTGAAGGCGTGCAGGTCGGGCTTGTTGGTGATGTAACGAATGGCGCCCGACATGGCCCCTGCGCCGAAAGTCGTGCCTTGTGGGCCGTTGAGGATCTCGATGCGCTCGATGTCGTACAGATGCAGGTCCGGCTGCGAGCCGGAGGAGCTCATCGACATGTCGTCGATGAAAAATCCGGTCGAGGAGGTATTCGAGTAGTTCGGGTTGCTGCCGTCGGAGACGCCGCGCATGACGAACAGCTGGGTGCCGGGACCCACGCTGATGAAGGAGATCGACGGCACCTTCTCCGCATAGTCATCGATATTGCTGATTCCGAGATTCTGCAGGTCCTTCTTGGTGAAGACGTCGATGCTCAAGGGCACGTCCTGGAGATTCTCCTGCCGCTTGCGCGCCGTCACGACGATTTCCTGCAGGACTGAGTTGTCCGTGGCGGCGGCCGCTGGGCGTGCGGCGGAGCGAGCGCAAGTGCCGCGGCTACCGCCAGACTGATCTTGGAGACGGCGGCGGACCCCCGAGCGGCGTGCAGCCTTGGGGGCAGGGGTGTCAGCACCATTACGGCTCCGTAAAATCATAACAATCCCTCCGGCGGCTGATGGAGAGCGTGCGCCCGACCGCCGGTCAGGCACATTTTATCGTATCATCCTTGCTGCTCGTGGGTCGTCACCCTCCAGGGACGGACTCGTTTGCAGCACTTGGACATTTGTTCAATTCGGCGTGAAAACCGCTCCAAGCTGTCGCCGAGCGCCTGTCGCAGGGGCTGCAGTTCTTTGTCAAAGTGCCGCCAGTAGCCGACGCCGGAGGTGTAAATCGGCTGGCGCACTTGTTCGGCGCTCGCGGTGCGCACGGAGCGCCGGGTTTCATGGAAACTGAGGCAGCCAGCCTCGAAGGGCAGCCGGCAATGATCGAGGAGGCGGCGGATATTCGCCTCCGGTCGCGCACCAAGTCCTCGTACTGCACATGCAGCACCTTTCCGGGCAACACGGCGTCCCAGTGGTCCATCAGCGACAGATAACAACGGTAATAACGGCCGAGATCATCCAGGTCGTAGCTGAAGGTTTGTCCCTTCTGCAAAGTGCTGCTTGAATGTGCTGAAGCAGCAATCCATCGGATGCCGGCGTGCGTCGATGATGGTCGCGTTCGGGGCAGAATTGCGTGGATCAGCCCGATGTGGCTGAAATTATTGGGCAGCTTATCGGTGAAGTGGTCACGCCCGGAACGCAGCGGCGCGGTTTCCTCCAGATAACGGCTGCCGAGCGCGGTCAGCAGCCCACCGGGGCGCTGCCGACCGTCTCAGGATAGCCATCGCGGGCCGCAGACCATCTCGTCGAATTGGTGGGTGATGTTCATGATATTGGGCAGTTCCATGGTGCCTTCCACGCGCGAGTGGCTGGCGAGGATCTGCTCCACCAGCGTGGAGCCGGAACGCGGCAGACCTACGATGAAAATTGGCGCGGGGTCCGGATTGCCGCTGCCGGCACGGCTCGGCGAAGAACTTCTGGTCAAAAAGGCGCGAACGCGCGCAACAGCGGGCTTCGAACTGCTCGATCTGGAATGGGCGCATCCGCGCGCCGCAGTGCGTTTCCGCGCGCGTAATGCAAAAAAGCGTCGGCATAACGCTCGCGCTGTTCAAAGGCCTTGCCGAGTGCGAAATGCAGCTGCGCCTCATTAGCGCGGTCGCGCTTGCCGCTCGCCGACCAGACGCTGCAGGCTCTCGACCTCCGCGTCAGAAAGAGTGTAATTCTTGAGGTCCGCAAGACTCCAATAGGCCTCCGCGCTGCCCGGATCCATGGCCAGCGCCGCCTTGTACGACAGCCTCGCTTTCGGCTGCGCCGGCCGAGGGTCTTTTGACGTGGCCGATGGACATCCGCAGGCGAACGGTGTCGCGGCTGGAGGCGCGCGGCCTGCTCGTACGCCTCGAGGGCCTCCTCCTGGCGCATGAGCCGCATCGAAACGGTGGCAATGGTGATCCAACTCTGCGGATTCTTGGGCTCGATCTTGATCAGATACCGCGCCGCCGCTTCCGCCTCGCTCGAGGCGACCGAGCGCGGTGAGCATCTGCCCGAGTCCTCGCCATGCGAGCGGATAATGCGCGGACTGCTTCAGGGCATGACGCAGCAGCCGTTCGGCATCGTTACACCCTTGTCAGCCGCCAGCGATAGCGCCGCAAGTCCGCACAACGCGGCCACGTGGCTGGCATCTTCCTGGAGTATTTCCCGAATGATCCGTTCGGATGCCTTGCGGTCGTCGGCCACGAGAGCGGCGGTTGCCTCTTCGATGCGCCGCCGTTGTGGATCAGCAAGCCGTGCGCGGTCAAAGGCGACGCATGCGTCCGCATACTGTCCGAGGTCGACCAGCACGTCGCCGTAGGTGAGCCACGCGCGATAGTGATAGGGGACCTTCTCCAACACCCGGCGCACTTCCTCGCGCGCGCGCGCGGCTCGTCCGTCGCGCCGATAGGCGCGCGCCAGATCCACGCGCGCGTCTGCGAAATCCGGGGTAATGGCGAGCAACTCTTCGAGCATTGCGATGCTCTCCGGGAATCCTGTCCTGATCCAGTACGGACAGCCCCAACAGCCAGTGACATCTCGCCTCGGCCGGAATTGTGCATCGAGGCATTCGCAGCGAGCGCTCGGCGGTCGCGGCGCGCCCGGCACGCAGCGCCGCCTGCGCTTGACGCAGGCCCTCCGCGAAGGTGATGTTTGCAGTCGAGGCGGTCATGTGCTTTCGCGCGGCCGCGCCGTCGGCCGCTGCGGCGGGGCGCCGCGTTTGCTCGCTAAGTTGTGGGCAGTTCAATTATAGCGCGTGTCGCGGTGGGTCGATAGGGGCTCGATGACGCGTGCCGCTTTGCGCCCGCCGATCCGGCCGCCACGATATTGAACGTTCGATCAGTGCCGTGGCGCCACTTATTGACAGGCAAGGCCGGGGCAAGCCATGATCGTGCGGGGCATGCGCGAGCGTGCGATACCAATAAACACATGCTCTTCAAGCTTGCCGCAGGATTCTTGTTGTGCCTGTCCGCTGCGCAGTCGATCGCCGCGGACACCGCCGCCGCGCGCCGTTCTGTGACGGCCGACGATTTCTACCGCGTCCAGGACGTGAGCGACCCCCAGGTGTCGCCCGACGGTTCGTGGGTTGCCTATGTGCTCGGCACCAACGATCGAAATTCCGATGAAGCGCGCAGCGCCATTTGGATGGTGAGCTGGGATGGCGCCCAGCGTCTTGCGCTCACGGCCGCCGCGGACGGCACCTCGAAGCCGCGCTGGAGTCCGGACGGACGCTATTTGTCGTTCCTGGCGACGCCGGTGGGATCCGACAAATCGCAGATCATGCTGCTGGACCGCCGCGGCGGCGATGCCAGCCAACTGACGAACGTCACGGGGGACATCGGCGAGTATGCCTGGGCGCCGGACGGCAGGCGTCTGGTCTTCACGATGCAGCCGAATGAGGCGGGGACCGCCGCCGAAACCGCTGGTGATCGAGGCGCTGCATTTCAAACAGGACGAGGAAGGGTACTTGCGCGCGGGGCGCGAGCGTCACTTGTACGTGTTCGAGGTCGACGGCAAACACCTCGAACAGCTGACTTCGGACCCGAGATTCAATGAGGATCTGCCGGTCTGGTCGCCGGATGGCCGGCGCATTGCGTTCATCCGGACACATGAGAAAGGGCCGGACCCCGACGGGCGCGAGAGCATCGAGGTCATGGAGGCGCAACCCGGCGCGGCTTCGCACAGCATCGTGCGCCCCTTTGCGCCGAACAACCAGAAGCTTGCGTGGAGTCACGACGGCTCGCTGATCGCGTATTTGCAGGGCATCGAACCCAAGTTCAATGCCTACATTCAGGACCAGCTGGTCGTGGTGCCGGCGGCTGGAGGCTCGCCGCGCGCGCTGGCCGGGAAACTCGACCGCGCGGTGACCTCGTTTGCGCTTGCTGCGGACTCGGCCTCCGTTGCGATCACGGTGGAGGACGATCGCGCGGCGTACCCGGCGCGGATTGATCTCGCGAACGGTTCAGTCGAGCGCCAGGTGGCCGCGGGTCCGTTCGTCGTCTCCGCGTTGTCGGTGGGCGGAAATCACACGGCGCTGCTCGAAACCAGCGACGGGGCGCTCGCGGAAGTGTACGCGCTCGAAAACGGCAACCTGCGCAAGCTCACGGCGCACAACGATGAATTCCTGGCGGAAATTCAGTTGGGCGCCGTCGAGGACATACGCTTCAAAAGCAAGGACGGCACGGACATCCACGGGCTGATGGTCAAGCCGCCGTCCTTCGTCGCCGGGCGCAAGTATCCGACAGTGCTGTGGATACACGGCGGGCCCAACGGCCAGGATGAGCATTCGCTGGTCCTGGACGGCTACCAATTCGAACCGCAGATGTTCGCGGCGCGCGGCTTCGTCGTGCTGCGGGTCAACTACCGCGGCGGCAGCGGCCGCGGCGCAGCGTTTGCCAAGGCGATATTCGCCGATTGGGGCCACCTGGAAGTCGAGGATCTCCTCGCCGGCGTCGACCATCTGGTTGCGCTCGGCATTGCGGACAAGAACCGCTTGGCGGTCGGCGGCTGGAGCTACGGCGGCATACTGACCGACTACACCATTGCGAGCGATACGCGCTTCAAGGCTGCGATCAGCGGTGCCGGCAGCGCCGATCAGCTGGCGACCTACGGCGCGGACGAATACGTGCTCCAATACAACAGCGAACTGGGGCCACCGTGGCGCAATACGGCTTTGTGGCTCAAGGTGTCGTACCCCTTCTTCCATGCGGACCGCATTCATACCCCCACGTTGTTCATGGGAGGGGACAAGGATTTCAATGTGCCCCTCATCGGCGGCGAGCAGATGTATCAGTCCCTGCGCACCTTGGGAGTGCCTGCGCAGCTCATCGTCTATCCGGGACAGCATCACGTGTTCACGAGGCCGAGTTTCATCGTCGACCTTGCGCACCGCATGTCCGATTGGCTCGATCGCTACGTGACCGCCGCCAAGTAAATCGTTTCAGGGTGCGGGGGTGCGAGCGACCACGGCCCGGCCATTCATGGTGCCGTGGATCGCGGCGATGGAATCCGCGACGCCTTCCGGCCATTCCACCTGGATCTCGCCTTGCCGCCCATCGGCACCGCTCAATTGCAGCGAAGCGCGCACCACACCGGTCCGCGCCCCAGGTTTATCGATCGTGCCGCTCACCGCCACATCCTCGGTCCAGCGCGCCTCATCGAGGGTGACATGAACGCCGGATGACCCGGTCGCGACGCGGAAGCGGCCGCCGCGCAATCCCACGCCCTGGCCGCTGGAATTGGCATCGAGGCGGGCGAGCGCATCCCCGGCCGTCAGAACGGCGGCGTTGACCTGCTGCAGCTCCACGGCGCCGGCCCGATTGCCCGGCAAGGCACCGGCGGGTTCCAGCTGCGAGGCGTGCAGGGCAAAGCGCGGAGTCAGGCGCAGGGGCGCGACATTGGCGGCGCAAGACAGGTCGCCCGGGCTCAAGGTGTCGATGAATCGCCTGACGATTTGCGCGGCGCAGCCGCTGCGCGCATGCGGCAGGGCATTGACGTGGAAGCTATTGGCGATTCTGACCTGGGTTGCGTGCCTGAAGGCCTTCGCGACGGCGGCGCCGTCGGCCACGGTGGTGATGTTGTCCAGTTCACCCGAAATGATGAGCGCGGGCACCTCAGGATAGTGCGGATCCGCGGCCACGACGTGCGAGGCCGGATGACTGGAGGGAGGCACGGGCCACTCGACGCATTGATCGATGAAGCTGTAATCGAGCGGCATGCCGCGATACTCATCGATGGTGAACGGTGCATAGGTATCCGGAGCCTCGAGCTTGCGCGCCGCAATGGCCTTGTCCCGGTCCGCGGCGCGCTGGGCGGGGGGCAGGCGCATGTCGAATATCTGCGGCGGGTCCTGACACATGACCGCCGCGGCGAGGCCGGCGCTGTACTTGGCGGCATCATCGGTCGGGTCGCGTGAATCCACTGCGCTGAGGGTCTCCGCCATCAGCCGCAGCAGCGGCACCCGATCGCCGTCCGCGAAGGCTCGCGCGGCCGCATCGAGTTCCCGGACCGTCGACAAGGCGGGTGCAGCGCCGTACATGACGATGGCAAGACGGGAGGCGTCGGCCGTGAATTCCCGCGCCTTGCCGTCGCTGTCGAGGGCGCGCGCGGCAAAGGGATGCGACCGCAGGGCCGCGAGCAGCTGCTGGATGCGATCGATCGAACTGCCCGAAAGCCGGGCGCAGGGTGCAAACCGCCGGCAGGCGATATTGAATTTGTCGCGCATGGCCGGCGCGTAGCTCGGATACCAGGCATAGTCGGGTCCGTTCAAGGGGTAGGCGCCGTCCAGCACGATGGAGCGCAGACTATTGGGATGCCGGATGGCGAACACTTGCTCGAAATAGGTGCCATACGAATCGCCGTAAAGATCGATCCGGCGCACGTTCAAAGCGTCGAGAATCGCCGCCAAATCGTCCGCCGCGTAAGCGGTGCTGTAGAGGGGCGCGCTGTCTCCGAGAGCCTTGCCGCAGGCACCGTTCAATTCCACCGTCCAGTGATCCGCGGTCTGCAGTTCGCGGCAGTCGACGGCTCCCGAGCGGCCGGTTCCGCGATTGTCCATGATCAAGACGTCGCGCCGCCGGCGCAGCGGCTTGAACAAGGCGAGATATTCGTCCCGTGACAGGGTGGCCGGATAGCCGGGCCCGCCTTCGGTGGCGACCAGGGTGCCGGCGGATGGGCCCGGCCCTGAATGCGGATAGAACTCGAAGTAGATTGAGATGCGCCCGGGGATGACTCCCGTGGGATCCAGGGGTCGATCGAGGCTGCCGCAGTAGGCGGGCACGTTGGGGCAGGGCCGCAATTCAATCGAACCCTGCAGCAGCGCGCCGCGGGCAGGAGCGGGCGCCGGATCGGCTTGGCCGAGGCCGGGTGACGCCGGCCCCGTCAGCGCGAACGCCGCGCACAGACCCAAACCGACCACCGGCGTGGTACGGCAGCGAGGAATTGCATCACGTTGCTGACCCGCCATGACCGTGAGGAGTGTACGCAATCGCGGCGCGCCCGCAAATCGCTGTCGTATATGTCTTAAAATGCGTCGCTTCGAGGCACTGGCCGCCGGAGCATTGTTGTTATGGTAGGTTCATCGGAAAGGGGGCCCATCATGACCGCGCGCGATGTAATGCTGAGCCGACTGCGGGGGCGCAATCCTGAGACGGCTTTGGAAAGAGATTTCTACTGCAGCCCGGAGGACTACCAAGTCGACCTGGACATGATCTGGTACCGGGACTGGCTGTTCGTGGGACACGACTGCGAGGTACGGAATCCGGGCAACTATCTCACCGTGCAGATCGGTGAGTTCCCCGTCCTCGTGGTACGCGACCGCGACGGGGGCCTGCGCGCCTTTCACAATACGTGCCGGCATCGCGGATCGAGGATTTGCTCCGCGGAGCACGGTACCTCGCCGCGCCTGGTCTGCCCGTACCATCAGTGGACGTATGCGCTCGACGGCCGCTTGATTGCGGCGCGCGACATGGGCGGTGAGTTCGACAAGTCGCAGCATGCTCTGAAGCCGGTGCATTGCGCGAGCGTGGGCGGGTATATCTGGATCTGCCTGGCCGAAGTGGCGCCGGATTTCGAGCCGATCCGCAAACACATCGAACCGTACTTTCTGCCGCATAAATTGCATCAGACCAAGATCGCCTTTCAATCGACCATCATCGAGCAGGCCAACTGGAAGCTGGTGTGGGAAAACAATCGCGAGTGCTATCACTGCGCGGCCAACCATCCTGAACTGATCCGTACTTTCCCCGAGGATCCCACGGCCACCGACGGCGAAGACGCGGCCTCCAATCCGAAGACCGCCTCGAAATGGGCGCACTGGGAGTCCATCGGGCTGCCGAGCAAATTTCATCTCTCTTCGAATGGTCAGTACCGCACCCTGCGCACGCCGCTGCTGGAGGGTGCGGTCAGCTTCACCATGACCGGCCAGGCGGCGGTTCGCCGGGCGCTGTCGGATTCGGTCACGGAACCCGACATCGGCACTTTGTTGATGTTTCACTTTCCCACGACCTGGAATCACGTGCTGGCCGATCACGCCATATCGTTTCGCGTGCTGCCGATCAGTCCGACCCAAACTCAATTGACCACGAAGTGGCTGGTGCATCGCGATGCGGTCGAAGGCGTGGATTACGACGTTCAGGAATTGACCAGGGTTTGGCTGGCAACCAACGCGGCGGATACACGCAATTGTCAGGAAAATCAAATCGGCGTGAATTCGCCGGCGTACGATCCGGCGCCGTATTCCCCCGTGCACGAGGCCGGCGTGACGCAATTCGTACACTGGTATTGCACCCATCTTGAGGGCAGACTATTGGAAGATGCCAGTTAAGACACAAGATCCCGCGTGAGATATTCGGCGTGGGCCCTGCTGCGCGGCGCGCTGTCAGGGCAGAGACACTGGCCGGCCGCCTGGCGCGACGCCGCTCCCAAACCCAGCTATGACGTCATCATCGTCGGCGGCGGCGGCCATGGGCTCGCCACCGCCTACTACCTCGCCAAGAATCACGGCATCACCAAGGTTGCGCTGATCGAACGCGGCTGGATCGGCGGCGGCAACACGGGCCGCAATACCACCATCGTGCGTTCCAACTACCTGTATCCCGAAAGCGCGAGGTTGTACGACTTTTCATTGCATCTGTACGAGGGCCTGTCGCAGGCCTTGAATTTCAACATCATGCTGAGTCAGCGCGGCTTGGTATTGCTTGCGCATAGCCGCCACGATCTGGATGCGATGTCGCGCTGGGCCAATGCCATGCGCATGAACGGCATCGCCGCCGAACTCCTGACCCGCAGCCAAGTCGGCGAGCTTGCTCCCGCCCTTGATCTATCGCCGGAGGCGCGTCTGCCGGTGCTCGGCGGATTCACGCAACGGCGCGCCGGGACGGCGCGCCACGACGCGGTGGCCTGGGGCTATGCGCGTGCCGCCTCCGCCTTGGGGGTGGACATCATCCAGAATTGCGAAGTGGTGGATTTCATCAAAGAGAATGGCCGGGTCGTCGGCGTGAACACCAACCGCGGGCGCATCCGCGCCGAGCGCGTCGGCATCGCCGCGGCGGGACATAGCTCGGTGCTGGCGACATTGGCCGGCTTTCGTTTGCCCGTGACCAGCTATGCCTTGCAGGCCATGGTCAGTGAGCCGATCAAGCCCGTTCTCGACACGGTAATATTGTCGCCGGGCACGGGCGCCTACGTCAGCCAGTCGGACAAGGGCGAAATCGTCATGGGCGCCATGCTGGATTTATTTCCCTCGTATGCTCAGCGGGGCAGTTTTGCCGTGAAGCAGGCGATCATTGCAGCGACGCTCGCGCTGTTTCCATCCTTCAGCCGTTTGAACCTGATGCGCCAGTGGGCCGGCATCGTCGACGTGGTGCACGACTCCAGCCCCATCATCGGCCCGACACCGGTGCCGAATTTGTTCATCAATTGCGGCTGGGGCACCGGCGGCTTCAAGGCCATACCCGTCGGCGGCTGGACTCTCGCGCACGTGCTCGCGACCGGGCGCAGCCACGCGCTGGCCGAGCCCTTCCAACTCGACCGCTTCATCACCGGCCGGCTGATCGACGAAGCCGCCGCATCGGGAATTGCCCACTGATGATGCAAATCCCCTGCATTCATTGTGGTCTGCGCGACGAAAGCGAGTTCAGTTGCGCCGGCACCGCGCATCTGGCACGACCGCCGCTGGATCAAAGCGACGCAATCTGGGGCGAATACCTGTTTTTTCGCGACAACCCCAAGGGCGTGCATCTGGAGCGCTGGCGCCACACGCAGGGTTGCGGCCGGTGGTTCAATCTGGTGCGAAATACCGTGACCCACGAAATCTCATCGGTGTACGCGGTCTCCGACCCGCCGCCGCCATGAGCTCCATGCGTCTGGCGCCGCCCTTTGGAAAGCGGCTCGATCGCTCGCGCCGCTTGTCGTTCGAGTTCAATGGACGGCGCATGGGCGGCCACCCGGGAGATACCCTGGCTTCGGCCTTATTGGCGAACGGCGTGCGGCTCGTCGGCCGCAGCTTCAAGCTGCATCGGCCTCGCGGAATCTTTTCCTGCGGCGTTGAGGAACCCAACGCTATCGTCGATGTGGGCGACGGCGGGACCCGGACTCCCAATATGCGGGCGACCCAGATAGACCTGTACGAGGGGTTGGCGGCGGCAAGCGTCAATTGCTGGCCCAGCGTGGAGTTCGATCTGGGCGCGCTCAACAGCCGGATCGCCGCGCTGCTGCCGGCGGGCTTTTATTACAAGACGTTCAAGTGGCCCAACTGGCATTTATTTGAGCCGGCCATCCGCCGCATGGCGGGTCTGGGCCGGGCATCGGGCGAACTCGACCCGGATCGATACGAAGAAGTTGCCGCTCAAGCTCAGGTGCTGGTGATCGGCGGCGGCCTCGCGGGCTTGAGCGCCGCGGTTGCCGCGGCCGAGGCGGGCGCGGACACCCTGTTGCTGGCCGGCTCACCCAAGTTGGGCGGCGCATGGGCCTGGCAATCCGACCCGCTGCTCGAGGATATGTTGGCGCGTGCCCGTCGCAGTGGCGTACGGCAGATGACCCGCACTCTGGCATTTGGCATCTACGACCACAATCTGGTCTGTGCCCGTGAAACGCTGCTGCCGGCAGCACAGGCGGCCACCGGCGTGCTGCGCGAACGCCTGTGGAAGATTCGCGCAGGCGCCGTCATTGCCGCCACCGGAGCGTTTGAACGCCCGATGATCTTCCCGAACAACGACCGTCCGGGAGTCATGCTGGCCGGCGCCGCGGCCAGGTTTGCCCACGAGTTCGGCGTCGCCTGCGGTCAGCGCGTCGTCATAGCCGCCAACAGCGATTCGGCCTATCGCGTGGCAGAATCGATGCTCGCCGCCGGAATCGAGGTCGTCGCCGTGATCGACCGGCGGCCGCCCGGCGACATCGGCGCCGAGGCGCCCGTGCGCGCTCTCGCGGGCTCAGCCATCGCCAAAGTGGGCGGCGCACGCGCCGTGCATGATTGCACCGTGATCTCCCTCGACTCCGACGGCGCGCGGCCCGAACGTATCGAGTGCGACCTCATTTTGAGCGCCGGCGGCCACGCACCTGCCGTGCATTTGCATTCGCAAGCCGGCGGCAAATTGCGGTGGGTGGAGGAATCCTCCATGTTCGTCCCGGATGGCCCGGCCCCTGGACTGTGGAGCGCCGGCGCGGCTGCCGGAATTTTCGACCGCGACACCGCGGTGAATCATGCGGCCGAGCTGGGCCTCGCGTTGGCCCGGGGAGAGGCGGCGCCCGCGCCCGCGGTCGGCGGCGCCGGAAGAACGCTTGCCGCCAGTCATGTGCCGGGATTGACGGGCAAACAGTTCGTCGACTTGCAGAACGACGTCGCGGTCGGGGACATCGGCCTCGCGGCGCAAGAGAATTATCGTTCGGTCGAACACTTGAAGCGCTACACCACCACCGGCATGGGAACCGATCAAGGCAAGACCAGCAACATCAATGCGTTGGTGTTGATGGGGGAATTTACGGGACGGGAACCCGCCGACGTGGGAACCACCAAGTTTCGTCCGCCGTTCGCGCCCATCACCCTCGGCTTGCTGGCGGGGCGGCGAGTCGGCCATTTATACCGGCCGCTGAAATATCTTCCGGCGCACGAGTGGCACCGCGCGCGCGGCGCGCTGTTCGAACAATTCGGCAATTGGCTGCGGCCGGCCGCCTATCCGCGGCAGGGAGAATCCTTGGAAGCCGCCGCCCAGCGAGAGGCGGGCGCGGTACGCCGCGCGGCGGGAATACTCGACGGTTCACCCCTCGGCAAGCTCGAGATCTATGGTCCCGACGCTGCGCATTTTTTGGATCTCATGTACGTGGGAACGATGTCGAATCTGGCGCCTGGCCAGGCTCGATATGGATTGCTGCTCAATGAGAACGGCATCGTGGTCGACGACGGCATCGTGGCCCGCCTCGCCGAGCAGCGATACTGGGTGAATACCACCAGTGCCGGGGTCGAACGCACGGCCGCATCCTTCGAGGAGTGGCTGCAGTGCGAATACCCGCAATTGCGCGTGCTCATCACTCCCGTTACTTCGCGCTGGGGCAATGTGACGGTGGCCGGCCCGAAAGCCTGGCACTGGCTGGCCTCGGTGGGGTTCGATCCCGCGCTGGCGCCGGCCGCAATGAAACACATGACCCTGCGGGAAAGTGCGTTGCAGGGCATGCCGATGCGGGTGTTGCGGGCCAGCTTCAGCGGTGAACTGGGTTATGAGATCAATGTGCCGGCGGATCAGACCGGCGGACTGTTGTCACGCCTGTGGGAGCGCGCCGCCGAGTTCTCGGCGGTCCCCTACGGCATCGAGGCATTGGAGATCATGCGCACCGAGAAGGGCTTCATCCACATCGGCACCGACACCGACGGCACGACTTTGCCGCAGGATGTGGGCTTCGCCCGCGCGCTGGAGCGCAAGGCGGCCAATTTCGTGGGCCGCCGCTCGCTGCTGCGGCCGGCGGCGAGCGATCCCGGCCGATTTCAGCTGGTGGCGCTGGCGCCCCTCGACGGGCAGACGCTGCTGCCGGTGGGGGCGCAAATTGCCGCCGCACCGCCGCCCACGCAAACCGAAGGCCATGTCACGTCGAGCTACTGGAGCCCCGAACTCGGCAAGCCCGTCGCTCTCGGCATGCTGGCGCGCGGCGCGCAGCGCCTGGGCGAGAGGATACGGATCCACCACTTGGGAAAGATCATTGATGCGCAGGTGGTCAAGGCGCCCTTCATCGATCCCAAGGGCGAGCGCCTGCATGGTTGATTCGAGCGGACCTGCCTCCATTGAAATCGACGGCTTGTCGGTGACCATCGAGCTCGACCAGCAGATTGCTTCCCTGCGCTATTTCAGCCCGGCCGGCCAATTTGCCGCGAGCGTGCACGAGGCCGTCGGATGGAACATTGCGCAGCCGCTGCGCGCCGGCCAGGGTGGTTCGGCGGGCAGTGCGCACTTCGCTCTTGCCTGGCGCAGTCCCACCGAGACTCTGCTGCTGACGCGCAACCGCACCGCCTTCGCTGAACTCGCGCAACGGCTGGCGGCCGAAGCGGATGGTTGCATGGTGGACCAGACCGGCGGCGTGCGGTTGTTTCGAGTAGCGGGACCGAGAGCGCGTGATTTGTTGCTGCGGCTGGGCTCGGCAACATCCATTCCCGAGGTCGGCGAGGCGCGCCCCGGCCGGTTCGCGGAACTGACGGTGCTCGCGGCGAGCATTCGCACAGGGGAGTACCTGCTGCTGGTCGAACGCGTCTATGCGAATCATCTATACGAATGGATGAGCACGATCGCGGCGGACCTTCAGTCGAACGGCTCGATGAGCGATCCGATCACTCCATAGCGAGGATCCAGGCCGGCGGGCATTTATAGAATGTGCGCCGCGACCTGCGGAATACTTAGGTCAGCAAGGGTGAGCGATTGGCACAATATCCCCGTGATTGGGAGCGCATCGTACGCAGCCGCGATGGATCGGCGTATCGAATCCGTCCGATTCGCCCCGACGATGCCGGGCGCGAGCGCGAATTCATCAGCGGGTTGAGCGAGGAATCGCGCCATTCCAGAATGATGAACGGCATGCGGGAACCCTCACCGGAACTGGTCGCTTACTTCGTCAATATTGACTATGAGGCTCATATGGCTCTGGTGGCGCTGACGGGGGAGGGGCCCCTCGAGCGGTTCATCGGCATCGCGCGATATATTCTCGATGCCGATGCTGAGTGCGAATTCGCCATCGCGGTCATGGATGCCTGGCAGTCGCGCGGCGTGGGCACAACCTTGACGGCCATGCTCATGGATTATGCCCGCGCGCGCGGCATGCGCCGATTCTATTGCCACATTCTGGCCGGCAACCATCGCATGACCGAATTTGCGCGGGGCCTCGGAATGACCATGGGACGTCACCCCAAAGATGCGACGCTCATACGGGCGGTCCGGGACTTGTGATGACTGTCGGCGCCCCTTCGGCCGGCTGCCCGCACCGTCCCCCTTGCCCGGGTTGCCCGCGATTTGGCGAAGCCGGCATTGCACCGGCTGCAAGCATTACGCTCGCTACCCTGGCGCGCGCGCACGGCTTGCCGCCGGTGGCGGTGATTTCCGGCGCGACCGCCGGATTCCGGCTGCGAGCACGGTTGGCCATCCGGGGTCGTTTAGGGTCCCCCAAGCTGGGTCTGTTCGAACTCGGTACCCATCGCGTCGTGCACATTCCCCACTGCAGCGTCCAACATCCCCTGATCAACCGCGTGGCGTCCGTCGTGCGACGCGCGCTGGTCGAAGCTCGGATCACCAGCTATTCCGACAAGGCCCACCTGGGTCTCGCGCGCTACCTGCAGGTGGTGGTGGAGCGCCGCTCGCAGACGGCGCAAGTGGTGATCGTCGCCAACAGCAATTCGCCGGCGCCGCTGGCCGCGTGCTTCGAATTGATCCGCGAGCGGCTGGGTCCGCAACTGCACAGCCTGTGGTTCAATGCCAATCCGGATCGTTCCAATGTCATCCTCGGCCCCGAGTTTCTGCCTTGGTGCGGGCCGCAGAGCGTCAGCGAATCCTTCGGGGGCGCGGCCGTGCACTACCCGCCCGGCGCGTTCGGGCAGAACAACCTCGACATCGCACAGGAGATCGTCGGCCACGTGCGCGCGCAAATCCCCGACGGTGCGCGGGTCGCCGAATTTTACGCGGGCGTCGGCGCGATCGGCTTGTCAGTGCTGGGGCGGGTGCGCGGAATTCAGATGAACGAGCTGAGCCCCCATTCGCTGCAGGGGCTCGAGCTCGGAATGGCGGAGCTCGAGCCGGCGGATCGAGCGAAGATTACCGTGGTTCCGGGCCCGGCAGGCGCGGCTTGCCCGGCCTCTGCGGGCGCTCAAGTGGTGATCGCAGACCCGCCGCGCAAGGGACTCGACCCGCAGCTCACCGAATTTCTCAGCGCGCAGCCGCCCGAGCGCTTGCTGTACGTGAGCTGCAGCCTCGATTCCCTGCTCAGCGACACCGCGCGCTTGACCGCGCAGGGCCGGCTGCGTCTCGGCGGGCTGACGGCATTCAACCTGTTGCCGTTCACGGAACACGTCGAAACCGTCGCGCGCTTCGAACGGGTTTGATCCGCCACCCGCCGCTAACCCGCATCCCCGCCGGGCGGCTCGGAATTGGCATCCGTTGCCGGATCCCAATCCGGATCGTAATCCTTCCGCGTCACGGGCGTGGAGGCGGGTTGCTCAGGATTGGGCGAAGTACCCGGGGGAGTATGAACGGATTGATCGACGGATTGCCCGGGTCGCTGGTACCGGCCCTCTTTCCAAGGTCCGGGACGGCCGATGTTCTCGTCTGTCGATCCTTCACTATTGGCCACGGTTCACCTCCGTTTACTCGCATGATCTCAAAAATAAAGTGTTTCGCCGCCGAGCCGGCACAGGCATTACAGCGGACAACCCGGTGTAGAAAAAGGAGCGTCCGTCCCTTGTGCCTATCGGCATGCACTGACAGCGGCGGGGTCCGACCCGGCGCGTCACTCACCGTCGGATTCTTCCCACAGCAAACCAAGCAGCGGTGCAATTTACGTCGCCTGCGCGCAGCTCCACCATTCGTGACCCAACCACGCACAGGAGGTTTTATGACGACAGTCTCAGGTCATACATCGGCGATCCGTGCCAAGAAGGTCATCGGCACCGACGTCAAGGACACTTCGGGTAACACCATCGGAAAAGTCGAAGACATCATGTTGGACAAGCAGTCGAGCAACATCATGTACGCCGTGGTGGGCTTCGGCGGCTTTCTCGGCATGGGCGAGAAATATCATCCCGTGCCATGGAGCCAGCTGGACTACAACAAGAACGACGGAGCGTATGTGGTGCCCTACACGAAGGACCAACTCCAGGCGGCGCCGGCGGACTCCTTGGATGCGCTGACCCGCGAGGACGGCCTGGCCTATCGCGACAGAGCCTATGAGTACTACAAGGTAAAGCCCGATTGGCAATAGGATGAGCGAGCTGAAAGGGAACGGCCGGAGTCCCGGGCGCGGCCGCGCTCGGCGCTCCGGCCCTTCGGCCGGCCGCACCGCATGCCGACCCGCGGGCAGAGCTACTGCAGAGGTTCTCCCCACATCCGCTGGGCCGCGGTGATGGTGTTCGCGAGCAGCATGGTGACCGTCATGGGTCCGACGCCGCCCGGTACCGGTGTGATGTAGGAAGCCTTCTGCGAAACGCCGTCAAAATCCACGTCGCCGACGATTTTGCCGCTGGGCAGGCGATTGATGCCGACATCGATGACCACGGCGCCCGTCTTGACCATTTGCGGCACGATCAAATTCGGTTTGCCCGCCGCCACGACCAATATATCCGCCAGAATGGTGAACTGCGCGAGGTCACGCGTCTTGGCGTGACAGATGCAGACCGTCGCATCCCGCTGCATCAGCATCATTGCCGTGGGCTTGCCCACGATGTTGCTCGCTCCCACGACCACCACGTTTTGACCAGCGATCGGTATGCCTTCGGCTTCCAGTAGCTTTTGCACTCCATACGGGGTACAGGGCGGAAACACCGCGGTACCCACGGCGAGGCTGCCCACGTTGTAGAGATGAAACCCGTCGACGTCTTTTTCGACGGCGATGCGCTCGAGCACCGGTTGCACCGGCAGATGGCGGGGCAGAGGAAGCTGCACCAAGATGCCGTGGACCGAGGCATCGCGGTTTTGCGCCTCGATGACGGCCAGCAGGGTATCGAGCGGCGTTGCAGCCGGCAGCTCGATGACCACCGACTCGATACCCACGTCGCGGCAGGCCTTGGACTTGTTCGAGACGTACAAGCGCGACGCCGCGTCATCGCCGACCAGCACCACGGCGAGTTTCGGCGGCGCATTGAATTTGGCGCGCAGCGCGGCGGCCTTGAGGCTCAGGGCCGCGCGTAATTCTTTGGCGTGGCGGCGTCCATCGATGATCCGGGCGCCGCGCGACAGGGAGTGGGTGGTGACCGTGGCTTGAGACATTTAACTGTAGCGCATTTTTGTTGCATCATGGTAACTCGACGCAGCGCAAAACGCGACAGGCGCAGGCGCCGCGTCATGCCTCAAAGGGAGGAAATCTCGCCATCGTCTCGAGATCGCCGAGATCCTGATCGTTGCGCACATAGAGCCGGCTTGCATCGCGCAGCGGCTGAAAGTCCCAGGGTGTGTAGCGTCCCTTGCGCAACGCTTCGTAAACCCGATGGCGCTGCCGCTGGCTCGCGATCACCGCGGCACGCAGCTCATTCATGTTCCAACGCTGCGCCACCTCGGCGCGCAACTCTCGAACACGCCCGGCTTGCTGCGCCAGGGGGGCTAGATTGCGCAGCTCATCGGGATCTTCCTGCAAGTCGTAAAGCTGATCGGGATCCACCGGTGAATGCACGAATTTGTAGCGGCCGCGCTTGATCATCACCAAAGGCGCAATCGCGCCCTCGGCGAGGTACTCGCCGATCACCTCGTCCCTGCCCGCGCCTCCTTCGAGTTGTACCACGAGGCTGTTCCCGTCCAAGGGCGTGGCGCACCCGGCCGGATCGGCACCGGCGAGCTCAACCAGGGTCGGCAATATATCGACCAGGGAAGCTGAATCGCGGGCACGGCCTGCGGCGAACCGGCCCGGCGCATGAACGATCAACGGAATCCTGCAGGCCGGCTCGAAGAAACTCATTTTGTACCATAGCCCGCGCTCACCCAGCATGTCGCCATGATCGGCGAACAGCAGCACGATGGTATCGTCCGCAAAGCGTGCGTCGGATAATGCCGCGAGCAGCACGCCGATTTGATCGTCTACATACGAGACAGCACCGTAGTAGGCGCGGCGCGCCGCGCGAACTTGTGCGTCGGTCACGGCCTGCAGGTCGAGTCCGCAGACGTGGCGCAAGCGCCGCGAATGAGGATCGAGGGCATTGGCGGCGATGCTCACCCGCGGCATGTCGATGGCCGCTCCTTCATAGCGGTCCCAGTAGTGGTGGGGAGTCACATAGGGATCGTGCGGATGCGTCATGGATACGACCATGCAGAAAGGCCGCTTGTCCCGGGAGCGGGCCATATCGAAGAGCTTCTGACGCGCCTGGAATACCACCTCGTCGTCGAAGTCGATCTGATTGGTGCGCGTGCAGGGGCCCGCCTGCGTGACCGAATCCATGGAGTGATACCAGCTCGGCCGATGCTCGAAGCGCGACCAGTCGGGCGTCCAACCGAAGTCGGCCGGATAGATGTCGGTGGTCAGGCGCTCCTCGAATCCATGCAGCTGGTCCGCGCCGCAAAAATGCATCTTGCCGCTCAACACCGTCTGGTACCCCGCGCTGCGCAAGTAGTGCGCAAAGGTCGGGACCTGCGCGGGAAATTCCGCGGCGTTGTCGTAAGCGCCGATGGCCGACACCTGCCGCCCGGACAGGGTGGAGAAGCGCGACGGCGCGCATAGCGGGCTGTTGCAGTAGAACGAATCGAACACCACCCCATCGGCCGCCAGGGCATCGATGTGCGGCGTCTTGGCGACCCGGTTTCCATAGCAGGGCAGGGCGCGTGCAGTCAGCTGGTCAGCCATCAGAATCAGGAAATTTGGACGGTCCGACACGGATTTTTCCCCTGGGTGAACGGTCGCGCGCGACCCGGCAGAATAGCAGCAGGGGCGGGAATGAGGCTAGAATCTCACGCTCGCACATTGTGCCAAAAGAAGCTCATCATGATCCCCACGTTTGTTGGCGTAACCGGATTGCCGAGAGCGGGTTCGACCTTGGTGTGTCAATTGCTCGCTCAGCATCCTGAGATTCAATGCGAAGGACTGAGCTCACCCCTGTGCAACTTGGTGCTGGGTATCCGGCGCATGATCAGCAATGACCGATTCTTCCTCGCACAGCTCGATCGATCATTCGAGAGCAGCTATGGGCATCTGGCCTCCGCCATGCAGGGATTCCTTCGAGGATGGAACCAGGCATGCGACAGGAAGGTGGTGGTGGACAAGAACCGGGCCTGGCTGCACGCCATCGAGCTGCTGCTGCAAATTGAGCCGTCGGCCAAACTGATTGTTTGCGTGCGGGAGTTGGGGCAGATCTACGGGTCGATCGAGGCGCAGCATCAGCGCACGATTTTGCTGGATTTCATCGATCACCTGGCCGACTTCGATCGCGCCGGACGCGCCGATGCTCTGTTTGCCAAAGAGCATGCCATCGGCGCCCCATTGATTTCGCTGCATGCGGTGCCGGATTTGCCCAAGGCGGTGCAAGAGCGCCTGTACTTGCTGCGCTTCGAGGACTTGGTGGAGCAGCCGGCGGCACGGATGGCGCAGATCTTCTCCTGGCTGGGCCTTGCCCCCTTCAAGATCAATCCTGAGAAGCTGGCCATGATGGGGCCTCAGGAAAGCGACAGTCACAACGCCATGAAGTTTCCCCACACGCAATCTACCCGGGTCACAAAGCCCAAACCCCATGAGATTCCGCCGCGCATTCAGGCCCAGATCGAGACCGGCGCCGCGTGGTACTACAAATACTTCTATCCCAAGGATGGGCCGACCACCTCACTTCAGCAGCCCGGCGCTTGAGGGATCAACTCCGCCGGCAGTACGCGGGAGTCGCGGGCGCCCAAGAACGGAATCGCCACCAATGCCACGGCAGCCGCCAGCATCACATACCAGGCCGGTGAGTAGATTGAACCGCCCGTGCGCTGCGTCAGCCAGGTGAGGATCCACTGCGCAAATCCCCCGAACAGGGTGAAGGCGGCGTTATAGACCAAGGACGTCCCGGTCGAGCGCACCCCGGTGGGGAAGATTTCCGAGAGGGCCGCCGGCGCCACGCCGACGAAGCTCGCCACCAAGATGCACACGATGCATTGAAAGGTGATCAAGGTCGGCAGCGTTGGCGATGCCTTGAGCCACAGGAACAAGGGCAGCACCAGCACCAGCAGCAGCGCTGCGCTGATGAACAAACTCTTGCGCCTGCCGATCGAATCCGACACCGAGCCGAACCAAAGGCAACCGAGGACGAAGGGGACATTGCCGATCAGCGAGGCGCCGAAAGCCTCTCGGGCGCTGAAATTGAAGGTATCCGGGCGTTGCACGTAGGTGGGAAGGAAGATCATCAAGACATAGACCGCCACGGCCCACAGGACCGCCACGCAGAAGCTGACGATGAGGCTACGGCCGTGATCTCTGAATATCTCCAGCAGCGGCACCGTGCGATGCGCCGCCCGTTCCTGCACGCGGCGGGCCGTCTCCGCCTGAAAAGCCTCGGTCTCGTCCAGGGTTCGCCGCAGATACAGGCCGACCGGAGCGATCGCAAGGCCGACGACGAAGGGAATCCGCCAGCCCCAGGCCAGCACTTCGCCGTCGGTCAGGGCGGTCGTGACCGTGAATGCCGCCAGCGCCCCGAGGATATTCGCCATTCCCATGCTGGCCTCGAGCCAGGAGGCGACGCGGCCGCGCCGCTTCGGCTCGGCACTCTCCAATAAATAGGCCGTCGCGCCGCCGATTTCGCCGCCGGCGGAGAAGCCCTGCAGCAGGCGTCCGAGCAGCAGCAGCAGGGGAGCGCCGGCACCGATACTGGCGTAGGTCGGGGCAAATGCGATGATGCCCGTGCCCGCGGCCATCAGCAGGATGGTCAGCGTGAGAGCGGCCTTGCGCCCCGCACGATCGCCGTAGTTGCCGATGAGCACGGCGCCCAAGGGGCGCACCACGAATCCGAGGCCGAAAAACAGATAAGTCTGCAGCAGCCGCGTGGTCGGGTCATCGCTCGGGAAGAAATTGGCCGCGATGTAGCGCGCGAGCAGGGCGTAAATGGTGAAGTCGTACCACTCCAGCATATTGCCGATCGAAGTCGCGACGACCGCGCGGGTTTTACCGGGCAATGGGCTGCTCTACAAAGTAGGATGAACGGGACTGAACACAGGGCTCAGGAAGTAGCGCCGGGCCAGAACCGCATAGCCCCGATACACGAACTGTCCATTGTTCGCCAGAAGCTCGCGTCTATTGTCCCGATAGAAGCGCGGAATCTCGTACCAGGGCATGGCGGGTTTGAGGTGATGCGCGACGTGCAAGTTATTGTAGAGGTACAGCATTCCGAAAACCACGTTCGATTCCACGGACGCGGTGCGCTCCCGCGAATCCTCTGCCGCACGATGTTCGGTGAAGGCACGCAGCAGGCCCAAGCTCAATCCGGGGTAGGCAATGAGCAGGCAGTACTGCCACCAAGGAAAACCGCATACGCCGGAGATGAACCAAAACAACAGTGCGAGGGCAGCTGCATGCGCCGCCCAATGCGGTAAATGGCCATAGTCGCCCTGGCGGACGCGGCGCGATTCCTTGCTGATGAGACTCCAAAGACGCAGCAGCGGGCCGATCAACAGCCGACCCGCCATGGTCTGATTGAAAATCAGCAGCCCGCGCTTGAGCCGCCCCATGCGCGACCAATCGGCCTGCAGCACGTAGTACGACTCGGTATCGACGCCGGGAACGGTCAAGTTGATGTCGCGGTGATGAGTGCTATGGCTCTTGCGATACAGCGGGTAGGGGAACCAAAGTCCCAGCGGCGGGAACACCACGGCAAAACGCAACCAGGCGGGCACGCCGCGAAACGAATGAATGGCCTCATGCTGCAGCGAGAAATGCCAGGCAATGAGATAGGCGCCCACGGGCATGATGATCCACCAGGGCAGCCGCGCGCTGAACCAGATCAGGAGCACCCACGCGCCATACAGCACCGCCGCGACCAACCAGGTCGGACCGTCGAATTTGAAGAATGTCTGTTTCAGGAACGGCATAGGGCTCTGCGGTCAGTTTACCGGCGATGGGTCAACTTGCGAAATGCAGAGTCGATTGGAACGCCGGATGCACCGCCGCAGCGAATGCGTGCTCGCGCCAATAGTGGAGGGAGGTCGCGAAATTCAGCCGCAATGCATCATAGGTGCCCGGTTCGGGCAGGACGAACCGTTCCAACAGCAAATCAGCCATCAACGGCGCAATGCCGGTGATTCGATCGGCTTCCAGGAAAGCGGCCCGCAGCGTCGACGATGCGGGACTCGAGGCCACCAGCGGCGGGATGGGCGTGCGCGGGGTGCGCGCGACCGGGCGCACCTGAGAGGTCAAGTCCCAGCGATACTTTTGCAGCAGGCAGTAGGCATAGGAATCGATGGGCGCCACGTCCGCGATGCCGTCCACCACGGCGGAGAGGGCGCCCAAGGGGGTTATCTGCGGCGCAATGACCTCGCGATACAGCGGAAACTTATCGGCCACCGATTTCAGATAGTACAGGGCCGCCATGCAGCCGGACTGAGAGTCCGGTACGGTCAGCGCAATGCGGCTGCCGAAGGTGTCCTCGATGGTTTGATAGGCGCTGCTCTTGCGCACCACCATCGCGCTCCAATACTGCGGCAGGCCGCGAAAGTCGGGGGGTGCGGGGACCGGCGCCACAAGCAATTCCGGCGGCGGCTGGGCTCGCGCGAACGGCAGGCCGCACATGAACACCGCCGCCATGTCCGGGCGCTGCCATAGTTCATCGATGGGTGCAGGCTCAGTATGCTCGAGCAGCCGAATGTCGAGTCCGGCATGCTCGATCACGGCGATCAGCAGCCTGCGCCAAAGCCCGGCTGCCTCGGGGCTGACCGAGTACATCCGGGCATTGGCAATCATTCAGCGTGGACCTGTGCCGGGGCGGGTTCACGCGCGTTGTCCGGGTAGAAATTCACGGCGGCGTTGCTGCGGATGAAGTTCGCCGCGATTTCATGAATGGGCTGGGTGGCCGAAGTGGGCCCGGCGCCATTGAACGGCAGAGTGGCGCGAAACGCGTTCCACACGGCCGTGGGTGAGCCGCCGAAGGCGCGGCTCGGATTCTGGGTCTTGCGCAGATCCAGCCAGTACGTGCCGGTCAGCAAGTCCTCGGCCAGCAGGTCGATGGTGTCCTCCACCGCGGCTCGCGCGCGAGTCACCTTCAAGCGCGTCTGAGTCTGCATGTCTTCCACGTTTTGAATCAGCGCATTGCCTTCCGGCGGCACCGGGTTGATCAGGCCCTGGATTTCCTGCATCAGCGCCACCGCGTCGATTTCGCTGCCCTGAGTCAGATGGAACCGCCCGGGCTCCCCCGGCGACTCATCCGTCGCACCGATGACGGTAAAGAACGTGTTGGTGAAGCGCAGCATTCGCTGCGCGACCGCCGTGTCCATGTTGGCGAGCGCGATGGTGAAGGCTTCGATTTCGTTGGCCAAGGGGTAGGGGTCCCAATTGGCGTTCGAGAATATGAATCCGTGCTGGCCGTGGTTGCGCGGGCCGCCCTTGACGTAAAACTGCGCCAGCTGCGGAGTGCTCAATTCCCACGAATCCGCGGGGGAGGCGCCGACGCGAACGGCGGGATTGTGGTCGGAGGAATTCATCTGGATCAGCGCCACATCGCGAAGCTGCGCCCAGGCCTGCCAGGCCGAGCCCTGGCGGATCGCCGACGCGCGCAGGCTCTCCGGATCCTGGATGATGCGCTTGTCGTCCAATTCGAACAGATAGCTCCCTTTCAGCATCTCGAGCACGCGTGCGGCCTGCCAGTTCAGCCATTTGAACGGCCGATTGGCCTGCACCGGCTGCGACAACGGCGAGACGCTGCTGTTCATGCCGTTGAGATCGATGGCATAGACCAGATCCGCCCATGAAAGGGCCTCTCGCGCATCGTACAGCAGCAGCGCTGCCTGTCCCGTGGCATAGGCGTTGGTGCTCTCTAATTCACTGTCGTCCGCGCCGAAGGGTGCGAGCGGCGCGAGCCCCGCCTGCTTGAGCGCCTCGGCGGCCGGCATGCGCACCCCCCGGTAGTAGGCATTGCCGGCGCCGACCATGGCCGCGCCGACATTCGTGAACGGCCCCAAGTCGCCCTCGCCGACCGTGCCGCGGGATTGCACCACGGGGGTGATGCGGTCGTTCAGAAGATCGAGCAGACGTTGGGTGAGCTGGGGGCTTGCCGCTTCGTAGCTCATGGTATTGGCGCGCACCACCAGCATGGCACGTACGATCTCTTCGTCGCTGATCTCAGGACCCATGCCTGCCTGCGCGCCGCGCCGGAAAATGGCGAGTTGCCGCTCTTCCAGCAACTTCTTGTTCTGCGGCGACAAGGGATCGCCTCTGAAGATGAATCGCTCGCGGCCCGAGCCCGACCCGCGGTTGAACCAGTACACCGACACACCCTCCGCGGCGGCCTCGAGCAGCAGGGCATGGGCATCGGCGGAACGCTGTCTCGCCTCCGGCGACAGCGCGACTTTCGCGCCGTACCGGGCCACTTGCACGACTTGCTCCACGGTCAGGTCCCGGCCCGTCAACACAATGGTCTTGTCCGCCTGGGACGGCGTAATGGAGCGATAAGAGGCGGCAGCTGCTGCCGCCACATTCACAAAACCGAAGCAGAGTGCCGCGGCGGCACCGACGGTGAAGGACCACGAGAGTCGGGCATGAAATGACATCATTGACACCTTAGTCGCTTTTAAGCTTGTTTCATCGTCAACGGCCCCAGCGCTTGCTGCAACGGTCCGAGCCACGGTTCGAAATTGCGCCACTGATCGAGGCCCTCCGTGAAGATCGGGAGGCGCACTTGTTCGGAGCTCGCGGTGCGGACGCTGCGCTGGGTCTTGTGGAATTCGAGGCACTGCGCTTGGAAATCCAAGCCGCAGAAATCGAGGATTCGGCGTACCTGGGCCGCCAGATCCTCGACGAGGTCTTCGTGCTGCACGCGCAGAATCTTGCCGGGCAGCACCTGCTCCCAGTGATTCATGAGATCCACATAGCTCAGGTAGTAGCGCGCGATGTCGTCCAAGCCATAGGTGAATTCCTGGCCCGACGCGAACAGTTGCTTGAAATTGCCGAAGCAGCAAGCCATGGGCTCGCGCCGCGCGTCGATGAGGGTCGCGTTCGGCAGCATAAGGTGGATCAAGCCGAGGTGGCGAAAATTATTCGGCATCTTGTCGATGAAACGCGGCTTGCCGCTGCGGTATACCTGGGTGTCCGCAAGGTACGTCTCGCCGAGCTGCCGCAATTGCTCCAGGGTAAGTTCCTCCAGCACGCCGGGATAGCGGGGCGCCGCAGGGTCCGGCTCACGGCCCTGCAGACGTTGCACGAGGCGCGGAATGTCCGCCAGTTCCATGGTCCCTTCCACCTCGGAATGCGAGGCGAGAATCTGCTCGATCAGAGTCGAACCGGCCCGCGGCAGCCCGACGATGAAAATGGGCGATCGATCCGGCGATCCGGCGCCGCTGCGGGATGCAAACAACGCACGCCTGCACACCGCTTTCTGCAACCGGGCATTGCGTTCGATCGGTTCCGGTTGGTAGCGGGTTTCGGCCCTCTTCAGCGCATTGCCGCGTTCGTAATAGAGGAACGACTCGCGGTACTCGCCCCGGTCCTCGAGCGCCTTGCCGAGCGCGAAGCACAGGTGATATCGATCGACGGGCTTGACAGCGGGAGCCGCTTCCGCGGCGCGCATCGACCCGATCTCATCCGCGGTGAAGCGGTAGGTTTTCAGATTGGCGAGGCTCCAATAGGCTGTCCCCAAAGCCGGGGGCCGCCGCCGCCGCGGCACGGTAGGATTCAACCGCCTCGGGCTGCCGACCGAGTGTCTTGAGCGCATGCGCCGCCGACAAATGCAGCTCGGCGTCCCGCGGAGCATCCGCCAGTAGTTCGCGGAATAGCTGCAGCGCCGCGGCATGATCGCCGAGACCTACGCAGGCGGCCGCATACAGGATCCGGTAGGAACGGTTCTCGGGATCGATGCCGCGAAGTCTATGCGCCTCCTGGAGCGCCGCGGCGTGCTTGTGCCGTTGCGTCAAGACGCCGGCATATTCGTAGCGCGCGGCGTGATGTTCGGGCGCGAATTCAAGCACGCTCTCCAACAGGAACTCGGCGTCATCCAACACGTCGAGCTTGATCCCGATCTGGGCGAGCAAGCGCATGCCTTCGACGTGATTTCCATGAGTCTGAAGAAAGCGCCGCACCACGCGCTCGGCACCCAAGATATCGCCCTCGTTGAGCATGCTGGAGGCATTGACGATGTCCGGCGGCAATTCCTTGAGCTGCGCCAAGTAGCGGCCGGCGGCTTCGGCTTCGGCCTGACACCCCGACGCCTGGTAGAGCATCTGCAGGGAATTCCAGCTGGCCGGCAACGCCGCATCAAGGGCGACCGCCCGGCGGTAAGCCGCAATGGCGGCCTCGAAGTCGCCGAGCGCGCGATGGCAGTGGCCGCGCTCCTGGAATAGTCGGCCGAAGTCCGGGTGCGCCGCTTCCATACGCTCCAGGGTCTGCAGGGCGTCCGCAAAGCGCTTCAAGTAGCGCTGGCTGACCGCCGTCAGGTACAGCACGTCGCGGTTCTCGGGGACCTCGGCGAGCATGGCGCCGGCGGCGGCGAGCGCCTCGGCGAAGCGATTCTTTTCCAGCAACCCCCGAATGCGCCGCACCTCGATTTCGATGCGTGATTCGGCAGGGTTCTGGGTTGCTGCAGCCATGAATCGTCGATTTATGAGGCCAGCGGACCCAATACTTCCTTTAGAGGCCCGAGCCAGGGCTCGAAATTGCGCCACTGATCGATGCCTTCCTTGAAAATCGGCCGACGCACTTGCTCAGAACTCGCGGTGCGGATGCTGCGTTCGGTCTTGTAGAACTCGACGCACTGCGGCTCGAAGTCAAGGCCGCAGAACTCGAGAATCCGCCGCACATTCGCCTCGAGATCCTGCACCACGCTTTCATGATCGACGCGCAGCACCTTGCCGGGCAGCGCCGCGTCCCAGTGCGCCATCAGCTCGACATAGGTCCGGTAGTAGCGTCCGATGTCCTCGAGTCCGTACGTGAATTCCTGGCCCGAGGCGAACAATTGCTTGTAATTACTGAAGCAGCAGGCAAGCGCGTTGCGGCGCGCGTCGATGATCTTGGCGTTGGGCAAAATCAAATGAATCAGGCCGATATGGCGGAAATTATTCGGCATCTTGTCGATGAAGTGCGGTTTGGTGCCGCGGTAGGCGCGCGTATCGGTCAAGAAGCGCTCGCCCAGCCTGAGAAAATCCTCGGCCGTGAGTTGCTCCAACACGCGAGGATAGCGCGCGTTTTCGGCGTCAGGCTCCCGTCCCTGCAGCTCGAGCACGGTGCGCGGAATATCGGCCAGCTCCATCGTGCCTTCGACCTTGGAGTGCGAGGCGAGAATCTGCTCCAACAGCGTGGAGCCCGAGCGCGGCAGGCCGACCACGAAGATGGGTGCGGGGTCCTGGGCGCCCACCCCGGCGCGCGCGGCGAAAAATTCCCGGGTGCACACCGCCATCTGCAGCCGTGTATTGCGTTCGACGGGCTCGGGCCGGTACCGGCCCTGTGATTTCTTGAGTGCATTGCCGCGCTCGTAATAACGGAACGACTGCGCGAACTGCGCGCCATCCTCGAAGGCCTTGCCGAGCGCGAAGCACAAGTGGACGCGGTCCACCGGCGCCGTGGTGGCGGCCGCCTCGGCGGCCTGCATGCTCGCGATTTCGCTGCCTGTAAATCGATAGGTCTTCAGATTGGCGAGGCTCCAGTAGGCATCGCCGAAGTCCGGCCGGGCCGTCGCCGCCCGGCGATAGGCCTCGATGGCCTCCTGTTGGCGCCCCAGCGCCTTGAGCGAATGCGCTATCGAGAGATGCAGCTCGGCCGCCGGCACCCCGGGCGGCGCGTCGACCACCAGCTCCCGGTACAACTGCAGGGCCCTTTCATGGTCGCCGAGTCCGACGTTGGCGGTGGCGTAGGTGGTGAGATACGCCCGGTTCTTCGGATCGAGCGTAAGCAGCTTGTCGAGCTCTGCAATGGCCTGCACGTGCTTGTGTCGCCGCAGCAGCGCAATGGCATAGTCATAGCGCGCCGCGCGGTAGCCCGGCGCCCGTGCCAGTACTGCCTCGAGCAAAATGTCCGCATCGTCGAGCACGTCGTGCGCCAGTCCGATCCGGGCCAGCAGGCGCATGGCCTCGACGTGATCGCCGTGCTTCAGCAGGAAGGCACGCACCATGGCCTCCGCCGGCGCCAGTTCGCCGTCCGAAAACAGCGCCGTGGCGGTGACCACTTCCGGGGGCATTTGCGCCAGCGCCGCCACATGTCCGGCCGCCATCTCGGCATTCTCGGCCTGGCCCGTCATCCGGTACAGCGTCTGCAGCGCGCGCCAGCTCGCCGGCAGCGCCGGGTTGATGTTCACCGCGTGTAAGAACGCCTCGATGGCGCGGGGTGCGTCGCGCAATGCGACATGACAGTGGCCGCGTTCCTGGTACAAGCGGCTGAACGCGGGATGAAGCCCCTGCAGGCGCTCCAAGCTCGCCAGGGCATCGGCAATCCGGTTGAGGTAGCGCTGGCTGACGGCAATCAGGTAGAGCACGTCGCGGTTCTCGGGAACCACCGCCGACAGGGCCTCAGCCGCTGCCAAGGCGGCTGGGAATTGCCTGCGCTCCAGCGCCTCGCGGATGCGCAGAACTTCCGTCTCGACGGGGGATGGAGCGGGAGTGAGCGAGGCTGCTTGCATTGCTTCCAAGAAAAAAGGCGGGCACATGCCCGCCTTAGATTCTACTGCGTCCGACCCGCGCGGGTAGCCGCGGGTCAGTGCGCAGCCATATCAGAACTTATACCCGAACTTCACGCCGATCACCCGCGGGCGCACCACGGTTTCGGCGACCACGAACTGACCCGTATTGGTGAACAAGCTGGCGTTCGAGTTGCTCAAGTTCTGCACGTACACGTGAGCGTTCCATGCATCCTTCGATACGCCCGCCGACATATCGTAACTGGAGTACGCCGGATTCTCGAAGCGCAACACCGTGGTGTTCACTCCGTTGGCCGACAGCGACGGATTGGCGCCTGCCTGCGTGAACGAGTGACCCGTATGCGTCGCGCCGAACTGCACGAAGGTGTTGTAGGTGGCCATGGTCCATTCGTAGCGCGCACGCAGGCTGAATTGAATGGGCGGTGAATTGGCGCTGGGGCCGCCGATGGGGCCGAACAGATTGTTGAGTGGCGTGCAAACCGCTCCCTTGCAGGACTCGGTGATGGGCTTGCCGAAGTTGATGCTGGCCGGGTTGTCGTCGATCAGCGCCGGCGAGTTGGTCTGCTTGCTCTGATTCCAGGACGCCGCACCCTGCAAGGTCAGCCCGGTCGTGACCAGGGCGACCACGGATGTCTCGAGCCCACGAACACGGAAATCCTGTCCATTGGTGCCGAAGGTGAGATTGCCGGTCTCGCCCGGATCGAAGAAGCCCACCTGCACATTGTTCCAATTTTCCTGGTAGACGGCGCCGTTCCACTGGAAGCGGTGGTCGAGGAACTCCGTCTTCCAGCCGAATTCGTAGTTGGTCAGATCGTCGGACTTGTAGGTCTGCGGCAGGCAGAACTGGCTGACCCCATCCGGTCCCGTGACGTGACAGGAATTGGTGCGGTTGAAGCCGCCCGGGCGGAAGCCCTGCGACCACGTGATGTAGGTCATGACGTCCGGGGTGATGTGATAGGTGATGTTCGCGCGGCTCTTGAAGCCGGACTCTTTCGAATTGAGATTGCGCTTATCGAGGTTGTTCGCATCATTGATGCAGCCGCCGGCCGGCGCGCCCTGCTCGAAGCAATAGAAGCTGCTGGTGACGCTGCCCTTGAAGTATTCGTCGAAATTGTAGTGGCGCGTGCCGGCGGTCACCGTCAGCACCTTGGGGATGATGTCGAAATCTACAGAGCCGAAGAACGCGGTCTGTTTGACCTGCCGCGTGGTGTCCTCGAAGAACGCGACATTGTCGTTTTGCGCACCTGGATTCTCGACGGTGGCGCCCGGCGCCGTGCCGACGTTCGACATGCAGCCGGTGTTGCCGAGACCGCCCGGCGGATTGTTCGAGGTGCAATTCGGGATGGTCTTGTACAGCCAGTCGGTCTGGTCGAACAGCTTGTTGGTCTCGAGAAAGGCGCCCACGATGCCACGCACCCGCCAGTCATCCGGGGTGCTCAGGCGGAACTCGTTGCTGAGGTGTTCGTTGCGCTCCGTCTCCCGCCAGGTGGTGCTGGGCGAATAGCAGGTGGGCGTCAAGTTCGGATCGCCATGGCCGCCATTGACGGCATAGCCCGTTCCAGGGCCATAGCACTGATAGTAGTCCGCATACACGCCGCGCGCGTAGTTGGTGTAGTCACCCACCTGATCGACATGGCGCACCAGGTAGCCGCCGGTGTAGACCAATTTCAAGGGACCGACTTTGCCGTTGAGGGTCCAGGCCGTGTTCTCGAACTTATCCTTGTCGTAGGCATTGTTGAACAGCGTGACTTGATCGCGTTGCAGCGGCACGCCGTCGGAAGAGACGGGCATCTGATAGAACACGCCCTCCGAGTCCATATTCTGGTACGACTGCGAGAGCAGGACATTCCAGTCGTCATTGATCTGGTACAGCATCTCGAGCCGCGTGCCCTGGTAGGTCACCGGATTGATGTTGTTGGCGGCAATGGAGTTGTTGTTGATGGCCACCGAATTCGCGGGTACGCCGCCGCCGGGATTGTGCGCGTAGTAGATGCCGAGGTCGGTATCTCTGCGAGTGAACGTGCCGGGCACGTTGTCGATGTAGCCGCCGCGGCGATCGTTGTAGATCACGGCGCGCAGCGCCAGGGTGTCGGTGATGAGCGGCAGATTGATGACGGCGGAGAGATCGGTGTTCGGATCGCCGCCCGCGGTGACGCCGTAGCCGGCATCGAAGTTGCCCTCGGTGACATTGAGTTTGGGCTTGTTGGTGATGTATCGCACCACGCCCGCCTGTGCTCCGGCGCCGAACAGGGTGCCCTGCGGACCTTCCAGAATTTCGATGCGCTCGAGGTCAGCGGCATAGATATCGAGGTTGCGAGCGGGCAGCTGGCCGGACTGATCATCCAGGTAAATGGCGACGTTCGGGAATCCGCCGATCGAACCGCTCGACTGGCTGCCCGCCTGCCCGACGCTCAGGCCGCGCATGAAGATGTTGCTCTGGCCCGGGCCGTTGCTCGGCGCCGTGACGTTCGGCAGATATTTGACGTAGTCGGTGAAGGTGGTGACGCTCAATTCCTTCAGCGTTTCGGCCGTCAACGCCTGGATGCTGATGGGCACGTTTTGAATGCTTTCACTGCGTCGCTGCGCGGTCACCGTGATCTCTTGGATCGAGTCCGAAGCTTCGGTATCAGTCGCGGTTGCCGCATGGGCGAAGCCCGCGGCGGATCCGCTCAAAATTGCGGCAATGGCATAGGTCAACTTCTGATTTGAATTCATGCGTCCATCCCTTCTTAATGATCGGCGTGAGCAACACGTCAGCATTTGTAGTTAATTCAGAGAATAGCATCGCCCGCGCAAAGCGGAAGCGCTATTTTGTTGTGAGTATGCATCGCCCGCATGCCGATTTTAGATTCAGCCATGCTGAAATTCGATTTCACGGGTCATCCGCCCCTAGGCGTGCCGGGAACCCGGGAGCGCGCAACGGCGTCCCCACCGAGTCTTCCAGCAGCTTGACGATCATTGACGACCACGCGCTGCCGCCATACCTTGCCCGGCCCTCGATGAAGGTTTGCTCCATCATTCCCGCGAGCCGCAGCGGCACGCCGAAACGGCGTCCGAACTCGAGCGCGAATCCAGCGTCCTTGCACGCCAAATCCATCGTAAAACCAATATCATAGCTACCATTGAGAATCAACTGACTCTCGGTCTCGTGGACGAAGCTGTTGCCCGAACTGGCCGCGATCGCCTCGTAGGCGGCGCGCAGCTCGACGCCCCCCTTGGCGCACAGCATGAGCGCCTCGCCGGCCGCAATGAGGTGAATGAACGCCAGCATGTTGGTGACCACCTTGGTGACCGCCGCCTGTTCGATTCCCCCCAAATGGATGACGCGGCCACCCATGGCGCGCAGCGCCGGCTCGTGCTGCGCATAGACTTGTTGCGCGCCGCCAACGAGAACCGTGATGTCACCGGCCTCCGCCCGGTGAACCCCGCCGGTCACCGGGCAGGCGAGGGTGGCGATCCCGAATCCCGCGGCGCGGGCGGCAATGGCTTCAACTTCGGCAAAGTCGTTGGTGCTCATCTCGATCCAGGTGCTGCCGCGGCGCAGGGCGGGGAGCGCTTGGTCCAACACCGCCGTGGTCGCGGCCGGCGAGGGCAGGCAGGTGATCAGGCCGTCGCAGCTCGCGGCGAGCGCCGCTATCGAATCCACCCAGTGCGCACCCGCCGCCACCACGGCGTCGGCGGCGCTGCGCTGCAGATCGTTGACGCCGACATCGAAGCCGCCGCGGCTCAAATTGACCGCAAGATGTCTGCCGAGATTGCCCAATCCGACGAAGCCGTAGCGCAATTTGTTCTCCTCCACGCTCATGATCTCAACCCAGGGGGCGCTCGATCATCTCGAGATGCAGGGGACCGTCCTCGACGTAGGCGTTGGCGAGCGCCACCGTCTCGTTCAACTCGACCCCCAGGCCCGGCGCGGTGGGGGGAATGACATAGCCCTGTTCCCAGCGGATCGGATTCTTCAACAGCCGGGCGTGAATGCCGCCCCACTGCTGGATGCTCTCGAGAATTAGAAAATTGGGGCAGCAAGCGGCAATCTGGATGTTGGCGGCGCCCACCACCGGACCGCAATACAGATGCGGCGCGATCTGCGCATAGTGCACCTCGGCCAGCGCCGCCACTTTCTTCGCCTCGAGCAGTCCACCGACTCTGCCGAGGTTCATCTGAATGATGTTGGCCGCGCCGCTCGCCAGCACCCGGGCGAATTCATACTTGGTGGTGAGCCGTTCGCCGGTCGCGATGGGAATGCAGGTGCCGCGCGCCACCAGGGCCATTTGTTCCGGCATCTCCGGCGGTACCGGCTCTTCGAACCAGAGCGGATCATAGGGCTCGAGCCGCCGGGCCAGGCGGACCGCTCCGGAGGTGGTGAACTGGCCGTGAGTTCCGAGCAACAGGTCGGCGCGGCGGCCGACGGCCTCGCGCACCAGGCGCACCAAACGAACGGTGCGTTCGAGCGCTTCTTGGGTGGGCTGCCGCGGATCGTAGGCCGAGAAACCGCCGGTGGGATCGAACTTGAGTCCCGTGAAGCCCTGGGCGACGTACTCGGCGGCGCGCGCCGCGGATCGATCGGCATCGTGGTAGAACTCGTCACCTTCGCCCCGGGCCGGATCAGGGTAGAGGTAGGTATAAGTACGCAACCGTTCATTGACCTTGCCGCCGAGAAGGTTGTAAACGGGCTGCTCGACCGCCTTGCCGATGATGTCCCAGCACGCCATTTCAAGTCCGCTGATGACCCCCATCAGCGACAGATCCGGGCGCAGGCTGAATCCCGAGCCATAACTCTCGCGCCACAATGATTCGATCTGGAAGGGATCGCGGCCGGCGAAGCGGCGCGCGAACAGATCCTCGATCATCTTGCCCACCACTTTGGGGCCGAAAGTGGCGGCGTACACTTCGCCGACGCCCTCGATGCCGCACGCGGTCTTCAATTTCAGGAACACGAAGTAGCGGCCGCCGAATTCCGGCGGCGGATTGTTCACGAGAAACACTTTGACACTGTCGAGCTTCATGATTCTTCCCTTCCTAGGATTCATCCCTTCAAGATTAGATCAGCGGCCTTTTGCGCGACCATGACGGTCGGTGCATTGGTGTTGGCCGAGGTGACGGTGGGAAACACCGACGCATCGACCACGCGCAGACGTTCGGTGCCGTGCACCCGCAATGCCGCATCGACGACGGAATCGCCCGCGGCGCCGCCCATACGGCAAGTGCCGACCGGGTGGTACACCGTGCTCGCGCGCGCGCGAAAATCGGCAACCAGGTCCGCGGGTCCCATCGCATCGAGGTCGGGTGCGAGGGGCGCCAGGATCAAGGACTTCATGGCGCGCGTGCGCGCGATCGCCTGCAGCAGGCGCCCGCCGTGCTCGACGTCCGCGACGTCCTTTGGCGTGGAGAAGTAGTTCGGCGCAATCGTGGGTGCGCGCCGAAAATCCGGTCCGGCGATGTCGATCCGGCCGACGCTGGTGGGCCGCGTCGGCTGGAAGCACAAATAGAATCCCGAAAATGCGTCCACCTCGATGCGGGTCCGGGTCGCATCTCCGGTGCCGTAGGTCACCGGATTGAAGTACAGCTGCACATCGGGACGCTCGCCTTGCGGATTGGCGCGCGCGAATCCACCGAATTGGTTGACGCTCAGCGCCAATGGACCGCGCCTCGCCAGAAAGTAGCGCAGACCGGCGATCAGTTTGGCCGTCGTCGAGTGCAGCTCATCGTTCAACGTCGGCTGCGTAGCCTTGAAGGAATACACCACGGCCAAATGATCCTGCAGATTTCCGCCGACGGCGGCGTTGTCGACCAGCGGCATGATGCCCGCCGCGCTCAATACCGCCGCCGGACCGATTCCCGACAGCTGCAATAGCTGCGGAGAATTAACCGCGCCCGCACACAGAATGATTTCGCGCGCGGCCACGCCGGTGCGCGCTGCACCGCCGCGCACATAGTCGACAGCCACGGCGCGGCGCTGCTCGAAACGTATCTTGCTCACCCAGGCGCCCGTCTCGACGCGTACATTGCCGCGGCTCATGGCCGGGCGTAGAAAGGCGTCGGCGGCCGAGCGGCGCAGCCCATTGCGAATGTTTACCTGGTAGCAACCCAGCCCTTCAGGGTGAGGCCCGTTGAAATCATCGGTCCACGCCAACCCCAACTCCCGGCCGGCATCCGCCCAGTTCTGCCGCATGGGATGCAGCAACGGAGTGACGTCCTTGACGTCCAGCGGCCCCGCGCCGCTCGCCCGGCCTGCCGGATCGACGCGCCGCTCGGATTTGTCGAAGTAGGGCCGCACATCCTCCCAGCCCCAGCCGACATTGCCCATGCGCCGCCAATCATCGAAATCCGCCGGCATGCCGCGGCAATAGACCAGGGCGTTGATGGAACTCGAGCCGCCGAGCACGCGTCCGCGCGGCCAGTAGATGCTGCGGCCATTGAGTCCGGGGTTCGCCGCGGTCTGATACTTCCAATTGACGGCGGCGTCGGCGAAGGTGCGTCCGTAGCCGATCGGAGTCTTGATCCAGAATCGCCGGTCGGAGTCCCCGGCCTCCAAGACCAGCACTCGCGTGCCGCCGCCCGCCGATAAGCGATCGGCCAGGACGCAGCCCGCGGAGCCTGCGCCGATGATTATGTAGTCAAAACTCTCCACGCTTCGAGCTTAGCCGTTCGCATCCCCCGCGCTATGCCATTTCCCGATTCGCCCATGTCATTTTTCGCGCCCTGCGGGTGCCGTCGCACAACCGCGCCGAACCCTGTATCGTGCCAAGAGCACGGCAAACCCAAGGTTGGACGTTTGAGCATCACTGCCATTGACCTGCCCCGAGCCCAGGCGCCCCCATCGATCGAGCGCTGGTACGTGCTCATCCTCATGTGTTTGATTTATGCGATCAACATCGCCGACCGCTACGTCGTCTCCACGGTGCTGGAACCGATCCGTCTCGATCTGCACTTGAGCGATGCCGGGGTCGCCATGCTGACGAGCTGGCCGCTCGCGCTGTTTTATGTCACCTGCGGCATCCCCATTTCCTGGCTCGCCGATCGCACCAACCGGCGTAACCTGCTGTCGATTTCACTGATCGTCTGGTCGGGCTTTACCGCGCTGTGCGGCCTGTCGAGCGGTGCCGTTCAGTTTGCCCTGGCCCGCATCGGCGCAGGCATCGGCGAGGCCGGCGGGACGCCGCCCTCCACGGCCATTGTGTCGGACTGCTTTCCCCCCGATCGCAGGCCCATGGCGATGACCGTGCTCGCGCTCGGCGCGCCCATCGGTGCCTGGATCGCCGCCGATGTGGCGGGCGCGGTAGCGCGCGCCTATGACTGGCGCCACGCATTCCTGGCGCTCGGTGTTCCCGGCCTCATCGTCGGCATCATCGTCTATCTCACCATTCGTGAACCCCCCCGCGGCCGCCTGGATGCAATCGTCGATGATCTGAAACCCTCGGTGAAGGAGACCTGGCGCTTTTTCCGGGAGCAGAAGGCCGCCTTCCACGTGGTGATGGGAGGCGGTGTCTGCGCACTCTGGGGCTGGGGCTTGATGTATTGGACGCCGGCATTTCTGATGCGCACCTACAATCTGGACGTGGGGCAGGCCGGGGCGGTGACCGGCAACATTCACTTGATCGGAGGATCGCTCGCGACCGTCGCCACGGCCTGGGCTTTGTCGCGCCGCTCCATGGCCGATCCGCGGCGCGTCGTCTGGTTGATGGCGGGGGTCGTGGCGCTGACGACGATTCCCTCCATCATCGCCTACTGGACGCACTCGCTGCTCATCGCGAAAATCATGTTTTGGACCTTCATTCCGGCCATCTATTTTTACATCGGCCCATGCTTCGGCCTGCTGAACAACCTCTCGCCTTGCCACATGCGCTCGATGTTCATCGCCGTGTCTCTGCTGGTCGCCAACGTTTTCAATTTGATCGTCGCGCCCAAACTCGTGGGGGCCTTGAGCGATTGGTTCGCCGGGGGACACGCCACCGATGCAGCCTCGCTGCGGGTCGCCATGTTGATCCTGGCGCCCACGGGCTTCTGGGCCGCGTACCATTTGTATCTGGCTTCCAAGACCATCGTCGCCGATCAGAGGCGAGCCATCGCTTACACCAAAGACTGGGCTCCTTGACATGGGCAAGACCATCATTGACCGCCGCTGGCTGCCGCTCAACGCATTGCGCGCCTTCGAGGGCGTCGCCAAGCACTCGAGCTTCACCGCCGCGGCCAATGCGCTGCTGATTTCGCAAAGCGCCCTGTCGCGCCACGTGATTGCGCTTGAGAAGCTGATCGGCGCGCAGCTGTTCGAACGCAAACCGCATGCCTTGGTGCTCACCAAGGCGGGACAGCATCTGCTGCCCGCGGTCATGAAGTCCTTCGACCGCCTGGAGTATGCGCTCGACGACATCCGCAACGACGGTGCGACGGCCATGCGCACGCTGCGCGTGCAAATGCCGCCGAGTTTTGCGGTGCACCTGGCGGTGCCGATTCTGCGCGACTTCCGCCGCGCCGCCGCCGAGGTCGAGATCGATCTGGTCAGCCCCTACGGCGTGGGGCCGCCGCCCAGCGACGTCGATGTAGCGGTCGTGTATTCCAAACCCACCGTGACCGATTTGGTGACCGATCTGCTCTGGCCGGTGCGCCTGAATTTGCTCTGTCACCCGAGCGTCGCGGCGCGGCATGCGGACAAGAGCCTGGCCGAATTCATCGAATCCAACGAACTCGTGCACGTGCGCATCTCGGATCAGCCGCGGCACCATCTGTGGTCGCAGTTCGCGCGGCAGGCGAACCTCGGCTCCTTGAACGTGGAACGCGGATTGGTTTTCGACACGGCCGTGCTCGCCGTGCAATACGCGCTGAGCGGGGAGGGCGTGGCGCTGATCGACAATTATCTGTTCAGCGATTACATCCGCACCGGCCAGCTGGTCAAGCCCTTCGACAATACGCTCGACGACGGCTACGGCTACTACCTGATCACGCACCCGGAGGCGTTGAGCGACACGGCCATCGCGCTGTTTCGCTCATGGCTGATCGAACGCTTCGGCACCGGCGGCGGCGCTGCCCAGGCGAATCTGCATCTGGCGGTTTCGAATGAGTAGGCGCTCTCCTCTGGCGCGCGCACCTACGCCCGCCATCGCGTCTATCCTTACCCCAATATCACAACGATGACATCGGAGATTTTATGAAGAGCCACGCGCAAGTAGTGGTTGTCGGCGGGGGCGTGGTCGGCGCCAGCGTCCTGTATCACCTGACCAAGGCCGGATGGAAGGACGTGCTGCTGATCGAGCGCGCCGAATTGACGTCGGGGTCGACCTGGCACGCGGCGGGCGGCATGCACACCGTCAACGGCGATCCCAATGTCGCCAAACTGCAGCAATACACCATCGAGCTCTACAAGGAAATCGAACGGATCTCCGGACAGTCCTGCGGCGTGCACATCACCGGGGGCATCATGCTGGCGGGAACCCGCGAACGCCTCGACTGGCTGAAAATGGCCAAGGCGCGCGGCCGCTATCTGGGCATGGATCTGGAGATCATTTCCGTCGACGAGGCGGCGAAGCTGTTTCCCTTGATGGACAAGAAGCATTTCAAGGGCGCCATGTACGATCCCATCGAAGGGCACGTCGATCCCTACGGCGTCACGCATGCCTATGCGAAATCGGCGCAGATCGGCGGTGCGGAAATCGTGCGCCACACCCGCGTCACCGAACTGCAATCGCGCGCCGACGGCTCCTGGGATGTGATCACCGATCACGGCAACGTGCAGGCCGAACACGTGGTGAATGCGGGAGGACTGTGGGCGCGCGAGGTGGGCCGCATGGTCGGCATCGAGTTGCCCATCCTGGCGATGGAGCATCAATACCTCATTACCGGCGACATGAAGGAATTGGCCGGCAAGAAGGAACAACTGCACTGCATCGACTTCGAAGGCGAGATCTACATCCGCCAGGAACGCGGCGGCATGCTCATGGGCACGTATGAACGCGCCGGCGTTCCGTGGTCTGCGGTGAACACTCCTTGGGATTTCGGGCAGGATTTGCTGCCCAATGACTTGGAGCGCATTGCGCCGAGCCTGGAGGTCGGATTTGCGCATTTCCCCGCGCTCGGCGCCGCGGGCATCAAGAAGGTGGTGAACGGACCATTCACCTTCGCTCCGGACGGCAATCCCTTGGTGGGGCCCATCCGCGGCCTGAAGAACTTCTGGGTCGCCTGCGGCGTCATGGCAGGATTCAGCCAGGGGGGCGGCGTGGGCCTGGCGCTGTCGCGCTGGATGGTGGAGGGCGATCCCGGTGCCGACATTTGGGGCATGGACGTGGCGCGCTACGGCGATTGGACCACGCTGGCCTACACCAACGCCAAGGTGCGGGAGAATTATTCGCGCCGCTTCAGCATCCGCTTTCCCAACGAGGAACTGCCCGCCGCGCGCCCCTTGCGCACCACCCCGATCTACGAAAAGCTGCAGGCCGAGCACGCGGTGTTCGGCGACTACTGCGGCCTGGAACATCCCTTGTGGTTCGCGCCGACGGCCGCGGAGGCCGAGGATCACATCAGTTTCCGGCGCTCCAATGCCCATCCGCACGTCGCCGCCGAGTGCAAGGCGGTGCAGAATTCGGTGGGGCTGCTGGAGATATCGAACTACGGCAAGTTCGAAGTCCTCGGACCCGGCGCCGCCGAGTGGCTGTCGACGATGATGGCGAACCGCGTTCCTTCGGTCGGGCGCATCGCGCTCACGCCGATGCTCAATCAGCGCGGCAAGCTCATCGGCGACTTCACCATGTGCCGTGTCGCCGCGGAGCATTTCTTGCTCATCGGCACCTATGCCGCCGAAACCTACTACATGCGCTGGTTCGAGCGGCACATGCCGACCTCGGGCGTGTCGGTGCGGCCCTGCGCGATGCAATACGTCGGCCTGTCGATTGCCGGCCCGAACTCCCGGGCGCTGCTGCAATCGCTGGTGCGAGATGACTTGTCCACGGCGGCATTTCCCTTCATGTCGTTCAGGCGCATGGAGATCGGCATGGTGCCGGGCTACGTCGGACGCGTGTCCTTCACCGGCGACCTAGGGTTCGAGATCTGGGTCACCACGGAGTACCAACGCGCGCTTTACGATCTTCTCGTCAAGGCGGGACGCGAGTATGGGCTGAAGCTGTTCGGCAGCAGGGCGCTGAATGCCATGCGCATTGAAAAGAGCTTCGGCAGCTGGGCGCGTGAATTCCGGCCCATCTACGGACCCTTCGAGGCGGGCCTGGATCGGTTCGTCGACTTCAAGAAGGGCGACTTCATCGGCCGCTCGGCCGCCGCCGAGGAGAAGGAGCGCGGCGGCGCGCTGCGCCTGGTGACCTTCAAGGTCGATGCCACGGATGCCGATGCCATCGGCGATGAGCCGATCTGGCACGGCGGCAGGACCGTCGGCTGGGTCACCTCCGGGGCTTTCGGACATCGCGTCAACCACTCCCTGGCCTTGGGCTATGTGCCGGCCCCGTTGGCTGCGGCCGATTCGGGGTTTGAGATTGAAATCATCGGCGAGCGCCACCAGGCCCATCGCCTGACGGGCGCCGCCTTCGATTCGCAAGGCAAGTTGATGCGTACGTGAGTAATATTGGCTGCGCGGAGGACCCATGTTAGACGCGCCTGAAATCAAACCGTTGGAGTACAACGGCCTTACCGAACATACCGAAGGTCTGCCGGCGGAGGCATACTTCGAACTGCGCCACTACGAACGCGAGCTGCAGCGAATCTGGTACCGGAATTGGCTGTACGTCGGCCGATCCGGCGATCTTGCCAGGGCCCGCGCATACCGCACTTTCGAAGTGGGCGATCAGAAGATTCTCCTGCTGCGCGACGATCAAGGCGTTCTGCAGGGGTTCCACAATACCTGCCGGCATCGCGGCGCCGCGCTGTGCCGTGAGCCCGAGGGCCTGATGCGCGCCGGCGCCATCATCTGTCCTTATCACGCCTGGGTTTACGATCTGCAGGGGCGTTTGCTGCGCACTTCCTCCAAGATTCATGCGGCGGGCTTCGATGCGGCGGACTATCCGCTCTACAAGATCAGCGTCAAGGAATGGAACGGGTTCATCTTCGTTGCACTCACCGACAATCCGCCGGCCTTCGAGAAGATATTCGATCTGCCGCTGAACCGGCTCGATGCATGGCCCCTCGCCGAGCTGGTCGTGGGCCATGTCCTCTCGAAGACCATCGCGAGCAACTGGAAGATATTCTGGGAAAACTACAACGAGTGCCTGCATTGCCCGGGCGTGCATCCGAAATTATCCCAGCTGGTGCCGATCTACGGCCGTGGCCTGCTGGAAGAGCGTGACGACCCTGAGTGGCGCGCGCATGCCGAGGATGGCGATCCGAAGTACAAGGGCGGATTGCGCAGCGGCGCCGCGACCTGGTCTCTGGACGGCAGGGAGGGGACGCCGTTCCCGGGCCTGTCGGATGCGGACCGCCGGGCCGGGCATGTCTACATGACCAGTTTGCCGTCGGTTTTTTTGGTGGGTCACGTCGACTATGTCCGCGTGGTGAGGCTGCTGCCCCTGGGCCCCGAGAAAACCGAGTTGCGCGTCGAGTACCTGTTCTCGCCGCAGACCCTGGCGGATCCGCAATTCGATCTGCGCAACGTGGTGGATTTCACCAACCTCGTCATGACCGAGGACGCCGAGGTCTGCGAACTCAACCAGCGGGGACTGCATGCCGGCCCTCACGCGCGCGGCGTGATCATGCCGGAGGAGTACGTCATACGGCAATTCCATGAGTGGCTGCACGCCGAACTCGCGCGCGCCTAGGTTGATTGCCGCGCTGGCGGCGGCGGCGCTGTGCTCGGCGGCCTGCGGCGGACGGCCGACGGCGGCGCCCGGCGGCGAAGAGCCGGTGCTGAACATCTACAACTGGGCTGATTACATCGGCCACGGCACCATTGCCGAGTTCGAGCGGCGCACCCATATCAAGGTCATCTACGCGCTCTACGACTCGAACGACACGCTCGAAGCGAGGATGCTGGCCGGCCGCTCCGGCTATGACATCGTCAGCACCACGACCGGTTTCTACGGGCGCCAGATCAAGGCCGGCGCCTATTTGCCGCTCGACAAGTCGAAACTGACCCATTGGAACAATCTTGATCCGGCCGTATTGGCGGTGCAGGCGCAGGCCGATCCCGGCAACCGCTATGCCGTGCCTTATCTGCATGCCATGAATGGGTTCGCGTACAACGTCGATTTGGTGCGGGCGCGCATGCCGGATGCCCCCACGGACAGCCTGGCCATGCTGTTCGACCCCAAGGTGATCGCGCATTTCGCGGATTGCGGCGTGACGTTCCTGGATTCGTCGGAAGATGTGATTCAACTGGCGCTGGCCTATCTGCATCGGGACCCCAATTCGCGCAGCGCCGATGACCTGCACGCCGCCGAACGCGTGGTGATGGCGGTGCGGCCTTACATCCGCACCTTCGATTCAAACGACTACTGGCATCAATTGGCGTCGAAGGAAGTCTGTCTCTCGATCGCCTGGTCGAGCGACTACGCCGTGGCGCAGGCGCGCGCCCGCGAGGACGGCACCGGAGCGCAGCTGGCATTCACGCTGCCCAAGGAGGGCTCGAACATCACCTACAATGCCCTGCTGATTCCGTCCTCGGCACCGCACCCCGAAGCGGCACACAAGTTCCTGAACTTCATTCTGGAGCCGCGCGTCATTGCCGACATCACCAACGACATCCACTACGGCAACGACAATCTGGCGGCGCGGCCCTTCGTGCGGGCCGAGCTGCTTGCCGACCCCGCCGTCTACCCGCCGCCCGAGTTGCGCGCCAGACTGTACCTGCCGGCTGAACTCGGCCAGGACTATGACCGGCTGCGCACGCGGGTATGGACGCGCATCAAGACGGGCCAGTAGCGGGGAAATGTCCTAAATCGAGCGTTTTTGAGACCTGCAACAAGCTTTGCGGTGGCCTGGAAATGTACAGTTCTGCCCCCATCAAGGGACGTGCAACGATAGCAAATTCAGGAGAATGGAACATGGTTGGAATGGTAGCCCGGTGGGGCCACAACACGCTGTTGATCGCGTTGGCGTTGATGACTGGCGTGCTCTTTTTCGCTTTCAAGTAACGAGTCGAGGGACGGGAATGCGGCCCACGCAGCAATACGTGGGCCCTTAGGCGGCAGCTGAAGCGACTTCGATATCTTCCGACTTGAGGTGCTTGGATTTCCACAGCACCCAGCCGTAGTAACACAAATAATAACCGGCCAGCACGAAGAACATTCCGGCGGTGAGCGGACTCCTGACCATCGAAGCCGGCGCATAGCCGTGGGAGGGATCCATGGCTGCGGCTTGAGCCAGCTGCGGGCCGGTGTAGGCCTGTATACCGCGATAGGCCAGACGGCCGAGCACCAGCAGCGTCACGGCGATGCCCGTGTAGGTATGCGGCACATAGTGCAACCGGTCCTGATACATCTGAAAGCGGGTGCGCTGCGCACCCCATGCGCCCAAGGCGAATCCGAGCGCCGCACCGAGGATTTCGGCAGCAAGATATTGGGTCGAATGCACTGCCAGCGGCGCGAATGCGCACGCGAGCAGCGCCAGCAAAACCATGCGCGCGGTCATCCGACGCGGCCGCAACGGTTGGCGCCCGAAACTGCGCCGCAATCGTCGGTACACGATGAGGACCAGCAGGGCGGCGAACAGGTAGGGTCCGATTTGCGAAAAGTCTGCCGGCATTTCGCAGATACTACCGCCGATGAGTACGGGAAGCTCAAGTACCGCTGCGCGGGGCGAACTCACTCGCGGCGTGGGCCCCTGGGCGGCCACGGCGGTCAATGTCGCCAACATGATCGGCACGGGCGTATTCCTCAAAACCCGCGTCATGACCTGCAACGTCGGCAGCGCCAAGATCGTGCTGGTGGCATGGCTCGCTGCCGGTTTGTTGTCCCTTGCCGGCACGTTCTCCTACTCGGAGATCGCCGCGATGATGCCAGAGGCGGGCGGCGACTACGTCTACTTACGCCGCGCCTATGGCCGGCTGGTCGGCTTTCTTTACGGCTGGATCGCGTTTGCCGTGGCTCGAGCCGGCTCCCAGGCTGCGCTGGCGGTGGGTCTGGCCATATTCATGAACGTGGCGCTCGGCGGGATCTTGGAGCGTCACTTCGGAACGGTGAGCGGCTTGACGCTGGTGGCGCTGGCCGCAATCTGGACGGTTGCTCTCATCAACTGCGCCTCGGTGGCTTCCGGCGGGCGGATGGCACTGGCACTCACCATCGCCAAGGTCGGCTTGGTGCTCGTTGTCGCCATCGGTGCATTTGCCTTTGCCGCGGGTGACTGGTCGCACTTGCAAGGATCCGGTCACGCGGGCGCGTGCGAAGGCGTGGCGAGCAGCGCGCGCGGCGGCATTGCGGGATTCGGCGCGGCGATGCTCGGCGCTCTCTGGGCCTACGATGGCTGGCAAAACGTGGCGCCCCTGGCCGGAGAAGTGCGCGATCCGCAGCGCAATCTGCCGCGTGCCTTCGTGGGCGGCACGCTGATCGTGGCGGCCTTGTATCTGTTCGTGAACATCGCCTATTACTACGCGCTGACGCCGCTGCAGGTTGCAGATGTGCCGGCGAGTTCCTCGGTGGCCACTGAGGTGCTGAAGCGGTTCTTGGGGCCGCTGGCGGTTTCCATGACGGCCGTTGCGCTGATGGTGTCCTCATTCGGCGCGCTGCATGCGAGCGTGCTGGCGAATTCGCGCATTCCATTCGCGATGGCACGCGATGGATTATTCTTCCGTGCTCTCGGGCGGCTCTCGCCGCGCTCCAACGTTCCGGTCCGCGCCATCCTCGCGCAAGCCGCCTGGGCCAGCGTCCTCGCGCTTTCCGGCTCTTACGACACGCTCACGGACTCGGTCGTGTTTTCATCCTGGCTGTTCTACGGATTGATGACGGCAGCGCTGTTCATCTTCCGGAGAAAAATGCCGGACGCGCCGCGGCCCTACCGCGCCTTCGGTTATCCGGTGATCCCGATGATTTTTCTTCTCGCGACCACGGCGCTGCTGATCAACACCTTCGTCGCCGCGCCCCGCGAGGCCCTGCGGGGCGTCGCGATGCTGGCGGCGGGGCTGCCGTTTTACTGGTACTGGTCCCGCCGTGCGACGGCAGCTCCCCACCCTTGAGTAAGCTATCCGGACGACCCAGCCGATTCACCCGGCAAGTCGAACACCAACACCTCGGCCTCGCGGGCATTGCTCAAGGTCAGCAGCGCAGCGTCGCTGATCCGCAACGCGTCGCCGCCCTCGAGCGCGGCGCCGTTCGCCTTCACCGACCCGCGAGCCACGTGCACATAGATGCGTCTTCCTGGCTGCACCTTGAGCTCGGCATGTTCGGCACCGGTGAACAGGCCTGCATAGACCCGGGCATCCTGATGGATCGCCAAGGACCCGTCGGCGCGGTCCGGCGATACGATGAGCCGCAAACGCCCGCGCTTCTCTTCAGGCGCGAAGCGCTTCTCCTCGTAGCTGGGCTCGATATTGCGCTCGGACGGCTGGATCCAGATCTGCAGGAAATGCACCGGTTCGCTGCTGCTCGGATTGAACTCGCTGTGCCGCACACCGCTGCCCGCGCTCATGCGCTGTACGTCTCCCGGCTTGATGGTCGATCCGTGCCCCATGGAATCCTTGTGTGCGAGTTCGCCCGCCAGCACGTAACTGATGATTTCCATATCGCGATGACTGTGCGTGGCGAAACCCGCTCCCGCCTGGACTCGGTCCTCATTGATCACCCGCAGAGGGCCGAATTCCACGTGCGCGGGGTCGAAATAGTCGGCAAATGAAAAGGTATGAAAGGACTTAAGCCAGCCGTGATCGGCAAAGCCTCGGTCGCTGCTGCGTCTGATGTCGTTCATGGAATCCTCCTGTCGAAGAGAATATGGTCGAACAACCAAATATAAAAGGGTAATATTTAGAGGTTATCTATCAGTTTATTGGATACATTATGGCCTTGGCAAAGACCAGCCTTGAACAATGGGCGGTTCTGGCGGCGGTGGTGGATACCGGGGGTTTCGCCCACGCCGCGCAGAGGCTGCATCGAAGTCAATCCGCCGTAAGCTACGCCCTGGCGCGCCTGCAACAGTCTCTCGGCCTGCCGTTGCTCACCATCGAGGGCCGAAAATCCGTGCTGACGCCGCACGGCAGCACATTGCTGGCTCGCGCCCGGCCGCTGCTCAAGGACCTCGACACCCTGGAACAACTGGCGCGAAGTCTCAAGCAGGGCTGGGAGCCGCAACTCACCTTGGTGGTGGACGCGGCTTTCCCTCGCCCCACCTTGCTCGGCATCGTCGCTGAACTGCAGCAGAGTTGTCCGAGCACTCAAATCCAACTCGCCGACGTGGTGCTGTCGGGGGCCGAAGAGGCGATTATCGGCGGCACTGCAGATATCGTCGTCACCAGCCGGATCCCGGCCGGATTTCTCGGTGACCGGTTGCTGGAAGTGACCTTCACGGCAGCGGCGCGTCCCGATCACCCGCTGTTCCGGCTCGGCCGCGAACTGACCACCGACGACCTGGCGCGGCATGTCCAAGCCGTGGTCCGCGATTCGGGAACCGTACATCCTCGGGACGAGGGATGGTTGGGCGCCGAGCGGCGTTTCACCGTGAGCAGCATGGAAGCGGCGCTCGCAACGCTGCTCGCCGGGCTTGCCTTTGCGTGGCTGCCCGAGCATTTGTTGGCGGAACGGCTGAACAGCGGAGAATTGCGCCGCCTGCCGATTGCCGCCGGCGCAACGCGCAAGGTGTCGCTGCACATCGTGCTGGCGCGGCCGGATCTTTTGGGGCCCGCGGGACGCGCGGCGGTGGATGCGTTTCATCGGCACGTGCGCCCGCGGTAGGACGGTCCCTACACCGGATCACGAGCCGGCCTGACTGCGCGCTCGAAACGGGGCGGCTACAGTCCCTGGCAATCTACAGGGAGACAACAATGTCTTTAGGCACCATTCTCCTCATTTTTCTGGTTCTGTTGCTGATCGGTGCGCTGCCGACCTGGCCGTACAGCGGCGGTTGGGGCTACTACCCGAGCGGCGGCTTAGGGTTGGTGCTCATCGTGCTGCTGGTCTTGGTCGTCACCGGACGGCTTTAAACCAAGCGGTCATGATGAATCGGCCGCAACGGCAGCTGCTCACGGGGATGGGGCTGGTGTTGTCCACCGTGATTCTCGCGAGCTGTGTTGCGGTGGCGGATGAGGCGCTGAACGAGCCTTCGCGCACTGCTGCGATGAACGGCGCGGCCACGGACGGTCCGTCGACATTCGATTTCATGGTATTCGCCAGCATGGCCGATTCGCCGCATCTGCTGGCCATGGCAGGTTATCGCCCGGCGCTGCGGCAGTGCGCGGCGCATCCGGCCGGCACGGCTGACGGTCCCGCCGCCGGCGGCAAACTCCCGCAATGCCGGCTATGACGCGGCGCCGCTCAATATGACTGCGAAATAACTTAGAAAAATCCGTGCGCTTCGATGAAGTACAGCCGTTGGTGCTCGGAATTGTCCTGGGGAATTCCATCGTTCCAGCGAATGCCCGAGCGTATCTGCAGGAACTGAATCGGGCTGAGCTCGTAGACCAAGCTCCAGCGCGTCTCTTCACCGTTCGGCACTGCGCGATTCGGATTGAGAAACTCCTGAGTGATCTTCAGGTTGTTGCCGCGGGCAATGAGCCAGTTGGCCTCGAGTAGCGTGGCGAGCTGCTTGCCCTGGCCATTGGCGATGCTCTGATCGTCGGTGATTTCCGCCTGCGCCAGCCATGCGATCGGGCCGGTCTTCAAACCGCCGAAGATCCCGTAGGCGCTTTTGGCGCCGGCCGATTGATCGTTGCGGTTGGCCGCAAGACCCACCCGCCAGCGAGATTCCACGAAGGCCAGCTGCGTGCTGTATTGCTTGCCGTCGCCGTTCACGGCGCCGCCGGCGGTGCCGTTGCTGACGGCGAGCTGTGCGTCCCAGTGGCCGTGCTCCCACCCGAACTCGACGCCCTGATCCGGCGCCGTCATGTTGATTCCGGTGGCAGTGAGGATGAAGGCCGTTTGGTCCTGCAGCCGCAAGCCGAAGGGCAGGTACATCTGGCCGGCCTTCACGTACCAATCGTGGGTGGCGGACCAATACATGAGGTAGGCTTCCCGGTTCAGCGCACCCCCCGGAGCCACCTGCTCATCGACATAGGCAAGCAGCCGATTGGGAATCACGTCGGCTTCCATGTACACCCGCGCCTGCTCGAGTTCGAACTGCTGTAGTGAGCTGGTGTGCGGGACCTGGGTCACCGAGGCGTCGAAACGCAGATCGCCGCCCGCCCGCAGGTACTGGCCGAGTTGTCCGGTCCAATTGTCGAGGCCGGGGGTATCCAGATGCTGCGCCGGCAACACGGTCTGCGCGAATACGTCGCCGAAGGTCGTGCGCAGGCCCCCGCCGCTGGGGTTGACGTGACACTGCCCGCACTTGAGGCCCATTTGCACGGCGAGATAGGGTTCCGCCCGCGCGCCGAACCCCGCCAGGCACAGCCCCAGCCACAACCCAAGTCGAAGATATCGGCCGATCATTGCGCGGACTCCACGGTGAACTCGAACGAGGCGTCCGCACCGAGCGTCGCGGCGTTCAAATTGGCCAATGCGGCACCCCCGGTGCCGCGCAGCGTGACCCGGTAGACACCGGCATCGAGTACGGCCCGCGGTGTAATCAAGAGCACCGCGGCATTCTCGCCGGCGAGCGCAGCCGCGGCGGGGATCTCCTGCGCATCGTGCCCGGCAAGGACTGCACCGCCGCCGATCCGCTCGAGCGTCACCGTGCCGGCATTGACCAGTGACGCATCGACATCTTGCGTGAAGGTCACCACAATCCGGGTAATGGGGGCCTTGACGACGGCCTTATCGAGGGGGGCGCTGGTTTGTACGGCGAATGCTTGCGCAACTGCGGCGGCGGGCGCGTTCGGCGCGCCGTTCGTGATCCATTGGCGGATGGCATCGATCGTGGCCTGCGGAAGCGGAGTTTCACCCAACGGCATTTGACCGCCGGAAATTCCCGGCAAGCCTTCGATCTTATGCACCATGTAGCTGTTGTCCGGATCGCCCATTCTCACCCGCAGCAGCGACGGCTGTTCGACGCTCGGCACACCCACCAGCAGGTTGTAGCTGTGGGCGGCATCGAGTTGCAGCCCCTCGGGCGCGCTCGCGCCGATATGGCACTTCGAACAAATCGGCGTGAAAACATTCTCTTGTATGGACTGAAAATCCGCGGTGATCGGGCCACCCGATCCTCCCGAGGAGATGGGCTGCCCATTTTGGTCGAGACCCTCGCCATTGCCCGCGCAAGCGGCGGCGCACCCCGCCAGCAGCAACACGGCCCAAGGTCTGACTCGGTCAATCTTCATGCATGAACTCGCGATAGTGATGACTCGGAGTAAGTACCGCATAGTCGTTCGTGGGTTTAGCGCGACGGCCATTTCTCGCCGCGGCCGGTGCAGCGATGCCTGCGGGGCCATGTGCCCAAGCATTCGGGAAAGGGTTAATCTGTGAGGCAGCGTGTGGGATGAGGTGCCTGAATGCTGTGTGCGGGAGACGATCCGGCGGTCGTAAAATAGTGCGTCTGCTCGCATACGGCATGATGTTGGCGTCGGGCCTTTCAGTCGGAACCGGTTACTGCGCGGAAGGCGACCTTTGGGGCGGTTCGCTCGGCGCCACCAGCGACTACCTGGTGCGCGGCATCACCCGAACCAACGATCATGGGGCATTGCAGCTTGACCTGCACTATCTGGATGCGTCAGGTGTCGTGGCGGGGCTGTTTGCATCCAACACCCAAATCAATTCCCGCGCGCAGAGCAGTGCCGAAATCGATGCGTTTGTCGGTTTTGCCTGGACGCGGGGCGAACTGTGGCAGGGCAGAGCACTGCTCAGCCATTATGCCTATCCGTGGAGCAGGGCGGGATCCGCCTATAACTATGACGAACTCAACGCCACGGTGTCCTACCGAGAATGGTTGAATGTCGAGCTGGTCTATTCGCCGGACGCGCCGTTGTGGTCGGCCTACCGGGGCCGCCTGGTCGGCGTCGCGATGGAATCGGCCGAGGTGAATCTTCAGCATCGGGTGGTGGGCAGACTCTCCGCCACGGCGGGTTACGGCTATGCTCATCTCGAGGGCCAGGAGCCGTCGGGTTATGGTTACTGGAGTGCCGGCGCCTCTTACGACCTCGCTCCCGTCACCCTGGTGTTATCCTATGTCAACACCACCGCAGCCGCTAAGGCATTGTTTTATAATGCTGCGGTGGACGGCCGTTGGACAGGCACGGTCATTTGGCGCTTCTAGCGGCCGCAATCTTTGCAACTCTTTCAATTGCCGCCGGTACTTACGGTGAATGGCTCGACATTCAGGAGTGCAGCCGCCGATGACGGTAGTGGCTAAAAATTCGGCTAAGGAGCGCGACAGGGAACTCCTGACCGAGGTAGCGGCGGGCAGCCGGCGGGCCTTGGAGGAATTGTACCTGGGCTATCACCGGCGGCTCGCGCGTTTTTTGTCGCGATTCACACCGCGCTATGAAAACGTCGAAGAGATCATCAACGATACCTTCATGGTCGTTTGGCAAAGCGCCAAGGATTTCAGACACGCCTCGCAAGTCTCCACTTGGGTCATCGGCATCGCCTACCGCACGGCGTTGAAGTCGCTGCGCCGGCAGAAGAACCATACCGGCGCCCGCAGCCTGGATGACTATCCCGAACAGACCACCGATCCCATGTTCGAGACAGAGATTCAGGATTGGCTGGCGCACGGACTGGCTCGACTCCCCGTCGAGCAGCGCCTGACCCTGGAGCTTGCCTATCACATGGGACATTCTCTGGAAGAAATCGCGGCCATCACCGATTGCCCGGTGGGCACCGTCAAGGCGCGTATGTTCCACGCCCGCGAGAAGCTGCGCCTGTACCTGCCGAACTTGAGCGGCGCGGCCGCCGATTGGACTGCGAGAAGCGGATGACGACGACCCGTGAAACCCCGGTGCATCCGGATATTTCTTCGCTCATTCCCTGGTACGTCAACGGCAGTATCGGTGAGCGTGAACGTCTGCGGGTGGACGAGCACCTGCCGCTGTGTCCCGAATGCCGTGAAGAAGTGGCGCGCGAGCGCTGGATTCATCGGCAAATGACCGCCGAGAACGCGGTGGAACACATGCCCGTTGCCTCCCTCAACCGCTTGCAGGCGCGGCTGGACGGGATTCATGTCGCGGAATCTGCGGGTGCGCAGGCAGCCGCAACGGCGCGGGCACCCGAGCAGCCGGTCCGGCGCTCGATGCCCTGGGCTGGACTGATGGCGGCGTCGATCGCCGTAATGGCCGTGGCGCTCAGTCTGCTGGCGGCCGATCGATGGATGCAGTTCGGCGCGCGGCATGCGGCGGCGCCTGTCTATCACACCACCACGATCGCGACGCCGCGCGCCCCGAATGAAGCGATTCGCGCCGTGTTTTCGCCGGCGATCACCTTGAACCAACTGCAGGCCATTTTGGATGAGGCGCAGCTGCGAATCGTCTCCGGGCCGACCGAGGCGGGAGTGTATTCGTTGGCGGCAATTTCCCGCCGGCCCGTGAGTTCCTCCCTGGCGCTGTTGCGCGGCCATGCGGAGGTTCGATTCGCTGAAAGCACCCAGCCGGGCGCCGGGGCGGGCGACAGTCCATGAGGCGTCTGGCGCCGCTGCTGCTGGTGCTCATGGTTTGCGCGTGCAGCAACACGCCGGTGCGAATTCAATCGCGCGCGCTCGCGGATCAGATGTCGCGCTCACCCGAACATTTCATCATTGCCGCGGTGGACAACGAGCCCGCCGCGTTCGTGGCCCGCGCCGGCAGCACGCCGCGCGGCTACGACACCGTCGGCACCTACGGACCCACCCCGGCCGCCCGCCAGACGATGCGCGCCCTGGAGAACGACTACGGATTGCGCGAGGTGAGCGCGTGGCCGATCGAGCCCCTGCACATGCACTGCGCCGTGCTGGAGGTTCCCGAGGGCACCGACCGGCCCACCTTGCTGACGGCGTTGTCGCACGATCAGCGCATCAAACTGGCGCAGCCGCTGCAGAGCTTTGCGACGCGCACGGATAATTACAACGACCCCTATGTGGGCCTGCAGCGCGGGTTTCAGCAGATGGACGTCGCGGGTGCGCATCCTTGGTCGCGCGGCGAGGGCGTCAAAGTGGCCATCATCGACACCGGCGCCGATATTCAGCATCCGGATCTGCGCGGCAACATCGTCACCGCGGCCAACTTCGTCGATTCCGACGACCGGCAATTTCAGCGCGACCGGCACGGCACCGAAATGGCCGGGGTCATCGCGGCGGTCGCGAACAATCGTGAAGGTATCGTGGGCGTCGCTCCCGGTGCGCGGCTGCTGCTGTTCAAGGCATGCTGGCAGGCAAGCCTCGACGCCGATGCCGCGCTCTGCAATTCATTTACGCTGGCACGCGCTCTGGTTGCCGCACTGGATGCCCACGCCCAGATCGTCAACCTGAGTCTCGCGGGCCCGGCGGATCCCTTGTTGAATGACTTGATTCGCGAGGGGGTGCATCGCGGCGTGCTGTTCGTCGGTGCAGCTCCCGCCGATGCTGCGAACGGCGCGCAAGGGTTCTTGCAACTGCCGGGCGTCATCGAGGTCGCCAGCAGCGGCGGTCAGCCGGCACAAGGATCCGCGTTGTACGCTCCGGGACGGGAAATACTCACGTTGTTGCCCGGCGGGCACTACGATTTCGCCTCCGGGGTTTCGATCGCGACCGCGCAGGTGAGCGGAGTGGTTGCCTTGCTGCTCGCGAAGAATTCCGCGCTCACGGCGGCGGACGCCCTGCGGCTGTTGCGGGACACCAGCGTGCATGCGGGCGGGGGCAACGGCACGCTGGTGGATGCCTGTGCGGCCGTGGTATCGCTCGTCGGCCAGGGTTCGTGCAATCCGATACCCGACGCACCGCACCGGGCCGGCGCGAGCCCGCCCGATGACACCTACGCGCGCTAGGCGCTCTCGGGACGCGGCGCCCCGGCTGGCTCAGGGCGGTGGACTGGCGGCATTCAGGGCGACCTGACCCAGGCGCCGTTCATCGAGAATCACGACGATTCCGCTCGCGACGACGATGCAGGCGCCCGTCAACAAGCTCGTGGAAGGCGCAGCCGACCAGAATATCCAGTCGATGGCGAACGCCCAGAGAATGGCCGTATATTCAAACGGCCCCACCACTGACGGCGGAGCGCGGCGAAACGCATCGGTCAGCCACATCTGACCCAATGCGCCGCTCACCCCGATGCCGATGAGCCAGCCCCAATCGGACTTGGGGACCGGACGCCAGTCGCCGATGGCGAGCACGCCCGAGCCCACGCTCACCAGCAGCAGGTACCAGAACACCATGGACAGATTGGAATTGCTGCGGCCGAGCGTGCGCACCGTCAAAGCGCTCAGCGAATAGCACAGCGTTGCCAGGGTGGCTGCCGCCGCCGCAACCATCGAGAAACTGCCGCGGCCCCATGGCTGCAGGATGACCAGCACGCCGCTCAAGCCGACCATGATCGCCAGCCAGCGCCTGCCGCTCACCTTTTCGCCGTGAATCGGCACCGACAGGGCGGTCATCAACAAAGGCGCCGCCAGGAACAGCGAATACGTCTGGGCCAGGCTCAATCGATGCACCGCAAACACGAAGCTGGCGAGCATGCCGACGCCGAGCAGCGCGCGAAACAAATGCAGCGGCGGATTCTTCGGACGCAACGTCGCCCAGGTCCGCTGCCAGGTGATCGGCAGCAAGAGGAACAGCCAGGATGAGATGCAGCGCAGGCAGGAGATTTGCAGCGGGCCGTAGTGCGCGGACAGACGCTTCATCAGCGAGTCCATGATGGAAAAGACGAACACTGCGGCAACCATGTAGGCAATGCCCCGCAGACGTTCTTGCGAGCGCAGGCGAACGGCTGCGTTGCCGATGGAAAGGGGTTGGCTGCTCATGATGCGCGTACATCATTGTACCGATACTCTGGCGGGTTGCGCGCCCAACGCACGGCGGCGCGCGTCCATCAGTTTCAAGATCATCGGCGTCAGAATCAGCTGCATGGCCAGCTCCATTTTGCCGCCGGGGGCAACGATGATGTTGGGCCGGGACATGAAGGAGTCGTGCACCATGGACAGCAGATACTGGAAATCGATGCCCTTGGGATTCGCAAACCGGATGACGACGAAACTTTCGTCCGCTGCCGGAATGTAGCGCGCGGTGAATGGGTTGGAGGTGTCGACGGTGGGTACGCGCTGAAAGTTGACGTGCGTCTGAGAAAACTGCGGGCAGATATAATTCACGTAGTCCGGCATGCGCCGCAGAATGGTATCGACCACGGCCTCGGTGGAGTATCCACGGGTTTCCTTGTCCCGGTGCAGCTTTTGAATCCATTCCAGATTGATGATGGGCACGACGCCGATGGTCAGATCCGCATGCTGCGCGACGTTGACCTGCGGCGTCACCACCGCGCCGTGCAGTCCTTCGTAGAACAGCAAGTCCGTGTCGGCAGGGATGTCGCGCCACTCGGTAAAGGTGCCCGGCGGCTGCTTGAACGGTTCCGCTTCCTTGTCGTTGTGCAGGTAGCGGCGGACTTTGCCGTGCCCGGTTTCTCCATAGCCCTTGAACAGCGCTTCCAACTCCTCGAACAGATTGTTCTGCGGTCCGAAATGGCTGAAGTGCTGGTCGCCCCGCGCCGCGGCTTCGGCCATCTTGAGCTTCATGGTTTCGCGATCGAAGCGGTGAAAGGAATCGCCCTCGACCAGGGCGGCTTTGATGCGCTCACGGCGGAAAATCCAATTGAAGGTGCGCGTGACGGACGTGGTTCCTGCACCCGAAGAGCCGGTGACCGCAATGATGGGATGTTTGGCTGACATGTCGGCCCGCCCTCAGCTTTGCAGGAACAGCGAACGCTCTTTGAACAGCGGCGAGCTGTAGATGCGGTCGAGACCCTGATCGTGTTCCAAGTGATAGCGCTCCAAGCGTTCGACTTCGCTCTTGCAGCCCAAGATCAACGGCACGCGCTGGTGCAGGCTGCTCGGGAGCAGATCCAGGACTCCGCTGCGTCCCACCGATGCCGCGCCGCCGGCCTGCTCCACCAGCATGGCCATGGGATTCGCCTCGTACAGCAAGCGGAGCCATCCGGCCTTGCCGGGATCCTTCAGTTCCCTGGGGTACATGAACAGGCCGCCGCGAATCAGGATGCGGTGGACCTCGGCCACCAGGGAGGCGATCCACCGCATGTTGAAGTCCTTGCCGCGCACGCCGCCGTGGCCGGCCAGGCATTCCGCGACATAGCGCTTGACCGGCGGCTCCCAGAATCGCTCGTTGGAGGCGTTGATGGCGAATTCGCTGGCCTCGGCGGGGATGGTCATGCGGGGGTGGGTCAGGATGAACTCGCCGAAGCCGCGGTCCAGGGTGAATCCGTGAACTCCGCGGCCGACGGTCAACACCAGCATGGTGGTTGCGCCGTAGACCGCATACCCGGCGCACAATTGCCGCGACCCGGGCTGCAGGAAATCCTCGACCGCCGGCGGCGCCGTGCCCGCGGGTGCTTTCAGCACCGAGAATATGCTGCCGACCGGCGCATTGATGTCGATGTTGCCCGAGCCCGACAGGGCATCGAAAGCAAGCAGGTAGTTTCCGCGCGGATACTCCGGCGGGATCTGGTAGGGCGCCTCGAGTTCGCCGCAAACCATCCCGGCGAGATGGCCGCCGTACTCGCTGGTGCGCAGAAATATTTCGTTCGCGACCGCGTCCAATTCGGCGGCCGGCGCCGCGCCGTGATCCTTGGACAAGGCACCGCGCCCGATGATGAAGCTGATGCGCTTGCAAGCCAGGCGCACGTAGTTGAGCAAGGCGGTGAAGTCGCCGGTGGCATCCGGAAACCGGCGCTGCTCCTCGATCATGAATTCGGTGATGGTCATTTCCCGAGTACTCATCCTTCCCCCGTAAGATCCCGCCGCGTTATTGGTATTCTGCGATGCCGTCCAGATGTTCGTTGAGTTCGCCGATGCAAAGTGTCGCCAGGGAGGGCAGCACCAGATCGGCTGCGGAAAAATCCTCGGCGCAGGTCCAGTAGCTCGGGGTCACGACGGTGTACAGGCCCGCCGCCTTGGCGGCGCGCAGGCCGATCATCGAGTCCTCGATGGCCACGCAATCATGCACCGAGCGAGACAATTCGCGCAGCACGAACCGGTAGATCTCCGGCGCGGGCTTCTTGTGCCGCACCAGATCACCGGCGCCGACCACGGCGAAGCGCTGCATGGCATACCGGCCGAGGGTGGTCCGCAGCAGGGTTTCGATGTTCCCCAGGGTGGTGGTCGAGGCGATGGCCAATTGCACGTTCGCTGAGGCGGCCTCGTCGATCAAGCGCCGCACCCCCTCTCGCAGCGCGACGCGTCCCGCGATGACCATCGAGGCGTAGATATCCGTCTTGGTTTCGTGGATCTCCGCGATGCACCGCGTCAGGGCCTGCCGCTCGCCGCCGCCGAGCGCCAATGTTTCAATGTAGCCCGCGAGCCGCTCCTTGCCGCCGGTGATCGACAGCAGGCGCGCGTAGAGCGGTTTGCTCCAATTCCAATCCAAGCCGTGCTGCGCGAAAGCCTCATTGAACGCGCAGCGGTGCGCCTCTTCGGTGTCCGCCAGCGTCCCATCGACATCGAAAATCAGCGCCTTCAGTCTCATGTAAATACCCGGCTCGCGCGCAAGTCCTCGCCTTCGATGGTCATGAGTTCATCGCGCGTCAGCAGGGTATGTTCCTGCGCAAACAAGCGGTTGGCCTGGCGCAGCCGCGCCCGGTCGAGCGCGTTGCGAATCGAGCGCGCGTTCGCGAAATGCGGCTGGCGCATGCGCAGCGGAATATATTCGCGCAGCGCCGCGGCCGCCGACGGACTCAAGCGGTACTGCATCGCCTGCAGCATGCGCTGCGCGATCTCTTCCAGTTCCTGCGGCCGGTAATCGGGAAAATCCAGGTGATGGGCAATGCGCGAGGACAGGCCGGGATTGGAACGGAAGAAGGCGTCCATGCGATCGCCGTAGCCGGCAAGGATCACCACCAGATCGTCGCGCTGATTCTCCATGACCTGCAGCAGAATCTCGATCGCCTCCTGTCCGTAGTCGCGCTCGTTTTCCGGGCGGTACAGGTAGTACGCCTCGTCGATGAAGAGCACGCCGCCCATTGATTTTTTCAGTATTTCCTTGGTCTTGGGCGCGGTGTGGCCTATGTACTGGCCCACCAGATCGTCGCGCGTGACGGCGATCAAGTGACCTTTGCGCACATAACCCAAGCGGTGCAGGATCTGCGCCATGCGCAGGGCCACCGTGGTCTTGCCCGTACCGGGATTTCCTGTGAAGCACATGTGCAGCGAAGGCGATCCGCCGGCCAGTCCAAGATGCTTGCGCGCCCGCTCGACCAGCAACAGGGCGGCGATATCGCGAATGCGGGTCTTGACGGGCTCAAGCCCGATGAGCTCATCGAGCCCCTCCAGCACTGCGTTGACGTGTGAATCCGTCAATAGCTTGCTCAAATCGACGCGGTCGCAGACGCGGTCGCAGACGCGCTCGCCGTCGCCGGGGACGCAGTCGGGGCTGGCGTCGGTCGCGGCGGCCGCCGTGCTCATTCGTAGCGCCGTCCTTCAGGCGCCTGTGCGGCATAGCTTTCGAGCGTGTACTGGATGCGGCGCCCGCCCATTTCGTGCCGCTTGAGCAGAAAGCCGGGTTCTGCAGCAGGGCGGTTGACGATGAACGACAGCCGCGTGGTCTCGAAGCCGCGAGTCGAGTCGAAGGCATTCACCCGGACATAGGAGTGCGGATGCGCCTTGCGGCAAGCCAGCACCTCGGTCATGGCGCCCGAGCCGCTGCGCAGGTCGAACAGGGGATTGCCCCACATCTCCCAGTAGCAATTGCGCGGGTGCGGATCATCGGTGTACTCGATGCCGATGGCCCAGCCGCAGCCCATGGCGTAGTCGATCTGCGCGAGAATCTCCGCATCGGTCAAATCCGGAAGGAATGAAAAGGTTCCCTGAGTGATTCGCATATGAGCCTCACGCTGGTGTGGCCGCGGGCGTGAAATCCGCGGTGTCGGTGGATTGATAGTTGAAGGCAACGTCCTTCCAGGTGCGCAGCGCCGCGCGCAGCGGGCCGCACCATTGGGCCGCCTCCTCGAGAATCTGCGGCCCCTCGTTCCAGATGTCGCGGCCCTCGTTGCGCGCCTTGATCATGACTTCGAGCGCCACCCGATTGGCCGTCGCGCCGGCCTGGATCCCTTGTGGATGCCCGATGGTGCCGCCGCCGAATTGCAGAACCACATCCTCACCGAGATAGGAAATGAGCTGATGCATCTGCCCCGCGTGGATGCCGCCCGAGGCCACCGGCATCATCTTGCGCAGGCCCGCCCAGTCTTGATCGAAAAACACTCCTTGCTCGAGGTTTTGACGGGTAAAGGTATCTCTGCAAATAGAATATATCCCTTTGATAACATTGGGATCGCCCTCTAGTTTTCCAACCACCGTGCCCGCGTGGATATGATCCACTCCCGCCATGCGCATCCATTTGGCGATGACGCGAAATGACACCCCATGGGTCTTCTGCCGGGTATAGGTGCCATGGCCGGCGCGGTGCAGGTGCAGGATCATGTCGTTGCGCCGCGCCCACTTGGCCATGGACTGGATGGCCGTGTAGCCGATCACCAGATCGATCATCACAATGCAGGAACCGAGCTGCTTCGCGAAGTCCGCGCGCTCGTACATGTCCTCCATGGTGGCGGCGGTGACGTTGAGATAGTGGCCTTTGACCTCGCCGGTGGCGGCCGCCGCCTTGTTGACGGCTTCCATGCAATACAGATACCGGTCGCGCCAGTGCATAAAAGGCTGTGAGTTGATGTTTTCATCGTCCTTGACGAAGTCGAGGCCCCCTTTGAGCGCTTCGTACACCACACGTCCATAGTTCTTGGATGACAGTCCCAGCTTGGGCTTGGTGGTCGCGCCGAGCAGCGGGCGGCCGAACTTATCGAGCCGTTCGCGCTCGGCAATGATGCCCGTGGGCGGACCTTGGAAAGTCTTGAGGTAGGCCACGGGCATGCGCATGTCTTCGAGCCGCAGAGCCTTCAAGGGTTTGAAGCCGAAGACATTGCCGATGATCGACGCCGTGAGATTGGCGATGGATCCTTCCTCAAATAAATCAATATCATAAGCAATATAGCTGAAGTACTGTCCAGGACTTCCGGGGACCGGATCGACGCGGTACGCCTTGGCTCGATAGGCCTCGCAGGCAGTCAGCCGATCGGTCCAAACGACGGTCCAGGTGGCGGTGGAGGATTCACCGGCGACAGCGGCGGCGGCTTCGATCGGGTCAACCCCCTCTTGGGGGGAGATACGAAACACCGCGATCACGTCGGTATCGCGGGGTACGTAATCCGCATCCCAGTAGCCCATCTGGGCATACGGCATGACGCCGGATTTGTATCGCTCGGCCTGATTCAGCATGACGGCTCCCCTGTGGCGGCGCGGGTTGTCCCCAGCGAGGGAAACTGTACCCATGCGATTACATAAGGGATAATAAAAAATACTGTGAGCTTTCATAAGTTTTCCCTGATGTACCGGCGGAGCTGACAAATGTCGCTGCAACACGTTTCTCTGCGGCAACTGCGCGTCTTCGAGGCCGCCGCCACCTTGAATTCGTTTTCCAAGACGGCAGAACTCCTGCACCTCACCCAGCCCGGAGTCTCGATGCACATCAAGGAGCTGGAATTGCATGCCGGCCTGCCGCTGTTCGAACGCATCGGCAAAAAGCTGTTCATCACGGAAGCCGGCCGCGAGCTGCTCACTCGATCGCGCGAACTGCTGCGCTCGCTCAAGGACGCCGAGGACGTGCTCGATGGTCTTAAGGGACTGCGCCGCGGCCGCATCAACCTTGCGGTGGTGAGCACGGCCAAGTACTTCGTGCCGCGGCTGCTCGCCCGCTTCGGCAAGGACTATCCGCAGCTGGACATCCGGCTCACCGTGAGCAACCGCGATTCGGTGATCGCGCAACTCATTGCGAACGAGGTGGATCTTGCCATCATGGGACGATCGCCGCAGTCGTTGGATACTGTGGCGGAACCGTTCGCGCAGAATCCGCACGTCATCATCGCCGCACCCGACCATCCGCTCGCCAAACGGCGCAGGATTCCGGTCGCAACCCTCGCGCAGGAAACTTTCATTGTGCGCGAGCCGGGATCGGGCACGCGACTGGCCATGCAGAAATTCTTCGATGATCAGCAGCTCGCCTGCAAGGTCGGCATGGAAATGGCGAGCAATGAAACCATCAAGCAGGCGGTCATGGCCGGAATGGGGGTCAGTTTCCTGTCGCGCCATACCATCGACCTGGAATTGCAGACAGAGCGACTTACGATCTTGGACGTGCGCGGCACGCCGGTGATTCGCCAATGGCACGTGGCGCATTTGACCAAGAAGCGGCTGTCGCCGACGGCCGCGGCATTTCGGAAATTCGTGTTGGGGAACGGCCGCGAGCTGCTGCGCGCACCGGCCGCCGTACCCGCCCAAGCCGGGACGACAGCAAGCAAATGAAGCCAGCAATCGTCAATGCGAGCGGAAAGTGCGCCATCATCGGGTGCAGCTTAAGATCGCTCGTGGGCTCGCACCGGATTGCATGACTATTCAGTGCGCCTGCGGGCGTTTCAGCAACTGGCTCCGATCGACGGAACGGACATTCACGTGCAAGCGGGTGCCGCCGCGAATCGCCGTCAGCGGCACACCGGTGCCGGCCGGACCGACGGCCCATAGGCGCCGATAGAAGTCGGGCAGGGTGGCGACACCGTGTTGCGCGACGTGGCTGATCAGGTCGCCTTCGCGCAGGTCGGCCATCTGCGCGGGTCCCCCCTCGGCCACGCCGGTCACATACACCTTGCCGGTCATTTCCACCGCGTACACCCCGAGCCATGGGCGCGGCTGGCGCGAGGCGCGGCCGCGCGTGGTCAAATCCTCGAGGATGGGTTTGAGCAAATCGATGGGCACGAACATATTCGCGTTGATTTCCTGGCCGGCGTTCAATTCTCGAACCAACAGTGACCCCACTCCGACCAGGCAGCCGGCGCGGTCGATCAACGCGGCGCCCGACCAGTGCGGATGCGCCGGGGTGGTGAAGATGGCATCTTCCAGAAGATATTCCCAGGCGCCGGCGAATTCCCGCCGCGCAAGGATCTGCACCGGCTGCGACTCGGCGAATTCCGTGGAGCTCACGACGTGCGCCGGGTCGCCCGCTTGGAGCTCCGCGGAGGAGCCGAAGGGGATGGGCGCGAGATCAACTTTTTCCAAGGGCAGCACCAAGCCGAAGCCGGTGACCTGATCGTAGGCCAGCGGGTGCGCCGCCAATTCGCGTCCGTCCGGAACGGTCAGCCACACGTCGGTGGCCTCGGTCACTAGATAGCCGATGGTGAGAATCAATCCGTCGGCGTTGATGACCACGCCGCTGCCGGTGCGTTGGGACCCCAGGACGCCGGCGGTGAATGCGCTTTCCGGCACCTCAGCCCGCAGTTTCACCACGGATCGGCTGATCCCCTCCAAATCGAGCCCCGGCATCGCAAGCTCCTCATTTCAGTGCGCCGCCTCAACTCTCAAGCCAGCGTATGCCCATACTGCGCCAAGTACCACTGCTGAAAAGTCACGACCCGGCGCTCATGCTCCGAATAGCGGCCCGGCCGATAATGCTTCGACAAGATACCGGCCTGATTGTTCTCCGTGATCTCCTTATCCTGTTTCGTGGTCTCATCCCAGCCCCAGATCATTCTCTTCACGTCGACATTGGTGGCTTTGGCGTCGACCAGCCAAAAAAGATCGACATCGGTGCGCATGGTGCTGCGCGGCGTGAACCGAAACAACACCGCGAAATCATTGGTCGCCACCAGCTGGGTGAACGGGCTGAATGATAGGTACATTCGTCCCTGGTCGAACCCGAGGCGCTTGCCCATCAGCGTGGAGGCCGGTTTGCCGTCCTGGGTTTCGGTTTCATACCCTTCCCGAATCGTCCGCTGCAGCAGCAGCCGCAGATGGGACGATTGCGGACCGTCATCGACGGTGCCCATCGGCCGTCCCAGGCGCGCCGCCCGCGCCTCCCACGCCTTGACCGTCGGCAGATATTTTTCGACCGCATCGGCGGGTCCCGAACTCGGGCCCGCGCCGAAGGCGATCAGCGCCTCGGGCGGATGCATGGAACAAAATTCCGGATGGGCGGGGGCGCAGTGATAGCACTCGACGAAGTTCTCGACGACGAGTTTCCAATTGGCGTCGGTGGGATAGGACTGGGCGTGCGCGATCTTGGCATCGGCCAAACCGTGGAAATCGAGGTACCGGCCGAGATCGGCAAACGTCGCGTCGAAATCCACCGGCGTCGCATCGGACAGGTTGATGAAAATGAGACCGTGGAATACCCGGCTGTGGCAGCGCTGCAGGCCGTTGTCTTTTTTCGAAAAATCTTCCGGCATCAGGCGGGCGGCGAGCAGCGCGCCGTCCAGCCCGTAGCTCCATGCGTGGTAGGGGCAGGTCAGCCGTGCGACGCGCCCCTGGGGTTTGATGCAGATCAGAGAGCCGCGGTGACGGCAGACGTTGTAGAACGCATTCACGGTGGATTCATCGCTGCGCACGATGATGATGGACTCATCGCCGATCTTGAACAGAAAATAGTCGCCCTTGTTGCGGATCTGGTCGACATGGCCGGCGACGATCCACTTGCGGCCGACGACCTGGTCCATGTCGGCGGCGAACACGGCATCGTCGCAGTAGAAGCGGCGGCTCAGGCTGTATCCCAACCGGGTGTCCGCGGCCAGGCTCGCCATTAGATTCGTTGCACTCATGAAAGCCACCTCCGAATTTCCGCCGTCTGTGTTCAACATTTGATGCGCTCGTTCCTCGGGTCGTACAGCGGCCGCAGCGAGGCCACTGCGGGGTAACGGATGCCGGCGACCTCGATCTCATAGGCATCGGCCTCGACCGTGTCGACCACGCCGCCGTCCGCCGCCGTCACGTAGCCGAGGCCCACGGCTGCGCCCAGGGAATGGCCGTACATGCCCGAGCGGATGAATCCGACCAGGGAGCCGCCCTGCCAGATCGGTTCATTGTGGTAGAGCAGGGGCTCGGGCGATTTGAGCTTGAATTGCACCAAGCGCTTCGAGCACCCGGATTGCTTCTGGCGCAGCAGCGCTTCGCGGCCGATGAAACCTCCCGGCTTGTCCCATTTGACCGCGAAGGCGAGACCCGCCTCCAAGGGCGTGTCCTCATCGGTGATGTCATGGCCCCAGTGCCGATACGCCTTCTCCATGCGCAAAGAGTTGAGCGCGTGATAGCCCGCGTGCACCAGGCCGTGCCGCGCGCCCGCGTCCACCAACTCGTCGTAAACCCCCTGCATGAACTCACTGGGCACGTAGATTTCCCAGCCCAATTCACCCACGTAGGTGATGCGCGAAGCGCGCACCAACGCCAGGCCGAGTTCGATGACCTGGCTGGTGGCGAAGGGGAAGGCCGCGTCCGATACATCGTTTGGAGTCAGCGACCGCAACAATTCCCTGGCTCGCGGACCCATGACCGACAGGACTCCCATCGCGGAGGTGACGTTGGTCAACACGCAGTTCGCGCCCGGTTCGATGTGGCGCCGCAGCCAGTTGGCGTCCTTGCTCTCGGTTTCCGCGCCGCTCACGATCAAGTACGACGTTGCGCTCAGGCGCGTCACGGTGAGGTCCGCTTCAATGCCGCCCCGATCGTTCAACCACTGGGTATAGACGATCCTGCCGGGAGCCACGTCGACGTCGTTGGCGCACACTCGATTGAGCACCCGTTCGGCGTCGGCGCCTTCGAGCCGGAATTTCGCGAACGAGGACTGGTCGAACAGGCCGACCGCGCCGCGCACGGCGCGATGCTCGTTGCCGCTGTGCTCGAACCAGTTCTGGCGCCCATAGCTGTATTCGTAGCGGGGCGCCACGCCTGCCGGCGCATACCAGTTGGGCCGTTCCCAGCCGAAGGCTTCGCCGAAGCAGGCGCCGGCGGCGGCCAGGCGGTCGTGAAGCACGGACTTGCGCGCGCCGCGCGCCGTCTCATATTGGCGGAAGGGCCAGTGCGTCGCATACAGCAACCCCAGACTCTCCGACACCCGGGCCCGCAGGTATTTACGATTGATCTGGAAGGGCATGTTGCGCCGGACATCGACCTCCCATAGATCGGCCGGCGGGTGCCCGTCGCGAATCCATTCTGAGACGACCTTGCCGATGCCGCCGGCCGACTGCAGGCCGATGGAATTGAGTCCGGCGGCCACGAAACAATTCTTCAGTTCGGTGGACTCACCCAGGTGGTAGCGCACGTCGGGCGTAAAGCTCTCGGGACCGCAAAAGAATTTCTGAATACCTGCCTTTTCCAAGGCCGGGATCCGGCGCATGGCATCGAGCAGCACGGGCTCGAAGTGACTGAAGTCGCCGGCGATTTCTCCAAAGGAGAAATCATCCGGTATGCCCTCGGCGCCCCACGGGCGGGCGTGGGGTTCGAACGCGCCGACCAACAATTTGCCGGCGTCGTACTTGAAATAACTGCAGTGATCGTAGTCGCGCAGCACCGGCATGTCCGGCGAGAGTCCCGGCACGTCTTGAAACAGCACATAGTAGTGCTCGCAGGCATGCAGCGGCACCGTCACTCCGGCGGCGGCGGCCAGGTCACGGGTCCACATGCCGCCGCATAGAACGACATACTCGGCATCGATGCGGCCGCGCTCCGTTTGCACGCCGCTCACGCGGCATTCGTCGTGATGAATGGCGGTGACTTTGAGATCTTGGAAGATCTGCGCACCGCGGCTGCGGGCGCCCCGGGCAAGCGCCTGGGTGATGTCGACGGCGTTTGCGTAGCCGTCGCTCGGAATGTGGATCCCGCCGATCACATCCTCGAGATTGGCGAGCGGATACAGCGAGCGGATCTCGGCGGGCCCCACGATGTCGACCCGCAGGCCGAACACCTTGGCCATGGAGGCATTGCGCTTGAGTTCTTCCATTCGGCCGGCAGTCGTGGCGAGCGAGAGGGAACCGCATTGCCGGTATCCGGTGGCCTGCCCGGTTTCTGCTTCAAGCCCGCGGTACAGGTCTCCCGTGTAGCGCGCCAGCTGCGTCATGTTGATGCTCTGGCGCAGCTGGCCGACCAGGCCGGCGGCATGCCAGGTGGTCCCGCTGGTCAGCTGCTTGCGTTCCAACAGCACGATATCGCTCCAGCCCAGCCGGGTGAGGTGGTAGGCGACCGAGCAGCCGATGACGCCGCCGCCCACGATGACGACTCTGGCGCGCGCGGGTAGTTCGCCGGCCATGTCAGGACCTCATCCGCAGGTTGTCGGGATCGAACGCCGCGGCGCCCAGCACCGTTGCGGCGCGCCGCTCGCCCTGGATCTGGATTTCGAAGCACGCCCCCGGGGCGGCGAAGCGAGGCTCCACGCAGGCGAAGGCCAGGCTCTTCCCGACCCGGTGACCATAGGCGCCGGAGGTGATCACGCCGATACAGCGGTCACCGGCCAGCACCGGCTCGCCGCCCCGCGCATCCGTGTCGGTGGCCGCCACCTCGGCGTACACGATCTTGTACGGGCGCGGCGTCTGCTCGAGGCTGGCCGCCTTGCCGACAAAATCGGGTTTGTCGAAGCGGATGAAACGCGCCATGTCGGCTTCGAGCATGTTCAACTCATTGGTGAGCTCGGCCGACCACGCCTTGTAGGCTTTTTCCAGCCGCAGGGAATTGACCGCGTACAACCCATAATTGGCGATGCCGAATCGGCGGCCCGCTTCCCAGGCCGCATCGTACAGGGCAGGCAGGGATGCGACCGGTGCATGCAGCTCCCAACCAAGCTCACCGACATAACTGACCCGCAGCGCACGCACCGGCTGTCCGGCGACGGTGATCTCACGGGCCTGCAGCCAGGGAAATGCGTCGTTGCCAAGCTGCGCGTCGGTCAGCCGGCTCAGCAGTTCGCGCGAACGCGGGCCGCTCAACACCAGCACGCCGCGCGCTTCGGTGACGTTCTCGATCTTGACCTGCTCGCCCGGCGCGAGGCTCTGGGTCAGGAGGTCCAGATCGCGCAGCTCCGCCGCGGCGGCAGACAAAGCGTAAAAGCGATCATCATCGAGACGCGTGACGGTCAATTCGCCTTGGATCCGTCCCCCCGGCGACAGCATGTGCACCAGAGCAATGCCGCCGTTCTTGCGGGGCACTCGGTTGGCGCAAATGCGGTTCAAGAAAGCCTCGGCGCCGGCGCCGCTGATGTCGAACTTGGCGAATCCCGTCAAATCGAGCACTCCGACCCGCTCGTGCACGGCCTTCACCTCGGCAGCCACGACCTCGAACACATTGTTGCGGCCGTAGCCGTAGTCTTCGGTGCGGCCGTCGGACGAGAACCATTTGGGCCGCTCCCAGCCGAAGGTTTCGCCGTGCACACAGCCTTGCGCACGAAGCCGCTCGTGCAGCGGACTCGTCTTGCGAGGCCGCCCCGCCGGCTCTTCCTCGCCCGGCCGGCGCGTGGTGAAGGTCAATCGATAGTCCAGGAATACCTTGTCGCGCACGTACGCCGCATCGGCAAAGCCGCCGAAGCGCCGCGGATCGAACTCCGCCATGTTGATCTCGGCGTCGCCATGCAGCATCCATTGCGCCAGATATTTTCCGCAGCCGCCGCCCTGAGCGATGCCGAAGGAGGTGCCGCAGCACATCCAGAAATTTCTCAAGGACGCCGCGGGGCCCAGCAGGGGTGCGCCGTCGGGGGTGTGCGGAATGGCGCCGTTGATGACGCGGCGGATTCCCACTTCGCCGAAAATGGGCATGCGCTCGATCGCGCGCTCGAGCCAGGGCGCGATGCGGTCCAGGTCGTCCGCAAACAATTCATTGGAGGATTCCCACTCGGGAAACCCCCGCGGCGCCCAAGCTTCGTGCAGGCCGGTGCTTTCGTAAACGCCCATCAGTCCGGATTTCTGCTCCTGGCGGAAATAGCCGGAGGTGTAGGAGTCGCGCATCACCGGTATTTCTTCGCTGCGTTCCATGAATGCCGGAATCGGATGGGTCACGACATAGTGATGTTGCATGTTGGTGATGGGTGCATCGGCGCCGACCATGGCGGCGACCTGGCGCGCGTAACAACCGGCGGCATTGACCACCATTTCGGCGACGATGCTGCCTTGCTCGGTGACCACGTCCCATTCGCCGCTCGGACGCCGGCGAATGTCCACTACACGATTGTGGCGTACCACCGTCGCCCCCAAATCGCGGGCCGCCTTTGCCAGAGCATTGCACAAGCCGGAGGGGTCGCCGTGTCCGTCATCCCGGGTCCATGCGGCGGCGATGACCCCATCGGTCGTCAGAAAGGGATTCAGCCGCTTGATCTCCTCCAGACCCACGAGGTCCATGCGAAAGCCGATGCTCTTGGACAGCCCAAGCACGAACTTGAGCCACGCCAGTTCGTCTTTGTTGTTCGCCAGCCGCAGCCCCCCGCTGGCGTGCCAGCTGACGTACTGTCCGGTGAGCGCCTCCAGTTTCGGATACAGCTGGTTGCTATAGGCGTGGATCTTCGCCAGGTTGTAGCTGCCGGTGATGCTCGGGCACTGGCCGGCAGCATGCCAAGTGGAGCCCGAGGTCAGCTCCCCCTTTTCGATGAGCATCGTATCGGAGCAGCCTTCCAAAGCGAGATGGTAAAGCAGGCTTGCGCCCATCATGCCGCCGCCGACCACGACCACGCGCGCGTTTGTTTTCATTGGGATCTGTTGTGTTGAGCTTCGGAAGCAGGCCACAATAAATTGATCGCTGGTCGGCGTACAACTCAATATTTTGGTACCTTTGGCCTTAAATTTTTAGCGTGAGGCCCCATGCAGCAAGTCCGGCCGGTCGTTGGTTTGCCCACTCTGACATGGTTGCGCGCGTTTGAAGCCGCGGCGCGGACTTCCAGCTTCACCGCGGCGGCGGCGGAATTGAACCTGACCTCCGGGGCCATCAGCTACCAGATTCGGGCGCTGGAGGCGCACCTGGGTTTTGCCCTGTTCGAGCGCCGGCCGCGCGGGGTCAAGTTGACCCCCATGGGGGTGGCGTACCTGCCTCCCGTGCGCAAGGCATTCGAGGAACTGGCCGACTCGACCGCCGGCCTGTTCGGCGGCACCGAACGGGTGCAGATCACCGTTCACGCGCCGGTGTCGTTGGCCGCCCTTTGGCTGGCTCCCAAGCTGCCGGCATTTGCCAAGGCGAATCCCTCCATCGAGGTGCGGCTCGCCTCGGTGATTTGGGACAATGCCGTGCCCGATGACGCCACCGACCTGGAGATCCGCTACGGCACGGGACACTGGCTGGGCTACCGGTCCGAGCGGCTGATGAATCAGAGCATCGTGGCGGTGTGCAGTCCGGCGGTGCTGCGCACCGCGCAACAGGAGGGCGAACTCGCGACCCTGGCGCTGCGCCAGCCGATTTACATCATGGGCTACGAAAATCACTGGCTGAAGGTACGGCAGGCGCCTGAACTCGTTCATGTGCCGGCGGGCGCCGGCCTCACCGTCGACACCACCGTGGCGGCGTTGGAACTCGCGGCGGCCGGCGCGGGTGTCGCCCTGGCGCACCGAATTTTTCTCGGTGGCTATCTTGCGACGGGTCGCCTGTCAATGGCACTTCCCCGCCAATTCCCGGACGACTATTCCTACTTCGTCGTCACGCCGGAGCGGCCGCAGCGAGGTCGCCGTGAAGTGCAGGTGTTTCGCGATTGGCTGGTGACGGCGGCCGCGTCCGGGTGAAACTTGAATGACACTGAGAATCGTTCGCGCTTGAACGCAGCATTAATATTTATTTATGACAAATGCGGCGCGAAAAGCGCCAAACTGTACCCAAGTTCTGAGTACTTCACCCCAGGAGGGTCGCGATGCAAAACAAGATTTCACGGCGTGCCATCGTCAAAAGCGGATTGATTGCCGGCGCTTGCCTACCAGCCATGGGGCTCCTCGCCCAGAGGTCTTCGGCCGCAGGTCTTCCACCCTTGGATCCCAGCGACCCCACCGCGCAAGCTTTGGGCTTCGTGACCGATGCCAGCAAGGTGGACGCGAAGGCGAACGCGACCTACAAGCCCAATCAGAAATGCAGCACCTGCGCGCAGTACCAGGGCAAGGCAGGAGATGCCACCGCCGGCTGCAATATCTTCGCGGGCAAGAGCGTACCGGCCGCCGGCTGGTGCAAGGTGTGGGCGCAGAAGCCGGGCGCCTGAGTTCGCGCACGTCAGTAGCGATCATCGGGCATCGATAACCTAGTGCTCGAGCGGCGCAGCCGCGGGCATGTCGAGGGCAGGATTCGTGCCGGCCTGCGGAGCAGGGGACCGTCGATCTGATGGCGCAGGCGCAGGTTGCCCTTGGAGCCCTCTGGAGGGCCTTAGGGCTCGTCCGCTTTCAGCTGCTGCTCGAGCCGGCCCAGAGTCTGCATCGCGGGCAGGCATTGCGCGAGACTGGCGTTCGGTTCCCGCTCCTCCTCGATGGCGGCGAAGAACTCGCGATCCTGAAGTTCGATGCCGTTCATCGACACGTCGACCTTCGACACGTCGATGGGATTGTTCTTGCCGTCCACCAGTTCATCGTAGCGTGCGATGTAGGTGCCGTTGTCGCAGATGTAGCGGAAGAACGTGCCGAGAGGACCGTCATTGTTGAACGACAGCGAGAGCGTGCAGATCGCGCCCGGCGCGATTTTCAGGCCGATGCTCATGTCCATGGCGATGCCCAGGACCGGATGCTTCGGCCCTTGCAGCGCATAGCACCGCGATATGTTTTCACCGGTCTGATACGCGAACAGATCGACGGTGTGGCAGGCATGGTGCCATAGCAGGTGGTCGGTCCAGCTGCGGGGTTTGCCGAGCGCGTTGGTATTGGTGCGCCGGAAGAAATACGTCTGCACGTCCATCTGCAGGATCTTGAGTTCGCCGGCCATGATGCGCTGGTGGATCCACTGATGGCTGGGATTGAAGCGGCGAGTGTGCCCGGCCATGGCGATGACGCCGGTCTCCCGCTGCACGCGCACCAGCCGTTCGGAATCCTCGACCGAGTCGGCCATCGGAATTTCAATCATGACATGCTTGCCGGCGCGCATGCATTGTTCGCCCTGCGCCGCATGCATTTGCGTGGGAGTGGTCAATATCGCCGCGTCGAGCCCCGGCTGTGCCAGGCATTCCGCGAGATTGGTGCTCCAGTGGGGAATCTTCCATTGCTGCGCGACCGTGCGCGCCGCTTCCATGTTCGATCCGGCCAGGCTGATGACCTCGATGCCGGGAATTCTCGCCATCGCTTCCAGGTGTTTGATGCCGAACGCGCCGTGACCGGCCAGACAGACTTTCATGCCGCCCCCTCCGTGAGAGTTTCTGCGGAACGGATTTCCCGACGCACGATGTCGCGAATGACGTCGATGGCTTTGCGCATCAACGGGCCTTTCGGCCGCTGCGATGAGGTCGCCAGCGACAGCGAGGTCTTGAGAATGGGCGCGAGGATGGGTTTGACCGACACCGCCGCGCCCATGTCGGTGGATTTCACGGCGTTCAGCGGCAGCACTCCGTAGCCGTGGCCCTGCCGCACCAAATCGATGACCGCGGGGATGCACTCGATCTCATGGGCCACGCGGATCTTGCGGCCGACGCCGGCCAGAGCATTTTCCACCGACATGCGGATCGAATGGGGCCGGCTCGGGATGACCAGCGGATGGTCGGCAAGCTCTGCGAGGGTGATGGACTTGCGCGTCTTGCGCGCCGGCCTGACCGAGCGCGGCGCAATGAGAAACAGCTGGTCGTCGAGCAGCGGCTGCAGGTCGACGGCGGGGGTGTCGGGCGCGTTGTACACCAGGGCACAATCCACGCGGCCGACGTTCAACCACTCCAGCATGTACGCCGACAGCCCTTCGACCGTGGCCAGGCTGGCGTTGGGCAGCAGCCGGCCGAAGGCCTTGACCAAAGGTACGGTGACACTGCGGCCCAAACTCGGCGGCAGCCCCAGCACGAAGTGGCCCGAGTCGCCGTTCCTTTGATCCTCGAGTTCCTGGCGGGCCCGTCCCACCTGCATCAATATGCCCCGGGTGTGCTCGAGCAGCCGGCTGCCGGCATCGGTCAGCACCACGCCACGCCCGTTGCGGTCGAACAAGTTCTGGCCCAGCTCAACTTCAAGCTGCCGCACTTGGCGGCTCAAGGCGGGCTGCACCACCGAGAGGAAGGCGGCAGCGCGCGTGAAGCTGCCGAGTTCCGCGACATGGCGGAAATACTCGAGCTGCTTCAAATCCATGTGCCGCCCGGGTTCACAAGCTATTCCTAAACGCTATAACAGGTATATTGCTCATTCCTTGCTAGTATACGTCATCTATGCAGCGATCGATTCCCTGTCTGTTCATGCGCGGCGGCACCTCCCGCGGCCCGTTCTTTCTCGACAGTGACTTGCCGGCGGACGTGGCGCAGCGCGATGCGCTGTTGCTGTCCGTGATGGGTTCGCCGGACCCCCGCCAGATCGACGGCCTGGGCGGGGCCGACCCGTTGACCAGCAAGGTCGGCATCGTGCGCCGCGGGCAAGCCGCGGGGGTCGACCTGGAGTTTCTGTTTGCGCAGGTATCGGTGAAGGAGGCACGCGTCGATACCACCCCCAATTGCGGCAACATGCTGGCGGCGGTGGCGCCGTTCGGCCTCGAGACCGGCCTGGTGAAGGCCCGCGGCGACGTGACGACTTTGCGCGTGTTGACGCTCAATACCGGCACCTTGAGCGACATCGACGTGCGCACTCCCGGCGGCAAGGTGGAATATTCGGGTGACGCGCGCATCGACGGGGTGCCGGGAACCGCCGCGCCCATCAATATCAGTTTTCTGGAAACGGCGGGGTCGGTCTGCGGTTCGCTGCTGCCCACCGGCCGCCTCGTGGATCGGTTCGACGGCATCGAAGTCACTTGCATCGATAACGGCATGCCCGTGGTGGTCATGGCGGCCGAGACTCTCGGCGTGAGCGGCTACGAGAGCCGCGATGAGCTCAACGCCAACGCGGCGCTCAAGAAGAGAATCGAATCGATCCGACTGCAGGCGGGACCGGCGATGAATCTGGGTGACGTGACCAAGAAAGTCGTGCCCAAGATGTGCCTGGTGTCCAGGCCGCGCGGCGGCGGACATATCTGCACGCGCACCTTCATTCCGCACGACTGCCACTCGGCCGTGGGGGTCTTGGGCGCCGTCACCGTGGCCACCGCCGCGGTCATGCCGGGCAGCGTCGCGAATCGATGTGCGGCGGTGCCGCCGGGCAGCCCCAAGACCGTGTCGGTGGAGCACCCCAGCGGCGAATTCAGCGTGGTGCTGACCATGAGTCCCGCCGACCCCGCGCAAGTCATGCAGGCGGCGCTGCTGCGCACGGCGCGCCTCATCATGCGCGGTGAAGTTTTCGTTCCTTGAAAAACATTGCAGGCGAGAAGGGTGATTCCATGATCGGACAATCCGGCATAGCGGTCAGACAGATAGCGCGCGCCGACGCCGCGAGCGTCGCGGCGCTGGCGAAGTTTGGGGTCGCGACCGTGCACGAGGCCATGGGGCGCACCGGCCTGCTCAACACCACCATGCGCCCGATTTACCCCGGCGCCAAGGCCTGCGGCACCGCAGTCACCATCCTGGCGCATCCCGGCGACAATTGGATGCTGCACGTGGCGGCCGAACTGCTGCAGCCGGGCGATGTCGCGGTGCTGGGAACTTCATCCCCCAATACGGACGGCATGTTCGGGGAGCTGCTTGCCACCTCGTTTCGCGCGCGCGGCGCCGTCGGTTTGGTGATCGATGCCGGCTGTCGCGATACCGCGGAGTTGCGCGAGATGGGATTCCCGGTGTGGTCGCACTCGGTCAATGCCAAGGGCACCGTGAAAGCCACGGTCGGATCCGTCAACACGCCCATTCTCTGCGCCGGCGCCCTGGTGCATCCCGGCGACGTGGTGGTCGCGGACGACGACGGCATCGTCATCGTGCCCCGGCTGCACGCGGCCGGCGTGGCCGCCGCCGCGGCGGCGCGCGAAACCAAGGAGGCGGGGACACGCAAGCGCCTGGCGGCGGGCGAATTGGGTCTCGACGTCTACGGCATGCGCGAACCCCTCGCCAAGTCGGGCTTGAGGTACTACGACGATGAGGCGGCGCTGCTGCAGGACCGGCAAAAATGAGCGGCCTCGCGAAAGATCCTCTCAAGGGCTGCCTGCCTCCCGATCCGAACCCGGTCAAACCTTCCATCCCCCTGCCGCCCGGCGCGTGCGACGCACACTGTCATGTCTTCGGACCGGCGGCGAAGTTTCCCTACGCGCCGGACCGCAGCTATACGCCTCCGGACGCCCCGGTCGAGAGTCTGCGCAGGCTTCACCGGCAACTCGGCATTTCACGGGCGGTCATCGTGCACGCGAGCTGCCATGGAACCGACATGGCGGTGACCTTGGACGCCATCGCCTCGAGTGCCGGCGCCTATCGGGGCGTGGCCTGTGTCGAGGAGGAGGTCACGGACGCCGAACTTGAGCGCCTGCATGCCGGCGGAATCCGCGGCATTCGCTTCAATTTCGTCAAACACCTGGGCGGGGTGCCCGACCTTCGCGTGTTTCATCGTCTGGTGGCGCGCATCAAGCCGCTGGGATGGCATGTGGTGCTGCACTTGGATGCCGAAGACATCTTGACTCAAATGGATCTCCTGCGCCGCATCGACGTGCCGTTCGTCATCGACCACATGGGGCGCGTCAAGGCCGCCGACGGCCTCGAGCAGCGGCCTTTTCGGCTGCTGCTCGATTTGTACGGCACGAACCCCCTGGCATGGATCAAGGTCTGCGGCTCGGAACGTGTCTCGGTGGGCAAGCGCCCGTTTCGCGATGCCGTGCCGTTCGCGCGAGCGTTGATCGCCGTGGATTCGCAACGCATTCTCTGGGGAACGGATTGGCCGCACCCGAACATCAGCAAGGACATGCCGAACGACGGCGAGTTGGTCGATCTGTTCGGGGAGATTTGCCCGGATCCGGCCGTGCGGCAGCGTATCTTGGTCGACAATCCGACCCGCATGTACTGGTCGGATCGAACCTGAGGGAGCCGGCACATGATCATCGATTGTCATGGTCACTACACCACCGCGCCGGGTGCGCTGCAGAAGTTCCGCGACGAGCAGGTCGCCGCCCTGAAGACCGGCCTCGACGTCCCGGTGTTCGCGCAGACCAAGATCAGCGACGATGAGATCCGCGACAGCCTGGAGAACGCCCAGCTCAGACTGCAGCGCGCTCGCGGCACCGACTTGACGATTTTCTCGCCGCGCGCATCCGCCATGGCGCATCACATCGGCAATGAGACGACCAGCCGCCGCTGGACGACAAGCTGCAATGACTTGATCCACCGCGTCGTTGCCCTGTATCCAGACAATTTCGTGGGCGTGTGCCAGCTGCCGCAATCGCCGGCGGCGGCACCGGCCAACAGCGCCGCGGAACTCGAACGCTGCGTGAAGGATCTGGGGTTCATCGGCTGCAACCTCAATCCTGACCCGTCCGGGGGCCATTGGACTTCGCCGCCGCTCACCGACCGGCACTGGTATCCGCTGTATGAAAAAATGGTGGAACTCGACGTGCCCGCGATGGTGCACGTGAGCTCATCGTGCAACGCCAACTTTCACGCCACGGGCGCGCACTACATCAACGCCGACACCACCGCCTTCATGCAATTCCTGACCAGCGACCTGTTTACCGATTTCCCGACGCTGCGTTTCATCATCCCCCACGGCGGGGGCGCGGTTCCGTATCACTGGGGCCGCTACCGCGGGCTCGCCCAGGACATGAAGCGGCCGCTGCTCGCGGACTATCTGCTCAAGAATGTGTTCTTCGACACCTGTGTTTATCATTTGCCGGGCATCGAGCTGCTGCTCAAGGTGATACCCGTCGACAACATCATCTTCGGCTCAGAGATGGTGGGAGCGGTGCGCGGCATCGATCCTGAAACGGGCCAGTACTTCGACGACACCAAGCGCTACCTCGATGCGCTGGGCTTGAATGAGGCCGACCGCTACAAGATCTTCGAAGGCAATGCGCGCCGGGTGTTTCCGCGGCTGCGCCCTCAAGGCGCGGCGCCATAGACGATCTTGCCGCCGACCATGGTCGTGACCACGCGGGTTTTCCCCAAGGTCTCGGGCGGCACCGCGAAAATGTCCTGCGACAGGACCGCGAGATCCGCGAGCTTGCCCACTTCCAGCGTGCCGACCTTGCCGTCGGCGAATGCCGCGAACGCGCCGCCCTGGGTATAGGCCCGCACCGCGTCGGTGACGGCGATGCGCTCCTCGGGAACGTATGCCGCACCGGTGACGGCGGCGCCGCCCTGGCCGGCGCCGTCGAGCGGTTCACCGGCGACGTTCGCGGTATCGGCGGACTTCCACACCTGCCGCGTCGCGGCCTGCTGCATCGAGACGAAGGGATCGGGCGGCCAGGTGCACGGCCAATCGCTGCTGAACGCCAGCACGGCGCCGCTTTGCTGCAGGGAATGCCAGCGATCGGAGGGCACCTCATCGGCGGGGTCGAGGTTGCCGCCGTCCTCGCCGCAGCAAAAGGAGGGCTGCATGTCGGCAATCACGCTGAGTTTGGCGAAACGCGGCAGGTCGACCGCGTCGATCAGATCGGCATGCTCGATGCGCAGTCGTCGATCGCGCGGCCCATGGGCTTGTTCCAGGTGTTCGTAGGCATCGAGAATCATGTGCACCGAATCGGCCCGCAGCGCATGGGTCATGACTTGATAGCCGCGCGAATCGAGCTCGATGATCATGGCCTCGTAGTCGCGCGAGTCATAGACCAGCGGCGGAATCAGCCCGGTGCCGCCGTCGGCAAAGAACTTCACCAGGTTCGCCGACACCCAGTCATCGTGATAGAGACGCCGCGCCTGTTCCAGGTCCGCGAGAAAAGCCGGCGTCAGGTGATGCCGCACGGCGACCGCGCCGAAGCTGGTACGCGTGCGCACCGTCAGCAGTCCGCGGTCGCGCAACGCCGCATAGAGTTCGATTTCGGCCAGATCGCCGGTGGCGTTGACCACGCTGGTGATGCCGAAGCTGTTGAGGTGGCGGGCGGCCGCCTGCAGCAGGGTCAATTTCTCCTCCAGCGGTACGCGCTGCGCGACGGCTCGGGCCGCGAGCTGCATCGCGGCCTCGAGCAGAACGCCGCTCGGGTGTCCGCTGGCATCGCGAATCACGCCGCGCTCCTCGTCGACGTCCGCCACCGGCCGGTCGGTGATGCCGGCCATTTGCAGGGCGGCTGAATTGAGCCACAGTGCGTGCTCGGAGGTGTTGTGGATCACCACCGGACGGTCCGCCACGGCTCGATCCAGCAAGGCATGCGTCGGCGTGGTCGGCGGCACGGCGCTGAAGTCCGCCCGCCCGAACAGCACGGCATCGCGTGGATGGGCGCCGGCATAAGCCTTCAGCCGCTCGACCAAAAGATCGGGTTTGTCGGGGGTTACGCTCGCCTCCGGAGTCGACAGGTTCAAGCCGTGCAGCGCATAGGCGCCATACAGCATGTGCGTATGCGAATCGACGATTCCGGGAATCACCGTCTGGCCGCGCAGATCGATCACCCGCGCATCGTGGCCGCGGTGCTTCAGCACCTGGGCATCCGTTCCGACGGCCTCGATGCGTGATCCACTGACGGACAGGGCAGCCGCCCAGGGCGCCTGCGGATTGCCCGTATAGATATGGCCGTGAATGAGCAGCGTATCGCCGGCGAATGCACCGTCCCACCGGACAATGGCCAGAATCACGGCGCACGCGCGCACGACCCGAGTCAGCTTCATATGGTTCTCCCTGTGGGCAAAAAGTATAAACAAGGCGGGGGATCGTGTCCTATCGATACGGCGAGCGCAGGCGCTACAGCATCGCCAGCCATTCGCGCAGTGCCACCGCGACAGCGTCGGGCCGCTCGAACGGCGCCATGTGCCCCGCGCCGTGAATCTCGAACAGGGTGGCGTGCGGAATTCTGCGCCGCATGGTCTCGTGCTGCGACACCGGCGACCAGGTGTCCTCACTGCCGCTGAGCAGCAGGGTGGGCACATCGATGGTCGGCAGCACCGGCAATGCATCGGGCCGAGTCAACAGAGCGTTGATCTGGCCGGCATATGAATCGGGGGTGGAGCGCTCGACCATCGCCGTGAGCCGCGGCATCAGCGCCGAGGTCCTCGCCCCCGCCGCCATCATCGGCGGCAGCCATTCGGCCGCAAGGGCCGCCATGCCATGCTCGTACGCCAGGCGCAGCAGTCGGCCCCGGCTTTGCGGTTCGCCGTCACGGACCGTGTGCACGCCGGTATTGAGCAGGGCGACGCCGCAAATCCGCTGCCGCGCGCAGCGTACCATCTCGAGCGCCACCCGCCCGCCCATGGAATGCCCGGCCACGGCAAACCGCTCGGGCGCCACCGCGAGCACGTGCTCGGCCATGGCGGGGATCGAGGAGAAGCCGCGAAAGGAAAAGATTCTGACATCGGCGATGTCGGACAAGCGCTCGGGGATGTCTGCCCAGACAGTTTCATCGCACAATAGGCCGGATAGGAGCAGAAGAGGCTGCTTCAAGGGAGACGCTCGTGATTCGTAGGCTCTCACTGTAGCATCGCTTTGGCGCGCGATCTGCACCAAGCGGTTCGGGAAACATGCCTCTGGCTGCCGGAAGCGGAGGAATTTCTGTCGCATGGTGCGCCGAATTTCCGGGTTCGCGGCAAGACCTACGCCACGTACGCCCTCAATCATCACGGCGACGGGCGCGTCGCCCTGTGGCTGAACGCGTTTCCGGGCTCCCAGGAGCTGCACGTACACGAAGCACCCGAGCATTTCTTCGTCCCGCCCTATGTGGGGCCGCGCGGCTGGCTGGGGGTCGTACTGGATCGCGGCCTCGCCTGGAAGCGGGTCGCGGCTCTGGTGCGCGAGGCCTATGAAAAAGTGGCTCCGGCAGATCTGGTTTCACGCATCGGCAAGACGCCCGCATTCAAAGCGCCGCGCAAATCCCTCTCGGCCAGTCAAATCGACCCGATGAAATCGCGGCGCGCCGCCGCGGTTCTAAAGGTGTTCCGCAAAATGTGTCTGGAGCTGCCGGAGTCGCGCGAATCTCAGCAATTCGGGCACCCGGTCTGGCAGGCGGGAAAGAAGACCTTCGCCATCGCGCGTCATGAATATGGGCGGCTGACCCTGTGTTTCTGGGTCGGGGTGGATCAACAGGGGTTGCTGACCGCCGACCCTCGATATCAAATCCCGCCCTACATGGGTCACAACGGCTGGATCGCGCTCGATGTGCATCGCAGCTGCGATTGGCGGGAGGTGCGGACACTGGCCCTGCAGAGCTACCGGCATTTCGCGCTGAAGCGAATGCGGCAGCAACTTCCGCAGGGTGAATCGGCTTAAGGCGGCCTAGTCGTGGTCGTGGCCGTGGCCGTGGCCGTGCCCATGGTCATGATCACGGTCATGATCATGGTGTTCGCGGTCGTAGCCTGGGTCGTATTCCGCCGAGCGAACGAAGTACACGGGACGATTGCAGGCATTGTATTCGTGGCAGTGCCTGCGCCAGTCCTTCGCATGACCGGGCGGCACGTGCAGATACACGGGCGCTGGCCGCACGACCTGCGGCTCGATCAATACCGGCTGTGCATACACGAGCGGCGGACGAGGCTCATTGCCGATCTGGACCTGACCGTAGACGCCGGGGGCCACTTCGCCGGAAAGCATGACGTGGATGTTCAAATCGCCGGCGACACAGGCGCCGGAACCCGCGAGCAGCAAGGGCAACAAAGAAGCGATGAACCGCAGATGCATGTTGATTCTCTGGTCAGCCAAAACGTGGCGGTAGGAGTGTGTAGGATCGGCGATTCGCCGGCAAGATCGGTGCCCGTCGTAGATCGACGACAAAGTCATTTGCGCGCGGACAGATCAAGAAAGTGTGACGCAGTTAGCGCTGCACCATCCGTCGGGCGGCATCCATGGCGAGCGCCAGGGCGCCGACAATGCCGGCACGATCTCCCAACTCGGGGGCGACGACGTAGCGGTCGGTGTCCACCAGAATCTCGCGGCAATCGATGTAGCCGGCCAGCCAGTGACGCATGCGCCCGCGAATGAGGGGCAGCAAGCGCTGCTGCGCCATGACCCCGCCGCCCATGACGATGCGCCGCGGCGAGATCGTGACCACGAGCTGCGCGCACAGCTGACCCAGATAGTCGGCCTCGATTTCCCATTGTGGATGCGCCGCATCGAGCTGCTGCAGGGAGGAGCCGGTGCGGGCAAGGATGGCCGGGCCCGAGGCAACGCCTTCCAGGCAGTCGCCATGAAACGGACATACTCCCGCGAAATCCAGATCGAGTGGATGGCGCCGCGGAAAGAGGTGGCCGATTTCCGGGTGCATGAGACCGTGAATCGGTGCGCCGGCGGCAATCACACCGCCGCCGATGCCCGTGCCGATGGTCAAATACACCAGGCTGTCGACGTCGCGCGCCGCGCCCCAGCGATGTTCGGCCAGGGCCGCCGCGTTCACGTCGGTATCAAAGCCGATGGGACACATGAATTCGCGGCCGATGAGGCCCGCAATATCGGTCCCGCTCCAACCGGCCTTGGGGGTGCGCGCGATGCAGCCATAGTGCGCCGAGGACTTGTCGAGCACGACGGGACCGAATGAACCCACCCCGATTGCAGCCAGCCGGCCGAACGAGCCGCTCCAGCGGCGCAGCAGGGCTCGCGCGGCGGCGAGGGTCGGGCCCGGATCGGTGGTTGGAAGGCGCTCCAACTCCAGAATACGGCCGCTGTCGTCGCCGACGGCGACGACGAACTTGGTGCCGCCGGCTTCGACGGCGCCGAGAATGAGGCGTTCGCGGCTCATGGAAGCGCAGCATAACGCATCCGCAACTCCGCAAAACTCAAGCGGTGGGGCGCCCATCCGCCCGCTGATGTACTATGGCTTCGATGGTGACCGATCGATGAACGCAGTCCTCGAACCGACGCTGAAATCGGACCTCCCGAGTGCGGCATCGCGCGCCATGATCGAGCGCCTGATCGCTTTCAATACAGTGTCGCGCGAGTCGAACTTGGGGTTGATCGAATGGGTGCGCGATTACTTGCGCAGCCTCGGCGCCGACACCCGCCTCACCCACGATCCGAGCGGCAAGAAGGCGAATTTGTTTGCGACCCTGGGCGACTCGAACAAGCCCGGTTTGATTCTTTCCGGGCACACCGATGTGGTTCCCGTGGACGGCCAGAACTGGGATACAAACCCCTTTCAAGCGGTCGAGCGCGACGGCAAGCTCTTCGCCCGCGGCTCGGCCGATATGAAGGGATTCATCGGCATCGTTCTCGCACAGGCGCCGACATTCGCGGCCGCGCTCAACGACGGGCGGCTCGATGCGCCGCTGCATTATTCATTGAGCTACGATGAGGAAGTAGGCTGCATCGGGGTGCGCGGCTTGATTCGGGACCTCGAAGAAAACCACATCCGGCCGGCGGGGTGCGTGGTGGGCGAACCGACGTCGATGCAGCCCATCATTGCCCACAAGGGCACGCATCGATTCCGCTGTGCCGTGCATGGACGCGAGGCCCATTCCAGCTACGTCACGCACGGCGTGAATGCCATCGAGTATGCCGCGCGGCTGGTGGTGTTCATTCGCCAGCTCGCCGGGCGCCTGGCGCAAAACGAAACCCGCGACTACGGCTTCACCGTGCCTTACTCGACCTTGTCGACCGGCGTGATTCATGGCGGCATCGCCGCCAATGTCGTGCCCAAGGACTGCCTGTTCGAGTTCGACATGCGCACCTTGCCGCAGGCGTCGCCGGAGTCACTGTATCGTGAAATCCGCGCCCATGCGCAAGAGCTCGCGCGCGAGATGCAAGCCGTCGACCCCGCATCCGGGATCGACCTCGAGTGGCTGAGCCAGACCGCGGGACTCGCCGCCGCGGAATCCGACGCCATCGTGCAATGGGCCATGCGGCTGTCGAACAGCCGCGAGGTGGGCAAGGTGTCCTACGGCACCGAAGCAGGATTGTTCCAGACAATGGGCGTGCCCTCGGTGATTTGCGGTCCCGGCGACATCGCGCAGGCGCACGGACCGAACGAATTCGTCACACTCGAGCAACTCGCGCGCTGCGAGAGATTCGTGCAGCGGATACTCGAGACGGGGTATGCAGCATGATGACGGTGATCAAGGGCGCGTGCCCGCACGACTGCCCCGACACCTGCGCGCTCGAGGTGCACGTCGAGGACGGTATTGCCGTCAAGGTCTCGGGGTCGGCCGCACATGCACCCACGGCCGGCGTGCTCTGCACCAAGGTGGCGCGTTACACCGAACGCACCTACCATCCTGATCGGCTGCTGTACCCGATGCGCCGGATCGGCAAGAAGGGCGAGGGGCGGTTCGAGAGAATCAGCTGGCAAGAAGCCATCGGCGCCATTGCCGAACGCCTCCAGGCGATTGCGGCCGAAGATCCGCAGCAGATTTTGCCCTACAGCTATGCAGGCACGATGGGACTGGTCCAGGGCGAATCGATGTCCATGCGCTTCTTCCATAAACTGGGCGCAAGCTTCCTGGACCGCACGATTTGTGCCTCTGCGGGCAGCGCCGGCCACGAGATCACTCTCGGCGGCCGCATCGGCGTCGATATTGAGCTCGCCGATCAGGCCAAGCTCATTATTTTCTGGGGCTCGAACGCAATCACCTCGAGCGTGCATTTCTGGGCGCGGGCACAGGCGGCCAAACGCCGCGGCGCGACACTGGTCGCCATCGACCCCTACCGGTCGCTCACCGCGGAAAAATGCCACACGCACATCGCCTTGTTGCCGGGCACGGATTCCGCGCTTGCGCTCGGACTGATGCATGTGTTGATCCGCGACGGCCTGATCGACCGCGACTATGTGGAACGCCATACCCTGGGTTTCGAGGGCCTGCGCGAGCGCGCGGCTCTGTACGACCCGGTCCGGGTCGCATCCATTTGCGGCATTACCGCGGGGGAAATCGAATCCCTCGCGCACTTGTACGGCACCACGCGACCCGCGTTGATTCGCGCGAACTACGGCATGCAGCGGGTGCGGGGCGGCGGCATGGCGACTCGCAACATCGCCTGTTTGCCGGCGCTGGTGGGCGCGTTCCGCGACGCCGCCGGGGGGGTTTTTCTATCGACCTCGAATAACTTCACGGTCGACAAGCGGACCCTGGAGCGGCCCGATCTGCTGGCGGGGCGCGCGCCGCGCACCATCAACATGTCGACCATCGGTCATGCGCTGCTCGATCGCGACGCGCCGGTCAAGGCGCTGATCGTGTACAACTCGAACCCGGTCGCGGTTGCGCCTGATTCAACCCGGGTGATCCGTGGGTTCGTGCGCGAGGATCTGTTCACCGTGGTGCTCGAGCACTTCCAGACCGACACCGCGGACTATGCGGATATCCTTCTGCCGGCGACCACCCAGCTCGAACATTTGGATGTGGTCAAACCCTACGGCCATTACTACATGATGGCCAACAACCCGGCCATCGCGCCACTGGGCGAGGCCAAACCCAACACCGAGATTTTCCGCCTGGTGGCCCGTGCGATGGGATTCACCGAACCCTGCTTCAACGATACCGACGAAGCCATTGCTCAGGCCGCCGTGGCCGACGATTGGGATTTCGAGGCCGTTCGGCGCGTGGGCTGGAAGCGGGTAGGGCTGCCCACCGGCATCGCCCGATTTGCCGAGGGCGGTTTTGACACGCCCTCCGGCAAGGTGGAGTTTTTCTCCAACCGGGCCGCGCAGTTGGGACTGGACCCCTTGCCCGACTACGTTGCGCCGCGCGAGGACACGCGCAGCGCGGCGGCGATTCGCTATCCCTTGGCGATGATCTCGCCGCCGGCGCGAAATTTCCTGAACAGCTCCTTCGTCAATGTTCAGAGCCTGCGCGCCTCGGAAGGGGAGCCTTGGCTGGACATCCACCCCGAGGACGCGGCGGAGCGGGGAGTGATCGCCGGCAATTACGTGCGCGTCTTCAACGATCGCGGCAGCCTCGAACTGCGCGCCAGAGTCACCGATCGTGCGCGACCGGGGGTGGTGGTCGGCTTATCGGTGTGGTGGAAAAAGCTCACGCGCGACGGCAAGAACGCCAACGAACTCACCAGCAGCGATACGCTCACCGACATGGGACGGGCGCCCACCTTCTACGACTGCCTGGTGCAGGTCGAAGCGCTCTGATCCTCGATGTCGCTCTGGCCTCAATAAGGCGGCGCCTTGCGGGCGAATACGATCCGCCACGGGCGCGCCCTCGAGATATCTGCGCGATTCTATCTCAAGCGGAGTGCGCGAGCGGCCCGGCGTGCGCGGCGCACACGCTGGATGCGGCGACGTAGCGGTTGTGTTCGGCGCAAATCCCGTCGTCGGAACGCACCGCCGCGAAGGCGGAGCTCAGGCTGGCGAGCCCCGGCATCGCCGCCTCGATGTCGAGCGGCCGGCCGTTGAAATGGCGGCAGCCGGCGCAGGATCGCCCTCGGTCAGGCTTCATTGGCCCAGACGGCTCCAGAATTCATTGAAAACCTGCGTCGACAGCACGAAACCCAGCAACACATTCACCGCCACGCCGAGGGTGAACGCATAGAAGGGGCGGGCGCCGACCGAGACGAACTCGCGGAATTTCGTGGTCAGTCCGATGCTGAGGAAGGCGAAGGTAAATGCCCAGGTGCGAAGCGCCTGCAGCGGAGCCACCAACCCCGGCAGCACCTCCTTCTTGTACGTTGCGTAGTCATAGCCCTTGGACACGAGGGTGATGACCGCGGAAGCAATCAGAAAGCCGAGCACGAACTTCGGAAAGCGGCGCCAGATCTCCCCGGCGTCGGTCTTGCTTTGCACGCCCGTGCGTTCCCAGCGCGTGGTCGCGATCAGCGACAACACGAAGGCCCACACACCGATCCATACATCGCGTCCAATGACCTTCATGAGCGTGAACGCGCTCACTGCGGCATCGGCATTGCCGGCAATGCCGGGTACATTGCCCGCATAGCCGCCGTAGGTTTGCGCCGCGGCAAGACCGGCGGCATCCGCGAATTCCGAGGTGCCGATCCAGGCCCCTGCCACGCCCGTGGGCAGGTGCAGGCTGCGCGCGACCAGCGGCAAGACGAAGATCATGACGATGGCCCAGACGACGACCAGCGAAATCGCGATCGAGACCTGTTCTTTCTTCGCGCCCACGGCGCCGCCGATGGCGATGGCGCCGGAGACGCCGCACACCGCACCGCCGGTGCCGAGCGTCGCTGCCAGACGCCGGTCGAGTCCCAGACGCACCCCGGCGAAGTAAATGACTCCGAAGGTGACCAGGGAGACAATGGCCGCCTGCACGATCGCAACCGGGCCCGCCCAGGCGATCAGGGTCAAGGGTAGACCCGCGCCCAGCAGCACGATGCCCGTCTTGATGTAGAACTCGACCCGCAAACCCGGTTCGAGCCAGCGCGGAGTACCGACGGTGTTCGAAATCAACAGACCGAGCCCGAGAGCCACCAGCGGCGGCTCCAAATTATAGTGAGCCGCCTGATCCCACAGGCCCAGAAAATAAATCGCGCCGGCGGCCGCATACAAGGCGAGGAACGCCGGCAGGAATCGTGACAGCTTGATTCCCAGCGCGGCCGTGCCGAGGCCGAGAGCCACCGCCCACAACAGGAACAGCGCCGCATATTGCGTGCCATGGGATTGCAGCTGCACACCGGCATCGGCCAGGTGCGGCCATTTTTGCGGCGCAACGGCCAGCCACTTGATGCTGCTGCCGTTCGCAAACAGGGCGATGGCGACGGCCACCAACCCCAAGCCGATCCAAATGGCCCACCAGTCTTCTCTATGGAACAACTCGCCCCAGCGCGAGGGGCGTGCCGCAACACGGGAAGGCGATTGTTCGGCGATTTCCGCCATGACGAACTCCGATTGACGAACGCACAATGACCGCTCGACAACTTAGGCTCCCGCCTGCGGCGAGTCGAATAGTTAGAAGGCATATGAGTCTTACCACCGGTTATAAGACCACTCTTCTTCAAGGACGGCACCGATGGTGGACGTATGCCGCTGGACATAATGTGCGGCGGCAAACGCTCATCGCCGTCTCGCAGCGCTGGGTTGTTGCGTGCGCACCAGGCTCGTTGGTTTTGTAAGAATTACAAGCGAATTGCGCGCGCAAAGTCAATGGACAATTGAGTCCTCGTTTGCCAAGATCCCTGCGGGATGCGTGTGGCGTGGAGATGATTCATGGACGCAAACACTAGCGTCGCCCGTCGGAAAAAGAACAACGGGCACGTGATCAGTGCGTCCGACAACGGGCCGGATCTCAATTTGAATCAGCTGCTGGATGTGCTGCGCGCAATGCAGGCGGGCAATTTTTCCGTGCGGCTGCCGGGATCGCAGGTGGGGGTCGCGGGCAAGATCTGCGATGCGTTCAACACCATCATCAGCGCGAATCAGCGCATTGCACAGCAACTCGAACAGGTCGGCGAGGTGGTGGGCCGTCAGGGCAAGACGCGCACGCGCGTGCGCTTCGGCCTGTCCGACGGCGCCTGGGCCGACATGGAATCATCGGTCAACACGCTGATCGACGACCTGCTGTGGCCGACGACGGCGGTCACCCGGACGGTAACGGCCGTGGCGCGCGGCGATCTGCTGCAGACGGTGCCTCTGGATGTCGATGGCCGCGCGTTGAAGGGCGAATTCCTGCGCTCCGCCAACATCGTCAACACCATGATCAAGCAGCTCAGTGTGTTCACCTCGGAGGTGACCCGTGTGGCCCGCGAGGTGGGCACCGACGGCAAGCTGGGGGGACAGGCGCAGGTACGCGAGGTGACCGGCGTCTGGAAGGATCTCACGGAAAGCGTGAATTCGATGGCGTCGAATTTGACGGCGCAAGTGCGCAACATCGCGGAGGTGACCATCGCCGTGGCCAACGGCGACTTGTCGAAGAAGATCACCGTGGACGTGCGCGGCGAGATTCTGCAATTGAAGGAAGCCATCAACACCATGGTCGATCAATTGCGCTCCTTCGCCTCCGAGGTCACGCGCGTGGCCCGTGAAGTCGGCACGGAGGGCAAGTTGGGAGGCCAGGCGCTGGTGCCCGGAGTGGCGGGAACCTGGAAGGATCTGACCGATTCAGTCAACGCCATGTGCGGCAATCTCACCGCTCAGGTACGCAACATCGCCCAGGTGACCACGGCGGTCGCGCGCGGCGATTTATCGCACAAGATCACCGTCGACGTGTCGGGGGAAATCCTCGAACTCAAGCAGACCATGAATACCATGGTGGACCAGCTGAACGCCTTCGCCGGTGAGGTGACCCGCGTTGCGCGCGAGGTCGGCACGGAAGGCCGCTTGGGCGGCCAGGCGCAGGTACCCGGCGTCGCCGGCACCTGGAAGGACTTGACCGACAACGTGAATTCGATGGCATCGAATCTCACGGCGCAGGTGCGCAACATCGCCGAAGTGTCCACCGCGATCGCGAACGGCAACCTCGCGAAGAAGATCACGGTCACCGTCTCGGGCGAGATCCTGCAGCTCAAGGAGACCATCAATACGATGGTCGATCAGCTCAACGCCTTCGCCTCCGAAGTCACTCGGGTTGCGCGCGAGGTGGGCACGGAGGGCAAGCTCGGCGGCCAGGCCAACGTGCGCGGCGTCGCGGGAACCTGGAAGGATCTGACCGAAAACGTCAACTCCATGGCCTCGAACCTCACCGGACAGGTCCGCAACATCGCCGAGGTCACCACCGCCGTGGCCAACGGCGATCTGTCGAAGAAGATCACGGTCGACGTGAACGGCGAGATCCTTGAACTCAAGGACACCATCAACACCATGGTGGACCAGTTGAACGCCTTTGCCGGCGAAGTCACGCGCGTGGCGCGCGAGGTGGGCACGGAGGGCAAGCTCGGCGGCCAGGCCCAGCTCAAGGGCGTGGCCGGCACCTGGAAGGATCTCACCGACTCGGTGAATTCGATGGCCGGCAACCTCACCGCGCAAGTCCGCAATATCGCCGAAGTCGCGACCGCGGTTGCGCAGGGCGACTTGTCGAAGAAGATCACCGTCTCGGTGTCCGGCGAAATCCTGCTGCTGAAAGAGACGCTGAATACCATGGTGGATCAGCTGCGCTCGTTCGCCGGCGAAGTCACGCGCGTGGCGCGCGAGGTCGGCACCGAAGGCCGCTTGGGCGGCCAAGCCTTGGTCCCCGGCGTGGCGGGAACCTGGAAGGACTTGACCGACTCGGTCAACTCCATGGCCGGCAACCTCACCGCACAGGTGCGCAATATCGCCGAGGTGTCCACTGCGATCGCCAACGGCGACTTGTCACGCAAGATCACGGTCGACGTGCGCGGCGAAATCCTGCAGCTGAAAGAAACCCTCAACACCATGGTCGATCAGCTGAACCGCTTTGCCTCGGAGGTCACGCGCGTGGCGCGCGAAGTGGGCACCGGGGGTAAGCTCGGAGGCCAGGCCAACGTACCGGGCGTCGCGGGTACCTGGAAGGATCTGACCGAGAACGTCAACTCCATGGCGTCGAACCTCACCGGCCAGGTGCGCAACATCGCGGAAGTGACGACGGCCGTCGCGCGCGGCGACCTGTCGCGCAAGATCACGGTGGACGTGAAGGGCGAGATCCTCGAGCTCAAGAACACCATCAACACCATGGTGGACCAGTTGAACGGCTTCGCCGGCGAAGTCACGCGCGTGGCGCGCGAGGTCGGCACCGAAGGCAAGCTCGGCGGGCAGGCGCAGGTACCGGGGGTCGCGGGTACCTGGAAAGACCTCACCGACAACGTCAACTCGATGGCCTCGAATCTGACCGGCCAGGTGCGCAACATCGCCGAGGTCGCCACCGCGATCGCCACCGGCGACCTGTCGCGCAAGATCACGGTCGACGTGCGCGGCGAAATCCTGCTGCTGAAGGAAACGCTGAACACGATGGTCGACCAATTGCGCTCCTTTGCCGGCGAGGTCACGCGGGTGGCGCGCGAAGTGGGCACCGACGGGCGCCTCGGCGGCCAGGCGGTGGTGCCCGGCGTGGCGGGCACCTGGAAGGACCTCACCGATAACGTGAATCTCCTGGCGGCAAACCTCACCACCCAGGTGCGCAACATCGCGGAGGTCACCACCGCCGTCGCCCGCGGCGACCTGTCGCGCAAGATCACGGTGGACGTGAAAGGCGAGATTCTCGAGCTCAAGAACACCATCAACACCATGGTGGACCAGCTCAACGGCTTCGCCGGCGAAGTCACGCGCGTGGCGCGCGAGGTCGGCACCGAAGGCCGCCTCGGCGGACAGGCACAGGTGCCGGGAGTGGCGGGCACCTGGAAGGATCTGACCGATACCGTCAACGTCATGGCGGCCAACCTGACCGAACAGGTGCGCGGCATCGTCAAGGTCGTGACCGCGGTCGCGGACGGCGATCTGAAGCAAAACCTCACCGTGGCATCCAAGGGCGAAGTTGCCGCGCTGGCCGAGACCATCAACAACATGACCGATACTCTGGCGACGTTCGCCGACCAGGTGACGACGGTGGCCCGCGAGGTGGGCGTCGAAGGCCGGCTCGGCGGACAGGCCAACGTGCCGGGCGCGGCGGGAACCTGGAAGGATTTGACCGGCAACGTGAACTTGCTGGCGGCGAACCTGACCACTCAGGTGCGCGCAATCGCCGAGGTCGCGACGGCCGTCACCAAGGGCGATCTGACCCGTTCGGTGCAGGTCGAGGCGCGCGGCGAAGTTGCCGAACTCAAGGACAACATCAACACGATGATCGGCAATCTGCGCCTGACGACCGATCGCAATACGGAACAGGACTGGCTCAAGACCAATCTCGCGCGCTTCACCAACATGCTGCAGGGGCAGCGCGATCTGGCCACGGTGGGGCGGATGATGTTGTCGGAGCTGGCACCCCTGGTGGAAGCGCAGCACGGGGTCATCTATCAGGTCGAGGCGGAAGGTGCTTCGCAGCGCCTGAAGCTGCTGGCCGCCTACGCCGACGATGGCGGCGGCGGGTACGGCGAACAGCTGCAGCTGGGGGAGGGACTGATCGGCCAATGCGCGCGCGATGCGCGGCGCATGTTCATCACCGATATTCCGTCCGGCGTGGTACCCATCCGCTCCGGACTGTTCCGTGCGCCGCCCCGGCACGTCATCGTATTGCCGGTGTTGTTCGAAGCCCAGGTCAAGGCGGTGATCGAACTCGCCTCGCTGGGCGAGTTCACCGCCCTGCAGCTGTCCTTCCTCGATCAGCTGACCATGTCCATCGGCATCGTGCTGAATTCCATCGAAGCCACCATGCAGACCGAAGGGCTGTTGAAGCAGTCGCAGCAGCTGGCCACCGAATTGCAGACCCAGCAGCGCGAACTTCAGCAGACCAACGAGCAGCTGGAGCAGAAGGCGCAGCAGCTCGCCGACCGCAACGTCGAGGTGGAGGCCAAGAACCAGGAGATCGAAGAGGCGCGCAGAGCCGTCGAAGAGAAAGCCACCGAGCTCGCCCTGACTTCCAAGTACAAGTCCGAATTCCTCGCCAACATGTCGCACGAGCTGCGCACGCCGCTCAACAGCATTCTGATTCTCGGCCAGCAGCTGACCGAGAATCCGGACGGCAATTTGAGCGCCAAGCAGGTGGAATTCGCACGCACCATTCACGGCGCGGGGACCGACTTGCTCAACCTCATCAGCGACATTCTGGATCTGTCGAAGATCGAGTCCGGCACCGTGTCGGTGGACGCCGAAGAGGTGTACTTCAGCAATTTGCTCGAGATGATCGCGCGGCCGTTCCGCCACGAGGCCGAAAACCGCCGCCTGCACTTCGACGTGACGATTGCGCCGAAACTGGACCGCAGCATCGTCACCGACTCGAAGCGTCTGCAGCAGGTGCTGAAGAATCTTCTCTCCAATGCCTTCAAGTTCACCGCGGAGGGCGGCGTCCGGCTCGCCGTATCCCCCGCGGCGAGCGGCTGGAGCGCGGATCACCCGACGCTCGGGCACGGTCCGGCGGTCGTGGCGTTCGAAGTGTCCGACACCGGCATCGGCATCCCGCCCGAGAAGCAGCGCATCATCTTCGAAGCCTTCCAGCAGGCCGACGCCGGCACCAGCCGCAAGTACGGCGGCACCGGCCTGGGTCTCGCGATCAGCCGCGAATTGGCCAATCTGTTGGGCGGCGAAATCCAGCTGCGCAGCACGCCCGGCCGGGGCAGCGTGTTTACGTTGTACCTGCCGCTGGCCTATCAGGGGGCCTCGGCGAAGGCGGCCGCCGGCGAGAGCACCTACTACAATGCCGCGGCGCAGGCCGCGTCGATGCGCGCGCAGGAACGGCAGGCCGAGCCGATTCTCGATGACCGCGCGGCGCTGGAGGCCGGCGACAGCGTCGTGCTGATCGTCGAAGACGATGCGCATTATGCCCGCATCATGATGGCGGCGGCCAAGGAACAGGGATTCAAGGCGCTGGTCGCGCAGCGCGGCGCGGATGCCTTGGCGCTCGCACGCGCGCACCGGCCGACGGCGATCTCCCTGGACATTTTCCTGCCGGACATGCTCGGTTGGACCGTCCTGAGCCAGCTCAAACAAGACCCCGCCACCCGGCATATCCCCGTGCAAATCGTGACTCTGGACGAAGACCGTCACCACGGCCTGGCGCGCGGCGCCTTTGCCTTCGTTCACAAGCCTGCCACCGCCGAATACCTGCAGGACGCGTTCGCGCGAATCAAGGACTATGCCGCTCCGCGCCGCAAGCGGCTGCTGCTGGTCGAGGATGACGAAGCCGAGCGCAAGGGCATATCGGAACTGCTCGCCTCCGCGGACATCGAAATTGCCGCCGCCGCCACCGGCGGCGCGGCCTTGGCGCAGCTGCGCGAATCGCCGGCCGACTGCATCGTGCTGGACCTCAAATTGCCCGACATGTCCGGCTTCGAGGTGCTGGAGAATATCCGCGACGACGAGGACTTGTGCGACGTGCCCGTGGTGGTGTTCACCGGACGCGAATTGTCGGCGGACGAGGACGCCAAATTGCGCACCATGGCGCGCAGCGTGGTGGTGAAGGGCGTCGAGTCGCCGGAGAGGCTGCTGGACGAGACCTCGCTGTTCCTGCACCGCGTCGTCGCCGATCTGCCGCCCGCAAAACAAGCCATGCTGCAGCGGCTGCACAGCTCCGATGAGGATTTGCTGAGGCGCACCGTGCTCCTGGTGGACGACGACACGCGCAATATCTTCGCGCTGAGCAGCGTGCTCGAGCGGCGCGGCATGCAAGTTCTGACGGCCACGACCGGCAGCGAAGCGCTCGCGGTGCTGAATTCACGGACTGATGTGGCAATCGTGCTGATGGACATCATGATGCCGGGAATGGACGGCTACGAAACCATCCAGGAAATCCGCGCCAAGGCCGAGTACCGGCGCCTGCCGATTCTGGCGCTGACCGCCAAGGCCATGAAGGGCGACCGGGAGAAATGCCTGGAAGCCGGTGCTTCCGACTACCTGGCGAAACCGGTGAACACCGAACAGCTCCTGTCGGCGCTACGCATGTGGCTGCATCGCTAGGTCGCCGGCCGCATGAACAAGCCAGATCGAGTCAACATCCTGCTGGTCGACGACCAGGACGCAAAACTGCTGAGCCACGAGGCGATTCTTGCGGAGATCGGGGAGAATCTGCTGAAGGCATCGTCGGCCCGGCAGGCATTCGAATGCCTGCTGAAGAATGAGGTCGCGCTGATTCTCATCGATGTGTGCATGCCGGATCTGGACGGCTTCGAGCTTGCGGCCATGATTCGCGAGCATCCGCGCTTTCAAACCACGGCCATCATCTTCGTCTCTGCGGTGCTGATGGCATATCCCGATCAGCTGCGCGGCTATCAGCTCGGCGCCGTCGACTACGTGCCGGTGCCGGTGGTTCCCGAGCTGCTGCGCGCCAAGGTCAAGGTCTTCTTGGATCTGTTCCGTAAGACCCGCCAACTCGAGCGCTTCAACGCGGAACTCGAACAGCGCGTCGCCGCGCGCACCGCGGAGCTGCAGCGCTTCAATGAGCAATTGGAGCTGCGGATCAAGGAGCGTACGCGCGAGCGCGAAACCGCGCTTGCGCAACTCTTCGAAGCGCAGAAAATGGACACCATCGGGCAGTTGACCGGAGGCGTCGCTCATGACTTCAACAATTTGTTGATGGCCGTCCTCGGCAGCCTGAGCCTGCTCGAGAAACGGCTGCCCGAAGATCCGCGCAGCCACCGCCTGCTGCAAAACGCCGTGCAGGGAGCCCAGCGCGGCGCCGCGCTCACGCAGCGGCTGCTGGCGTTTTCCCGGAGGCAGGAACTGAAGCCCGAGGCCGTCGAGGTGCCGCAACTGGTGAGCGGCATGAAGGAACTGCTCGAGCGTGCCCTGGGGCACGGCGTCGAGCTGCGCTCGGAGTTCCCGGATTCGCTGCCGGCCGCGCTGGTCGATGCCAATCAATTGGAGCTGGCGCTGCTCAATGTGGCCCTGAACGCGCGCGATGCCATGCCGTCAGGCGGCACGTTGACGATATCGGCGGACACGGACAGGCCGGCAGCGCATGACGGCAGCGCCATGCTCGATCCCGGCGATTATGTGCGCATTCGGATCATCGACAACGGCATCGGCATGGATGCAACAACGCTCGCCAAGGCGACCGAGCCGTTTTTCACCACCAAGGGTCCGGGCAAGGGAACGGGCCTCGGTCTATCGATGGTCCATGGCCTCGCCGCGCAGTCCGGGGGGCTGCTTCGAATCAACAGCGAACCCGGACGGGGCACCACCATCGAATTGTGGCTGCCGGTCGCCCAGAGCGCGGCGCAGCCCGCGGCGGAGGAAACTCCGGCGCTCCTGGCAGCATCCTATGCAGGCCCCTGCACCGTGTTGATCGTCGACGACGACTTGTTGGTGCTGACGGGCACCGCGGCGATGATCGAAGATCTCGGGCATACGGCGATCGAAGCGCATTCGGGCGCCGAGGCGCTGGCCAAACTCGCGGCGGGCATCGAAGTCGATGTCGTGTTCACCGATCATGCCATGCCGGCCATGACCGGCCTGCAACTTGCCCGATGCGTCGAAGAGCAGTATCCCAGCCTGCCCGTCATCCTGGCGACCGGCTATGCCGAGCTTCCCGGAGACCCTGCGTCGCTCGGAATCCTCAGACTGGCCAAGCCCTGCAGTCAGTATGACATTGCCAAGGCGATCCAATCGGTATTGAGATCGCGCAGGCGCTCCCGCTTGCGGCGCGTTGGATGCGCCGAGTAAACCCCGTGCCGCAAAATCCCTTGCGAATTTTGTATGTAGAAGACAATCCACTGGTGCGGGAAGTCACCTGCGAGCTGCTGGCGCAGCCCACGCGCGAGATCCTCGCCATCGCGAGCGCCGAGGAGGCGTTGGGGGTATTCAAGCCCGATGCCTTCGACGTGGTGGTGACCGACGTCAGCCTGCCGGCCATGTCGGGTTTGGAGATGGCCCGCCGCATGCTGCGGCTCGCCCCGGCGATGGCCATCATCATCGCAACCGGCTACAAATTGACCGTCGACCTCAAGGGCCTGGGACCGCATGTGCGCGTGATCGAAAAGCCCTTCGATGCGCCGGCGATCGACGGCCTGCTGGACGAACTCTGCCGCCAGTCGGGACTTCAGTAAGCCGCGGATCCTGTAAGCTTGCGGCGATGAAACTCCGCAACGTCGCCGCCAGTCGTTATGTGACGCCGCTGCGCGAGGGCGGCTCGCTGCCGGCCATTATCGAAGCCGACGACGAAGGGCTGTACGTACTCAAATTTCGCGGGGCGGGGCAGGGGCCCAAGGCTCTGATCGCTGAGCTGCTGGCCGGCGAAATCGGCCGGCTGGCCCGACTGCCGGTACCCGAAATCGTGTTCGTCGACCTTCCCGGCGAACTGGCGCGCACCGAACCCGACCCCGAAATCCAAGCCCTCATCGGCGCGAGCGCCGGCTTGAACATTGCGCTGGACTATCTGCCCGGGTCGGTGACTTTCGATCCCTTGGTGTTCACGCCGGAGCCGCGGCTGGCCTCCGCCATCGTCTGGTTTGATGCCTTCGTTTGCAACGTCGACCGCACGGTGCGCAACGTCAATATGTTGATCTGGCACCGCCGCCTGTGGCTCATCGATCACGGAGCTTGCCTGTACTTCCATCATGCCTGGACGGACCGCGACCGGCCGGCGGGCAACCCATTCGCCCTGATCAAGGATCATGTGCTGCTCAAGCAGGCGAGCGCGCTTGCCGAAGTGGATGCGCAATTGACGGCACTGCTCACCGCGGACAAGCTTGCGGACATCGTGGGTTTGATTCCCGATGCCTGGCTGCAGGATGACGCAGGGTTCGGCGGTCGAGGAGCGCAGCGCCGGGCCTACCTCGATTTTTTCGTCGAACGCGTGCAATCATCCGCCGTGTTCGTCCAGGAGGCGATTCGTGCCCGATCTTCGCACCTATGACTACGCGATAGTGCGAGTGGTCCCGCGCGTCGAGCGCGGCGAGTTCGTCAACGCGGGAATCATTCTGTCCTGCGACGTCGAGCGCATCCTGCAGGCGAAAATAGAACTCGACGAAAGCGCGCTGCTGGCGCTCGATGCCGGCGTGGACCTCGAGTTGGTGCGCAATTCGCTCGCCGCCATTCCGGCGATCTGCTCGGGCGGCCCGGCCGCCGGCGAGATGGGTTTGCTGTCTGCGCGCGAGCGTTTTCATTGGCTGGTCGCGCCGCGCAGCACGATCGTGCAGACCTCACCCGTGCACACGGGCCGATGCAGCGATTTGGCGGCCGCGCTCGAGCACTTGATGGATCGGATGATTCGCCGCTGACGCCTTACGCCCTCAGGTATCAATTTGGCTATAGGCGAACGCCTACGTGGACTGTAGGCGTGCTCTGCTGCCGAACGTCCGGCCGAAGCGCGAATATGGGGCCTTATTGTTGAATCAGGAAACCAGATGAATCGCATTGCCAAGATACTTGCATTCGCGCTGACGCCCGTGCTCATTCTGAGCGCGGGGCTCGCCTACGCCGAAAAATACTCAGATACCATCAATTTGTTTCGCAACGCGGGCGAGAGCTCCTCGTTTTTCCAGAGAAGCTACGCATATGCCGTATTTCCGACGGTCGGGGAAGGCGGTTTCGTCGTGGGCGGCGCCTTGGGCAAGGGTCATGTGTATGTGAATGGCAAGCTCGTGGGCGATACCACCATGGGCCAAGTGAGCGTCGGTTTCCAGGCCGGCGGCAAGGCATACAGCCAGATCATTTTCTTCGAGGACAAGGCGGCGCTCGATAGATTCGAATCCGGTACCTTCGAATTTGCAGCCGGCGCCAGCGCGGTGGCGATCACGGCGGCCGCCTCAACCAGCGTGGGGACCAACGGTACGTCGGCGGAAGCAAGCGGCGGCGAGAAGAACGCGCGCGCGACCGGCGCCTATCAGGGCGGCATGGCGGTATTCACCATCGCAAAGGGTGGGCTGATGTACGCGGCGACCATCGCCGGACAGAAATTTACCTACACGCCGCGAGGCACCGCGCACCGCTGACCTATGTTTATTGTGTAAAAACAATAATATACATACGTTTATTAGAATGTACTGGATGACCAATGCGCGCCAATTCGCGTGGTGAGATACGATCCCCACGGTGCGACGCCACACTCTAATCTCGTTGGTTGCCGTCATCAGCCTGAGCACAGGCGGCGCCCGCGCCGCGGACCAGGCGGACACGCGCGTCTCCGTGTTGAGCGGCGAGCAGGTCGTGCAAATTCTCGACGAAACCGTCGACTGGTATCGGACGCTGGGCACTCAGCAACAGTACGCCACGCAGCCCAGTGATCTTTTGATTCTCTTTGCCAATCGTCAGACGGCCGATCAGGTGGTCGGTCTGGCATTCGGGATTGCCCGCGCCAACGCAGAGCTTCTGAGCAGCGAGGCCGGTGCGGCGCAGAACGCTGCCGCAGCGTCGGCGCCGCAAGCCCTCAATCGGCAACAAAGCCAACTGGATGCACAGCAAAAATCCATCCAGCAGGAGATGGATCAGGTTCGCAAGCAACCGGCCGGCTCGGCCAGGGTCCGTCAAGCCGGCGAGGCGAAACTGCACGAGTTGCAGGGTGAACTCGACATGGTCAATGCCCGGAAGAACCTGCTCGACACGATGACGGAGTTCGTCAATTCGAGCGATCCCAAGGCAGCCGGGGCGAACGCCCTCAAGGCGCAAATCGATGCCATCGCGGCGACCGTACCCGGCGCCAATGCGGCTGCGGGTTCCGCGCCTTCCGCGGGCGCATCGCCCGGCCAGAGTGCGGCCGCGCCGGCTGCCCCCGTCAATGACAAAGGAACTCCCGCACGTTCCGGAATCTGGGATATGGCCGGCACTGTTCTCAAACAAAGGAACAAGATTGCGAGCATCGATCTGGTGGACCGGCATACGGCGGCACTTGCGCAGACTTTCAGGACCATCAGCGGCCCGCCTCTCAAGCAGCTCAATGCCTATGCTGCGCGCAGCGACACGCTCGCGGCGCAGGCGGACCATGCCGAGAGCGGCGCGTTGAAAGAGCTGCGCGGCCAATTCGACACCCTGGCGTGGCTGTTCAAGCAGACCTCGGAAATATTGATTCCATTGAGCAAGGAACAGGTGCTGCTGCAGCAATATCGGCACAACTTGGCCAGCTGGCGAGAATCCTCACAGCGGCAATACCATGACGCGTTGGCGGCGCTTGCCGTGCGTGCGGGAACCGTCGCAGGCATCCTCGCGGCCGTGTTCGTGCTGGCCGAAGTCTGGCGGCGGTTTGTGCTTCGCTATGTTCACGACGTGCGCCGCCGCCATCAATTGCTGCTGATTCGATCCGTGATCCTCTGGCCCATCGTCATCTGCATCCTCGGCCTCAGCTTCGTGACCGAGATCAGCACCTTCGCCACATTCGCCGGCCTGCTGACCGCCGGCCTCGCGGTGGCCATGCAAAGCCTGCTCGCGTCCGTGGTCGGCTACTTCTTGCTGATCGGCAAGTACGGCATTCGGGTGGGAGATCGAATTCAGATCGGCGCGGTGGTGGGCGAAGTCGTCGACCTAGGGTTGGTGCGCATGCACCTGATGGAGCTCAATCAGCAAGGCCCCTTGGGGCCGACCGGGCGGATCGTCGCATTCCCCAACCTGGTCGTGTTCCAGGCCTCGGGCGGTCTGTTCAAGCAAATTCCGGCCGGAGATCTTTCCTGGCGCGAGACCCCGTTGACACTGCCGGCGGTCGCGGATTACGCCGCGCTCAAGGACAAATTACTGGCGGCGATCCGCGCGGCAGTCGGCGAGAATGCGAACCAGCCTGCGCCCCAGGTGCAGATGCGCCTGGTCAACGGCCGCATGGAGGCCTTGCTGCGCTACCCTGTGCATCCAGGCCAGGCGCCGGAGGTCGATGAACGCGTGGCGCAAGCCGTGTTGAAGGTTGTGGCGGAAGCAGGCTAAGCGCCGCCTTCCGTGCGGCCGCGAGCTTTGGGCCCGATGAGGTAAAACGCCGAGCCCGCGGCCAGTGCTGCCGCCGCTGCGCCCAACAGCGCCGCGGTGTGAAATCCCTTCATGAAGGATTCGACGGAATCTTGCCGCGCAAACAAGAATCCCAGCAGCGCGGTGGCCAGCAACCCCGCGATGCGCGCGACGGCGCTGTTGAACCCGGAGGCCAAGCCGGCGCGATCCGCGTCGACCGAGGCCATGATGGCGGTGGTCAAGGGCGCGACGCAGGCTCCCATGCCGATGGCGACGAGAGCCGTGGGCGGAAGAACATCCTGCCAATAGTTGAGCCCGTGCACGGCGATCCTGCCGTACAGGGCGAAGCCGATCCCAACCAAGCCCGCGCCCACGGTCAACGGCATCCGCTCGCCGTGGCGGGCCGCCACGCGCCCCATCAACCGCGAGCCGACACCGATCGCGATCGGAATCGGCAACAGGGCCGCACCGGCCGATAGCGCCAGCCAACCGCCGATTCTGATCAGGAAAAACGGCAACAATACCAGCAGCCCGCCGAGTATCCCGTAGAGGAAGAATGTCAGCAGGTTGAGGCCGACGAAAGTCGGCGCGGCAAACATGCTGAGGGGCATGATCGCGCGATTTCCGAGGCGTCCCTCGAGCCATAAGAATGCCCCGAGAAGAAGACTGCCCGCGACAGCCGCCGCCCACGGCCCGGCGTGTCCCGCGCCAGGCTCCGACGCCCGCGTCAGTGACCAGGTAAGGAGGCCGAGCGCGACCGTCGCAAGACCTGCGCCCGCGGCATCGAGCGGCGCGGCGCTCTGCGACTCCTTGAGCTCTTCGAGATAACGCCAGGACAGAACGCCTGCGCCCGCGGCGAGCGGCAGATTGAGAAGAAAGATCACCCGCCATCCGGCCGTGTCCACGATCCATCCGCCGACGATGGGCCCCAAGGCGCCGGCCAGGGCGCCGACCGCGGCCCACGTGCCGATGGCGCGTCCGCGCGCCTCGCCGGTAAACGAGCTTCCGAGAATGGCCAGACTATTGGGCAGCAGCAGCGCCGCGCCCAAACCTTGGAGGCTACGGGCGGCGAGCAGCCATGCTGGAGAAGGCGCCGCCGCGCAGGCGGCCGACGCCAGGGTAAAGGCCGCCAGTCCGATGTTGAACCAGCGGCGGCGGCCGAAATGATCGCCGAGCGCGCCGCCGAGCAGTGTCAATGCGCCCAGCGGCAACAGGTAGGCATTGATCGTCCAGGGAAGGTCGTGCGCGTCAACGTTGAGATCCAGTGCGAGCGCGGGCAGGGCGACATTGACCACCGAGCCGTCGATGAACGCGAGGCTCGATCCGAGAATGGTGGCTGCCAGGGTCGCCCGGGGGTGCATGCGCCGAAGCATAACCTCGGCCGCCGCTACTTGCGTCGGGCTCCTGCAGGGCGAGTAACCCAGCGAATGGCCTCTGCCAGGGACCGAGCCGCGTCCGTATAGCCGTCCCAGGGTCTTGATTTTCGCAGCAGGCCGGGCGCACTGCGCAGGTCAAATTTCATGGGATCCAGGCTGCGGCCCACTTCCTTCCACAAAACCGGCATGGACACCGGCGCGCCGGCGCGGGCCCGCGGCGACAGGACCGCGACCGCGGTCGACATGCGATCATTGCGCAGATAGTCCAGGAAGATCTTACCCACGCGTCGTTCTTTCGACATGTTGTCGAGATACTTCGCCGGACTATCCTGCACCATCTGCGCGCAGATGATGTGCGCAAAATTCTTCGCCACCGGCCAGTGCACTGCCGCCTTGCCCGAGATGAGCGGAGTGACCACATGCAAACCCTTGCCGCCGGTGGTCTTGCAGAAAGATTCGAGACCCGCCGCTTTCAGCCGATCGCGGATCTCGAGCGCGGCGGCGGTGACCGCCCCGAAACCGACGTCCGGTGCCGGATCCAAATCGAAGACCAGGCGGCCGGCCACTTCGGGATCGCCCGGCGCGCAGTTCCAGGGATGCAGTTCCAGCGCGGCCACTTGGGCGGCCGCAATCAGCGCCTCGACCCGATCGATCTGCACATAGGGCGCCTTGTCACCACGAACTTTCGCGGCAGTGAAAAATTCCGACATACCCGGTGAGGCATGTCGCTGAAAGAATTGCTGCGTGCCCACGCCGTTCGGCAGTCTGACGAGCGAGCACGGACGTCCCTTGAGATGCGGCAGCATCCATTCGCCGACCTCTTGATAGTATCGCGCAAGATCAGCCTTGGTCGCAGGCGCGCCGCCAACATCCGGCCACAGCGCCTTGTCGGGTTTCGAAATCGCCACACCCAAGATGTTGACCGAAGCAGAGCCTCGGGCAGCTCCGGTCTTCGTTAGACCGGCGTTCGAGACGCTCTCGGCGGCGGGGCTCTTGCGCTTTGTCGTGCCGGATCGCTTGCTGATCATGGGATCTGGCGCCTCCTCGGGAATCTCTGCGACCACATCGCGGGCAGGCTTGTCCAAGCGCAGACCCTTGAACGCTGCCTGACGAATCATGCCGGTGTCCGTCCAACCGGCAAATTCAATTTCCGCAACCAGGGAAGGTTTGAGCCAGCGAACGTTCTTGTCCTTCGGCGGCGCATTCTCCCCCTCGAACGGGCTGGCCTGGCGCGTCAGCGCCGTGAGATGCGGCAGCAGCGATTTTGCCGCCGCCTGCCCGTAGCCGGTGCCGATCCGGCCGACATAGACAAACTGCCGGCCGCGATACACGCCGGCCAGCAGGGATCGAACCGTTCCGGCCTCGGTCGTCCAGCCGCCAATCACCACTTCCTGCCCCGCGCGGCACTTGATCTTGAGCCAGCTGCCGGAGCGGCCGGAACGGTAGGCGGCCGCCAATTGTTTTGAAACGATACCTTCAAGGCCCATCTTGCAAGCCGATTCGTACACGTTCTGACCATTCGAGATCAAATGAGCGACAAAATGCAGCCGCGGGCTGCCGCCGGCTTTCAACAATGATTCCAAGCGGCCTTTTCGCTCTTCCAGCGGCAGAGTGCGCACGTCCTCACGTCCCTCGAACAGCAAGTCAAACGCGAAAAACACCAGTTTTTCGGAATTGCCTTCGGACAGCGCGGCTTGCAAGGCGCCGAAGCTCGGCAAGCCTTTCGCATCGAGCGCCACGACTTCTCCGTCGATCAGGCAGTCGGCAAGCCCGCGGGCATCTTCGGCGATGGCTGCGAATCGATCGGTCCAATCAAGACCGCTACGAGTGCGCATGTGGCTCTCGCCGCCGGACACCTTCAGCTGCGCACGATAGCCATCGAGCTTGACTTCATGCGCCCAAGCAAGCCCCTCCGGCGGGTGGTCCGTCAGTTTTGCCAATTGCGGCTCGACGAAATTCGGCACCTTGGCAACCATCACGGGCTTGCGCCGCAGCGGCGGCGATTTTGCAGGCTGCCTTGCAGCCTGCTTGCGCGCCGGCTCGGTGGTCCATACGGCGTCGGCCGGCGCCGCCTTCGCGCCCGCCAGCATGAAGGGCTCTGGGGGCTTGCCGGTGCCATCGGCGATCTGCTGCAGCGTGCGCCCTGAGGCGACGGAGCGATCCTCTTCCAGCAAATGGCCATCATCGCCGGGTATGGCACCGGCGTCCCGGTGCTTGATCAACAGCCATTGGGTTCTCTTGCTGCCGTAGCGGTCGCCGCGCATCCGTACCAGCACCCAACTGCCGTGCAGACGCTGTCCCTCCAAAGTGAATTTCAGATCGCCGCTATCGAACGCATCCTGCGGCGATTTGCCGCCCTCCGGCGTCCAGTAGCCGCGGTCCCACAGCTGCACCGTGCCGCCGCCGTATTCTCCTTTAGGGATGGTGCCCTCGAAATCCCCATAGTCCAGGGGATGATCTTCGACTTCAACGGCCAGACGCTTTTCTTGCGGATCCATCGATGGACCTCGCGTCACGGCCCAGGATTTGAACACTCCGTCCCATTCCAGCCGCAAGTCATAGTGCAGTTGGCGTGCCGCGTGCTTCTGCACGACGAACCGCAAGCGCGAGGAGGGCGCTACCTTGCTTTGACCCGGCGGCTCCGCCGTCTTGTTGAAGTCGCGCTTGGCGCGATAGGTGGCGAGTGCCGGCTTGGCCAAGATCAAGTGCCTTGCCGGTCCATCATGCGCCGGTAGGCAAGCAGATGACGAAGCGATGACTTGGGGTCCCGGGCTCGCTCATAGAGCCGCGCCAGGTTGAAATGTGAGTCGGCCAGTTCCGGATCGAGAGCCAACGCCTCGCGATACGCGAGAATCGCCTCGGCTTCCCGATTCAAATCCTCGAGCAGCACCGCGAGGTTGAAGGCCAGCAAAGGCTCCATCTTTTTTGCAGATCGATAAATCTTCTCGGCATCGCCAAGACGGCCCGCCACATGCAGCATGCGGCCCAAATTGATTCTTGCCTCTACATGCTGCGGCTCGGCCGCGAGGCAGGCTTCATAGGCGGCTCGCGCTGCATCCGGATCAGACTCTTCCAGCACAAAGGCCCGTTCGTAAAGTTCATCCGCGCTGAACGCAGCATCGGCGGTGTGCGCTGAATTCTCGGTGGGGGACCGGCGGGGAATCACGTGCAGGCCGCCTCTCTCTTCGCCCAGATCGAGTTCCAGAACATACTGGCCCGATTCCGACTCCCACAGCATCTTGCCTTCACGAATGGCAATTTGATCGCCCAACGCCGTGAGCGAGCGCTGGTTGAGTGCGGCGCCCGCCGGGAGCGTCGCGCGCAACGTCTCGAGGGTGCGATTGATTCGGTGCGCTGAGATCTTCGCCGCGCGCAGGGCACTCGCGGTGCGCAGCATGAGAAGATCTTGAAAGGAATAGTGCAGCCGGCCGCCGCGTTTGACCGGGCTGATATGCCCGGCGTGCGTCAGCGAACGGACGGCGGACGCGGGCAATCCAAACAGGCGCTGCAGATCCTTCGTGTTGTAGGCATGCATCTCATCGTCGAGCGGTTTTGCGCGGGGCGGCTTGGGCTGCTGCACGTTTGGGTGCCTTGCGTTCCTTGAGATCAGCGGCCTTCGATCCTCGGGTATCGATGCTTGCTCGTAAAGCCTCCATCAGGTCGATGACATTGCCACCCTTGGTCGAGACCGGGCCCTCGGCAAGCGATACTTCTTTCCCGTCAACTTTTCTCTGAATGGCCGCTTCCACCCTGGCCTTGTGTTCGTCGGCATATTCGTTGGGATCGAAGCGCTTTGCCCCCAGATGATCGATCAATTGCCGCGCCAGCTTCAATTCCGGTTCCGACACCGGCGCCGCCTCGATCCCCAGGTCCTTGAGGTCGCGAACTTCCGCCTTGAAATGCAGTTGGTGCATCGCCAGGCCGTCCTCGAGCGCTCGGATGACGACGATGTGTTCCTTGCCGCGCGAAATCCAGCGGCCGACGGCGCACTGCTGCGCTTTGCGCAGCGCCGTCGCCAACAGCGTGTACGGCTTGGCGCCGCCTTTGTCGGGCGCGAGATAGTAGGTGCCGTCGAAATAAATCGGGTCCACGGATTCAAGCGGCACGAACTGGCCGATGTCGATGGAGTGGGTGGTCGCATCTTCGAGTGCCTTGAGCTCCTCGGGACTGAACATCACGTATTGATCTTTGGCGAACTCGTAGCCCTTGACCATTTCGGAGCGTTCAACCGTCTTGCCGTCATTGACGGCAACGTATTGCTGCTTGACCCGTGAGCCGTCTTTCTGGCGCAGCAGGTTGAACGAGATTCGTTCGGAGGAAACCGTCGCTGAGTACAGCTTGACCGGAATGGCCACCAAGCCGAAAGAGATCGTGAGCGAGGCGATAGATCGAGCTTGAGTAGCCATGGTGCCAACATCCCTAAATGCCGAATTATGGTCAAACTCTAATTCATATGATGAAAGAAGGACAAGATATTATATTGCCAGCACTTATTGCCGATGAGTAGGAGGCTTCTCTCGGTTCTTCAAGCCTCGCCCCTACCTAGCGGAGCATGGAAGGAAGCATCGACCGAAACCTTGTTTCGAGTGTATAATTTTATAAAACAATATGTTATAGACGATATTTAATGTATTGTACTACTATTGTTTCTCGATCGTGTCCCCGCTGACTAATGGAGTCACCCCGACCGACCCGGCGATGCTCTTGCATCTTCTTCAGATGCCCTATTGATTAGGAGTGTGGCGGTCGCGAAGGCCTTTGCGTCCGGGTCCTTCCCCGATGTTGCTTCCTTGTTGAATTCTGCGATGTCTTCCTCGTGGGCCGACATCTGACCGACACCGGCACTTGTCGGCAGCGAGATGCTGTTCGAGCCCGCGAGCGATTTCAGCTTCTCGTTGGCCGCGGAATGATCCTTGACCATCATGGCGCCAAGGGAAACGGCAGCGTGGAACAGCGCAATAGCCTTATCAAAACTGAATGAATCCCTTAGATTAGTCTGATATGCGCGCACGAAGACATGCCGCGATCAGATCGGATGAATGAGGGTTCACATGCGCAATCTGGGATGTTCGACCTCGATATTGCTGTCGCTGCTATTGGCTTCGCGGATGGCAAGCGCCGCGCCACGTTCCGATTTCACCCTGCCGCAAATCCTCAGCTATCCGTACGTGAGCCAACTCGCATCGGCGGAGCAGGGTGATGTCATCGCGTGGGTACGCAACGTCGATGGCGTGCGCAATATCTGGGTGGCACATGGCCCGGCCTTTGCGCCGCTGCAGGTCACGCAGTACACGCAGGATGACGGACAGGAGCTCACTCAGCTCACTTTTTCTCCGGACGGCACGCGCCTGGTGTTCGTCCGCGGCGGGGACCACGACTCAAATTGGCCAGCCGAGGGTAATCTCGCGCCCAATCCGAGCTCCTCACCACAGCAGCCGGAAGCGGCCATTTGGACCGTTCCGTTGACGGGCGGCGCGCCGCACAGAATCGATGAGGGGGATGAACCGGCCATCTCCTCGCGCGGACAACTCGCCTACACCAAGAATCATCAGGTCTGGACCGCCCCCTTTGCCGACGGCAAGCCCGAGCGTCTGTTCTTCGATCGCGGCGAGAACACCGAACTGCGCTGGTCCCCGGACGGCGGCCGACTGGCCTTTGTCTCGACCCGGGGCGGCCATTCATTCATCGGCATCTTTGCCTCCAAGGAGGCGCCGCTCATTTATCTTGCGCCCTCCACCGACCGGGATGCCTCGCCGCGCTGGTCCATGGACGGCAGGCGAGTTGCCTTCGTGCGCCGGGCCGGGGAGGGGGGCGCCCCGGATCCGATACTCTCGCCGGTGCCTCACCGCTGGGCGATCTGGGTGGCGCCTGCCGACGGCGGCGCGGGGCAGGCCGTCTGGCGCAGCCCCGATACCCTTGCCGGCTCCTATCCCGATGTCGAAGGCGAAGCCAATCTGCACTGGATGGCGGGCGATCGTTTGGTATTTCTGGCGTATCTCGACGACTGGCCGCACCTTTATTCCGTTGCGGCAACGGGCGGCAACGCAGTGTCGCTGACCCCAGGCGCATTCATGGTGGAGCACGTCACGGAAAGCCGCGACCGGCACTTCATGATCTACGATGCCAACACCGGCCACACACCGGGGGACGACGATCGCCGGCACTTGTTCCGCGTGGCCGTGGATCGCTCAGGATCCGTGGCGTTGACAGCAGGTGAGACTCTTGAATGGACACCGGTGAGCGCTGCGCCGGACCGCATCGCCTTTGCCACCGCCGGCGTCAAAGAACCGCCCGCCATCGGCAGCGTGGACTTGAGCGGATCCCACCGCGCGGCACTCGCTGCCGGGAACTTGTCCCCTGATTTTCCGCTGGCGCGCCTCACCGCGCCCAAGCGCGTCATTTTCCATGCGGCGGACGGTACCGCGGTCCACGGTCAACTGTTCGAGGACGGCGCGGCAGCCTCCTTGAATCGAAAGCCCGCCGTCATTTTCGTGCATGGCGGCCCGCCGCGGCAGATGCTGCTCGGCTGGCATTACATGGACTACTACAGCAACGCATACGCCGTGAATCAATATCTGGCGGCGCATGGCTTCGTGGTGCTTTCGGTGAACTACCGGCTTGGGATCGGCTACGGCCGCGCCTTCCACCAGCCCGATAGCGCGGGCTACGCCGGCGCCGCCGAGTACCAGGACGTCATCGCCGGCGCGCATTTCCTGCAGTCGTTGCCGAACGTCGACGGGGCGCGCATCGGCATATGGGGCGGCTCGTATGGCGGTTACCTCACGGCGCTGGCGCTGGCGCGCAATTCAGATCTGTTCAAAGCCGGGGTCGACTTGCACGGCGTGCATGATTGGTCGCAGTTGATGGACGAGATAGCCGGCAAACCGTCGACGCGCTACGAGAAAGGCGATCGCGACCAGGCGCTCAAGGTCGCATGGGATTCATCGCCGGACGCCGCAATCGATGGCTGGAAGTCCCCTGTGCTGCTGATCCAGGGTGACGACGATCGGAATGTGCCGTTTCAGCAGACCATCGATCTTGCGCGCCGCTTGGAAGCGCGCAGGCTGCCTTTCGAGGAACTGGTGGTTCCCAACGAGATTCACGGCTTCCTGCGGCACGAGTCGTGGCTGCGCGTCGATGCCGCCACCGCCGCCTTCCTCGCCCGCACCCTGGGCGCCGCCACGAATTGAACGGCGTCGCCCATGAACAATTCCGCCGTCCGCCTCAAGGCCATCGTTGATCCCCGTCACGGGTTGATCGGCATCGGATATCTCATCTGTTACGTGGCGCTCGATGCATTGAGCTACGTGCACCCGCTGCTCAAGCTCGGCATCACTCCGTGGAACCCCGATGCCGGCCTTACGCTGGCATTTCTGCTGCTGCGCGGATGGCGGCAAGCGCCTTGGACGGTCGCAGCGGCGTTTGCCGCCGAGATTCTCGTTCATGGAGCCCCGGCCCCGATGTTCACGCTGCTCTCGGCCTCCGCCGTGGTGGCCATCGGCTACGGCACGCTGGCGTATGTGCTCGCCCAAAGAAAGTTCGACCATTTGCTCGCCTCCCGTCGCAGCGCGGTCGAATTCGGATGCGCGACCGCGCTCACTGCGCTCGTCGTGTCCGCCGGCTACGCGGCGGCATTTGTCGCGGCCGGCGTTCTGTCGATCGAGTCTACGGGCGATGCCGTCGTGCGCAACTGGGTCGGCGACTTGAACGGCGTGTTGACCGTGACCCCTTTACTGTTGGCGCGACCGACCCTCGCGGGCGCCTTGCGAGCATTTCGCGGCCACCGCAGCCTCATCGCGGCTCAAGGCGTGGTGCTCGCGGTATTGTTGTGGGTGGTCTTCAGGGTGCAACCCCTGGAAGGTCTGCCGCTGGTCTATATTCTGTTTCTTCCCGTAGTCTGGATCACCCTGACCTGGGGAGTGATCGGCGCCTCCGCGGTGACGCTGCTCATTCAAATTGCGCTGATCGGTGCCGCTGCGCCGCACTTGACGGCCGGCGCGTTGATCGAGGTGCAATATCTGTTGCTCACACTGGCGCTCACGGGCGTTCTCTTGGGTGCGATTCTCACCGAGCGGGCCAACGCGCTGGCGCAGGTGGCAGCAGGGGAGGCGGAACAGCGGGCGTTGCTCGATGCGGCACCGGATGCCGTGCTCGCCACCGATTTGGCAGGCCACGTCACCTCGGCGAATCTTGCGGCGAGGCAGCTCTTCAAGGCACCTGATGTGGCGCTGCAGAACACGGACGTCAGTCGATGGCTGCCGGAACTGCGGCTCGCGGCGGATACCGAACGCATCCGCCTGGCAGGCGTGCGTGCCGACACCGAACGTTTCCCGGCGGAAGTTGCCTGCGTGCGCCTCAATGCTCCGGCCCGGGAGGGCTATTTGCTCATCGTGCGCGACATGACCGGGCACGACCACGCCCAGAGGCAGCTTCGCGAGCGCGACATGGCGCTCGCTCGAGCCATGCGTTTTGCGCTGGCCGGGGAAATGGCGAGTGCCCTCACGCACGAACTCAATCAGCCGATCACCGCTCTGGTGTCCTACCTCAACTCCGTGGAGATCCTGATGGAGCCGCTCAAGGTGAGCGATTCGCGGCTGCTGGACACCTTGCACAAGGCGGCGCGCGAGTCACACCGGGCATCCGATGTGATCAGGCGCCTGCGCGACTTCTACGGCGCAGGTGCGGTGAACGTGTCTCATATCGACGTCAAGGCGCTGCTTGCCGGGGTTCTGTCCGCCTTCGCCGACCGGGCGGGACGTTTGAACATCGACATTACGCACGATATTCGGATCGCAACCCAGGTTTCAACCGACGGCATTCAGCTGCAGATGGTGCTGCACAATCTCATCGGCAATTCCATCGATGCCATTGCCGATGCATCGCCCGGAACCGGCCGCGTGCATATCGCCATGACGGCCCTGCAAGGAGTGATGAGGATTGTCGTGGAGGACTCGGGCGGCGGAGTACCGGAAGAAATACGATCACGACTGTTCGAGCCTTTCGTCACCAGCAAGGTCGACGGGATGGGGTTGGGCCTCGCAATATCCCGATCTCTGCTGCGCAGCCAGGGCGGCGAACTCAGTCTCGATACCTCCCTGCCCACGGGTACTCGATTCGTGGTAGAACTTCCCCTTGCCACCGGTGTCAGCGGGGTTGTTGGATGAGCGATCCCACCGTATTCTTGATCGATGACGATGCCTCAGTGCGAGACTCACTGGGCCTGTTGCTGTCCCTGAAGGGGATGCGGACGCAGTTGTTTGCAAGTGCCGTCGCGTTCCTCGACACCTACCAGGTTGAATGGCGCGGCTGTGTGCTCACCGATTTATGCATGCCGGAGATGAGCGGCCTCGATCTTCAAAAGGCCTTGATCAATCGCATGATCGACTTGCCGGTGGTCGTTTTGACGGCGCACGGCGATGTGCAGACCACTCGTGCCGCCATGAAAAGCGGCGCATTCGACTTTCTTGAAAAGCCCGTTGACCACGATGTTCTGCTGGACGTATTAAACAACGCCATCCGCGAGGACGGCCTCCGGCATGCCGCACAGCGCGTCGAGGAGGTGGCCCGTTCGCGTCTGGACCGCCTTACACCTCGGGAACGCGAGGTTCTCGAATCATTGGTTGAGGGCCTTTCGCAGCGTGACATTGCCGCCCGCCTCGGCATCAGTCCGCGCACGGTGGAGGTCTACAAGGCGAGAATGATGGAAAAACTGCAGTGTCGCGGCATTGCCGAGGTCGTCCGCTTGGCCATCACCGGCGCGAACGCAATTCAAAAAGCCATTTGACGCGTACGGGGTTACCCCAACTGTACCGTCTGCGCCGTGCGCGCTACCTTGTCTTGGCCGACAAGTCGACGGCGTGACCGCCGGTAATTCCGTTATTCGAGCAGCTTAGGAGCGGATTGTGTTGATCCTGACGAGACGCCTCGGTGAGACGCTGAACATCGGCAACAACGTGACGGTGACCGTCCTGTCCATCCAGGGGCAACAAATTCGGCTCGGCGTGAATGCTCCCAAGGAAGTGCCGGTTCATCGGGAGGAGATATTCGAACGCCTCAAGCTGGCGAAGGCGGGCAGTCGGGAGCAGCGTTAGACGTCACTTGGTTTGCAGCGCGCAGCGTTGTCCGGATGCCGTGGGCGTCGAAGTCCCGCTCGGGCTGCTCACGCTACCCAACCGGCACATGGAAGGGCCGCTTGGTAATCACTTGCTTGCCACGGGGAGACTCGACAAATTCCCGTTCCGCAGAATTGAAACGCTCAGCGGCCTCGGGATTTCCCTCGCCGTGATTCGATGACGTGTCTTTTTGCATGGAGATACTCTCAGCGATATTGCCGGACCAGGGTCGGACGATGAAAGCATTGAAGGGCCGCTTCCAACAGGAGGGCGCCTGCCTTGATGGTCGGACGCGTCTTACGTGATCGCGAGCCTGTCATCGCCTGGAATTTCGGTCAGGCAGCGGTCAGCATGGCGTCATGGGCAGAATGAGCCAATTGGATGAGCTCGTAGGCAGAGTAGAGGCGCTACTTGCGCTGCTGCCGGTGAGTTCCAATCCTGAAGTGGACGCCGTCCGCGATCGGGTCGACGGTGGCATTTTTGAAGCCTGGACCTCGATTGCACTCGATAGCACGGAGTCCAGCGGCGGCGCGCCGATTTGGATTTTGATGGGATTGGTCTTCATCATCGCGACCGCGACGAGTTTCGTCGTCCTGCGGGCGGATGAGTTGCGAACTTAACTGATTCAGATCACCTCGAGGATGATCATGGCCAACATTGCCGTATATGCCTTCGCCCATGGAGACGATAGTTTGAACGCAGTAGTCCATACACCGCGCAAGGGGACGCGTGAAGCCATTGAGCGTATCCGCGGCCGCCTGATCGAAGCTTCGAAGGAAGAAGTCGACGAAACGGCGGTGGACGCGTTCGGATTCTATCCGCGGTCATCCGCGGATGAGAGTGGTTGACACCGAGGCTTGAAAGCGCCTTGTCCCACCCGCGATTGAAGACTTCAAGGAGTGGTGACTGAACTGTCGGGTCGCAGCGTTGAACCGGTCGCGTCATGCGCGGTACCCTGGAGGTCCTGCGCTAGGCTGCGGCCGATTGTAAGGATGACCGGAATGAATAGAAGAGACGTAGTGTGCGGTACGCTGGCGCTTCTGGCGTCACCTGCGCTCGCGCAAAGAGCCCCCATCACCGCACTTACGGACTATGAGCGAGGCAGCGGCGGCCACGTTGGTCTTTACGCCGAAAGCCTTCGGTCCGGGCGAAGAATTGCCTGGCGTGCCGATGAGCGCTTCGTCATGTGCAGTACGTTCAAGGCGTCACTCGCCGGATGTGTGCTCGCCGGCGTCGATCGCGGTAAGACTCGCTTGGACGAGATGATCGATTATGGCGCTGCTGACATCATGGAGTATGCCCCCGTCGCCAAGCAGAACTTGGAAAGAGGGGCGATGTCGGTGTCCGATATGTGCAAAGCTGCCGTCGAACTCAGCGACAATACCTGCGCTAACGCCCTGCTGGCACGCGTCGGCGGACCATCCGCCCTAACCGCATTTTGGCGATCCATCGGCGATGAGGTCACTCGCTTGGATCACAACGAACCGGAGCTCAACCGCTCGCCTCCTGGCGATCAGCGCGACACCACGACGCCCACCGCCATGGCGCACAGCCTCCGGAGCCTGATCCTCGGCAAGGCGCTGTCGCCAGAATCCCGCGAGCGCTTAACAGGATGGATGATAGGTTGCAAGACTGGTGAAAATCGGTTGCGTGCCGGTCTGCCGAAGGACTGGCGGATAGGCGACAAGACCGGGAACAATGGCAAGGATGCCGCCGGCGACATCGCCGTTGCGTGGTCCATTCGCGGCGACCCGGTGTTGATCTGCGCGTACACCCGGGGTGGTTCGCCCGCAGCGAGCCAGGTCAACGCTGTCTTTGCAGGGATCGGGCGATTTGTTGGGGAAGCCTTCTCTCCCACCGTCTGATTACTCGACTTCGTCGAGTGTACAAAGGCGCGTCAAGCCGGCGCGACCTGTGACCGCACAATGGAGATCGCCTATCGTAATAATTCGATCAAGCAAACGAACACATTACTGCAACAGGCGTCCTCTACAAACCCTCCAATGATCAACTGGCGAAGCGGAGGGCAATCGTATGCATTCGGAACATGGGTTGGCACATACAGGCAGGGTAGTTCGCCTCGGCTTGACGAGCCTCGCGATCGCACAGTTGGCGCTCGGCGTGACCTTGGCGGGCGCAGCCGAGAACCGTCACGCCAGAACGAGATCTCCCATCAAACACGTCATCGTATTGATAGGCGAGAATCGCACCTTCGATCATCTATTCGCGACCTATGTCCCGAAGAGCGGCGACTCGGTCAAGAATCTCTTGTCGGAAGACATCATCAACGCGGACGGCTCCCCGGGGCGGCGTTTTTCCAAGGCCGCTCAATTTCAAGCCATCGCGCCTTTCAAGACGCAATATTTCATCAGCTTGAGCGATCGCGAAAAGACCCCCTACCAAACGTTGCCCCAGCCGACTTTGAATTTCTCGCCCAGCCCTGCCACAAGAGAGCCGCCTCCGTTTCCGCCCGCGACACCGCTCGCCTTGCTGGGCGGCGTCGAGCCTTCGCTGGAGCCTGCGGATCTACGCCTATTGACAACGGGGGCCTCGGGGGCGTCGCAGAGTGCGGAGCTCCCCGATTTTGACTCGCGCATTCAGAATTTCAGCGACCTGCCGAACGGACCGTTTCCGCTCCAAGGCGCGAGTCTTCCTTATGACTCCTACACCGGGGACACCACGCACCGGCTGTTCGAGATGTGGCAGCAATCGGACTGCAATGTGCGCAATGCCACGCGCCATAACCCCTCCGGCTGCCTCAACGATCTCTATCCCTTCGTCATCGTCAACTACACCAGCGAGCCCGATCCCTTCAGCTTTCCCGTTGCCAACCAAGTTGATGACAATGGCGGCGGCAACTCCATGGCGTTCTACAACATGCAGAAAGGGGATGTGCCCATCCTCAAACAGCTTGCCGATGAATATTCGATGAGCGACAACTACCATCAGCCGGTAATGGGCGGCACGGGCGCCAATCATGTGATGATGGGCACGGGCGATGCCATCTTTTGGAGCGACGGCAAGGGCACGCCGACCGTGCCTCCTTCTCACATTGCAAATCCCAATCCGCTGCAAGGCTCGGACGATCAGTACACGATAGACATTGGATTCGACGGCAACTTTACCGAATGTGCCGACGCGACGCAGCCGGGAATCAAGCCCATCCGCGACTATTTGGAGTCGCTGCCCTACGATCCTCGCCCGAATTGCGAGAAGAATCATTTCTACATGGTGAACAACAATAATCCGGGATTCCTACCGGACGGCACCGTTGATGTATTTGGCATTGCCGAAGGCGGCTCGGTCCCGCCCACCAACGTGCGTACCATTGGTGAAGCGCTCAACGAAAAAGACATTTCCTGGGCCTACTATGGCGGAGCCTACAATGCCGCCGTCAAGCTCACGCAGTTGGAAGAGCAGGGCGTCACCACCACCGACCCCACCATTCTCGTCGGCGCCGCTTACTGCAATATCTGCAACTTCGAGTCCTACGCCAGCGCGATCATGGGCGATGCGGCCCAGCGTGCGGCGCACATCAAGGACGCCGCGGACTTCTTTGCGGCCGTCGACGACGGCACCCTGCCCGCAGTCTCCTTCGTCAAACCCGACGGCCTCCTCGACGGTCATCCCGCCTCCTCGAAGTTCGATTTGTTCGAGGGCATGGTGAAGAAAGTCATGGATCATCTCACTGCCAACCCCGATCTATTCGCCGGCACGGTGCTGTTCATCACCGTGGATGAGGGCGGCGGCTACTACGACTCCGGCTACATCCAACCGCTCGACTTCTTCGGCGATGGCCCGCGCATTCCCATGATCGCGGTATCGCCCTTCAGCAAGGGCGGCCACATCAGCCATAGCTACGCTGATCATGTCTCTATTTTGAAATTCATCGAGCGCAATTGGGATTTGAAGCCCTTGACCCCGCGCAGCCGCGATAATTTCCCCAACCCGCACGCCGATGCGGATAATCCCTACGTGCCGAAAAACAGTCCCGCCCTCGGCGATCTGTTCGATCTATTCGATTTTGGCCACGACCATGAGCATGACGGCGACCACGGCCGTTGACGGCAATTGGCGGTACCCAGCTTGGCAAAGGGCGGCCATCGGGCCGCCTCTTTTTTGGGTGCCGAAAACCTCTCGGCGGGTTCGCGTTTCAGCAGGACGAGAAGTTCAACGGAATCCCGCCACATTTGTCACTCCCGGGGCAGTCGATACCTGTATCAGCATATGGACCTGAACGTTGGCTAAACCCTAGGAGAATTGCGATGGCATCGAGCAAAGAGAACAGCAAAGGACAGGGCAAAGAGCATCCTTCGGCGATGAACACACCCCCGATCGTGTCGCAGCGGGAATGGGCTGCCGCGCACCAGCAGCTCCTTGTGAAGGAGAAGGCCGCGATGCGCGCCCATGACGCGCTAACGGCCGAGCGCCGCCGGATGCCCTGGATGGCCGTGGAGAAGGCGTATGAATTCGACGGGCCCAATGGCAAGGCGCGGCTGCTCGATTTATTCGAGGGTCGACGTCAATTGATCGTCTATCGCGCCTTCTTCGAACCTGGGGTGTTCGGCTGGCCCGAGAATGCCTGCCGCGGCTGCTCCTTGGGCGCCGATCAGGTCGCACATCTGGCCCATCTAAACGCCCGAGACACCACGCTCGCGTACGCATCCCGCGCGCCACAGGAAGACATCGAGCGCGTGAAGGCGCGCATGGGCTGGAAGATGCCGTGGTACACCATCACCGACAGCTTCGACGCCGACTTCGGCGTGAGCGAGTGGCACGGCCACAATGCATTCATTCGCGACGGCGAGCGGGTGTTCCGCACATACTTTATCAATGAACGAGGCGATGAGGCGATGGGGACCACCTGGAGTTACCTCGATATTACGGCGCTTGGCCGTCAGGAGACATGGGAGAACTCGCCGGCGGGCTACCCTCAGACTCCTCCGTACAAATGGTGGAACTGGCACGACAACTACGAAGCGGAAGCCTCGCCCAATTCGACCTGGGTCAAAGTATCCGATGCTAAGGAAGCGACCTTCCAAAGGCGCGACGCGGAGGCGACAGGCAGCTAAGTAGGGCAATCAGGACCGCACCTGCGTCCGATCTTCTGAGCGCGCCGTAGTCATTCGCTTACAAGCATTGATAACGCTCTGATCGGTGGGTACTTCCCCGGGGATTCTGCGCCGGGGAACTTCGACACGCTTAAGGGGTGTCCAAAAAGCATGGACGCTGCCGGAGCTGGTTATGGCCAATGCCCAGAGTTCGAGAATTCGCCTTGTTTTGCTCACTGTTGCGGCGGTTGCTACGGGGTGCGCGTCGAAGCACGATACCCGAGGACCATTTGTAGGATCGGCTCCTTTCAGTAGAACCATTTCCGGCTCCGGCGATGCCGTATGCTGGAGTGTAAAGCGTGCGCTTCTCGGTCAAGGGTATATGTTGGAGCGATCCAATGAGTCAGGTGTCTTGACGGGCACGCGGGACGCACAGCCCGAGGAGAAGACCAATGTCTCAGTGCGTTTGCAGACCACCTGTGCCGACAATCGCAACGGCACAAGCATTGTCTTCGTTACGGCGGAACGGGAGGTCAGCAAGCTCCAGAATATGAAGCAGTCCACGAGCGCGGGCATCGGGCCGGCTACGGTCACGATGCCGGCGGGCTCGGCAAAGGTTCTTGGCATCGTCCGACGAGAAACGATTGACGATCCGAATTTCTACAACAGCTTTTTTACTCTGGTCGAAGGCTACGTCGCGCAAGAAGGGCGATCGCACCTCGATCAACGCGCCGAAATATCCAAGCAGGGCGACCAGAGCCACTAGTGCGGCGAGCGGAAGCCATCCGCATTCGTCGATTACATTTCACGGCCAGTAGAGAGGAGGTACCATGCACCGCAAGGCGCTAATCGCATTTGCAGTTGGATCAACCATCGGAGCGACGCTGCCCAGAGCGTACGCCGACCAACAGCCCGCTGCCGCACCGAACCAGGATGGCCAGCAGCAAGCGGCCGCCACACAATACGCAGCAACCCAGGGTGAAGCCAGGGTCGGCGGCACGAACGGCGACGCTCAAGCCAAGGATCAGAGGGATTCGGTCCCGGATCATCGCGACATCAAAGCGGACCGTGTCGATATTTCGCGGGACAAGTCGGACATTCGAGCGGATCGGAAGGACATCTCGGCCGATCAGCGGGACATCCAGGCCGACCGCAAAGATATCTCAAAGGACCGAGCGGATATTCGCTCTGACGAGAGGGATCTGCACCACGACTATGCCGAGCGGCGCGAAGGTGTGAATGACCAAGCCGACATTGCGCGCGACAAGGCCGACATTCATTCGGACCGCAGGGACATCCAAGCCGACCGCAAAGACATGACACGAGATCGGGCGGACGTACGGGCCGATGAGCGAGACGTGGGTGTCGATCAACGGGAGATTCGCTCGGACCATCAAGACCTGCAAGCCGACCGGAGCGATGTGCGCAGCAATCGCGGCAACCAGAATATTGATACCGGCAGCCAGAAAGCGGGGATGACGGCAACGACGCCGGCGCGTAATACGCCAGCCAGCCAGAATGCTCAGCAGCAGGCGGTCGCCATCCCGCACGCGGCAGCCCAGCCCGCAGCCCCGGTCGACCGCACCGACCGCGACGCTCTAGTCAAGGATCGGCGCGACACGGACGGCGATAAGGGTGACCTCAGAGCGGACCGCACCGATATTTTGCGAGATAACGCGGACATTCGGGCGGACCGTAGAGACATCCAGGCTGACCGCAAAGATATCTCCCGGGACCACGCGGATATTCGCTCTGACCAAAGGGACCTGCGCCACGATTTCTCCCAGCGGCGCGAAGGCGTGAATGAGCAAACCGATATTTCGCGCGATAAGGCCGACATTCGTTCTGACCACAGAGACATTCAAGCCGACCGCAACGATGTCGCGCGAGACCGGGCAGATATGCGTACCGATCAGCGAGACCTGCGTGCCGATCAAATGGATGTCCGCTCGGACCATCAGAGCTTACGAGCCAACCGGGGCGATATGCGCAACGATCGAGGCAACCAGCGTGTCGACGCCGGCAGCCTGAAGCCGGGGATGACGGCAAAGACGCTGGCGAATACCGCCGCGGAGAACAACAAAAAGGCGCAGGTGACGCAGAATGTGCACAAGGCCTGGTATCACATTTGGTAGATAGTAGTTCGCCTGCACGGACTCGTTCCGTGCAGGCGCCTTTGTCTTGCTATGGCGCCGGCAGCACGAGACAGTCAGGAACGACACCGTTCAGAAGTCATGGCCGGGTGCCAAGTCCGATGAAATCCGCCATTTAGCGTGTCGCGCCAACTAATTCTGGTAACGCCGGGTGAGGGCATTTAACAGCTTACCGTCGTGCGTCTGCGGATAGCACATGAACGGAATAATAAGTTTTAAATATCAAAAGTTAGCCCGTATTTAGTGAAATTACATCAAGCGGGTTTTCAAGATTCCGGTAACGCAAGATCGATTGTGAAACTTGTGTTGCAGCGAGGGCTCAATGCTCAATCGCCTTAGGGCGTGCGCTCCTCGCGGCTCGTGGGATGACGGCATCTCGCTTGTCATAAGGCGGCGCTGGCTGGGAAATTCTGACAGTCACGAGCCGGCCAATATTTACGAGCGTAGATCTGAAGGGAAATCTGAAACCAGGCCGGTCTCAACACCAACTGAAGTTGATCGCGTATCGCCAAATGATTGAACGCGCCTTCGCGGAGGTCTCGAATGCGCTGATCGGCTATCAATAGTTTCACGATGTCCGTGCCCGCCAGGAAGATGCGGTCGCTGAATTGCGGCAATCCATCCTCCTCTCCAACGTGCGCTATAGTGGAGGTACCAGCACCTACCTCGAAGTCTTGGATGGCCAGCGCAGGTGAAACCGCCGTATGCACGTAGCGATCTACCACAACAATCTCTGGGCGAAGCAAAAGGGCGCCGTCTTTTCCCAAGTATACGAGCTCGCAAAGTCGCGCGGGGTCGATGCGTCGTTCATCCAAATAGCGGAGACTGAAATTGGCCGAGTCGGACTGAGCGATATCGACCTTTCGTACCATCAATATCCCTTTCGGCTATTGTTTCGGGGCGCTTATGAGAACGCATCCCGCGTGCGCCGTATCATCCGCATCGTAAAGGATATCCTCAACCACCCATCCGATCTCACTGTCATGCCGGGATACCATCTGATCGAATATTGGGCCATGCTTCTTACGCTTATGGTTCTAAATCGAAAACGCGCCGTATTCTGTGATTCGACGGATTTCGACCAACCGAGATCCCGGCTAAAAGACCTGGCGAAGCGCGTGTTCTTTGGCCGATGCCATGGTTATTTCTGCTACGGCATCCGAAGCAAGGAATACCTTTTGAAATATGGCGTGCAGGAATCCAAAATCATATACCGCTACCAAGCCGCTGCGCTGCCGCTGGGTTACAACGCCGCGGATGTGCTTGCGCGATACCAGGCAAGTCCGACGATCATGGGTCATCGATTTCTATATGTCGGCCGCCTTTCGGCCGAGAAGGGTTTGTGGGACCTTTTGAATGCATTTGCGGAGCTTCGGCGTCAACGGACTGACGTGAGACTCGATTTGGTTGGTACCGGCCCTCTGCGCGCGCAATTGCTGGAACGAGTGAAGCAACTGGAGTTGGAAGAGTGCGTTTTCTTTCTGGGTGCAAAGAACATCGCGGAGATCTCACAGCTATTCTATGCCAGCACCGCACTGATCTTACCAAGCCACAGCGAGCCGTGGGGATTGGTGGTGAATGAGGCGTTGAGTTTCGGGTGCCCGGTTGTCGTCAGTGATATATGCGGATGTGTACCCGCTCTGGTGGTGGAAGGTGTTACCGGATACTCATTTTGCAAGGCAGATGTGGCTGGATTGACTCGCGCCATGAACGCGGTCATCGCGCTAGCCGCCGATCGCGTAGCCACGGCTAAGCGCTGCTTAGACGGGATTTCAGCGTTTACCCCACAGCACGTTGCGGCGCAGATTCTGGATGGCTGCGAACAGATATTATCGAGACTTGCATAAGTCCATGACGATCTCGAAACAACTCCGCTTGCTGCCAGAACGCGCGTACGAGGGTCGGCCTGCGTTGCATAGAGCGCAGGTTGCGGCCGAACCATTCAAGTGTGCGGTAGATAGCATGCAATAATATCGCCCAGTCAGATAGTTGTGGCATAGTTCTCGACGCGGTCGGGCATTCGGTACAAATACATGATGACGCAGTGTCGGAGTTCGACTGTGGGTTCAACCGATCGACGCAACGCATTGGCCAAAACGTTGTGCGGGTGTTTCGAAGTTTAGGGTTTTTGCGTAGTCGTCGGTGTTCTCATTCGAGCCGCGTTGCCGGGGTTTCTGCGCAGAGTTTTCCTAGGTGCCCCCGCCGGCGAATCGGTAGCTGAATTCCAAGCCGAACGAACGGCCAACGCCTTGGTGGATGAATGACCCCCCGAACTCGGGCGCCGGAATGACCTCGCCGAGGTAATTCTTGTTGGCCAAATTGCGTGACCACGCCGTCACATCCCAATTGTTGGTGGTGAAGCCCAAGCGTGCATTCAAAAGGGTGTAAGGATCGCGGTAGGTTTTTGAGTAATCACCGGGCGCGCCGAACAAGGTCTGCACGGAATTGTTCTGCACCGAACTAAACCATGTCTTGCCAACGGAGCTTGCATCGACCCGGGCGACGAGGGCGGCATGCGCGGTGATCGGGATGCTCATATCGATGCCAGCATCGGCCGTGTAGCTGGGCGCGTACGGGACTTTGTTGCCCACCGTATAGGGGCGACCGCTGTAGGATTCTATGCGGCTGTCGATGCTCGCGGCTCCGGCGAACAGCGTGACGTAGGGACTAGCCTTCCAACGCGCACTCGCCTCGAAGCCATCGAGCTTGGCGCGATCGACGTTGGTGACGACGCGCAGCAGCCCAAATGGACCGGCGAAGAAATTGAAGATCTGGAGGTTGTCGACTGTCGTGTAATAGTAATCGGCGCTGAGGTACAGCGAGCGATCCAGCATCTCGCCCTTGAAGCCGATTTCCGCCGCCTTGGATACTTCCTTCTTGTACTCATCGCCGACGTTGGAAATCGCCGCAATGTTGGTCACCGCACCGCTTGGATCGACGTACTTGAACGAGCCAAAGTATTCGGCCACCGTGGCGGAGCTACCGCTGGAGTTGAAGCCGCCGCTGCGAAAGCCGACCCCCCAGGAGGCGAACGCGGCCCAGTCGGGAATGAACTTCCAGTCCAGCGACACCTTCGGCTCCAATTGATTGAAGGTGTCAGAACGGCTCGGAATCGACGTGGCACCAGCATTGGCAGGCAGGTTGAAATACGGATTGATGTAATCGGTGCAGCCCGGTCCCGGTCCGCTCGGACAGGCGACGTTGCCGAACGCACCGAATCCTGGCGTCTGCGGTGACACTTTGGGCACGTTGTTGTCGACGTTGCGCTTCTCGGAGTCAAAACGCAGCGCCAGGGCAGCCTCGAGGCCGGGCACGACATCGTAAGCAATCTGACCGAATGCGGCGGCCACCTTGCTGTCGAAATTATCGTCGTATAAGAGATCGGTGGGATTCGGTCCGGACGTCGGCACGAAGCCTTGCGCGAGGAATCCTTTGCCCTCATCGGCACCCTGCGACACGATGACATGCCGCTTGATGTCGGCATAATACAATCCGGCCAGCCAGCGCAGTGGCTGATCGCCGGGGCTGGTCAGACGCACCTCGACCGAGGCGTCCTTCTGATCGCGTTGTTGGTACTGGTAGCCGTCGCAGCGCGAGGGGCTGTAGGGCGGGAGGATGGAACTGGCACCCGCGTAGAACGTCGGCGATGGCAAGGGGCCGCCGACTTGGTTGGTGATGTCCTGCCCGCACCACGGGGTGGCCGCATACAGGCCAAATGCTGCGCTCGTGCCGTCGGTGAGGAAGTAGTTGGTCTGATCGTTGTAGGCCGCCCACGCCGTCAGGGTTCCGACGGGCAATTTCCATTCGCCCTTGATGGAGAAGTCCTTGTTGATCTGTTGGTTCTGCGGCGTGATGTTGTTGATGTAGTCGAATGGATGATCATTCACGTTCTGAAAGAAATCCGGGTTGAAGGCGGCGAACGCCGGGAGGGCGAACGCCGCATTGAAGTTGATGGCGCCGGAATTGATGCGTGAGTACTTGGCCTTGATGTCGAGGGTGCCGTCGCCGCCGAGCTTGATAATCATGCGCGGTGCGACACCGTATTCCTTGTAGTAATCCACGCAGTTGTCACATTGCAGATAGGAGTTCGAGTAAAAGCCGTCGGTCTGAGTGTAGAACGCGTTCACACCCAGGCTGACGATGTCGTTCAAGGGTCCTGAGAGCCAGAGGTTCGCCTTGGGCGAGCGGTGATTGGCGTAGCCCACCGTGCCATCCGCCTCCAGAATGCCGCCCGGCATCTTGGTGTCGATGATGATGGCGCCGGCGACGGCATTGCGGCCGTATACCGCGCCCTGCGGACCCTTCACGACTTCAATTTGCTGAATATTCGCCAACTCCTGGCTCAGCCCGAATGGATTTGTCTGCAGCACTCCATCGACGACGAAGGCGAAATTCGGCTCCGTGTCGCGTCCGGTGTTGATGCCGCGGATGCTCACCTGCAAGTCGCCGGCCTCGGCGGACTTGACGAAGGAAACACCGGGTGTCTGCGAAAGGAAGTCCTGCGGCCGTTCGATGCCGGCGGCTTTGATCTCGGCCGCCGAGAATGCTTCGACCGTCACTGGCACATCGATCAGTCGTTCGGACCGTTGTCGGGCGGTGACGACGATTTCCTCGAGCGCCGCATCGGGGGACGGCGAATCAGCCCAGGTCAGTGCGCTAACGGCGACGCTGCCGAAGACGGCGAGCAGTGCTACGGTTCGGTGATGTATCGTCATGGGCGGGAGTACTCCGTGAAAGTCAGGTCAGCTGTCGGGCAGAGTCGAAAAGCGTCATCGATCCGTGCCGGGGGTCGCGACGCGCGCCGGGGTCCGTAGCCGCATGGCGCGACGGCGACGTCGGTGAGCAAGCAAGGGGGATGGAGCGCCACTAGATCACCCGCTGGTCGGCCAGCGCGGCCATCCGCGCGGGCGATAAATTTAACAGGCTGGAATAAACTTCCGCGTTGTGCTGGCCCAAAGCCGGTGCCACCGAGCGGATGCTGCCCGGCGACTCCGAGAGCTTCGGTGCGACGTTCTGCATCTTGAGGTCACCATAGTGGGGATGGCGCACGGTCACGATGGCGTCGCGCGCCGCGAAATGTGGATCCTGAAGCATATCGGGGGCGCGGTAGATGAGTCCGGCTGGTACGCCGTGCTTGTCCATCAAAGCGAGCACCTCGTGGGTGGATTTGGTGACCGTCCAGGCGCCGATGAGCTCGTCGAGCTCAAGTTGATGCTGACCGCGCGACATATGGCTTGAGTACCGCGCGTCGGCGGCAAGATCCGTACGTCCCATGGCCTCGCACAGCCGCTTGAATACGGTATCTTGATTGGCCGCGATCAGCAGCATCCCGTCCTGGGTTGGATAGACGTTCGACGGGGCAATCTTCGGCAGGATGGCGCCCGTACGCTCGCGGATCACGCCGGCCTTGTCGAATTCCGTGATCAGGGACTCCATCATGTTGAGCACGGCTTCATAGATGGCGGAGTCCACCATCTGGCCTCGTCCGGTGCGTTCCCGGTAGTGCAACGCGGACAAGGCGCCGACACAGGCAAACGTGGCGGCGAGCGAGTCGCCGATGCTGATCCCCATGCGGGAGGGCGGGTTCGAGGGGTCGCCGACCACGTAGCGCAGGCCGCCCATGGCCTCTCCGATGGCGCCGAACCCCGCGCGATGCGCGTAAGGCCCCGTTTGGCCGTACCCCGATACGCGGATCATGATGAGGCGTGGATTGATCGCACTCAGAGTGTCATAGCCCAGACCCCATTTCTCCAAAGTGCCGGGCCGAAAGTTTTCGAGCAGAAAATCGGCTTTCCCGACCAGTTCCTTGAGGATTTCCTGGCCCGCCTTCTGCCGCAGATCGAGGGTGATCGACTTCTTGTTGCGCGACACCACCGGCCACCACAGCGAGGGACCGTCCGCCTCGTCATGCCGACCCCACATGCGCATCGGATCGCCTTGATTCGGCGGCTCAATCTTGATGACCTCGGCGCCCATGTCGCCGAGCAACTGGCCGCAGAACGGGCCGGCCAGCAACGTGCCGAGTTCGAGGACACGCAGGTCCGCGAGCGCGCCATGCTCAAAGGTCACTGCTTTGGTCATTTTATCCGCATCCCGCTCGTCTCATCCCGCCGCCTGGGCTCGGCGGCTGTATACAACCCATCGATGTTCAACGTCCGTGGTTTTCCGGGTTACTCTCCCCCACTTACTTTTCGCCGCCGTTTCGGCCCTATTTTGTCTTGTAAGACCGTCGGCTCATGCGTTAGGCTCCTATTGTTGTATACAATAAAAGATCCGTGATGGAAATCAAGCTTGTTGAAGTCGGACCGCGCGACGGCTTGCAGTCACAGAAGCAGGCCCTGCCGACGGCGGCCAAGGTGGCGTTGATCGAGCGCCTGGTGGACGCCGGGGTGCGCCGGCTCGAGGTGGCGAGTTTCGTCAATCCGCAGAAAGTTCCGCAGATGGCGGACGCGGAGGCGCTGTTTGCGGCGCTACCCGTCCGGCCGGAGGTGTCGTACATCGGCCTGGTGCTGAACCGGCGCGGTTTTGAACGTGCACGCGCCGCTGGTTGCCGTGAGGTCGGGATGGTGGTCGTGGCAAGTGAATCGTTCAGCCGGCGCAACCAAGGCGTCGGCACGGAGGAGTCAATCGCCACGTGGCTGGAGATAGCGGCGGCCGCGCGCAAGGACGACATCGCGGCCAACGTCACCATCGCCGCGGCCTTCGGCTGTCCGTTCGAGGGCGAGATCGACCCGGCCCGGGTGGTCGAGATTGCCGAGCGATGCGCGCGCGGCGAACCCGTCGACATCTCCATCGCCGACACTGTCGGCGTCGGGGTGCCTACGCAAGTGTCGGATCTGATCGGGCGCCTGCAGGACATGCTCCCGGGGCTGCCCTTGCGCGCCCATTTCCACAACACCCGCAATGTCGGCATCGCGAACGCCTATGCGGCCGTGCAAGCCGGTGTGCAAAGCCTGGATGCCAGCGTCGGCGGCATCGGTGGTTGCCCGTTCGCGCCCGCGGCCACCGGCAATATCCCCTCGGAGGATTTGCTTTACATGCTGGAGCGCATGGGAATCAACACCGGCGTCTCGATTCCGGGCATGATCGAGACGAGTCAATGGCTTGAGACGATCATCGGCACGTCGATGCCGGGCATGGTGATGAAGGCGGGATTGTTTCCGCGCGCAATGGCAGGGAGGAGGGACGGAAAATGACCTATCGATTGGGCGTCGATGTCGGCGGGACGTTCACGGATCTCTTTCTAGTGAACGAGGCGTCGGGGAAAGTCTTCACGGCGAAGGTGCCGAGCACCCCAGCGGATCAATCGATCGGCGTGTTGCACGGCATCGAGCGGGTGTGCGCCACGGCCGGCATCGCGCCCCGCGAGATCGATCATGTCATGCATGGCACCACCGTGGCCACCAACACGGTGCTCACCGGAACCGGCGCCAAATGCGGCTTGGTCACGACGCGGGGTTATCGACAGGTACTGCAGATCGCGCGCTCCTTCGTCCCGGGGGGCCTCGGCGGCTGGGTCATCTACAACAAGTCGCTGCCGATGGCACCCCTAGCATGCACGATCGAGGCGCACGAGCGCATCGACGCCCGTGGCGAGATCATCGAGGACCTTAACGATGCGCGGATGCGCTCCGACTTGCTCTCGCTTGGGAAGCGAGGGATCGAAGCCTTGACCGTATCGCTCATCAATTCCTTCGCGAATCCCCTACACGAGCGCCGGATTCGCGAGATTGCTCTCGAGGTGCTCCCCGGCATTCCAGTGTCCCTCTCCTCGGATGTCGTACCCGAGATGCAGGAATACGAACGAACTGTCACCACGGTGGCCAATTCTTACGTGCGGCCGAAAGTATCGCGCTACATCGCCAATCTTAAAGCCAAGATCGAAAAGACCGCCGATGAGGTGAAACTGCATATCCTGCGCTCGGACGGGGGCTTGGCGGGCGCCGATGCGGCCGAGGAGTTCCCGGTTAATTTGTTGATGTCGGGCCCGGCGGGCGGGGTCACGGGCGCTCTGTGGGTGGCGGCGAAGGCCGGGTTCGAGAACCTGCTTACCGTCGACGTCGGCGGTACCTCCACCGACGTGGCCCTGATCCAGAACGGGGTGCCGCGATTGCGCCGCGAAACCACCGTGGGAGACGTGACCGTGCGCGCGTCCTCGGTTGACATTCGGACCGTGGGGGCTGGCGGCGGCTCGATTGCGCATGTGCCGGAACTCACCGGGGCGCTGCGTGTAGGACCGCAATCCGCCGGTGCCGACCCGGGGCCGGCAGCCTATGATCGCGGCGGCACGGAGCCCACCGTCACCGATGCCAACGTGGTACTCGGATACATGCCCGCCATGCAAAAGCTCGGCGGCGAAATGACCTTGAATCGCGACCTGTCCCTGAAGGCCGTGCAAAAAATTGCCACGGCGCTCAGATTGACCCCGACCGAGGCGGCGCGCGGGATCTACGACATCGTCAACGAGAACATGGTCGGATGCGCTGCGGCTCGTGTCGGTTGAGCAGGGCTATGATCCACGCGATTTCGCCTTGATGGCGTTCGGCGGCGCAGGTCCGCTGCACGCCAATGCGCTGGCGCGGTTGCTCGGTTCCTGGCCGGCGGTGATCCCGCCGGGTCCCGGTGTGCTGTGCGCGTTGGGCGACGCGACCACGTCGGTACGCGACGAGCGGGCGCGCACCTACGTCAAGTCGTTCTCGGCGACCACGGCCAAGGAGCTGGCGCGTATTCTCAAACAACTGGCGCAAGCGGCGACCAAATCGCTCATCGATGAGCGGGTGCCGAAGAACGAGATCACCATCCATTACCAGGTTGACGTGCGCTATCGCGGCCAGGGTCTACGGCTCACCATTCCGATTGACTTGGCGGCGCTCGAAGCGCGCGGTCTGAAGGCAATTTCAGATCCCTTCGACGCCGAGCACAAGCGCCTGTTTACGTTCGCGCTGGCACTCGAGCATGAGATCGTCACCCTGCGCGCGGCGGTGCAGGGACGCGGCATCCGCGTGCGACGCAACGTCATTGCCAAGGGAACGAAAAATGCACGTTCGGCGGTGATCGCAAGCCAGGCAACCTACATGGACGGCAAGCGGTACACGGCGCCGGTGTACGACCGCTCGCTGCTGAGGGCCGGCAACGTCATCGCGGGACCGGCCATCGTGGTGGAGATGGATTCCACGACCGTGATCCTGCCAAAGCACCAGGGGCGTGTGGACCTCATGGGTAACGTGCTCATCTACCCGAACGGCTTTGTGCCGCGCCGCAGGGCCGCAGACGGTCCCGCGGTGCGCGCCGGCAAGAAATCGTCGAGGAGAAGCTAACGTGCCCGCCAAGATCATCCAGAGCAATTCCCGGCCGATCAAGAAGGTCAAGGTCGACACCGTCACGATCGACATCATTGAAAGCGCGCTGCGCAACGTGCGATTTGAGATGGACACCGTGCTGTTTCGCACCGCCATGTCCCCCGGCATCCGCGAGCAGCATGACGAATTTCCGATGATTGCGAACCTCGAGGGGAAGATGGTGGTGGGGCAGTTCGGCTCCTTCATCTGGGGTTTCATGCAGGGATACAACGGCACGATCGAGGAGGGCGACGTATTCCTCACGAACGACCCGTATTCCGTCAACGGCGCGATCAGCCACGCCAACGATTGGTTGATGCTGATGCCGATCTACCGAAAGCGGCGGCTCATCGCATGGGCCGCGATGTTCGGACACATGACGGACGTGGGCGGCAAGGTACCGGGCTCATTGCCCACCGATGCGCGCTCGATTTTCGAGGAGGGCATCACCGTGCCGCCGGTGAAGATCTACAAGCAGGGTGTGCTCAACCAAGATGTGCTCAATATCCTGCTGCACAACTGCCGCCTGCCGCATTGGAACCTCTCGGATTTCAATGCGATCGCGGCGGCGCTGCGCACCGCGGCGACGCGATGCGTCGAGATCAGCGCGCGCTTCGGGGACGATGTGTTCTTTTCGGCCATGGACGAAATGCTCGAACGCAACAAGCGCGCCATGCGCGCGCTCATCCTGCGCACGGTGCCGGAGAAGAAACAGTTTTTCGAGGATTATTTGTGCGACGACGGGCTCAATATGGGCCCCTACAAGATCGCCTGTACGATGTGGCGCGAGGGCGGCAAGTGCATCTTCGACTTCGCGGGGACCGATCCGCAGTCTATTTCATCGATCAATTTCCTGCTCAACGAGGAAATGTTCAAGATGTTCGCCGGGGTCTATATGATCATGGTGTTCGATCCGCAGATCCTGTTCAACGACGGCTTTTACGACTTGATGGAGGTGCGGATTCCCGCCGGCACGCTGCTCAAGCCCCGCAAACCCGCGGCATTGTCGTGCCGCACGCATGCACTCGGGCGCATCTTCGACATCCTCGGGGGACTGCTCGGGCAGGGAAACCCGCAGTTCCTGTGCGCGGCGGGATTTTCCGACTCGCCGCATTTCATGTACTCGGGCAACGACAAGAACGGCGATTGGTTCCAGCTCTACCAGATCACCTTCGGCGGCATTCCGGGCAAGCCGTTCGGCGACGGTCCCGACGGTCACTCGCTGTGGCCGTCCTTCACCAACGTGCCGAATGAATTTCTTGAGAGCTACTTCCCGCTCCGCATCGAAACCTACGAGACAATTCCCGATACCGGCGGTCCCGGCAAGAACCGAGGCGGTAACGGCCTGCGGATCGGTTATCGCTTCCTCGAACCCGGCGAGATCTCGATCCACGACGACCGCTGGCTCACCTATCCTTGGGGCGTTAATGGTGGCCTGCCGGGGGCGCGCAGCCGCAAATTCTTGATCCGCACGGACGGGACCCAAGAGGTGCTGCACTCCAAGCTCGACCACGTGAAGGTGGCGCCCGGGGACCTACTCCTGTCCGACACGTGGGGCGGGGGCGGGTGCGGTGATCCGCTCGAGCGTGAGCTCGACAAAGTGATGTTCGACGTGGACGCCGGCCTCGTGACCGTCGAGGGCGCACGGCGTTACGGGGTGGTGATCGGTGCCGATGGTCGCGCGGACAGGGCGGCGAGTGCGGCATTGCGCGCCACGATGGCCAAGGAGCGGGGCCCGGTCAAGCTGTTCGATCGCGGATTCGAATCGATTGCGGAACTGAAGGACCGCTGCCTCGCGGAGACCGGGCTCGCGCCGCCGGAGCAGCCGCGCTTTCTCAAGCTATCGGCACTTTCCGGGAGGCGGGCGGGTTAATGCGCGCCGCGGAGCGAGCGTACACCTGGGTGCGTGACGGCATCTTGAAGGGCCGCCAAGGCGCGGGATCGCGCCTGACGGAGCAGGAGCTCGCCGAGGCGGTGGGCGTCAGCCGCACTCCGATCCGCGAAGCGCTGCGCCGGCTGCACGCCGAAGGCTTGGTGCACTTCGAGCCGAATCACGGCGCCATCGTGGCATCGTTCAAGTCGCACGACGCCGAGGAAATCTTCGAACTCCGCGCCTTGCTCGAACCGGTGGGCGCACGGCGCGCGGCCACCAGTGCGACGGCGCAGGAGATCGCGGAACTGCGCCTGCTGGCGGAACAACAGATGCGCGAATCCACCAACCGTCGAGGCGCGTACCTGACCCGCATCGGCGAGTTGAATGACCGCTTTCACCGGCTGATCCAGCAGGCCTCGAACAGTCGGCGTCTGACCAAGGCGCTGTCCGGCATCCTGGAGGCGCCGTTGATCCTGCGCACTTTCAGCGAGTACACGGCGGGCGAACTGCGCCGCAGCGCCGATCAGCACCTGGAGCTCGTGCAGGCGCTTGAGGCCCGTGATCCAGATTGGGCCCACAGCATCATGCAAGCGCACATCATGACGGGTAGGGCGACTTACCTTCGCAGCCGGGGAAAGGAATGAGCGAGTCATTGGCAGCGAACTATGCGCGCGGCGGGTTTGGTCAACGCCTAACGCCCGGTCGAGCGCCCGCCTTGCTGCTGATCGACTTCGTGGAGGCGTACCTCGCGCCTGCCTCGCCGCTTTACGCGGGAGTGGAGGCGGCTCGAGCCGCGGCAGTGCGGCTGCTGCAGGCGGCGCGCGCCGCGGTCATACCGATCGTGCACACGAACGTCGAGTACCAGCCAGGCGGGCGAAACGGTGGCATCCTCTATCGAAAGCTGCCGGTATTGCAGTGTTTCGACCGGGGGTTGCGTCCGGACTGGGCCGCATTTACCCGTGGTCTCGAACCGGCGGCGGGCGAAACGGTGGTGTCCAAGCAATATGCCAGCGCATTCTTCGGCACGACGCTGGCGTCCACTTTCACGTCCTTAGGCATCGACACGGTCATCCTCGCCGGGCTGTCGACGAGCGGCTGTGTGCGCGCGAGCGCGGTCGACTGCTGTCAGCATGGCTTCATTCCGCTGGTAGTGCGCGAGGCCGTCGGCGACCGGGCGCGCGAGCCGCATGAGGCGAACTTGTTCGATCTGCAGGCAAAGTATGCCGAGGTGGTATCGCTCGATGACGTGCTCGCGTATCTGGCGGCGGGCCGAGAGCGTGCGTTAGATCCGACAATGGTGTCCTCAGGCGCCGCTTGACGCTCCCGTGACTCAAGAGGCGAGCTAAAGTCACGCCTCTAACTCGCCGGGCAAAACACACTGACGTGTGAGCGGCCCGCCAGACGAAGAACACTGTTCCGCTAGTATTTGAATTGGTTTGCAGCATCGCTCGTCCACGTGGCGGGTCTACCTGCCAGCTTTTCCGCCGGGTTATAAAAATATCCACGTCGCCAGGCGTCGATGGTCAGTGTCCCGGCGCCGGCTCGGTTTGGAGCAACCGCCGTCTGATGATCGCCCGGTATCGCGGCAAACCGGCCGACGTACGACGATCCACACGCCAATGCGACATCCGCTGCAAACGGATTGCACTCAAAGGTCTGCTCGCTCCACACCTTCCAAGGTTCGACCCCGTTTTTGGATCTGAACCAGGTTAAATTGGTTCGCGTCAGGGTCGAGGAGATTGCCGTGTCGGTGCGCACCAATTTTAGGATGTCGTCAATATTGTCGTCGGCATCCATATTGGCAACAATTAGGTTTTGCACCGGATCATTCAAAGTACTATTTAACCTCTGCCACTGACCTCTACCGGCACTCGAAAACGCCCATCGGCCTTGTTCGACGGCGAGGACATCGGTTACGCCGTCACCATCGAAGTCGCCAAACAGAAGGTCCCGAAACTCGAACCCCGAGCTGCCAATATCTGTCCACGCGACGCGATTCAACGGAGTCACGTACCACTTCTTATCCGGACTGCGCCAAAAGGCGTGGGTTGCTTTCCGTGTAACTCCGGGACGATGATCCCGAACACCGGGATCGAAACGCCCAAATTGGACCTCGGATAACGGGTGAATGAAATTGAGTCCCTGTCCTTGTGCGTCTTTGGCCAGCGGCGTCCAATCGGACGTGCCGCCGCTGGAAATGAACCATAGACCCTTGGTCGTGGGATGTTCGACGAGCACGTCGCAGCGTGCGTCATCGTCGAAATAGCCGAAGCGCATTTGATCCTCTCGGTGCGTGTCCGCGCGTAAAAACGTCCAAGGGAATTGCGCGCCGCTGGAAAACCACCAGGTAACCCCGGTTATCAGTACAAGATCGTCGACCCCGTCGCCGTCCATGTCGCATACGTCGTATTTGCCATAGCTGTCCACATTGTAGAGATTGCCGTTAATCACAATGCCGGTCTTGTTGTTGTCGACAAAGTCCAGGGCAGCAGTCTCACTCGATCTTGCGAAGATATTTCCCTCGATCAGTGAAGGCCCACGGACAGCTCCGCGAATGCCGATGTCGTCCGAATTCTTATATTGAAATGAGTTGGCGAGGAAGCTAAAGCGGGCCGCAGTGCCGCCGTTGTAGTCGTTGCTTGCTTCGTCACCATGTTCGTCAAAAACATGAATATAAGAGTTTGTAACAAAGATATTTTTGATTCCGCCGCCCTTGAGAACGAGATTGCCGGTCGCGACGATGCCTAGCGCATCGGCACCTGCCGTGACGGAATGCTTGTTGAAATCAAAAACGTTATTCTCAATGCGGGCCAACCCTTTACTGGTGACCTCCACACCGTAACCCTCGGAATGACCGCCGGTGATTTGTGTCGAAGGGTGCTGATTGTGGTGCAAGTAATTGTTGTGAATCACCACCGAAATCGTGTCCGGCCAATCGACCGGATAGGTTGTGATGACAAAGGGAGGTATGGAATTGGTAGGCCCCGCGGGTGGCACCACGAGATCCAGATGACGCACTTGAACCGCCGAGCCGCCCCATCCGGCGATCTCCATGTTGGCGACATCGACGTTGAGGCAGTTGTCGATCCGGATACCCACCTGGTTACTGTTCGGTTGCTGGCCGAAGCTAGGGCCATAGATGCGAAAGCCATTGAAACTGCTGCCTTCGCTGGAGTGATCCGCGGCACACCCCGCCTGCAAAAAGGCTGTCGAGTCGCTTAGGTCGGAGTGATCACCGAACTTGAGAAGCGGTCCCAATGAGCGCGACGTTCGCCCGCTCCCCGGTTGCTGCGGGCCTAAAGCTATCGGGCCGAAGTGCCGGCGAAGTGCGGCCGACGATTGCGCCGTGCGCGCCTTTCCAGCAGCGGCCGTGCGTGCCGTCGGTTGTGTAGGAACCTGACCGCCATGCGGCAGCGTTTCCGGGCATGGCACGGATCCGCTGAGCGAATCGACTCCGACGATGGCGACGCAAGTCCCCAGCACGATGGGGAAGACGTTGCTTCTACGGTCGTTGCTGAAATCAAATACGGCGTGTGGGCCGAGCCGAACGATGGTGTTGGGAGTCTCGACCGACTTGACGAAACACGCGCGCTGGCGCGCAATTTCGGTTGGGTCACCGACACCGGACAACTCCACGATGGTTCGACCTTCGGGGCAACTCAGCGTTTGCGCGTATGCCGCGTGAGGGCCCAAGACCACCGCCACAATGAACAGCGGGACTAGTCGCATGAAATAATTCTCCGGCACCTTAGTTACTCTTTCATCTATATAGATCGCAATTGCTAGGGAAAATGCGACACGGTGCGGTGGGGCGTCCTATAATGGCCTCGCCGTACATTCTTTGCTGAAACTTTACTTTTGATGTCGCGATGCGGAAGGGAAATTCGCCTAAACGGCGGCATTCTGGTTGTTCCCCGAATCGAAACGCGCACCTGCGCAGGAAATTGACCGAGTGCCATGGCCATTGTCGGTTCCTTTTCAAAAGGAGACTTTTAGCCTTTCATGATGAGACTTTTTCCCTGGGCGTCTCACGCGAGTGCCGGAAATAGCATTCCCAAAGGCACTTTGACCAACCATTCTGCGCGCGCGGCGCGGCCACGTCGTCTCATCATGGAGGCCTAATGTCGATTGGAACCGTTTCATTCGGTGGGGTCACCCGGCTCATTTCCGACGAGTCGCCCGCCAAAACACGGCTAGCGTACCGCGACACTCCACTGTTTTAAACGGTTCCCGATCCAAATCGCTTCGAGTACGTGGATACTCCAAACTACTTGAAAGGAGTGGACTACTAAGTCGGCCCTGTAAAAGCCTATATATGGTCCAGAATATTCGAGACGGCGCAGCCGAGGCGAACTTCAGCTGCGCCGCAAACGGGGCGCCTTCAGACCTTAGATCACTCTTCGACCTTGCAATCCTTCGAATCGCCCTCCCACGGTCCTTCGCAGTGAAGCACGACGCCATGAATCGCTTGAGTGCCGAAGTGGCCGCTCGCCTTGGGACCGAATGCCATGGTGAAGTTCGAGAACGTGACGTTGGCGCCTCCCACGACGCAGAGGAGCAACGGCGACGGATTTCCAAACGGCGCCGGGCTGCCATTGCCCGTGACGAATGCCGTGCCCCGGATCACAAACCCCCCGGTGACCGCCGGGCTGAACGCCGGGCAGGCAGTCGCCCAATCGGTGCCAATCACGCCGTCCGTCATGAGGATGTGATGCGTGTGGGCACCCCGGGTGGTGGGATCGTCCTTGTCTACCGTTAACTGGGTGATCCCGTAATCCGAGGTCTCCATGTTCATCGCCGCTTCAAACCGGGTCGTGCCGTGCCGCTCGTCCACTTCCAGTGACCATTTGCCACGCATTTCGTAGGGGCCGCCTTTGGTGACCGCGGCCGAAGGAGTGTAGTCGTTGATCAGGCCGTTGAAGTGCGTCGGCGAGCGCGGCTGTTCATCTCCCGCCAGAGCCGCCGTCAGGCCGCCGAGTCCCGTCGCCGCTGCCAGAACGACGCCGCTGCGCGCGATCCATCTCAATGTGTTCATCATCGGAAAGCCTCCCATTTCATGTACTGTTGGATCCCTAGCTCCTGCGGGCGATGTCGTCCCAGAGCGCTTGCACCATCGAACGCCACGCCTAAACCGGTCAAACGGCAATGCGCGGATTTCGGCCAGATGCCGTTGAATGCCGTCGTTTGCCGCCCCCGCTTTGCTGCCGTTGCGCTTCGGGCTTAGAATGGTTGACCAAGAGTGGGAAACCGCTTCGCGATGGAAAAGCCACCCGCAGACGAACCGCCGCGACCGAACGAGGGTCGCCTGGATTCCTGGAAGAAGATCGCGGTCTATCTGAAGCGTGACGTGACCACCGTACAGCGCTGGGAAAAGCGCGAAGGCATGCCCGTCCACCGCCAAATGCACGACAAGATGGGCTCGGTGTACGCGTTCCAGTCCGAGTTGGACGCCTGGATGCAGAGCCGCAGTGAGCAGAACTCCTTAGGCAGGACCGAGCCCTCCAGCGACTCCCCCACCGCAGAGCCGCCGCCGGCGGCATCGACTTCTCGCATTCGATGGCTCCTGATTGCGGCCGCCGGGGCGCTGGGGGCAATCGCGGTCGTCGCGCTCATCTGGTTCGAACGCAGCGACCACTTCTGGCGCAACCCGATCGCTGGCGCGGCTTACCAGTCGATCACCGGTTTCGATGGACAGAACGAAGCGGCCGCCGTGTCCCGCGATGGCCAGTTCGTGGCGTTTCTGTCGGATCGCGGGGGCCGCACCGACGTGTGGGTCACGCAGGTGGGTTCGGGACAGTTTCATAACCTCACTCATGGTGTCGACGGCGAGTTCATTAATCCGTCGATCCGCACACTGGGGTTCTCACCGGACGGTGCTCTGGTGACGTTTTGGCTTCGAAGCCGGTCGCGCCCGCCGGGCGAGGACATCAACATCTGGGCCGTACCCACGCTCGGCGGCGAGCCAAGGCCTTATCTCGAAGGCGTGGCCGAGGCGGTGTGGTCGCCCGACGGCAAGCAACTCGCCTACCACACACCGGGAGCGGGAGACCCTCTGTTCGTGAGCGACGGCAAGGGTCTTTCGCGCAGTCCGCCGATCCTGATTGCGCCACCTGGCCAGCACAGCCATTTCCCGGTTTGGGCCCCCGGCAACCTGATCTACTTCATCAAAGGCACGCTTCCCGATCAGTTGGACGTCTGGCGCGTGGGGGTTCGGGGCGAGGGTCCCGAGCGCATCACCTCGCAAGCCGCCCGCCTCAGCTATCCGGTCTTGGTGGATCAGCGCACCCTGCTGTACCTCGCGAATGCCGCCGACGGCTCGGGCCCGTGGCTCTACGGAATGGATGCCGAAAGCCGCGTACCCCATCGGCTGACCTCGGGAGTCGAGCAATACACCTCGCTCGCGGCGAGCGCCGATGGACACCGTGTGATCGCGACGGTGTCGGAGCCGGGGCGAACACTGTGGCGCGTCGCCATCGCGGAGGCGTCGGACAGCGCGTCCACACCCGCGCGCATTACGCTTGGCACCGGAGCCGGCTTCACGCCGCGAGTCGGACCGAATTACTTGCTCTACGTCGCGGCCGTCGGCACGGGCGAAAGTATCTGGAAAATATCCGGTGCGGCGGCGAGTCAGCTGTGGACTGCGAGTGATGCGCGCATCATCGGCGGCCCTGCGATCTCCGCCGATGGACGCTTCATCGCCTTCTCCGTCAGGCAGCGTGATCAGACGCTACTGTATGCCATGGGATCCGATGGCTCACGACTGCGCCTCGTGTCCGCCTCGCTCCAGCTGCGGGGCGCGCCGGCGTGGGAACCCGATGGCAAATCGATCACCTCGGCGGCGGAGGAAAACGGCGTCCCGCATCTGTTCCGCATTCCGCTCGAGGAAAGAAAACCCGCGCCCTTGGTGAGCGCCTATTCAGTCGACCCGGCTTGGTCGCCCGACGGCCGCTTTGTGATCTACTCCGGACCCGACGTCGGCACCAAATTCACCGTCAAAGCCGCAACAGCGGAGAACGCGGCGCACACGCTGCCGCCGCTCGAACTCACACGCGGCTCGCGGCATCTCGTCCTGCTCCCCGGAGGCCAGAAACTGGTGTTCCTGCAAGGCGAAATTCAGCACAAGAATCTCTGGATGGTTGATCTGGAATCCGGCGCGATGCAACAGCTGACCCACATACCCGCCGATTTCGACGTTCGCGATTTCGACATCTCGGCGGACGGCCGCGAGGCCATACTCGAGCGCGCTCAGGACCGCTCGCATGTCGTCGCGATCGATCGCTCGGCCTCCTAATCCGTTTCTTCCGTTCGCCTCGGCAGGGCCTTTGATGAACGGGACACCGCAGCCCGTCGCTCCAATGGGAGAGTAACCGGATCCTGGGGGTGAGCACCGCACAATGGCGTCAGCGGGATCTTCAGGCGCAATTACAAGCGACGCGATTAGACGCGGAAGAAGCAGATCGCTGCTGTTTCGGCATTGAGCAATCAAATCTTCGCCGCACCGCACACCCCCAGGATCCGGTTACTCTCCGCTATAGGCAACGGACGTTGAAGAACGTGCAGGCAAGCGATGGGACCGCGATTCTCTTCAATCAGTCCCTTTCAGGCGGCACGAGACTCACGCGTGATATGTGCATTCGGGAGAAGAAGCCATTCATCGTGCTCGATGCGACGCAGATCACGGTGGAGCGCGCGGTCAGGGCGGTACTGCGCTTTATCGACGAGAATGAGATTCAGATCATGAATGTGGCGGGGCCCCGAGCGAGTGGATAGCCTGACGGCTATCAGTTTGCGATGGCGGTCGTGGGGGGAGTAATTGTCAACCAAGGAGGAAAGCCGTGAGTGTTTCCGAACAGATGGTGCTACTGACGGAAATCCGTGATCTGCAGCGGTGGCAGGTGGAGCTCACGGAACAAACCATCAAAAATCAGGAGACGGCGCTTAGCAACCAGCAGACGGCCACAACTCGACATCCGAGCGCATTGATTGCCTCTCCGGAAGCTGCCGTTCATGGCGATGAGGCCACGCGGTTACCGGGTCACCGCGTGCGAACGGATCACTGCCGCAGAGCGAGCAATATCTCAATCTCACGGAGCAGGAGATTGATATCTACCGGCTTGGGTAATAGCCGGTCCGCAATTAACTCAGCGCTTTTGACGTGCCTATCCGCGATGTCACCAGTCAGTATGATCGTGGGAGGTTTAAATTGCAGTAGGGTGGCGATTTCCTCCACAATCTTGTCGCCGGTGAATCCCATTGGCAGCTGATAGTCGCTCAGAATTAGATCCGGACGCAAACCGCGGACTTCGATATGTTGCAGCGCTTCGTCACGGGAGGCTGCTCCGATTACCTCGTACCCTTCGAGGCGCAATAGCATCTCCATGGATCGCGCAATACCCGGATCGTCTTCGATGTGCAGCACTTTGATGACGCCGGCCGGCAACGCCGGCATCACTGCCGAGGTCGAGAGCCGCTCCGCTGGATACTCGCTCACCACACCACGCGCCAACTGCACCGTAAAAGTCGAACCGTTGCCCACACGCGACTCAATGGTCACCGTGTGATCGAGGAGCCGGCAAATGGTCTGCACAATTGAGAGACCGAGTCCGACGCCTTGGCGCTGATCATGACTCGGATTATCCACCTGATAGAACGCATCAAAGAGCGGCTGCAAGTGTTCACGGGGAATACCTGGTCCACTATCGACGATATCGATGAATAGCAGCGATCCCTCGGTACGGACACGTAGGTGAATCGCACCGTGCTGTGTGTACTTGATCGCGTTGCCTAGCAAATTGCGCAGAATCACCGGCAGGAGTATCGGGTCGCTGCGCGCGAACTGGCGGGAATCCTCAATATCTAAGATCAGGGACTTGGCGGCCGCCGCATAGCCGAATTCCGAGCGCAGATGCGCGAGGATCTCCTGCAACGGGAAGTCGCGAATCACCGGTTGGATGGCTCCCTTCTCCAGTCGATTGATATCGACCAGGGAGGACAGCATGTGGTCCATATTGCGCACCGCTTCTTCGAGCATCGCGATATGTGGGGCGTATTCGGTATCTTTGAAAGCGCGCGCCAACACCGACTGCAGACTCCAGATGGTCTGCAAGGGTTGGCGCAGGTCGTGGCTGGCGGCCGCGAGGAATCTCGATTTCACCTCGTTGGCACGCACGGCGGAATCCCGCGCCTGCGTGAGCGCGTCGTCTAACCGCTTGCGATCCGTCATGTCACGGACGATGGCGATCGTCGCCGGTGCCGCGCTGTGGTCATTGGGGTTGAGCAGGACGTCGATGGGAAATTCTGTGCCATCTCGGCGGCGACCGAGTAAGGCGAGGCCGGCACCCATCGTGCGGAGTTTTGGAGCCAGTGCATATTCGTGGCGATGCACTAGGTGACGCTCTCTCACTGGATGGGGCACGAGAATATCAATCGATTGGCCAATGAGCTCGCTGCGCTCGTAGCTGAACATTCGAAGCGCTTGGGAGTTCAAATACAAGATCTGACCGCCGCTCGCGACCCCGCCGACGACGAACACGGCGTCGGGTATGTTCTCCAGAACGTCTGTCCATGCCTGCATCAACGATGGGTCGATCGAGATGGTCGGCCGCATTTCATCGACAATAGCGTCCACGAGGCTCCTCAAGTGACGAACGAATCGCGCCGGCCAACCACTGGCACGGTGCGCGTATGTAGCCCCCTAGTCAATGAATTCGCCGCGGGAGATATCACGGTGTCGAAAGCACTTGCCTTCACCCGGTGTGGGCGAGCGCTGGATCTTACGTTAAAGCGCGTATAGCGCTCGCGCGCATACTCTGTAGTCTGTTGTGAAGGAGTTAAGACAAAGAGCACTACTTCTGATGAACGCTGGCGCCCCGGGAGTGATTTTACATGTGGACGACGAGCAAGCGGTGCGTGCGTCCATGGCGCTTTTATTGCGCACAGATGGGTACGGGATAAGCAGCGCCGCCAGCGGAACGGAAGCTCTTCAGTTTGCAAGCGACGGCCTCCATCCCGATGTCCTGATTATGGATTTCAATCTTGGGGCGCACGTGAACGGGGCCGTAGTCGCAGAGCAGATTCGGCAAATTCTCTGCTACACCCCGCCCATCATCATGCTGACCGGTGATGTGAGCCGCGCGAAATTCCCACGCATTGCCGAAGTGATCGTTTGGTTGACACGCAAACCTTTGAATCCACAACTGCTGCTCGTCAGCTTGCCCCTGCTCGTACAACTCTCACGGGCGACCCGAAACCTGCTTTAAGATCGACATAATTTGGCCGTGGGCGCACTGTAAAGAGCTCTTATGTTTGCCTAATCGGTCCTACTCTTGTCGCAGGTGCCTGGTGAGTACTGCATCCCGAGAGGAATTTTACTCCGCCTCGCAATGTCGTCGAATCCCGAGCTCCGCCGCCGCAATTCTTCAAGCTCCGCACGTACAAGGGCTAAGCATGCGGAACGATAGTAATCCGAGTCGATCTGTTGCAAAAAGTGCTGCATAGATATTTTTAACGTGAACGGTGTTGCACCGCGTTGTCCGTCTGCTACCGTACATTGGTTCGATATCGAGTTTCAGCGTCAGGCCGGACAATCCGATCTAGGCGGTAGGCAACCGCTTATAGCGGGAAGTCACGATGGTCAGACAGGCGCAACGTCCCTAAGATCGAGCCGCAGCTGCAAACAGAGGACACGATCGGGATCTTCAGAACTTGTCGTTGCAGCCACTTGTCCCCGGCGTTCTCACGGCCGCAACGGCGCCAGTCGCTAAGTCGCCTTTACTTCCTCTTCTTCATCCGGGGGCTGCCGGCGTGGACCGCCTGAATTGCTCCAGAGCCTGCGCCACGGCCTCTTCCGGCGCGCGTGGGATGATATTGACTGGAATGGCCACCTCGCAGTCAACAGGTTCAGCGCCTTCAACGGTAAGCTCTGCGCCATGCAGCCGATCAAATGCCCGTAGCCGATGCTAGGACGGAGATACTCAAGGCTGTCGCGGTGCTAAGGGATAGGGTTTAACAAATGCGGGCACACGCGCATACCTCAGCCGCAGACGCTCGCTGGGCTTGCGGGTCGGGATGCCTTACTCGCTGATGTGATGAAGCGGCTGCGGTGCTCACAGGGCGGCAGGCGACGATGCAGCGCCATCGTGCGGCCCGAGACAAAGCGCAATGGCTGAACAGTGAAGCCGGGAGACCGCCATCGACCCGATGCCGCCGATGGTCAGTGTCGGCTTTGCGGCATCAGACCGCGTGCAAAGTCCGCTTAGTTTTGTGCCTGATCCGGCTCTATGGGCGTTTTGAGAGCCTCTTGTAGATCCGGTCGCTCGAAGATCTTCGTGAGTCGCGCCCGATAGGCAAGGCGGACACTGTTGCCGGGAGACTGCTTTGCCTCGAGCTCGACCACGTCCTGTCCGGCATCCTTGAAGCTGAAGAGTGGGACAATTTGGTTTCAACGCCCTTGGTCGGCGCATTAGATGCCTCACCTTCACCCCACACAATACGCGGTTGTCGCAGCCACTTAAGGGCACCCGCTGGGAGGCGCCCAACGGAGGGACGCCGGTCAGGTGTCACCTTGCTCCTCTGCCGACGGCATGACGACCTGACACTCGAGTCAGCTCGGTGGACGGGTGAACGTGCAGTGACGTGAAGTCCCTTGCGTTACCAGAATTTCTACCGCGGTTACCAAAAATTCGTTGTGGCGACATCTCGGTCGCGGGTGTGCGATACAGGGACATATCCGATATTTGACATAATATACATTATGCGAA